>NZ_CP186691.1:0-3122317 GCF_049532945.1 Faecalibacterium prausnitzii
GCAGCTGTTCGAATCCGCCCGCATTCGTGAGTTTCACGCACACACAAAACAAAAAGCTCCAACGTAGTAGTTACGTTGAAGCTTTTTTGGTGGAGCGAAACAACCCAAATCCGAACCATTGCCCTCTGGGGCATCTTTGGCGGCGATTTCATCGAAAGTGATGGTTTTTGTGCCGTCTTTGTAGTTGAATGTAATCAAAACTTTTTCATCATAGAGATAAACGGCGTTCACGAATGTATTGATAAGCGTTTCCCGGTGGCTTTTCACGTTCGGGTCGAGCTTGCGGAACCGGGTCAGCCAGAACCGAACCTGATTTTCGCTTAACCGTGGCCGAGCGATTTTTTCTTCGGCAATCCGAACTTCAAGCTCTTTCTGCTGGGCTTCCAGCTTTTCCAAACGTAATTTGGTGGAGTTGGTCAGCACACCCGCCTGGATAGCGTTCAGCATATTCTCAATGCCGTTCTCCACCTCGCGCATCTGCTTTTCCAGCAAAGGAAGCGTGGTGTTTTCCTGATCCTGCAGCTCCATCACTTCTGCAACGATGGCATCAATCACGGCATCGTCCTGAATCAGCTTCATGGTTTCAGCTATGACCAAATCTTCCAGCCACTCTTTACGGACGGTCTTTTTCTTGCAGGTCTTGGTGCGCTTGGCATTAGCACATTTATAATAATGGTGGACGTTCTTATTTCGACTCGTTCCGCACTCGCCGAACATCATCGCGCCGCACATTCCGCAGAACAGCTTGGTGGTGAGCAAGTAATCGTCCTCGGCCTTGTGACGGGCAGGAGCGCGGCTGTTCTTCTTGATTTTTTGCTGTACTTCTTCAAACAAGTCCTTGTCCACGATGGCCGGGATGCTGTCGGGCATCACAATGTCCTTGAAGTGGTTTTCTCCGATGTACCGTTTGTTCGTCAACAGCTTCTGAACACTGTTGTAGGTAAACTTCTGGTTGCGGTTGGTGGTCACGCCACTGTCGTTCAGCCAGTTCATCAGTTCTTTCATAGTTGCGCCATCGTTGTACCGCTGAAAGGCTTCTACCACAAAGGGAGCTTTCAGCGGGTCGACTTGAAAGAACTTCTCCTCGTCCACCTTAAAACCAATGGGAATCGTGCCGCCGTTGTACTTGCCCTTCAGAACATTCTCGGTCATGCCGCGAACGACCTTTTCAGAAAGTTCTGCGGAATAGTATTCGGCCATGCCAGTGAGCATACTCTTGACCATGATACCCGCAGGGCTGTCAGAGATGGGCTCCGTGGCAGACACCAGCTTGACATGATTGCGCTCCAACTGATACTCATAATGTGCAGAATCGTAGCGGTTTCGGGCAAAGCGGTCAAGTTTCCAGACCAGCACAATGTCAAATAACCGTTTCTCGCTGTCCTTGATCATCTGCTGGAAGTCCGGGCGGTTATCCGTTTTGGCGGAAAGGGCACGGTCAATGTAGTGTTTGACCACAGTGATGCCGTTCTTTTCGGCGTAGGCCGTACACTCGCGAATCTGACCTTCGATGGATTCTTCGCGCTGGTTATCGCTGGAATAGCGGGCGTAAATCACGGCGGTCATGCAAACACCCCTTTCACTTCATTCTCCGCAGGCGGCGCACAAGGTCGGATGCGCTGTACAGCACACGAGCCACCGAAACAGCATCCCCGCCCACAATGTAGAACACCGAGTAGTTGTCCACCAGCATCTGCCGCAGCCCTTGGGTGCGCTCTGGTTCACTCTCTACCAGCGCACAGCGTTCCGGCAGGATGTTCAGCGACTGAATGGCTTCTGCAATGCGGTTATACTGCCCCATAGCCGTGTCAGGCTCCAGCAGACGGTCGGCAATGTAGCTGTAGATCTGCTCCATATCGCTGAGTGCCATCCGGGAAATTTTCACATCATACTGTTTCATCTGTGCTGTTCCCTGAACTGGGCGAATGCGCTTGCGGCATCCACGGTGTCACCGTTCTGAATTTCCTTAATGCCTACCTGCAAGGCTGCATGAAGCTGATCATCGGTCATGGTGTCAGCATTCAGAGCCGCAGGAGCTTTCGGCAGGGACAGAGAAAAGGGGATGCCGCCAGTCAGGGTGATCTGGCGCAGGTACATATCAATGGCAGTTGCCATCGGGATGCCGAGCTGCTTCAGTACATCCTCGGCTTGCTGCTTGACAGTAGGGTTCACACGAAGATTGAGTGTCATCGTTTTTTCCATGGTTATCACCTCGGATTTATTGTAACGCTTTTTGCTTTACAAGTCAACCGAGTGCGCAACCTCAATCAAAGTTCTCTCAGTTGCACAATATTTCTCGTGATATATTGGTTAAAGTACCAAACATTTTCAAGCTGCTATTTTATTTGCAACAAATAAAACGCATTTTCCGTATATTCATTAGATTATATATTTGTCGCTTTACCAATATTTATAAAAACACAAAGGGGATAATTATGGAGATTGTATGGTTAAATACGGAAGTTGACGCTATCCATTACGTCTACGATTATGCGGTTCCTAAACAAATACCACTTGATACTTTTGAAAAATTCGTTCGGAGCAGCAAAGAAGGAACCTTGCCTGAATTTTATGTAATATCTGAAAACGGGAAATATATCGGATATATTTTATTACTAGCCGACAAAAAAGAAGATATTCCGAAGCCTTTTACATTTCTTGCATGTCATAATGGTGATACTCTATCAAAAGAAAATCACAAAAAAATCTTGGAATTTATCAATAAACAGTGTCATGCAAACGGATGGAATAAACTCGCTTGGTTGGCTGAACAAGAAAGTCATCAATTGTAAAAAAGTCTTCAGTTCTTAAAGGTAGCCTGAGGAATCATGCTCATTCTAAAACCCCACCTGAAACAGACTCTTTTAATTGAAATGCCTGTTGCAGATGGGGTTCACTTTATACTATATACTGCTTTATAAAGGATTGCACATATAAGTTATATAGTGTTTCGTGACAATCGGATTATTTAGTAACACTGAAAGTCAGCTTTGCGCCATCGACAACACTATACATATCGCCGTTGGCAGCGGTTGCAATTCCTGTAAATTCAACCTCCCATTTTCCCTTAGACAGCCCGTATTTTACATCTTCCGTACCGCTTGTACTACGTGTAGAGATAGCATAATCAAATGTACCGAAGGGTGTTCCAAGTTTATTGAAATGTAGATTAGCTTCAAAGGAAGTGATTACTGTGCCGGGGATGGTAATCGTCCATTGGATATATCCTTCAGACAGATAATCGAGTGTGCATGAACCAGAATCGCCCCAGAAAGTTTGGCGAGAAATTGGAACAAGTTCGAACGTTGCAGAGCTTACAGCCGTTCCCGTATTAACTGACTTTTTTGCAGAAAGTACTGTACCGATAGGTTCAGCCGCAATAGCAGTAGGCACTAAAGCAGTGTTGATTACGACCAGCGCAGCACTCGTTCCAGCCATTTTGAGGAATTCGTTACGAGTCATCTTTTTCATGGTGATTTTCTTCTTATGTTTTATTAACTGTTGCAATTACTTTGGCTATGTTTCATGTTCTTTTCTCTTTAATTCTGCATCGGAATCACCTCTACGCAAACTTTTATGCATTTACCTTCCACATGAACTTTTGCTTAGTCATTCTTATTGCTGCCGATCAGCTCCATCCTGCAAGCACTCCAAAAGATGTCCATAAAGCCTATTGCCTGCATATTTAAGAGAAAGCGGATATGCTCTTTTACCATTGATTTGAATGTAGCCATTTTCAGAAACCGTTATGCGAATGTCTGGCATTCCGTCCATTGTTTCACCAAAAGCTATCGTGAGTTCATTGAGTGCACCGCTATCACCAGAACCACCAGCATAATCAGTGACAAAATATGTCTGCTCAAAAGTTTTGGCAATATCTATATATGTCAGGTCATCCTTTTCAAATAGCCAAGACTGGTCAATTTGAGCACCATTAGTGTCTACTGTAAGATGGTATGCTGATACTATCCTGCATTGTTTCAATGGACGTTCTATTATCACAAAGTGAGTGACTTTTATACAAATCAGTATAATCGCCAAAATCAAGATCACAGTCATTGTGATTGTTTTTGCTTTTTTTCTCATCATAAATAGACAATACACCTCCAATTTTTTGTTTCTAATAGGAGCTTTTGCTTAGTCAACGTAGTTCACATTGCGTTTGTGACAACTTTTTTGAAAAAATCTCTGCTTTTCGTTAAGTTTGTACGCTTATACAAAGAAACTCCATGTTATTTGTTGATTCTAACAAATAACATGGAGTTTCATATTAAAATACGTTTTCAGCAATTTTCATAATCTCATCTCGTGAAATGTTTCCCATAATCGTGTTTGAAACGCCTCCTTGCTCCCAGCTTAAAATATAAACGGTGTCTCCGTTTTCGCTTGCACTCGTTCCCAAAGTTGCATCTGCTTCTCCGACCCTTACGGTTTCGTACACTGTATGCTCATTATCAAATAGGGACTGCTGCCCCGGCTGGATAATTGAGCAACGGACAGTGTAGCTTTCTTCTGCTTCTTTTGACGAGTAAACATGTAAAAAGTTTTCTGCTCGTTCAAATTTCTGCGCATTGTCCATTTCAAAGCCGTCCGGCACATAATGGTCGCTGTATCCATCCGGAAATCGTTCCAACGGTTCGCCGTCCACTTGATACGTCAGCTGCATCTCAATGGGCAGGAACTTCTGAATCATCGTATAGACTGCCTTGCGGAAGTCTGCACTTACTGCAAGTGCGCCGAGAGTTAAAATTACCAGCGTCATGGCTGCAACAAGCACTCGTTTCAGCACCGGACGGCGTTTATGCAATGCCGCTTTCAGGCGAGCATCCCATCGGGAAGTGTCCGGGTAGCGTTCCTTAAGCTGTGCCGGAGTTGGCAGCTCGTCCAGTTCTTTTTGTGCATCTGCACGGAGTGCCATCATCAAAGCTGCATCAAAAGAAACTTCTGTCCGCTCACTCATGGCTGTTCAGCTCCTTCCACAATAGTTTTCTTCCACGGAAAAGCCGCATCCGAGCCACTTCATCCGTCAGTCCAAGCGATTCGGCAATCTCCCTGTTGGTGTAGCCCATTGCCAAAAGGCGCAGCGGATCACGATACATCGGTTTCATCTGTCCGATCAGTTCTGTCAGGTGTTGGATGTTATCGGTGCTGACTGCTGCATCATCCGGCACCGGGGCATCGTCTGGTGCGTCCGGGACTTCTTCCAGCGGTTCTTCTCGCTGCTTGCGAAGCATATCGTATGCACGGCTTCTACTACAACTAACGAGATAAGCAGCGAGTTCGTGACAGTTTTCTCGATGAATTTTAGAAAAATTTTTGGCAACGTACAAAAACACCTCTTGCAGTACATCTTCTGCCAGATACGAATCGCCCATAATTTTGTAAGCGGTATGGTAGACCAGCCGCTTGTAGGTATTATATACATCTATAAATTGTTCTTCGCTGCTCCGGTCATCCAGAACTGCCAGATACATTGCCAGCATTTTCGCCCACATCCCTCTTATCGGGAGGAATTATGTCAATTTGACACAATTCCTCTCTGCCCATTCAGATAAACCACCACGGCAGTTCCAGCCACAGGTTATCCATGGCCTGTTCCTCCGTCTTTTTGGCGCGGCCTTTTGTCAGGTGAAAGTATATCGCCGTGCCGATCAGCGGATGCTCCTCGCCATCGGTGAAGCCATAGCGGTACAGCAGATAGGTCTGCTCCCGTTGGGTCAGCCGTTTCAGGCCATCGTACAGTTCCCGGCGCGATTCCTGCTCTTCCATAATACTCTGCGGCTGCATGGCGTAGGGGTCGGCTATGGCTTCGATGCGCCGCAGTTGTTCCTCTCCCGGCAGAACATCATCCAGCGAAACGCGCTGGTAGCAGATACCATCCTTATCCTCCGTCACCATCCGCTGCTCAAAAGCGGCAAAGGCATCCCGAACCATGTCCATCATGGCGTTGCGGATGGCAGGAGCCGCATAGGTCAGGAACTTCATGCCGCGCGCTGCATCGAACTTCGGCACGGCCTTCCACAAGCCCAGATTCCCTGCCTGTTTCAAATCGTCCGTGTCAAGGTTCAGGCCGGACTGTGCCAGATTCATGCTGCGGAAAAGGTCATTTGCCACCTTGCCAATAAAGGACTTGTTGTTGTCGATCAGGCTGTCCAGTGCGGTGGCGTCCCCTTTCTGTGCCAGCGCACAAAGCCGTTCATTCGTCTGCTTCATGGGCGTTTTCCTGCTCTGCGGCAGACTGCAAGATTCCCAACAGACCGCTTCGCAGCTGTTCCAGTGCTTCCGGCGTGGCTCCTTCCATACCCGAAACGCTGTCCAACATTGCATCCGTCAACTGCTCTGCCGTAATCGTTGGGTGCTGCACATCCTGCCCTTTGGTCAATTCGGTGAACATCTTCTCTGCCACTTTCTTGCTCATGGCTTCCTGTTCGGCGTAATGGCTCCCGATACCCTTTTTGATTTCCTTGACCGCCGCCATGAAGTACATCTCAATGTCATCAAGGTCGCCTTGATACACCGGCTTTCTCCGAAGGCTGATGTCCTTTGCGGCTTTGGCTGCTTCCGGGGTCTTGACCTTTGTGCGCAGCAGGGTGCTCAATGTCGTGAGCATGGCATTCTGTGCTGCGATGCCGGACGCAAAGGTATCATCAAAATACTGCGCTATGCGGTAAGTAAGCTCTGCAAAGCGGGCGTTTTCCAGCAGCAGGTTGACTACCTCTGCATTGACGCGCCCTGTGTAGAGGTTCTTTGCGGCTTCTACGGACAAGCCCAGTTCAGCAATGTCGTAGTTCTTGCGGTCGGGGATGTTGGTTTCTCCCAGCAGAAAATCCGTGGACACGTTGAACAGCCTTGCAATTTTCAGCACCTGCTCATGGGTCAGCGTCCCTTTTGCACCGCTGATGAAGCGGCTGATGGTGCTTTTGGAGCAGCCGAGTTCCTTGGCAAGTTCTGGTTGGCTGATGTTGTGCTCTTTCATCAAGTCCGCAAGACGGATGTTGGATGGTGCGGGCAGATATTCCTGTGCCATGTGGTCGGCCCTCCTTTTTGAGCTTTTTCCTCATTATAATACGCTCTGCCGTTTTGTTCAATATACGGTTTCCTCTCCGCCCTTGCTGTTGCAGCCCTGCAACCAGTAAGGGCTTTTTTCTTTTTCCGTTGCAGTTTTGCCGCTTTTTTGCTCTTTCTGCAAAATTTTCCGTATATTCAGGCAGGAAGCAAAAAACACCAGAGTTCCCACGCTGGGGACTCTGGTGCAACGCACGAAACAAAGGAGGAATGCCCTTGAGCCTGTATCAAAAGATCAAGTCCGCCATCACCGTTCGGCAGGTGGGAGAGATGTACGGCATGGAGCCCGACCGCCATGGTATGGTGTGCTGTCCGTTCCATTCCGACAGCGACCCCAGCATGAAGCTGAACGACACCTATTATTACTGTTTCGCTTGCGGGGCCAATGGAGATGCCATCGACCTCACCGCCAAGCTGTTCGACCTGAACCCCCGGCAAGCCGCCGAGAAGCTCGCAAGTGACTTCGGGCTTGACCCGGATAAGCCGCCCGCCAATGCCATCGCCCTGCCGCCGCCCAAGCGTGGCCTGACGGACGAGCAGTGGGCAGACATCGCCTACTGTCTGCGGGTGCTGACCGATTATCTCGACCTGCTGCACGACTGGCAGGAGCGCTACAAGCCCGCCACCCCGGAGGAACCGCATGACCCACGGTTTGAAGAAGCCCTCCACATGACCGAGACCATCGAGCACCTGACGGACTGCGTTGCATTTGGGACGCCCCAGCAGAAGGCCGCTGCCGCCGCACAGCTGCTGTCCGGGTCGTACCTGCTGATGCTGGAGGAGCGCACCGACCGCCTTGCTCTGGCAAAGTGCGCCTGACGATTCATTCACCTAAAGTGGTGCTTATCATTATGATAATCACCACTTTACTTTTTTAAAGGAGAACCACCACATGAAGAAAAACATTTCCCGCAACCCCTTATGGCCGGACTGGTACAACGGCAAGAAGATCGATGAAGTCCAGTTTGGCCGCGCCTTTCTGGAACAGTGGCCGCTGAAATGCGTCAACGGTACGCTGTACACGCTGGACGGTCCGGTGGAGGACGAGAGCGAGATCAAGCAGCGCATCTTGGAGAACATCGAGGAATATGTCACCTCCGGCCTGTCCAAAAAGGTCACCAACATTCTGGAGACCATCAAGCTGCTGGCCTTTTCCGACCCGTTCCCCATCGAGCAGGACTGCATCCACCTCCAGAACGGCGTGTACCATCTGCCGGACGGCTCTTTTCAGGAGAGCCGCCTGTTCTGCCAGAACCGCCTGCCTGTGAAGTACGACCCCAAGGCATTCAACCCGGAACGCTGGCTGACCTTTCTGCACGAGCTGCTGGACGATGCCGACATCCCCACCTTACAGGAATATCTGGGCTACTGCCTGATCCCCAGCACCAAGGGGCAGAAGATGATGCTCATCGTTGGCAAGGGCGGCGAGGGTAAATCCAGAATCGGGCTGGTGCTGAAACGGCTCATGGGGGATGCCGCCAGCAACGGCAGTGTCCAGAAAGTGGAGAACAACCGTTTTGCCCGTGCCGATCTGGAACGCCGCCTGCTGATGATCGATGACGACATGGACATGAACGCCCTGCCCAAGACCAACTATATCAAAACGATTGTCACTGCCGAAGCCAAGCTGGACTTGGAGCGCAAGGGTGTCCAGAGCTACCAGCGGGATATTTACGCCCGATTCCTCTGTTTCGGCAACGGTGCGCTGACCTCGCTGTACGACCATTCGGATGGCTTCTTCCGCCGTCAGCTCATCCTGACCACCAAAGACAAGCCTGCCGACCGCACGGATGATCCCTTCCTTGTGGAGAAGATGTGCGCCGAGTTGGAAGGCATCCTGCTGTGGTGTCTGGAAGGACTGCACCGGCTGGTGCAGAACGATTTCCGCTTCACGGTCAGCGAACGAGCCGCCGCCAACGTGGACACCATCAAACGCAGCAGCAACAATGTCATCGACTTCATGGAGTCCGAGGGTTACTTCCGCTTTAAGGCGGACTACTCCATCAGCTCCAAGGAGTTCTATGACATTTATAAACAGTGGTGCGAGGATAACGCCTGTCACAGCGTATCGGCGATCCGTTTCAGCGCAGAACTGCGCCAGAATGACCGCCGCTACAACCTTGAAGCCACCAACAACATCTACCTGCCCGGTGGCCGCAGGGTGCGGGGCTTTGTAGGCATCGAGCCGCTTGTCCACCCCTGCCCGTAAAAAGTGCATTTTTCACGGAAGAAGTTCGTACAACCTGTACGGTCTGTACTTGTACGCACCCGTACGGCGAATTGAAGCAAATTAAAACGCATCATCGTGTATATTTTATGTCGCCGTACGTCGTACAGACCGTACAGGTTATTTGAAGTCCGTACGCAATTTTTTCAGATGCGTACGGAGCAATCAAGTTCGCATTGTGCGAACTTGTCGGGGCGAGGCCCCTCCATCTTGCTGGCGCAAGACCGTTCGGTCACTTAAAAGCCCCACTGGGGCTTTCATTGCTTCGCAAACGTGAACTCGATTAACTCTCCCGCAGGAGACGTTCCCCCTCGGAGAGTCCTCGAAGAGCCCACTACACTTTGCAGCCCATAGGGATGAAAGTGTTATAGTGGGTTATTACACTTCCGAAGAAGTGCATCTTCGTTCCCGTCACCTTCCTCTGAACCCCAAAAGGAGGGATGCCCTTTGGCAAGAAATGATGGTATTGACCGCACAAGTGTCCGAAATCTCGCCGTTTCGGACAAGGCCGTTGGCAACACTCAGCAGCACAATGAGCGTGAAAAGGACAGCTATCGGAACCCCGATATTATCCCCCAGCGCGCTGCATGGAACGTCCACTTCAAGAAGCCAACCGCCAGCTACACCGACCTGTTCGCCCAACTGGAAACCGCTGGTACGATTTCAACGCGCGGCCTGAAGCCGGATGCCACCCATTATTGCGAGCTTGTCTTTGATGTCAACTCGGCCTACTTTGACAACCACGGCGGCTACGAGTTCGCCAAGCAGTTCTATACGGATGCCTACAAAGCTGCTGTGCAAATCGTAGGCGGTGAACAGTATATCCTCTCGGCTGTCATGCATGCCGATGAGATCAACCGTGCCATGACCGAAGCATTAGGCCGCGAAGTTTACCACTACCACCTCCATGTGGTCTATGTACCTGTGGTGGAAAAGCAGATCCTGTGGTCGAAACGCTGCAAGGACAAGGCACTGGTCGGCACCGTCAAGGAGACCGTCATGCAGGTCAGCCGGAGCAAGAAGTGGGCATCCAAGCCCCTGCTGGACGATGCCGGAAAGCCCGTCCTGCAAAAGAACGGCAAACCAGTCCTGAAGAAGTCGTACAGCGTCCTGCAAGACGATTTCTTCAATTTTATGCGCGCTGCCGGGTACACCGATATAGAGCGCGGCGAACGTGGCAGCACCGAAGAACACCTGACCGTCACCCAGTTCAAAGTTCAACGGGAGCAGGAACGGCTGGACAGCCTGACCGCCCAAGCCGACCAAAAGGCGCAGTTGCTTGCCAAAACCAGTCAGACCCTCTCCAAAAAGGAGAAGGAACTTGCCGCTGTGCAGAAAAAGGCCACGCTCACAAAAGAAGCCCTCATTCATGCGCGCGATCTGGATTATATCGGCAAGCGCACCTTTCTCGGTAACTACTCGCTGACCGAAGAAGAATTCTCCAAGCTGAAAAACAGGCCGACCACGGCTATATGATGGATGTGGAGAACCGCCGCTTGAAAGAAGAACTTTCCACCGCCAAGAAGGAAGCTGCTCATTGGGGTCAAAAGTATCATGAACTCTGGTATGAAGTGAAGCCCTATCTGGACGCGCTCCACCGTGCGCCCGAACTGGTGCGCGGCTTTCTGGAAAAGATTCTTGCCCCCAAGCAGGAGCGCACCATGAATGTGCAGCAGAAAAACCGCAAGCGTGGGCAGGATATGGAACTTTGATTTTCGGAGGATACCATTTGAACAAAAAGAAGAAGTCAAACAAATCCGGCTACCCGGATGAAGCAATCAAGACCCTTGCACGTTGCTTTTATCCCTCCATGGTTGAGTTTTTCAACAGCGAGGAAGGCCAGCGTGAATATGAGGAATGGCTGAAAGAGCAGGAAGCTCTACAAGCCTTGCCTGTTGCAGCATAAAAACAGCAGGACGCTCCCAGAAAAGGGAACGCCCTGCCTTACATAGATGTATCTCACCGAGGTGTGTCCAGTTGGGCACACCTCTTATTTTTTTGCCCTTAATCTTCTAGCCCATGGCTCCCGGCTGCATTTTTCAAATATTCCTCCGGGTCACCGTTCAGAATCAAATCGGCATAGCTCAGCGGGTCATTGTAGATAAGGTAGTCCAATTCCGTCCTCTGCGCCATGGTCACATCCAGTGCATCCTCAACCCCGGTACAGTCAATGGAAATTTTTCTCCCATCTTGGAGAGTCAACTCCACACACCCGGTGTCCATGTTAAACTTGCAGACTCTTTCATCGTATTTCATATTCGCATCCTCCAAATCTTGTTATTGGCTTACGGTCTATGACAAGGCATCGGAGTTTTGCGCCGTCCACAGGAACCTTCGTTGTTGTACCCGAAGAAAACAAAAAATCCGAACCCTTCTCCAATCGGAAACAGGTTCGGATTTTTCTTGTTTGGTGGGCGCGGGTGGATTCGAACCACCGAAGCTGAAAGCAGCAGATTTACAGTCTGTCCCCATTGGCCACTCGGGAACACGCCCAGATTCTGTTCACGTCCTTGCCGGACGACTCGTTTATTTTAGCAGACAAAAGCGGATTTGTCAACCGTTTTTTCGCATTTTTTCAGCTTCTTTTTTCGAGCGCAAAAAAACGGCGCAGCTTGGCGGAAATCCTCCGCTTCGGCTGCGCCGTTTTGCTAACGATCCATGGAGCGGGGCGTCTCCCCTGCTCAGTGTTCCAGATGCTTCCGGTGCTCATAGTCCCGGAGGGCCTCAATGGCCTCGCCGGAAAGCGGATAGAGCGCGATGAGGTTGAAAATGGTCATCAGTCCGATGCCCACGTCGCCCAGATCCCACACCACCGTGTAGGCCTGCACACCGCCCACCAGCAGCATCCCCAGCGCCAATACCTTATAAAGCGTCTGCCAAAGCCAGCGGTCCCCGAAGAGATACGCCACATTGGAGCGGGCGTAGAACAGGATGCCGATGAAGGTGGAAAAGCTGAACAGCGCCAGCGTCACAGCGATAAAGATAACGCCGAAGCTGCCCAGATGGTACTGCACCGCCGCCTGCAAGAGGTCCATGCCGGTCAGGCCCGTCGTGACGGATTCCGGGGCCAGCAGCATGACGAAGGCCGTGCAGCTGCAAATGACGATCGTATCAATGAGGACGCCCAGCGCCTGGACCAGCCCCATCTTGACCGGATCATCGCAGTCGGCAGCTGCGGCCGCGCAGGGTGCCGAACCGCTGCCCGCTTCGTTGGAGAACAGGCCGCGCTTGACACCGTTCATCAGCACAGCACCAAAGCCGCCAGCCACGGCCTGCCGCAGACCGAACGCTTCCGCAAAGATGCTGCCCAGCACCGCCGGGAGGTGGGTGATATTGGTCGCGATGACATAAAGCGTCATCACAAAATAGCACACCGCCATGATGGGCACCATCACGTCCAGACTTTTCACGGTGGCATTCTTGCGCAGCACGATGACTGCCGCCAGCACCACCAGTGCCACCGTCGTTGCAATGGGCGGGATGTGGAACGCATTCTTGAACGCCGAGCTCACCGAGTTGGAGATCACCTGACTGATGCCGCACCAGCAGATGAGGCCAGACACCGCAAACAGCGCCGCTACCACAGAGCGCCGCAGCGGTTTCTTCCGCTTCCGCTCCGCCCACATGTGGATATAATAGGCCGGTCCGCCGCGCCAGCCGCCGTACAGCGGGTCGGGCTGGCGGTATTTCTGGGCAAGGGTGGATTCGATAAAGGAGGTGGACGCACCCAGAATGGCAGTGACCCACATCCAGAACACCGCACCGGCACCGCCTGCAGAAACAGCAGCCACCACGCCCACCAGATTGCCCATGCCCACGCGGGTGGCGGTGGAAATGACCAGCGTCTGGAAGGAGGAAAGGCCGTTCCTGCCCTGCTTTTTCTCGCACACGGCGGCGATCATATCCCGGAACAGCCGCACCGGCAGCAGACGCGTCCGCAGGGTGAAGAACACCCCCGCCGTGAACAGCAGCACCACCATCAGCGAGATCCCTACGCCGCCCGCAATGGGCAGCACAAACAAATCGCCCCAGAGAAAACGGTAGACCGTTTCAATCAAATGAATCAACTGGGTCTCCTCCTGTGTTTTATACTTCGTACTTTATTATACTGGTTCAGTTCAGTTTTGTAAATCGGAAAAAACAGCAGACAGCCCAGAGCAGGTCGTCTCCGGGCTGTCTGCTGTTATAATATGGAAGGAGAATCAGGAACGGTCGTAATTCGTTTGCGTGCAGCCGTGCTGCATTGCCGATCACAGGGAGATGGAGCTCGTGCTGCACGAATCATTTGTCCTGCGACGCATAATAGAGAGTGGCGAATGCTCGTTAGGTCTTTCGTGCGGGAAGCGGAAGCAGCGCCCTCTTGCGGTGCCCTGCATCCGCTTCGGCCCTTGAGCGGGCCTCGCGTCTTGCAGACCGCTGCGCCAAAAATTTCTCCCTGTTTCTGCCGCTGGCAGCGGTCGAAATTTTAGCCCTTCACGCCGCCCAAAGCAACACCGCGGACGATGAACTTGGAAAGCAGCAGGTACACGATGATGACGGGCAGAATGGCGATAGCCACCATCATGTAAACCTTGCCCATATCAAACTTGAGGAAGTCTGCACTGCGCAGCTGTGCAATCAGGATG
The DNA here is from genome assembly GCF_049532945.1 of Faecalibacterium prausnitzii. GTDB lineage: Bacteria > Bacillota > Clostridia > Oscillospirales > Ruminococcaceae > Faecalibacterium > Faecalibacterium prausnitzii_N. The sequence continues at coordinate 13,918 of NZ_CP186691.1, forward strand.
GGCAGGGTCTTTTTGTCGGCGCTGTCCAGCACAAGAGCGGGAATGAAGTAGTTGTTCCAGCTGGCCACGAAGGAGAAAATGGCCTGCACTGCCAAAGCGGGCTTCATAATGGGCAGCACGATCTTGTTGAAGGTGTAGAACTCGCCTGCACCGTCGATGCGGGCAGCCTCTACGATCTCTATGGGAAGGGAAGCGTCCAGATACTGCTTCATGAAGAAGAACACGGTGGGCGCTGCAATGCTGGGCAGGATCAGCGGGATAAAGCTGTTCTTCAGGCCCATCTTGGTGATGAGCTGCAAAAAGCCCAGAGCGGACACCTGCGTGGGCATGGTCATGATCAGCAGGATAATGGCGAACGCGGCCTTTTTGAATTTGAAGTTATAGGCGTAGATGCCGTAGGCCGTCAGGGCCGAGAAGTACACGCTGAACGCCGCCGAGCAGGCGGAGACGATCAGGCTGTTCCGCACACCGGTCAGCACCGGGATATTCGCGTCGTTCAGCACGTTTTTCAGGTTGGTCATCAGGGATTTGCCCGGCAGCATCGAGAAGCCTTTCTGGATCTCGAAGTGGGTGCGGGTGGAGTTGATCACCAGCACATAGAAGAAGAACAGGCACAAAAAGCTGATGAGCACCAGCGCGATGTAGCACCCGGTGCGGCGGGCCGCCAGTGTGGCTTTTTCCGACTTTGTCAATGCAGTGTGAGCCATTACTTCTTACCTCCTTTCAGAGCCTTGCGCTCTGCCTTGCTGCGGCCATCGTCCTCCCTGGTCAGGCTCACGTAAACGACGACGCAGAGCACCGCACAGACGAGGAACAGCACCACCGAGACTGCACCGGCCATGCCGTAGTTCTTGCTGAACAGGTGGTTGTTCAGGTACATGATCATGGTGGTGGAGGTGCGGTCCGGGCCGCCCTTGCCGTTGGTCAAAATCTGCGGCACATCGAACATCTGCAGGCCGCCGATCATGGAGGTGATCATGACGTAAACAAGGATGGGACGGATCAGCGGAATGGTGATCTTCCAGAACATCTGGTTCGGGTGCAGCCGTCCAGTTCAGCCGCTTCGTACAGGGTGGGATCCACGCCCATGATCGCAGCCATCAGCATGATGGTGGTGTTGCCGAACCACATCAGGAAGTTCATCAGGCCGATCAGCCCGCGGTTGCCCCACACGGTGTTCAGAAAGCTGAACGGCTGTTTGAGGATGCCCATGCCCATCAGCACGGCATTGACCGGGCCGTTATCCGAGAACAGCGCGAAGAACAGCATGGCGAAGGCCGATGCCATGATGAGGTTGGGCATATAGATGACCGTCTTGAAGAAGGTCTGGCCCTTCAACTTCAGGCGCAGATCGGTGAACCATGCTGCCAGCAACAGGGAAATGGCGATCTGCGGGATAAAGCCGATGATCCACAGGATCAGCGTGTTGCCAAAATACTTGGGCAGATCGGTTGCGAACAGGGTAATGTAGTTTTTCAGGCCCACAAAGTTCGGGCCAATGATCTTCAGGCCGCTGCGGTAATATTCAAAAAAGCTGTAGTAAATGGTGGATGCCAGAGGGATCAGCTGGAATACCGCGAAGATGATGAAGAACGGCGCAATGAAGATGTAGCCCCATTTCGCGTAGCTGATCGACCCTTTCTTTTTTGTTTTCTCTCCCATGTGACTGCCTCCTGACGGGTGTTGCAGGAAAAAGGGAGCGGGCGGGGCACTGCGCCCGGCCCGCCCCCTGATCTCAGTTGTGTGCGAGTGCGTCTGCCTTATGCGGGCCACACCACGTCGGTCAGCTCAGGATACTTCTCCTTGATAGCGGTCTCGAAGTTTGCCTTTGCGGTATCTTCGTCCACGTTGCCGGTAAAGTAATCCTTGAATGCATTCTGGAAGCTCTCATTCAGGCCCTGATCGTACGGACCGGCGTTGGACATATCGATCTTCTTGGCTGCCTCTGCAAACAGAGCGATGTGGTTCTGGCCACCCAGGAAAGCGGAGCTGTAATCGCTGTTTGCGATCTCGTTCATAGCCTTCTCGTTGTTGGTGTAGTCCTGCGTATCCATGGTGATCTGCTTCATGATGGCTTCATCGCAGGTCAGCTTCTGCATAATATCCTTAATGGTCTCGATGTTGTCGCTGCCGGCTGCGCCGCAGATCCAGGTGCCGCCCCAGTAGTAGGGCTGAGGGCCTTCGCACACAGCGTAATCGCCGTAGATACCGTTGCCAACTTCTTCCTTGCCGCCCTCAGCGACAGGAGTCTCCAGAGAGTTGCCCAGCAGGGTGAAGTTGATGCCCCAAGTGGAGTAGAAGAAGCCGAACACCTTACCGGTGGGACCCTGATCGGCTGCCCACTGGCTGTCCCACAGGCTGGACTTGTTGTTATAGCCCTTATCGGTGTACTCCTTGGTCTGATCGACCCACTTCATAATGTTCTCATCAACGGTAACGGTAGTGCCGGTGACCCACGGAGCTGCCACGTTGTTGGAGAAGGTGCGGTATGCATCATCAAAGCCGGACAGCATCTTGTAGCCCTTGGCGGCTGCCTGTGCAGCTACATCATTGAACTTATCCCAGTCGGACAGGTAGGTCTGCACTTCGGCGGGATCATCGGTGCCAAGAACATCCTTGGCAATGCTGCGGCGGTATGCAAACAGACCGGGAGTTGCCTGCCAGGTGGTGCCGCGCTGGCTGCCGTCCACACTAACGATGTCCTTGGTGTACTGGTACTGGCCAGCCAGATCGTCGTCGGTCAGGCCGATGTCTGCCTTGACATCCAGAACGTAATCGGAATCCACATACTTCAGAGCATAGTCAGCCTCGATCAGGAAGATGTCGATCTTGTCGTCATCAGCAGCGCTGTCCTGACTCAGCAGGGCTTCGTCCAGCTTGTTCTGATAGTTGTTGTTCTCGTTGGCATTGATGGTCCACTTCACAACGGTGCCATCCTTCAGGGTGGTGGTGGACTTGTCGGCTGCGATCTCGGAAACTTCCGGATAGTAGTCGTTGAAGCGGCTCTGGAACTCATCATTCCAGCACCAGATGTTCAGCACCTTGCCCTGTGCGGCAGGCCCGGCTGCGGCAGAAGAAGCGGCTGCAGAGGAGGCTGCGGTCGAGCTGGCAGTGGAAGAACTGCCGCCGCATGCAGAAAGCGCTGCGGTGATGGCGACTGCACCAGAAGCGACCAGGAAATTACGACGCGAAATCTTTCTCATAGTAGAAAACCTCCTTCAATGGTTCTCATGCAAACGAAATCCGTTTTGTTTTATCAAAGCTCCGGTCCGCCCGGAGCCGAGGAACTACGTTTGGGCCGGTCGGCCGACGGAGTCGCCTTCCAGCAGCTTGCCGGTCACGAGCAGCTGCTCGGCCAGTGTCACACGCGGGTGCTCAATCATCTGCACCAGCTTGTCTGCGGCGGTGCGCCCCAGCATCATGGTGTTCTGCTGGTAAGTCACCAGCTGAGGCTTGACCACCCGGGAAAGGTAGATGCCGTCGTAGCCCATCACCGAGATGTCCTCGGGGATGCTCAGCCCCGCCTCCGCGATGGCGTTGTAGCCGCCCAGCGCGGAGAAATCGTCCGGGAAGATGATGCAGGTGGGCGGCTGCGGAAGCGCCAGCAGGGCTTTCGTTTCCTGTGCGCAGCGGGCGGCGTCGTGGTAGATGCCCTCCCGCACATACACATCCGGAACTTCCAGCCCCAGCTCATCGCAGCTCTTGTAGAAGCCCGCCAGACGGTTCTCGGTAACGGCGGTTTTTTCGCCGTGGATAAAGGCGATGCGGCGGTGGCCCTGGCTGTATGCCGTGCGGACCAGCGCCGAAAGGCCGGCCACGTTGTCCGAAAGGACTGCCATGCGGTTATTGAACACATGATCGATCGTGACCACCGGCACCTCGCTGTTCACCAGCTCCACCACCTGCGGGTCTGTGAAATCCACACAGGCGATCACGGCTCCGTCCACCCCGCGGTAGTGGCAATGCTCCAGATAGGTCATCGTCTTGCCGCCGAGGTTCCGGTTGATAAAGGTGATGTCGTAGCCCAGCTGCTCGACCCGGACTTTGAAGCTGTCCAGCACAGCGGAGAAGTATTCGTGTGCCAGGCCGCTCTGCCGTTCGTCCACGAACAGGACGCCGATGTTATAAGTACGGTTGGTCTTCATGGAGCGGGCTGCCATATTGGGAACATAGCCCATCCGGCGGGCCGCCTCCCGAACACGGGTGCGGGTGGCTTCGGAGATATCCGACTGGCCGTTGAGCGCCTTGCTCACCGTGGCCACTGAGACCCCGCATTCCTGCGCCAGATCTTTCAGGGATGACATTTCGTCGTCCTCCTCTCAGGAACCGATTGGTTCTGAACGAATCCTAAATCGTTTTCGCAACTTCAATATAGCGCATTTCGCACCAAAAATCAAGCGCAAGAGAAAATCTTTTGTGTCGATTGCCATGATTTTGGCAGTTTGTTCGATTTTCGGCGAATCAAATTATGCAGTTTGCTCCATTTTCGCTCTCTTTCGCTCATTTTCGAATATTTTTTCGTTTCGTGCTTTCGTATCAGCGGGGACATTCTGGCAGGATCTTATTATTACTTTAGAATGGGGATTTTCTTTTCCTGTTTGGAGCCTGTGGGCCGGTTCCAGAAGGCGCAGCGCTTCCCCCGCCCCGCCTGCTTCACATGAAAAAAACTCGTTTTCTCTTCAAAATCATTACAAAATCCTTACAATTAAGCCGAGATCCGCTTCCTGCCCAGTGCGTTGTATATTTCATAAAACCACTTGAATTTCGCTGTGGAATCGGTTATCCTTAAAGCAACGTAATCGTTCTCTCTTTTCTTGCAGCGCGTTCTTAATCGTTTTCGCCTTTCTGATGGTTGCAGCGCGTTTCCTGTTTTTGCAAAGGAGGAACTGATCGTATGAAATTCGGCCATTTTGATGATGTGCATCGGGAATACGTGATCGACACGCCCCGCACGCCCCTGCCCTGGATCAACTACCTTGGCAGCGAGGATTTCTTCAGTCTTGTCTCCAACACGGCGGGCGGCTACAGCTTTTACCGCGACGCCCGGATGCGCCGCCTGACCCGCTACCGCTACAACAGCTCCCCGCTGGATATGGACGGCCACCACATTTACATCAAGGATGGCGATACCGTCTGGAACCCCGGCTGGCAGCCCACCAAGACAGAGCTGGACAGCTACGCCTGCCGCCACGGTCTGGGCTATACCATTCTGGAGGGTGAGAAGAACGGCATCCGCGCCCAGCAGGAGCTGTTCGTCCCGCGCGGCGACGCCTGCGAGATCGACCGCCTGACGCTGGAAAACAAGACCGATGCCCCCCGCACGCTGGATGTGTTCAGCTATGTGGAGTTCTGCCTGTGGGATGCCATTGACGACAGCTCCAACTTCCAGCGCAACTTCTCCACCGGCGAAGTGGAGGTCGTGGGCAGCGCCATCTACCACAAGACCGAGTACCGCGAGCGCCGCGACCACTACGCGGTGTTCTGGGCCAACACCCCGGTCACCAGCTTCGACACCGCCCGCGACGCCTTCTGCGGCGTATACGGCGGCCCCGCCGAGCCGGAAGCCGTCAAGGCGGGCCGCTGCTCCAACAGCATTGCCCACGGCTGGGCCCCGGTCGGTGCCCACCACTTCCACTTGACCCTGGAAGCCGGGGAGACCCGGACCATCCTCTTCGGTCTGGGCTACATCGAGAACCCACAGGAAGAAAAGTTCACGGCTCCCGGTGTTATCAACAAGGAGCGTGCCCATGCCATGATCGCACGCTATGCCACCGATGCACAGGTGGACGCGGCCCGCAAGGCGCTGGCCGACCACTGGGACAAGCTGCTCTCCACCCTGCAATTGCATTCCGGCGAGGAAAAGCTGGACCGTATGGTGAACATCTGGCACCAGTATCAGTGTATGGTCACCTTCAATATGAGCCGCTCGGCCAGCTACTTTGAAAGCGGGACCGGCCGCGGCATGGGCTTCCGCGACAGCTGTCAGGATCTGCTGGGCTTTGTACACATCATTCCGTCCCGCGCACGGGAGCGCATTCTGGATATCGCCGCCACCCAGTTTGAGGATGGCAGCGCCTACCACCAGTACCAGCCCCTGACCAAGAAAGGCAACCGCGATATCGGCACCGGCTTCAACGATGACCCGCTGTGGCTCATTGCCGGCACTGCCGCCTATCTGCGCGAGACCGGCGACTGGTCTATTCTGGACGAGCAGGTGCCCTTTGATAATGATGCCAGCAAGGCACAGAGCCTGATGGAGCATCTGCGCCGCAGCTTTAACTTTACCGTCACCCACCTTGGCCCCCACGGCCTGCCGCTCATTGGCCGCGCCGACTGGAACGACTGCCTGAACCTGAACTGTTTCTCGGAGCACCCGGGCGAGAGCTTCCAGATCACCGGTCCCAGCGAAGGCCCTGTGGCCGAAAGCGTGTTCATTGCGGGCATGTTCGTCAAGTACGGCCACGAGTACGCCGAACTGTGCGACCACCTGAACCTTGCCGATGAAGCCGCTGCGGCCCGCAAGGCCGTGGACGGCGTGGAACAGGCGGCCCTGACCTCTGGCTGGGACGGCGCATGGTTCCGCCGCGCCTACGATGCTTTTGGCAAGCCTGTTGGCAGCAAGGAGTGCACCGAGGGCCAGATCTTCATTGAGCCGCAGGGCATGTGCGTCATGGCTGGCATTGGCAAGGAGACCGGTCAGGCCGCGCAGGCATTGAAGAGCGTAGAGGAACGGCTGGATACCAAGTACGGTGTGGTTCTGCACCAACCTGCATACACCAGTTATCAGCTCAATCTGGGCGAAATTTCCAGCTATCCTCCGGGATACAAGGAGAACGCCGGTATCTTCTGCCACAACAATCCGTGGATCAGCTGTGCCGAAGCCGTTCTGGGGCATGGCGACCGGGCCTTTGAGGTGTACCGCAAGACATGCCCGGCCTACATCGAGGATATTTCCGAGATCCACCGCACCGAACCCTATGTTTACAGCCAGATGGTGGCCGGTAAGGATGCCCCCACCTTTGGCGAAGCAAAGAACAGCTGGCTGACCGGCACTGCCGCATGGACCTTCTTCAATGTGAGCCAGTATATCCTTGGCATCCAGCCCACGCTGGACGGCCTGAAGGTAGACCCCTGTATCCCACACACGCTGGGCGGCTTCACCGTTACCCGCCGCTACCGCGGGGCCGTGTACCACATCCGGGTCGAGAACCCTGACGCCGTGCAGAAGGGCGTGAAGCGCGTCACCGTCAACGGTTCTCCCATCCCCGGCAATGTACTCCCCATCGCCGCCCCCGGCGAGACCGTGGAAGTCACGGTGGTCATGGGATAAGTTCCCGATTTTCCTTTTTCTCATAAACGAAATCCCCGGCTCTGCAATACGCGGAGCCGGGGATTTCGTTTTGCTCGATTTATTCTTTGAACGTTTAGAAATTAGAATTTTGCATATTTATTGATGTCTGACGGCTGGGCATTGAAGTGCTTCGGAGCGTTGTAAAGTATCTTGTTGGCGCCCCTTTCCGTGTAGCCTTCAATGCTGATCTGGTTCCACATTGCCTCGCTTCCGCCATAGCAGATTTCCACATATTTGCAGTTTTCAAAAGTATAAACTTCAATTCGTGTCAGGCTGCGCGGGAGATAGACGCATTCAAGGGCTGCACATCCAGAAAATGCCGAGCGTCCAACACTGGTCACACCTTCCGGAATGGCAGTTTTATGAAGCGATTTACACTCATAAAACGCCTGCGCACCAATCGTTTTCAGTCCTTTTGGCAGAGTCAGCCTGGTCAAGCCAGCATACTGGAAAGAGTTGTCTCCAATTGTTGTAATGCTGTCTGGCAATGTGATTTCCTTTAATGCCTTACATCCCATAAAGGCTTCATTGCCGATATTTTTCACACCATTCGGCAACACGATTTTTTCCATTGCAGAGCAATTGTTGAACGCATCATATTCAATATTTACGATGCCTTCCGGAATCACAACGCTGCTCAGAGAAGTGCATCCATTGAACAGACAGCCCGAAATCGTGGTGATTTTTTTAGGAAGAGCTATGCTTTCCAGTGCAATGCACTTCTGGAACGCGTATTTTCCAATCGTCGTAATACTGTCTGGCAGATTGATGCTCGTCAACGCACTGCATCCATTGAACACCGACGGCCCAATGACAGCCAGACCGTCCGGCAGAGAAACACCGGTCAACGCCGTGCAATATTGGAAAGTGCTCTCCTTCAGTTCAGCCACCTTTTTGGGGATCGTAATTGTTTTCAACGAAGAACAGTTATAGAACGCACCGGTTCCGATGCTTGTGACCGTATCCGGAAGTGCGATCTCACCCAGCGAAATGCAGTTTTTGAATGCGCTTCCACCAATCACACGAATCGTCTTGGGAAGCGTCACATTTTTCAGTTGTTTGCAATCAGAGAAGGTATTCGTCGGAATCTCCGAAACCTCACCCACGATTTTCACACTCTGCAAACTTGAGCATTGATAGAAGGTTCCGTATCCGAGACTTGCATTGCCAAGAATCGTTGCGCTCTGAAGTGCCGCATTGCCGTCAAAGACGCCATTTTCCATCCTTGTCACGCTCTTAGGAACAACTACTTCAATCAGTGCATCTGATGCAAACGCATACATTCCAATCGTCTGCAACCCTTCCGGGAATGTTACTGCTGATAAATTTCTGCACGCATAAAAAGCCTTTGCACCAATCGACTTCACGGTATCCGGAATGACCACACTGGTAATATTGTTATCCTGATAGAAGCAGTTATTTCCAATCGCTGTCACTGTCAGCTTCTTTTCGCCTACCTTACGAGGAATGGTAACTGCACCAGAAGGCACCTTTTCGCCGGACTTGTTATAGCCGGTCAGAGTCGCAGTGCCATTGCCGTTGTCCTTGTAGGTCCACTCGATGCCATCGCTGGGTTCATCCGGTTCCGTAGGCGTTTCCGGTTCAGACGGTTCCGGTTGTTCCGGTTCTGTGGGATTTGGCGTCGGTTTTTCCGGCTCGGTAGGAGTCGGCTTTTCCGGTTCTGTCGGAGTCGTGACCGTTCCACCGCCCATCGTGTTGTTGTCCGGGTTGGACGGAGCCGGAGCTTCGCCGCCGCCCGCACAGGCCGTCAGAAGCACCGCTGCCAGCACAGCCGCCGTCACTCCACGCAAGATTTTCTTTTTCAACCGCATAGAAATCACTCCTTCGTTTGTTTTCCAAAGCGACAGTTTAACTGTATAGACTTTTTATGTCTATTTAGTTTATTCGATTATAGCATACTCCACTCTATACTGCAAGAAAATAATAAACTCTATGGTCAAAAGTTAAACCATGTAGACAAAGAGGAAATCTATGGACTATGCCGCTATAGGAAAACGAATCCGTGCACATCGGAAGCGTCTGAATTTATCGCAAGAAGAATTAGCCGAAATGGTCAACATCTCAACCGTTCATATGAGCCACATCGAAACGGGATATACGAAGCTCAGTCTCCCTGTTCTGGTGGACCTCGCCTGCGCACTGGGTGTACGAACAGACGACTTGATTTTTGATAAAGATGCCCTTGGCAAAACCGAATTGCTGGAAGAGATCACGCTGGAACTACAGGATTGCTCTAATGCCCAGCTTCTTGCCTTGCGACAAATTTTATCCAGCTCCAAAGATGCCATTTCCAAATATCTATAGCCGTTTGCATTTTTAATGTATCCGAATCATCCGCATCCTCCCCATCGCCAAAGCGGGCGAGACCGTGGAAGTCACGGTGGTTATGGGATAATTTTTGGATAGACAAACCCCCGGCCAGAGACTCCAACATCTCCAGCCGGGGGTTCTTTTTGCGCTTTCTTACCAGCGCGTCATATTCTTTTCAAACTTGGCGGTATATGCCTCTTTCAGTTCCCGCCCACTGATTCCATAACACAGCAGGACATCATTGTAATACATGAGCACATCCGCCATTTCTTCCACAAGATGCTGCCGTATCGCTGCATCTTCAACAGCAGTTTTGTCCCCGTTTTTCTTGATGATGTCGATGACCTCTCCGACTTCACCGAGCATCCATAATAGTTTATGTTTGCCCGCTTCCGGGCCGATCAGCTCCCACTTGTCTTTGTATTTTTCCTGTAGGGCCTGCTGCATCGCAAGCATTTCTTCTACCGTAAAATCGCCCATTCGCTCCTCCGTAAATTCAATCACACTTCTCGTTTCACCCAGTGTCAGGTAAACCGTTTACTTATCAGCCTGTTCTAACGCAATATCTGTCACTTCACGAAGCTTTGCCTGCAAAGCTTCTTTATCCGGCAGACAAAGTTTATAATCAGAAACCAACGTTGGAGACATACTGCGGCTCAATGCGTACTCTACCACAGCATCGTCTTTACTTGCACAGAGAACAACACCTACACTGGGATTTTCATTTGGTTTTTTCACGGTACGGTCAAGAGCTTCCAGATAAAAGTTGATTTGGCCAATATGTTCCGGCTTAAATTTTCCGATTTTTAACTCAATGGGAACAAGGCAGGACAGCGCCCTATTATAGAACAACAAATCAATATAAAAATCCTGTCCGCCGACTTGCACACGATATTCTTCTCCAATAAAAGTAAAGTCCTTTCCAAATTCCAGGATCACCTGTTTGAGATTGTGCGTAATCGCTTTTCGCAGGTTATTTTCAGAGAAATCTTCCGGCAAATCCAAAAACTCCAAAATATAGGTATCCAAAATGCTGCTGCGAATACTTTGCGGAACCGATTGCGGCGGCAATTTTTTAGAGGACAGCATGGATCGCTCATAGTACGCACTGTCCATTTGACGTTCCAATTCGCGTTTTGAATAATGTTCTTTTACACAAAGAGAAAGATAAAAATGCCGTTCTTCTGCGGATTTGGAACCAGACATAATCAGCAGATGATTCGTCCAGCTGACTTGTGTCACCAGTGGTGACACAAAGACTATCGTTATCACCCATTCAAAAACGCATCCGCCTGCCGCAGTATTTCACGGGTCGAATCAAAGGTCAATGCTTCCACGGCGTCTTCAAACGGCAGCCATTTGATCTCCCTGACCTCTTCTTCCTGAACTCTCACACTCGTGTGCTCCGCATGTGCCAGAAAGAACACCACGGTTTTCATGCAGTCCATCCTGGGAGAATACGCGATGGTTTTCCGAAAACCTTCCACAAACTCCACATCAAGACCTGTTTCTTCCCGAATCTCCCGCTCTGCCGTTTGAAGTTCTGTCTCGTCCTTCTCAACATGGCCTTTGCAAAGGGACACATGCCCTTTCTGCATCTGCTCTACAAGGTAGAACCTCGTTCCATTCTGTACGGTATAGATCACCGCACCGCAGCTTTTTTCGTATTGCATTGCGAATTGCTTCCTCTCAGCCACCGTATTGTCCCGTTTCACTCCTCATCCAGCGCCCAATGATAGGCGCAACGCACGGCCTTATTCCAGCCCTTGATGCGCCTGGCGCGCTCCTCGGCCGAGATATCCGGCAGGAAGGTGCGGTCCACCGACCAGTTCCGGACCACCTCGTCGGTGGACTGCCAGTAGCCCACGGCAAGGCCCGCCAGATAGGCTGCGCCCAGAGCGGTCGTTTCCACGCAGCAGGGGCGCTCCACCGGCAGGCTGCTGATGTCGGCCATGGTCTGCATCAGGTAGTTGTTGGCGCAGGCACCGCCGTCCACCTTCAGGGCCTTCATGGCGATGCCGGAGTCGGCCTCCATGGCGTGGAGGACGTCGTTCACCTGATAGCACAGGCTGTCCAGCGTGGCACGGATGATGTGATTTTTGTTGCAGCCGCGGGTCAGGCCCACGATGGTGCCGCGAGCGTACTGATCCCAGTGTGGCGCACCGAGGCCGGTGAAGGCGGGCACCACATAACAGCCGTTGGTGTCCTTCACCTTCCGGGCCATATACTCGGAGTCGCGGGCTTCTTCCAGCAGCCGCAGCTCGTCTCGCAGCCACTGGATGGCCGCACCGGCCACGAAGATGGAACCTTCCAGCGCATAATTCACGCTTTTTCCGCTGCTGCACGCAATGGTCGTGACAAGGCCGTTTTTCGAGACGACCGGCGTTTTGCCGGTGTTCATCAACAGAAAGCCGCCGGTGCCGAAGGTGTTCTTCGCCTCACCCGCCGAAAAGCAGGTCTGCCCGAAGAGCGCGGCCTGCTGGTCGCCCGCTGCGCCTGCAATTTTGATGCCCGAACCAAAGTGCATCGGGTCGGCCTCCGCGTAGAAGCAGCTGGACGGCATGGGCGTGGGCAGCATACAGCGCGGGATGTTCAGCTCCCGCAGGATATCCTCATCCCAGTCCAGCGTGCGGATGTTATACAGCATGGTGCGGCTGGCGTTGGTGCGGTCGGTGACATGCACTCTGCCGCCGGTCAGCTTCCAGATGAGCCAGGTCTCCACCGTGCCGAACAGCAGCCGCCCGGCCTCGGCCTTTTCCCGCGCACCGGGCACATTGTCCAGGATCCATTTCAGTTTGGTGGCGGAGAAGTATGCGTCAATGACCAGACCTGTCTTTGCCCGGAAGGTCTCGGTCAGGCCCCGCGCCTTGAGTTCGTCGCAGTAGGCGCTGGTGCGGCGGCACTGCCAGACGATGGCATGATAGACCGGCTCCCCGGTCTCACGGTCCCAGACGATGGTGGTCTCCCGCTGGTTGGTGATGCCAATGGCCGCGATGTCCGACGCGCTGGCCCCGATCTGGTTCATGGCCGAGAGCGCCACGCCCAGCTGCGTGGTCCAGATCTCGTTTGCGTCATGCTCCACCCAGCCCGGCTTCGGGAAATACTGGGTGAACTCTTTCTGAGCCACGCTGCACATCTCGCCCGCCTTGTTGAACAGGATGCAGCGGTTCGAGGTCGTCCCGGCATCCAGTGCCATGATATAGTTCATATCCACGTTCCTTTCTTACACCACATCCTCTGGGCTTCCTGGTCGTGTCTGTGTGGTTGTATTATAACGCACCGGCCGCGCGATTGCAACGCATCCGGCCCCACGCTGCGAAATCTTCAAATTTCGTATTGACAACTTCCCGTTGTTGATTTATACTGTTTTCACACACAAACGCAGCCATTTCACAACCAAAAGGAGGCGAAGTGAATGGATCGTTCCCCCTAGCGCCGTTTTCCCTGCACAGGGCAGCGTTCTGCTTTTTCCTGTTCCTGCTTGCACTTGATCTTTTTTACAGATGGGAGGTTTTCTATGATCGAACAACAAATTACGCTCTGCTCCAACGGCCGCGCCGTCCTTTCGGGCTATTCCGGCGGGCTTCTGCTTGGCTACGCGCACAACACCGGCGTCTATCGGCTGCGGGTCGTCTGCTCCGGCGAGTGGGACGGCACCACCGTTGTAGCGTTCTGGCATCTGCCCGGTCCGGCCGAGCCGCTGACCACCCTTGTGGCCGACGGGAGCGTCGAAGTGCCCGCCCTCGTCACCGCGCAGGGCGGCAGCGGGACCGTCACCTTTGAAGGCTCCGACGGCACCCGCACCGTGACCAGCGCCAGCGTCCCCTACAGGGTGCTGAGCAACTCCGGCACCACGGACCCAACCCTGCCCGAACCGGGCACCCCGGCTTGGCAGCAGTTTTTGCAGCAGGTCAAGCGAGAGCTTCGCAACGCCGCATCCGACCTGTCCGACGAGGAGCGCGGGCTCATCCTTGCGCTGTTCCGCCACGCCGTCTACGACAACGGCGAGATGCTGCCCCACTACAATGCACTGGCCGCACTCTGGAGCGGCAGCAGCCTACCCGATGTCCCGCCCACGCCCAGCCAGCCAGATCCCCCCAGCCAGCCGGACACCCCCATCGACGGCCTGCCGACGCCGCGCTATAAACTGGCGGCTCAGAAGACCTTTGTGCCGGCCGACAAAGAGTGTATCGACACCGGGATCAAGCCGTTCGCAGCCATCGACACCGGCATGAATCTGACAGTGTACGCCACCTTTACGGTGGCTGACAGTGTAGGTAATACGGTGACGACTTTGCTTGATTGCTTCAGCGATCTCACCAACGATCAGAGAGGCATCATCGTTTCAACATGGACCAACGGAACCGTGGGCATGAACATGTTCACCTACGGCAGTCACTTTGTCAAGATCGAATCCGGGAAGAAACTGAAGTTTCTGCTCCAGATCAAGGGAACGCAGTTCCGGTTCCTGTCATACGGTTCCCTGACCGAGTGGAAGAACATCCCGAACTATGCCGCGAACAAGACCGTGGATCGTTCGCTGATCCTTGGCGCTTCCTGGACCACCGCCTCAGGCGAAATTACGGACGGCAAGGCACGTTTCTTCAATGGCACGGTGTACGACTTCCAGGTATTCGACACGGCGCTGACCGACGCACAGATCACGACCCTGATGGAGGCAAACTGATATGGTATACGACCTGAATGGCACCACGCTGAGCACAGGCGGCAGTGGCAGCGGGATGCTGAACGTGCTGGACTACGGCTTCAAGGCCGACGGCACCACCGACAACCTGGCCGCGTTCAACGCGCTCATCGCCGCGCACCCGGCCGAGACGCTGTATTTCCCGAAGGGCGTGTATGCGTTTTCCGGCAAGCTGGTATTCGACCAGTGCTACATGGAACTGGACAACGCCGAGCTGAAATGCACGGCCCGCACCAAGGTGAACCGGTTCATCGAGATCCGCGGCAAGATGTACCCGCCCGAAACGCCCCAGCAGGACATGTTCATCCGGGGCAACGGCAAGGTCAACGCGAACTTCAAGGCAGATGACTGCATCGCTGTGGCACGGCAGAAATGCACCCTGCTGGACCATATCTCCATCCAGAATTTCCAGCGGTACGGCATCTGCGGCAAGTTCAACGACTCGTCTATGACCACCAGTGACGGTCAGACGGAAGCGAACCTCTCCTATGAGCTGATGGTGCGCAACTGCATGATCGAGTCCTCGCTGGACTACCCGAACGCCGTGGGCATTTATGACACCGGCGATTCGATGTACAGTGATACCGTCATCCTGAACGTGAAGACGGCGCTCTCGTGCAACGGCAGCAGCATTTTTCACAACATCCACGCCTGGTGCTTCGATTTCAACTACAGCGACAACGACACCAAAAAGGCCCTGTTGGAGAACACTGTCTTCGCATACATCCGGGGCAACGGCACCCGCTTCTCGGACTGCTACATCGACACCTACCAGAAGGGGTTCCAGTTCGGCTCCGGCCAGTATGTCGTTTACATCACGAATCTCAAATGGTACGTTGCTTCCAATACCTGGCCCACCGGCCTGACGGCCTACGTCTTCCCGGCCAGCCCGGCAGGCAAGACGATGTACAAGGTCTTCAACGCGGACATCAACGGCGCGGGCGTGACCAAGTTCAGTGATGAAGACCTGAGCAAGCAGACAAACTGCCGCTGGTATGGCATCGTGCACAACCTGAGCGACGCACCGAGCACGCTGCAATAAATTTTTGAACGCACTTTACGATCTTTGACCGAATATCCACCCCTGACGAACCGTGGGCGCGGAAGATGCCATTCCGCCGCTCACGGTTTTTTGCGGTTTTGGGCCGTTTGCCCCGCCAAATTGCGGTGATTTTGTGAATACATATTGCAGGAAAAGAGGGATGATGCTATTATTAAGTTGTTTATTTGTACCTATTATATAGGAATCCTCCGATTCTACTTTTCGTAACGAAAGGCTGGACCCTGTGAAGATCTTATTCGTCAATAAATTTCTCTACCCCCGCGGCGGTGCAGAGACTTACTTCCTCAAAATCGGCGAGGAACTGACCCGCCGGGGCCACGAGGTCGAATATTTTGGCATGTACGACGAAAAAAACACCGTCGGCAATGCCCTGCACCTCGCCACCACCAATATGGACTTCCACAACGCCGGGCCGGAAAAGCTGCTCTACCCCTTCCGCATCCTCTACTCGTCTGAGGCAAAACGGAAGCTGAAGCAGGTCATCGGGCAGTTTCAGCCCGACCTCATCCATTTCAACAACATCAATTTCCAGCTGACGCCTTCGGTCATCTGCGCCGGGGCGGAATGCGGGGTGCCCATGGTTCAGACAGTGCACGATGTGCAGATGCTCTGCCCCAACCACATGATGATGGAGTTCAACTCCAAAAAGCTCTGCGAAGCCTGCATGGGCAAAAAAAGCAAGTGGCCCTGCGTGAAAAAGCGCTGCATCCACGGTTCGCTGCCCAAGAGCCTCATCGGTGCCGTGGAAGGCACCCTTTACGAGTGCAATCACGTCTATGACAAGATCGACCGCTTCATCTGCCCCAGTGCGTTTCTTGAGAAGAAGCTCCTCACTGTCCCCCGCTTCCGGGGCAAGACGGTGATGCTGCACAACTTTCTGAGCCGGGTCGCTGCGGCTGCCCCTGCCGAAAAGGGAGATTACGTCCTCTACTTCGGCCGCCTCTCGGAGGAAAAGGGCATCGACCGCATCCTCGAAGTCTGCAAGCTGCTGCCGGACATTCCCTTCGTCATCGCGGGCAGCGGCCCCATGGAGGATCTGTGCAAAAACTGCACCCTGCCCAACGTGAAGTACGTCGGCTTCCAGACCGGCAAAGCGCTCGAAGACCTCGTAGCCGAGGCGCTGTTCACCCTGCACCTGTCCATCTGGTACGAAAACTGCCCGCTGTCTCTGCTGGAATCCCAGTCCCTCGGCACCCCGGTGCTCTGCAACCGGATCGGCGGCATCCCGGAACTGGTGGAAGAGGGCCGCAACGGCATCCTGAACGACACCTTCACCCCGGCCGCCTACGCAGAAAAGATCCGGGCACTCTATGCAGACAAGCCCCTGCTGGCCGAGATGTCGGCCCACTGCATCCAGAAAAAAGACCGCATGATGACGCTGGAGCGCTACTGCGACCAGCTGCTGGCACTGTATGGCGATGTGATGAAGAAAGCCTGATGAATCGGAATTTTCTCTATATTATCAACTGAATGTAAAGGAACGACGTCTATGAACGATCTGCTGCGAAAGACCCGGCGCGCCTTCCATCTCCTGCGGGAACTCCTGAAATATGAAACTGCCACCTGCTGTGCTGCCGTTCTGAAGTGCTGGAACAAGGATTACCGGCATGTCTGGCTCGTCTCTGAGCGGGGCCGCGAAGCGCGGGACAACGGCTACCACATCTTTGCCTACCTGAACCGGGAGCATCCTGAATTGAACAGCTGGTTCGTGGCAGACCCCACCCTCTCGGACTATGAGCGGGTGCAGGCGCTGGGCCGGGTCGTGCCCTACCGCAGCTGGAAGCACTATCTGCTCTGCGCCGCATCGGAAATGAAGATCAGCACCCATGTGCTGGGCTACACCCCGGAGATCGACAGCTACTACATGCTCGACAAGCTCCATGTGGTCCATGGCCCCCGCGCCTTTTTGCAGCATGGGGTCATCATCGACGACATGAAATGGTATCACTACCCCAACATCCGCACCGACCTTTTCGTCTGTTCCCTGCAAAAAGAACGGGATTTTGTAGAATCCGCCTATCATTATCCAGCTGGTATTGTCAAACGGCTGGGTCTGTGCCGGTTTGACGCCCTGCTGCGCCCCCACGAGACCAAGCGCCAGCTGCTGCTGATGCCCACCTGGCGCACCTACGCCATCGAGCGGAAGACTCAGGCCGAGTTTGAGCAGAGCGACTATTTCCGGCACTGGCAGGATGTCATCTCCAGCCCGGAGCTGGAGGCGCTGCTGGAGAAGCACGGCTATGAGGCCGTCTTCTACCCTCATTTCGAGGTGCAGCGTTTTCTGAGCAGCTTCCACACCGCCAACCCGCGGGTAAAGATCGCAGCGCTGGGTGAGGCCGATGTGCAGACCCTTCTGATGGAATCCGCCGTCATGGTCAGCGATTTTTCCAGCGTACAGTTCGATTTTGCCTATATGAAAAAGCCCCTCCTCTATTACCAGTTCGATGAGGCGCAGTATTGGGGCGTGCACCACGACGTCGGCTACTTCAGCTACCGGGACGACGGCTTCGGGCCTGTGGTCACCGAGCAGGCAGCGCTCTTCCGGGAGCTGGACGGCGCTCTGGCCCAGAACGGCACGATATCCCCCTTCTACGCAAAGCGTGTGGACGCGCTGTTCGACCAGGTGGATGACCAGAACTGTGCCCGCAACTATCAGGCCATCGTGGAGCTTTTGAACTGAACGAACGCGAAGAGCCGCGGCTTGCCCGCAGGCTCGCACAGGAGGGCAGATGCCAAGTTTTATGAAACTACTCTTTGGGGGATATGGCAGCGGAAACTGGGAGTATCTTGCGCAGCATGGAGGAACACAATTCCTGAAGCGGAAACCGGCGCAGCGGCCGTTCTGGCTGCCGCTGCTCTACATTGCCATGATGGGCATCGGGTTCTGGTACCGCGGCATGGGCCTGCCCTGGTTCATGAAGTACCTGGTGCAGGCCGCCGTGGTCGGCCTGGCCGCCTGTTTTCTGCTCATCACCGGAGACTTCAACCGATTGCCCCTCATCGGGGAATATCACATCATCTTTCTCATCCCCTTTGTGATGATGGCGGCGTGGTCCATGCTTGTCTGGTCGCTGGATTTCCAGCAGCTGAACTACATGTCCCGCGGGTGTTCCACCATCCTCTACCACATGATCTCGCTTACCTCGATGTGCGCAGCGGTGTATCTGTTCGGCGGCAAAGCCATCGACTACACCTTCTACGGCATGTGCATCGCCAATGTCTGCATTCTGGTGTTCGACAGCCTCCGGCCCTACGGTCTGAGCGAGTTCATCACCGGCTTCATCGCCTTTGCCAAATCCGGCGGCGTGGACACCAATGCGCCCATCAAGGCGCTGGAAGTCCACGACCTGACCTTCGGGTTCGGGCTGATGGTCCTCTATTACGCCCTCTTTGAAAAAGGTTGGCGGCGGGTCGTCCATCTCACACTGGCGGCGGGCTTCTTCTATCTGGGTCTCAAGCGCATCGCCCTCATCGGTATGCTCGGCGTGCTGTTGATGCACCTGTTCATCACCCGGCTCAAGCCCAAGGGGCAGAACTTTGTGCTCCATTCCATCTCCATCTTCGCCATCGCCATCTGCCTGTTCTACGTCTTCTTCATCTGGTCGGGCCTGTTCAGCTGGACGGTGGACACCCTGGGCATCGACACCATGGGCCGCGAGGGCCTGTACGAAGCCTTCACCGACCTATATTCCTTCAGCCCCACGTTCCGCGGCTACGGCATCGGCTGGGTCACGCGGTATATCAGCATCATGAACGCAGCGGGCATCGGCGTCTTTGGCACCCACGACTTCGGCGGGATGCACAACGACCTTGTGACCATGTACATTGAGCTTGGCTTCTGGGGCTTTTCCTTCTGGATCTGGCTCAGCTGGCAGGGCAAGGTCGTCTGGTGCCAGAAGCAGTACGGCACCGAGACCGCTTTCCTGCTGTTGTACTGCACCATTTATGCGTTTGTGACCTACGCGACCGACAACACCGCCTTTTACTGCTATATGAACACGATCTTCATGCTGCTGCCCATCGGCCACGCCATGAAGCAGCTGGATCGAAACGAGGTGATCTACAACCATGCCATCTCCCAAAACAAACCAACCGAACCGCCCGCAAAAAAGTAAGTTCTGGGCGCTGGTCGAGCTTCTCTTCCAGGGGCTGTGGAAGCACCGCCTCCTCTACCTGGCCCTCATCCTTCTGGTGATGTGCTCCACCAGCTTTGTGATGTACCACCTGAAAGCCCGCACCGCAAAGATGATGATCGCCCTGAACTACGAGGAAGCCACCAGAGGGCTTTACCCCAACAACACCCGGTTCAACATCTCGCTCATCAAATCGGACGACGTGCTGGACCGCGCCATCGCGAAGGCCGGCCTCGAAGGCCAGGTCACCGCGCAGGATATGGCTGAAAACATCACGGCCTGGGCTTCCAACGTCAACGGAATGCAGCTGCCCTCCGACACCACAAACTACAAGATCGCCACCACCTACACCATCACCTACGAAAAGAACGACGAGATCGGCCCCCGCATCTCGGCCAGAGATATGCTCAGCCTGATCGTCGAGTCCTACAAAGAGGCCTTCTACGAGGACTATACCTACGTCGAGATGGGCATCTCCCCCGATTGGTCCGAGTGCGACAAGCAGGAGTACATGGAGATCGGCTCCTTCTTTGAAAAGGAGTGCCAGAAGCTCCACCGCTTCCTGAACACCAACGCCAAGGAGAACGGTACCTTCCGCTCCGAACTCACCGGCGAGACCTTCACCTCTCTGCGCCAGAAGGTGGACAATTTCACCAGCATCGACCTTGAAAAATACGATTCCTATGTTTTGCAGAGCGGCCTCTCCAAAAACCGGGAGCGCTACATCAGCAAGCTGGAATACCAGAACTTTCTGAAGAACATCAGCTACCAGAAACTCATGGCCGAATACCAGAACCGCCTGCACACCATCGAGATCTATGACTCGGCCCTGACTGCCGTTGTTCTGATCCCCACGCTGGACACCCAGAACAACTTCTATATGTCCCGCACCAAGGTCGCCATCGACTACCAGGCCTCGGCAGCCGAGAGCGCCAACGACTCCGCCAACGATACGATGGCCATCATCCAGAAAAACGAATACGCCATCCGCCAGATGAGTGCCCAGACGGCCAATACGCCTTCCAGCATTGCGACCGCCGAGAGCATGATTCAGGATATGAAGCAGAAGCTGGAGAATCTCATCGAGACCTCCCGGATCCTCAACAAGGAATACATCCGCTACAAGACCAAAAACTACCTGACCATCAGTTTTGAGAAACGTTCTCTGGCCGACGAACTGAGCATCAAGTGGATGATCCTGACCGGCGGTGTCACGTTCTGTGCACTCTGCGCCAGGGTCCTCGCCAAGAGCAAAGTCATCCGCGATAAGGACAAAACGAAATGAAAAGCTTTAACATCATCCGATATCTGAAAAAATGGTGGCCGCTCATCGCGCTGATGTCGTTCTGTGCGGGTGTGTTCTTCATGCGCTATGCCACCAGCAATCAGGCCTATACGGCGCAGTCCATCATCAAATACAACTACTCCCAGGCCGAGGACGGCAAGACCCCCAGCGGCGGCGAGCTGGATGTTTCGGAGATCTTCTCTTCCTCCGTCGTCAAGCAGGCCATTGAAAATCTGGACCTGACCGTCAACGTGGATACCATCCGCTCCGGCGGCACGGTCACCCCCATCGTGCCCGACGATGTGGCCAAGACCCAGGCGGCCAAAATTGAAAAAGGTGAGGACGTGGAGGAATACCAATCCACCGAATACCTCGTCACGCTCTCGCTCAGCAGCAATTACGACACCGAGTACGCCCGCACCATGCTGGATGAGATCCTGAGCTGCTACTTTGCCAGCTTCGGCGAAAAATACGTGGACTATTACACCATCCCCAACAATGCCTCTGCGCTGGACGGCCATGGCTACGACTACCTCGAACAGGCGGAGATCCTGAAAAACACCGTTTCCGAGATCTCCTCCAACCTCATCAACTGCCAGAAATCGCACCCGGAGTTCATCTCTTCCCACACCGGGATGTCTCTCTCGGACCTGCTCGATGAGTACAACTACGTCGGCGACGTTGAGATCCCCTATCTCTTCTCCGAGATTTTGGGCGGCAAGCTGACGCAGAACCGGGAAGTCCTGCTCAAAAAATACCAGGAGCGCTACAACACCTACATCATGGAAGGCGATGTGGACACCGAGAAGGTCGCCGCCGTACTGGAAGTCATCCAGAGCTACGGCAACAAGAACAAGGACGGCTCCCTCTACTACCAGAAAGGGGCCCGGACCGGCACCGAGGATGACGCCGGCGGCTTCGTGCTGAGCGAGGTCTACGAGTATGACACCAAAGTAGACCGCACCACCGTCTACGACACCCTCATCAGCGACTACGTGACGATCCTGAACCGCAAGTCCAGCAACGTCATCGACGCTGCCTACTGCCAGTATATCATCGGCGTGTTCCAGGATGCAGCCGACTCCACGGACGTTTCCAGCGAGAACAAGGCCTTCTCCCAGCAGTCTGTGGAGCAGGAGATCGACGCCCTGCAGAGTCAGCTGAACTCCCTGTATGAGAGCCTCTCCATCACCATGAAGGAGTACAACGAATACTGTGGCGCGGTCAACCTGGGCGTTCTGGCCAGCACCACGGTCAGCGAGAAGATCAACGTCAAGCTGTATATCCTGCTGGGCGTTGCGGTCTTCTTCATCCTGGGCGTCTGCGGTGCCATCCTGCTGGGCCGTATCCAGGACTTTGTGGAATACATGTTCTTCACTGAGCAGTCGCTGGATATGCCCAACCGCACCGCCTGCGATCTGTTCATCCGGAACAACAGCGGCCGCGTCCTGCCGGACGATACCGTTTGTGTGGTGGTGGAGCTGGCCAACCTGAGCCAGATCAACACCGCCTATGGCCGCGAACGCGGCAACGCGATGCTGGGCCAGTTTGCCGGCTTCCTGAAGGAAGCCTCGGCCACCTGCGGCACCGTCTATTACAACGGCGGCCAGCAGTTCATCGGCTTCTTTGACCAGTGTCGGATGGAGGACGCCGAGAGCTTTGCTGATTACTTCCACCGCCTCATCGCGGCCTACAACGCCGAGAGCACCGAGGCCACCTACGCATATACCATCGGCATTTCGGAGAGTAAGGCCAACAATGCCTATTCCATCCGCACGCTGCTGCGTGAGGCACTGCGCTCTAAAACCAGACAGGAGGGATAATCTTTGGCTTCTCAATCGGAACCCCGCAAGGCCCGCTTCGGCCTATTGAAAAAAATCGTTCTGGGCATCTTTCAGTTCGTGTTGGGGCTGGCGGTGCTGCTGGCGGCCCTGTGGGGCATCTTCACCCTTATTGCAAAGCATCAGAGCTTCGTCGAGAGCTACTATCAGGTCCAGTCCGACAAGCTGACCTCGAACGTCCGGGTCGTTCAGCTGTCCGATCTGCATCTGCATGAGTTCGGCGACCACAATGCGGATCTGATCGAGCGGATCACCGCGCTCAAACCGGACATCATCGCCATCACCGGCGACATGAACGACAAGCTGGTGGACGACTATTCCATCGTCACCGACCTGTGCGAAGAGCTGGTCAAGATCGCGCCGGTGTACTACGTGCCCGGCAACCACGAGTGGCCCAAGATCGTTTTTCACAACTCCCCCATCGGGACAGATCTGGAGGCCATCGGCGTCCACTTCCTGGCAGACGAGACTGAGACGCTGGAGGTGAACGGCAACACCATCGCCATCGGCGGCGTGGCCGAAGCACCCGCTTCCTACGAGCGGTACGCCAGTGCATATTTCGAGAGTTTTGAGCAGCTGGATGCCTTCAAGCTGCTGCTGGTCCACTACCCGGAATATTTTCTGGAGGACGGCTTCTTCTCTGACGTGCCGGTCGATCTGGCGCTCTGCGGCCACGCCCACGGCGGGATGATCCGCATCCCCGGCATCGGCGGGCTTTACACGCCGGATCAGGGCTTCCTGCCAACGCTGACCGAGGGTCTGCACCAGATCGGCGACACCTCCCTCGTCATCAGCCGCGGTCTGGGTGACGGCAAGGGTACGCCGGTCCCCCGCATCAACAATCCGCCGGAGCTGGTCATCGTGGACATCAACTGGTTCTGAGAACGTTCTATCCTGCCAAATGGCAGCAAAACGCCCCCTGGTATCGCTGCGATACCAGGGGGCGTTTCTGTTTTACTTCTACTTCAAAGTGTTCAGAACTTGAACAGGTTCACGATGCGCTGCCACAGGCGGGTGAAGAAGTTGCCCTCCTGGGTGGTGGTCTCGGCCACAGCCGTATTCTCGGCAGCGGCCACGGTTTCAGCGGTCTTGTAGACGAACTTCACGTTGGAAGAAGCGCCTTCCGGTGCACCGGCAAAGCTGGTGTAGTCGTTCAGGCGGCCGGTCATCTCGTCCAGCACGGTCTTCAGGCCATGGAGCTGATCCTGATCCAGCGCGCCGGTCAGCTTGGAGATGCCTTCCTCGTTGAACTGGTTCAGACCATCGTTCAGCTGGGTGGCACCGTCGGTCAGCTGGCTGACGCCGTTGTTCAGGGTGTTCACGCCGTCATACAGGGTCTTGGTGCCTGCAGCCAGCTGTGCGCTGCCATCCTTTGCGGAGTGGGCACCGTCGGCCGCAGTGGCGACACCGTTGGTGTACTGGTTCACGCTGGAAACAAAGAACTGGATCTGAGAAAGGCTGGTCTTCAGGGCGCGGACGCTGGCAATATCGTCGCTGTTCTCGGCCTGCAGCTTGAGCTCCTCGTGGGCGATCTGCTGGGCGTCGGCATTGGTCAGCAGCTGCACCAGACCGCAGATCATGGAGGGGTCGTAGCTCTGCATCAGGCGGAGGGCTGCTTCCAGATCGTGGTTCGTCTTGGTCGCGGACAGATACAGGGCCAGATCCAGCTGGCTGTCCTTGAAGCTGGGAGCCTGCTCCCAGATGGTGCGCACCATCTTTTTGCGGGCAGCGGCCAGCGTCTTGTCGTTCATGGTCAGGACTTCGTCGATGACGGCTTCATAATTGTCCCAGGTCATAGGGGTGTCGATCAGGCCGCCTTCCTTCAGGGTCTTGTTGGCAGAAGCCAGCACACCGTCCGCCACCTGCTGCGCACCGGCGTTCAGTGCTGCATTGTTGGCGCTCAGGGTGTCCAGACCGTTGGTCAGCTGGCCAAGGCCGTCGTCCAGCGTGGCAACACCGGTCTTCAGCTGGGATGCACCATCCAGCAGAGCCAGCGTACCGCCGGCCAGCTGCGAGACGCCGTCTTCCAGCTGGGAAGCGCCGTCCATGAGCTGGCTCATGGCATCGTTCAGCTGGTTGATGCCATCGGTCAGGTCGTTGATGCTGCTCAGGTCAAACACATTGTCCGTGCCCAGAGCATCGGGGCTGGTGGCTGCGGCCAGCATGATCTGCGGAGCTGCCAGATCTTCCACATCGGCTTCCACAGTCACGGTGTCCTGCAAATAATCTTCCACCGTGGACAGGTCCTCCGGCAGCAGGCCGGACAGGGAATCCTTCACGCCCGGCAGGGTGACGAATGCGGCCACGTTGCTCTTGGCGGCAGACTCGATCACGCCGTGCTCAGCGGTCACATTGGAGACGTCCTCCCCAAAGATGACGCCCACAGCGGTGATCAGCGGAGTGACGATGGTGCGGTCCTTGCCGTTCACGTTCACGGTGCCGGTCTCGTTGTTGGTCAGGTCGATTTGAATGGTCAGGTGGCCGCTCTTGCCCATCAGGTTCTCCAGGCTGTCGGTCACGCCATCCAGCGTATAGGTGACTTTGGCCGAGATGGGCAGGTCACGGTCGGTGGTCCCTTTATAATAGACGTCGGTGTCGTTGGTGTTCCACACCAGCTCTTCCCCGTTCTGGGTGAACTCGGCATCGCTCTCAGTGTTCTGGATGTCGGTCAGGGAAGAAACATCGGTCACACCGGACAGGCCGTTGGCGTTGTACAGGTGCTCGCTGACGGTGGTGCTCTTGATGGAGCCGTCGCCGTTCATGACCGCGTAGACGTTCTCAGACTTGGCAAAATCGGACTTGCCTGCGGCAAAGGCAGGCATCGTCATGCTGGCGGCGAGAGTCAGCGCCAGCGCCGCACTGGCGAAACGAAGCGATTTTTTCATAAGGTAATTACTCCTTTTCAGACTTCTTGGCGGTGGCGGATTCGGGTACCATCCACTTGAGGGTGGTGTGGCGGATGATCCAGTCGCACAGCATCAGGGCTGCGGGCAGCATCACCAGAATGACCACCATGCTGATCAGTGCGCCGCGGGAGATCAGCAGGCAGATGCTCTTCAGCAGCTCCATCTTACTGATGGCAGCCACACCGACGGTGGCGGCAAAGAAGGTCAGGCCGCTGGTCAGGATGGACTGGCTGCAGTGCTCCAGCGACTGCTGGGCGGCTTCCTTCGGGGTGCGGCCAAAGGCGCGCTCCTCGTGGTAACGGGTGGTCATCAGGATGGAGTAGTCCACGGTAGCACCCAGCTGGATGGTGCCAATGACGATGCTTGCAATGAAGGGCAGCTGCGTACCGGTGAAGTACGGGATGCCCATGTTGATGGCGATGGCGGCTTCAATGCTGGCCACCAGCAGCGCCGGGATGGAAATGCTCTTGAAGGAAACGGCGATGATGACCAGAACGGCCATGATGGACCAGACGTTGACGTTCTTGAAGTCCACATCTGCCACTTCGATCAGGTCTTTCGTCATGGCGCCCTCGCCGGTGATGACGCCCTCGGGGTCAACGGTCTTGATGAGGGAAATCATCTCGTCCAGCTGGTTGTTGATGGCATCCGTGCCGGTCTTATAGGAGCTGTTGGCAAGGATCAGCTTGTAGCCGCCGGACTGCAGGATCTCCATGATGCTGTCGGGAAGCAGCTCGGTCTGGAAGCCCGGGCCGGTGATGGAATCCAGACTCACGACCTGCGTAATGCCATCCACGTCCTTGAGTTCATCGCACAGGTCGCTCACCTCGGTGGCAGTCAGGTCGTCATGCACCAGAATGAAGTGGCTGGTGGTCATGCCGAAGTCCTCGCCCAGCTTGTTGGTGCCCACGATGCCGGTCAGGTCCTGCGGCAGGGAGTCGAACAGGGTGTAGTACACCTCGGTCTTGTTCTGCGCGATGGCAAAGGGGATGAGGATGAGGATAAAGATAACCACGATGGGCACCGAGTGGTTGGAAACAAAGTAGCTGAGCTTTTTCAGCTTGGGGATCACGGTGCGGTGCTTGTACTTTTCCACCCATTTATCAAAGGTAAGGATCAGGGAGGGCAGGATGACCACGGTGCAGATGACGCCGAGGGCAACGCCCTTTGCCATGACAAGGCCGATATCGCGGCCCAGCGTCAGACGCATGGCACACAGTGCCAGGAAGCCTGCAATGGTGGTCAGGCTGGAAGCAGAGATGGAAGTCATGGTCTTGCAGATGGCGCTGGTCATGGCCTCCTCGTTGGAAGAGCGCAGCTCCTTCTCTTCCTGATAGCGGTGCAGCAGGAAGATGGAGAAGTCCATCGTGACACCCAGCTGCAGCACGGTGGCTAGTGCTTCGGTGATGTAGCTGATCTGGCCCAGAAAGATGTTGGTGCCGAAGTTGTACGCAATGGGGAACAAAAGACCCAGCATGAACAGCAGCGGGGTGATGGTGCTTTCCAGCGAAAGGAACAGCACCAGAAGGCTGGCACCCACGGCGATCAGGATGTACATGGGCATTTCCTGATTGACCAGTGCCTTGGTGTCCTGCAGGATAACGCTCATACCGCCGAAGAAGCAGTCCTTGCGCAGCAGCTTTTCGATCTGAGCGACGGCTTCCATGGTCTCGTCGCTGGCGCTGGGGGCGTCAAAGCGGACGATCAGCATGGTGGAATCGTTTTTGCCGAACATGAACTGCTGTACATCGGCGGGCAGCATCTCGGTGGGGATGCTGGGGTCGATCACATCGCTGAGCCAGAAGGTCTGGGTCACGCCGGGAACAGCCTCGATGTCCTTCTTCATGGCGATCAGTTCGTTTGTGGGTAAGCCTTCTACCGTGATCATACCGGTGGAGGCCAAATGGAAATCGTCCTCAAGGGCTACCTCGCCGATCATGGAGTCCAGATCCTGCGGCAGGTAGGTGAGGATGTCATAGTTGATGCGGGTAGCAATTGCGCCGATTGCGGAAGGGATCAACAGCAGGAATGCTACTGTCAGGATCAGCTTGCGCAGCCGCACAATGCCCTGTGCGATCTTTTTCATGAGAACCCTCCATTGAAATGTTGGAACAGAATTGGCGCTCAAAAATGACTCGCAGTCACTTCTGAGCAAGCACTATTATAACCAGCTGGCGGAAAGTGTCAAGACAAAAACTGACCAAACGTCAGTTTTTTTATCATCCACTGAAAATTGTCTAACACCGATCGGCTATTTGGGGCTTGCGCCGGGAGGAAAGCATTGCTAAAATAATGTTTACACGACAGAACATCGCAGAAAAGAGGAATCGACCCAAAGCATGAATACCGTGGAGGGCAAAAAGCAGGAGAAGCGCCGGGCGCTTCTGGATGCAGCATACGAGCTGTTCCTGGAACGGGGCGCATCCAAGACCAGCGTGGAGGATATCACCTCCCGCGCCAAGGTGGGCAAAGGGACCTTCTATCTCTATTTTGCCGACAAGGGTGCTGTGACCCAGGCGCTGCTGGGCCGGGTGAGCTACCAGCTGCTGGACGACGCCGTGACGGCCTGTGAGCGCGCCAGCGCGCCGATGGATTTTCCCGACAAGATGATCTTCGTCATCGACCACATCATCGAGGCCCTGCGGAACGACACCCTGATGCTCCGTTTTCTGGAGCACAACTTCATATGGCCGGGGCTGGATCAGATCGAGGCCAGCCGCGAAGCCGAGCCGCTGATGCGCAAGCTGCTCCACGCCATCATGTCCAGCCCGGAAATGGCCGGCCGCACCGAGCGGGAGATCTACCAGCGCATCACGGCACTGGGCAGCATGTGCATGTCGGTGTGCTACTCGTCCATCCTCGAAGGCAAACCCGACAACATCGACGCCATGAAACCCGTGCTCTACAGCATCATCCGGAAGGCTCTGCAATGATTTTTGCAGAAATTTGCAAAAAAGGCTTGCAATCCGGCCAAAGATGTGGTATCATAATCGAGTCGATACGACATCTGGACGGTTAGCTCAGCTGGTAGAGCATCTGCTTGACGTGCAGGAGGTCACAGGTTCGAGTCCTGTACCGTCCACCATACAGTTCGTACTCGAACCCGATTCTCTATGAGAAAGGGTTCGGGTACGTTTTTTGTTTACAGGAGGTTCTGCGACGAGAGTACGCAGAGCGGTAAACGAGCAAGGGCAGGGTATCACTATGACGGTGGTATCCTGCCTTTTGTTTTACGGGATCAAGTTTGCTTTGTGCGAACTTGGTCGTCACCCTATATGACGCATTGGGGGCAATCGCTGTGTACGTGCGTACCGGGAGAGCGTGTACACCTCTGGCAAGGTGTAACACACTAGACTTTGTTCCAAAGTCTGTGTGCCAAGGGGCATAGCCCCTTTGGAATCCCTGCGGAGCGTGTACGCACGTACGCAGAGAAATGGCAAAATTTCACTATATCGGAGTGTTCTTTCATGGTGGAGTGTGGTATACTCGGCTTAGTTCAACAAATAAGAATTTGAGGAGGAAAAGTAGATGAGAAAATTATTACCAATTTTGCAAATCATAGATTTGGTTTTGTTGTTATTGAGTCTGTATTTTCATAACGATATGCTTTTAATCGTCGCAGCAGTAGTTATAGCTGTTTGCGTTGTTCTTACTTTTAGCAATATGAAAAACAAACGATAACCTCCAGTTTGCTGTACTCGTTTCCAGCAGGGTCTGGGGCAGGCACACCCCAACAAGAAGCATCCGCCTTGCGTTCGTAGTCAATTTGTGATACAATCATCCTGACAGGAGGTGTCCCGTATGATGCAGACATTCGTTCGCCCTTCCCGCGATTTGCGCAACCACTACGCCGAAATTTCGGAGATGCTTAAAAATCACGACCATGTGATCATCACGAATCATGGCCGTGGCGAGTCGGTTCTCATCAACATTGAGGACTACGCCAAATACGAGGAGTTTATGCACCAGCGGTATGTTGCCGAGGCGCTTGCCAAGGCAAAACAGCAGGCGGCTGACCCCGACACGCAGTGGGCAGACCACGAAAGCGTATGGGAGACGCTGGGCAAACAGTATGACGTATAAGATCAAATATCTGCCCCTTGCTGTGCAGGACTTGAACGAGATTGCCCGGTATCTGTCCGGCTTTTACCCGAAAACGGCCAGTCGCGTACTGAAAGAGCTACGGGAGAAGATCACAAAATTAGGTGATACTCCGAAAATGTGCGAACTTTACCGCCTTGATCCGACGTACCGCAAAATGGTCGTTGACCAGTATCTGGTGTTCTATCGCATCAACGATGAAACAAAAGCTGTGGAAATCCACCGTGTGCTGCGAGGAACGTGGAATCTGCCGCAGTATCTGGAATAAATTCAGGTTCGAGCGTTATGGACACTATGAAAGGGGCTGCTGCACTGGCTTTTCGCCTTGTGCAGCAGCCCCTTTTTTAGACCCCGAAAAATTCCTTGGCGATGTCGGCGCTGCGCTTGGCATCCTTGGCGTACCAGTCCGCGCCGATCTTCTCGGCATATTCCGGCGTGAGCACCGCACCGCCCACCATGATCTTGCAGTCCAGTTTGGCTGCATGGAGGGCGGCAATGGTTTCCTCCATGCTCTTGAGGGTAGTGGTCATCAGGGCGGAAAGGCCCACCAGATGCACATTCTTTTCCCGCACGGTGTTCACCACCGTCTCCACCGGCACATCACGGCCCAGGTCGATCACCTCAAAGCCGTAGTTTTCCAGAATGACCTTGACGATGTTCTTGCCGATGTCGTGCACGTCGCCCTTGACGGTGGCCAGCACGATGCGGCCCTTGCTGGCGCTGCCCTCGCCCTTCTGGGCAATGACGTTCTTGATCTCCTCAAAAGCGCTCTGGGCCGCACTTGCGGCCTGCAGCAGCTGCGGCAGGAACAGCGTGCCCTTCTCGTACTTGGCACCCACGATGTCCAGCGCCGGGATCAGTGCTTCGTCCACCACTTCCAGCGGCTGCTTTTCGGCCAGCAGTGCCTTGGTCTGGGCGGCGGCATCGCCCTTCAGGCCCTTTTCCACTGCCTTGATGAGGGGCGCATAAGGGCCGGAGACTTCCGCCGCGCCGCCGGGCTGTGCGCCCTGCGCTGCCACGGCGTTCTGGTTCGCCTGCGCCAGCGCCGTGGAGGCGGGTACCCGGTTCGCATACCGTTCGATGTACCGGGTGCTCTGCGGATCGCGGTTGGTCAGCACATTGTAAGCGTACACTGCCGCCATCATCTCCTCGCTGGAAGGGTTCATAATGGCGAGGTCAAGGCCCGCATACATGGCCATGGTGAGGAAGGTGGTGTTCAGGTACGGGCGGCAGGGCAGGCCAAAGCTGATGTTGGACACGCCCAGAATGGTGCGCACCCCCAGCTCCTTCTTGCAGGCTTCCAGTGCCTGCACGGTGGCCAGAACGTCCTTCTGCTGGGCGCTGGCGGTCAGGGTCAGGCAGTCGATGTAGATGTCCTCCCGCGGGATGCCGACGGCAAGGGCCGCCTCCGTGATGCGGCGGGCAATGGCCACCCGGTCTTCCGCTCCGGGCTGGATGCCCTTTTTGTCAATGGCCAGACCGACAACGGCGGCACCGTACTTTTTGCACAGGGGCAGCACCTTTTCCAGCACTTCCGGCTCGCCGTTCACCGAGTTGACGATGGGCTTGCCGTTGTACACGCGCAGGCCGTTTTCCAGTGCCTGCACATTGGAGGAATCCAGCTGCAGCGGCAGGCTGGTGACGCTCTGCAGGGCCTTGACCACCTTGGGCATCAGGGCAGGCTCGTCCACGCCGGGTGCGCCCACGTTCACGTCCAGCACCTGAGCACCGGCTTCCACCTGACTGACCGCCTGCTCCAGAACGTAGTTCATATCCTCTTCCCGCAGTGCCTGCTGGAAGCGCTTTTTGCCGGTGGGGTTGATGCGCTCACCCACCACCGTGATGCCGTCCACGTTGACACAGCTGACCGGGGAGCAGATGACCGACTGCATGGGGTGGTCAGGCCGACCGGGCTGGCAGTCTGCAAACACACCGTTCAGCAGCCGGATGAACTCCGGCGTGGTGCCGCAGCAGCCGCCCGCCGCGAACAGATGCAGTTCCCGGTAGGGCTTCATTTCCATGGCGAAGAGCTGCGGAGTGATATCGTAGCCGCTGCCGTCGGCCCGGGGCAGGCCCGCATTGGGCTTGACGAACACCGGAAAGTCGCCGGGCACAGCCTCTGCCAGACGCTTTGCCATGGGGAAGATTTCCTTGGGGCCCAGTGAGCAGTTGATGCCGATGGCATCCGCTCCCAGACCACGTGCGGTGGCCGCAAAGCTCTCGACCGTGCAGCCGGTAAAGGTGCGCCCGCCGGCTTCAAAGCTCATGCTGGCTAAGATAGGCAGGCCGCTGTTTTCCTTTGCTGCCAGCAGAGCGGCTTTCAGCTCGTACAGATCGGTAAAGGTCTCAAAGAAAATGAGGTCGGCCCCGGCGGCAGCGCCTGCCCGGACGATGCGCGCATACTCGCTCACCGCATCCTCAAAGGCCAGCGTTCCGCTGGGTTCCAGCAGTTCTCCCAGCGGGCCGACATCCAGCGCGGTCAGGGCACCGTAGGGCGCACAGGCGCGCTTGCAGTTGGCGATGCCCGCCGCAATGATTTCTTCCAGACTGTAGGCGCTGCCCGCCAGCTTGTGGGCCGATGCGCCAAAGGTGTTGGCGTTGACGATGCGGCTGCCCGCAGCGGCATACTTGGCATGGATGCTCTCGATCAGCTCCGGATTGGTGATGTTCAGCTCCTCCGGCTTTGCACCCAGCTTCAGGCCCGAAGCCTGCAGCATGGTGCCCATGCCGCCGTCCAGCAGGACGGTATTCGGTTGGGTAAACAGTTCATTCACTTGCACAGGTGATCCCCCTCTTTCTATACTCACACCGGGTGCGCAGCACGCAGTGGCCGCACCCGGCCAGATGCCCCCGGACCGGATGGTCGCTGACGCCCAGCAGCGCCGTCACGCTCTTGCGCGGGGTCATCAGGTTGGTATCGGTCACACACAGGCCCGCCCGGCGGGCGGTGTCCAACGCTGCGGCCACCAGCGGCTGCACCGTGATGGGCCAGTCGCCGTAGCCGGGCGAATAACGGCCCGTCAGATATCTGCCCTGCCCTGCGGCCCACTGGCGCAGCTCCGCCTCAGCGGCATCTGCCATCTGCTCGGCCAATGCCGAGCCCAGCGCATCCGACGCCACCCCGGCCGCGATATCTCCCACACCGGCACGGCGGATCTGTGCATCCACGCCGGGGCCAAGGGTCACGGCCAGCAAAACGGCCTGGCTGCAGCCGGTCAGGTGGCGGAAGACGTCCTCCCCCAGCAGAAGCCCGGCCTCGGCAAGGCTCTGCACATCCCCTTCCAGCCAGACGGCGCGGGGTGTGGCCGCCGCCAGAATGGGCACGGCACATCGTTCTAATAAAGAAGCCGTCGCTTCATCCGCCGGGCCCCGCTGGCCAAAATACCGCGCGGCCTGCTGCAGATCAATGGCGTCCGGCTTTTCCAGCACGAGCGGACGACTTGGCCCGATGGACATCCCGGCTCCCCTCCTTCATAAGACAAAAGAATAGATTCAGTATACAACACGAAGGGCAGACGGTCAACCAAAAATGCCGCTCTGCGCCGCTGCAAAAAATTTTGAAGTTTCTTCCATAAACCTATTGACAATCTAGGTAAATGGGGATATAATGCAACCATCCAATCCACCAACTTAGTGGGAAATTCAGAGAAAGGAGGGCACCGCGATGTCGCTGATTTGGAAAAACCTGCTTCATGCAAACTTCCGCTGTGGGCGAATGTACACAGACCGGGCAGAATTCTGGACGAACTGCTGTGCTTTGCCCTCCGCCGGACGAATGTGCCCGTGCCGGTAAAGCCCCGAAACACGTCAGGATCTTCTTGCCCGGTGCGCTGTCTTGAGACCGCAGCGACCGGGATTTTTTGTAGATAAAAATAATACTATTTGTACAAAGAGAGAGGTAATCAACATGTCTAACTATAAATTTGAGACCCTGCAGCTTCACGTTGGCCAGGAGCAGGCCGATCCCGCAACCGATTCCCGTGCAGTGCCTATCTATCAGACCACTTCCTATGTGTTCCGCAACAGCCAGCACGCAGCAGACCGCTTTGGTCTGGCAGATGCCGGCAACATCTACGGCCGCCTGACCAACTCCACGCAGGACGTGTTCGAGAAGCGCATCGCTGCGCTGGAGGGCGGCGTGGCTGCTCTGGCAACCGCCTCCGGTGCCGCTGCCATCACCTACACCATCGAAGCACTGGCACAGGCCGGTGACCACATCGTGGCTCAGAAGACCATCTACGGCGGCAGCTACAACCTGCTGGAGCACACCCTGACCCAGTTCGGCGTCACCACCACCTTTGTGAACGCACACGATCTGGCTGAGGTGGAGAATGCCATCCAGCCCAACACCAAGGCCGTCTATCTGGAAACTCTGGGCAACCCCAACAGCGATATCCCCGATATCGATGCCATTGCAGCCATCGCGCACAAGCACGGCCTGCCGCTGGTCATCGATAACACCTTCGGCACCCCGTACCTGATCCGTCCCATTGAGCACGGCGCAGATATCGTTGTTCATTCCGCCACCAAGTTCATCGGCGGCCACGGCACCACGCTGGGCGGCATCATTGTGGACAGCGGAAAGTTCGACTGGAAGGCAAGCGGTAAGTTCGCCAACATTGCTGACCCCAACCCCAGCTACCACGGCGTTTCCTTTGTCGATGCAGCAGGCCCCGCAGCCTTTGTCACCTACATCCGTGCGATCCTGCTGCGTGATACCGGTGCCACCATTTCGCCGTTCAACGCCTTCCTGCTGCTGCAGGGCACCGAGACCCTGAGCCTACGCATCGAGCGCCATGTGGAGAACACCAAGAAGGTGGTCGAGTTTCTGGCAAACCACCCGCAGGTGGAGAAGGTCAACCACCCCTCCCTGCCGGATCACCCGGATCACGCCCTGTACGAGAAGTACTTCCCCAATGGCGGTGCATCCATCTTCACCTTCAACATCAAAGGCGGCCGTAAGGAGGCATTCAAGTTTATCGATAACCTGAAGGTCTTCTCCCTGCTGGCAAATGTTGCTGATGTGAAGAGTCTGGTCATCCACCCGGCTTCCACCACCCACAGCCAGCTGAACGACGAAGAGCTGGCCGAGCAGCAGATCTATCAGAACACCATCCGCCTGTCCATCGGCACTGAGCACATCGACGATATCATTGCTGATCTGGAAGCAGGTTTCGCAGCCGTCCGCGGCGAGTAACCCTCCCCTATTTGCCCGCTCGTGCGATAGAACTCCCCCCATTCTCCGAATCAACTCTCCTTTTCTCCTAAAATGTGTGTGTGAACGAAAGGGTTTCTGCTCCCCGTGGGGCGGAGGCCCTTTTGTTCTGCACCTTTTGTGAACAAACCGCGAAGTTTTTGCAAAAAGGCGCTGGAAACGCTGGAACTGAACTTCGATTGTGGTATCATAACAGCAGAGACCCTGAAAAAAGGAGGATCATCATGAAAGAAGTCAAAACGCCGAAGAAGCCGCTGGCCATCTATTACACCGTCGTGCTGCTGGTGCTTCTGCTGCTCAACCTTGTGCTGCTGCCGTGGATGAGCGAGCGTCAGGTGGAGGAAGTGGACTACGGTACCTTTATGACCATGACCGAGGAAAAGAACATCGGCCGTGTGGATATCGAATCCAACCAGATCATTTTTACCGATAAAGAGGAAAAGCAGGTCTACAAGACCGGCCTGATGAACGACCCGGAGCTTACCCAGCGCCTGTATGATGCCGGAGCACAGTTTTCCAGCGAGATCGTGGAGCAGACCTCGCCCATCCTCAGCTTCTTGCTCTGGTTCGTGCTGCCCATCGTCCTCTTCACCGCGCTGGGCAACTTTATGAACAAAAAGCTCATGGAAAAAATGGGCGGCCCCAACTCGATGATGTTCGGCGGCGTGGGCAAGTCCAACGCCAAGGTCTATGTGCAGTCCACCCACGGCATCCGCTTTGCGGATGTTGCCGGTGAGGATGAAGCTAAGGAAAACCTGCAGGAGATCGTGGATTACCTGCACGACCCCGGCAAGTACGAGAGCATTGGCGCATCCATGCCCAAGGGCATCCTGCTGGTGGGCCCTCCGGGCACCGGCAAGACCATGCTGGCTAAGGCCGTGGCAGGCGAATCCAACGTGCCGTTCTTCTCCATTTCCGGTTCTGAATTCGTGGAGATGTTCGTGGGCATGGGCGCATCCAAGGTGCGCGACCTGTTCCGGCAGGCCAAGGAAAAGGCCCCCTGCATCGTGTTCATCGATGAGATCGATGCCATCGGTCAGAAGCGCAACAGCGGCAATCTCGGTGGCAACGACGAGCGTGAGCAGACTTTGAACCAGCTGCTCACCGAGATGGACGGCTTTGAGAGCAACACCGGCGTCATCATTCTGGCGGCTACCAACCGCCCGGATTCGCTGGACCCGGCGCTGACCCGTCCCGGACGTTTTGACCGCCGTGTGCCGGTGGAGCTGCCCGACCTTAAGGGCCGCGAAGAGATTTTGAAAGTGCACGCCAAAAAGGTGGCACTGGCCCCGGGCATCGACTTCAACACCGTGGCCCGCATGGCTTCCGGTGCATCCGGTGCGGAACTTGCCAACATCGTCAACGAAGCAGCTCTGCGCGCTGTGCGTGCAGGCCGCAAGAGCGTGACGCAGGCCGATCTGGAGGAGAGTATCGAGGTGGTCATTGCAGGCTACCAGAAGAAGAACTCCATCCTCACCGACAAGGAAAAGTGCATCGTGGCCTACCACGAGATCGGCCATGCACTGGTGGCGGCCAAGCAATCCAACTCTGCCCCTGTGCAGAAGATCACCATTATCCCCCGCACCTCCGGCGCACTGGGTTACACCATGCAGGTGGACGAGGGCAACCACTACCTGATGAGCAAGGAAGAGCTGGAAAACAAGATCGCCACCCTTACCGGCGGACGCGCCGCCGAGGAAGTGGTGTTCCGATCCATCACCACCGGTGCCTCCAACGATATCGAGCAGGCCACCAAGCTTGCCCGCGCCATGCTTACCCGCTACGGCATGAGCAAGGACTTTGACATGGTGGCGCTGGAGACCGTGAACAACCAGTATCTGGGCGGTGACACCTCGCTGGCCTGCTCGGCGCAGACCCAGCGCGAGATCGACCAGAAGGTGGTGGAGCTGGTCCGGGCCCAGCACGAAAAGGCTGTCCGCATCCTGACCGACAACCGCGCCAAGCTGGATGAGCTGGCACAGTATTTGTACCAGAAAGAGACTATCACCGGCGAGGAGTTCATGGAGATTCTGGAGCGGGAATAATATTTTTCCCAGCGATGCTGCAATAATCCGTTTCTCCGGTTCGTATACAAGGCAGAACGGGCCGAACGAGCCCCTGAATCAGGAGGATATGATCCATGAAGATTTTGAATACGAAATTTGGCCGTCAGGCCATCGCCGCCGCCCTCATCCTGTCCGCCATGGCGTCCATGAGCCTCGGTGCGTTTGCCGCTGAGCCTTCCGCCGAAACGGCCGCAGACGAGGCTGTTGTAGCAGGCTATCTGCCCCCGCAGGACGAGAGCACCATGACCCAGGGCGACATCGCCCTGCACAGCAGCGATGCACAGACTACTGCCGAGCGTGACCCGAACTACGGCGGCTACGCCGCCCCGGTGGAAGACCCCATTCAGGGCAACGTCATGATGATCGCCGAGACCGGCGATGCGCAGACTTCGGAGTCGACGATTGCCTCCAACCCGGCCTATTCGGCCAGATACACCGTCAAGGGCCTGCTGGGCAAGCAGGTGCTCTATACCGCTTCGGTGAAGGATCAGGTTCTGACCCTCTCCGTCCCGGAGGATGTCGCCACCTTCCGCGCCACCGCCGGTGAGATGCGCAAGCTGATGGACAACGGGGTGCGCACCGTGGTCCTGACGACCAACAAGGCCTCCACCACCCTGAACCTGTCTCTGCTGTGCGAGGGCCAGAGCGACACCACCAAGGTCACCCTGCGCCACATCAGCAGTTCTGCCGTCCTCCATGTCGGCCTGCGCTGCCGCCGCGACCTGCTCGTCGGCCGCGACTCGAACTACGGCGGCTACGCCTCCCCGGTGGAAAATCCCATCCAGGGCAACGTCATGATGATCGACGAGACCGGCGACGCACAGACTTCCGCTGGCCGCTGACCGGTTCCGGTACATCGAAGAATGAAACCTGCCCGGAATTTTCCGTCGAAAGTTGAATTTTCTTCATTCTGCATCTGAGCCAAACTGCTTGACAGAGGCAGACCAGTCTGGTAAAATAAGCTCACTTTGAAAAAAGCACAAATGCGTTGACGGGGAAAAAACGATTTTCTTCTGCGTACAGAGAGCCGCCGGGTGGTGCAAGGCGGGTGCAGAGGGTTTCGGTTACTGGCCCCTGAGCGGCAGGGCTGAACACACAAGTAGGCTCTGACGGATGTCCACCGTTACAAGGACAGCGATTCGCCGCAAAAAGCCGATCGTGTGAGTGGCTGGTCTTGCCAGCAAAGAGAGTGGTACCACGGGTGCCCTGTAACAGAACTTACAGGCTCTCGTCTCTCAGAGGATTTCGTCCTTTGAGAGACGGGAGCCTTTTTTCGTTTGAGCAGCAGACTTACCCTCTCAGGCGCTATCGCGCCAGCTCCCCCGAAGGGGGAGCTTCAAACCTCCCACCTCGGGGGAGGTGGCATTGCGAAGCAATGACTGAGAGGGACAAGACCGCCTGCAAAAAGTGTTGAATGTAAGCTGATAGGAAGCCAGGAGGACAACGAATATGATGGACGCAACCAAGTACGCTCCGGGTTACTACCCGGTACCCGCAGGCTATGACAGCTGGGTAAAGAAGGATCACATTGAAAAAGCCCCCGCATGGTGCAGCGTGGACCTGCGCGACGGCAATCAGGCCCTGATCGTGCCCATGAGCCTTGAGGAAAAGCTGGAGTTCTTCCAGATGCTGGTCAAGATCGGCTTCAAGGAGATCGAGGTGGGCTTCCCTGCCGCCAGCGACACCGAGTACGAGTTCCTGCGCACCCTGATTGAGAAGAACATGATCCCCGAGGATGTCACCGTGCAGGTGCTGACCCAGTGCCGCGACCACATCATCCGCAAGACCTTCGAGGCCGTCAAGGGCGCACCCCGCGCGGTGATCCACTTCTACAATTCCACCTCTGTGGCCCAACGCGAGCAGGTGTTCCACAAGAGCAAGAAGGAGATCAAGCAGATCGCCACCGACGGCGCAAAGCTGGTCAAGCAGCTCAGTCAGGAGTACGAGGGCAACTTCCTCTTCGAGTACAGCCCCGAGAGCTTCACTGGCACCGAGGTGGACTACGCCGTGGATGTGTGCAATGCCGTGTTGGACATCATGCAGCCCACCCCGGACCGCCCCATGATCATCAACCTGCCCGTTACCGTGGAAATGAGCATGCCGCATGTCTACGCCAACCAGATCGAATACTGCGACAAACACCTGAAGTACCGCGACAGCGTGATCATCTCCACCCATCCCCACAACGACCGCGGCACCGGCGTGGCCTGCGCAGAGCTGGCCGTGCTGGCGGGTGCACAGCGAGTGGAGTGCTGCCTGTTCGGCAACGGCGAGCGCACCGGCAACGTGGACGCGGTGACGCTGGCCATGAACATGTACAGCCACGGCGTGGACCCCAAGCTGGACTTCTCCGATATGCCGGACATCTGCGCCACCTACGAGCGGGTGACCCGGATGCACATTTACGAGCGCACCCCCTACGCCGGTCAGCTGGTGTTTGCCGCCTTCTCCGGCAGCCATCAGGATGCCATTGCAAAGGGCATGGCCTACCGCAAGGAGCATGGCGAACACCGCTGGACCTGCCCCTACATCCCCGTTGACCCCCACGACATCGGCCGCACCTACGATGCCGATGTGATCCGCATCAACAGCCAGAGCGGCAAGGGCGGCATCGGCTTTGTGCTGGAGCAGAACTTCGGCTACAACCTGCCGCCCAAAATGCGCGAGGCTCTGGGCTACAAGGTCAAGAGCGTTTCCGACCACAGCCACAAGGAGCTGAGCGCAAACGAGGTGCTGCACATCTTCGAGGATGCCTTCCTCAACCGCTGCAAGCCGCTCAACGTTCTGGAAGCCCACTTTGCACAGGTGGGCGGCATCACCGCCACCGTCACGCTGGAGCTGAACGGTCAGCGCAAGGTGGTCACCTCGGTGGGCAATGGCCGTCTGGACGCTGTGGCAAACGCCATCCAGAGCGCCACCGGCATGGAGTTCCACCTCGAGACCTACTCCGAGCACAGTCTGGACGAAGGCTCCACCTCCCGCGCTGCCTCTTACGTCGGCCTTGTCTGGGGCGATAACACCGTCACCTGGGGTGCTGGTACGGATACCGATATCATCGTGGCCGGCATCAAGGCACTGGTGAGCGCCATCAATAATAAATAATTAAAAAGAGGGCAGCGTCCTCGCCCTCTCCGTCACGGCTTACGCCGTGCCACCTCTCCCAAAGGGAGAGGCCTTGGCAAAGAGATGAAGTTTACGTGGACTGCCAAAGGCTCTCCCTTTGGGAGAGCTGCTGAGCGAAGCGAAGCTGAGAGGGCAAGCCGCCTATCCAATAGAGAGTATCAAAAGGAGAGTACCATCATGGGAATGACCCTGACGCAGAAAATTCTTGCCGCACATGCCGGTCTTGCCGAGGTCAAGGCAGGCCAGCTCATCAATGCAAAGCTGGACATCGTGCTGGGCAACGACATCACCACCCCGGTTGCCATCAACGAGTTTGAAAAGGCCGGTTTTGACGGTGTGTTCGACAAAGAGCACATTGCCATCGTGCTGGACCACTTTGTGCCCAACAAGGACATCAAGAGCGCCACCCAGTCCAAGCAGTGCCGCGAGTTCGCCAACAAATACGATATCCTCAACTTCTACGATGTGGGCCAGATGGGCATTGAGCATGCCCTGCTGCCGGAAAAAGGCATCGTGACCGCAGGCGACTGCGTGATCGGTGCGGACAGCCACACCTGCACCTATGGTGCACTGGGTGCCTTCTCCACCGGTGTCGGTTCCACCGATATGGCTGCCGGCATGGCCACCGGCATGGCATGGTTCAAGGTACCCTCTGCCATCAAGTTCGTGCTCAAGGGCAAGTTCGGCCCCCGTGTGTCCGGCAAGGACCTGATCCTACACATCATCGGCATGATCGGTGTGGACGGTGCGCTGTACAAATCCATGGAGTTCACCGGCCCGGGCGTTGCCAGCCTGACGATGGACGACCGCCTGTGCATCTGCAACATGGCCATCGAAGCCGGTGCCAAGAACGGCATCTTCCCTGTGGACGATATGACCCGCAGCTACCTCAAGGGCCGCAGCCAGCGTGAGCCGGTGTTCTTTGAGGCCGACCCGGATGCCGAGTACGAAAAGACCATTGAGATCGATCTGGACAAGCTGGAACCCACCGTCAGCTACCCCCACCTGCCCGAGAACACCCACCTTGCCAGCGAGGGCAAGGACATCAAGATCGATCAGGTTGTGATCGGCAGCTGCACCAACGGCCGTCTGGAGGACATGGAAGCCGCCTACAACGTGCTCAAGGGCAAGCACATTGCCAAGGGCGTGCGCGGCATCATCATCCCCGCCACCATGGCCGTTTACAAGGAATGCATCCTGCGCGGCTGGACCACTGCCTTTATTGATGCAGGCTGCATCGTGTCCACCCCCACCTGCGGCCCCTGTCTGGGCGGCTACATGGGCATTCTGGCCGAGGGCGAGCGCTGTGTTTCCACCACCAACCGCAACTTTGTGGGCCGCATGGGCCATGTGAAGAGCGAGGTCTACCTTGCTTCTCCCGCCACCGCCGCCGCCAGCGCACTGACCGGCTATATCACCGACCCCCGCACGGTCTGATCGGAAAGGAGCACAACAATGAACGCAAAAGGTTCTGTTTTCAAATACCCGGACAACGTGGACACCGATGTCATCATCCCGGCCCGCCACCTGAACACCCAGGATGCCAAGGAGCTGGCCAGCCACTGCATGGAGGACATCGACAAGGATTTCGTCAAGAAGGTGAAGGACGGCGACATCATGGTGGGCGGCTGGAACTTCGGCTGCGGCTCCTCCCGTGAGCACGCACCGCTGTGCATCAAGACCGCCGGCATCTCGGTCGTGATCGCCAAGAGCTTTGCCCGCATCTTCTACCGCAACAGCATCAACATCGGTCTGCCCATCATGGAGTGCCCGGAGGCTGTGGATGCCATCAATGCGGGCGACACCGTGAGCGTGGACTTTGACACCGGTGTCATTACCGATGAGACTAACGGCAAGGTGTTCCATGCCGAGCCCTTCCCGCCGTTCATCCAGGAGATCATCTCTGCCGGTGGACTGATGAAGTCCATCAAGGCGAAGCAGCAGTAACCCTCTCAGGCGCTTCGCGCCAGCTCTCCCAAAGGGCGAGCTTTTTGCCATCTTCCCGAATGTATTTTCTTCTAGGATAAACAACGAACAATATCTTACCCGCCTGAAAAGCTCCCCCTTCGGGGGAGCTGGCAATGCCGCAGGCATTGACTGAGAGGGTTCAAACCGATAGAAGGAGTTTCCCATGGAAAAAAACATTGCTGTCATCTGGGGCGACTGCTCCAGCCCGGAGATCGTCAAGCAGACCATCCGCGTGCTTGACAAGGTGGCCGAAAAGTACGGCCACACCTTCCACTACACCGACGCTGCCATGGGCGGCGAAGCCATTGACAAGTACGGCGACCCGCTGCCCCAGCACGAGCTGGACAAGTGCCTTGCTGCGGACAGCGTCCTGCTGGGTGCCGTGGGCGGCCCCAAGTGGGAGGGCCTGCCCGGTGAGCAGCGCCCGGAGAAGGGCCTGCTGCGCCTGCGTGCAGGCATGGGCCTGTACTCCAACAACCGCCCGGCCAAGATCTGGCCGCAGCTGGCTCCTGCCAGCCCCCTGAAGCCCGAGATCGTGGCACAGGGCATCGATTTCATCATCGTGCGTGAGCTGATCGGCGGCGTATACTTTGGCAATCACGAGACCCACACCCTCGCCAGCGGCGAGAAGCAGGCCATCGACTCCATGCCCTACGCGGAGCACGAGATCGAGCGCATCGGCCGCATCGGCTTTGAGACCGCACGCAAGCGCCGCAAAAAGCTGTGCTGCGTGGACAAGGCAAACGTTTTGGACACCAGCCGTCTGTGGAGAAGCGTGATGCACCGCCTGCAGGCCGAATACCCGGATGTGGAATACAGCGAGATGTTCGTGGACAACTGCGCCATGCAGATCGTCAAGAACCCCGCCCAGTTCGACGTGATCGTTACCGAGAACATGTTCGGCGACATCCTGTCGGACGAGGCTTCCATGATCACCGGCTCCATCGGCATGATCCCGTCCTCCTCTCTGGGCGACGGCACCCGCGGCCTGTATGAGCCCATCCACGGCTCGGCCCCCGATATTGCGGGCAAGGACATCGTGAACCCCACCGCCTGCATCCTGTCT
Organism: Faecalibacterium prausnitzii; assembly: GCF_049532945.1. Lineage (GTDB taxonomy): Bacteria > Bacillota > Clostridia > Oscillospirales > Ruminococcaceae > Faecalibacterium > Faecalibacterium prausnitzii_N. The sequence continues at coordinate 57,072 of NZ_CP186691.1, forward strand.
GCCGCCATGATGCTGCGCTACTCCTTCGGCATGGCCGAGGAGGCCGATGCCATTGAGACCGCTGTGAACAAGGTGCTGGACAAGGGCCTGCGCACCGCCGACAACATGAGCGAGGGCTGCACCTGCCTTGGCTGCACCGCCATGGGCGATGCCATTCTGGCCGAGATCTGAACCGCTACAAAAAAAGCGACGCCGCGCGGCGTCGCTTTTTTCGGTTCCTGGCGCTTCGTCACCCCATCCGGTCAAATCGTGAAATCCTTTCATTTGACAAAAGACTTTTGGTATCCTATACTTTATTTCATCACATTTATGGAACAAAGGATAGGAACGAACGATGTTGACTCTGGATAAGATCTACCATGCAGCCTTTGTGCTCAAGGATGTTGCCCGCAAGACCGACCTCATCGAGGCACCCAAGCTCTCCAAGGACTGCCAGCTGTACCTGAAAACCGAAAACCTGCAGGCCACCGGCAGCTTTAAGGTGCGCGGTGCTTACTATAAGATCAGCCAGCTTTCCGAGGAGGAGAGCGCCAAGGGCGTGATCGCCTGCTCTGCCGGCAACCACGCACAGGGCGTGGCGCTGGCTGCTACCCGTCGCGGCATCAAGAGCATCGTCTATATGCCGGACGGTGCCCCCATCATGAAGGTGGAGAATACCAAGAATCTGGGCGCAGAGGTGTGTCTGGTGCCCGGCACCTATGATGATGCCCACGACAAGGCTGTGGAGTTGCAGGAAGAGACCGGCATGACCTTTATCCACCCCTATGACGATGAGCAGGTCATCGCGGGGCAGGGAACCATTGGTCTGGAAATTCTGGATTAGCTGCCGGATGTGGATGCGGTCGTTGTGCCGGTGGGCGGCGGCGGCCTGATCTCCGGCGTGGCCTTTGCCATCAAGAGTCTGCGCCCGGAGGTGAAGGTCTATGGCGTACAGGCCGAGGGTGCACCCAGCATGTACCGCAGCCTGCACGAGCATAAGTACCAGACCCTGAAAGCCGTTTCTACCTTTGCAGACGGCATTCAGGTCAAGACTCCCGGTGAGCTGACCTACCAGATCTGTGAGCAGTATGTGGACGACATCGTGACCGTGAGCGAGGATGAGACCGCTGCCGCCATCCTCTCGCTGATGGAGAACCAGAAGCTGGTTGCCGAGGGTGCCGGAGCCGTGCCGGTGGCTGCAGTGCTGTTCCACAAGCTGCCGGTCGAGGGCAAAAAGGTGGCCTGCGTCGTCTCCGGCGGCAACATCGATGTGAACATCCTCAACCGCGTGATCACCCGTGGTCTGGTCATGAGCGGCCGCAAGGCGAACATGACCATTGCGCTGGAGGACAAGCCCGGCCAGCTCAAGAAGGTGGCCGAGATCGTGTCCCGCTGCGGCAGCAATGTGGTGTCGGTGCAGCACGATGGCTCCGATCCCAACATGCCCATTTCCAGCTGCTTCCTCAAGCTGGCATTGGAGACCCGCGACCATGCGCAGATCGAGCAGATCCGCACGGAGCTGACCAAGGCCGGTTTCCAGCTCGTCGCCGAGCGCGTTTGATTTTATTGCAAAAAGGCAGTGCCCGCATGGGCACTGCCTTTCTTGCTTGTATCCTGTCGAATTTTATGCTATTCTAGTGTTGCCGTCTCCCCCGCTCCTCCACTGGGAAGGAGGTGATGAGCTTTGGATACGCTAATATCCTTCGTACTGTCCGTTGCAGCAGGTATCGTTTCTTACTATATCTGCAAGTGGCTTGACGAACAGTTCTTTATGGACGGCAAGCACTGACCTCTAGCAACAAGAAGCCCCTCGGTACTCGCAATACCGGGGGGCTTCTTGTTTGCCTTCATGATGAGCCATGAACACAATATCCTTCGTATCTTCTATTATACGCAGTTTCGTTCAACTGTCAAGTATGCCGCGCTTTACTTCTGTACGCCGCTCTCGCACTGCTCAATAAACTGCTTTGCCACGCGGGGGCTGCGGCCGCCGGCGCGGATGGCAAAGGCTTCGGCTTTGACCAGCAGCTGATCCATCGGCATCCGGATGTCGTGCTGTCTGGCCAGCTCGGTGAGGATGGCCTCGAAGCGGGCCTTCTCCGGCCGCTGGAAAGTGACCGTCAGGCCGAACCGGGCCGAAAGGCTCATCAGCTCCTGCCGGGTATCGGCTTCGTGAATGTCGTCGCCGGTGCGGTCGGTCAGTGTTTCTTTAATAAGGTGGCGGCGGTTGGAGGTGGCATATACCGCAATGTTCTTGGCCCGGCCGCCCACGCTGCCTTCCAGAATGGCCTTGAGCGCGGCAAAGTTGTCGTCGTTGGCGGTAAAACTCAGGTCGTCGATGAACAGGATGAATTTGAGCGGGTTCGCGGCCAGCTTGTCCATCAGATCCGGGATCTGGTAGAGCTGGTTCTTCTTCACTTCCACCAGCCGCAGGCCTTCAGGTGCAAACTCATTGGCAATGGCTTTCACCGCACTGGACTTGCCGGTGCCTGCATCGCCGTACAGCAGCACATTGTTGGCGGGCATCCCGGCCAGCAGGGCCTTTGTGTTGGCAATGACCTTTTCGCGCTCCTTCTCGTAGCCGGGCAGCTCGGAAAGGCGCTGGGGGTCCGGGTATTTCACCGGCACCAGATGGCCGTTCTCCACCGTGAACACATGGTGCTTGGCAAACATGCCATAGCCTTTTTTCCCGGCCTCCTGCATCCGCTGAGCGTAAGCCGCTGCCAGATCGATGTCCTTCGTCTCCCACCGGGGCAGGAAAGCCAGTTCCGGCCGCTGGGCCTGTTCGGAATAAGCCGTCTGGAACAGCTCATCCAGCGTCAGGCGGCAAAGCTCCTGCAAAAAGCTCAGTTCACTGTCCAGTGCCTTTCGCATCACCGGCGCGATGCCGCCCGCCGCAGCCTGCCGCACACAGACCGTCTCGGTCTCCAGCACCGCATTGGCAAGATACTCGCCCAGATTGGTGGTCTGCTCGAACAAAGCCGCCTCAAAGGCCGCCACGGCGTCGCACACCGGGCCCATGCTGCGGGTGCCCGCTTCCATGCGGTCGGTCAGGTCCAAAAGCTTTGCCACAACGGGGTCGTCCAGCAGGCTGCGGAAAACAACAAGCCCGTGCAGCCGGGCATTCCATTCACGAAGTTTCATAGCCTTTTCCCTCTTACATTTAACGAATGTACCAAAATTATACCGCTGTTGCAGACTCAGTGCAACCCTGTGTTTAATTATCTTCATCTTTCGGGTGATTCACTTTACAAAACATTGTTTGACATCTGACCGATTTATAGTATAATTGACCCAACGTTCCACTGAGGATGCAGGATACGAAATTTGACGTATCTGAGGGAATTTTGAAAGTGTAGAGTTGGAAAAGAGACAGGAAACAGGAGAGACAAGACATGCAGTTGAATGGTTCTCAGATTTTTGTGGAGGTCCTCTGCGAGCAGGGCGTGGACACCCTTTTTGGTTATCCCGGCGGCGCAGTGCTGAACCTTTACGATGAGCTGTACAAAAATTCGGACCGCATCACCCATGTGCTGACGGCACATGAACAGGGCGCGGCCCACGCGGCAGACGGTTATGCCCGTGCCACCGGCCGCACCGGTGTGGTGCTGGCCACCAGCGGCCCGGGTGCCACCAATCTGGTCACCGGCATAGCCACAGCCTATATGGACTCGGTGCCCATGGTAGCCTTTACCGGCAACGTGACCACGGACGGGATCGGGAGGGACAGCTTTCAGGAAGCCTACATTGAGGGCATCACGATGCCCATCACCAAGCACAATTTCACGGTGCGCCGGGTGGAAGAGCTGGCCGATACCATGCGCTCTGCCTTCCGTATTGCACAGAGCGGCCGCAAGGGCCCGGTGCTGGTGGATATCCCCAAGGACGTGACAGCGGCGGTATGCGAGTTCACCCCCAAAAAGCCGGAGCCCATCCGCACCGTTACCACCTTCAACGCAGAGCAGGTCAAGTGGGCAGCGGATCTTATCAATGCGGCCCAGCGCCCGCTGGTCTACTTTGGCGGCGGCGTGCGCAGCGCAGCCTCCTGCCAGCCGCTGCGTGATCTGCTGCACAAGGCAGAGATCCCGGCCACCTACACCCTGATGGCCGCAGGCGTTGTGCCCTACGGTGACCCGATGAACATTGGCATGGTGGGTATGCACGGCTGTTACACCTCCAATCGTGCCGTGGCCGACTGCGACGTGCTGATCGCGGTGGGCACCCGCTTTTCGGACCGTGTGGCCCTGAACCCCAAGACCTTTGCAAAGAACGCCACCATCATCCAGATCGACATCGACCCCAGTGAGCTGGGCAAGAATGTGGAGGTCGATCTTTCCATCGTGGGCGATGCCGCTTACGTGCTGAACGCCATGCTGCCGCAGATCGAGGAAAAGAAGCATCCCGACTGGATGAAGATGATCCGTGAGTGGCAGGCACAGGATTACCACCCGGTGTCCGACCCCACCCGCCTGATGCCCCATCAGGTGATCGGCGAGGTGTGCAACCAGTGCGGCCCGGAGGCCGTGTATGTGACCGATGTGGGCCAGCACCAGATGTGGGCGGCACAGTACCTGCGCCACGCTAAGAGCCGTGGCTTTATCACCAGCGGCGGTTTGGGCACCATGGGCTTTGGCTACGGCGCCGCCATTGGCGCACAGATGGCTCTGGGCCGCGACCAGCGGGTGGTCATGTTTACCGGCGACGGCTCTTTCCACATGAACCTGAACGAGGCCTGCACCGCCGTGAGCTATGAGCTGCCCATCATCACCGTGATCTTCAACAACTCGGTGCTGGGCATGGTGCGCCAGTGGCAGACCATCTTCTACGAAAAGCGCTACAGCCAGACCGATCCCCACCGCAAGACGGACTTCGTCAAGCTGGCCGAGGGCTTTGGCCTGAAGGGCTACCGCTGCAGAAACCTGCCGGAGTTTCAGGCTGCTTTTGCCGATGCAATGAAGCAGAAAGGCCCTACTTGGATCGAGTGCATCATCGATAAGGACGCAAAGGTGCTGCCCATGATCCCCGGCGGCGGCGACATCAACGATATCATCATGGAATAAGGAGGGCACAGCAATATGGAATCCAACAAGCGCAGGGTCATCAGCCTGCTGGTGGACAACCAGAGCGGTGTTCTGGCCCGTGTGTCCAACCTGTTCTGCCGCCGCGGCTTCAACATCGACAGCCTGACGGTCTCGGCCACCAACGACCCGGCAGTCAGCCGCATCACCGTGACCATTACCAGCGATGACAAGGCCCTCAAGCAGCTGATCCTGCAGACCGAACGGCTGGAAGTTACCCGTCAGGTGTTCGTGCTGGACGGCGAAAAATCTCTGGAACGGGAACTGCTGCTGCTGAAGGTGGCGTCCGATGTGCACAACCGCAGCGAGCTGCGGGAGATCGCCAGCATCTACAAGGCCAAGATCATCGACCTTTCGCCGGACAGCATGGTGTTCGAGCTGATCGGCAAGCCGGATAAGATCGATGCCTTCCTGAAAATGTTTACAGATTACAAAATTTTGGAGCAGTGCCGCACCGGTGTTACCGCACTGGAGCGCGGCGGGATGCATCAGCATATGCAGAAGCCTCCGCAGGAGGTGCGCGAAGCACAGCTGCCTCTGCCGGGAACCCACTGCCCGGAGAGAAAGTAAGAACGAACCCTCTCCGTCACGGCTGCGCCGTGCCACCTCTCCCGAAGGGCGAGGTTTTATGCATCATCAAAAGAGAAGGTATGATAAAAGCTCCCCCCTCGGGGGAGCTGGCATCGAGCAAAGCGAGATGACTGAGAGGGTTAAAACTTCGCTTTTCCGCTCCACAGTGAGCGAAAAAATAAAATGTTTACAATCAGCCACTGAATAAACACAAAACAAAAAAGGAGAACAACTACCATGGCTATCAAGAAATACTACGATTCCGACTGCAACCTCGGCGTGCTGGACGGCAAGACCGTCGCTGTCATCGGCTTCGGCAGCCAGGGCCACGCACATTCTGAGAACCTGGCCGAGAGCGGCGTGAACGTCGTCGTCGGCCTGCGCAAGGGCTCTGCTCACTGGGAGAAGGCTTCTGAGTTCGCAGCAACTCACGAGAACTTCAAGGTCATGGAAGTGGAAGAAGCTGCCAAGGCCGGCGACGTTGTCATGATGCTGGTGCCCGACGAGCTGTGCGCTGACATCTACAACAAGCAGGTAGCTCCCTACATGACCGAGGGCAAGGCATTGGCCTTTGCACACGGCTTCAACATCCACTTCAAGACCATCACTGCTCCCAAGAATGTGGACGTTATTATGATCGCTCCCAAGGGCCCCGGCCACATCGTCCGCCGCCTGTACACCGAGGGTGAGGGCTGCCCCTCTCTGATCTGCGTGGAGCAGGACTACACCGGCAAGGCTAAGGATATTGCTCTGGCATACGCTTCCGGCATCGGCGCTGGCCGTGCAGGCATCCTGCAGACCACCTTCAAGGAGGAGACCGAGACCGATCTGTTCGGTGAGCAGGCAGTGCTGTGCGGCGGCGTTTCCGAGCTGATCCACGCCGGTTTCGATACGCTGGTGGAAGCTGGCTACGAGCCCGAGATGGCATACTTTGAGACCTGCCACGAGATGAAGCTGATCGTTGACCTGATCAACGAGGGCGGCTTCTCCAAGATGCGTTACTCCATCTCCAACACCGCTGAGTACGGCGACTACCGCACCGGCAAGCGCCTGATCACCGCCGAGACCCGCAAGGAAATGAAGAAGGTTCTGACCGAGATCCAGGACGGCACCTTCGCTTCCGAGTTCCTGACCGAGATGAGCCCCAACGGCGGCCGCAAGGTGCACTTCCTGGCAAAGCGCCGCATGGAAGCAGAGCTGCCCATCGAGAAGGTCGGCGCAGAGCTGCGCGGCATGATGAGCTGGCTGAAGAAGTAAGGGGAAAACCCTCTCAGGCCGCCTTTCGGCGGCCAGCTCCCCCGAAAGGGGGAGCTTTTGTTGAAAGTGAGAACCTTATAGATCCTCCGCAAAAACCTCTCCCCTTCGGGAGAGGTGGCACGGCGCAGCCGTGACGGAGAGGGTTTTTGTCAGAAAAGAGGATTTGAAATGAGAAGTGACAACGTGACCAAGGGTTCGGAGCGCGCCCCGAACCGAAGCCTGTTCTATGCACTGGGCTACACCAAGGAAGAGCTGGAGCGCCCGCTGATCGGCGTGGTGAGCGCCTACAGCGAGATCGTGCCCGGCCATATGAATCTGGACAAGATCGCCGATGCCGTAAAGGCCGGCGTTGAGATGGCAGGCGGCACCCCCATCCTGATCCCCGCCATTGGCGTGTGCGACGGCATCGCCATGGGCCATGTGGGCATGAAGTACAGCCTTGCATCCCGTGAGCTGATCTGCGACAGCGTGGAGACCATGCTCATGGCCCATCAGCTGGACGGTCTGGTACTGGTGCCCAACTGCGATAAGATCGTGCCCGGCATGGTGATGGCAGCGGTGCGCATGGATGTGCCCGCTGTGGTCTGCTCCGGCGGCCCAATGCTGGCCGGTACCTACGGCGGCGAAGAGGTCAGCCTTTCCAAGATGTTCGAGGCTGTGGGTGCCTACAAGGCCGGTATGATCACCGAGGATCAGCTGGAAGACTGCACCTGCAACTGCTGCCCCAGCTGCGGCAGCTGCTCCGGCATGTACACCGCCAACAGCATGAACTGCCTGTGCGAGGCCATCGGCATCGCACTGCCCGGCAACGGCACCATTCCTGCCGTCTACTCCAAGCGTCTGCAGCTGGCAAAGCACGCCGGTATGGCCATCATGGATATGGTCAAGAAGGGCATCACCGCACGCCAGATCATCAACGAGCGCTCCATCCGCAACGCTCTTACCTGCGATATGGCTCTGGGCTGCTCCACCAACACCGTGCTGCACCTGCTGGCCATCGCTTATGAGGCCGGTGTGCCCATCGACCTGAAGCTGTTCAATGAGATCAGCGCCAAGACCCCGAACCTGTGCCATCTGGCACCGGCCGGCCCCACCCACATGCCGGACCTGTACGCCGCAGGCGGCATCCCCGCCGTGCAGGCAGAGCTGGCCAAGAAGGGCCTGCTGGATCTGGATGTGCCCACCGTTACCGGCAAGACGCTGGGCGAGAACATCAAGGGCGCACACATCCTGAACGACAAGGCCATCCGTCCCATCGACAACCCCTACTCCCAGACCGGCGGTCTGCAGATCCTGTGGGGCAACATTGCACCGGACGGCTGTGTGGTCAAGCGCAGCGCCGTGGCCCCCGAGATGCAGCAGCATTCCGGCCCGGCCCGCGTGTTCAACAGCGAGGACGAGGCCATTGCCGCCATCTATGCGGGCAAGATCGTCCCGGGCGATGTAGTGGTCATCCGCTACGAAGGCCCCAAGGGCGGCCCCGGTATGCGTGAGATGCTGAACCCCACCTCCGCGCTGGCCGGCATGAAGCTGGACAAGACCGTGGCCCTCATCACCGACGGCCGCTTCTCCGGCGCAAGCCGCGGCGCAGCCATCGGCCATGTCAGCCCGGAGGCTGCTTCCGGCGGTCCCATCGGCCTGATCGAGGAGGGAGATACCATCAACATTGATATCCCCAATGCCTCCATCACGCTGGAGGTCAGCGACGAAGTCCTGGCCCAGCGCAAGGCAAAGTATGTTGCACCCGAACCCAACATCAAGACCGGCTGGCTCAGCCGCTACGCACGCATGGTCACCAGTGCAAACCTCGGTGCGGTGCTCAAGTAAACAGCCTTTTCCCAGAGGAACTGCCCCGTGCAGTTCCTCTTTTTGCGCCCGGAAAACGCATTGGGGCCGGGAAAAGCTCCCGGCCCCAATGTATAGTTTCTATTTGATTCGTGTGCTCAGCGGGCGATCATTTCGGTGTAAGCCAGCACCAGCGGGCCGACACCCTTGGCATCGTTGCAGACCACCGGCTCGCTGAAGTAGTAGGCCAGAGAGCCGTCGCGGTGATCCTTGCCGCCAAGACCCGCCACCAGGCAGATGCCGTCCAGCTGCAGACTGCCATCCGGGTTCTTGGAGAGGTACTTGTCGCAGGTGCCGTAGAAGGCCTTTTCGGCCCATGCGGCCATGCGTTTCGGCAGGTAGCCCAGACGCACGCCTTTGAGCACCGCGTAGGCAAACAGAGCGGTGCCGCTGGTCTCGAGGTAGTTGCCCTCCACACCGGGGTGGTCCATCACCTGCCAGAACATGCCGGTCTCCTCGTCCTGGAATTTGTGCACATCCTCAATGGTCTGCTTGAGCATTGCCATGATGCCGCGGTACTCGTTGTACAGCTGCTCGTCCATCCGCTCCAGCACGTCCACCATGGCTACCATGAACCAGCCCATGGCACGCAGCCAGAAGTTGGGGCTGCAGCCGGTGACGGGGTCGGCCCAGTACATCTGGCGGCTCTCATCGTAGCCGTGGTAGTACAGGCCGGTCTTTTCGTCCCGCATGTGCTTTTTGATATTCATGAACTGTTTGTAGCTGTCGATGCAGCCCTGCATCTTGTTAAAGCGTGTCTCGTACTCCATGTAGAAGGGCTGGGCCATGTAGGTGCCGTCCAGCCACACCTGCCACGGGTAGATGTCCTTGTGCCAGAAATTACCCTCTTTGGTGCGGGGCTGGGTGGCCAGCTGGCTGCGGATGGTCTCGATGGCCCTGCGGTACTTCTCGTCACCAAAGATATCGTACAGGGTGAACAGGTTCTTGCCCTGATTCACGTTGTCCAGATTGTACTCCTTGGGGTCGTAGGTCTTGATGGAGCCATCCTCCTGCACGAACCAGTCGATGAAGTTCTTGGAAAAGCGCAGGTACTTCTCGTCACCGGTGGTCTTGTACAGGCTCAGGCAGGCGGTGATCATGCAGCCGTCGATGTAGTTCCACTTGTTGGGCTTGCCGCTGCGCACCTTTTCGATGTTCCACATGGGTGCTTCGGCGCTGGAATTGGCGATCAGGTAGTCCACGTAATCGCCCAGCATGGCAAGAATTTCTTCATGGGTCATGGTAATCAGTCCTCCTCAAAATGGCCGACATTTGCAAAGTGCAGGCGTTCGCCCTCGTAGCCCTCGATCTTCACGTTGTGCAGGTCGATCTCCTTGACATTCTCGGCGTAGATGGCCAGCTTCTTCACCAGAGGGCGGTTATCCGCCATAGCGGCCTGACCGGCCTCGGCATTGGGGTCAAAGGTGATCGTGACGTTCTTCATGGAAACGCGCTCAATAGGCTGCTCCGGCAGGCCGTCGAAGTAACATCCCGCGAACTGAGCGTCGGTGGCGACGATGTCCTCCATGGTCAGGCTGCCCAGCTTCGGGGTGTACTCGTCCACGGGCATGGCATCACGGCACTGCACATAGGGGCCGTGGCCGTCCGGGTCACAGAAGTAGAACATGTTGATGACGAAGGGTGCCTTGACACCCCGCATCTCCACGTTGCGGAACACCAGCCCGTCGATGACGGCGGTGTTGCCGCGGCCACGGCGGGTCTTGACGCGCAGGCCGCGGTCGGTGTGGTCCATCAAGCACTGGGTGACCACCATATCCTTCACACCGCCGCTCATCTCGCTGCCAATGACGATGCCGCCATGGCCTTTGTCCAACAGGCAGTTGCGGATAACGGTGTGCTCACAGCTCTTTTTCAGCTTCATGCCAAGGAATACTTTGCTGGCCTTCATGGCAATGCAGTCGTCGCCCACATGGATGTTCACGCCGATGATGCGGATATACTCGCAGCTTTCGGGGTCGATGCCGTCGGTGTTGGGGGCATTGTAGGGGTTGTTGATGTTGAAGTTCAGCAGGTCAAGGTGCTTGACAAAGATGGGGTGGATCGTCCACGAATAGCTGTTCTGCACCGTGATGCCGTGCAGGCAGATGTTCTCGCTGTCCACAGCAGCCACAGCGCGGGGCCGCCATGCGATGCGCTTGATCTTGGGCGTTACCCACCAGTCGCCGTTCTCGGCATCGCAGTCCAGCGTGCCCTCGCCGGTCACAACGACATCGTGCACCTGCGTGATGTTCAACAGACCCGCAAAGCTGCTCAGGGGATTGCCCTCCCAGCCGGTCAGGTAGTATTCATCCACCTCGTTCTCGCTGGGGATCACGCCGGGCAGGATGGGGTAGTGGGTGCGGTCATTGTCGCCCAGCAGCACAGCGCCCTTTTCAAGATAGAGGGTGGTGTTGCTTTTCAGAAACAGGCTGCAGGTGCGGTAGCGGCCTGCAGGCACGTACACTGTGCCGCCCTTGGGGCAGGTGGAAAGAGCTGCCTGCAGCTTGAGGGTGTTGTCCGTGGTGCCGTCGGCCACCAGACCGTAGCGGGAAGCATCCACAAAGAAGCTCTCGTCCTGGGTGCGGAAGTTCGCGGTCAGGGTCTCGCCCTCCGACTCAACGGTGACGGTGTAGTCGGTGGCCGGGGTCAGGGAGAACAGGGAGAACACGTTGGTGTCCTGGGCCTCCCGGACCGGTTCGCCGTTCAGCAGCACCCGGAAGGGGTGGGCCGGACGATAGCACAGGCCGTTTTCCAGCTCGAAAACAGCGCTGCGCGTCATGGAACGGATGAGTGACAGTTTCATAAAACAAAACCTCCTTGGGGTTTCGGCTTGCCCGCGCGGGGCGGACGTGATACACTGGAGAAAACGAAAAAAAGCGGGGAATCAATGATGCCAATGCGAGCGGAACGCGATAAACTGAATGCAAAGACGCTGGCGCTCCAGCTGCGGATGACCGAGAGCGAGTACCGCCTGCAGGAGGACGAGGAGACCTGCCGCATCCTGGTGGTGACCGGCGGCAGCTGCACGTTCCAGCGGGGAGACGCTTCGCTGCTGGTCACCCCCGGCTGCGTGCTGCTGCTGGGGCCGGGGGGCGGCGTGTTTCAGCAGGCGGGGCATCTGGCCCCGGAGCTGATCGGTTGCCGCTTCCCGGCGGCGGTGCTGACCGAGCTGAAGAGCGTGATGCAGCGGGATTTCAGCCCGCTGTTCGAGCCGGACGACCCGATCCTGCTGTACGGCCCGGTGCAGTGGGCCAGCCGCCTGCGCACCCTGCTGAACCTGATGCGGAGCGCCGCCGGGGAACCGGACTGCCCCGGCATCATCTACCTTTCGCTGCTGCTGCATTATGTGGACCAGGAGTGCAAAGCCGAACGGCAGACCGCCCGCCCCCGGAACGAGACCGTGGAGCAGATCTGCGCCTACCTTGCGGCCAATTACCGGCAGAAGTTTTCCCTCACCGAGGTGGCGGCGCAGTTTTATCTTTCGCCCTACTACCTGAGCCGTTTGTTCCGGCGGGTAACGGGCCAGTCCATCGTGGATTACATCAACAACCGCCGCATCGAAGCGGCCCAGAAGCTGCTGGAAACGACTGAGCTTTCCATCAGTGCGGTGGCCGAGCAGACCGGCTTTGCCTCGGCGGCTCACTTCCGCCGGGTCTTCCGGGAGATGATGGGCGTCGGCCCCTTGCAATACCGCAAGAGCAGCCGCAGCTGAGCCTTGCAAAGAGAAACGACCCCTATGCCGTGTGCACAGGGGTCGTTTTGATTGTTGCGTCAGGATCTCACAGGCCAGAGTGAAGAGCGATCAGCCCTTGACGGCACCGGCAGAGATACCTTCAACGAACTGGTCCTGTGCACAGAAGAAGACGATCAGCTGCGGCAGGATGGAGATGAGGGACAGAGCAAGGATCTTGTTCCATGCGAAACCGGTATCACCGTCCATGGACAGCTTGACGAACAGGGACATCGGGTACTTACCGGGAGTGCTGACGTAAAGCAGCGGACCCATGAAGTCGTTGCAGCTCCACATGAACTGGAACAGTGCGCAGGACACCAGAGCGGGGCCCAGCATGGGCACGATGACCTTGTACAGGGTCTGGAAGGAGGAGCAGCCGTCGATGGCAGCGGCTTCGTCCAGATCACGGGGGACATTGCGCATGAACTGCACCAGCTGGTAGACGAAGTAGGTCTCGGTCGCAAATGCGCAGTGCACCCAGATAGCCAGATAGAAGGGGCTGTCCAGCCAGCCGAACTTGTTGTACAGCAGGTACTGCGGCACATTCAGAACGACCTGCGGCAGGAACAGGGTGGCCAGCATGATGTTGAACATCAGCTTACGGCCGGGGAAATCGAAGCGGCCAAAGCCGTAGGCAGCCACACAGGCGGAGACCACCGTGCAGATCACCTTGGGGATGACGTAGCTGTAGGTGTTCAGCATGGCCTGCAGGATGTTGATGGAACCGCCAAAGTTGTTCAGAGCGCCGCGGTAGCCATCCAGAGTGGGGTGCTTGATCCACAGGCTGATGCCTGCAAAGATCTCGCTGTTGTCCTTAAAGGTAGCGCTGATCATCCACAGCAGAGGATAGATCATGATGACGCCGACCAGGATCAGGACGAAATACTTGAAGAAGGTCGCGATTTTATTCGATGCTTTCATTCCCATACTGGTCACCTTACCTTTCGTCAGAGTAGTAGACCCACTTCTTCTGGCTGGTGAATGCAATGATCGTCAGGATGCAGACGATGATGAACATGATCCATGCCAGAGCGGATGCCATACCCATGTCATAAGACTTGAATGCGTAGTTGTAGACCAGCAGAGAGATCAGCGTGGTGGAACCACGGGGGCCGCCGTTGGTGATGATGTAGGGGCCATTGAACTCCTGGAAAGCCTGGCAGATCTGAGTGACCAGGTTGTAGAAGATGATGGGAGTGATCATCGGAACGGTGATGGAGAAGAACTGACGCCACTTGCCGGCACCATCAATGGTAGCAGCCTCGTACAGGTCGGCAGGCACGCCCTTCAGAGCGGCCAGGAACAGCACCATGGCAGAACCGAACTGCCAGATGCGCAAAAAGCAGATGATCCACAGCGCGTAGCTGGGGTCGCTCAGCCAAGAGGGGCCCTGTGCGTGGCCGAAGGTGATGGCGCGGATGATGGTGTTGACCAGACCGTCATCGCGGAAGACGGCCTTCCACAGAACGGCGATCGCAACAGAGCCGCCCAGAATGGAGGGAATGTAGTACACAGTACGGAACAGGTTGACGCATGCGATCTTGAAGTTCAGGATGTATGCGATGAACAGCGCAAAGACCAGCTTCAGAGGCACGGTGATGAAAGCGTACTTGAAGGTGATGATCAGCGCCTTGGTGATCTTGGCATCGGAGAAGGCGGTGACGTAGTTCATCACGCCGTACTGATGGATGCCGTTGAAGAAGTTCATATCGGTGAAGCTGTAGTACAGCGACTGACCGAAGGGAACTGCCTTAAAGACGACGAAGCCGATGATCCAGGGGATCAGATAAAACAGACCCTGCCACTTATCGAAGAACTTCTGGGCCGGGGTACGCCCCAGAGAGGGCGCATTACTTTCTTTCATCCGGGAATCCTCCTTTTGTGGGTGATTTTCCAACGCATGGCATACCGCGTGTCACACTTTGGAAACAGACTTGTCAGAGATTTGTAACCTGTGCCTGAGAAAAAGGGACATCGGCCGAGTGGTCGATGCCCCTCGTATGTAAGAACTCAGGTCAGAGTCTGAAGCGATCAGACAGTGTAACCAACAGCGGACATGCCGTCCAGCAGGGTGTCAACAACGTCTGCACCGGAAACGCCGTCGTAGTCAACGGTGTCGAACACTTCCTGATAGATGCCGGTGCCGGAAGCTTTCAGGTCGTTGTTCTCGAACAGGGGATCCAGCTTGTTGGTGGTGAAGGCCATGACCTTGGCGTTTGCCTCAGCAACCAGATCCTTGACAGCGCCGGCAGCCTGAGCAGCAGCCAGACCAGCCTTGGAAGCGGGGATGCCGCACTCGGAACCCATGATGGAAGCGCCCTTCTCCTCGTTCAGCAGGAAGTTGATCAGGGTAGCAGCCTCGGCAAGGCACTTGCTGGTCTTGGTGATGGCCAGACCCATGGAGACCTTGGAGAAGCCGCCGTTGTTGTCGCCGAACTTGATCTCTTCGCCAACGGTGAAGCCGTCCTTGTTGGCATCATCCAGAGCGGAGGAGTACTTGGAAGCAGCGGAATCCCACTCGAAGATGCCTGCGATCTTACCGGTGATCCACTCGTTGGACTGGTGTGCAGCGTTGTCGCCGTTTGCACCGTAGTAGGTGGGCAGCGGCATGATGACGTGGCCATCCACCAGGCTCTTGATGAAGTCGATGCCCTCAGCGATCTCGTCCTCGGTGTAGTTCAGGGTAGAGGTGACGGGGTCAGCCCAGTCCTTGCCGTACTTGGACTCGAGGTAGAACACCATCAGGATCATACGGTCGTATGCGCCCAGATGCATGGGGTAGTAATCGTCGCCCAGCTTCTCCTTGAATGCCTTGCCGGCAGCCATCAGATCATCCAGAGACTTGGGAACTTCGGTGATGCCAGCCTTGTTGAAGGTGGTCATGTTCCAGAAGAAGATACGGCCGGTCATGGAAACGGGCACGCACTGCTGGGCATTGGCAACGTTGCAGGCTGCCAGCTTGGCATCATCCCACTGAGACAGGTCCAGATAATCGGTGACGCTGTTCAGGTCGATGAAGGTCTGGCCGTTTGCAGAGTAGTTGTACAGCCAGTTCCAGTTGATCTGGCAGACGTCCTCAGCCACGCCGCCGGCAAACTTGGTGGACATGGTGTCCTCCCAGCCGGACCATGCGGCGAAGGTGGGCTCGATGGTGATGTTGCTGTTTGCTGCGGAGAAAGCCTTCAGGGCCTCCTGGTAAGCGTTGTGACGAGACTCGCCGCCCCACCAGCTGATGGTCAGGGTGACAGGATCGCTGCTCAGGCCAGCCACGGAAGCTGCTTCTGCTGCGGAAGAAGCGGTGGAAGCTGCGGTGGAGTTGGAGCTGCCGCCGCAGGCAGCCAGAAGGCCGGCAGCGCCCACAGCGCCGGTGACCTTCATGAAATCACGACGAGAAATTGCCTTGCTCATTTTTGTTCTCCTCCTAATAAATAGAAAACATGTGCTCTGCGGCCTTATCTGCCAAAGGCTCGTTGTATACAATTATGATAACAAAAGATACCACAAAAAGAAAGATGTAAATTGAAGAGAAGCGTGCAAAAAACGAACAAATATTGCGCTCGTGTTTGGCGCGGTTTTGACGTCCTTGCCGAAATGAATAAACTTGAGCGAAAAAACTGTGCAACATGTATACTTCAACAGATTGCATAGAAATTGGAGCAAGGCGTCGGAGAAACCTCCTAAAATTGCAATATTTTTGTAACCAATCGGGAAATTTGCGTGGTTTTGTTGGATGCAATCAGTGAAATCGTTGACGATTCCACCGATTTGTCAACTGATATATCAATAGAGCAATAAACGCGCGAAGTTGGATACAACTGATATATCACCCTGTCGGAAACGGTCTGTTCCGGGCAGAAAAAAGCGCCGCCCGGCGGGGCAGCGCTGAAAAAATTTTTCTGTTTTTTGGGGAATACGGCCGCAAAATGAACGCAGCGCAATGCTTCTTCCGGGAAAAGCTCCGCTTTTTTATTTCGCGGCCCGGCGGGCGTAGAAGGCGCGGCGCTCGCGGAAGTAGCACTGGGGGCACATGCTCACGTACTGCACATCGTTTTCCAGATCGATGGCCACCTGCTCGCCCTCAAAGACGAATCTGCCGTTCACTCTGCGGCAGTTGCAGATGGCCTTGCGGCCGCAGGTGCAGATAGTCTTCATCTCCTCGATGGTGTGGGCCAGCTCCAGCAGGCGGGTAGAGCCGGGAAAGCCCTTAAGCGAAAAATCTGCCCGCAGGCCGTAGCAGATCACCGGAATGTTCAAATCCACCGTGACCATGAACAGCTGTTCTGCCTGCTGCGCAGTGAAAAACTGGCTCTCGTCGCACAGCACGCAGGCCAGCTTCTGGGTCTGGCTGGCGGCGCGGACGGCCTCGAACACGTCCGTCTCCGGCGGGATCAGCAGATCAGCCTTGCGGCGCACGCCCAGACGGCTCACCAGCTCACCGCCGCCCTTGGTGTCCACCTGTGGCTTGAGGATCAGCACCCGCATCCCCTGTTCTTCGTAGTTGTGGGCTACCTGCATCAGGGCGGTGCTTTTGCCGCTGTTCATTGCGCCGTAGCGGAAATACAGTTTTGCCATGAAGGTCTCCTCATAAAAAGCAACCCTCTCAGTCATCGCTACGCGATGCCAGCTCTCCCAAAGGGAGAGCCATTGGCAAGCCGGTCAGCTTTCTACGGAATGAGCAAAGCCCAAACGATGGGAAGCGAGCGGGCTTCGCTGTGATGGGAGGATTGCTTTATCATATTATACTATATAGTAACAACGACGAAACCGGAACATCAGTCCTGATTGCGCAGGCGGTAGCCAAGGCTCATCAGGCTGTCGCCCAGATGGACGTTCTCCACCACCACATCGGGATACGGCACAGAGAGGTCATAGTGGGAGAAGTTCCAGAAGCCCTCGATGCCCAGATCCACCAGACGGCCGCTGACCTGTTCCGCACCGTCGCGGGGCACACAGAGAACCGCCACTTCGGGCTTGTGCTCTGCGCAGAAGCTCTCCAGCTCGTCGATATGGCGGATCTGGATGCCGCTGATCTCCTTGCCCACTTCGTCCGACGAGTTGTCGAAGGCGGCAATGAGCTTATAGCCGTTGGTATCGGTGGTGATAAAGCGGCTCACTGCCTTGCCCAGACGACCGCAGCCGATCAGGATGGTGGGCAGGCGGTCGCCGTTGCCGAACAGCAGGCCTTCCAGAATGGAGAGCAGGTTTTCCACCGAGTAGCCGATGCCCTGCCGGCCATTCACATCGCCGATGCAGTTGAAGTCCTGCCGTACCTGCGAAGCGGTGGTGCCCATCTGAGCAGCCAGCTCGCGGGAAGAAATGCTGTTGATGCCGTCGTTCTTCAAAGTCCGCAGAAAGCGGTAGTACTTGGGCAGGCGTTTGATCACCGGCAGAGATGCTTTACCAGGGGTGTTCATAGGTGGTTCTCCTTTCATCCATTCGATGCCGGTCCTCTGCGCCTACCGTGGCGCTCCGGCAGATTCAAAGAGTTTTGCACAATAATGATACATCTTTGTCAATCTTATTCATTATCTAAAGTATACAGCGGATGTGGAGAATGTCAAATAAAATGGAGCAATTTTTTCAAAAGTTAAGAAATCTTAACCGCCGCATAATCATTTGACCCGCCGGGAACCCTGAAAAAAACAGAGCAGGAGGGGCTTATGGCAGAGCAGAACGAAAAAAACACCCCGGTGGAAGAGCAGCGGCTGGAAAAAGAAGAGATCGAGGATCTGGGCAGCGTCTACCGCACCAAAGGCCCCCACGCCATCCACTGCCTGACCGTCATCGGCCAGATCGAAGGCCATTCGGAAGCGCCGCAGGGCCAGAAGACCACGAAGTATGAGCATGTCATCCCGCAGCTGGTGGCCGCGCAGGAGGACCCGGCGGTGGAGGGCCTGCTGGTCATCCTGAACACCGTGGGCGGCGATGTGGAAGCGGGCCTTGCGCTGGCGGAGCTGATCGCCAGCGTGTCCAAACCCAGTGCAACGCTTGTGCTGGGCGGCGGGCACTCCATCGGTATCCCGCTTGCCGTCAGCGCCCGGCGCAGCTTCATCGTGCCAACAGCCACCATGACCGTGCACCCGGTGCGGCATTCCGGCGTCATTCTGGGGGTGCCGCAGACCATGCGCAGCTTTGAGCAGATGCAGCAGCGCATCACCGGCTTCGTAGCGGCCCACAGCGGCATGACCGAAAAACGCTACACCGACCTGATGCTCCACACCGGCGAGCTGGTGATGGACATGGGCACTGTGCTGGATGGACGCCGGGCTGTGAAGGAAAAGCTCATTGATGAGCTGGGCGGGCTTTCGGATGCGCTGGCGTGGCTGTACCGGGAGATCGAACGCTGAGCGGGTTTTCGTTGCTATTTTCCATAGGTCGTGATAAAATGAAAGAATCGAATACTATGGGAGAAAGAGACAGGGTTGCAACGAAAGATGGCAAAGAAAAAACGAAAAACGACCGCAAGACGCGCACCTGCGCGGAGAAAGAGCCGGGCACAGGAGCGGATGCCCGCAGGGCTTGGCACCCTGTTTGCAGGCCTTTTGCTGGTGGTGCTGGCCTTTGTGGAGGGCAGCTCGGTCTGGAAGGCCCTGCACGATGTGCTGTTCGGACTTTTTGGCTGTGGCAGCTTTGTGCTGGGCGCAGCGATCTGCTATCTGGCCATCCTCTACACACGGGGCGAAGACCTCATCGGCCAGATGTTCAAGCTGATACTGGGGCTGGTGTTTGCCAGCGGCACCGTCATCGTCTTTTCCGAGATCCCCGCCGACATCCCGGCGGCCCGCATGGTAGCGGAGTGCTATCAGAACGGCGTCCATGCCTGGCTGGGCGGCGGTGCCATCGGTGCCCTGCTGGGCGGCAATCTGCTGCTGCTCTGCGGGCGTCCGGCGGCGAATCTCGTGATGGTGGTGCTGGCACTGTGTGTCAGCCTGTACATTTTTGATATCACCCCCGCCGAACTGTGGCAGTGGATATGTGAACTGGGCGGCAGCGCCCACGAAAAGGGCGTGGCCGTCTACGAGCAGAATGCAGCCCGCCGCGCCGAGCGGCAGGCCGCCCGCCAGGCCGAGGAGGAAGCGGCGGCGCTGGAAGCCGGAGACGAGCCGGACCTTTGCGGCGAAGAGGACGAGGAGGGCGGCTTTGCAGCGCCGGGCTGGCTGTCCGGCATTTTCAGCTGGGGCCACAAGGTGACCGAAGAGCTGGAAGGCGAAGCCGCGCCCGAACCGGTGGACGACTCTCTCGGCTACGAAGCACCTGCCCCCTCCCCCGCGCCTGCCCCGGCAGAGCCGCAGGAGGCCCCGGCCTTTACGCCGGTGCAGGTGGGCACGCCCCATCCCCGCGCCTCGTTTGACATCGACCTTGGACCGGATAGCACCCCCGTCGTTGAAGGCGGCAGTGAGCCCATCGAGCCCTTCATCGTCGGGCCCGGCGGCACCTTCGGGCAGGACCCGCTTCACAAGCCCGCGCCCCGGCCCATCGTGAAGCCGGTGGTGCCCGATGCCATCGAGACAGCAGCCGAAGACTTCTTTGCAAAACCGGAGGCCCCGGCGGCCCCCGAAGCACCGGCCCCGGTGGTAACGCCCGGCATCCCGGCCCAGCCGGTGGACGAAGACCCCGCCGAAGCTCCTGCGTTCGACGGCAGCGGAGCCTTCCAGACACCGACCCTGCCCACCACCGACGAGCCCTCCGTGCCGGTGCGGGTCATGGCCGACAACGTGATGGCCATGCGCTCTGCCCCGGACGATGACGGCTGGATCAGCATCACCAGCGAGCCAGTGGAGGAAAAAGACATCAACACGCTGGTAGCCGCTGCCATGGAAAAGCCCGCCGTCGGCGAGCAGCAGGCAGCCACCGCCCCGGCCGAGGAGCCGGAGCCTGAGGAGAGCTATCAGTACCAGTACCCCGGCATCGACCTGTTCGAAAAGGCCCCGGAGGAGAGCGACCCCAACGCACAGGAAGAGCTGAAAGCCAACGCCCAGAAGCTGGTGGATACGCTGGAAAGCTTTGGCGTGCGCACCCGTGTGCTGGATATCTCCCGGGGCCCCTCCGTCACCCGGTACGAAGTGCAGCCCATGGCGGGTGTCAAGATCAGCCGCATCACCTCGCTGGCAGACGATATCGCCCTGAACCTTGCGGTGGCGGACGTGCGTATGGAAGCACCCATCCCCGGCAAGCCTGCCGTGGGCATTGAGGTGCCCAACCACAAAAAGACCCCGGTGTATATCCGCAGCGTGTTCGAGAGTCAGAGCTTTTTGCGCATGACCTCACCTCTGGGCATTGCGCTTGGTAAAGACATTGCCGGTGTGGCACAGGTGGCAGACCTGTGCAAGATGCCCCATCTGCTCATTGCAGGCAGCACCGGCAGCGGTAAATCCGTGTGCGTGAACAGCATCATCATGAGCCTGCTGTTCCGCTCCAGCCCGGAGGACGTGAAGCTGCTGCTGATCGACCCCAAGGTGGTGGAGCTGGCCGAGTACAACGGCATTCCCCACCTGCTGATGCCGGTGGTCACCGAGCCGAAAAAGGCCGCAGGTGCCCTTGGCAGTGCGGTGCAGGAGATGGAGCGCCGCTATCATCTGTTTGCAGAGAACAATGTGCGCGACATCAAGTCTTTCAACAAGCTGGCCGCAGAACGGCCTGATCTGGAAAAGATGCCATACATCGCCATTATCATCGACGAGCTGGCCGATCTGATGATGGTGGTGGGCAAGGATGTGGAGGACTCCATCTGCCGCATCGCCCAGAAGGCCCGCGCCGCCGGTATGCACCTGATCGTAGCCACCCAGCGCCCCAGCGTGGACGTGATCACCGGCCTGATCAAGGCCAACATCCCCAGCCGCATCGCATTTGCAGTGTCCAGTCAGGTGGACAGCCGCACTATTCTGGACGGCTCCGGTGCCGAAAAGCTGCTGGGCATGGGTGATATGCTGTTCATGCCCGTGGGTGCGCCCAAGCCTACCCGTATTCAGGGCACTTTCGTGCGGGATGAGGAGATCAGCCGTGTGCTGGACTTCATCAAGCAGAGCGGCACCGTGCAGTATGACGAAGCCATGATCGAAGCCATGGAAAAGCACGCCATTCAGGACGGCAAAAAAGGCGCATCCTCTGCCGATGCCGACGAGGAGACCGGCAGCGACCCGATGTTCAAGCAGGCCGTGGAGGTGGTCATCGATGCCGGTCAGGCCTCCACCAGCCTGCTGCAGCGCCGCTGCAAGCTGGGCTACGCCCGCGCGGCCCGTATCATGGACGAGATGGAACAAAAAGGCATCATCGGACCCTACGAGGGCGCCAAGCCCCGCGCTGTGCTTATCAGCCGCCAGCAGTGGCTGGAAATGCAGATGAACCAGCCGGATGAATGAGTTTCATTAAAAACTTATAGAAGCATGGAGTATACGATTTATGGATGCAATTGATTTTGTTGTGACAACGACAAGAAAGTACATCGAACAGATGCCGAAATCACAACGGAAAAAGTGCGGACAATTTTTCACAAGTAAGGAAACAGCGGTCTTTATGGCAAGGCTATTGGATGTCTCTTGTGAAAAAAAAACAATCTCCATTCTTGATCCGGGTGCGGGAACGGGATTGCTGACAGCCGCAGTAATGGACGAATTAAACAAAAAGCCAACGATAGAAGAAGTATATTTAACATGCTATGAGAACAATCAAGATATTATTGAACTTCTGCAACAGAATTTAGAATGGATAAAAAATCACACATCTAAAAAAGTAGTGTATGAGATACGACCAGAAAATTACATTCTAAGTCAAGCAGAGGATTATAATGAGACATTGGGTGCAAACTTAAATCCTCAAAAATATGATTTTGTAATTGGAAATCCACCTTATATAAAATTGCTCAAAGATGCACCAGAGGCTTCTGCAATGAAAGATGTATGCTATGGCGCGCCTAATTTGTATTTCCTGTTTGCAGCTATGAGTGCATTTGATTTGAAAGAAAACGGAGAGATGGTGTATATCGTTCCTCGCTCATGGACATCCGGTGCATACTTTGGACGTTTTAGAAAAAAGTTTTTCGGAGAAATGGTGCTGGAACACATTCATTTATTCGAAAGTCGTGACAAAGTCTTTGAAATCGAAAGCGTCTTGCAGGAAACGATGATTTTCAAGGCAAAAAAAACAATGGATAGACCGAAGCACATTTTAATAACAACAACAAAGAGCAATTCAGATTTTGAAGCGAAAACAATATATGAAGCTCCATATGAAACGGTTGTCAAAGGCGCAGAAAATTATGTATACCTGGTCACGAACAATGAAGAAGCCACTATCCTCCAAAAATTAAATTGTTGGAAAAACACTTTGCCTCAAATCGGACTAAAAATGAAAACCGGACTAACGGTAGATTTTCGCAATCGAGAATCTCTGCGTGACCGCGAAGAAGAAGGTGCCGTTCCACTCTTTTATGCGCAGCATATTCAAAATGGAAAAGTTCTGTTCCCGATTGGAAAAGAAAACGAATTTCTTGTAACGGGTCAAACAGGGCTGTTGCAAAAAAACACAAATTACCTTTTTGTTAAGCGTTTCACATCCAAGGAAGAATGTCGAAGATTGCAATGCGGCGTATATTTAGCCAGGAAAAACCCGGCGTACAATAGAATCAGTACACAAAATAAAATAAATTTCATCAGTGGAATTCGGGAACTTTCCGAATGTACTGTATATGGATTATATGTACTCTTCAACTCTACGCTCTATGATGTATACTATCGAATCCTAAACGGTTCCACACAGGTAAACTCTACAGAAGTAAATTCGATGCCCGTCCCACCCATTGATATTATTGAATCCATGGGAAGAGATCTGTTGAAAAGTCATGATATGTCGGAAGCCGTCTGTGATAAGATTTTGGAGAATTATCTATGAAGAAACTAGAAGAAGTCCGAGATATTTTAACGGCACTGAAAGTTCCAAAAGCGCAGAAAAACGACATGTGTTGTTATACGCTCCTTGCAATGGCCGGATTGACGAAAGATCAAGAATGGAAATTTGCAACGAATGAATGGATACGAATCCATGATGTGATTGCATTTATAAGCAAGAATTATCCAGCGACCTACGCAGAAAATAGTCGAGAGACATTTCGAAAACAGGCAATGCACCATTTTCGAAATGCTGCATTTATTGAGGACAATGGAAAAGCGACCAACAGTCCGAATTATAGATATCGTTTGACAAATGAAATGTTAAAACTTGTTCAGAGCTATCATAGCGACCAATGGGAACAAGAACTGAGTCATTTTTTGCAAAATCATGAAACGCTGATCTCACTGTATGCAGCTAAAAAAGCCATGAGAAAAATGCCTGTAAAAATCAACGGAAAAGATTTTACCTTATCGGCAGGAAAACACAATCAGCTTCAGAAGGCAATTCTTGAGGAATTTGCACCTCGTTTTGCACCAAGTTCAGAGTGCCTTTATCTGGGAGATACAACAAAGAAGGATTTGATAAAAGAAACAGATGCACTTCAGAAATTGGGATTTGACATTTCCGTACATGACAAAATGCCAGATGTGATCCTATATTCAGCGGAGAAGGATTGGCTTTATTTTGTAGAGGCTGTCACGTCGGTGGGTCCAATGGAACCAAGGCGGATAAAAGAACTGGAGGAAATGACAAAAAATGTTACATCCGGCAAGATTTATGTGACTGCCTTTTTAGATTTCAAGACTTACAAGAAATTTTCAGAATCCCTTGCATGGGAGACGGAAGTTTGGCTGGCAGATATGCCAGACCATATGATCCATCTGAATGGTGACAAATTTTTAGGGCCAAGAAAGTAACGATTGAGGAGAAAAATGCAACAGATCTACACCGAATTTCTTCCCATCAGCCGGGCCGATATGGAGGCCCGCGGGTGGGAGCAGCTGGACTTTGTGGTGGTGGGCGGCGACGCCTATGTGGACCACCCCAGCTTTGGCACTGCCATCATCAGCCGTCTGCTGGAAGCCGAGGGCTATAAGATCGGCGTGCTGGCCCAGCCACGTTACACCGACTGCGAGGACTTCAAGCGGTTCGGCAAGCCGAAGTACGGCTTCTTCATCGGCGGCGGCAACGTGGACAGCATGGTCAGCCACTATTCCGTGGCAAAGATCCCCCGCGCCGAGGACGAATACTCCCCCGGCGGCAAGGGCGGCGCACGCCCGGACCGCAGCGCCACCGTGTACACCCGCCTTGCCAAGCAGGCCTATCCCGACCTGCCGGTGATTCTGGGCGGTCTGGAGGCGTCCCTGCGCCGCTTTGCCCACTATGACTACTGGCTGGACACCGTGCTGCCCAGCATCGCCGAGGATTCCGGCGCGGACATCATCAGCTTTGGCATGGGCGAGCACCAGACCGTGGAGATCGCCCGCCGCCTTGCCGCCGGGGAACCGGTGGAGAGCATCACGGACGTGGACGGCACCTGTTACATGACCGACTTCGACCATTTGCCCGAGCGCTACGTGGAGTGCGCAGGCTTTAAAAAGGTGGCGTCGGATAAGACGGCGTATGCCAAGGCCTGCCGCATCCAGATGGACAATCAGGATGTGGTCAGCGGCCAGATCATCGTGCAGAAGCAGAGCGAAAAGTATCTGGTGCAGAACATCCCCGCAAAGCCGCTGGTGCGCGGGGAGCTGGATAAGGTCTACGCTCTGCCCTACACCCGCCGTTACCACCCCATCTACGAGAGCATGGGCGGCGTGCCCGCCATCCGTGAGGTGCAGTTCTCCATCATCCAGAACCGTGGCTGCTTTGGCGGCTGCAACTTCTGCGCCATCCAGCTGCATCAGGGCCGCCGTGTCACCAGCCGCAGCGCGGACAGCATCGTGGCAGAAGCCGAGCGCATGACCCACGAGCCGGATTTCAAGGGCTACATCCACGATGTGGGCGGCCCCACCGCAAACTTCCGCTTTCCCTCCTGCCGGGAGCAGATGCTGCGGGGCATGTGCACCGGCGGCAAGCACTGTCTTGCCCCCACCACCTGCTCCCACATGATCGTGGACCACAGCGACTACCTGAAGATCCTGCGCCGGGTGCGGGAGCTGCCGGGCGTGAAAAAGGTGTTCATCCGCAGCGGTATCCGGTTCGACTACCTGATGGCCGACCCGGACGACACCTTCTTCAAGGAACTGGTAGAGTACCATGTGTCCGGCCAACTGAAGGTGGCTCCGGAGCACTGTGCTCCCAACACGCTGGCCTACATGGGCAAGCCGCCCATCGAGACCTTCAACAAGTTCAAGGATAAATTCTATGAGCTGAGCAAAAAGGCCGGCAAAAAGCAGTATCTGGTGCCCTATCTGATGTCCAGTCACCCGGGCAGCACCCTCAAGGATGCGGTCTATCTGGCAGAATATCTTTACAAAAACCACATGCGCCCGGAACAGGTGCAGGATTTTTACCCCACCCCCGGCACTGTGAGCACCTGCATGTTCTACACCGGCCTTGACCCCTACACCCTGAAGCCGGTGTTTGTGGAAAAGACCCCCGAGGGCAAGGCGCTGCAGCGGGCGCTGCTGCAATACTACGAGCCTCGCAACGCCGAGAAGGTAGTCAAGGCGCTGAAGATGACCCACCGGGAGGACCTGATCCCCCTGCTGGTGCCCGCCGTAGGCCGCCGCGCCGTGCAGCGCTCTGCCCGCCGGGCCGAAGCCGCCGATGTGACGATCCACAATGACGGCACCTACACCGTCCGCCCCAACGGCAAGGGCAAGGGCCGTCCGCAGGGCCATGCCGCCCCGGCGAACCGCAGTGCGGGCGGACGTCAGCCCAGCCCCGGCGCACGCTTTGCGCCCCGCTCTGCCCCCGGCCATAAGCCAAAAAACGATCAACAGAAAGAGAACACAACGTGGAAAAATACAAATCGGAAAAAGTAAGTTTCTGGCGAAAGCCTTTCCGGCGGCTGGCCGCACTTGCGTTAGCCGCTGCGCTGGCCCTGGGCCTTGCGGCCTGTGACGGGGCATCCGTCCTTCCGGGCGGCAGCGCCGATGTGATCCCGAACCCGGCATCCAGCGGGGTGCAGACCGCCGACAGCTTCCGGATGCACTTTCTCGACGTGGGCCAGGCGCTGAGTGTGCTGGTGGAATGCGACGGACAGTTCATGCTCTACGACGGCGGCAATGTGGACGACGGCAGCATGGTGGTCAGCTATTTGCAGAAGCAGGGCGTAGAAGAGCTGCAATACGTCTTCTGCTCCCACGCACACGAGGATCATGTAGGCGGCTTGGCTGCCGCACTGGCCTACTTCCCGGCGTACCATGTGTACAGCCCGGTGGCCGATGCCTCCACCAAGTGCTTTCAGGATTTTGTCAAGTACACCCAACAGCAGGGCCTGCAGGTAGAGGTGCCCGCCGTGGGCACCGTCTGGCAGCTGGGCAATGCAACGGTGACGATGCTGGGCCCGGTGGCACAATACAGTGAGACGAACGACACCTCGATCGTCCTGCGGGTAGATTATGGTGCCACCAGCTTCCTGCTGACCGGCGACATGGAAAAGAC
This sequence comes from Faecalibacterium prausnitzii, assembly GCF_049532945.1. Lineage (GTDB taxonomy): Bacteria > Bacillota > Clostridia > Oscillospirales > Ruminococcaceae > Faecalibacterium > Faecalibacterium prausnitzii_N. The sequence goes on from NZ_CP186691.1 coordinate 84,030, forward strand.
TGCGGAGACCGACCTTGTGAACAGCGGCGCGAACCTCAGGGCCGATGTGCTGCAGGTGGGCCACCACGGTTCCAGCACCTCCACCAGCTACCTCTTCCTGAACGCGGTGCTGCCGGAAATGGGCATCATCTCCTGCGGCGTGAACAACAAGTACGGCCACCCGCACGAGGAAACGCTGAGCATCCTGCGGGATGCCGGGGTGGATGTGTACCGCACCGACCTGCAGGGCACGGTCGTCATCGGGTCGGACGGCCAGAACTACACCATCCGCACCGACAAGACCGCCACCGACGCCGAGCTGAACCCCACCGACCCGGCGGCATCCAGCACGGCCCAGCAGGCGTACATCGGCAATGTGAACAGCAAAAAGTTCCATCTGCCTACCTGCCCGAACCTGCCGGCAGAGAAGAACCAGATCCTCTTCTCCAGCTATCAGGAAGCCGTGGAAGCAGGCTATACGCCCTGTTCCAGCTGCATCAAGTGAGACACAGCAAAAAAGGACTGTCGCGAACGCGACAGTCCTTTTTGCTTGCTCTATATACCGTGCCTCAGCCGCCCAGATATGCGCTGCGCACGCGCTCGTTGGTCAGCAGTTCGGCACCGGTGCCCTCCATGACTACACGGCCCGTCTCAAGGACATAGGCACGGTCTGCCACGGAAAGAGCCATCTGTGCGTTCTGCTCCACCAGCAGGATGGTCATGCCTTCCTTGTGCACGTTCTGGATGATGTCGAAGATCTCCTGCACCAGCAGCGGCGAAAGGCCCATGGAAGGCTCGTCCAGCATCAGCATGGAAGCGTTGCTCATCAGTGCACGGCCCATAGCCAGCATCTGCTGCTCGCCGCCGGACATGGTACCGGCCAGCTGCTTGCGGCGCTCCTTCAGGCGGGGGAACAGCTCAAACACCTTTTCCTTGTTGGGTGCAATGGTGGAAGCAGGCTGGGTGTATGCACCCATGTCCAGATTTTCTTCCACGGTCATGTGCAGGAACACATGACGGCCTTCCGGCACATGGGCAAGGCCCGCTTCCACGATCTTGTGGGCGCGCATGCCCTTGATGCTGCTGCCCTTGTACAGGATGTCGCCGGTCTTGGGCTTCAGCAGGCCGGAAATGGTTTTCAGGGTGGTGGATTTGCCAGCACCGTTGGCACCGATCAGGGTGACGATCTCGCCCTGATTCACCTCGAAGGAGATGTCCTTGACGGCGTGGATGTTGCCGTAATAGACGTTGATGTTATCAACTTTCAGTAACGTATCAGCCATGGCTTAGCCCTCCTTCTTGCCCAGATAGGCTTCGATGACCTGCGGGTTGTTGCGGATCTCATCCGGCGTGCCCTTGGCGATGATGCGGCCGAAGTTCAGCACGGCAATGCCCTCGCAGATGCCCATGACCAGGCTCATATCGTGCTCGATCAGCAGCACGGCGATGTTGAACTCGTCGCGGATGCGGCGGATGGTCTCGGTCAGCTCTGCAGTCTCGGAGGGATTCATACCGGCAGCAGGCTCGTCCAGCAGCAGCAGCTTCGGGCTGGTGGCCAGTGCACGCATGATCTCCAGACGGCGCTGTGCGCCGTAGGGCAGGCTGCCTGCCTGCACACACATTGGCGAGGTCTGCCATGTGGAAGATATCCAGCAGCTCCAGAGCACGCTCGGTGCACTTCTTCTCTTCCTTCCAGTAGTTGGGCAGGCGGATCAGCGAAGATGCCAGATTGTACTTCATGGACTCGTGCAGGCCCACCTTGATGTTATCGATCACGCTCAGTTCCTTGAACAGGCGGATGTTCTGGAAGGTACGGGCCACGCCCATGCGGTTGACCTGATAGGTCTTTTTGCCGGCGGTGGGCATACCATCGATCAGGATGGAGCCGCGGGTGGGCTGGTAGACGTTGGTCAGCAGGTTGAACACGGTGGTCTTACCGGCACCGTTGGGGCCGATCAGACCGGTGATCTCGTTGCGGCCGATCATCAGGTTGAAGCCATCCACGGCGGTCAGACCGCCGAAGTCGATGCCCAGCTCACGCACGTCCAGAATGGGCTTTTTGTCCTTGTCGCGGTCGGTCAAAAAGCCGCCGGAGGGGACGCTGTTCAGTCTCGTCTGGAACTCACTCATGGTCTGCACCCTCCTTGTTCTTCTTGCGGAACAGTTCGCCGTTCATGATCTTTTCCACAATGCGGCTCATGGAGAAGTCGTAGCTGCCAAGCAGGCCGCCCGGACGGAAGATCATCATGAGGACCAGCACCAGCGAGTAGACTACCATGCGGTAGCTGTCAAAGCTGCGGGTCGCCTCGGGCAGGATGGTAAGCACGGTCGCGGACAGGATAGAGCCCAGCATGGAGCCCATGCCGCCCAGAACCACCATGACCAGAATTTCGATGGACTTCATGAAGCCGAAGGTGGAGGGGTCCAGAACGCCCAGATAGCAGGCGTACAGGCCGCCGGCCAGACCGGCAAAGGCGGCAGAGAATGCAAAGGCCATGACCTTATAATAAGTAGTCTGGATGCCGCAGCTCTCGGCAGCGATCTCGTTATCGCGGATGGCCAGCACGGCACGGCCATGGCGGCTCTTCATCATGGCGTGGATGGCAAAGCAGGTAATGACCACGCAGATGAACACATTGGCGAAGTTGGAATACTTGGGGATGTTCTTCAGGCCCTTGGCACCGTAGAACAGCTTGAAGCCCAGCACATCATCGATGTTGTTCAGGGTGATGCGGATGATCTCGCCAAAGCCCAGCGTCAGGATGGCCAGATAATCACCGGTCAGGCGCAGAGCAGGAATGCCGATCAGCACGCCGAACAGGCCCGCCACGATGCAGGCCAGCACCAGACCCACGACAAAAGCGACACCGGAGGGCAGATTGCTGTATTTCGTGAACAGGGCACAGGTGTAAGCACCCACGGCCATGAAACCGGCATGGCCCAGCGGCAGCTGGCCCAGATAACCGGTGGCAACGTTCAGCGAGACAGCCAGAATGATGTTGATGCCCACGGTGAGAAGCACCTTGTTCTGGTAGGTGGACAGCACGTTCTGGGTGAGGAAGGACAGGCCCACGAACAGCAGAGCCACCAGCACGGCGTTCATCAGGTAGCGCACGGGCATTTTGAGCGTTTTGCGTTTGGTATTCATCTTCATGCCCTCCTTACACCTTTTCCTGAACCTTGCGGCCAAGGAAGCCGGTGGGCTTGACCAGCAGCACGATGATCAGGATCGCAAACGTGACGGCATCCTTCCATGCGGAAAGGCCGATGGCGGAAACAAAGCACTCGCACAGGCCGATGGCGATGCCGCCGATCATGGCACCGGGAATGGAGCCGATGCCGCCCAGAACGGCTGCAACGAAGGCCTTCAGGCCCAGCATGGAGCCCATGGTGGGGGTCGCCTGCGGGTAGCTGCAGCAGTACAGCACCGAGCCGATACCGGCCAGTGCGGAGCCCACCGCAAAGGTAAAGGAAATGGTGCTGTTGACGTTAATGCCCATCAGGCGGGCAGCGTCCATATCCTCAGACACGGCACGCATGGCCTTGCCGAGCTTGGTCTTCTGCACCAGAAAGGTCAGCACCAGCATGGACAGCACCGTGACCAGCAGGGTGATGACAGAGGTGAGGCCCAGCGGCACAGAGCCGATGCGGAAGGTCTGGTTGGTGTAGTAGGCCGGAATGACCTTTGCACCGGAACCAAGGATCAGCTCTGCAGTGTACTCCAGGAAGAAGGACACGCCGATTGCCGTGATCAGCAGGGAGATACGGGGTGCGTTGCGCAGCGGGGTGTAGGCGATCTTCTCGATCACAACGCCCAGCAGCGTGCAGGTGATGATGGTGGCGCACACAGCAGTGACCGGGCCAAGGCCCAGCTGATTCATCACGAACCAGGACATGTACGCACCAACCATAATGACATCGCCATGGGCAAAGTTCAGCAGCAGGATGATGCCGTACACCATGCTGTAACCCAGTGCGATCAGTGCATAGATGCTGCCAAGGGACAAGCCGTTGATCAGCTGGCTAAAAAACACTGTCATGAACTGATACTTCCTTTCTTTGCGGCGTTTGCACGCCTTTTGGGGAATGCACTTTTTTACCAAAAAAGCGGAGACGGCCGAGCAAAACCTGTTCCGGCGGTCTCCGCAATGGGTCTTTTATTTCTGAGTGCTGCCTTTATGCCGCACACCGGTGCGCAGGATCAAAGCAGATCAGAACATTTCCTTCAGAACGGGGGTTGCACCGTCGAAGCACAGGATAGCGGTCTGCTTGACGGGGTTGTGGTGCTCATCGAAGGTGAAGGTGCCGGTGATGCCATCGATGGTGCCGCCTGCGATGGCATCGATGACGGCCTGCTTGTAGTCGTCATCGCCAGCAGCCAGACCGGCATCCTCAGCAGCCTGAATGCCGTAGACAACGGTCATGGCAGCATCGTAGCCCAGAGGAGCGAAGCCGTTGGGGTACTCCTCACCGTACTCAGCCTTGTAGGCATCCTCAAAGTCGGGGTTGGAGCCCTTTGCGTAGTTTGCGCAGAAGTAGGCATCCTTCAGCTGGTCGGCAGTTGCGTAGCCTTCCAGACCATCCCAGCCGTCGCCGCCCAGGAAGGGAACTGCCAGACCGATGCTCTCAGCCTGAGCCAGGATCTGACCGACTTCCTGATAGTAGTTGGGGCAGAACACCACTTCGGGAGCCTTGCCCAGAATGGTGGTCAGCTGGGTCTTGTAGTCCACATCGCCCTCAGAGTAGGTCTCCTGATCGACGATGGTGCCGCCCAGGCTCTCGAACTCGTTGACGAAGTTCTCTGCCAGACCCTCGTTGTAGTCAGCGCCCTTCTGGAAGATGACGGCTGCCTTGGTGTAGCCCAACCGCTGGTAAGCGTAGTCAGCCATCTTGATGCCCTGGAACGGGTCGGTGAAGGTTGCGCGGAACACATTCTCGTTCACGGTGTCGGTCTCGGCATCGTAGGTGACAGCCTCAGCGGTAGCGGAAGCGGTGACCATGGGCATGTTGTAGTCTGCGCTCTCGGCAGCAACTGCCAGAGTCGGGGTGGTGGTAACGTCGCCCACCAGAGCGGTGATGCCCTGATCGCACATCTTGGTGAAGCAGGTAACAGCCTGAGTTGCATCGCCCTGCTCATCCATGGTGATGATCTCCAGCTGCTTGCCGTTGATGCCGCCCTTTTCGTTGACCTGCTTCAGGTACAGGGTAGCGCCGTTGACAACGGCCTGACCGTAAACGGAAACGTTGCCGCTCAAGGGGCCCATGACGCCCACCTTGATGGTGTCGCCGGAAGCAGCGGAACCGGCTGCGGAACCAGCCGCAGAACCGGAAGCAGCCGTGCTGGAAGAAGAACCGCCGCATGCAGTCAGAACGCCGGCTGCAGCAACAACACCGGCAGCAGCCAGAAAGTTACGACGAGAAATCATCTTTTTCATAATCGTTATCCTCCTGTTTGGAAGTATTTGCAAAATGCAGAAAGCAGAGCCCTTTCCCTCAAAGCGGCTCTGCTCTTGGTAGTTTCATTATAGCCCCCTTCGGGGCCGTTCGCAATTCACAAACCGTCCATACTTTTCCGGGCCTTTTCCGTCAAATCATGTTAAACTACACAAAACTTCCATATCACTTTTGGCTGTTTTTTCAAATTGTTCACCTTGTTTCACCCTGAAATGAACGGTTTTCATGAATGTCAAAAAGGTTACACGGCTGCCATCCGGTCGGTTCCGGGCAGGTTCGGCGGCCGCCTTCCCACCTCCCGGCATATCCGCCCCCGCCTCCGGGCAGACTGATGATGTTTACAGCCGCAAACATCGCAATCCCCTCTTGCAACCAGGCACAGGACGTGGTAGGATAAAGGCAGTTAGTTAGTATTGACTATCCACCATTTCAAATCATTACCGGGAGGTCTTTCTTATGAATTATCTGGAAATTGAATCTGTTGTTGGCCGCGAAATTCTGGACTCCCGCGGCAACCCCACCGTAGAAGCGGAGATCACTCTGGCCGACGGCACTGTGGCACGCGGCTGCGCACCTTCCGGCGCATCCACTGGTGAGTTTGAAGCTCTGGAGCTGCGGGACGGCGACAAGGGCCGCTATCTGGGCAAGGGCGTGACCAAGGCTGTTGAGAACATCAACACCGTCATTGCTGATGCTGTTGTGGGCATGGATGCCTCCGACATCTACGCCATCGACGCTGCCATGATCAAGGCCGACGGCACCAAAGATAAATCCAATCTGGGCGCAAACGCCATTCTGGCCGTGTCCATTGCCGCCTGCCGTGCAGCCGCTGCTTCTCTGGATATGCCGCTGTACCGCTTTCTGGGCGGTGTGAACGGCAACCGCCTGCCCGTGCCCATGATGAACATTCTGAACGGCGGCGCACACGCCACCAACACGGTGGATACGCAGGAGTTCATGATCATGCCCGTGGGCGCGCCCTCCTTCAAGGAAGCTTTGCGCTGGTGCGCGGAGGTCTTCCACGCTCTGGCTTCCATCCTGAAGGCCAAGGGTCTGGCTACCTCCGTGGGCGATGAGGGCGGCTTTGCCCCCAACCTGTCCAGCGACGAGGAGACCATTGAGACCATTCTGGCCGCCATCGAAAAGGCCGGTTACGTGCCCGGCAAGGACTTCATGCTGGCCATGGATGCCGCGTCCTCCGAGTGGAAGAGCCCCAAGGGCAAGGGCTTCTACAAGCTGCCCAAGGCCGGCACCGAGTTCACCTCCAGCGAGCTGATCGCACACTGGAAGAGTCTGGTGGAAAAATACCCCATCATCTCCATTGAGGACGGTCTGGATGAAGAAGACTGGGAAGGCTGGCAGGAGATGACCCGCGAGCTGGGCGGCAAGGTCCAGCTGGTGGGCGACGACCTCTTTGTGACCAACACCGAGCGTCTGGCCAAGGGCATCGGGCTGGGTGCAGGCAACGCGATCCTGATCAAGCTGAACCAGATCGGCTCTGTTTCCGAGACGCTGGAGGCCATCAAGATGGCTCACAAGGCCGGTTACACCGCCATCAGCTCTCACCGCTCCGGCGAGACCGAGGACACCACCATTGCCGATCTGGCCGTGGCTCTGAACACCTGCCAGATCAAGACCGGTGCTCCCAGCCGTACCGAGCGTGTTGCAAAGTACAACCAGCTGCTGCGCATTGAGGAGCAGCTGGGCGGCAGCGCCGTTTACCCCGGCATGGCAGCTTTCAACGTAAAGCGCTAAAATTTTCCAGCAATCGCGGTCCTTTCTCCTTCGTATTTTTACTGGAGTGCCTGTTGCAATGCGCTCTCAGATTTGAAGGAAGGAGAACCGCTCATGCTTTCCACCTTTTCCCTTTCGTCCTCGATCCTGCTCTGGTTTCTGGAGCAGGCCGGTCTGCCCCGCATTCTGCTCTGGCTGCTGGAAAAGATCTTAGGATAACGAAAAAGACGTGCCGCACACGCTGTGCAGCACGTCTTTTTCATCCATGGATCTGTTTTTTGGCGGTGCGCAGCGCCGTGCGCAGAGGCCGGTAGAGCAGCAGCATGAGGGCAAAGTTGCCCACGCCGTGCATCGCGTCGTAGGAAAGGCCGCTCAGCCACCAGCTCAGCGCGAAGGCGGGCGTCTTGGCCACAAGATACACCGCTGCGCACAGCCCGCCGAAGCACAGGCCATACAGCCCGCTGAACACAGCCCAGCCGAGGGCATGGTCCATCCGGCGCAGCAGCCGGGCCAGAAAGGCCAGCAGATACCAGACGTACAGATACATCGCCCACCACAGGCCGAAGCCATACAGCACCCCTTGCAATACCAGAAACACCGTGATGGCCCCCGGCGTCTCGCGGGGCAGTTCCAGCGCGAACAGGATGATGAGGAGCGTCACCGGCTCGATGTTCGGGAGGCCGCTCATGGCCTGTTTGCTCACCACCAGAAGTGCGCCCATCAGCCCGCTGAGAACCAGCCGCAGCACTCTGGTGTGCATGGGTTCCTTACTTCGTGTAGGTAAAGGCATAGCGATCGCCGTCGTGCAGCTCGATGTCCGCCACGCCCACGGCGGTCATCTCACCGGAAGCGTCGGTCAGGCACCACCAGGCGCTGTCCTTGTCCCAGTCGGCGGTCTCGCCGTTGACGGTGGTGACAAAGCCTGCAGCGGCCTCGTCTGCGCTGATGATGCCGGCCTCGGCCAGCGCATCGCTCAGCTTCTCACCGTCGGTCACTTCCAGGTCGAAGGTCTGGCTCTCGCCGTCGGCCCCGGTCACCGTGAACTGGGCCTTGACCTTGGCTTCCGAAGCCTCTGCCGATGCAGCCTCCGAGGAAGCGGCCTCCGAAGATGCCGCCACGCTGGACGCAGCGGAAGAAGCCGTGCTGCCTGCGGCAGAGGAAGCGCCGCAGCCCGCCAGCAGACCGGCGGCCAGTGCAGCAGCAGCGACAACAGAGAGGATACGATTCATGATCTTCATCAAAAGATTGCTCCTTGGTTCTATTTTGCATGCACAGAACATGCAGTGCTTATGATACCATCCGCCGGGGGAAATTGCAAGTGCGGCTCGGCCGGGCTACGCAGTCTCCCAAAGAGCGGCTGCTCCCACTCCACGTTTTCAGCCGCCAAACAGGCCGAAAAAGCTGGTGTGCGTCATGCCCAGCACCAGAAACAGAACGATGAGGGCAAACAGCACCCCGATGATGATGTCCATCTGGTGGACGCTCAGCGGGAACTTGTCGTAGAGCTTTTCCTTGGGGTTCACGAAGTTGGGGTCGTTGTTGTTCAGCAGGCTCTTCTTCCCCGCTTCGCCCTGCGCCTTGCGCGCTTCCAGTTCGGCCTGTTCTTTTTCCAGCTGGGCCTCGCGCTCGGCCAGCAGTGCTTCGCGGCGGGCGAGTTCGGCTTCTTTTTCATTCCATTCTGCCATGGTCGTTCTCCTTGGTTTTTCTTCTATTATAACAAAGCGGGCCGTCCACTGCAACGAGTGGACGGCCCAGCAGGCGCTCTCTTTCGGGGGAAATTACTTCTTTGCCAGATACTTGCGGATATCGATAGCCACAGCCACGATAATGACAAGGCCCTGAACGATGTAGGTGTAGGAGGAGTTCACGTTCATGAACTGCAGAGCCACCTTCATCAGCTCAAAGACCAGAACGCCGACCAGAACGCCGGGAACAGTACCAACGCCGCCGGTGGTGGAAACACCGCCGATGGTGCAGGCTGCGATGGCGTCCAGCTCATAGCCCATTGCAGTGTTGACGGATGCGCCGCCGGACTTTGCAGCCAGCAGGCAGCCTGCCAGACCGAACATGCAGGAGGCCAGAATGTAGATGCGGATCTTGGTAGCATGCACGTTGACACCGGCCACCTCAGCAGCAGCCTCGTTGCCGCCGATGGCGTACATGTACTTGCCGTGGCGGGTCTTGTTGTACAGGAACCAGAAGCATGCAGCCACCACCAAAGCGATCCAGATCAGCACGGGCACACCGATGATGGTGTTGGAGGCCAGAGAGGTGAAGTTTTTGTTCAAAGAGCCGATGGGGGTACCGCCGGTGTACACAAGGCAGATACCGTAGACCACCTGCTGCATACCCAAGGTAGCAATGAAGGGCTGCACCTTCAGGTAGCTGACCACCAGACCATTGCACAGACCCACGATGGCGCAGATGGCAATGACCAGAATGAACACCACGGGGGTGGACAGGGTGGGCATATTGGGGTAGAACTTGCCGGAAGCGCCTTCGGTCTGCGCAAAAATGCAGGCCAGACATGCGGCAAAACCAGCCAGACGGCCAGCGGACAGGTCGTTACCGGTGGTGATCAAACAGCCGGAAATGCCCAGAGCGATGATGTAGCGGATGGACACGTTCTTGAACAGGTTGATCATGTTGGTGCCGGAGAAGAAGTTGGGGTGCATGATGCCAACGATCAGAGTGATGGCCAGCATCATCATAATAATGGCGTTGTTGCTGAGCCACTTGCCCACAGCCTTGCCATTCAATTTTTTGGTAGCTTCCACGATAGACAGCCTCCTTAATTACTGATTTGCCGCAGCTGCGTCAAGGTGCGGTCTCGAACTGGGTAGCCAGCGCCATGATGTTCTCCTGCGTGGCATCCTTACCGTCGATAAAGCCGGTGATGCGGCCATCGCACATGACCATGACACGGTTGGACATACCGATGATCTCGCTCATTTCGGAGGAGATCATGATAATGCTCTTGCCCTGCTTGGCCAGATCGGCGATGATGCAGTAGATCTCATACTTTGCACCGACGTCGATGCCGCGGGTAGGCTCGTCCAGAATGAGCACATCGGGGTTGTTGGCCAGCCACCGGGCGATCAGCACCTTCTGCTGGTTGCCGCCGGAAAGGCTCTTGATCTGGGTCTTGGGGCTGGGTACCTTGATGGCCATCTTTTCCTTGTTGGTAGCCACCAGATCCAGGATCTTCTTGTTGTCCAGCATGATGGGGCCCTTGCGCAGGGCATCCAGCGATGCAATGGAGATGTTATCCGCAACACTCAGCACACCCATGATGCCGGTGGCACGGCGGTCCTCGGTCAGCAGAGCCACGCTCTTCTGGATGGCGTCGCGGGGCTGCTTGATGTTCACCTCTTCGCCCTTGATCCACACCTTACCGGAGGTATGGGCACGCAGGCCGAAGATGCCTTCCATCAGCTCGGTGCGCTGTGCGCCCACCAGACCGGCCACGCCCAGAATCTCGCCTTTTTTGATCTCGAAGCTGCAGTGGCGGAAGGAACGCGGATGGATGGATGTAAAGTCCTCCACCTTCATCATCACCTCGTCCGAGGGATGGTTCTCCAGCGGGGGATACAGGTTCGACAGCTCACGGCCGACCATCTTTGCAATGATCTGCTCCTTGGTCATGTTGGCAACGTCCCACTTACCGATGTACTGGCCATCGCGCATGATGGTGACTTCGTCCGCGATCACCTTGATCTCGTCCATCTTGTGGCTGATATAGACCAGTGCCACGCCCAGAGCCTTCAGCTCGCGCATGATGCGGAACAGCGACTCAACTTCGTTTGCGGTCAGTGAGGAAGTGGGTTCGTCCAGGATCAGCACCTTGCAGTTTGCGGAAACAGCCTTTGCAATTTCCACCATCTGCATCTGTGCGATGCTCAGAGAGCCAAGCTTTGCACGGGGATTGATCTCCAGCTTCAGCTTTTTCAGCAGCTCCTCCGTATCCTTGTACATTTTGGCGTGATCCACCACCGTAATAGGACCGTACTTTTTGGTGGGGTAGCGGCCCAGCCAGATGTTCTCGGCCACAGTACGTGCCGGAATCGGCTGCAGTTCCTGATGCACCATGGCAATGCCGCGGTTCAGTGCATCCAGAGGGGTGGTGATAGTAACTTTTTCGCCCTCGTATTCAATTTCGCCCTCGTCCATCTTGTAAATGCCAAACATGCATTTCATCAGGGTGGACTTACCGGCGCCGTTTTCACCCATCAGCGCCATGACCTTACCGGGGCGAAGCTCCAACTGGGCGTGATCCAGCGCTTTGACGCCGGGGAAGGTCTTGACCACGCCTTTCATTACCAGACGGTATTCTGACATTCCGCAGAGCCTCCTTGTCGTTTATTATAAGGCCGCAGAAAAACCTTTTTTCAAAACAAGGCGCGTGCGCGGAGAATATTTCTCGCACGCACGCGCTTTATAGCTTTGCTCAAGCCGTCAAGGTCCACTGCGCACCTTGCATTGTTTCAGGAAAACTTTGGTCTTACTTCACGTACTCGGAAGCGTTGTCCTTGGTCACCTTCACATAGTCGACCCAGTAGTACTGCTCGACCTTGGAGCCTTCAACGTACAGCTTGGTAGCCTCAGCAGCTGCGGTAGCCTGACCCACGTCGTCGTTCAGCACGGTACCGGTCATGTTGCCATCCAGAACGTCCTGAACAGCCTCTGCCAGAGCATCGACGCCGACCAGATAGATGTCCTTGCCGACGGTGCGGCTTGCCTGCTGGATGGACTGCAGAGCGCCCAGTGCCATTGCGTCGTTGTTGCAGAAGACGACTTCGATCTTATCGCCGTACTGAGACAGAGCGTTTGCAACGTCCTGCTGAGCGGTGGTCTGATCCCAGTTGTCCAGGTACTCGTACAGGCACTCAACTTCCTTGCCTGCATCGGTCAGAGCCTTGATGGAGTACTCGGTGCGGTACTGAGCATCGATGTTCTCGGGGTCGCCCTTGCACATAATGTAGGTGATCTTGCCGTCGCCGTTGATATCGCCCTGAGTCTCGGTCTCCAGGATCAGCTCGCCCTGATAAGTACCGGACTGACGTGCGTCAGCACCAACGTAGCAGCACTTGTCTGCGTAGGAGTCCAGAACGCTCTTGTCGGGCTCACGGTTGATGAAGACGATAGGAGTCTCAGAGGGCTTGACGGTATCAACGATGGTCTGTGCGGAAGTGGTCTGGACAGGGTTGATGACCAGCACGTCCACGCCCTGCTGCAGGAAGGTGTTGATCTGCTCGGTCTGGGTGTTCTGGTCGTTCTTGCCGTCCATGATGGTGACGGCGTAGCCCATATCCTTCAGGTACTCTTCCAGATCGGAGCGGTACAGGGTCATGAAGTTATCAGCAAACTGATAGATGCAAACGCCAACGTTTGCGCTGCCGGTAGAAGCGGCTGCAGAAGAAGCAGCCACAGAGGAAGCAGCAGTAGAGGAGGCAGCGGTGGAGCTGGAGGAGCCGCCGCAGGCGGTCAGAACGCCAGCGGCACCCACAACAGCGGAAGCCTTCAGGAAGTCACGACGCGAAATCATTTTCATAATAATGTTCTCCTTCATTCGCATATCACAGCAAAATCGAATCGTGCGCACACCGCACGTTTCGTGATTCTGTTTGTATTATAACCGTCCGCACGACCGTTCGCAATAGAACAAGTTCACAAGAATCCAAGAAATCTTTTGTGCATCCTTCACAATTGCTTTTGTTGGATACAAGTTTCTTTTTGATATCAAGCACAATTTCTTTCAATTTTGCAACATGCGTCCAAATTCCATACAAAAGTCCATGAAATCTCTCAAAATAGTTACAGAGATCGTTCCGGTGTGCAACAATCCTATCCGATGCAAAAAAACCCACTTTGCCCCGGTGCATAATCTGTACGCATCAAAAGGACAAAATGGGTCTTTTTTTCATTCTGCTGTTTCGCAGTTATTTTTCTTTATGTTCCCGGCGGTAACGGGTGGGGGTGACGCCGAGGGTCTTTTTGAAGATCTTGGTGAAGTAATTCACGTCCAGAATGCCCACTTCCTCGGCCACGGCGGCGATGCTGTGGTTGTTCTGCTCCAGCAGCTGGGCCGCACGGTTCACCCGCTGGGTGTTGATATAGTCGATGAGGGTGGTGCCGGTCTCCTGCTTGAACAGCGCCGACAGATACGACGGGCTGATGAAGCACATGGCCGCCAGGCTCTTCAGTGTCAGCGGCTCGGAGACATTCAGGTTGACGTAGTTCATCACCTTCTGGACGGCGGGCGAGAACTCCTTCAGCGAGTAGCGGCGGACATAGGCGCAGTAATCCCGCACCATCTGCCACATCATCTCCTGGGGGATCTCGTCGGCCTCCTCAATGATGCGGGCGTACTTGCTGGAGATGGCGTCGATATAATAGGGGTGCACCTTGCTGGGCTCGATGGCCTTGCGCAGCAGGGTGTTGAAGACGATCATCATGTTCTTCTGCTGGTAGAGCGAGCCTTCGAACCGCCCGCCGTAGGTAAAGCGGGAGTGATGGTGCATGGCCTCGATGGCGGCTTCGTCGTCACCGCGGCACACGGCATCAAGGATGCGGTTCTCGGATTCGTACCGCTGTTCCAGCATGGAGATGGGGATATCCTTCTGGAACTTCGGCTCGTTGAAATACCGGACGTCCGGGTGGAAGCAGAAGGGCAGAAACTCCTTCAGCTCCTTCACGACCAGGTCCTCCCCCATCATCATCCCGACCAGGACCCGGATGGTCATGTAAAAATCGTTCGCCTGCAGCAGCTTGACGCCGTTGTAGTATTCCTGCACGGCATTCTCTCCGGCCTCACCCAGGTAGCGGCGGGCCCACTTGCGGGCCTTCTCGCTGCGGGGGCCAAAGGTCCATGGCCCGACGAGGAAGACGGTGTTCTCCTCGTCCGGGATGCGGAAGAGGGCAAAATGCAGCTCAAAGGTGCCCTCAACGAAGAGCAGCGTCTGCGCCGGGGTCTGTTCCAGCAGCAGCCGGCCGAACTCCTGCCAGTCGAACTGCGGGTCCAGCGAGCGGCGCAGGCCGTAGTCGAACTCTTCCAGTCCGTCGAACGGCGGCGTCACCCGCCGGGTGGGGATATTCTGTGCTGCCGCCAGTTTGGTGAGCACCTGTAATGGATCGACCCGCATGGCGTCTCCTTTCCTGTTTCATCGCATCTCTCACATCTCATTTGATATATCAGTATACAGCATTTTTCTGCAAGAAACAAGTGGCCGAGCGCAGAAAAAGTGCCCTGCCATCCCAAGACGGCAGAGCACTTCGCTCTATGTTTTACAAAGGATTACTTGCTGTTGCGGCGCGCAGCCAGAGCCGCCACGTTCTCCTCGACCTTCTTCTTATTCAGCGGGTAGAGGAAGACCAGCGCCAGCACGATGCACACAAAGCCGATGATGGGGGCGATGCAGGCCATGTTGAAGATGCCGCGGGTGACAGCGGGGTCAAACGCAGTCGCTTCGGTGTAGCCGATGATCCCCAGCAGGGCACCGACCAGACCGGAAGAGAAGGCCTGACCCAGCTTGCGGGCGAAGGAGTAGACCGAGTAGATGGTGCCGTCCTCACGGATGCCGCTGCGGACCTCGGCGTCGTCGATGACGTCGGTGATCATAGCCCAGATGATGGTGTTGAAGAAGCCCATGCCGATATTGGCCAGGATGTAGCAGGCCACAAAGCCCCAGACGCTGGCCGGACGCCAGATCAGGCAGACCAGCCAGACCAGAGCGGAGCAGATGCTGGAGGCCACGGCCAGCTCCTTCTTGCCGAACTTTGCAGCCAGCTTGGAAGCAAAGGGTGCGCAGACGATCAGCATGACCACCGTGCCCAGCAGGCTGGCAGTGGACTGTGCGGCAGCGCTGCCGTACACGTTGGGGTAAACGTAACCGGCCAGGCTCATGACGGTCAGCTGGCTCAGCAGGACGAAGATGGCCGCCACGATGATGCCCAGCAGCGCCCGGTTGGTGAAGATGCTCTTGAAGATGGCGGAAGCGCTCACCTTCTGGCTGCTTGCGGGGACCTCGACACGCTCACGGGTCAGCTTGAAGCAGACGATATAGCACAGGATGGCGCAGATGGAGAAGACGCCTGCGATGATGGTCATGCGGGAGCCGGACATCACCGTCTTGCCGTCCACGACGACATAGGCGACCATGGGCGTCGCCACGCCGATGACCATGTTGGCCAGCGTGGAACCGATGGTGCGCCAGGTGGACAGCTCCGCGCGGTCCTTGGGGTCTGCCGAGACGGCGGAAGCCATGGAGCCGTAGGGGATGTTGATGGAGGTATAGAAGATGGAGCCCCACAGGATGTAGGTGATGAACAGCCAGGCCACCTTGAAGCCATAGGGCATCCCGGCCAGGCCGGACTGATAGATCAGGAAGGAAGCGATGGCCACCGGGCCGCACATCCGCTTGATCCAGGGGCGGAACTTGCCGTCCTTGGTGGGCTTGGAGTGGTCCACGATCTGGCCCATGCCCACATCGGTGAACGCATCCACAAAACGGGCGATCATCATCACCATGCCAACGATGGCGGCGTTGACGCCCATGACGTCGGTGTAGAACTTCATCAGGAAGCTCGACGACAGCAGGAAGGTGAAATCGTTGCCGAAATCACCGAACATGTAGCCGACCTTGTCCTTCATGCCGAAGGGGGCAGCTTTCTTCATCTCATTTGCCATTGGTTTCTCCTTAGATAGATCGATTCTTGGATTCGGTTCTCCAAACGCTGCTGCAAAACACATCGAAATATGGTTCACTGCATTTCAGCTTGTATATCAGTATTATGACAAATCTTTAGCAATCATCGTTAGAACAATTTTTAGGTGAAAACGTAAAATTTTACGATTATTGTTTGGGCACTTTGCCAATTTTTTCATAAAATATGTGGAATCTCTTTCACTACATTTTCCTTGGCGTAGTTGATTTTAACAGTTTTCGCGGCGGCGTCCGCATTATAATAGGTATTCTGCCCCGGAATCGTTCAAAATTCCCCAAAAAAGTCTGGATTTATAAAAAATTTGTTCTATTCCTTTTGCAAAAAATCTGTCATACTGATACCAGAAGATATGAGCTGCGGTATCAACCTCTCCGTCTCGCATTCGCTCGACAGCTCTCCTGATCGGAGAGCCTCTGGCGAAACCGTATCCTTTGCGGGGACTGCCAAGGCCTCCCCTATCAGGGGAGGTGGCATCGCGCAGCGATGACGGAGAGGTTTATTTCGTAGTTCAAAATGTTTTAGTATGATGAGAAATGAGGTTCCTGCAATGAACAACAAATCCCTGCTGTATCCTGTGGCTTCCACTTCCCGCCGCGTCGTCAGCCTGGACGGCATGTGGCGCTTCCGCTTCGACCCCAAGAGCGAGGGCGTCGATGCAGACTGGGCAAACGGCCTGCCGGAGTCCATCTCCATGCCCGTGCCCGCTTCCTTCTGCGACTTCTTCACCGATAAGGAATCCCGCGAGTACTGCGGCGATTTCTGGTACGAGACCGATTTCTTCGTGCCCGGCGAGTGGAGCGGCAAGGACATCGCCATCCGCTTCGGCTCTGCCACCCACCACGCCCGCGTCTTTGTGAACGGCGTCGAGGTCGCACAGCACGAGGGCGGCTTCCTGCCCTTTGACGCAGTCGTCACCGACATCGTCCGCTACAACCAGTACAACAAGCTGAGCGTCCTGCTGAACAACGAGCTGAACGAGTACATGCTGCCCGCCGGCAACACCGCTACCCTGTCCAACGGCAAAAAGGTCGCTGCCCCCTACTTCGACTTCTACAACTATGCCGGCATCCATCGCCCCGTCAAGCTGATGGCCCTGCCCGCCGAGCGCGTTCTGGACTATTCCGTCAAGCACCGCCTGACTGCGGACGGTGCCGAGGTCGATTACACCGTCACCACCAACGGCAGCCACGACGTGACCGTAGAGCTGTACGACGGCACCACCAAGGTCGCTGAGGCTTCCGGCAAGGAAGGTACTCTGGTCGTCAAGGACGCCAAGCTCTGGAACGTCCATGCCGCCTACCTGTACAACATCGTCATCCGCATCCACGACGGCAGCGCCATCGTCGACGAGTACACCGAGAAGATCGGCATCCGCACCTTCGAGATCCAGAACGGCCACTTCCTGCTGAACGGCAAGCCCGTCTACCTGCGCGGCTTCGGCAAGCACGAGGATGCAGACATCCGCGGCCGCGGCCTCGACCTGGCCACCGTCAAGCGCGATTACGAGCTGATGAAGTGGATCGGTGCCAACTGCTTCCGCACCAGCCACTACCCCTATGCGGAGGAGCTGTACCAGATGGCCGATGAGGAAGGCTTCCTCATCATCGACGAAGTCCCCGCCGTCGGCTTCATGGAGAGCACCATGAACTTCCTGGCAGCAAACCAGGGCAACGGCAAGAAGGTGGGCTGGTTCGAGAAGGACACCACGCCTCAGCTGCTGGAAAACCACAAGGACGCGCTGACCGACATGATCGACCGCGACAAGAACCACGCCTCCGTCATCGCATGGAGCATCCTGAACGAGCCCCAGTGCACCAGCGAGGGCACCGAAGCCTACTTCAAGACCCTGTTCGATCTGGCACACGAGCTTGACCCGCAGAAGCGCCCCCGCACCTACGCCATCGTCATGATGAGCCTGCCCCACAACAGCAAGGGCCAGCAGTTCGCTGACTTCATCAGCCTGAACCGCTACTACGGCTGGTACGTTATGGGCGGCATGGGCATCGTGGATGCCGAGGCCGCATTCCGCAAGGAGATGGACGGCTGGGCCAAGGTCCTGAACGGCCGCCCGATGATCTTCACCGAGTACGGTGCCGACACCATGCCCACCGAGCACAAGCTGCCCAGCGTCATGTGGAGCCAGGAGTACCAGAACGAGTACCTCGACATGAACCACAACGTCTTCGATAGCTACGACTTCGTGCAGGGCGAGCTGGTCTGGAACTTTGCAGACTTCCAGACCACCGAGGGCATCATGCGCGCCAACGGCAACAAGAAGGGCATCTTCACCCGTCAGCGTCAGCCGAAGGACGCCGCCTTCCACTTCCGCGCCCGCTGGACCAGCCTCCCGCTGGATTACAAGGGCAACAAGTAAGTTGAACCTCTCTCAAACCTTCTCATAACCATGCCAAAAGCACCCGCAGACGCTGAGCCTGCGGGTGCTTTTGCGATTGCACTTCTTTTCTTTTTATGGTATCCTTACCTTGCGCTCCGGCCGCGAGCGTCTTTTCATTTGCAGCATAGTCGATTTTCAACGTTCTGTCAAACCGGAACAAGCCATACTTGCAAGGGAGGCTGTTTTTATGAAACGTACCGATTACATCAACTGGGATGAATATTTCATGGGCATTGCGCTGCTCACGGCCATGCGCTCCAAGGACCCCAACAGTCAGGTGGGCGCGTGCATCGTCAGCTCGGAAAACAAAATTCTGTCCTTGGGCTACAACGGTATGCCCATTGGCTGCAGCGACGACGAGATGCCCTGGGAGCGGGAGGGCGCACCGCTGGACACCAAGTATATGTACGTGTGCCACGCCGAGCTGAACGCCATCCTCAACAGCGCCCACAATAATCTGAAAGGTGCACGGGTGTACGTGACTCTGTTCCCCTGCAACGAGTGCACCAAGGCCATCATCCAGTCGGGCATTGCCGAGGTGGTGTACTACGGCGACAAGTACCACGACAGCGATTCCAGCGTGGCGGCGCGGTTCATGTTCAAAAAAGCCGGCGTGAAGCTGACTGCCTATCAGTCCACCGGACGGAAGGCAGAGCTGGAGCTGTAAGCTTCCTCTTGACCTTCCTGATGCAACGTACTATAATAGAATCATAGCTTGAATAAATATTCAATAATGATTGCATAGAGAGGGAAATATACAATGAGTCTGAAGAACCGCAGCTTTTTGAAGCTATTGGACTACACCCCTGCCGAGATCGAAGAACTGCTGGACCTTGCCGCAGACCTGAAGGCAAAAAAGAAGGCCGGCATCCGCCACAATGACCAGCTGGCAAGGCAAGAACATCGCCCTGATCTTTGAAAAGACCTCCACCCGCACCCGTTGCAGCTTCGAGGTCGCTGCCCACGATCTGGGCATGGAAGTGACCTACCTTGACCCGTCCGGCAGCCAGATCGGCAAGAAGGAGTCCATCGCCGACACTGCCCGTGTGCTGGGCCGCATGTTCGACGGCATCGAGTACCGGGGCTATGGCCAGCAGATCGTGGAAGACCTTGCCCACTACGCCGGTGTGCCGGTGTGGAACGGCCTGACCAACGAGTTCCATCCCACCCAGATCCTGGCCGACTTCCTCACCATCCGGGAGCACTTTGGTCACCTGAAGGGCATCAACTTCGTTTACTTCGGCGATGCCCGCTACAACATGGGCAACAGCCTGATGGTGGGCTGCGCCAAGATGGGCCTGAACTTCACCGCCTGTGCACCCAAGAAGTACCAGCCGGACGCTGCCCTCGTGGCCGAGTGCCAGAAGATCGCTGCCGAGACCGGTGCCACCCTCACCTTTGAGGAGGACCCCGCCAAGGCCGCCAAGGGTGCCGACGTGCTGTACACCGATGTGTGGGTGTCCATGGGTGAGCCGGTGGAGGTGTGGGCTGAGCGCATCAACGACCTTGCCGCCTACCAGATCAACCAGCAGCTGATGGACATTGCAGGCCTGCACGCTGTGTTCATGCACTGCCTGCCCGCCTTCCACGACCACAAGACCACCGTGGGCAAGGAGATGGGCGAGCGCTTTGGCCGCGATGCCATGGAAGTGACCGATGAAGTGTTTGAAGGCCCCCAGAGCATCGTGTTCGACGAAGCCGAGAACCGGATGCACACCATCAAGGCCGTGATGGCTGCGACCCTTGGCTATGTAAAATAACGGATCACAAATAAAAAAGGGAGGCTGCGTTTGCAGTCTCCCTTTTGCTTTGCCTGTTAGGCCTCCTTCAGCTTCAGCACGCCAGCCTGTACCAGACGCTTGCGCAGCAGTGCACCCACGATGCAGCTCACCACGATCTTGGCGAGGTCCAGCGCAATGAACGGGTACACGCACACCGAAAGCGCATAGCCCAGCTCGCACTGCATCTGGAACACGAACCATGCGGTACCCAGCACGTAGCAGGCGGCATCGCCCAGCACAAGGCCGATGCCGGCGATCACCGGCTGGCCCTTGCTCTTTTCGATGAACAGACCGCCGATGAAGGCCAGCAGCAGGTAGCCCACCAGATAGCCGCCGGTGGGGCCTGCCAGCTTGGCAATGCCCGCGCCGTAGCCGGAGAACACCGGCACGCCCACAAGGCCGATGAGCAGGTACACCGCCACGCTCAGGGTGCCGAACTTGGGCCCCAGCAGCCATGCGGTCAGGCAGATGACAAAGTTTGACAGCGAAATGGGAATGGCTCCGATGGGCACGCTCAGCGGGCCAAGCACGCACAGCGCGGCGGCCATCAGCGCAGTGACAGCCATCTGATAGGTGGTCAGTTTCTTCTCCATGATTCCCCTCCGATATTCGGGTCGATATTGTCGTTGTTGTCGGTCACGCTCGCCAGTATACCCCGGCCCGCCACAAATGGTCAACACAAAAATTCAGTCAGGGTTTACAATCCGTGATTCCGCTTGCCAAACGGCCCGCAGCCCACTATACTGGAAGCAGAATCTCCAAGGAGGCGTATCACATGGGCGGAGGACATCTTTCCCGGCCGGATTTCGGGATGCCGCAGCCGGACCCGGCCTACCCACTGACCGAGTTCTACCTGCTGCTCCAGCATGGGCTGGACCGCGAGGGCGTGTTTGCGCTGCCCGCACTCTGGGCAGACTTTCAGGCACCGGCCCGGCGCATCTACGCCGACGAGGCCGAAGCCTTCCTCACCCTGCGCGAAACGCCCGGCGCGGCCAGCACGCCCCTGCTGGCACCCCGGACTTTGCAGCTGCTTTACAGCAGCCTCCATGTCCTGCCCGACGGCACACCCGCCGCCCTGCTGCTCACCGAGGAGTGCACCCGCGCCACGGTGGCGGTGCAGCTGCTGCCGCCCTTTGTGTGGGAGGACCCGCTGCCGCCGCTGCCGGACTGCGCGGCGGCCCTCACGCTCACCCTCACGCTGCGGGATGTGGAGGCCATCGACGCCGACCCTCATGCGCTGGAGCAGCGGCTCTGCCGGGAGCCGGGCGACAAGCACTGGCTTGCCCACCCCAAGGCCGAAGCCTTCCTCGCCGGGCGCATTGCGTTGCTTCAGCGATTGTACAAACGTTGAATTTTTGTTATACTCTTTTTATTCTGCGATGCAATAATCGGGACCTCTCAGCCGTGTATCCGGTAGAATGTCCCACTGGAACCAACGATTTCCAGCAAACCCCGGCCACCGGGGCTTCAAAGGAGTGTAAGACGATATGGGACAGTTGACCAAAGACGAAGTTTTTGCGCTGGCTGTGCAGCGATACAGCGACGCCGTCTACCGAGCAGCCTACCACAATTGCAGCTGCGCGGCGGACGCCGAAGATGTGGTGCAGGATGTTTTCGAAAAGCTCCTGAACTACGACGGCCGCTTTGAGAGTGAGGAGCACCTCAAGGCGTGGCTGCTGCGGGTGGCCATCAACCGCTGCCGGGACCTGACCCGCGCAGCCCATCAGAAGGACACCGAGCTGGACGAGAATATCCCCGCACCCGACCAGATGGAAGACGGCAGTGTGCTGGACGCAGTGCGCGCCCTGCCGGAAAACTACCGCAATGCTATCTATCTGCATTACTACGAGGGGTACACGGCGGCGGAGATCGGCCGGATGATGGGCGCACCGTCCAACACGGTGCTGAGCTGGCTGCGGCGTGCCCGGGCGCAGTTACATACGATGCTGAAGGAGGAGATCGAAGATGAGGTGGTATGAGTACAAGATGGAGACGGACGACCTCTACGCCCCGGACGATCTGAAGGCAAAGCTGCTGGCCATGCAGAAGGCCCGGCAGGCCGAGCAGGCCGCATCCGGCAC
The DNA here is from genome assembly GCF_049532945.1 of Faecalibacterium prausnitzii. Taxonomy (GTDB): domain Bacteria; phylum Bacillota; class Clostridia; order Oscillospirales; family Ruminococcaceae; genus Faecalibacterium; species Faecalibacterium prausnitzii_N. The sequence continues at coordinate 106,178 of NZ_CP186691.1, forward strand.
CACCCCCAAACCCCAGCTCACCCCGGCCCTTGCACCGGAAAAGAAGAAAAAAGCCCCCCTCCGTTTCCCAGTCAAACGGGCCGCGGAACTGGCCGCCTGTGTGGCGCTGTGCGGTGTCTGCCTGTATGGCGCCGCGCTGAGCAAAAGCAGTTGGAACGGTGTCACCCTGTTCTCCGGCGGGTCTGCGCCCAGCACGGCAGCCGCCTACGATGCCGCACCGGAGCTTGCCACCTATTCTCTGGACGGCGGTGCAGACACCTACGGCACCGGCAGCGCCGAACGCGCCGTGAGTGGTACCGGCAGCGCCGACCTGCTGACCTCCGGCAATGTGGAGGGCGAGAACTCGGCTTCCGGCACGGTGGACAGCGCCAAGATCATCTACACAGCCGATCTCTCCATCGAGACCAAAGACTTCGATGGGGCACGCCAGCAGCTGGACGAGACGCTGGACAGCATGGACGGCTATATGGAGTCCAGCAATGAGTACACCGACAGCACCGACAACACCCGCACCCTCTCGCTGACCCTGCGGGTGCCGGAGAGCGCTTACAGCGCCTTCCTGACGTCTGCCGAAGCCGCTGGCAGCGTGATCAGCCGGAGCGAGAGCGCCGACGATGTGACCACCCAGTATCTGGACATCGAGGCCCGGCTGGACAATCTGACCGCCCAGCGCACCCGTTTGCAGGAATTGCAGGCCAGCGCGGACGCGCTCTCCGACCTGCTGCAGATCGAGTCCTCCCTGAGCGACGTGCAGTACCAGATCGAGAGCTACCAGAGTCAGCTGAACTGGTACGCCAATCAGGTGCAGTACTGCACCGTGAACATCACCCTCAACGAGGTCGAGACCTTGACCTCCACCGGCAGCAGCTTCGGTGCCCGGCTGGTCAACGCCTTCCGGAACGGCTGGTCGAACTTCACCGCCGGGGTCCAGACGGTTCTCGTCTTCCTCATCGGCGCATGGCCCGCCATTGGCATCGGTATCGTCTGCGGCGTGGTGTTCTACAAAGTCCGCCACCCCCGCAAAAAGCAGCCCCGCAAGCCTGAAGCGAAGTGATGACCGGAAGGTTCAAAAAAACTTTCGAAAAACACTTGACATCTCCCCCGCTCTGTGGTATTATACTTGAGCAGTCAGCGAGAACGGCTGAGAGCACAAAGTAAATATCGCGGGGTGGAGCAGTCTGGTAGCTCGTCGGGCTCATAACCCGAAGGTCGTTGGTTCAAATCCGGCCCCCGCAACCACCAAGCATCTTGAAGTTTTTCAAGATGCTTTTTTGTTGTGTTTTTATTTTAATACAAAAAAGTGAGCCGCTGCAAACTCCTTCCGACATCGCTTACGCGATGCCACCTCCCTCAATGAGGGAGGCTTCACAGCTTACCGTCATGTCAGGCTCCCTCTTTGAGGGAGCTGGCGCGGCGAAGCCGTGACTGAAGGAGTTTTGCAGCAGCTCTTTTTTATTTATACGATGTAACCGTGGCTCCTCGCCCAGAAGACCCAGAAGGTCAGGGTCAGGGCGCTGAAGAAGGTGGTGGTGACGCAGACGCTGCCGGTCAGGGTGCCTTCGTGGCCCATCTGTTTGGCCATGACGTAGCCCGCCGGGGTGGTCACACTGCCCAGCATGACCATCAGCGCCACGAGCTTCTGGTCCACAAAGCCCAGCCGCACCGCCACAGGCAGGAAGATGGCCGGCAGGAGGATGAGCTTGATGACCGTTGCAACGGCCGTAGGCTTGAGGTAGCCCAGCGCTGCGCGGCCCTTGAAGCCCGCACCGATGGCAAGCAGGGCCAGCGGGCTGGTCATACCAGCCAGGCTGGAGAGCGTCTTGTTGGCCATGGCGGGCATGGGCAGACGGAGCAGGCTCCACACAAAGCCCGCCGCGATGCCCAGCAGGATGGGGTTGGTCACGATGCCCTTGAGGCTCTTGACCAGCTTCTCTCCCATGCCGCTCCGGGCGTCCTGCGAAGGGCTTTCCAGCGTGAGGATGGCGACCGCAAAGATGTTGTACAGCGGCACACTGCCCAGGATCATCAGGCCGGACAGGCCGGAGGTGCCATAGATGTTCTGGATGAAGGCCGCACCGAGGATGGCCGCCGAAGAGCGGTAGCTCGCCTGCACGAACTCCCCCACGATGTGCTTATCCTTCAAAAAGAGCCGGGCCAGCCCCCAGATAACCAGAATGCTTGCCGTGGTGGCCGCAGCGCAGAACAGCACATACCGGCCATCGAAGGTGGCGCGGACATCGTTTTTGCCAAGGTCGCGGAACAGCTGCACCGGCAGTGCCACATAAAACACGAACTTGTTGGCCATGGCCACGAAGTCGTCGGTGAGGAACTGCCTGCGGTGGAGCAGGTAGCCCAGCAGCATGATAAAGAACAGCGGCATGGTGCTGTTCATGCTGAACAGAAGATTTTCCAGCATGGCTCACACCCCGCCGTGGCGGCGCTGCTCTGCAGCCAGCTCCTGCTGCAGGGCAGCTTTGCGGTGGTCCAGCAGCAGGTCTTTGTTGTACTTGAAGTACCGGGGCAGCCGTTCTCGGTGATGAACGCATGGGCGGCAGGGGCCAGCGTCAGCTCGGTGACGAACACCACCATCTCCTGGCTTTCGGCAAAGGCCTGCTCCATAAAGTCGAAAGCGGCTTCCAGTGCGCTGGCTGCCGCCTCCTGTGCGGCATCCCGCTCATCGGAGAGCGACTGGAACTGGGTGCGCAGCAGGTCGAAGGCTTCCTGTGTACCCACCGCCTTGGCGCGGCGCAGTTCCGCCTCCCACTGGCGCAGGACGGCATAGACCTTGAGCCGGGTGGCCAGCGCGTCGCGGCTGAGCAGACCCGCCTCGCGCTGGCGCCGGGTCTCGGCGTCGTAGTCGGTCATCATCTGGTTGAACAGAGTTGCCGGGCCATCCGGGATGTCATCGGGCAGGGTCGCAAAGCCCTGTTTGGCCTCCCGCAGGAAGGCATAGCAGGCATCGGCCGCAGCATCGGCCCGGCGGGACGCCGTGAACCGGTTGTTCAGGCCGGACAGGAGCAGGCTGACAAGGCTCAGCCGCTCGTCGAAGGGGGCCTGCAGCAGCCGTGCGAACACGGCGGGCTTTGCCTGTCCGGCCAAGATCTCCTCTACGCCGTAGTCGTCGCGGTACTTATAGTAAAGGTCGAGATAGGCGGAGAAGTCCTCTGCGATCTTCGGGTGCTGGATGTACTCGCGGATGAGTGCCTCGTCTGCCTTGAGGCCCAGCGCCTCGTAGGTGTCCAGCAGATTGGAAAGATCCTCCCAGCCGCGGGCGGTCACGAACTGGGTGCCGTCCACATCGGCGTTGATCTGGTAGAAGTTCTGCGGGTGCAGCTCCAGATAGCTCAAAATGGCGCTGTGGATGTGGGCAGCGCGGGCATAGTCCTTCCACACGGGCAGGTCCGGCTCAATGTCCATGCGGCGCACGCGGTCCAGCGTAACGATATCAAAGTCGCGCACAGATTTGTTATATTCCGGTGGGTTGCCTGCCGCCACGATCACCCAGCCCGCAGGCACGGCCTGATTGCCAAAGGTCTTGCATTGCAAAAATTGCAGCATGGTGGGGGCCAGCGTTTCCGAAACACAGTTGATCTCGTCGATGAACAGAATGCCCTCGGAGAGGCCGGTGGCCTCCATCTTGGCGTAGATGCTGGCAATGATCTCGCTCATGGTGTATTCAGTCACCGAGACATCCTTTCCGCCATAATTGCGCTGGCGGATGAAGGGCAGACCCACGGCGCTCTGGCGGGTGTGGTGGGTGATGGTGTAGGCCACCAGCGCCACGCCGCACTCCCGGGCTACCTGCTCCATCACCTGCGTCTTGCCAATGCCCGGAGGCCCCATGAGCAGAATGGGACGCTGCCGGATGGCCGGGATGGCGTATTCGCCCAGAGCATCCTTGGCAAGGTAGGCTTTTACGGTGTGTTCAATTTCTTCTTTGGCTCGTTTGATATTCATAACAAATTCCCTCACGAATTGTTCAGGTCACGGTACAGGTCGTCCTCTTCGGCCAGCGCGTCGGCAAGGGTGCTTTGCGGGCGGGCTGCTGCACCGGTAAATTCTTCTTCATCCAGAACCACCTTCATGGCCCACGGCGGCACGTTGGCGTCATCGAACCGCTCCCCCAAAAACAGAAAGGCGGTGTCGTAGGCCGGGCGCTTGGCGGGGTAGGTGCCCATGCCGTCGGTGAAGTACAAAAGGCCCCGCAGGTTCGAGAACTTCTTCTCGGCGCACAGCTGGTTCACGTATTCAAAGGCCGGGCGGAAGTCCGTTCCGCCGCCGCCCCGCAGCTCAAAGTGGTTCATGGCGTGGATCAGCTCGTCCTCATTGTGGATCAGGATATCCTGCCGGATGGCGTTATCGGCCTGGATCAGGTGCAGGTTCATCCGGTGGAAAAAGTTCTCCTGTCCTTTCAGCAGAGTGTAGGTCTCCGCAAGGAACGCCCGCACCAGTTCACCGGAGGTGGAGTAGCTGGTGTCGATGACAAGGGCCAGCTCCTCGATCTTTTTGCTCTCCCGGCTTTCCAGAGGCTCGATGAGGGGCAGGTTTCCGTACACCGAAAGGCCGTAGGTGTAGAAGTTCAGGTCGAACTCGTCCGGGTCCAGCTTTACTTCCTCCCGCAGCACGCAGAACCGGCGCAGAAAATCCCGGTAGCTGCGGCGGCTGCGGTTGGCGGCTTTTACCTGCTGCTTCAGGGCATCGGCACCGTCTCCGGCTTCCTTATCCCGCAGGTCCAGCTCTGTCTGCATCCGCTCCCCGATCTTCTGCCACGTTTTCTGGGGCAGCGGCGTGGGCATCTGCTGGGGCTGGTCAGGCGCATCCTTCGGCCACAGACGGTGGTCGTCGGTCACGAACTCCCGCTCCAGCTGGCGCAGCACACCGGGGGTCTGCCGGACCAGCCAGCGGTACGCCGGGGCCGCTGCCACGACTTTGCCCTCTTCCGCGATGCACTGATAGGCGTTCTGGCGCACATAGGTCAGCGGGCGCTTGACGCTGGTGCGGTTCAGGCTGTCGATAACGTTTTCCACTGCGATATCACAGGCAAGGCTCCACAGCTGCGGCTCCCGGCGGCCTTTCAGCCACAAATGCCGGAATACGCAGTGGAATATGGTGTGCAGATACAACCGGTTGAGATATTTTGGATTGTCCTGATAGAGCCGCAGCAGGTGGCTGGGCTGGTAGCAGAGGATGCGGCCATCGGTGGCCAGCACGCCGCACCGCTCATCCGGGGTGGGCGTCAGCGCCGAAAGTGCCAGGTCGAGAAAGCGGAAGTCCAGATACAGCCCGCTGCGCACCACCGCCAGCACCTCGCCGCCCATGCGTGCCTGCCACTCCTCGTGGGTCTCCGGGCGCTTCGATTCAAACGGCTTGCGGGGGTCGAAAAATGTTTCTTTGGGCATCGTTTCACCTCACTTCCCCTGCGGGAAAGGGTTCAAAAGTCAAAATCATAGCGTTTCCGGTTCGGCTTTGCGGCCTGTCTGCTGTGGGCGGCATCGGCCAGCAGGGCCGCAGCAGCAGCCTGTTCGGCCTGAACGGCCAGCGCTGCGGCCTCGTCAAACCCGGCCGCGTCCAGCACATCCAGCGCCAGCAGAGCCTTCAGGCTGTCAAGGTCCTGCGCCTTCAGCAGCCGGGCCACGACCCGGCCCGTGTTCGCCTTGAGGAACGCGGTGTAGGGGGCCTTTGCCTGTTCGGTCAGGCCCCAGGGCCAGCGCAGACGGTCGAAGCAGAGCATGGCCATGATATCCTTGTCCTCGGAGGCGTGGCCGTCCGGGAAAATGGCGTCGTATTCTGCGCAGAGGATTTTTCCATCCAGAAAACACTGCCGGTAATGATATCCTTGGCCGGAAAAGGTGTGCAGAAGGATGTGGGCGGGGGTTTCCTCGATATCCTCCCAGTAGGCGGGATACCACAGGCCTGCGCGGGGGGCCGCCTCGCCGGGGCACCAGAACAGCGCCCGCACGGCCTCGGTGATATTGTTGACGAGCGCGAACAGGCCGGTGGCCTGCTCCGGGTCGGCCCGGACGATGAGGTCCGCCAGCGCGAAGCAGTTCAAAAACACATCGCTGCCCACAGTCAGCTCCCCTGCCCCAAGGGACAGGGTGCGCAGCCTGCGGCAGTTGTAGAATGCGCAGCTGCCGACGACCTGTAAGCTGTCCGGCAGGACGGCTTCTTCGAGGAAGTTCCCGCAGACGGGGTGGAGGTCTTCTTCGGGCGCAGCGCCAAAGTCGAGGTCATAGCGGCGGTGCCGCCCGGTCCGGTCCCGGCCAAAGGCTCTGGTCAGGACGGCGCTGCCGTCTTCCCCCACTGCGTAGCGGCAGACTGCGTCCGGGGCGGGCAGGTTCCGGGGCGATTCGGAGAAGCAGTAGTCCCCCAGTTCGGTGACAGCCCAGCTGCCGCCCTCCGGGGTCGGCAGCACCGACGGCAGGGCGATGCAGGGGGCCTCCCCATAGGCCCGGACAAGGCGGGCCGTGTTGTTTTTTAATGGTAAGATATCCAGTAACATAGACGTCCTCTGTACAAGATAGCGCTATCCTCTATACAACCTCTCCGTCAATGCTTCGCATTGCCACCTCTCCTAGTAGGAGAGGCCTTGGCAATCCACGCAAAGTTTCCGGTTTCGCCAGAGGCTCCCCTACTAGGGGAGCTGTCGAGCGCAAGCGAGACTGAGAGGTTGTACAACGGAAAGCCTTCCAAACAAAAAACTGCTGCACGCGCAGTTGCCGTGCAGCAGTTGGGAGAGTGCGATCACTGTGCGGCCTGCGCCAGACAATCATCCATTGCGGCAAAGACCGCGTCACTGGTCATGGTGCTGCCGGTCACGGCATCCACACCGGCGGTGCTGCCCGCCTCTTTCAGGCTGGCTGTCAGGCTTTCCGCCGCCTTGCCGCCCAGTTCCGGCGTCTCACCCGAAGCATCAATGTCGACATTCGTCACTTTACCGCCGGTGATGGTCACGGTGACCGCCACATCGCTCAGGCAGCCTTTGGCGCTGGCCGTGTAGGTGCCGTCGGTGTAGGTGGCCGCGTTGTCTGCGGCAGGCATCGTGCCGGTGTTGGCGATATACAGCGACAGCACCACACCCAGAACGATATCCAGCAGCACCATCACGAGGGTGCTCCGGCTCATGTGTTTCTTCATCTTGTTGTATGCTCCTTTGGCAGGTCTTGGTTTATTTTGCAGGCTTGAAACTGTCGCGCAGGGTGACGACGCGGTTGTAAACGCCGGGGTTCTTGGAGTCCGGGGTAAAGAAGCCGGTGCGCACGAACTGGAACTTCTCACCGGGCTTTGCGTCCTTCAGGCTTTCTTCCAGCTTGCAGCCCTTGCACACAACAACGCTTTCCGGGTTCAGGTAGTCCTTGTAATCGCTGCCCTCGGGGATGGCGTTCATGTTGGCCTCGGTGAACAGCTTGTCGTACAGACGCACCTCGGCATCCACGGCATGGGCGGCACTCACCCAATGGATGGTGCCCTTGACCTTGCGGCCGTCGGCGGGATTGCCGTTGCCCGTCTCGAGGTCGGCGGTGCAGTGGATGGCGGCAATGCTGCCGTCGGCATTCTTCTCCACGCCGGTGCACTTGACGATGTAAGCGCCCATCAGACGCACCTCACCGCCAATGGTCAGGCGCTTGAACTTGGGAGGCGGCACCTCGGCAAAGTCCTCATTCTCGATCCACAGCTCTTTGGTAAAGGCCACCTTGCGGGTGGTGGTATCGTTGGCTTCGCGGTTGGGGTTGTTGGCTACATCAAAGTACTCGGTCTTGTCCTCCGGGTAGTTGTCTACGATCAGCTTTACGGGGTCCAGCACGGCAATGCGGCGCTGAGCGGTCAGGTCCAGCTCGCTGCGGATGCAGGCTTCCAGCTGGCGCATGTCGATCAGGTTGTCGGATTTAGAAATGCCGGCCTCCCGCACGAAGGTGAAGATGGAGGTGGGGGTGTAGCCGCGGCGGCGCAGGCCGCACAGGGTGGGCATACGGGGGTCGTCCCAGCCGTCCACAATGCCCATTTCCACCAGCTCACGCAGATAGCGCTTGCTCATGACGGTGTTGGTCATGTTCAGGCGTGCAAACTCACGCTGCTTGGGGAAGGCAGTGCCGAAGATGTTCTCGATGACCCAGTTATACAGCGGACGGTGGTTCTCGAACTCCAGACTGCACATGCTGTGGGTGATGCCCTCAATGGCATCCTGAATGGGGTGTGCGAAGTCGTACATCGGGTAGATGCACCACTTGCTGCCCTGACGGTGATGCTCGGCGTACTTGATGCGGTAGATAGCCGGGTCACGCATGTTCATGTTGGGGCTGGCCAGATCGATCTTGGCACGCAGGGTCTTTTCGCCCTCCTGGAACTCACCGGCACGCATCCGGCGGAACAGGTCAAGATTCTCTTCCGGGGTGCGGTCGCGCCACGGAGAGGGACGGGAAGGCTTGCCGGCATCGGCACCGCGGTACTCGCGCATTTCGTCGCGGGTCAGGTCGTCCACGTAGGCCTTGCCCTCCATGATGAGCTTTTCGGCATACTCGTAGCACTTGTCAAAGTAGTCGCTGCCGTAGAAGATGCCGCCGTTGGGGTCGGCGCCCAGCCAGTGCAGATCCTCGATGATGCTGTTCACGTACTCCTCACCCTCGCGGGCAGGGTTGGTGTCGTCCAGACGCAGGTTGAACTTACCGCCGTACTGGTTTGCAATGGACCAGTTGATGTAGATGGCCTTGGCACTGCCAATGTGCAGGTAGCCGTTGGGCTCGGGCGGGAAGCGGGTATGGATCTCGCTGATCTTGCCCTCGGCCAGATCAGCGTCGATGATGTCGGTCAGAAAGTTTTTATCTGCCATGGTGGAGTTCCCCCTTCATCCGGGCCAAACCGCCCGGTACTGCTCATGATTCAATACCCATTATAATACACCATTTTTCGCTTTGCTTCAAGCTAGAAATACAAACCATCGAAAAACAGCTGCTCTAGGCACTTTATTTCTGCGGGTAAAATGCGTTGAGGTAGCTGACCAGCGCACCGATCTGGTTGGCTTCGTTGTGGAACGCGCAGGGCACGATCTCCGGCCGGGGCAGGCTGCGGGCCTGCTCCTCGCCGAAGGGATGGCCCTTCAGGATCTTTTCCTCATACACCCGGTCGAGGGTCTCGATGAGGAGGGGCTGGCCGCTGATGCCGCCGCCGATGGCTACCTTTTCCACATCCAGCAATACGGTCAGGTTGTAGATCTGCACGGCCACCATCTTGCAGAACCGTTCCAGCACTTCCAGCGCTTCCGGCTCGGCGGCATTGGCGGCATCAAAAAAGAGTTTACCGTTCATGGGGGCATCGGCGGGCAGCTGCCTGCGCACCCGGTAGGCATCCAGCAGCGCGGAGGTGCTGCACTGGCAGGCCATCGACTTTTTGCCGTCGCTCCAGGCGTCGGCGTTGGTGTTCACAAAGCTGTACTCTCCGGCGGTAAAGTGCACGCCGCGCACCAGCTGGCCATTGATGATGATGCCGCCGCCCACGCCGGTGCCGATGATAAACACTGCCGCATTGCAGCAGCCCTGCAAGGCACCGGCCCGCAGCTCTGCAATGGCTGCAGCCTTGCCGTCGTTTTCGATCCAGACCTTGCAGCCGCAGAGCTCGGCTAGGCGTGGGCCCACCGGGGTGCCGATGTTATAGATGATGGAGGGCGCACCGCCGCCCCGGACCACACCGTGCTCGGCGTCGATGAAGCCGGGCAGGCTCAGTGCGATGCCGTCCACCTCGTCCCTGTGGGGGCGGTAGAGCTGCGCCAACGTTTCGAGAAAGTGCGGCTGGCTGTCGCTGGGCGTCGGGATGCTGCCGGACTCGTACCGGTTCATCGCATCGTCCATGACCGAGTATTTGATCTCGGTGCCGCCCACGTCAAAGATCATGACCTTCATGCTGGTTTCCTCCCGGTTCCGTTTTTTCTTATTATGGCAAAAAATCGGCTATAAGTAAAGGCATTTGCCGGAAATTCCACCCTCTCCGTCAACGCTGCCGCGCTGCCACCTCTCCCGAAGGGCGAGGTTTTGCCGCAGCGGCAACATATACAGCATAAAAGCTCCCCCTTCGGGGGAGCTGGCGAGCGTAAGCGAGACTGAGAGGGTATAAAAAATCCCACGCTGCGGCAAAGCAAAGCGCAGCGTGGGTGCGAAGATAGCTTAACTTAAAAAGAGGATGTCAGCGCTCAGCGGGCGACGACGTACTTGTGCAGGGTCTTGCGCACAGCGCCGGGGCCTGCAAACAGCTCCTTGGCCATTGCCTCGATCTTCTCGCCCAGACCAACGGCGTACAGATCCACGCCGAACACGTCAACACGGCTGTACAGCTTCTTCAGGCAGCTGAAGTCCTGCTCGCCTTCCTTGACCTCCAGCGGAGCAACGATGGCCTGCAGCTCAGCCAGCAGCGGATCAGTGGAAGGCTCAAAAGCCTGACCGTTGTCATCGATGCCCTTCAGGTAGCGGGCGTAGCCTGCCAGCACCAGCGGGATCAGGATCAGGTTGCTCTTGTCCAGACCGCGTGCCTCGTAGGCCTTGATGGTCTCACCAAAGCGGATGGCCAGCTTCTGGGAGGTATCGGTAGCGATACGCTGGGGAGCATCCGGCATGAAGGGGTTGGGCAGACGGCGGTTGATGACAGCGCCGATGAACTCATAGGGGTTCAGCACGCCGGGATCAACGACCACAGGCATGGCCTCGATATAGCCGATCTTCTGGATGAAGGCACGCAGGTCTTCATCGGCCATCTCGGCGGAGATGAGGGTGTAACCCAGCATGCAGCCATAGATGGACATGGCAGTGTGCAGCGGGTTCAGGCAGGTGCAGACCTTCATCTTCTCGATCTTGTCCACGGTCTCGCGGTCGCAGTACAGCACACCGCCCAGCTCCAGCGGAGGACGGCCATTGGTGTAGTGATCCTCGATGCACAGGTACTGGGTCTCTTCGGCGTTGACGAAGGGAGCAGTGAAGGTGTGCTTCTCGGTGACGATGGTGTAGTTATCCTCAAAGCCGTCGTCGGCCAGCATCTGCTGGACCTTGGCATCCGGGCGCGGGGTGATCTTGTCGATCATGCTCCACGGGAAGGTGATCTTGGTCTCGTCCTGCACATAGGCCAGGAACTCGGCGGGCACCAGACCCTGCTCCACCCACTTGGCAGCATAGGCGTGGACAGCGTTCTTGACCTTATCGCCGTTGTGGGAGCAGTTATCCATGCTCTGGACGGTCAGGGGCAGCTTGCCGGCCTTGAAGCGCTCGTACAGCAGAGCAGTGACCTTGCCCATGGCCAGCACGGGGGTCAGGCCGCGCTCCAGATCAGCAGGAGCAACGCCGTAGCCCTTCTCAGTGATGGTGAAGGAGATCATCTGCAGGCTGGGGTTCTGGAAGATCTCCACCAGACGTGCCCAGTCCTCGCCGAAGGAGTAGTCAGCCTTCAGGCTCTCGGTAACGGAAGCCACCACCTTCTTCTCGATCTCGCCGGTGGACTTCAGGCAGACCAGCAGGCTCATATTGTCGTAGGGACGATAAGCCTTGTCGATGATCTCGTAGTCAAAGCTCTCGGCCACGATGACACCGCGGTCATACTTGCCGGTGTTCAGCGCATCGTTCAGGATGGCAGCCGGGAACGCACGGAAGATATTGCCTGCGCCGAAGTGCACCCAGGTGGGTTCGGCGTGGGTCTTGGCCTTGACAGCCTCGATATCGAATTTGGGCAGCTCATAACCCTTCTCTGCCCACTCGGCGGACAGCTTGCCGTTTTTGATCTCAGACAGCTTCATATTTATCAGCCCTTCTTTTTCTCTTCATCCAGACGATCCAGCAGATCCCAGACACCCAGCATGTACTGAACGCCCAGAGCACGGTCATACTTGCCGTAACCGGGGCGGCAGTTGCCGGGGCCTTCCTCCCACAGCTGACGGCCGTGGTCGGGACGGATGTAGCCTTCAAAGCCGCAGTCATGGTAAGCACGCAGCACCTCGATGATGCCGGTCTCGCCGCAGCAGTCGCGGTGAGCAGCCTCGGAGAAGTCACCATTGGGGAAGTGGTGGATGTTGCGGATGTGACCAAAGGCAATGCGGTCGCAGTGCTTGCGCACGATCTCGGCACAGTTGTTGTTGGGGTTTGCGTTCAGGCTGCCGGTGCACAGGGTCAGGCAGTTGTACGGATCATCCACCATGCTCAGGAAGCGGTCGATGCTCTGGGCATCCACCAGCAGACGGGGCAGGCCGAAGATATCCCAAGGGGGATCATCCTGATGGATAGCCATTTTGATGCCGCACTCATGGCAGGTGGGCATCAGTGCTTCCAGGAAGTACTTCAGGTTTTCCCACAGCTTTTCCTTGGTGACAGGGGCGTAAGCCTTGAACAGCTCGTCCAGCTTTGCCATGCGCTCCGGCTCCCAGCCGGGGAAGGTCATGTTATACTTCTCGGTGAAGGACATGATGTACTCAGCCATAGCCTTGTAATCGCCCTTGATTTTGTCCTTCTCGTAGAACAGTGCAGTGGAGCCGTCGCCCACGGGGTGGAACAGATCGGTACGGGTCCAGTCGAACACCGGCATGAAGTTGTAGCAGATGACCTTGACACCGAACTTGGACAGATTGCGGATGCACTGCTTGTAGTTCTCGATGTACTTGTCGCGGGTGGGCAGGCCGATCTTGATGTCATCGTGGACGTTGACCGACTCGACCACGTCCATGTCGAAGCCGTAGGCGTGGATCTGATCAGCTACCTTCTGGATCTCGTCGATCTCCCAGATCTCGCCGGGCATCTTGTCGTGCAACGCCCAGACGATGCTGGTCACGCCGGGGATCTGCTTGATGTCGCTCAGGCTGATGGGATCGTTGCCCTCGCCATACCAGCGCCAACCCATTTTCATAGGCATAGGGGTTTCCTCCTTATGTTGCTTTGCTTTTTCGTCCGCAGCAACCGCTGCGGCACGTCTCTGCATATATTCTAATATATCAGTTCCAACTTGGCAATTGACGTTTTGACATTTTTCAGAGTTTTTTCTTGTATACTTTAGACAAAAAGACGACCACACAAAGGATTTTCCCCTTTTTGCGGCCGTCAAATACACGATTTTCTTGCTATTTTTTTGTCAATATCGGCAATTTCCAGTTTCTCTCACCGCCGGGCTTGCAAACAGCGGAGCAGGCGGGACATTTACCCTTCAATAAAGTAATCCGGATGGATGGCTCTGGCCTGTTCCACCGAGAGCTTATAGCGGTTCAGGTGCTCGTGCAAGGCGCGGCCGACATCGTCCTCGCTGCCGTGGAGGACGGCCTCCAGAATGCGGGTATGGGCCCCACAGACGGATTTGTTCTCGTCGGTCTGCAAGCTGAACTTGCGCAGCCGCTCGATGTGCTGGAAGGTGGACAGCATGTGGTCGTAGTGAGCTTCCATGCCGCACAGCTCGAACGCGCGGCGGTGGAAGGCGTTGTCAAGTTCCAGCATCCGGGTCTCGCGGTTCTCGGCGCCGGAGTCGCTCTCCAGCACACGGTACTGCTCAATGAGCAGGCGGTAAGCCCGCTCCTGCTCACCGGTCAGCCGCCCGCGGATGTGGTTCAGGATCTCTTTTTCCAGTGTATAGCGGGCAAACTGCTCCATCTCCATCAACTTCAGGTTGATGGGTGCCACATGGGTGCCGCTCTGCGGTTTGATGTCCACCATGCGGGCCAGATTGAGCATCAGCAAAGCCTCCCGCATGGGCGTGCGGCTGATGCCCATCTCCTGCGCCAGTGCATGGTCATTGAGCTCATCGCCGGGCTTGAGTTCCATTGTAATGATACGGCTGCGGATGGTCTCGTATGCAGCCTCCCGTGCACTCCGTACTGCCATCGTAACGTTCTCCTTCTATCCACCAAAACAATTCCGGTCGCTCTTTGATATATTAGTGAAAGACCAGTTTTATTTTACCCCCGAAGCGCACCATGCGTCAAGGGGATTTGGACATAAAATGCAATTTTTTCTTGTCAAGCCGTTTTCTTCGTCTTTTTAGCATAAAGGACCGGCACCCAGACGGCCACCAGCGCCAGACCGCACACCACATCAATGATGGAGTGCTGCTTGGTGAACACGGTGGACGCACAGATCAGTGCAGCCCACACCCAGGCCAGAATTTTCAGGGCCGGGCGCTCCTTTGCCAGCTTGCTGTGGCTGAACGCCAGTGCCATGCAGGCCGAGCTTTGGCAATGGATGGACGGGCACACATTGACCGAGGCATCCGCCCTCCAGATCAGCTGCATGATGCTCATTGCAATGTTGCTGCGGCCCACCGCATCCACTGTGGGGCGGATATCCAGACCGTTGGGCAGCAGCATGTACAGGATCAGGCAGAAGGTCATGCCGGAAAACATGGTCAGGCAGAGCTTATCGTAGCTTTGGGTGTCGCACCACCACAGCAGGGCCGTCACACCAGCCAGCAGCACAAACCAGCTGCAATACGGAAAGATGAACCACTCATTGAAGGGGATGAAGTCGTCGATGGGGCTGTGAATGATGTACTTCGGGTCGGTGATGGTCAGATCCAGCCAGAAGAACCAGATCAGATACACCACCCAATATGCCTGAAACCACAGATGCGGCTTCATGCGGGAGCGCAGCGAGCGTGTATTCATGTATTTTCTCCTATAATTTTGATTCCGCAACGACCTATTTTATCATAATGCGCCGTATTGCGCAAATGGAATTTTTACGTTAAAATGAAAAAGATCATGTTCTACTCTATACAGCCTCTCCGTCATTGCTACGCAATGCCACCTCTCCCTGTAGGAGAGGTCGTACGAAGGAAAAGCGAACCAAAGGAGCCTTTATGTCAAACACCACTTCTCCCCGCCTCGTGGCCCTTGACCTCGACGGCACCCTTCTGAACCATCAGGGGCAGGTCACGCCCCGCACCCGGCAGGCCATCGCGGAGGCAGTCGCCCGCGGCATCGTGGTCCTGCCCGCCACCGGGCGGCCGCTGTCCAATCTTCCGCCGGTCGTGGCCCAGCTGCCCGGCATCCGGTATGCCATCACCTCCAACGGTGCCGCCGTGTGGGACCTGGGCACCGACCCCATGCGCGCCGTCTACAGCCGCTACTGCAATGCTGCCGAACACCACACCACCGAGCCGGTCTCCCTCATCGCGCGGCCCATGCCGGTGGAGCTGGCGCGGGAGGCCTTTGCACTTTATATGGAATACCCCGGCGCGATGAGCGTCTTCTGCGATGGCCGCACCTACCGCGACACCGTCGCCATGGAGCGGTTCGCCCGCCGGAACGCCCGGCGCGGCTCCACCGAGGCCCGCCAGCCCAACGACGGCCGGTTCACGGTCGTGCGGGACCTCACCGAGTGGATGAGCCGCCATGCCCACGAGGTGGAGAAGTTCTGCATGTTCTTCGATACAGCGGAGCAGGCGCAGGCCGCCCTCCCCCACTTCCGGGCCCTTGCTGGGGCCGAGGTCGTGCAGGGTTCATCGGACAACATCGAGCTCACGGCGCAGGGGGTGGACAAGGGCACGGCCCTGCTGGCTCTGGCCGACCTGCTGGGCATCCCCCACGAGAATACCCTTGCCGTGGGCGACAGCGAGAACGACCGCGCCATGCTGGAAAAGGCAGGGATCGCCGCTGTTATGGCCAACGGAATGCCCCACATCCAGGCTCTGGCCGACCTTGTGAGCACGAACGACTGCGACCACGACGGCGTGGCCGAGCTGTTTGAGCGGCTGGGGCTGTGAGCGTTCGGCATTTTTGTGCAATGTATACAAGCTCTTATGCAAAACATTGTGCTTGTTGAGCATTACCAAAACCCCCGCTGTCGTTTATACTAATATTACGAGCGTATGGTGGGGCAGAGTGTGCCCAAACGGGCCAAGGCCCCGCCCCCAGAGTTAAATTAAAAGGAGAATGCGTTATGAATCCCATCGTAGAAAAGGTCTATCAGATCGGCATTATCCCTGTTATCGCTTTTAACAGCGTTGATGAAGCCCTGCCCCTGTGCAAGGCTCTGGCTGACGGCGGTCTGCCCGCAGCTGAGGTCACCTTCCGTACCGCATGCGCTGAAGAGTGCATCCGCAAGATCCACGAGGAGATGCCCGAGATGCTGCTGGGCGCAGGCACTGTCCTGACCACCGAGCAGGCTGACCGTGCAATGGCAGCTGGTGCTTCCTTCATCGTTGCTCCCGGCTTCGACCCCGAAGTCTGCAAGCACGTTATCGACAAGGGCGGCATCATGATGCCCGGCACCTGCTCTGCAGGCGAGATGCAGCAGGCTATGAACATGGGCTGCGAGGCCCTGAAGTTCTTCCCCGCTGAGGCAAACGGCGGTGTCGGCATGCTGAAGAACATCGGCGCTGCCCTGAAGAGCGCACGCTGGATGTGCACCGGCGGTGTCAACGCAAAGAACGTCAACGACTATCTGGGCTACGACCAGATCTTTGCTGTCGGCGGCACCTGGATGTGCAAGAGCGACGTGATCAAGGCTCACGACTGGGCTAAGATCACCGCTCAGAGCAAGGAAGCAGTTGACACCATGCTGGGTCTGAAGCTGATGCACGTCGGCATCAACACCGAGAACGAGGAAGAGGCCATGAAGATGGCAAACCTCATCGGCAGCCTGCTGAACATGAAGGTCGCTCCCGGCAATTCCAGCATCTTTGTCGGCAACAAGGAGTTCGAGATCATGAAGAAGGTCGGCCGCGGCACCAATGGCCACATCGCCATCGGCTGCAATAACGTGGATCGTGCCATCTATCACCTGTCTCAGCGCGGTGTCAAGTTCGATCTGGACAGCAAGGTCGTGAAGAACGGCAAGACCATCGCCTGCTACTTTGCAGACGAGATCGGCGGCTTCGCATTCCACCTGGTTCAGGCCTGAGCTCCGGCTCCCCTATCCGTGAAAGCCCTGCTGCGCCGGGGATGCCCCGCAGCAGAAGGTCATAAACACCTGTAAATAAAAGGAGAATAACCAATGAAAGTCGTTACTTTTGGCGAACTGATGGTCCGTCTGCAGCCGTTCAACTACGAGCGTTTCGTTCAGGCTAACAGCCTGGAGTTCAGCTTCGGCGGCGGCGAGGCAAACGTTGCTGTTTCTCTGGCCAACTACGGTCTGGACGCAGCTTTCGTCACTAAGCTCCCCGCACACGCAATCGGTCAGGCCGCTGTCAACAGCCTGCGCCGTTACGGCGTTGACACCAGCATGATCACCCGCGGCGGCGATCGCGTTGGCATCTACTACAACGAGAAGGGTGCTTCTCAGCGTGGTTCCGTCTGCATCTACGACCGTGCCAACAGTGCCATCCAGCTGGCTCAGCCCTCCGACTTTGATTGGGATAAGATTTTCGAGGGCGTGGACTGGTTCCACTTCACCGGCATCACCCCGGCTCTGGGCGAGAATGTCGTCGAGATCTGCCGCGAGGCCTGCAAGGCTGCTAAGGCTCACGGCGTGAAGATCAGCTGCGACCTGAACTACCGCGGCAAGCTGTGGACCCGTGAGCAGGCCCGCGCTGCCATGACCGATCTGTGCCAGTATGTTGACGTGTGCATCTCCAACGAGGAGGACGCAAAGGACGTGTTCGGCATCGAGGCCGAGGCTACCGATATCTACGGCGGCAAGCTGAATGCCGAGGGCTACAAGAGCGTTGCAAAGCAGCTGGCTGACAAGTTCCACTTCGAGAAGGTCGCTATCACCCTGCGTGAGAGCCACAACGCTTCCGAGAACGGCTGGAGCGCTATGCTGTACGATGTTGCTTCCAATGAGTACTGCTTCTCCAAGAAGTACGAGCTGAAGATCATCGACCGCGTTGGCGGTGGTGACTCCTTCGGCGGCGGCCTGATCTACAGCCTGCTGACCGGCAAGAGCACTCAGGATGCTGTTGAGTTCGCTGTTGCTGCTTCTGCTCTGAAGCACACCATCGAGGGCGACTACAACATGATGACCGTGTCCGAGGTCGAGAAGCTGGCTGGCGGCGACGGTTCCGGCCGTATCCAGCGCTAATTGCAGGAAGGAGTCCAGAATGGATATCCGCTACTCCTGCAACCAGAAGGATTTCAAGCGCTATACCACTGAGGAAATGCGGGACGAAATGCTCATCACCGGCCTGTACAAGGCCGATGAGGTCGTTGCTGTGTACAGCCATGTGGACCGTATGGTCACGCTGGGCTGCATGCCGGTGCACGAGACCGTGTCCATCGACAAGGGCATCGATGTGTGGGCAAACTTCGGCACCCACTACTTTCTGGAGCGCCGCGAGATCGGCATGTTCAACATCGGCAAGGATTCCACCGGCATCGTGGTGGCCGACGGCGTGAAGTACGAGCTGGGCTACAAGGACTGCCTGTACATCACCAAGGGCACCAAGGAAGTCACCTTTGCTTCCGCCGACCCGGAGCATCCCGCCAAGTTCTACATGGTATCCGCTCCCGCACATTGCTCTTACGAGACCCGCCTGATCAAGATGGCTGATGCAAATCACCGTCCTCTGGGCAGCGTCGAGACCTGCAACAAGCGTACCATCAATCAGTTCATCCACCCGGATGTGCTGAAGACCTGCCAGCTCAGCATGGGTATGACCGAACTGGAATCCGGTTCCAACTGGAACACGATGCCCAGCCACACCCACGAGCGGCGCATGGAAATTTATACCTACTTTGAACTGCCCGAGGGGCAGGTGGTGTTCCACATGTGCGGCGAGCCTACCCAGACCCGCCACATCGTGATGCACAACGAGGATGCTGTCATCAGCCCTTCTTGGAGCATTCACAGCGGCGTAGGCACCTCGAACTATACGTTTATCTGGGCAATGGGCGGCGAGAACATGGAGTTTGACGACATGGACAACATCGCTACCACTGACCTGCGCTAAAAAAATACCAACAAGCCCCGTACCGCTCAACCGGCACGGGGCTTGTTGCAAAAACGGAGGTAATATATCAATGGACCTGTCTGCATTTGATCTGAAGGGTAAGGTCGCCCTCATCACCGGCGGTGCCCACGGCATCGGCTTTTCCATCGCCGAAGGCATGGCCAAGTGCGGTGCCGCCATCTGCTTCAACTGCTCCAACGAGGGCAGCCTGGAAAAGGGCATTGCCGCCTACAAGGAGGCCGGTGTTGAGGCACACGGCTATGTGGCAGATGTGTCCGACGAGGACGCCGTGAACGCCATGGTTGCAAAGATCAAGGCCGAGGTGGGCCCTGTGGACATTCTGGTAAACAATGCCGGCCTGATGAAGCGCGTGCCCATGATCGAGATGAGCCACGCCGACTTTATGCGGGTCATCGACGTGCATGTAGGCGGTGCCTTCAACTGCTCCAAGGCCGTTCTGCCGGACATGATGGAAAAGCGCGAGGGCAAGATCATCAACATCTGCTCCATGATGAGCGAGCTGGGCCGTGAGACCGTCTCCGCCTACGCTGCCGCCAAGGGTGCCCTGAAGATGCTCACCAAGAACATCGCTTCTGAGTACGGCGAGTACAACATCCAGTGCAACGGCATGGGCCCCGGCTACATTGCCACCGCCCAGACCGCACCTCTGCGCGAGATCCAGCCGGACGGCAGCCGCCATCCCTTCGACCAGTTCATCGCCGCCAAGACCCCCGCAGGCCGCTGGGGCGAGCCGGACGACATGGTGGGCCCCTGCGTGTTCCTTGCAAGCCACGCTTCCGACTTTGTGAACGGCCAGATCCTGTACGCCGACGGCGGCATTCTGGCTTACATCGGCAAGCAGCCTAAGTAAGTTCCGCGAACACTTCAAAGCCCCCTGCGTGACCAGATCATTTGGTCATGCAGGGGGCTTGTTTTTTGATTGCCCGTATTTTGTCTGGCCATGCCGGGCGATCATCCCAGCTTATAGATCATCCGACGCCAGAACTCGTTGATGCTTCGGTTGGTGGGGTCCTGCAGCCATTCAATGCCGAGGGCCTGCAGCTCCTTGCTGTGGTCCGCAGCAGGAGTGTAGGAGATATCCAGCCCGCGCAGGTTGGGCGAACCGGCGGCGATGCGCTTGCACAGGTCGGCGGTGAGGTCCAGATGGTTCATCAGGTCCAGATACTTCAGGTCCGGCATCCGGGTCAACGGCTCGTAATCCAGACCCTTGCAGGTCTTCTCGTCGCCCACGCCAAGGCCCATGTCCAGGAACTCAATGTGTGTGCGGGTCAAGGGGTCCAGGCTGGGGTACGTGGTGCCGGTTCCGATGCTCAGATACCGCAGTTTGGGCAGTGTCGTCAGCGGCTCCAGCGAAGCCAGTTCATTCGACGAACTCAGGCCCAGCACCTCCAACTTCTGCAACCCCTCCAAGGGGCTTAGATCAAGCGTTCCACAGTTGGAAAGGGTCAGGCTTTCCAGCTTCGTCAGCGCCGCCAGAGGGGCTAGCGTTGCGGGTTTGGCACCATAGAGCGAGAGCACTTTCAGTCCGGTGCAGGCTTCCAGTCCGGACAGGTCTGTCAGACTGTCGTAAGGCACTTTTGCCGTATAATAGAACACTTGCAGGCTGTCAAAATGTCGCAGATCGTTCAGGCTGGTCAGGTTCTCAAGATTTCCGCCCTCAGCCAGATGTGTCGCATTCTTTGCGCTGTCAGCCGTATTGAAAACGGCACCCTCGGTCGGCTCTGTCCATGCGGCATCCACGCCGTTTGCGCTGATCCGCAGCACCTGAATCTCCCACACGTCGCTGTGCAGGATGTCCCCTTCCGGCTTATTGAGCACGAAGCGGATGTGGGCTTCCATGGCGGGGTCTTCCCATTGGATGACATAATCTTCGCCGTGCTCGACCGTTTGGGATGGGATCTCGACCTGCCGCTCACTCACGACCCATTTCGTCAGGTCGCTGCGTCCGTCCGGAAGATTCTGGTTCGGCCTGCCCGTACAGGCACACAGCAGCAATGCCACCGCAAGCACCCAGACGAAAAGTTTTGTCCGCCTCATGGAAACACCTCCTATTCCATCTTTCGCCATTATAATATCATTTTGATATCAACAATGTCAATAGTTTTTTCAAATTTTTGTCAGTGTCTCTTGTCGTGATGCCCAGTTTGTTTCGAGAAACCCTGAGATTTCACATTTTTGTAAAGGATTTTTCCTTGCATTTTTCGTCATTTTCGGTATAATAGTTACTCGTGAGCAACTTTCACACGAAGTTGTCCCATGAAGGAACTTTTCACATTGAACAAGGAGAATCTATCACTATGAAACTGAAAAATGCTGCTGTCGTCGCTGCTGCTCTGGCACTGGCTGTTGGCATGACCGCCTGCGGTTCTTCTGCATCCTCCACCGCCGCTTCCTCTTCTGTGGCTTCTTCTGCTGCCGCTTCTTCCGAGGCTGCAAGCTCTGAGGCTGCAGCCAGCGAATCAGCTGAGCCCGCTGAGTACACTGTGTACAACACCACCGGTTCTACCGTCACCGAGCTGTACCTGTATGTTGCCGGCTCTGAGGACAAGGGCGAGAACCTGGCCGGTGAGGGCCTGGCAGACGGCGAGAACGTCGTTCTGACCCTGCCGGAGGATGCTGACCAGTCCGCTAAGTACGTCCTGGAGTTCACCACCGAGGACGGCCAGACCCAGAGCTTTGAGACCCTGCACTACGAGGTCGCTCCCATCTCCCTGCTGAGTGTGGATGCCGCTGCAGGTGCTACCCCCATCGCTTTCTCTGCTCCGGAGCAGTAATTTCTGCGGCAACGCCGCAAATAAAAAATCCCCCAAAATCGGAAAAGCGTTTGTGCCGAATGGCACACCGCCCGATTCTGGGGGATTTTGTTCTGCTTTGGGATTATTAAGGGCGAGTAGCCCTTAATTCGTGCCTCCCGCGCCTCGAAAGTAGCGGGTGCTTTTCTGGTTCTCTTTTGGCACGCAAAAGAGAACATCGCGTCCTTAGACCTTCTCGATGGTAATGGTCCACTCGCTGGTCATGGCCTCGTCCGGCTCCAGCACTTCGTGCTTGCCTTCCTCATTGACGCTGTTGGCCCAGCCGTTCCACGGCTCCATGCACACAAAGCTCTCGGCATCCTGCTGCCACAGCACGGCGTGGTCGAAGCTGTCGTCGGCATCCACAGTCACCTTGTGGCCGCTGCCGCTGTCGGTGAGGGTCATGGGGAACTGCACGCCGGTCAGCAGGCGCACGCTGTTGTCCGCACCTTCCTTGCGGGTGAGGGTGATCTTTTCCGGGGCAGCGGGCTGCTCGCCCTTGGCGCTCTCGGAACAGGTCTTGCACCGGATGTCAAAATCCACATTCTCCAGCTTGGAAGCCTTGAAGTAGGGGTGGAAGCCGAAGCTGAAGGGCATCGGGACGTCGCCCTCGTTGATGACGGTCATGCTGATGGAAGCGGTGGTGCCGTTCAGGTCGTAGTTCATCAGCACGGTGAAATCGAAGGGATAGAGGAACTTGGTCAGCGGGGTGGACTCCAAAATCAGGGTCACGCCGTCCGGGCCGACGCTCTCCACATCCCATGCGCACAGGTCGGCAAAGCCGTGGTTCTCCATGGGGTATGCCTTGCCGTCAAAGATGTGCACGCCGTTATCCGGCAGGCCGCAGTTGGGGAACAGCACCGGCACGCCGAAGCGGGGGCGGTTGCACTCGGAAAAATTGGGGTGGCGGGTCCAGATGTACTCCTCGCCGTTCAGGGAGAAGCCGGTGATCATGCCGCCGCGCTCCGGGGTGATGGTCAGGGCCGTCTTGGCAGCGGGGTCGGTGATAACGTACTGCTCGTAGCAGGCACCGCCTTCGGTAACATACTGAGTCGTGATCTGATTCATTTCAAGTCCTCCCTATTTTTCTGGCTTTCTGCCAGTTTTTTGAAATAGTAATCAACGCCATACCGGATAAAGTATTTTACAAGCCAAACTGCGCCGTAGATGATCGCTGCATAGACCAGCAGTGTGATCAAGAGCATTCCGGTTGTATTGACTGCCATAATAACACTTCCTTCCTGTATTTCACAAAAAGGCCGCCGTGCGCAAAACAAACGCACAGCAGCCTTTTTTATTTATAGCACGACGCCGTCCTTGAAGATGGAGATCTCGCGGAAGCCGTGCTTCTCGGCCTTGGTCTGCTCACCGCTTGCAACGCGGATGACCAGATCCAGCAGATCCTTTGCAGCCTCGTCGATGGTCTTTTCGCCATCGGCGATCACGCCGGTGTTGAAGTCGATCCAGCCGGATTTCTTCTGGGCCAGCGGGGTGTTGGTGGAGATCTTCAGGGTGGGAGCCGGGGCCGAGAACGGAGTGCCGCGGCCGGTGGAGAACAGGATCAGGTGTGCGCCTGCGGCGGTCATGGCCGTGGCAGAAACCAGATCGTTGCCGGGGCCGTACAGCATGTTCAGGCCCTTGGTGACAACGGGATCACCGTAGCCGATCACGTCCATGATGGGGGCAGTGCCGCCCTTCTGGACGCAGCCGCAGCTCTTGTCTTCCAGCGTGGTGATGCCGCCCTGCTTGTTGCCCGGAGAGGGGTTATCGTAGACCACCTCGTTGTGGCTGATGAAGTAATCCTTGAAGCCGTTGATCATGTGCTCAGCCTTGACAAAGACGTCACGGTTGATGCAGCGATCCATCAGGAAGCCCTCGGCACCGAACATCTCGGGCACCTCGGTCAGCACGGTGGAACCGCCGCGCTGACCCATCATGTCGGAGAAGCGGCCGATGGTGGGGTTGGCGGTGATGCCGGACAGGCCGTCCGAGCCGCCGCACTTCATGCCCACCACCAGATCGGACACGGGGATAGGCTCACGCTTGAACTGCCCGGCATAGACAGCCAGCTCCTTGAGGATATCGCGGGCAGCGGTGAACTCGTCGTCCACCTCCTGACAGGTGAGGAACTTCACACGGTCGTGGTCGTACTCGCCAAGCTCTTCCACGAACTGATCGTGCTGCAGGTTCTCGCAGCCCAGATGCAGCACCAGAACGGCAGCAGCATTGGGGTGGCGCACCAGCGCAGCCAGCAGCTTGCGGGTCTGTGCATGGTCGTGGCCGGTCTGGCTGCAGCCAAAGGGATGGGTGAAGGTGTACAGGCCCTCGATGGAGCCGGTGACCAGATCCTGATTGTCGGCAACGATCTTCTTGGCGATGTCGTTGACGCAGCCCACGGTGGGGATGATCCAGATCTCATTGCGGATGGCGGCACGGCCGTCCTTGCGGCGGAAGCCCATAAAGGTCTCCGGCTCGACCTTGGGCAGGGGAGCCAGATCCGGGGCGGGGTTGTAGCTGTACTCTACCTCACCGGACAGGTTGGTGTGCACGTTGTGGGTGTGCATCCAGCTGCCGGGAGCGGCATCTGCGGTGGCGTGGCCGATGGGAAAGCCGTACTTGATCACGTTCTCACCGTTCTTGATGGGCTTCACGGCCATCTTGTGGCCCTGCGGAATGTCCTCCAGAGCAGTCACAGAAAGACCGTCCACTTCCACCAGCGTGCCCTTGGCAATGGGGTGCAGGGCAACGACCACGTTGTCGATGGGGCTGATATGAATTGCCTGCGGCATAGTAGTTCTCCTTATCGTATCGCACAAAAGGGAATGAACCCTCTCCGTCATCGCCATGCGATGCCACCTCTCCCGAAGGGCGAGGTCTTTGCGATGAAAACTTTACGTTTCCACGTTTCCGCAAAAGCTCCCCCCTCGGGGGAGCTGGACGCGAAGCGGACTGAGAGGGTTCACACCTCAAAGCAATGTTTCTTTTAAACGATCAGGCTTACAGGCAGCTCTTGTAAGCAGCCTCGGCACCCTGAGTGCGGATCATTTCCAGATCAGCCAGAACAGCGGCCTCGAGACCCTCGATCTTAGTCAGATCCTGATCCCACATCTGGGTGTTGGTCAGCACGGCGTTCACCAGCTGAGCAGCGGTGTCGTCCTTGTGTGCATAGTAGAAGTCCAGTGCCCATGCGTCATCCTGGATCTTGTAGGTGTTGCCGGCAGGACGCTTGCAGATCAGGCCGTCGGCGGTGCGCTCCTGAATGTCGCTGGAATAGAAGGCAATGTAGGCTGCCAGAGACATGGTCAGGCACTTGGGCAGCTGTTTCTGCTCCTCGATGTAAGCCAGGAAGGAAGGCATGTTGCGGGCCTTCCACTTGGAGGTGGAGTTCAGGGAGATGCTCATCAGCTCGTGGTTGACGAAGGGGTTGTTGAAGCGGTCCTCAACAGCGGAAGCAAACTCTTCCAGATCCTTCTTGTCCAGCGGCAGGGTGGGGATGATCTCCTCGTGCAGCATCTTGTTCATGAAGCCGCGGATGGTGTCGTTGTGCATGCAGTCACGCACAATGTCGAAGCCGGCCAGATATGCGCCCAGAACGAAGCCGGTGTGTGCACCGTTCAGGATGCGGACCTTGCGCTTCTTGTAGGGGGTAACATCGGGCACGACCATGACGTTCACGCCGGCCTTCTTGAACGGCAGCTTGTCCTCCAGCTCAGCGGGGCCTTCGATGACCCACACGCCGAACACTTCGCCCACGTCCAGAGCGGCATCATGGTAGCCGTTGGCCTCTTCCATGGCAGCCAGTTCCTTGGGATCGCGGATGCGGCCCGGAACGATGCGGTCCACCAGAGTGGAGCAGAAGGTGTTTGCGTTGTTCATCCAGTCGATGAATGCAGGCTCCAGATTCCAATCCTTGGCGTAGTTGTTGCAGCACTTCTGCAGCTCCTTGCCGTTGTTGTCGATCAGTTCGCAGGACAGGATGGCCAGACCCTTGTCAGCAGCGCCGTTGAATGCCTTGTAGCGCTCGAACAGCACGCGGGTCAGCTTTGCGGGGAAGCTGTTGGGAGGAACCTGATCGAACTGGCTGTCACCCTGCGTGTAGGCGATGCCGGCTTCAGTGGTGTTGGAAACGATGGTCTCGAGATCGGCAGAGCGTGCCAGCTCCAGCACTTCGTCCCACTTGCCGTCGATGTAGGGGCACACACAGTCGGACACGCAGGAGATCACGCGCTTTGCATCGACCTTCTGGCCCTTCTCGCTGCCGCGCAGGTACAGGGTGTACAGGCCCTCCTGCTCGTTGATCCAGTCTGCCATCTGGGGGAAGTTGCTGATGGGCTGCACCAGCTTGACCTTGCCGTTGTAGCCGGCCTTCTCGTTTGCGATGTCATAGAAGTAATCCACGAAAGCACGCAGGAAGTTGCCCTCGCCAAACTGCATGACCTTGACGGGTGCATCCTTCAGGATGTAGCCGTTGTAGCCGGTGCCTTCCAGAACCTTGTAGTTCAAAGTTTCCATCTTGTTGATCTCCTTTATAAACTTGCTTTGCTTATCAGAGAGCCTCTTTGTCTGCCCTCTGCTCCTTACCCTATTTTATGCTGTTGTATACAAATAAGTCAAGAGCTTTGTGCAATATTTTTAGCCTTAAGGTGACGATTTGGGGCATTTCCAGCGAAAAGCACAATTGTGTGCTAGAAAATTTGTCACTTTTTCAGTTGTATACATGCGCTTTTTCCGTTATACTAAAGGTAAGACAAACCTGCCCGTGCAGGCGGGCGTCCCGTTGTACACAAGGTTTGACGGATTTTTAACAAAAACCATCAGAGAAAAGGAGTTATATCGACCCATGAAAGCATTTATGGATAAGGAATTCATGCTCCAGTCTCCCACTGCTCAGCATCTGTACCATGACTACGCTGCGGATATGCCTATCTGCGACTACCACTGCCACATTCCTCCCCGTGAGATCTACGAGAACCGCCGCTTTGAGAACATCGCTCAGGTATGGCTGGGCGGCCGCAACCCGGACGGCAGCTACTTTGGCGACCACTACAAGTGGCGCGTGATGCGTTCCAACGGTGTGCCCGAGGAGTACATTACCGGTGATAAGCCCGACCGCGAGCGCTTCCAGAAGTTTGCAGAGGCTCTGCCCATGGCCATCGGCAACCCGATGTACCACTGGACCAACCTCGAGCTGCATGTGTTCTTTGGCTACGACGGCGTGCTGAACGGCGACACCGCTGAGGAAGTGTGGAACCTGTGCAACGACAAGCTGCAGCACGATCCCAAGCTGACCGTCCGCGGCCTGATCGAGCAGTCCAACGTGGCCTTCATCGGCACCACCGATGACCCCATCGATGATCTGTACTGGCACAAGAAGATCAAGGAAGATCCCACCATCAAGTTCACCGTGGCTCCTTCCTTCCGCCCCGATAAGGCCATCAACATCAACAAGCCCGGCTTTGCCGAGTACATGGGCAAGCTGGCCGCTGTTGTGGGCAAGGAAAAGCTGGCCTGCATCGACTGCGTCACCGACGCTCTGACCAAGCGCATCGAGTTCTTTGCCGAGATGGGCTGCCGCGCTTCGGACCACGGTCTGGATTACATCCCCTACCGTGAGGCCACCAAGGAAGAGGTCAACGCCATTTACCAGAAGGTGATGGCCGGCGAGACCTGCACCATCGAAGAGGCTGAGAAGTACCAGACCTACATCCTGATCCATCTGGGCAAGCAGTATCACCGTCTGGGCATCGCCATGCAGATCCACTACAACTGCCTGCGCGGCGTGAACCGCAAGATGAACGCTCTGCTGGGACCCGACACCGGCTTTGATATGATCAACACCGCTACCTGCGGCGGCGAGATCGCAAGCCTGCTGAGCGCCCTGAACGACACCGACGAGTGCCCCAAGACCATCATCTACAGCCTGAACCCCGCCGACGACGCACAGATCGGCACCATTCTGGGCTGCTTCCAGAACAGCGAGGTGCCGGGCAAGATCCAGCACGGCTCCGCATGGTGGTTCAATGACCACAAGATCGGCATGGAAGAGCAGATGACCCGCCTGGCAAGCCTGGGCCTGCTGGGCAACTTCGTTGGCATGCTGACCGACAGCCGCAGCTTCCTGAGCTACACCCGTCATGACTACTTCCGCCGCATCCTGTGCAACATCATCGGCCAGTGGGTCGAGGATGGCGAGTATCCCAACGACGAGAAGGCTCTGGAGAAGATCGTCAAGGGCATCTGCTTCGACAACGCAAAGCGCTACTTCGCCCTGTAAGCCTCTTCCCGCCTGATCTCTCATTTCTGTTTTCCGCCCGGCCGGAGCGCTGCCCGTACAGCCTCCGGCCGGGCTTTTTTGCGCAGCCCGCAGCGCGTTTGGCAAAACGGCTCCCCTCTGCCGCTCTGCATCGGCCAAGTTCCACGCCAGGCCGCAGAAATTTCGGCACCTCCCGCCCCGCTGCAAAAAAGTTTGCAGAAAATTTCAAAAAAGACTTGCTTTTTTGCGGAGAATATGATAACATAATCAAGCCGATTGCGGCACAGCCAATTTGGACGGTTAGCTCAGCTGGTAGAGCATCTGCTTGACGTGCAGGAGGTCACAGGTTCGAGTCCTGTACCGTCCACCATACAGTTCGTACTCGAACCCGATTCTCTATGAGAAAGGGTTTGGGTACGTTTTTTGTTTATCGGAAGTTCTGCGGAAGGACTACACAGAGCATTAAACGAGCAAAGGCAGGGTATCACTATGACGGTGGTATCCTGCCTTTTGTTTTGCGGGATCAAGGTCGCTTTGTGCGAACTTGATCGCCATCTATATGGCGCATTGATGGCAATTGCTGCGTACGTGCGTACCGGGAGCCTGTACACCTCTGGCAAGGTGTAACACACTAGACTTTGTTCCAAAGTCCGTGTGCTAAGGGGTCAAGCCCCTTAGAATCCCTGCGGATCGTGTACGCACGTACGCAGAAAAATGGCAAAATTTCACTATATCGGGGTGTTCTTTCATGGTGGAGTGTGGTATACTCGGCTTAGTTCAACAAATAAGAATTTGAGGAGGAAAAGTAGATGAGAAAATTATTACCAATTTTGCAAATCATAGATTTGGTTTTGTTGTTATTGAGTCTGTATTTTCATAACGATATGCTTTTAATCGTCGCAGCAGTAGTTATAGCTGTTTGCGTTGTTCTTACTTTTAGCAATATGAAAAACAAACGATAACCTCCAGTTTGCCGTACTCGTTCCAGCAGGGTTTGGGGCAGGCACGCCCCAACAAGAACACTTCAAAACGCGGGAGCGTTGCAGAAGTGCAGTCCCGGAAGGGCACAACATTTTCAAGAATTGAAAATTTGTGGCCACGGGACGATTCTTGCTCTCACCTTTTTCGCTGCGTTTCGCAATTTTCACATTTCAATCTGCTCGCAGATTGTTGACAAGCTGCGCTTGACCCGATACTATAAAGGCAAGTCGAATACGCGCCAAGGAGGTGCAACCATGACCGCCGTGATCTACGCCCGCTATTCATCCGACAGCCAGCGTGAAGCGTCCATTGAGGGACAGCTGCGCGACTGCAAGGACTACGCCGAGAAGAACGGCATCACCGTGGTCGGCACCTACATTGACCGTGCCTACTCTGCCAAAACGGATGACCGCCCAGACTTTCAGCGGATGATCAAGGACAGCGGAAAGAAAATCTTCGACGTAGTTCTGGTCTGGAAGCTGGACCGCTTTGCCCGGAACCGATTCGATGCCGTGAACTACAAGTACCAGCTGGAAAAGAACGGTGTCCATCTGGTGTCTGCCATGGAACCCATCTCGCAGGGGCCTGAAGGCATTATGGTGGAGAGTATGCTGATTGGCATGGCGGAATACTATTCCGCCGAACTCGCCCTGAAAGTGGCGCGCGGTGAGCGCGAAAACGCCCTCCAGTGCAAGTACAACGGCGGTGTGGTGCCGCTGGGCTTCACCATTGGCAAGGAGGACAGGCTGTACCATATCGACCCGGAGACGGCTCCCATCGTGCAAGAGATCTTCACCCGGTACGCCGACGGCGAACCGGCTGAGAAGATTGCAGCATCCCTGAATGAGCGCGGCCTGCGTACCCGCACCGGGAAGCCGTTCGTAAAGAACAGCTTCTTCCAAATCTTCCGCAACCGCCGCTACATCGGCGAATACCGCTACAAGGACATTGTGACGCCGGGCGGCATTCCGGCTATTGTTGACCAGGATTTGTTCGACCGGGTGCAGCAGCGTTTCGAGCAGAACAGAATCGCCCACGGTCGGCCTGCAAAAGAGGATGTGAGCTATCTGCTGACCACTAAGCTGTTCTGTGGCAAGTGCGGCACCCTGATGGGTGGCGAAAGCGGCACCAGCCACATGGGAAACACCTACTATTACTACAAGTGCGGCAACGCCAAACGCCACGGCAAGGCGCACTGCGACCTGAAAGCCATCCGCAAGGAGCCGCTGGAACGGTTCGTGGTGGACACCGCCATTAAGGTGATTTTTAGCGATGAAATCATCGAACGGCTGATAGATTTGGTCATGGAAGCCCAGCAGAAGGAGAACACCCGGCTGCCTGTCCTGAAAGACCAGCTCAGGGACACGGAGAAGCGGCTGGCAAACCTTCTGGAAGCCATTGAACAGGGCATCCTGACCCCGACCACCAAGCAGCGGTTGGACGAGCTGGAAGCCCGGAAAGAAGCCCTGAACACCAGCATTCTGGAAGAAGAGCTGAAAAAGCCCGTCCTGACCCGTGAGTGGATTCGGTTCTGGCTTGAAAAATTCCGCAAGGGTGACGTGGGCAGCACGGAACACCAGCGGCAGATCATTGATACCTTTGTCAACTCGGTCTACGTCTTTGATGACCGGGTCGTACTCAATTTCAACTTCACGGATGATGCCAAAACGGTCACCCGTGAGGAAGTGTTGGGTTCGAGTGCTGTGGACAATGCTCCACCAAACAAAAGCCTCTAACGAAAGTTAGGGGCTTTTTTGTTGCGTTTGCCGCTGTCTCATGTCAGAGCAGGACGGTACAGGACTCGAACAGGGCGGCTCTGACGACGCCAGTCGGCAGAGTAAGCAATCAGCCCAGTGGGCTGTTGCTTAGCCCGCGGTTCCCAACGCCTAGGAATGTCTACCAAGAAAGCACGGCCTGCCGGAGTATCTTCCCCCGCCAGTGCAAGCCTGAGCGATGGCACCCTACCTTTTGCTATTTTTCACAGAGTATGATATACTCGGCTTAGTTCAACAAATCGTAATTTGACGGAGGAAAGATGGATGGACATTACTTATGTTTCTAACCGGAAAAAGTTTAATTATAGGGTTTGTGCTATCATTATTTCTAACAACAAAATCCTGGCAATGCACGATGAACGTTCCCCATACTTTTATTTGCCTGGTGGCAGAGTTCAGATGGGAGAAACTGCCGAACACGCAGTTGTTAGAGAAGTAGAGGAAGAACTGAATATCACACCTAAAATTATTCGTCCTTTATGGCTGAACCAAAGTTTTTTCACTGAAGATGTTGATAAGCTGAATTACCATGAAATCTGTATCTATTATCTGATGGACATTTCCGAAACAGGATTATTGGAAAAAGGAGAACGGTTTACACTCCATGAAGGTCACCATATACATGACTTTGAATGGCTTGCATTTGAACGGTTACAGGATGAATATTTCTATCCTATATTTCTGAAAACAAACATTTACAATCTTCCCAAACAATTCACTATCAGGTCAGAATATGAATAATCATGCAACTTCCAGTTTGCCGTACTCGTTCCAGCAGGGTTTGGAGCAGGCACGCCCCAACAAGAAGCTGTCCCAAGGGGCAGAAAATTTTCAAGAATTGAAAATTTGTGGCCACGGGACGATTCTTGTCCTCTACGTTTTCCTGAAAGGATTGAAAGAGCTAAGATGATTCAAAAACACGAACTGCCTATTTTAGAGTACGATTCCAACTCGGAAGAAGTCATAAGGCCAAATCATGGTGCAGAACAGCTGAAACTTCCCGAAAAATGCGTCTATGCCTTTCTTGGAGAAGCAGTTGATGATTATGCTTCCGAGGCAGAAGCCACCGTTGCTGAAACTTTTGAAACCATAACCCGGAACTATCCTGTTTACATCGTAAAGCAGGATGGCATGGAATTTTGCCTTTGCGCTGCCCCGCTGGGCGCACCTGCGGCAGCACAACTGATGGACTTCCTCATCTCCTGCGGTTGTAAGAAAATCATTTCGACTGGTTCTTGCGGTGTTCTGACCGATTTGGCCGAAAACGAATTTCTCATTCCGGTAAAGGCGTTACGAGACGAGGGAACCTCTTATCATTATCTTCCGGCATCCCGCTATATAGAGCTTAACAAAAATATCCGGGATGCCATCGAGCATACTCTTCTTGTGCAGAACATTCCGTTCCAGGAGTGTGTTACATGGACAACGGATGGTTTTTTTCGAGAAACACAAGATATGGTAGAATATCGCAAATCCGAGGGCTGTTCCACAGTTGAAATGGAGTGTGCTGCATTGGCTGCCTGTGCCCAGAAACGTGGTGCAGTCTTTGGCCAGATTCTCTACACTGCCGACTCTCTTGCGAATATTTATGCTCATGATGAGAGAGATTGGGGAAAGGGTTCTTTGCGGAAAGCGCTGGAACTCTGCATCAGCGTTCTTATAAACATGTAACCGGCCATGGTTTCAATCAACAGCAAACAGTATGGCACCAATATAGGGTTTGGGGCAGGCATGCCCCAACAAGAGCACTTCGGAAACTCGCAAGAGTTTGAGAAGTGAACTCTGTGCCCCCAACACCCCTCTCCTCAACAACAAAAACCCAGAACTGCACCGCCGGAGCGGCTTTGCAGTTCTGGGTTTTTTGCTGGTTTTATTTACACCACCGGGCAAATTCCTCGTCGGTGCACTTGACATAGTGGCTGCCCTCCACATGGTGGCTGGTGCCCTTGGAATAGTCGATGCCGGAAGATGCGTAGTCGTAGGTCTCAGCCACGCGGCGTTTTTCCACCACCGGGTTCGGCAGCGGGATGGCCGACAGCAGGCTGCGGGTGTAGGGGTGGATGGGGTTCTCGAAGATCTCTTCGGTGGTACCCGTCTCCAGCAGGTGACCCAGATGCAGCACGCCGATGCGGTCCGAGATCCAGCGCACCGGTCTGGTAGCTCATCAGAGCCTGCTGGCTGTCCTTGATGACCTGATAGTTCAGGCCGTCCAGAGCAATGCGGTCAGCATCGTAGTAGTCGGCGTTCTTCACCAGCGTAAAGGCCGTTGCGGCAGGCTGGTAGTCGGTCAGTTTGAAAGCGCCGTTCGACAGAACGGTGTCGGGGCTGGTGCCGAAGGTATCGGCGCAGGTGTTGTAGAAGGCCTCGTTGACCGGATAGAAGGTGGGGAAATACATCAGGCTCAGGAAGTAGCTGACCGGAACGTTCAGCTCCACCTTCAGGGTCTTGTCGTCCACAGCGGTGATGCCCAGATCGGTGACGGGCTTGCTGCCTGCAATGATCTCGGCGGCGTTGACCACCTGACCGATATCGCTCAGCATGTAGGCATACTCAGATGCGTTTGCGGGGTCAACAGCACGCTGCCAGCCAAACACGAAGTCGGCTGCGGTAACGGCATCGCCATTGGACCACTTTGCATCGCGGCCGAAAGAATCGCTTAATTTTTGTACAATTTTCACTCATGAGCTCATTTCACTTTGAAATAAATACGATTGAAAAAGTATGCTTTTTTCTGTTTTTCTCTATATTATCTGCTGCTTACTTCATTTTATAAACAAACAGCCCGCTTTTCTTTTTTCATGCAAAATGCAGGCTCTTTTCCGGTTTTCATATCATCGTTGTTCTTGCATGGAAGACAGTTGTTCCAGACTTCCGCAGCCGGGGCAGACAAAAGAAGCCCGCTGCAACCATACAGCGGGCTTCGGGAACGGATCTTATTTTGCGTACTCCACAGCGCGGCTCTCGCGGATCACATTGACCTTGATCTGGCCGGGGTAATCCAGCGTGTCCTCGATCTTCTTGGCAATGGAGCGTGCCAGCAGGATCACCTGATCGTCGCTGATGACATCGGGCTTGACCATGATGCGCACTTCGCGGCCTGCCTGCACGGCAAAGGCCTGCTCCACACCCTCGAAGCTGGAAGAGATCTCCTCCAGATTTTCCAGACGCTTGACGTAGCTTTCCACGTTCTCGCGGCGGGCACCCGGGCGTGCAGCGCTGATGGCGTCGGCAGCCTGAATGATGAAGGCCAGCGGGGTCTTGGGTTCCACGTCGCCGTGGTGAGCCTCAATGGCATGGATGATCTGGGTATTTTCCTTATACTTGCGGCAGATGTCCACACCGATCTGCACATGGCTGCCCTCGATCTCGTGATCCAGTGCCTTGCCGATATCATGCAGCAGACCGGCACGGCGTGCCATGGTCACGTTCACACCCATCTCGCCTGCCAGCAGGCCGGCCACCCATGCCACCTCCATGCTGTGGGTCAGGGCGTTCTGGCCAAAGCTGGTGCGGTACTTCAACCGGCCGATCAGCTTGATCAGGTCCGGGTGCAGGCCATGGATGCCCAGCTCCATCACGGCACGCTCGCCCTCGCGCTTCATCTGCAGCTCCAGCTCGTGGCGGCACTTTTCCACCGTCTCCTCGATGCGGGCGGGGTGGATGCGGCCATCACCGATCAGGCGTTCCAGCGTCATGCGGGCCACCTCGCGGCGGGTCTGGTCGAAGGAGGACAGGGTGATGGCCTCCGGGGTATCGTCGATGATCAGGTCCACGCCGGTCGCGGTCTCCAGAGCGCGGATGTTGCGGCCTTCGCGGCCGATGATGCGGCCCTTCATTTCATCGCTGGGCAGCGGCACCACGCTGACGGTGGTCTCGCTGCAGTGGTCGGCAGCGCAGCGGCTGACGGCCTGACCGATCAGGTTGCGTGCGATGTTGTCGCAGTTTTCCTTCAGGTCGGTCTCGTAGGCGGCAACGCGCACGGCCTTTTCGTGGGTCAGCTCCTCGTCCACCTTGTGCAGCAGCACTTCGCGGGCATCCTCCTGACTCAGACCTGCCAGCGTCTCCAGACGCTCCATCTCCTTGGCGCGGATGGCGTCCACCTCCGCCAGATGGGCGTCGGCTTCCTCGTTCTTCTTCTTCAGCTCTTCTTCTTTCTTTTCCAGTACCTCGGTCTTGCGGTCGAGGGCGGTTTCCTTCTGGTCGATGCGGTTCTCCTGACGGCTGATCTCCGCACGGCGCTGCTTGATCTCCTTATCGGCTTCTGCCTTCTGGGCATCCACCTCGGCCTTCAGCTTGAAGGCCTCGTCCTTTGCTTCCAGAACCGCTTCCTTGCGTTTCTGTTCTGCGGTCTTGATCGCTTCGTTCACCAGACGGGTGGCCTCGGCTTCTGCGCTGCCGATCTGGGCTTCGGCGGTCTTTTTACGGTTGTTGTAACCAATAAAATAACCCCCGCCGATGCCGGCAGCAGCTGCGATCACGGCCACGATCAAAACCAATGCGATCGTGGGCATCGTGTTCACTCTCCTTAACGTTAAAGTTCAAATTCAACGAAATGCTGGAGACGCTGCCAGGCAAGGCGTGGGCAACAAGACAAAATCAAGCTCTCAACACAAAAGAAGCCGGACCGGAACACACCACCGGAAAGACCCTTCGGGTGCGCGTTCTGCACTTCTTTTTTATTTACAAGGTTTTCATATAAAAACGGGCAGATGAAGCCCCATTGAAATTTGGTTGCGGAATACCCCTGCACACAGCGTCTTTTATTCCATACTACTAATTATAGTACGAAACATTTGAAGCAATGTCAAGGGAAGCGGGCGCAATTTTGAAAATTTACTCCAGATACATCCTGCGCAGCCGCATCAGGCGCGCAGGGGTCAGGCCGTATTCGGCTTCCAGATAGTTCTCGGCGCTGCCGTATTTTTCCCGGATGGCGGAGAGCACCAGGTCCACCGATTCGGGGTGCACCCCTGCGATGCCCTGATAAAACTTCTTCTGTTCCGGGCGGGCGGCGATCTCGTCGGCATGTTCGGCCCAGATCTTTTCCAGCTCCGGGCGGCGGCATTCGTTCGTCCGGACGAAATCCTGACGAATCGTCTCATCCGAAGCGCCCAGTGCCAGCAGAATGAGCATGGCCGCCACGCCGGTGCGGTCCTTGCCGGCCGAGCAGTGGAACAGGATGGGGGTCTCGCCTGCTTCCAGCGCACGGAACAGCTCCTTGAACGCCTTGTTGCCGAAGAGCATCTGCCGGTACATGGCATCGGCCATCCGGCGGCCTTCGTCCGGCTTGCCTTCCAGCAGGCGCTCGCGGTCCTCCGGCGAGAAATCCACTTCCTTGCCGTCGTCCAGGCAGAGCCCGCAGATGCGCACCATCCGGGCACCGTCCGGCACATAATCCGGCATCTTCTCGGCCTCCTGCTCGCTGCGCAGGTCGAGGATGAGGCGCAGCCCCAGCGAATCCAGCAGCTTCCGGTCGGCGTCGCTCGTCAGCAGACCTGTGGGGATGCCCCGGTAGATCTGCCCCCAGCGGACGTGTTTGCCCTCATCGGCCGGGTAGCCGCCCAGCTCCCGGAAGTTGGTGCCGCCGGCAAAATCCAGCTGGGTGCCGGGCGCGGGGTGGGGCGCAGGCTTTTCCACCGCCGTGCTGGACAGCACCGGACGGCTGTAGAACGGCTTGGCCGGGCGGCCCCGCCGGGGCGGCAGCGATGCCGTACCGCCCAGCACCTCCATCAGGTAGCTGCGCAGCAGATCCAGATAGGCCGAGTTGTGGTCCCGCCGCTGCACCAGTGAGACGCACAGCGGAGGCAGATCTTCCAGCAGCACATCCCGCACACGGTCCAGTTCCCGTCTGGCTCCCGGTTCATAGCGGGTCAGACAGGTGCAAAGCTGCTCCTGCACAAGATAATAGGCCTGATAAAAGCTGGGGCCGATCTCGGCGTCGGGCGCAAAGCCCGCCTTGGCGCAGGCGTCCCACAGGGGCGCAAACAGATCCTGCCGCAAGCTGGGCAGCAGCACCCGCTGACCGCGCAGCTCTGCCAGCGGGATGCTCTCCTTATCCCAGAACGCGTGCCCCCGGGGCACCAGCAGGCAGGCAGGGTCTGCCCGCAGGGTGGTGCGGGCCAGTACCGGTGCAGCACAGCCCAGATCGATGACCAGACCCGCGTCCAGCTCCCCCTGCTCCACATCGTCCGCCACCGCATCGTTGTCCATCATGCGGAAGCGCATCTCCACATGGGGATACTGCTGGCGGAACTTGTCCAGCTGGGTCTCTAATCCGGGCAGGTAGTCCGGCACCAGCGACACGCTGATGCCGATGCGCACCGGCTGCGCCGACTGGATCTCGGCCCGCAGGGATGCCTGCATCTGCTGGAACTGCTCCACTACTGGCGCGGCATGGCGCTGCAGGCTCATGCCGCGGTCGGTAAGGGTGAGCTTGTGGTGGGCGCTGAGGAACAGCGGCCCGCACAGCTCGGCTTCCAGCGCAGAGATGCTCTGCCGCAGTGCCTGCCGTGACAAAAACAGCCGCTGTGCCGCGCGGCTGTAATTCATTTCATCGCACAATACCAGAAAGTAGTGCAGCTGGCGGATATCCATGGGGCTCCTCCTGAAACAGTGGTTGGTACATAAAGAATACCGCCTTTTGCGCGGAATGTAAAGCCGGACGGCGAAAAAAGTGCCGAATGATTGACAGCACCCGCCCGCCGGGTGTAGACTCAGCATAGCAAACGCATTTCACATCTCAGATGAAGAAAGAAGGAGTATCCTATGAAAGTGATCGCTACAGAAAAGGCCCCCGGCGCCATCGGCCCCTACTCGCAGGGCTTTCTCACCAACGGTTTTGTTTACACCTCCGGCCAGATCCCGGTGAACCCCGCCGACGGCACCATCCCCGAAGGCATCGCCGCACAGGCGGAGCAGAGCTGCAAGAACGTCGGCGCCATTCTGGAAGCTGGCGGCAGCGGCTTTGACAAGGTGGTCAAGACCACCTGCTTCCTGGCCGACATCGCGGATTTTGCGGCCTTCAACGAGGTTTACGCCAAGTTCTTCACCTCCAAGCCCGCCCGCAGCTGTGTCGCCGTCAAGGACCTGCCCAAGGGCGTCCTGTGCGAGGTCGAGGCCATCGCAGAGGCGTGATCCGCCGTCCGTACCCGATTCCGGATGCTGCATGAAGCTGCAAAAAAGCCAGAACTGCGCTGCCGTTTGGCAGACCAGTTCTGGCTTTTGTTATTTTATGATCGGGCCGGACGCGCTGCCCTGACGTGTGGCGCGTCGGTTACTTCAAAAACTTGCGCACAGCACGGGCTACGATGCCGCCCAGAATGCCGGAGACAAGGAACTCGGCCACGCCCTGCACGCCGACCAGCAGCACCACGAACATGAAGGGGTTCGCAGCACCCTTGACGGACACGAGGTTCTGCACGTAGTCACAGCCGTAGAAGGCCAGCACGATCCAGCCCATGAAGAACACCGTGTTCAGGAACGGGGCGCTCATGGCGCTGACGATGTAGCTCCATGTGCCGGGCTTGTCAAAGCGCTTCAGGCCGCTGAAGATCAGGCCGCAGCACAGGCCCATCAGCACGCGCATACCCACGCACAGGATAAAGGTGTTCACAGGGCTTACCTGAAACAGTGCACCCGTCATAGCGGAAGCACCGGTGATGGCATCGTAGAAGCTCACTGCGCCGAACACACCGCCCAGCAATGCGCCCACAGCGGGGCCCATGGTGATGGCACCCACTGCAATGGGAAGGGTCAGGAAGCTCATGTACAGCGGGCCCACAGGCACACTGCCCAGGCCGATGGCCTTCATGACCAGCTCGATGGCGACCAGCAGTGCCAGCCGGGTGAGAGTACGAAGATCGTTGTTTTTCATTCTGTTTTCCTCCTGCTGCCGTTCCGCCCTATACGTCGGATACGGCGCAAACCTGCCCGCTCTATGCGGGATAAATTTTGTTGATACGGACTTCAGACACGCTTGTCAGGGCATTGTCCGTGGTCAGAACTTGAGTCCTGCTGACCGCCGGGCCACGGTCAGCACCTTGCTGACGGCCACAGAGGTATCCAGCATCCGGCTGCAAAGCTCCTGGTCGCCGCCCTCGATGGCGCGGGCGAACGCATGGAACTCTGCCGCCTGCCGGGGCCTGCCGCCGTTCAGATTGTAGTGCTCCTCCTTGCCCTCGTTAGGGTGGAAGGTGATGCCGCCGCAGCAGTTGGCGGTGGACTTCTGCAGAATATAGCCCTTCGTGCCCTGAATGATGTACCGGGCCGGGGCCGCGCAGTCCTTGGCAGCGATGCTCACGGCCTTGAAGCCGCTGTAATCCATGGTCAGGATGCCGCTGGTGTCGATGCCGCGCTCCATGTTGGCGGTATATTTGGCCTGATTCGGCTCCCCGAACAGGCCCACGATGTAGCTTACATTATATACGCCAAGATCCATCAGGGCACCGCCGGCACAGG
Organism: Faecalibacterium prausnitzii; assembly: GCF_049532945.1. Taxonomy (GTDB): domain Bacteria; phylum Bacillota; class Clostridia; order Oscillospirales; family Ruminococcaceae; genus Faecalibacterium; species Faecalibacterium prausnitzii_N. The sequence goes on from NZ_CP186691.1 coordinate 145,291, forward strand.
CCGGGTCAAAGGCAGGCTGTACCTCGCCTGCACAGAAGGCATCGTACCGGCTGGAATACTGGCTGAAATTGCACTGTACCAGCTTCACGGTGCCAATGCGGGGCAGCAGCTCCCGGATCTTGTTGTAATTTTCCAGATACTGGGTGGTCATGGCCTCGAACAGGAAGACTTTCCTGCGGCGGGCCAGATTCGCCAGCTCCTCTGCCTGCAAGGCATTGATGGCCATCGGCTTTTCCACGATGACATGCTTCCCCGCCTCGATGGCCACCTTGGCATAGCGGGCGTGCTGGTTGTTCGGCACGGCCAGATAGACCACATCCACGTCCTGCAACAACTCAAAATAGTTGGTGGTATGCTGGGGGATGCTGTACTGTTCGCACAGCTCCCCCGCCGCCTCTGCGCTGCGCTCGGTGCTGCAGATGGCCTGCACCGTAAAAGGCGTGTGCTCTGCAAGCCATGGCAAAAATTCCCGCACGATCTTGCCCGTGCCAAGAATGCCTAATTTCATTCTCTTCTCCATCCTGTCTGTCGTCAGCCTGCTTTGGCCTCATCCTCGCGGCGCTCCCGGCGCTGCGGGTGGGGTCGGCGGGCGCGGCGGAAGTTCTGGTTCCGCTTTTTGCCGCCGCCTGCGTGGTGCTGCGGCGCGTTCATCTGGTACAGCAGCGCCAGGCCCTTCATCAGCAGCTCCGGGTCGTAGGTCAGCGGGTGGCGGCACAGCGGGGTGACGTATTTGGCCAGACCGCCGGTCACGACCAGCGTTGCCGGGCGGCCCAGTTCTTCTTCGATGCGCTGGGCGATGCCGTCCAGCAGCACCGCCGTGCCCATCACGGAGCCGGACAGCATACAGCTCTCGGTGTTCACACCGATGGCGCTCTTCGGGGAACCGAGACGCACCTGCGGCAGCTGGGCACAGCGGTCGCCCAGTGCCCGCAGCCCGGTGGAAAGCCCCGGGCAGATGACACCGCCCCGGAACACGCGGTTCTCGTCCACCACATTAAAGGTCGTGGCAGTGCCAAGGTCCACCGTGACCACCGGCAGCGGAAAATTTGCCGCCGCATAAGCCGCATCCACAAGGCGATCCTTGCCCACGGCGTGGGGTTCATCCACGCCCATGGTCAGTCCGGTTCGGATCTCCGGCGAAACGATGACCGGCTTCCTGCCCGTATAATGGCGGGCGCACTCCGCCAGTGCCCCGGTGATCTGGGGCACCACGCTGGTGAGCACAGCGCCCTCAAAGCGCATGGGGCGCTCAGGATGGCGGCGGTGCGCAAAAATTTTATCCATTTCGACACGATATTCTGCAGCCGTGCGGGTGCGCACCGTGTCCATGCGCGCCACAAAGCATACACGTCCGTCCCGAATGCCCCCAAGGGCGACGGTGGTGTTGCCTATATCAATGGCTAAGATCATATTTGGGAAACCTTTCCTGATTTGCAAGAGCCAACCCTCTCCGTCAGCGCATCCGCGCTGCCACCTCCCCCAAAGGGGGAGGTTTTACGTTACAGGCCAACGTTTCTGCTTCCAAGCTCTCCCTTCGGGAGAGCTGGCGAGCGTCAGCGAGACTGAGAGGGTTTGGTTCCTTTCACTCTAAGTCAAGGGTTATTTTACCGCATTTTGCCTTCCGTTACAAGTGCTGCAAAAAGATTTTGTTGTGCTGGCGGAACTTTTGCATTATACTAAGGGGAGCAAACCAGAGATTTGGGAGGTTTTTGGATGGATCTGAACGGAAAATGCGTCCTTCTGGGCGTAAGCGGCGGCATTGCCGCCTATAAAATGGCCAACGTGGCCAGCGCACTGCGCAAGCTGGGAGCCGATGTGGAGGTCATCATGACCAAAAATGCGACCCAGTTCATCACCCCTGTTACATTTGAAACGCTTACCGGCCACAAGTGCATGGTGGATACCTTTGACCGGGATTTCAAGTTTGAAGTCACCCACATCTCGCTGGCAAAAAAAGCCGATGTGATCCTTGTCGCCCCGGCCACTGCCAACGTCATCGCCAAGATGGCCCACGGCATCGCCGATGATATGCTCACCACCACAGTGTTGGCTGCAAAGTGCCCCAAGCTCGTTTCTCCGGCCATGAATACCGGAATGCTGGAAAACCCCATCACGCAGGATAATATCGCCACGCTGGAACGCTACGGCTTCACGGTGATCCCCTCCGAGAGCGGCGTGCTGGCCTGCAAGGATGTTGGCAGCGGCCGTCTGCCTAAGGAAGATGTGCTGATCGAGTATATCCTGCATGCCATTGCTCGGCCCAAAGATCTTGCCGGTCTGCGCATTGCCGTCACCGCCGGCCCCACGCAGGAGCCGCTGGACCCGGTGCGCTACCTCACCAACCATTCCACCGGCAAGATGGGCTATGCCGTGGCTCGCGCCGCCGCGATGCGTGGTGCAGACGTCACCCTCATCCACGGCCCCACGGCCCTGCCGCCGGTCCGGTTCACCGAGGACGTGCCCATCACCACCGCACAGGACATGTACGAAGCCGTCACCAGCCGCTTTGACGCAATGGACATCCTCGTCATGGCCGCTGCCGTGGCCGACTACCGCCCCGCTGCCGTGGCAAACGACAAGATCAAAAAAAAGGACGGCGACATGTCCATCCCGGTGGAGCGCACCGCCGACATCCTCGGCACCATCGGCCCCCGGAAGACCCGGCAGTTCCTCTGCGGCTTCTCAATGGAGACCCGCGACATGCTGGAAAACTCCTCGGCCAAGCTGACCCGGAAGAACCTCGACATGGTGGTCGCCAACAACCTGAAGGTGGCCGGTGCCGGTTTCGGTGTGGACACCAACGTCGTCACCTTCATCACCCCGGACGGTGCCCGTGAACTGCCCCTCATGAGCAAATCGGACGTCGCCGACGCCATTCTGGACGAGATCCTGAAGCGGCGGAACGGGTAAACAGACGGTTCGCATCCCACAAAAAAGCTCCCTGCCGCACATTTTGTGCCCGGCAGGGAGCTTTGGTTTTATTGGTCACCGGATGCGGCGGCTTCAGTCCTTTGCCACCATCATCTTGCTGGCCTTGTAGATGTCGCCGCAGCCGAGGGTGATGACGAGGTCACCTTCGCGGGCATTGTCCTTGACCCACTGCGCCGCAGCTTCCAGGCTGTCCACCAGGACTGCGTTCGGGATCTGAGCGGCCAGTTTTGCACTGGTAATGGTGGGATCGTTGGGCTCACGGCTGCCCATGATCGGGGTCAGCACGGTGATATCGGGGATCTTGAGCACATCCACAAAGTCGTTGAACAGCAGCTTGGTGCGGCTGTATGTAAACGGCTGGTGGACGGCGATCAGACGCTTGTAGCCCATCTCGCGGGCCGTGGTCAAGGTCGCACGGATCTCGGTGGGATGATGTGCATAATCGTCCACGACCAAAGCGCCGTTACACTCGCCGTAGACCTCAAAGCGGCGGCCGGCACCCTTGAAATTCAGGGCTGCATCGGCGCACTGCTCCACGGTCAGACCGACGAAGCGGCAGACGGCGCACATGGCAAGCGCATTGTAAATGTTGTGGTAGCCGGGCACAGCCAGACGGATATGGCCGGTGACCTTGTTCCACTCCTTCAGGTCGAACTCAAAGAAGCCGGGCTTGTACTCCTGCACATTGACGGCGCGGTAGTCACCGTCGTTGTCGATACCAAAGGTGCGCACGCGGCGGTCCAGCGTGTACATGACATCCATGGTGTTCTTGTCGTCCGCATTGGCAAAGATCATGAACTTGGTCATCAGGGCAAAGCGCTTGAAGGCAAACTTCAGTTCGCCCATGCTGCCGTAGTAATCCAGATGGTCGTTGTCGATGTTCAGCACAACGGACAGGTACGGGGTCAGTTTCAGGAAGGTCTCGGCAAATTCACAGGACTCAATTACGATATCGTCGCCCTTGCCAGCCTTGCCGTAGCCATTGATCAGCGGAAGCTTGCCGCCGATGACAGCGGACGGGTCGCGGCCTGCCAGCTCCAGCGCAGTGGTGATCATGGAAGTGGTCGTGGTCTTGCCGTGGGTGCCGGAGACGCAGATGCTCTGTTTGTACAGGCGGCTCACGTAACCCAGCAGAACGCTGCGCTCGATGGTGGGGATGCCGTAGGAGGCAGCGGCATTCAGCTCCACGTTATCTTTGGAAATGGCGGCAGAGTAGACCACCATGTCGGTGCCGATCACATTATCGGCGCTGTGACCCAGGCTGACCTTGACACCCATCTCACGCTCGTAGCGGATGATGCTGCCATCCAGCACATCGCTGCCGGAGATCTCGTAGCCTTTTGCGGCAAGGATCTGGATGAGCGGATACATGCCGCTGCCGCCGCAGCCGATGAAGTGGATCTTCTTCACATGATCAAGCAGATGCTTGGTATAGTCGGTAACAAACATAATAAGGCAACCTCCAAATAAATAACGGCCGCAGAGCAGACCGATCTCATTTTGATCCATCGTGTGGTACTACTTATTATATAATTTTTGGCGGACAAAATAAACAGGTAAACCCGAATTTTCGGAAAGAACCATAAAAAACCGGTTTATTTTGTGACAACTGTACACAAATGCCAGCCTTTTTCCGCCAGAATCAGCGATTCACAAAAGATTCACATTTCATTTTTGTGATTGCCTAACAAACTTTAAGCTTTTGTGCTATGATAATTCAGGATTTTGAAGAAACCAACGCGCTGCGGCCCGGCCCGGCGAACAGAAGAGGAGTATCGAACATGAAGATCAAGATCACAGCGGACAGCACCTGCGACCTGTCCGAAACGCTGCTGCGGCAGTGGAATATCTCGCTCATCCCCATGCACATCCTGATGGGCGAGGAAAGCCTGCTGGACGGCGTTACCGTCCGCCCCGCCGATGTGTTCACCCATGTGCAGAACGGCGGCAAGATGCCGAAATCCGCTGCCCCGAACCTCGTGGAGTACACGGATTTCTTTGCGCCCTTTGCTAAAGACTACGATGCCGTCATCCACATCTGTGTCGGGTCCAAGTTCTCGTCCTGCTGCCAGAACGCAAAACTCGCCGCGCAGGAGTTCGGGAACGTCTCGGTCGTGGATAGCGAGAACATCTGCACCGGGCAGGGCTATCTCGTCCTGCGGGCAGCCAAGCTCGCGGCGGACGGCCTGCCGCCCCGGAACATCTGTATGCGGCTGCAAGCCCTTGCCAAGAAGGTCGATCTCAGCTTCGTGCTCAACCAGTTGGACTACATGGCCAAGAGTGGCCGCTGCTCCGGCGTGCTGGCCTTCGGGGCCAACATTCTGGGCATCAAGCCCAGTCTGGCCGTCATCGACGGCGAGCTGAAGGTGGTCAAGAAGTACCGCGGTCAGCTTCCCATCTGCGTGGGCAAATACATCACCGAGAAGCTGGCTGACCGAGACGACATCGATACCAGTGTCGTCTTCCTCTCCTCCTGCCAGCCCAAACCCGGCTGTTTGGAGGCCGTCAAGGCCGGGCTTGCACAGTACGGCAAGTTCGAGCAGATCATCGAGACGGACATCGGTACCACCATCGGCGGCTACTCCGGCCCCGGCACCATCGGTATCGTTTTTGCCACAAAGTAAATCGCACCGCACAAAAGCACCCCACCGGCAGCAGGCGCTGCGGATGGGGTGCTGTTTGCTGTTATGGGTGGATGGAGGTGCGGACGAGGGCGCGCTTCAGGCGGGCCTGGGCCAGCTCATAGTCGCGCTTGTCCAGATTCTTCTGTGCCAGAAGCTCTTCGGCGCGCTTCTTGGAAGCCTCGGCGCGGGCCTGATCGATCTCCTCGGCCCACTCCCATGTGGTGGCGACCAGACGCACTTCGCCATCCAGCACGCTCAGCAGCCCGCCCATGCAGGCGGCGCGGCGGCGCTGGCCCTCGGCATCCACGATATGGGCTTCGCCCATGCCCAGCGCGGTGCAGTAATCCCCGTGTTTGGCAAGGATGGCCAGATCGCCGTCAATGGCGCGGCAGACGATGCGCTCGGCCTGCCCGTCAAAGGCGCAGCCGTCCGGCGTGACCACCGTCAGATGAAAGGTCGTCATGGTTTACCCTTTCTTCGCTTTTGCGAACACGTCATCGATGGTGCCCGCGAACAGGAATGCGCTCTCGGGCAGCTCGTCGCACTCGCCGTTCAGGATCATCTTGAAGCCGCGCAGGGTCTCCTTGAGCGGCACATACTGGCCGGGCATACCGGTAAACTGCTCTGCCACGTGGAAGCTCTGGCTCAGGAAGCGCTGCACCTTGCGGGCGCGGCTGACCGTGCGCTTGTCTTCCTCGCTCAGCTCGTCCATGCCCATGATGGCAATGATGTCCTGCAGCTCCTTGTAGCGCTGCAGCACCTTCTGGACGGCGCGGGCGATCTCGTAGTGCTCCTGACCCACGACCTCCGGGCTGAGGATGCGGCTGGTGGAATCCAGCGGGTCCACAGCGGGGTAGATGCCCTGCGAAGCAATGTCACGGCTCAGGACCGTGGTGGCATCCAGATGGGTAAAGGTGGTGGCAGGGGCCGGGTCGGTCAGGTCATCGGCGGGCACGTAGACGGCCTGCACCGAGGTGATGGAGCCCTTGCGGGTGGAGGTGATGCGCTCCTGCAGAGCACCCATCTCGGTGGCCAGCGTGGGCTGGTAGCCGACGGCAGAGGGCATACGGCCCAGCAGTGCGGACACCTCAGAACCAGCCTGGGTGAAGCGGAAGATGTTATCGATGAAGAGCAGCACATCCTGATTCTTCACATCGCGGAAATACTCCGCCATGGTCAGGCCGGACAGTGCCACGCGCATACGGGCTCCTGGGGGTTCGTTCATCTGGCCGTAGACCAGCGCAGTCTTGTTGATAACGCCGCTTTCGGTCATTTCGCCGTACAGGTCGTTGCCCTCACGGGTGCGCTCGCCAACGCCGGTGAACACCGAGTAGCCGTTGTGCTCGGTGGCGATGTTATAGATCAGCTCCTGAATCAGGACCGTCTTGCCGACGCCTGCACCGCCGAACAGACCGATCTTGCCGCCCTTTGCGTAGGGGCAGATCAGATCCACGACCTTGATGCCGGTCTCGAGGATCTCGGTGGTGGACTGCTGCTCCTCGTAGCTGGGAGCAGGGCGGTGGATGGGCCAGTAGGCCTCCGGGGCCGGGGCGGGCTTGTTGTCCACGGGCTCACCCAGCAGGTTGAACACGCGGCCCAGACACTGGTCGCCCACGGGCACTTTGATGGGTTCGCCGGTATCCACGGCTTCGGTGCCGCGCACCAGACCATCGGTGCTGTTCATTGCAATGCAGCGCACCACGTTATCGCCGGTGTGCTGTGCCACCTCGACCACCAGCTTTTCGCCGTGGTTGTCGATCTCGATGGCGTTGAGCAGCTCCGGCAGCTGGCCATCCTCAAACTGGATGTCCAGCACCGGGCCGATGACCTGGAGCACCTTGCCGATATGTTTTTCGGACATAGGCTACAACTCCTTTTTGATAGGTTTTAAATCTCCGCGCCGGCCACGATCTCGGTGATCTCCTGCGTGATGGCAGCCTGACGGGCACGGTTATAATACAGGTTCAAATGGTCGATCATCTCACCGGCGTTCTTGGTGGCGGCATCCATGGCAGTGCGGCGGGCGGCAAGCTCACTGGCTACGCTCTCGCACACGGCACCGTAGACGATGCCTGCCACATACTCCGGGATGATCGCGCTGAATACTTCCTCGCTGCTGGGCTTGTACAGGATCTGGCTGCGGCGGGCATCCGCCTTCTGCTGCTCGGTAGGTTCGATGGACAGCGGCAGCACCTCCATGGTGGCTGCGGTCTGGGTCATCATGGAATCGAACCGGGTGTAGCAGATCTTTACCGCATCGTACTCGCCCTTGAGATATCCTTCCGTGATCTGGCGGGACAGCTGGAAGCACTCGCCCACCGAGACATCTGCCGCCAGCAGCACCTCCTGCGTGAACAGGGGCACCTCGTGGTGGACGAAATACTCTGCCGAGCGCTTGCCGATGGGCAGCACCAGCACTTCGCCTTCTTCGGCCCCGGCCTGCTTGAGCACGTTGGAATTGTATCCACCGGCAAGGCCGCGGTCGCCTGCAATGACGATGAGCAGGGTGCGCTTCACTTCGTCACGGCGCAGGTAGGGGTTGCGGGCGCGGGGGTCGGCCGCGGCGATCTTGGTCAAAGTCTCATGCAGCGTTTCAAAGTAGGGGCGGCTGTGCTCCACCCGTTCCTTGGCGCGGCGCATTTTGGAGGAAGCCACCAGTTCCATTGCCTTGGTGATCTGCATGGTGCTCTCTACGCTTTTGATGCGCAGCTTGATGTCCTTCATGGAACCAGCCATGCGTTACGCCTCCTTCCTTAGTGCGCCTTGACGAAGCTGTCGGTATAGGCTGTGAGCACGCTCTTAAGCTGCTCCTCAGTGTCCTTATCCAGATTGCCGGTGGTGCGGATGGTCTCCATGACGGCGGCACCCGCAGCATTGTTGTCCAGATATTCGTACAGGCCCTTCTCATACTCGGCCACGTCCGGCACCTTGACCTTCACAAGGTGATCGTGAATGGTCGCATACAGGATGGCCACCTGCTTTTCCACAGGCACGGGAGCGGAGCGGTTCTGCTTGAGCACTTCCACGATGCGCTCGCCTTGTGCAAGGCGGGCCTTGGTGTCGGCATCCAGATCGGAACCGAACTGTGCAAAGCTCTGCAGCTCGCGGTACTGGGAGTAGATCAGCTTCAGGGTGCCGGCGACCTTCTTCATGGCCTTGATCTGGGCATTGCCGCCCACGCGGGACACCGAGATGCCGGGGTTGACTGCCGGCATGACACCGGAGTGGAACAGCTCCGTCTCCAGGAAGATCTGACCATCGGTGATGGAAATGACATTCGTGGGGATGTAGGCGGAAACATCGCCCGCCTGCGTCTCGATGATGGGCAGAGCCGTCAGGCTGCCGCCGCCCAGCTCATTGGAGAGCTTGGCCGCGCGTTCCAGCAGACGGGAGTGCAGATAGAACACGTCGCCGGGGTAAGCCTCACGTCCCGGGGGACGGCGGATCAGCAGCGACAGTGCACGGTAGGCCACGGCGTGCTTGGACAGATCGTCGTAGATGATGAGGACGTGCTTGCCCTGATGCATGAAATATTCGCCCATGGCACAGCCGGAGTAGGGTGCGATATACTGCAGGGGCGAAAGCTCGGATGCCGTTGCGGACACCACGATGGTGTAGCCCATAGCACCGGCCTCGGTCAGGCTCTGCACAAGGTTTGCCACGGTAGAGCGCTTCTGACCGATGGCAACGTAAATGCAGATGACGTCCTTGCCCTTCTGGTTGATGATGGTATCGGAGGCGATGGTGGTCTTGCCGGTCTGGCGGTCGCCGATGATCAGCTCGCGCTGGCCGCGGCCAATGGGGATCATGGAGTCGATGGCCTTGATGCCGGTCTGCAGCGGCTCCTTAACCGGCTGACGGTCGATGATGCCGGGAGCGCGGCTTTCAATGGCGCGGAACTCGGTGGTCTCGATGGGGCCTGCGCCGTCGATGGGCTGGCCCAGCGCGTTGACCACGCGGCCGATCATGGCTTCGCCCACCGGCACGGACACCACCTTGCCGGTGCGCTTGACAGTGCTGCCTTCCTTGATGCCGACGTCGGAGCCCAGCAGAACGATGGAGACGGTATTCTCCTCCAAATTCTGGGCCATGCCGTATTCGCCGTTATCAAACTGAAGCAGCTCACCTGCCATGCACTTTTCCAGACCACTGGCGCGGGCGATGCCATCGCCCACCATAATGACCGTGCCGGTCTCGCTCTGCTCAATGGCATTTTCGTAATGCTTGATCTGCGCACGGATGATCTTGGAGATCTCTTCAGGTTTCAGTTGCATCTTTGTTTGTTCACCACTCAATTCTTAAAAATCTTTCGGGTGGAAATTCGATCACAGTGTCACGGAAGCAATATCCCTGCGCAGGGCGGACAGACGGTTCTGCACCGTGCCGTCCAGCTCGGTGCCTTCGATATCCAGCCGGATGCCGCCCAGCACTGCCGGATCGACCTTTGTTTTCAGGTCGATGGTCTTGCCGGTGAGTTTTTCCAGCTTTTCGTGCAGGCCCTTTGCCTGCTGCTCCGTCATTGCCACTGCAGTGGTCGCCGTTGCTTCCAGAATGCCGTGCGCCTGATTGTAGCGCACACGGTAAGCCCGTGCACAGCCGGACAGCTCCCGCAGGGTGCCCTTCTCGCACAGGATCTTCAAAAAGTTCAGCACATAGAGGTGGACCTGATCCCGCAGTGCTTCATCCAGCAGGCCGCAGCGCTCTCTTTTCGGGATGCTGGGGGTGCTGAGCAGATGCAGGTAGTCCGGGTTTGCCTTAAAAAGCGCCACGGTTTCGTCCAGCTCGCCCAGAATGCGGGCCTCCAGCCCTTCCTCCGCCGCCAGATCGTACAGGCTTCCGCCGTACATCCTTGCAGTCTCGGTCATGATGCTTCACCCACATTTTTGATAAATTCGTCGATCAGATCCTTGTGGTCCTTCTCGCTGATCTCACGCTCCACCACCTTGGAGGCGATCTCCATGGCGATGCCGCCGATCTCGTCCTTGACCTCGTTCACGGCCTTCTTGCGCTCCTGCGCAATGTCGGCTTCGGCCTTCTGCTTGAGGGCAGCAGCCTGCGCGCGGGCCTCGCCCACGATCTCTTCGCCGCGGGCGGTGGCCGTCTTCTGCGCATTGGCAACGATCTCGTTGGCCTCGGCGCGGGCATTCTGCAGGTTCTGCTCGTACTCTGCCTTCATAGCTTCGGCTTCGGTGCGCAGCTTGGTGGCATCGGCGATCTGGCTGTCTGCCTTCGCCTTGCGCTCTGCGATCACGTTTTTGACCGGATTCAGCAGGAACTTTTTGAAGATGAACAGCTGGATCATCAGGTTGCAGATCTGGGCCAGAAAGGTCCAGCCGTCCAGCGTGATCAACGCCTGGTACAGTTCCATAAGCGTCTCCTTTCGTTATTTTGTAAAAGGTTCCGCTTATGCCAGGAACTTCATGAACATACCGGGTGCCAGGAAGATCAGCAGCAGGCCGGTGACGAAGCCGTAAATACCGGTGGTCTCGGAAAGTGCAACGCCCAGGATCAGGGTGCTGGTAACGTCGCTCTTGCACTCGGGCTGACGGCCCACAGCTTCACAGGCAGCAGCTGCTGCGTTGCCTTCGCCGATACCGGGGCCGATACCTGCGATCAGTGCGCAGCCTGCGCCGATGCCGCAGCCTGCCAGAGCGATACCACGAGCGAGGTACTGAAAGTCAGTCATAAGATTTGTCCTCCAAAAAAGTTTTTTGTTTTGGGAGATGCCGTTGTGAGGGCTTAGTCCTCACCGGCAGCACGTTTGATGAAAATTGCGGTCAGGGTGCAGAAGATGAACGCCTGAATGCAGCCGCCGAACCAGTCGAAATACAGGCCCGTAAAGGCCGGGATGCCGATCTGGAACAGCTGGATCTGACTCAAGGCACCCGGCAGCCAGCCGAAAATGACGTGGCTCAGGCTTGCCAGCGCCCAGTACAGCAGTGTGGAAATGACCGTACCGGACAAGATGTTGCCAAAGTGACGGAACGCCATACTGACGGGGGTGGAAACCTCCGACAGCACATTGATGGGTGCCATGATGAAGATGGGGTCCAAAAGACCTTTCAGGTAGGAAAGGATGCCGTTGGTCTTGATCTTGTAGTACATGATCAGCACGAACACCACAATGGCCCACGCCGCCTCGGTGTTCAGGTCTGCCGTGGGGCTCCACAGGCCGATGACACTGATGAGGTTGCAGCCGATGCTCAGAGCGAAGATCGCGCCGATGAGCGGGATATACTTATCAAAGTGATAGCCCATGTTGTCGTGCACGAACTGGTCCAGCCGTTCTACGATGAACTCGGCGGCGGCCTGCCGCTTTGAGACATTTTCCAGCTTGAGGTTGCTGCCCAGCCAGATGGCAAGACCCGAAAGCAGCGCCATGACGATCCAGGTACTGACTAAGGTCTGGGAGATCTTGAAATCACCCAGCAGGGGGATGTCCGTATGGATGGTATACAGGATCTTTGCGCCGTTCAGTTCCATTTGTTACGTTTCACCCCCTTTTTCGCCGGGAGCTTCGGCCTGCGCGGCGGCCTGCACCGGTTCGTCTTCCACCGAGACGTCCTGTGCGGGGGCTGCCTGCGCAAGAGGCTTGTACTTGCCGGTTATTTGCAGGTAGTAGATCGTAACGCGCGGGAAAAGCAGCGGCAGAACACCGGCAAACGGCTGGAAGCAGGGCGCGGCGATGGCCACGATGACCCAGACGGCCTGCAGCAGCATCCGGCTGTTGTGGGAAAGCTGTAGTTTGGCTTTGCGCCGTTTCTCATCCTGCTCGTCGATGACCTTCTGGCATACGAGGCAGATGCCCGCAAAGTTGCCGATGGCGACGGCTGCACCCACCAGACCGCCCAGCACGACCGTGTAGTCGAACCGGACCCAGCCAACCAGGTGCAGAGCTGCAAAGATCACCCACATGACGGCGGTACAGATGGCCGTGCCGCAGGCAATGCGGGTCAGCTCCTTTTTGGATTCCGGCTGCAGTTTCATAGCAAACCCTCCAACGTTCATTGATGCGAATTGAAGCCAACACGAGAAGTCTTCTCCTTTTTGGCGCGTTCCATCCGCTCCCTGGCAAAGACCCAGAAATTTTGTGCCCCTGCGGCCAGCCCCAGAAAAACGCCCGGAAGATACACCCACTCCGGCCAGCCCCAGCGGTTCACTGCCCACCAGCAGCCGCCCAGACAGAGCAGCAGCGGCAGCAGCATGGACAAACCCAGCTGCGTCAGCCACACGATATCCTCCAGTGCTTTGTATAAGCCCTTCAACGGCGTTCCTCCTTCTGGTCTGCCCGCCGCAGGCACCCCATGCGGCGGCTCTTTCGCAAAGGACCTTTTCCATGCAAGACCCTCATAGAGATAGTATAATTCAAACCGGCCGTTTTTTCAATCAATTTTCCACCAAATTCTGTGAAAACTTCATAGTTTGTTTATACTTACTTCACAACTGTCCTCCCCCGGTGGATTTTTGTCCGCCGTTCATCGCATCCTCCACAAAAAAGTGATGGCGTCTTTGTTCAGTCTGCCCCTTGACAGCAAAAAGCCCCGCCGGGCCCCTGTGCAGTACAGAGGCCCGGCAGGGCTGGAGTGTATGGAATTGGTCGAATTTACCAGAGGTTTGCGGTCTCGTTGTACAGGCCCTCGTAGCTCTTGGCGGAGACATCCCAGCTGAAGTCGCACTCCATGTCGTGCTTGACGAGGTTGTGCCAGTCTTCCTTGTTGTAGTAGCGGTCCTGTGCGCGGCAGCAGGCGTCATACAGCTCGTGGGCATTGTAGCCCGCAAAGGTGAAGCCGTTGCCCTCACCCATGGTGCTGTCGTGGATGGAGTCGCGCAGACCGCCGGTCTCGCGGACGATGGGAGGCGTACCGTAGCGGCAGGCCACCATCTGTGCCAGACCGCAGGGCTCGCTCTTGGAAGGCATGATGAAGGCATCTGCACCTGCGTAGATCTCCTGCGACAGGGCCGGCTCGAAGCCGATGTAGGTGCCAACGCGGCCCGGGTGGCGTGCGCACAGGTCGGAGAAGAAGTTCTCGTACTGGCTCTCGCCGCTGCCCAGAATGACCAGCTCGATGCCGCGATCCACCAGGCCATCGGCGATGCTCTGCACCAGATCAAAGCCCTTCATGCCGACCATGCGGCTGACCATGGCAAAGACGGGGCTGCCATCCTTGTTCAGGCCGAACTTATCCTGCAGGGCTTCCTTGCACTTTGCCTTGCCCTCTTCAAAGTTGGTGATGTCGTAGTTGAAGGGGATGTTCTTATCCGTAGCGGGATCGTTGGAATCGGTATCGATGCCGTTCAGGATGCCGCACAGCTTGTACTGCTTCTCGCGCAACAGAGCGTCCAGACCATAGCTGAACCACGGGTCGAGGATCTCCATGGCATAGGTGGGGCTGACAGTGGTGATCTTATCGGCAGTCTCGAAAGCACCCTTCATGAAGTTTGCGCAGCCGTCGTACTCTACGATGTGCTGGTCGCGGCGGCCGATGCCGCAGGTGTCCTCCAGAATGTCGGTGCCGTACTTGCCCTGATAAGCGATATTATGGATGGTGAAGATGGTCTTGATGCGGTTGAACTTATCCAGATGGCGATAGTACAGGTTCAGGTACACCGGCACCAGAGCGGTCTGCCAGTCGTTGCAGTTGATGATATCGGGGGTGAAATCGATGTAGAACAGGGTCTCTAAAACGGCGCGGGAGAAGAAGGCGAAACGCTCGCCGTCATCATAGAAGCCGTACAGGCCGCGGCGCTTGAAGTAATACTCGTTGTCCAGGAAGTAGTAGGTCACGCCGTTCCGCTCGGTCTTGAACAGGCCGCAGTACTGGCTGCGCCAGCCCACGGGGACGGAATAATTGGTCACGTACTCCAGCGTATCACGGAACTTCAAATCGCCGTACAGGGGCATAATGACGCGGGCATCCACGCCGTCCTTGACCAGAGCCTTGGGCAGGGCACCCGCAACGTCGGCCAGACCGCCGGACTTTGCAAAAGGGGCAGCTTCCGAAGCAGCATACAGGATTCTCATAGGATCGCTCCTTTCATATAGTGGGATATTTTCGTTCTCCCCCACCGCCCTTGCAGGCAGCACGAACCATTTTTACAAAAGAGCAGGCGGGGGCACACAGATGCCCCCGCCCCTCTCAAGAGGGGCTACCGGGGAGGAAGCCGCCCCTATGGATAACTCAGTAAAATCAGACGGTGTGCTTCTTCTGCACGTACACCGGGAAGCTCTCGGTGCCGGACAGCTTCTTGCCGGCGGTGATCTTCACGTTCTTATCGGTAACAACGCAGTCCAGCTCGGCATTGGCTTCCACCACCGTATCCTGCATCAGCACGCAGTTCTTGACGACGGCACCCTTCTTGACCTTGACGCCGCGGAACAGCACACAGTTCTCCACCGTGCCCTCGATGACGCAGCCGTCGGCCAGAATGGAGTCGGTCACCTTGCAGCCCGGCACATAGCGGGTGGGGTTGTCGTCGCGGATCTTGGTGTAGACCGGGCTCTTCTTGGGGAACAGCTTTTCCAGATTTTCGTCATCGGTCAGCTTGAGGTTCTCGTCGAAGTAGCTCTTCATGTCACAGACATGTGCCACATAGCCGGTGTACTCCAGAGCGTGGATGTTCAGGATGTTGACATTGTGGGCCAGAATATCGCGCTCGAAGTAGATCAGGCCGCGGGAGGTCGCATCCCGGACCAGCTTGAGCAGGGTCTCGCGCTCCAGAACATAGATGTTCAGGTCAAGGTTCTGCACGCCGGGGCGGTAATCGTTGAACAGCAGCTCGGTCACACGGCCGTCGGCATCAACGGTCAGGGTGTAGTTGTCATTCTTGCGGCCCTCGGGGATCTCGGTCTTCTGGTAAGCGACGGTCACATCGGCACCGCTTGCCTGATGGGCGGCCAGCAGGGCGTTGAAGTCGTAGTTCAGGGCAACGTTGGCGTCGCTCATGACCACGTACTTTTCCTTCTGGTTCTCCAGGAAGTTCATGATAGAGCCCAGAGCTTCCACACGGCCGGAATAGATGCGCACGCCCTTCTCAGCGAAAGGCGGCACGATGTTCAGGCCGCCGTGACGGCGGGCCATATCCCACTCACGGCCGGTGCCCAGATGATCCATCAGGGAGTGGTAGTTTTTGCGCACCACGATGGAGACATTGGAGATACCGCAGTTTGCCATGCTGGACAGAACAAAGTCCACCATACGGTAGCGGCCCGCGAAGGGGATCGAAGCCATTGCGCGCTCGGTCACCAGCTCGGGGACGGTATTATCATAACTGTTGGGGAAAATAATACCCAACGCATTGGTGTTCTGGCTCAGCATACTTCCATACCCTCCTTGACGGATTCAAAGACTTTGGCACCTTCCTTGACGGTTGCGCCTGCGCCGACGGTCAGGCCGGTGCCCACATGGGCAATGGGGCCATCGCCGCCCACTCGTGCACCTGCACCGACCACAACATCCTCCGCCAGGATGCAGCGCTTGACAACAGCACCAGCCTTGACCACAACGCCGTCCATCAGGACTGCGTCCTCAACGGTAGCGCCCTCTTCCACAACAACGCCTGCGCTCAGCACAGAGTGATGCACATTGCCGTAGATCTTGCAGCCCTCCGTGACGAGGGAATCCTGCACCACAGCGCGGGGGCCGATCTTCTGCGGAGGCAGGACCGGGTTGCGGCTGTAGATCTTCCACTTCTCGTCGAAGATATCGATGCCGGAGTTTTCGGGGTCCAGCACTTCCATGTTGGCTTCCCACAGGCTGTCGATCGTGCCCACGTCACGCCAGTAGCCGGCAAAGCGGTAGGCGTACATCTTGCGGCCGTCGCGCAGCAGGGCGGGGATGATGTTCATGCCAAAGTCGTTCTTGGAGTTAGGGTCTGCTTCGTCCTCTTCCAGATACTTCTTCAGCACATCCCAGTTGAAGATGTAGATGCCCATGGAAGCCAGATTGGACTTGGGTACCGGGGGCTTCTCCTGGAACTCGGTGATGCGGTCGTTCTCGTCAGCCACCATCAGGCCGAAGCGGGAGGCTTCCTTCCAGTCCACTTCCATAACAGCCACAGAGAACTCTGCGCCCTTTTCCTTGTGGAAGCGCAGGAAGTCGGCATAGTCCTGCTTGCAGATCTGGTCGCCGGACAGGATGATCACATACTCGGGATCGTAGCTGTCGATGAAGCCGATGTTCTGGTAGATGGCGTTTGCAGTGCCCTTGTACCAGTCGGTGCCCTTTGCCTGCTCGTAGGGCGGCAGGGTGTGCACGCCGCCGTGCAGACGATCCAGATCCCAGGGCTGGCCGTTGCCGATGTACTCGTTCAGCTTCTGGGGCTGATACTGGGTCGCGATGCCAACGGTGTCGATGTTGGAGTTCACGCAGTTGGACAGCGGGAAGTCCACGATGCGGTACTTACCGCCGAAGGACACTGCGGGTTTTGCCGTTTTCTGTGTCAGCGCGTACAAGCGCGAGCCACGTCCACCGGCAAGGATCATTGCCACAATTTCTTTTGCCATAGCTTTATTCTCCCCTTTTACACATTTCCGAGTTGGTTTGGAATTGGAAATGGTCTAACGATGTGAATGGTCTGTGCGCACGGCTCACTCTTTGGGCTCTGCTGCCTTTTTGGCGCGGGGCTTGCGGGTGGGCTTTGCCGGTGCAGCGTCTGCCGCAGGGGCAGCTTCTGCTTTGGTCTTGCGGGTGCGCTTGGGCTTTTCCGCAGGCGCAGCCTTCTCGGCCGGTTCGGCCTTTGCGGAGGTCTTTCTGGGTTTTGCGGCCTTGGCCGGTTTCTCTGCCTTGGCGGGCTTTTCCTCCGCGGCCTTCTCCGTCTTCGCCTTGGGGGTGCGGGTGGTCTTTTTGGGGGCCTTCTCCGCTTTTTCCGCCTTTTTGGTCTTGGCAGCAGTCTTCTTGGGTGCTGCCTTTTCGTCGGCCTTGGCCGGGTCTGCCGCCTTGCGGGTGCGCTTGGTGGGCACTTCAAAATACAGGGTGCTCATGGGCGGCAGGGTGATGGTGATGCTCTGCTCAAAGCCGTGCATCGGCTTTTTGTGGGTGCGCACGGCCTTGTTGTGGACTGCGCCGGAACCGCCGAACTCTGCATCGTCGCTGTTCAGGATCTCCTTGTAGGAGCCTGCCACCGGTGCGCCCAGCGTGTAGCCCTCGCGCAGGACGGGGTTGAAGTTGCACACCACAAGGATCTGCTTGCCGGAGGTGTCCTTGCGCAGGAAGGCGATGACGCTCTGCTGCGAGTCATCCGGCACGATCCACTGGAAGCCCTCCCAGCTGTAATCCACCTGCCAGAAGGCGGGATGCTCCTTGTAGAAGGCGTTCAGGGTCTTGACGTAGGTCTGCAGCTCGGTGTGCTTATCGTAGCCCAGCAGCATCCAGTCCAGCGGCTTTGTCTCGTTCCACTCGGCGAACTGGCCAAACTCCTGACCCATGAACAGCAGCTTCTTGCCCGGGTGGGCCATCATGTAGCCAAAGAAGGTGCGCAGGTTTGCAAACTTGGCGTCGTACTCGCCGGGCATCTTGTTGATCAGGCTGCCCTTGCCGTGCACCACCTCATCGTGGCTGATGGGCAGCACAAAGTTCTCGCTGAAGGCGTAGAAGAAGCTGAAGGTGACCTTGTTGTGGTTGCCGGAACGGAAGAGCGGGTCAGTCTTCATGTAGCTGAGCATATCGTTCATCCAGCCCATGTTCCACTTGAAGTTGAAACCAAGGCCGCCGTCCGATGCAGGCTTTGTGACCATGGGCCATGCAGTGGACTCTTCCGCGATCATGTACTTGTGGGGGTGACGGCCCAGCACGGTGTCGTTCAGCTTGCGCAGGAAAGCAACAGCCTCCAGATTTTCCTTGCCGCCGTCCTTGTTCGGCTCCCACTCGCCCTGCTTGCGGTTATAGTCCAGATACAGCATGGATGCCACCGCGTCCACGCGCAGACCGTCGATATGGTACTGCTCCAGCCAATACAGTGCGCTGGAGATCAGGAAGCTCTGCACCTCGCTGCGGCCGAAGTCGAACACCATGGTGCCCCACTCCTTATGTTCGCCGCGCTTCGGATTCGGGTCCTCGTAGCAGGCTTCGCCATCAAAGTTGTACAGGCCGAACTGATCCTTCGGGAAGTGAGCAGGCACCCAGTCCATGATCACACCGATGCCGGCGGCATGGAGCTTATCCACAAAAGCCATCAGGTCCTTGGGGGTGCCGTAGCGGCTGGTGGGTGCAAAATAGCCGGTGACCTGATAGCCCCAGCTGCCGTCAAACGGATATTCCATGACCGGCAGCAGTTCCACATGGGTATAGCCCATCTCTGTGATATACGGGATCAGCTCGTCTGCCAGCTCGGAATAATTGTAGGGGATATTCTCGCCCTTGGTCTTCCAGCTGCCGGCGTGCATCTCGTAAATATTCATCGGGCTGTTGATCACATCAGCCTTTTTCTGTGCTGCCTGCCATGCATCATCGTGCCACGCAAAACCACTGATATCGTAGACCTTGCTGCCGTTGGACGGGCGGGTCTCGGCGTGGAACGCATAGGGATCGGCCTTATAGACCAGATCACCTGCGCGGGTGGTCACGCAGTATTTATAAACATCATATTCCTTCATGCCCGGGATGAACAATTCCCATACGGAATCGCCATCCACCTTGCGCATCGGGTGGCTGCCCGGCTTCCAGCTGTTAAAGTCGCCCACCACGCTGATGGCTACAGCATGGGGTGCCCACACGCGGAACACCACACCTGCTTCACCGGCACGCGTTTCCATGTGTGCGCCAAAGTAGCGGTATGCTTCACAGTTATTGCCCTGTTTGAACAAATACACCGGCAGGTCCGATGGATCCGTATGGATTTTTTCTTCCGTCGGTTTCATAGACTGCTCCTCCCCGTACAGGCCGCAGAGGGGCCTATACCTTTTTACTCTCTTATATTAAAGAATTTTGGCACATTTTTCAAGGCTTTTTCCGGAAAATGTACCATAATCTTTTCGAGGATATTTTAGTGATATAGACAACCTAGCCAAATTTATGCGAAAATTATAGGTAAACCTGACGGAATATAAAACAAAAAAGAACATCTGCGCCCATTCTCTGTGCAAAATGCAACAAAGAGCGGGGCAGACGTTCTGTTCATTCCGTGTGCGGGGAGGGGGATTCCAAAGACTCAGTTCACAACGTAAACATTGACCTGGATCGCCCCATTGATGACCGACTCGGCGTAGGTCTCGTAGAACAGGTCCACAAGGATCTGGCCCTTCTGCACGGCAATGCCGGTATCGGTAGCCACCGCATAGCCGTACACGAACTTGCCGTCGGTGGAGGTGATATACAGCTTGGTGCCGTAGGGGATCACATCCGGGTCCACAGCCACAGTGCCGTAGCCCAGACCCAGACCGGAAGAACCCTTGCCGGTCTTGGAATAGTAGCCGGTGGCCTTTCCGGTGAGCACCTTGCTGTAAGAGGCGGGTGCATTGGTGGTGCCGTCCGGGCCGGTCAGCGGGGAGACCGGCGCGCCTGCGCCATAGGTCTTTACGATGTGGTTGGTCGGCTCCACAGTGGTGGTGGAATCCACCACGATGCTGTTTTCCAGCTCGCCGTCCACATAGCGGTCGCGGGTGGTGATGGTCTGCTGGCCTTCCGCACCATGGCGCACCGTGGTGGCGCGGCCGGTGTTGCGGAAATACAGGCTGGTGTAGACGTACTCGGTATCGTAGGGGATGGCCTGCGTCTCGACCTTATCCTGATAATCGACGCGGTGGACCACGATGCTGCTGCCTGCTGTGACCAGCTGGTCCAGAGCAGGCTCGGTGTAGTCCTCTTCATCCAGGGTAATGCCGGCGCGTTCCAGCGCATCGGCAACGGTGCCAAAGGCCATCTTCACCGGATACTCCTGGTCGTCGGCCTGGATGGTCACGGTGAATGCGCGCTCAATGTTCAGGGCGGCAAGATTGCCGCTGTAGGCCGTGTAATAGACCTGATCGCCCTCTTCGGACTGGATGCCGGAAAGGCTCATCACGCGGGCGGGATCGCTGTCAGCGTCAGTGCTGACCACCAGCTGCCGGGCACCATTGGAGTCTGTGACGTAGGTCAGCCGCAGATTCGCAGCGGTCACGGCCAGTGTGAACAACAGGCTCACGGCCATGACGCAGAACGCCAGCACACGGGGGGCGGCGGCACGGGTGCGGCCGCTCAATGCTTTTTGAAATTTTACGGAAGCGATACGAGACAACTCCTCTCTTTTTACAGTTTGGAATACGATGCGGGCCTTCCAATACCCGCCGTGGCACGGAGTTTCTTCACTCCGTATTCGGGAACCGCAGTGCGGCTTTTCACTTCAATGTGATGAATTTTATACGCTGCAACGTCCGTTGAGCGGAAGCTATTTTAGCAGACCAAAGCCGATTTGTCAAATTTGACATTTCCAGTTTGCCAGATTCTTAACATAGTTTTTTGTGAATTTTGTACACAGTTTTCCCGTATGCGTGAAATTTTCGAGCGATTCTTCCCGATTTTTTTGCAAAATCCGGGCATGATTTGTTCACAATTTTTTAACATTCAAGTGCTGTTTCAAAGCCGGAAATCGACCGAATTTCCCTTGATTTTTGTCATCACAAACCATTCACAGACGCCATTTTCCGCCCGAAAATGCACCCAGAATTACTCCCCAAAAGGCCCTGTTCTGCCCCTGCTTTTCTGCCCCGGAAACACCCCTTGGCAAAATGCCGAACGGCAAAGATCCGCAAGAAAAAAGACCACACTTCCGCATTTCGTATCCCGGCTGTACAATCGGGACAACAGCAGAAAGGAGGTCTGTTCCATGACACAAACATCGTATCCGGCCCACCGCCCGGAGGTCATCCGATGACCCCGCTGCGGGTGCTGGATGTCTCACGATGGCAGGGCTGCATAGACTGGGACGCGGTGCAGCGTTCCGGTGCCATCGACGGCGTGATGCTGCGGGTGCTGGGCAGCCGAAACGGCCAGCCCTACCCCGACCCGCAGTTCGAGCGCTGTCATGCTGCCTGCACGGCGCGCGGCATCCCGGTGGGCGGCTACTATTACACCTGCGCCGTCACCTCCCGGCAGACCGAAGCGGAGCTCAACGCCCTGCGGGCCGCGCTGCGCGGGAAAACGTTCCAGCTGCCCCTTGCCATTGATGTGGAGGACGCCCGGCTGCGTTCCCTCTCCCCTGCCGCGCTCGCGCAGCGGGTGGCCCAGGCCGCCGCCCAGCTCGAAGCCTGGAATCTCTACGCCATGGTCTACACCTACACGAATTTTGCGGACACTGCCCTTGCAATGGATGCACTCACCGCCTACGACCTCTGGCTCGCCGATTACCGCGGCAAGCGCCCCACCCGCCCCCACGGGATGTGGCAGTACACCAGCACAGGCCATGTGGCGGGCATCGACGGCCCTGTCGATCTGAGCCGCGCCTACAAGGACTACCCCGCCCTCTGCCGCCGCGCAGGGCTTGGCCGCTTCTCCGGCTGAACCCCGCACATCACACCCGGAACGAAAGGAGTTTTTATGAAGCACAAGATCTCGCCCTCGACCATTGCCCGCACCGCCGCGCTGGCGCTGGCCCTGACCAACCAGATCCTCAGCGCCACCGGCCACGCGGTGCTGCCCATCGAGTCGGCCCAGCTGGAGCAGCTGGTCTCCACCGGCCTGACCGTGGCCGCCGCCCTCGTCAGCTGGTGGAAGAACAACTCGTTCACCCCGGAGGCCATCGAAGCCGATGACTACTTCTACAAACTGAAGAACGGCCAGTAAACAGATGAGGGCCCGGTGCGCAATGCACCGGGCCCTCCGTGCTGTCCGGGGCCGCGATGCAGCCGCGCACCCCCGTTCAGCGAAAAACAGCTATAACAAAAACAACCCTGCCGAAGCAGGGTTGCAAACGTACATTTTGGGTGTATCCCTCCTTTCTGAGAAGATAAATTCGTTTGTCAGCCCATATCGGCGGCAAGAGCCTGGTCGATGAGCTTTTGCAGCGTCTCCGCCTGCTTCTTTTCCGTGATGGCGCCTACGATGGGGTCACCCACGATATTGCCGTTGCGGTCAACCACATAGGTGGTGGGGTAGGCAAAAATGTTTGTAGTGAACTTTCCCGCCTCGCCGTCGGAAGCGAAATACACATTCTGGTAGGTCACGCCCTTCTTGGCCAGTACATCTTTTGCTTCGGAAATTGCCGCTTCATCGCCATCCAATGTGAAGGTGTTGACGCCGATGAGTGCGCCGCCCTTCTTCGCAAGCTCCTTGTTCAGTGCGTCCAGCTCGGAAAGCTCGCCCACGCAGGGCTTGCAGCCGTTGAACCAGAAATTCACCACGGTGACGGCGTTGGCGGAGAACAGCTCGTCGCTCTTCACCGGATTCCCATCCAAGTCTTTGCCCTCAAATGCGGGGAACTTCTGCATACTGCCGTCGTCGGGCGGATTGGTCATGTCGCTGCCTGCGGGCACACTCATATCGCCGTCGATGGATTCCTGCATGATCTCGGGGTACTTGTTTTCCAGCTCGGTCAGCTTGTTCTCGATATTGCTGATCTCCGTGGCCGACTCCTTCAGCATCTCATACTCTTCGTCGGTGAACTGGTCTTTGGCACCCTCGATGGTATCCAGCAGGAACTCGCCGTAATTTTTTCCGTCCTCCTGCAAGGTCATGCCCTTATCAGCCGCCATGAAAACCTTTTCCCAGAGCGCAGTGTTCTGCGAGAGAATCGTGTTCTCCTGTTCCATCAGCTTTTTGTGCAGGGCAAGCGCCTCCTCGGCGGTTTTCGGCTCGCCGGTCATGGCAGAATCATTGCTGCTCATATCCGCTTTTTTTTCGTTGTCCTTTGTGCCGCACGCCGCCAAAGACAGCACCAGCAGGACCGCCAGCAGCAGCGCAGTAAACTTTTGAAACTTCATTTTGATTCCTCCGTATTTATTTTTGTTGTAGTTTCTTTCCCATCGCCGAAGCCGTAGCGGAAGCTGACGGCGTTCGTCGGACAGGCACGGATGCACATCCCGCAGCGGATACACTCGGTATGGTTGGGTGCCTTCGTCACATCCACATCCATCTTACAGGCTCTGGCGCATTTCCCGCAGGAGACGCACTTGTTTTTATCCACCTTCATCTGGAAGAGGGACACCCGGTTGAACAGGGCGTAGAACGCGCCCAGCGGGCACAGCCACTTGCAGAAGGGGCGGTAGAACACCACGCTGCCCACGATGACCGCCAGCAGGATGCAGGCCTTCCATGTGAACAGCTTGCCCAGCGCAGCGCGGATGCCCGCATTGGTCAGGGAGAGGGGAATGGCACCCTCCAGCACGCCCTGCGGGCAGAGATACTTGCAGAAGAAGGGGTCGCCCATGCCTACATCGTTCACCAGGAACGCCGGCAACAGGAAAACCATCACCAGCAGTACAGCGTACTTGAGGTATGTCAGGGGCTTGAGTTTCTTGGTGGAGAGTTTCTTTGTCGGGATCTTATGCAGCAGCTCCTGAAACCACCCGAATGGGCAGAGGAAACCGCAGATGAACCGCCCCAGCAGCACACCCAGCAGAATGAGAAAGCCTGTGATATAATAGGAAAAGCGGAACTTGGAAGAGCCCACCACCGCCTGGAATGCTCCCACCGGACAGGCACCGGCCGCGCCCGGGCAGGAATAGCAGTTCAGCCCCGGCACGCAGACGGTTTTCCCAGCGCCCTGATACAGTCCTCCCTTGAGGAAGTTCGGCAGGTGCAGGTTGGTCAGCAGCGTCGCACCCGCCTGAATCCAGCCCCGGAAGCGGGACATGGTCTGCGAAACGCCTGAAAACTTTTTACCCAATCCCCACACACTCCAGACATAATTTGATTGCTTTGCTCAGCACCGTCGCCGCCTCGCCCCGCCAGACGCCGAAGCACAGCATGGCGACTCCGGCCATCAGCAGCGCGATCTGCGCCGCAGCCTTTTCCCGCAGCTCATTTTTCATCATCCTTTCCGATTTTCTGCCCCCATTATAGCGCGGGAGAGTTAAAGTCTCTGTTAAGAACGAAAACTTAACGCAAACCTTATCTATTTTTGCTATAATAAAAACAACACAAAAACGGAGAAATAAAAAGGAGAGTTCTCATGCACCTTTTAGTAATTGAAGACGAACGCGCCCTGTGTGAGACCATCGTCCGCAGCCTGCGGCGGCTGGCCTACAGCGTGGACTACTGCTACGACGGGGAGAAGGCTCTGGAGTTGCTGGGCGTGGAGTGCTACGATCTGGTACTTCTTGATCTGAATCTGCCGAAAAAGGACGGCATGACGGTGCTGCGCACCCTGCGGCAGACCGACCGTGAGACGAGGGTACTGATCCTCTCCGCCCGCGGCGAGGTGGAGGACAAGGTGGAGGGGCTGGATGCGGGCGCCAACGACTATCTGGCAAAGCCTTTTCATCTTGCCGAGCTGGAGGCCCGCATCCGCAGCCTTACATTGCGGCAGTTCACCCAGCAGGATGTGCTGCTAAGCTGCGGAGCTTTAACCTTTGACACCCGCTCCCGCACCGCCACTGTCAATGGGCAGCTGCTGACGCTCACCCGCAAGGAAACGGGGATACTCGAATACCTAATGGTGCATCAGGGGCGGCCTGTGAGTCAGGAGGAGCTGATGGATCACGTTTGGGACAACAGCGTGGACAGCTTCAGCAATTCCATTCGCGTCCACATCTCCGCCCTGCGCAAAAAGCTCCGCGCCGTGCTGGGCTATGACCCCATCCGCAACCGCATCGGCGAGGGCTATCTGATGGGAGGCGAGGAATCATGAAGCGTCTTTCCCTGCAGTGGCGCATCACGCTGATGTCCGTCCTGCTCATCGGCATCACCTGCGTGGCCATGAATCTGCTGCTGTGCTCCTCCGGTGTGTACTATATGGACACCATTGCGGACAGCTTACAGGGTGACGGCACGGTGTTCCTGAATGAGGGAGGCACGGCAAGCTTTGACCCGCAGCTCATAGCGCCCAACGAGGAGTTGACCATCGTCGTCGATGGGGTGCAGGGGCGCTTCCGCACCACCAACTGGTACATCACGGCGGCGGTAACGCTGCTCAGCGGCATCCTCGCCTATTTCGTCAGCGGACGCGCTCTCAAGCCCCTGCGCAGCTTTACCTCGCAGGTGGAGCAGGTGCGGCTGAACAATCTTGCCGATATGAGGATCGATGAAGATGCTATTTCGGAGTTCCGGCAGCTGAGCCGCTCATTCAACCAGATGCTGGAGCGGCTGAACAACGCCTTTTCCGCCCAGCGGCAGTTCACCGGCAATGCCGCCCACGAGCTGCGCACCCCGCTGGCGCTGATGCAGGCGCAGCTGGAGCTGTTTTCCGCGGAGCATCCCGATGTGCGGCCGGAGACGGCGGAATTCCTCACGCTTTTGCGCGAGCAGACGGAGCGGCTGACACAGATGACCAAGACGCTGCTGGAGATGAGCAATTTGCAGCAGGTGGCGCGGAACGAGCAGCTCCAGCTCGCCCCCATGGTCGAGGAGATCTTTACGGATCTTGCGTCGCTGGCGGAGAAGCGAAGCATCACGCTGGAAGCGGAGGGCGACGCCGCCCTGACCGGCAGCGACGCGCTGATCTACCGCATGCTCTTCAACCTGACGGAGAACGCTGTCAAATACAACCGCCTCGGCGGCTCGGTGCGGGTCGAGCTTGCACAGGGGCAGGAAAAGTGCATCATTCGCGTTTCCGACACTGGCTGCGGCATCCCGGAGGTGTATCAGCGCAGTATCTTCCAGCCCTTCTTCCGGGTGGACAAGTCTCGCAGCCGGGAATACGGTGGCGCAGGACTGGGACTCTCACTGGTATGGGAGATCGCCGACCTCCACGGCGGCTCCGTTTGGGTAGAGAAAAGTTCGGAGAAGGGCACTACCATTGCGGTGGGGTTGCCAACGCAACAATCAACGAAGCCCTAAAACCCTTTTATTCGTTTTTCGCCGCTTCGCTTGCCGCCCTGCATCTGTAGGATAGTTCTCGGAGGTGACTTTTCTGACTTTGTTACTCGATGGCATCCAATGGGCCGATAAAGCGGTAGAAAATCTGGATTTTCTGGACGTATTCGCCATCGACCTTTTCCGCTTTGGATACCAGAATCTTGTCAATCAGCTGATGCAGAATCTTATAGTTCAGTTCGGTGATACCAGCGTACTTGCTGACTTCATCAATAAAATCCTGAATCTTGTCCAGCTGATCGTGTTCAGCACGGCCTTCCCGCTCGTACTGCTCAATCTTGTCGGTCAGTTCAGCCTGTTCTTTGTCGTAGCGATCCGCAAGCATTTGAAAACGTTTCTCCGGGAGAAGTCCCTTTGATACGTCCTCATAAAGTTTTGCATACAGGTCTTCGATTTCTGCGATTCGTGCTTTACACTGCTTCAAATCCCGTTTGTGCTGCGCCCGGTCAGAGGACACCCGGAGGTGCATCTGATTTGCAATCTTCTTCACAAGGGCTTCCCGATTGCTCACAGCGGCCTTTGCGTGTGCCTGAATGTCCGCAAAGACAGCTTCATGCAGAACACGGGCTTCCAAATTATGCGAGTCACAGGCTTTCGCACCATATTTCCGATAAGTGCTGCAACAATAAAAGGTCTGATCCAGAACACTGTTACGTTTGCGCCTGTGCTCGACCTTGACTAACATCGTTCTGCCGCAGTCTGCACAGCGGACGATGCCTTTGAAGATATTGTCGTAGTCGGTCTTATCGCACATAAAACTACTGGAACGGCTGTAAAGGATTCGCTGCACGTTCTCCCAACGGTCTTGTGGGATGATTGCTTCATGTGTATTCGGAACGATAGCGCGTTCTTCAAACGGAATATAACGCCGCTTTTTGGATTTCATGGACACGGTGGGCTTGGCTTCGTAGATGATGTGTCCGGCGTAGACTGGGCTGTGCAGAACCTGACTGATATAGGCACTGTCCCAATCATACATCTTTTCATCATCAATAAAGCGGCCAAACATCTCCTTCTTGTAGTAACACGGCTTCAAGACTTTTTCATCGTGGAGCCGCTTGGCGATGCGGTGAAGCCCCAGCCCTTCCTCTGCCATTGAATAGATATACTCAACAACGGGGGCGGTGTTCGGGTCGATCACAAGGTGATTGTGGTCGGCAGGGTCTTTCTGGTAGCCAAACGGTGCGCCGCTGGAGATATACTTTCCACTTTTCTTGCGTGTCCGAAGGGCACTCTTGATTTTTCGGGAAGTGTCTTTGGCGTACATTTCATTGATGATGTTTCGGAACGGGGCAATATCCATCTGAGATTGCTCGTTGGAATCATAACCATCGTTGATTGCAATATAGCGGACACCGTGCTCAGGAAAGAAGATTTCCATATACGTTCCGGTTTCGATGTGGTTGCGTCCAAGTCGGGACTGGTCTTTGGTAATGACTGTTGCCACCTTTCCTTCCCGGATATCATCCAGAAGTTCCTGAAAGGCAGGGCGGTCAGAGTTCGTACCGCTGTAACCATCATCGACATAGTACTGGCAATTCCCGAAACCGTTGCGTGTGGCATACTCCATAAGCATCGCCTTTTGAGTGCGGATGCTCAGGCTTTCGCTGTTTGAACCGTCATCTTTTGACAGCCGGCAGTATAAAGCAGTTACTTTTTTGTCCTTTTCCATGTGTACCTCCATAATGGAAAAGAGACCTCATCAATCACATTGTAGCGGATGCTGCGTGATGATGCAAGCCCTTTTCCGCAGTAAAACGTCCAATTAACCAGCGGCGAGATACGATTCGGCAGTTTTACGAATTTCTTCTTCCGCAAGCCGCTGAAAAAGCGTATTCATCGGCACATTGCCGATATAATGGCGTTCCACGATCAGGCGCACAGACTTCGGACTTCTCGGCGCACGTTTGCGTGTAGTGGGCTTCTTCTCAGATTTTTCTTTGTTCAAGGGCAGACCTCCTCATTCATGTGGTGCAAATACGGAAAGGAATGGATGGATTCTATTCGTTTTTCTCTTTTTGTTTTATTACGTTGGTTAGGTGAAAGTTTTCTTTGATACAGTCTTAAAGGCTGCTATACTGCATAGGAAAAATCTCTTTTGCAGATGCCATTAAGAATCTGCATCGCAGAATCGTGATTTTGGCGGTTCTTGAATCGTGAAAAACGCAGAACTATTCAACATTTGGAATTTTTACAAAGATGTGATTGGGCGAAGAAAACCGCGTTCGTCTGCGCTCAATCAATCCCGCAGCGTCCAATTCCTTAAGCGCACTGGAAACACTGACCGTGCTGCGCCCTAGCTGCTCAGCCAAAGAGCAAATCGTAAAAATGACAAACACGAAACCTCGTTCATCTGTCCAGAGATTTTTCTGCGAGAGCGTGGCACGGTCGAGCAGCAGCGCATAAGTCATTTTTGCAGTCTGGCTCAGGTCAAGTTCCAAAAGAAAGCGTGGGTATGGGAGAAACGGCGGCAGCGGAGTTTGCGTGGTAAGATATTCTGAAATGTTGATCACCTCCAGCTGAAGCAGAAATCGGAAACAAAGCGTATGTAACGAGAATTGGTGGGTTCCAATTCTCCAGTCGCAGAAAAGCACGAAACAAGTGCTCAACTGCGTTAATAAGTTAAGGTCTCCCATATTGGTCCTCGACTTCCCTAGGAGTGGGGAATCGTCCGGCGGCGGACTTGCACCGCACCATTGGCGTTTCAGCCACCCCGTCTTCGTTATGACCGGGCTGCGAGTTACAGAAGTACCTTTTGTGAAGTACCGGACGATTGAACTATTCTGTTTTCAAAGAACGGAGTTTTATAGAAAATCTTCGGAATTTAAGGCTTCCGAAAAATTGTCCCTCTACTTACGAGCCATCGAAAACGGCCCAAAAGTAGCCCGAAAAAGAAATTTGTTGAAAAGTTTTTGGAAAATATAGTTGAAGTGGCTGCTTGATTAAAATAACATTGATCCATGGGCGACCGACGGAGGACGAAACTTTGCAGCAGCGGCAGTGCCTGAAGTTGAAAGTGGTCTTGAAAAAGATGCCCTACACTTGGTAGGCATCGAGAACGCCTGTTTCGTAGCATTGGTGAGAAACTTGTAATTGAATTGTAATTCTTGAGACCGAATCTCCGCTTTTGAAAAAATCCTCTCAATAGGTAGGCAACGAAAACAGCCCAAAGACAACCATCTTTTTGAGAATTAACAAAAAGGTCACAAATGACTGGCCTTCAAAGAAACACTTCTACTATTAACAGAAAAAGTGGCCTAAAATGGGGGGTGTTGGAGAAAATTTCCGCCTTAAAAATACGCCTCTACTCACTAGCCAACGAGAATAGTCAAAAGCTAACAAAAACATACGAATTATGTATTTCTGCCACTGATTGCAACGGCGTATCGGTGACAGAAAGATCGTTTAGAGCGATTCTTCGCGGTTTGGGGTGGTGGAAATCGTTTTGTAGTTGGACTTTTTCTGCTGAAGCTGCTCCAGCTGTTTCAGCACCGATTCCTTCTCCGGCATCTTGCCGCCCGGCGCGGAAAGCTGCTGCTTATTCAGCACCATGTCGATATACTTGCGGATATTTTTCAGTGCAGAGATATCCGGCTGCAAGGTTTCCAGTTGGGTGCGCAGCTCTGCGCTGCCGGATTGCAGCGCAGAAAATTCGGCATCCAATGCCGAAAAATCTACCGCTGTGCTGCCGTTCAGTTTCATCAGAGTGCGGACAGCTTTATTAAAGGTGTCCAGCTCCTCTTTGTGCTGGGCGGCATAAGCGTCCTTGGTCAACTTGAAGTTCTTCTTGATAAAGGTGTCGTGGATGGGCTTCAGCTTGGCATGGGCGGCGGCAGCATCCTTGATCTGGGCGATTGCCCGCATACGGTTTTCGTTCTGCTTCAACTGCCTGCGGAGAGGGGCGGCGGTCTGGTTCAGGTTAGAAATTGCGGTATCCAGATTCTCAATGGTGTTCAGAGAATGGGCTTTCAAATAGTCCACCGCCTGTTTGACTTCCTCAAAGTCTCGGACAGTGCATTTCAGTTTTGCCTTGCCAGACCAATCGCTGCGCTGCTCATTGCGGAGATTGAAGTAGTCCACCAGCAGGTCGGACAGTGTGGGCTCCTTCGCCTTTTCCAGAGCGTCCAGAAGAAGCTGCTTCTTTTCGTTCAGGTCTGCGATCCAGTGTTGCAGACCACGAATTGCACTGCGGATGGACTGCATCAGGCTGTTGGCGGCTCGAATGTCCCGGTTGAGATTTCCGAGAAATGTTTCGATTCCCCGTTTTTCCATCTGGTGTGCAGCAGGGCCGAGATGAACGGTCGGTATCTGCTGGATGCCGCCCTGCCGCTCAAAGGAGCGCAGGTCAACACGTTCCGGTCTGCCAGCAGCCTCCAGATAGCGGTTTGTGATGGTCTCCCAACTGTGCCGCCAGACCTCGGCATACTTCTGGTCGTTCCAGTCCACCGTGTTTTCCTTGTGGCACTTCCAGTTGCCAGAGGGGAGCTGGATGCGCTCACCGTTTTCGTCAAGGTCGTATACCTTTCGGGCTTTCGGGAGCCAATTGCCATGTTCGTCCATTGCCCGGAGCGTCAGCAGAATGTGAGCGTGTGGGTTGCCATCTCCTTTGTCGTGGATGGCAAAGTCAGCAATCATACCCTTGGAAACAAACTGCTCCTGACAGAATTCCTTTATCATGGAGAGATACTGTTCTTTCGGCACCTCCACCGGAAACGCCAGCACGATGCGCCGGGCAAGCTGGGAGTTCCACTGGTTCTCCACGGCTTCCACGGCGTTCCAAAGTGTTGCCCGGTCTGCATATCCGGGTGGCGCATGGGACGGCAGCATGATCTCGGCATGGACAAGTTCTTTCTTCTTGTTGTAGAATTTCGTTTTCTGATCGTACTCGCTGAACAGCCGTTCGCCGCTCTGATAAGCGGCCCCGGCAACAGCGGACTGCCCTTGGCTGCGCTTGACGATGGTGATTTTGAAATGCGGACACGGAATAGGCATCACCCCCAAACAAAAAGACCGCCCAGCAAGATTGCTCTTGATGAACGGTCTGGAATCGTATTCGGTTTTGCTCGCCGCCTTGGAGCGGAGTGCTGTGCGCTTCGGTCTCAGGCGGGAGCCGCAAAAGGATAGCTGCAAAGCAGCGCAAGGAAAATGCAGTTTTCCTTGGGATGGAATCGGGCTGGCGCACAAACGCCAGCTTCGATTTCATCGAGCCGTCTGCAAGACCGCAATTTCACCGGAACGGTGTATAATTGCGCCCTTTATTCTAAAGGGTTTTGGACGTTGCTGCGTTCGTGAACGTCATGCACCATCTTTGCAAGCGCCAGCACGACTTCCGGTTGGCGGAATGAGATCTTCAGCAGCTCCATCACCTGATCGTTGGTGAGTTCTTCCGGCGCGATCAGAAAACTTTCCAGCATCCCGGCACGGGTACACAGTCGATGCACACGGGCTTTGCGGGTCAGCTCCGGTATCTGATGCTCCAGAATTTTCTCGCGGTACTTGTAGTAGCGCAGCTGCTGCTCGGCTTTGGCTTTTTCGCTGCGGAGATAGGCAAGGTCGGTTTTCGGTTGGGTCATGGCATCACGCTCCTTTACTGATAAAAAGCCAAACAATCGGTATTGATTTATACGGATTGTTTGGCTGAGAAACATATTTAATTTTCGCAGTTCAGGCGGACTTGGACGGTAAACACACCGTCTTTCTTTTTCGTATAGAAGTCACCATGATTCTCCTGAACGATACGATTTATGTTCTTTAGTCCGTAACCGCGATACTCTCCGATGCGGATGCTGCGGACGGTATCGCTGTATGGATTCTCAAGCCGATAAAAGAGACTGCGATACTGCTTGCGCAGTTGTAGATGAATGATTCTCTGTTCCGCTGGCAGGTCGCAACAGGCTTCGATGGCATTGTCAAATGTGTTTCCGATAATGATGCTCAAAGACAACGATGAGATCGTCAGGACTTCAGGAATCGTCACATCCAGTTTGACGTTGATGTTATTCCTTTCCGCAATTCGTAAGTAATAATTCAAAAGAGCATCAACAACAGGATTTCCGACCGCAGAAATATTTGTGGAACGCTCGAAAACATCCGTGGCAGCCTGCGCAATCTTGTGAAGTTCTTCGGTATCACCGTGTTCTGCAACTGCCTGCATCGCCAGGATGTATTTCTTCACATCATGCCGCAGAGAACGGACTTCTTCCTGGCGTTCTTTGAGCTGCTGGTAGTATTCCATTTGAAGATTGTACTGCTGTTCGTTGAACTTAACTTTGAATTTTTCCAGTTCATTTTCCCGGAGAGCTTCCACATAGAACACGATCAGGATGTTTATAAGGAGAAGCACCGCCATAAGACCGACCATATAATCCGGAAAATACTCATCCGCAGCATGATACTGTGCCACATAACAGACAGCAATACTTGCGATTTGAATCGCAATGATCGGCAGCAGCCATAGGATACGCAGAGCATTTCCTTTTCGGCTGAAAAAATGTGAGATCAGGACTACGAGTGGAATTTGAATCAGGTTTGAAAAAACAACATAGACCAACCGTGCTGCCCCAGCCTGCATTAGAATGTCGGTATCCGGGATACGCAGCCCAATCAGAAGCATTGCAAGCACTTCCACCAAAGCAATCAGTGTGAAGAAAGCTCCGCTTGCAAAAACCGCCTGCCACGGTCGAACCTCATAGAACAGCAATGCAAGGAAAAATCCGCCAACTAAAAGATAGATCGTGCGCTGCGTCACCCAATCCGGGAATAAACTCAAAGCACACTGCCCAGCAATCAAGAGTGCAACATAGGCATAGAACCACCTTGAGACGGGCTCCTTTTTGGGAAACAGCCGACCGATAAAAAGCAGCAACAGGGCAATGTTGGCAAAGCTCCCTGCAAACTCAACGAAATAATAAAGCATCATCTTCCCAAATAAGCGTTGAAGATCTGATTGAACTCCTGACGCTTCCTCCTGCTGATCGGCAGCTGATGTCCGCTGGAAAGAAAAACAGCGGTTCCCGTAGCGTAAACAATGTGTTCCATGTTGACGAGATAACTTTTGTGTGGTGACACAAAGCACCGTTTGGGAAGCTGCTCCAAGACTTCAGGAATGCTCATTCGCAATGTAAGGTCTTGCTCCTTGCAGTGAATCAGAACTTTATGTCCGTGGCTTTCCAGAAAGTAAATGTCCGATGTTTCCAAGGACATGGTAACACCATCGTATTCGATCGTGAAATGTTTGGAGTTCAGTTCCTGAAGGACGGCATCCATTGCCGCAGCGAACAGCGTCTGATCCAAAGGTTTGACAAGGTAGCGGAATGCAATGCCATATCCCTGCACAGCGTACTCATGCCGCTTCGTGACAAATACCACCAAAGGATGCTTCTCCATCTGAATCAAAGACTGCGCCAGCTGAAAACCGTTGGATGGCATCTCGATATCGAGAAGAAGCAGATCAAAGGATTTCTTCTGCATTTGCAATTCGCTCAGAAGTTCGTTTCCATCCATGTAAGTTTCAATGTCAAAGCAGCCTTGCACATCGTACTGCTGGACGCTTTGAACAATGCCATCAAGGTCTGATTTCTCATCATCGCAGACTGCAACGTGGTACTTCAGCATTTCGACAACCTCCACAAAATAATGTCCTGCTACTATTATAGACTGTGCAAAGGCTCCTTACAAGTAGCCTGACCTACCACTTTTGTCACCAGAACGACCAGTTTTGCCAAACCTCTTGATTTTGCTGAAATTTATGATACAGTGAAGCAAAAATCAGAAGATAAGGTGGCGCAACTGCAATGTGGGAACGCACGCTGTCTCAAAAATCAGTCCGTCTTTTCTGCGAGCAAAAAGTGATAGATGAAGCAAAGGCGGATGCGTATGTCTATGGGTACGAGTTGCTCATATCATCTGTTGTGAGCGTTCTGCTTGTTGTTTTAATCGCTGTTGTGTGTGGTGATGTGCGGTACGCACTTTCATTTTTGATTGGGTTTATCCCACAGCGAATCTACATTGGCGGATACCATGCAACATCGCACACCAGATGCTATTTGGCATTCTCCGGACTGGCACTTATCTGCATTTTGCTAAGTAAGGCAATCGCAGCAAATCACCTTTTCCGTATCCTGACAACAGTAGCTCTTTTGGGCATCTCTATCTTTCTCTCACCTATCGAAGCAAAGAATAAGCCTTTAAGTGAAAAGAAGCGGTCAAGTTACAAGATGGTCGCATCTGTTCTTTCGTCAATAGATTTCCTGTTTGCCATTTTCAATGTGCTTCCGGACACCCGCAGTATAACGGTATACTACATTTCAAAATGGGTTTTAGTGATTTTTGCAATCATTCCGTTTTTTCAGAAACAAGCGAAGATATCCTAAGGTACGAGGGCGTTCATGTGTTTTCAGAAGATGAATGCTCTAAAAAATATCAAACGGAGGTAACAGAAATGAAAAAGATTATGTTGCTCTTGAGCAAGGTCACTTGCATTATGGCAATGGCTCTCGCAGTCTTGAGCGTGAACAGCACCTGTGGCTTTACGGCATATCAGCCGGATGTCCCGGAATCGCTTGAGCATGACTGAAATTCATATGAAAGGTAAGATAGCGATACTCTTACGGGATATATTTCTTGATAATTTTCTAAAAGGAACTGTTCGATTATGTTGGAGCTGCTTTCATTCATTATGTTGATTGTTCGTCAGCTTTTCTATATTCTAGGCGTCCTTGCATTTGGAAAATATCTCTTGAAAAAGTGAGAGCATCGATAATCAATGTACTTCGGAGGTGTTTCCGATGCACAGATGAGAGTCCGTTGTTCTATAGGAATGCATGAAAGGAAAAAACAAAATGAAAACAAAAACATATTTGCGTTATATTTCCTGCGTGTTAGCGGTGCTGCTTTGTGTTGCTTCCATTATGCCCATTGCCTTTGCAGATTCAACAAATCATGGCAATAGCGAATCTCTTTTGACAGGATCAAATTATTCTGTTTCGTACTCGATGAATGGAAAAGATGTTGTTGAACAGCTTACAATTCGTGATGGAGGTATCACACGAATTACGCGTACGGTGCATCCTAATGATGTGATGGACATTGTTGTTGTAGGTGCATCTGGTGAATCAACAACATCAACTGCAAGAAGTGACTATAGCTTGTTCTATGAAATTTATCAAGATCAGCAAAATTACAAAAACGGACAGCTGGCACAAATTCCTGCACTCACTGGAAGCGAGGTGACAGGGTCGCAGTTCAAGCACCGCTATGTTGGCACAAGTGCAACCGATACGGTTTATGCTAGTGATTTGCGTAAATGCAAAAAAGCATCTGATGTAGCCAGTATTTTAGCAACTGCATGGGGAAGCACACCAGCAGCAGTTATTTCTTCTACAGCATCGTTTATTTTCGATCAGATGCTTCAGAGTATGTCCTCGGACTGCTATAAAGTGACAATATCTTCTATTACGTATGAAGTCCTATTTTCCTATGACAATAGCTACTATACACATTGCTATCATCAAACTGTCAAGGAATATAAGTCAAATGGCTCTTTGATTCGGTCTAAAACGGATTATTATCAGGCCATTGGTGGCTGATAGTGACTTCAAAGAACAGGGAGAACATGTAATGGGATTCTTTAAGCAAAAAGGGCCACTCCAAAGAGATTTCTGCGAAGTATTGCTATATGTTGTGGCTTTATGGGCATTGAAGCCAGCAAGCCTTCAGGATATCCTGACGGTGAATCAATGCGATGGAATGTGGTTCTTTTCCGCAGCATTTTTTGCCATTGTTTTTGTAGGAATCGTTTCAGATTATCTTCTGATTACAAATCATTTCGTTGCATGGAAAGCAATACACGGCAATGTCAATCAAACAACATTTCAGGAACTTCAGAAATTTGCGCTGTGCGAAAATCAAAAAGTTGCTATTGAGCCAAAGTTGGCAAGTTGTATTTTAGTGGTTTTGGCAGGTTGTTTAACAGCGGCATTCGTATGGTTCACATTTATTTGCCGATGAGCATACACCTGAGTTGAAAATTTGCGGCTTTATAGTGTGATGAGGTGGCTGTTAGTGATATTGCTTTTGATCACGATGATGCCAATATACTAAAATTTTGTAAGAGGTGATTCCAGTGCAGAATTAAGCGAAAAAGAATCCAAATTGTAGCTGGGTGACTTGTAACAGTCAATAAAATATAAGGAGCAAATCGACATGAAAAAGATGACCCGAAATGAATTCCTTAAAATGGCTGGAACGAGTGCTGCGTTGGTTGTTTTCAACACAGTTTTGATGCCTGCTGCTGTTGCAGTTGAACCAGGCGTTGTAGCACTTTCTTCCAAAAAATCTAGTATCGAAATTGATAAAGGAACAACTGTAAACTCTGCAACATTCAAACTTGTCCCAATTTCTCGCGAAACCTTCTGGGGCGATGCTGGTTCATGTACACTTGATTATCTGTCTGAAGGGTATATCCAATGGACGATTACCGTTCCGGGTGCAGTAATTGTTTCCTTTGAAGGTAACCTGCATTTCAATAAACTTGGTACACCCTTTGGAACCTTTGATCATGCCATTTCTGCATACGGCACAATCGGTACGGAAGATGTAAAATATGGACTCTCTAAAGGAAAATGGGAGGTTGAGTTTACTGGAATTGCTACTGCGGCTAACGGCGATATGTATAGTGTCGTTGATGGCGCAACATTAGCTTTCAGTGTCACCAAATGATTCTGCCATATAATCTACGTATTTGATTTTTACAAAATAGCTTATCACATAGAACAAGCCCCACCTGCAGTAGATTCTTCGATTTGGAATATCTATTGTAGGTGGGGCTTTTAGATAAATTTATTTATTCAAGTTTGCCTTTATGTCTTTAAGGAGTTTTTATAGAGAGATAGCTTAAAAAACGATGATATCACAATTGCTGGATTTCTTGTTCGGCCAACCAAGCGAGTTTATTCCAGTTGTTTACACGACACCGTTTGCCGATAAATTCCAATATTTTTTTGTGAGTTTCTTTTGGCAGAGTATCGCCATTATGACATGCAAGAAATGTAAAAGGTTTAGGGATGTCTTCTTTTTTATCGGCCAATAATAAAATATATCCGATATACTTTCCCTGTTCAGATATCACATAAAATTCAGGTAGACAGTTTTCTTTACTGCTCTGAACAATTTCTTTAAAAATGTCTAATGGTATTTTTTGGGGAACAGCAGAGGCATAGACGTATTGAATGGCATTATCTTCATTTTTCAACCATGTAATCTCCATACTTATCTTCTTTTCCTTTTTGCAAACACAGTTAAAGCATTAAATATATTGTTATTATACCACATTTGTTGTGTGTTGGACTATGATTTGAAATTATTTGGCATTTTAACCAGTTTATCAAATGACTTATTGTGCGAGTAAGAGAATTTTAATCATAATCATTCGCTTGACCAATTTGTAACACAAAATACGTTACAATGATTTTCGGCGGTAGCCATGAAAAAACGATGACACTCAATCCTCCGTGTCAACCCCACTGTAAAGTAGCGGGTTGAGGATGTTCTGAGGCAGTTGGGCATCCTGTTGGCGACGGCAGAGCCATCCGTGAACCGGGCTTCCACCCGGTTGGTGTCCATGTTATAGTGGCAGGAAAGCACTTTTTGAGAGTGATTATGATCGAAATTCTGATTTCGTTTCATTTGAATAGCTCCTTTAATGACTTTGAAATTTGATTTTCAACGAGATGAGGTCTCTTTTTTCTTTTCCTTAAGTCACCTATCCGCACTATCCTGCGTCGGTTGCACAGATCAGACTCTCCACATCTTTCCGCTGCATGAGCTTTTTCAGGATTCCGAACTGCTTTTTCGTGCTGGCGGACACCTGATACTGCCAATGTTCCGGCAAAATCGGAAGATCATCATACTTCCACTTTGCATACTTTTCATCATAGGCTTCCGGCTGGGAAAGTTCCACCAGATGCCCCACACACCAACTGACAAGGTAGCCATTGCCCTCCATATAACCGTCCCCGCGCTGATCTGCCCCGATCACTTTCGAGAGACTCATGGCAACCGAGGGCTTTTCCGCTAATACAAGCTTCATTCGATACTGCTCCTTTCGCAAAAAAATTAGCAGCCAGGCACCGAAGCGCATGACTGCTATGTAAGGAACGGTATTCTGTTTTAGGTCTACAAACTGGAATTTGTTTGTACAATGTTCAAGATATAACTGTTATTATATCTTGATTATTGTCCACCAGTAATTTGACCACTATAAACCCATAAATTTCCGTTCAAATTCCATCAAAACCGAACAGTCCAGGCAGAATTTTGGGTATAGAAAAAGCCCGGAAAATGGCGTATTTCCGGGCTTTTTTAGCATTTTTAAGTTGTAGATTATCGCTTGCTGAACTTCAAGGACTTGGTGCTGGCCCTGCCAACCATCTGGTCATTTCTTCGCTTTTAGCCAGATTTTTGGCTTAATATCGTTGTTTTTCTACACATCAGATTCTAATTTTTATCCTCGTGCATGACGCACAAAAGCAGGTTTTGCTCCTTATGTGTACCTTGCGTATTGCTGCCCAGGGCGACGCAGGACAACGGTAGGGAAAGAAACCTGGTTGCTGTTCTTGTCATCACCTCAAAATTAAATTCACACACGGAGGACAGCATAATGAAAAAATACATTTTCGATCAAAGCAACGGCCTTTGGTATGAACTCCAGGGCGACTCCTATATCCCCTGCTTAGTGTTGGATGAAACAGGGACATCTCCTATTGGTATGTGGGGCAGAAAGCACCAGCAATACCTGAAAGAACATCGTCCCGTGCTCTATTTCGACCTTGTTCTCAGCGGGAAATTGCACAGCTATCTGGCTGATATTGATACCCAGGCACGAAACAAACTCCATCTGCTCATAACACAGCTGGCAGAGAAGGAGGGTATCAATGAGCAGCTGAAAGCGCAGGACCAGATGGCATGGGTCGGTGCCATGAACAACATCCGAAATCGGGCGGAAGAAATCATCCTCCAAGAGCTGATCTATGGGGAGGATGCCGTATGATACTTCTTGAAGAATTTTGGTATGGTAACATTGAACCGACGAAATACGACACAAACTCCTGCAAGGAATACAAGGAAGTGCTTTGCCTGATTGCCCGAAATGAGGAAAAGCTTCTGGCTACTATGACAGATGATCAGAAAGAACTGTTCTCTCGATA
The DNA here is from genome assembly GCF_049532945.1 of Faecalibacterium prausnitzii. Taxonomy (GTDB): domain Bacteria; phylum Bacillota; class Clostridia; order Oscillospirales; family Ruminococcaceae; genus Faecalibacterium; species Faecalibacterium prausnitzii_N. The sequence goes on from NZ_CP186691.1 coordinate 184,993, forward strand.
TACGGACGCCGTTCGTGAATATCAGACCATGGCAGAGTGCCTGCTGTTCCGGAATAGTTTTAAGCTGGGGGCCAGAATGATGCTTGAGGTCATGGAAGAATAAATCAGCAACTAAATGAAGTCAATCAGCCGGGCAGTGGGATGCTGCTCGGCTGATTTATTACTTCAACTCGCTCCTGGCTCTTAAGCTTAGTACAACTGTTGCGAGAGGTAGAAGCAAGTGTTTTATGATTATTTGGATTGTTTTCTCAGCGCCTCAATCGCATTACGGATATTAACTGCCGAAGTTTCCTTAGCCCACTCATCCCAGAAATCAATCGTCGCACTTCTTGGCTTCAGCTTTGGAGGCGCAATCCTAATTCTGCTCGGAAGAAGACTGGCATCCCCCACAATCAACGCTTCACCAATATCCAAAATTGGGAGCATCTCTGCATAATCACCTAAGCTATCAGGAAGCAATCTCTTGACTACCGCCTGGTCATCAGCGTTGGTCAAACGCATTGCAATAAAGTTGTTGCTCTGACTCAACACCGTTCGATTTACTTCTGACGGGCGTTGAGATATTACTACCAGTCCAACTCCGTATTTACGCCCTTCCTTTGAAATTCGCTCAAAAGTAACCAAACTGGCATCATCAATACTTTTCTCTGTATGAGCAGGGATATACAAATGAGCCTCATCGCAGAAAATAGCTATTGGATGTCGCTCTCCAACTTGTGACCACTGCTGAACTGAGAAAACGACTCTCGCAATCAAGGAGACTATCAGAGGAAGAATATCAGAAGGAACCTCGGAGAAGTCTATAATTTTGACACCCTTTTTCCCATTTTGTGCTGGTAGCATCAGTTTACAGCAAAGTTCATCCATATAGTCATATTTTAACAGCGATTCCTCTCGGCTAAACATAAAGTTCAATCGTTTATCTTTTCGCTTTGTCTCTAATCTTTGGATGAAACGAGTAAACTGACCGTTGTACGGTCCCTTTTTCTCTGCCCCTGCACGTGCTCCCGGTACCATTTCTTGATCTAACGCTGTCAGACAGTCGATCATTTTATCCAAGCTATAAGGAATGGGACTATCTAACGTAATGTTAGCTTCCATTTCTTCTAAGCCCATACCATGTAAAAAGTCTTTTTTATGCTTAATTACTTGGTTACTGAACATCATAGCCTGATTAGGTGCATTATTATCACTACGATCTAACATTAGAGACAACATTTCTTCATAAGTAAGTAGCCAATATGGAAGAAACAGAATACCTTCTGATATGGTATCATTAGGGCCCGCAACCTTTAAGTGTGTAAAGTTGTCTCCCTCCAGCGTAGAGTACTCCCCATGAATATCAAAAAGAAGTGCATCTGCTGATTTCAGCTCAGCTACTTGCTCAAGTATTTTTGCTACGCACCAAGATTTTCCGGAGCCAGTACTGCCAACAATTACAGCATGACGTTGAAATAGTTTATTACCATTAATCCATGCAGTCGCATCTTCATCAATAGAATAATTTCCGATTTGAAGACAAATTTGATCTTGTCCTTCAGGAACAGAAGAGACCGCCTGCATAAATTGTTTCAATCTTTCGCCATTAATCAGGTAACATTCTGCATTAATGGTTGGAACTGTTGCCAAAGAGCGGCGGAAGACATTTTCTTTGAGACCTTCTTTATCTAAATGTGTTCCGATCAGCACTACTTTAATCACATTAAAGCTCAAATCTGGCGTTAGGTCTTCTGCAGAATCTGTAAATCCAGATTTTCGTATAATTTTAGATACCAATCCAATTAAGTGGTGACCTACTTTAGAGCTTTGAATAGTCACAAGGTGATTAACTTGTAGTCCTCTAAGCTTGTCATCATTCTCAACTTTAATAATTGCTGTGGATGTATCTACGCTTTCTACTGTTCCCAGCAACTCATCTTGGTTATATTCAAATATGCCCATCACACTACCTCCTCACCATATTTTTAGAAATTCTTCAAGAGACCAATATTGTCCATCATATGTCTCAGACCAACCATTGCTATAAACGGTAGTATGCTGATCATCTGCCCTTTCAAAGATTAAATACTTTCGTATTTTAGCTTCTATAATATGTTTTCGGCATGCCTCCGTCATAGTACGAGCAAGAATAATAATTGGTTTTCCTGTTGCTATTTGCGCCAACAGTTTCGGTTGAATATGTTCGTCATTAAATCCATATCCAATACACAAATATGCTCCTGCTTGGATAAATGCCTTGTCCGCTTCAGCAATGATCGAACGATACGGTTCTTTATGGGTGCTGCTATATTTTTCTTTTCCTGGTGGTACAACAAGAGGATAAAACCCTTCCGGGATTTTTCTTGACATTGGTACAGAAATGATTTTATCATTTCTATCAACAAACCAATCCAGTGAACCATGAACTTTCCAAATATCAACAGTTCGTTCCCTACACCGTGTGCGGCGCTGCTTAGTTGCCGAACTTGGAATTTCTAATTTCCGCAAAATAGAACCTTCGAATCCAGTAATAGATGTGGCATCAATGCCATCCGCAGCATATTCAGGAAGTCTATCATAGTTTGTAGTAACAACAACTGCCTTATTTGGTGCAGGTGCGATTACCTTATTTAGCAATTCCACAAATTCTTTAGGCGGAGATAATTGGTTCGTGTCAAAGAATTCCGTATCATGGCGATTTATGGTTTCCCAAGTCACTGTCCTGATGTGTTCAATGGTTTCCGGCCTAAGTTGAACACTATCGATTGCCGCCTCAAGACCGCTTGCATCTATTGCTTGATATAAGTTTGCAAACTCTGGATCGTCTTTTACAACGGGGTCAGCCTCTATTGCTTCAGCCAAATTTCTCATGGAAGGTAGTCCGTACGGCATTGAAGCACCTGACCCTAATACAATTAGTGGACTGTTTTCCAAATAGCTTTGCGCCAAATTAACACAACCATCCCAGTCCATATATTCTACCGCCTTTCTCCTTAGCCTTTTCGATTTTTTCTTGAAAGTCTACGGTCCCTCATTTTGCTCCAAATGTTATGGAGTAGTTCTACCTCATGAGCTGTAAGACCAAGCCCCTGATGTAGCAGAATTTCATCCGTATACTGAAGAATATCATCAATTTTTCCTTCACGTTGCAATGCATCCATCTTGTCCAAATCGAGTTTATCAGCTGCTATCATGGGTATACGCATTTTGCGCATCTCGCCTGGCTCAAAGGTCAAAACACCACCGCCATAGCTTCGGCCCAATGTTTCACTAAGCGCCAGAGTATATGTGTTTAGGAATGCTCCAACAACTGTTCTGCCATCAACCCCTTCATGGAACCGAACCTTATGAAGTGTATCTGTCACAAGTGCATGTCTATTATTCAGGACCATCTTGGGGTAAAGATTAGCCTGTCGTACTAAAAACGCCTCTGCACGCCATGTATAAGAAACATGGTACCATCTTGGCCTAATTCGGCATTTATAATTTTTGTTATACTCTTGAGCTTCGCCCCACTGGATATACTTTCGTTGAGATTTTGGCAATTCATCAATCTGTAGGTCTGCGGGCTCAAAGAAATAGACTTTTTTGCCTGCTTTAACCAGATTTTCGTAGTCCTGTTCAGTCAACTCAAGACCTTTAATCTGATCCGTACGGCTAATAATGGGAACCACACTTTCCTGCAGATGAAATTTATCTACAATTTCTTGGTTTATTACAAAAAAAGCATTTTCGCCACTCACCAAACCGACATTCACATCATAAAGATCTGTTGCATTTGTAATCTTACTGGATTTGTTAAGTCGATCAAGAAGGTTCAGCTCTTCGTTTGAAAGATAGTATTTTACCCACTTATCTTTGCTGTGGTCCAGTTTTTTCACTTCTACAATTTCCAAACACGCTTGACCAGCAGAAATTAAAGACTCCAAACCATCTAACTCAACAACTCTAATGCCCTGTTTGGTCGATTTTCTTTCACCGAGAAGTAGAATGACTTCCTGCTGAATATCATCGAAAACCAGCTTTTTAAATGTTACGAGAGTCAGGCTTTCAAAGTAATTGCTTAAAAACAGTCTTGCTTCAGCAGCATAATCCACCTGAAACAGTTCAGCCGGAATTACCATACCTACTCGACCATCTGGTTTCAACGCTTTGCAAGCAAGCACAAGGAAAGGCAGCCAAATGTTCATAAGTCGATTCGGCTGGAAGCCATGTTTTGTCATCAGTTCAAACGCAACTTTCCGATGCTCTTCTTCAAAATTTTGGTAACGAATGAAGGGCGGATTTCCTACGATGACATCAAACTCTTTTTCCCCATCAATGCACTTCTGATAGTAGGTAAAAAAGTCGCTCTGGACTACATTAGGTCCGTACTGACTGGCTTTACTTGCTTCAACTTTATCCAGTTCAACACCAGTAACATTGTGTTTAATGGACTGATCTGATGCTCCCATTTTGTGCAGCCTATCTGCAATGGCGCTGATGAAACTTCCGTCTCCGCAACTTGGTTCCAGAATTTCATCATTCTTCGTCCTGATTGCCCAAGTTGCAATAAACTCTGCTATCTTTTCAGGCGTATAATATCCGCCTCTCAATTTGTTGTATCCTTCGATTGGTTTCATTCTTCATCCCCGTTTTCCTGAGCTTCCACTTGATATAATTCATCAATCAAAGTATTCAACTCATCGTTTACTGCATTTATAGAGCGTTCAAACACAGTTCTCTCCGTAGTATTTCGTGCATGATTGGCCTGATTCTTTAGATTCATAATCGTACGTACATGTTCAACAATATTATCATGCTTCTGCACATCTGACGGATTCCCATAGTCAATCCGATAAATTGGCAATGTCGCAATAAACTGTTTTCCATGTGAGTAGTAATCTTCACGGAAAATACTGGCTTTACTTTTCACTAAAAGTTCCATCAGCCAATGATTTAAGATTGCCTGCACATAGAAAATTGATTCTTGAGCATTTTGTTTCATCTGCAGGCCATAGAACGGCCCATTTCCTCCACCAGTAAAAACAACCAGTTCATCATCGTAAACATAATTGGAGGACAGCGAGAGTACGGGCCAGACTAAGTGCTCACCAGACATAAATCTTCTCAAGCTTTGGCTGCGGCCAAATGCATACCAATTCAGTTCCGTTCGATTGGGCATATTACGCCTATCCAATGCCTGTTTATGACGCCTTAGGTACTCGAATGCGTGAGGGAACTGGTTCTCCATTTCCTCTATATCATAAAGCTTAGGCTTTCCGTCAACTTCTTTGTATGGGAAAATAATATAACTATTTGCTGTAATCTTCTCGTAGCTCGTCAGTTTGGCATCATAGACGCTTTTTCTTAAGATGCCTTTTTCGAGCTGAAACTCAGTTCCATTTTCTTCATGACTGTATACGAAATCTACATCTTCCCGATCTACATGAATGATATAAATATTGTCAGCGCTTGTCTGTACTCCCACAAAAATATCAGCTAAATTTGCAAGAGGTTCGCAATTCTCCTCGGCTCTATGCAGCTGGTTAATAAGTAACTGCGGCAAAAAAGCCCAAGGCTGCCGAGACAAATAAGGGGCCGCATATGTAGCGCATTCCACAGTGTGCTCAAACAAGAACTGGTTTAGATTCTGCACAAATCCAATCTGAAATTCATCATTCGGCTGCTTTGACATAATCAAAATACAAGTATAAGTACTTCTGTTTTCAAAGACCTGATGTGTGCCGAAGTGCATAATTTTTTTAACATTTCTATGAGCTGAGAGAAGTCCTCTTAATTCAGCACCAGATTGGATGTTCATGAATTTATGGGGAACAATATAGCCTAAAACACCGGTATCTTTTAAAAGTGAAAGAGCTCTTTCAATAAACAAATAATACTTATCTAATGTCTCCGTAACTGCAGTTACATATCCAGAGTGATTACTCTTGTAAAAAGCATATTCCTCCGGCGAGTAGTGAACCATGTTCTGCACTCGGATATAGGGAGGGTTGCCTATAATGGCATCAAACTTTCCTGCTGGAAACTCGTGGTTCCAATCAAACATCCGCAACTTGTTCATCAAATTAGGATTTTGATAAATTGTACGGTTGTAACGAGCATAGCTTGTATCAACCAAACTGTTTCCAAGTTTGATATTCTCGTCCAAATTAGGCAAAATCCGGTTGTGCGTTCTTACATGGTACGCATCTAATTCTTCCGCTGAAGAATCCTCCAATACTTTTAACAGCAAACTGAATTTTGTCACTTCAATTGCCAGAGGATCAATATCTACGCCAAAAATTAGATTCTTCATAATATCTCGTTTCTGTTCATAAGAAAGAAAAAGGCTTTGTGTCCCAGGAAGTTGATACAGGCTACCATTTTGCAGAGATTCTTCCAATTTATTTTGGCGTAAATATTCAATGTGAAAATTCACCACATACTCAAATGCAGACAGCAAAAAGTTTCCAGATCCACAACAAATATCAGCAATATGATAATTTGCCACTTCTTCTGGTGTCTTCCCCGCATATAAACTGCTCAAGGTTTCATTCACGATAATATCGGTAATATTTTTCGGAGTATTAACAGTTCCTTGAGCATCTACCACTTCGGGTTTTTTAGCAGAGATAACTTGACCGTCGGCCTCAATTTCCAGGGTTTCAGCTAAGAATAGTTCATAGATCTGACCGATAATATAGGGATCTACAACTCCAAATTCATAAGAATTATTCGGATAATACAAGCTCTGGAAAATATCAATGATGACAGCATCAGAAATAATCAGCCGATCTTCATCCAGCATCTCAAATAATCCAGAATCATATTTTTGGTCAGCAACCGCAAACAGATTTTTTAACTCTTGATATGTCGTAATTCTCCTTAGTGATTCGTAATTTTCAAGATTTTTATCTTCACAAATGCGCAAGAAAATAGATCGATTCAAAATTCTCTGGACAAAAATATTAAGGGTAACAGCATCGACATTGGGATTGTTCCGCACAACATCGCTACCTAATTGATTTCTCCATCCACGAATTTGATCCAGAAAATAAGCATCGAAAGGTTCTCTGCGCATTGTACCATGGACATTACCGAAGACTCGCTGGAAATCTCCGTTTAAGACCGACTCTTTCGAGAGCAACGAGTAAATTTCCTCAAACTTATCTTCATATTCAGTGTAATGATAGTGTGCAATAAGTGCGGTGCCAATTTCATCGCCTTCAACTGGGCGTACTGTACAATCATATATAAATAAATCTGTGAAATTAGTAAGGACAGATACTTTAAGGTTTCCGCTCCATCCATAGCGTCGTAACTGGAAAGATGGTGCTCGGTCAACAGTGATGTTTACAGAAGGTTTTTTCGTCTCTAAAAAGAAAAGTATTTCTGTTCCGACTTTGAAGGAATAATCAGGCTTTTTGCTCCTATGTGCACCATTTTCTTCAACTAAAACTGTAGCTTCGTGAGTAACTTCTCGTAAATGCTGAGGCAATCCTGCTTCATTTAAAACATCCCACCCCAGCAGTTGAAAGAACGGGTTCACGAAATCTACTCTCACTTGGGTTTCGTTATATGTCGCTTGTTGATACTGGTCAAAATTACTGTTGTATATGCTAACCAAATTTCTTAATTGATTCTGGGCTGCAACCAAGTTTACATTAGGCATTGTCACGACCCTCTTTCTCAGGAACAAATTCCAAAATATCATCTACTCCGCAGTTCAATGCCAAGCATATTTTTTCAATGCTTTCTGTTGAGATATACTCATCTCTTTTGAGACGAGTGATAATATTGGCACTTACACCTGCCATATCTTTCAATTGAACATTGGAAATTTTTTTATCTATCATCAAATGAAAAAGCTTATCGTAACAAACTGCCATACCGCACCTCTCATAATCAAATGTATTATTTGATTTTATCACGAATCCGTGATTTTATCAAGTGTAAATGTAATTTTATATATGATAACGGTCATATAATTGCGTAATATATACCTTGTTATAAGTGGTTGCATACTTCACCGGCTCCCTGGCATTGCTGGCCGGGTGCCATGCGTAGGCAATCAGGTATTCCCTTGCTCGTCGAAAAAGATGTAGGTGTTTTCTGATGTTTGGTAGGACCTGTTTTCATGAACACCTTCTGCTTTCCGAATTTTTCTTCATCTCTTGAAATAGAAAAGCATGGCAATTTTTGAGCAGGGAGAACCCGGACGACACCACTGTTCATCCGGGTTGCTCCCATTTTGCGGTTCTACACGGGAATCAGCGGATTTCTTCTCTGGCCACCATTTTAGACCGCTTCCGGCCAAACAAATGCCATAGATCATGCCGGTCAATCACCGCTTCATAGCCGCGGAGCTTATCCCGAAGTTTCCTATTTTCATGCTCCAGTTCGTTGGTGTGCAGCTTTCCACGGATTGACTTATACTCTACCAATTCAGCGGTCAGTGCCGTTACCTTGGATGTTAGCTCGGAGATCAGCTTGTTGGCAGCATCCAGCATCTTTTGTAGGTGTCGTTCTTTCTTCTCCTGTATCACATACTTCTTTGCCGCAGCTGCCAGGTTTTCATATTCGGAACAATCCAGCATAACTTTTAAGGAAAACGGAACGGCATGAGGTTCTATTTGCTCCACTTCCTGAACCGCAATCTGCTGTTTTTGAATCTTCTCAATCTTCTTTTCCAGAGAAGCTGCCTGCTGTTTTTTTTGCTGCGTTTGTGCGGTGAGTTGTTCCAATCGCTCCTGTTCCCGTTCCACCTTGAACTGTGTCACGGTCAAATGTTCCTCGGAACTGCCCCGTTCTCCACGCTCCACATCCGTATATCCTGCGTTGCTCATAGCTTTGAAAAAATCATCTTGAAGAACGCTGTAAGACTTACGCAGCACCGGCTTTCCATTCTTTTGGAGAATGGGCGCTCCCTGTTCGTCCAATGCCGGTTTAGACAGCCATTTTTTACTGCTGCTCACCTGTATAATCGTTTCTTTGACGGTTCCCACAAGTGATTTATCTTTGCACCTCTTGGACCAGAGGATCTGCTTCTCCACAACCGGAACATAGACCACATGGAGATGATAATGGAATACATCCCGCCCCAGTGCTTCGGACATGGCCCGGTTACGCTCATCAGCGTGCATAACAGCGGAGAGAATATACTGTTCGCCGCCAACGATCTCTATGGCAGCTTTGTAAGCGTCCTCATAAAATTGCTTGGCAAACTCATACCCACCATGGTTATAGAAGTAGGCGGAGTTTACATCAAAAATCAATTCCCCGTAAAGGTTGGCGTCTGATTTCAGACCACGGGTGGAGATTACACCGTCTTTTTCCATCTGAGCAAACATCTCTGCATATCCGGCGGTAGGTTTCTTAAAATGAATGTTCTGAGGGGTGTGTTCTGGTATAATATCTGGGTTGGTATAGGATCCCTTTTCTCGTTCGTTGTGCCGCTGGGCATTTCCGATTTTGGCGGCAGTCAAGTTTACGTTTCTTGCACTGGTACGGTCAATCCCGTCGTTTCTCGCCATAGAGCTCCTTTCACGTTTGTACGGCCTGCGGGCCGGGCGCACTTCCTGCGGAAGTGTAATAACCCACTATGATACTTTCATCCTGCGGCTGCAAAGTATCGTGGGCTCTCCGAGGGGGATGCGGCTCCTGCGGGAGCCCCCTAGCTTGTGTGTGCTATCCACACAGCAAGTCAGGTGTGGTCGGCATCCTTGCTCTTGTAAGCAATCCTGCCGCCCACGGTTCGGGAAAATCCACCGGATTCTCCCGAATCATCCATCTCCAAATCTGCGGATTTTTCGATGGGGACGGTGATGCGATACCAGAGTGCAACTCTGTGCAGGAAATGCAATAAATGCAGATAATTGCGGTTTCATGCGGCGGGGTTCACAATGATTTTCACATCGGCTGGTCTGCCCACCGACTGGCGTTCCGGTTCTTCCAACCGGATGTATCCATGTCCCTCCAACAGTTCCAGTGTCGGAAAAATCTCCTCCGTTTTCTTGAAGAACTTTCCTCGACACATCTGAAAAAGCTCAGAACGCTTGATCACCGATACGTTCTTCTTTTTCAGCTTTGCCAAGACAAATTTGGCTTTCTGGATGGTTAAGTCAGTGCCCATCATGGAATAGGCGTAGGTGGAATGAGCCAGAAAATATTTTCCGATCTGAATCGCCCTGCTCATCGTAGAAGCTGCCACTTCTGTTTTGTCATCTTCCATATCAGCACAGTGCAACAATCCCGCAATCCGGAGCACGGCACCGATATATTTGCTTGCCCAATCGGAAATTGCCTGTCCCTCGCCAACCAGAAACTTCTCATGTTCCTGAAAGTAATCGGCCATCAGATCAAAGGCTTTTTCGGAAAGGTGTACCGTCTGGGCATTTCCAGCAATCGGCAGAGCCATCAGGCGAAAAATCAAGCTGCGATAAACGGCGGTTATTTCGGGCGGAATCGGCTGGGTACGAAAGACCCGGCTGCCAATTCTGGATGGTGGAGACGCATACAGGAAGCGGGCAATTAAGCCACGTCCGGTCATGGTGGTATTGGACATGATTTCATCCAGCACACTGGGCTGAATAGAGAGGATAGCCGACAGTGCCGGGTGCATGATGCACTCTGCTTCACGGGTCATTCGATCCACATAAATGGCATCTCCACAATGACCTTTCAGCCAGACATCAATGTTGGATTTGTTGGAATACCGTCCGGCCATGATGTCAAAGATACCGCCCTCGGTGGAAATCACGGAGAATACTCCGTTGTTGGCCGCCATCAAGCTGGTCAGAGCTTCACTGGAACAATCGTCCGCAAAAAAGCGAACCGGCTTTAGTTCTGGAATTTCTTCCAGCTGCTCCTGAAGTTGCCGCAGCTCCAACTCCATTTCCCGGCTTTCCTTGCGCTCCAGCTTCTTTTGCAGACCGGAGATCTGGCGCTCCATAGATTCCCGCTGCAAATGGTTTTCCCGTATTTCCATGCTGTGCGCCTTGTTATATTCCTGCTCATACTCATAGAGGAATGTGGTCATATCCCGCATGACGCTGGACTTTCGCTCCCCCGGTGCGGCGATCACCACTGTGTACAAGCTCAAAGGCTCACAGTATCCCGGCGTTCCCTCTATCTTGTATTTTCCCTGTAAGCAGATAGCCAGCACACCCAGGCTGATCACCGCTGCCATGTCCGGGGCAGTCTGACTGTGTTCAGCTACCGCACTCACATAATTCCGAACCACATCCGGGAGAGCATCTACCGGAAATGCAGGCAGGTCACTCCACTGTGGAGTCAGCGGAACAATAGGTTGAAAAACCAGTGACGACTCCGCTTTTGGCGTGTAAATCTCCCGGCAATGCTCGATTGCTTTCTGAATGGTGATTGCACCATACGTTGTGCCGGATTGCTGCCGGTCCCATTTATCCCTCATCAATCCCGACTGCCGGAACATAGTGTCCATCTTGGCAGCATCCCGTCCTGTCCAAAAGGCGAGATGACTGCACAACGCCAGATCTGCCTCTGATGGGGACAAATATCCCTCCAATGAACCATTCCAAAGGGCTGTGAATGCTGCCCCATTCTTACTGCTTTTTGCCAGTTGCAGAAGCTGCTCCATGCTTAAATCAGAGTTTTTGGCATTTATTGCATTTTCTGCGCCTACCTCCGGCCTGCGCATGAACTTGTCCAGTAACACTTGCAGCTCCTGGGTCCGGTCACCATACTCATAATCCTCACAGCGGTTTCCGGTCACGGTGACATATTTGTTGGTTGCTCCCGCCACGTACACCTCAATTCCAGCCTGGTGGTTCATAATATAAAATCGTTTGGTATCATACTGAAACCCTTTTGCCAAAAGAGAATGTGAAGACCGTTTCCGCTGGGGCTGTACTCGGTATAGCTGTGCATTAAGGCCACAATTTCTGCGGCGGTCTGGGTGTAATAGCCGCTGTCCGAAACGCAGTTGTCCAGGTCAATCGCACAGATGCCGTTGAAAATTCCAATTCCAATGCCATCATATCCGCTTGCCTGTACTGCTGTTTTATAAGGTACGAAGCTGGAAGGATCGTTGCTTTTCGCTCCCAGACCGGTTTGCGGCTGGTATGGCACCTTCGTTTTCCTCTCATTCCGTTCCTCATACTTCCAGCAGCAGAACAGACCATTTTGTATGATGCTGTCTGGTAAAGCTGTCAAATTCTATTCCTCCTTAAATAATTATTGAATTTGGCAGCTGCCGTGTTATAATATCCTTGCTGAGTGATAGTCACACGGCAGCTGCCGTTTGTACTGTCCGTCAAGAGTTCTCATCTGCCAGGATGAGGGCTCTTTTTTATGCGATTTCCGGTTGGAAGTATCCAATTTCCTCCCACACCTTTCTGTCGGGGCAGTAGTAGTTGTACTCGTTAGAGTTTTCCAGCTTGATCGCATAGCCGAATTTCAGGATTCCCTGCTGCAAACCAATGCGCACATACTGGGCATCCTTGTGCATGGCGACTGCAATCTCGGTGATGGGGACATTGCGTCCAGTGAAGGGCGGCAGTTCGACATAAACTTTCTTCTCCATGTGAATGACCTCCTTATTGCTAATATGCGAATTATTAGTTCGCATTTTGATTATAAGCCATCCAAGACCGCTTGTCAACGCTAAATACGAAAAAATTATTCGTATTACGACCTTGTAATTCGCACGGCTTCGTGTTACAATACAAACGAGGTGATGACAATGCACAGCAACCCGGCTGAAATTGGCGAGAGAATCAAGGCAGCCCGCAAGGCCGCTCACTTGAGCCAAACGGAGCTGGCACAGCGTCTGGACAAGACGATGCGCACAGTTCAAAAATACGAAAGCGGTGAAATTGAGCCATCCATAGCGATGATCAATGCCATCGCCAAAATCTTAAACATATCTCCGGCAGACCTGATTGGCTACCAGAAACCTGAAATCCAGCTAGACAGCCTGTCTGATGTAATTGCGGTTCTTTACCAATTAAACAAGAAGGCCGGTATTCGGTTCGAAATCGATGTCCAGCGCCCGCCCCATAGCGAAGAATGGTCCTGCTCCCTGAAATTCAAGGGAAATGACCACTCCGCAGAAATGAATGATTCCCTGTGCCTGATTTTGGAAGAGTTCCGGGACGAGCGTGAAAAGCTGGAAACCTATTGGACCGATCAAGAATCCTTTGACCGCTGGATTGAAAAAGAACTGGCTTACTACGCAGGTGCCAAGTTGCAGGACAAGGAAGTGGAAGCTCTCTCCGATTTGGAGCGCATTCAGCGGCGCAACGAACTGGATCAGCAGATGCTGGAGAAAATGAAAAAGGCCGCCGAAGAAAACGGCGACCAGAAATAACGGTGGGTGTTACATACCCCTGTCAAATTTAATTTGAAAACGCTGGGAGAAAGGAAGTTTGAGATTTTTTGAGATTACCCAACGGATATGGAAGCGTAAAGAAAATGTCCGGAAAGCGAAGAAGACCCTATGCAGTGAGTAAAACCGTAGGGTGGCATGTTAACCCAGAAACAGGCAAGTCCGTTCAAGAACAAATCACCATCGGCTATGCAGCAACCAGAGCAGAGGGGCTGCAAATGTTGGCAGAGTATAACAACAACCCCTTTGACATCAAGGCATCCAAAGCCATCTTCCAGGAGGTCTATGAACGCTGGTCAAAGGAGAAGTTTCCCACCATCTCCAAGTCAAATGTAAAAGGCTATGAGGCATCCTATCGGGTATGCGGAACACTTTACAACAAGGTATTTCGGGATATTCGGCTGATGGACCTCCAATTCGTGGTGGACACCTGCGGGAAGAATTACCCCACTTTGAAAAAACTCAAGGGGCTGTTCAACCAACTGTACGCCTACGCCATGAAAAACGACATCTGCAACAAGGATTACTCCGAGTTTGTAGATTTGAGCCGGTACAAGGATAAGAACCCCAACAAGCGTGACCGGAACAAATTCACAAAGGAGCAGATTGCCCGCCTGTGGGAGCTTACAGAGGACCCGTACTATCAGATCGTGCTGATGCTGATCTACAACGGTTGCCGCATCTCGGAGTTCCTCGACTTAAAGAAGGAAAACGTACATTTGGAAGAACAGTACTTTGATGTGATCGCCAGCAAAACCGAAAATGGCCTGCGTAAAGTTCCTATTGCCGACAAGATGCTGCCATTCTACAAAGCATGGTACGAAGGTTCTCAGTGTGAATACCTGCTCCACACGCCGGATCAAAAGCACTTTGATTACAGGAACTACTACGACAGTTACTTCACGCCCCTGATGGAGCAGCTTGGATATGACCAGACGCCGCACTGTACCCGGCATACCTGCATCTCCATGCTGACAGAGGCCCATGTAGACCAAACCATGATCAAGAAGATTGTGGGACACTCCGGTGCCATGACGCTCACCGAACGTGTCTACACCCACCTGGATATTGAAACACTGGTGGAGGCAATCAACAAGATCTAAACGGAAGAAGGAAAAGCCGTGCAGCACAAAAAAGCAGGAGATGCACTCCTTGCGGAATGATCTCCTGCTTCATAAGGCTTTTTTCGCTTGCGATTCTTGTTCCTTGTGTGCTCCTTGCTTGCTTCTTACGAAGCAAAACGGACCACTTTCGAGGACCACGCACAGCTCCAAAAGTACTGAATTTTCCTGCAAATCGACGTCGTGAGACGTACTGAGAAGTAGGGTAAATCAGCGCTTGCTGAACTGAGGTGCACGACGGGCAGCCTTCAGACCATACTTCTTACGTTCCTTCATACGAGGATCGCGGGTCAGGAAGCCTTCCTTCTTCAGAGCAGCACGGTTCTCCTCGTTCTGCTGCAGCAGAGCGCGGCTCAGGCCGTGGCGGATAGCGCCAGCCTGACCGGAAACACCGCCGCCGGAAACGCGGACGACGACATCGTACTTGCCCTCCAGGCCCAGCAGGACCAGCGGAGAACGGACGATCAGCTTCAGGGTCTCCAGACCAAAGTAGTTGTCGATATCACGATCGTTGATGGTGATCTTGCCAGTGCCGGTGTAAACACGAACGCGGGCAACGGAATCCTTACGACGACCAGTGCCGTAGAAATAAGGTTTGGTTTCGTACATGTTCGATTGCCTCCTTCTTAGAACTCGATCTTCTCGGGCTTCTGAGCTGCGTGAGCGTGCTCGGCACCCTGGTAGCAGTGCAGGCGGGTCAGAGCCTTAGCACCGATGGTGTTGGAAGGGATCATGCCCTTGACAGCGTAGGTCATGGCCAGATCGCTGTGCTCAGCCATCAGCTTGCTGTACTGGACCTTCTTCAGGCCGCCGATGTACTTGCTGTGGGTGATGTGGAACTTCTGCTCAGCCTTCTTGCCGGTCAGAACAGCCTGATCGCAGTTGATGACAACAACGAAATCGCCGCAGTCCACGTTGGGGGTATAATCGACCTTCTGCTTGCCGCGCAGCAGAACAGCGGCCTCAGCAGCGACGTGGCCCAGGCTCTTGCCGGCAGCGTCGAGCAGGTACCACTTGCGCTCGACTTCAGCGGGCTTCACGAGAGTAGTGCTCATATCTATTTCCTCCTGATAAGCTTTTTGTACGTTTCAGGCGCCTTTCTGGGGCGCGAGTGTCAGTATACATCATAAAAAGGTGCCTGTCAACAGCATTTTTTGATTTTTTCGGCGCAAACTTTTCATTCTCTCGTTTTCGCTTGAAATCTCTTGAAATCTCGTTATTTCAGATTTTGGATTTTTCAACTGATTTTTTGCCGCTGCGGGCGGATTTCTGGGGCGGGGCGCTACAATTTTGCCCGGAGATGTGCTATACTATATTTGATATTGTAAAAAGGAGACGATTCCATGCCGAAGAACATTCACACGCAGGACTCTTCCCAGCAGCGGGCATCCCGGCTGCTGCTCGCCATGGGCGTGATCGTGCTGGTCGGTGCGCTGGCTTACTTTGTGCTGACGCTGGTCGTCAACCGCCGCACTCCGGCAGCCCCTGACACCCACTACACCGCCGACAATGGCATCGTGCTGGACTACGAAAGCGCCGTCTGGCCCGTGTGCGAGATGACCGAGGACGACACCCTCGGCCACGCCCTCAAGCTGGCCTCCGGCACCGACAGCGACAACGCGAACTATCAGATCGTGCTGTTCCAGCGGGGAGACGCCTCGACCTACGAGGATTACATCGGCCAGTCGGAATCCGACCTGAAGAGCGCCTACGGCGTCATCAGCCCGCGCAAGGTCAAGATCCAGATCGAGGGGGCCACCGTCACCGCCGTGCGCTGCGACATCCAGGCCTATTATGCAGTCCTTGCCACCGTGGAATACGACAGCGGCGATGTGGTCTATGTTTCGGGCCTGACCAAGCTGGCCTCCATCAGTGATATCGTGAATCTTGTAGAGAGCGTTTCCCTGACCTGAGGGCCGCTCACAGAAAAGGAAGGGATCTTCCATGCCGACAACCACCTTTGAAAAACACGTCTGGGCCGAGATCGACCTCGATGCCCTGCGGCATAACTTCCGGGCCGTCAAAGCCCGGGCCGGTGACCTGCCGCTGTGCGCGGTGGTCAAGGCCGACAGCTATGGCCACGGCGCTGTGCAGTGTGCCCGCGTTTTTGCGCAGGAGGGTGCAGCATGGCTGGCAGTGAGCTGCCTGACCGAGGCCGTGCAGCTGCGTCAGGACGGGCAGACTCTGCCCATCCTTATTTTGGGCCATGTTCAGCCGGAGTACGCCTCCGCCCTCATCGAGCAGCACATCACCGCCGCCTGCTACTCGCTGCCGCAGGCAAAGGCCCTGAGCGCTGCCGCCGAACGGGCGGGCGGGACCGTGGACATCCACCTCAAGGCAGATACCGGCATGGGCCGCATCGGCTTTGCCCTGCGCACCGATTTTGACCGGGCCATCGCCGAGATGCTGGAGGCCTGTACCCTACCCGGCCTGCGGATGACCGGCCTGTTCCAGCACTTCTCGGTGGCCGACGACACCGATGCCGGGAACGTCGCCTACACCGAGGAGCAGTACCAGCTCTTTCTCCGCGCCTACCGCGCCTTAAAGGCTGCCGGGCAGGAGCCACCGCTCGTCCACTGCGACAACTCCGCCGGGGTCATGCTCCATCCCGACTGGCCCAGCAGCGCGGTCTCCGTGCCCTGCATGGCGCGGCCCGGCATCATCCTCTACGGCTACGACCCCAGCGACGAGGTGCGCTTTGGGCAGTTCCGGCCGGTGATGACCCTCAAGACCGTGGTGAGCATGGTCAAGGAAATGCAGCCCGGTCAGAGCGCCAGCTATGGCCGCCGCTTCACCGCCGATAAGCCCACGCTGGTGGCCACCCTGTGCACCGGTTATGCGGACGGTTATCCCCGCCAGCTGAGCTGCGGCAAGGGCATCGTGGAGATCCACGGCAAGGCCTGCCCGGTGCTGGGCCGCGTGTGCATGGACCAGATGATGGTGGATGTCACCGCCGTGCCCGATGTGCAGGAGGGCGACGAAGCCATCCTGTGGGGCGGCAGCGTCAGTGATACTGCCGAGACCATCGCCCGCAAGACCGACACCATTTCCTACGAGGTGCTGTGCGGCGTGTCCCGCCGCGTGCCCCGCGTCTACCTCGAGCACGGCCGGATCATCGCCGTGGAGAACTGGATCTTATCATAAATCGAACACCCACTATTTTCCGTTGGAGGAACACATGGCAAGAGACAATATCCGCAATTTCTGTATCATTGCACACATCGACCACGGCAAATCCACCCTGTCGGACCGTATTCTGGAGCTGACCAAGAGTGTGGACGAGCGCACCATGGAAGACCAGATTTTGGACAACATGGACATTGAGCGCGAGCGCGGCATCACCATCAAGGCCCGCGCTGTCACCATGAACTATACCGCCAAGGACGGCAAGACCTACGAGTTCAACCTCATCGATACCCCGGGCCACGTGGACTTTGCCTACGAGGTCAGCCGCAGTCTGGCCGCCTGCGAGGGTGCCATCCTTGTGGTGGATGCCACCCAGGGTGTGGAAGCTCAGACGCTGGCCAACACCTACATGGCGCTGGAGCATGATCTGGAATTGGTGCCCATCCTGAATAAGATCGACCTGCCCAGCGCCCACCCGGACGAGGTGGCGCAGGAGGTGGAGGACGTGATCGGCCTGCCCTGTCTGGATGCGCCCCGCGTCTCTGCCAAGACCGGCCTGAATGTGGATCAGGTGCTGGAGCGTGTCGTCACCAACATTCCTGCTCCCACCGGCGACCCGGATGCCCCGCTGAAGGCGCTGATCTTCGACAGCATCTACGACAGCTACAAGGGCGTTATCGTCTATATCCGTGTGTTTGAGGGCACCGTGAAGCCCGGCGATACCATCCGCATGATGGCCACCGGCGCGGAGTTCACGCTGGTAGAAGTGGGCCACATGGGTGCTACCAACCTTTCTCCCTGTGCCCAGCTGCAGGCTGGTGAGGTCGGCTATCTGACCGCCAGCATCAAGACCGTGCAGGACACCCGCGTGGGCGATACCGTCACGCTGGCCAATAATCCCACCGCCGAAGCACTGCCCGGCTACCGTCAGGTCAAGCCCATGGTGTTCTGCGGCATCTACCCCGCCGACGGTGCCAAGTACCCCGACCTGAAGGATGCACTGGAAAAGCTGCAGCTGAACGACGCCTCCCTCACCTTTGAGCTGGAGACCAGCGCCGCGCTGGGCTTCGGTTTCCGCTGCGGCTTCCTTGGCCTGCTGCACATGGAGATCATCACCGAGCGGTTGGAACGGGAATTTGATCTGGATATCATCACCACCACCCCCAGCGTGCGCTACCGCCTTACCCTGACCGACGGCACTGTGGAGATGATCGACAATCCTTCCAGCTACCCCGACCCCTCCAACATCGTCAAGCAGGAAGAGCCTTTTGTGGATGTTCACCTGTACACCCCCAACGACTATGTGGGCGGCCTGATGGATCTGTGCCAGAACAAGCGCGGCGTGCTGATCGACATGAAGTATCTGGACGATGTGCGGGTGGATCTGCACTATGCTCTGCCGCTGGGCGAGATCGTGTACGACTTCTTTGATGCCATCAAGAGCCGCAGCCGGGGCTACGCCAGCTACGATTACGAGTTTAAGGAGTACCGCGAGAGCGACCTTGTCAAGCTGGACTTCCTGCTCAATGGCGACCCTGTGGACGCGCTGTCCATGATCGTGTTCCGCGATAACGCCTATGCCAAGGGCCGCCGCATCTGCGAAAAGCTGCGGGATAACATCCCCCGCAACCTGTTCGAGATCCCGGTACAGGCTGCCATCGGCGGAAAGATCATTGCCCGTGAGACAGTCAAAGCCATGCGCAAGGACGTGCTTGCCAAGTGCTACGGCGGCGACATCTCCCGCAAAAAGAAGCTGCTGGAAAAGCAGAAGGAAGGCAAAAAGAAGATGCGTCAGCTGGGCAGCGTTTCCCTGCCCAGTGAAGCCTTTACCGCTGTGCTCAAGTTGGACAGCGACGACGATTAAACATTCCCATCGCATCCCATAGACAGCAAAGACCCCCTGTGCAGCATCCCGTCCTGCACAGGGGGTCTTATCGTTTGTCCGTTACTGTCCAAACTCCTTCAGGCACTTCTTGATGCCTTTCAGAGAAGAGATGACGATCATGCCATAGCCGTATGCCTGATACAGCTCATTGATGCAGGCCATCGTGACCATGAGCACCTCCCAGGCGGCCTTGAGGTAGGGCTTGGCCGGGCGGAGGGTGTTTTTGACTGCGGTGACGGTGTTTTCGAACCAGGCGGGGGCACCGCCACAGATGGATTCCAGCTCCTCCTGCGGGATCGCTGCGCACTGGGCGGGCAGTTTCAGTTTTTGTTCCATTCCAGTCCCTTTCACATTGCAAGGCCTACTGCGACCAGCACCAGCATGCCGCCCACGATCAAAATCGTGCCCTTATGGCGTTCCAGAATGCCCGCAGCGGTGTCAGCCGGAGCCGTCGGCTCGGTGGGCACCTGGTCGATGGGGCTCCACTGCGCGTAGACGGTGGCCTCTTCGCCGGAGAACACAGTCTCACCCGCGACGATGGCGCTGCCGCCCACGATGTCGGTGAACCAGCCGTTGAAGGTGTAGCCCTCCATGGTGGGGGTGGGCAGGCTGGACAGCTTGCCGTCGGCATTGGTACGCTCCACCACCGAGATGCCGGTGCCGCCGCAGGTGTCAAAATAGACGATGACCTTTCCGTCGTTCTCGCTCTCGTCCAGCGGCTGGGCAGCCAGCGCCGCCGGAGCCAGCACACACAGTGCTGCGATGCACAGCAGTACGGCGAGCCTCTGTTTTACTCGTTTCATTGCACTTCCTCTTTTTGAGGCGTCGTTCAGACGCTATACCCTTGCGCCTCGATGACCTCCACGACCTGCGACACGTACTTCTGGCAGGTGTCGTGATCGGGAGCTTCCACCATTACACGCACAACAGGTTCCGTGCCGGACTCGCGCACCAGAATGCGGCCGGTATCGCCCAGCGCCTCAGCCACTGCCTTGACGGCAGCCTGCACAGCGGCATCGTCCTGCGCCGCCTTCTTGTCGGTCACACGAACATTTTCCAGAACCTGCGGGTAGATCTTCAGGGGCTCAGCCAGCTTGCTCATGGGCATCTTCTTCGCCAGCATGACTTCCATCATCTTCAGACTGGTCAGGATGCCATCGCCGGTGCTGGCGTACTGGCTGAAGATGATGTGGCCGCTCTGCTCACCACCGATGCGGCAGCCGTTCTTGGCCATGTACTCGTAAACATACTTATCACCGACGGCGGTCTTGGCGTAGCCGATGCCCTTTTCGTCAAAGGCCTTGTACAGACCGAAGTTGGACATCACGGTCGTGACGACGGTATTGTTCATCAGCTCGCCGTGTTCCTGCAGGTAGCAGCCATAGATGTACAGGATGTGGTCGCCGGTGATGACATTGCCCTTCTCGTCCACGCACAGGCAGCGGTCGGCGTCGCCGTCGTAGGCAAAGCCGACATCGAGATGATTCTCGACCACGAACTTCTGCAGGCCCTCGATGTGGGTGGAACCGGCATTGTTGTTGATGTTCAGGCCGTTCGGCTTGTTGTTGATGACATAGGTGTCGGCACCCAGTGCATCGAACACAGACTTCGCGATGTTCCAGCTGGAACCGTTGGCGCAGTCCAGGCCGACCTTGATCCCCTTGAAGGAGTAGATGCCCAGGCTGATGAGGTAGCCCATGTAGCGGTTGCGGCCAGCCACATAGTCCACCGTGCAGCCGATGTGCTCACGGTGAGCAAAAGGCAGCTCCGGCCAGTCCTGATCGAAGACGTGGAGCTTGCCGTCGATGTAATCCTCGACCAGCAGCAGGGTCTCTTCGGGCATCTTCTCGCCGTAGCAGTCGATGAGCTTGATGCCGTTGTCGTAGAACGGGTTGTGGCTGGCCGAGATCATGATGCCGCAGTCGAAGTCGTCCACGCGGGCGATGTAGGCCACAGAGGGCGTCGTGGTGACGTGCAGCAGGTAAGCGTTTGCGCCGGAGGCAGTCAAACCAGCAACCAGACTGTACTCAAACATGTAGGAGCTGCGGCGGGTGTCCTTGCCGATGACGATGCGGGCAGGCTCGTTGTTGCCGTTGCGCTCGCGGAGCTTGTTGTAATACCAGCCGAGGAAGCGGCCCACCTTGTAGGCGTGGTCAGCGGTCAGCGTGATCCCAGCTTCGCCGCGGAAGCCATCGGTTCCAAAATATTTTCCCATAATGATCCTTCCTTTTTCGTTCTATATAAAATCAGCATTCGTTCTGCAAGATCGTTCTGCACCTTATATCATAACATATTGACGCGGAAGTTTCCATCCTGAATTTGGATTTTCCCAAAAGCAGTGGAAACCTTCCAGAGCATTCAATAAATTTCATTCTTTCGACATGATCTTGCAAATTTTCACAGATTCCCTATTTTTTCTTGACCTGAACCGCAAAACTGTGTAGAATGAAAGATACCTCAGAGCACCGCAGGGCTTGTCGGTGCTCCTCTACAACAGACAAAGGAATGGACAATTATGCGGATCGCAATGCTCGGCCACAAGCGTGTCCCCTCCCACGAGGGCGGCATCGAGGTCGTTGTTGAAGAGCTGGCCGCGCGGATGGTCGAAAAGGGGCATCAGGTCACCTGTTTCAACCGTACCGGCCAGCACGTCAGCGGAAAAGAATATGAAGTGCAAAAGCTGGACGAATACCGCGGCATTCGCATCCGCCATGTACCCACACTGGACAAAAAAGGGCTTGCGGCCGTTACATCCAGCTTTTTTGCCAGCCTTGCGGCGGCGCTCGGCCCTTACGATGTCGTGCACGTCCATGCCGAAGGCCCGGCCGCTTTCTGCTGGCTGCCCCGGCTGTTCGGCAAGCGGGTCGTCCTGACGGTCCATGGGCTGGACTGGGCGCGGGACAAGTGGAAGGGCAGCTTCGGCTCCTGGTACATCCACTTCGGCGAGAAGGTCGGTGCCCGGTTCGCGCACGAGATCATCGTGCTCAACCACAGCAACCAGACCTATTTCCGCGACACCTATCACCGCGAGACCCACTACATCCCCAACGGCGTCAACCGCCCGGCGTATGCCCCGCCGGAGCTCATCCGGGAACGGTTCGGGCTGGAATACGGTTCCTACCTGCTGTTTCTGGGCCGTCTGGTGCCGGAAAAGGGCTGCCACCATCTGTGCGAAGCCTTCAGGCGGCTCAAGACCGACAAAAAGCTGGTCATTGCGGGCGGCGTGTCCGACTCCGGCGATTACATGAACACCCTGAAGGCTCTGGCCGCCGGCGATGACCGCATCCTCTTCACCGACTTCGTGGACGGCGCGCTGCGGGATGAGCTGTTCAGCAACGCCTATCTGTTCGTTCTGCCCAGCGACCTGGAGGGAATGCCCCTCTCCCTGCTGGAGGCCATGAGCTACGGCAACTGTGTGCTGGTATCGGACATTGAGGAATGCACCAACGTCATCCATGACCGGGGGATCACCTTCCGCAAGGGCGACGTGAACGATCTGGAAGCCAAGCTGCGCTATGCCATCGAGCACCCCAACGCAGTCCGGATGTTCAAGCGGCTCTCCTCAGATTACATCTGCGACCGCTTTCAGTGGGACAAGGTCGTGGATGCGACCCTGAAGCTCTACCAAACAACCTGAACCATCTCAGGCCCACCGGCAGCGCCGGTGGGCCTGTTCGTTTTTCAGCCCCGGCTCTCCACCATCTCCTCGATGACACGGAGGAAGTCGCGGCCATAGTGGGCGGCTTTCTTTTCGCCCACGCCGGTGATGTTCAGCAGCTCGTCAAGGCTGAGCGGCTTTTTCCGGGCCATCTCGCGCAGGGTGGCATCGTTGAAGATCATGTAGGCGGGCACCTTCTGCTTTGCCGCCAGCCGCTTGCGCAGAGCGTACAGCGCGCCCAGCAGCGCTTCGTCCGCTTCGCTCAGAGGCACATCGTCTGCATTGCGGCGGCGGCCGCCAGCCAGACGTCTGGCGCTGGCAGCGGCCCGTTCTCTGGCCTGCGCCGCCTGCTGCTCCACCTGTTCTGCCGCCTGTTCGGCCAGCAGGCAGTTGGAGCAGTTGCCGCATTTCTTTGGTGCAGCTTCGCCGAAGTAATGCAGCAGAAATCCCCGCAGACAGTCCTGCGTGGTGGAATAGAAGGTCATGTACTTGAGCCGCTCCTCCGCCTTGCGGGCCGCTTCGGCCTTTACATCGGCGGGCAGGCCGTTGTCTGCCTCCATCTCCTTTTCAATAAAGAAGCGGATGGTGCGCACATCGGTGCCGGAATAGAGCAGCGTGCACCGGGCGGGCTGTCCATCGCGGCCTGCACGGCCTGCTTCCTGATAATAACTTTCCACATCCTTGGGCATATTGTAGTGGATTACGAACCGCACGTTGGGCTTGTCGATGCCCATGCCGAAGGCATTGGTGGCTACCATGATCTGCACCCGGTCGTAGAGGAAATCGTCCTGATTCTTCCGCCGGGTATCCGCGTCCAGCTTGGCATGGTAGGCCGCAGCCCGGATACCGCGGCTCTGCAGCAGGCGGGCAGTCTCATCCACCTGCCGGGTGGTGCTGCAATAAATGATGCCCGCATGGTCCCGCTCCCTGAGCACCAGTTCCAGCAGAACGCGGGGCTTCTGGCTGGGCAGGGCGCGCCGGGTCTCAAAATAGAGGTTGGGCCGGTCAAAGCTGGTGGTCACCTCGTAGGGGTCTTTCAGTTCGAGGCAGCTCCGGATATCGTCCCGGACGTGGGCCGTAGCCGTCGCTGTGAACGCCCCGATGACCGGGCGCCTGGGCAGGCTGTCCACAAAGGCTTTGATGCGCAGGTAGCTGGGCCGGAAGTCCTGTCCCCACTGGCTGATGCAGTGGGCCTCGTCCACCGTCACCATGCTGATCTCCCGCTCCTGTGCAAACCGCTGGAAGCCGGGCATTTCCAGCCGCTCCGGTGCCACATAGATGATCTTGTACCAGCCTTCCCGGGCGCGGCGCAGCATCAGGGCCTTCTGGTTATCGTTCAGGCTGTTGTTCAGAAACGCCGCCGCCACGCCCGCCTGCACCAGTGCCCCCACCTGATCCTTCATCAGGCTGACCAGCGGCGACACCACGATGGTGATGCCCGGCAAAAGCAGCGCCGGCACCTGATAGCAGATGGATTTACCCGCACCGGTGGGCATCACCGCCAGTACATCCTGCCCGGCAAGCAGGCGGCTGACGATCTCCTCCTGCCCGGGGCGGAAGCTGTCGTAGCCAAATACCTTTTTTAAGATCGAGTGCGGGTTTTCCATGGGTTCCTCCGTATCATAGAATAGGTTTTTTTCTGCGCAATGTCTTCAAAACCATATCAGTATACCACAAAAGCCGGGCTTTTGCGCAGGTGCAGAGCCGTTTTTTTGGCAAAAAGCACGAAATGTCAAAGGTAATTTTTTTGCAAATGATAGCTTTTCAGGCGCGAAAATGATATAATAGGAGCACATAACTCCATGTCCGGCGTTTTTTGTGCGCCGACTGTTGATAGAAAAAGGAGCAATCATCTTATGCAGCAGAAACTCATCACCTTCGCCGTTCCGTGCTACAACTCGGCGGCATATATGCGCCATTGCATCGAGACCCTGCTTTCTGCCGGAGAGCAGGCCGAGATCATCCTTGTGGACGACGGTTCCGTGAAGGACGATACCCCCGCCATCTGCGACGAGTACGCCGCCAAATATCCCACCATCGTCAAGACCATCCATCAGGAAAATGGCGGCCACGGCGAGGGTGTGAATCAGGGCATCCGCAACGCCACAGGCCTGTACTATAAGGTAGTGGACAGCGACGACTGGCTGGACACCGACGCCCTGAAAAAGGTTCTGGCCCGCCTGACCACTCTGGTGGCCCGCGGCACCGCGCCGGACATGATGATCTGCAACTATGTGTACGAGCATGTGGAGGACAACACCACCCTGACCGTGCGCTACACCAACGTGTTCCCCCAGAACCGCCTGTTCAACTGGACCCATGTGGGCCACTTCCGCCCGGACCAGAACATCCTGATGCACTCGGTGATGTACCGCACCGAGGTGCTGCGCAAGTGCGGCATGGTGCTGCCCAAGCACACCTTCTATGTGGACAACATTTTTGTCTACCAGCCCCTGCCCTATGTCAAGAGCATGTACTACATGGATCTGGATCTGTACCGCTACTTCATCGGCCGTGCCGACCAGAGCGTGAACGAGAGCATCATGGTCAAGCGGGTGGATCAGCAGCTGCGGGTCACCCGGCACATGATCGACTGTCAGGACCTCGACGCCCTCAAGAACGAAAAGCGCCTGCGCGCCTATATGCTGCACTACCTTTCCACGATGATGGCTGTGAGCGACATCTTCCTGCTGCTGGACGGCAGCGACGAGGCGCAGGCCAAGAAGGCCGGCCTGTGGAAGTACCTCAAGGAGAACACCAAACCTGATGTCTACCGCGCCATTCGCTACAGCTTCGGCGGCATCACCAACCTGAACTTCCCCAAGGGCGACGCCATCGTGGTGGGCGCTTACCGCATCGCACAGAAGATCTTCAAATTCAATTGAGACAATTCTTGTCGCATTTTTTGCACAAATGTTTCCAAAACCGGGCTGCTGTCGTTTTCAGCAGCCCGGTTTTTGCTTGCATCCCAGCACGTTAAGAAAACTTCAGATTTGAAGTAGATGAACTGTTGTTGCTTTTTTGCTTACAATGGAGTATAATTTTTAGGCATCATTTCAACGCGCAGCGCCCGGCGGCCCGGCATCCGCCCCGCTTGCAGCACATTCAAAGGAAGGATCGGGGAGCCGAGCGGTAAAACGCGCTCCCGCAATGAACATGGAACAATTACTCATCTGTCTGTCCCTCGCATTGATCGCGGGGCTTCTGATGTCCCGGCTGGCCAAGGTCGCCCACCTGCCCGCTGTGACGTCGTATCTGGTGGCGGGCCTGCTGCTGGGGCCTTTCTTTCTGGGGCGTCTCGGCCTGAGCGGCTGGGGCATCGGCTTCGGGAGCCTGGCTCAGGTGGAGAGCTACGGCCTCATCACCCAGGTGGCGCTGGGCTTCATTGCCTTTGTCATCGGCAACGAATTTCGTCTGACCACGCTGGAAAGCATGGGCCGGCAGGCCATCACGGTCGGCATCCTGCAGGCCGTCGTCACCACCGCACTGGTGGATCTCGCGCTGGTCGTCCTGCACCTGCTCCGCCCGGATGTCATCTCCATGGCCTCGGCCATCACGCTGGGTGCGATCGCAGCGGCCACGGCCCCGGCCGCGACTCTGATGGTCGTCAAGCAGTACAAGGCCAACGGCCCGCTGACCCACCTGCTGCTGATGGTCGTCGCCATCGACGACGCCGTCGGCCTCGTCCTCTTCTCTGCCTCTTTCGGCGTGGCGAACGCGCTGGAGCAGGGCCGCATCGACCCTCTCGGCGTCATCGTGGAGCCGCTGGTGGAGATCGTCCTCTCGCTGGGGCTGGGTGCGCTGGCCGGTTTTGTGCTCAACCAGCTGGAGATCTACTTCCACTCCCGCTCCAAGCGCATGAGCCTTTCGGTGGCTTTCGTTCTGCTGACGGTCGGCCTCTCCATGGTCACCTTCCAGATCGGACCGGTGCACTGCGGCTTTTCGCTGCTGCTGGTCTGTATGATGACCGGCACCGTCTTCTGCAACATCTGCCCCACGTCCGATGAGCTGATGGACCGTCTGGACCGCTGGGTCTCGCCGGTCAACATCCTGTTCTTCGTGCTCAGCGGTGCCGAGCTGGACCTGAACATCCTCTCGAATCCGCTGGTGCTCCTCATCGGCGTGGTGTACATCGCATCCCGTTCACTGGGCAAGATCTCCGGCTCTTACTTCAGCTGCCGCGCCACCCGCTGCAGCGACAACATCCAGAAGTATCTCGGCATCACTCTGCTGCCCCAGGCCGGTGTTGCACTGGGCATGGCGGCCGAAGCCGCCGAGCTCTCCGACGGCCACATGGTGCGGAACGTCGTGCTCTTCTCGGTTCTCGTGTATGAGCTGGTCGGCCCGACCCTGACCAAGATCAGCCTGACCGCGGCGGGTGAGATCGAGCCGGAAGGCCGCACCAGCGCCCGCACGGCCAACAAACCCGAAGCTCCGGTCACACTGGACTGATAAACTGGACTGACAAAAAGACCTCTCCGAACACAGCCGGAGAGGTCTTTTTTCAGTAATCCGTTTGACAGCCGAGCAGGAACTTCATGTACGCGAAGGTCCGCTCCTGGCCGAGGTCACGCACCATTTTCAGCAGTTCTTCCAGCAGAGCGCGGGTCTCCGGGTGGAGCAGGTAGTGGGTCTTGCTGCGCTCGTAGTATTCCCACGGGGAAGCGTCCGTGTACTTGTCGCCCAGATAGATCTGGCTGGCAGCCACGCGGTCGCACACCATTTCGCACACATAGCGCAGGGGCATCTTCATGCCGGCAAGGCCCACCTTCCGGGTGCTGTAGTCGATCCAGTATTCCAGATGGTGCTTGTTGCGGCCCTTGTGGTGCAGCCACGCGGAGGAATAGCCCCGCGCCAGACGTTCCGCTTCGTTGGGGCTGTGGTCACCCTGATAATAGATGCAGCCCGGTATGAACTCGGTAGGGCTGTACTTGCTCAGGTCGTGGGCAAGGCCCTGCTCATAGAGCCCGCAGGCAAAGCAGTATTTCATCACCAGCAGCTTGTGCCGGGTGATGGTCTCAAAATGGCCCTTGATGTTCATGCTTCGCCTCCGCGAAAACGTACGGTCACCGTTCCCTCTTTCAGCCCGCGCAGATCATTGCTTTCGGAAAAATCCTCCCGGTCCATGGTCAGGTTGGGGTTGTAGTAGGGGTCGTGCAGGATATCCTCTTTGCCGTGGATGGCATAGAGCCGCTGCTGTTCCGCCGCGAACCGCGCCGCCTTGGCCGGGTCTTTTTCGTCGCCGCCGCGGCTCTTGCTCTCGTAATGGGTCAGCTGAGCATAGGGTGTCCACGCAATGCGGTATCCTGCATCCCGCACCCGCAGGCAGAAATCCACATCGTTGAAGGCCACCGCAAAGGCTTCGTCCAGACCGCCCACTTCGTCCCACACGCTGGTCTTTACCAGCAGGCAGGCACCGGTGACGGCGGAAAAGTCCTGCACCGTTGCAGCGCGGAACATGTAGCCACTGCCGCCCTTCTGCTTATACTTGTGGCTGTGGCCCGCATAGCCGCCCAGACCTGTGATGACGCCCGCATGCTGCAGCGTATCGTCCGGATAATAGAGCATGGCACCGCAGATGGCGGCACCGCCCTTGTGGGCGCACTGCCGCAGCAGTTCGGTGAGCCAGTCTCCGTTCAGGACTTCCACGTCGTTGTTCAGCAGCAGCAGGTACTCGCCCGCAGCCGCTTTCCGGCCAAAGTTGTTGATGCCGGAGAAGTTGAAGCCCTTCTGCGGGTAGTTGACCACCTGCAGGCCGTCGTAGCGCTGCTTTGCCGGGCTTCCTTGTAATAGGTAAAGGTGGCCGGGTCGGTGGAGTTGTTCTCGATGACGATAACCTCAAAGTTCTCCCAGCTGGTTTTGGTCCAGATGCTGTGCAGGCACTTTTCCAGATCGTCGGTGTGGTCCTTGTTCGGGATGAGGATGCTTACCTTCGGATCGCCCACGATATCCCACTTCACCCGGTAGGTACTGGGGAACAGGCCATCCTCCACGGTGCCGGTGCGTCCGGTGCGGGCCAGATGGTCGGCCAGCGCCTTTTTGGCTGCTGCCGCCACATAGGGCTTGGCATCGGTGCCGCCGGAGGTGGAGCCTGCGTGCACCCGCCAGTAGTACAGCACCTGCGGCACATGGGCCGCACCGCTGGTCTTTTCCACAAGGCGCAGAAACAGGTCGTGGTCCTGACTGCCGTCGCACTCCGGCCGCTCCCCGCCGATCTCATCCCACAGCGCCTTTTGGAACACCGCCAAGTGGCAGATGTAGTTGCAGCACAGCAGGTAGTCCGGGGCGTAATCCGGCTTGAAGTGGGCCACCATGGGCCTCTGGATGCTCTTGGAAAAGAGTGCTTCGTCGCTGTAGAGGAAGCCGTCCGGCTCGCCCTGCGCCCGCAGCTGCAGAATGGCTTTGCCCATGGTGTACATGGCGTGGGGCGCAAGGATATCATCGTGGTCGGCAAGGGCCAGATATTCCCCTGTGGCAAGCTCTGCCGCAGCATTGGTGTTGGCCGCGATGCCCTTGTTTTCGATCTTTCTGTATACGATGCGTTGATTCTTTGTCTGATATTCCTTTACGATGCGCTTCACATCGGCATGTTCTGCATCGGAAGCATCCGCAAGGCAGAGCTGACCATTGGGGGCCGTCTGGTTCACAAAGGAATCCAGAAATTCCCGCAGGTATTTTTCTGGTGTATTATACAGCGGGGTCAGGATGCTGATGGTGGGCAGGCCGCAGTCTGCCGCCGTTTTGCCGGTCATTTCAGCCCGCTGGGCTTCCAGCACCTTTTTGGCGGGCAGATAACGGGCACGCTTGCCAAAGCAGCGGCGCTTGACAAAGCCCGCGCCCCGTTTGAGCATGGTGGGCAGGCCCTCGTCCTTCGTCAGCTGCACCGCATAGCCTGCCAGTTCTCTGGCACGTTTCAGTCGTACATTCATATCAGGCCTCGCCGCGCTGCGTTGCCTTGTAGGCCGCGCAAACCGTTGCCGTATCGCCATTCATTTTCAGGTGGCCGTGGCTCAGCCATGCCACCTTGCTGCACATGCGCTCGATCTGCTCAATGGAGTGAGACACCAGAATGACCGTGGTGCCGCCCGCCATCAGCTCCTGCATCCGCTTTTCGCACTTCTGCTGGAACAGGAAATCGCCCACCGAAAGCACCTCGTCCGCAATGAGGATATCGGGCTTGGTGATGGTGGCAATGGCAAAGCCGATGCGGGCCACCATGCCGGAGGAGTAGTTCTTGAGCGGCACATCCAGAAAGTTCTGCAGCTCGCTGAACTCCACGATCTCATCAAACTTTTCGTCCAGATACTTGGGCGAGAAGCCCAGCACCGTGCCGTTCAGATAGATGTTCTCGCGGGCAGTCAGGTCCATATCAAAGCCCGCGCCCAGCTCGATGAGCGGGGCGATGGAGCCGCGGACCGTCACCTTGCCCTTGCTGGGCTTGTACACGCCCGCAATGGTCTTGAGCAGGGTGGACTTGCCCGAGCCGTTCAGGCCCACAAGACCATAGAAATCGCCGGGCATGATGTCCAGACTCACATCCTTGAGGGCGTAAAATTCATCGTACTGCAGGCGGCCCTGCACCATGGCCAGAAAATACTCTTTCAGGCTCTCATGCTTTTCCTTGGAGAGGTTGAAGCACATGGAAACATTGTCCACTTTGATGATCGGTTCCATTGTTCTTCCTCCTTAAATATGCAGCACAAAGCGGTCCTGCGTTTTGCGGAACACCCACACGCCCACCAGCATGGAGAGCACGGCGCAGCAGCCGCACACCGCGAACATGTTGAAATCCAGCGGGATGCCCCACATCACGGTACGGCGGAAGCCTGTGATGTACCAGTACATGGGATTCAGCTTGATGATCTGCTGCATGTTGAACCCGCCGATGGAAAAGGTCATCTGGGTGGGGTCGTAGAAGATGGCGGAAAAATACAGCAATGCGGTGATGAACACGCTCCAGATGTGCATGATATCCCGGAAGAACACGGTAGCCGCTGCCAGAAGCAGGCCCACGCCCAGACTGAAGAAGAACAGCGTCACCAGCGGGTAGACCGCCTCAATGAGGGTCAGGTGGAAGGGTGCACCGGTAAAGATCATGACCAGCAGCAGCGCCACAAAGCTGAACACGCAGTTCACCATGGCAAAGCAGCACTTTTCCAGCGGGAAGATATACTTGGGGATATACACCTTTTTGAGCAGGGGCGCAGCGCCCAGCACACTGCTCATGCCGGTGGAGGTGGCCTCGTTGAAGAAGTTGAACAGCAGCTGGCCGCACATCAGGAACACGGCAAAGTTGTCGATGCCGCTGCCGCGCATGTCCATCAGACTGCTGAACACGGCCCAGTACACAAGGCACATGAGCAGCGGGTTCAGAACGCTCCACACCACGCCCAGCACGCTGCGGCGGTATTTGAGCTTGAAGTCACGGCTGACGAGGTTCCACAGCAGATAGCGGTAGCACCAGAAGCCGTTCCACATTGCTTTGAATTTTGCCACAGGCGATCACCACTTTTCAAAATATTCAAACTTCTGTGCAGCAAAGGGCTCGTGCAGCTTGTCCTTTGCGCTGGTCTTGTGATCGCAGCCGCAGTCCGGCCACTGCACGTTCACGGTGGGGTCATCGTAGGGGATGCCGCCCTCGCTGGTGGGGTCGTACACATCGGTGCACTTGTAGCAGAACTCTGCCACATCGCTCAGCACCAGAAAACCGTGTGCAAAGCCCTCCGGGATGTAGAACATCTTCTTGTTCTCCTCGGACAGGGTCACGCCCACCCACTTACCGAAGGTGGCGCTGTGGGGGCGGCAGTCCACGGCCACATCAAACACCTCGCCCTTGGTCACGCGCACCAGCTTGCCCTGCGTGTGGTTCTTCTGGAAGTGCAGGCCGCGCAGCACGCCGCGGGTGGAGCGGCTCTGGTTGTCCTGCACGAATTCCTTATCGATGCCGGCTTCGGCAAACTGATCCTTCTGATAGGTCTCCATAAAATAGCCGCGGTCGTCGCCGAACACCTGCGGCTCAATGACCACAACACCGGGGATCTCGGTCTGAGTAAACGTAAACTTGCCCATAATTGTTTCCTCTCTGTTTTCTTTTTTGAAAAATATCGTTTTGGTTTTATTTGGAAAAGCCTTGACGGCTTTTGCGCATAAATGAAAGGGTTCCGTTTCACGGTTGCCGGAACGTTATCCTTCGTACAACCTCTCCGTCACCTGCGGTGACACCTCTCCTGGTAGGAGAGGCCTTGGCATGAGCATTCAGTGTTTGCTTCCTGGCTTTCGCTTTTTCTTTTTTGCCTGCATGCGGATGACTGCAAACACCACCACGGCGGCCAGCACGGTGCTGCCCAGCGAGATGGCGATGAGCCCGCCTGCGGTCTTTTTCAGGCTGCGGGAGGCCGGGAGCGAAACATCTGCGTTGGCCGCCACGACCTCTTCCAGCCCCTCGATCTTCGCCTTGACACGGACACTGGCCGTCTCCTGCAATCCACCGCCCTGAATGGTATACACCGCATACGCCTCCGGGTCAACCCCCAAAA
The DNA here is from genome assembly GCF_049532945.1 of Faecalibacterium prausnitzii. Taxonomy (GTDB): domain Bacteria; phylum Bacillota; class Clostridia; order Oscillospirales; family Ruminococcaceae; genus Faecalibacterium; species Faecalibacterium prausnitzii_N. The sequence goes on from NZ_CP186691.1 coordinate 217,646, forward strand.
TATAGCGTTCGGGCAATTCCAGACTCACCGAAACGTTTTCGGCAGTCAGGCCGTTGGCCAGCAGCAGCCGCACGCCGGGGTCGGAGACGGTCACGGTGCCCATGGCATCGCCGCCGCCCACGACCTCCAGCTGCGCCGTCACGCCCTGCGCCGGGATCTCGGTGTAGCCGGTAAAGGTGCTGAACGCATAATCCAGCAGGGTGCGCATATCGTTGTATTTATCAGTGCTCAGCTCGCTCTGCATGGTCACGCAGATGAGCCGGACGCCGTTCTGCTCCGCCAGACAGGCGTAGCTGTAGCGGGCCGTGTTGGTATAACCGAGCTTGGAACCCAGAATGGACGAGATGTAGTACCGGCTGGACGCCACCCGCATTTTATCCTGCTGGTGGAAGTAGCGGGTCACGGGCTGGATGTTGGTGGGGTCCATGGTGTACATCTCATTGCGGGTGAAGAGGGTCTCGAACCCTGGCTGGGTCAGCGCCCAGCGCAGGATCTGCGCCATGTCGTAGCAGCTGGTGTAGTGGTCCTCGTCGCTGATGCCATGGGGGTTGGAAAAGTGGGTGTGCGCAAGGCCCAGTTCCTTCACCTTTGCGTTCATCGCGGCCACGCCGTCGGCGATGGTTCCGCCGCCAAAGTATTCGGCCAACAGGTTCGCGCCGTCGTTGGCACTGGCCATCTGGGTGGCATACAGCGCATCCGTCAGGGGGACTTCTTCGCCTTCAAGCAGGGCGATGTGGCTGGAATCGGTGCCTGCCAGCGAGTACACATCCTCGTGGCTCACGGTCAGCTTTGTATCCTCCCAGTTTCCCTGCGCCTTTTCGCAGGCAAGGCCCAGCGTCATCACCTTGGTGATGGATGCCGGGTGCAGCTCTTCGTTCATATTCTGCTGTGCCAGCACAAGGCCGGTGTCTGCATCGATGATGCAGTAGGCTTCGGTGGTGGTCAGTGCCGGGGCAGCGGCCGCCGCGCCGGGCACAAGGGCCGTCAGCAGGCAGAGCAGCACCGCACACAGCACGGCGATCTGTTTTTTCATCTGGTATACTCCATCGTCATTTTAATCTTTTTTAGTATACCACACTTTTTCCCCGCTGAAAAGAGAAATGCAACGCTCAGAACATCCGCAGCATCGGCTGGAGTTGCCGCCCTGCAGCGCCGCTTCCAGCGCGGCGGGCAGCAGCGAAAGATCGGCCTTCAGGCTCTGCGGCTTTTCCAACGGGTCATCCTGCCCGTAGGGCACAAAATAGTAATGCTTGCGTTGGTAGAGCCGGGCCATGTTCTCCCACGATGCGCCCAGCCCGTCGTTTGTGGAAACGCCCACCACCACCGGGCATCCCACCCGCAGCAGGCTCTTTGCCGCCAGCGTCACCGGCGTATCGGAAATGCCTGCCGCCAGCCGTGCCAGCGTGGCCCCGGTGCAGGGCGCGATCACCAGCGCCTCAGCCAGACGCTTCGGCCCCAGCGGTTCCACCGCCTGCAGGCTGTCCAGCACCGGATGCCCGGTCAGCTGCTCCAGCCGCTCTTTCCATTCCGACGCCCGCCCGAAGCGGGTGTCCAGCCGGGACGCTGCAAAGCTCATGATGGGCAGCAGCTCCCAGCCCTGCCGCACCAGCTGCTCTGCCTGCGCGGCTGCCGCGCCCAGCGTACAGAAGCTCCCGCAGACCGCAAATGCGGCTCTGCCCCGATGTTGCGTGTTCATGCACTCCCCTCCCGTTCCCGCAGGATCTCACAGACCGTCTGCGCCACAAATTCGCCCGCCGTCTCCGGTGCGCAGGCCGCTGGCAGACTCAGCGCATGGAGCGCCGTCAGCCCCAGCCGCCGGGCGGCCGCAAAATCGGTGCCGCCGGGGCGGGACGCCAGATCCACGATCAGGCTGCCGGGCCGCAGAGCCGCCAGCACCGGCTCGGTCAGCACCGGGGCCGGGATGGTGTTCACCACCGTATCAAAGGCCGGGGCCACCCCGGCCAGTGCCGCCAGCGGGACGCTGTGCAGCCCCAGACTTTCGGCCAGCGCCCGCTGCGCCGGGCGGCGGGCCGCAATGGTCACGTCGGCCCCCAGTGCCGCCAGCCGCGCCCCCAGCGCCTGCCCCACCGGGCCAAAGCCGGTCACCAGCACCCCGCTGCCCCAGAGCGTCCGCTTCCGCTGACGGAGCAGGATGGCGAGACAGCCCTCTGCCGTCGGGATGGCGTTCCGGATGGTCAGCTCCTCCCGCGCAAAGTAATCCACCAGCTCCACGCCAGCTTCCTGTGCGATGGTCTTTGCCTGAACTGAGAGCCTGCCGCCCAGTGCCACCGCACCGGGCTTTGCGGCCCGCAGCAGCTCTGCCAGCGGGGTGCGGGCCGCATCCAGCGGCAGAGGCAGCAAAATATAATCCGCAAGGGCCACCTGTTCTGCCCCGCAGACGGTGTATCCTGCCCGTGCCAGCGCCCGGCCCGCTGCCGCCTGCCGCGCGTCGCCGCCGATCACCGCAATCTGCTTTCGTCCTTCCATGCCCGGCTCCCCCTCTCCAAGGTCTGTGTCAGCCTATGCCGGGCCGGGCACCGATGTGACTGCAAACGCAAAAGGCCCCGGAGCGAGGCCGCATGGCTCGCTCCGGGGCAGGAGTGTGATTCAATGATTCGTTTGGTGCAGTTCAGGGTGTTTCAATCTTATTGCAATGCCCAAGTTAAAAGGTATCGTTCGAAGTTATGCGATCTTCTGGGTGGGGACCTTCATGACAACGATGGTATAAACGCTGCCGCCAACCGTTGCATCTGCAAAGCCAACGCCAACCACGGCATCCTTCACTTCACGGCCCACCTGTGCGGTGATGTCAAAATGGCTTGTTGCGTTTTCATCAATAACCTGCAGGTCAACCATGTCCTTGTTGGTCTGGTAGTATTTGCTGCCGAAGGAAACGCTCTTCACATAGCTGACCTCGTAGATATTGGTATCGTCCTTGCCCACCAGGATGTTCTTCACGTCGTCAGACTTCAGCACGGTCACGATCTCAGCCTGGGTCTTTGCCTTTTCTGCGACCTTCTTTGCGATCGTCTCAGCCTTTGCATCCATTTCCTTGTCGGCCTTGAACTCCTTATAGTTCTTAAAACTCGGATCGACCATCGAAGTGTAAGTCAATTGGTCGTTCATCTGCTTGATGAGTTCTTTCCCATTCAGAGAAGTACCGCAGCCGGTCAGGACTGCCAGTGCCATAACGCCAGCGAGCGCAACAGCCATGAGCTTTTTGAACATTTTCATAATCGTATCCTCCAAAATAGTTTCACACTGCACCCATACGAGTGATGGTCTTTCCATGCACCCGATTTGTTGGCTTTATATTACCATTTTGTCACAATTTATTCAATAGGTTATTTTATTTTTGTATTAAATCACAATTCCAGGGCCGCAGAATTGGAGATTCCGGCAAAAAAAACGCCAAACAAAGAGCCATCCCCACGGCGCAGGAATCGCACCGTGAGAATGGCTCTTTCCGATAGGTTATCGTTTCAGGAGAAGAAACTTGCTCACACGCACATCAGTGGATGAACACAGGACCCAGCGGGTTGGTGATGGGGCTGACGTAGCCGCCCAGCAGCTTGGGGATCGCCAGGCTGATGTCGGGGATGAAGGTCAGCAGCAGCAGTGCAACGAACATGCACAGGTAGAACGGCAGGGTCGCCTTGACGACCTTTTCCATCGGGCGCTTTGCAACGGCAGAGCCGATGAACAGCACAGCGCCGACAGGAGGAGTCAGCAGGCCAATGCCGCAGTTCAGAACCACGATGATACCGAACTGGATGGGATCGATGCCGATGGAGGTTGCGATGGGCAGCAGGATGGGAGTAGCGATCAGGATGATGGGAGCCATATCCATGATGCAGCCCAGAACCAAGATGATCAGGTCGATCAGCAGAGCGATGATGTAGGGGTTATCGGTGACGCTGGTGATGGCATTTGCAGCCAGATCCGGCACATGCAGCATGGTCAGGCAGTTGCCGAAGACTGCAGAGGTGGCGATCAGGATCAGCACGATGGACAGAGTGTTCACGCACTCATCCAGTGCATGCCAGACACCCTTCCAGTCCAGACCCTTGTAGACGAACACCGACACGAACAGAGAGTAGATAACTGCAATAGCTGCAGACTCGGTAGCGGTGAACACACCGCCAACAACGCCGAACACAACGATAATAACAGCGGCCAGTGCCCAGATGGAAGTGCCCAGCTGCTTAACGAAGCCCTTGATGCTGAACGGAGAGCCCTTGGGGTAATTCTCCTTGACCGAGATGATGTAGGAACCGATCATCAGGACGATGGCCAGCAGAGCACCGGGCAGATAACCTGCCAGGAACAGGCTGCCGACCGAGATGCCGCCGGCAGTGGTGGCATAAATGACCATGTTGTGGCTCGGAGGAACCAGCAGACCCTCGCAGGAGGAGGTGATGGTAACAGCAGTGGAGAAGTCGGCATCGTAGCCCTGATCGACCATCATGGGGATCATGATGGAGCCGATGGAAGCGGTATCTGCAGATGCAGAACCGGAAATACCGCCGAAGAAGTAGGAAGCAACGATGTTGACCATTGCCATGCCGCCGCGCATCCAGCCCACGCAGGCATCAGCCAGAGCGATCAGCTTTTCAGAAATGCCGCCGGAGCCCATGAGTACGCCCATGGTGATGAAGAACGGCACGGCCATCAGGCTGAAGGAAGAGATGCCCTTGACCATCAGACGGCAGACATCGGTCAGTGCCTGACCCTGCACCATCATGCACAGCACGCTGGAAAGACCAACGGCGTATGCAATGGGGAAACGCAGGAAGATCATTACAAAGAAGCTGACAAGAAGGACAATGATTGCCAGTGTCTGAACTGTCATATTACACTTCCTCCTTTACAAAAATGCTCTTGATGTGGTTGTACAGTGCCTCGATCTCGAAGATGATCATGGCAACACCGGCCAGCGGCACCGGGAAGTACATCCAGAAGCGGCTCAGCCAGGGCATGGACACGTAGAAGCCGCGGCCGCCCAGAGTGGTGGCATAGTTCCAGCCGACCACCATCATGATGACACCCAGAATGCACACGGCAAGATCGGCCAGAATATCCAGCACCTTGACGGCGATTTTGGGCAGATACACGTCAAACGCAGTCATGCGGATATGGGCACCGCGGCGGATGGCCAGAGCAGCACTCAGCACGGCCATGTAGCTCATACAGGTCAGCACAACCTCTTCCGACCATGCCGGGTCCGGGATGAACGAGACGTAACGACCGATGACCGACATGGTAGTGATGAGGATATCTGCGATCAGCAGCAGCTTGCAGATAAACAGGACCACTTTGTAGGTGATGTCGTACACCGGCTTGATCTTATCCAAAGTGGTAAAGATTTTCGGCATATGAATTCCTCCATATAAAAAGCCCGGCAGGTCTGCGGGCGTATCCCGTAGTCCCCCGCCGGGCTATATACTATCTCAGAACAGGAAAGGCTTTTTCAATTATGCCTTCATGTCCAGCAGCTGCTGATACAGCTCAGCCTGATCGGAGGTGTTCTCGCTGATGACCTTCTGGCAAGCTTCCTGCCAAGGTGCCTTATCGGGAACATCCACGACATTGCAGCCGGAGCTCTTCAGCTCATCCAGAACCTTGTTCTCAGCGGTCTCGGACAGGTCTGCATTGAAGGCCTGCGTATCAGCACCGGCCTCCATGATGGCAGCCTGCTGGTTCTCGGTCAGCTTGCCCCATGCGTTATCAGTGATAACAGCCTGAACAGCGCCCAGAGTGTGGCCGTCCAGGATCAGGTTGTTGGCAACCTCGGGGAATGCATTGGACTTGTAGTTTGCGATGGGCTGCTCAGCACCATCCACAACGCCGGTCTGCAGTGCGCTGTACAGCTCACCGAAGGAAACGACGGTGGGGTTAGCGCCCAGACCCTCGACCAGGCCGTTCATGACGGGGTCGTTGGACACGCGCAGCTTCAGGCCCTTGAAATCATCAATGCCGGAAACAGGGTTGACCGTGAAGAAGTGACGGAAGCCCTCTTCGCCGTAGAAGACACCACGAACGGGCAGGCCCAGCTCCTGAGGCTCGTTCAGGAACTCAGGTGCCAGATCGCTGTTGGCGAAGTTCCAGAAGTGTGCGCGGTTCTCGAAGGTGAAGGGGATGGACAGCAACTTGGACTTGTTGCAGCCGTAGCTGGTCAGTGCAAAAGCGGAGATACGGCTCATATCGATGGAGGTAGAACCGCCCAGGATTGCGTCCAGAACGTCGTTCTCAGAACCCAGAACGCCGGAAGCCTGCACGTCGATGACGACGGAACCGCCGGTCAGCTCCTCGACCTTCTCCTTGAAGTGGGTAGCGGTCTGACCAACGATGGTATCCAGCGGGTTGACCTCGGCGTAGACCAGAGTCACCTTGGGATCGTTTGCAGCAGCAGTAGCATCACCAGCAGCAGAAGCTGCGGTGGAAGCGGCGGTGGAACCGGCGGCAGAGGATGCAGTGGAGCTGGAAGAGCCGCCACATGCGGTCAGGGCAGCAGCTGCGGTAGCTGCACCGGCAGCGGCGAGAAAGCTGCGACGAGTGATCTTTTTCATGGTAAAACCCTCCTGAAATATATTCTTCTGTTTTCTTCCGGCAGCATCCTCCTGCACAGGTGCGGTGCTGTCGTTCATTCACTGTTCATACTTTAGCAAAATTTCTTGGTCAGAACAAGGGCTTCCAAAAAATATCCTGTTTTTCGAAAAAATGTGAAAACAACTTCTGTGCATCCTGCACAAATAAGAATCCCAGCCTTTGGGCATACCTGCCAACGGCTGGGATTCTTCCTGATATTTTTAACTGTTCTGAATACGGGCGATCAGCTCCGACTGGTCCGCATACTGATCGTACAGAGGCTGGACTGCAGCGCGGAATTTCTGTTTTTCCTCACTGGAAAGCTCGGTGACTACAATGCCGCGGGCCAGCATCTCCTGTTCCGCACCCTCCTCCTGCTCGGCCCAGAGGGTGCGCTCGATCAGCGCCGACTCCCGCGCGCAGCTGCGCAGGATGTCCGGGAACGTCGGGTCCAGCGCGGCCATCTTTTCCATTGCCGGGATGCTGGCCAGCTGGATCTCCGGTACGCGGGTGTGCTCATCCCGCAGGAAGTAAGGTGCCACCTCGTAGTGACCCATGGCTTCGTAGCTGGGCCAGTTGTTCTCTGCGCCATCGATCTCACCGTTGTGCAGGGCGGCATACACCTGACTGTACACCACCTGCACCGGGTCGGCCCCCAGAGCCGAGACCATCATGCTCATGGTGTCGGATTCCTGCACACGGAGCCTCAGCCCCTGCAGCTCGGCCAGACATGTGACCTTCTGCCGGGTGTAGATGCTGCGCACACCGGCATCGAACCAGGAAAGGCCGGTCAGGTCGATCGCATCCAGCCGGGTCAGAAACTCGTCCCCGATGCTTCCGTCCAGCACACGCCACATCTGGCCGGCATCCTGATAGAGGAACGGCAGCTGCAGCACGTTCAGGGCGGGCATGTATTCTGCCAGCTGGCTCAGCGAGACACGGGCAAAGTCGATGCCGCCGAACTGCATCTGCTGGATCACGCTCTGCTCCGCGCCCAGCTCTCCCCCGCTGTACACGGCCACCTTCACCCGGCCTCCGGTCTGCTCTTCCAGCAGGTTCCCAAAGGCCAGCGCCGCCTGCGTAGTAGGATAATCCTCCGGCTGGTTCTCCGCATAGCGCAGCACCAGCTCCGGCTTGTCCGAAGCCGTTTCCTGCTTCTGGCAGGCCCCAAAGCCAAGCATGGCTCCGGCGGCCGCCGCCAGCACCTGCCGCCGGGTAAACGCCCGGCTCACAATGCCGCCTCCTGCTGGTCTTTGGCGGCTTTGGCGGCCTGTTTCCGGTATTGGGTGGGGGTGACACCTGTGCGCTTTTTGAAGGCACGGGCAAAGTAGCTGGCGTCCTCATAGCCGACCATGGAGGCCACCTCCGCCGAGGAGCGGAAGGGGTCATTCAGCAGCTCCTTGGCAGCGTTGATCCGCAGTTCGGTCAGGCAGTCCAGAAAGTTCATCTTCTGGTACTTCTTGAACTGTGCCGAGAGATACGCCGGGCTGATATGCAGGATCTCGCTCACACTGTCCAGCGAGAGGTCGAACATATAGTTATCCTCCAGATACCGCCGCACGTGGGCCATTACAAGGGCGGTCTGCTGGTTCTCGCTTTCCGGGTGGGCGGGTGCCGGAGCCTCCGGGGCGGTGGGAGCTTCCGGCTCCGGCTGCACCGGGGCCAGCGCTTCCAGCTTCCGCTCCGTTTCGATCTGACGGATGGCCTTGCGGATGGAAGCTTCCACTTCGTCCGGGTTCACCGGCTTGAGCAGATAATCGCAGGCACCCAGATGCATGGCCTCGTGGGCGTACTGGAACAGACTGTAGGCCGTGACGAAGACGACCCGGCAGCCGGGCCGTTGGGCCAGCACGGCGCGGGCTGCATCCAGACCGTTCATACCGGGCATCTCAATGTCCATCAAAATGAGGTCCGCTCCCCACAGGATGGCGGTATCAGCAGCCTTGCGGCCATTTTCGGCGGTCTCCAGCACCACCTCATGCTCAAAGCGCCGGGACACCATTTCCACAAGCGCTTCTCGCTCCAGCCGCTCGTCATCCGCAATCAACAGGCGAATCATCATCCAAGTCCTCCTCTTCTGTCAATTCCACAAGGGGCAGATACAGGCTCACCGCCGTGCCCCGCCCTGGGTGTGAGCGCACCTCGAACCGGCAGCGCTTGTCCAGCAGCCGCAGACGTGCCGCCACGTTATACACACCAATGTGCTCCCACCGGTCGCCGGGGGCCGCCAGCCCCGCCTGCAGCCGGGCCAGCTGTTCCGGCTCAATGCCCAGGCCATTGTCACACACGCTGATCCGCAGCAGCCCCTGTTCCCGCAGCGGCGTAATGCGGATGCGCACTGCACCGCCCTCTTCCTTGGGGGCAATCCCATGCTTAAACGCATTTTCCACGATGGGCTGTAAAATAAAGGACGGCACCATAGTCTCGGTCAGGTCAATGGAATCCGAGATGCACCACCGCATCTTCACACGGTCACCAAAGCGGACATGGTAGATGGAGTAATATTCATCCACGATGCGCACCTCACGGGAGAGCGGCACCTGTTCATCGTTGCTCATCAGGCTGTAGCGCAGCAGGTGGCTCAGGGCCGTGATCAGCGCCTGGGTGCGGTAGGCCTTTTCCTGCCCTGCCGTCTGCAAGATGACGTTCAGGGTGTTGAACAGAAAGTGCGGGTCGATCTGGCTGCGCAGCTGCTGCAGCCGGCTGCGCTCCATGCGGTTCTGCAGCTCCAGTGCTTCGGTCTTCTGGCGGTGCAGCTCCCGCTCGATCTCGTTTTTCTCCTGCAGGGTGGTCACCTGCTGGGCCATGGAGTGCTTCATGTGGTTGAAGGCATCCGTCAGCTGGCCCACCTCGTCCTGCCGGGGCACCGGGATGTCCGGGGTCTCCAGCTCCCCCCGGATGATGGCCTGCGATGCCCCGATCATCTCCTGCACCGGGGTCAGCAGCCGCATGAGGGACCATGCCATCACCAGACCCAGCACAAGGCACAGCGCCACCACCACCGTCTGGGCCCACTTGACCCGGCTGCTGAGGGCCGACACCGTGGTGTAGGTGCTCTGTGCGTCGGAGATGGCGGTGTTCAGCAGCTGCTGGGCGTACTGCCGCAGATAGCTGCCGCAGAGCGAGACTTTTTCGTAGTAGAGCTGGGCCGCCGCAGCGTCCTGCCCAGCGGCGATCTCAGCCCGCAACTCCTCCACAAGGGCGGTGTAGCTGTCATAGGTGGTGCAGACGGCACTGTACAGCAGGTACTGCTCCTCACTCACCGTGTCCAGGCTGCCGTTGATGCGCCACAGCCACGCATTGGTAACGGAAAAGGCACTGTCCAGCTCTGCCAGCAGCGCATCGGTGTCGCCGTACTCCCAGCGGTAGTCGTCCAACGCCGTAAGGCTGCGCTCCACCCCGTTCTGAAAGCGACTGATGGCATTGAAGTTGCCCATCTGGTCGTCCAGTTCCCGCAGCACCGTGCCGGACTGGTAAAAGCTCAGAACGATCTGAGCCGCCAGCGCGGCAAAAAATGCCGTCAGACACAGCACCATCCGCTGCTTCAGCGTACTTTGTCGATGCAAGGTTTTCCCCTCCCCGGCTTGTTTTTTGCCCCATAGATGTTTTTATTCTACCACGTTTTGGGCCATTTGTGCAAGATTTCCCTTGCCTGCTGAAAAAGAATATGGTACTATGACTAAAAAGGAGATGCTTGTCTATGTCGCAGCCCATTACGACCTCTGTCACCATGGACGCCGAATCGTTCCAGAAATTCCGTTCCTTCGACCTGTTCCACCACCAAAAGCGCTGGCAGCGGCCCCTGTTGTTCGCTGCCATCCTGCTGGGGTCCTCCGGCATCTGCCTGTCGCAGGTGGGAGTGCGGGAGGGGGCTTCTCTGCTGGCGGTAGTGCTGGCCATGGTGGCGCTGGGGCTCCCGGCAGTGTACTTTTACACCTTCTTCCGGGACCTGCGCACCACTATCCAGAAGCTGGGCCTCCCCCGGCCCTTCTACCGCCTTCAGCTGGACGATGCAGGCCTTTCCGTCTGGATGGCCGGGGAACAGGACAAGCCCCAGCCCAGCCACCAGTACCCGTGGCAGGACCTTCACGTGGCCTACCGCACCCCGGATGCCGTGTACCTTTACGTCCAGCAGACCCAAGCCTACCTTGTCAACGGCGAGGAGCGGGACGCAGTGTGGGACTGCCTGAAGACGCATCTCCCCGCCTCCCGGCTGCGGGACCTGCGATAACGCCGCTTTCCCCCTGCAAACAACAAGCCCCATGGAACCCGGACAGCGTACTGCCGTCCCCGGTCTCATGGGGCTTTTAATAGCAGCCTGAGCGGGCGATAAAATTGCAGAGTTCTCCTTTCCAGAAATATCATTTCACTTTCCGTTGCGCCCGTGGTTCTTTTTTGTAAGCCCCGCGTATGCGGGGAAAAGCCAGACTGCACTGCGTCAATGATGCCCTTAATGGGATCACCCCCGCGTATGCGGGGAAAAGTCCGTTTCAGCCTGTGCCAGTGCGGTTTGCTTGGGATCACCCCCGCGTATGCGGGGAAAAGTAGTCCATCATGCTGCGGAAGTTGGCGTTGCAGGGATCACCCCCGCATGTGCGGGGAAAAGTTTGAGAGCAAGTCCACCCTGTACCACTACCTGGGATCACCCCCGCGTATGCGGGGAAAAGTCTGTAACGGTGATGGCACCGTCCTGCCGGCCAAGGGTACAGTGTTCCAGATACAAAAAGGTCATCCGGTCTTTCACCTGCGGCAGTGCCTGCAGGTCCGGCCGGATCATGCCCGGCATCTCGTCCATCTCAGTTTCCTCCGCGCATGACGGTCATCAGGCCAAGGCCGTAGGCCTTGCCGCGTCCCATGCCCTGACACAGCAGTGCCCGGAACTGCTCTGGGTCGGTCACCCGCAAAACGCCCTCGTAGGTCACTGCCAGCAGGGTCACAGGCCGGATGCCATGCTTGGCAAAGTGCTGCCACTGCACCCGGGTCACAGTAAATTCCTCTTCCCGCAAAGCAAAGCCATGCTTCGCGGCGCGGTCCAGCAGCCACTGCTTCTGATACTTTGTCGAGCAGTGCGCCGCCACAGTTCCCCGCTCTGCGGGTGCCTTGGGGTCTTTGCAGCATTTGGTGGGGTTTGCGGTCAGCCGGAACTGCCAGCTGCTGCCCGGCTCCACCCGCTGCAAAAGCGGGTCGTAGCTGCGGGTCTCCGCAGCCGCTCCGGTGCCAAACTGCTCCACCACGCCGGACAGCTCTGGCGCATCTTCGCTGAGCAGCAGCAGATACAACCGCTCTCCCAGACGATCCAACCGCCACAGTCTGCGGCGGCGCTCCCCTGCAAAAGCGCTTTCCACTGCGCCATGCAGTTTTTGCGGTGCCGACAGCGCAGCCATGGTGCTGCGGCGGGTGGGATCTAGTTCTACCCGTGATAAATACATTCTCTCGCCCCCTTTTTACAATTCCCGGAATGGATCGTGCTCCATAGTCTCCGGGCTGTCCAGCACTTTCTGCCAAAGCTCCCGTACCGAGCGGTAGCCGTACTGCCGATGATGCGGGTCAAAGCTCACCGGCACATCCCGCTGCGGAGCCGTGCCCGGCTCCAGCGGGTCGGCGTCCAACAAGATCCGGCTCTGCCGTCCCGGACACAGGGGCGGTTCCGTTTGCAGCACCTCCTGCAAGCTGCCCGGGCGTACTCCCAGACAGAGCGGCAGGGTAGGCGGGCAGCAGCGGCGGCCGAGATACAGCGGAAACGCCGGGTGCAGCAGCGCCTGCTGCAGCTGCTGCAAAAGGGCGGCATCCTCGCTTTCAATACCGGCCAGAAACACGGCGTCCTGCAAATAATGGCGGTAGGTCACATAAGAGGTCTTTTCATCCTGCGTCTTTGCCGTGTGGTAGTCCACCAGCAGCTGCCCTTCCCGCTCCACGCGGACGCCGAACCGCAGCCCGGTCAATCGGAGCAGTGCTTCGCGCTCGTCCCGCCGCAGCCCCAGAGCTGCCGCCAAAAGGCCGATCACGCCGCTCTTGGTGGGTTCACGGCCCGTCTTGCGGGTCTCAAATTTAGAGTCTGCGCCCCACGCCTGCAAAGGCGCTGCCAGCCGAAGCAACAGCGTTGCCATTACCCCACCTCATTTCCGGCAAGTGCATCCCGGACAGCCTTTTCCAGTGCGTCCAGCATCGCCTTTGCCGTCTGCGCCGGAGCCAGTTCCTCCAGCCCGCTGCCCACGGTAAAGCTTTGCGCCGGGGCCTCGGCAAAGCTGCTGTACATCTGCTGCGCATACTGTGCCAGTGCCGCCTTGGAAGGCGCGGCATACCCCTGCGCACTGCGGGGCACGGCCCGCTCGAATGCGCCGCACAGGTTCACCGGCTGATCCTCCCGCAGGGTCACATATACCGCATCCGGCAGAGTGCGGTTTGCAAAGGTGTTCTGCTTGCCGGTGGGCATGGAGAAGAGGAACGCCTCACCAAAAGCCCGCACCGTTTCCGCGGCCTGCGCTGCACCCAGCTGCCCGGCCAGCTCCATCACGTTCACTGTGGCATAGCGGTACAGGGTGGAGGAGTTGTACTCCACCGTGCCCAGATGGCCTGCACCGGCGTTGTCCTCTGCCTGACAGTCATCCACGGCGGTAAAGTAATCGTACTCGTTCTGCACAGCATGAGTGGAGATACTGTGTGCCACCTGCGCAGCGGCGTCATAGTTCAGAGAAGGGTCATCTGCCACCATACGGCCAAACAGCGCCATGTCCATCGAGGGCGCCGCTTTCAGGGCATCCCGATACTGCTTTTTATCCGCAGAGCCCTCCACAGCCAGCTCTGCCAATGCCTTTGCCTGCGCAGTGCTCATGAAGAACAGCGCCTTGGTGCCCTTATCGTCGCTCTTGATGCCCGCATTCTCCAGCGCTTTTTTTGCCAGCTTGTCCGCATCCAGTTCCGGGGCCAGTGCAAGGATCTGCGCCTTCACCAGTTCTGCGGCCTTTTTAGTGCGCTTGCCCACGTCCAGCCGGGCGTTCTCCGCAAAGGCAGCGCGCATGGCGTGCTTCCACGCCTGTGAGGAAACTCTGGCGCGGAGCACACCGCCGTACACTGCCGTTTTTGGGCTGCCGGTATCATCCCGGTTGATGCAGCTGGGCGGGACGGTCTGCAAAATGTGGAAATCAACATACAGGCGCTTATTCATGATCAATTCTCCTTTTCTTTCTCATCCGGTGCAGGCTTCGGGTCGCGGTACAGGTCCTGTCCCCACCGTAGACGAACATTGGCGGGGGTCTGCGCATATCGCGGGTCGGTGCATTGCAATTCATACAAGTCTGCCGCAAGCTGCGGATAGTCCAGCGGGATGCCGCCATCCTTTGCCGCGCTCAGCAGCTGGATCATGCCCCGCAGATGGTAGCTGATCTCGGTAATTTCTTCTGCGGTGGCCAGCGCATTGAACCGCCGGAGCACACTGGCCTCGGTCCAGTCCTGTCCGGCACTGTTCCGCTCTGCCAGCTGCCGCACCGCACGCCCCAGCGTGTTGCCGGGGCAGTTCATAAGGCGGTCGTTCCCCTGCTGATGCATAGCATACAGGGTCAGGGCGAGGTAGACCGCCCACTCTGCCGCCGAGGGAGCACTGCGGCCCTGAAAGCTTTCCGGCATTTCCAGCAAAAAACTTCCCCACAGTTCCGGCAGCTCGCCGGGTGCGTGGCCGATGCCCCGACGCAGCTTTGCCAGTTCTGCCCGCCGCTGGTTGTCCGGCAGAGCCTGAAGCCTGTGCAGCTGCTGCGCCGCATACAGTTTGACGTCCTGTGTTTTCATACAATTCCCCCTTTATGGTTCTGTTTTGGGATAGATCTCCCAAAGCCTTGTGCGGAAACGATTATAGGCCTTTGGCGAGGTATACAGGATGGTGCGCTCGGTCTTTTTATCCTTATCCACCACAATGCGGTGTCCCTTCAGGGCGGCATTTCCGGCCTCCATCACCATCTGTTTTCCCAGCTTTTCCGCGATGTTTCGCGCCTGCGCCTGCCAGCGCAGCGCTGCCTCATCCGGGTCGTCCTGCTCCGGGTCGATCGCCTGCAGCCACTGCCGAAAAGGCTGATCCACTGCAAAGTAGAATTGTGCACGGGAGTCCTCCGTTACCTTTTGCTTATCCTTGAACCCTTTCACTTTATTGTAGTCCAATCCCCCGGCAAGCTTCAGTTCCACGCACAGTGTGCCAATGTTTTTGGCAGTTTCTTCACAGCGCTGTACTTCCCGGTTTATACGTACCGTCCATTTTCGGCCAAGATCGTTTAACGTTGCAAGTTGCATTTCCAACTGGTCAGTATACACATCCTTAACAGATGCTCCCTGATCGTCATATCGTATTCCGACCACACTAATCACGATTTGTTCTTTTTTGCTCAGGATTCGCAGACTTTGCAGCTTCTGATTCCATATCAGAACACCCGGTTTACGGCCCTCCGGGTCCAGCATGGCGGGAAGTTCTCGCCACAGCTGCTTTCCCATCTCATGCTGTTGCGGTTCATAGGTCACCTTTTCATTTTCCTTCGATGTTCTGCGCCAAAGAGTCATTTGCTCGCCAAACGCATTTTCGCTGTCCCAATAGTCTCCTCCCAACACCTCATACCCGACTACACCGGGCATTTCTTCCGAGCGTATCAGCAAAATGCGTCTGGATTGCAGGGTCAAAAGTTCTGCCTGATTTTTCGGCATCACGATCTCAACGCTCTGTTCTGTCCTGGCATGCTCCCGCTCCCAGCAAGGCATTTGCTTTTCCCGCAGAGCATCTGGCTCCGTTGAAAACGCCATGTTCCGCAGCAGCGTTTCGTACAGATTTTTCCCCTTAACAGCCACAAACCCAATCTGCCCCAGCCAACCAACACCATGCCTTGGCTTATTGCCAGCCTTCGGGCGGCCGCCGCGTTCATCGTATCCATTTTGATAAATCAGCCATCGAGTTGCCTGTGCATAGGTGAGTACCGCACATTCTGCTTTTGAAATGTTCTGAAATAGCGGCGTTTTATTACCGCTTTCCGCTCGTTCCCCGTTCAACTTTTTTCCGTCAAACGCAATGCCATTGCTAAGGGTCGGCACCTGCCAGAAGGGGTGTGTCGGGTGGAACAGCCAGAAGCGGTCCTTCCACTGCTCCAGATAGTCCCGGACAGGCTCTGCCGGGAAATGCCCAAGCTGCCACAGCTCGCTCCAGCGCTCCAGTGCATCATCGCTCTGTGCCAGCGGTTGGGGTTTTCCCTTTGCATCCACCCGGGAGAACACGGTGAATAGCACCGCCAGCAACAGCCGCAGCACGGCGGCGTTCTGGGTGGGCATCTCGCCCGCAAGGTCCACATAATCCTGCGCCGACACCAGCGCCTCGGTCAGGGACACCTCCCGCACCGTGTTGTCCCGCAGCCGCACCCGTATCCACGGTTCGGTCAGCAGGTTGAATTCAATTTCCTTCATCCGTTTCCTCCTTTTGGTAGGTCAGGCCGTTTTCACGGTCATAACAAAGTTCCATGCCCGCAAGCCGGGCAGTCAGGTTTTCATCCAGCAGCAGGATCAGTTCTCCGTGCAGCAGCGGCGACAGCTGCCACGCCGCAAGGCGGCTGCGGTTATCCGCTTCCAACTCCCGGATGACCCTATCCACCTTCCACGCTTTGCCGAACACCGCCGGGAGCCGCAGCTTCTGCCGGGCAATCTTCAGTGCCGTTTCCGGCGGGGGCGGGCTGTCGGCAGCTACGGCGCTGCCACCCTCCTGCCACGGCAGAAAGTGGATGCTTCCGTCTGCCCGGCGCTGCATTACAAGCACCTCTACCGAGGGGTCGCCGTCCCGCACTGCTGCCCGCGCCGCCGGGTCGGAGCGGGCACCCTCGTTCTGCATCCAGTCGTCCAGCGTATTCAACTGCGCCAGCCGGTGCGTTTCCGGCTGCGGCACAAGGTACGCCTCGGCGCGCGCTTTCTTTTTCTCCTGCGTCTGCTCATATACGCAGCGCATTTCCTCCCCCTGCGCTCCACCGGGAGCTTCCCGCTCCCAGCCGTAGACCTGCTGCACCAGCGGAGAGATTTCCTCCGGCAGCCGGATGCTCCGGGGCAGAAACTTCCGGGTGCGCCAGAGCAACCACTGTCCATATACCGCCTCGCTGCCCGCATCAAAGGCATCTTCCCCGGTGTCCAGCACCGCGCAGCAGGCCTGCTGCAATGGGGCGGGGCGGCTGCGGCGGTGACGGTGCAACCGTCCGATGCGCTGCAACAGCAGATCCATGGGGCAAAGCTCTGTAACAAGAACATCCAGATCAATGTCCAGCGACTGCTCCATCACCTGCGTGCCCACCACGAT
Source organism: Faecalibacterium prausnitzii (assembly GCF_049532945.1). Lineage (GTDB taxonomy): Bacteria > Bacillota > Clostridia > Oscillospirales > Ruminococcaceae > Faecalibacterium > Faecalibacterium prausnitzii_N. The sequence goes on from NZ_CP186691.1 coordinate 234,537, forward strand.
CAGGTCGTTCCGGCGCTCCGGTGCAGAGCCCTTGCCAATGCGTGCCATCAGCTGGTTTTCCCGCGCTGCGCGGTCCGGCATCAGGAACTGCGCATGGAACAGCTGCACCTCTTTGTCCGGCAGGCTTTCCCGCAGCAGCTGCGCGATCTTCTGCGCTTTTTTGACCGTGTTGACGATCACTCCCGCGCAGCCGCCCTCTGCCAGCTTCCGGCGCAGCAGCGCGGGTAGCTCCGGCTCTGTGAGCGTGGTCAGCTGCACCGTTTTACCGGGTGCGTCTGGTGGTATGGCCGTCTGCTTTACCTCTGCGCCGTCCGTCCATGTCAACAGCGGATAACCGCAGCTGGTCTTCCATGGGGCGTCCGGGACAGCCTTTTTCTGCTGGTAAGCCTCGACCAGTTCCGCGCGCCGCCGGGCAGGCAGGGTGGCTGACAGCAGGATGACCGGCACCTTGTACCAACCCAGCCATTCCAGTGCGCGGTCCAGATAGCAGTTCATGTAGGTATCGTAGGCGTGGCACTCGTCAATAATGACCACCTTGCCCGCAAGCCCCAGATGCCGCAGCATAACGTGCTTCTGGGCAAGTGCCGCCAGCAGCAACTGATCCACTGTGCCAATCACAAAGTTTGCCAGCAGTGCCTGCTTGTTTCCCCGAAACCACTGGTGTACCTGCACCTGATGCGCTTCCTGCGCGTCCTCCTCCAACTGCACCCCGCGCCCCTGCAGCCGCAGATAGCACTCGTTCAGTTCTGCCATGCCGTGTGCCAGCTTTATAGCCTGCGGCAGCGTCTCCTCAGACTGTGTGTCTGCCCAGCCAAGCAGCCGGGGAAAGATGCCGTTTGCCGTGGCCTGTGTGGGCAGCCCGAAAAAGACACCACCCAGCCCGAACCGGCTGGCCATGACCTCCGCAGCGGCCAGCGCCGCCTCGGTTTTACCCACGCCCATCTGTGCTTCCAAAATCAGGATGCCCGGTTCTGCTGCGGTATCCACAGCCTCCAGAACAGCCCTCTGCACCGCATTGGGCGCAAAGCCGAACCGCACCGCAAACTCCTGCGGGTCTGCGATGCCCGGCTGTGCCTCCCACGGGAAGGGCAGCGCCAGCTTTTCCCAAGCCCTGTCCACCCGCGCCGGGTAATCCTCCATGCTGCCCAACTCCTCTACCGGGATCAGGGGAAAGTATTCCGTATTGCTGGCGATCCAGTCTGCCATGATCAGAAGTCCGGTCAGAAGCACTTCCTCCTGCGGATTCAGATCATCCAACTCCGCTGTGTCGTCAAAGCCACAGTCCTGCAAAACAGTCATGAGCAGTTCTGTCCAGAAGTCCTCCCAGACCTTTTTCTGTCCCTTGGGGTAGTAGTTGCTCTCCCAACCCTCTAACTGATCATCGACCGCCGCGCAGCTCTGTGGCTTGCCGTGGTGCGCCCCCACAATGGAGGCGATCCCGCCGGGGCAGTCATCCCACAGCAGGACTGCCTCGCCCGCCCGGGCATGCGGCGACTCCCGGCGGTTCTGTTCAGGACAGTCCAGCGGCGTCAACGTTTCCAGCCGCTGCCTCGCCTCCGGCAGGGTGCGCAGGATATTTGCCTGAAAGGCTACCGTAGCCTTGCCTATATCATGGATTCCACCCAAAAACCGGGCATGCGCGAGCAACGCTTCCTCGCGATCAAAGCCCATGGCCCGTTTTACGCTTTCGGGGAGCCACTGCCGGACTAGCCGCTCCATGATGCCCGCCGTATCCCACAGATGCATCCAGAGCGGCAGCCACAGGCTGGTATTTTCCGGGTCCGTTTTACCGGCCAAAAACCTTGTTTTATTCAACGTCCTTCGCATTTTTGCTCCTTTTCCGGTGTGCCTTCCATGTACCGAGCATAACAGATAATGTGTACTATAATCCGTACTTTTTGTATTTTATCTCCGCAAATGAAAAAAAGCGGCACACCGGGTCGTGCCTCATCAAAACGAAAGTGTCCTCGCAAGGTAAAGAAACCTGCTATTTATAGCCCGGTTCCGTTTTCTGTTTCAAAGATACGCTTCTGCCCTTCTGCTGTCAATGACTCTGCGCCAATTCATCAAAGCTACAAAAAAAAACGATTTCTTTTTTGTATAAAAAACCGCCCCGGCTTCCATTGCGGAAACCGGGGCGGTTCGTTTGCGTTATTTGTGTCGGTTCAGGCCCTTACGCAATTACTTGCGGGGGTTCTTGATGGCAGCCTGCACGGGTGGCAAAATTACAGAGCGTTCGGAACAGTGATATGCCGTTTCTTTAACACGCTGTATCTCCAAAGAACGGCTTCACTGTACTAAGAGAAACTCCGTTACGCTTTGCTTTTTCCTGTTCATAAGTCACACGGGTAACTTCCTCAATAAAAGCTCGGACTTCCGGCGTTGCTGTTGACCATGTGACATTAAAGCGTCTGCAAATTTGATAAAATGTGCGATAAAATGTCTCTCGCTCTGCATCACGCTGAAAATATTCTTTTGCACTCATCAAACACACCTCATTTCAAGTAAGTTACAAAGATGTTCATTGCCGCCTCACCAGAAAGTTCATAACGCGGTGCTCCACCAAAACTCGGCAATGGACAAGCTCCATAGTCCCGGACATAATGCTCTGCCAGCTCCGGAACCTTTGCCTCGAACGTGACGGTCCCGCCGCATTCATGGTCAATCGACAGCTTGATTCCGTACGCAATCAACACCCGGCCAATGCCCTGATACTTTTTAGAATGCCCGACAATTGTCGGATTGCTTTCCGGCTGGCTCTCAATGTAGGTAATATGGACCATCACGTCATTTTCCAATATTTCGTATGCAGCCAGCGCAACCAATTCGCCATTACTCGTCTTTAAGGCATACTTTTCAAAGGCATCATCCTGAATATAATCTGACAACCAGCTTGTTTGCCAGACGGGTTCTTTTTCAGTCTGTACCGCATCAGACTTTCTCATGCGCACGATTTTCACACTGATATTCTGACTGCCGTCTGTTTTTATAATAAATGGTACAAACTTTGCCATACAGACCTCTTTTCCTGAATAAAGCATTTTATAGTCTTATTATACTCAGTCGCTCTTAAATTTTCAACCAGTCACCGTTCCACTCTTTTCAAATATTTTTGTGTAAATATGTAAAATAAATATCGACAAATTTGGGGAATCGACGTATACCTGCATTAAAGGAGGCGATAGCCATGTATGACATGAATGATTTGTTTAATTCCCGTGATGTAGTAGGATGCAAGCTAAACCAAATCATTGGCAGTCACAAATATACTAAAAGCAATGTATGCACTGGTGCAGGTATCTCTCGCCCAACACTTGATAAACTCTTAAATGGCGAAGTAACCAACAAAACCAATTTTGAAAAGCACATTTCTAAGCTGCTTGCATTTCTTTCCCTCACGCCCAGTGAACTGATGGGTGGCATCGCCAACCCTTTCACTGACTCTAAAACGTTGCGTGATGCACTCCACCTCGATCTTCAACAATTGAGCCAACGATGTGGACTTTCCATTGATGAACTGCAAAAAATTGAAGCTGGCGAAGATGTCCCCCTCGCAGAACTGCGAGATGTCGCCTATTGCCTTGGAACCGGAGTAACTGGTGTACTGGGCGACGGTTATTTTCAAACTCCGGTCAGCAGCATGGATTACTTTGTCAAAAACGATCCAACAACAATCCAGTCTCCCGGTGGATTTTGGGGACACTTAGGCATCTTAGTCCAAGGTCAGCCAAAATATTTGTGGTTTCCGATAACGTCCTATACCCGGCAGCTAGTTTATAAAAATAGCACTGAAAAATATATGGCCATTCCTTGTATGGACAACTCTCTTTTGCTGATCAACTGCGATAAAATTGAAGAGCTGGTACTTCTTGATGAGGCCTGCGACTCTCCTGTTGACATGGATTGGGACAGCACTGTAAGTGAGGGCGAAATTCCGGCAGTCGTGTATGAAGCGTTTGATGATTATATGGCATACAAAGACGTCGGAGACACTCCTTCCCACTACGATCTTTCTGCATTACTAGTAGGGGCCATCGACCACATTATTGATATTTGTAAAATCGATTCTGAAGCGTTCGCTTCTAAACTGAACACCGCCACTATTATATTCTCGAATGGTCGAATTCAGCACCTCTCTTTGTCTTACGATGTCTCGGACTCTTTAGCCACTGCTGTGCAGCAAATTTATGAAATGGGCGAATTACTTGATAATAGCATTGTAACGATTGAGGCCTGCGATGAAGTCGAGACTCTGATCAACTTCAAGAACATATCAATGATTCAACTTCCACTTGCAAAAATTGAGTGCGACATTAAGAGATCCCTGTCCGAGACGGATGATGCGTAACTGGGAATCAATTCATTGATAATCCACAATATAAAAAGCGCCCCCAGCTTCCTGTCATGGAAACCGGGGGCGCTGCGGTTTTATGGGAAACGCCTCAGGCGCTGCAAAGCCTCAGTGCAGCAGGGAGCTGACCCATGCCCGGGCGGTCGTCTTGGCCTGGAGCTTATTGTACATCTTCAGGGTGGTGTTGTACACCTTCTGGCTCATGGCATTGCTGGCGTTGGTGGCGGCAGCCTGCTTGGCCTCAAGCGTGTCGGCGGCGGCAACGGCGGCCTTCATATCGGCGTAGTCGGCCATGATCTCCTGCTGGAGCGCGGCGTAGCTGGCCTTGGCTGCAGCCTGATCCTTTGCGGTAACCTGATTGCCATTGCTGCCGTAGGTCAGCAGGTTGGAGAGGGCGTCACGCACGCCGTAGAAGGAGTCGGTCCAGTCGTCCGGGTAGGTGTAGTAGCGGCCCTTGGCATCCTGATACCAGACGCCCTCGGTGGGCTGCTCGTCGGAACGGGTGACCTTATGGACCGAGACCTTGTAGACATCTGCAGTGTCGGTGGTCAGCATCGGATAGTAAGGGACAAAGGCGTTGTACACGTCGTCGTCAAAAGCGGTCCACTCGGTAATGGCGGTGTTCAGATCGCCGGTGGCGCTCACCTGGAACAGATGAGTCTCCACATTGCCCGTCTTGCCGATGGGCTCGGTCTGAAAGAAGTGGATAGAATCCTCCACCGAGAACTTCTTGGTCAGCTGGATATTGGAGTAGACCGGGACGATGGCACCGTTCTCGCCGACGTTGCTGATCGCAAAGTCGGTCTCGCTGTAGTTGTCCTTCGTAAAGGTGTCGGTGCCGTACAGGTAGTTCAGGCCGGCTGCCATGCGGTCCGATGCGATGTCGCCGTTGTAGGAGGCATCCAGGTCGATGACATTGGCAGCGGCGTCGCCCACAAAGGTACCGGCCTTCTGGGCCACGGAGATCAGGTTGGCAGAGGCCACCACATGGTCGGTGTCATCCAGATCGATCTTGCCCATAGCGGCGATGTTGGGCTGCATGAAGACCACGCTGGAGGAGAGCTTCAGGGCAAGGTAGGTGTGGCCCGTCAGGTTCTCCACGAACCAGGTCTCGTTCTGGTCGGCAATGAACACGCCGGAGCCGCCGGCTGCACCGGCGTTGTCGTAGATGGAGGTCAGCAGGGCAACACCCTCGCGGGCCGTGGAAGCTTCGCTCAGCAGCACCGTGGTGATCTCGGCTTCCTCAATGCCGTTGTCCACATAGGGGTCTACGCTCAGCACGGCGTCGGTGCCGTAGAGAGACTCGGTGGCAGAGACCATGACGCCCTTCTCGTTGGTACCAGCCTCCTCATAGGGGGTGTGCTCGTGGGTGCTGTCGCAGTCCGGGCAGACACCCAGACCGTTGTCGTCCCGGCGGGCGGTGTAGCGGTAGCTGTCGTGGGTGAAGGTGTAGGTAAAGCCGTAGCAGCCCTCGTACACCTCGCCCGCGGTGTGCTTCCCGGCGGGGCTGATGTTGAACAGCTTGTTGTAATCGTTGGTGCCCAGATCCTCGATCCGGCCAAACATGGTGGTGCCATCCTCGGTGAGGTCGCTGCCGACATAGAGTGCCGTGCAGGCGAAGGCGGAAGGAACCACGGCAAGCGTCATCGCACAGGCGATGAAAGCCGCAGCAATTTTCTTCTTCAAAGACATAATAGTATCGATCCCTCTCTTGTTGATTGTCGGCATTTCGTCGGCAGGTGTCATAATACACCCATTTTAATGAAAATGCAAGTATTTTCCCGAAATTTTAGCATATATTCATTTTTATATAGTATATATTCATACCGCGTTTTTCATCTGCCCCTCCGTGAGCGCAAAAAACCGCCCCGGCTTCCTGTTACGAAAACCGGGACGGTTCATATACTTTATTGGTGCTCTCTCAAGCCCTCACGCAATTACTTGCGGGGATTCTTGATAGCAGCCTGAGCAGCGGCCAGACGTGCGATAGGCACACGGAAGGGAGAGCAGCTGACGTAGTCCAGACCGACATTGTGGCAGAACTCCACGCTCGTGGGATCGCCGCCGTGCTCGCCGCAGATGCCCAGACCCAGATCGGGACGGGTCTCGCGGCCGTCGTGGGCAGCCATCTTGACCAGCTTGCCAACGCCGATCTGATCCAGATGCTGGAACGGATCGCTCTCGTAGATCTTGTTCTCGTAGTATGCGCCCAGGAACTTGGCGGCATCATCACGGCTGAAGCCGAAGGTCATCTGGGTCAGGTCGTTGGTGCCGAAGCTGAAGAACTCGGCTTCCTTGGCGATCTCGCCGGCAGTCAGGGCTGCACGGGGGATTTCGATCATGGTACCGACCTGATACTTCATCTCAACGCCTGCAGCAGCGATCAGCTCGTCTGCGACCTTGACCACAACGTCCTTGACGAACTTCAGCTCCTTGACCTCGCCGACCAGCGGGATCATGATGTGCGGGGTGATCACATGGCCGGTTTCAGCAGAGACGTTCAGAGCAGCCTTGATCACAGCGCGGGTCTGCATGGCTGCGATCTCAGGGTAGGTAACAGCCAGACGGCAGCCACGGTGGCCCATCATGGGGTTGAACTCGTGCAGAGAAGTAACCACGTTCTTCAGGTCATCAAAGGTCATGCCCATATCGGCAGCCAGCTCCTTGATGTCCTCGTCCTTGGTGGGCAGGAACTCGTGCAGAGGCGGATCCAGATAACGAATGGTCATCGGGCGCTCACCCATGATGCGGTACATGGCCTCGAAGTCACCCTGCTGGAACGGCTCGACCTTGGCCAGAGCAGCTTCGCGCTCTTCCACGGTACGTGCGCAGATCATCTCACGCACAGCCTTGATGCGGTCCTCAGCGAAGAACATGTGCTCGGTACGGCACAGGCCGATGCCCTCAGCACCCAGATCCACTGCCTGCTGTGCGTCGCGCGGGTTATCAGCGTTGGTCATGACCAGCAGCTGACGAGCAGCGTCTGCCCAGCCCATGAAGCGGTTGAAGTTCTTATTGCCGGTAGCGGCCACGGTAGCGACCTGCTCGCCGTAGATGTTGCCGGTAGAACCATCGATGGAGATCCAGTCGCCCTCGGCGAACTTGTGGCCATTGATCTCGAAGGTCTTTGCTTCCTCGTCGATCTTGACCTCGTTGTCATTGCCGCAGCCGGAGACACAGCAGGTGCCCATACCACGGGCAACAACGGCTGCGTGGCTGGTCATGCCGCCGCGGACGGTCAGGATGCCCTGAGAGACCTGCATGCCCACGATATCCTCGGGGCTGGTCTCCAGACGGACCAGAACGACCTTCTTCATCTTGCCGGACTTGACCATCTCCTCTGCCTCTTCAGCAGTAAAGACGATCTGGCCGCAGGCAGAACCGGGAGAAGCTGCCAGACCCTTGCCGACGACCTCGGCGGCCTTCAGGGCAGCGGCGTCGAACTGGGGATGCAGCAGGGTATCCAGCTGCTTGGGCTCCACGCGCAGGACAGCTTCCTGCTCGGTGATCATGCCCTCGTCCACCAGATCACATGCGATCTGCAGAGCAGCCTGAGCGGTACGCTTGCCGTTACGGGTCTGCAGCATGTACAGATGGCCGTCCTCGATGGTGAACTCCATATCCTGCATATCGCGGAAGTAGTTCTCCAGACGGGTTGCGATCTCAACGAACTGATCGTACACCTCAGGCATCTGATCCTTCAGGTGGCTGATGGGAGAAGGAGTGCGCACGCCGGCAACAACGTCCTCGCCCTGTGCATTGATCAGGTACTCGCCCATCAGCTTCTTAGCGCCGGTGGCGGGGTCACGGGTGAATGCAACGCCGGTGCCGGAGCGGTCGCCAGAGTTGCCGAATGCCATCTGCTGAACGTTGACAGCGGTGCCCCACTCGTAAGGGATCTCGTTCATCTTACGATAGACATTTGCACGGGGGTTGTCCCAGCTGCGGAAGACGGCCTTGACAGCCTCGATCAGCTGATCGCGGGGATCCTGCGGGAAGGGACGGCCTTCGTTCTCCTCGTAGATCTTCTTGAAGGTGCCGACCAGTTCCTTCAGGTCATCAGCAGTCAGGTCCACGTCGTTCTTGACGCCCTTGGCTTCCTTCATCTTGTCGATCTCGACCTCGAACAGGCTCTTCGGGACCATCATAACGACGTCCGCGAACATCTGCACAAAGCGGCGGTAGCAGTCGTATGCAAAACGGGCGTTGCCGGTCTTCTTTGCCAGACCTTCAACAGCCTCGTCGTTCAGGCCCAGGTTCAGGATGGTGTCCATCATGCCGGGCATGGACTGACGTGCGCCGGAACGGACGGAGACCAGCAGGGGGTTCTGGTTATCGCCGAACTTCTTGCCGGTGATCTCTTCCAGACCCTTGAGGTGCTCAAAGATATCAGCAGTGATCTCGTCATTGATCTGACGGCCGTCTGCATAATACTGGGTGCAGGCGTCGGTGGTGATGGTGAAACCCTGCGGCACCGGCATACCGGCTGCGGTCATTTCTGCCAGACCAGCACCCTTGCCGCCCAGAGTATTCTTCATGGTGACTTTGTCGCCGCCGAAAGCATCATTGCCTTCGCTGAAGTAGTACAGATACTTTTTGCTCATGCGTTGTTTACCTCCCATTCGTGGCCCCCGGTCCAGATGTCCCGGCGGTCTCATCGTTTGCTCACAATTACTGATACGATGAACATTGTTTGTGAATGCTAAACTATTATACCAGAAAATCCATTCCTTTCCACCATGCAAAATCCCGAATTTGTTTGATAATTTTTGTGCAATCCCTTGCATTTTACTGAGTTTTTGAGTAATATAGAATGGGAAAGATTTCGAGAGGTTTTTGTTTTCTGGAGCCATTTTTCCGCCTGTTGGATACATCTTTCTATCCAATGAGTTTTGTTGCGGACAGCCCTCCGGGGATCTTCCGCAATTTCTCCTCTCCCCCAATCAATTTCGATCCAGTTCCAAGGAGGGATCATTCATGGAATCCATTTCTAATCCTGCACGTGAGGCTGCCCGCGCCAGGCTGGCCGCCGCTGAGGCAAAGCGGGAGGATATCCTGCTGTACCACCTCGCCAACGGCGTGATCATCGACAGCCGCACCGTAGAGATCGACGAGGGCGTCGTCATCGCGCCCGGTGCCACCATCCTGTCCGGCACCATCCTGCGCGGCAGAACGGTCATCGGTGCGGGCTGCATCATCGGCCCCAACACCCACATTGAGGACAGCATCGTAGACGAGGGCAGCACCGTCAACGCCAGTCAGGTATACAGCAGCCACATCGGCCCTCACAACAACATCGGCCCCTTCACCCATGTGCGGGTGAACACCGTCACTGACTACGGCGTGCATCTGGGTGCCTATGTAGAAACCAAGAACTCCAACTTTGCCCGGGGCAACACGGTGAGCCACCTGACCTACATCGGCGACAGCGATGTGGGCAAGTACTGCAACTTCGGCTGCGGCACCGTCACCTGCAACTACGACGGCAAGGATAAGTTCCGCACCCAGATCGGCGATTACTGCTTCATCGGCTGCAACACGAACCTTGTAGCCCCCGTGAAGGTGGGCGATGGTGCCTACACCGCCGCCGGCAGCACCATCACCAAGGACGTGCCCGCACAGGCGCTGGGCATCGCCCGGGAGCGCCAGACCAATCTGGAGGGCTGGGCAGAGCCCAAGATGGAAGCCTACATTGCCAAAAAAAAGAAGCTGGAAGACGAGCAGAGCAAGTAAGCTGTCCGTTTTTCGCGTACAGACCGCTGCACAGGATGGCCCTGCGCGGCGGTTTTTGTTTGCAGGTGCATCTTTTTCGCTTATAATGTATATCTTTTTGCACGCGCGTATGTTATACTTAGGACTTGCATCGGACAATTTATCACAAAAAGGAAAATATAACACTCATGAATACAAATGACATCTGGCTGATCGCCGGTCTTGGCAACCCGGAAACAAAATACGACGGCACCCGCCACAATGCGGGCTATGCCGCGCTGGACTATCTGGCCGACAAGTGGGGCATTTCGGTCAGCAAAACCAAATTTGAAGGCCTGTGGGGTCAGGGCGAAGTGGACGGCCACAAGGTGGTGCTGCTCAAGCCCCTGACCTACATGAACCTTTCGGGCGACTCCATCGCCCCCACGGCGGGCTTTTTCAAGATCCCTGCCGACCACGTCATCGTTCTGTGCGACGATATCACCCAGAACCCCGGCAAGCTGCGCATCCGGCCCTCCGGCTCCGCAGGCGGACATAATGGCCTGAAGAGCATCATCGCCCGCTTGGGCGGGGAGAACTTTCCCCGCATCCGCATCGGCGTGGGTGCCAAGCCCCACCCGGACTACGACCTTGCCGCGTGGGTGCTGGGCAAGTTCCCGGCAGAGGATGCCAAGGCTCTGAGCGGCCGCTACCCTGATCTGGAAGCCGCCGCAAAGCTCATCATGGACGGCAAGCTGAGTCTGGCACAGAGCCGCTACAACGGGTAATCGGATGCTGTAAACGAGAGGAGGTCCACGATGTACGAATCCCTGCTGAAGCATACGGCAGAGTACCAGAAGATTTCTGCGAGCCTTGCCACGCCCGGCCCGGCGGCGCTGTTCGGTCTGCCGCCCGCAGGCCGTGCCCTGCTGTACGCCGCCATGCAGAAAGACCTTGGCCGGGTGCTGTGCATCGTGACCCCCGGCGAGGCCGAGGCCACCCACTTTGCGGACGACCTCAAGGCACTGGGGCTTGCCGCTGCGGTGTTCCCGCCCCGGGACTTTATGCTGCGCCCCGTGGAGGGCGCGGGCCGCGAGTATGAGTACCGCCGCCTTTCGGTGCTGGGCTCCCTTGCAGGCGGGCGGCTGAACGCGGTCTGCGTCCCGGCAGAGGCCCTGCTGCAATACACCGTCCCCCGCGTGGAGTTCCAGAAGAACACTCTTACCCTCAAACCCGGCATGGTGTACAACCGCGAGGGTCTTGTGGCCCGGCTGTTCGCCGCCGGGTATGTGCGGCGCAGTCAGGTGGACGGCCCGGGACAGTTCAGTGTGCGCGGCGATATCGTGGATATCTATGCGCCGGATATGCGCCAGCCTGCCCGCGTGGAGTACTGGGACGACGAGATCGATTCCATTTCTTCCTTCGACCTGCTCACCCAGCGGCGGGACAGCGCACTGGAAAAGATCTATCTTTCCCCTGCCCGCGAGGTGCTGTTCGGCGATACCGCCGAGACTGCCGAGGCCCTGCGTGCCGCCATCAAAAAGGCACGCGGCCGGCACCGCACCGCACTGGAAAAGGCCATGGAAGCCGACCTTGCTCAGCTGGACTCCGGCCTGATGCCGGAAGCCATGGATAAATACTACGGCCTGCGCTATCCGAGCCCGGCCACCCTGCTGGATCATCTGGACACACCGCTGTTCATTCTGGACGAGGTGGGCGGCATCCGGGATGCCCAGAAGGCCACCGAGTTCCGCCGCAGCGAAGAGCTGACCGGCCTGTTGGAAGAGGGTGTGCTCTGCCCCGGGCTGGATGTACTCTACCAGACCATGGACGACCTTGCCGCTGCCGCCCAGAAGCAGAGCACCCTGCTGTGCGAGAACTTCCTGCGCGGCATGAACGAATTTAAGCTGAAAGACCTCATCAACGCCGAGGCCTTTGCCGCCCCCAACTGGAACGGCGACCTTGTCTCCCTGCGAGAAGACCTTGACCCGCTCATTGCGCAGGGCTATGCCGTCACCCTGTTTTCCGGAACGCCCAAGGGTGCCGCCGCCCTCACCCGCGACCTTGCCGACAAGGGCTACTCCGTGAGCATGAGCCGGGATGTGCGGCCCACAAAAGGCATCGTACAGGTGCTGCCGGGCCATCTGACCGCTGGGTGCACCTTTCCGTTCGCCCGGATGGCGGTCATCTCGTCCCGGCGGCATGGTCTGGACGAAGCCGCCGAGACCAAAAAGCGCAAAAAGAACAAGAACGCCCTTTCCAGCCTTTCGGACATCAAGCCCGGGGACTATGTGGTGCACCAGAGCCACGGCATCGGCATGTATGCGGGCATCCAGCGGCTGGAAGTGCAGGGTGCCACGAAAGATTACCTGAAGGTGCAGTACTCCGGCTCGGATGTGCTGTATGTACCGGTGACCCAGCTGGACCTGCTGAGCCGCTACACCGCCCCCGGCGACGAGGAAAAGGTAAAGCTGGCAAAGCTGGGCGGTGCCGAGTGGCAGCGCACCCGCGCCAAGGTAAAAAAAGCCACCGAGGAAATGGCGCAGGAACTGATCGAGCTCTACGCCCGCCGCCGTCAGGCCACGGGCTACGCCTTCCCGCCGGACGGCGACTGGCAGCGGGACTTTGAGACCCGCTTTGACTACGACGAGACCGACGACCAGCTGAACGCCACCGCCGAGATCAAGCAGGACATGGAAAAGGGCTGGCCCATGGACCGCCTGCTGTGCGGCGACGTGGGCGTGGGCAAGACCGAAGTGGCCCTGCGCGCCGCCTTCAAGTGCGTGATGGGCGGCAAGCAGTGCGCCATCCTTGCCCCCACCACCCTGCTGGCGTGGCAGCACTACAACACCATCCTCTCCCGCATGGAAGCTTTTCCCGTAAAGGTGGAGATGATGTCCCGCTTCCGCACCGCAAAACAGCAGAAGGAGACCCTCCGGGGCCTACAGTCGGGCAGTGTGGACATCGTGGTGGGCACCCACCGGCTGCTGTCCAAGGACGTGAAGTTCCATGACCTCGGCCTTGTCATCATCGACGAGGAGCAGCGCTTCGGTGTGAAGCACAAAGAAAAGCTCAAGGAGAACTTCATCGGGGTGGACATGCTCACCCTGTCGGCTACCCCCATCCCCCGCACGCTGAACATGGCCATGAGCGGAATCCGGGACCTTTCCACCATCGAGCAGCCGCCCATCGAGCGGCAGCCCGTGGAGACCTTTGTGCTGGAATACAACGACGTGATCCTTGCCGAAGCCATGAAGAAGGAGCTTGCCCGGGGCGGGCAGGTGTACTACCTGCACAACCGGGTGGACAACATCGAAGCCTGCGCCGCCCATGTGAGCAAGCTGGTGCCCGGCGCACGCATCGGCATTGCTCACGGCAAGATGACCGAGGAAGAGTTGAACCCCGTGTGGCAGCATCTGCTGAACGGCGAGATCGATATTCTGGTGTGCACCACCCTTATCGAGACCGGCATCGATGTGCGCAACTGCAACACCCTCATCATCGAGGACGCTGACCGCATGGGCCTTGCCCAGCTGTACCAGATCAGAGGCCGGGTGGGCCGCTCCGGCCGCAAGGCCTATGCCTACTTCACCTTCCGGCGGGACAAGACCCTGACCGATATCGCCCAGAAGCGGCTCTCCGCTATCCGGGAGTTCACGGCCTTCGGCTCCGGCTTCCGCATCGCCATGCGGGATCTGCAGATCCGGGGTGCAGGCAGTCTTCTGGGTCACAGCCAGCACGGCCACATGGAGGCCGTGGGCTACGACCTCTACGTGAAGATGCTGGGGCAGGCCATCGCCCGGGCCAAGGGCGAACCTATCCGGCGGGACAAGAGCGAATGCCTTGTGGACCTGCGGGTGGATGCCTTCATCCCGGAGAAATATATCGCAGACGGCCCGGGCCGCATTGAAGCTTATAAGCGCATTGCCGCCATCCAGACGGCAGAGGATGCCGCCGATGTGCTGGACGAGCTCATCGACCGCTACGGAGACCCGCCGCCCTCGGTGAGCGATCTGGTGAACGTGTCGCTGGTACGCGTGCAGGCCAGCACTGTGGGCGTGACCGAAGTGACCCAGAAAAAGGACACCCTCACCCTGCAGCTGGAAAGTCTGGATCTGCCCATGATCCGGGGCCTGCTGGTAGCCTTCAACGGCCGCGTCACCGCCGGTGCAGGCAACCGGCCCTATCTCTCGGTCACGCTGCAGCCCGACGAAAAGCCGCTGGAGCTGCTGCAAAGCATCCTCAAGGCGATGGCAGAGATTTTAGGAACAAAATAACCCCCTCCGCGATGCCGGAGAGGTCGTAACACAAAACATCAGGAGCACACTTTTATGAAACACAAACTTCTTGCCCTTCTCTGCGCGGCGGCACTGGCCTTCGGTCTGGCCGGCTGCGTCCTTTCCACGCCGGACACGGTCGGCTCCATCGGCAATGTGGAGATCTCCTCCGGCCTCTATCTGCTGGCGCAGTACAACGCCTACCAGTCCGCCGCAAAGCTCGCTTCCTCCGACCAGGATTCCACCAACGTCAAGAGCTTCCTGAAGGAGACCATCACCACCGACGCGGACTCCGGCGAGAGCGCAGCCGTCAGCGACTATGTCGCCCAGAAGACCCAGGAGAATCTGGAGCTGTACGCCGCCGTCGAGACCCGCTTCGACGAGCTGGGCGGCCAGCTGACCGAAGCCGAGGAGGCTCAGGCCGACAGCTACGCTTCCCAGCTGATGGACCAGTATGGCGACACCTACAAGGCCAACGGCATCGGTCTGGAGACGCTGCAGCGCTTCGAGCGCATCCTGCTCAAGAGCACCGACCTGCTCGACCTCGTGTACGGCACCAACGGCGAGACCCCGGTTTCCGACGCCGACCTGGCCAGCCATCTGGAGAACAAGATGTACAAGCTGGCCTATTACAGCATCCCGCTCTACAACTCCAGCACTTATGCCTTCGCCGATGACGACCAGAAGGACACGATGCTCCGCCTGGCACAGGCTGCTGTGGACAGCTACAACGCCTCCGCTCCGGCAGATGCGGTCAGCCAGTTCACCGCCTTCAATGAGGTGTCCTCTGCGGCCCTGAGCGGCATTTACGCCGTGCTGGACTCCACCGTCCCCACCGACGGCACCGCCTCCCTGCAGACCGAGCTGCTGAGCAGCAGCACCCTCGACTCGGCGTTCTCCACCGAAGGCTCTGCAGACACCATCCGCAGCCTGTCCTTCGGTCAGGCCGCCGCCGTGCAGTATTCCTCCCTCTCCATGATGCTGGCCGTCCGTCTCGACCCGCTGGACGGGGCAGCGCTGGACGATGTCCGCGCACAAGTCCTGGCCGACCTGAAGAGCGATGAGCTGCAGGATGCGCTGGCTGCCTATGGTGCCTCCATGCAGCACAGCCTGGACAGCTCCGCCATGGGGAAGCTCCCGGCCCAGAAGATCGCGGCCGCAAGCTCGAACTGACCATCCCCTGAAACGAACAAAGGCGTCTGCACCCGGTCGATGCAGACGCCTTTGTTTTATGCTTTTCTACCGGCGGTGGTCACTTGCGATGACCGGCCCAGCCGTCCACGGCGCTCACGAGCGCCCGGCCGCGGCGGCCGAAGAGCCTGGGCAGCAGCATGCGGGCCATGGCCCACACACCGGCAAAGTTGTACAGGATGACCGCTGCGGTGACGAGTCCGGTCCACAGGCCGTAGAGCGGTACATCCGCCAGCAGGACAAAGGCTTCCGCCGCCAACACGCCGAAGTTGACCGCCACCCGCACCGGATGGATGGACATTCCGATCATGTGATGGGCATCCAGCGCACGGAGGGTGAACACCAGACCCAATCCCAGGAAGGACGCATAGGTAGCGCCCACAGGCCCCCACCACTTGATGAAGAAGTAGTTCATGATGCAGTTGCTCACAGCACCGGAGAGCATGGTCCACAGGCTGTGGCTGGATTTCTTGTTGACGACATACACGCTGTTCATGAACTGGTTGAAGCAGCTGCAGGTGGAAGCCAGCACAAGGAACGGCACAAAGTGCCATGCATAGTAGTAGTTGGACTTCATCACGTGCATCACCGGGCGGCACAGCCAGATGATACCGGCTGCGCAGCAGAACAGCACACTGGAATAGGTTCGGAAAATTTTGGTAAAGAACTTTGCGCGGCCCTCTTCCTCGGTCACAGCGGAAAGCTGCCATGCATCGTAGAAGATCAGGCCCAGCGTAGTAAGGATGGTGGGCAGGAAATAGCCGGTGGAAAGCAGACCGCTCCATGCATTGCCGTCGCGGCCGTCCAGACCGTTGCACATCTCACGCACAAAGAACAGGTCGGATGCGTTGATGATCCAGAAGCTGATCTGTGCCGGGATCATGGGCAGCGAGAAGCGCAGCATCTGCTTCCACAGATCCTTGTTGATGCCCTTCAGCTCCACATAGTTCCACAGCTTGCCGGTGAACATCAGGAACAGCACACTGGAAAGGTCGCCGCTGATGATGGCCAGCAGGTAGCCGTTGGCACCCCACTTGAAGCCCACCAGATACAGCACGTAGAAAGCCATAGTGGCTACGGTGCACAGCACGCCGTCCACGGCCACCAGCTTGTTCCACTGGCGGCTGCGCACGAACTGGGTGCACAGGGTGCGCAGGCAGCTCATGAGCACATAGATGTAAATGAGCAGGCCGTACTGTGCCATATCGGGCAGAAACTGCGCAATGGGCCAGCACAGCACCAGAATGCCAAAGCCGCCCAGAATGGTCAGCAGGCCGTTGGTGAACACCTGTTTTTCGCTGTTGCCCTTGTCCAGACCAAAGCGGATGATGGCGTTGGACATGCCCATGGACACGAACGGGATGAGCAGGTTCGCGTACTGGCTCAGGATCTTGGAAAGGCCCAGATCGGAGATCTCCGCCATTGCATAGGTCAGGAACGGCTGGACGATCAGGGTGAGCAGCTTTGACGAAAAACTTGAGATCGCAAAAATGATGGTATTTCCGGCCAGCTTGGAATACTTGTCGCCGCCGGAGCTTTTTTCGTTTGCCACGTTTTTCAACTCCTGTACTATCCGCCCCTGTGCGCAGGGCCCGCTTGTTCTGGAGCCCGCAGGGCGATTCTCTGATGCGTTCCCCCTCCACTCATACGAAACTGCGAGGGTTATTTCAGCAGCTCCCGCCGGGCCTTCCAGTCCGGGAGGATCTTTTCCACTTCCGCCCAGAACTTCGGGCTGTGATCCAGCACAAGAAAGTGGCAGTACTCATGCACTACCACATAGATCTGCGCCGCTTCGGGCATGTTGTAAAGTTCCAATGCCAGCGTGATCTGCCGCTTGCCCGGTGTGCAGACGCCCCAGCGGCTCGTCATGCTCCGCACCTTCAGGATGGGCTTGTGCCCGCCCAGCACTCCGGCAAAGGCCGGGTAGACCTTATCGCTCATGGCCGTAAAATAGGCCAGCGCCACGTCCTTTTCGGGCAGGGGCCGCCAGTAGGTGCGGGCCTCGCGGTCGGCCAGGTCCCTCTGCGCCTCCTGCACCCAGTCCCGATGCCGCAGCACAAAGCGGTCGGCCTCCTCCCACGAGGAGCGGAACGGGATGCTGACGGCCACGGTGCCGTCCGGATGCACCCGAATGTTCAGGTTCTTCACCTTCCGGCGGGTGGCCTTGTAGAGGATGCCGCCCGCCGTGCGCAGGGTCACTTCCGGCTTGCGCTTCGGCATTTCTGCCACTCCTCCACCGGCAGCTGAGCCAGCACCACGGCAGCAAAGATCAGCACGCAGCCAAAGACTTCCCGGGCAGAAAGGTTCTGGTGCAGCAGCAGCCAGCCGCCCAGCGCACTGAACACGCTTTCCAGACACATGATCAGGCTGGCAATGGCGGGGTTCAGCTCTTTCTGCCCCAGAATCTGCAGCGTATAGCCGACGCCGCTGGACAGCACACCGCAGTAGACGATGGGCAGCCAGTTGGTGCCGAACTCGGCGAGGGTGGGCGTCTCAAACAGGAAAGCGGCGGCGGTGCTCTCCACCGCCACCACAACGAACTGCACCAGACTCAGCCGCACGCCGTCCACCTGCGGGGAAAAGTGGTCCACCGCAATGATCTGGAAGCTGAACAGCACCGCACAGCTCAGCAGGACCCAGTCGCTGGATTCGATGCCGCCAAAGCCATTCTTCATGCAGAGCAGATACAGCCCGCCCACGGCGATGACCATGCTCAGCCAGAGCCGGGCACTGCCCCGCCGCCCCACGAACAGTCCGAACACCGGCACCATCACGACGTACATCGCCGTCAGGAACGCGGCCTTGGCCGTGGAAGGGTTCAGCGTGATGCCGATCTGCTGGGCCGCGCTGGCCGCAAACAGAAGGGTGCCGCACACAAAGCCCGCTGTTCCCAGCGTTTTGCGGTCGGCAGCGGTCTGCGGCCTGCCGGTGGGTTCGCCCCGGCGGCGGCGAAGGGCGTCAAAGGCGTAAACGGTGGGCAGGAGCACCAACACGGCCAGCCAGCTGCGCCCGGCCAGAAAGCTGTAGGCTCCCATGCCGGAACCGGCGCTCTGGGCCACAAAGGCCGTGCCCCAAATCAGGGCGCAGAGCATCAGCATCAGGGAATGCCGAGTCTGTGTATTCATCCGCCGATCCCCTCCACCTTCAGCAGGCCGTACAGGTAGTACTTGCTGGAGTCATAGGAGATGGTCAGCCGGTAGCTGGCGTTGGGGTCCAGATTGCCGATGTCGCAGTGGTAGTTCTGGCCGTCGGTGACGAAGTAATAGGTGGTGTTGTCCACATACTGTGCGCCGCCATCGACCTTCTTCCACAGCGAGATCTTGAACTTCTGCACACCCTCCGCCGTGCCGCAGCCGTAGACGGAGAGCAGCCCGTTCGGCGCGGTGAAGTAATCGGTCTGGCGGCTCCAGATGCCGTTGAAGACAATGTTCAGCGAGCCGTTGGCCACAGCCGTGGCGTATTTGGCGGAGGTGTCGGCGATGCCCTCGATCATCAGCGGGTCGCTGCTGGGGGCCGCCCACTGGGTGGTGTCCTCCTCCTGTACCTCGTCCGACGCGCCGGTCAGCTTGTGGGCGATGGACGTCAGTGTGCTTTTGCAGCCGGTGAGCATCAGCGCAGCCAGAAGCAGCGCCAGCGCAAAGGCAAAGATCCGTTTTGTTTTCTTCATGGTTTTTTATCCTCAAAAATCGCAGAAAAGTGTACTTTTGCAAGGCATGATACAGATATAGTATACCGCATTTTTTTCCTGCATACAAGACACTTCAGCGCGTTTCCCCATTCTGTGCTGTCAGGGCCGCGCATTCGGCGGCGGCAAGGTCGTTCCGGGCCGGGCCGAAGAGCGAATCGTACCGGTAGAGCGCCCAGCCCTGCGCGCCCCGGCTGCGCAGATCGGCCGTCTGCCGGGCCAGCGCGGAACCGGTGGCCCACTGGCTCGTGCTGTCGGCGTTGGCCCCGCCGTCCCCCACGCCGATGCGGTAGGCCCCCAGCCCGAAATACAGCGCCACATCCCCGGCGCGGGCCATGCCCAGCCACGCGGGCACGATGTTCTCAAAGGCAAAGCGGGTGCTGCCGCTCTGCAGCGTGTAGCCATAGCCCCAGTAGATCTGCGGGCAGAGATAATCCACCACGGCGTCGGCCCCGCTGGCCGTCAGCCAGGTGTAGATGTCGCTGTACTGGGTGGCAAGATCGTTCTCCGGATTCCCCTGCGGACTGATGCCAAAGCGCAGCGTCGGGTCTGCTGCCTTCACGGCATCGTGCGCAGCCTTGACCAGGCTCGTCACGTTCTGCTGCCGCCAGGATGCCAGATCCTTCTCACCGCTGGCCGCAAACTGCGCCGCGTCGAGAGAGGCTTCGGTCGTAGGGTAAAAATAATCGTCAAAGTGGATGCCGTCCACCGCGTAGTTTTGCAAAAGCTCGGCCACGCCCTGCACCACATACGCGGCGGCCTCCGGGATGGCCGGATTCAGGTAGACCCCCTCGCCCACCGTGCAGCACCACTCCGGATGGGTGTGCATCAGATTCGTCTCCCCAATGCTGGGCGGCATGGCCGCAGAGCTTTTCAGCCGGTATGGGTTGATCCAGGCTTCCAGCGAAAGCCCCCGCGCGTGTGCCTCGGTGATGAGCACATCCAGCGGGTCAAAACCGGGGTCCTGCCCCTGCACGCCGGTGCACAGGTGGCTCCACGGGAACAGCTGGCTTTTGTAAAGTGCATCCCCGAAGGGCCGCACCTGCGCAAGCACCGTGTTCAGCCCCAGAGCGGCGCAGTTGTCCATCAGCGCGACGATGTCCGCCCGGAACGCTGCCTCGGACGAAAAATCCATCCGCGCCCATTCCAGATAGCTCACCCATACGGCCCGCCACTCACCGGAGGGCAGGGCCGGGTTCGGCGTCTCATCCGGCTGCAGCACTGCGGGCGGGTCTATTTTTTCTACGTTCCGGACAGAACGGTACAGAAAATACGCTCCGGCGGCACAGCCCAGCCCCGCCAGGAACCGTCGGCGGCCGATCTTTTTCTTCCTGCGCGGTGCGCGCCGCTGCGGGCTCATGCGTCCTCCTGCATCTTATACAGGCTCAGCGCTGCCCAGCCCCGGGCGCAGGCCAGCAGCACCCAGAGCAGGTTCGCCCAGAAGCTCAGGCCCGCCATGCCGCCGTAGACCGTCAGCAGAACAAAGAGCAGGTGGAGCACCTCTGCCGCGCCCACCAGCTGCAGCTGCCGCTGAATGGGTCTGCCCTTCTGGTATTCGTAGCCCAGCAGGCCGGGCCAGACCAGCGCCGAGCAGATGTATGCCGCCCAGCCCCGGCCCATGTAGCTGAGCATCAGCACCACAAAGAGGCCGAAGTAATTGCGCTTGTCTTTGGCTGGGCTACCTTTTTCCGCCGCCAGAAACAGCAGGGTGATGCCGGTGATGCAGAATGCCGCCATCTCCAAAAAGGAGAAGTCCATGCCGCCCAGCACGGCAAAGCCGCCCAGCATGGACATTGCCGCTGCCGCCAGCAGGAAAAAGTACCAGGTCTTGTGGGTGAATTTCAGTTTCATTGTGAGCCTCCCCGCCCATGAGACGGCATGGGCGACCGCAAATTTTAGAATTTTTCCAATATTATAACACAATTTCCTGCGGGTTGTGTTACAATAAGAAAAACTCTGATCAAAAAAGCCATTCAGGAGGGCTCCATGAACGCTGTCATTTCCATCATCCTGCTGGCGGTGGCGCTGGGCGCCATCGTTCTGCTGCTCACCCGGCGCGAGAATAACCGCCGCAGCCAGTACGGCCCCGCCGGCCTTTCGGAGTTCCGCACCGACCTGCCGCTGGACGAGTGCTTCGACCGGCTGGACGAGCACAGGGATGCCGACGAGTTCGTGTACGAGTGCCGCCGGGAAAAGGACGGCGGCTTTCTGCTGCATCTCACCCTGCACCAGCCCACCCAGCAGCCGCTGGACACCCTGTATACCCTCCGACTGGACCCCGGTCGTCAGACCGTAGTGACCCTGATCTTCATCCGCGAAGCCTTTGGCTACAAGGAGCCGCTGTTCCCGCAGGAAATGCTGGACACCTTTATGATGCAGAAGCTCCAGGCCCACCGCACAAAATAATTTTGTCCGAAAACGCTTTTCATTTTCGCATTTTTTTGCTATACTATCTGTTGCGCCCTGCTTTTTCGCCGGGTGCCTCTGCGGGCTAGTAGCTCAGTTGGTCAGAGCTGGCGGCTCATAACCGCTTGGTCCCGGGTTCAAGTCCTGGCTGGCCCACCAAAAAAGCACGAAGGTTCCGGCCTTCGTGCTTCTTTTTTGCTCATTCATACAGTTCTTTGCTCATCTGGCTGCGAATCTCTTTGCGCCGCTTGTCATAGACCTGCGTGTAGATTGCAAGGGTCGTGCTGGGCTGAGCGCGTCCGGCTTCTCCCCCATTGCGGCAGATCCTGCTTTCTGCCGCAAATTGCATCAGATCCCGCCGTTTGCTCAATGAGTATTTCCCGCCGTCCCGTTATACTGGGAGGGAAATGGAATTAAACGATGGAGGAACAGATCATGAAATACGGTGTCATCGATGTGGGTGGCGGCCTGCGGGGCATTTACGGCGCTGGCGTGCTGGACCGCTGCCTGGAGGAGGACCTCCGCTTCGATCTCTGCATCGGCGTTTCGGCGGGCAGCGCCAATATGACGTCCTATCTGGCAGGCCAGCATGGGCGGAACAAGCCCTTTTACGATGAATACTCCTTCCGCAGGGAGTACATGAGCGTGCACAACCTCATCCGCAATCACTCCTATCTCGATCTGGGCTATGTCTACGGCACCCTCAGCAATGCAGGCGGCGAGAATCCGCTGGATTACGCGGCGCTTGCCCGCAGCCCGGCAGAGCTCTGCGTGGTGGCCGCTAATGCACAGAACGGCGAGGCGCAGTATTTCACCAAGGCAGACCTCCACCCGGACGACTACCGCGTCCTCATGGCGTCCTGCTGCATCCCGGTCATCGACCAGCCCTGCGTCATCGACGGCGTGCCTTATTTTGATGGCGGCCTGGCCGACCCCGTCCCGCTGGAATGGGCCTTTGCCCACGGCTGCGACCGGGTGGCTCTCATCCTGACCAAGCCCATCGGGCTGGTGAGTAGTGATGCCCGGGACGAGCATCTGGCACACCTGCTGCAGTCGCATTACCCCGCTGCAGCCGAGGGGCTGCGCCGCCGGGCATGGCGGTACAACACGGCTGTCCAGCGGGCGCGGGAGCTGGAGCGACAGGGCCTTGTCTGCATCATCGCTCCGGACAGCACCGAGGGAATGTCCACCCTGACCAAGAACCGCGCCTGCCTTGAAAAAATGTACGCCAAAGGCAAACAGGACGCCGAAGCGCTGGTGCGGTGGATGCAAAACACCAAACAAGATGAATCGGTGGGCACCTAGAGATGAACCCCGTTCACTTTCCTTGACAATATCCGCCCCGGACATTATAAGATGATGTGTACATACAGACAACGGAGCCTGGAGCGGTATCGCTCTGGGCTTTTTGCATTTTGTTGTTTTGCTGCGGACAGATAGAGGGGGTCCGCAGCAGAGGATAGGAAACATCAGTCGGCCCGCCGCAGCGGAAACGTGTCCGCCGGGCAGGGCAAAAATGGAAAAGGGGCGTTTCAGAATGTACGATCGGAAATGTGATGTGGATATCCGCCTGCTGGGCTGCGCTTTGGTGCTGCTGGTAACGGCACTGCTCACCATCCATACCGGCCTTGCCAAAAAGGCTGTGACCGCAGCGGCCGATCCTGCGCCTGCCGCCGTCGTCAGCACGCAGGACACCCGTCTGTCCGAGGATGCGGGCAGCGTTCGGTATGGGTGTGTTCATGTGGAAAACCTCCTTCCCGATTTCTGTAAAAGAAAAAGCTCACCTTCAATTTTAGAAAGTGAGCCATGTAAAGCCAAAATGGTAACAGTAAGTGTCGAGTTTCGTACCCAGAAATTCTTGGGTACGGTTCTGGGTACAAAGAGCCGTTTTAGAGACAAAAAGATACCAAAAGTTACGTCAAAGTACACAAAGGCACTTTTATGGAATTATCAAATAGCCATAAAATTTCACAAGAAAAACGGGATTTCAAAATTAGCGACGTTCTCATAACGGGGGTATCGCATGTTCAAGTCCTGCCTGGCCCACCAAAAAAGCACGAAGGTTTCGGCCTTCGTGCTTTTCTTTTTCCCATCAGAACTTATCCTTATACAGTTCTCTTCGGCGGCTGAATCAGTGCACAAAGTTCTTCCTGCGTGTAAACGTCCTTGATGGTTTCTTGTGCCTTTACCATCTTGATTTTGAACGGTGCTATTTCGTCCTGCTCCATGCACCAGTAAAGGAACACTTTCACCGAACGGATATAGTGGTTGACGCTGTTTGCGGTCATTCCGCTATCCGTCAAAATGATGATTTTTGATCCATGACTTGGTGGCGATCTGAGTGACCACAAAGGTAAATTTGATACACGGAAAGAAGAATGCCCACTCGTCTGAGGAGTTCTCAGGGGAGTGGGCATTTCTGCGCAAGCGGTTAATATAATTTCGATTATGATAATTCAAATTATATTAAGACGTTCCATGGGCTGTAACAGCTTCACCGCTTGGTTTTCAAAAACCACCTGTTGATAGCGGTGTTACTTCTTCACAAATTGGTATACGCCATATTCTGGTGACGTCACCAATCCATGCTTGATAAGATTCTTGATAATAGAGGATGCACGAGATTTCTGAACGCCATATAGCTGTGCAACGTTTATGCTGCGGAACTGATATTGATACCGATATCTCTTGAAAAGTTCAAGCGTCCGCTCTTTTGTACTTGCAGTTAGTCTCGTGTCATTCAGCCTTTCGCAAAGTTCACTCACTTCGGCATCCGTACTCATTCCGTGGAGCACTGTAGAAGTTTCCGCACTTTCCGCACCACTTGCCACACTTTCCATACTGATCTGTGCCGGAGTCGCTACACTTCTATTCGGCAGCGTAACGATAAAGAAATCCGAATCTGAGTAGAAAGTCGGCTTCTGGGCTACTTCCACATGAAGCTCTAAGTCCTAATATAGTTCAAGCGTATTATACCGGTTTTTATCAGTACATTCCACTACTTTATGCAGTCACATGGGTGGCATTCTCTTTCACCGAATTGATCGTATCCATCAGTTCACTCCCTGTTTTGCCATCAAACAGGCGGGTAAACAGAATGGGCTGGTCAAAGGGTGGTTTCATCAGCACCGCTTTGCTTTCCACATAACCGTTCTGCTCGATGTAATGAATGATCTTCTGCACGAACGCGATCTGCTTCGCATTCAGCGATTCGTCGTTGATGAACTTGGAAAATGCCTGCATGGCAGCATCGTGGTCCAGCTTTGCCACTTTACGCACCAGCAGACCAAAGGGTGTATCCCGAAACTCCCGTGCATAATCCTCTTTGCTGCCCAGCTCACAGGTGAAGATATGTTCCAGCTCGGTATAGTCGCCCCGGGAAAGCGGAATGTTCTGGGTCAGCTTGTGGATGGCCAGCGTATCGCTGCGGTGCTCCATGATGTAGCGGTTCACACGTTCCCGGTACTCGCCGAAATCATAGCCGGAATCCAGCGTTTTGCCCTCGGTCTGTTCCAGTACCGGGTCGGCAAGGGCCGTGTAGACAGGCTTTTGCCCCTCTACACCGTCCACCAGAAACTTGATGAGTTCCCGCAGTTCCTGCCGCATTTCCTCAAAGCGGAGCAAATCATGCGAGGTCAAAAATTCGTCTGTCTGCACCTCCCGGATGAGCGGCAGCTTTGCCTGCACCTGTGGGATGGTAGCTTTCCCTTCCAGCATTGCCGCCGTGCTGCGCAGCTGTTTCTGGGCGCGGCCCAGCCCCGGCAGACCTTCCAGTTCACAGAGCAGCAAGCCATACACAAAGTTATCGAACCGCTTGGCGGCCTCGTCCTTATCGTCCAGCGAGATGAGCGGTGCCACCTCTTTCATCAGAGTACCCTTGTCCGTTTCAGTCAGGCTGACAAAGGCTTCCGGCTTTTGATAGTGTTCCACGGCCTGTCGGTGCAGCCGCACGGATACCAGCTCCGGGTTCAGCGCTCCCACTTCGGCACGGCAGGTCTCTGTTAAAATCTTGCGCCAGTTCTGGTAGTTTTCGTCCCCATAGGCTCCATCCTGCAGCGCGGCGGCAATGCGCACCTGCTTGCAGAAAATGCTCTCGGACAGGCTTTTGGTGTCCGCGCTCTCGTAGCCGTTGGGTTTCTGACGGAAAAATTCAAAGTTGCCGCAGTAGTCGAAGATCAGAAAACGCCGTTTGCCCGTATATTCGCCGTCGATGGCATCCACGCAGGCAAGGGATGGGCACAGCCGCGTACCACGGCCGATCATCTGCCAGAACTTCGTTTTGCTGCGCACTTTTTTGAAGAACACCAGATTCGCGCACTCCGGCACATCGATGCCCGTGTCCATCATATCCACCGAGACCGCAATAAACGGCGGCTTGTCCGGCTGCTTGAAGTCGTCAATGATGGACTGTGCATAGGCATCATCGCAGACCACCCGCTGGATGAATCCCGGGTACTGGGTCTCCAGCTGCGGGTAGAGCTTGCCAAAGCGTTCCCGGATAAACTCCGCGTGGCGCTTGTTCTGGGCAAAGATGATGGTTTTGCCGATGCGGTCGCCGCCCGCCGTCTGGATGCCGCGTTCCATCAGGTCTTGCAGCACCGTGTCCACGGTGTTGGCGTTGAAGATGAACTTGTTCAGCTTTTCGGACGGGATGAAGGTGGGCAGGGTGTCGTCCTCGGCAAAATCGTCCTCGTAGCGGGCCTTATCCTCCGGTGAAAGCTGGTCGTAGTGGATGCCCTCTTCGGTGAATTTCGTCTTGACCTCGTAGTTGTAGTAAGGCACCAGCACATGGTCGGTGTAGACCGCCGTGTCGTAATCGTAGGCGTAGGTGGGGATGCCGTGCTCCATCTCGAAAAAGTCGTAGGTGTTGCGGTCCACATCGGTTTTCGGGGTGGCGGTCAGACCCACCAGAATCGCATCGAAATAATCAAAAATGGCGCGGTATTTTTTGAAAATGCTGCGGTGGCTCTCGTCCACAATGATGAGGTCAAAGTGGGCGGGCGAAAACAGCGGCACGCCGTCCTTGGTCTTGGCGTTGTCGATGGCGTTGAGCATGGTGGGATAGGTGGAAAACACGATGCGCGCGGCCTTATCGTCCTTAGAGGAGCACAGGTTGCACAGCGACTGGTCCGGCAGATACTTCTTGAAGTCGTCCTTTGCCTGCTTGACCAGCGCAGTGCGGTCCGCCAGAAAAAGCACGTTGGTCACATGACCGCCCCGGCTCAGCACATCGGTCAGGCTGGATGCGGTGCGGGTCTTGCCTGTGCCCGTTGCCATGACCAGCAGATTGCGCCGGAAGCCCTGCGTAATATGGGCGCAGACTGCCCGGATGGCGTTTTTCTGATAGTAGCGGTCGGTGATTTTATCGTCAATTTCGATGGTGTCCAGCGGCTTTTTCTCGGTGCGGCGGTTCATCAGCTTCTGCAAGTCGTCCTTGCAGAACACCCCGCTCACGGCACGCTGCGGGCCGCTCTGCTCATCCCAGAAATAGGTGGTGTAGCCGTTGGTGGTAAACAGCATCGGACGGCGGCCAAACTTCTGCTCCAGACAGTCTGCATAAAGCTGAGCCTGCTTGCGCCCGATGTTGGGGTCTTTGGTGCTGCGCTTGGCTTCAATGACCGCCAGCGGCAAGCCGTCCTTGCCCATCAGCACATAGTCCGCATAGCCCTTCTGCCCCAGCACGCCGTTCATATTGTCCACTTCGTACTCGGTGCGCACATCGGCGTCCGGCCCGGTGAATTTCCAGCCCATGGCCTTGAGGTCGATGTCGATGATCTTCCGCCGCGTCTCGGCCTCGGTCAGGTCGGCGGCGGTGAAACTGCGGCTCTGCTGGTTCTGCTGTTTGCTGGCCGTGTATGCCGCCGAAAGACTCTCCACCTGCTTGCGCAAGGCTTCCAGTTCGGCATCCTTCTGGGACAGCAGGCTTTCCTGCTCCCGGATCTTCTTTTCGTCCAGTGTTACCTTTTCACCAGGGATGGCTGTTTCATCAAAGGAGCGCTCCACATAGTCCGTGCCATAGCAGTAATCCACCCACTGGATGAAATCGAACAGCCCCCGCAGGCTGAACACTGCATCCGCCGCTGACACACTATGCCCCGTATGTACCGCCAGATTGCCCGCCTTCACGATGCTGGGCAGCACGCTCCACACATTGCGGTCCACCGCAAACCGGAAACTCGGCTCGTGCAGCAGGGATTGCAGGTTGTCCTTGTAGGGCATCGTGATGGTTTTGTCTGCCGCATACACCCACTTCACCGCCAGCTCCAACGCCTTCCGACACCCCACCGCGCACATCGCCGGGGAGGTGGAGAACACTTTCTCGGCCTCGATGGCAGAATTAGCGAAGAGGGAGTATTCGGGGCGGGTGGAGAGATAGGAGAAGTTGGACATGGGGAGGGCTCCTTTCTATTTTACATCTGTGATCTTATACTCATCGAAATACTGCTGTAGCGTTTTTGTACTTTGACAAGTATAAAATTCACCAGTCGAATCTTTTGCATAAAAAACCAGCTTTTGGCTTTCATCCAACAGATTTCCTTTTTTTAGGTTGGCTAGGAAAACAGATTTTTCTAGCGGGCAAGACAGGCCTTGCTCAATATCCAGTTCGTATGGAAATATTATCGGACGACCAAAAGGTTCTGACGGCTGTATAATACGTTCGCGTAGTCCATCCTCATCTTTTCCAAGGACTCCAAAATGTTCTATGTATACTTTTCTGTTTCCAACATTTACAACATTAATTTCAAAATATTGGTTCTTCTTTACTGTTCCGCATCTGCCAATTGGTATGTAAGTCATATCTTCGGTAAACCCAATTTTCAGCTTCTTTTTATTCTGATATCGAGTCTGCCATAATGCAACTATTACAGCTGCTGTTGTTGCGATAGCACTCGCTGCTTGCCAGAACATTTCCCAACTAAATCCATTTTGTACCACTACTATACCTCAAATCAATTATTGTATTGCATACTTCGAATCCATAATATTAGGAATTTCCTGCCACGAAATCGGATGGTAATCTTCTAAGTCCCATAAGCCCATAGGGACAATTCCCATATTAGGGATGCCGTTTGTTTCTTGTGAAAGAGTTTTCAAATTTTCATTTTTTAAAATCGCATGGTCAATATCAGGCGATATTACAAAATTTTCGGTGTAGGCAAAAACAAGATAGGATATATACTGTAACTTCTGCTTTTCGGGCAACCTTAAAAACTCGTTCCGGAAATTTCGATATCTTTTTTCATATTTTTCGCAATAGAAAATCATTACAACCGTTTCTTTTTCGAGAGGGAAGATACAAAGATTCATATCTTCCAAATGGTAATTCTTATCAAGACTGTGAACGTTGTTTACTAAAAATCCATTTATTGTTTCTCGAAGCGGGATTAAGGTTTGGCACGCAATCGGCATCTTATACGAATATTTTTTCCAATAGAGCAACTTGTATTTTGCGGGTTGTAAATTATACACGGTTCGTAAAGCTCTTTCGAATTCGATTGTGTAGTCCCTGATATCATCCTCTTGAATTTCAACTAATGGTCCTCGATCGAAATTCTCAAGTTCACCTTCTACAATTTCATAAAAAGGCTGCTCATACCGTCGTTTTGATAACATCAGCAAAGTGTTTTTTAATTCTATTTCAGCCATCATTTTGTTAGAAGGTCGTTGACGAATATTTGAAACATCCTCGTATTCTGAAAAAATTTTACTATCGCATTCTCTACATATAAACTGAAATGTACATGAATTCTTTGTTCCCTTTTTAGCATCAAACACCCGATTTTCAATCAAGAAATCGTCGGCTGCAATACTCGGAAATTGTAAAAGCTGGCCATTCACCGAAATGTTGTTCAGAATAAATTGCGGAATAGAATGCGAATTGCAAAAGCTTGTTTGTTCTTTTCCGCAAATCGGACAAACCGTTAATCTTGATTTTTCTCTGCTTTGCTTTGCAACCTGACTATGGAATTTTTTGAATTCTAAAGGGTTCATAAATTCACCTCAGCGATTTTCCATTTGTCCGGCCTTGTTAAAAATCGTCCACACCGCAGCATACGCTTCTGCTCCAACCAGTTCTTTTAGCAGTTGCTCCCGAAGCTCAGGTTTCAGCTTTTGAATCGAGTTCTTTGCCTTGATCGCATCAAACTTTGCATTATTGTAGTCTCTTTCTTCTTCAAAAGTCATCATCGTATGCTCCTTTCGTGGTAAAATGTTCTGTTTAACGTTATTATACCGCTAAAATCCTCTGTTGCACACCCTTTTATCTGAAATTTGGGGCATTTTATATACAAACTCCTTCCGTCTGCTCACTTTGTTCGCATCCACCTCCCTCAAGGAGGGAGGCTTTTCGGGACAGCAGCGTTAAAGGCTCCCTCTCCGAGGGAGCTGTCACCGAAGGTGACGGAAGGAGTTCATCCGCTCTTTCACTGCCAAATCAATCGCCGTACAAACGCCCTGAAAATTCTGCTTGATTTCCAGATTGGAGAATCGAATCACGTTCAGCCCATATTGTTCCAGAATTGCAGTCCGCTCCTTATCCCGTTCGATGCCCTGCTCTTCATAGTGCTGGGAACCGTCCAATTCCACGATCAGTTTTGCGGCATGGCAATAGAAGTCTGCAATAAAGTGGTCGATGGCCTTTTGCCGCTGAAACCGCACGGGATAGCTGCGCAGAAAATCGTACCAGAGATGATTTTCCTGTTTGGTTGCGCCCTTGCGCAGTTCTTTTGCACGCGGGATCAATTTGTTCTGATAAGGTAAAGACATAAAATCATTTCCTTGTTGTTGGGACGCCTGCTGAACAAACTCCCTTCGTCTGCTCGCTTTGCTCGCATCCACCTCCCTCTAGGAGGGAGGCTTTTCGGCACCACCACATCAAAGGCTCCCTCTCTGAGGGGGCTGTCGCCGTCAGGCGGCTGAGGGAGTTACCCAAAATATTCCTGCATCAGTGCTTTTTTCATCAGTTCCAGTTTCTCAAGGCTTTGCTGTATAGTCTGCTTCTGCTGGTCTACACGCTCCACAAAGGTGGCAAACTGATTTTGAAGGGCAAGAGGTGGCCAACAGAATAGCATTGCATTCAGCTTTGCCTGATTTAATTTAGGCTGTGCTGTTCCTGTAATATATTCACTAATATCTATTAACGAAAAATAGATTTCAATAAATTTTTGCGTTGCAAAATCATGAAACCTCACAACGTGAGCATGGTTGTTGACCCACGACTTACCAGATACCGAAAACGCTATTGGTGCAGAACGCATTAACAAATTGGCGCCATCTTCTGATACTAAAAGAATGTCTTCATCGAAAATATAATCGTTTATCCAATCGACAATGCCGGAAGCCCCATAATATGGATATATACCATCTTTTCGGTCACTTTCTGCAACTGGAACTCGTTTTGAATCCAAGTTCTCACTTATAGAATCAAACCGAACTCGTTTCCAGCCCATCGGGTTACTCATTGGCTCCCCAAACATCTCCACAAACCGTGCCTTTATCAGCTCGTCCAGTTTGGCAATTTGCTGCTTGCGAAGAAGCAACAACTCATCAATTTTGCTCAAATTTCGTGTAATTCTGGTTTGCTGCTCTAGTGATGGAAGTTTGAATTCTATGGTTTTCAAGTATCCTGCTGATAAATTGGGTTGTGCTCCACCAACAGCATCTTTTATAAATTTATCTTTTTGGCTTTCCAGAAACGCATATAAATATTCCGGAAGAGTATCTTCTCTCGGAGAAAACGCAGCGCAAGCCTGATTTGTTGCGGCATCAATTTTCAAAATAGATGTTGCGCCAATAGTTGCTCCATACATTGCCAAAAGCACTGTGTTTTTCAAATATATCCGTGCAGAACTATTTTCAAGGCCCAATTGGCTTATTTTTTCATCCGTTTCAAATAAATATTTGTCCTTTAAATCTCCGGTTTTAACCCATGGGATAGTTCCATCTTCATAATATTCCGAATGGTTTCTCGATGGAGTTCCTCCAGAAGTGATTTTATATAATTCTCCCAACTTCGCCATCACACCATCTCCTCCAACTCTGCCAGACCCTTGGTGATCTCCATTTCCAGCTCATGCAGGTCGGCCAGAATTTCCGTGGTCGATGGATACTCCACCGGCACATACTCCGTCTCTTTGTACTTATTGATAGACAAATCGTACCCATTGGCGGCAATTTCCGCTTTGGGCACAAAGAAGCTCTGCTCGGTGCGCTTGCGGTCAGTTTCGGCGTCGAGGTTATGGAACCGGGCGATGATGTCCGGGATGTCGTTTTCCTTCACCTCGGTGCGCTTGTCGTCCAGCGAGAGGCCGTCGGCTTTCATATCGTAGAACCACACCCTGTCAGTGCCGCCCGCGCCGGTCTTGGTAAACACCAGCACCGCCGTAGACACACCTGCGTAGGGCTTGAACACGCCGGAGGGCATGGAGATGACCGCCCGCAGCTGGTGGTTTTCAATCAGTTCTTTTCGGATGCTCTGGTGCGCCTTGCTGGAACCGAACAGCACGCCGTCCGGCACAATGCAGGCGCAGCGTCCGCCGGTTTTGAGCATCCGCAGGAAGAGCGCAAGGAAAAGCAATTCTGTCTTTTTGGTGTTTGTGACGGCCTTCAGGTCGTCGTTGATGCTCTCGGCATCCACAGTGCCCTTGAACGGCGGGTTTGCAAGGCAGACGGTATACTTGCTACAAATGGAGTTTTGCTTCGACACGCTGTCCTTGTAGTCGATCTCCGGGTTCGTGATGGAGTGGAGCATCAGGTTCATGGCCGAAATGCGCAGCATGGTGCGGTCCGTGTCAAAGCCGGTGAACATCGGGCCGGCAAAATGCTGCCACTGCTCCGGGGTCATGCTGTCCTCGTAGTGGGCGCGGAGGTACTGTGCACTGGACACCAGAAAGCCCGCCGTGCCGCAGGCGGGGTCGCAGATGAAGTCGTCCGGCGTGGGTTGCACCAGCTCCACCATCATGTCGCGGATGTGTTTGGGCGTGCGGAACTGGCCGTTCTGCCCTGCGGTTGCCAGCTTGCCCAGCATATACTCGTACAGGTCGCCCTGCATATCAAGGTCGGCAATGTCGTGGGTGTAAAGATCCTCCAGCCCGGTGATGATCTTTTGCAGCATCTGCGGCGTGGGGATCAGGAACATGGCATCGTCCATGTACCGCGCAAAGGCGGTGTTGCCCTCATCCGGGCGGGTGGGGTCGTCTACAATCTCCACCAGCTCGCCGTTTGCGTCAAAGTCCGGCAGACGGCCATACTTCATCTTTTTGATGGCCGGGAACACCCGCTGCTGCATGGTCAGGAAAATTTCGCGGGAGTCCTTGTCCTTGAAGCGGCTCCACCGCATGGACTGCCCTGCCGCGCTGGCCGGGAAGATGTGCTCCATCTTTTCGCCTGCCATGTTTTCAAAATCTTCGGTGGCAAGCTCTTTCTCGTCCAGTGACCGGATGAACATGAGATATGTCAGCTGTTCAATGACGGTCAGCGGATTGGTGATGCCGCCTGCCCAAATGTCCGTCCAGATTTTGTCTACCTTATTTTTAATGGCTCCTGTTACCATGCGTTCCTCCTGAATGTTTGCCAATTGCAAACGCTTTGTATCTTGAATTTTTGGTGATAATATCACAATTTTATTATAGCAGTGTACGATTATATTTTCAATGTAGAGCGTTTAGCAAACGTGCTTTCTTGATTGCAAGGCAAAAAGTTAGTGGAACGTTAAAACAGCAATTTGCGATATGCAATTCAACGCTGTTGCATACGCACCCGGAGTTCACCCGCATCGTGTTCCATGGTCTGCGGCATTCCAGCGCCACCTACCAACTGATGATCTCCGGCGGTGATGTGAAAACCGTGCAGAGACCGTGCAACTGGCGTACAAAAAGAAAATCCCACGAGGAATCTTACGATTCTTCGTGGGATTTTGGTGCGCTCGAGGGAACTCGAATCCCTGGCCCTCTGATTAAAAGAATCCAAGGCGCATCATTCGTCAAATTTCAAAAGTTCGAAGAAACGTTGTTTTTATCGTATCATCGCAAAACGTTCCTTTGCACACACCGCATTATTTGCATACAGTGTAATGCTTTGCAACCGTTATTCAGCTATTCAGGTGTGCAAAAAGTGTGCAAAAATGTGCAGACGGGCAAAACAAAGCCCAATGGACAAATCAACCACCGGTTTTATGGCAGGGTTTAGGACATCCGAACAGACACCGTTTGATATAGAAATGAGGTTCACCATGAACAAACTGCTTTCCTGCCGCTTCAATATGGACACCAACCGGGTGGAAGCCCGGTTCGAGGATGGCACCACTCTTGCCATCGACTGCATCGCCGTGGAGGACGAGTATGGCAACACCCCGGCACAGCGGGCAGAGCTGGACTGGCTTCTGTGGAACAAGCCATTGGAGTATGCACAGCTTGTGCTGGGTGGTGAGATAGAGCATTATCTGTCGCTTGGCTGCGACCATGGCAGACTGGAAGATTGATTACTTCGAAAGGCCATTGCCATTTGAGTACCAATTGAATATACTATAAACAGGAGAGCGGACGTCACTCCGCTGGTGTGGCTGACACCTAAAATCCGATCTGATGCAAGACGTAAGGGCTTGAGGCTGGCGGGCAGCGATAAAACCCGAAAGCGATGCAGGACATAGGAGCCTGAGGTTGGCGGACAACGATAAAATCAGTCACAAGGGACATCGGACAGCACCACGGTGTTGTAGATGCCCCTTTTATTTCTGCTCAACTCGCTACCGATAGCAGACCTATTCCATTATCTTCCATAAATTCAGTTTTTGTCAAGACTATCACAATTTCAAGATTTTTCAGATGTTTTGTTAATTTTTCTGATTTTAGGTGTATAATCAGTACAAACAAGAAACTGCACTCTCATGCATATTTCTGCAATCACCTTATCTGGAGGTCTAATATGGATTCTGAAAAGATTGCTACAAATCATGTTGAACTTGCCATAAGCAAAACGGGTCACTTGGTTTCTCACATCAATTCCAATGATAAAGAGCCCTCATGGGATGGAGATGTAGAAGTCTATAAAAAGTCCGGCCACGTTCATGCAAAAGCTGACTTGATTTTAAAAGTACCTGTTCAGGTCAAAGGTCATATTAAACCAAATCTAAAGAAAAAGAGCATAAAGTATTCTATCCAATATTCTGATTTAAGAAACTATCTTTATGTTGGAGGAACCATCTTTTTTGTCGTGTATTTCGATAAGGAAGATGAGCATTATACTATATACTATGTTGGACTTCTTCCGTTCGACCTCAAAAAAATGCTCAAGGACTATAAAGGAGATTTCTCTAAATGCAAAAGCATTGAATTAAAAGTTTTTCCGACCAAAAAGAAGATATCGATGATATCTTCCTTAATTTCGCGCATCACATGAATAGGCAACGCGCCGCTATCAATAGCGCGCTCTTATCCTTCGATTCAGACTTACCCACCAACACTATTTCTCTAGGCTATTCTACTAGTGCAGCAAAACATTACGATTTGCCCCTTGATTATTTTTTTGACCACGAAACTTACATTTATGCTGTTCTCCCTCAAAAAGTCGAACTGCCCATTGCTCATCTTGACCGTATTGAGTTATTTTCGTTTACACGAGATGCTCCTATCAGCATTGATTCTAAAGTTTATTTTGAGAGTTATACTGTCACACGTTCTAAATCATCTACGGTCATTCGTTTTGGTAAGGGAATACAAATGAGTTTCAGTACAGCGCAATCCTTGCCTACAAAATTCAATTTTACTTTATCCGGAACACTATCAGAGCGTATCAAAGATGCAGAGTTTATGGTTGCTGCCCTTTCTGCCCATCACTATGAAATCAATGGTGGAAAAATCGCTTTCAGTGAAGCTGATTGTGCCAATCTTCCTACACTTCAAAAAAAGCTTTCCTTTCTTCTAGATGTGAAAAAGACGCTAGAGGCAGTTCATGCAACAGCCGACCTCGACTGTTCTTCCCTTTCTGTCACAGACAATACTAATCTTAGCATCTTGAGAGCTGCACTAATCGACAAAGAACCAATCAAGATGTGTTCAAGCCAATCGCTTCTTCGAAGCTGCCATATTGCTAATCTAGAACTTCTTTTATGGGTTGTTCCGACTGAAGAAAATAGTGAATACCATAACATCTATGATTTTAACTATGTACCACTGATATATCGCGAGTTTGACAAAAATGATAAAGAATATCCATCCACTCACTTCGTCATGTTAAATAAAGATGCAATGTTGAAGTACTGCAATATCGACTATAACGCGCTACTTGATGCCGTTCAGCACGTTCCTTTTTCCGAAGATTATTCTCATTCGCTCAATGCACTTCTTCTTGAAATGCTTAAAGCATACGATGAAAGTAAAAATAGTCGCATTGAGCTACTATCCACTGCGACTACCCTCGCGCTTTGGATTAAGGATTCTGATCCATATACAGAGCATCCGATTGCTATTCTCAACTATCTTCAGTCCGTCAAACGCTCTCGCATATTGACTTCGACTGAACAAGCCGAAATTCTTTCTCTTATTGAAGTAGCCCAAGACAATGAGTCTATTTACGTTGGTGCATATCTACTATTAGATAATCCTGTTGCGGCTAAAATTCACTTTGATAAGCTACCTGAAGAATCACAGAAGTTCTTTGAATCTTGTCCCATCTATCATTTTATGCCAAATGGACAACCTACCATTTCTGCTCTGACAGAAGGGTAACAAGTGATGCCCACCCGCCCATGGTTTTTCCATGAGTGAGTGGGCATCGTTTTGTTAATCGAGATTTTTCGGCAAGCGGTCATACAGAACCACCGTGTCCTGTGTTTCGATATGTACACGCTCCTTCTTCAGGAGGGTTCGGGGACGTTGGTTTGCGCGGTAGTCGCGACCGCTCTCTTCAAAAGCAGAACAACACAGAAAGTCACATATCGCATTGCCGGAAAGGGATTCACGGATAATGAATACAAAGGCAGTTGGTTCAATCTGGCTGGAAATCAAGTAATCCGCTTTGATTTTGGTCACGAACGGATAGAACTGGGGCATATAGGAAAACAAATCGAACTCCTGTTCCAGTGTTTCTTTCAACCGCACCAGTGCCAGCAGACGCGGTTTCACATACTCCTGATAGAGTGTACCCTTCTTTACCTTGTCGTAGGTGATCTTGCCGGATAGAATCATATCCACTGTTTTGCGCGGGCTATACCGGGGAAGGGCAATATCTTTCAGGTAGTGGAATCCAGCAAGGTGAGGGAAGTCCTCTGGTGAAAATGTCAGCTTGATCTCGTGCAGTTCACCCTTATAGCCGTAGGTGAAAACATAGTGGTACTCAGTCAGTTCTTTCCAGACTTCTGCTGCCCGATACAAAATATCTTGCTGTTCGTCCTGCACGTTTTCACCTTCCCTCAAAAAAATAGAAGCCCTGCCGAAAGGCAAGGCTCCTATTAAGCGTTTTCTTTCGATTCATCGAATCTATTCGGCTTGTGGTTATCGCTTAACCCACGGTCTGGCTCCACAATCGGCTGATACCGAACCAGTCTACTGTTTCATCGCCACCGATAGCTGGTCAATGCCGCTATCCTCTAGCTTTATTATACCACAAAAGGACGTAAGTTCAAGCACTTAAATTCTAAAAACACTCAATCGTATTATATGCTAAAGGGGTTTGGCCATTGCAATGTTTGCAAACGTCATACACCACCCTTGCCATCGACTGCATCGCCGTCGAGGATGAGTACGGCAACACTCCGGCACAGCGGGCAGAGCTGGACTGGCTGCTCTACAACAAGCCCTTGGAGTACGCTCAGCTTGTGCTGGGTGGAGGGACGGAGCATTATCTTTCCCTTGGCTGTGACCACGGCAGACCGGAAGATTAAGCCCTTATAAAGAACACGATGCCCACCGACCTATGGTTTTCGCCATAAGCTGGTGGGCATCTGTTGTTCTGGCTTATAATTCACTGATGGTTGCAGTAATGGGCTGCATGAGGATTCGCCTGACCGGGTTATATACTGCCAGCACCACAGCCGCCAGCACGACTACGACAATCACGGCAAGACAGCCCCACGGCATCTGCCACGCTGCACCGAAATAATGGGTGATGAGCAGGATATACAGCTTCCGATTCAGCACAAGACCCAGCGCAATGCCCACCACAAGACCGGACACCGCATAGGTGCCAGCTTCGGCAGAGATCATGCGTTTCAGCTGTGCATCATCCATCCCGATGGCACGCAGGATGCCATACTGCTTCATTCGTGCCGACACGCTCATGGAAATGCTGTTGACGATGTTCAGAATGGTGATTCCTGCAATCACGATGAGAAACGCATAGACCACCAGATGGAACGCCCAGTAGGTGCTTTGTATCATCCGATTTCCTTCGATTCGGTTGGAAAAAACAACCTGCTTGTTTAACGTGTCGCTCAGCAGGGTGTGTATTTGTGCAATGGCTGCGTCTGCTGTGGTATCTTTTAGTTGAATATCGATCACCGCATAGCGGTTTTGCCCGGTCAGCTGATGGAAGGTTTCTTCGGTGCAGATAACAATCGGGGAATCGGTACTACTGAACGGGCTGTCGTTCAATACACCCACGACTGTGAGCTTTGCATCCTCCAGCTGAATGGTATCACCCACGGTCAGGGAGTTGCTTTTGTCGAATACTGTCAGCACAGGGTATGTGCCATCCTCCGGCTCCTGCGGAAGGGTTCCGCCAATCAGGTCTTTTTTCGCCCAGCCAAACTGTATCGTATCGTATGAAATCAGGTCGATGGACCCCTGTTTTCCCTGATATTCCGCCGGGAGCGGGCAATACATCCGCCCGAATGCGTGTTTGACTTCCGGCAGAGCTTCCAGCTGCTCCACCAGCACCGGGTCAAGGACATTTTGCCCGGATGTTTCAGCCACCGATAAGTCCGGTGCGTAGGACTGCAACGGATTCAGCGCAAATCCAACCCATCGAAGCAAAACCGAAAAGCTCAAAAACAGGAGAATGCTTAACGCAAAGGAACCTGTCATCAGAAGCAAGTTCTTTTTGGACGAGATTGCATGGCTCACGCCCAAAGAAAGCTCTGCACGACTTCCAAACAACCGAGCATGACACGGAGAATCCGCTGCATTTTCCACCGCATTCCCAGTTGCTGCTGTGATCGGAGAAGCTTTTGCCGCCCGCCGTGCCGGAGAAGATGCCGCGAACCAAACCGTGATAAGTCCCAGCGCGGAACCGCAGAGAATACCGACCGGGCTGATGCCAAGCACTGGTAAAGAGCTGAACTCCTCGCCGATAAATCCACGCAGAAAGGAACACAATCCCCATGTGGAAACGATTCCCAGCACACATCCTGCTGGAACAGCAGTTTTACACCAGAAAAGGGCTTCCAGCCGGACAAGCATCCGAACCTGATTTTTTCCTGCCCCAAGACAACGCAGCATTCCATAATAGCTGGTGCGCTGCGCTACATTGCTGTTGATGCTGCCTGTGATCATAAAAATTCCGGCAAGGACGACCATGCCAGCCAACACAGCCGCTACCGCATATAAGCCTACAATATAATCGTTGTTGCTGCTTGCGTTCAACGCCATCAGGTAAGTATTTTCGGAGATTTTTTCTT
Source organism: Faecalibacterium prausnitzii (assembly GCF_049532945.1). GTDB lineage: Bacteria > Bacillota > Clostridia > Oscillospirales > Ruminococcaceae > Faecalibacterium > Faecalibacterium prausnitzii_N. Next base: position 273,749 of record NZ_CP186691.1, read on the forward strand.
CTGAAATTCCGTACTTGTTTTCGATGTTCACAATGGACTGCCGCAAATTGGTACGTGGCTTGAACTGGATGAAATACTGTGTTTCAAAGGATTCTTCTACCTGTGCGGCAATCTGAGAAAATGTACTGCGGTTCATCACCAGCACAACAGCATCATACTGGTTCGCATCGGAGGTATCCTCATTGAAACCTGCGACAGTAAGCGAAATGGTCTGTCCATCCGGGAGCGTCAGCGGAATCGCTGTACCGACCGTAACATCCAGCCAATCCCGGATGTTTGCTGTCACGAGCACTTCGCCATCCGCCGGGGCAGTGCTGCACTGCATTCCCGGAAAGATTTGAAGGATTGCATCATCTGCTCCTACCAGTGCGGCACGTTTATCTCCGGCAAAGTAGTTTTCCGTAAGGGAAGCGTTGATGTCGCTATACGCCGAAAATGCAGCAACATCCTCCTGTGCGGCAAGCTCTGCGGCTGTTTCAGGGGAGATGTCCTTTACCATGATATGCCAGTTTCCGTTTTTGTTCAGCTGGTTTGAGGTTTCCATCCGAATCGCCATATCTGCCATACTGAACACCGCCGTGACCAGAAACACCGCAAGGACGATGCACAAAATCGTCATGCGGTTCTGCCGTCTGCGTACCTTGGCAGAAATCGGGATCAGGCTCAGATAGCTTTTCATTTCTGTGCTGCTCATTCCCGGCACCTCCCAAAATCGGTCAGGCAGCCGTCCGATACCTGCAACACCCGGTCTGCCGTCTGCGCAATGCTGCGGTTGTGGGTGATCATCAGGATGGTCTGCTCGTATTTCCGGGACGTTTCTTTTAGCAGGGCAATGACCTCGCTGGTGTTCTGGGTGTCCAGATTGCCGGTCGGCTCATCCGCCAAAATCAGGGAAGGGCGGGTCATCAGGGCGCGGCCGATGGCTACCCGTTGCTGCTGCCCACCGGAAAGCTGGCTTGGCAGATGCTTCCGACGGTCTTTCAGATTCAGCACGGTCAGCAGTTCTTCCAGATATGCTCTGTCCGGCTTTTGGTAGTCCAGCAGCACCGGGAACAGGATGTTCTGTTCTACGGTCAGTTCCGGGATGAGGTTGAATGCCTGAAAGATAAAACCGATATTGCGGCGGCGGAAGATCGTCAGCTCCCGGTCTTTCATGGCAAAAACATCCTTGCCATCAATCAGCACCTTGCCGGAAGTCGGCGTATCCAGTCCGCCAATCAGATTGAGCAGGGTGCTTTTGCCGGAGCCGGATTCGCCAACGACCGCCACATATTCGCCTTTCGGCACTGAAAAGCTAACATCTTTCAGCGCATGGACAGCGGTTTCTCCGCTGCCGTAGGTCTTGCAGAGATGGTTGACTTCTAATAGTTCCATAGTGTATCCCTCACTTTGCAGGTTCCTTCGATTCAGACGGATTTTCTCTGTCTGTGCAGAAAAGGATAACACGTCAACCTTACTGCAAGCCTACACCCAGCCTACAATTTTGTAGGAATCGGAAAATTCAGAGTAAAGGTCGTGCCCTTTCCCAGCTCGCTGTCTACTTCAATGGTGCCGTGATGGGCTTCCACAACGGCTTTTGCCAGCGGCAGACCCAGCCCGATGCCATGTGTATCCTGTGAAAAGCGGCTGCGATAAAACCGTTTGAAGATATGGTACAAATCTTCCGGGTGGATGCCGCTGCCGTTGTCGCGCACTTTGATCTGAACCATGGACGGCAGTGCATTCCACTCTACCTGAATCGTATCTCCGCTCTTTGTGTGGTCAAGGGCATTCTTTACAAGATTGTCCACAGCTTCCTGCATCCAGTCACGGTCGCACCAAAGTGTAACCGCCTCTGAGCCGGACAGAACAAGCTTTTTCTGTTCCTGCTTGGCACGATAGTGATACTGCCGCGCGATGTCCTGCACCATTTCAGCAACATTTTCGTTTTTCTTCTCCAAGACGACCGAACCGGCATCCAGCCGGGTGATTTTGAGCAGATTCTGCACCAGCGTTTCGATGCGGTCCAACTCCTGTTCGGACAGGTCTGCAAACTCTTTGACCTCCGACGGCGAAACAGCTTCGTCCTGAAGCAGACCGTTGTAGATATTCAACGCCGCCAGCGGTGTTTTGAGCTGGTGCGAAATATCTGCAATGGTATTTTTCAAAAAACGCTTCTCCCGCTGCTCGTTGTCTGCGTGTGCGCTCAGAACTGCCGCCAATGCATTAACGGAGTGAAACAGACGGTAAAGTTCTCCCTCCCGGTCGCAGTCCAGTCGTGCATCCGGGTTGCCATCCAGACAGCTTTGGATTTGCTGGACTGCCTGTTCCAGAAGCGCGCTCTGCCTTTGGAAATAGCGAAAAAGCACGCCCCAGAGACAGCCGCCCAGCAGAAGAAAAACCAACAGTAATGCGAAAGAGAATGCGTGCGTTGTATACCATACGATGCCCTGCGTGAGAGCCAATGCCACCGCCCAGACCGCCAGCACGGCTTGGAACAAATTTCGGATCTCCCGGTTTGCGAATACTTTCATACGGCACCTTTACCCATTCCATTTATAGCCCATGCCGCGGACAGTCAGCAGCATCTGCGGTTTGCCGGGGTCGTCCTCAATCTTCATCCGCAGCCGCCGGATGTACACTGTTAAAGCACTGCTGTCAATGTAATCCCCATCGCAGTCCCACAGTGCATCCAGAATTTGTTCCTTGGATAGCACGGCATTCGGATGCTGCATAAAGAAGCAGAGCAGCTTGTACTCTGCGCCGGTCAGTTCCAGCAAGATTCCGTTTTTGTATGCCTGCCCCTGCAACAGCCGGACGGTGATGCTGCCCGATTCCAGTACGGGTTCTCCTGCGCTGGACGCATTTGCACGGCGAAGCAGTGCATTGACCCGCGACAACAGGACACCCAGCTTGAACGGCTTGGTCAGGTAATCATCCCCGCCCAGTTCCAGCCCCATGATGATATTCATTTCCTCATCCGAAGCAGTCAGAAACAGAATCGGCACGTTGGATGTGCGCCGCACCTTCTGGCAGAAATCGAAGCCAGAGCCATCCGGCAGGGAAACATCCAGCACCAGCAGATCATATTTTCTGTCTGACCACAGCACCTCGGCTTCTGCCAGCGTCCGGGCTGTATCCAGTGCAAAGCCCTGTTTCTTGAATGCAAAGGTCAGCCCACTGATCAGGCTCAGATCATCTTCCAAAAGGAACAGTTTTCTCATGATTCCCTCTCTTTTCCGCGTTTTGTGTGTCCTACAGGTTCAAAAGCATTATAAGTTTTTTCTGCGAACATTACAATGTGCGAAACGGAAATTGTTTCTTGCCGTGTGTTAAATATAAGTCCTACTATCACCGCTTTACTGCAATAAAATTTGCAAAACCATCTTGACGCGCTCCGCAATCCATGATACCCTTTATCGCAAATCCCACCAAATTTGTAGAAAAGTACAGAACGGCGAGGATTTATTCCCCATGAAGATTTTTACCGCCCCGCAACACACCCGATTTATTTTGCCGCCGATTCACCCGACAAAATCATCGCTGCGCTGCGTGGGCGGTATTTTTCTTTTTCACAAATAAAATCTTATGTAGTTGTTCAATCTTCCAAAATTTGTTTTCGGTTGTTGACAGTACAACTTCAAAGTGTTATTCTTGTGCTTGAAAGAAGCGGGTTGTAGTGTCCGCACTGCGCCCGGCTTTCTTCATACTGTACCTTGAATTTTTCATAAGCCGTCTGAACGAGATACTGCGCCATGACCTCACGCTTTCTGTGGGCGAGCCGGACAACGCCGCTGCAAAACAGGGGCAGGAACTGCGTTCGGTGTGAACGGTGACCATGAGCAGGGGCTTTGCCTTTTCACACGTTTTGCTCTGCAAAATTTTCAACGTGCATTGCGGTTCGACTTCTGAAATTTTCAGTGTTGCACGGAAAGGGCGAAAGCAAGTATCGACCTGTGGCCACAAATTTTCAATGCTTGAAAAATTGCTGTCCACTCAGTCATCCTTGTTGGGGAGTGCCTTCCCCAAACCCTGCTCTAGCTTCGCACCGTTGGTGCGAATGCGGCGTGTCGCATTACATAGCCCTCTCCATCCCGGAACGGGCATTTATCATTTTCACAGGAGGTCGAATATGGCTGAAATGAAAAGTCCGAACGTACACGCAAAGAAGAACCGCAATGATACGCCGCAAAAACGAAAGACACACATCATCAAAGTCCGAGTGACCGCAGAAGAAAAACTGCGGATCGCATAAGCCTGCAAAGAACTCCACCTCACCCAATCCGAACTCGTCCGCCGCGTCCTGTACGGCGTGAACGTCAAGCACACCGTTGTGGTGGCGCAGGGCGGCGAGGATGCACTGGCGGCGCTTGCCGCCTTGTCTGCCCAGTGCAGCAAGGTGGGCAGCAACCTCAACCAGCTTGCACGGCACTTCAACTCCGACGGCAAAGACACCGAGCAGCTCCGGGCGCAAATACTGGAGGAACTGTCCGCGCTCACGAACTTTCGGCTGAAAGCCGAAGAAACGGTTGGTGAACTGTATGGCAACCATCAAGCATTTAAGCTCGAAGAACTCTAACTATGCCGCCGCCGAAAGCTATCTCACCTTTCAGCACAACGAGTACACCGGTCTGCCCATTCTGGACGAGAAAGGCAGACCCAAGCTGCGGGATTCGTACCTGCTCGACACCCTTGAGTGCGGCGAATCCTCGTTCGCTATGGCCTGCCTGATTGCTAACCGCAAGTACGGTAAGAATGGCGGGCGGGAGGACGTGAAGACCCACCACTACATTGTGAGCTTCGACCCGAAGGACGCAGTGGAGAACGGCCTGACCATGGAATGGGCGCAAGCCCTTGGCTTGCAGTTCTGCAAGGACAACTTCCCCGGTCATCCCGCCATCGTCTGCACCCACCCGGACGGTCACAACAGTGCGGGAAACATCCACGTCCACATCGTCATCGGCAGCTTGCGTGTCCGCACCGTGGAACGGCAGCCCTTCATGGACAAGCCGTGCGACTGGGAAGCGGGCAAGAAGCACCGCTGCACTTCTGCCATGCTCCGGCACCTCCGTGTCGCAGTCATGGAGATGTGCGAGCAAGCCGATCTGAACCAGATCAATCTGCTGGAAGCCCAAGGCGACCATGTTTCGGAGCGCGAGTATTGGGCGCAGCGGCGCGGACAACGCCGTCTCGACCATGCCAACGCCAAACTTGCCGCCGAAGGGCAGCAGCCCACCCAGACCGTCTACCAGACCGAGCTGGACAAACTGCGAAAGCAGATCTACTCCGTGCTGAACAAGACCACCACCTTCGAGGAATTTTCTGCATTGCTCATGCAGGAATACGGCATCGCCGTGAATGAGAGCCGAGGCCGGTTGAGCTACTGCCCGCCCGGCCGGACAAAGTTCATCACCGCCAAGAAACTGAGCAAGAAGCTGGAAAAGGAGCAGGTGCTGACCGCCCTCTCCCAGAACATCCAGCTTGCCGCCATCATCCAGCCCAACAGCGAGAAGAAGCCGGATAAGATCAGGAAACTGGTTGACATTCAGGCGAACGTTGCTGCGGGCAAGGGCATCGGCTATGAGCGTTGGGCGAAAAAGTTCAACCTCAAACGCTGGTCGCAGACTCTGTGTCTCCTACAGGAGAAAAAGCTGCTCAGCGAAGATGCCCTGCACCAGCGCATTGCCGAACTGCAAACCCAGCACGACGATGCACTGGCGGTGGTCAAAGACTTGGATGCCCGCATGGTCTCCCTCAAGGAGTTGCGCGGGCATCTTGTGGTCTATCGGCAGTACAAGCCTCTTGCACAGAAGCTCCAGACTGTGCGGAATCCCGCCAAGTTCAAGGAGCAGCACCGTGCAGAGTTTGCCGTGTACGAGGCCGCTTGCGCCTATTTCAAGGCCAACGGGCTCAGGACGCTGCCGGACCTCAAAAAACTGGATGCCGAATACCAGACCCTTTCCTCGGAGAAAAACGGTTTCTACACCCGCTACAAGAAAGCGCAGATCGAACTGCGTGAACTCCGCACCGCACAACAGAACGTGGAAGCCTTCTTCCGCAAGGAAGAGCGCAGCCACGCCGTACCGCAGCAGGAGGTCAAATGAACAACACTCTGACGGATCGATGTGTGAATAAACCCAACCTCACCCACGCCCCTCACCGGGCTTCGTCCTTTCGCCTGTACCCCACCCATTGGGACGGAGGGTAGCACCTCTGTCTTTTCGGACGTAAAAAACGCTATCTCGACCCGGCAGGCAGCGGAGCTATACGGCTTCGCCGTAAACCGGAACGGTATGATGTGCTGCCCCTTCCACGGGGATAAACACCCCAGCATGAAGGTAGACAGCCGTTTCCACTGTTTCGCCTGTCAGGCAGATGGCGATGTGATCGATTTTGTCGGCAGACTTTTTCAACTTTCTCCCTACAAGGCTGTGGAAAAGTTGAAGGATGACTTCGGCATGGCACTTGCCGACGGCAAGGTGCGGCTTGCTCCCCGCAGACCGCCCACCGTCCGGCAGCAGCTGCTGGACTATTACCGCTGTCTGCAGCGTTGGCGGGTCCGATACGCACCGCAGTCACCCACAGAAGAACTTCACCCCTGCTTTCTTGAAGCGATAAAGAACCTTGACATCGTTGAATATTATCTGGACTGTTCGGTGCTCCCGGACCCGCAGACCGAAAACGAGCTACGGAAGTATTGGGAGGGATTGCATGAGCGACTGGAAAAAGAGGAACGAAGATTGGCGTGATGAGGACGAACTGGAAGAAGAGGAAGAATGCGAATGCCCTTGGGTAGACAGTAAGGGCAAAGTGCGTGAAACCGCTTACTGCCAGTACCTTTTAGAGAAACACCCCATGATGTGCCTGAAACAGAAGCTGTTCGACCAGAACGGCGAGGTAGACGAGGACGCACTGCTCTACGAAGTCCACAGCGACCTCCGTGACTTTGTGCTCGACAACCTTGCCAAGAAGGAGAAGCAGGTTCTGGACGCACTCCGTATCGAAACCTATACCCCTGAATGGAAACCCCAGCTTGACCGCATCCATCTCCAGAACGGAACCTACTTTCTGGACGAGCGGGGATTTGTGCCGGAAAAGGAACTCTGCCTGAACCGGCTCCCCGTGGAATACCAGCCCGATGCCCCCGCACCGACCAAGTGGCTGGAATTTCTGGACGGTCTGCTCATCCCGGAGGACATTCTGACCTTGCAGGAATATCTCGGCTATCTCCTGATCCCGTCTACCAAGGCGCAGAAGATGCTGGTCATGACCGGCAAGGGCGGCGAGGGAAAATCCCGCATCGGCTTGCTGCTGAAGAAGCTGTTCGGGGAAGCCTCTCACTCCGAATCCATCCTCCGCATCGAAACGAACCGCTTTGCCAGTGCAAATCTGGAGTACAAGTTGGTCATGGTCGATGACGACCTGAACATGGTGGCTTTGCCCGAAACACGGAACATCAAGTCCATCGTCACCGCCGAGGACCGTTTGTGCATCGAGCGGAAAAACAAGCAGGCTGTCCAAGGCCTGCTGTACGTTCGTTTCATCTGCTTCGGCAATGGCAACCTTGTGGCCGCTCACGATGACAGCGACGGCTTCTGGCGCAGACAGATCCTCATCACGGTGAAAGACCGTGACCCTGCCCGGGTGGATAATCCCTTCCTCATCGAAGAGTTGTCCGAGGAGCGTCCCGGCATCCTGCTGTGGATGCTGGAGGGGCTGCACCGTCTGCTGGCGAACTGCTATCAGTTCACCATCAGCGAGCGCTCCATCCAGAACCTTGAAGCAGCTATGGCGGACAGCGACAACCTGACCCAGTTCATGCAGGCCAGTGCGTATGTCCGCTTCAAGCCCGACACCGAGGAACGCTCCACCTATCTCTACCGCGCCTACACCAAGTGGTGCGAGGATAATCTGGAATCGCCTGTTCCGCAAAAGAAGTTCAGCCAGTTCCTGCTGAAAAATGCAGGGAAGTATGGTCTGACCTTTTCCAAGCACATCGAGGGAAAGTACCGCGGCTTCCGGGGCGTATGCGTCCACCCCGCTTTTGCTGCGGCATAAAACACACGAAAAGTGAAATTCTCCCGCCCTACGCGCCCCAAATCAGTAGTTTTGACTTGTTATCGCTGTTTTCTCCGGGCGCGTATCTGCCCTTTTCGGGCGGATGTGGGGCGGCAACACGCCCTTCGGGGCGGGAGAGAAGGCAAGATGCGCCCCAAAAGGGCGCATACAATTCAGCCATGCGCCCTATAAAATCAACACAGGAAGGTACTTTTGTGCGGTTTGGGGCGCGTGGGGCGCGTAAATTCAAGTTCTCGCACTTTTTTGGGCTGCTGCTTCGGGTCAGGAGCGGCAGGCCCTTACATATTTACCGGCCCACAGGGTGCAGCTCAACCGGAACTGCGCCGGGTCTGGAGAAGTGCAAAGGAGACATGCCTATGACGAATGTCCGCAAAAATTCCACCAAACTGACCTGTGAGGACTTGAAAATCGCGCCCGAATCCCCTACAATGAAATTGTCCGAAACCCCTGCCGTAGAACCTTCTGACCAGACCAGCAAAACCGTCCGACATGCCCCGCTCGTTTACCGGGTGGAAGAGATCGCCCAACTGTTGGCGATCTCCAACCGTGCTGCGTACAATCTGTGCAACACCACGAAAGACTTCAAGGTGATCCGCCTCGGTACCAGCATCCGGGTAAGCAAGCAGAGCTTTGACGATTGGTTTGCTGCGGTCTGAGGGAGGGAACATCTATGGCATCTATTATGAAACGTGGCAACACGTATTCCGTCCGATACAACTACAAAGATCATGCTGGCAAGCCCTGCAAGGGCTGGGAAACCTTCAAGACCAAGGCCGAAGCGCAGGAGCGCAAGATCACGGTGGAGAAGGAACTGCTGGATGGTACCTTCCTCGTGCCCGACACCATGACGGTCGAGGAGATGCTGTACAAGTGGATCCCCATTCAGTCCAGCAAACACAAGTGGTCTCCCAAGACCTACACCCACACGGTAGCCATGATCCAGAATCTTGTCATACCCTATCTCGGCAAGAAACAGATTCAGAAGGTTCAGACGTATGACCTCGAACAGTTTTACGCTACGCTGAGCCGGACACCGCGCGGACTGTATAAGCAGGGTGTCAAGCAAACGCTCACCGACAAGCAGAAGCGGCAGTTTCTGACGGGTGCTTCCATCCGGGAAGTCCACGCCATGCTCAAGACTGCTTTTTCCTATGCCGTTGAGTGGGGTCTGCTCCTCAAGTCACCGATTCCGAGAGAAGCCCCGAAATCGACCTCGGAAGAACGTGCCATCTGGGACGAAAAGACCATGCTTGCTGCGTTGCAGACCATGACCGACCCTACGCTCCACCTTGCTGTTCATCTGAGCATGATCCTCTCGCTGCGTGTCGGAGAGATCCTCGGCTTGCAGCCGGGAGACATCGACTTCGATGCAGCGGATGGACGTGGGACCATCACGGTCGGCAGGAGCTTACAGCGCACCGAAAAGGCTGCACTGGAAAAGACCGATCCGAACCAGATCTACCACATCTTCCCCGACCAGCGTGAGGGCAGCAGCTCCGCACTGGTGCTGAAGAAGCCGAAAACCAAGAAATCCAGCCGCACCCTTTATCTGACGAGACCCTTGAAAGATGAACTGCTGGCTTGGCTGGAAAAGCTCCGGCAGGAAGAGCTTGCCATGGATGGCAGATATCGCAACTGTGGCCAGCTCTTCCGCCTGCCCAACGGTATGCCTGTTGCCCCGGAAGCCCTTTCTAAATGGTACCGCGCATGGCGTGCGGAGCACCCGGAGTTTGAGAAGATCGTGTTCCATGGTCTGCGCCACTCCAGTGCCACTTACCAGTTGATTGAATCCGGCGGCAACATTAAAGCCGTGCAGGGCAACACCGGTCACGCCACCACCGGCATCCTGATGGACACCTACGCCCACACGCAGGACAAGCCCCGGTTGGAGCTGGCTGAGAAGCTGGAAGCAGACTTCTATTCACAGGACATCGGTTCCCCCAAATCCGGCTCTGTGCCGGTAAAAGAAAATCTGCCGGACAGCATCCAGATCACCCCGGAAGGGATGCTGAAAGTTGTCCGACAGATGAACCCCGAGCAGCGGCGTGAGTTTACCCGCCTGCTGTTCGCCTGAAAAAAGTATGGAAAAAACGCTCACAATGCACAGAATGCAGACAATGCAAGGAAAAACACGGCTTTCCCGCCGGTGTGCAAAAAGTGTGCAAAAGTGTGCAGAGCCCCAGAAAATGGAAAATCCCACGAAGAATCTTACGATTCTTCGTGGGATTTTGGTGCGCTCGAGGGAACTCGAATCCCTGGCCCTCTGATTAAAAGTCAGATGCTCTACCGGCTGAGCTACGAGCGCATACAGTATTTGTACAATATCAGAAATATTGCCGTATAATATTACCACAACTGCGGCCAAAAAGCAAGGCTTCGCGGCAAAAAACTTTCTTTCACAAAAATGGGCCATGCCGGACGCAAACTTTCCCTTTACAAATCCGGTAAGAATCAGTACAATCAAATCAAGTATCGTTCACGATGGTCCCGGCCGTGCCGTGCGCCCACAGGCCGCACACAGGCCGCTGCGATAGGAGGTCTTTTTCTGATGAAAATTTCTCGACGGTCCGTACTTCGTTACACAGGTCTGACTGCGGCCTGGCTGACCCTGACCGGCTGCGCCCCCACCGGGAATGCGAGCCTTGGCGGCTGCCTGCCCGACTGGATGAAAAAGGTGCTGCGCGTGCCTTCGTCTGACGCCTCTTCGGCCAGCTCCTCGGCTGCGTCTTCGGCAGCGTCCAGCGAGGCCGCTGCATCGTCTGAGCTGGCGGCGTCCTCGCTGCCGGGTGTCGAACAGCCGGAGGCCGCGGACAGCGCGCTGCCCGCTTACGATGCCGACCCGCTGACCGGTGAGGCCAAGCGCAGCAATGGCCGTATCGTGGGCGTGATGGTGAACAACATCTGCAATTCCGAGCGGCAGAACGCCCGCCCGCAGCGCGGCATCGGTTCGGCCGATCTGCTGATCGAGTGCAAGGTGGAGGGCGGCATCACCCGCTTCTGCGCGGTGTTCCACGATGCCGACTCCATCCCGGAGATCGGCCCGCTGCGCTCTGGCCGCGACCAGTTCCTGCAGCTGCTGATGCCCTATCAGGCGCTGTACTACCACGACGGTGAGAGCGCCGCCTGCACCAAATTCATCAGCGTATACAACTATTCCGGCCTGAACATCGGCGGCAAAAATTACTTCAACACGCCGGTCCATCCGCATGTGGCCCACCGCATCAAGCGAAATAAGAACGTCGCCTACGAGCACACCGAGTTCACCTCCGGCAAGGAGATCAAACAGGCGGCTGCTGACGCCGGCATCGGCCTGACCTATCCGTACGAGGGCACCTTCTTCCGCTTTGCGGACTACCGCACCGATGCCGTGAACGACCTGGCCGACGCGCCCTCGGCCCGGAGCATCCTCATCACCCATTCGGCCAGCTATAAGACGAGCTTTGCCTACAACAGCTGGAACCGGAACTATAAGATGTCCATGTACAGCAACCGCACCAAGAAATTCGAGGCTGCGGTGGACGAGCTGACCGGCAAACAGCTGACCTTCGCGAATGTTGTGGTCTGCTTTGCCAACATCGCCGCCTACGCAGGCGACTCCCACGATGTGCAGGAAGTCCAGTACGTCGAGGGCGGACAGGCCTATCTCTTCACCAGCGGCGGCGTTCAGACGGGCCGCTGGGAGAAGGGTCATCCCACCCATCCCATCCGGCTCTACACCGACGCGGGCGAAGAGATGACCCTGAACCGGGGCAAGACCTACTTCGCCCTTGTGGACAACGATGAGTGGTCCAACTTCAGCTATCAGTAAGACCAGCCCCGCGCTGCGGGACAGAAGAGGAACAAGATGAAATTTTGGAAGCGGACTGCTTTGTGCCTTGCGCTCTGCGCCGCGCTGCTGACCGGCTGCGTTCCCGCTGCGGACACCGCCTCTTCGGCGGCTCCCACTGACCCGCTCACCGGGCAGGAAGCGCTCTGGCCGGGGCAGCGCCCGGTAGCCGTCACGATCGAGAATGAGACGTCCAGCACCACCCAGTGGGGGCTTTCCTCGGCATCTCTGGTGCTGGAAGCCCTGACCGAGCCCCAGAGCGCCACCAGCCTGTGCCTGGTCTACCCGGCCGTGGATGCCGTGCCGCAGGTTGGCCCGGTGGCCGCCGGGCAGGACCTTTACTGGCGGCTGCTTGTGGGGCAGCAGGTGCTGCCCGTCCAGCGCGGCGGCGGCGCCTTTGACCAGAACTATCTGGACTACTACTCCCTGCGCGCGGTCGATGCACTGGAAGTGGGCACCAACGCCTTCACCTGCGACACCACCTGGACCAGCCGCCCGCTGTGGCGCACCAGCGGCAATGCGCTGGCCGGGGTGCTGCGCAGCCTGAACATCTCCTCCGCCCTGTCGGAGTCCCGCCTGACCGACGCCGCTTCCAACGCCGCAGGGGAGAGCGAGAGCGAAGCATCCCCCACCCTGTCCGTCCCGCCGCTGCTGCCCCAGCAGACGGAAGGCAAGCTGCCCGACGCCTCCGCTGCCGATGCCATCCGCGTTCAGGTCCAGTTCGGTGCGGACAACGCCACCGGCTTTGTTTATGACGCTGACAGCGGCACCTACAAAATGCTCCATGCCGACGGTACCCCCCAACTGGATGCCAACAACAGCCAGCAGGCCGGTTTTGACAACCTGCTCATCCTGTTCAGCGCCTCCTCCCTGCGGGACGACGGCACCACGCTGGACTACGACCTGTCCCTTGGCGGCGGTGTCTGGCTGAACGGCAGCCAGCTGTGGCACATCACATGGACGCAGGGCACAGACTCCACCTTTGCCTTTTACGATGCCGACGGCCGGCCCTTCAACCTGCTGGCTGGCCGGAGCTATCTGGCCCTCGTTTCCAGCCTGACCGGTCAGGAACTCACCGTGACCAATTCCGCCGGGGAAGCCCTGACCGCCGTATCGGCCCCCTGACAGACAGCAAAAATCCCCCGTGCCATGCACGAGGGATTTTTTTGTGTCATCTCATTACAGGTCTACGACGCTGCCGACCTCGGCAGGAGAGGTGGGCACCACGCCCAGTTGGACTTCGTCCATGTCCCGGCGCACCACAAAGTGCATCGTCTGGCCAGAGGCAAAATCGGGCTGGTAGGTCAGCTCCAGCGTGTTCCAGTCCTCCGGCGTCTCGCAGAAGCAGTGGAGCATGGCCCCGCGCCCTGCGGCCAGATTCAGCGTAAAGGCCGAGGCATCCGCCGCGTTCTCGCCGTAGAGCGGCGCAGCAAAGCTGCCGCAGCGCACGGGCTGGCCGTCGCAGACGGCCGTTAAGCCGGTGCCCAGGCGGTACAGCTCTTCGGTCGTGGTCATCTCGCGGCTCTGCAGATAGCTCGTGCCCACGGCCAGCGCCTTTGCCGAGAGGTTCTCCACCGAGAGGTACACCAGCTGCCCATTTCCTGCGCAGGGGCATAGCCCAGCAGCTCCACGGCAGCTTTGCCGTCCAGCAGGGCAGGTTCGCCCTCGTAGCAGGGGGCCAGCGCCGCAGCCGAAACACCGGTGAGCAGCGCTGCCGCAAGGCTGACCGCACCGGAGCCGGCACATTTCAGGAATGACCGGCGGGACAGAGATTGTGACATCGGGGATTCCTCCTAACAGCGGAAAAATAGTTCTCTCTATACAATAGTAAATTCCGGACAGCCTGTCAAGGTCTTTGCCCGGAATTTTACTGTGTATTTACTCGTATGCCTCGTTTTCCTCGGCTTCGGCCTGACCGCGCAGGGTATCGGCATAGCCAAAGGGCACGATGTCGATGGCTTCCACCAGACGGTCCCGCATCCACAGCTGCACATCGGTCTGCACGGTGTAGCCGCAGCCGGGGTCTGCCATCCACTGCTCCGGGCGGCGGGTGGGCACCGCGCGCTGGCTGAGCATGCTCATGATCACGCCGCCATGGGTCACACAGGCTGCTTCGGTCACATCCATGCGGATCATATACTCAAACAGCTTCATCAGGCTTTCGGCGCAGCGGGCGTGGAACTGGTCGGTAGGCTCTGCGCCTTCGGGCACATAGCCGGAGCCGGGGGTGATCCACTTTTTAAAGTCCTCGTCGTGCACCAGCTCCTTGACCGGCTTGTTCTCAAACTTGCCAAAGCCGGCCTCCCGCAGGTCGTGGACCGAGAACTGATGGGCCGCGTTGGGGAACAGGATGTTGGCTGTTTCCACCGCGCGCAGCAGCGGAGAGGAGAACACGGTATCCACCTGCGGATACTCGAACCGCTCTTTCAGCTCATTGAGCTGCGCGCGGCCCTCGTCGCACAGAGGGATGTCGGTGCCGCTGCCGATGTACAGGCCCTGCAGGTTGCCTGCAGTCATGCCGTGGCGGATGAGATGAAGCTTGAACGTTTTCATGGGTCAAAACACCTCGATTTTCGCAAAGATCGTCTCATTGTGCCCGTTTCTTCACGCCGGGCGCAATTTTCACGACCCCGGCGCGGCACAAAATATATACCAGTTACCCCTTAGTTTAGCATAGATATGGTGTCCAGAGCAAGTCTTTTGACAAAAATGACGAAAATCAACGAAAAATATCGTCACTTTTCTTGCTTTACAAAAGGTTTTCCGTTGTGTATAATCAACCTGCTGTAAACCAAAAATCAAAGAAGTCTCATTTTTCACTGAGGAGCCAAAAATCATGGAATTCAACCGTATCATCAAGCTGCTGCGCAAGGAACGCGGCATCACCCAGAAGCAGGCCGCCGAGGATCTTGGCGTCTCGCAGGCGCTGCTGTCCCACTACGAAAAAGGCATCCGCGAATGCGGCCTGGACTTTGTGGTGCGCGTGGCAGACTATTATAATGTTTCCTGCGATTATCTTCTGGGCCGCAGTGCAGAGCGCAACGGCATGATGCTCTCGGCAGAAGACCTTCCGAACCCGGACAAGATGAAGGACAACATCTACCACGGCAGCGTGCTGCCCACCATGAACAAAAAGCTGATCTCCAACGGCCTGAACGTGCTGTACGCCAAGATCGGCCAGTGCCACAGCAAGGCCCTTACCACCGAGGTGAGCGCCTACCTGATGATGGCCGTAGCCAAAATGTTCCGCCTGCTGTACTCGGCCGAGCCGCACAACGCCCAGAGCCTGTTCAGCGTGGAGGCCCGCCGCTGGCCCGGCTATGCCGATGCCGTGATGCGCATGTCCGAAGCCAATGTGGAAGCCCTGCTGGCCGGTGAGAACGTCGGCGTCGGCGAGGGCGTAAAGGACCCGGCCTGCCTGACCATGACCACAGAAAGCCTGACCCGCGAGTTCCCGCTTTATACGCCCAGCCTGTTAAATCTGGTCAAAACCAGCGAGACCCGCGTCAAGGGCCTTGGACCGGAGCAGTAAGCCCCTGTGTGAAACTCGTGTTAATTTTTCCGCAAAAGGCTTGCACTTCCCGGCAAAAGATGTTATAAACGAACCATAGAAGAAAAAGGCTATGCCAATTAAGGAGGCAGTTTTATGTCGAACAAGATTTCCCGCCGCGCCTTTCTGAAGGTCACCGGCGTTTCTGCGCTTGCACTGTGTGCCGCATCCATGCTGGGCGGCTGCCAGTCTTCCAGCGGCTCTGTCGAGGTGAAGGTCGGTGATAAGGTCAGCAACTGGAACAACCTGGGCGTCCAGCTGTCCAGCGTCTTCACGCTGTCCGATGCACCCGATGTGGCTGGCCACCAGTATGTCGCCGTTCTGGTCACGGCTGTCAACCGCTCCAAGACCGACAGCATGGCCATCGGCGCACAGAACATCGCGGAGATCGACGCCGCCTATCCCCTGACCGATGAGGCTTCCCGCGCCGCCAACACCGCCCCCTACTTCCACGCGCTGTCCGCTTCCACCACCGACTTCACCGTCACCGTGGACGGCCAGGCTGCCGAGGCCGGCGCTTACGTCTCCCTGTACGACGCCGCCACGGAGAGCTTCTCCGATGTGCCCAGCCTGCCCCCGCAGGGCACCGGCTACATTGAGCTGGTCTGCATGGTGCCCGCCGGCTGGCAGCAGATGACCGTGACCTACAACCCCACCTTCGCATCCGGCAAGAGCATCACCTTCGTGATGAGCGCTTCCGACCTGAAGAACAGCTGACCTTTTGGGACGAAATTTCGTCTCACCTCTGTTTTTTTCGGGTGAGATCTTCTCAAAAAATCTGTGAAAAGCATTGACATCCGCCCGGTTTTCGCCTATTGTATAGGCAAGGCCGTTTTGGCAAAATGATATGTGATCCCATACAAAGGAGGAACCATCATGTCTTTCGCATTTTCCCGCCGCTCGTTCCTGAAATACACTGCCGTCGCCGCTGTCGCCGTTGCCGGTGCCAGCCTGTTCACAGGCTGCAAAGTCGATACCAGCGATTCCTACAACGCGCTCCGCACGACGCCCGGTGAGCTCACGGTCCTGCAGGTCACTGCCGCCATGGGCACCTATGTGGAGGCCAGCAAGAGCTACACCGCACCGGTTGTCACCGGTACGACCATTGCCTTCCCCTTTAAGATCACCAATGGCCGCGCCAACCCCATCTATGTGAACCCCAACAACTTCAAGGCCACCGTTCTGAACGCTAAAGACGAGGTCATTGCCAAGTATACGGCGATCAACGGCCTGACCCCGGATGCCCCCCTGTGCGACACCAACCTGAAGAAGGACGCCTCCGTGTCGGGCAATGTTACCCTGACTCTGAGCGCTGCTCTCGAACCGGGCCAGTCCATCGTGCTGACCTACTGCCCTGACCTGCAGTACAACGAGTACTCCCTGAACTGGAAGACCACCCGCGCAAAGGACTGATCTTCCGCAATTGTTCCGCATCTTCCGCCCGGACTGGTTCCGGGCGGTTTTTGTTTGCCCGCGTTCTGGCAAGGTGCCTCAATTTTTCCTCTGATTTTCAGCAGTTTTGTATCTTGTGTACAGGGTGTTTTTCCTTTACAATAGGGTCATGGAAAAGGATGGGAGCGCAGCGGCTCAGAACATGCCGCCGCGCTGTTTGTTTTCCGCCCGGAACCGGAAGTCCGGACTTTTGATGAACAGGAGTGTTGCAGTTATGATCAATATGGTAAAGCTTCCCACCAAAAAAAGCAATCTGTTCCTGCGCGTAGCAAAGGGCCACTTTGCTACCAGCCACAGCCATATCAACTATTACATCGATGTCACCACCCAGAAGTCCCGCCTTTCCGAGGCCAAGGCCGTGGCAAAGGAGCTGGTGGCCGCTTACCAGCACAGCACCATTGTGGACACCGTGCTCTGTCTGGACGGCACGCAGGTGATCGGCACCTGCCTTGCCAACGAGCTGACCAAGGACGGCTTTGCCAACATGAACGCCCACCAGACCATTTATGTGATCACCCCGGAGTACACCACCGGCAGCCAGATCATCCTGCGCGACAATCTGGCCCCCATGGTCAAGGGCAAGCATGTGCTCATTCTGTCCGCTTCCATCACCACCGGCTACACCGTGCAGGCCGCTGTGGAGGCCGTGAACTACTACGGCGGCATGGTCGCGGGCCTGTCGGCCATCTTCGCCACCGCCACCGACTGCCTGGGCATCCCGGTCACCTCCATCTTTGACCCCGCCAGCCTGCCGGACTACGCCAGCTTTGACAGCCGCGACTGCCCCCTGTGCAAGGCCGGCCAGCACATCGACGCCCTCGTCAACAGCTTCGGTTATTCCGCCCTGTAAGCTGCCCCCATCGTCCTCTTCTGCCCCGCCGCACCGGACACGCTCCTGTTCCCATGCGGCGGGGTTTTTCTGTGCGCAAAAATGCCCCCGGAGGGCCTTTCGCAGCGCTCCGGGGGCATCTTATGTGCGTTGTGCTTTGGCGCACACGACCGGCGTTTTACTCGATCTCGATCAGATTCGGGTTCTCAGGCAAAGCCTTCGTCTGCTGAGGAGCAGGCAGCTCGACGTGCAGGACGCCATCCTCGAACTTTGCGTGGATGTCCTCCTTCTTCACGGCATCACCCACATAGAAGCTGCGGGCACAGGTACCGGAGAAGGTCTCACGGCGCAGATAACGGCCATCGTTGTCCTTCTCGTCATTGGAGTGGTTGCGGACGGCCTGAATGGTCAGGTAGCCGTCACTCAGCTCCATCTGAACGTCTTCCTTCTTGCAGCCGGGCAGGTCAACGGCCATCTCGTAGCCGTTGTCCGTCTGTTTGACATCGGTTTTCATCATGTTTGCGCCGCGCTTGCCGAAGGTCTCACGCTCTTCACGATTCATTGCACGCTCCAGCGCACCGTCGTTCCAGAACGGATCAAAGAAATCATCGAACAGATTTTCATGGAAAACAGCAGGCATAAACATAAAACAACCCTCCAATCCCGGCGTTCGGGTCGGGGCAAAAAATCTGAAGCGTCCACTCGGAAAGGCTTTCCGGAGCGCCTTGCGGCTCTCTGTTTGCCCTTCCTCCTGAGCACGGCCCTGTTATAGCACATGTTTTTAGCACTGTCAATAGAAGAGTGCTAAAATTCACAGAAGGATAACAGTTTGATAAAATCCCATGCGATTTTTTCTCAAATCATGCTTTTCTGCGTCTGTTTTCGGTTTGTGCGCTGCCGTTCAGCGCTTTTCCTGTTTCGGGAAGACGAAGGGGTCGTGCCGGTAGACGGCCACGAGGTAGGCTGCCATGAAGCACCAGATAATGGGCTCACACAGGATGACCGCATTGTACTGGAATTTCGGGATGAACACCAGCACAAAGATCACCTTGCCCACCAGCTCGATCACGCTGGAGAACAGCGGCAGCACCTTCTGGCCAAGGCTCTGCAGCGCGTAGCGGGTGCACAGCAGCACCCCCAGCACCGCATAGAACGGTGCGTTCCACAGCAGGTACCGCGCACCGTTTTCCAGCACGATGGGCTCCGTGGAGCCGGAGACGAAGGCCACCATCCACGGCGCTGCCACCCGCATCAGCAGAACCGCAGCCACGGTCATGACGACCGAGTAGAGGTAGATCTCCTTCATCCCCTTGCGGACGCGGTCCGGCTGGCCCGCGCCGCAGTTCTGAGAAACAAAGGTCGAACCCGCCGACGCCATGCTCAGCAGCGGCATATCGGTGAACATGAACATCTTGCGGGCAGCGGTGTGCCCCGCAATGGTCAGGGTGCCAAGCCCGTTGATGCCGTACTGCAGCACCACCGAACCCGCAGATACGATGCTGCTCATCAGGCCCATGGAGATGCTCTGGCTGAACAGCTCCCAGTAGAGATGCCGACCGACCCGGAAGTGCTTTTTCTCCGGGAGAAGCAGCTTGACTTTGGCGAACACATACGCGATGCAGAGCAGGACCGACACGCCCTGAGAGATGACCGTTGCCACCGCTGCGCCCCGCACGCCCATCCCCATCCGGGCGATGAAGAGCAGATCCAGCAGGATGTTCAGGCCCGACGAGAGGAGCAGGAACACCAGCGGCATTACGCTGTTGCCAATGGCACGGAGCAGACCGGCACAGAGGTTGTAAGCGAACATGACGAGGACGCCGTAGTTGATGACGATGATGTACCGGTAGGCGTCTTCGAGGATCTCCGCCGGGGTGTCCAGCAGCACCAGCAGCGGGCGCAGGCCCACCGCACCGGCCAGCGTGATGCAGAGCGAGGCAATGAGGCCGATGACAAGGGAGCCTGCCACCGTCTTCTTGAGCAGATCGTGATCCTGCGCGCCGTAGGAGCGCGCTGCAACGATGGCAAGGCCATTGCCGATACCGATGCCAAAGCCGACTAAAAGCTCGTAGATCGAACCGCAGGAGCCAATGGCGGCAAGGGCTGTATCGCCCAGCACATTGCCCACGATCATGGTATCCACCGTGTTGTAGAGCTGCTGGAACAGGTTGGAAACCAGAATGGGCAGCATGAACAGCAGCAGGCTTTTTAAAATAGGCCCGTGCATCAGGTCTACGTTCATCGTAAATGGGGATCTTTTTGCGGTTTGGGTCATGCAGTTCCTCCTATCAGACCGGAAAATGACCCTCTCCGTCTGGGACAGAGAGGGCCATTCTGATGATACCGTTACAGTTCCTGTGCTTCGAAGCCGTTGACGGTGAGCACATCCACCTGGGTGAAGCCTGCGGCCCGGAGGGCAGCGGCTGCTTCGTCAAAGTCGAAGGTCAGGCTGGCCGTGTCGTGGGCATCGGCCGTGATGATGACCTTGCCGCCCATCTTCTGCCACTCGCCCAGCAGCCACGGGCCGGGGTAGAAGTCCTTGCGGTAGCCGCGGTACACGCCGCCGGTGTTCACTTCCAGCAGGCAATCGTATGCCTTTGCGGCCAGTGCCTTGAGGGCAGCGGCCTTGTAGCGGGGCGATTCTTCGTCAAAGAACTCGCCGTTGGCATTCAGCTTCTTGATGAGGTCGATGTGGGCCAGGATGTCCGGGCCTTTGGCCGCCACCTTTGCCACCTCGGCATAGTAGGCCTCGACTGCGGCCAGCGGGTCGCCGTCGAAGTCATCGAAGATGCAGTCGCACAGGTCCTGCGGGCGGAAATCGATCTCGTAATACTTGCCGGTGTTCTTGCCGTACAGGTGGTGTGCGCTGCCGATCCAGTAATCGTAGCCGGTGCGCTTATCCTCGCTCAGGATGTCCCACTCGATGCCGCACAGGATATCCACCTTGCCCTTGTACTCGGTCTTGAGCTTGGCAATGGTGGCCTTGTACTGGGCGGTGCGGCTGGGGCTCATGCAGTATTCGCGGTCGCGCTGGGTATAGCTATGGCCGGTGAAGCCCAGCGTGGTCAGGCCCTGCGCACACGCAGCACTTGCCATATCCTGCAAGGTATTTTTGCCATCGCACATGGTGGAGTGGCAATGGACACTGGACTTCTTATAATCTGCCATAGATAATTCACTGCATCCTTTCCTGTTTGACCTTGTGGTCAATGACGTGACGTTTTTCCAGTTCACGGGTCACATCCTCCACCGTGATGCCGGCGCTGACCATCAGCACCAGAACATGGTAGGCAAGATCGCTGATCTCGTAAACGGTCTCTTCCTTATCCTCTTTTTCGCCCGCAATGATGACCTCGGTGCACTCTTCGCCCACCTTTTTCAGGATCTTCTCCTTGCCCTTCTCGAACAGGTAGGTGGTATAGCTGCCCTCCTGCGGATCGGTCTTGCGGCCCTTGATGAGCTGGTACAGGCCCTGCCAGCTGAACTGCTTCAGCTCCGGCGAGACGTATACTTCGTTGAAGAAGCAGCTCTCGGCGCCGGTGTGGCAGGCGGGGCCGGATTTGACCACTTCCACCACCAGAGCATCGGCATCGCAGTCGGCGGTGATGGACACCACCCGCTGCACATTGCCGCTGGTCTCGCCCTTGCGCCAGATCTCCTGACGGCTGCGGCTCCAGAACACAGTGCGGCCCTCGGCGATGGTGAGCGCCAGCGTCTCGGCGTTCATGTATGCGAGGGTGAGCACCTCTTTGGTGTAGTGGTCCTGCACGATGGCAGGGATCAGGCCCTTTTCATCAAATTTCAATTCCATCGTAGTTCTCCTCCCCCTCAAAAGGGGATACTTACAGTTTATCCTAAATGGGGCCGAAACGCAAGAGCTTAGACCCGCATTTCGATGCCATTTTCGTTCAGGTAGGCTTTCAGGTCGGCAATGGAGAGCAGCTTCTGGTGGAAGATGCCCGCGGCAAGACCTGCATCGATGCCCTTGTGGTGGAACAGCTCCAGAAAGTCTTCCTTTTTGCCTGCGCCGCCGCTGGCAATGATGGGCACGTTCACCCGCGCCGCAACTGCATCCAGCATCTCAAGGTCGAAGCCGCTGCGCACGCCGTCGGTATCGATGCTGTTCAGGCAGATCTCGCCCGCGCCGTGGTCCACGCACCAGCTGATCCAGTCCAGTGCATCCCGGCCGGTGTCCTCGCGCCCGCCCTTGGCGAACACCCGGAACTGGCCGTCCACCCGCTTCACATCGGCAGAGAGCACCACGCACTGGTTGCCGTAGCGCTGTGCTGCCGCCGGGATAAGGCCGGGGTCCTTCAATGCGCCCGAGTTGACGCTGACCTTGTCCGCGCCGCACTTGAGCACCCGGTCGAAATCTTCCAACGTGTTGATGCCGCCGCCCACCGTGAGCGGGATAAAAATTTCGCTGGCGACGCGGGTCAGGATATCCGTAAACAGTGCCCGGCCCTCGAAGCTGGCGGTGATATCGTAGAACACCAGCTCATCGGCACCGGCAGCGTTGTACATGCGGGCCATTTCCACCGGGTCGGCCACGTCCCGGATGCCTTCAAAGTTCGTGCCCTTGACCACGCGGCCATTGCGCACATCAAGGCAGGGAATAATGCGTTTGGTGATCATGTTCTGCTCCCTTCCGGTTCAGCGCTGCACCCGCGCAGCGCAGCGTTTCAGGTCCAGTGCGCCGGTGTACAGGCTCTTGCCCAGGATGGCCGCCGCCACGCCCATCCGGTCCAGCTCTTCCAGCTCTGCTTCGGACGAGATGCCGCCGCTGGCCGTAAAGGCCACGCCGGGCACTTCGGCCTGCAATTGCCGGTAGAGGGCCAGATTCGTGCCCTGCATGGCACCGTCGCAGGCAATGTCCGTGTAGATGATGGCGGTGCATCCGGCATCTGCCAGCCGCTTGCAGAAGTCCACGCCCGGCTCGGCGCTCACTTCCTTCCAGCCATGGATGGCCACATAGCCGTCCTTTGCGTCCACGCCCACGGCGATCCGGTCGCCATACCGTTTCAGCATCCGGGCGGTAAAGGCAAAATCTGTCACCGCCACGCTGCCCAGGATGCAGCGGCCCACGCCGAGGGAGAGGTATGTTTCAATGCGTTCCTCGGTGCGGATGCCGCCGCCCACCTCAATGTATAAGCCGCCCTGCTTTGCCAGTGCGGCAATGGTATCGTAGTTGGAAAGGGTGCCGTCCTTTGCGCCGTCCAGATCGACGACGTGCAGATTTTTGGCCCCCGCTGCAAGGAACTCCCGCGCCTGTGCGCAAGGATCCTCACCATAGACGGTCATGCGGCTGTAGTCGCCCTGCGTCAGGCGCACCACCTTGCCGCCCCGCAGGTCAATGGCTGGAAATAATTGCATTATAGATCTCCTTTAACTGGCTCACCCCTCTCAGGCGCTTCGCGCCAGCTCCCCCAAAGGGGGAGCTGGCATCGCGTAAGCGATGACGGAGAGGGTTGGGCCGTTCACAATTCACTGAAGGCTTTCAGAATGCGCAGGCCGGTATCCCCGCTCTTTTCCGGGTGGAACTGGGTGCCGTACACCCTGCCCGCCCGCACCGCGCCGGTGACGGGAATGGAATAATCGCTCACGGCCAGCGTGCTTTCGGCGCAGTTCTTGCCGTAGTAGCTGTGGACGTAATAGACGTATTCTCCCTCACGGATGTACTGGAAAAGCGGGTCGTCCTTTACAATGTGCAAGGCGTTCCAGCCGATCTGCGGCACCTTCAGGCTCTTGTCCGCAAGGTCGGGCTCCAGCGGACAGACTTCGCCCTTCACAAAGCCGAGGCCTTCGTGCTCACCGTACTCGTAGCTCTTTTCAAACAGCAGCTGCATGCCAAGGCAGATGCCCAGCAGCGGCTTTTTGGCGGCTTCTTCCCGGAGGACGGGCACCAGGCCGGTGGCTTCCAGCTTGGCCATGGCATCGGCAAAAGCGCCCACGCCCGGCAGGATGAGCCGGTCGGCCGCGCGGATGACCGCCGGGTCGGCGGTGACAACGGCCTCCTGCCCCAGATGGGCCAGGCTGGACTTCAGGCTGAACAGGTTGCCCACGCCATAATCGATAATTGCGATCATACCAGCAGTCCTTTCGTGGAAGGAATTTCGTCCTTGTGGGCTTCGTCGATCTTCACGGCCGCGCCCAGTGCATGGCCTGCGCCCTTGAAGCAGGCCTCGAGGATGTGGTGGGTATTTTCTCCCGCAAATTGTACAAAGTGGATCGTGGCGGGCACGCTGCGGGCAAAGCCCAGCCAGAATTCTTTGGCACACTCCACGTCAAAATCGCCCACCTTTTCGGTGCTGCAATGGATGTCCCAGTTCAGGGTGCAGCGGCCCGAAAGATCGACGGCGCACAGGATCAGCGCTTCATCCATGGGCAGATAAAAGCTGCCGTAGCGCTGGATACCGCGCATATCGCCCAGCGCCCGTGCAAAGGCCTGACCCAGTGCAATGCCCACATCCTCGGTGGTGTGGTGGTAGTCCACCTGCACATCGCCGTGGCAGGTGAGCACCAGATCGAACCGGCCATGGCGGGCGAACAACTCCAGCATGTGGTTCAAAAAGCCGCACCCGGTGTCCACCTCGTAGCGGCCGGTGCCGTCCAAATCAAGGGTCAGGTCGATCTGGGTCTCATTGGTGTTGCGTTCCAGCGAGATCATTCGGTTCGGCATGGTTCATTCCTCCATGATCTTATCCAGTGTGTTCACGAATATCTTCATCTGTTCCGATGTGCCAATGGTGATGCGCAGCCAGTTCTGGATGCGGGGCGCGTCAAAATGGCGCACCAGAACGCCGTTTTTCTTTAACTCTTTGTAGAGTGTCTCGCCATCTTTCCTGTCGGTACTTGCAAACAGGAAGTTGGAGCGGCTGTCCAGCACGGCAAATCCGCGCTGTTCCAGCTGTTGTTTTGTCCATGCGCGGGTGTCCACGATGGCGGCGCGGGTCCTGTCAAAATAAGCGGTGTCTTCCAGCGCGGCCTGCCCGGCCTTCAGGGTCAGGCGGTTGATGTTGTAGGGGTTCAGGCTGAACTTGACCCGGTTCAGGTCGGCAATGAGCTTTGCATTGCCCATGGCAAGACCCAGACGCGCACCGGCCAGCTGCCGGGACTTGGAAAAGGTCTGCACCACCAGCAGGTTCTCGTACTGGTCGATGAGGGGCACGCAGCTCTCGCCGCCAAAGTCCACATAGGCCTCGTCCACAATGACCACATTGTTCGGGTTTGCCTTTAAGATGCCCTCAATTTCCGCCCGGGGCAGTGCAATGCCGGTGGGGGCGTTGGGGTTTGCAAGGACGATGGTCTGGTTCAGGCCGTAGTAGTCCTTCGGGTCAAGGGTGAAATCCTCTTTCAGCGGGATGATGTGGCTGGGAATGTGCATCAGCCCGCACCACACGCCGTAGCAGCCGTAGGTGATGTCGGCATAGGCCAGCGGGTGGTCTGCGTCGCAGAAGGCACGCAGCGCAAAGAAGAGGTTCTCGTCGCTGCCATTGCCGGGCATGATCTGCTCCGGCTGCAAACCGAAGTGGGCTGCGGCCGCCTTGAGCAGGTCGGCACAGGCGGGGTCGGAGTAAAGGCGCAGCTTTTCCACCTCGTGCTCGCTCACGGCAGCGATCACCGCCGGGGAGGGCAGATAGGGGCTTTCGTTGGTGTTCAGTTTGATGTACTGCTGATCCTGCGGCTGCTCACCCGGGGTGTAGGGAGTGACAGCGGCCAGCGTGGGAGAAAGGAATTTACTCATGGTTCAAATCCTCACTTTTCATACCGGATGGTCACGCTGCGGGCGTGGGCGTGCAGGCCCTCGCGCTCGGCAAAATCGGCGATGCGGGGGGCTACTTCGCCCAGCGCTTCCCGGGTGTAGTAGAGGAAGCTGGACTTCTTTACAAAGTCGTCTACGCCCAAGGGGCTTGAGAAGCGGGCGGTGCCGCTGGTGGGCAGGGTGTGGTTGGGGCCTGCAAAGTAATCGCCCAGCGCTTCCGGCACGTTGCGGCCAAGGAAGATGCTGCCTGCATTTTTGATCTCGTTCAGCACGCCGAAGGGATCCTCTACGCATACTTCCAGATGTTCCGGTGCAATGATGTTGCAGGCCTCAATGGCCTTGTGCAGGTCGGTGCAGAGGATGATCTTGCCGTTGTCGTCCACGCTGGCGCGGGCGATGGCGGCACGGGGCAGCTGAGGGATCTGCACCTCCAGCTCTGCCTGCACGGCCTTGGCCAGCTCCGGGCTGTCGGTGACGAGGACCGGGCTTGCCAGTTTGTCGTGCTCGGCCTGACTCAGCAGGTCTGCTGCCACCCATGCGGGGTTGCAGCCGCCGTCGGCCAGCACCAGAATTTCGCTGGGGCCTGCGATCATATCGATGCCCACCTTGCCGAACACCTTGCGCTTGGCGGTGGCAACGTAGATGTTGCCGGGGCCAACGATCTTATCCACCGCAGGGATGCTCTGGGTGCCGTAGGCGAGAGCCGCCACAGCCTGTGCGCCGCCGGTCTTGAAGATCTTGGTCACGCCTGCGGTGGCAGCGGCGGCAAGGATGACCGGGTTCACCCTGCCGTCCTTTCCGGCGGGGGTGGTCATGACGATCTCGGACACGCCTGCCACCTTTGCCGGGATCACGTCCATGAGCACGGTGGAGGGATAGGCCGCCGTGCCGCCGGGCACATAGACGCCGGCCTTTTCAATGGGGGTATATTTCTGGCCCAGCACGATGCCGGGCTTGTCGTTCACCACAAAATTCTTGTGCACCTGCTGGCGGTGGAAGCTCTCGATGTTGGCGGCGGCTTCGCGCAGCGTTTCGAGGAAGTAGGGGTCCATGCCCGCAAAGGCTTCGTCGATCTCCTCCTGGGTCACCTGCAATTCTTCGATGGATGCGCCATCGAATTTCAGGGCGTATTCCTTCAGGGCCGCATCGCCCCGGGCGCGCACATCGGCAATGATGCCGTCCACCACATCCTCCACGTTCTTTTCCGCGCGGATGTCGCGGTTCAGAATCTCTTCGGGCCTGAGCTCGTCAAAGTTATACAGCTTGATCATTTTGCAGCCTCCTGTAAGGTCTCCCGCAGTTGTTCGAGCATTCGGTCCACTTCCCGGTGTTTGAACTGGTAGCTGGCCTTGTTGGCAATGAATCGGGCCGAGATGGGCATGAACTCGGTGACCACCTTCAGGCCGTTCTCCCGCAGGGTGGTGCCGGTCTCCACGATATCCACGATGACGTCCGAAAGGCCCAGAATGGGGGCCAGCTCAATGGAGCCGTTCAGCTTGATGATATCGATGTCCCGCCCCATGGATGCGTAGTAGCTCTTTGCAATGTTGACGAATTTGGTGGCCACCCGCACCGGGCGGCTGGGGTCGTCCTTGTAATCGGCCGGGGCGGCAACGCACATGCGGCATTTGCCAAGGCCGGTGTCCAGCAGCTCGTACACATCGGCAGAAGCCTCTGTGAGGATGTCCTTTCCCACGATGCCCACATCGGCGGCACCGTGCTCTACATAGATGGCAACATCGCTGGGCTTGACGAGGAAGTAGCGGATGCCGGCCTCCGGGTTTTCCACCACCAGCTTGCGGGTGGCGTTGTAGTCCTCCGGGCAGCCGTAGCCGATGCCCGCCAGCAGGTGATACACCTTATCGCCCAGACGGCCCTTGGGCAGAGCCACGTTCAGCATCACCCTGTCGGTGCTGTTCTTCTGCACCGGCGGCAGTGGGGCGCTCAGGCGGTCCAGCTCGTCCAGATAGACCGCAAAGCCGATGGCCCCGGCCCCGGGGGTGAACTTCTGCATCAGCAGGTCGTAGCGGCCGCCCTTGAGCAGGGGACGGGGCAGGGCTTTCAGGTAGCCCTGAAACACAAGGCCGTTGTAGTACTCCATCTCGCCCGCCAGCGAGAGGTCCAGCCGGACGCTCCCGCCCCCGGCGCTCAGAGAGCGTGTCAGCGCCCGCAGTTCGGCGGCAGCGGCCCGCATCCGGTCGTTTTTGCAGAAAGCCTCGGCGCGGGCCAGCGTCTCTTCGCAGCCGCCGCAGAGGGTCAGCAGCGCACACAGCGTATCGGCCCCGGCATCGTCCAGCCCGGCGGCCTTTGCGGCGGCCCGCAGCTCGTGGGCGTTTTTCTCCCGCAGCAGGTCCAGCAGGGCGGGGCGGGCCGTTTCGGGCACTGCCAGCGCATCCAGCAGACCGAACAGATACCCCATGTGGCTCAGCTCCAGCACCCAGGCCGCGCCCAGCTGTTCCAGCGATTTTGCCGCCAGCCAGACTGCCTGCTGCACCTGTGCTTCGCCCACCGCACCCAGCATCTCAAGGCCCATCTGGCTGATCTCTTTAAAAGTGTGGCTCTCGGCGGAAGGGCGGTAGACGTTCTCGTGATAGTAGTAGCACAGGGTCTCGCTGGGGGCGGGCTGCGCCGTCTTGGCAATGGAGAGGGTCACGTCCGGCTTGAGGGCCAGCAGACGGCCATCCAGATCGGTAAAGGTGATGACCTGCTCGGACGACAAAAAGCTGCGGTTCTCCTGATACAGGCCGTACTCCTCAAACCGGCCCATATGATACTTGCGGCAGCCCGCCGCTTCGTACAAGGCGCGCAGCGCAAAGGAGGCGCGCTCCTTGGGCTGCAGATCCGACAGATCAAATCCCATGCTGGTTTCCCTTTCCTCTTTCCCGCCCTGTGCGCGGCACCGTCCGCGCCATTTGCTCTGCGAAATCGTTCTTGAATTTATTTTACTTTATCTTGATAAAGTTGTAAAGCGCGAAAGTATCAAACTTTTCTCTTTTATCTTACCGTTTTTCTGTGTGTTTGTACAGAAACGCGAAATTGTTTCATCGTACCGGCAAATCAGATGATGCGTTCCGCAAACGCACCGCTCCCCAAAGCGCAAAAATGCCCCGCCGGGCGCAGGATGCGCACAGCGGGGCAAAACGCGATTCTTCGGGGGGGCCGGCTCAGCGATCCAGCAGGGCCAGCACACCGCTCTTCGGGCGGGCACCGACCGCCTGATTGACGAGCCGACCGTTCTGGAAGACCAGCAGGGTGGGGATGCTCATCACGCCGAACTGGCCGGCCAGCTCCGGCTGCTCGTCCACGTTCACCTTGCCCACCTTCACATCGGTGCGCTCCTCGGCCACCTCGTCCACAACGGGACTGAGCATGCGGCAGGGGCCGCACCAGCTGGCCCAGAAGTCCAGCAGGACAGGCTTTGCGCTCTGCAGTACCTCGGCGTCAAAATTTTCGGTCGTGATCGTAATGGGTCCCATATCTTCTACCTCCTGCGGGTGTGTTTGTTGTTCGATGGTCTTAGTATACCCCAAATGCCGCCCCGCTTCCGTAACCGGGTCACAAAACACAACAAAAAGCGGCGGCCCGCCCCGGTTGGGGAGAGCCGCCGCTTTTCATTGTTCTTTGGTGTACTCCGGGCTGTCTGGCCTCAATGTTTTAGGCAGTCACGATGACCAGAGCGGTGATGGGCCACAGGCCGACAGCAGCCGTACCAGCGCAGATGCCCTTGAATGCGCTGATCAGATCTTTCTGCAGGTAGTTCACATAGGTGTTCATGCCGCCCTCCAGCAGAGCTGCGGTATCCTGGCCCTTGTGCGCTGCGACATAGTTGCGAGTAGCGACCATGCCCTTGTAGTAGTTGTACAGGTTCCAGATGCCAAATGCGGTGCTAGCCAGAGCAGAAATAGCACCAATAGCGCTGCCGCCCTGCGTATAGGTCATTTCCTCTTCGTTCATGACGTTGTAGTTCGCGGGCATCTTCATCTTGTTTTCCATAATAACACTCCTTTGAAAAAGCAATAATATCCCAAGCAGTGCATTCGCTGCACTGCAGGTTTCCAAACAAATGCTAAGGGGTTCCAAGAGGCATCCGGGGCAGTCTGCTCAGATGAGCATCAGCACCACGCTGACCGGGGCCAGACCCACCACCGCAGCGGTGGAGACCACATCCCGCAGGAAGTTGGACGGGCTCTGGCTCATGTCCTCGCCGATATCATCCAGCGCACGGCCGATTACCGTGAAGACATTGCCCTTGCGGTTCTCCTTCTGGTTCAGCCAGCTGCGGGCCGTTCCGATGCCCCAGACATAGCTGGCACCCAGCACCACAGCTCCTACGACCGTTGCCGCCGTCGAGAGCGCATCCAGATAGCCGCCGCCCTCAACATAAGTCATTTCATCTTCCGACACCACGGCGCAGTGTGCGGGCATCTTCAGTTCGTTCTTCATCTTTCGTTTTCCCTCATTTCGACGGTTTCTGTTCCTCCGCCGCATACAGCAACCCTGCCGCATTCCTCACTCACTCTTTATACGCTCATTTTACTACGTCTGTCGATTTTCTGCAATAGATTCTGTGCAAAACTATGAAAAATCGGAAAGTCGCATGAAAACTTCACGAAAAGTTTGTGAAAAAGGACTGCGTTTTTTTACAGCTCAGCCAGCCACGCCCGCACGGTAGAGATACGGGTCGCTGGTAAAGCTGGAATAGCTGTACAACACCAGGATGGCGTCGTAGTCGTTGTCCGCGATCAGCTGATCCAGACCGTAGTTGTAGTTGCGGAAGTCCACCACATCGATCTGGGCGTAGTTTGCCGTCAGATACGGTGCAAAGCAGTTGGCGTAGCTGTCCTTGATCACCAGAATGCGCCCGGTACCGTCGCCCTCAATGCGGCTCAGGCCGTTGTTGCCATGCAGGAACATGGCGTACTTATCGTACACGTTCAGCTTGTCCGTGTCGTACAGGCCGGTCTGTGTGCCCTCGGTGGGCTGGCCCGGCGCAGTGACGTTCCAGATGGTGAGCCGATTCTGCAGATCATACCAGGTGATGGTGTCCGGTTCGGCATTCCATGTGCGGGCCTTGGAGTAGTGGGTGCCGTAGAAATTTTCCGCCGTCTCCACAGAATGCGCACTGCGGTCAAAGGGTGTCAGGCCCTGCGCTTCGCAGAACTGCTCGTAGGCGTAGTAAGCCCCCAGCGTCGTCCAGTGATGGTCGGTGCGGTAGTAGATATATTCGTCCTTGTGCGCCCGCAGCGCATCGGTGACGCGGAGAAACTGCACCGCCGGGAGCGCTGCCTGCGCTTCGTCGATCCGCCCTTCCTCGTCCATCTGGGGCGCAGCGAGG
This sequence comes from Faecalibacterium prausnitzii, assembly GCF_049532945.1. GTDB lineage: Bacteria > Bacillota > Clostridia > Oscillospirales > Ruminococcaceae > Faecalibacterium > Faecalibacterium prausnitzii_N. The sequence goes on from NZ_CP186691.1 coordinate 304,561, forward strand.
GGCAGGTCTTCCGGGTAGAGCACTGAGGCCGACGGCACGAGCATGAAACTCACCTTGCCGGGGTAACGCTCGCCCAGCGACTGCACCGTTGCCAGATTCTTGTTCCAGACCCGCTCTTCGGTGGGCAGAACGCGGTAGCGCCGGGCAAACATCCGGTGCTCCCGCCCCAGCAGGATACCGCCGCTCTGGGTCTTCTGGAACAGGGTCGTCTCGGCCAGGCTCTGCAGGCTGATCCACTCATCGCGGCCGAACACCTGATCCTTCACATATTTGGTATAGTTCGTAAAATAGTTGTTCAGCCCATCCACCGACACGGCCGTCAGTTTGGGCCGCTGGGTGAGGGTGGTGTTTTCCATCTCGCTGTAGGCGCGGTCCGGCGTCACCAGGTCCAGCACGAACAGCGCCGCGAAGAACAGGGTGAAGGCCGCCAGCACCGGGTACTGCTTCAGGGAGGAAACACGCTTTTTCGGATTCATGCTTTACGTCCTCCTCAGAAATTGAAATAGAGGAATGGGCTGTTGGTGCTGCCCACCACATAGGCGGTGGAGACCACCAGCAGCACCAGCACCGTGGCCACCCGCGTTGCGGTGCGCTTTTTGAGCAGGTTCCAAATCTTTTCAATGAGCGGGGTGCAGCAGACCACCGACACCGCCAGCAGCACACCGTAATTCCGCAGGAAATACACCGGCGACACACCGCCCGCAGGTACGAAGAGCTTATAGAACAGGTCGTTGAACCCGACGCCCCAGTCGTTGCCCACGAACATGGCCCAGCCCACCACCACGAGGAACAGGGTGTAGATGTGGGGCCAGACTTTACCCTTTTGCAGGTGGGGCAGCAAAAACAGCTTTTCTGCCGCCAGCAGTACAAAGTAGTACAGGCCCCAGCAGATGAAGTTCCAGTTCGCGCCGTGCCAGATGCCGGTGAGCAGCTCCACCACGAACAGGTTGAAGATCTGGCGCTTCAGGCCCTTGCGGTTGCCGCCCAGCGGGATATATACATACTCCCGGAACCAGCCGGACAGGGTCATGTGCCAGCGCCGCCAGAACTCGGTGATGGATGCGGAGATATACGGGTAATTGAAGTTCGCGGGGAAGTCGAAGCCCAGCATTTTGCCCATGCCAATGCCCATCATGGAGTAGCCGGAAAAGTCAAAGTAGAGCTGCAGACTGTAGGCGATGATGCCCAGCCACACCAGCGGGGTGGAGGCGTTGGCAAGGCCCACAAAGGTGGTGGAGGGACTGTTCTGGATGCCGATGATGTCGGTCCAGAGCGCGCCCACGGCATCCGCCAGCAGCACCTTTTTGGCAAGGCCGAAGGTGAACAGGGTCATGCCCTCTTCGATCTGCCGCAGGCTGTAGCGGTGCCGGTATACGTGCAGCTGGCTGGAGACATCGCGGTATTTGACGATGGGGCCTGCGATGAGCTGCGGGAACATGACCACATAGGCGCCGAAGTCGATGATATTGCGCTCTGCCTTCACATCCCGGCGGTAGACGTCGATGGAGTAGGAAAGGGTCTGGAAGGTGTAAAAGCTGATGCCCAGCGGCAGAGTGCTGATGCCCTGAATGGCCGCGAACTGGGTGCCGAACAGGCTGTTCAGGCTGGAGAGGACGAAGTTCGCATACTTAAAATAGAACAGCATCCCCAGGCTCCCCGCCAGAGCCACCAGCAGCAGCGCCGTGCGGGCGGCGGGCTTGTCCTCCATGCGTTCCAGCCCCAGGCCGCAGAGATAGTTGATGAGGATGAGGGCCACCATGACCGGGAAAAACCGTACCTCGCCCCAGCAGTAGAACACCAGACTGCAGAGGAACAGCACGGTGTTCTTGAGCTTTGCGGGCGCAAGGTAATACAGCGCCAGCGTGATGGGCAGAAAGCGGAACAGGAAGATTATGGTGCTGAAAACCAAGGTGTTCCTCCTTTGAAAAAGGGCCGATGCCGCCAAGGCACCGGCCCACGATGATCGTTGTTACTTGAGCAGAACGCCGTTGACGGCGTCGGTCAGGTCTTCCGTGCACGCGTTGGAGGCAATGACCATCACCACGCGGTCGGCGCTGTTGGCGATGACGGCATTTTCCACATTGGCCTGTGCCGCGGCAAACTCGGCGTAGTTGCCGTAGAAGGCCACCTGATCCTGCTGGTAGGCCTTCAGGGCCTCCACGATCTCTTCGGCCTTGCCCTCTGCCGGCTCGATGACCAGCACCAGACCGGCATCGCCGTTGTCGTTGCTCTTCACACCCTTGTAGCTCACCACGTCCTCAGCCTTCAGGCCGAAATCGTACTCAATGTTCATGGCTGCGATCTCGAACTGGTTGGAGATGGGGTCGGCTTCCAGCAGCGCATCCACCTCGTCGGCCAGCGCATCGGGGCTGTTGGTGCCGTCGTCGGGCAGGGCGCTCTCCGCCTGGGACAGCACCACCGAGGACGCCGCCGGGCTTGCCGAGGACGCCGTGGACGAGGAAGCCGCGCCGCCGCAGCCTGCGAGCAGAGCGCAGCCCAGCGTGGCAGCCACAGCGGACAGTATCAGTTTTGAACGGATCTTCATAGATTATTCCTTCTTTTGCATTCATTACACTCAAGCCCGGCGCTGTGCCTTCCGGCGCGGCTGGCCGGGCCATTGCTATCTTACCATACCCTTGCCGGAAATGCAAAGGTTCGCGCAAATTTTTACGGTTTCTTCACCGGTCTTTGCCAGCGCTTTTCCGCTCAGCCCGCAAGGGTGTGCAGCTGGGCGATGTAGTCCTCGAAGCACAGGCCGCTGGCACTGATCTTCCGGGCATTTTCCACGCCCACATAGCGCCAGTGCCACGGCTCGTAGGTGATCTCGGTCTGGGCCTCGGCCCCCTTGGGGTAGCGCAGGATGAAGCCGTAATCTGCCGCGTGCTCACACAGCCAGCGGAAGGCCTCGGTGTTTTCAAAGCCCTCGGTCAGGTCGGTGTGCTCCGGGCTGTTCAGGTCGGCAGCAAGGCCGCAGTTGTGCTCCGAGTAGCCCGGCGGGTTGACGACCGCCGCCGCCTTTTCCTTGGCTGTGGCCAGGTCGTAGCCCTGGTCGGTGTAGTATTTCGTCTTCCGCTCGTACAGACCGGTCTGGTACTTGACGCTGCGGTAGCCGCTCTGCATCCAGATGGTCACATTTTCGGCGGCAGCGGCTTTCTGCATCTCCAGAAAGGCATCGCAGGCCACGGTCTGCAGGGTCTTGTTCACAGCGGTGGCCGAGCCGCACGCCTTGGTGGTAAAAGTATGATCGTCCGGCATTTTGTTCGTGTGGTTCACCAGCACCATCAGCGGGTCGGCCAGCATAGCAGCGGCCTCGTCGGCGGTCAGGCCCAGAGCATTGCCATTGGTCTCCTCCACGGTGCTGGACGCTGCCGGAAGCAGGCTGTTCTCCGCATCCTCTGCCGGGGCGCTGGCCGCGCTGGCGGAAAGCACCGGGGCGTGGCGGTTGAGCAGGAACGCAGCCCCGCCCACGAACAGGCAGACGGCGACGGTCAGCCCGCCCACGAACAGGCAGACGGCGACGGTCAGCTCGCCCACCCGGCGGATGGCACGGCTGCGACGGCGGCGGCGCGCTTCGGCGCGGGTCATGCGGCGGTGCGGTTGGTTCACAGGTCGTTGATTCATAAGGCTTCTCCTTGTATATTCTCTCCGGGCCGGGGACATCCTATCCCCGGAGGTGTTCTGCATGAAAATGACAGCACAGGAATATGCGCGCCGGGTGCAGCGGGCAGGCCCGCATTCGCCGCTGGGCACCGACTGCCTGTGGGCTTTTGGCGTGGGCGGCGGCATCTGCCTGCTGGGCGAAGTGCTGCGCCAGTGGTATCTGGGTCTGGGGCTCGAAGCCGACCTTGCCGGCACCCTGACCAGCTGCAGCCTGATCGTGCTCTCAGCGGTGCTTACCACGCTGGGCTGGTACCAGAAGCTGGCCGCAAAGGCCGGGGCCGGGTCGCTGGTGCCCATCACAGGCTTTGCCAATGCGGTGGTCAGCGCGGCCATCGAGTTCAAGGCCGAGGGCCGGGTGCTGGGTACCGGGGCCAAGATGTTCACCATTGCCGGGCCGGTGATCGTGTACGGCACGCTGGCGGCGGTGGTGTACGGCGCGGTGCTGTGGGTGCTGGGCGGCTGATCCCTCTCACTTACCATACGCTTTGCCGGGCGAAAAGATTGCACTCTTCCGGCGATTTTCCAGTATACCACAAAATCCGCAAAAAAACATCCCTGAAAGGAGGAATTTTTCATGGCGACCCGGCGCGGCGACACCCTGATCTTCCAGACTCCGCCCGTCATCGCGGCCCATGCGGCGGTGGGCGGCAAAAAGAGGGGGAAGGCCCCCTTGCGGCGGGCTTCGATGCGCTGAGCGCAGACAACCGCTTTGGCCAGTCCAGCTGGGAAGCCGCCGAGACCCAGCTGCAGCTGCGGGCGGCGCGGCTCTGCCTGAAAAAAGCACAGATCACTGAGAAAGAGGTCAGTCTGGCTCTGGCCGGAGACCTGCAGGCCCAGTGCACGGCATCCAGCTATGCCATGCGGGAGCTGGGCGTGCCCTTTGCCGGGCTGTTCGGGGCCTGCAGCACCATGGCCGAAGCGCTGGGGCTGGGGGCTGCGCTCTGCTCGGCCGGGCTGGCCGACGGCCTGCTGGCCATGGCTTCCAGCCACTTCTGCGCGGCAGAGCGGCAGTTCCGCACGCCGCTGAGCTATGGAGCCGTCCGCACCCCGACCGCCCAGTGGACGGCCACCGCCGCCGGGGCCTGTCTGCTGCGCCCCGCCGGGCAGGGGGTCGGCATCCGGGCCGTGACCTTCGGGCGGGTGCAGGACTATCAGATCCGGGACATCAACAACATGGGCGCAGCCATGGCCCCCGCCGCCAGCGCGACCCTGCTGCACTACCTGCGGGACACCCACGCAGAGCCGCCGGATTTCGACGCCATTTACACCGGCGACCTTGGGCAGGTGGGCAGTCAGCTGCTGCGGGAGCTGCTGGCCGCAGAAGGCTTGCTGATCAAAAACCATGTGGACTGCGGGTGCATCCTGTTCGACGCAAACGAGCAGAGCGTAAAGAGCGGCGGCTCCGGCCCGGGCTGCTGCGCGGCGGTGCTGTGCGGGCACATCCTGCCGCGCCTGCGCCGGGGCAGCCAGAAGCGGGTACTGTTCACAGCCACCGGGGCCCTGATGAGCCAGACCACCTTTTTGCAGAAGGAGACCATCCCGGCGGTGGCGCATCTGGTGGAGCTGCGTGCGCCGGAGAAAGGAGCCGCATCATGAACTATCTCTGGGCTTTCGTCATCGGGGGCGGCATCTGCGCCGTCGGGCAGATCCTCATCGACCTGACCGGCCTGACCCCGGCCCGCATCCTGACCGGATATGTGGTGGCGGGCGTGGTGCTTTCGGCCATTGGGTGGTATGCCCCGCTGGCCGAGTTTGCCGGGTGCGGGGCCACGGTTCCCCTGCTGGGCTTCGGCCATCTGCTGGCAAAGGGCGTGCGCACCGCGCTGCAGGAAGAAGGTGCTGTGGGCATCCTCACCGGCGGGCTGACCGCCGCTGCGGCCGGTGTTACCACCAGCCTTGTGTGCGGCGTGGTCTGCTCCTGGGTCGGCCGGAGCCACGACCAGAACTAGCCCGCAATCAAAAGCAGCGCTGCTTCGCGCCGGTTCGCGCCCGGCGGGTGGTAGGATGCAAAAAACAAAAACCCCCGCACCGGAAACCGGCACAGAGGTTTTGTTCGTCAGTCGATCACTCGATCAGGCATGAACTCAAGCGTTCTTGTTAGCACGCTTTGCCATACGGCTGATCTTGCGGCTGGCGGTGTTCTTTTTGATGACACCCTTAGCGCGAGCCTTGTCGATCGCGGAAACAGCAGCCAGGACGGTTGCGTCCTTGTCAGCGGCATTCGCATCGATGGCAGCGTCTGCCTTCTTGACGACTGTTTTCAGGTTGGTCTTAATGGCCTTGTTGTGAGCCTGCTCTGCAGCAGCCTGCACGACGCGGTCCTTCTGAGATTTGATGTTAGGCATTCGTTCCACCTCCTTGGCTACCTATAACAGCGCACCCTATGATACCATATTTCGCGTACCAGCGCAAGCGTTTTTTTGATTTTTGTTTAGAAAAGTTTTCAAAATCCCATACTGAAACTGTAAAACCGGGCCAAAACGGCCCCAAATGCAAATTTCAGATGGGAAAGCGGGATGAATCATGCGGGAAACAGACCTTGCCGATGAGCTGTTCCGGGCACCGGGCAGTGCGCCGCCCACCGGTGTGCGGGTGGCCACAGCCAGGCGCGGCGGCGTGACCGTGACGCGGGTGGAGATCGCGCGCGAAGGGCTGGCGAAGCCCCGCGGACGGTATGTCACGCTGGAAATGCCCAGCGTCAGCGTGCTGGACGAGCGGGACGCTGCGGTGATCGAGACCTGTGCGGCAGAACTGCGCGCCCTGCTGCCGCCGGAAGGGCCGGTGCTGGTGCTGGGCATCGGAAACCGGCGGGTCACGGCGGATGCCCTCGGCCCGCGCACGGCGCAGAAGATTTTCGTCACGATGGGGCAGCATACCGTCCCGGTGCAGGGCATCCGGCCGGTGGCGGCAGTGGCACCGGGCGTGTCGGCTGCCACCGGGCTGAGTTTGCAGCAGCTGGCCGGGGCACTGGTGCGGGAGATCCGCCCCGCTGCCCTGCTCTGCGTGGACAGCCTCTGCTCTTCCGAGCCGGAGCGGCTGGGCCGGACCCTGCAATTCTCGGACACCGGGCTGTTCCCGGCCCAGCCCGGCCACAGCCGCCATCTGGATGCCGCCCGGCTGGGGGTGCCGGTCGTAGCGGCAGGCATCCCGACCCTGATGCAGGCCGAGGAGGGCAGCGACCTTGTGGTGACCCCCCGCGAGCTGGACAGCGTCATCGCCCACGGGGCCGCTCTGCTGGCCGCGGCCATCAACCGTGCTTTGCAGCCCCGCCTGAGCATTGCCCAGCTGGGCTGGCTGACGAGCTGAGGCCTTGGCTCCCCTACCAGGGGAGCTGTCGAGCCGTAGGCGAGACTGAGAGGTTGTATGAAGGGAAGCCTTTCCTCTGTACAACCTCTCCGTCACCTGCGGTGCCACCTCTCCTGGTAGGAGAGGCCTTGGCATTCCGGCACGAAACGTTCTATCTCTACAGGTTAATTTCATACCCTATCAAGAGGGAAGGAGGTGTCCGCCATGCGCCGCAGGCAGGGAGATTTCTGGGCCGGGCCGGTGCTCAGTCTGGCCGGGGCGGCGGCGCTGATGCTGGCGCTGACCGTTTTTGCCCATGGACTGGTGCTCAGTCTGGCGGCGCTCATCATCGGGCCGCTGCCCGCCGCGCAGACGGCCCTTTCTCTCAGCCGGAAGCAGGCCGCCTCCGCACAGAGCACCGGATCTGCGGCAGAAGCGCTTCCGCCCGAAGTCCTCGAACCCGCTCCGGGATCTCTGCCCGCCGCCGCAGACAGCTCCTACCTCGTCCCGCTGGAAAGCGACGACGCCCGGCCCGAAGACGCAGGCACCATCCTCGAAAAGACCTATCCGCAGGGCAGCGGCGAAAAGTACATTCCCTGCGGGGCAGGCAGCATCAAAAACAATACCCGCGTCCCGGCGGCGGAGATCGCGGCCGAGGTCGAAGCTCCGCTCCCCTTTGCGGTGGAGTGGAACAGCCCGGAGCCGCAGGTCCTCATCATGCACACTCACGCCACCGAGGACTACCGCCTTTCGGCCGGGCTGTGGTTCCGCCCCGGCGACGGCTCCCGCACCACCGACCGGAATTACAACATGTGCGCGGTGGGCCGTGTGGTGGCCGATACCCTCAATGCGGCAGGCATCAACACCCTTCACGACGAGACCCTGAACGACTACCCCAGCTACACCGGAAGCTATGCCAACAGCCGGGCCGTGGTGCAGCAGTATCTGGCCCGGTATCCCAGCATCAAGGTGGTGCTGGATGTCCACCGGGATGCCATCGAGACCGAGAACGGCTCCCGGATGGCCCCGGTGTGCACGGTGGACGGGCGGCAGGCCGCACAGGTCATGATCATCTGCGGGTGCGACAACGGCAGCAGCATCTCCCTGCCCAACTACCGCCAGAACCTCCGCTTCGCCGCTGCATGGGAGCGGGCGATGGAGGGGACATTCCCCGGCCTCACCCGGCCCGTGCTGTTCAGCTACCGGTTCTACAATCAGGATCTGACCACCGGCAGTCTGCTCATTGAGATCGGCGGGCACGGCAATAACCTGAACGAGGCTCTTTATGCCGGGCAGCTGGCCGCCGAGGGGCTGATCGAAGTGCTGCGCAGCGCAGACCCTGCAATTTCCGATTGACAAAGCCGCTTTCCTGTGCTATTTTTAGAATTACCGAAAAGCACAGATCGGGAAAAGTAACGCATCCGGGACGCTTCCAGAGAACACGGCAGTTGCTGCGAGCCGTGAGCGCCCCCTGCGCGAACGAACACCCAGGAGCTGCAACCTGAACCCAGTTTTTTGCAAAACTGCCAGTAGGTGCGCCGCTGCGCCCCGCGTTACAAGGGCAGCGCTTTCTTTTTGAGATGAGCGCGTGAGCGACCGGACACTTCCGGTAATTCAGGTGGCACCGCGGACATTACAAGACAGCTTGTTCGCCCTGAACTTTCAGGGAGAACAAAGCTGTCTTTTTCATTTTATATCGAAAGGGAGAACAAACACTATGGAACGCACTGAGATCGTTTCGCTGTTCAAAAACACCCCCGCCGACGGCACCGAGATCACCGTCTGCGGCTGGGCAAAGAACATCCGCGACTCCAAGAACATCGGCTTCATCGCCCTGTCGGACGGCGGCTGCTTCAAGACCCTGCAGGTCGTGCTGGAAGCAGGCAAGCTGGCAAACTACGATGAGGTGATCCACACCGGTCTGTACAGCAGCCTGCGCGTCAAGGGCAAGCTGGTGCTCACCCCGCAGGCAAAGCAGCCCTTTGAGCTGAATGCCGACAGTGTGGAGATCCTGGGCGACTGCCCGGCGGACGAGTATCCGCTGCAGAAAAAGAAGATGAGCATGGAATATCTGCGCACCATGCCCACCCTGCGCCCCCGCACCAACACCTTCAACGCCGCTTTCCGCGTGCGCAGCGCCGCTGCCTACGCCATCCACAAGTTCTTCCAGGAGAACGGCTTCGTTTACTCTCACTCTCCGCTGCTCACCTCTTCCGACTGTGAGGGCGCAGGCGAGATGTTCCGCGTCACCACGCTGGATCTGGAGAATGTGCCTAAGAACGAGGACGGCACCGTGGATTACACGCAGGACTTTTTCGAGAAGCCGGTCAACCTGACCGTTTCCGGCCAGCTGGAAGCCGAGGCCATGGCTATGGCATTCGGCAAGGTGTACACCTTCGGCCCCACCTTCCGTGCCGAGAAGAGCTTTACCACCCGTCACGCCGCCGAGTTCTGGATGATCGAGCCGGAGATGGCCTTCTGCGACCTGAACGGCTACATGGACACCGCCGAGGCCATGACCAAGTACGTCATCCGCTACGTGCTGGACAACTGCCCGGATGAGATGGCTTTCTTCAACCAGTTCATCGACAAGGGCCTCATCGAGCGTCTGGAGCTGGTGGCAAACAGCGAGTTTGGCCGCATCAGCTACACCGAGGCCATCGAGATCCTGAAGAAGAACAACAAGAAGTTCCAGTTCCCTGTGGAGTGGGGCGTGGACATCCAGACCGAGCACGAGCGCTACCTGACCGAGGTGGTGTTCAAAAAGCCTGTGTTCGTCACCGACTACCCGAAGGAGATCAAGAGCTTCTACATGAAGCAGAACCCCGACGGCAAGACCGTGGCAGCCGCAGATATGCTGGTGCCCGGCATCGGCGAGCTGATCGGCGGCAGCCAGCGTGAAGAGAACTACGACAAGCTGGTGGCCCGCATGGACGAGCTGGGCATGGACAAGACCAACTACGACTGGTACCTGAACCTGCGCAAGTTCGGCGGCGTGGAGCACGCCGGCTACGGCTTGGGCTTCGAGCGCATGATCATGTACCTCACGGGCATCCAGAACATCCGTGACGTGCTGCCCTTCCCCCGCACCGCGTACGGATTCTAAAAAATAAAGTACGACCCTCTCCGTCATTGCTTCGCAATGCCACCTCTCCCGAAGGGCGAGGTTTGGTTCTTCCGGTAAAGTACCGCACCAAAGCTCCCCCTTGGGGGAGCTGGCGAGCGATAGCGAGACTGAGAGGGTTATTTTCAACATCGAGGTAACATTTCGTGGAAAACATTTCGCCCGCCCTGCTCCACTGGTTCCATGCGAACCACCGCATCCTGCCCTTCCGCACCGACCCCAGCCCCTACCATGTGTGGCTCAGCGAGATCATGCTGCAGCAGACCCGGGTCTCGGCGGCACTGCCCTACTACGAACGCTTTCTCGCCGCCCTGCCGGACATTCCGGCCCTTGCCGCCTGCGAAGAGGAAAAGCTGCACAAGCTCTGGGAGGGTCTTGGCTACTACAGCCGGGTGCGCAACCTGCAAAAGGCTGCACGCATCGTCTGCGAGCAGTACGGCGGACAGCTGCCCGCCGACTATGATGCCCTGCGGGCCCTGCCCGGCATCGGGGACTACACGGCGGGAGCCGTTGCGTCCATCAGCTTCGGCATCCCGGTGCCCGCCGTGGACGGCAATGTGCTGCGGGTGTTCTCCCGTTTGTACAACGACGACCGCCTCATCACCGACCCCAAGGTCAAGCGGGCATTCACCGCCCGCGTGATGGAGCACCAGCCGCCGGATGCGCCCGGCGACTACAATCAGGCCCTTATGGAGCTGGGAGCGCTGGTCTGCGTGCCGAACGGTGCCCCGCTCTGCGCGCAGTGCCCGCTGGCCCATCTCTGCGCCGCCCATGCCGCCGGGACGGCCCTCACCCTGCCCCGCAAAGCGGCCCCCAAGGCCCGCCGCATCGAGCCGGTGACGCTGGCGCTCGTCCGCAGCCCGGAGGGCGTCCTGCTCCAGCAGCGGCCCCAAAAGGGCCTGCTTGCCGGGCTGTGGCAGCCGGTACTGTGGGAGGACGAATCTCTCTCCGCAGACGAGGCCCGCGCCCGCCTGGCAGCGCTGGGTGTCGTCTGCACCCCCGATGCCGCCAAAGCCCTCCGCCCGGCCCGGCACATCTTCAGCCACATCGAGTGGCACATGGGCGGTTATCTCTTCACGGCAGAGCGCCAGCCCGCCCCCGCCGGCTGCGTCTGGGCCAGCCCGGAACAGCTGGAAGCCGCGTACACCCTGCCCGGTGCGTTCAAGGCGTACCGCAAACTGCTGGCCGCTGCATTTTAACTTCTTTCGTGCAGGTCGATGAAAATTTACGGATTGGCAGTTGTAATTTTTTTGCATTCCGGGTATAATATTCCTAACGCGATATTTCTACACGATATCCGCAAGGGCGGTTCCATGGCCCACCGCGAAAAGGGCCACCCCGACACAAAGGATGTTCTGGACCCATCGTTCCGACCCAAAAAAGGAGTGTATTGAACCTATGAAGAAATCTTGTTTGATCGCCGTGATTGCTACGCTGGCCGCCATCGCCGGTGCACTGGCCGCCGTGGCCGTTTATCTCCGCCGCCGTGAGAAGGAGCTGGACGAGTACGAGCGTCTGCTGTTCGGCGAAGACAAGGCGGAACCCGCCGACGCACCTGCCGAGGACGCCGCAGAAGAATAATCGATCCGCTGAAGGGCGCACCCGGTGGTCAGTTCCTGACCCGCCGCGTGCGCCCTTTTTGCAACCCTGCACTTTCATGTCAGGAGGATGTTACATATCATGAAGCGATTTTTTCTTTGGATCATCGGCGTCGCGCTGGGCGTCGTCGTGCTGCTGGGGACCGTAATGGCCGTGAGCTATTCCTTTACCGGCGAGGGGGCCCGCCCTGCGGCGGACGTACAGTTCGGCGGGCAGGCACTGGAAGTGAACGGCTCCTGCTGGCAGGTGCCGCTGGTGGGCGGTGTGCTCGACAGGGTCTTTGCCGAGCCGGACACCCTTACCGTGCAAAAGCTGGGCACACTGTACGATGCTCACCCGGCACTCGCCCTGCCCGACTGGGCCACCTACACCACCCTGACCATCGAGACCGACGTCGGCAGCCTCGTGTTCGCCGGTTCTGCCGGGCAGTATGAAGACTTCCTCTTCCCGGCCAACGGCAGCTACAAGGCCACGATGACAGTCTGGCGGCTTCCGGCCGACCTTTCTGCCACCCAGTTCGACGGCGGTACCAACGGTGCCATTCATAAGAACTGGGGGCAGGAACACCCGGCCCGGCCCACCGGCTGGTATCGGTTCTCCTTCCGGTTCACGCTGCAGGCCAGCGCCAACGTCGAGCTTTCGGCTGAGCGGGTCGAGCAGGGCGGCATCGTAGGCGTTGCCATCACCGGCATGGCCGGGGACACGGCCCCCACCCTGGAGACCGACCTCGGCAGTGTTTCATGCACCCGCAGCCCCTCCGGCTGGCGGGCCTACATCCCTGCGGCCTACAACGCCTCCGCCGGAGCCCACGAGATCCGCATCACGGTCAATGGGGAGACGATTTCCCGGACGCTGACCGTTCTGCCCAAAGACTTCGGCACTGCGGAAGTCGAGGCTGAACCGGCCCCCACCGAGGCCGCGAACACCGAGTTCCGGAACAACATCTGGCCGCTGTATGAGCTGCCTGTGCGGGAAAAACTCTGGTCCGGCGGGTTCATCTGCCCGGCCGAAAATTATCTCATTCTGCTGGATTTCGGTCAGGTCAAGGTCACGAACGGCCAGCAGGGTTCCCGCTCCAACTCCACCAAGCTCTACACCATCCCCGGCGACCCGGCCCGTGCCCCGGCGGACGGCGTCGTCGTCTTTGCCGGAAACCTTGCCCTTACCGGCAACACGGTGGTCATCGACCATGGCTGCGGGATGCGCAGCTACCTGTACGGGCTGCAGACCCTCTCCGTCAGCCGGAACGCGACCGTCCAGAAAGGGCAGGCTGTGGGTGTGCTGGGCGAGGAGCTGACCAAGGACTTCAAGCTTGGCAGCAAGAGCGTGAACCCGTGGATGCTGTTCCAGACCAGCGGCGGGGCATTCTGGCGTGAAAACGGGTGAAGCAAAAATAGTTTGAACAAACGAGAGAGGAGCCGCGGCCAATGGCCGCGGCTCCTCTCTCGTTGTTTGATACGCTCAGTCGTTTTCTTCTCGCGCTTCTTCTTTAAGGGCATCCTCGAACAGAATCTTCAGATAATCTCTGCCGCCATAAAGGACACGGTCAATGAAAACTTCTTTTCCGATCACATGGTAAAATACCAGATATTTTCCGCTGACCAGAAAACGCTCCTCACTATTGGCATTTGAAACAGACGAAATTGGTGCACCCATCAACGGATGTTCTTGCAATCGTCGAATTTTCTGCGTGATCTTCTTTACCGTCGAAACCGCTGCCGTTCGATTTTCCAAATCGTTTGCAATATACGCTTTGATCTCCAACAGATCATACTGGGCAGCTTTTGATACTTGAAGTTTATTCATTCGCAATTCCGAGCGATTCTTCTACGGCCTCCATACTCAGCCACCCCTCCGTTTCTCCGGACCGCCTGCCCTTCGCAATCTCATTCATCAGTCGGATGGTCGCCTGCGCTTTCTCGTAGTCGTGCATATCGAGAATGGCATATTTCCCGCGGCCGTTCTTGGTCAGAAACACCGGCGAACCCTCTTCCACATCCCGGAGGACCTCCGTATAATTCCGCAGGTCAGAAATCGGTTTGATGTTCGGCATAAAATCAACTCCCTTCACATTCAGTATAGCGGATTCCGCTGTAAAATTCAACAGCAAATTTGCAGCAATCAGCACAAAAAAGAACCGGATGGCGTCCATCCGGTTCTTTTGGGTCAATTTTATCTTACGAAATGGCATCCACGTCCCACTTCATGCGGACGGCATCGGCACCGTCCAGTTTGATGTTCAGCGCACCGGCGTTGTCCATCACCTGCTGCGGAGTGCGGGCACCGCACAGCACATGCAGGCCGGGGATCATACGGGCGGTCAGGGCGATCACCAGCTGTGCCAGAGAGCAGTCGTATTTCTCGGTCAGGTCGCCCCACTTTGCCAGCATGTCCAGCGCCTGTGCCCGGCGGGCGGGCTGGAAGCTGGGGTTCGAGTTGCGGGTGCTGCCCTCGGGATAGGTGGTGTCCATGGTCACCTTGCCGGTCAGCAGGCCCTGCTCCAGCGGAGAGTATGCCTGCACCGATACGCCCAGCTCCTTGCAGGTAGGCAGCAGCTGCTTTTCCACACGGCGGGTGAGCAGGCTGTACTTTTCCTGAATGACATCCAGCTGACCGTACTTGCAGTAGCCGCGGATGATGTCTGCAGTGACGTTGGATGCACCGATGGCACGGATCTTGCCCTGCTCCTTCAGCTTCATCATGGCTTCCACCGTCTCTTCCAGCGGGTAGATGCCGAAATCGGGGGTCTGCCAGTGGGTGTACAGCACATCCAGATGATCGGTGTGCAGGCGGCGCAGGCTATCCTCCACATCCTCGATGATGCTCTTTGCAGAAAGGTCGCGGTAAACGGTGGTGCCGTCCACGACCTTGTGCAGCACCGGTGTTTCATGCCGCCACTCCAGACCGCACTTGGTGGAAAGCACCACCTTGTCGCGGTCGATGTGCTTCATGGCCTCGCCCACCACGGTCTCGCTGTGGTACAGGCCGTAGATGGGGGCGGTGTCGATCCACTGGATGCCCTGCTCCACAGCAGTCTGGATGGCCTTGACTGAAAGGGCGTCGTCGTTGTCGCCCCACCAGGAGCCGCCGCCGATGGCCCAGGTGCCCATGCCGAGAAACGGCACCTGAATGCCGCTTTTGCCAATATTGATGTTTTGCATATATTTTCCCTCCATGCCAGCAGTGTTCCCCGCAATGGGAGCAGCGCATTCCGTAGCTGGCATTCTTCGTTGTATTTTTTGCGTTTTATGAAAAAAGAACCGCAGCTGCGGGATATTCCCGCACCGCAGCTCTCTTTCAACTCAGATATTGCCGAACTCGCTCAGTTTCAGCGTTTCGTTGTGGGTCTCAGCCCAGCGCACCGCCCAGTCGGAGGTGAACAGCAGCAGGCGGTTGCCCTTCATATCCTCCACAGCCTTGGTGTCGCTGGTCAGGTCCAGATCCCGCAGGTTGTAGGTGTCGGGGTCGTTCTGCACCCAGCGCAGCTGTTCAAAGGGCAGCTGCTGCATCCGGATCTCCACGTTGTACTCGGTGTTCAGGCGGTACTCCAGCACTTCCAGCTGCAGCACGCCGACCACGCCGACTACCACTTCTTCCATGCCGCCGCCCACTTCGCGGAAGATCTGGATGGCACCCTCCTGCGCGATCTGCTCCATGCCCTTCACGAACTGCTTGCGCTTCATGGTGTCCTTCTGCTCAATGCGGGCAAAGTGCTCCGGCGAGAAGGTGGGGATGCCTGCGAACTGGACCTTCTTTTTGCCGGTGCACAAGGTGTCGCCGATGGAGAAGATGCCCGGGTCGAACAGGCCGATGATGTCGCCGGCGTAGGCCTCGTCCACGATGGCGCGGTCCTGCGCCATCAGCTGGGTGCCGGTGGCCAGCTTGATGTTCTTGCCCTCCTGCACATGGAAGGCCTCCATGCCGCGCTCGAACTTGCCGGAGCAGATGCGCATAAAGGCGATGCGGTCGCGGTGGGCCTTGTTCATGTTGGCCTGAATTTTAAAGATGAAGGCAGAGAACTCGTCGCGGCAGGGGTCCACGGTCTCGCCGGTCAGGCTGTCCACGCGGGCCAGCGGGGTGGGAGTGAGGCGCAGGAAGTTCTCCAGAAAGGGCTCCACGCCAAAGTTGGTCAGAGCGGAACCAAAGAACACGGGGCTCAGCTCGCCGCGCAGCACCTTGTCGAGGTCAAATTCCTCGGCGGCACCGTCCAACAGCTCGATCTCATCCACCAGCTGCTGGTGCAGATACGGGGTGAGCAGCTCGTCCAGTGCGGGATCGCCCAGCTCGGCCTCGGTCTCATCCACCTTCTTCACGCCGTTGGCGCGGCCGTCGCTGGAAAATGCCAGCACCTTGCGGGTGTTGCGGTCGAACACGCCCTTGAACTCCTTGCCGCAGCCGATGGGCCAGTTCATGGGGTAGGTCTTGATGCCCAAAATCTCCTCAATGTTCTCCATCAGCTCAAAGGGGTCGCGGGCTTCGCGGTCCATCTTGTTGACGAAGGTGAAGATGGGGATGTGGCGCAGGGTGCACACCTTGAACAGCTTGATGGTCTGGGCCTCAACGCCCTTTGCGGCATCGATGACCATGACGGCAGAGTCTGCCGCCATCAGGGTGCGGTAGGTGTCCTCCGAGAAGTCCTGATGGCCCGGGGTGTCCAGAATGTTCACGCACTTGCCCGCGTAGTTGAACTGCAGGACAGAAGAGGTGACGGAAATACCGCGCTGCTTCTCAATGTCCATCCAGTCGGACACGGCGTGCTTTGCGCTCTGCTTGCCCTTGACGGAGCCTGCCTGATTGATGGCTCCGCCGTACAGCAGCAGCTTTTCGGTCAGAGTGGTCTTACCGGCGTCGGGATGGCTGATGATCGCAAACGTCCGGCGGCGCTCGATTTCTTCACGATTTGTCATAGATTTATAAGTCTCCCAATTTCAAGTCAGAGGGGTTTGTTTCGGGTCCTTTTTTCGTCACATGGGTCGTTCTCCATCGACAGGCCTGCCCTCTCAGGCGCTTTGCGCCCGCTCCGCCAAAGGGAGAGGCGGCATCGCATACGCGATGCCGAAGAGGGTCCGGCCGTCTAAAAATCAAACAGCATTTATTTTAGCAGAAATTCCACCTAGATGCAAGACTTTTCTCATTTTTTCAGAAGAAAGCAGGGCAGGGGTGCCGTTTCGGCCCAATTGGCGAAATCGCAGACGAGGACGGTGCAGCGCGTCAGGGGCAGTGTGCGCATCCAGTGCAGGATCTCCGTCTTCTCGTCCGACCCGATGACCCGGCCGCTGTAAAGGATGGCGCTGAGCACCCCGCCGGGCCGCAGTGCGTCGAGGGCTGCTTCCAGCGCGGGGATGCTGCTCTCCGCGTGGGAAAAGACCGTGTGGTCTGCCCCCGGCAGCCAGCCGAAGTTGAACATCACGGCATCCGCCGTGCCGGGCTGGACATAATGCAGCAGGTCTGCGTGGCTGCCGCAGTACAGCTCGGCGGAAAGCCCGTTCGCGGCCAGATTCCGTCGGGTGGAGGCAATGGCTTCGGGCTGGATGTCAAAGCCCAGCACCCGGCCTGTCCCGCCCGCCAGACGGCACAGAAACGCCGTATCTCCGCCGTTGCCGCAGGTGGCATCCACCAGCAGCTGCGGGTTCTGCAGCCGGGCCGCAAGGAAGTCCTGCACGAACTTGACGGCGGTCAGGTCCGGCGTGCGGCGGCGGCAGAGCCGCCCGGCCTCCTCCCGGAAGCCGAACTTTGCCCAGAACGCTTTCTCCCCCGGCACAGCGGGCAGCGGAGCCGTGAAAACGGTGGCCGTCTCCCTGTCATATCCGCCAAAGCGGCGCAATATCTCTTTTAGCAGATAAGACCCATAGCCTTTCCGCCGCCATTCTGGTACAATGGTAAGGCAGGCAACGTCCGCCCCTGCCGCCGTCCGGGTCAGCTGACAGCAGCCCACCTCGGTCTTCTCTTTATACAGTGCAAAGCCGCCGGGCCGTTCTTCCAATTTCATACGCAGTCTCCTTTTCCCTTACAATACCAAGCTCCCGCGCCGCTGTCAAGGCCTGCGGTTACGACCTTATTTCACACATTCTTCACCCGCTCAGCGATTCGTTTTCACAATTAGCGGCTACAATAGAGCCAGTTCCAGAGAGGGACGGGCGAAGCGCCTCTCCCGAACCAGTCCCTTCGAGAAAGGAAGTTGTACCATGGACAATGAGAACAAATGGGAATATGATTATTCCTCTGCAAATAGTTCGTCCGGCGATACCGGATACCCCAACGTCGGCTCTTCCGGCATGAACACCGCCAACACGGCGGGCACTTACAGCGACCCCGCCCCGGCCCGCCCGTCGGAAACTTCCACCGGCAATGGCGGCACCACGCCGCCCCCGGCAGGCCCGGAGCCGCAGGCCGCAGCCTCCAAGCCCCCGAAGAAGCGCCGCAAGCATAGCGGCGGCCGCATCGCCCGCAGCGCTGTGGCGCTGGTGCTGGCCGCAGCCATGGGCTTTGCGGGCGGCTTTGTGGGCGCACGGGTCGGCAATGCAGGCAATAAGGTCGTCATCCAGCAGGTGGAGCGCACCGACAGCAGCGCGGCCTCCGGCACCGCCGTCGCGTCCAGCGGCATGACTACTTCGCAGGTTTCCGAGATGGTCAGCCCCAGCGTGGTGGTCATCACTACGGAGCAGGTGGTCTACTCTCAGTGGTCGTGGTACGGCCAGAATCAGGTGGAGAGCGGTGCCGGCAGCGGCGTGATCATCAGCTCGGACGGCTACATCCTCACCTGTGCGCACGTGGTCTCCGGTGCATCGCAGATCACCGTGACCATCGGGGACACCGACTACACCGCCACCGTGGTGGGCGAGGACGACACCAGCGATGTCGCTGTGCTGAAGATCGACGCCACCGGCCTGACCCCCGCCACCGTGGGCAACAGCGACAGCCTGAAGGTGGGCCAGAGCGTGATGGCTGTGGGCAACCCGCTGGGTGAGCTGGGCGGCACCGTCACCGGCGGCATGATCAGCGCTTTGAACCGCAGCGTCACCATTCAGGGCAGCAGCTCTGTGAACACCATGTCCCTGATCCAGATGGATGCTTCGGTCAGCCCCGGCAACTCCGGCGGCGGCCTGTTCAATATGAACGGTGAGCTCATCGGTCTGGTCAACGCCAAGTCCTCCAGCTCGGACGCGGAGGGTCTGGGCTTTGCCATCCCCATCAACGATGCCATCAAGGTGGCACAGGAACTGCTGGAGAACGGCTATGTGACCGGACGGCCTTATTTGGGCATCACCTATCTGGCCGTGACCGACGCACAGACGGCGGCACAGCTCAACGTCAACGCCTACGGCGTCTATGTCGTGGACGTCGTGCAGGGCGGCCCTGCCGAAAAGGCAGGCCTGCAGGCCGGTGACCGCATCGTGAGCGTGGACGGCACCGAGATCGCCTCCAAGGACGACCTTGGCACCCTGATGCAGAAGCACGCAGCAGGCGATACGCTTTCCATCACCATTGCACGCGACGGCCAGATGCAGACCGTCTCGCTGACGCTGGGCGAAAAGAATGCGTCGAACACCGCCGCACAGCGTTCGGCCAACAACTGAGCTACCCCCGCCGCAAGGCGTTATCAAGATTTGATTCCTTTCTTCTTCAAAAATCCCCCGACTGGCGGTGACCCGCTGGCCGGGGGATCGTTGTTTATACCAAGCCGAAGATGGTCGCACTGACCGGGGCCAGGACCGCTTCACCGCTCAGGATGCGGCTGTCGCCCCGCCACAGGCTGGACGAGGTGCCGTCGCTCAGCAGCTTCCAGCGCCCGTCGGGCAGCCGGATGGGCTGTTCCTGTTCGGTGGGGTTGTAGTAGACGCAGAGCGCGCCCCACCACGCCCCATCGCCGGGCAGGGCAGACAGACACCAGCCCACCAGCGGCTGTTCCAAATCAAAAAATGCAATGGCGTTGGGGCTGGCCCTGTCCACCGCGCCCAGCCGCGGGAAGGCATTCCGCAGCCCGATGAGGCCCCGGTAGTAATCCACCAGCCCATGGAACTGCTCGGCCCGCTCCCAGTCCAGCCGGTTCAGCGCAGGCGAAGAGCGGTAGCTGTTGCCCTTCCCTTTTTTGGTGCGGGCAAACTCCTCGCCCGCCTGCAGGAAAGGCAGGCCGAAGCTGGTCAGGTAAATGCCCGCCGCCAGCCGGTTCTGGGCAAGGGCGGCACGGTCCACCGCGCCGAACTCCGGGCGCTCGTACCGCACCAGCAGCAGCTTGTCCCACAGGGTGAAGTTGTCGTGGGCGGAAACATAGCTCACGATCTGGCTGGGCGCGTGGGGCGGCAGACGGTCGCTGCGGCACCATGCCGCCACCGCGCCGCCGATATCCCAGAAGCTGCCGGGCCTGCCCTCCACATAGCCCGGCTCCCGGGCGTTGAAGCAGCCGCCCTTGATGGTGTCGCGGGTGTCGTCGCAGAAGATGCCGATGCGATCGTTCAGCATGGCAAGATTCGCCTTGTTGGCCTCGTACCGGTGCAGCTGGCTGCCGCCGCCCTGCCACGGCTCGCCGTACATCAGGATATCCCGCCCGCCGGGCAGCGTATCCAGCGCGGCGCGCACCGCGTTGATGGTCTCCACGTCGTACAGACCCATCAGGTCGAACCGGAAGCCGTCGATGTGGTATTCCTGCGCCCAGTAGAGGATGGAATCGATCATATACCGCCGGGCCATGGGCCGCTCGCTGGCAAATTCGTTGCCGCAGCCGCTGCCGTTGGAAAAGCTGCCATCCTCGTTCTGGCGGAAATAATAGAGGGGGACCGCTCGGTTCAGCACGTTGTCGAAGCGGTACATGTGGTTGTACACCACATCCATCACCACACCGATGCCCGCCGCATGGAGGGCCTGGATCATCTGCTTGCACTCCCGCACCCGGACTTCGCCGCGGGCGGGGTCGGTGGAGTAGCTGCCCTCCGGGACGTTGTAGTTGGTGGGGTCATAGCCCCAGTTGTACTGCCGCAGCAGCGGCTTTGCCTCGTCCACGCTGCCAAAATCAAAAATGGGCATCAGCTGCACATACTTCACACCCAGACGCCGGAGGTAGTTCAGGCAGGTGGGGTGGATGCCGTCCCCGTGCAGGGTGGTGCCCTGCTGGGTAAAGGCCATGAACTTGCCCCGCCACGCATTGCGCACCCCGCTGGCCGGGTCCTGCGAGAAATCCCGGACGTTGACCTCCCAGACGCTCCGCTTCGACGCCGGGATGACCGGCCGTTTGTCCTGTTCCCAGCCCGGCGGGTCGGTGCGGGCAAGGTCCACGATCATGCTGCGGGTGCCGTTCACGCCTGCCGCACGGGCATAGGGGTCAGCGGTGGTCACACTGCCCCACTCGGTGGTCACGTTGAAATGATAATACTTCCCGTGCTGGTCGCCGGGCAGGTAAACGCCCCAGACGCCCTGCCCCCACGGGCTCAGCGGCAGACTGCCGATGCAGGCCCCGCCGTCGCCTTTCCGGTAAAGATCGACCCGGACCGACTGCGCCGTGGGTGCCCACAGGCGCAGATGGGTGCCCGATGGGGAATACGCCGCGCCCAGCGGTCCCTGATAGCCGGTCTGACGGGCAAACTCCTCGCTTTCGAACCATGCTTTCCATTGTGCAGGCGTTTTCATTGACTCTCATCCTTTATCCTAACATTCCCGCCCTCGCCAGAGGCAGGCCTTTTGAAATCAGTGTACCCGGCTTGCGCGGATTTTGCAAGAGTTTCCTTGCAAATGGGGCTGCGGTACACTATACTGAAAGAAATGAACCGATCACGGAGGCGATGACATGGCATACACAGACGATTGGGAGACCCTGATGAATGGAGTCTTCGGGCCGGGCGGCAGATTCAAGGCCGCCCCCGGCACCCCCGCCGAACCCCGGCAGCAGCCAAACAGCACTCTGAACGACCTGAACGCGGCGCTTCTGGAGCAGCAGAAGAAGCTGGACGCGATGCTCAAGGCCCAGTCGGCCCAGCTGAAGACGCAGGACACCGCCGCCGAGGCTGCGCTGGCCGACAGCCGCCAGATGCTGCGGGATATGGAGAACGACGGCCTGCTGGCCAAAGGCACCACCGACGTGAAACCTAAACATCTGGGCAGCTTCGAGGGGCTGGCCGACGAAGTCCGGCAGACCGTGCTGGGGCAGGACGCCTTTGTGGACGCGGTCGTCCGCGCCATGCGTCGGCCCTTTGTGCTGGGCACCGAGCGCCCGGCAGCACGCAATGTGATCCTGCTGTGCGGCGGAGCCGGTACGGGGCGGCACTTTGCGCTGGCAGAGACCGCCCGCATCATGGCGGCGCGGGGCCTGCTGCAAAACGACCAGATCGCCGCGCTCGACCTGGCGCTTTACGCGAATCCCGCCGCCGAAAAGCTCTTTTTGCTGGACCTCTACGCCGCGCTCCACGCCCCCGGGGAGATCGTGATCTTTGAGCATTACGAGAGCTGCTGTCCCAGCTTTCTGAAAACGCTGTCCGACCTGGCCGTCCGGGGCAGCGCCCCGCTCTCCAGCCGGTATATCGTCAACCGGGACGGCATTCTGATGGACGCCGGAACGGCCTTGGCCCCCGGCGCGGTCAGCCGTCTCGACCCCTGCGGCAAGTACCTCATCTTCTTCTCGAACAAGGGCCGCGCCGCCATGGCGGACAAGTTTGGCGCAGGCATGATCTCGGCGCTGGGCGACGTCTGCGAGACGACCGCCTACCAGCGGGCAGACCTTGCAGCGCTGGCGGCGCAGCAGCTGAATGCGCTGGCCCAGAAGGTGAGCGCACGCCTTGGGCTGACCCTCTCTGCCGGGGCCGATGTGCGGGACTATGTAGCCGCCCAGTGCACCCCCCAGAAGGGCGCAGCCGGGCTGTCCGGCTGCTGCGACCGTATCTTCCGCGCCCTGAGCGAATACTGCCTGCAAACGGACAAGCCGCTCACCGGCACCGTGACCCTGACCGCCGCCCCGGAGGGCCTGCTCTTCCACCTGAACGATGCCGCCCCGGCCCCGCTGTTCGACCTGCTGCCCGCCGCCTACACCGGCGCGCTGGATGAGATCCGGGCGGAGATCTCGGAGCTGGTCGGTCTGGCCCCAGTCAAGGAGTATGTGTTCGGTCTGGCGGATAACCTGCAGGTGCAGCAGCGCCGCGCGGCGGCAGGCTTCAAGACCGCCAGCCTTTCCATGCACATGATCTTCACCGGCAACCCGGGCACCGGCAAGACCACCATTGCCCGGCTGGTGGCAAAGTACCTCAAGGCCATCGGCGCGCTGAAGGGCGGTCAGCTGGTGGAAGTGACCCGTGCCGACCTTGTGGGCCGCTACACCGGCCACACCGCCCCGCTGACAAACAGCGTCATCGAGAGTGCCCTCGGCGGTGTGCTGTTTATCGATGAAGCCTACAGCCTCTACCGCGGCGAGCAGGACAGCTTTGGGCTCGAAGCCATCGACACCCTTGTGAAGGGCATGGAGGACCACCGGGACGAGCTGGTGGTCGTTCTGGCGGGCTACACCCGGGAGATGGAGGTGTTCCTTACCGCCAACAGCGGTCTTGCCAGCCGCTTCCCCAACAAGATCGAGTTCCCGGACTACACGGCAGACGAGCTGCTGCAGATCACCCACGTCCTCGCAAAAAACAAGGGCTACACCCTCTCGGAGGCCTGCGAGGAACCGCTGCGGAACTACTACGCCCGCCGTCAGGCCGACGACGCCCGCACCGCCGGCAACGGCCGTCTTGCCCGCAACACGCTGGAAAAGGCCATCTTCCACCAGAGCCGCCGCCTTGTGGCAGAACCTGCCGCCGAGCTGGATGTGCTCCTGCCGAGCGATTTAGAACTGGACGAATAATTGCAGAACCACGCAAACCGCGGCTGTCCCTCCTGTTTTGTTTATTCTGTCTTTGCTTCTGCTTCCAGCAGCGCGCGCTTCACGCTGATGAGGCTCTGCGGGCTCACCGAGAAGCTGCGCAGGCCCAGCTGCAGATACTGCACCGTGTTGGCCGGGTTGCCCACCGCAAGGCCGCAGATGGTCACGGGGATCTGGCCCGCGTCCGCCGCCTCCACGACCATGGTGATGAGCTTTTTCATGGCCTTGCTGGCCGGGCGGTAGTAGTGCTCGGCGATGGAGAGGTCGCGGTCCACGGCATGGGTGTACTGGATGAGATCGTTCGTCTCGATGACGAAGAACTCACACCCGTGGGCCACAAATTCTTCCGCCGTCAGGCAGGCCGACGGCACACTGAGCATGACGCCGAAGGGCATCTTCTCGTTGAAGCGCTCCCCCGCTCCCGCAGGTGCTCGCGGCAGCGCTCCACCACACGCATGGCTGCGTCCCAGTCCTCCACATTCGTCACCATGGGGAACATCACCCGCAGCGGGCCGCGGGCGGCGGCGCGCAGCAGCGCACAGAGCTGCGTCTCGAACTGGTGGGGCTGGCGCAGACTGTTGCGGATGCCCCGCAGGCCAAGCTTGGAAGACTGCAGGCCCTGATAGGCGTCGGAAATGGTGCGGTCTGAGCCAAAGTCGAAGGTGCGCACCGTGACCACCCCGCCCTTTGCCGCCGCCAGGCAGGAGTGATAGAACACATACTGTTCCTGCTCGTCCAGAATGCGGCCCGGCAGCATCATGTAGCCGGTGCGCAGCAGGCCCACGCCCTGTGCGCCGGACTGCATGGCCGTGTCGATGTCCTCCGGCCCAAAGCAGTTGGCCAGCAGCTCAAAGGGCTGGCCGTCCTTCGTCCGGCACGGCAAGGCGCAGACGCGGTTCATCTCCTCGTTCTCCCACTGCTTCTCGCAGATGCGGGACATCGCCTGCTGGCGGGTGACGGCATCCGGGTCGAGGATGCACTCGCCGTTGTCGGCATCCAGGATGGCCGTGCGGCCGTCGCAGTCGTCCAGAAAATCCCGGCCCACCTGCACGATGCCCGGGATATTCATTGCCCGGGCAATGATGGCCGCGTGGCTCTGGCCGCTGCCCTCTGCCGTGATGATGCCTAAAATCATGCCGGAGGGCACGCTGAACAGGTCGGTGGGCATCAGCCGCTCTGCCGCAAGGATCACCGGGTGATCCAGCGCCAGCCACATGCGGGGGCGGTTGGTCAGGATGTTCACCACGCGGCGGGCGGCATCAAGGATGTCCACGCTGCGCAGCTGCATATAGGCATTGTCTTCCATCTGGGCCAGCTGGTCGGCATAGCGGCGGCCGGCCCGGTCTACGGCTTCGGCTGCGCCGACGCCCGCCTTGATCTGGAACCGGACTTCGTTCATCATGCCCTCGTCGTCCAGCATCATGCTCTGGAACTGAAAAATGGCCTGTTCGGTGGGGCCGCTGCGCTCAGCCATCGAGTCCAGCTCGGCCTGTGCCGTCTTGACGGCCCGGTCCAGCAGCCGCTGTTCCCGGTCCGGGTTGAACGGCCCTGTGCCGAAGCTCTCGGTCCTGCGCTCCAGACGGCTCACCTGCCCCAGCACAAGGCCGGACGAGGCGGCATATCCCTGATAGACTTTCATTCCTCCGTCACCTCCGTCGGGGCAGGCGCAGTCAGGGTGCGCCAGACCAGCGCCTGCAAAAAGGTATTGGGCAGCAGCGCGGCCAGTGCGGCCCGCGCCGCGTTTCCGCTGCCCTCGAACAGCGGTTCAAACCCCTCGATGCGGGTACGGTCACAGGTCTCCAGAAACGCCTTTGCCAGCGTCTCCACGGTGTAATACCGGGTGGGGTCCACGCCCACATCCTCGGCGGCCGCTTCCAGCGGGGCCAGCTCTGCGTCCTGCATGTTGGCCAGCTTGAGCGCCAGGTCTGCCGTCAGTGTCACCGGGTACTTTGCCTTCACCGCCTTCTGCACAGCGTCGAACCGCTGCCGGAATGCGGCAGCATCCTGTGCGGTCTGCTCGTTCTTCGCCACCGCGTAGGCACAGCCGCGCAGCCGCCCGAAGGCCCGCAGGGTGTCGTAATAACCCAGCTCGATGTTGCGGCGGGCGGTGTCGGGGTCAAAGTGCAGGATATCGCCCAGCTCCCAGTAGCTGCGCACCATCACGGTGGGCAGGCCGGTGAGGTTGGGGCGGGTGATGCCCACGCCTTCCAGATCGACGCAGACCAGCTCCTCGGCCCCCATTTTCTGGGCCAGCGCCGTGGGCATGTTGTCGCTGTAGCCGCCATCCAGAAACTTGACCCCGTCGATCTCCCGCGCACGCAGCGCCGGGAAGCAGGCAGCGGAGGCCATCAGGTAGTCCTTGACCTTTCCTGCCGGGATCTCGTCCAGCGTCAGCTCCCGGGGCTTTAAGCCCCGCTGCTCCACCGTGACAAGGCCGAAGCGGATGGGAGCCGCGCGCAGGGCATCCTCGTCCAGCACCCGCTCCACGATCTCTTCCAGCGGGGTCACATCCATGCCGCCCGCGCGCACCACGTCCCGCAGGAACTGGTGCAGCTCGGTCAGGTTCCGGGTCTCCTCCGGCAGCTCCATCACATCCTTGCTGCGGATGGCCAGCCACATATCGCGGGCCGTCTCGTACTGGTCCAGCACGAACATGGCACCGTTCAGGCTGCCAACGCTGGTGCCGGTAATGATCTGCGGGTGCCAGTCCAGCTCCATCAGCGCGCGCCACACACCCACCTGATAGCTGCCCCTGGCTCCGCCGCCCGCCAGCACCAGCGCCTTTCTGGGGGTATCGTTCTGCGCCATCCAATACGCCTCCTTGTCGTCCGATTCAAACCTGCAAAAAGTATACCATATTTTCGGGAAAATTTCTCCCTGTTTTTGGAACAAAAAGCGTGGTATAATTTAGTAAATTATGACTGTGAGGAGGACTGCATGAACTGCAAGCAATGGATTTTTGATATGGACGGCACCCTGACCGACAGTATGACCGTGGTGTGGGAGAACGCCCCGCTGGCGCTGCTGCGCCGCTATGGCCGCACCCCAAAGGCCGACCTGCGCTCCACGCTCCTGAGCATGGGCATGGCGGATGGGGCACAGTACCTCATCCGCGAATACGCGCTGCCCCTGCGGCCGGAGGACTACTTCGGCGTGATGCGCGAGGTGATCGCCGAATTGTACGAGACCGTGGAGCTGAAGCCCGGTGTGCGGGAGCTGCTGGCCCGCCTCAAGGCCGAGGGCGCACGCATGTGCATCTGCTCCAACACCTGGAGCGACCAGTGCAAAACGGTGCTCACCCGCCTGGGTGTGGACGACTGCTTCGAGTTCTACATCGAAGCCCAGGGCCCCCTGCACAAGAGCCGCCCGGACGTCTTTTTCGCGGCCTTACAGCGCCTCGGCGGCACCGACCCACACGGCTGCGCCGTCTGCGAGGATTCCCTCTACGCGGCCCGCACCGCCCACGACGCAGGTTTTTACGTCATCGGCATCGCCGACGCCGCCAGCGCCGCCGATGAACCCGCCCTCCGCCGCATCAGCGACCAGTTCCTGACCCGGTGGGCGGAGTTGAAGTTCTGACAAAAAGAGGCTGTTGCACATCGTTTTAGCCGAAAGTGCAACAGCCTCTTTTCTATCTTTCTTCCGCTAACGCTTCGTGATAGTCTGCAAGGATTTGTTTCAGCGTAATGGACTTCATACTTGCGACCAAGTCCGCTTTCAGGGTATCGTAAGTTTTTCCCAGCACATTTCCAATATTTCGCCCTACCGGGCAGAATGGAGATGGCGAAACATGAATACCGATCATCTTATCAATGGCTTCCGGTTCTACAGCGAGACAAACACGATGCAAGCTGATCTCATCAGGCGGAAGAGCAAGCGCGGCCCCGCCCGTACCGGGCTTTACGGTGATGATCTTATCTTTTTTCAGCGCGCTGAGAATATTCCGGATGGTCACCGGGTTGCATCCTGTCGAGTGCGAAAGCAGTTCACTGGTCACCCGTTCTCGTTCTCCGTATTCCGAAAGAAAAATCAGGCAGTGAATTGCAACCGAACATTTATTGCTAATGTGCATCGGCGCAGACCTCCTACACTTATTTTATCGCATCTTTTTATGGCTGTAAACATTGACGTTACACCAGACAAGTGGTATACTTCGTCCCAAGATGTAGTGTTAAGTTTTACATCAAGGAGGATCTATTTATGAACTGCTTCCAACTCATTTTCAGTCCCACAGGTGGAACGGAGCGCGTTGCAAAGGCCCTGACCCAGAACTGGCCTGCTGTACAAACCATCGACTTGTCTGTACAAAACTTCACGGCACCTGCCATTTCATTTCATGAAGATGATCTTGTTCTGATCGCTCTGCCAGTTTTCGAAGGAATGGCACCCCAACCCGCCCTGGATCGGCTGGCCCTCTTACAAGGAAACGGTGCACGCTGTGCTCTAGCCGCAGTCTATGGCAACCGTGCCGTGGATAACGCACTGGCTCAGATGGAAGATCATGCTCAGAATGCTGGTTTCCACCCCATTGCCGCCGTTTCTGCCGTTGCTGCACACAGCCTGCTTCCCACATTTGCCATCGGACGCCCCGATGCCGCCGACTGTCAACAGTTGGCGGATTTTGGCAAACAGATCTTCGAAAAATTCAGTTCCGGTATCTGTACCTGTCCTCCGATTCCCGGAGAACACAACTGCAAAGAGAAACGGGCCGGGCTGATTCCCACCGTCGCCGTCAATTGCACATCCTGCGGCCTCTGTGCCCAAGCGTGTCCTGTAGGTGCCATCTCCTACAATGATTTCACCATCACCGACCCCGCCAAGTGTATCACCTGTATGCGCTGTGTTTCCCGCTGCCCAGTTCATGCACGCTCCGTGGACAGCGCCGTTGTAACACGGGTGACCGCTTTTCTCAAAGACCTTTGCTCCGACCGCAAACGCAACACACTCATTCTCTGAGGCGTCTTACCGTTCCAAAAACTTCCGGAAGGCTGCCCTCACGGCGGCTTCGCGGCCGCGGGGGATGGGGACGCGGGCACCGCTGCGCATCCACAGCTCCCCCACGGACAGCTGCGACGCCGCCGCCAGATTGACCACATAGGAGCGGTGCGGCTGCAAAAAACGCCCGTCTTCCAGCAGCGGCTTTGCTACCTCGGCAAAGGACACCCGCAGCGAAAGGGACACCACATCCTCGCCGCTGAGCAGATGGAAGTGCACCACATGGTGGGTGCACTCCAGATATTCGATGTCCGCAAAGGGGAGGGCCCGCAGGCCGGTCGCCGTCGTCACCGGGATGACGGGGCCGTACTCCGGCTCGGTGGCGCGATCCAGCAGGGCGGTGAGCTGTTCGGGCCGGAAGGGGATCTGCAAATACTGCATGGCATCCACCCGGAACGCCTCGTAGGCGTAGGCGGGCGTGTGGGCCAGAAAGGCCAGCGGTGCCCGCACCCCGCGCTGCCGCAGCTGTGCCGCCGCCTGCAGACCTGCCGCCGGGTTTGCCGCCGTCAGCTCGATGAGATACAGCTCGAACCGGCTGCCCGCGTCCTCTTTCCGGAGCAGTGCCCCCGCGTCCTCCAGCTGTTCCACGATGCAGGCGTCTGCCCGGCGGGCATAATATTCAAGGCAGTGCCGCTGCACCCGCCCCCGCAGCACCGCATCCGGGCTGCAGACCGCAATGTGAAAGATCATTTTTTCAATTCCTTCCTCCTGCCCGGCCTTCCGGGCGCTTGCATTTTGCGCCGCACGGGAGTATAGTTACTATAAAATCAGAAAAGGAGACGCCGCCATGAATCAGCCCCTTGTCAGCATCATCCTGCCCGTGTACAACGCCCAGAACCATCTGGCCCGCTGCGTGGGCAGCATCTGCGCACAGACCTATTCCAACATCGAGATCATCATCCTGAACGACGGTTCCAAGGACCAGAGCCTGCCCGTCTGCGAAGAGTTCCGCGCCAAAGACCCCCGCATCGTGCTGGTGGATAAGGAAAACTCCGGCGTAGCGGACACCCGCAACCTGGGCCTGAAGCTGGCCGGCGGCAAGTATGTGCAGTTCGTGGACAGCGACGACTACCTCGACCCGGACTTCACGGCCGCTCTCGTGGCCGCGGCCGAGGAGCACACCGCCGACCTCGTCATCGCACCTTACAAAATGGTCATCCCGGCGGGCGCTTCCAAGCCCGAACAGGTGCTCGATAAGATCCAGGACGAGCTGGGCGTCATGAGCGTCGCCCGGCCCCCGGAGATGCGGGAGTACGGCTTTCTGCCTGCAGGCGTTTATGACAAGGACACCTTTGCCCTGCGCCTGATGGAGAAGCCCGCATCCTTCTTCTACAGCGTGCTCTGGAACAAGCTCTACCGCCGCGACCTCCTGACCCGGAACGACATCCAGTTCGTCAGCGAGATGCACTGGGCCGAAGACCTCGTCTTCAACCTGCGGTATATCCAGTACGCCGAGACCTTCGTTTCCATCGGCAAGGCCGGTTATTACTACGTCCAGAACCCGCAGAGCATCTGCCACACGCAGGTCCACGTATCCACCGTGGTGCAGAACAAACTGCAGGTGTTCCGCTATTACAAAGACCTCTACACCCGCCTGGGCATGTATGAGGAGGTGCGCCCCCAGCTGTATAAATTTCTGGTGGACATCGCCGAGAGCACCTACCCCTCCGGCCCGTTCAAAAAGGCCATTGATGAGGCAAAAGCCTACTGGAAAGAGCACAAACCGGAACAGGAAGGATAACAAAAATCGAGAGGCCGATGGCCTCTCGATTTTCGTTATGAGAGGTTACGCTCCGATGGCGGCGCACTTCTTGGCCAGCCAGTCGCGCTCCTCCTCGGTCAGGCGGGGAGCGAGCTTTGTGAAGACCTCGCGGTGGTAGGCGTTCAGCCACTCGATCTCGTCCTTGGTCAGGATGCCGGGCACCACAGGCGAGGTGGCGATGGGCACAAAGGTCAGCGGGCGGAAGGCCAGGAAGGTACCGTACTGGTTATCGGCCTTGTGCACGCACACCAGCTCGTTCTCGATGCGGATGCCCACGAGGTCGGTCTCGTAAACGCCCGGCTCGTCGGTGACCACCATGCCGGGACGCATCCGGGTGGTGTTGCGGCTGTTCAGGGCATGGGGGCCCTCGTGCACATTGCCCACAAAGCTGACGCTGTGACCGGTGCCGCAGCGGTAGTTGATGAGGTGCCGCCACAGCGGTTCCCGGGCAATGGTGTCGATCATCTTACACTCGCAGTAATCCAGCCAGACGGCCTTGGCAAGGTCGATGTGGCTCTGCAGAGTCCATGTGTAGAAGCGCTTTTCGTCCTCGGTCAGCGGGCCAAGCGGGTAGGTGCGGGTGATGTCGGTAGTGCCGTCCATGTAGGTGGCACCGCTGTCCACCAGCAGAAAGCCTTTCTTTTCCAGCACAGCGTGATCTTCCGGGGTGGCGTGGTAGTGCATCATGGCTGCGTTGCCGCCGTAGGCCGCAATGGTGCCAAAGCTTTCCACGATGAACTTGTCCTGTGCCGAGCGGTACTTGTGGAGGATCTCATCCACGGTCAGCTCCGTCAGCTCTTCGCCTGCGGCCAGACGCTCTTCCAGCTCGATCTGGAACCGCACCATGGCCACGGCATCGCGCAGATGGGCCTCACGGTTGTGGTTCAGCTCGGTCTCGTTCTTGACGCCCTTCATCGGCAGCAGGGGGTCGGCCTCGTCCTTGACGGTCAGGACCGGGTTGTTGCGCAGGGTCTCATAGACCGCATAGTTGACGGAAGCCGGGTCGGCCAGAACGGTCTGGGCCTCGGTCTCTGCAGCCAGGAAGGTGAGGACGTCGTCATATTCGGCGATCTCGACGCCGTTCTCCTTCAGCTCGGCAGCGGCCTCCGCGCCCAGACGACGGGTGTTGATGAAGAGGACGGCACGGTCCCCGGTCACATAGCAGTAGGCCATGGCATAGGGAGTGCACTCAATATCCATGGCGCGCAGGTTCAAAAGCCATGCCAGATTATCCAGCTTGCCCACAAACTGAGCGGTGCAGCCTAGCTCCTTGAGCTTGCTGCGCAGCTGATCCAGCTTTTCCGCCGGGGAGAAGCCCGCATATTCCTTCGGCAGGATCCACGCTGGGGTATCCGGCAGGGCAGGGCGGCCCTCCGTCCACAGCTCGTCCTCAAGGTTCAGGGTCTTGATGGTGCCGTGCTTGGCGTCCAGCGCTTTCTGTACGCTGCGCACCAGCTGGCAGGAAGCGGTCAGGCCGCACAGGCCCAGCACACCGCCTTCCGGCAGGGCATCGGCGCAGTATTCCTCCACGGTGGGCACGCCGGGTTCCCCCATGCGCTGCAGCTTGATCTCGGTACCCGCAATTTCCTTCTCGGCCTGCACAAAATAACGGCCGTCGGCCCACAGGGCGCTCTCGGTGCGGGTGACCACGAAGTTGGAGTTCTCGCCGTGGAACCCGGAGAAATAGGTCAGGGAGGTGTAGTGGTCGGGCAGATACTCGCTGGAGTGCGGGTCGCCCACCGGGATGAGGTAGAGGTCCACGCCATTGGCGTCCATGGCGGCGCGCAGCGCAGCCAGACGCTCAGGGACTGTATTCATGCTCATGATAAAAGCCTTCTTTCTTACACTTGCACTTGCCGGAAAAACGTCCGGCGGCGGTTCTCGCTGGCTCCTATTGTATCATTCCGGCGCACGGATTGCAATTGCCCCGGCCGTTTTACTCCAACGGGGTGAAACGGCGCTTATTCGTCCTCCGTCTTTGATTTCAGATCCAGCTCCGGCATCAGCTCCTCGCTGATGATGGTGAGCATCTGTTCCATTTTGTCCACGTCCTCGGCGGGGAAGCGCTCCCGCACACGCTCCACCACAGTGTGCAGATAGGAATAGCTGATGTTGTAGTAATCGATATACTTCTGGGTGGGGCGCAGGTGATACTCGCGCCGGTCGGTGGTGGACTGGATCTTTTCCACATAGCCCTTCTTCACCAGACTGCCGATCTTATACGCCGCGTTGGGGGTGGAGATCTGCATCATGCGGGAAAACTCCGCAATGGTGGGTTCGCCCATGGCCATGATGCCCTCCATGCAGAAGGACTCCACCGTGGTCAGCGTGGCTTCCCGGGTGGCAAAACGCTGAAAAATGTTCTGGTAGAAATGCAGCTTGAATTTGGTGTATACGTCGTTGAATGCTTTTTCCAGCATGGTGCGGCTCCTTCCGATCGCTCAATTTCCTTTAGTATACCATGTTTTTTCCCAGAAGCAACGGAATTTTTCCGTTTTGAAACAAAGGGCCCCCCAGCCCATGCAGGCCGGGAGGTCCTTTGCGTTAAGGGGGGACGCTCACTGCGTCGGGGATGTTCAGGTGGTGCCGAGGAGCTTTTTGAGCCGGAGCCATGCGCCGAAGACGTCCATCTTGGTGACATAATGGTCCGGGTCAAAGAAGGACGCATCCTCCTTGTCGGCCGCGTCCATCAGGCCGTTCTGGACCGCCCAGCGGGTGGCCTTTTGCAGCTCGATCTCTTCGGCGGGGATATCGCCGTAAAGGGTGGGCAGAGCCACCTCCGGTTTGCCTGCGGTCTCCCACAGGAGCAGCGCCAGCGCACGGCGGTCGGTCGGCACCGGCACCCCCTGGGGCAGCGCATTGGCGAGGTAGAGGTCTACGCCCAGGCTCACGCCCTGCCACACCACAATGCCTGCGGCTGCGCCGCCCACCGCGATGGTCGCCGCCGTTGCCAGCGGAGAGGGCGCTGCGTCCTCGATGATCTCCGCCGAGCGGTACTGCGCCCGGATGGTCACATCTTCGGGGGGCATCCGGAAGGTCATGGCCTCGGCCCGGTAATCGACGTTGATATCGCCGCTGAGCTTGTCCGACGAAATGCTCCACAGGTCAAACGTCATGCCGTCCGGAATGTCGTTCTGGTCCAGCACCACGGTCAGGGTGTCGTTCTCCTTGGCGGAAACGGACGTCTTGCCGTCGATCGTGCCGCCGATGACGGTCACGGTGTAGGTGGTGGGTTCCGGTTCAGGTTCCGGTTGAGGCTCCGGATTGGGTTTCGGCGTCGGTTCAGGTTCCGGTTCCGGTTTCGGCTCCGGTTCCGGTTCGGGTTCCGGTTTCGGCTCCGGTTCCGGCTTGGTGATGAGCTCGCCGTTCAGCACCACGTCATCGTCCGGCATGGTAAAGGTCACGGTCTTCTTGTCGACGCCGTAGCTGCTTTCTGCGATGGTCTGGCCGTTCAGGCTGAAAATCTCGGTGTCGGCAGTGATGGTCACTTCCTTCGTCGTGGCATTGCTGGTCACGACGTAGGGGGCCCACTCCGCAGGCACACCGTTGACTTTCTCGATCTTGGCACCGGAGGCCACGGTGATGGAGCGGAGATCTGTTACCCCGTCCAAACCTGTGTTGCCGTTGAATATGCCGCCGTTCACGGTGCCGCCGTTGTTGCTCACACTGCCCGCGAAGGTGCCGCCAGAGATCGTTCCGTTGGTGTTGTTTTCCACTGTTCCTTCAAAGGTGCCGTTCTCTATGGTTCTGTTGTTTATCACCCTGCACATGTTCTTGAAGGTGCCGTTTTCGATAATGCCGTTATTCTCGACAGCGCCGTGGAACGTGCCCTTCTCGATGGTGCCCATGATCGTATTGTCGACCGGGCCGTGGAAGGTGCCGCCCAGAATGTGGCTATTGTTGATCACTTTGCCGTTGAACTCGCCGCCCGTGATGGCCGTCGGCTTGCCCACAAAGACGTTGCACTCCACCGCCGAACCATCTCCGATGGTGCTGAAATCGAACAGCCCGTCCGTCAGAAGCAGCATGTCGCCATTGGTCGGGTCATTGGGGATGTACTCCCAGCCGTCGCCCTTGCAGGGGGTTTTGCCGCCGTTGGAATCCTTCGGCCAGCCGTTCTCCATGACGAGGTCGGTGCTGGTGATCGCTTTGTTCAGCACCACGTCATCGTCCGGCATGGTGAAGGTCACGATCGTCTTGTCGCTGCCGTAGCTGCTGTTGCAGTTGCCATCGCCGATGGGCTTGCCGTTCAGGCTGAAGATCTCGGTGCTGGCGGTGATGATTACTTCATTCGTCGTGGCATTTTCGGTCACGACGACGTAGGGGTCCCAATCCGCAGACATACCGTTGACTTCCTTGATCTTGGCACCGGAGGCCACGGTGATGGAGTGGAGACCTGTTACGTTGGTTAGAGTTGCATTGCCGTTGAACACGCCGCCAAAGATTCTTCCGTGGTCCTTGCTTGTCACACTGCTCTTGAAGGTTCCTCCGGTGATCATTCCGTTGTAGTTTGACACTTTTTCATGGAAGGTTCCACCAGAGATTACTCCTAGGTCGTTGTTTATCACTTCTCCCTCAAAGGTGCCGCCGGTAATTTTCACACGCAATTGAGTCTCAACCGCGCACGCCACAGGCTCTGCCCCCGCTCCATTACTGTTTTGGGGATAGGTGTAACTGAAATCATACGTTCCATCCGTCAGAGTCAGTTTGCCTTTCGGGTTCGACGTGTCTTTTTTACTGTAAGTCCAGCCGTTGCCCTTGCAGGGGGTGGTGCCGCCGTTGGAAGCCTCCGGATAACCGCCCTTCATCACGAGGTTGGTGCAGGTGATCGCTCCGCTCAGCACCGCGTCCTTGTCCGGCATGGTAAAGGTCACGGTCGTCTTGTCGTTTTTATTGGGGTAGTTGCTTTCGTCGATGGGCTGGCCGTTCAGGCTGTAGATGTTGGTATCGGCGGTGATGGTCACGGTGGTGTCTTTGTAGGCGTAGGGGGCCCAATTCGCAGACACACCGTTGACTTTCTCGATCTTGGCTTTGGAGGAGGCTGCATCCCAAGTGATGTTGTGGCCACCTGTTACGTCGGTTAGAGTTGCATTACGGTTGAACACGCCACCGTATATGTCACACTTATTTTCCACACTGCCCGCGAAGGTGCCGCCAGTGATGGTGCCCCAGTTTGTCACACTGCCCGTGCTTTGGAAGGTTCCGCCAGAGATTGTTCCGTCGCTGTTGTACACTGTTCCACTGAAGATGCCTTTGGTGATCGTTGCGGCGATGATTTTCACTGCCTCATTGAAGGTGCCGCCGGTGATCGTCGTACGCGACTGAATCTTGCACTTCACAGGCTCTGTGGTACTGAGATCAAACGTTCCAGCACTCAGATACAGTGTGCCCTTGTAATTACTGTACTCCCAATCGTTGCCACTGCAAAAGTCTTGTCCGCCGTTGGAGCCGACCGGGTAGCCGTCCGAGCCGATGACGAGTTCGCCGGTGCTGAGCACCACGTTCTCGTCCAGCATGGTGAATTTCACGGTCTTCTTGTCGCCGTTGACGCGGTCGTTCGTGCCGAGGCGCTTGCCGTTCAGGCTGTATATCTCGGTGTCGGCAGTGATGGTCACTTCCTTCGTCTTGCCCGATTCGATCACGACGTAGGGGTCCCAAACCGCAGGCACATCGTTGACTTTCTTGATCTTGGCATCGGAGGAGGCCGCATCCCAAGTGATGGAGTGGAGACCTGTTACCCCGGTCAGCTCCTTATCGCCGTTGAACACGCCGCCAGTCACGCTGCCGTCGTTCCTAGACAGGCCCGCCGCGAAGGTGCCGCCGGTGATTATTCCGTTGCCGTTTAACACTGTTCCCTTAAAGGTTCCACCAGAGATTTCTCCTCCGTCGTTGTTTATCACTTCTTGCTCAAAGGTGCCGTTAGTGATGTTTCCTCCTTGGTTGTTTGACACTTCTCCATTGAAGGTGCCTTTCTCGATGGTACCGCCGTTCGTCACGAGTTTTTCAAAGGTGCCGCCATAGATCATTCCGTTGCCGTTGTTTGTCACACTGCCTGCGAAGGTTCCGCCATTGATTTTTCCGTCGGCTTCGTTTGTCACTGTTCCTTCAAAGGTGCCATCGATGATGTTGCTGTTGTTTATCACACTGCACCCGTTCTGGAAGGTACCACCGCTGATAGTGTTATTGTTTGTCACACTGCACCCGTTCTGGAAGGTACCACCGCTGATGGTGCTGTTGTTTGTCACGATTCCCTCAAAGGTGCCGTTGCCCATGATGGTGCCGTTGCTTGTCACTTTTCCCTCAAAGGTGCCGTTGCCCATGATGGTGCCGTCGTTTGTCACACTGCACGTGTTCTGGAAGGTACCACCGCTGATGGTGCCGTAGTTTTTCACTTCTCCCGCACTGCCGCCTGTGAAGATGCCGCCGGTAATTTCCGCCCTCGATTGAATCTCAATCTTGCACCGCACAGCCTGATTGGTAGGCTTTCCTGTCTTGGTTTTTGGATTGGTGTTGCTGAAATCATACGTTCCACTCGTCAGAGTCAGTGTCTTGGTGATGTCATCATAGCTCCAGTCACTGCCACTGGTGCCGACCGGGAAACCGCCCTGCATGACGAGGTCTTGGTTGGGGTCTGCTGCGAAGGCCCCCAGGGGGAACACGGAGAGCACCATGCTCAGTGCCAGGATCAGGCTGAGAATGCGTTTTTTCATTGGGGTCGTCCTCCTCTTCTGCCAAAGGCTGCACGGTCGTTCGTTTCTGGGTCCATCATACCATAAAAACAACCGGAAGGAAAGCAAAGCCGCGTGAAACACCCTGAAAACTGCGTGAATGACGATTTTTGCCCCCTTGACAGGGCCAAAAACGCCGTTGCGTCAGTCTGCTTTGGCCGTTCGCAGCCGGATGACGTTCAGCACCACCAGCTCCAGCACGATGGCAACGGCCAGCAGGATCAGCGAGGTGAACAGGCTGGCGCTGGCACCCAGGAACATCTGGCTCAGGCCGGTGACGACATAGCACACCGCCGAGATGGCCGCCGCCGTAATGGCGTAGGGCAGCTGGGTGGACACATGGTTCACATGGCTGCAGTGGGCACCGGCGGATGCCATGATGGTGGTGTCCGAGATGGGGGAGCAGTGGTCACCGCAGACGGCACCGGACAGGCAGGCCGCAATGGAGATGACCAGCATCTCGCCCTCCGGGAAGGCATGGCACACGATGGGGATGAGGATGGAGAAGGTGCCCCAGCTCGTGCCGGTGGCAAAGGCAAGGAACACTGCCACAAGGAAGATGATGACCGGCAGCATGTACTGCAGCGCTGCAGCAGAGCCACTCAGCAGGTTGGCAACGTAATATTTTGCGCCCAGCAGGCCGGTCATGCCGGACAGGGTCCATGCGAGGGAGAGGATCAGCATGGGGCTGACCATGGCCTTGAAGCCCTCGGGAATGCAGGCGGCAAAGTCCTGAAAGGTCATCACATTGCGCACGCGGTAGAACACAAAGGTGAACAGCAGGGCAATGCTGCTGCCCAGCACCAGACCTGCAGAAGCGTTGCAGTCCGCAAAGGCGGTAACGAAGTCCACGCCCTCAAAGAAGCCGCCGGTGTAGATCATGCCGAAGATGCAGGCCACGATCAGCACCAGCACCGGGGCGAGCAGGTCTGACATGGCCGCAGGTATCGGTGCCATCGTCCACATCGTTGCCGTAGGGACGGTCGGCGGTGGTGAACAGGTCGCCGTTTTTGGCGTTGTCCTCGTTGAGCTTCATGGAGCCAAAGTCCGTGCCGGTGAAGATGAGGAACAGGCTCATCACGAGGGTGAGCAGGGCATAGTAGTTATAAGGAATGGTGCGCAGGAACATGGTAAAGCCGTTGATGCCGGAGCCTTCCGGCACACTGGAAGTGACCGCAGCTGCCCAGCTGGACACCGGCGCAATGATGCACACGGGTGCTGCGGTGGCATCGATCAGGTAGGCCAGCTTTGCGCGGGACACCTTCTGCCGGTCGGTGACGGGGCGCATGACAGAGCCCACGGTCAGGCAGTTGAAGTAGTCGTCCACAAAGATCATCACACCCAGCAGCAGGGTGGAAAACTGCGCACCGGCCCGGGAGTGGATGTGGGTGGAGGCCCAGCGGCCGAAAGCTGCCGAGCCGCCGGCCTTGTTCATCAGGGCCACCAGAATGCCCAGCATCACCAGAAAGATCAGAATGCCCACATTGCTGCTGTCCGACAACTTGGCCACCATGCCGCCGTCTTCGTTGAAGAACAGGGTGTTGATGGCCAGCTCCAGATTGCCGTTGGCATACAGCAGTGCACCGGATGCGATGCCCACCAGCAGAGAGGTGTACACCTCCTTGGTGTTCAGCGCCAGCACAATGGCGATCACCGGCGGCAGCAGCGAAAAGATGGTGCTGTACACCGCACAGGTATAGGTGGACGGGTCCGCGATCTTGCCGGGCGTTGCCGCTGTGCACCACAGCAGCAGGGCAAACACCAGCACGGCACCCGCCCACGAAAGATTGACTTTTTTCATAAGATCTGATTCCTCTTTTGATTTTTTGCCTCAGCGCGGGGCAGACTATCCCCAACCAGACAGGGAAGGGGGTGTTTGCCGCGCCGGATTATAAAGCGCTGTACTTTGAACTGTTCCGCGCCAGCGAACAGGCCGCCCGCCTCCTCCACGAGGCCCAGCAGCGGGCCGAAGAACAGGTGATGGCGGAGGATGAACCGCCGCTGCGGTTGGAAGAACCGCTCCGTCCCCACTCAAGGGAGGGCAAGGCCCGGAAACCGTGAAGCGGCTGCGGGACTAACCCTCTCCGTCAGTGCTGCGCACTGCCACCTCTCCCAAAGGGCGAGGCATTGGCAGACCGGGCCAGCCCTGCTGTTCGCTTGGGCCCGATGGGGCGCAAGGTGCCGGGCCCTGCTCTCATTGGCAGCGGCTGCGGGACTAGCCCTCTCCGTCAGTGCTGCGCACTGCCACCTCTCCCGAAGGGCGAGGCATTGGCAGACCGGGCCAGCCCTGCTGTTCGCTTGGGCCCGATGGGGCGCAAGGTGCCGGGCCCTGCTCTCATTGGCAGCGGCATTTGTATTGCAGCCGTGAATCGAGACAGCGGAGCCCGACCGTTCCCGATCGAAAAAAACTTCGCTCGTCCAGCACGACCACTACCGACTCGCCAGTGGCTCTCCCCTTGGGAGAGCTGGCACCGAAGGTGACTGAGAGGGTTCACCCCTTCTTG
Organism: Faecalibacterium prausnitzii; assembly: GCF_049532945.1. Classification (GTDB taxonomy): domain Bacteria; phylum Bacillota; class Clostridia; order Oscillospirales; family Ruminococcaceae; genus Faecalibacterium; species Faecalibacterium prausnitzii_N. Next base: position 344,054 of record NZ_CP186691.1, read on the forward strand.
CTCTCCGCCTTCGCCGCGAACTTCGCGTCATTGACGACGAAGCGCTCATGCACGCCGCCGCCCACGGGGCCTTTTTCGTCGTGCAGCGAGACCTTGAACACCAGCTTCCGGCCTTCCACGGCGGTCAGCTCGCTCTCGCAGGTAACGGTCATGCCCACGGGGGTGGGGGCGGTGTGCTCCAGCTCGAGCTTGGTGCCCACCGAGCCATTGCCTTCGCCCAGCGCGTCGGCCACGCTCATCCAGCAGGTCTTTTCAGCCAGCGCCACCAGTGCCGGGGTGGCAAACACATCCAGCGTGCCGCTGCCCATGGTCTTTGCGGTGTTTTCGTTCGTTACGAGCTGGCTCTGCTCGCCGTGGATACCAATAGTCAACATAAAAAACTTCCTTTCCAGAATCGCCTTGCGGCAGTAAATTTCCGATCTCCTGATAGGATACCACAATTTCCGCGTCGATGCACCTGTTTTTGGTGGATTTCTGCATTTTCCTCTTTCCTGTCAGCCCAAAACGCGTTATGATAGGGCAAAATGGGGGAGGGTACGCCTATGAACGACTTCTGGAAATCCTACGATATCACCGCGCTGGAGTACGGAGCGAATTATCAGTGTTACCCACTGTATGGAAGAATCCATCTCACCGAACTGGCGCTTTCACTGATCTTCATCCTGAGTGCTGCGCTCTGGTACAGGCACAGCGGGCCAAAACAGCGGCGGCGCATCCTGGTGGGGGTCACGGTGCTTCTGCTTCTTGACGAAGCGGCCCTTCTGCTCGGCATGGCCCTGACTGGCCAGTGGAATTGGAGCTATCTCCCGCTCCACCTATGCAGCATCAATGTTTTCGTCTGCCTGTACAACACCCTGTTCGACCAGAACTGGTGCAAAGAGGAACTTTACGCCCTCTGCATCCCCGGCGCGGCGCTGGCCCTGCTCTGCCCAAGCTGGTTGGATGTGCCTTCATGGTGGACGCTCATCAACTTGCACTCGGTCTCCATCCACGCCCTGCTGGTGCTTTACCCGGTCCTTCTCGTTGTGGGCGGCTACCGCCCCAGCCCCCGCCGGGTGCCGCAGGTACTGGCTTTCCTGTTCGGCACCGCCTTGCCCATCTATTTTCTCAACAAGTCTCTGTACACGAACTTCTATTTCCTGAACAACCCAACCGCCAACGTCATCACCTGTGCCTTCACGAGATTTCTGGGTGAACCGTATTATATACTCGGCTTCCTGCCCGCCATCGCTGCGGCACTGGCGGTGATGTATCTGCCATGGGCAGCAAAAAACTTCACCGAAAATCGACGGAAACATTGACACTTTTTCCGCTTACTTTTTCCACGCTCAAAACGCACCCTTTTTGCAGATTGAAATCGCAGTTTTCTTGCGTATTGGGGTATTTTTTTACAATTTTGAGGTTCTGCTCAAAATCTTTGCAAAAAGCCTTGACAGGGCCTCTTCTGCGTGATACTATGAACACATGAACAAGCGTTCACATGAATGTGCCGCGAAAGGAGAAACTGCCATGAACGACCCCAAAGACGCTCTGCCCGCCGCGCAGCCGGGGCCTCTCGTGATGCCGGACGACGAGGTGCTGTACGAGTTGGCCGACCTGTTCCGGGTGTTCGGCGACTCCACCCGCATCAAGATCCTGTATGCACTGCACGACAACGAGCTGTGCGTGCAGGACATTGCAAACGCCGTGCAGCTGAGCCAGTCGGCGGTGAGCCATCAGCTGCGGGTGCTCAAGGATTCCAAGCTCGTGCGGTTCCGGCGCGAGGGCAAAACCGTTTACTACGCACTAGACGATGACCATGTGCGCAGCATCCTCTCCATGGGGATGGATCATATCGAAGAATAACGAAAGGCTGGTATTACTTATGAAGAAGAGCTACAAGATCGAAGTGGACTGCGCAAACTGCGCTCAGAAGATGGAAGACGCTGCCAACACCGTTGCAGGCGTGGCAAGTGCTACCGTCAGCTTTATGACCCAGAAGATGAAGGTGGAGTTCTCTGAAGGTGCAGACCCCCACGACACCATGGTGAACGTTCTGGCCGCCTGCAAGAAGGTGGAGGACGACTGCGAGATCTTTGACATCTGAGCAACGCATCCGATGAGAACGGCTCCTCCTGCGGGGGAGCCGTTTCCTTCCCCGGCGATTTCCTGTTGAAAGAAAAACCAGTTTTCAACACTTTCCACCGGGTTTTCAACAGCTTTTGCGGAAAAGTTTGAAAACAAACGCGAAAAAGTCAGATTTCTTCGGGAAAACCTCGTGGAAAACATGGGGGAAAACGTGGAAAAGTTTCCTTTCCGGGGAAAACCTGTTGAAACCGCCCCCAGCCATCCGTCAAAAGGAGCGTTTTGTATGAACAAAAAGCAGAAAAAGGTGCTGTATCAGATCATCGCAGCGGTCATCCTGATCGTGATCCTGAAGCTCCTGCCCGCATTCCCCACGCCGGTGGAGCTGGTACTGTACTGCATCCCGTATCTGGTGGTCGGCTGGGACGTGCTGCGCAAGGCACTGCTTGGCATCAAGAACCGTCAGCCCTTTGACGAGTGCTTCCTGATGGCCGTTGCCACTGTGGGTGCATTTGCACTGGGCGACTACGTGGAGGGCTGTGCCGTTATCATCTTCTACCAGATCGGCGAGCTGTTCCAGAGCGTGGCCGTGGGCAAGAGCCGGCAGAGCATTTCCAGCCTGATGGACATCCGCCCGGACTACGCCAACATTGAGGGCGAGGACGGCAGGCTGGAGCAGGTGGACCCGGACGACGTGGAGATCGGCACCGTGATCGTGGTCCAGCCCGGTGAGCGCGTGCCCATCGACGGCGTGATCGTGGAGGGCGCTTCTGCCCTGAACACCGCCGCCCTGACCGGCGAGAGCCTGCCCCGCGATGTGCAGACCGGCGATGAGGTCATCAGCGGCTGCGTGAACATGACCGGCCTGCTGAAGGTAAAGACCACCAAGGAATTCGGCGAATCCACTGTTTCCAAAATTCTCGATCTGGTGGAAAATTCCAGCATGAAGAAGGCCCGCGCCGAGAACTTCATCACCCGTTTTGCCCGCGTGTACACCCCCGCCGTGTGCTATGGCGCATTGGCTCTGGCCTTTATCCCGCCCATCGTGCTGCTGCTCATGGGCCAGCCCGCCCGCTTTGGTGACTGGGTCTACCGTGCCCTGACCTTCCTTGTTATCAGCTGCCCCTGCGCACTGGTCATCAGCATTCCCCTGAGCTTCTTCGGCGGCATCGGCGGTGCATCTGCCTGCGGCATTCTGGTCAAGGGTTCCACCTATCTGGAAGAGCTGGCCCGCACCGGCATCGTTGTGTTCGACAAGACCGGCACCCTGACCCAGGGCACCTTCAAGGTCGTGGGCGTCCACCCCGAACACGGTGTCACCGAAGACGCCCTCGTGGAGGCCGCCGCGCTGGCCGAGAGCTGGTCCAAGCACCCCATCTCCCTCAGCATCAAGGCCGCTTACGGCAGGGAGATCGATCCGAACCGCGTCACCGATGTGCAGGAGCTGGGCGGCCACGGCGTGACCGCCAAGGTGGACGGCAGGACTGTTGCTGCCGGCAACGCCCGCCTGATGGAAAAGCTGGGCCTCACCGCCCCCGAAGTGACCGAGCCGGGCACCATCGTGCATGTGGCCATCGAGGGCATGTACGCCGGTTATCTTCTGATCGCCGATGTGGTGAAGCCCCACAGCGCACAGGCCATCCGGGGCCTGAAGGATGCCGGTGTGCGCAAGACCGTGATGCTGACCGGCGATGCCGAGCCTGTAGCCAGAGCGGTCGCCAATCATCTGGGTCTGGACGAGTACCATGCGGGCCTGCTGCCGGGCGACAAGGTAGACCAGATCGAAACGCTGCTCGCCGCCAAAGGCCCCAAAGAGAACCTTGCCTTTGTGGGCGACGGCATCAACGATGCCCCGGTGCTGTCCCGTGCCGATGTGGGCATTGCAATGGGCGCTCTTGGCTCTGACGCTGCCATTGAGGCCGCTGACGTGGTGCTGATGGACGACGACCCCGCCAAGATCGCACTGGCCATGCGCATTGCCCGCCGCACGTTACGCATCGTGTACCAGAACATCGTGTTTGCACTGGCCATCAAGTTTGCCTGCCTTGTGCTGGGCGCGATCGGCATGGCCAGCATGTGGACCGCCATCTTTGCCGATGTGGGCGTGATGGTGCTGGCTGTGCTCAACGCCACCCGTGCCCTGTACACCAAAGACCTTGCCCGAAAGAACGAGCAGTGACCCACAACACACGAACACCCCCGCCGGGAATTTGAAATGAACCCAAAAAGTTAGACAAAAATTGAATTAAGCAGCTCCAACGGTCTGAATCCTGTACTGTACAGGGCTCAGACCGTTTAGTTTTAATTTGATTCGGCGATTGTTGTAATAGTCGATGTAATCGACAATAGCCTTTTCGAGCTGGTCAATGGAATCAAATTTTTCCAGATAGAACAGCTCCGTCTTGAGCAGTCCGAAGAAGTTCTCGGCAACAGCATTGTCCAGACAAGTGGCTTTCCGAGACATACTTTGCGTAATTCCTTTTGCTTTCAGTAGATTCTGGTAGGACTTCATCTGGTATTGCCAGCCCTGATCCGAATGCAGAGTCAGATTGTCAACCTTGTCCGGCAGCTTTTGAAAAGCACCTTCCAGCATATCCGTGATTTGCTTAAAGTTCGGATGGCGGCTCAGATTGTAGCTGACAACTTCGCCATTGAACAAATCAAGAATTGGAGACAGGTAGAGTTGCTGGTCGTTCACTTTGAACTCGGTAACATCTGTGACCCATTTCCGATTCGGCTGGTCTGTCTTGAAATGCCGTTCCAGCAGGTTTGGAGCTACTTCTCCAACTTCGCCTTTGTAAGAACTGTACTTCCTTTTTGCACGAATCTGACAGACTAAACCAAGCTGCTTCATGAGTTTCCGAACCGTCTTGTGGTTCACACAAATATCGTTGTTATGCAGTTCTTTTGTGATTCTGCGGTATCCGTATCGTTTTTTGTTCTCGTTGAAGATTATAACAATCTGTTCCTTTACCATCTGGTATTTGGCAGGATTCTGAGACTGGTGCAGATAGTAGTAGAACGTGCTGCGAGGAAGTCCGGCAAGTTGCAGCAGTGCTTTCAGAGGGTATTTCTGCCTTAGTTCCTGAACTACTTGTGCTTTCTGTTTTGGCGTTCCTCTTCCAGCACCAAGGCATTCAATTTTTTTAAGTAGTCGATTTCCATCCGAAGCCGCTGATTTTCTGCAATAAGATCTTCTTCTACTTGCTTATCCAGCTTTGGCTTCCGACCTTTCTGCGTCCCACTGGCGGCACAGGCTCGTCCTCGACGCTCTAACAGAAGTGCTTCTTCTCCTTCCTCCCAATAAATGCGCTCCCAGTCCCTGAGTGTACGGTCCGAAATGCCATATTCTCTGGACGCTCCCTTAAAGCTCAGGTTTTCTCTGTGGATTCGTTTAATGATTTCTACCTTCTGCGTTCCGTTGTACTTTCGTTGTCCCTTTGGCATACAAAAACACCCCATTTCCTAAACAGTATACCATACTGTCTAACAAATGGGGTGCAGTTCATCTCGAAACGGCGGGGGTGTTTTTGTGCGCAAAATCTTTTTCCCGAAACAGCTTGCAATGCCGGGAGATTCTGTTATACTACTAATCCAGGAGGTTAGTGGAAATGTATCCAGTCAAATCAGATCCTCATTCTTCCGGCGAGGTGTGGCGGGCGCTCCGGGCAGCTGCGCCCCAGACGGTGCCGGTGTTTGCCGGTTATCTCGTGCTGGGCATGGGGTATGGCATCTTCGTTCAATCTCTGGGCCTGCCGGTGTGGATGCCCATGCTCATGGGCACCGTGGTGTACGGCGGTTCGCTGGAATTTGTGCTGGCAAGCCTGCTGCTGAGCGCGTTCTCACCCCTTTCGGCGTTTCTGATGGCGCTCATGATCCAGGCGCGGCATTTGTTCTACGGCCTTGCCATGCTGGAGCGCTACAAGGGCTACGGCCTGCGCAGCTTTTATATGATCTTTGCCATGAGCGATGAGACCTTTTCCATCACCTGTTCGGCCGAGCCGCCGGAAGGGGTGGACAGGGGCTGGTTCATGTTCTTCATCACCCTGCTGGATCAGTGCTACTGGGTGGCCAGTGCCGGTCTTGGCGCGGTGGTGGGCTCGGTGCTGCCCTTCAGCACCGAGGGTGTGGACTTTGTGATGACCGCCATGTTCGTGGTCATCTTCCTGAACCAGTGGGAAAAAGAAAAGCAGCACGTCAGCGCCCTCATCGGGCTGCTGGTGCCGCTGGTCTGCCTGGTGCTTTTTGGGGCAGGCAGCTTCCTGCTGCCCGCTATGGCCTGCATCCTGGTGCTGCTGGTGGCCCTGCGCAGGCCCATTGAGTCCATTGAGGCAAAGCACGGCGAAACGGAGGTGCCGAAATGACCGCACTGCAAATGGGCATCACGATCGCGGTGTGCACCGCCGCCACCATGCTCACCCGCTTTCTGCCCTTTGTGGTGTTCTCTTCCAAGGATCAGCAGCCGCCGGAGGTGGTGCGGTATCTGGGCCGGGTGCTGCCCGCCGCCATCTTTGGTATGCTGATCGTCTACTGCCTGAAAAGCGTCACCCCCTTTGCGGGCAGCCGCGGCATTCCGGAGGCCATCGCCATCGCCGTGACCATCGCCCTCCACAAATGGAAGCACCAGACCCTTGTTTCCATCGCCGGCGGCACGGTCTGCTATGTGCTGCTGGTGCAGTTGGTGTTTTGACAGAAACGCATTTTTTCGCGTAAACAAGTTGACATTTTCGTCAGAAAGCCGTATACTATAAGTGCAGGAAGACCTGCCGAAGATGGTCTCGTAGAACGCGAGCAAAAAGAAAGTTCACTGAGAAGATTTGGTCGTAGAACGCGACCAAGTAAAACAAAAGAAAAGTTCACTGAGAAGACTTGCCCCTTGAAAAAGGGGCATTTCTTTTTCCGAGGATGTTTATGATGCGATTTGCTTTTTTGTCCGACTGCTTTTATGAAGACTACCCCGCCAGCCGCTACCCGGAGATCGAGCAGAAACGGAACCGCCCCTATGTGGTCGTTTTCGTCACCGTAGGCGAGCGGACTTTCGCGATCCCCATGCGCTCCCATATCAGGCACCCGCATGCTTTTTTGACGGACAAGGAAAACCGATGCGGCGTAGACTACACCAAAGCCGTTCTCATTCTGGACGAGGAACGATACATCGACCAGGTAAAGCAGCCGCACATCCGCCCGAACGAATTTGATGCCCTGCGCGGAAAGGAATACCGCATCCAGTGCGGGATGCAGAAGTACATCAAAAAATACAAAAAAGCAAAATCAAGTGAGAAGGAGCCGGACAAAACCCTGCTCCGCTGTTCCACCTTGCAATATTTTGAAGAATATCTTTAAGATACAAAAACCGGGAGATGCCGCATGGTATCTCCCGGTTCTGATTTTCAATGATAAAACGTATCAAAATTGACCTGCCGATAGAACCGCTGCTGGAGCTGGTCGAAGCTCTCACAGTTCTGGGCCAGCAGCCACATCACCTTTGTGACGACGGCTTCGATGGTCATGTCGTGGGCTTCCAGGAAGCGGAAACGGTTCCGGACCCGCTTGCCGACCTCGTAAATGCCAACATCGCTGCCCTCGTAGGTGACCTGTGTGGTTAAGATCAGGATCTTGCGGGTCTTGTCGTAATCGCCCAGATTCTCTGCAAAAGCGTCCATGAGCCGCTGCGGGATGCCGCCCACGCCGAAGCTTTCCACAATGACGCAGTCGTATTGTTGAAAAATGGCCGGGATGAGCTCCGGGCCAAGGCCGGGCGTCAGCTTGAGCAGAAAGACCTTCGGGTTCAGCGCCCGGCCAAACTCCACCGGGCCGGTGGGCCAGGGCGAGGGGATATACCGCACCAGACGGTCGCCCTGCACCAGCGCCAGCGCCGGGAAGTTGACCGACGCAAAGGCATCGTAGCTGATGGTCTTGTTCTTCTTGGCGCGGGTGCCCGCGATGACATGCCCGCCGAACACCACCATCACGCCCCGGCTGCCGGGGTCCAGCGCGCAGATGACGCTGTCGCGCAGGTTTTTCTTCGCATCGGTGATCTCATTGGAGATGGGCTGCTGGGCACCGGTGAGGATGATCGGCTTGTCCGCATTCTGGATGAGGTAGGACAGCGCCGCTGCCGAATAGGCCAGCGTATCGGTGCCGTGGCAGATGATGAAGCCATCGTAGAGCGCATAATTCTCCTGCACGGCCCGCGCCATCAGCAGCCAGTGTTCGGGGCCGAGGTCTGTGCTGTCGATGCTGCACAGCGCCAGCGTCTCCGGGCAGCACAGCTCGTTCAGTTCCGGCAGATGGGCCAGCAGTTCCTCGCTGGTCAGAACGGGCCGCAGCCCCTGTGCGGTGCGCACACTGGCGATGGTGCCGCCGGTGGTGATAAAAAGCAAACGCTGCTTGGACATGTTCGGTGCCTCCCTGGGTCAAATTCAGTCGATTCAGTATAACACACTCGGCCCCGGATGAAAAGTGTGCAGTTTTGAGACCTAGTCACAGATTTTTGCGGGAAAAGGTGTATACTAGAAGAAAAACTTCAGGAGGCTTCCCATGCCCAACATCGTCATCATCGGTTCCGGCCCGGCCGGCGTGTCGGCCGCTCTGTACACGGCCCGCGCAGGGATCGAAACGACCGTTCTCACCAAAGGGCCCGGCGCACTGGACCGCGCCGCGCACATCCAGAACTACTACGGCTTTGCCGAACCCATCTCCGGTGCGGAACTGGAACGCCGGGGCATCGAAGGGGCCAGAGCGCTGGGGGTGCAGTTCGTTACCACCGAGGCCGTGGGCCTGACTTACACCGACAAGCTCACCGTCGAGACGCTGGCGGGCGAGTTCCCCGCCGATGCCGTCATCCTGGCCACCGGCGCTTCCCGCGCTGCACCGAAGATCCCCGGTCTGGCAGAGCTGGAAGGCCATGGCGTGAGCTGCTGTGCCGCCTGCGACGCTTTTTTCTACCGTGGAAAGGACGTGGCGGTGCTGGGCAGCGGCGAGTATGCTCTGCACGAGGTGCAGGCTCTGCTGCCGGTGGCAAAAAGCGTTGCCCTGCTGACCAACGGCGCACCGCTGACGGCGGACTTCCCGCCGGAGGTCACAGTCTGCCCCGAAACGGTGGACGCCATCCTCGGCGAACAGACCGTCACCGGTGTGCAGCTGAACGGCGGCCGACGGGTGCCCCTGTCCGGCGTGTTCGTGGCACTGGGCGTGGCGGGCAGCACCGCACTGGCCCGCAAGCTGGGGGCCGAAGTAGAGGGAAACCGCATCGTGGTGGACGAAAAAATGCAGACCACCGTGCCCGGCCTGTATGCGGCGGGCGACTGCACCGGCGGCCTGCTGCAGGTGGCAAAGGCCGTGTATGAGGGAGCACTTGCAGGCACCGAAGCTGCCAAAGCGGTGCGGAAAGGATAACACCATGTCCGATGTGCAAAATACTCCGGTCAACCGGAACTGTCTGGCCTGCGCTTTCCCATTCTGGGACCAGCTCACGCCGGAGGAACAGGCGCAGCTCTGCCGCTTCACCCGGCCGGTGCGCTACCGGAAAGGGGAGCGGGTCCACAGCCCGGTCGAGAACTGCGTAGGCATCCTGCTGCTGCGCTCGGGCCAGCTGCGGGCCTACCTGCTCTCGGAGGACGGGCGGGACGTGACGCTCTACCGCCTGTTCGGCGGGGAGGTGTGCATCCTGTCGGCATCCTGCGTGATGGACTCGGTGAACATCGACCTGTATATTGATGCCGAAGAGGACACCGAGGCCTACTGCATCAGCGCGGGCGTTTTCCGCAGGCTGATGCAGCAGAATGTGCATGTGCGCTGCTACGCCTATCAGATGACGGCGGAGCGCTTTTCCGACAGCATGTGGACCATGCAGCAGGTGCTGTTCATGAGCGCAGACCGCAGGCTTGCCATTTTTCTTACCGATGAGCTGGCCAAGACCGGCGGTGATGAGGTGCGCATGACCCACGACCAGATCGCCCGCTACATGGGCTCCGCCCGCGAGGTCGTCAGCCGCCTGCTGAAATACTTTGCCGGGGAGGGCCTTGTCCGCCTTTACCGCGGCGGCGTCACCGTACTGGACAAAGAACGGCTGAAGCAGATCGCCAACGGCACATAAAACGCATCAAAAAAGGACGTCTCATCCTGCGACGAGACGTCCTTTTTTATCGTTCACGATCTCAGCTCTTGCAGCCGGATTCCTCTTCCACGCCGGTGAAATCGCTGGCCTCAGCGATCTTGGTGACGTCGAACTTGCCCGTCTCATCCTTGGGGGCGACGGCGGGGCCGGCCTCCACCGGGTTCACGGATGCTTCCTCGGCCACAGGCTTCTCCTCGGCCGTCTCCGGCTGTGCAGCGGGAGCCTCCGGCTCTTCGGATGCCTTTTCCTCGGATGCCTTCTCGAAGGCCGGGGGCCATGCATCGCCCGGCTCAGCGGTCTTGGCCTCGCCTTCGGCGTAGGCTTCGGCAGTCTTGGCGGCCTCTGCGGGGTCCTTTTCAGCCTCTTCGGGGAACTCCACCTCTTCGACGTGGAGCGGGCCCTTGTCGTTCAGAATTTTGTCCAGCACCACGATGGCGGCACCGGTGGCGGCGACGGCAGCAGCCGCGCCCAGAACGCGAAACAACGTTTTCATGGTGAGATCCTCCTTGATATGATTTCAGTGTGCGGGTTAAGAGAATGTTACCACATCGTTCAGCGGCTTTTCGGCAGGCTCCACCGAAATGGCGGTGAGCACCGGGCCTTTGCCGCGGTAGATGTTATGGAACTTGTAGCCTACCTTTGCGGTCACCCGCACCCATGCGCGCTGCTCCAGCGCCTTGTAGCCATCGTAGCTGCAGGGAAAGCCCACGAACTGGATGTCCTGCACGCAGCAGGTCATGGCGAAACGGCCCGGCACGAAGCTGTTCTTGCCGGCACGGTTGGTCTGACACACCTGTGCAAGGAATTTGACCGTTTTGCCGGTATACTTCTGGGGCTCGTCCTGACAGTCCATGTACCAGATGCCGAAATCGTCGTCGCCGATCTCCACCACCGGCTTGTTCAGGTCGAAGGGGAGGGGGTCGGGGATATCGTCGTAGGCCACGCTGCCGTCGGCAAACTCGTAGGCGATATCGCACTTGCGGGAAGCCTGACGCACCAGCTTGTGCAGCTCCTGACGGGCGGCATCGTTGTTCACGGCCTCGGCGCGGTTGAACACGATCAGCTCACTGCGGGCGATCTTGTCCAGCAGCAGGCTGCGCATGGAGTTGTCGCGGGCGTAGGTCAGGGCGGTGGTGCCGTCGGCGGTGGCGATGCACTGGTACACGATCCAGCTCTCGGGCAGAGCCTCGGCCAGATCCTGCAGCAGCCACATGCCGTTGTACTCAATGACCACACGGCCTGCACCGGATTCCTTTTCCAGCTTGAGCAGATTCTGCGGGTTCAACTCGGCCTTGTCCTCCAGCACCTTGACGGTCACGCCGGGAAAGGCGAACTTTTTGGGATTATACTCTTCTTCGCCCTCTTCGCAGATCAGCAGCAGGGTCTTGTCGCCGGAGTCGAAGTTGGGGTCTTCAAAGGTCTCCTGAATGAATTTGGTCTTGCCGCTTTCCAGAAAGCCCACAAACAGGTAGACCGGAATTTCTTTTGCCATAGGAATGGTTTCTCCTTAAAAAATCATTATCCAATCAGGCTCCCTCTCTGAGGGAGCTGGCAAACCCGTTAGGGTTTGACTGAAGGAGTTCAGCAGCCGAACAGCTCTGCAATGGCCTTTTCGTTCAGCTTGGAGCCGATCACGACCAGCTTGCCGCCCACATCTGCACCGCGGGCACGCACTTCCCATTCGCCGGGCACATAGTCGAACTCCAGCCAGCCGTCTGCGCCGCCGTTCACGATGCCCTTGCTGCGCAGGATCATGCCGTAATTGCCGGTATCCAGCTCGGTGAGGGCGTGCTCCACTTCTGCCTTGGTGAATTTGCGGGCCGTCTCGACGCCCCAGCTGGTGAACACCTCGTCGGCGTCGTGGTCATGATGATGGTGATGGCCGCAGCAGCAGTGGCCGTCATGGTCGTGATGATGCTCGTGCTCGTCGTCATCATCGTCGTCATCGTGGTCGTGATGGTGGCCGCAGCAGCAATGGTCATGGTCGTCATGATCGTGATGATGGTGCTCATGCTCATCGTGGTCATCATCCTCATCGTGATCGTGATGATGCTCGTGCTCGTCCTCGTCGTCATCATCATCGTGGTCGTGATGATGGCCGCAGCTGCACACACCGTTCTCGTCATCGTGGTGATGATGGTGGTGATGCTCTTCTTCCTCGTCCTCGTGGGCGTGCTCCTCATTGGCCTTTGCAGCCATGGCGATCAGCTCTGCCTTGAAGTCGTCCTTGGTGGACATGGCCTTCAGGATCTGCTCACCGGTCAGCTCGTCCCATGCGGTGGTCACGATGGTAGCGGTGGGGTTCTTCTCGCGCAGCATGGCGACCGCAGCGGCGATCTTCTCTTCGCTGGCGGTCTGGGTGCGGCTGAGCAGGATGCAGCTTGCGTGGCTGATCTGGTCGTCGTAGAACTCGCCGAAGTTCTTCATATACATCTTCACCTTGTTCACATCGGCCACGGTGACAAAGCTGTTCAGCTGCACATCCAGATGCTCAGCCACGCCTTCCACAGCGCGGGTCACATCGGAGAGCTTGCCCACGCCGGAGGGCTCGATGACGATGCGGTCGGGGTGGTACTGCTCCACCACCTGCTGCAGGGCGGTGCGGAAGTCGCCCACCAGAGAGCAGCAGATGCAGCCGGCGTTCAGCTCGTTGATCTGGATGCCGCTTTCCTTCAGAAAGCCGCCGTCAATGCCGATCTCGCCGAACTCGTTCTCGATCAGCACCACCTGCTGGCCGGCAAAGGCCTCTTTGATGAGCTTTTTGATCAGGGTAGTTTTACCGGCACCAAGGAAGCCGGAGAAAATATCGATTTTGGTCATGATTCAATTGCCTCTTTCTTTTTTCCAAAGTCCGCAAATCGGAACCTTCAAGCAATCCGAGCCGCAGAGTGCTGGCTCAAAAAACTTACACTCCTATTATAACAAGGCTGTCAATGGGAAAACCGCCTTTTTCAAGAAAAAATTGTAACTTTTTTTGAAGTTTGCCCGCGTTTTGCGGAAAAGGGCGGTTGCGCGGGGAGGTGGTGCAACTTCGATTCGGAGGGGGTTATTTTTTGTGGGAGCTGTCGTAGATCGCACGGATGTCATCCGGCAGCGCATCGGGGATCAGGGCTACACCCTCTCGGAGGCCTGCGAGGAACCGCTGCGAAACTACTACGCCCGCCGTCAGGCCGCCGATGCCCGCACCGCCGGCAACGGCCGTCTTGCCCGCAACACGCTGGAAAAGGCCATCTTCCACCAGAGCCGCCGCCTTGTGGCAGAACCTGCCGCCGAGCTGGATGTGCTCCTGCCGAGCGATCTGGAACTGGACGAATAATTGCAGAACCACACAAAAAACGGACCGTTTTCACGGTCCGTTTTTCTTGTTTAGCGATGTTCTTCCGCCAGCTGTTCGGCCAGCGCCCGCATCCCGGTGCGGACGTCTTCGGGCGCAAGGACTTCTACCTTGCCGCCAAAGCCGCACACCCAGCCGTAGAACGGCTCGCTGACACAGATGGGCACATCAAAGTGGAAGCGCCCGTCCTCCTCCGGCAGGAAGGTCGGCGAAGCGCCGAACCGCTCCCGCATGGCGCTTTCCAGGTCGGCGGTGCAGCGCAGGGTGACCCGGTGCTCCGGCCCGCCGAACATGTTGAAGTGCTTGCGCAGATAGGCGGGCAGGTCGAAATCAGCAAACTGCTCCCGGCCGCGGCGGGGCAGCTCCAGCACCCGGACGCCGGACATGCGGTCCACGCGGTAGTTGCGGATGCCCGCAGGCTCTTTCTCGTCCTGATAAGCGATAAGGTAGTAGCAGCCGTTTTCCCATGCCAGCTGCCACGGGCTGATGACCCGCTTTTCGGGCCGGCCCACTTTTTTGTAGTGAAACTCCACCATCCGGCCGGTGTTGATGGCCTCGTGCAGTGCGTCGATGCTGTACAGCAGGCTCCTGCTGTCGGTCTTGGGGCGGCCGTCCACGTACACCTGACGCTGCAGCTGGGTGCCCTCGTAGTCGGAGCAGAGCTTTTCCAGCTTCCGGATCAGGCGGCGGCTCGTGGCGCTGGACACCACCCGGCTGGCCTGTACGGCATCCACCAGCAGCTTCAGCTCAGAAAGCTCAAAGGTGCGGCTGGCCAGCCAGTAGCCGCCGCCGCGCCCGCGCCGCAGCTGGATGTCATACCCCAGTGCGTTCAGCGCGTCGATGTCGCTGTACACGCTCTTGCGCTCGCAGAGGATGCCCTGCTGTTCCAGCAGCTCTACCAGCTGCGGTACATTGAGCAGGTGTTCTTCGTCGGTCTGTGTCTCAAAGATGCGCAAAAGGGTCAAAAGCTTGGATTTCTGGCCTTCCTGCTTGGGCATGGGAGCACCTCCGGTTTATTCGGGCAGTTTTTTGTCGAACGCCGCGCGGCGCTGGGTGGAAAGACGGAACATCTCTTCCAGCTTTTCGCGGTCGCCCGCCACCAGCGCGTTGCGCAGTGCGCCGAGCGCGGCGTCGAACTGGTCGATCTCGCTGATGAGGTTTTCCTTATTCCACAAAAACAGCTCTGCCCACATTTTATCGTTGATGCGTGCAATGCGGGTCAGGTCACGGAAGGAGTCGCCGGTGTACTCGCACAGCGAAGAGTTATCGTTGGCGCACATCAGGCTCACGGCGATGGCATGGCACAGCTGGCTCACATAGCCGATCATCTTGTCGTGCTCCTGCACCGTCAGGGTGCAGATGTGGTGGAAGCCCAGCACTTCGGCCAGCTCTCGGACCCAGGCGATGGCCTCCGGGGTATTCTTCCCGGTCGGGGTGATGATGAAGTTGGCCGGGGCAAAGTTCACCTCGGCGGCGTGCTCCACGCTGGAAGTCTCACGGCCTGCCATCGGGTGGCTGGCAATGAACTCCACGCCCGCCGGGCACATGGCCTGCACCGGCTCCACAAGGCCGGTCTTTACGCCGGAAACATCGGTAAAGATGCAGCCGGGCTTGAGCAGATGGCCGTAGGTGCGGAACCACTCGATGAGGGCCGTGGGGTACAGACCAAAGATGATGTGGTCGGCGCTGCTCACAAGGTCCTCAAAATCGTGGGTCTTGCCCCGCTGGCGATATAGCCGTGCTCTAGCGCGTACTGCAAATGCCCTTCGCTGCGGTTGATGCCGTCCACATGGAAACCGGCTTTCGTCAGTTCCAGCGCGTATTTGCCGCCCAGCAGGCCAAGGCCCACCACGAGATAACGTTTTGTTTTATCAAGCATATTCCACCTCCGCGCCCAAGGGCTTGATGGCTTCAAAGAAATTCGGCCAGCTTTTTGTGATGGCCTCGGCACCGTCGATGGGCAGCCGCAGCCCCGCCGCCAGTGCCAGCACCGACAGGCTCATGACGACCCGGTGGTCGTTGTGGCCGGAGAGGACGCCGTCCGGCGCATGGAGCGCCCCGGCACAGCCCTCGATGGTGATGGTGCCGCCCGCGCTGGACAGCACCCCGCCGCATTTGCGCAGCTCGGCCTCCATGGCAGCGATGCGGTCGCTCTCCTTCAGGCGCAGCCGCTCTGCGTTGCGGATGACCGTGGTGCCCTCGCACAACAGGCCCAGCACCATGAGCACAGGGCCAAGGTCCGGGCAGTCCGCAAGGTCGATGTCCGTGCCGTGGAGCGGCGCTTTCCGGAAGACGATGCCCTGTTCGGTGCGGGAGAAGTCGGCCCCGCACCGGCGCAGGATGTCCAGAATGGCGGCATCGCCCTGCAAGGTCGGTTCGGCCAGACCGGTCAGCGTGACGCCGCCGGTGACAGCCCCCAGCACCGCCGGGAACGCGGCCTGACTGTAATCGCCCTCCACGGTGTAGTCCCAGGGGCGGTATGCCTGCCCGCCGGGGATCTCCAGCGTCGTTTCGTCCACCCACCGGCTCGTGACGCCGAACGCCGCCTGAACGGAGCGGGTCATATCGATGTAGCTGCGGCTCTCCACCGGCGGGATGAGGTGCAGCGTGCTGTTGCCGGAAAGCAGCGGCAGAGCAAACAGCAGCCCACTGATGAACTGGCTGGATACATTGCCCGCCAGCGTATAGTCCCCGCTGGAGAGCGCCCCTTCCACGGTCAGCCCGGCAGCGCTCTGCTCAAACCGCAGGCCCTGCTCCCGGTACAGAGCGTCATACACCGACTGAGGCCGCTCCATCAGCCGCCCGCGGCCGGTGAAGGAAACTGCCTGTCCGGTCAGGCTGGCGATGGGGATGAGAAAGCGCAGGGTGCTGCCGCTCTCGCAGCAGTCCACCGGGGCTTCCACGGGCAGAAAACGGCCCAGTCCCTCCACCACTGCATCGTTCCCGCCGGTGGTGACGCGGGCGCAGAGCTGGCCCGCCGCCGCGAGGGTGGCGGCGATATCCTTGCTGAACTCCAGATTCCGGATGTGCGAGGTGCCCTTTGCCAGCGCGGCGCAGAGCACAGCACGGTGAGCCATGCTCTTGCTGGGTGGGGCCATAATGACTCCGTCAATGTTTCTGTCTGGTTGGATCGTGATCTGCATTTGCAGCCCTCCTTCTGCCCGTTCTGCCAAACGCTCTCCCTGCGGGAGAGCTGGGGCCTGAGAGGGTCACATCTCCCGCCCGATGGCCCATGCCACCTGACGGCACTTTGCCATGGCCTGTGCGAAGGAATCCGGGGTCAGGCACTGTGCGCCGTCGCTCCATGCGTGCTGCGGGTCGTAGTGGACCTCCACTTCCAGACCGTCGGCACCGGCGGCCACGGCAGCGATCATCATAGGCTCGACCAGATTGGCCTTGCCGGTGGCGTGGCTGGGGTCCACGATGATGGGCAGGTGGGTCTTTTCGTGGATGATGGGCACTGCAGAGAAATCGAGGGTGTTGCGGGTGTACTTCTCGAAGGTACGGATGCCGCGCTCGCACAGAATGACCTGCTCGTTGCCGCCGGCCATGATGTACTCGGCGCTCATGATCCACTCCTCAATGGTGTTGCACAGGCCGCGCTTGAGCAGCACCGGCTTGTGCATCTTGCCCACGGCCTTGAGCAGCTGGAAGTTCTGCATGTTGCGGGCACCGATCTGCACCACGTCCACGTACTCCTCAAACTCCGGGATGCGGTCCTCGCTCATCAGCTCGGAGACGATGGGCATGCCGGTGGCCTCGCGGGCCTTTACCATATCCAGAATGCCCTCGGTCTCAAGGCCCTGGAAGGAGTAGGGAGAGGTGCGGGGCTTGTAGGCACCGCCGCGGAACAGGGTGGCACCGCCGGCCTTCACGCCCTGTGCAATGCGCAGAGCCTGCTCTGCGCCCTCGATGCTGCAGGGGCCTGCCATGACGGCGATTTTTTCCTTGCCGCCGATCTTCACGCCGCCGCAGTCGATCACGGAATCTGCCGGGTGGAACAGGCGGTTTGCACGCTTATAGGGCGCGGACACGCGGGTGACGTTGTCGATCCACGGGTTTGCCAGCACATCCCGTTCATCGATCTTGGTGGTGTCGCCCACAAGTCCGAACACGTTGTAGTTCTTGCCGGTGATCAGGGTCACGTCCAGACCCTGCTTCTCGAATTTGTCAACGATCTTTTCCAGTTCTTCCTTCGGGGTGCCTTTTTTCGTCGAAATGATCATCTTCTTGCATTCCTTTCCCTTTTATCAACGTGTCAACCTCTCAGCCACTGCTGAGAGGTTTTTTCTTTACTGCACCATGTGCGATTGTGCGCCGCCGTCCAGCCGGAGCAGCTGCACCAGATAACTGCATGCGTGGAGATAGCCGCCGATGCCCTCGCCCGCAAAGCGGCCCTGACAGCCGAACGAGACGACGTCCGTGTTCCGGAACGGCTCCCGGCCGCTGGGTTCGCTCATGAGCACCTCCACGGCGGGCACACCGCAGAGCTGCAGCGCATCCAGAATGGCCACGCTGTAATAGGCATAGCCGCCCGGATTGAGGATGATGCCGTCGGCGCGGCCTGCGGCCGACTGGATCTCATCAATGATGTCGCCCTCGTGGTTGGACTGGAAGAAATCCGGCTCGATGCCCATCTGCTGGCAGCAGACGTCCAGATAATCCAGCAGGCCGTTGTAGTCCACTTCGCCCTCTACACCGGGCTCGGTGAAGCGGGTGATGTTGACGTTTGGGCCGTTAATGAACAAAAATCGCATCCAATGCCTCCAGTGCCGCCGCAACGGCGTCTGCAACGGTCGTTTCGTTCGGGATGACCGCATCGGCTGCGGCCAGATAGAGCGGGCGGCGCTGGGCTTCCATGGTCTTCAGCGCCTCGGCGCTGGTGGAGAGCGGACGCCCGCCGCCCACAGTCAGAGCGTCCAGCGGGCGGTCGATGAAGAGCACCACGCCGTTCTGCCGCAGGGCCCGCAGGTTTTCGGGCCGCTTAACGACTCCGCCCCCGCAGGAGAGCACCTGACGGCCCTCTCTGGCAAAGCGGGCGGTCTGCTCGGCCTCCCGTGCCCGGAAGCCGTCCTCGCCCTCTGCGGCGAAAAGGTCCGGGATGCTGCGGCCTGCGGCCCGGACGATCTCCTCATCCAGGTCCACGAACCGCTTGCCCAGCCGGTCGGCCAGCGCGCGGCCGATGGTCGTTTTGCCGCAGGAGGGCATCCCGATGAGCGCCACGTTCAGCTGCTCTTTCCGAAGCTGGGCGGTGATGGCGCGGATCTCGGCTGGGGCATCGTCGAACTTGCGGTCCAGAAAATATTCTGCGGCATACACCGCCTGCGCCACCAGCATTTCAAGGCCGCCCACAGCCACCGGCACGCCCGCTTCCTCGGCGCGGAGGATCAGTTCCGTTTTGTCCGGATTGTAGACCACATCGAGGACGGCTTCCAGCCCCGGCATCGCGGCCACATCCAGATGACAGACCCCCACGTTCGGGTACATGCCCGCCGGGGTGGTGTTGATGACAATGTCGGCCCCGCTGTGGACGGCTTCCGCATAGGAAAGCTCGCCCTTTTCCGGGTCCGGATGGCGGCTGACGGTGAGCACCTTTGCCGCGCCCTTGTCCCGGGCCACAGCGCTGGTGGTGTTGTGGGTGCCGCCGGTACCCAGAATGAGAACGGTCCGGCCCGCGAACTCCACGCCGTGGGCGTCGCACAGGTGGGCAAAGCCCATATAATCGGTGTTATAGCCGTAGAGCAGGCCGTTTTTGTTCACCACCGTGTTCACCGCCCCGATGGCCTTGGCCCGCGGGTCGATGTAGGAGCAGTATTCCATCACCAGCTTTTTATAGGGGATGGTCACATTGATGGCCTTGAACTGCCGCTTTGCCAGAAAGGCCCGGGCCTCTTCCTCGGTGGGCAGAGGGCACAGGTCGTAGTGGTAGCCGCAGAGCATCTCGTGGATGATCTTGGAGTAGGAGTGGCCGAGTTTTGCGCCGATGAGTCCGTATTCCATTTACAGCTCCTCCTTGCGGTAAGCGGTTGGCTGTTCCATCCAGGCCATGCCGTACTTCGCGGTCAGCAGGTCGCCGACGGCCAGCGCCGCCGCGCAGGTCTGCACAATGGCGGCTCTGGGCACGATGCAGGGGTCGTGACGGCCCTGAATGGACAGCTGTGCGTCCTTTTTGGCAAGATAGTCTACTGTATCCTGCTGCTTGTAGATGCTGGGTGTGGGTTTGACCACGGTGCGGAACACCACCGGCATCCCGTTGGCGATGCCGCCGTTGATGCCCGCATTGTGGTTGGTAGCCGTCACGATGCGGCCCCCCTGCATCCGGAAGGCATCGTTCGCCTCGCTGCCCTTCAGGTCGGCGAAGCCGAAGCCGGTGCCGAACTCGATGCCCTTGACGGCGGGGACGGAGAACGCCAGATGTGCGATCTCGCTTTCCACGCTGTCGAAATAGGGCTCACCGATGCCTGCCGGCAGGCCGAGGATGGCGGTTTCCAGCATCCCGCCCACGCTGTCGCCTGCGCTGCCTGCGGCGCGGATGGCCGCTTTCATCGGCTCTTCGGCCTCCTCGTTCAGCAGGGCGAAGCCATCGCCCCGGCTCAGCAGCGCTTCGGCCTGCGCCCCCAGTGCCGCCGGGTCATCCAGCGCAAAGCGGGTGTCCGCAATGCCAGCGCACCGCCCGATGTGGGTCACGATGTTGATGCCGGCCCGGTCGAGGGCACCCAGCACCACCGCACCGCCTGCCACCAGCGCCGTCGTGATGCGGCCGGAGAAGTGCCCGCCGCCGCGCGCATCCTGAAAGCCGTGGTACTTGGCATAGGCGGTGTAGTCTGCATGGCCGGGGCGCAGAAGGTCTGCGGTCTTGGCGTAATCGCCGCTGCGGGTGTTGGTATTTTCGATCATCAGGGCAATGGCGGTGCCGGTGGTGCGGCCGTTCACCACGCCGGACAGCAGCTGCACGGTATCCGCTTCCACCCGGGGAGTGGACAGGCCGTCGCCCCGGGCACGGCGCTTGTCCATGCAGGCGGCAAGAAATGCCTCGTCCACCGGCAGGCCTGCGGCCATGCCGTCCAACACCGCGCCGATGGCGCGGCCGTGGCTCTCGCCGAAAATGGTCAGCGAAAGGTCGCTGCCGAATGTATTTTTCATGGCTTACTCCTCAATGCCCAGCAGGGGACGCAGGCCCTCCACCGGGATGGTCTCGGCGCGCCAGCAGCCCAGACCCGGCACTTTGATAATGGTGATCTGGCCGCTCTGCGCCTTTTTGTCGTGCAGCATTTCAGCCAGCACCTTTTCCTTATCGTAAGTAGTGCGGGTGGGCAGGCCGAGGCGGCGGTACACCGCGCGCACCCGCTTCTGCAGTGCCTTGGATTCGATCATGGGCAGCATGCCCAGCGCCACGCACTCGCCGTGGTAAAGGCCCACGGTGCGGCGGCCCTTGATGCCCTTGACGGCCTCGATGCCGTGGCCGATGGTGTGGCCGAAGTTGAGGGCCTTGCGCATGCCCTGCTCAGTCTCGTCCTGCTCCACGATGTTCTTCTTGAACCGCAGGCTGCGGCAGATGATCTCGCCGATCTGGGCATCCACGTCGCCATTTTCAAAGATCGCGAACAGCTCGGGGTCTGCCAGCAGGCTTGCCTTGACGGCTTCTGCCAGACCGTTGATGAAGTGGCGGCGGGGCAGGGTGGAAAGGGTGTCCGGATCCACGATGACGAGCTTGGGCTGCCAGAAAGCGCCCACGATGTTTTTGGTATCGCCCAGATCCACGGCGGTCTTGCCGCCGATGGAGGAATCGATCATGGAAAGGGTGGTGGTGGGGCAGTTGATGAAGTCGATGCCCCGCATGTAGATGGAAGCGGCAAAACCGGCCAGATCGCCCACCACGCCGCCGCCCACGGCGATCACCAGATCGCCGCGGCCCATGCCGAATTCCAGCATCTGGCGCAGCACGGATTCCAGAATTTTAAAGCTCTTGCTGGCTTCGCCCTGCGGCACCGTGATGATGTGGGCATCCTTGCACTGGTCGGCTACCATCTGGGCGTACTGTGCGGGCACACCACTGTCGGTCACAACGGCCACACGGCGGTCCAGCCGGGCGAACTGGTACAGGTTTTCCAGCGAGCCGCTCTTGACGATGATGTCATAGCTGCGCTCGCCCAGATTCATGGTCAGCTTGGTTCCGATAAATTCACTCATTTGGTATACACTCCTAACAGCCGCACGGTACGGCAGGTGCGGTCAAGCTCACGCAGCAGCGCGGCGGTCTCGTCGGCGGTGGGGTCGCCCACCAGCTCCACGTAAAAATAATATTCAAAGGGCACATGAGGCATGGGCCGGCTCTTGATGGACTCCATATTGAAGCCGCTGGCACCGATGATCTGGATCACCTCGCCCAGCTTGCCGGGCTTGTTGTCCACCGTGAACAGCAGCGAGAACCGGTTGCCGCCGGTGGGCTTTTCGCGGCTGAGCACGATAAAGCGGGTGGTGTTGTCACCGTCGGTGTTGATGCTGGGCACCAGCACCTCCAGCCCGTACAGTGCCGCCGTCTCCACGCTTGCAATGGCCGCTTTGGAGGAGTCGCCGCTTTCAGCCACGAACTTTGCGGCCATGGCGGTGTTGGTCATGGCGGTGGCGGGCAGGCCGAACTGCCTTAAAAAGGTCTCGCTCTGGGCGATGGCCTGCTGGTGGCTGTACACATGCTTCAGCTCGCTCATTTGGGTGCCCGGCAGCACCAGAAGATTCTGGGAGATGGGCAGATCGTACACATCCACCACCCACAGCGCCGGATGGTTATAGCACAGATCCAGCACGGCGGAAACATCGCCCGCATGGCTGTTCTCAAAGGGAACGACGCCCCGGGCAGCATCGCCGTGTTCCACCGCGTCAAACACCTCGTCCCAGGTGGGGTAGCTCACAGCCTCGGCGTGGGGGAACAGCGCCCGGAGGGCAATGTGGGCAAAAGCGCCCTCCACGCCCTGATAGGCGGCGCGGTTTTGGCCCAGCACCACGGCTTCGTACTGCTTTGCCACGTCCATCAGGTTCTGCACGTGGTCTTTATAGTAGGGCCGCAGGGCCGGGTCCTGAATGCGCGCTTCGGCCTTGTCCAGCACCACGGCTTCCCGCGCGGCATCGAAGATCGGCAGGCCATGGGCTCTTTTGTATTCGGCCACCTGCAGCACGGCGGCCATCCGCCGCTCAAACAGCGCAGCCAGCTGGGCATCCACCGTGTCGATCTCCCGGCGGGCTTTGTCCAGTGCGTCCATGGGTTCACATCCTTTGTTTTCATGATACCGGAGATGATACGGAATGAGTATACCATAACCCGGACACAGAAACAACAAACCCCACACCGGTTCTGTGCGGAGTTTTTTTCAGATTTTGCTTTGGAAAAACGAAAGAATCTCATCTGCCATCGGGCGGATGAGACTCTTCTGTCGGGTCATTTTCGCAGGTCTTCCCGGCTCCGCGCCTTCCCGTAATACCGGCCATAGGGGTTGTCGAGGTCGGCGGCGCGG
Organism: Faecalibacterium prausnitzii; assembly: GCF_049532945.1. Classification (GTDB taxonomy): domain Bacteria; phylum Bacillota; class Clostridia; order Oscillospirales; family Ruminococcaceae; genus Faecalibacterium; species Faecalibacterium prausnitzii_N. The sequence goes on from NZ_CP186691.1 coordinate 367,080, forward strand.
GGCGGGGCGCGTTTTGGCTCCGGGGGCGGCGGGGCGGGCAGGCGGCGGGGGGCACCGACCTCCCGCTTGATCAGGCGGAACCGCATGGCTCAGCCCTCTGCACTGGCGGTAGAAACAGCCCCGGCGGTCAGCGCCTGCCAGAACGCTTCGCCGCCCTTGAGGTTGTCGGCGGTGCCGGAGTTCCAGGCACCGCGCATCCCGACGTAGAACTGCGCCATGTATTCCTGGCTGTCGCCGCCCTGGGCGTGGGTGGTATCGGCCTGGTATTCACCGAGGTCCAGCCCGGTCAGGGCGGGGCAGTCGGTCCAGCGGTAGACCATGTTCCACCAGTCACTGTCTGCGTCGGACTGCGGCAGGCTGCCGTCGAGGTAGCGCAGGGTGCCGGTGCTCTCTTCAAAGCCCGCCGGGTCGTACAGCAGGAAGACCGCACTCAGACCGCCCTGCACATCGGCGGCCAGCTTGGTGGTGCCCGCCATGGTCAGGTAGGCTGCGCTCTCGGTCTGGGTCTCCTCGTCGGAATAGTCCAACGTATAGACGTTCAGGGTCACGACCACCTTGCCGTCGCCGTTCCGGTCTTCGCCGAATTGGGCAAGCTGGGTCTGGAGCGCGTTCACAGTATCCTCCGGCAGGTAGTAGGGGGCCACCACGGCCACATTGTAGTCGGCCTTGGTGGTAAAGAAATACTGCCCGATGAAGTTGTAGCCGAAGAACACCACGATGATGCCGATGATGATGACCCACTTGAGGTTATAATCCCACCAGTTGGCCCAGCGTTCTTTCCGAGTATACTGTTTTTCCCGGCGGGGTTTGAGGTCGCCGGGCTGGATGTCGCGTTCGTAACGGTAGCTTGCCATAGTTCTCCTTAAAGCTGTGCGAGGATGGTCTGGCGGACGGCTTCGGGCAGCTGCTTCTGCTCGGCCTTGCTCATGCCTGCAGTCCGGATGGGCGGCAGGATGCGGATGTGGATGGAACCGGGAGTCGCGCGGTTGCCGTGGGCCTCGAACAGGCCGCGGGCACCGGAGATGGCCACCGGAACCACCGGTGCGCCGGTCTTGACGGCAATGCGGAATGCACCGGCCTTGAACTCACCGGCACCGCCCTCTTCTCCCTTGTAGCGGGTGCCCTCCGGGAAAATGACGAAGCTCTTGCCGCTCTCCACAATGGCAGTGGCGTCGTTCAGGGCGCGCACGGATGCCCGCAGGTCGTCGCGCTGCACGAACACGCAGCCCAGCAGCTTCATCCAGCGGTTCAGCAGCGGGATCTTTTCCAGCTCTTCCTTGGCAAGGATGCCGTGGGGCTTATCCAGACTCGCCAGCAAAAGCGGGATGTCGTAGTAGCTGCGGTGGTTGCCCACGAACACGCAGGGGCCGTCCTTGGGGATGTTCTCCTGCCCTTCCACCACCAGCCGTGCGCCGGTTACCTTCAGGATGCCCCGGCTCCAGTGCGGGATATGCTTGTTGATGATCTGCTCCACGGTATCCATGTCCCCGGCGGCGAGGGCGCGCTCGGCCCGGCGGAGCACACCGTAGTGGACGATCATATAGCCAAACAGATATACAAACATCGCAATCGTGCGAAAAATGCTCATGATACGTTCCTCCTTCTGGCCTGAAAAGCCTGTTTCATTGTACCACACTTTGGGCGAAAATGGGAGCCGAAACACTTTTTTTACAAATGAAGGGCCGGATGGCTTGCAAAATTGACAAAATGCGGGTATATTTATAGAAAGAAAGGTAGCACAATGGGCAGTTCCTTTTCCTTCTGCCCCGCGGCACCGTGCCAAACCAGAAAGGGTTCGAAACAAAATGGGTCTTTTTCCTTCTGCAAATGATTTCCGCAAGGCCGGGCCGGGCGTCGAGAAGGACACCCCCCGCAAGACCGGCATAGGCCGCTTTTTTGAGCTTGTGGGCCGTGATATGAACGGCATGTTCCTTGCAAATCTGCTGGCCTGCATCGGCTTTCTGCCGGTGATCTGTCTGGTGTATGTCGGTTTTCTGATGAACAACCTCACCGTCATGGTGGTCAGCGCCATTGCGGGCGGCATTCTGGCCGGACCTGCGCTGGCTGGCATGTACGATACCGTGCTGCGTGCCCTGCGTGACGAAGCCGGTTACTGGTGGACCACCTACCGCCGCGCGTTCAAGCGGAACTTCAAAGCCGCCATCCTGCCCGGCATCGTCTACTGCACCGTCATCACCATCCAGATCTTCCTTGTGTATTTCTGCTTCAATATGCTGAGCAAGGGCACCAATGTGGGCGTGCCGCTGTGGGTGGCCACGGTGCTGAACCTGCTCATCTTCCAGATGCTGTTCGCCTATATGTGGCCGCAGGTGGTGCTGCTGGATCAGCCCTTCAGCCTGACCGTGAAAAACAGCATCAACTGCATGATCGCGTTCCTGCCCCACGCACTGGCGGCGGCCATCGTGCAGATCCTGTTCTGGGGCGTGGTGATCCTGTGCATGCCGCTGGGCCTGCTGCTCATGCTGATCTTCGGCTTCTGGTTCGTGACCGAAGTATCCTGCCAGATCATCTACGGCGACGTGAACCGCGTCTTCCACATCGAGGAGAGCCTCCAGAAACTGCACGACGCCGAGCTGGAAGCCGCCCTCCAAGAGGACTACGGCGAAGACGAGCCGGACGGCACCGAACACTGATCTTTCACCGATGCGCAAAGGAGAACCGTGCGATGGAACAACGGAATAATCTGGTTTTGCAGGGCACCGAGACCTTCTCCCGCGGGCAGCTGGACAATGTGGCACTGGACGGCGGTGCACTGGTGCTGGACAGCTCCGCCGGGCGGTATCTGCCCTACGGCAGCTACACCACGCCGGAATTTGCCATGCCGGCCTTCTGCAACCTGAATGTCAGCTGGAACGCCTTAGCGCCCCACAACACCATGGTGGAGGTGCGCTGCCGGGTATATGCCGGAGGAAACTGGACCGGCTGGATGAGCTTTGGCAAGTGGGCACCGGGCTACCCCCGCTGCAGCTGCAATTCCCAGAGTGACGACGGCATGATCTTCCTCATGGGCGATACTGTGACTGTGGCAACGCCCGGCGGCGGCACCGGCATCCAATTGCAGGTCAACCTCTCGACCAACGACGACAAATCCACCCCCGCCGTGCGGCTGCTGGCCGCCGCCGTCCGCCCCCTGACCTGGGAAAAACACGAGGGCCGGCCGCTGAACCGGCAGCTCTATCTGCCGGAATACTGCCTTTCCGCCCACGATCCCAGCTTTGGCCGGGAGATGGACCTGCCCCTCGTCATGGCGGCGCTGATGAACCGCTGGGGCGAGGACATCCTGCCCGAAGAGGTGGCCTACGCCATGGAGGACAACGCCACCCGGAGCACCGGCAACGCCGCCTTTGCGGCGGCTGCCGTGGGCTGCTGCGGCTTTCCCTGCTGGCAGGCCTGGATGGACCTGCAAGACCTGCGCACCCAGATCCACGACGACTGCCCCGTTGCCGTCCGGGTCGAGCGCCGCATCCGGGGCCAGCGTGACCCGGTGGGCATCTGGATGGGGCTGCGGGGCTTTGGCCACGACGACGCCGTGATGGCCGATTATGTCCTGCTCAACGACCCCACCGCCGACAGCGACGGCTCCGTCAACTGCACCATGGCGCTGTCGGATTTCCTGCGCTACTTCACAGGCCGGGCCATCGCCCTGCGGCGCAAGCCCAGAGATGCAGCCGCCGACCTGCCCAACCGCGTCCGCTGCGACCTGGCCCGCAGCGAGGATGGCCGCTGCTATTACTTCGAGCAGCGTGGCCAGCGCGACCCGCTGCCGGATGATTTCTCCGGCTGGACCGCCTACACCCTGCACGACGGCATCGCCCATGCCACCACGGCTCACCGAACGTTCCGCCGGATGGAGCGCACCCCGGACGGAGGCCTGTGCTTCCCGCCCGAACAGCTGGCCGCAGGCGGGCGGTGCAGCGTTTACGCCGTAGACCAGACCGGCCGGATGCGGGTCGCGGAAGTCCGCCTGCCCGCGCCGCCCAGACCCCCGGCAGCACCGCCTGCCGCACCTCAGAATGACCCCCAGAGCACCGGGCAGCCGGACCTCTAGGCCCGCTCTCGCCAAACGCTTTCCGGGGATAAAAACTGTTACATAGGAGGAACACATTATGGCAAAGACGATCATCACTTTGGGACGTGAATACTGCACGGGCGGCCGCTACATCGCTGAAGATGTGGCAAATGCGCTGGGCATCAAGCTTTACGACAAAGAGCTGATCACCATGGCAGCAAAGCACTCCGGTCTTTCGGAAGAAGCTGTTGCCGCCAGTGAAAAACGGCATACTCACAGCCTGCTGTACAGTCTGTACACCATGGGCAATGAGCTGCCGCTGGGCGATCAGGTGTTCATTCTTCAGAGCCGCATCATCAAGCAGCTGGCCGAGGAAGGCCCCTGCGTGATCCTGGGCCGCTGCGGCGACTATGTGCTGCGTGAGCGCAAGGATGTGCTGCGCGTCTTCATCTATGCGCCGGTGGAGTGGCGCCGTGAGCTGGCCAAGACCGACCCTCTGGTCAAGGCCAAGGACGAAAAGGGCATCAAGGACGAGGTGGAAAAGACCGACCGCAACCGTTCTGCCTACTACAACTACTACACCCAGAACCGCTGGGGTGATGCCCACAACTATGATCTGGCCATCAACGCTGCTCTGGGCCGCGAGACCTGCGTGAAGATGATCCTGGACGCAGCCGCTGCCAAGGAAAAGGCTGCGGAGAAGTAACCGCTCCGGGCTGCAAAGTCAAAAAACAATGATGTTGCGTGGGTAGGGTGCTTTTGCACCCTGCCCACGTTTCAAGCATAGAGAAAAAACGTCAAACGTCAAAAGGAGAAATCGTGGAAAACAAGCAGACCAATCCCCCCACCGCCCAGGAAAACATCATGGGCACCATGGCCATCAACCCGCTGCTCGTCAAGCTGAGCATCCCGATGATGGTCTCGATGCTGGTCCAGGCACTTTATAATGTCGTGGACTCCATCTTCGTCTCTCACGTCAGCGAAGGTGCGCTGACCGCCGTTTCGCTGGCCTTCTCGCTGCAGAACATGATGATCGCCGTCGGTGTCGGCACCGGCGTAGGCGTGAACGCCATGCTGTCCAAGAGCCTGGGTGAAAAAGACCAGGAGCGCGCCAACAAGACGGCCGAAAACGGCATCTTCCTGGCGCTGTGCAGCTTTGCTGCCTTTTTCATCATCGGCCTTACCTGCATGAAGCCCTATTTCTATGCACAGACCAGTGATGTGGAGATCGCCGAGCAGGGCATCCGCTACCTGACCGTCTGTTCCGTGTTCAGTCTGGGCCTTTTCACCCAGACCATGGGCGAAAAGCTGCTGGCCGCTACCGGCCGCACCCACCTGAGCATGATCAGTCAGCTGGTGGGTGCCGTGGTGAACATCATTCTGGACCCCATTTTCATCTTTGGCTACTGCGGTGAGGCCCTCAGTGGTACCACCGGCGCAGCTGTGGCAACGGTCATCGGCCAGTTCTGCGGTGCCGGTGCCGCCATCTTCTTCAACCTGAAGAAGAACCCCGACATCCAGATCCGCTGGCACGGCTTCCGCCCCAGTGCAGACGCCATCAAGCGCATCTATGTCGTCGGCCTGCCCAGCATTGCCATGCAGTGCGTGGGCAGCCTGATGACCTTTGGCATGAACCTGATCCTCATGAGCTTCTCGGCCACGGCAGTGGCGGTGTTCGGTGTGTACTTCAAGCTGCAGAGCTTCGTGTTCATGCCCATCTTTGGCTTGAACAACGGCATGGTGCCCATCATCAGCTACAACTACGGTGCCCGCAGACCGGACCGCGTGAAAAAAACCATCAAGCTGGCAGTCTGCTATGCCGAGTGCATCATGCTCATCGGCTTCTGCCTGTTCCAGTTTGCACCGGACAAGCTGCTGAGCTTCTTCGCTGCCAGCGACGCGATGCTAGCCATTGGCATCCCAGCCATGCGCATCATCTGCTTCCACTTCCTGCTGGCCGGCATGAGCATCATCCTGTCCTCCACATTCCAGGCACTGGGCAACGGTGTGTTCAGCCTGATCGTTTCGGTCTGCCGTCAGCTGTTCGTGCTGCTGCCGGCCGCATGGCTGCTGAGCCAGACCGGCAACGTCAACCTGGTGTGGTGGTCGTTCGTCATCGCCGAGCTGGTCAGCGTGACCCTGAGTTTTGTCTTCTTTGCCCGCCTGGACAAAAAGATCATCGAACCCATGTACAACAAAGCTCCTGCCATGCAGTGAGCGGAACCGGCATTCTCCAAATTGAGAAAGGAACGTGACTGTTTTATGGGAAAGAAGTTGAAATGGAATCTGGTCCTGATGAGCATCCTCTATCTGGGGCTGGGCATCTTCCTGCTGCTGGTGCCGGGCACCGCGATGAACATCGTCTGCTATGCGCTGGGCGGCGTGGTGCTGGCCTGCGCAGCGGTGCAGCTCGTCCGCTACTTTGCGGTGGAACGCGGTGTGTTCCAGAGCCAGCTCACCCTGATCTCCGGCATCATCTGTCTGGCATTGGGTGCGTTCCTGATCCTGCGCAGCGACATCGTGGTGAGTATCCTGCCCATCGTGTTCGGCCTGTTCGTGATCTTTGACAGTCTGGGCCGCATCCAGAACGCACTGGAGCTGCGCAAGTGCCAGTATCCCAGCTGGAAAGGCTTCCTGCTGCTGGCCGTGCTGAGCATCGTGCTGGGCATCGTCATGATCCTGAACCCCTTCGGCACCATGGAAACGCTGGTCATGGCCATTGGCATCATCCTGATCGTGGAGGGTTCCATCAACCTGCTCAGTGCGCTGTACACCGTCATCGCGGTGAAGCGGTTCCTGAAGCTGCACCCGGAGACTCAGTCCATGCTGGAATCCCTGACCGGTGAAGACCTGAACGGCGACGGCATCGTCGCCCCGGAGGTCGCCCATGCCGATGTGGAAGCCACTGCTGTCGAACTCGACCATGTGGACGAGAGCGCTGAGGTGGAGCAGGAAGACGACCCGTAAAACAAGCCCGCATAAACGCTCCCCATCGGGGGAACTGGCCGCAGCGCGGCCTGAGCGGTTTTTTATCAAATACAGCAAAGGATTACAGAACAATGGAAAAGTATGATCTGATTATTGTCGGTGCCGGCCCGGCTGGCATTTTTACCGCTGTGGAGCTGCTGCGCCACGGCAGCAAAAAGAAGATGCTGCTGGTGGAAAAGGGCAAGCCCGTGGAAAAGCGCCACTGCCCCAAAGCCGAAGTGGGCCACTGCGTCAACTGCCGCCCCACCTGCGCCATCACCACCGGCTTTTCCGGTGCAGGTGCCTTCTCGGATGGCAAGCTGAGCCTCTCCTATGAGGTGGGCGGCGACCTGCCCACCCTGATCGGAGAGGAGTTTGCACAGGAGCTTATCGACTACACCGACAAGATCTATCTTGAGTTCGGCGCAGACCCCCATGTGGAGGGCATCTACACCGGCGAGGAGATCAAGGAGATCCGCAAGAACGCCATCCATGCCGGCCTGAAGCTGGTGGACTGCCCGATCCGCCATCTGGGCACAGAAAAGGCGCAGCAGCTGTATCTGGCCATCCAGAACTATCTGGCCGACAACGGCGTGGAGATGCTGTTCAATACCGAGTGCGAGAACATCATCCTTGAGAACGAGGAGTGCAAGGGCGTACTGCTGAAGGACGGCGATCAGGTCCGGCCTGTGTATGCGGATACCGTGGTCATTGGCACCGGCCGCCGCGGTGCGGACTGGCTGGAAAAGATCTGCGCCGAGCACCACATCGCCCACAAGCCCGGCACCGTAGACATCGGTGTGCGCGTGGAGTGCCGCAACGAGGTCATGGAAAAGGTGAACAAGGTGCTGTATGAGTCCAAGCTCATCGGCTACCCCAAGCCCTGGAAGAACAAGGTGCGCACCTTCTGCCAGAACCCCGGCGGCTTTGTGGCGCAGGAAAACTACGACAACGACCTTGCCGTGGTCAACGGCCACAGCTTCAAGGAGAAAAAGAGCGAGAACACCAACCTTGCGATTCTGGTCTCCCACAACTTTACCGAGCCGTTCAACCAGCCCATTGCCTACGCCCAGAAGGTGGGCGAGCTGACCAACATGCTGGGCGCAGGCCACATCATGGTGCAGCGCTACGGCGACATTCTGGATGGCAAGCGCACCTGGCAGAAGGAGCTGGCCCAGTCCAACGTGAAGCCCACCCTGAAGGATGCCGTGGCAGGCGACATCACCGCCGCCATGCCCTACCGTGCCATGACCAACATCATTGAGTTCATCAAGATGCTGGATATGGTGGTGCCCGGCTTTGCCGCCAACGAGACCCTGCTGTACAGCCCGGAGCTGAAGTTCTACTCCAACAAGGTGAAGATGGACGAGAACCTTGACACCAACATCAAGGGCCTGCACTGTCTGGGCGACTCCTCCGGCTGGACCCGCGGCCTGATGATGGCTTCGGTCATGGGCGTGCTCATGGGCCGCAAGCTGGCCGAAAAGGAAGGCTGCTAAAAACAAGCATCAACAAAAAAATCCCGGCACCGCAAGGTGTCGGGATTTTTTAGGTTTGAAATTCAGCCCTCAATGAGCTCCACAGTCTTCATCTTGACCGGGGTGGTGGGCTTATCGTTCCAGTCGGTGCGGACAGCTGCGATCTTATCCACAACATCCATGCCTGCAACCACCTTGCCAAAGGCAGCGTACTGGCCGTCCAGATGAGGTGCATCCTGATGCATGATGAAGAACTGGCTGCCGGCGCTGTTGGGGTTCATGGCGCGTGCCATGCTGATCACGCCGCGGGTGTGCTTGAGCGGATTGTTCACGCCGTTTGCAGCAAACTCGCCCTTGATGTTCCAGCCGGGGCCGCCGGTGCCGTTGCCCAGCGGGCAGCCGCCCTGGATCATAAAGCCGGGGATCACGCGGTGGAAGGTCAGGCCGTTGTAAAAGCCCTCGCTGACCAGCTTCTTGAAATTCTCACAGGTGATAGGAGCGGCTTCTTCGTTCAGCTCGATATCGATGATGCCGCCGTCTTCCATAGTAATGCGAACCATACTGTTCCAATGCTCCTTTATCTTGGCCCCTCAGCGGGGCATTTGCGGCAGAAGTTCTGCCAGAATCCTCTTATAGTATACCATACCTTTTGGCTTGTGCAACGGCACAGTTGCAACGTTTTTGTAAATTCAGGCCGGATTTTTATGATTTCCCGTCAAAAAGGGCCGGGAACGCTTGTTGACAAACCACCAGCCGTCGTCTATAATAAAGATAAAGAAGGCGCTGGTCCGCAAAACGGCTAGCCCCTCACCTTATTATCACAAGAAAAATGACCGTTCAGGTTTGGAAGCATGAGGCGGTCATTTTTTCTTGTCTTTGTCGCTGTGAGAAATCGTCCACGTGATCTGAAACGTACCGAAAATCGCTCCGCCGAGAAGGCCAAGCAGAAGCACGACCTGTTCAAACGTCATGGGATATCCCCCCTTTCGCTTTTTGCGTCGGGGGAAGCGAAGCTACAAGAGAAAATCGCCTTGCCCGGCGCGCCTAGGTGCCGGTAAGGAACAGCCGCCTGCGTTTTGGGACACAGCGCCTTCAATACCGCCGTTCGGCGGTATTTTTATTTTATCACAGCATTCGGCACAATACAAGAAGTTCCGCGCTGCTTCACAGTTCCTCCCGCAGCTCCGTCAGATCGGCCCAAAAGCGCTTGGGGCAGTGGGTCATGCGGCATTTTTCGTTGTGGCGGGCCTTGATCTCCAGCGTCTGGTAGAACTGCTTCCACAATGCCTGAAACTGCTGCTCCCGCTCGCTGGGCGGCGGCAGCTCCAGCGGTGCAGCCAGCTCCAGCAGCTGCGGCCGGTGATCCCGATACAGCAGCACAGCCTGATGCACCGCATCGTAGATCATAAAGTTCTCTTCCGGGAACCGTCCGCAGAAATGGGGCCGCAGCAGCGGCAGGATGTAGTTTTTGGGGTGGATGACGGCGCCCAGCATCCCGTCGTGCTCCTCAAACCGCACAAAGCCCTGAAACTTGTCCACTTCCCAGTCAAGGCTTTTCTTCATCTCATACAGCGGGGCCACGTCCGGGTGGCCGGTGCGCTTTACGGTGCCGGGGCCGAGGGCGAAGGCCAGATGCAGAAAGCGGATGAGCAGCAGCTCTTTGTCCTCCCGTCCGGAGAGGAAATCCCGGCTGACGAGGTACTCTGTCTCGGGGCCAAGCTTTCTGCCAAAGCTGGCAAACACCCGCTGAGCCTTGGCGTGGTCGGTGGGGATGTCCTTGACCGGGTACAGGGTGGAAGTTTCCCGCTGGGGTGTCCACACCGCAAAGGGGATTTCGTGCTGGGCAAAGCTCTCGAATACGCAGCACAGAAAGCCCTCAAAGCTGCTGTCGTAGAGGTAAACGACTGCGGCATCGTGGAGCTTGCGGGCGGGGTTCACAGCGCTCTGGCCAGACATTGCACTGCCTCCTCCCGCACCAGCTTCTGGGCCGCGTGGGGCGGCACTCCCTGTGCCACCAGCTTGTCCACGGCGGGCGGCGAGAACAGGCTCAGCTGCTCCACGCCGCCGCTGAAAACGTTCGGGTCGATGAGGGCGCTCGTGATCCGCTCCCGGCCCGCGCTGCCCCGCCCCGGATGTGCTCCGGCAAAGCCCCGGCAGGTGATGAAATACTGTGCCCGCTTGAGCACCACGCCCATGCGCTTCAGCTCATCCAGCCCCAGCGAGGCCTGTTTCCGGGCATGCCAGATGCGCCGGGCGCTTTTGGGGCCGATGCCCGGCACACGCAGCAGCATTTCAAAGGGCGCGCGGTTCACATCTACCGGAAAAAGCCCGTAGTGCTGCACGGCCCAGTTGCATTTTGGGTCGAGGTAGGGGTTGAAGCTCTGGTTGGCTTCATCCAGAATTTCGTCTGCCTTGAACTGGTAAAACCGCAGCAGCCAGTCAGCCTGATATAGCCGGTGCTCCCGCAAAAGCGGGGGTTTGGTGTCCAGCGCAGGCAGGCGGGTGTCCTCGGCTACCGGGATGTAGGCGGAGTAGAACACCCGTTTCAGACTGTACTTCCGGTACATGCCCTCAGTGAGCTTTAAAATGTGGTAGTCTGTCTCCGGCGAAGCGCCTACGATCATCTGGGTGCTCTGCCCGGCGGGCGCGAACCGGGGCGCTTTGCGGTAGAGGGTCAGTTCCTCCCGGTTGGCGGCTCCCTCCACTGCAATCTGCTTCATGGGCCGGAAAATGGAGTGCCGCCCTTTGTCCGGGGCCAGCAGGTTCAGGCTCTGCTCACTGGGCAGCTCCACATTCACGCTCAGGCGGTCGGCCAGATATCCCAGCTGCTGCAACAGTTCCGGGCTTGTGCCGGGGATGGCCTTGGCGTGGATGTACCCGCCGAAATGGTATTCGTTTCGCAACAGGCGCAGGGTCTTGAGCATCCGTTCGGTGGTGTAGTCCGGCGTGCCCAGCACTGCGCTGGAAAGGAACAACCCTTCAATGTAGTTGCGGCGGTAAAACTCCACAGTCAGCTCAGCCAATTCCCGGGGCGTGAAGGTGGCACGGGGAATATCGTTGGACTTGCGGTTGACGCAATAGCTGCAGTCGAAGGCACAGCAGTTGGTCATGAGCACCTTTAAAAGGCTTACACAGCGGCCGTCGGCGGTAAAGGCGTGGCAGCAGCCCGGTGCATAGCAGCTGCCCATGCTGCCCGCCTTTGCCGCGCGGGACGCTCCGCTGGAGGTGCAGGCAACATCATATTTGGCGCTGTCGGCCAGAATGGTAAGCTTGTCCATCAGGGTCTGTTCCATGCCGCACCTCCGTTCGTTTATCAAAAAAGGCTGCCGCATCCTTGCAGCAGCCTTTTCAGCGCAAATTGGTTACCACTTCGCCTTGGTCTCCACCACGCGGCCGGCGATGTGCAAATGATTCAGGTCCTCGCCCTTGATGACCATTTCGCTGTAGGCCGGGTTGAAGGGCTGCAGCACCACGCAGTTGCCGCGCTGGATATAGCGCTTCAGGGTGCCCTCGCCCTCATCGCCGTAGATCAGCACGCCAAGGTCGCCGTTTTCCAGTGTGTCCTGCTTGTGCACAAGGGCAAGGTCGCCGTCCTGAATGCGGGGCTCCATGCTGTCGCCGCGCACCACCAGATAAAAATAGTTGGAGGGGTCCTTCACACGGGCATACTCCTGACCGTAGTCCTCCTCAAAGGCGAGGGCACCGTAACCGGCCTTTACCGTGCCGATCACCGGGATCAGGCTGTACACATAGCTGCCGAAGAAGCGCTCCTCGGTCTGGCCTTCGCTGGCGGGATCGAACAGGCCCAGCAGGTAGTCTGCGGTGGTATCCAGGATCTCGGCAAGCTTGGCCACCGTGGCAGGGTCCGGGGAGCTTTTCCCGCTCTCCCATTTGCCCACTGCCTGCTGGGTAACGCCCAAAAGTGACGCAAGTTCCGCCTGGCTCATATGCTTTTGCTTGCGGCATTGCCGTAACAGCTCCGGAAACGACATCGTTCAACACTCCTCTGTTCTCGTCCGTCGGGTTTGTTTCTTGCTGTTTTTATTATACAACAAAAGGCTGTGCAAGTAAAGAGAAAGTTTTGTTTTGGCTCGAAAAAAAGTTGTCGCAAAATCATTTTTGGTCCGCATCGTGGAGAAATTTTCAATTTGGGGTTGACAGCAGGCTGGAAATCTGGTAAATTAAATAGGCATTCGACACGGCGTAAGGCGGATGTCCACAAGGAGAGATGTCCGAGTGGTTTAAGGAAGCAGTCTTGAAAACTGCCGTACGGCAACGTACCGTGGGTTCGAATCCCACTCTCTCCGCCATTTTTTATTGAATAAGTGTAACACACTTTGCTCTGGAGTAGTACTCAAGAGGTCGAAGAGGCGCCCCTGCTAAGGGCGTAGGTCGTCTAAACAACGGCGCGAGGGTTCAAATCCCTCCTACTCCGCCAAGAAAAAGCTCGATGATCCTTTGAGTTCATCGGGCTTTTTCCATTGTCGGGCACAAAAAAGCAGCCGCTCCGGGGCTTCCGGGGCGGCTGTATTTTCATGCCAGGAGCAGATTCGTCACCAGCGCCAGCAGCGTCAGGTGTACGGGATAGAACCCGTAGAACGCCCATTTGGCCCACTGCGGGCAGCGGCCGCGCTCACCGTTGTAGAACCAGACCAGCACAAAGGCCAGCGGGGCCGTGATCTCAAACAGCATCATCCCCGCGCCGATGATGCACTGATACCTCCGGTCGTTCCGGGTCAGGTACAGCGCCACGATGAGCGCGACGCCAATGGCCCCATAGTCTGTCCCCGCCAGCTGGGCCACCACTGCGCAGGCCAGCGCTGCGAGACGGCCTGTCCAGGCCGCATTGCCGTCGGCATCCTCGGATTTTTGCAGCAGCGCCATAGCCAGCACGCCCAGCGCCAGCGTCCAGTAAACGTTCTGATTGCCCCAATGGAACGGCGTCTTGAAGAAAGCCATGTCAAAAGGCACCTCGCTCAGAAGGCCGAACAGCAGAAGCCGCCGGACGTATTTTTTTACATCGTGGGTGTGCAGAAAGCCCTCCACGGCCAGAAAGCAGAAGATGGGAAAGGCCAGCCGCCCGATGAGCCGCAGCACCCGATCCAGTTGCAGGATCTGCGGCGGCGTCCGGTATGCGACCCCATAGGTCGCCTCGATGCAGGAAGCGCCGATGTGATCAATGAGCATGGTGATGCAGGCAGCGAGCTTGAGCGCCGTTCCGCTCAGGCCCGGCCGGGTCTGTGTCTGAAGTGTTTCCATTCAATTTCCCTCATTTCGATCGTTTGCACCGTGTCTTGTTTCGTTCTTTTGTTTTATACGATCTCTCTTCTCCAAATCCTGCATCCGATTTGACAAAATCCGCCTGCCGTGCCCAGAAATCGGCCCGAAAATGCTTGACAGAAAAGGCGCGGGATAGTACAATCAAGAAGATAATTGAACTATCTCAAATGAAAGATGAAAAAGATTCACAGAGAATCGGGCGTCTCCGAACCAGTAAAAACGGAAGGAGGCTTTGGGCATGACGCTTTTTTCCTACGAGATTTTTGATGCCGTGGCCCGGCAGGGCAGCTTCAACAAGGCGGCACAGCAGCTGCACCTGACCCCATCGGCCATCAGTCACGCCATTGCCGTAATGGAGGAGGAGCTGGGCTTTGCTCTGTTCAACCGCGGCAAAAACGGCGTATCCATGACCAGCTACGGTGCCTCGCTCTATCCGTCCATCCGGGCCGTCCTGAACAGCGACGAGGCCCTCAAGCAGAGCATCGCCCGCCTGAACGGCCTGGAAAAGGGCAAGGTGAAGCTGGGCGCTTTCAACTCCGTCTGTGCCGGGCTGCTGCCCGACATCCTCAAGGGCTTCATGGCCCAGTTCCCGCAGATCGAGATCGAGGTGTATCAGGGCACCTACGACGATGTGAAGGAATGGCTGCGAACCGGTCAGGTGGATATCGCGTTCCTTTCCTCCACCTGCCGTGAAGAGTTCAACCTCACCGAGCTGTTCCGCGAGCCGCTGCTGTGCATCACCCCCATGGACTGGCCCGAACCGCCCCGCGGCGTGATGACGCCGGAGCTGATGAACGGCCAAAGCTTCGTTGTGCAGTGCGATGCCACCGATGCTGAGATGCGCCAGTTCCTGAAAAAATATAAGATCGGCACCGAGCGCCGCTGCCATGTCATCGACGACCAGTCCAACATCGCCATGGTGGAAGCAGGTCTGGGCATTTCCATCATGCCGCAGATGCTGCTGCGCGACTGCAAGGCTGCGATCAAAATCTATCCCATCGAGCCAGAGGAAGACCGTGTGGTGGGCCTGGCTGTGCAGCGCCCCGCCGCAATGGCCCCGGCAGTGGAACAGATGTTCCACCACATCGTCGAGTACTGCCAGCACCTCGACTGAATCTCATGATAACACACCGCGGGGCGGCTGCAAAATGCAGCTGCCCCGTTGATTTTTGATGCCGGGATGCGATATACTAGAGCAAAAGGAGAATTTGTTTATGCGTGAAGTGATTCAACTGACCTTTGATCCAGCGGCTTCCTGCCTTACTGACAACATCCATTATCCATGCAGTCTTCCCCAGTTTGATTTCCAACGTCTTTTCGTCCCTTCAGCATTCAATTCCTTCACCGCACAGTCTAACAATACTTCTCTTGCAATTTTGGGGGACAGCCTTACAACACTCAGACAAATGAAGGACAATTCTGTAAACCTGATCTTTGCAGATGCCCCTTATAATATCGGAAAAGATTTTGGCAACAATCAAGACAAATGGGACTCTATTTCCAATTATATTACATGGTGTAAAAGTTGGATCGATGAATGTATGCGCGTTCTTTCAGATAATGGGACCATGTACTTTATGACCGCTACACAGCACATGCCCTACCTCGATGTATATGTATCTGAGCATTATCACGTTCTGTGCCGAATCATATGGAGCTATGACAGCTCCGGCGTTCAGTCAAAGAAAATGTTTGGTTCTCTATATGAACCAATTTTAATGATAACAAAAAACATAAAATCGCACTATACGTTTAATTCTGAAGAAATTTTGGTTTCTGCCAAGACCGGAGCCGAACGCAAACTGATTGATTATCGAAAAGATCCACCCGCTCCATACAGCAGCCAAAAAGTTCCTGGAAATGTATGGAATTTTAACCGCGTTCGATTCAAAATGAGTGAGTACGAAAATCACCCCACCCAAAAGCCTGAAGCATTATTGGAACGAATCATCAAAGCTTCTTCCAATCCAGGAGATGTAGTCCTCGACCCCTTTGCCGGGTCCTTTACGACTTCGGCGGTTGCTTCACGGTTGGGACGAATCAATATCGGAATCGATATCAATGAAGAATATTTCAAGATTGGTCTCAGACGAGTTGGGATAACAGATTCCTACAACGGAAAACCACTTGTAAAAGAAAAGAAGCGAAAAACAACGGCAAAATCAAAATATGTTAGAGGTGATACGATTGCAAATCTCTGAGGACTTTGTCCGTGTAATTTTACAAAGTAATTTTCACGAAAGCTATCAAAGAGTATATGACCAGAGCTTTTTGATCCAATATCTTGACTCCAAGATGCGCGCAGTACACCGAAACAGCAAATCACGTCGAAGTTTTGCCAATATCTATGCAGTTTATGCAATCCTCCATTTTTACCAGCGCGATTATTATCAGAATCCAGATGCTTATCGTCGTTTTCTAGGTTATGACTACACACAACTTTTAACTTTTTGTCGAAGTCTATACGGCGGAAGCAAGCTTCAGAATCATGCCCTCAACTCTCGTGTAAATGGTGAATTTCGCAACAAGTTTCCCTCTGCGCTCAATGACCTTATCATTTCAAACAACGGAAAATATCTCCTTCATATTGACTATTTGTATGTAGGTTCTTTTGATATTAGCAGAATCTGCTGTGAGATCATCGAACGATATATCCAGTTGATTTCTGCCAAGGACCATGAACTTGCACAGATCCTAGAGCATCTACAGTCCCTTACCGACATTTCCAGCAAAAAAGCCCATCTTCGTGAGCTTCTTCATGAGGAAACCGAGGCGCGGATTTTTGAGATCATAAGCTATTCTATTCTGAAAAATCACTATAAAAATACAAAAGTTTACTTTGGATACTCCCCAGATGCTTTAATCGAAGCGTCTCTCCAGCTTTATAAAACCGGACGTACCAACGCCAATGATGGTGGTATTGATTTCGTAATGCGTCCCCTCGGACGCTTTTTTCAGGTCACGGAAGTAGATAATTATGATAAGTATCTCCTTGACATTGATAAAGTTCTTCATTTCCCGGTTACATTTGTAATCAAAACCACAAAATCCAAGGACTGCGTATTGAATCAACTCGACGAATACATTTCTCGTCGATCCGGCGGAATGATCGTTATAGAAAATCATTATCGCAAAGCGATTGAGGAAATTATTACAATCAACGAACTTCTTCTATGGATTGATGAACTCAATGATATGGATGTCACTGACCTCATCCGTGATATCGATATTTGTTATCGTCTTGAAATGAATCTGGATATTCCAAACGCTGAAATTTAGTATTCTGGGAGGGAAGGGGACGACATCGTATGAAGCGACGGGATTTTTGCAAGGCGCTGGGGCTTTCGGCTGTCGGCGGGCTGCTGCTCCCGGCTGGCTCTGCCGCTGCGGCGCAGCCGGTGGGCCATGCCGTGCCGGACGGCACCTATCCGCTGCCGTTTCTCAGCATCCTGAGCAATCTGGATATCACCCACGATTTCTACTACTCCGAGAGCCTGTTCGACCACCCGGCTACCGAGTACGACCACCAGCTGGCCTTCGTGACGCTGGGCATGGTCATGGCTGCGTTCACTGCGGCCGTCAGCATCCCGCAGTACTGGGTCAACGGCTCTGTGGGCCGCGAGGCGAACCTCGCTGCAGCCTATGAGCTGCTGGGCTTCGGGGATGCCCGTTTCTACAACTACGATATCGACACTGGCAAGGCCGGGGATTACGTGGGCTACTCGCTGGCACGGAAGCGCTACCTCCACAACGGCAAAACGCGCACCCTCGTAGCCCTGATGCTGCGGGGCGGCGGCTATGGCGGCGAGTGGGCCAGCAACGTCCACACCGGCTCCACCAGCGCCCACTACGGCTTCACGACGCCGGTGGCCGCCGTGTTTGCCTCCCTCAAGGCCTATCTGGCGCAGATCGCACAGGAGGGAGACCCCGGTGAGCTCAAGCTCTGGCTGGGCGGCTACAGCCGCGGAGCCATCATCGCGAACCTCCTTGCCGCCAAGGCGCTGAACGCCCTGCCGCAGCTGGAAAAGGCCAACTGCTTTGTCTACACCTTTGCCACCCCTGCGGCCCTGACCGCTGCCGACCAGCCGGACATGCAGCTGGATTTCGACAACAACCACAAGGCCGACGGCTCGCTGCGCGTCACCTGGGGCGAGAGCAATATCTTCAACATCATTTCCAGCGGCGACCTCGTCACCCGTGTGCTCCCCTCCGACTGGGGCTACCACCGCAACGGAAACGACCGCTTTCTGCCCGCCACCCGGAACCGGACCGAGCTGGCCGACCTCGACGCTCTGGGCGCTTCCTACGGGCCGGTGCCGCTGGAGATCAGCAGCCTTGCCACCGCCGAGGACGCCACTGCCGTCATCCGCGCGGTCGAGAACTTCTGCGGCAGCAAGGAAATCTTCCACGAAAAGTTCGAACCCGCCATCATGGACATGCTGCAATGCGCCTTCATCCGCACCGAAGACGAAGCGCTCTACGGCAAGATCCTGTCCGACGAGGAGATCGTCCTCCGGCTGCAGAGCCTTTCCAACATGCACCAGTTCGATTTCTGGACCATCGCCCGCAGCGTCTGGGCCGCCTCCAGAATGAGCCGCCCCATTCTGGAGCGGTTCGGCCAGAACGTGCCCCTGCTGGCCCAGCAGATCATCATCCCGGTGCTGGCCGTCGGCCTGTGCTACGGCATCGAGTCCAACATCGTCCGGATCATGGCGCAGTACATCGTCAAGCTCGTCTCGATGCGGGGCGAACTGGACAGCGTCCTCCGCGCCGCCTACTGCCACGAGGGCGAAAATTATCTGGCCCTCATGGAATACTACACCCCGAAGAGCACGGCATGGTGCCCTTCACCCGCATCTGAACCCAGCAAAAAGCGCCTGTCAGCATCTGCCGACAGGCGCTTTGCATTTGCAGTTCTTCTTACAGCATTTCGTGGGCAGTCTTGCAGATGGTGGCAGCATCCAGACCGTAGAACTTCAGCAGGTCCCATGCCGGGCCGGAGCAGCCGAACACGTCCTGCACGCCTACGCGGCGCACAGGGGTGGGCAGCTTTTCGCTCAGCACGGCACAGACGGCCTCGCCCAGACCGCCGATGACGTTGTGCTCCTCGGCGGTGATGACCTTGCCGCACTCCTTTGCAGCCTTGAGGACGATCTCCTCGTCCAGAGGCTTGATGGTGTGGATGTTGATGACCCGGGCGTGGATGCCCTCAGCGGCCAGCTGCTCCGCAGCCATACGGGCTTCGTTGACCATCAGGCCGGTGGCGATGATGGCAATGTCGCTGCCCTCGGTGATCTGCTCGCCCTTGCCGATCTCGAAGTGATAGTTCTCGGCATCGTGGAACACAGGCACAGCCAAACGGCCAAAGCGCAGATAGACGGGGCCCTGCATCGCATATGCGGCGCGGACGGCTGCGCGGGCCTCCACATCGTCGGCGGGGCAGATCACGGTCATGCCGGGGATGCTGCGCATGAGGGCAAAGTCCTCGCAGCACTGATGGGAAGCGCCGTCCTCGCCCACCGAGATGCCGCCGTGGGTGGCACCGATCTTCACGTTCAGGTGTGGATAGCCAATGGAGTTGCGCACCTGCTCAAAGGCACGGCCGGCGGCGAACATGGCAAAGCTGGAAACAAAGGGCACGTAGCCCATGGTGGACAGGCCCGCAGCCACGCCCATCATGTTTTCCTCGGCAATGCCGCAGTCAAAATGACGATCCGGGTAAGCCTTGCGGAACATACCGGTCTTGGTGGCAGCAGCAAGGTCTGCGTCCAGCACCACCAGATCTTCGTGGCCTTCGGCGGCCAGCTCCTTCAGGGTGTTGCCGTAGCTTTCACGGGTAGCGATCTTCTTCACATCTGCCATCTTAGTTTTCCTCCTGCTCCAGCGCGGCGTATGCGGCGTTCAGTTCCTCAATTGCGATCTTGTACTCGTCATCGTTGGGGCCCTTGCCGTGCCAGTCAACGGCGTTCTCCATAAAGGAGACGCCCTTGCCCTTGATGGTATCCAGCAGGATGCAGGTGGGCTTCTCGCTCTCTGCGTGGAAGGCTGCGATGGCCTTCTCGATCTGGTCGTAGTCGTGGCCGTCGATGGTGACGACATTGAAGTTGAAGGCCTTCAGCTTCTCTTCCAGCGGGGCGCTGTTCATCACGGTCTCGGTGGTGCCGTCGATCTGCAGATGGTTGCGGTCCAGCACAACGCACAGGTTGGAAAGGCCGTAGTGTGCGGCAAACATGAAGGCTTCCCAGCACTCGCCCTCTTCCACCTCGCCGTCGCCCAGGATGGTGTAGACGTTGATGGGCTTACCGGCGTGCTTGGCACCCAGTGCCATGCCGCAGGCGGCAGACACGCCCTGACCCAGACTGCCGGTGGACATATCCACGCCCGGGGTCTCGTTCATGTTGGGGTGGCCCTGCAGATAGCTGCCGATCTTACGCAGGGTCTTAAGGTCTTCCACCGGGAAATAGCCGCGCTCTGCCAGCGCTGCATACAGTGCCGGTGCTGCATGGCCCTTGGACAGCACCAGACGGTCGCGGTCCGGGTCCTTCGGAGCCTTCGGATCGACGTTCATCTCTACAAAATAGAGGTAGCTCAGCAGCTCGGCGATATCCAGACTGCCGCCCGGATGGCCGCACTTTGCGCTGTGCGTGCCCTCGATCACGCCCATGCGGATGTGGCAGGCGTGCTTGGCCAGAGTAAGTTTTTCTGCATTTGTCATGATGGTCCTCCCGTATGAACCTCAGCGTTTGCATCGGAATGTCTGCGCAGCGGGCTGTTGCACCCCAATACGCTATTTTTCAAGTTTATATTAGCTATTCTATGCAAAAAGGTCAAGCTTCTTTCGTCAAAATGTACATCAATTAGCAAAAATCCGCTCAATTGCTTCCGTTTTTGTGGAAATTGCAAGGCTTCCTTCCATCTTGACAGCGTTCGCCGCATCTGCTATATTTTTCACAGATTCCGGCACGAAGCCGGGCACCGGGCTGAAGCCCGGCTTCATTTTTTCATTGCAGATTGTTGAACGGACACCATGAAGGGGTCTGCCTTTGGCGAGGAACGCCGGGGCAGGCCCTTTTTTTGTCTGCCCAGAGGAGGAACCATTCATGAACACCAAGACCCACTCTCCCGCACGGGATCTCGTTCTGGCCGCGCTGTTTCTGGCGCTGGCCTTTGTGCTGCCCATGATCACCGGCCATGTGCCGCAGGTGGGCAACATGCTGTGCCCGATGCACTTTCCCATTCTGCTGTGCGGCTTTGTGCTGGGCGGCCCATGGGGCCTTGCCGTGGGCTTCATTGCTCCGCTGGTGCGGTCGGTGCTGTTCGGCATGCCGCCGATGTTCCCCATCGCCATTGCCATGGCCTTTGAGCTGGCCGCCTACGGCGCTGTGGCAGGCTGGATGTACAAAAAAGTCCGGCACACGCTGCCCATGATGTATGCCGCCCTCGTCACCGCCATGGTGGCAGGCCGTTTGGTCTGGGGTGCGGTACGCTTTGTGCTGGCCGGCCTGACCGGTTCCAGCTTCCCGTTCAGCGCGTTTTTGTCCGGTGCGCTGCTCACCGCCATCCCCGGCATCATCGCCCAGCTCATCCTCATCCCGCTCATCCTGACCGCCCTGCAAAAAGCAAACTTCATCGACTGATCCATTCCCGGACGCAAAAAGGGGAGCTCCTGCAAGCCAAATGGCTGCGGGGCTCCCCTTTGTTCTATCATCAAAGCGTTTTGCTTTTTTATCTGCTCAAAAGTTCGTGTTCCACTTTCCCACAGGAACCAGAACTTTTCATTAGCCAGCGTAGAAATCGATGCCAGCGTTGACGGAGCAAACCTCGCCGATGATCTGAGCGATCTTCTTCAGAACCTTCATAATTTTCATCTCCTTTTCCTCTTGGGATGGCCATATTATGCCATCTATTTATGAAGAAAAGCAGAACGAACTATGAACATTCTATGAATTTATAGTTGCATTTTTTACGTTTTTTCGTTCATTGTTCCGCGTTCACAAAAGGTTTTTCCTCTGCGCGAAACTTCTTGTATACATTGACGAGCACATGGCCGTTCCATTATTCTGGAGCTAAAAAGCCTGCGATCCGTCCCAGACCCATGCAGCAAAAACGGCCTCCCTGCCAGAACAGCAGGGAGGCCGATGTGCATTTTCGTTTTACTTTTTTCCGCCCAGGAACTCCGGCAGGGACTTGCCCTGCTTGCGCCACTGATGGTACTCGGCGGTGGCAGCGAACTCCACGTCACCGGCAGAGTTCAGGGCAGTCTCAACAGAGTCCTGCACCACGCCGATGATGAAGCCGACACCCACCATCTGCATGGCGACATCGTTGGAGATGCCGAACAGGGAGCAGGCCATGGGGATCAGCAGCAGGGAACCGCCGGCCACGCCGGAAGCACCGCAGGCACCCAGTGCCGACATGACCGACAGCAGGATGGCTGCAGGCAGAGACACCTGAATGCCCAAGGTGTTAGCAGCGGCCAGCGTCATGATGGTGATGGTGATGGCGGCACCGTCCATGTTGATGGTGGCGCCCAGCGGGATGGAGACGGAGTACATATCCTTGTCCAGACCCAGCTTTTCGCACAGGGCCATGTTCACGGGGATGTTGGCGGCGGAGCTGCGGGTGAAGAAGGCGGTCAGGCCAGACTCACGCAGGCAGCGGAACACCAGCGGATAGGGATTGCAGTGCAGATACAGGAAGATGATGAACGGCGAGACCACCAATGCCATGAACAGCATGGTGCCCACCAGCAGGGCCAGCAGCTTGCCGTACTGGGTAAAGATGGCAAGGCCGTTGCCGGAAACATTGGTGTAGACCAGGCCCATGATACCGAAGGGTGCCAGATTGATGATCCAGCGCACGATCTGGGAGACCGCATCGGCGGTGTTTGCCATAAAGGTCTTGGTGGTGTCAGAGCCGATCTTCTTCATAGCCACGCCGAACATGCAGGCCCAGAACAGGATGCCGATGTAGTTGCCGCTCATGATGGCACTGACGGGGTTTGCCACAAAGTTGGTGAGCAGAGTGCCCATCACTTCGCCCAGACCCTGCGGCACCACGTCCGACTGGGCAGCGTCTGCCAGAACGATGGTCTGCGGAAACAGAAAGCTCGTGACGACCGCAATGGCCGCAGCCAGAAAGGTGGTGAGCATGTACAGCCAGATGACCGTGCCGAAGCGGCGGTCCAGCTTGGAAGAGCCCTGTGCCAGAGCACTTGCCACGATCACGAACACCAGCACCGGGGCGATGCCCTTCAGTGCGCCAACGAACAGGTTGCCCAGTTCACCCACCCAGCCTGCACCGGGGGCCACCAGAGCCAGCACCACGCCGACGAGCAGGCCCACCAGAATGCGCAGGATGAGGCTGGCGGCATTGTATTTTGCCACGAGAGCCTTCAGCGTTTTCATATTCAAACACTCCTCTTTCCACTCATTGTGCGCCCATCGCGCACAGATTTTCCCATTCCTCTACACGGAACATGTGTAATTATAGTCTCTGGCTCCCAAAAAGTCAACGATTTCGCCCACTTTTTTCGGTTTTTCATCTACCCATCTCCAAGCACGAAGTTTTTTATCGTCCTTGCACGGAATACAATTCGACAGAAAAAGACCTCCTCCCGCCTGAAAACAGACGGGAGGAGGTCCGTTTTTTCACAGTTCAGCCGAGATACTGCACCTTGCCGGGGACGAAGCCCTGGATGCCGAGGCCGGGCGCGTCAGAGACGGTGATGTTCTTTTCGTCAAAGACGGCACCGCCGAGGATGGGGTCCTCACTGCACAGCACGGGGCCGTCGAGGTCGATCCGGGTGATGATCTTTTTGGCGCAGGCCAGCTCCACGGCAGCGTTGACCGAGATCTTGGCTTCCAGCATACAGCCGATCATGCACTCCACGCCGTACACCTCTGCCGCCGCCGCGATCCGCAGCGCGTTGGTGATGCCGCCGCACTTCATCAGCTTGATGTTCACGAGGTCTGCGGCTCCCATCTGCATGATGGTCAGTGCGTCCTGCGGGGAGAACACGCTCTCGTCGGCCAGCACCGGGACGTCTGCGTGGCGGGTGACGTACTGCATCCCCTCCAGGTCTGCCGCCGGGACGGGCTGCTCCACGAACTCGATGTCCAGCCCCTTGTCCTGCATCTGGTTCAGGATGCGCACGGCTTCCTTGGGGGTCCAGCCCTGATTTGCGTCGATGCGGATGCAGACCTCGCTGCCCACCGCCTCGCGGACTGCGGCCAGCCGGGCCACATCCAGTTCCGGGTCGATGCCGACCTTGACCTTCAGGCAGTCGTAGCCGCGGTCGATGGCGTTCAGGGCATCGCGCACCATCTCTTCGGGGTCGTTGACGCTGATGGTGATGTCGGTGACGATGTTCTTCCGGGCACCGCCCAGCATCCGGTAGACCGGGGCGTTGTACTTCTGGCCCAGCAGGTCCCACAGGGCCATATCCACAGCAGCCTTGGCGCTGGTGTTGTGGACGAGGGCTTTCTGCACGGCAGCGGTCAGGTCCTCGAACTCGTCGATGTCATGGCCGAGGATGGCCGGGGCGATGTGGTCCTGAATGGCACCGATGATGGCACCGGTGGTGTCGCCGGTGATCACACCGGTGGGAGGTGCCTCACCGTAGCCCACGGCACCGGTGTCGGTGTGGAGCTCCACGATGACGTCCTCGACGCTGTTGACGGTGCGCAGTGCCGTTTTGAACGGCACCCGCAGCGGGGTGGAAATGCGGCCCAGCCGCACCTGCGTGATCTTCATACGCCCATCCTCCTTATTCCAGCGGCAGGTTGGCCAGTTTGACCACAGCCTGCGCAATGATCTGTGCGTTCTGCACCAGACGGTCCAGGTCGATAAACTCGTCCGGCTGATGTTCCGTCACCGGGTCGCCGTCGAAGAGGGGGCCAAAGGCCACCGTGTTCGGCAGGACTTTGGCATAGGTGCCGCCGCCGATGCACTTGGGGGCAGACCGGTCGCCGGTGGCGTCGCGGTAGACGCCCAGCAGCGCCTGCACGAGCGGGGTCTGCTCCGGGTAATAGAGCTTCTGTTTATGGACGGACTGGTCCAGCGCCCAGCCGGCGGCCTCGAAGGCGGCCTTGACGGCGGGAGCGCAGTCGTCCACCGTTTTGGTGACGGGGTAGCGGTAGTTCAGCTTGACCCAGAGGTGCGTCTCGTCGCCCTCGATGAGGCCCAGATTGCAGCTCATGGAGCCGGAGAGGTCGTCTTCCAGCCGGTGGCCCAGCAGCCGTTCGCCGTAGGGGTCCATGCCCAGCGTTTCTGCCAGGAAGGCCACGGCCTTCTGTGCGTCGCCTTCCAGCGGGAGCTGCTTCAGATAGAGCGCCAGCCGCCCGATGGCATTCTGCCCCTGTTCGGGGTGGCTGCCGTGGGCCGAAACGCCGTCGGCTTCCACCTTCCAGCCGCCGGGGATGGCGGTGCAGGTGATGTGCGCAGCCGCCGGAAGGGAAGCCCCCGCCGGGGCGGTCAGCTCGGCGCAGGCGTAGTCCGGCACCACATTGCCGGCCACGCCGCCTCGGACCGAGACCAGCTTCCAGGCCCCGGTCTGGTGCAGCTGCACCGCATAGCTCTCATTCAGGATGCCCTTTTCGCCGTTGATGAGCGGGTATTCGCCATCGGGCGTAAAACCCAGCACCGGGATCTCGCCGCCATAGTCGCGGTAATAGAAGACATCCCGGTCGTTGGTCTCCTCGTTCAGGCCGAAGAGCAGACGCACCCGGCGCCGGAGCGGGATGTTCAGATCCCGGATGGCCTTCAGCGCAAACAGGCTGGCCACCACCGGGCCTTTGTCGTCGATGGCTCCCCGGCCAAAGAGCCGACCGTCCACGATCTCGGCCCCATAGGGCGGGTGGTGCCAGCCCTCGCCTTCGGGCACGACGTCCAGATGGCCCAGCACGGCCACCATCTCGTCGCCGGAACCGATCTCGCACCAGCCGATGTACCGGTCAAGGTCGGTCGTCTCGAACCCCAGCTCACGGCAGAGGGTCAGCGCCTCCGTAAAGCAGGCGTCCACATCTGCACCGAAGGGCTTGCCGGGCAGCTCCGGCCCTTCCACGCTCTTCTTCCGCACCAGCCGCTGCAAAGCGGCGGTCATCTCCGGCCGCAGGGCGGCAACGGCTTCGTTCAGCGCTTTGTTCATCGTGCCATCCCCTCCCGCGACAGGCGCTGGTAGGCGATGCGGGGCGTTCCATCGGCCACATGGATGACACCGCAGCGAGTAAAGCCGTTCTTTTCCAGCAGATGCTGCATGATCTTGTTGTCGGCGTGGGTGTCGGCACGCAGGCTCTGGCAGTGCTCCAGACACCAGTTGATGACATCGGTCGCCACGCCGGGGCGCTTGCCCGCCGAGGCCAGCCGGTGGATGGTGCCATAGGGCAGCGCATCGTTCAGCCACTGGCCGTCTTCGATCTTTGCATAGGTCGGGTCCGGGCCGAGGACGAAGGCGAACACGGCCTCCATCTCACCATTGTGCAGATACACGAACAGGCGGTTGGTGTCGATGTCTTCTTCGATCAGGTCCTGCGGGGAAAGCTCGTCCCCCACTGGGTCGGGTTGCCGCTGGCGGCCATTTCCTGCCGGGCGCGGGCATAAATTTGCATGATAGCGTCCAGATCAGAGCGTCTCGCTCCACGAAACATGTTCATTCACCCTCTCTTGCGATGCGCAGAAACCGACGCATCCAGTCTATTGGTCTCATTTTATCACAATCCGGGCCGAAATTCCAGTTTTGACCGGACACAAAACGGCCCCCTCCGCCAAAAAGCGGAGAGGGCCGTCGGAAAGGAACCCGCACATCACACATGGGGGCGGCGCTGGCGGGCATTGCGGTACTCGCGGGGGCTCTGGCCGTAGCGCTCGTGGAACAGGCGGTAGAAATAGCTGGTGTTCTCGTAGCCCACCAGAGAAATGATCTGCTGGATGTTCATGTCGCTGCGGCGCAGCATGCGGGCAGCGGTCTCCATACGGTGCTTTTGCAGCAATTCCTTATAGGTGCGTCCGGTCTGGGCACGCACGCACTCGCTGACATATGCCAGCGAAACGCCGTACTCCCGTGCCACGTTGGAAAGGCTTGCTTCGCGGTAATTCTGGGTGATCTCCTGTAAGGCCGCCTGGACCAGCGCTTCCCGGCTGACAGTCTCGCCGCGCGCTTCCAGCGGAAATTTCTGCATCTGTTTCATAAGAATCCGGTCCTCCGTTGCGGCGCGGCGGGCGAGGGGACAAAGGGGGGATGCCGGACGCCCGCCGCTGCCAGTTCCATGGGCTTTCTGGGAAGCCCTTCTGACTATAATACGGTCGTACCTGGCAAAAGATTGCAGCAGTTCCCTAAAATTTTGAGCACACCAAAACTTTCACAATTTTACACAAAAAAGCCGCCGCCCGGCACAGGCGGCAGCTTTTCCGGAAAAGTGAGGAAAACACAAAATCTTCCGGGAGAAACTCAGAACATATTCTCGTTGTGGTAGCGGCCGGTGCGCACGAACTGCACCCACTCGGCCACATTCACGGCGTGGTCGCCGATGCGCTCCAGATACTTAATGACCATCAGCAGGTCCAGCGCTGCATCCACCTTGCCGGGGTCTTCGGCGATCTCCTGCGCCAGCTGATGCTTGATGGCGTTGAAGTCGTAATCCACCTCGTCGTCGTCGGCAATAACCTTCTGGGCGGCAGGCTCATCTTCCCCGGCCAGGGCGGCGAGGGCGTCCAGGATCATCTTGTGGGCTTTCTGGCCCATCCGGATGGCCTGACTTACCGCCGGGTCGCCCTCTTTGCGGACGGTGACAAGGTGGGGGATGATCTCGGCGATGTCGGCGGCATGGTCGCCGATGCGCTCAATATCCGTGACCACCTTCATGGCGGTGGAGATGCGGCGCAGATCGCCTGCCACCGGCTGCTGACGCAGCAGCAACGTCATGCAGCGGTGCTCGATATCCCGCTCCATATTGTTGATGCGGGCATCCTCCTTCACGATGGCCGCAGCGGCCGCGGCGTCAGCGGTGCAGAGGGCCTCCAGCGCGGCCTCCACCGCGTCGGCGGAGTTCTGGCCCATCTCGACCAGCGCCGCCTTCAGGGCGGTAAGGTCGGCCTCGTATTGTGTGCGAACTGTCATACTGTGACCTCCCTCATCAGCCGAACCGACCGGAAATGTAGTCCTCGGTGCGTTTATCCTGCGGTGCGCTGAAGATCTGGGCCGTGGGGCCCACTTCCACCAGCTCGCCCAGCAGGAAGAAGGCGGTGCGGTCACTGATACGGGCCGCCTGCTGCATGTTGTGGGTAACGATGACCACCGTGTAGTTCTTCTTCAGCTCACTCATCAGCTCCTCCACCTTCATGGTGGAGCCGGGGTCCAATGCGCTGGTGGGCTCGTCCATCAGCAGCACTTCGGGCTTCACCGCCAGTGCGCGTGCGATGCACAGACGCTGCTGCTGTCCGCCGGAAAGGCCCAGCGCGCTCTTTTTCAGGCGGTCCTTCACCTCGTCCCACAGGGCCGCGCCCCGCAGCGAGCTTTCCACCAGCTCGTCCAGCTCAGCCTTATTGCGCACGCCGTGCAGCTTGGGGCCGTAGGTGATGTTGTCGTAAATGCTCATGGGGAAGGGATTGGCCTTCTGGAACACCATGCCCACCCGGCGGCGCAGGTCGGTAAGCTGCATTTCCCGGGCAAAGATGTCCTCGCCCTTCAGCCGCACATCGCCCTCGATGCGCACATTCGGCACAAGGTCGTTCATGCGGTTGAGGGTCTTTAAAAAGGTGGACTTGCCGCAGCCGGAAGGGCCGATGAGCGCGGTGATCTCCCGCTCGCCCACGTCCAGCGAAATGCCTTTCAGCGCCTTGAAGTCGCCGTACCAGAGGTTCAGGTCCTTAGCGGTGATGATGGGAGCAGTCTCTGTCATAGACAAAATCCTCGTATTTGATCGGAAACGACCCTCTCAGCCTCGCTCCGCTCGGCAGCTCTCCCAAAGGGAGAGCTTTTGTGCTGCATTGACCGGCACTTCTGAACCTCGCCCTTCGGGAGAGGTGTCAGTGCGGAAGCACTGACGGAGAGGGTTCTTTTTCCCTTTTACTGTTTCTGTTTCAGCTTAGTCTTTGCCAGCCGCGCCGCAAGGTTGATGGCCAGCACCAGCACCAGCAGCACCGCGCCGATGCCCCATGCGGAATCAAAATCGCCGTCCTCAAAGGCACGCAGGTACAGCAGCACCGACAGGGT
This sequence comes from Faecalibacterium prausnitzii, assembly GCF_049532945.1. Lineage (GTDB taxonomy): Bacteria > Bacillota > Clostridia > Oscillospirales > Ruminococcaceae > Faecalibacterium > Faecalibacterium prausnitzii_N. The sequence continues at coordinate 396,046 of NZ_CP186691.1, forward strand.
GGCACCGTTGGAGGTGTAGGCTTTGGCCACGCTCTTGGCAATGACCTCTGCGGCACCGGCGGTGAAGAGCAGGGCGGCACTTTCGCCCACGATGCGGCCCACAGCCAGAATGCAGCCGGTCACGATGCCGTCGATGCTGCAGGGCAGCACGATGGTGCGGATGATGTGCCACTTGCCTGCACCCAAGCCCATGGCACCCTCCCGGTAGCCCTGCGGCACCGTCTTGAGGGATTCCTGCGTGGTTCGGATGATGGTGGGCAGGTTCATGACCACCAGCGTGAGCGAACCGGACAGCAGACAGGTCTGGAAGCCCAGCGCCTGACTGAACACCAGCATGCCCACCAGACCGTAGATGATGCTGGGGATGCCCGCCAGCGTTTCGTTGGTGAACTCGATGACCTCGATGAGCCGCCGGTTGGAGGCATACTCGGTCAGGTAGACCGCCGCGCCCACGCCCAGAGGCAGTACGATCAGTAATGTCAGCACAATGACATACAGTGTGTTGAGGATGGCAGGCAGGATGCCGTCAGTTTTTTTCAGCACACTGGCGGTGGTGGAAAGGAACTTCCAGCTGATGTGGGGGATGCCCCGCACCAGCACCATGCCGATGATACCGGCCACCAGCACCATCACCAGCACGGCGCTGGCCCAGACCAGTGCGGTCATGACCCGGTTCCACATCTGACGGGAAGGCGAAAGGCCCTTATTCATCCCGGCTTCCTCCCTTCAGCACAACGTTCAGCACAACATTGATGATCATGATAAAGACGAACAGCACCAGCGCGATGCTGAACAGCGCCTGCCGCTGCAGACCGCCGGCATAGCTCATCTCCTTGGCGATGGCGGTGGTCAGGAAGGTGACGCTGCGGAAGGGACTGTCCGGCATGTTGGGGCTGTTGCCTGCCACCATCATCACCGCCATGGCCTCGCCGATGGCACGGCCGATGCCCAGCACAACGCCTGCGGCAATGCCGCTTTTAGCTGCCGGGATGCTGATCTTGAACCATGTTTCGGTGTCGGTGGCACCCAGTGCCAGACTGCCCTGCTCATACTCCGGCGGCACGGCGTTCAGTGCCGTGACCGACACGGACACGATGCTGGGCAAAATCATGATGGAAAGCACCACGATAGCGCTCAGCAGGCAGGCACCGGAAGCCTTGCCGAAGGTCTTTGCCACGGCGGGCACCAGCACCTGCATGCCCAGCAGGCCGAACACCACGCTGGGGATGCCGGACAGCAGCTCGATGGCGGTGACCACCACGGTGCGCAGCTTGGGGTCGGCGGCCTTGGAGAGGAACACCGCCGTCAGCAGACCGATGGGCACACCGATGATGGCAGCGCCCAGCGTGCCGTAGATACTGGACAGGATAAAGGGCAGGATGCCGAACAGCGGCTGGGCCGCCGTGGAGGCCCACTTTGTGCCGAACAGGAATTGGAACAGGCCGATCTTGTGGATGGCCGGCACGCCGGAGATCACCATGTACACCGAGATGAGCACCACGCAGCCCACCGCCAGCATACCGCACAGGAAGAAGATGAAGTTCATCACCGCTTCCAGCCATTCGGCGGGGGTGCGGGGCAGCTCGATCTTTTTCAGAAGCGAAGCGTTTTGTTTCATACTCGATTACTCATTCACAGGCACTGCACCGGCGGTACGGATGAGGTCCGCAGCATCGGCGCTGGTGGCGAAGTCGAAGAAGGCCTGTGCCTGCTCCGACAGGGTCACGCTCTTGTTGGTGACGAACACGAAGGGACGCTGGATCTTGTAGCTGCCGTCCTTGACGGTATCCTCGCTGCAGGCCACACCGCCGACCGTGACCATCTTCACAGTCTCGCCGACGGCAGACAGGGAGGCGTAGCCGATGGCCAGAGGATTGGCCTCCACAGCGCTGATGACTGCGCCGGTAGCGGTCAGCTCCTGTGCGTACTTGCAGCTGTCCTTCACGTCCACGATGCTCTCAAAGCCATCGCGGGTACCGGAACCGGCCTCGCGGCCCACCAGAACGATCTCGCCGTCGTCGCCGCCCACATCCTTCCAGTTGGTGATCTCGCCGGTGAACATCTGCTTCAGCTGGTCCACGGTCAGGTCTGCCACCTTGCTGTCCTTGTTGACAATGATGGCGATGCCGTCCAGCGCCACGGTGGTGCCGTCCACATCCTTCTTCTCGTCGTCCTTCAGGGCGCGGGAGGACAGGCCGATGTCCAGCGTCTTATCGGTAGCACCGGTGATGCCTGCGCCGGAACCGGTGGGGTCGTAGCTGACGGTGACACCCGGCTCCACCTCGGCAAAGCCCTCGGTCAGGGCAGCGATGACATTCTTCATAGATGTAGAACCGCCGGTAGCCACATTGCCGGACAGGCTGCCGGAAGCAGTGGAAGCGGCCGAAGAGGCCGTGGATGCAGCGGCGGAAGAAGCCGCAGTGGAAGAAGCGGAACCGCCGCAGGCGGTCAGGGCAGCAGCGGCGGCTGCGGCACCACAAACAGCAAGGAACGAACGACGCGTGATCTTTTTCATAATGTTTTCCTCCATAACCATATCCGGGTCGTATTTTCCCGGTTCTTTTTTCCTTTTTGTGTTTTCCCTTGGAACGCCTTTATTGTACCGCCGTCCTTCTGCTACTGCGACCACGCGCGGGAAAAATCGAAGTAAATTGTTTGCACAGGCTTTTCCTGCTTTGTAAAATTCCGGCTCTTCCGGTGTGAAAATCGTTGCGCCGGATTTTACAGTTCCGCGCCAACTGCCGAAAACACCCCGCTCTGCTTGTGCAGACTACACAATCAAAAAAGCCGGAGCTGTGCGGCTCGCACAGCTCCGGCTTGGAGAGGTTTGGTCTGGCGTTCAGATGCCCAGCATCAGGGAAGCTTCCTTGGCTGCGATCTTGCAGCACAGGTAGGTCTTGGCGTCCTGCGGGTTCGGGTAGAACAGCACCTGCACGTAATCGAATTTCGACACGCCGCTGCCCTTGCCGCACAGATGGCCCTTTTCGTACTGGCCGCGGTTCAGGGTGCGGGTCTCCAGCGCGTTCAGTTCAGCGTTCTTGTCCAGAATGGCCATGGTGTCGGAATTGATGTCCAGTTCCTTCGAGCCGTTCACCCGCAGCTTGAAGCTGCCGCCGGTGGGGTTCAGCGGAATCCCGGCCGCGCTGCCGTTGTTGATGAGCACTTCCGGCACCAGATAGAAGGTGCCGTCCGAATAGCTTGCGTAAGCCAGAGACCGCACGGTCATCTTGATGCCCTTCAGCTCAGCGGTATCGTTCAGGCCGTTGGCGTTGCCCACCATCTCGCCGCCTTCGCAGCCGCCCAGCAGACCCACAGCAGCCACAGCCAGCGTTGCCGCGCCCACACTCTTCAAAAATCCACGACGGGTCAGTTCCATCTTCAATTCCTCCTTTTAAGGTTTGGTTCAGATTTTTTCGACCGTCTGGGTCAAATTGCCAAAGTTCATTGTATAAACTGCCGTCTGCCCCGACAGGGTGATGGACAGCTTCAGGCTCAGCTCTCCGCTGCTCAGCTTCTGGAAGACCCCCTCGTCGGTCGTGGAGAAGCTGGGCGTAACGCTTGCCGGGACTTTCTGCACCAGCGTGAGCGGTTGAAGCGCTGAATCGAACTTCAATTCCGTACCGTCCGAAGCGGCTGCCTTAAACACGCTCGCCGTCAGTTTCAATTCCATCACACTGCCGGTCTGGTTCGTGATGTACACCACCGGAAGCAGGATGCCCGTGGTCTTGTTATTCCTCGTATTACTGCGGCGTGTCGATTTTCTGACATCCACATCCACTTTATAATCACCCAGCACGACCGCCGTGGTGGGGCTGTCCTCCCCCGCACATCCGGTCAGACCCATGGCCGAGACGGCCAGCGCCGCAGCGGCGGCACCCTTCAAAAATCCGCGGCGGGAAAATGTTTGTTCCATGTCTTGTTTCCTCCTTGCCCGGTCTTATCCATTTTCAGTTGTTTGTCAAGTTAAGCATATCATATTGTTCCAGCCTGTCAAGCGTCTTTTTTTCAGAAAAAGCCGCCCACCCCTGCAAGGCGCAGGAGCGGACGGCAAAAACTGTGCTTGTCGTTCTTTGTGCAGATCTTACTTACGGGAAGAAGTCACGTTTCCGTCTGCATTCCGGTTCATCACAAAGGTGGAAGTCTTGCCTTTCAGGTTGAAGGTGAACTCCAAGCTGCTCCAGTTTTTGTTGACATGTGCTTCGCCCTCGGCATAGACGGGCTGGAAACAGATATAACCTGCCTCTGCCTTATTCAGATCCTTGCCCGGCCCATAGGTCTTGGTGCCATTTTCATCGAACAGCGGGGTATAATCGCCAAAACCGCTCACATTTGCTGCTGCTTTCAGGTCCAGAACCACCTTTGCGTTGTGGCCGTCGATCTTTGCACTGGTGATGTCGCTTGCCTTGAAGGTGACCGTATCATTGGTCAGATTCTTGACTTGGAATTCGACAGCCAGCAGCGCAAGCTCTTCCCCATACGACCACGGCTGGTACTGATTGCTCAAGGCATACATGAATTTACCTACACTGTCTGCCGCATGGCCCTTCTGGTCACCGTACTGCTGGAAGAACGAGCCGACCGCATTATCGACCGCATCGCAACCGCTCAGTGCACCCGCTGCACCCACAGCCAGCGCCAGCGCGCCGGTGATCTTCAAGAACGAACGCCGAGTCATCATTTTCATTGTTTTTTCCTCCTGTTGATCTGTGCCCAAGCGGGCACACGGCAAATGATTCCTATGCCAAGAATACCCATATTCTTGCGTTCTGTCAAGCGTCTTTTTTTTAGTAAAAAACCGCCCACCCCTGCACGGTGCAGGGGTGGGCGGCACAGTTTGAATGCAAACTTTGGTCAGAACCGGGCTTCGGCCCCATCCGGGCGGTAGAATGTGACGTGTTTTTTCCACTGCGGATCGCCCATCGTGCGGCGGTAGCAGTCGGCCAGCCCCTGCACGGTGGTCTCCGCATCCGGGGTGGTCCGGCCGCAGGGCAGCACCAGCACCCGGAACCAGGCGTCGAAGAGATGCTCCGTCCAGCCCACATCCACAGCCCCGCACCGGGCATAAAAGCCCAGCCGCCGCACCGCCATTGTCTCGTCCTCCGCCTTATCCGGGCATTCGGCCTCAATGAGGATGGCCTGACAGCCGTTTTCGTGGCCGGGCAGCTCTGCCAGCAACGCCGCGCCCAGACCGGAGGCCCGGTACCGGGGCAGGACCGCAAAGTAGTCCAGCTGGCTCATGGCGCAACCCACGGGGCGCACCATCAGCAGATAGGCGGCCAGTGCATCGCCGTCGTAGATGCCCCAGGTGTGGGCGGTTCCGGCGGCTTCGCTGTTCAGGATCATGCTCAGGGGCTTGAGCTCGCTCTGGGGGAAATCGCGGCGCATCTCGTCGAGGTACACCTTCGTCAGCTCTTCGGCGGTCAGCAGCCGCCAGGTCAGGGGCACGGGATTCATACGATGCGGGTTCCTTTCTGGACGACAGCCTGAATGTTGAGCGCTTCGTCGGCCAGAATGACGTTGCCGTACCGTCCGGCGCTCAGGCTGCCGTAGTCGTTGTCGATGCCGATGCTCCGGGCGGGGTTTTCGCTGGCGGCGCGGACGGCGCTCTCCAGCGGGACGCCCATCTCCAGCACAGCCCGCTTCATGCAGTCGTACAGGCAGGTCGCGCTTCCGGCGATGGTGCCGGGCTGTTCGGTCAGCGTGGCGCGCGGGCCCTTGACCGTGACCGCCTGTCCGCCCAGGCTATACTGCCCATCGGGCAGGCCGCAGGCCATCATGCTGTCGGCGATGAGGATAACGTGGTCGTCGCCGAAGGTGCGGAAGGTGAAGCGGACCATGGCCGGGTGGATGTGGACATTGTCGGTGATGAGCTCGACTTCTGCGCCGCGCTCCAGCGCCGCAATGATGGGGCCGGGCTCGCGGTGGGTGATGCCGGGCATGGCATTGTAGAGGTGGGTCATGTGGGTGGCACCGGCGTCAAAAGCCGCGCAGGCGGTATCGTAGCTGGTGCAGGTGTGGGCGATGGAGATGCGGACCTCCCCGCAGCACTCCCGGATGAACTCCAGCGCACCCGGCTCTTCGGGGGCCACATCCACCAGCTTGATGAGGCCGTTCGCGCGCTTCTGCAAGCGGCGGAACATTCCCACATCGGCAGGATGGAGGTATTCCGGGTTCTGTGCGCCGACCTTCTTCGGGCTGATGAAGGGGCCTTCCATGTTGATGCCGACAAGGTCTGCGCCCTTGCCGTTCCGGTGGGCCGCAGCCGCATCCATGACGCCGTTCAGGATCTCTTCCGAGAAGGTCATGGTCGCGGGGCAGATGGCCAGCACACCCTTGCTGGCCTCAAAGTCGGCCAGCGTCTGGATGGCCTCTTCCGTTCCATCGCAGAAGTCCTTGCCCATGGCACCGTGGAAATGGATGTCCACAAGGCCGGGCAGAGCATAAGCACCCTTGGCATCCAGAACTTCTTCGCCCGCTTCCGGCTGCGCAAAGGGCACGATGCGCCCCTCCCGGATGAACAGGTTCCCCTCCTCGAACGTGTGGCGGGGGGTATAGATCTTTGCATGTTTGATGATCATAATTGAAGCCTCTATAATCGAGCTGTTTGCTGCTGTTTTTCTTTACGCTCCCGCAATGCCTTGCTGCCAATGGCTCCCCCTTTCGGGGGAGCTGGCAAAGCCGCAAGGCTTTGACTGAGAGGGTCACAGCAGGCTCAGTGCCTCTTCGTCAGCCACCAGGATGCAGTCGGGGTGCATCTGCAGGATGGAACCCGGACACTCCGGGGTGACGGGGCCGGACACGACGGCCTTGACGGCCTTGGCCTTGGCCAGACCGTTGGCCACCATGAGCACCTTGCGTGCCTGCATGATGGTCTTGATGCCCATGGTATAAGCCTGCTTGGGCACCAGATCCACATTGCCGTCAAAGAAGCGCTTGTTTGCCTCAATGGTCTCGGCGGTCAGATCCACGCAGTGGGTCTCCAGCTCAAAGGCTTCGCCCGGCTCGTTGAAGCCGATGTGGCCGTCGTGGCCGATGCCCAGCAGCTGCAGGTCGATACCGCCCACAGCGTGGATGATCTGGTTGTACTTTGCGCAGGCATCCTCTGCATCGGGGTTGGTGCCGTCCGGCAGGTGGATGGCCTCCGGGCGGATATTCACATGGTCAAACAGGTTCTTGTGCATGAAGCTCCAGTAGCTTTCCGGGTGCTCCTTGGGCAGGCCGCGGTACTCGTCCAGATTGACGGTGGTCACCTCAGAAAAATCGATGTCGCCCTTGTTGTACCAGTCCACCAGTTGGGCATAAGTGCCCACCGGGGTGCCGCCGGTGGCAAGACCCAGTACACAGTCCGGCTTCATGATGACCTGTGCCGAAATGATATTGGCTGCCTTGCGGGACATATCCGCATAATCTTTTGCACGAATGATCTTCATAGTGGAAACCTCCTGATTTTTTCTCGTTGTCTTCAGTATAGCACAGTCGCAGTGCTCAAAAAACGGTTTTGTGTGAACAAAAAAGGGCCGCCGAAGATGGGCGTGAACGCCCGCCCTCAGCGGCCCTTCGGGAACGGATGCAGGATCAACCAGTCTCCTGCATAAAATTACGATTCAGGATGCGATCACAGCATCTTCTTCAGCTCGTCGTACACGAACTGAACCTTGGTGCCGATGATCACCTGGCAGGTAGTCTTGTCAGGACGGATGACACCGGCTGCGCCTGCTGCCTTGACAGCCTTTTCATCGACCTGCGTGTAGTCCTTGATGGTGAAACGCAGGCGGGTAGCGCAGTAGTCCACGCTGGAGACGTTTGCCTTGCCGCCGATGGCCTTCAGCACACCAGAAGCAACTTCGGTGTAGTTGTTGTTTGCCAGAACGACCTTCTTCTCGGCCTCTTCGTCCTCGTCCTCACGGCCGGGGGTCTTCAGGTCGAACTTGGTGATGGCAAAGTAGAACACTGCGTAGAACACCACGAAGGCTGCGATGCCCAGAGGAATGATCATCCAGGTCTTGGCAGCTGCGGGCAGGGAAGCGGAGAACACCAGGTCAGTAGCGCCTGCAGAGAAGCAGAAGCCAGCACGGAAACCGGAGTAGTAGGTGATGATGGTGAAGATGCCGTACAGGGCTGCGTACACAACGTACAGCGGGAAGCACAGGAACATGAAGCCGAACTCGAAGGGCTCGGTAACGCCGCAGACGAATGCGCAGATGGCAGCGGACAGAACCAGACCGATGGCGGCCTTCTTGTTCTTAGCGGTCTTGACCATAGCCAGAGCAGCGCCCAGGACACCGAACATCATGCAGGGGAAGAAGCCGGACATGTACATACCAAGGCTCCAGCCCACATCAGCAGAGGTCTCGCCAGCCCAGAAGTGGGACAGGTCGCCCAGACCGATGGTATCGAACCAGAACACGTTGTTCAGAGCGTGGTGCAGGCCGGTGGGGATGAGCAGACGGTTCAGGAAGGCGTAGATGCCGGCGCCGATGCCGCCCATGCCAGCGATGCCGTTGCCGATTGCGACCAGAGCGTCGAAGATGACGGGCCAGACGAACAGCAGAACAACGGACACCAGAATGGAGATCAGACCGGTAGCGATTGCAACGAAGCGCTTGCCGGAGAAGAATGCCAGCCAGTCAGGCAGCTGGATATCCTTGAACTTGTTGTAGCAGGCAGCGCCCACAACAGCGGCCAAAATGCCGATGAAGGAGTTGCCGGCGACCTTCTGGAAGGCGATGTAGGTAGCAGTGCCTTCTTCCAGGTGACGGACCATGCCGACCACACCGGGGTTCAGCAGCTGCTGCATCATCAGGAAGCTGACCAGACCGGCCAGACCTGCGGTGCCGTCGTTGTCAGCAAGGCCGACAGCGGCACCAATGGCAAACAGCCATGCCATGTTATCGATCAAAGCGCCGCCTGCCTTGACCAGCAGGAAGCCAACGGTGTAAGCTGCACCGGAGGTTGCTGCACCGGGAACGCCCATAACGCCCGGAGCGAGGGCATAACCAAGACCCATCAGGATGCCGCAGATCGGCAGGACCGCGACGGGAAGCATCAAAGCTTTGCCCAGTTTCTGGAGATACTTCATCATAAAGCACATTCCTCCTTAAAGAATGTTGTTGTTATGGAGGCCCCTGGTTGCAGGCTGTCCATAATTGCGTAACAATATCTTAACACATGTTAAGAAAAAAAGAAAGGGGGTTTCCGCCATTTTCTTTGCGAATGATACAAAAATCCTTGATTTTGCATTTTTCAGTCAAAAGTTTTTGGAGTTTTTGATGGGATGCAAGCTTCCTCTTTGAAAATAATTTTCTTGTTTGTGAATTTTCTATATTCTGCTGCCTCTGCCGCGCACTTCTTGCACCGGGGCGGCGTCTATGTTACTATATAGGTATTCCCGAACCGTGCACAACATCCCGAAGGAGGTTTTATCAATGGAATGGACTGATATCCGCCTGACCGTGGCCAAGGCCGATGCTGACAACGCCGAAGCCGTTGCCACCATGATCGCCGAGGGCGGCATCTATATCGAAGACTACAGCGACATCGAGCAGCAGGTGGCCGAGATCGCCCATGTGGATCTGATCGAGCAGGAGCTGCTGGACAAGCCCCGCGATACCGTTATCATCCATATGTATCTGGAGCCGGGCGCTTCCCCCGTGGAGACGCTGGCCCTCATTGCCGCCCGCATGGAAGCTGCAAACATCGCCTACACCGTGGAGACCGAGGGCGTGGAGCAGGAGGACTGGCAGAACGGCTGGCGCAAGTATTACCACCCCCTGGAGATCGGCAAACGGCTGGCCGTAGTGCCCTCGTGGCAGCAGTACGACACTGACCGGGTGAAGCTGATCCTTGACCCGGGCCTTGCCTTCGGCACCGGCGGCCACGAGACCACCAGCCTGTGCATGGAAGCGCTGGACGAGCGGGTGACCGGCGGCGAGCGGGTGCTGGACATCGGCACCGGCAGCGGCATCCTTGCCATTGCGGCGCTGAAGCTGGGCGCTGCTGTGGCCGAGGGCGTGGACATCGACCCTGTGGCCGTGCGCACCGCAGGCGAGAACGCCGCGTTGAACGGCGTGCAGGACAAGCTGACTGTGCTGGTGGGCGACCTTTCCGATAAGGCCAGCGGCAAATACGATATCATCACGGCCAACATCGTGGCCAACGCCATCCTGTCTCTGGCTCCTGCCGTGCCCGGCCTGATGGCGGAGGGTGCCACCTTTATTGCCAGCGGCATCATCGACAGCCGCAAGGACGAAGTGATCGCCGGGCTGGAAAAAGCCGGCCTTGCCGTTGTGGAAGTGAAGGAGAAGCGCGGCTGGGAGTGCATCGTCTGCCGCAGGAAATAATCGCTCAGGCGTTCCGCGCCAGCTCCCCTGTTCGGGGAGCTCTTGGCAGTCGGATACAGTTTGTATAAGCCGAACAAAACGTTCTGATTCGGAACGTTTTGGAGCGAGCAAGTTCAGGATAGGAGCCACTATGCCGCACCGTTATTTTACCACCGAGATCTCTGACGGCACCGCCACCCTGCGCGGGGCCGATGCCCACCATCTTGCCCGTGTGATGCGCGCAAGGCTGGGCGATACTGTCATTCTATGCGACGGCAATGCCGTGGAATACACCGCCACCATCACCGGCTTTGGCGATGAGTGTGTGGAGTTCCGGGTGGAGCCGGGCTATCCCAGCGCCGCCGAACCCAGCGTGGAGGTCACTCTGCTGGCCGGCTACCCCAAGCAGGACAAGCTGGAGCAGATCATCAAGCACGGCGTGGAGCTGGGCGCAGCCCACATCGTGCCCTTCTTCAGCCGGTATTGCGTGGCGGCCCCCAAAAAAGAGGAGCAGAAGAACGAGCGCTACAACCGCATTGCAGCGGAAGCCGCCAAGCAGTGCGGCCGCGGTGTTCTGCCGGATGTGGCCCTGCCGCTGGCAAACTTCGGGACCGTGTGCCGCACCTTTGCACAGTACGACCTTGTGCTGTTCTGCTACGAGTGCGGCGGTGCCCCGCTGCGGGAGCTGCTGGCCAATGTCCGCCCCGCCGACGGCAAAAAGCCGAAGATCGCCGTCATCACCGGTGCCGAGGGCGGCTTTGCCGCCGAGGAAGCCGAGATGGCCGCAAAGGCCGGTGCCAGAACGGTGGGCCTTGGCCCCCGCATCCTGCGGTGCGAGACCGCCCCGCTGGCCGTGCTTGCTTCGGTAATGACCCTGACGGGGAATCTGGAATAAGCGCTTTACAAAACAGGAGGGACAGCACACAAGCTGTCCCTCCTGTTTTGTTGATAATTGGTCTGCGAATGCGAACGCCTTTTGAATTGCAAAATGATTTTTCGGTTGTTATACTGGGCTTATCAAATTTTTTCGGGAGGATGCCGCAATGACCGCACAGACAATGCAAATCGGGAACAGACCTTGCCGCATTTACGGCGAAGCCCATGCAGAATACCTACTGCTCCAAATGACAGGCGAACACGAGCTGCAAAGCATGGAAAGCGAGGTTACCGCTATTGCACAGAGTGCGCACCACTTTCTGTTTGCGGCCGTGCCCGTGGAAAGCTGGAACGATGCACTTTCTCCGTGGGAAGCCCCTGCCGTGTGGGGAAAGCAAGGTTTCGGCGGCAAAGCCGGGGAGACATTGCGCTTTCTGACAGAACAGGTCGTGCCAACGCTGAAACAACAGTTCAATCTCCCGGAAAACGTCAAAATCATTCTGGGCGGCTACTCGCTGGCCGGACTGTTTGCATTGTGGGCATCCACCCAGACTGATCTGTTCTATGGTATCGCCGCCGCATCTCCCTCGGTGTGGTTTCCGGAATGGATGAAGTTTGAACAGCAGCACCCGATACAGGCACAGCGCGTTTATCTGAGCCTTGGCAACAAGGAAGAGCATACGAAAAACGCTGTCATGGCTGCGGTAGGTGATAACATCCGCACCCTGCACAGCCGGCTTATAGAGCGTGGCGCAGACTGCACCCTTGAGTGGAACAGCGGCGGGCACTTTAAGGACGCTGACCTGCGCACGGCAAAGGCATTTCGGTGGGCGATGGAGGAAAGCCGATGAATATTTTGATTGATGCCGACGGCTGCCCGGTGGTGGATTTGACTTTGCAGATTGCAAAGCGTTTTTGCGTTCCGGTCATCATCCTGTGCGACACCGCCCACCAAATCGAGCGGGAAGGTGCGCAGACATTGGTGTTCGATAAAGGGGCAGACAGCGTAGACTTTGCCCTCGTTAACCGGGTAAAGCCGGGGGATATTGTCGTAACACAGGACTACGGCCTTGCGAGTATGTGCCTTGCCAAGCGCGCACGGGTGCTGAATCAGAACGGTTTGGAATACACCGCCGACAACATGGAAGCTCTCATGCTGCGGAGGTATGAAAACAAAAAGCTCCTCCGTGCCGGAAAGCACCCCAAGGGGAGTGCAAAGCGGACGAAGGAGCAGGATGTCAGGTTTGCGGATACGCTTGAGAAGATTCTGAGCAAAAATTATTGATACATACTTTCTAGCCGCAAAAAAGGCACCAGCCTGAGCTGATGCCTTTTGTTGGCGGAGATGGTGGATATTCTCCCGCGGGCTAAGCAACAGCCCGCAGGGCTGATTGCTTGCGGCCTGCGGGCCGCCGCCCTGTTCTCATCCGCACCATCTAGCCGCAAAAAAGGCACCAGCCTAAGCTGATGCCTTTTGTTGGCGGAGATGGTGGGATTCGAACCCACGTGCCCGATTAAGGACAAAACGATTTCGAGTTTTTCCTGCTTCATGGTACTTGGTGGAAGATAGAGGGAATTAGCCCACTTTGCCAGAAGATACGAACCATCGAATTTACGCTCAAAATTTCATCAAGATCCCAAATCACTAGGCTCTGTGCGGATTTGAACCCACTTTCCAAAACGCAGAAAAATCAGCCGTTTGGAGAGAATTGGGAGAGATTTTATGCCCGTTGGAGAGAACGGGCGAGAGAGATTCCGGGAGCCAAAATCCATCCATACAATATGTTGCCTTCTGACGCTGACCAAATCAAAGCAGCAAAGGATGGATGAATATGAGAACGCTGTTAGAGTGCTATAAAATTCTCGAAGAATACCCCAACGGAATGACGAAAGACCAGTTCTACCGTGTTGCCCGCATCAACAAGCAACACGCAAAGTACCTTCTGGATTTCGGTCTCGTTCCGTGTATCAATACAGGAAAGAAAACACGCAAATACCATATTGCGACCCACGATGTGATCACCTACTTGTGTGACCGTGAAGATCATCCCGAAAAGTATAAAGTGCCAACGGGCTTTTATATCGGAAAGAACGGCTGCTCCAAACGGCACCCGGACAAGTCTGCCGCAGAGATTATACGCTTCAATTTTACAGAGCCGGAAAAAACAGGGCTGTATACCATGTGGGAAAAGCTCACGGTTGGATATGATGATCTGCTGACCACCCCGGAAGTTTCGGAACTGACCGGCTACTCTGCACAAAGCATCCAGCGATGGTGCAATCAGAAGATCCTTGTAGGATTCAAAATTCGTGGTACATTGACGATTCCTCGGCTGGCAGTCGTTGAGTTTATGTCCGGCGACCGTGCAACGGGTATTGTCCGAAAATCCTCAAAGCACCTTGACCTGCTCCGCACTTATGCACAGGACTGCCACGAGGGTGCAATGACCATTACATACTAAACAGACAGGACTGCTCCACAACGAAATGTATGTGAGGCAGTCCTTTTTGCTTAGATGCAAAGATTATTCTTTCGGTAATTATTCTTAGTAGAATAACTACTTGAAACAGAAGGAGGGAAGTTTTCCACATGAAGGAGCACTCACAGTTGAAAATCCGAGGTCACACCAAATGATGCTGGACTACTTTTATGGTCAGTCGGGCGAATTGTTCTCCTATTTCCGCATCCCCAAGGCACTGTTCCAAGACCACCGTTTCCGGCAGATCTCCACCGATGCCCGGACGCTGTACGGCATTCTGCTGGACCGCATGAGCCTGTCCGCAAAAAACGGCTGGCTGGACGAGCAGGGACGGGTGTATATCATTTACACCGTCCGGGAAGTGCAGGAATCTCTCTGCTGCGCCGAACACAAGGCGGTCAAGCTGTTCCGGGAACTGGAGGACATCGACCTCATCGAGCGCAAACGCCGTGGTCTGGGCAGACCCAGCCTGATCTACGTCAAGGACTTTTCGTCTGGACTGCCAAAAGCGCAAGTACAGAATTGCCCAAACAGCAATTCTGGTGCTGTCGAAAGCGCAATTCTGGAGCAGTCAAAACCGCAAGCAAATAAGACTGATAAGAATAAGACAGAGTGGAACGATCCTGACCCTATCTATTCCGGGGGCATCCGGGAGCAGCTTGAGGATTATTTTTATCAGGCGTTAGAGGTAGAACTCCTGCTCCGGCTCTGCCCGGATGATGAGGACACCATCTACCAGATCGTAGACCTGCTTGTGGACACCTGTTCCACCAAACGCAAGATGTTGCGGATCGCCGGAGACGATAAGCCCACCGAGGTGGTACACAGTCGGCTGAAAAAACTGAATGCCGACCACATCCGTTTTGTGCTGGATTCTCTGGCAGAAAACACCGCCCCGGTGCGAAACATGAAGCAGTATCTGCTGGCGATGCTCTACAATGCGCCCACCACCATGAACCTCTACTATCAGAACAAGACGAACCACGACTTTGCGCGCGGTTCACCGAAAGCGGGGTGATGTTATCGCAAAGAAAGCTACGATTATCGCAGTCACCAATCAAAAAGGCGGCACCGGCAAGACCACCACCTGTGAAAATCTGGGCATCGGGCTGGCAATGGAGGGCAAGAAAGTCCTGTTGGTGGACACCGACCCGCAGGGGTCTTTGACCATCAGCATGGGCTGGCAGCAGCCCGATGAACTGCCCACTACCCTCTCTACCCTGATGCAAAAAGCCATGAACGACCAGCCCATTCAGCCCGGTGAGGGCGTTCTGCACCATGCAGAGGGCGTTGACCTGATTCCGGCAAACATCGAACTTGCAGGGCTGGAAGTTTCCCTTGTCAACTGCATGAACCGGGAAAAGATGCTCAAACAGGTGTTGGAGGGTGCAAAGCACGACTACGATTTCATTCTGCTGGATTGCACCCCTTCCCTTGGGATGCTGACCGTCAATGCACTGGCAGCAGCAGACACCACCTTGATTCCCGTGCAGGCGCAGTACCTGTCTGCGAAGGGCTTGGAACAGCTTTTGCAGACCGTGCAGAAGGTTCGGCGGCAGATCAACCCGAAACTAAAAATTGAGGGCATTCTGCTGACTATGACGGACAACCGCACCAACTACGGGCAGCAGATCGACAATTTGATTCGAGGTGCCTACGGCAGCAAAATCAAAGTGTTCGACCAGACCATTCCCCGCTCCGTTCGTGCGGCTGAAATCAGTGCGGCAGGCAAAAGCATCTTTGCCTATGACCCCAAAGGCAAGGTGGCAGAAGCCTACAAATCTCTGACGAAGACTAACTATTAAAAGTCAAGCCCTAAAATAAAAAAATCCGCCAACCATCCGCTGCCCATGACAAACATCATTCAAATGCTGGCCTTGGAGTAGCGAGGGTGACGGAGAGAACAGCAAAGCAAGCCCAGCCAACCCTCGCAAAAACAGAATAGCATTTGAATGCTTCGGTTTGTCAAGGGTTCGCTGCGCCAGCTAAGTTGTTCTTAGGTTTAACTCAAGCTCTGGAGAAAATCAAGTGATGGCAAGATATGCTTTACCGGACTTCTGCAAAGCGTAAATAAGTCGTACGAGTTTCTTTGTGGCATGAGATAGGGCAACATTGTAGTGCTTGCCTTCAGCTTGCTTTTTGGTAAGGTATTCAGTAAAAACAGGATTCCAGTAACAGACGTATTTGGTTGCAGTGTAAAGAGCGTATCGAAGATAACGAGAGCCACGCTTTTCCATGTGTGCATAGCAGTTTGTGAGTTTTCCTGACTGGTATGTGGACGGAGAACATCCGGCATAAGCCAAAACTTTATCAGGAGAGTTGAAATTTGAAAAATCCCCCACCTCTGCAAGAATCATCGCAGCAGAATAAAATCCCATTCCGGGAATCGAAAGGATTGGCGGTTTCAATTCATCCATGATTTTCCGAATGGCATCTTCTATTTCGTTGATTTCGGAGGTGAGTTCTTGAATGAGCTTAATGGTGTGCTTTAATTCCAAAGACTTAGCAGGCATAACAGAACCAATGGATGTTCTGGCTGCATCTCGGATATGAGTAGCTCGGTCTTTTCGGTAATGGCCTCTGGATGTTGTCACGAGGATGTTAGCCAATCTGGTCAGATGAGCTTCTGAAATCTGCTTTGCACCGGGATATTCACTGAGAAGAGCATAGATTGAAGTGCCGTGGATAGACGAAACAAGCTGTTCTAATTCTGGAAACAGGATCGTAACCAATCTGGACACCGACTGCTTTAGTTTGGCGCGTTCCTGAACTTTATCAAATCGGTATCTCGTGAGTGACTTTAGTTCTTCGTTGTGATATGCTGTATCTGTGTAGGACTTGAGGTCTACATCGGACAATAGCATAGTTGCAATCGTTTTTGCATCCACACGATCGGTTTTAGTTTTGCGAAGACTGAGGCTCTTTCGATACAGGTTGGTATGCAAGGGATTCATGACATAGACGGGCAGGTCGTTGTCAAGAAGAAACCCAAGGATATTGCAGCTGTAATGTCCGGTAGCCTCAAGCCCTACTTTTATTTTGTCTGATTTTTGAGTACAGTCTTTAATCGTTTGCAGCAGCCTTTTAAACCCATCTAGGTTGTTGGGGATGGTAAAGCAGTCAGCGAGGGTTGTTCCTTCTGAATCAAGGATGCAGCAGTCATGCTTATCTTTGGCAACGTCAATTCCAACACAGATCACTTTTGATACCTCCGCTATAGTATTTAATGCTGCTTAGGACCACAGACTTCTTTGCAGTTGTAACCTCGTTCTAAATAAACCGTCTGGCGGTATCTAACTGATTAACATTTCAACAAAGAAGCTGTGGTTGGAGCCTTTGTCAAACCGTCTTTGCGGTAGGAGGTGTTCACCAATCCACAGCATCCTATACAGTGTAGCATACCGCTGGAGAGCGGTCTATAAATACTACTCTTTTATAATACGAGGAGGTGATGGCGAATGCCGAAAGGCAGCTTAAACATGTCGCTGAAAGGGGCAGATGACATTTTCTCCACCGAGGAATCCCGGCAGGAGCAGCAGCGTGAGCAGGTGCAGCAAATCCCTATCGGTGAACTGCATCCGTTCACCAACCATCCTTTCAAGGTCGTGGATGATGAAGCCATGACCCGGACGGTAGAAAGTATCGCTCAGTTTGGTGTGCTGGCTCCGCTTATCGCAAGGCCGCGCCCAGATGGTGATGGTTATGAAATCATTTCCGGGCACCGCCGTCAGTTCGCCGCAAAGATGGCCGGACTGGAAACCCTGCCGGTCATTGTGCGCCAGATGGACGATGATGCTGCCACCATTTTGATGGTCGATTCCAATTTACAGCGAGAACACATTTCGCCTAGCGAAAGGGCTTTTGCGTACAAAATGAAGTTGGATGCCATGAAAAGAACTGCTGGTAGGCCATCAAAAGAAAATTCCCGACAAGTTGTCGGGAATTTTGAAACAGCCGATCTTATTGGTAAAGAAAGCGGTGAAAGTGGCAGACAAGTCCAACGATTTATTCGTTTGACGAACCTCATTCCTGAACTGCTGAATATGGTAGATGAGAAAAAAGTATCATTTAATCCTGCGGTGGAACTGTCTTATCTCTCTACTGAACAGCAGCAGGAGATGATAAATGCCATGGACGATACGCAAAATGCGCCCTCATTCTCACAAGCAAAGCGCATAAAAAAGTTGGCACAGGAGGGCAATTTCACATCAGAAGCCGTAGTTGATATTATGGGGGAAGAAAAGAAAAGCGAGTTGGATACCGTGACCATCAAAAACGAGATCCTGCGGAAGTATTTCCCACGCAGCTACACTCCCAAACAGATGGAGGAGAAGATCATCCAGCTTTTGGATGCGTGGCAACGCAAACAGCAGCGGCAGAACGAACGCTGACTTATACCGTAACGAAAGACCCGATGAGGTCTTTTTCTTTTGCAATCAAAAGGAGAAAAGCCTATGAAAAACAACGCTACCCGTACCATCCGCTCCGAAGAGATCACCATTGATGTGCGTATCTGCGCTGCGCTGGCAGCAAACCGGGGCGGTGAGGTCTACCTCGCAGCCATTGCCCCGGATATGGAACTGACCGTCATCACGCTGGACGAGGCTCCCGACATTCTGCCCTGCTTTGAGGAGGACGATGCCTGCCTGAACCTTCCCAACACCTCGCTGCTGCTCTGCTACAACCCGGCGCAGGTGCTGAAGATGGGAGGCAAGCACTACCTGACCGGCCCGGTGATTCTGGTCCGCACCAACATGGATGGCGAGGTCATCTCGCTGACCATTGATGAGGTCTACCTGTTCCAGAAGTATCTGGAAAGCCACAGCATCACCCTGATGGCAGACGACCAGAAGCTGCCCTGCATCTGCATCGACTGAGGTGTGCCATGCTGAACTTTTTTATCGGTTTCGCATTTTTTGAAGCCGGCGCTTTTTTCGGCTTCTTCGTGGCAGCTCTGTTGAACGCCGCCCATGCCGGGCAGGAGGATGACCATGAAGAAATTTGAAGTGGAGATCACGGAGACCCTTCAGCGCACCGTGACCGTAGAAGCCGCTTCGCAGGAAGAAGCGGAGCGTATGGTTGACCGTGGATGGCGCGATGGAGATTACGTCCTCACCGATGAGGATTATGTGGGGGTCGATTTCAAAACGACCGGTGAGCACGAACTTTCGGAAAAGAAGATGCTGGACGTTCTTCTCGTGAAGCCCAATGAGCATCCCCGAAACGTCAGCATCGGCGCAGAACTCGAAGATTTGCAACAGGCGGTGGGCGGCTCCATCGGCGCAAGCTACCCCTTTGCCGATGACCCGGTTGCCATCGTTTACAACGACGACGGCAAGCTCATGGGTCTGCCGTTGAACCGTGCCCTGCGGGATGAAAACGGGCAGATGTACGATGCCGTTGCCGGGACTTTTCTGGTGGTGGGTCTGGGCGAGGAGGATTTTGCATCCCTGCCCCCGGAGATGGCGCAGAAGTACGAGCAGCTTTTTCATCAGCCGGAAGCCTTTCTGAAGCTGGGCAACCGTCTGCTGGTGCTGCCGGTGCCTGATGAATCTCCGGCAGAAAAGCCCCGCACCAAGCCTCCGGCAGAGCATGACCGCTAAAATCCCCCTGCTGCACGGGAGGTGATGGCAGTGCAGGAAGAAATCGAACAGAAAACATTCAACATTATGATCTCCACCACAAAGCTGTCCGCCCGGACCGTCCTGCGGGCAGTAAAAGCGGCGTTTCGGCTGTACCAGTCCAAAGCATCCCAAGGCAAGCAAAGCGTCCGCACCCTGTTGCGGCAAAACCGGGGCGTGTCCAGCGTGGAGATCAGCAAGACCGGCATCCGTGGTCTGGAACGTTATGCCAAAAAGTACGGCATCGACTATGCCATCCGCAAGGACACCTCCGAGGTGCCGCCCCGGTATCTGGTCTTTTTCAAAGCACCGGACGCAGAAGCATTCAACTCGGCGTTCAAAGAGTATTCGGCATCCCTGCTGAATAAGGACAAACGCCCCTCGGTGCTGGCACGATTGCAGGAACTGGTGCAGGCGGCGGCAGAACTCCCCGGAAAAGTCCGGCACAAGGAACAGGAGCGTGGACTGTGACCACGAAAAAGCTGACAAAGCTGCTGGCGCTGTACCTGCCCTATATTTTGCTGGGGCTGGTGGCAACCAACTTTGGCGAAGCGTGGCGACTTGCCGAGGGCAAAGAACGGGGCGATAAGATTATGTCCATGATGGGTACGATCCCGGTGGCATTTGCAAACCCTCTGCCCAGCCTGTATCCGCTTGATTTGCTGGTGGGTTTGTGCTGCGGCGCAGGGTTACGGCTGGCGGTCTATTTGCGTGGAAAAAACGCCAAGAAGTACCGTCACGGCATGGAGTACGGCTCTGCCCGGTGGAGTGCATAATTTTAAGTGTAAATGACACATACATGGACGCACAGGAGGTTATGCACATGACTGATTATAGCAAAATTACAGCCCTTTACTCCCGCCTTTCCGTGGGCGACGAGGACAGGGACGGCGGCGAGAGCAACAGCATACAGAACCAAAAAATATTTTTGGAGAACTATGCCAGAGGACAGCACCTAACCAATATCCGGCACTACATCGACGATGACGAAAGCGGCAGGTTTTTTGACCGTTCCGCCTACTCCCGCATGATGGACGATGTGGAAAACGGGAAAATCGGTGTCTGCATTATGAAAGACCTCACCCGCTGGGGGCGCGACTATCTCCAAGTCGGCAACGCGATGGAGATATTCAGACGGAACAATGTGCGCTTTATCGCGGTCAACAACGGCATTGACAGCGAGAAGCCCGACACATTGGAGTTTGCGCCCTTTATCAATATCATGTCGGAATGGTACGCAAAGGACATCAGCAAGAAAGTGAAAACGGGCATTAAGACCAAAGGCATGAGTGGAAAGCCGATTGTCACCGAAGCCCCTTACGGCTATGTCAAAGACCCGGACAACAAGGATTTTTGGATAATCGACGAAGAAGCCGCCGAGGTTGTCCGTTTGATTTTCCGTCTGTTTATCGGCGGGAAAAACCGCAACCAAATCGCCGTATATCTGACACAGGAGCAAATCCCAACCCCCACTTTCTACATGAAAGACCGCGGGCGGGGAACCTGTAAAAATAAGACGCTCAACGAGGATAACCGCTACAAGTGGAACAAAGTCACCTTGACCAATATCCTCACACGGCAGGAGTATTGCGGCGATGTGGTCAACTTCAAGACTACAAAGCATTTCCGGGATAAACATAACCACTATGTAGACCGGAGCCAGTGGCACATCACAGAAAATGTGCATGAGCCGATTATCAGCCGCAGCGATTTTGAAACCGTGCAGCGGATTTTGGAAAACGCACCCGTCAGACGCCCCAACGGGGACGGGGAAATCCACCCTCTGTCCGGCTTGCTTTTCTGTAAAGACTGCGGCGCAAAAATGCACATTCGTATAGATTACCGGAACGGCGGCAAGCGGCATGTTGCTTTTTGCAGCGAGTACCACAAGGGGAAAGCCAAGAACCCCAAATGCCATTCCCCGCACATTATGGACGCGGATTTGCTCATGCAGACCGTCGCGGAAGTGCTGAAGAAAATCGAGGACTATTCCATCAGCAACCGGGCGGAGTTTGAAGCCTTAGTGAAAAAGAACCTTGCCATGCAGCAGACTGACCAGACCAAGAAGCAGCAGAAGCGTATTCCGCAAATCACGACGCGCCTTGAACAGATTGACAAGGTGATGAATAAGCTCTACGAGGACAACGCCCTCGGCACGATCCCGCAAGACCGCTATGAGCAGATGTCGCAGAAGTATTCGGAAGAATACTATGCGCTGAAAGCGGAGCTTGCCACGCTCCAAGAGCAGCTGTCCGCTTATGAGAACGCGGGAGGACGGGCGCAGAAGTTTTTGAAGCTGGCGGAACGCCATGCTGCCTTTACCGAGCTTACCCCCGCCATTCTCAACGAGTTTATCAGCCGGATTGAAGTGCATGAGCGCGACCAGAAAAGGGCGAGATACGCAATCCAGCACATCAGCATATATTTCAATTATATCGGCAAGTTTGAGAATGAAGTGACACAGCTTGCAGAACCGACCGAGCAGGAAATCCGGCAAATGCGGGAGGAAATCGAGGAAGCCAAAAAGGAAAAGAGCCGCGCCTACCACCGCAACTATTCAAGGGAATACCGGGCGAGAAACCTTGAAAAGCAGCGGGAGTATGACCGCATGAAAGCGCGGGAATACCGGGCAAGGCGAAAGGCGCAGGCAGCCGCCGCACAGCCCGCACAGTAAAACAGAATAACCGTCAACCAAGAGGGATTTTCCGAACTACGGGAAATCCCTCTTTTGCGCCCAAAGAAAGGAGCCGCCTATGGCAGAACAGACCCCCGACAGTATCATCACGACCCAGAGGAACGGGCAGACCATTGTTGCGGAGTTATTTTTCAATCACAGCAGCACAGAAACATTCCGCGACAAGCTGCTCAAACTGGTACTTGCCGACAGTTCGCGTTTATCCGCGTCTGACGGTCAAGAGCCGGAAAAAACAGAAATCTTGCGATAACAGCCGCCCTGACGATACACTCCCCGTCCAGGCGGTTTCTATTTGAAAATCCTCATTTTCCCCAAGTCAAGAGCCGGGAAAAACACCCGAAAAATGCCCCTATTGCGTAACAGGGGCGCAGAAAGGAGAGTTTATGAGAACAGGGCTTACGAAGCGGGAAAAGACCACCGATATTTGGTTTGACGAGAAAGACCCCCTTATCCATATCCGCACCCACAACACCGACTTAAAGAAGCGGCTTGCCGCCTACGCCGGACAGCACCCCGACCAGTGCCGCCAGACTGACGCAGACCCGGACACGGGCTGCATGGAGTTTGAAATCCGCAAGGGGCGGTTCTCTTTCCGTCTGACCGCCCCATACAGCGAGAAACGCCGGGAAGCGGCGCGGCAATATGCCAGAGAAAATAATGCCGCTGACAGGTTGAAATGAGGTAGACTTGTTCACAGTTTTGTGCTATACTTTAGCCAAGCAATGGAGCGACAAATCGGAAGTTGAAGGTGTGATTAATGAAAATTGTTGAAGTTAAAGAGAATAAAAAACAATATCTGGATTTGCTCCTATTAGCAGATGAGCAGGAAGATATGGTTGACCGTTATCTTGATAAAGGCAAGATGTATGTACTTGATGACATTGGGGCAAAGTGCGAGTGTGTCATAACCGATGAAGGAAATGGCATACTTGAAATCAAGAATATTGCTACAGTTCCAGAATATCAAGGCAAAGGCTATGCAAGAGCCTTAATTGAGTTTGTTATTAATAATTACAGGGGAAAGTACTCAATTCTGCAAGTGGGAACAGGAGATAGTCCGCTTTCAATCCCGTTTTATGAAAAGTGTGGGTTTGTCCGTTCGCATATCATACCAAATTTCTTTACAGATAATTACGACCATCCAATATATGAGGATGGAGTACAGTTAGTGGATATGGTGTATCTGCAAAGGCAGTTATAAAGAAACTTCCAGTTTATCGGGCAGATAACGCCTACTCAATAACAGAATACACCAACTGAGAGCAGCTATTTTCGTACAGAAAACGGCTGCTCTTTTCTTTTAGCCATGAGCAGAAAGGAGCGACCAACCATGACAAAACCGAGAGAGAAAACCCGCGAAGAACTGCAAGCCGAGATCGAGGACGGGAAGAAGAAAATCCGGCAGTTTGAGAACCGAGAAAAGATGTTGCGTCAGAAGCTATCCAAAGAGGAACGCAGAACGCGCAGCCACCGCCTTATTGTCCGGGGCGCGGTCTTTGAAAGCGTTGTGCCGGAAGCAAAGAACATGACCGACGAGGAAGCCACAGCACTTCTCCGGCTTGCCTTGACGAGTGAACCAGCGCGGGAATATCTGAAAAAACGAGCCGAGGGAGCGACAAGCTGAAAATCCCTTAGGAACTAAGGGCGCACTTATACACCCTTACGGGCGTGTGCGCTCTGCCGAGGGCTTGTCTCCGCACAGGGAGATTTCCCCGCGCTCCGATATGGCGGCTTTGCCGCAACAAGGGGCTGCACCCCTTGCGCCGCTTCGCGGCTATCCCTACACACCCACAAAAACAGTACACCCGCCTTTGGCGTCTGTACCATTTTTGAGGGTTTTATTATCCTATCCGGGAGGTGATACCCATAGCCATTTACCATTGGAACATCGGCATTGTGAGCCGAGGAAAAGGCAAATCAGCCGTTGCCGCTGCTGCCTACCGAAGCGGCGAAAAGCTGACAAACGAATGGGACGGAATGACCCATGACTACACTCGCAAAGGCGGCGTTGTCCATACAGAAATCATACTGCCACCCCACGCGCCACCCTCATTCTCTGACCGTTCAACCTTGTGGAACAGCGTGGAGCTTTACGAGAAAGCCGGGAACGCCCAGCTTGCGCGTGAGATTGACGCAGCGCTCCCCATAGAATTATCCAGAGAGGAACAGATCCGGCTTGTCCGGGAATACTGTTCCTCTCAATTTGTTTCTAAGGGAATGTGTGTGGATTTTGTTATCCACGACACCAACAGCGGCAACCCCCATTGTCATATCATGCTGACTATGCGACCACTTGACGAGCGCGGCGCATGGGCGGCGAAATCCAAAAAGGAATATGACCTTGATGAAAACGGCGAGCGTATCCGCTTGCCAAGCGGCAGATACAAGACGCACAAAATTGACCTTACAGGCTGGAACGACAAGGACAACACCCTCTTGTGGCGCAAGGCGTGGGCTGACTATACCAACGACTTTTTGGAGAGGAACGGAAGCCCGGAGCGTATCGACCACCGCAGCAACGCCGAGAGAGGAATTGACGAGCTGCCCACCGTCCACATGGGCGTGGCGGCTTGCCAGATGGAGAAGAAAGGTGTAGCCACCGAGAAAGGCGAACTGAACCGCAGTATTCAAAAGACAAACCGCCTTATCCGGGAAATCCGGGCGCAGATTGGGAAGCTCAAAGAATGGATTGCCGACCTGTTCAAAGCGCGGGAAACCGCCCCGGAGCCGCCGCCGCAATCTCCCAACCTTGCAAATCTGCTGATGAAGTATTTGAGCGTTCAGAGAGAAAAGAGCCGGAAGTATTCGCAAAGTTGGCAGCACCAACACGCAGCCGATGAATTGAAAACCATAGCGGCGGCGGTCAACTATCTTTCCGAGCATGGTATCTCTAATCTTGATGAGCTTGACGCTTCCCTTTCCTCTGTCAGTGATAGAGCCTATTCAATCCGGGAGGGAATGAAAACCGCCGAGCAGCGCATGAAAGAACTGCAAAAACTCATGGAGCAAGGCAGAAATTATCAGACCTACAAGCCCATACAGGACGAGTATCGGCAAATCCGCTGGAAAGGAAAACAGGAGAAGTTTGCGGAAGCCCGCCGCGCCGAGCTTACCCTATGGGACGCGGCAAACCGCTATCTCCATGCAAATCTGCCGAAAGGAACAAAGACCTTGCCTATTGCGGAATGGGAACAGGAATATGCTGACCTCAAAACACAAAGGGACAGCGATTATACCAAACTGAAAGAAACCCGCGCCGAGGTTGCCGAGCTTCAAAAAATCCGCAGGTGTGTGGATATTGCACTCCGCGCCGACCAGCCGGAACAGACACAGAACCGCACCAAGCGGCATGAACAGGAGCGATAAAGGAAAGGACGGGCAAGCGGTTTTGCCTGTCCGTCCTAAATGTTTTCCGATAAAATGGACGCTATTGATTCCTAATATTAAAACCAACTTGCTCTTTCGTCCCTAAATTCGGGCAGGTCACTATGCTCATAAGGATTATAATTATTCAAATTGCAGCCAAACTCTTTCAATGATTTTATTTTATTATCCTTTGTCCATTCAACCAGGGAAATTCCATCAAATTCCTCTATGCTCCCATTGTTCATTTCATTTTTGAAATACCACTCCACAATCGTCTGATTTCCTTTGTGGAAAAATTGTTTGATTTCCCAAGCAACGACTTTGCCACGAGTATTCCATTCCTGAAACCAGTGTTTTACGATTTGACGGTTATTATATTTTGGACCCCAACTTTCAGTATAAATTACATCTTCTGCAAAAATATTATCAATACCTAAATCCTGTTTTGTAAGCCACATTTCAAACCATAAGTGAATATTTTTTTCTCTTTCATTCACAATCCAGCACCTCACTAACTTCCGATTTTTCGGTTTCATTCTACATCAAAACTATGAACAATTCAACCACAGAAAGAGAGGTATCAGCCATGTATTACACCCAAGAACAGATAGACCACGCCAACCAAGCCGACCTTGTTTCTTTCCTGCAATCACAGGGCGAGCAGCTTACCCGCGCCGGGAACGAGTACCGCTGGAAACGGCACGACAGCTTGACCGTCCGGGGAAACAAATGGTACAGGCACAGCCAGAGCAAGGGCGGCGGCCCCGTTGACTTCCTCATGGAGTTTTTCGGAAAGAGCTTTACCGAAGCCGTTGAACTTCTCACAGGAGAGAAAGGCGCAGCCCCACCGCCGGACAGCCCCGCGCCCCTCTCCGACTTCCGATTGCCGCCCCGCAGCCCCACCGCCGAACAAGTGAAAAGGTATCTTACCGAAGCCCGCCGCATTGATGAAGATGTGACGGGCTTTTTCATTTCCAGCGGCGATATTTACGAGGAAGCCGCCCATCACAACGCCGTATTCGTCGGCAGAGATGAAAGCGGCATACCGAGATACGCCCACCAGCGCGGCACAGCCGGGAGCTTCCGGCTTGATGTGAAAGGCAGCGACAAAGCCTTTAACTTCTGCTACCGGGGCGAGGGCGAAAGGCTGTTTGTCTTTGAAGCACCGATTGACCTTTTATCTTTCCTCTGCCTGTTCAAAAAGGAATGGCAGAAACAAAGCTACCTTGCACTGGGCGGCGTGGGAGAAAAAGCCCTGCTGCGTTTCCTCTCTGACCGTCCGAACATCAAGACCGTTTACCTCTGCCTTGACAGCGACCAAGCCGGAAACGACGCTTGCAGCCGCCTTGTGGAGCTTATGCCGGAGGGCTTGACCGTCCACCGTCTTATTCCCCTTTTCAAAGATTGGAACGAGGTGCAGACGCGCCGGGGAGAAATCGCGGACGGGAAGTATATCCGGGAAGCGATTTACGGCTTGAAAGAGCCGCCGCAGGAAGAAACCGTTGAGATTATCCGTATGAGCGAGGTGGACACACAGACCGTTGAATGGCTATGGGAGCCGTATATTCCCTTTGGGAAAGTAACCATTGTGCAAGGCAATCCCGGCGAGGGCAAGACCACCTTTGCCCTACGCCTTGCCGCCGCCTGCACCACCGGGCGGGAGCTTCCGAACATGAAGCCCCTGCCGCCGTTCAATGTGATTTACCAGACCGCCGAGGACGGGCTGGGCGATACCGTCAAGCCCCGCTTGATGGAAGCAGAAGCCGACCTTGACCGCGTACTTGTGATTGATGAAGCCAAGCGGGAGCTTACCCTCTCCGACGAGCGCATAGAAAAGGCAATCACGCAGAACGGGGCGCGTCTGATTATCCTTGACCCCATACAGGCGTACATGGGCGAAAAGACCGACATGAACCGGGCAAACGAAGTGCGCCCCATGTTCCGCCGCCTTGCCGATGTTGCCGAGCGTACCGGGTGCGCCGTTATCCTTATCGGACATCTCAACAAAGCTGCTGGAGGGCAGAGCGCATACCGGGGCTTAGGTTCTATCGACTTCCGCGCCGCAGCAAGGAGCGTCCTGCTGATCGGGCGCGTGAAGCGAGAACCGAATGTGCGCGTTATCGTCCATGACAAATCTTCCCTTGCGCCGGAGGGCAAGCCCGTTGCCTTTTGCCTTGACCCGGAAACGGGCTTTTCGTGGATAGGCGAATACGACATCACCGCCGACGAGCTGCTGTCCGGCGCGGGCGGCAACACCGCCACCAAGACCGAACAGGCGGAACGGCTGATACTTGACCTGCTTGCAGACGGGAAAGAGCTTGCCAGTGAGGACATTGTAAAAGCCGCAGCCGAAGCCGGAATATCCGAAAGGACGGTACAGAACGCCAAGCGCAACATGGGCGGCATTTTAGGCGCAAGGCGTGTCGGCGGTCAATGGTACAACTTCATCAAGAAGAAGCAGCCACCCGAACCCGCAAGCTGAAAGTGCAAAACGCAGACCCTTTGCGCTTTGCACTTTCGCACTTTCACGATAATTTGCGTCAATAACTCAAAAAAGCACTTGACAAAACGCTTCATGGGGTACGCCCAAGGACATTGAACCGTTCATGGCACCCAAGTTTGCCGACAACATCATCCTGACCAAAACGGAACGGCTGATGATGAGCAATCGTCCACCTGACCCCAAGAACGCCCGGAACAAAAACGTGCTGGTGGTCGGCGGCTCCGGCTCTGGCAAAACGAGATTTTGGCTGAAACCGAACCTCCTGCAATGCCATAGTTCCTATGTCGTAACCGATCCGAAAGGTACAATCGTGCTTGAATGTGGGCAGGCCATGCTGAAAAATGGTTATAAGGTAAAAGTTCTGAACACCATCAACTTCAAAAAGTCGATGCACTACAACCCCTTCGCCTATGTCCACAGCGAAAAGGACATTCTGAAACTGGTCACGACCCTGATGACCAACACCAAGGGCGAAGGGTCCGGCGGGGACCCTTTCTGGGAAAAAAGTGAACGTCTTTTGCTGACTGCGCTTATCGCCTATCTGTATTATGAAGCCCCGGTGGCGGAGCAGAATTTTGCAACACTGTTGGAAATGCTGAACACCATGCAGGTGCTGGAGGATGACGAGGAATACCAGAACCCGGTGGATCTGCTGTTTGAAGAACTGGCAAAAAAGAAACCCAACAGCTTTGCCGGACGGCAGTACAAACTTTACAAGCTGGCTGCAGGCAAGACCGCAAAATCCATCCTGATTTCCTGCGGTGCCCGGCTTGCGCCCTTTGACATCCAAGAACTGCGTGATCTCACCATGTACGATGAGCTGCAACTGGACACGCTGGGCGATAAGAAAACTGCGTTGTTCCTCATCATGTCGGACACGGATTCCACCTTCAACTTCCTTATCAGCATGATCTACACCCAGCTTTTCAATTTGCTGTGCGACAAAGCAGATGATGTGTACGGCGGTAAGCTGCCCGTCCATGTGCGGTGCCTGATCGATGAGTGCGCCAACATCGGGCAGATTCCGCAGCTGGAAAAGCTGGTGGCGACCATCCGCAGCCGTGAGATCTCTGCCTGCCTTGTTTTGCAGGCGAGAAGCCAGTTGAAAGCCATCTACAAGGACAATGCGGACACTATCGTGGGCAACATGGACAGCCAGATTTTCCTCGGCGGCAGCGAACCTACCACCCTGAAAGACCTGTCGGAGATGCTGGGCAAGGAGACCATCGACGCATTCAACACCTCGGACACCCGTGGCAACAGCCCCAGCTACGGCACCACCTTCCAAAAGATGGGGCACGAATTATTGAGCCGGGATGAACTGGCGGTGCTGGACGGCGGCAAGTGCATCCTGCAACTGCGGGGTGTACGCCCATTTTTGAGCGACAAATACGACCTGACCCAGCACCCCAACTACAAGTTGACCTCGGACTACGACTCCAAAAACACCTTCGATATAGAAAAATATCTGAACCGAAAAGAAAAAATCAATCCCAATGATGAATTTGTTGTGGTGGATGCTGATTCGCTCCCGTCTGCCTGACCCGGTAGGCGGTTTTATTTTTGACCGGAGAGGTACACCAGCAAGTCCACTTCCGCCGCAGTTCGTGGCTCAAAAATATACAATTTCAGGTGTGTACGGACGGTCTACAATTTTTTCAAAATAAAGGAGAAACGACTATGGAATTCTTTAACTCTGCTATCGAAGTTCTTCAGACTCTGGTTGTCGCTCTGGGTGCCGGTCTCGGCGTTTGGGGTGCTGTCAACCTGCTGGAAGGTTACGGCAACGACAACCCCGGCTCTAATGCTCATGTGCGGTAAAGAAGCACAAAAACAAAACAGGTACAGACAGTCGCCCCGCGCTATTCCGTAAAGCAAGGGCATAGAAAAGACCGACCGCTTTTCACTCAAAAATCATTAGAACATATAGAAAACTTTACAATTATGTACTATAATGCTGTATGTTGGAAGGGAGACAAATACAAATTTGCGGAGGCACAAGAAAATGGGTTTTAGGCAGGCTATTGTTGCGGATTTAGATGTAATAGAAAGAGGGTATATAGAACATTTTGCCCATGAGAAAAAATATGGTGCTTACACCGTTTTTAGGGAAGGGATTTATCCCACAAGAAAAGTTGCAGAAACAGCTTTACAGAATAACGCTTTGTATGTTTATGAGGAAAATGGCATTGTATTGGGTAGTGTTATTTTAGACGGACAACAGCCAGAGGAATATAGAAAAATTGAATGGCCCAGTAACGCCCCAGATGAGAAAGTGACGGTTATTCATTTGTTAATGGTGCGGCCAAGTGCGGCTGGAAAAGGTATTGGATCGCTTATTGTGAATGATGCTATGGAGCTTGCAAAGCAACAAGCCTGTGTTGCTGTTAGACTTGATACTGGAGAGCAAAATGTTCCTGCTGCTTCTTTATACAAAAAGTTGGGATTTCATTTAGTATCCACTTCACAGATGAAAGTCGGAGGCATGATTTCACATAACAGGCATCTCTTTTTTGAAAAGATGGTATGACGATTTACGCTTTGATGAATCGGGTAAACTGGAATTTGAGGTTAAGATATGATTAAGGTAATGACAATAAATGATTACGAGGAACTTTTTGAACTGTGGCAAAACACAGCTAATATGGGGTTGCGTAGCTTGGATGATTCTAAAGAAGGTATCTCTTGTTTTCTAAAACGAAATCCAAATACAAACTTTGTGGTATATGAAGACGGGCAATTAGTAGGTGCGATACTATGCGGACATGATGGCAGAAGGGGCTATATTTATCATACGGTTGTATTGCCTGATTATAGAAGGAGAGGTATCGCTTCAAGTTTAGTGGAATCGGCTATTGCCGCACTGCAAAAAGAAGGCATTACGAGAGTTTGTCTGAATGTAATGGAAACGAATGAGCAAGGGAAAAAATTCTGGATTAGCAAAGGCTGGGAAAAGAAGGATTTCTTAGGCTTTTACAGCAAATCAATAACCGATAAAGAGAATTTGCCTTTATTTGAAATATAAATGATGATTTAGTCCAATTCTTAAACGGTTTCTTATAGTGAAGGGAGTGATATTATGCTATGCAACATGACAATCTATTTAAGTGTAGTTCTCTGTGCAAGGTCTGGTGATTGGACGATGCTTGCGCAGAGATGAATATAATCGTCCACATTGGATTTTGCACTTATAGAGAATTTTTACGAAGTGAATCTATAAGGAGATAAATTCAATGAATAGTAATTTTAAAAGATATATCATATTTTGGCTTAGCCAGGCATTATCACAGCTTGGCAGTTCTATGACAACCTTTGCATTGATTCTGTGGACATATACGCAAAAAGGAACTGCAATGACAGTTTCGCTTATGACATTTTTTAACTATCTTCCTTACATTATCCTGAGTTTGTTTGTTGGAACTTTCGTTGATAACCATAGTAAGAAGAAGATCATGTTGGTATCGGATAGTATCGCTGCAATTTGTTCTTTGGCAATTTTTTGCTTAAACAGCGGAAATGCCTTGCAGATATGGCATATTTATTTGGTAAATATGATCATTGGTTTTATGGGTGCTTTTCAGGATCCGGCATCGGATGTTGCACTCGGAAAAGTGGTGCCGAAAGAGAAGTTGGAGCAGATAAGCGGAATGAATTCATTTTCCGATAATCTTGTTGCCGTTCTGTCCCCGGTATTTGCAGCCTTTTTATTTGCGTTTGGTGGCCTAAAACTGATTTTGATCATTGACCTGTCGAGTTTCCTGTTTGCTTTTTTGATATTGCTTTTTGTGCTGAGAATCCCTGACGATATCCCCCAGAAGGCTGAAAAGAAATCTGTCTTTATTGGGTGTAAAGAGGACCTTCAGTATCTTAAGCAGCATAATGGGATTTTCCTTGTCATTATTACAATGGCAGTGCTGAACTTTTTTTCCCGATTAACCTATGAGAATATTTTGTCACCGATGATTCTTTCGCGAAGCGCAAACGATAGCGTTACGCTCGGTATAGTAAACGCAGTAATGGGAATTGGAGGAATCATAGGCGGAATCATCGTATCTTCTGGAAAGATAAAAGCGAACAGTGCAAAAATGATTTACCTTTCAGCAATGCTGTCCTTTCTGCTGGGAGACATTATGATGGGATTGGGCAGAAACGGAATTGTCTGGTCTCTTGCTGGCTTAGCGGCAAGCTTACCGATTCCGTTTATCAATGCAGGGCAGATGGTAATTTTATATCGAAATGTTCCAGAAGATATGAAGGGAAGAATTTTTGCAGTAAGAAATGCCGTTCAGTTCAGCAGTATCCCCTTAGGAATTCTGCTTGGCGGTTTATTGGCGGATTATGTGTTTGAACCGTTCATGCTTACACAAAACCCGATTACGCAGGTTTTACATAAGCTGGTTGGTGAGGGAGCAGGAAGCGGTATGGCTGTAATGTTCTTATGTACCGGAATATTAGGCTCTTTGTTCAGCTTTGCTTTTTATCAGCGGAAGGATATTCGTAATCTATAGTGTTTGCCCCCGATTTATCGTATGCTATATAACAAAAACAGAATATCTAATACCCACGGGCGGCAGAAAGCAGGAAATCACAACATGGTTTCCTGCTTTTCTTTTTGACAGGGGAGCCTACAGCTCCCCTACGCTGGCAAAGCCAGCTACCCCTTTGTGTACTTGCCAGATGGGAACACCTCGCTGCGCGAGCCATTCCCATCCAACAAGTTTGAAAAAGGGCGTCGCCTATCATGAAGCAGTAAGTCTTTCCAAAAAAGATTTGCTGCTTTTTTCATTTTACGGTAGCAAAATCCATTTTCCCGTGTTCCTTATATGAGCTAAAAATCTAAATCCTCTTTGCTCAAACAGCCCACCGCCGCCGTAGTAGTGGTGAAAAAAGATTGCCGCGCAAGTTGGCGGATTTTCCTTTTGTGGGTTTGTGAGAAGCAAAGGACGCTGAGGACGGAGAAAGCCGCCACTTTCTTAGAGCAAGATTCTACCGCAGTACCAAAATTCGCTTATCGCTCATTTTGCCCCTGCGGGAATCTTGTTGGGGAGTGCCTTCCCCAAACCCTGCTATGCGCCCTGTCGGGCGAGAAAGGAGGTCACAGACCATGCGAAAGAAATACAATACGCCCCACCGCCGTCATGTGGTAAAGACACGCATGACCGAGGAAGAATACGCCGACTTCACCGGGCGGCTGGCGGCTTATGAAATCAGCCAGTCCGAGTTTATCCGGCAAGCCATACGGAAAGCGACCATACGCCCCATTGTCACCGTTTCCCCGGTCAATGACGGGCTGCTTGCCGCCCTCTCCAAGCTCACGGCAGAGTACGGGAAAATCGGCGGCAACTTAAACCAGATAGCCCGGAGCCTGAACGAATACGGAAGCCCCTACCGGGGGCTGGAAAAGGAAGTGCGGGGAGCCGCCGCCGACCTTGCTGCCTTGAAGTTTGAAGTCTTGCAGAAAGTAGGTGAAGCCGTTGGCAACATTCAAACATATCAGCTCTAAAAATGCCGACTACGGGGCAGCCGAGCAGTACCTTACCTTTGAGCATGACGAGTTTACCATGAAGCCCACCCTTGATGAAAACGGGCGGCTCATACCGAGGGTAGACTACCGCATATCCTCTCTGAATTGTGGCGGGGAGGATTTTGCCGTAGCCTGTATGCGCTCCAATCTCCGCTATGGCAAAAACCAAAAACGGGAAGATGTGAAGTCCCACCACTATATCATCAGCTTCGACCCACGGGACGGAACGGACAACGGCTTGACCGTTGATAAGGCACAGGAGCTGGGCGAGGAGTTCTGCAAAGAGCATTTCCCCGGACACCAAGCCTTTGTCTGCACCCACCCGGACGGGCATAACCACAGCGGCAATATCCATGTGCATATCGTCATTAACAGTCTGCGGATTGCGGAGGTTCCCATGCTGCCCCACATGGACAGGCCAGCGGACAGGAAAGCAGGCTGCAAGCACCGCTGTACGGACGCAGCTATGAACTATCTGAAAGCCGAAGTCATGGAGATGTGCCACAGCGAGGGGCTTTACCAGATAGACCTTTTGAACGGCAGCAAAGAACGCATTACCGAGCGTGAGTATTGGGCGCAGAAGAAAGGACAGGCTGCCCTTGACAGAGCCAACGCCCCTATTGCTGCGGACGGTATCGCGCCCCGGCAGACCAAGTTTGAAACGGATAAGGCGAAGCTGCGCCGGACTATCCGGGAAGCCCTTGCCGCTGCTTCCGGCTTTGATGAGTTTGCCGCCCTGCTTCTCCGGCATGGTGTGACCGTCAAGGAGAGCCGGGGGCGGCTAAGTTACCTCACGCCGGACAGGACGAAGCCAATTACCGCCCGGAAGCTGGGGGACGATTTTGACCGGGCTGCTGTCCTCTCCGTTTTGGAGCAGAACGCCGCCAGAGCCGCCGAAAAACCCGCAGCCATAGCGGAATACCCCGGCAGTATCAAAGACCGCTTACGGACGAAAAAAGAAGCGAAAAACGCCCCGAACAATGACGCTGTACAGCGCATGGTAGACATAGCCGCCAAGCGAGCCGAGGGGAAAGGACGGGGCTATGAGAAGTGGGCGACCATGCACAACCTCAAACAGATGTCGGCTACCCTCATGCTCTACCAGCAGTATGGCTTTTCTTCCCCGGACGAGCTGGACGCTGCCATTTCCGCAGCCAACACCGCCACGCAGGAGAGCCTTGCCGGACTGAAAGGGCTGGAAGCCGCTATCCGGGAGAAAAAGGAATTGCAGCGCAACCTTTTGGGCTATATCGGCACGAAGCCCGCCCGTGACGGTCTGAAAGCGCAGAAATCGGAGAAAGCCCGGAGAGCCTACCGGGAACAGCACGAAAGCGATTTTATCATAGCGGACACAGCCGCCCGTTATTTCCGGGAGCATGGAATAACCAAGCTGCCAGCCAGCAAAGCCCTGCAAAGGGAGATTGAGCAGCTTACCGTCCAGAAGAACGCCGGATATAACGACTACCGGGAGAAACGCCAGCGGGCGCAGGAGCTTCAGACAGTCAGACGCAATATCGACCAGATTTTAAGGGGCGCACCGAGCCAGCAGAAAAAGCGTGAACAGGAGCGTTAAAGACCGCCCCGAAATGATACCGAAACCCTACAAAAATACAGGTATGATATGAACCCTTACCGCAATACTCCCCGACTTCCAAACGGGGCTTACAGGGCAGAAAAAGCCCGAAAATGATACCGAGAACATACAGAAAATGCCCCCTATCCCGCTACACCGATAGGAACGGCAGAAAGGAGCTTACCATTGCCGAGAATGAGCAAGAAGCGGCGGCTGGAATGGTCTTTCTTCCTCAACCACCGCAACCGTATCACTTACAACGACCTATGCCGGGGCTGCACCCGTGACTGCAAACAGAGCTTCCGGGCGGTTATCATACTATGCCCTCGCTATTATTCCAAACGCTGGAAAAAGGAGGACGCAGCCTATGGCAGATAACCGCAAATATTACTACCTCAAGCTGAAAGAGAGCTATTTTGACGATGATGCAATCGTTCTGCTGGAAAGTATGCAGGACGGCGTTATCTATTCCAACATTCTCTTGAAGCTGTACTTGAAATCGCTGAAAAACGGCGGGAAATTGCAGCTTGACGAGAATATCCCCTACACCGCCCAGATGATTGCGACCATTACCCGCCAGCAGGTAGGTACCGTAGAGAGAGCTTTGAAAATCTTTATGAAGCTGGGGCTTGTGGAGCCTTTGCCAAGCGGCGCACTCTACATGAGCAACATTGAGCTTTTAATCGGCCAGTCCTCTACCGAGGGGGAGCGCAAGCGCAGGGCGCGGCTGGCTTTGCAGGAACAAAAAGCCCTGCCGCAGACAGGGGCGGACAAATGTCCACCATATCGAGCGGACATTTGTCCACCAGAGATAGAGATAGAGAAAGAGATAGATATAGAAATAGAAAAAGAGAGAGAGTTAGAAACGGGACACCCCGCCCCCGCCGCCTATGGCAGATACCACAATGTCATTCTTTCCGATACGGAGCTTGACGGGCTGAAAACAGAGCTTCCCGGCAAGTGGGAGTATTACATTGACCGCCTATCCTGCCATATCGCTTCCACCGGGAAACAGTACCACAGCCATGCAGCCACCATTTACAAGTGGGCGCAGGAGGACGCTGCCAAAGGCAAGGCTGCCCCGAAACAGGGCATACCCGATTATTCATGCAAGGAGGGCGAGAGCTTATGACGAATGGATTTGATGAAATGATTTTGAATATGACCGACACCACGCCGGAGCCGGAGGACTACACAGGCGAGGACGGGCTTTTATACTGCGGTAAGTGCCATACGCCCAAAGAGGGCTATTTCCCCAAAGAAACCGCCGCATGGCTGGGGCGTGACCGCCACCCGGCAGAATGTGACTGCCAGCGGGCAGAGCGTGAGGAACGGGAAGCCGCAGAGAAACAGCGCAGTCACCTTGAAACTGTCGAGCGGTTGAAGCGGCGGGGCTTTACCGACCCGGCTATGCAGGGCTGGACGTTTGAGAACGACAACGGCAAGTGCCCGCAAATGGAACACGCCCATTTCTATGTGGAGAGCTGGGAAACCATGAAAGAGCGCAACATTGGCTATCTGCTATGGGGCGGCGTTGGCACAGGCAAGAGCTATTTTGCGGGCTGTATCGCAAATGCCCTTATGGAGCGTGAAATCCCCGTGTGCATGACAAACTTTGCAACGATACTGGGTGACCTTGCCGCCAGCTTTGAGGGCAGGAACGAATATATTTCCCGCCTTTGCAGCTACCCTCTGCTGATCCTTGATGATTTTGGAATGGAGCGAGGAACAGAATACGGCTTAGAGCAGGTCTACAACGTGATTGACAGCCGTTACCGAAGCGGCAAGCCGCTGATCGTCACGACCAACCTCACGCTGGAGGAATTGCAGCACCCGCAGGACACGCCCCACGCCCGGATTTATGACCGACTGCTTGAAATGTGTTCTCCTGTCCGCTTTACCGGGAGCAACTTCCGAAAAGCCACGGCGCAGGAGAAAATGGGACAACTGAAAAAGCTGATGAACAGAAAGGAGAGCCGCCTATGACCAACACCCCAAAGAATGACCGCAGCACCCGCCGCCCGGATTGCGTGACGGAAATCCGCATAGGCAACTCTGTCCTTGTCGTTTCCGGCTTTTTCAAGCAGGGCGCAACCGACACCGCAGCCGACAAGATGATGAAAGTGCTGGAAGCGGAAGCTGCTACACAAAAAACGGCGATTTGACGGGACGTAAAGAAGCAGAAAGGACTGTACAGCCAGCCCCGGCGTGTGGTATGATAGTCATACGGAATAGTGGGGCTGGCTGTCGGAAACGGAGGAAACCATGTTAAGACAGACAACCCAAAACCTTATTACCGCCCTTTATCCGAGATTATCCCATGAAGATGAACTGCAAGGGGAAAGCAACTCTATATCCAACCAAAAGCGCATTTTGGAAACCTACGCCAAGCAGAACGGCTTTACCAATCTCTGCTGGTACACAGATGACGGTTATAGTGGTGCGAACTTCCAAAGACCCGGATTTCAAGCCATGCTTGCAGACATTGAAGCCGGGAAAGTCGGCACAGTCATCGTCAAGGATATGTCCCGTTTAGGGCGAAATTATCTTCAAGTGGGAATGTATACAGAAATGCTTTTCCCGCAGAAAGGCGTCCGCTTTATCGCTATCAATGACGGAGTGGACAGCGCAATGGGCGACAACGATTTTACCCCGCTGCGTAATCTTTTCAACGAATGGATGGTGAGAGATACGAGCAAAAAAATCAAGGCAGTAAAACGGTCTAAGGGTATGAGCGGGAAGCCCGTCACGAGCAAACCCGTATACGGCTACTTTATGGACGAGGACGAAAATTTTATCATTGACGGGGAAGCCGCCCCTGTTGTGCGGCAGATTTACAGCTTGTGCCTTGCCGGGAACGGTCCGACCAAGATAGCCCGTATGCTGACCGAGCAGGAAATCCCCACGCCGGGAACGCTGGAATACCAGCGCACAGGCAGCATACGCCGCTACCACCCCGGCTATGAATGTAAGTGGGCGACCAATACCGTTGTTCATCTGTTGGAAAACCGGGAATACACAGGCTGTCTTGTGAACTTCAAGACGGAAAAACCGTCCTACAAGATGAAGCACAGCATAGACAACCCCATTGAGAAACAGGCGATTTTCGAGAACCACCATGAGCCAATCATCGACTTGCAGACATGGGAACGGGTGCAGGAGTTACGCAAGCAGCGCAAACGCCCCAACCGCTACGATGATGTGGGCTTGTTCTCCGGCATACTCTTTTGTGCCGACTGCGGCAGCGTCCTTTACCAGCAGCGTTACCAGAACGCCACCCGCAAGCAGGATTGCTACATCTGCGGCAGCTATAAGAAGCGCACCGCCGACTGTACGGCGCACTTCATCCGAACCGACCTTTTGACGGCGGGTGTGCTGGACAATCTGCGGAAAGTGACCGCCTATGCACAGAAGCATGAAGCCCGGTTCGTGAAGCTGCTTATCCAGCAGAACGAGGACGGGGGCAAGCGCAGGAACGCCGCAAGGAAAAAGGAGCTGGAAGCCGCCGAGAAGCGTATCAGCGAGTTATCCGCTATCTTCAAGCGGCTGTATGAGGACAGCGTGACCGGGCGCATTTCAGACGAGCGTTTCACGGAGCTGTCGGCAGACTATGAAGCCGAGCAGAAAGAACTGAAAGAGAGAGCCGCCGCTATCCGGGCAGAGCTTTCCAAAGCGCAGGAAGCCACGGTAAACGCTGAAAAGTTTATGAACGTTGTCCGCAAGTACACCAGCTTTGAAGAACTTACCCCTACCCTTTTGCGTGAGTTTGTGGAGAAAATCGTTGTGCATGAGTGCAGCTATGACGAGAACGGCACACGCAGACAGGACATTGATATTTATTACTCTTTCGTTGGCAAGGTAGACCTGCCCGAATGACCGCCCGACCTATCCGGCGCAATGCGCAAACGCCGGATAGGAACGGCAAAATTTTTTACACTTCTATTACTTCTTTATCACACATAAGCAAAGAGTCAGGGTATGAAGCAGTTCATGGCTAATTAAAGGGAACAAAAAGAAAGGGAATGCACAATCCAGACGGTATCAGCGGCAGGCTACAAGAATAAATTGTGATTTCACAAGATTGGTGTTATAATAAGAGAAAAGTTCCTGCCGGGGCAACCGCCCCGGTGGTATGGATAGAAAGGCAGGAAAACAATATGCACATCAGCTATAAACCACTCTGGCACACACTGTTAGAGCGTGATATGAGAAAAGAGGATTTAAGGCTTGCTGCTGGTATGACAAC
Organism: Faecalibacterium prausnitzii; assembly: GCF_049532945.1. Taxonomy (GTDB): domain Bacteria; phylum Bacillota; class Clostridia; order Oscillospirales; family Ruminococcaceae; genus Faecalibacterium; species Faecalibacterium prausnitzii_N. The sequence continues at coordinate 435,249 of NZ_CP186691.1, forward strand.
AAATATGATTGCCAACATGAGCAAAGAGGGAAAGCACATCAGCATGGATACATTAGCCCGTATCTGTGAAACTCTGAATTGTGAGATTACTGATGTGATTGAGTTAGTACCAGACGAGCCTGCTTCCACAGGAGGTAAGGAACATGAGCGAATTGAAACCAAGAATAACGGAAAACGGAATTGATTATATCCTTGTCGGAGATTACTACATTCCAGGCTTGAAACTGCCGGAGGAACACCGCCCTATCGGAAAGTACGGACGAATGCACCGGGAATATTTAAGAGAAGTCCACCCAGCCAGATTGAATACATTGATACTGACCGGAGAATTGTTGACATATCTTGCAGACCTGAATGAACAGGCACAAAAACGGTTAGACACTATCATGGAGCAGATGAAAGCTACCGAGGGCGTGACAGAGGAATTGAAGTGTACCCGACAAATGGAATGGGTGCAGCGTTGCAATAACATTCACAACAGGGCAGAAGAAATTGTTTTGTATGAGATGATTTATTCATAACGGTATGGTAGAATGATTATTACAAATTAGAAGTTGTAAAGGAGACTTTGTATGGGTAGAAAAGAAATAACAACAAAAGAAGATTTAATGAAAGTAATAGAATTATTCGAAAATACTGGAATTACATACTGGTTGGATGGCGGATGGGGTGTAGATATTTTAGCTGGTAAACAAACAAGAATTCATAGAGATATAGATATAAATTTTGATGCTCAACATACGGAAAAATTGTTAAATGTGCTTTTGAATCTGGGCTATAAAATTGATACAGACTGGAAACCGGTTAGAATAGAGTTATATAGTGATGAACTTGGTTACTTAGACATTCACCCGTTCGTTTTAAATGAGGACGGAACTTCAAAACAAGCTGATTTAGAGGGTGGCTGGTATGAGTTTGAAAAAGATTACTTTGGTAGTGCTTTTTTTGAAGGAAAAACAATTCCTTGTATATCCTTAAAAGGCCAAAGAGTTTTCCACTCAGGTTATGAATTAAGAGATAAAGATAAGCATGATATTTCAATTCTTGAAAGTTTATCAAAATAACATTGCTGTAATTTCTAAGATAAATTCCACTTTATCGCTTTGAAATTTTAACTGAATAAGTATAGCACAAACCGCTGCTACATGGAATCCAACAAACCATGCAACAGCGGTTTTCCTTTACCGTTTTTTCCTCTGGCTGATAGGCGTTCCCATTTTCTTTGATTTTTTGAGAATACGAATGAACCAGCGAAATTCTTCTTCTGACAGGTTTTTATAGTTGATACCAAGCTGCTTGCAGTAAAGGATAACCAGTTTTTCATCTCGACTGCCCTTGAAATTTTCGACCGCTTCCAGATTTTCTTTCAGTTCATCGGCAACGGTAGTTTGGGGCGCACTCTCGCTGTCCTTTTTGTGGAATTCCCGAATATCCCGGATAATCAGGTTGAGGTCATCCAGAACCATGTGACTGAAATACTCATCATCACTGATATGTGCGGCTTGCAGCACCTTCAAATGCGGGTCATCTTCGCCGGGGCGATACCGTTCAATAATTTCATGCCGGACGGTATCAACAAGGGAGTTGAGATTTTGGATTTGCATGGTGGCAATCCCGTCCACATAAATCTCAATGTCCGCAAGAAACTTGATAAAGTCCTTATGGGTGGCAAGTTCGCAGAGCAGACGGTTGTTAATCCGACCGCTTTTCAGCAGTGCCACCATCTCATCGTTCAAATGCAGCTCCGTCAGTGGCGTGTTGATCTGCTCCCTGTTCTCTGTCCGGCACAGCAGATAATCGACGGAAACCCCATAGAAGTCTGCCAGCGTGATAAGGTTGCCATGATTGATTTCCTTATAATCCTCTTTTTCATAACTGCCAAGGGCTGATTTAGAAATGCCCGTCAGCTTTGATAGTTCTTCCAGATTTAAGCCTTTGTCTTTGCGGAGTTCCCAAAGGCGTTCCTGTATGCTTGTTGCAACTTTCATGGGCGCACGCTCCTTTCCGGTGGTTTTATTTCTGCCGTTTAACTGGATTATATCACACTTTCCGCAATCGTGGAAATTTCTGATTTTCCCCCTGATTCCTACTTTGTGGATATACGGCACAGGGCACAAAAATGTTCTATGATACAGGTAGTTCATCGATGGATTATTCCAATCGAATGACCAGCCTGTGTGGGATATGCTTCCCCGGCGATGTAGCGCCATGACTTTTGGCAGGGATATGGAGGAACCCTGACCGAAACGAGCGTACCAAAGGGAGCGATACGCCGCTGTGAGATTCAGGGGAGGAACGACACCGGGGAGAACTGGCGAACTGACACCGAAATGATACCGAAACACGACAATTTGATAGGGAGATAGTCTACCCTATCGCTGAGACTTCGGGAGATTTTAAGCGGCTCTATGGCTGTAATTTTGCCGAAAATCGCCCCGAAACCATACACGAAAACGGGAGGAAACGTAACATGCCGAGAATGAGCAAAAAGCGGAAGCATGAGCTTTCCTTTTACCTCAATGACCGGGGGCGTGTCACTTACAACGAATTATGCCGGAAATGCCAGCATGGGTGCAAGCAGAGCTTCCGGGCGGTTGTGATTGACTGCCCCCGTTATTTATCCAAACGAGCAAAGAAAAAGGAGGAACACACCGAATGAATTTTGAATTTATGACGATAGACACACCATTGCCGCCCTGTATGCCATTTCCCAGAGCGTTGACAGGATTTCCAGTCAGCAGCACCGCAAAGGTCATGTACTGCCGGATGTTGGACGCTATGCTTTTCAGAGGGCAGGCGGACGAGAACGGGATTCTTTTTGTCTGCTTCCCTATCACAGCCATTGCCGCAGTCCTGTCCCGCAGCCTCATGACGGTCAAGCGTTCTTTGAATGAACTGGAAACCGCCGGACTTATCATGCGGGTGCGTCAGGGCGTGGGAGAACCGAACAGGATTTATGTGCTGATACCGGGAAAGGAGGGCGCTACCCTTGCCTGATACCTCAAAGCTGGGAAAGCTCAACCGGGAGTTGGAGAAAAGCGAAAAGAAACTGCGGAAAGCCATCAATGATGAAAAGGCATTGCAGCACCAGTTGAAGCAGCTTACCCGAAAGGAACGGACGCACCGGCTCTGTACTCGTGGCGGTATGCTGGAAAGTTTTCTGCAAGAGCCGGAACGCCTGACGGACGATGATGTCATGCTGTTGCTGAAACTCATTTTTCACAGGCAGGACACGCAAGATATATTGAAAAAACTGCTGGAACGGGAGAAGCCGGAAACCCCTTAGTTTACTAAGGGCGCAATTATACACCACCCAGAGGTTGGTGCATTGCGTTCTCCGAAGGCTCCTTGCAGGAGGGCTGTGATTTTCCGCAGCCACGGTCTGCTCCAAATCAAACAGGGGACGCTACACTTCCCCTGCGCTGGCTGCCGCCAGCTACCCTTTTGTGGACTTGCCATCTGGGGACACCTTGCGTTGCAAGCTGTTCCCAGCCGATAAGTTTGAAGTTATAAGTGGATTTTTGCGAAGCTGTATGATACTATTATTTTATAACGCTTTGAAAATTCGTGGATTACTTAACAAATTAGAAGGAGGTATTTTATATGTTTAAAAAAGCTTTTTGGGTTCCTTATGAGGATAGTGCCAATTACCCAACTCTTGCAAAAACTATGGAAGCAATTTCAAAGTATTGTGAAGAAAATGGTAAGTCTTATACATTTATTAACGATGACGAAGTGGAGATAAATGGAAAAAGATATGAAATATATAGGGGCTACGAAAATGGTAGTAGGGGAAATTACGGCATAAAATGTAAAGAAAAATAAATCCAGTTTGTTATTCTACACACATCGGGTCAACTTGTCCCGAACTTTCACAACTAAATACCCGCCGTTTACACAGCGGCACAACAAGCAGGAAATCTGAAAAGGTATCCTGCTTTTTTTCTGCCCAAAATGAGGTGGTAAAACGCCCACCCATCCACCAATTACCGAAAGGAGGAACACAAAATGCCCTGTCCACACAACGAAATCTCTATTGTGCAGCGCAGCCACCGCCAGTCTGCGGTTGCCGCCGCTGCTTACCAGAGCGGCGAAAAGCTGTTCTGTGAATATGACCAGGAAGTAAAACACTACCCGGAAAAGCGTGGTATCGTCCACAATGAAATCCTGCTCCCGGCAAACGCTCCCCTGGAGTACACAGACCGCAACACCCTCTGGAACGCTGCCGAAGCTGTTGAGAAGCAATGGAACTCCCAGCTTGCAAGGCGGTGGGTGCTTTCCATTCCCAGAGAGATACCGCCCGACCAGTACGCCGCCCTTGTCCGGGAGTTTTGTGAACAGCAGTTTGTTTCCAAAGGCATGATTGCTGATTTTGCCATCCATGACCCCTATCCGCCGGGACACAATCCCCACGCCCATGTCATGCTGACCATGCGGGCAATGGATGAGCGTGGGAAATGGCTTCCCAAGAGCCGCAAGGTCTATGAACTTGATAAGAACGGGGAACGAATCAAGCTCCCGTCCGGCAGGTGGAAAAGCCACAAGGAAGATACGGTTGACTGGAACGACCGCAAATATGGCGAAATCTGGCGGCATGAATGGGAGGTCATCCAAAACCGCTATCTGGAAGCCAACAACCGCCCGGAACGAGTAGATCTCCGTTCTTACGAAAGACAGGGGCTTGATATTATCCCTACCGTCCATGAAGGGGCTGCTGTCCGGCAGATGGAAAAGCGTGGGATTCAGACGAACATCGGCAACCTGAACCGAGAAATCAAAGCCGCCAATAGTTTGATGAAGTCCATCCGGCAGCTTATTAAAAATCTCAAAGGCTGGATTGCGGAGCTTAGCGAAAAGCGGAATGAACTGCTTGCCCAAAAAGCTGCGGAGGAAGCGGTCTTTCTTCCCAATCTGCTGATGAAGTATATGGAGATACGAAAGGCAGAACGGAGCAGCTGGACACGGGCGGGACAAAGCCGGGGGACTTCCAAAGACTTAAAGGCAGTCAGCGAAGCCCTGTCCTATCTCCGTCAAAAGGGGCTTTCTACTGTGGAGGACTTAGAAGTATTTCTGGATTCTTCCGGGAAATCTGCCGCCGACTACCGAAAGCAGATGAAGCCAAAGGAAACCCGCAGCAACGTGATTGACGCTATCCTTGCCGCCCGGACGGACTGTAAGGAATGTAAGCCCGTTTATGAGAAATACCAGAAGATATTTTTCAAGAAAACTAAGGAAAAATTCAAGCTGGAACACCCGGAGGTTGCCCGGTTTGAGAAAGCCAGTGCCTACCTTGCCAAGCACCCGGACGATAAGGACAGCACGAAAAAGGAGCTTTTGCAGGAACAGGCGAAGCTTGTGGACGAAATCGCAGACTTGAAAGTACCGTTGACCGAGGTGCAGGAAGATTTGAAGAAGCTGTGGGACATCCGCTACTGGGTACGGAAAGCCACACCCGGCACAGAGGAAAGCAAAGAGCCGCCCAAGAAGCAGCCCCTCAAAGAAGTCTTGCAGGATAAGGCTGACGAGAAGAGAGCACAGAAAAACGCCCCGGCGCAGACGAAACACAAACAACAGGATATGGAACTTTAACAGGCACTTGCCATTTTCAGATTGAGAATGATAAGTGCCTTTTCTTTTTTACAAGGAGGAATTGATTTGAATGTATTTGAAGCTGTGAAGCAGTCCGTTACGACAAGACAGGCTGCGGAGCATTACGGAATCCGGGTAAACAGAAACGGGATGGCTTGCTGCCCGTTCCACAACGATAAGACCCCCAGCATGAAGCTGGACAAGCGTTTCCACTGCTTCGGATGTGGTGCAGATGGGGATGTGATTGATTTTGTAGCTGCCCTGTACGGGCTGGGGAAAAAGGAAGCCGCCGCACAGTTGGCGAGTGACTTCGGGCTTGCCTATGAGGACTGGAAGCCACCGGGCAAGGCAAGGAAGCCCAAGCCCCGGCAGAAATCCCCGGAAGAACAGTTCCGGGAAGCAAAGGCACATTGCTTCCGTGTCCTTGCCGATTATCTACACCTCTTACGGGTATGGAAAACCGACTATGCCCCGCACTCCCCGGAGGAAGCGTTTCATCCCCGGTTCGTGGAAGCCTTGCAGAAGCAAGCCCATGTGGAATATCTGCTGGATGTGCTGCTGTTTGGGGATACGGAGGAAATCGCTTCACTGATTACGGAACATGGAAAGGATGTGATACAGCTTGAACAGCGAATGGCAGAGCTTGCCGCCGCAGACGCAGCAAGAACTAAAAAACACCATGAACGCCATGCAGCCGCCCCAGAGCGTTGAGGAAGTAAAGGCAACTCTGGAAACCACCGAGAAAGGCGGTGTCCGCCAGAGCATACGGAACTGCCTGACCGTATTCCAGCGTGACCCGGTGCTTGCCGGGGCAATCGCCTATAACATCCTGACCGACCGAAAGGACATCATAAAGCCCATCGGTTTTCACAGAGAAAGCACAGCCCTGACCGATACAGACATGAAGTATCTGCTTCTCTATCTGGAGGAAACCTACGGGCTGACCAGTGAGAAAAAGATTGAAACCGCCATCGGGATTGTGGCGAATGAGAATAAGTACCACCCCATCCGGGATTTTCTGAACAGCCTTGCATGGGACGGGACGGAGCGCATCCGCTTCTGTCTGCGGCACTTTCTGGGGGCGGATGTGGACGATTACACCTATGAAGCCCTAAAGCTGTTTCTTTTGGGGGCGATTACAAGGGCATTTAAGCCCGGAAGCAAGTTTGAAATCATGCTGTGTCTGGTAGGCGGTCAGGGGGCTGGCAAGTCCACCTTCTTCCGTCTGCTGGCAGTCCGGGACGAGTGGTTTTCCGATGATTTGCGGAAGCTGGACGATGATAACGTGTACCGCAAGCTGCAAGGTCACTGGATAATTGAAATGTCGGAAATGATGGCAACCGCCAATGCCAAGAGCATTGAGGAAATCAAGTCTTTTCTAAGCCGACAGAAAGAGGTTTATAAGATACCCTATGAAACCCACCCGGCAGACCGTCCCCGTCAGTGCGTGTTCGGCGGTACTTCCAACGCCCTTGACTTTCTCCCCCTTGACCGTTCCGGCAACCGCCGATTTATCCCGGTCATGGTGTACCCGGAGCAAGCCGAGGTTCACATTTTGGAGGACGAAGCCGCTTCCAGAGCCTATATCAGCCAGATGTGGGCGGAAGCAATGGAGATTTACCGAAGCGGCAGGTACAAGCTGTCATTCAGCCCAGCCATGCAGCGGTATCTCAAAGAACACCAGCGGGATTTTATGCCGGAGGACACCAAAGCCGGGATGATACAGGCTTACCTTGATAAGTACACCGGGGAAACGGTCTGTTCCAAGCAGCTCTACAAGGAAGCCTTAAATCACACCTTTGACGAGCCGAAGCAATGGGAAATCCGGGAAATCAACGAGATAATGAACCAGTGCATTACCGGGTGGAACTACTTTTCCAATCCAAGAATGTTTGCGGAATATGGCAGACAAAAGGGCTGGGAGCGTGAAATCCCGGCAACGGACACCGACAACCCGCCCGAAAAATCTATGGACGGTTTTGTGGAGGTCACGGAGCAGATGGAGCTTCCATTCTGAAAATGACAGCCCGTTGCCGACTTCGTTGCTATCCCGTTGCCGAGCCGGTTGCCGGGGAAAAACCCATAACTGCGGGCTTTTCTCCCCTATGACAACCAAAACAACAGAAAAATAAAAGAAAAGTATAAATAGTAACCACCGCCAGATTGAGATTGTTTGCAAGGTCTTTTGAAGCCCGTTGCCGGACTTCGTTGCCGACACCCTCTGTCTGGCTATTTTCATGTATGGAGGATAACTGCCTATGGCAAAAAACAAAACAGAGATTCATGTGACCACTGTATTTGACGGGGAGCTGGACGCCACCGATGTGTTCGTCAGCCTGATTTCCCAGAAATACGGCAAGACAAATACAAAAGAATATCTTGCTAAAAAGAAAGAATTGAAGTATAATGAAGATGAGGTTCAAAAGAGCCGGATACCGTCTGGATTGTGTGGGTAAATGGCTATGATGAACGAAATGGAATACAGAACAATCGGTTCGGCACTTGCCGGGGGCTATCGTGCAGCGGTCTATTGCAGACTGTCAAAGGACGATGACCTGCAAGGCGAAAGTGCCAGTATCGCAAACCAGCGTGATATGCTGGAAAAATACTGCGAAAAGCAGGGATGGGAGGTTGTGGCAGTCTATCAGGACGATGGCTTCACAGGTCTTAATATGGAGCGTCCTGATTTACAGAGAATGTTGAGATCCATTGAGCGCAGGCAAATCAACCTTGTTATCACGAAAGACCTCAGCCGACTGGGGCGTAACTATCTGCAAACCGGGCATTTGATTGAGGACTTTTTCCCAAGAAACGGGGTGCGCTATATCGCCATGAATGACGGTATCGACACCTTACGGGATAACAACGACATTGCCCCGTTCAAGAATATCCTGAACGAGATGTACAGCAAGGATATTTCCAAGAAAGTCCATTCCTCTTATCTTCTGAAAGCGCAGAAAGGACAGTTTACCGGGTGTCTTGCCCCGTTTGGGTATCGGAAAGACCCGGAGGACAAAAACCATCTGCTCATTGACGAGGAAACCGCCCCGATTGTGCGGCTGATTTTCGGATATGCCTTGAACGGTCATGGTCCGAACTATATCCGCAGACGGCTGGAGGAAGAAAAAATCCCCTGCCCCACATGGTGGAACCGGGAACGGGGGCTTCGCAATACCCGCACCAAATGGGAAAAGAAAGACCCGGAAAACGGGCGGTATATGTGGGACTTCTCCGTTATCAAAGACCTTTTGATGAATCCCGTCTACACCGGGGCGATTGCTTCCCAGAAAAAAGACTACCGCTTCAAAATCGGCACGATTGGGGAAAAGAAACCGGAGGACTGGGTTGTGGTTGAGGGACAGCACGAACCGCTGATTGACCGCATGAGCTTTGATATTGTGCAGAACAAGCTGAAATCCCGCCAGCGTCCGGGGCAGACCAATGAAATCAGCCTGTTTGCCGGACTGATAAAATGCGGCGAGTGTGGGAAGTCGCTGACGATACGCTACACAAACGCAAAACATCCCCAGCGGATTTACTCCTGCAAGACCTACAATGCCTTTGGAAAGAACCACTGCACCCAGCACCGGATTGATTATGACACCCTTTACAGTCATGTGCTGCGGAAAATCCGGGAATGTGCCAGAGCTGCCCTGATGGACGGAGAAGCGGTTGCCGACCGCCTGACCAATACCTGTGAAGCCGAGCAGCGGGAACAGCGGGAAGCAATGGAACGCTCCCTTACAAGGGACGAGGAACGGATTGAGGTTCTGGACAAAATGGTAATGCGGCTTTATGAGGATATGATTGCAGGGCGTATCAGTGAGCAGAACTTCAACACCATGCTGGAAAAGACGCAGACCGAGCAGACGGAGCTTAAAACAAAAGTGTCCGAGGGCAGAAAGCGGCTGTCCGATGAAGTCCAGCTTGCCAATGATGCAAAACAATGGGTGGAAGCCATTCAGGAATACGCCAACATCACAGAGCTGGATGCAGCCACCCTTAACCGCTTAATCAAAGAAATCGTCGTGCATGAGCGCATTGACGAAGATAAAACAAGACACATTTCTATCGAAATTCATTTTAATCTCAAACCCATCCCGGAGGTGGAACAGGTCACTGCCTGACCTGTCCCGCCTGGATGGTTCTCTTAAAAACACCATATAGATTTTTGTACGCCGCCGCCCGCCATCGAGCAGAATTTTACACCTAATTGGGGATAAAACAGCTGATGGCTGGCGGCGGCGTTGCCCTCATCGGTATCACCCTGATTCCCCTGCTGAGCGGTCTGTTCGGCTAAGAGCCGCAGGCGGGTTTTCCCGCCTGTACATAATCAATCTGCCAATTTATATGCCCAGTAGCGACCATTTCGCACTTTGACGAGCTTTCCTTCTTTTGTCAAGGTGTTCAGAACTCGACTTGCAGTGGCAGGAGAAACATCGAGAAGATTCTGTACATCGACGTTCTGGATAATATGGTTTGTGCGGAGAAATGCTGCAATTTTCGTCCAACGCACTTCTTCCTTGCTCTGTGCAACAGGCTGTTCATTGATTGCTTCGGTCAAAGCCTCTTTGATGATTCCCAGCATAAATTCGATAAAAATAGTTCCTTCTCCCTGTGCATTGGACTGATTGATTGCTGCGTAATACTCGGTCTGATGGTCGTGAATGATGGATTCGATGGGAAGCCATGCGAATAAGGGATTCCATTTTGACAGCAGCAGTGTGTGCCAGAGCCGTCCAATACGGCCATTGCCATCTGCAAATGGATGGATCACTTCAAATTCATAATGGAAAACACAGCTCTTAATTAAAAGAGGAAAGGGACTATTTTCTGTCCACTGAATCAGTTCCTCCATCAAAGAGGGAACGTACTGCGGCAATGTTCCAAAATGCAGGACATTCCCCTTGTTGTCTACAACGCCAACAGGTCGGGAACGAAACTCTCCCGCTTCACGCACAAGTCCCTGCATCATCGTCCGATGCGCAAGCAAGAGGTCATCCATCGAATATGGATTCAACTCTGCAAGATGGTCGTAGATCTCGTAGGCATTTTTTACTTCCGCAATGTCTTTTGGAGGGGCAAGCACACGTTTTCCAGACAGAACAGCCGTCACCTGCTCCAAAGAGAGTGTGTTCTGCTCGATGGCCAGAGAAGAATAAATCGTTCGGATTCGATTCTGGCGGCGCAAAATCGGGCTTGTGGAAAGATTCTGGGTGGAACTGATTTTGCCTACCAGTTCGCTGATCTCCATAACATCCGAAAGCGCTGCTTCTGTGATTTCAAATGGCGGTTTCTTGTTTCGCACGATGTGTACCTCCCATATCATTTCTTTTATCATATCATTTCATCTATCATTCATCAATCAAAATTTTGAAAAAATGATAGATGAAATGAGGGCATTGTTCCATACGGCGGCTTGAGCAGCAGCGGAAAGCCCTCTGCGGTTTGCAGTTTTATTGAATGTCCGTGCCCCAAGTCGTGTTTTTATCCACCCATCAATGAAAGGCGGTGTCTTATGCAGTTTTTGACCCACATTATTTTCCTTCTGAACCTTCTCAAGACCCTCATCAACCACTTCAGCTAAGGACGGTGACTGCTGAATGGAAACCGTTCTCAAAGCCATTGCCGACTGGATCAAAGGCATCCTGACGGCAGGCATTATGTCAAACCTTTCCGGCCTGTTCGACGATGTGAACACGCAGGTCGGCAATATCGCCCAGCAGGTGGGCACCAAGCCCTCCAGCTTTGAACCGCGCGTTTTCGCCATGATCGAAGCCCTCTCCCGGAATGTGGTGCTGCCCATTGCAGGCATCATCCTGACCTTCATCGCCTGTTATGAGTTGATCGAGATGATCACCCAGCACAACAACATGGCGCAGTTCGAGCCTGCCCTCATCATGCGCTGGATTTTCAAGACCGCTGTTTCGGTGTGGCTCATCAGCAACACCTTCGATATTGTGATGGCAGTCTTTGACCTTACGCAGAAAGTTGTGTCCGATTCCAGCGGCATCATCGCCGGAAACACCCGCGTCAACGACATTGGTTTGTCCATGCTGCAATCCAGCCTGATGCAGATGGATGTAGGACCCCTGTTCGGGCTGTTTTTGCAGTCCTTCTTCATCGGAATCACCATGCGGATATTGAGCATCATCATTTTTGTGATCGTCTACGGGCGTATGATTGAAATCTACTGCATGGTAAGCCTTGCACCCATCCCGATGGCGACCTTCGGCAACCACCAGCAATCGCACATGGGGCAGAACTACCTGAGATGCCTGTTTGCGCTGGGCTTTCAGGGCTTTCTCATCCTCATCTGCGTGGCGATTTACGCGGTGCTGATCCAGAGCGTGGCAATTTCCGGGGATGCAATCAATTCCATCTGGAGCATTGTGGGCTACACCGTTCTGCTCTGTTTCAGCCTGTTTAAGACCAGCTCCGTGACAAAATCCGTCCTCGGAGCGCATTAAAGGGGGTGCTTTATTGGCTGCGTATATTTCCGTTCCCCGTGACCTGACGAAAGTAAAATCGAAGGTCGCGTTCAACCTGACGAAACGGCAACTACTTTGTTTCGGCACGGCGGCACTGATTGGAGTGCCGCTGTTTTTCGTTCTCCGGGATTCCGGCGGCAACACAGCCGCCACCCTTGGCATGATGGCCGTTATGCTGCCTGCATTTTTTCTGGGTATGTACGAGAAAAATGGTCAGCCGCTGGAAAAACTGCTGTCGCACTATGTTCAGGCGCGATTCTTGCGCCCGAAGATTCGACCTTATAAGACCAACAACTACTACGCGATTTTGATGAGAGGAGGGTCAGCCAATGCCGTTTTGGAAAAAGACCGATAAGGGCGGCAAGAAAAAGCCGCCGAAGTCTGCTGTTCCCCGGACAGCACAGCAGTCCATCCCCATGCAGCGGATGTTCGAGGATGGCACCTGCCGGGTGCTACTACACCCGCACCATCCAGTATCAGGACATCAATTATCAGCTCGCCCAGCAGGAGGACAGGACCGCCATTTTCGAGGAATGGTGCAGTTTTCTGAACTTCTTTGATAGCTCCATCAAATTTGAGCTGTCCTTCGTGAACATGGCAACCGACAGCACCGAGTTTGAGAAAAGCATCCGTATCCCGTACCAGCGAGATGGTTTCGATGATGTTCGTGCTGAGTACAGCCAGATGCTGCGCCAGCAGCTTGCCAAGGGCAATAATGGTCTGACTAAGACCAAATTCATCACCTTTGGTGTGGAGGGCGAGAGCATGGCGCAGGTCAAGCCCCGTCTGGACCACATCCAGAACGATTTGCTCAACAACTTCCACCGGCTGGGGGTGCAGGCAAAGCCCCTGAACGGTGCCCAGCGGCTGAAACTCATGCACGATATGTTCAACATGGACGGCGCATCCAAGTTTCATTTTGACTGGAAGGACCTTGTAAAAAGCGGCCTTTCGGTGAAGGATGCCATTGCACCCACCGCCTTTGCCTTCAAAAACTCCCGGACGTTCCAGATGGGCGGCATTTTTTGCGCCGCCAGTTTCTTGAGCATCACGGCATCCGACATCAGCGACCAGCTTTTGAAGGATTTTCTGGACATGGATTCGTCCCAGATCGTTACCATGCACATCCAGTCCGTTGACCAGAACAAGGCCATTAAGACGGTCAAGCGCACCATCACCGAACTGGACCGCAGTACCATTGAGGAGCAGAAAAAAGCAATCCGTTCAGGTTACGACATCGACATTCTGCCGTCAGATTTGAAAACTTACGGCAGGGATGCCAAGGCGCTTTTGAAGGAATTGCAGAGCCAGAACGAGCGGATGTTCCTTGTCACCTTTCTGGTGCTGAACACCGGGCGCACGGAGCAGGAACTGGAAAACAACGTCTTTCAGGCCAGCTCCATCGCTCAGAAACACAACTGCAACCTGTGCCGGCTTGACTTTCAGCAGGAGCAGGGCTTGATGAGCAGCCTGCCGCTGGCTGACTGCCAGATCGAAATTCAGCGCGGCCTGACCACCAGCAGCACGGCAATTTTCATTCCGTTCACCACACAGGAACTGTACCAGTCCGGTAAAGAAAGCCTGTACTATGGGCTGAATGCCCTGTCCAACAACCTGATCATGGTGGACCGCAAAAAGCTGAAAAACCCCAACGGTCTGATTCTGGGCACTCCCGGCTCTGGCAAAAGTTTCTCGGCAAAGCGCGAGATCGCAAACGCTTTTTTGGTGACAGACGATGATATTATCATCAACGACCCCGAAGGCGAATACTCGCCGCTGGTGAATCGTTTGAAGGGTCAGGTCATCAAAATTTCGCCCAACAGTACCCAGTTCATCAATCCCATGGACATTAACGCCAACTACTCCGAGGAAGATAATCCGCTGTCCCTGAAAGCCGACTTTATCCTTTCCCTGTGCGAACTTGTGGTGGGTGGCAAGGAGGGTCTGCTGCCGGTGGAGAAAACCGTCATTGACCGCTGTGTGCATCTCATTTATCGCAAATATTTTGCGGACCCCTGCCCGGAGAATATGCCCATCCTTGAGGATTTGTACAACGCCCTGCTCCAACAGGACGAAAAAGAAGCCCACCATGTTGCCACGGCTCTGGAAATCTATGTGAAAGGCTCCCTGAATCTGTTCAACCACCGCACCAATGTGAACGTCAACAACCGCATCGTCTGCTATGACATCAAGGAACTGGGCAAGCAGATGAAAAAGCTCGGAATGCTCATCGTGCAGGATCAGGTGTGGGGGCGTGTTACGGCAAACCGCAGCAGCGGAAAGTCCACACGGTATTATATGGACGAGATGCACCTGCTTCTGAAAGAGGAGCAGACTGCGGCGTATTCCGTGGAGATCTGGAAGCGTTTCCGCAAGTGGGGTGGTATTCCCACGGGGCTGACCCAGAACGTGAAAGACCTTCTTTCTTCCCGTGAAGTCGAGAATATTTTCGAGAACAGTGACATGATCATCATGCTGAATCAGGCGGCAGGAGATCGGCAGATTCTCGCAAAGCAGCTCAACATCTCTCCTCACCAGCTTTCCTATGTGACCCACTCCGGCGAGGGCGAGGGGCTGCTTTTTTTCGGCAATGTGATCCTGCCCTTTGTAGACCGTTTCCCCACCGATCTGGAACTCTACCGCATTATGACCACCAAGTTGGGTGAGGTTTCGGAGGGGCAGAAATGAGCAAGCCGAAACTGAACATCAAAGAGGAAACGTCTGCCAAAAAGACCCGTTCGCCCCCGAAAAAAGCCAAAGTGGAGCAGTCGGTGCCCAAAAAGAAAAAGCTGAAAACCGATGCGGATAAAGCTGCGGAAAAGGCACAGCATCTACGGTTTGGCAAGGCGGAACTGACCCCGGACGAGTTGAGCCGGTTGAGCAAAGCGCAGAAGCGAGAAATGTACGCCGCCCATGCCGCCCGGTCTGCGGTGCATCGGGAGGTTGACCAGTACGAGGATGAAAACGTCGGTGTGCAGGCGTTGAGCGAGGGCGAAAAAGCGGCAGGAAATGTCCGTGATATTTCCAAAAGCCGCTATGCCCGGAAGCTCAAGAAGAAAGCCAAGATGCAGGGCAAGAAAGGCACCAAAACCGCAAAATCTTCTGCACGAGAGCCGACTGCGCCACAAGATGCAGGCGCATCCGGCACCGGCGAGGGCGGCTCCAACTGGCTTTCACGCTGGAAACAGCGGCAAGAAATCCACAAAAGCTACTATGCCGCTGCCCGTTCGGGCACGGCGGCGCAGACCGCAGGCGGCAAAGCGGCATCCAACGGTGCATCTGCCACCCGATCCGGCGTGGAGCAGGTCATCGACAAAGGAAGATCGGTGGTCAGCACCGCAGTCAACGGCATTGCCAATTTTGCAAAAAGCAACGCGCACGTTCTTTTGATCGTGGGCGTTTTTCTTTTGCTCTTGCTGCTGGTCATGTCGGCATTTTCGTCCTGTTCCATTCTGTTTTCCGGCACCACGCAGGTATCCGGTCAGACCATTTACACCGCAGAGGACCGGGACATCCGGGGAGCCGAAACCGACTACAAGAAGCTGGAAAAGGAGCTGGACAAAAAGATCAAGCGCACCCCCACCGACCACCCCGGCTACAACGAGTACCAGTATCACCTTGACCCCATCGAGCATGACCCATGGCAGTTGACCTCTTTTCTCACGACTCTCTATGACGATTACACCCGGTCAGAGGTGCAGGGCAAGTTGAAGGAGACCTTCAAAAAGCAGTACAAGCTGACCACATGGGTGGAGGTGCAGATACGGTATAAGACCGTCTGGGTCATCAGCCCGGCAGGAATCCCAGTTCCTACGCAGGTGCCCTATGAGTACCGCATCTTCCACACCAAATTGGTGAATAAAGGGCTGGAAGTGGTTATCCGGGAGGAACTGGACAACGACCAGTGGAAACGCTATGAGATCTTTCAGGATACGCTGGGTGGTCGACCTTATCTGTTCAACGGCGGTCTGCCGCCCGGTGGCTCCGATGGCTCCGGCGCACCGGGCATCGACTATCAGGTTCCGGCAGAAGCCCTGACCGACAGCGAATTTGCCGCCATCTACAAGGAAGCCCAAAAGTATGTGGGCACGCCCTATGTGTGGGGCGGTTCTACCCCGGAAACCGGGTTCGATTGCAGCGGCTACGTCTGCTGGGTCTACAACCAGAACGGCTACAATGTCGGGCGCACCACGGCCAACGGTCTGTGGAATAAATGCCAGCACATCTCCGAAGCAGAAGCAAAGCCCGGAGATCTGGTTTTCTTCAAAGGTACCTACGACACCCCAGGCATGAGCCATACTGGAATATATCTCGGCAATGGCATGATGGTCAGTGCCGGAGACCCCATCAAGTACGCAAACATTCACTCGTCCTACTGGGAGAAGCATCTCGCTGGGTTCGGACGGCTTTCAAAATGATTGGAGGAGTTTTATGAGCGAAAAACTGGACAAGCTGCGGGCAACGCTCAAGAAAGAGCAGGAGCGTCGCATCAAGCTGAACAACCGCATTGCGGTTTTGGAACGTCGGATTCAGGAGGAGGAAGCCGCCGAAGTGAACGAGATGGTTCGGACGGCAAAGGTCACGCCGGAACAGCTGGCTGCGCTGCTGCGGCAGTCGGCAACCGCCACCCCGACCCCGGCTGCGCTGTCTGCCGTGGGTGCAACTTTTGAGAAGGAGGTCGATGCTGATGAAGATTAAGAAACTGGGCGCACTGCTGGTATCGGCGGCACTGTGCGCTGGCATGACGGCTCCCGCCTTTGCCTTTGAGGGCAAAGCTGACCCGGTGGAGCAGCCGGTTCTGCCGGAAGTCGTGGAGGAAGATGTTGTCACCGTCACGGACGAAACCTCTGGTGCCCTGACCCCGGAGGGCAACCTGACACTGGTGGACGATTACCACACCGACTATTCCGATGGCAGCGGGCAGCAGTTCATTACGCTGGTGTCGAAGTCCGGCAACACCTTCTATCTGGTGATTGACCGCAATGCCAAAGGGCAGCAGACCGTCCACTTTATGAACCTTGTGGACGAAGCCGACCTGTTGGCTCTGATGGAGGAAGAAGATGCGGACGCTTATACCGCCGAAAAGGAAGCGGCGGCGCAGGCGGAACAGGACAGGCTGAAAGCCGAGGAAGAAGCCAAGAAAGCCGCAGAAGAAGCGGCGGCATCCGGCACGGAACAGCCCAAGGAAAACAAGGTCACAAAGATCGCGTCTGGCTTTCTGGGTGTGGTCGTGCTGATTGCGCTGGCGGCAGGCGGCGGCTTCTATGCTTTCGCGAAGCAGAAGCAGAAAAAGCAGGCAGAAAAAGAAGCCCTTGACCCCGATGCAAACTACACCGAGGACAAGGGCGACTTTGAAATTCCTGTGGAGGATGAACCGGAAGAAACCGGCGAGGAAGATACCGAACCCATCTGATTTTAAGGCGGCGTTTTGCCGCCGTACATATTGCAATCAGAAACAGATTGGAGTGATTTTTATCGCAAAATTAGTCGTGGCGGAAAAGCCATCCGTTGCCATGGCTTACGCTAAAGTCCTCGGTGCCACCAGACGTCAGGACGGCTACCTTGAGGGCAACGGCTATCTCGTCAGCTGGTGCGTGGGGCACTTGGTGGAACTGGCACCGCCCAACATCTACGATGCCAAATACGTCAAGTGGAGTATCGCAGATTTGCCCATTCTGCCGGAAAGGTGGCAGTATCTGGTGTCTGCGTCCACCAAAAAGCAGTTCGGTATTCTGAAAAAACTGATGCACCGCCCGGATGTCGAGAGCATTGTGAACAGTTGCGATGCAGGATAGTGCGGTTGGGTGACTCAAGAAAAGAGAAAAAGAGACCTCATCTCGTCAAAAAACTAAATCATAAAAGCATCAAAGAGGGCATTCAAATGAAACAAAATCGAATTTTTGACCAGAATAGTTCTCAAAAAGCACGTTCTTGGCACTATAATATGGACACCAACCGAGCGGAAGCCCAGTTCGCTGATGGCTCTGCCATTGCCATTGACTGCCTTGCCATCGAGGACGAATACGGCAATACCCCGGCACAGCGAGCTGAACTTGATTGGCTACTATACAACAAGCCCTTGGAGTGCGTCCAGCTTGTGCTGAGTGGTGAGATTGAGCATTATCTCTCACTTGGCTGTGACCATGGCAAACTGAAAGACTAACCTCTAAATAGGCCAAACAACCCGCTACTTGCAGTCGCTGCAAATGGCGGGTTGTTTGCTTATTTTAAGTTTTTCCTTTGCTCATAGTAGTGCAAAATCAATGTAGTGCAAAATCAATGGCCCAACGGTCAAAGAAATCACAAATATCAGGCAAATCTACTGGTTTCTTATAAATGTCATTCTAAAATTCAATGGATTTTGCTATTTCTAGCACTTGTTTTTTCGACACGAAAGTCGATTTAACCCTATATTTTATGTATCTCTCGATGATTTCAAGTTTGCCATTTTGGGGGCTTGATTATAAGGAACAAGGGCATTTTCCGGGTAGCCGGGTTCGTTACCATTCGTCCCATTCATCAGCATTTTCCTCCAGATATTTTCTTAATTTCTCAAAAGAGCTTGTCCGCCTGTACTGTATCGTGCTTCTCGACGTGTTGAACAGCTCCGCAATCTCGGTATCGTTCATTCCCTCGAAGTAATACAGCAGTATGGCTTTGCGCTTTTCTTCCGGCAAAGTACGGATTGCTTCAAGAAGCAGCTTTGGCGTGATTTTCTTCCCGGCTTTCTCAAAGACGGTTTCGGCGGCTTCACGTTTGAAATATTCATCAAACGTATGAAGCTGCCGCGCTTCGTCTAAGGTCATGTCGGAAAAGGTCACTTCCTTTGCCTTGTGTCTGCGAAGTTCTCTATGGGTGTCGCAAGCTTCATTGTGCAATACCGTATTACAAAACTTCTGAAAAGCACACTGTTTGTAAAACTCCCTGCTATTAGGTTCCACATTCTCACCTCCTTTCTCGTTGGAAAGTTGGTGGTGCTTCCCCCCTTTTCGCGGGGCAATACGGCGTTTTTCAAAAACGCCGAAGATTTTTTGAAATTTCTTCAAAAATTTTTTGAACGTACAAAATGCGCCCGTCCGAAAAGCCCGGACGGGCGCATAGGCATTGTAAGCAGTATCCAGATGATTAGACAGTTCATATATATAAGCGTAGTTTCCCCCGGTGGTGGGCGGGCTTTTTTTGATAAGTCAATAACTGTCGGATTTTGTCGATATGCTTTTTGCTTCATGGCGGCTACCTCCTTTAGCCGCCGATTTCAACAGTGATACCGCGTCATTTCATTAGAAGATAAAAAGAAACGGCGGCTTTGATTTTTCAAAGCTGCTGCGGAAATCAAAGAACGACAAGCAACAGTTCTGATTTTGCTCCAATATGGTTATTAGGGGCACAAATTAAAATCAAAAAAGAGCCGATAACAGCAGTATTTCAAACTGCATATTATCGGCTCTGCGTCTGTGCGTCTGGCTCTTTTAATTAAATTATTTCTGTTGTTTTTTGGCTTTATTATATGTATTAGCTAACTGTCCACAAGCTGCTTTAATCTCTCTACCATGAGAAACTCTCATGGTAACTTCAAGTCCTGTTTGCTCTAATTGATGTTTGAACGCAACCATTTCTTGTTTTTGTGGTGCTCTAATTTTTGAATTACTCGTCGGGTTGTATTGCAGCACGTTAATCATAACATTTTTGCCCTTAAACCATTTTGCAAGTTGCCTTATATCTGAGGAACGGTCATTTATACCTGGTAAAAGCAAATACGCAAATACCACTTTTCGATTATGCCTTTGAGAATAGGACAATGCTTGCTTAACAACATCTTCAATAGCGTACATGTGCATATGAGGAATGATACAGTTTCTCGCAGCCTGTGTTGCTGCATGTAAAGATATTGTCAACTGAATTTTTAGATGTTCTTCGCGCAATTTTTTTAATTGATTAACTGGACCAACTGTTGATACGGTAATGCCGTCGGTTGGAAAGTTAAGTCCATTTCTATCTCGAAGAATATGGATTGCTGCAATCAAGTTGTCGTAATTGAATAAAGGTTCTCCCATTCCCATAAAAACGATACGATTTACTTTTTGACGTATCAATACAACCTGCTGCACAATTTCAGACGGTGTTAGATTACGAACAAAACCATTGCGTCCGGACTCACAAAAAATACAGCCAACAGAACAACCAACTTGCGTACTTACGCAAACAGTCCCACCATCTCGCCGTTTAATAAAAACCGTTTCAATATACCTGTTATCTTTCAATTCATAAACATACTTTTCAGTATCGCTACTTTTATAGACTTTTTTTGTTGATATTGATAGATTTTCTTTGTGAAATGGCTGTTTATACAATTCCGTATATAAGGCTCTTGCTTTATCCTCTCCAATTACTTCCGACATTTCTTTGTAAGTAAATCCGTATGGGTCATTCAATATTTCCGTAGGTGTACTTTTAGGTAAGTGTTTCATTTAAATATCCTTCCTTTTCAAAATTAAAAAGTTTGTTTTTCAGAGTTTTTGATTATGATTTCTAGTTTTTCAACATCAACGATATGCGTTAATTTACATTTAGGGCAGAAAAGAGGAAAATTTCTTAATACCGTATTATAAAATACTTGAACCCTCGTCTTTCCGTTACAAATTGGACATTTTATCCAATATTTTTCAAGCATAATATTTCTCCTTTTGCGCAAAAAAATGCAGGTCAATTCTCAACATGAGCATTGACCTGCATTTATACATATAATACTACAACAAAATTAAGGCATAGTTTTTATACTATGTCTATACGTCGTTAGTTTTGTTGTATAGCATACGCAAAATAAGCATGACAAAAAAGCCCATATTGAAAATGGGAAAAATCTTTTTTGATTTCAATGCTTATCGAATACGCATGCTATGTAACATAAACATTCCCCCCTTTTATATAATATTATATACAAAAGCAGCTTGTTGTCAACATATATATATGAATTATTTTGGCTAACTGATAGAACTACGTAGACATATCCAAGAAGAAAGGGGAACAGTAAAATGTAATAGGGTGAATAACTATGGCAAAAAGACCAGTACCACGATACGACTTTAAGGCTTTTGGGGCAGCGATAAAGGCAGCGCGTGAGGGATGCAAGGAGAGCCGCAAGAAAGTAGGCGACGAAATGTTTATCTCGCCGCGCTACCTTGCGAACATTGAGAACAAGGGGCAGCACCCAAGTTTACAGATAGCTTGCATAGCAAGGTGTTCGCTTCCCGCAAGTTCACAAAGGGGTAGCTGCCGCAAGGCAGCGTAGGGGAAGTGTAGCTTCCCCTGTCCCCCCTCCCCGGCGGTCTGCCATGCTGTCACTGTTGAGGGATAAGCCCCCGGCGCGTGACATACTCCGTTGCAAAACGGCGGTGTTCCGCTTCCTTTTCCCGCCAATACTCCCATAATGCAGCGTCGGCGGCTTCCGCAACATTCATTAAAAACCGTTCAAGCTGCTTTTGTTTTTCCTCTGCGCTACGTTTCCTCATGGTCTGCGTCCTCCTGTAAGTCTGCTGCGTCAATCTCGTAATAGTCAAAAACCTCGTCGGGCTTGACAATGGCGGGGCGGCGTTTAAGGTGCTTTTCCATGTCAAAGGCGTTCTTCGGGTCTGCGTCGGATAGGTACTTGTATTTCGGGTGTTTCGTTATGTCGAATTTGTCCGAAAAGAACGGGCGCACCCCGCGTAGCTGCAAGATACATTTCCCTCCGTCCATGACTGCGATTTCATCTTCCGTCATAAGCTGCTTTCCCAATTTCTGATAGTTCAGCCCATGCGAAAGCTCCCGCCCCCTTGTTTCGGAAGTGTTGAAGCTGTCTATCGTTTCCTTGCCTAAAATCTCCGATATTTCTTTGAGCGTGGTTTTTTCCTTGCCGCCCAAGAAAAGCGTGGTGTCGCAGTTGCCGACTATGGTATCGGCGTTGTCCTTGTAGATTGCCTTTAGCTGTGACTGGCTCTGCAAGATGATTGACGCGGAGATTTCCCGGCTCCGTATGGTTGCGATTAGTTTCTCAAATTTGGGGATTTGCCCGATATTCGCAAATTCATCAAGTAAGCACCGTACATGGACGGGAAGCCGCCCGCCGTATTCATCATCTGCTTTGTCGCACAAGAGGTTGAATAGCTGTGTGTAGAGAATACTCACGACAAAGTTAAAGGTGTCGTCGGTGTCGCTGATAATCACGAAAAGGGCGGTCTTTCTGTCACCTATGGTGTCAAGCTCCATTTCGTCGGTTTCCATAAGCTCCCGCAGCTCCTTAATGCCAAGGATATCAGCAAAAAGATAAAATCCACATCTACATTGATTGTGTGTAGTGTACCACGAACCAATAAAAATGTCGAATACCACTAATGTTGTAAAGGAGCGTGATGCCATGACCCAACCCAAAACCGACCTCGCCTATCTCCGCAGCGAGAAAGCCAAAGCAGAACAGCAGCTGCGCTACTACCAGCACCGTGAGAAAATTCTGGAACACCAGATACCGGAGCTGACCCGCAAGGCCCGTGTGCATCGGCTGTGTACCCGTGCCGGAATGCTGGAAAGTTTTCTGATTGCGCCGGAAGAACTCACCAACGATCAGGTGATGGAGCTGCTGAAAATTGCGTTCCGTCAGCCGGAAGTTGCGCTGGCTCTTGCAAAGATGATTCACGACCTGCACGAAAGCCGCAGCGTTCCGCACCCTTTAGAATAAAGGGCGCAATTATACACCGTTCCGGTGAAATTGCGGTCTTGCAGACGGCTCGATGAAATCGAAGCTGGCGTTTGTGCGCCAGCCCGATTCCATCCCAAGGAAAACTGCATTTTCCTTGCGCTGCTTTGCAGCTATCCTTTTGCGGCTCCCGCCTGAGATCGAAGCGCATGGCACTCCGTTCTAAGGCGGCGAGCAAAACCGAATACAATTCCAGACCGTTCACCAAGAGCAATCTTGCTGGGCGGTCTTTTTGTTTGGGGGTGATGCCTATTCCGTGTCCGCATTTCAAAATTACCATCGTCAAGCGCAGCCAAGGGCAGTCCGCTGTTGCCGGGGCCGCTTACCAAAGCGGCGAACGGCTGTTCAGCGAGTACGACCAGAGAACAAAATTCTACAACAAGAAGAAAGAGCTTGTCCACGCTGAGATCATGCTGCCATCCTATGCGCCGCCCGGATATGCAGACCGGGCGACCCTCTGGAACGCCGTAGAAGCTGTGGAGAACCAGTGGAACTCCCAGCTTGCCCGGCGCATCGTGCTGGCGTTCCCGGTGGAGGTGCCGAAGGAGCAGTATTTGTCCATGATAAAAGAGTTTTGTCAGGAGCAGTTTGTTTCCAAAGGGATGATTGCCGACTTTGCCATCCACGACAAGGGAGATGGAAACCCACACGCTCACATTCTGCTGACGCTCCGGGCAATAGATGAACACGGCAAGTGGCTCCCGAAAGCCAGAAAGGTGTACGACCTTGACGAGAACGGTGAGCGCATCCGGCTCGCTTCCGGCAACTGGAAGTGCCACAAGGAAAACACGGTGGACTGGAACGACCAGAAGTATGCCGAGGTCTGGCGGCATGGCTGGGAGACCATTACCAACCGCTATTTGGAAGCGGCTGGCCGCCCGGAACGTGTTGACCTGCGCTCCTTTGAGCGACAGGGCATCCAGCAGATACCGACCGTGCATCTCGGTCCCGCCGCACACCAGATGGAAAAGCGTGGAGTGGAAACTTTTCTCGGCAACCTGAACCGGGATATTCGCGCCGCCAATAGCCTGATGCAGTCCATCCGCAGTGCGATTCGTGGGCTGCAACGCTGGATCGCAGACCTGAATGAAAAGAAGCAGATTCTTTTGGATGCACTGGAACAAGCCAAGGAGCCAATGCTGTCCGACCTGCTGGTGGATTACTTCAACCTCCGCAACGAGCAGCGCAGCGATTGGTCTGGCAAGGCAAAACTGAAATGCACTGTCCGAGACTTTGAGGAAGTCAAACGGGCGGTGGACTATCTGAAAGCCCATTCTCTGAACACCATCGAGGATCTGGATACCGCAATTTCTAACCTGAACCAGACCGCCGCCCCTCTCCGTAGGCAGTTGAAGCAGAACGAAAACCGTATGCGGGCAATCGCCCAGATCAAGGATGCTGCCGCCGCCCATGCCAAGCTGAAGCCCATCCACGACACCTTTATCAAGAAGAACTTCAAGTTGACCAAGGACGCTTATGCCGCCCAGCACAAGGAGGAACTGGACACGTTCAACAAAGCTGTCCGCACCCTGATGAAACTGAACGGCAGCACAGCGGTAGATTTTTCGGCATTGGATGCCGAATTTTCTGCGCTGCAATCCGGCAGCGCAGAACTGCGTACCAAACTGGAAACCTTGCAGCCGGATGTCTCTGCCCTGAAAAATATCCGCAAGTATATCGACATGGTGCTGAATAAGCAGCAGCTTTCCACACCGGGCGGCAAGCCCCCGGAGAAGGAATCGGTGCTGAAACAGCTGGAGCAGCTTCAGCAGAAAAAGTCCAACTACAAAACGATTTCTACCACCCCAAACCGCGAAGAATCGCTCTAAACGATCTTTCTGTCACCGATATGCCGTTGCAATCAGTGGCAGAAGTACATAATTCATTTGTTTTTTGCTGGCTTTTGGCTATTCTCGCTGGCTAGTGAGTAGAGGCGTACTTTTAAGGCAGAAATTTTCTCCAACACCCCCCATTTTAGGCCACTTTTTCTGTTAATAGTAGAAGCGCCTCTTTGAAAGCCGGTCATTTGTGACCTTTTTGTTAATTCTCAAAAAGATGGTTGTCTTTGGGCTGTTTTCGTTGCCTACCTATTGAGAGGATTTTTTCAAAAGCGGAGATTTGGTCTCAAGAATTACAATTCAATTACAAGTTTCTCACCAATGCTACGAAACAGGCGTTCTCGATGCCTACCAAGTGTAGGGCATCTTTTTCAAGACCATTCTCGGACTATTATGACGTTTTGTTTACAAAATTGCTTGCAATGCTACGAAATGGCCTTTTTCATCGGCTACCAAGTAGAAGGATGTTTTTCGTCCGTCAAAGTCCAGAAATCTTCCATATGTTCCTTGACAAGTGAATAGTTCAATCGTCCGGTACTTCACAAAAGGTACTTCTGTAACTCGCAGCCCGGTCATAACGAAGACGGGGTGGCTGAAATGCCAATGGTGCGGTGCAAGCCCGCCGCCGGACGATTCCCCACTCCTAGGGAAGTCGAGGACCAATATGGGAGACCTTAACTTATTAACGCAGTTGAGCACTTGTTTCGTGCTTTTCTGCGACTGGAGAATTGGAACCCTCCAATTCTCGTTACATACTCTTTGTTCCTGATTTCTGCTTCAGCTGGAGGTGATCAACATTTCAGAATATCTTACCACGCAAACTCCGCTGCCGCCGTTTCTCCCATACCCACGCTTCCTTTTGGAACTTGACCTGAGTCAGACTGCAAAAATGACTTATGTGTTGCTACTCGACCGTGCCACACTCTCGCAGAAAAATCTCTGGATAGATGAACGTGGATTCGTGTTTGTCATTTTTACGATTTGCTCTTTGGCTGAGCAGCTAGGGCGCAGCACTGTCAGTGTTTCCAGTGCGCTTAAGGAATTGGACGCTGCGGGATTGATTGAGCGCAGACGAACGCGGTTTTCTTCGCCCAATCACATCTTTGTGAAAATTCCAAATGTTGAATAGTTCTGCGTTTTTCACGATTCAAGAACCGCCAAAATCACGATTCTGTGATGCAGATTCTTAATGGCATCTGCAAAAGATATTTTTCCTATGCAGTATAGCAGCCTTTAAGACTGTATCGAAGAAAACTTTCACCTAACCAACGTAATAAAACAAAAAGAGAAAAACGAATAGAATCCATCCATTCCTTTCCGTATTTGCACCACATGAATGAGGAGGTCTGCCCTTGAACAAAGAAAAATCTGAGAAGAAGCCCACCACACGCAAACGTGCGCCGAGAAGTCCGAAGTCCGTGCGCCTGATCGTGGAACGCCATTATATCGGCAATGTGCCGATGAATACGCTTTTTCAGCGGCTTGTGGAAGAAGAAATTCGTAAAACTGCCGAATCGTATCTCGCCGCTGGCTAATTGGACGTTTTACTGCGGAAAAGGGCTTGCATCGTCACGCAGCATCCGCTACAATGTGATTGATGAGGTCTCTTTTCCATTATGGAGGTACACATGGAAAAGGACAAAAAAGTAACTGCTTTATACTGCCGACTGTCAAAAGATGACGGTTCAAACAGCGAAAGCCTGAGCATCCGCACTCAAAAGTCAATGCTTATGGAGTATGCCACACGCAACGGTTTCGGGAATTGCCAGTTCTATGTCGATGATGGTTACAGCGGTACGAACTCTGACCGCCCTGCCTTTCAGGAACTTCTGGATGATATCCGGGAAGGAAAGGTGGCAACAGTCATTACCAAAGACCAGTCCCGACTTGGACGCAACCACATCGAAACCGGAACGTATATGGAAATCTTCTTTCCTGAACACGGTGTCCGCTATATTGCAATCAACGATGGTTATGATTCCAACGAGCAATCTCAGATGGATATTGCCCCGTTCCGAAACATCATCAATGAAATGTACGCCAAAGACACTTCCCGAAAGATCAAGAGTGCCCTTCGGACACGCAAGAAAAGTGGAAAGTATATCTCCAGCGGCGCACCGTTTGGCTACCAGAAAGACCCTGCCGACCACAATCACCTTGTGATCGACCCGAACACCGCCCCCGTTGTTGAGTATATCTATTCAATGGCAGAGGAAGGGCTGGGGCTTCACCGCATCGCCAAGCGGCTCCACGATGAAAAAGTTTTGAAGCCGTGTTACTACAAGAAAGAGATGTTTGGCCGCTTTATTGATGATGAAAAGATGTATGATTGGGATAATGCCTATATCAGTCAGGTTCTGCACAGCCCGGTCTACGCCGGACACATCATCTACGAAGCCAAGCCCACCGTGTCCATGAAATCCAAAAAGCGACGTTATATTCCGTTTGAAGAACGTGCCATCGTTCCGAATACACATGAAGCAATCATCCCACAAGACCGTTGGGAGAACGTGCAGCGCATCCTTTACAGCCGTTCTGGCTGCTTTATGTGTGATAAGACCGACTACGACAATATCTTCAAAGGCATCGTCCGCTGTGCAGACTGCGGCAGAACGATGTTAGTCAAGGTCGAGCACAGGCGCAAACGCAACAGCGTTCTGGAACAGACCTTTTATTGTTGCAGCACTTATCGGAAATATGGTGCGAAAGCCTGTGACTCTCACAATTTGGAAGCCCGTGTTCTGCATGAAGCTGTCTTTGCAGACATTCAGGCACACGCAAAGGCTGCTGTGAGCAATCGGGAAGCCCTTGTGAAGAAGATTGCAAATCAGATGCACCTCCGGGTGTCCTCTGACCGGGCGCAGCACAAACGGGATTTGAAGCAGTGTAAAGCACGAATCGCAGAAATCGAAGACCTGTATGCAAAACTTTATGAGGACGTATCAAAGGGACTTCTCCCGGAGAAACGTTTTCAAATGCTTGCGGATCGCTACGACAAAGAACAGGCTGAACTGACCGACAAGATTGAGCAGTACGAGCGGGAAGGCCGTGCTGAACACGATCAGCTGGACAAGATTCAGGATTTTATTGATGAAGTCAGCAAGTGCGCTGGCATCACCGAACTGAACTATAAGATTCTGCATCAGCTGATTGACAAGATTCTGGTATCCAAAGCGGAAAAGGTCGATGGCGAATACGTCCAGAAAATCCAGATTTTCTACCGCTTTATCGGCCCATTGGATGCCATTGAATAACAACGTCAGAAAAGTCACCTCCGAGAACTATCCTACAGATTCCGGACGTGAGGGCGAACTGATCTTTCGACTGGTCTATGAGCAGGCTGGCTGCAAAAAGCCCTTCTCCCGCCTATGGCTGTCCAGCATGGAGGAAAACGCCATCCGGGAGGGCTTTGCCCACCTCAAACCGTCAACTGAATACGATGCGCTGTACAACGCAGCACTCTGCCGGGAACGCGCCGACTGGATGGTCGGCATCAATGCGTCCCGGCTTTTTTCGTGCCTGTACGGTCAGCCGCTGGCGGTGGGGCGTGTTATGACCCCGGTGCTTGCCATGACGGTGGTGCGAGAAGCCGCCATCGCCGCCTTTACCCCGGAAAAATTCTACACGGTGGATCTGGAACTGACCAGCGGCTGCACGGCATCCAGCCGCCGCATTCCTGAAAAATCCGTTGCTGAAAACCTGTTGAAAGCCTGCCGAAAGGAGATGGTGGCAACGATCCAGCGCATCACCCGCAAGGAAAAGTCCGAGAATCCACCACCACTGTATGATCTGACCACCCTTCAGAGGGACGCTAACCGCTTGCTGGGGTACAGCGCACAGCAGACTTTGGACTATGTACAGAGCCTGTATGAGAAGAAACTTACCACTTATCCCAGAACTGATAGCTGCTATATCACCGACGATGACGAGGAAATGCTGGAGGAACTGACTGAGGAGTTGGAGGGTTTTCTCGACATTACCTCGGCAGATGTGGACGAGGCTGTGCCTCGGACACGGCGCACCGTCAATCGGGAAAAAGTCACCGACCACCACGCCATTCTGCCCACTCGCAGTATGCTGCAAGCAGATCTGGACGCACTGCCCAAGGGCGAGCAGAACGTCCTGAAGCTCATCATCGCCCGGACGCTGATGGCGGTAAGCAAGCCCTTCCGTTATCTGGAGACCCTGCTGACCACCAAATGCGCCGGGGAGGAATTTACCGTCAAGGGCAAGGAGATTCTGGAAGAAGGCTGGAAGGCGGTGGAACGCAAGGTGCTGGCAGACATCTTGAACCGGAAGCAGGAACTCACCGCCCTGCCCAATGCAGCGGAAAACGAGTGCGGCATCCTCAATGCAGAACTGAAAGAGGGGCAAACGTCCCCGCCGAAGCATTTCACCGAGGACCTTCTACTTCATGCGATGGAAACCGCCAGTGCAGACAGTATGCCGGAGGGCGTGGAGCGTCAGGGCATCGGCACCCCGGCAACCAGAGCCGCCACCATCGAAAAGCTGGTGCAGAAGGGCTTTCTGGAACGCAAGGGCACCAAGAAAACCAAGGTGCTGCTGCCCACCGACAAGGGCAAAGCCCTCATCACCGTGATGCCCGAAGAAATCCAATCCCCGGAAATGACCGCCGATTGGGAAACAAAGCTGCTGCAAATCGAACGTGGCGAAATGGAGCCGAGCGAATTTATGACCGAGATCAATACGATGATTACCGAACTGGTAAAGAACACGGAAATGAAAAAAGGAGCGAATGCACTTATGAAAAGCAAGATTATTGGTGTCTGCCCGAACTGTGGTAAGCCTGTCGTGGAGCGTGAAAAGGGCTGGTTCTGCGAGAACCGGGAGTGCCGCTTCGTGCTGTGGAAGGACAATGCGTTCTTCAAGCGTCTGGGCAAGCGTCTGGACGCTCATGTGGCAGACAAGCTGCTGCGGGATGGCCGTGTCCGGCTGAAGGACTGCAAGAGTGCCAAGGGCAAGACCTACAATGCCACTGTGCTGCTGGGCACCGAGGCCGATGGCCGCAGCAAGTTTTCGCTGGAATTTGAAGGTGGGTGCTGATGGAGCAGATAAAAGAAGCGGTCTACCTTATCAACGATGAACGCTATCTGCATCTCCGGGAAAACGGTGCAGGGGTCGGCTTTGCCACCTATAACAAGGTAACTGGCGAGCCGCTGGAAAGTGGGCAGATCTCGGAAAAGAATCTGCCGCCAGATGGACAAAACATCATCCCTGCCGCCCGGAACTGGTATCTGTTTGAACTTTCGGACGATGACCGCAAGGTCATCCAACAGGAAAGCGTAAAGATCCTCGAAAACATCCCACAGGCGGGCATCGGCAGGCGGCGCATCTGGGAGCCGGAAACGCTGCCGAAGGATATTCGTCTCATCAACAGCCACTATGACGACCTCTACCGCATTCCCGATGGCGGAGTTGTACAGGTGGATTACCCGGATGGGCGCAGCTTTACGGCACGGGTGGAACATCTGGATGATTATCACTTTGACATGGGCGGTCTGGGCAATGTGTTCCACATCTGCCAGTTTGCCGAGGTCATGGAACGAAACCATGCCGACTTCTACCCGGAAATTCAGACACAAGACGAGCAGGCTGCATGGGAACTGGGCGGCAAAGGCTATCTTGCCATCCAGTCCTGTGAGGATGGATGGGACTACACCATTTACCACAGCGATTATTCCGTGATGGACGGCGGGCAGTTGGATGCCCCGGAACTGACCATTCAGGAAGCCCGTGAGCAGATTCTGGAAGCACACCACATGGAAAAGGGGCGGCGGCTGTTGCAGGACTACGATGCCGTCATGGATAAAGTTGCAGAAGCCGAGGAACGGAGCGCAAACCACCGCCCTTCCACACTGGAAAAGCTGGCAGAACTGGCAAGTGATACGTCTGCGCCGAAACCGTCTGCACGTTCTGCGCCGGAACTGTGAGGTGAGCAATGCAGCAAAAATGGAACCAGAATTTTGACGGCGAACCCATGACGGACATCCCGCAGAAATTCCTGAACGCAGGGTGCGATGTTTATATGGTGATGCAGCTGCGGCATGACGAAAAAATCTTCGATGAAAGATTTGCTTCCATGCGGGAGCTGAATCGTCGAGGTAAAACGCCCGACTCGGAGCATTACGGGGTCACCTACTATGCCGATCTGCCCGCCATGTGGCAGGATGTGCCGAACAACGAGGTTTTGGAAGAACTGTTTCAGGTGTTCAACCTCTCCCGTCCGCAGGATTTTGAGGGGCACAGCCTGTCGGTCAGCGATGTGATCGCACTCAAACGCAATGGCGAGGTGTCTGTGCATTATGTGGACAGCATCGGCTTCAAAGATTTACAGGGGTTTCTGGACAAGCAGCCGGAACGCCCTTCGGTGCTGATGAATCTCAAAGAGAAGTGCGATGCCCCGGAGTGCAACCCCATCGTCTGCCGGAAAGTGAGGGATGAACATGAACTTTGACCACGAGGAATTGACCCTGATGATGCTCTACAACACCGGCACCCGGCTGGGGCTTATCCACGAGTTGCGGCTGATGCAGTGCTACCTGATGCCCGACGAAACCGCCCTGCGGGAACTGTCGGAGGGGGTTATCGAAAAGCTGAAACTGCTGACCGATGCAGAGTTTGCCGAACTGGAATTTCCACTGGACTGATTTTTGCCGCCTGCGGGCGGCGTACATAAAGTATTTTGTTCTTCCAAAAGATATGCTATAATCAAATTAGACAAAATTCCTCTCTTCAAGCGATTTCTCCGCAATTTTCCTGTGGCTCTGCTCGTATCAAAAATAAGGGACCGATTTTTAATTGTCAGAACGGAGGAACCATTATGGCAATCTTTGAAAAGACCATCCGAAACAAAAACTTTGACGAGCTGCTTCGGAAGCTGGAAAATGAAATCCCGGACAGCAGTTGGTCGGCAGATTTAGAGGCAGGCAGTGATTTCAAAGAGGGCGATGCCCGGTGCAGTGTCCGGGTGTTTGAACGGTACAGCATGATGGGCGGCAACCGCCTGAGTCTGACGCTGACCATGTTCCAGAATGGAGATAACCCGATTCGGCTGTCTGCAATTACCGCAGGCGGCAGTCAAGCGGTCTTCTTCAAGGTGAACACCCTCGGAGAAGAATCTTTTCTGGACGATGTAAAGGACCTGCTGGAAGAAATTTTGGAGGAGTAAAATGTTTTTTGGATGGTTTGACGCTATATTCAGCTTCATTTTCCCAATCCTGTTCCTGCTTTTTATTGGAATGTTTTTCTTTGCTCTAATTTCAAATCTCCGCACATGGAACAAAAACAACCATTCGCCGCGGCTGACCGTTCCGGCAACAGTGGTAGCAAAGCGCACCGATGTTTCGCATTCCAGCAGTGCCAATGCCGGAGATATGTCCGGTGCGCACGGATACGACACTAGCACATTTACATCGTACTATGTGACTTTTCAGGTGGAGAGCGGCGACCGGATGGAATTTGAAGTGGACGGAAGCGATTATGGTCTGCTCGTGCAGGGCGACATCGGAAAGCTGAGTTTTCAGGGCACCCGCTATCTTGGGTTTGAGCGGAGCTAAGTGTTTCTTACATTATATAGTATGGAGTGCTGTATGAACGATTTGTTTATCCAAGGGCTGACCATCGACTGGAACAGAGTTCGCCCATACAATTATGTTCGTCAGATTCCTGCCATCAGTGGAATCGACACTTTTACATTCCATAAGCCCATTACGTTCTTTGTTGGCGAAAATGGAAGTGGAAAATCTACGCTTCTGGAAGCAATCGCTGTTGCTTACGGCTTCAACGCAGAGGGTGGAACGAAGAACTATTCATTTTCCACATACAACTCCCATTCGGAACTATGTGAGGCTATGACGATTTCCAAGGGGTATCGCAGACCAAAGTTCGGGTATTTTCTCCGAGCAGAGAGTTTCTATAATGTAGCCACCAAGGAAATCGACTATTCCGATGACGATCATCCCTCCAAAGGCTATCACCAAAAATCACACGGTGAAAGTTTCCTCGCTATTGCGCAGGACTACATGGGTGCAGATGGAGTCTATATTTTTGACGAGCCGGAAGCCGCTTTATCCCCGCAGCGGCAGCTCACGTTACTGATCAACATTCATCGGTGTGCCCAAGAAGGGGCGCAATTCATTATCGTATCACATTCACCCATTCTCCTCGGAATGCCTGATGCTGAGATTTTTAGCTTCGACAATGGCACGATTCATCCTTGTCAGTATGAAGATACGGACAGCTACGTTATCACCAAAACATTTGTAAATAATCGGCAGCATTTTTTGAACCAGCTTCTGAACGAAGAAACGTAATGCCGGGAAAGGACATTCCATATGAGTGATTCTACGTTGAAAGAGCTTTGGCAGCAGGTCGCTGAAAAGAAAAGCTGCGAAGCAAAACAGAAAGAACTGACCGCCCAGAGAGATACGCTTGCTGATCGCCTGAAAAAGCTGGAAAAATCCAAGCTGGCAGAGCAGGCTGATGTGGACCGTCTGGAGGGACACAGCCTTGCCGCATTTTTCTATCAAGTGATTGGAAAAATGGATGAAAAGCTGGACAAAGAACGGCAGGAAGCCTATGCAGCCCGTGTCAAGTACGATGCGGCTCTCCATGATCTTTCTTCCGTTGATGCCGACTTGAAGCAGATTCAAAATAGACTGGAACGGCTGTCCGATTGCGAAAGGCAGTATCAAGCTGCTCTTTCCGAAAAAATCAAAAGCATCAAAGTCTCTGCCCACCCTGCCGCACAGCAGATTGCGGAAAGCGAAAGCCGCATTGCCGCACTGAAAGTTCAAAAGCGGGAGCTGCTGGAAGCCATCAACGCAGGAAAGACTGCCTTGCATACGGTCAACGAAGTTCTCGAAACCCTCGACAATGCCGAGGGCTGGAGTACATGGGACGTAATGGGCGGCGGTTTGATGGCCGATCTTGCCAAGTATGAGGAACTGGACGATGCGCAGAAACAAATCGAACAGCTTCAAGTGGAACTGCGGCGGTTCAAAACTGAGCTTGCTGATGTTGAGATCACCGCAGACCTTCAGGTTACGGTGGACAGCTTTCTGAAATTTGCAGATTTCTTCTTTGACGGCCTCTTTGCAGACTGGGCAGTTCTGGATCACATCAATCAGGCACAGAGCCGTGTAGAGAACACCAAGGGCCAGATCAAGCGTGTCCTCGCACTTCTGAAAAAGATGCGCGAAGATGTTGATGTCCAAATCGCTGACGAAAAAGAGAAGCAGGAGCAGCTTGCAGTGGAAACCGAGCTGTAGGGTTGGAGTGTTCGCTTATGTGATATGCTCAACTCAATAAATCGGAATCGAGGGAGTAGGAGAAATTGAGATTGGAGGATAAGTTGGTGAACAAGATTTTCAAAGGTCTTATTCGATTTTTGATAGAAGTGATAGTTATGACTGTTTTGATTGTTGGGATCAACATATTTACTAATGGTATGTATCTTTGGGGATTGCCCCGCATAAATGATATTCAGTCTGTAAATATCACGTATCCGAGTGTCACGGATGATGTTAAAGAAATTTCGAGCAGTGCGGACATTGAGTTAGCATTAAAGCTAACGGGATTTCTGAAATATGATTTATTTGGGGAAGTGAATAGCGAAGAAGAACCCGCTATTACAATTACTTATTTTCTCAAGGATGGAACAAGCAAAACAATCTCCGCTAATAACACTACTGTCTGGTGGAACAATAAAATTCATGTAATCAAGGACAAGGAAATGTTTGTCAACCTAACAGAGGGAATTTTCTTTCTGGAAGATTTACAAACAAAGTAAATCAATTCCTGTTTGACGGACTATCAAATTATTACACACCTTCTGCGGGCGACCCTCAAAACGGTTGCCCGCTCTTTTTATACCCTAAAATCCGAAAAAGGAGGAACGCTATGCCAAGCAAAACCGAAGAATATCTTGCCCTTGCCCAGCGCACGGCGAACGGCTTGACCCGGTACTGGGAAAGCTGGACGGACTACCTGACCACCGCATCCCGGCTGTACAAGTACCCCTTTGCAGACCAGCTGATGATCTACGCCCAGCGCCCGGATGCCACCGCCTGCGCCGACTATGATGTTTGGAACAGTCGGATGAACCGCTATGTCAGACGTGGCTCTAAGGGCATCGCTCTGCTGGACGAATCCAGCGGATTCCCTCGTCTGCACTACGTCTTTGACGTAAGCGACACCGGAGTGCGCCGCAATTCCCGTGACCCGGAGGTGTGGCAGTACAACGATGACCTGAAACAGCCGGTTTCGGAAATGCTCGCCGCCACCTATGGCATCAGCGGAGAGCGTGTCAGCCAGCAGCTTGCGGACGTTGCAGGGAAACTGGTGGCAGATTACTGGGACAACAACGGCGGGGACATCCGTGCCATCGTTGACGGCTCGCTGCTGATGGATTATGATGATGCCGGGGTGGAGATGCAGTTCAAGTCCGCCGCCGCCATCAGCGTCACCTACACGCTGCTGGAACGCTGCGGCTTTGAGCCTGCCGGGTGGTTCGACAAGGACGATTTTCAGGCAATCTACAATTTCTCCACCCCGGATAGTGTCTACGCCCTCGGCGCAGCCGTCAGCGACATGAGCCGGGAGGTGCTGCGGAACATCGAGCGCACCGTAAAAACAACCATTCGCCGCCGCAATGCAGAAAGGAGCCAATATGAATACGAACAGCAGGAACGTGACCTACTCGACCGTCGGGGACTACCAGCTCCCGAACCTGACCCTGAACCAGCCCCGGAAGCCGCTGGGCAAGTACGGCAGGCTGCGCCGGACGTACCTGATGAACCATCGCCCGGTGCTGTACAACACGATGCTCCTGAACGGGAGCCTGTACCCGCACCTGATGGAGGTGGAGCAGACGGCAGAGAGCCAGATGCAGCAGACCATGCAGCTTCTGAAGCAGAACCCGGCCCCGGACAAGGAGCAGAATCAGATGGCATGGGTGCAGCACATGAACAGCCTGCGGGCACAGGCCGAGGAACTGGTGCTGAACGAACTGATTTACAGTTAAGTTTCTTCGATGCCCACATTCCCACCGAAGCCAAACAAATTGAATCCATCGACCAAGCGGAGAGCGAAAAATCGCCCTCCGCTTTTGTTTTGTCGCAGGCGGAGATTGAAAATGCGCTGCGGAGAGGTTCCAATGTTGAAGGCAGCAAACTTCGGATATGGAAAACTTATCAGTTGCAGCCTGACCGAAAACTCCGGGCAAAAGCTCTTGCCAACGAATATGCACCGTATGGCCCCGGCGGTTCTTCACACACTTATCTGGACGGAAGCAGTGGTTGGCTTGACCATGACAGCAAGGGTCTGACGTTTGAGCATTATCCCGACCATCAGAAAGTGCTTCTCCGCTGGGATCGGGTCGAGAAATACATCGACCTGATGATTCAGTCTGACCGCTACCTGTCGGACAAAGAAAGAAGAGCCATCGACTTTCCCCTTGAACTGAACGCCGCCAGTGCAGCCGAATACACTGCATTAAAGGCGCAGCACCCGGATACTCTGGTTGGATTTGAAGCTGGCGGCAATTTTATGTTCTATGGAGAAGATGCTGCCAAGGTCGCAAAAGTTCTCAACAGTGCTTTGTTTACGAGAGAAACAGCACTGGGCGAAGTTCAGGTCACAGGCTTTCCACCTAGCTTATGGGCAAGAAAGTCAAAAGAATTGTGGTCTGCGGGCAATGATGTTTACCTTGCCGGATTGAACGAAGATGGGACTCATCACCAGACTAAACATCTGCACAAAGAGGACTATCTGCCCATCGGCTCCATCATCAATATGGATGGCCGGAAATTTCGGATTGACGGAGTGGATTTTGATAAGGGCAAGGTTTCCTTGCAGGATGTGGCACTGGCAGAAATGCGGATGCCCATTTTCCGGGAAGCGCCGCTGGCTGTTGTCCGGGAGTTGTACGAGCAGGAACAGGAAGTGATGGAACACCCCCTACCCGATTACAAGGTCGGTGACGAAGTTGTTGTTGACCTTCCCACCCGAACCATCGAAGGCAAAATCGGCTATGTAGGCGAAACCGATGTTCGCATCGACACCAGCGCGCAGGGGCAGTCGTGGGATAACGAAGTAATCAATAAGCAACAATTCGAGGACGGTCTGCGGCAGGTTGAGCCTGAACTTTCCGACGAAGAACTGGATGCGCTGCCCATCTCTGCCGTGATGGACAGAAAGGTGCAGAACTTCCCGGATGCCACTGCCTTAGACGAAGCCCTGAATGCTGAATCTGCGCCGGAAGCTGCCGGGAATTTCCACATCACGGACGAGCATTTGGGCGAGGGCGGTGCAAAGCAGAAATACGCCCGGAATATTGCAGCTATCCGCACCCTGTTTCAGTTGGAACAGGAGCACCGAGGTGCCACTGCCGAGGAACAGCAGGTGCTTTCCCAGTATGTGGGCTGGGGCGGTCTGGCGGATGCCTTTGACCCCGGCAAAGATAGTTGGGCAAAGGAATATGCAGAGTTGAAAGGGCTGCTCTCTGAGGATGAATACGCCGCCGCCCGTTCCAGCACTCTGAACGCCCACTACACCTCCCCGGTGGTGATTCGCTCTATTTATGATGCGGTCGAAAAGATGGGCTTCCAGTCTGGCAACATTCTGGAGCCGTCCATGGGTGTGGGCAATTTCTTCGGAATGCTGCCCACCAGCATGGCAGATAGCCGGCTGTACGGCGTAGAGCTGGATTCCA
Source organism: Faecalibacterium prausnitzii (assembly GCF_049532945.1). Lineage (GTDB taxonomy): Bacteria > Bacillota > Clostridia > Oscillospirales > Ruminococcaceae > Faecalibacterium > Faecalibacterium prausnitzii_N. The sequence continues at coordinate 472,629 of NZ_CP186691.1, forward strand.
TTACCGGGCGCATCGCCAAAAAGCTGTATCCGCAGGCAGACATTACCGTGGCTGGCTTTGAGACCACCGACCGCCGTGATTTTTACGATCTTGCCGTGGGCAACGTGCCTTTTGGTCAGTATAAAGTCAACGACAAGGCGTACAACAAGCTGGGATTTTCTATCCACAACTACTTTTTCGCCAAGGCCATCGACCAAGTGCGTCCGGGCGGTATCGTTGCCTTTGTCACATCTCGCTACACCATGGACAGCAAGGACAGCACCGCCCGCAAGCACATGGCAGAACGTGCCGATTTGCTGGGTGCTATCCGTCTGCCGAATAATGCGTTCAAGGCGAACGCAGGCACCGATGTCGTTTCGGACATCATCTTTTTGCAGAAGCGTGACCGCCCTGCGGACATCGAACCTGCATGGGTGCAGCTGGGCAAGACCGAGGATGGCTTTGCCATCAACCAGTATTTCGTAGACCACCCGGAGATGGTGCTGGGAGAACTCACCACCGAAAGCACCCAGTACGGACGAGAGGAACTGACCGTTGCTCCCATCGAGGGTGCAAACCTTGCAGACCAGCTTGCCGAGGCGGTACAGCATATTGAGGGACAATACACCGAAGTTGAGGTAGAAACGCCAGATATTGCGGATGCCGAAAATGAGAAGCACATTCTCCCGGCTGACCCGGAGGTCAAAAACTTCTCCTATACCGTAGTGGACGGCGAAGTTTTCTACCGGGAAAACTCCGTGATGACGCAGGTGGAATTGTCCGATAACGCCAAGGGGCGTGTCACCGGCATGGTGGAACTGCGGCAGATCGTCAATGACCTGATTCAGCAACAGTTGGAGGATTACCCAGATGCCGACATCAAGGCAACACAGGAGCGTTTGAACGCCGCCTACGATGACTTTACCGCAAAGTACGGTCTGCTGAACGACCGTAAAAACGGGCGGCTGTTTGAGCAGGATTCCTCCTATTATCTGCTGTGTTCGCTGGAAAATCTGGACGAGCAAGGGCAGCTTAAATCCAAGGCGGCGATGTTCACCAAGCGCACCATTCGCCCGGAGCGCACCGTCACCAGCGTGGATACCCCCAGTGAAGCGTTGGCGGTATCTATTGGTGAGCATGGCAAAGTGGATTTGCCCTATATGGCAGAACTGCTCGGCACTCCCGGCGATTATGAGCGAATCACCAGCGAACTATCCGGCGTGATCTTCAAAGACCCTGTCGCCGACCCCACCGACCCGGAAGCGGGCTGGCAGATGGCAGACGAGTACCTGTCCGGCGATGTCCGGGCAAAGCTGCGGATGGCGCAGTTTGCCGTCGAGACCAACCCGGAATTTGCGGTCAATGTGGATGCGCTGATTAAGGCACAGCCCAGAGAACTGGAAGCATCTGAAATTGATGTGCGGCTGGGTGCCACATGGCTTGCACCTGAAATCATTCAAAAGTTTATGACCGAGACCTTCCAGATCCCCTACTATTTGCGTCATGCAGTCAAGGTGAGATATTCTCCGTATACTGCTGAGTGGCGTGTGGAGGGCAAGACTGCCACCGGGCGGAGCGATATTATCTCCTCCGAAACCTACGGCACCAGCAGAGCCAACGCCTACAAGATTCTGGAAGAAACCCTGAACCTGAAAGATGTCCGCATCTACGACACCATCGAGGATGCCGAGGGCAAGCCCAAACGTGTGCTGAACAAGCGAGAGACCATGCTGGCGCAGCAAAAACAACAGGTCATCAAGGACGCTTTCGCCAACTGGGTCTGGCAGGACCCCCAGCGGCGCATTGCGCTGGTCCGGCAGTACAACGAGCTGTTCAACTCTACCCGCCCCCGTGAATACGATGGCTCCCACATCAAATTCGTGGGCATGAACCCGGAAATCACCCTTCGGGAACACCAGCGCAACGCTATCGCTCATGTGCTTTATGGCGGTAATACGTTGCTTGCACACGAAGTTGGTGCCGGAAAAACTTACGAAATGGCGGCGTCCGCTATGGAACTGAAACGTCTGGGCTTGTGTCAGAAAAGTCTTTTCGTAGTGCCAAACCATCTGACGGAGCAATGGGCTTCGGAGTTCCTGAACCTCTACCCCAACGCCAAACTTTTGGTGGCACGGCGCAAGGACTTTGAGACCGCCAACCGCAAAAAATTCTGCGCCCGCATCGCCACCGGCGACTACGATGCCGTCATCATCGGGCATAGCCAGTTTGAGCGCATTCCGCTGTCCTTTGAGCGGCAGGAGCGTATCATTCAGGAGCAGATTTATGAAACGCTTGCCGCCATCAATGAGCTGAAAGTCCATGCAGGCGAGAATTTCTCCATCAAGCAGATGGAAAAGACACGGAAAACACTGGAAACCAAGCTGGAAAAGCTGCGCTCTGATGAGCGTAAAGACGATGTAATCACCTTTGAGCAACTGGGTGTTGACAGGCTCTTTGTGGACGAGTCACACTTCTACAAGAACCTCTTTTTGACCACAAAAATGCGGAATGTCGCAGGATTATCCACCAGTGAAGCCCAGAAATCTAGCGATATGTTCGGGAAATGTAGATACTTGGATGAGGTCACCGGAGGCCGGGGCGTGGTGTTCGCCACGGGTACGCCCGTGAGCAATTCCATGACCGAACTGTACACGGTCATGCGGTACTTGCAATACAGTACCCTGCAACAGAAAAAGCTGACCCACTTCGACTGTTGGGCATCCACCTTTGGCGAGACCACCACGGCCATTGAGCTTGCGCCGGAAGGTACAGGGTATCGGGCGAGGACGAGATTTGCCAAGTTCTTTAACCTGCCGGAGCTGATGAATATGTTCAAGGAGGCAGCGGACATCAAGACTTCCGACCAGTTGCATCTGCCTGTTCCGGAAGCCAAGTTTGAAACTGTCGTGGTCAAACCCTCGGAAATCCAAAAGGAAATGGTGCAGGAACTGAGCAAACGTGCGGCAGAAATCCACTCCGGCATCGTAGATGCGTCCGTGGACAATATGCTCTGCGTCACCAATGACGGCAGAAAAATCGGCTTGGATGTGCGCCTGATGAACCCCATGCTGCCGGACGACCCCAACAGCAAACTGAACGTATGCGTTCAAAATGTGTTGAAAATCTGGGAGGAGGGCAAAGACCAGAAGCTGACCCAGCTTTTGTTTTGCGACCTCTCGACACCAAAGAACGATGGCAACTTCAATGTCTATGAGGACATTCGCAAAAAGCTGGTTGCTGCCGGTGTGCCGGAAAACGAGATCGAGTTTATCCACAACGCCGATACCGAAGCAAAAAAGGCAGCATTGTTCTCCAAAGTGCGCTCCGGCGATGTGCGGGTTTTACTCGGAAGCACTGCAAAAATGGGAGCGGACACCAACGTCCAATCCCGACTTGTGGCAGTGCATCATCTGGATGTTGGCTGGAAGCCCAGCGACATGACCCAGCGCAATGGTCGCATCATCCGGCAGGGCAACATGAATAAGGAAGTCAAGGTGTTCAATTACGTTACGGAAGGGACATTTGACAGCTACCTCTATCAGACCCTTGAGAATAAACAGCGATTCATCAGCCAAATCATGACATCCAAATCCCCCGTGCGCTCCTGCGATGATATTGATGAGCAGGCTCTGTCTTACGCTGAAATCAAGGCACTGTGCGCCGGAAATCCGCTCATCAAGGAAAAGATGGATTTGGATGTGCAGGTGGCAAAGCTGAAGGTGCTGAAAGCCGACCACCAGAGCCAGAAATTCCGCTTGCAAGACAAGCTGCTGACCAAATTCCCGGCTGACATTCAGGAAACGAACGCCCACATTGCGGGGCTGAAAGCGGATGCACAGCTTGCCGCCACCCACCCGCAGGGCAAAGAAGAGTTCTGCGGCATGGTCATCAAGGGTGTAACCTATGACGAGAAAAAGACCGCCGGTGAGCGTCTGGTGCTTGCTTGTTCCGAACTGCCCAACGCCGAAGAAAAAGTCATCGGCAGCTACCGGGGCTTTGAGCTGTCTCTGCGGTTCGATACCTTCCGCAGTGAGTATCAGGCTATTCTGAAGGGCGAACGGAGATACCCGGTAGCACTGGGCACCGACCCGCTGGGCAACATTATCCGTTTGGATAATTCGCTGAACAACTTCCCGGAGCGCATTAACTCTGCTGAGAATGAACTAGCCACTCTGCATCAGCAGCAGGCAGCAGCGCAAATCGAGGTTGAGAAACCATTCCCACAGGAAGAAGAACTGGCAGAGAAGTCAGCCCGCCTTGCCGAATTAAACGCCCAGTTGGATGTGGACGAAAAGAGCCACGACCCGGAGCAGGAGGAACAGCCAGACGAGGATGCACCTCGCCGTCCCTCGGTGCTGGCGGCGCTGGAGGAAAAATCCGATAAGCCGGAGCCGGTGAAGCCGTTCCGCAGCTATTATGATAAGGATGGTGATGCACGATGAAAGAAAAGCGGGATGAAACCATCATCCTGCGCTTGAGCAAAACAGAAAAGAACCGTATCTATGAAAAGATGCTGGGCATGGGCATCCGTAGCCTGAGTGCCTATATCCGCAAGATGGCACTGGACGGCTACTGCCTGAACCTTGACCTGCCGCAACTGCGGCGCATGGCGTATCTTTTGCAGATGTGCAGCAACAACCTGAACCAGTATGCCAAAGCCGCCAATGAAAATGGTCGGGTCTACGCCGCCGACATGGAGGACCTGCGGCAGCGGCTGGATGAGCTGATTGACATTGGTCGGCAGATTCTCTCCCGGCTGGCAGAACTCTAAAATTTTCCCCCGCAGTTGGAGGGTTGCGGGGGTACATAAGGGTTGACATCCTTGCAAAGCGGTGGTTGCCACCTTTATAATAGGGGTGAAAGAAAGGCAGGTGCTAGATATGAGGTTCGTTTTTAAGATGATCGTTTTCCCGTTTTGGCTGCTTACGGCTTTCCTTGCGCTGATGCTGAAATGGACGCTGAACCTGTCAGCGTTTGTGCTGGCGCTGCCCATGCTGTATATTTTCGGCTGCGGCCTTTATACGCTGTACTGCCGGGAGTGGATGCAGTTTTTGATCTTGCTGGTGGCGGAGTTTGGATGCTTTGTGTTGATTTTTATGGGCACTTTGATTGCAGATGTAGCAGAGCGTTTTAGTGGCTGGGTTGCCGGATTGTGAGGGATTGGATGGACACAGATGCTATGACCGCCTATTATTGGAAAAATCTGAAAGATATTCCACAGAGGCAACTTGCAGACAATGACGAATACCATGCGCTGATCCAGAAAAAGATTGCCGCAGAGAATGCGCTGAAAGTGCTTATCAGCGAAGAAGCGTGGAGACGCTATCTGAAATTAGATGCAATCAGCAACGAGTTAGAGAGTGTTCGGCTGGAAGCCGTGTATCTGGCTGGTGCTTCTGATTACGAAAAAATATCCAAATGATCTCAATGCCGCCTCTGGGCGGCATTTTTCTTTGCAATAGGGGGGTGATGACGCTGGCAGCAACGCGGCTGATTGCATTGCACAAAAACAAAGGAAAGTCGGTTGCGGCCTGCCTGAAAAATCGCACGGACTATATTGAAAACCCGGACAAGACCGAGCAGGGGCAGTATGTCAGCAGCTATGCTTGTAGCGCCCTGACAGCAGATGAAGAATTTATGCTTACCAAGCGGCAGTACGACCTTGTAAACGGACGCAGGCAGAAAAGCGATGTGATCGCTTATCAGATACGGCAGTCCTTTCGTCCGGGGGAAATCACTGCAGAGGAAGCTAACAAGGTGGGCTACGAACTTGCCATGCGTTTTACCAAGGGCAAGTATGCGTTTGTTGTTGCCACCCACACAGACCGTCACCACATCCATAACCATGTGATTTTCAACTCCACCGCACTGGACGGCACAAGAAAGTTCCGGGATTTTTTCTTTTCCGGCTGGCAGTGCAGCGGTTGAGCGACCTGATTTGTCTGGAGCATCAGCTGTCAGTCATTGAAAAGAAGCCTTACCGGGAACGGCAGAAGCGTGTTCTCTATCCTCCCAAGGAAAGCAACAGGGACTGCCTATGTGGAATCATCGACACAATCCTTGCAGAAAAACCGGGGGATTACGAAGCGTTTCTGCAAAAGCTGGAGCAGCAGGGTTATGAGGTGAAGCGTGGCAAGTACACGGCGGTGAAGGGCAAGGGACAGAAACGCTTTATTCGGTTCCGAACTCTGGGCACCGGCTATGGCGAGGACGAGATCAAGGCGGTGCTGGAGGGAAAGGCGAAGCACCAACCGTATCAGAAAAAGCCGCCCAAAGAGCAGCCGTTCCAGTTGCTGGTTGACATTCAAGGGAAAATGGCAGAGGGCAAAAGCGTCGGCTACAAAAAGTGGGCAACGAAGTTCAACCTGAAAGAGATGTCCAAGACACTGCTATTTTTGCAGGAGCAGAAGATCAACAGTGCCGACGAACTGCGGGAACGAGCAACGGCGGCGACAGAACGCTATCATGCCATGGGCGATTCCATCAAGGCAGCAGAAGCAAGGCTGACGGAAATTGCCGTGCTGAAAACCCATATCATCAACTATGCCAGGACCCGTGAGGTGTACGCCGCTTATCGGAAAGCCGGGTACAGCAAGGCATTTCTGGAAGCCCACCGAGAGGAGATCACTCTGCACAAGGCGGCGAAAGCGGCGTTTGATGAATCCAATTTGAAAACGCTCCCAAAGGTCAAGGAGTTGGATGCGGAGTTTGCAGAACTACTGACCCAAAAGAAAGCAGCCTACCCGGACTATCGCAAGGCACGGAACGAGATGCAAGAACTGGTTCGGGCACAGAAAAACGTGGAACGATTTTTTGCGGAAGAAAAGCCATCACAGGAGAACGAGCAGGCTCGATAAACGCAGATTGCCGGGAACTGACCGTAAGAGGTCGGCACCCGGCAATCTTTTTTTGTTGGTTCAATCTTTAACGGAATGGTTTATCTCTTTCGATTGTGTATGTTGGTGCCGCCAGCAGGTATCCTATGGAGTGTAAAGAACACGATAGGATGAGGTTGCACTATGAAAGAGCTTTTTGGACAGCGACTACGGGAGCAGCGGATACAGCATGGACTGACGCTGGAACAGCTTGCGGAAAAATCCGAGCTTTCTTCCAACTATATCGGCATGGTAGAGCGCGGCTTAAAGGAACCCGGTCTTGCCACCATTGTCAAACTTCTGAATGCTCTGAATATTTCCGCAGACACACTGCTGTGCGATCTGGTTCCCAGCGCATCCCATGTGACCGACGATGAGATTTGCAAGCGGCTGGAAGGCTTGACCCCCATCCAGAAAAAAGCGGCACTCGATCTGCTGGACACCTATATCGGCAATCTCCCTTATCTCACAAACGAGGAATAAAATCGCAAACTTTGCAAGCGCATCGGCTGAAATTTAGCCGGTGCGCTTTTCTTTTGCATTCCTTTCGGCTATAATCATTCTTATAGGATGTATTGTTTCCTAAAGAGTTGATTATTTGGGGGTGTCAAGATGAGAGAACCACGGTACAGCATTTTAGCCGATATTCAGGATGCAATCGAGCAGGCAAAGTGCGGCAAGCTGGCATTGTACTGGCAGCGTACCATCCAGCGGGAATACAGTTGCAAGAAAGCCACCCCTGCCGAACAGCAAGCGTATGAGCAGCTGCAGAGCATTCTCTCCGAAGTGCCGCAATGGAGTGGTGAAGAAGATCTCTGCCATAACATGGAAAACATCGGCGGCAGAGTCTGGTACTGCCACTACTGGGAGGAACACTACTCCATGGTGCAGTTGACGGAAGATCGCAATGGCAGATTTAATACTGCCTACGTTCTGGACAGAAACACTTCCCCGGAAATGCGCCGGGAGGCTGCACTGCTGGCGCAGAAGGAGCTTGCGGAATGTATGCAGAAATGGGGCATTACGCTTCTGGATGCGCCTGTTCCTGAACAGATGAAGTACGATTCTCTTGCAGAAGCCGCTTCTCACCTCATGCAAGTTTTGAACGACCCAGAGCACATCACCGGGTAAAAAGCGTCCCAAAGGGATGCGTAGCCTGCATTGAAAAATGCAGATCAAAGGGGCTTGGGGCATTCCCCAACAAGCGTTTTTGCAACGCAAAATAAGCAGATGTATATACGTCTGCACTGCTTGCTGGTACAATGTCATCGATGAAACAAAAATAGTTTCATCAAAGACGGTTATATGGTTGTGCCGATCTCCAAAACATAGTAATATTGAAGTACTAACTGGGGCTGAAAGTGGCAAAACTGCTTGCTTGGTTTCCATTCAGGAATTACTAACAGCGTAGACCGTCCGTTCGCTTCGTAAAAGATTCAATGTTTTGATTGGTTGGGTCGGCACAACCGTTACCCGTGTCAACAACGCGCCTGTTATTTTTGCGAAGAAGCGAAACTGCCCTGAAAGGAGAGTTGTACCGTGCCTCGATTGACAGAGAAGTTTTCAGCGACTTCTCTTGCATTGTGTGTTTTTTCCAATGCCTGAATCAGAAGTTTTCTTGCTTCATTGTGCAACATTTGAATCGCCTCTTTGACTCAATCTTACACCTTTTGTCAAGTTGTAACTTTATTTGATCGGACTGCTATAGATAGACTGACAACAATCTTGCAAATTTTACTAAGGGAGATTTCAATACTAATGAAAAGGTACAGATAATTTGATTTGCAAAGGTTACATAATACAACATATAACTAAAATTAACAGTCCCTGAGTCGATAACAATTGGAAATTTGAAAAATTCGATGCGCGAACATAGAGACCTTGTATGCAACTGCTGCTCAATGCAAATATCAATCACGGCTCCCGCAAAACCTTGTACAATATGCACAAGGTCGTCAAATGACAAGTGCATTAAATGCCAATGGACAGATTGTTGATAGCATGATATGATATAGAGGGTGAATGGTCAGCGAGAGAATATGTTGACTTTATTTACACACAAAAAGAGTCTGTTACGATGCAGGAGAGATCAGAAGGAGGGCTTGCTATGGAAAACAATAAATATACAAAAATTTGTTTATAGAACTTCTGATTACAAAACCTAACGATAATGATTTTGTCCTTTTTTTATTGCAAGGCATTGATTGCTCAACAATTGATACTCCATTATTGAGTAAAAACACGTATCGAGATTTAATGTATAGCTTGAGCAATTTTGGGATTCCTACGGTAAGGGTCGAACTATTTGGGAACGGTGATAGTGACGGATATAAATGTGGTAAATATGGTTTCAACGACATAATTGACTTATACGACGCTGCCATGCATCATGTTGTTGCCTCTGGGAAAAAACTGATTCTTTTTGGATACAGCATTGGTGCTCTAATGGTTCCGTCTTTAGTTAATCGAAATAGAGAGAGCGTATTGGCTGCAATTATTTTTGATACAATGATTTTTGGCCCGAAGGATTACTTTGTCAAAAATAAAATTCGGCAAGATATATTAAGGGGAATACCAAAAGACAAAATAATGTATAATGCGCGGACATTTGATTCCTTTATTGAAATTGTTCTTGATGGAAAGCACTCCATTAATGATATCGTGAAGCAAAATCCTCAGTATAGTACATATGTTGAACATGGACTATTTGCAGGGCATGATACAAATTATTACCATGAGCTGTCTGAAATTGATTTCTTAAGTGGATGCAAAAGCATCTCTTTGCCATTACTTTTGCTTATAGGAAGTCGAGATTGCGCAATCGACTTTAAATAACATCTGTTTTTTTTCGATTCAATTAGTTCTACTGAAAGTGATATAATTCATAAGGAAGTCTTTAGCATTGATCATTCCTTTCGTAATGAAACTGGTTCAATTGATTCCGAATGTATTAAATGCATTTGTGATTTTATATTTGAGATTGTGATGAAGCACATCCCATTTGATGGCGGAAGGGCATAATAGTTATGAATATCAATTCGTCTTATAGGAAAGTTTGGTTTGCAAGATTGATTTCCATTTTGGGGACAGGATTAACGTCATTTGGGGTAAGTGTCTGGGTTTACACGGTCACAGGAAAAGCGACCCCAATGGTTTTGATTCTCCTTTTCTCTATATTACCAGCGATATTTTTAGCACCTTTCAGTGGTTATTTATGTGACAAATACAATCGTAAGGCTATCATTATTTGCGCCGACTCCATTGCCGCTTTGATAAGTGTGTTTATCTATATTTGCGTCAGTTATTATGAATTCAATTATTTTGTTCTTTGTGTTTTTACCTTTCTTGATTCTTGTGCAAATTTCTTTGATAATAATGCATATCAAGCATCAATTACAACTTTGGTTTCTCCTGATGAAGTAAAAACTGCTAACGGCATGAGTCAGATTATTGATTCATTGGATAGTATTGCTTCCCCGATTGTTGCCGGAATGCTCTATCCATTAATTGGACTAAATGGGATTATAATAATTGATTTAATAAGCTATCTTGTTTCTTTAGTAATTCTTGTTACGATAGATTCAAGCAAGTTTTCAATGGACAACGAAAATCAGAAGAAACGAAATACAAAAAGAGAAATTTTGCTTGGATTCAAATTTATTTTTTCTCAAGGAAGTTTACGTGTACTTTTGATTTACTTTACTATTTTAAACTTTACGTTTAATCTCGCAACCTCATTAATAGAGCCTTTCGGCTTGACACTTGGGAATACATTTGACCTAGGCATTATTAAGGCTTGTGGTGGATTCGGGATTTTATGCGGAAGTTTGGTTGTTACATTTTCAAAGAAAATACATTTTACTTATAAAACGATCGTTATTGGTGGCTTGGTTGCTGGCATAGCTTTGCAACTTATGGGGTTCACACATATTACTTGCATTGTTGCAATCGGAAGATTTTCCTTTTCATTTGTTACGCCAATTTTGAATACGGTTGCCGGCACATTGTGGATGCAGGAAACACCACGGATTCTTCAGGGGCGTGTGTTTGCATCGCGTTCCATGATTGCAAGGTGTTTTGTTCCTTTGTCATACGTTGTCGTAGGCCCGCTTGTTGACATTGTTTTACCGAAGCTGTTGCAATCAAATCTTGGACTTATTATTAATGTAGTCGGCACTCAAGCACTTGAATACCGTCTCGTTTTTTGTGGAGCGGGGGTTTTGTGCGTTTTAATAACTTGCTGTGTTGCAGCAAATACAAATTTCAGAAAACTTTAACTTTTCCGCATCAAATTGTTTTATCAATGTTGTAAGAATTGTTATTAATATGCTTCAATTTTTTGTATGTTCTTTTCGCTATGCTATAGTCTTGGGGGATTCAAAATCTTTTGTCTGTTTGCGATGTTTGCACTTGTAAACATCAAATATAAAAGAAAGCCGGCCGAGAACGAAATCAACGTATACTCGGCCTGTTTGTGGTTCATAACTCTATTTCATTGCGTTTGGGTATTTGCCTCGGCGGATCTTCAGCCATTGCTTGACGATTGCGTTTTTCTTCCTGAACAGACTGCGGCGGTTCGGCTCTTTCATTGAGAACTTTTTCAACATCACGCCTGCCATGAAGCATTGTAGCAGGAGTAAACTGTTCTCCATACGCCTTTTGCAGTTGCTGAACAGCGTTCTATTCTTTCTCGTTGCGAATAGCCAGCCTTGCTTCATATAACTCTCCTGCGTCCAAATCTTTTGCCTGTTCCTGTAAGTCGGCAAAAGCGTTTTTTGCATCATCCAGCGCATAAGAATACTTTGCCTCGCTGACTTCGAGCTTTTCAAGCATCGTCTCTGCGGCAGTACACCTTTTCTTGACTTCGGCGGTATCCCTACTTTCTTCACAGTCAAGATACATGAGGATTATTGCCCGCTCCGAGCGCAAATCTTCGAGCTGTTCCGTCAAATCCTCGATGCGGCTGGTCAGCTCACGATGCTTCAAAACATTAAGAATTGGCGTTGCCTTTTTCTCGGCCTGTAACTCTTTCCGCGTTTTGATAGCAGCCTTGATTTGCTTTGTCAAAACATCGTATTTTTCAAGCTCAGGCTTGGCAGCTTCAAGATACGATGTCTCCAAAATGATAACATCGGCAGTCGTGGTGCTATCGTTACGGTTGTGGTAAATGGACAGAATGTCCGTTTGCTGCTAAGCAGAATCGTTTTGAAATTTCGTTACGGCTCTACCATGTGTCTTTTTTGATCGCATGATTTATCCGTAACGCTCTGGCGGTAGGATTTCTGACGGCAGGCATTACTACAATAGACAGCATCTTTGCGTTTAGGCGTAAATGTTTTGCCACAACACCTGCAAACAAGGCCGGTGCGCTGTGCAAGCCGCTTCTGTCGCTGGCGTTTCCAGTTGCCAAGTTTTCCGCACGTGTAGTAGTCACAATATTTTTTCGATTTGACAATTGTATAAAACGTTTTTCCGCAGCCCTTACAGATGATTTTTCGCACAGGGTACATATACTCATGTGCATTATGTTTTGCCTGTTGCTCGTCGTACCGTGCTTTTATGGCTGCGAATTCTGTGGAAATGGAGGATGCAGTGGGAAGTACAACATAGATTGACTTCACTTGCAATGTGGAATGACGCGACAAGAATTATTTACATGGATACACCAGCAGTACGGCACAGAGCCGGAATATCCCAGGCATGACTGGAATGCTGTGTTGCGGCACAACGACAATAATAAATGGTATGGTGTAGTTCTGGAAGTATCAGCTGATAAGTTGGGACTGCCGGAGGCAGGCATCGTTGATGTCCTTAATGTGAAAAGCGATCTGCTACTGATTGGCTCTCTTCGCGGGCAGAAAGGCTATTTTCTGGCCTATCACATGAACAAGGAAAAATGGCTCAGTATTCAGCTTGGCAAGCCGGAACTGGATGATGCTATCAAAGATCTGCTTTCTTTGAGCTATGAGCTGACAGCACCGAAAAAGCGCAACTTAAAGTCATCAGGAAAAAATCCGGGAGATTCCGCAAATGGCAAAGAAAAAGAAATTGACGAAGGCTGAGCGAAAGGAAGCACGCCTCCGAAAAGGCAAGCAGTGGCTGCTCACCTATACCGGTTCACCGAAAAAGATGAACAAGCATTACCGGGAACGCTTTCATGTGGATGCTGTGACTGCCGCTAAAGATTTGCAGGAGCTGGGGGTCAATTATACACAGGAACAGCTCGACCAGATAAAACAGGCTGAAGAGCAGCGGCTTCGGCAGCGGAGAATGGAGCGGGAAGCGAAAGAGAGGGAACGTCTGGCAGAACTGTATGAGGACTGCGATGATCGTTTTGCCTTTATCGCTGGATACACAGATGGCGGCGCACCGTTCGGTGTGATGTGGGAAGAAGTCGGCATTGATCCGGGACTGCCGTTCGAGGAAAAAGTGAATCTCTATCATATGCAGATGTTAGGCTGATAATTGTGCAGACGTCATCTGCACAATTTGCAACAAAAAGAGAGGAGCCAGTCCAGGCTCCTCGAAGGTACATTATTTCAAAAAGTTGCTTTTATGTTCCAGCGCGTGCAGATTATATCCAAGTGTGGCCAGGTGCGCCACCTTCAGCGCAACCAGATTGATGTCGGTGGACATCGCACTGGCGATCTGCTCAGCTGTGTATCCATACTCATAGATGTAGCGAAGGACTTCATCGCTGTCCATCAGGATTTCTGCTGCTACGATGTTGGCTTCATATTCTGGTTTGGATTTCATATCGTAGAGCATGAACTCATGAATCGGGGTGGTTTTCGCCATATTCCGGTGAAGCTGGTCATGCCCTAATTCATGTGCGCACACAATGCGCAGCATATTTTCATCCAGACTGTTATTCAGGAAAATAAAGCGATTTCGCTTAATCACCCGGTACATTCCCTTCAGGGAACCAAAATTTTCGCAAAGCATGACATTGATACCAAGCTGCCTTGCAATTTCAAAAGGGTCTCTGGAACCGCAACGTTTTACCAGTTTCTCACCGACCCGTGAAAGCTGTTCCGCATTCATCATACCACCTCCAGTTTACAGTATAGCGAAAAGTGTGTACGATAAATATCACTGATCGGATTTTTTACGCCTCGTTTTCGGGGCGTATTTTTTATTGTTCTCTTTGGCAATCCAGTAGGCATCGGTCAGAGCTTTATAAGCTCCTTCGATGGCATCTTCGCTTAATTCGCCGCCAGCGAACATACCGGTCACTTCACTGACCAGCTCTTCAATATCTTTCGCTGCTTTTGCGCCGCCTTTTTCGTGAGCTTCTACGACATAGGTGCCGCTGCTGCCCAGCAGGTACTCAGTAGTAGTATTCAGCGCATCCGCAATCTTCTGCATCGTAACCATATTGGATGGCTTGCGGCTGCCAAGTTCATAATTCTGAATTGTGCGGGCGGTTACACCGGCCTTCTCTGCAAGTTCTACCTGAGTTAAATTGGCTTCTGTTCTTTTTTCTTTCAACCTTTCTTTGAAGACCATAGGAATACCTCTTTCTTTTTTGATGATAAACACGAACGCTTTTTCATAAAAATCTATTGACACGAAAAACTGTGCTTGCTATAATGACGATGAAAACACGAAATATAATTCGTGTAATTATAGTATCACAAGAAATGCTGTGTGTCAACGCGTTCGTGAAAAGTTGTTCGTGTTTTCACGAACGGAGAGGAGGAATACGGGATGCAAAGAGTGATTCTTCATTGTGATATGAATAATTTCTATGCCTATGTCGAGTGTATGCTGAACCCGGAACTGAAGAACAAGCCGGTGGCAGTGGGCGGTTCTGTGGAGGAACGGCATGGCATCGTACTTGCGAAGAACTATGCAGCAAAGGCGTTTGGCGTTTCCACGGGAGAGGCAATCTGGCAAGCAAAGCAGAAGTGCTAGGATCTTGTGATCGTGGAGCCGCACTATGAGCAATATATGAAGTTTTCAAAGCTGGCTCGTGAGATATACGATCGATATGATTCGCAAGTAATGCACGCTGCATTCTGATAAATCTGATAAAAGGAGGAATTCTGATGTGTGGTGATTACAACCTTCGCCGTGAGAAAAGATACGTCGAAGTGGATGTTCGTTTTACTCCTGACGGCAAGATCCGTCCTCTTGCCATAAACTATGACAAGACTCGCACTTATGGAATTGATCGTGTCTTGGCAGTCAAGCACGGTACATCACGTCTTGGCGGAAAAGGTCACTGCTTCACCTGCCTGATTTGCGGGCAGAAGCGGAATCTTTGGCTTGAACAGGGCAAGTGGTTCGTGGAAGCCTACTGCTCTGTGCCGGAAAGCCGTGCTTCGTAATGGCAAGGTACTTATCCCGCGCAGACCTTTCGCGCATAGCGGGTAAGTATATCGACCAGTACTATACCCGCTTCGGGATCAGCAAAGATGCCCCGGAACCCATTGACCCTGAACGGCTTGCAAGCGCTGTTCTTGGGCTGAATGTGAAAATGCTGCCGCTATGTAGCGATGGCAGCGTCCTCGGACTGACCATTTTTCAAAGATGCGGTTTTACCGTAACTTTAGGGGATGGTACAAAGCTTGTAGAGATATTCATGCCGAAGGACATTGTGATCGATTCTGCCCTTGCGGCAGACGGCTGCACCGGATGCCGGAATTTCACGATAGCGCATGAGGCGGCACACCAGATTTTAGCTGACCTGTTCCCGAACGACTATGGAAAAGCAGTCAAGTGCCGTGGGCACATTGCCTATCGGGAACGAAACGGACAACCCTCATGGGAAGAATGGCAGGCAAACACCCTTGCAGCAGAGCTGCTGATGCCGACATTTCTAGTCAACGCCGAAATAGAACGGGCAGCGCTGTGCCTGCCGAATGGAATCCTATACAAATCCGCATCCGACCCGAACTATGAAAAAATTCTGGAGATGGCTGTGCAGATGGGAGTATCGTGGTCTGCTATCAGGATCAGACTACAGCAGATGCAGGTCATAAAAGGCAAACCCATCCACTGCCATCCATTGGACATCATCCGATTTGGAGAATAAACATGATTCAATCAAATAATCGTCCTTTTAAAAATAAACCACTGAGCAATATACAGCAGGCACAATTCAGCATCGGCTGGAGGTTTTGCCCCGTTTGCGGACACAAGCTCTACCAAAAAGATGAGAGCTGTTCAGGCACTATCCGCATAAAGTGCCTCAAGTGCGGCAACGTAGCAACGGTTGATTTAGCCTATCGCAGGCGTTGATTGCTTTATAGGCAAAACACAATTTCAAAAATCGGGTGCATTGCACCCTGAATATGGACTGTTCGTCACCGAGCAACGGGCCATTGCCGCAAGGCAATGTATGAAACGCGCACCAAATAGCCGGGCAACAGCTGATAGAGTGATTCTGCTTTTAGAACCGCTCTGTTAGTTGGTTGTCCGGCTATTTTTTTAGCCTTCAGGTAGCCTGCTCCCGTAAAAAGGAGCAGGCTTTATGTTTGTCTGTTTTTCGTGGATGCCCCAAGCGGCGAAATATCCGTAGCCTTCCAAATTTTCGACTTTTCACGACTTATCGAAAATTTGGAGGTTACACATGAGTTTCAATAATGGTAATGAACGTCGCAAGCTGAACGCAAAGTGGGAGCAACTCCGTGTGCAGTACCGCGAAGCCGGAATGAGCGAAGAGGCAATTCAGGCGATGTATGAGTTTGATTTGGGCGTCCTGAACAGTGAACGCGCCTATGATGCCAGCACGGTGGCAGTCTGTGATGGCGAAGATGACGTTGACGCAAGGAAAGCAGCAGATCTTAAGCAATATGAGGCTGCGATCACGGTAACAGATACCTACCACGAAACCAAGAGCCGCTTTGGATGGATCGGCGAAATCGAGAATGAGCGGTTGCTGGCTGCTCTTGAAAGCTTATCGGAACTTGATCTCAAAATCCTTACGCTCTATGTCTATGCCGGGTACACCGAGTCCGAGATTGCAAGTGCCTTGGAATCCAAAAGGATTACGATTCATAAGCGAATCGAGCGAATGACTATGTTTTTGAAGAACTTTTGAACTATTTTCTTTTTCAGGTAACAATTTGCCCCTTCTCGATGGCTCGTAAGTGAAGGGACAATTTCCCAAGCGACATCTGCCGCAGGGCAAAGCGTCCGACTTCATGGTCCTTGAAAACTGAATAGTTCCGTCATCTGGTACTCCGATAATGATACTTCCGTAATTCGCGGCCCGGTCACAAAGCAGACGGGGTGGCTGAAATGCCAATGAAGCGGTACAAGTCCGCTGCCAGATGTTTATGCCCCACTCGTAGGGGGCCGAGGGCGAATATGCGAGACCTTTAATCATATTGATCCGGGAACTGCCGGGTACGTTTTTGCGCATCCGGCAGTTTCCGTTTTTTACGTATCCCAATTTATTCTTTATCCGAATATCCACTTTGATACATATAGGAGGACACTTTTATGGATGAGTTGAACCCCACGGTGCGCGAGCAGGAGATCTACGAGGAGATGGAGCTGACCCCTGAGATGGTCAAGTCCATCCGCACCCTCTGCGGTACCTGTCTGCGGCACTTTGTGGATGCAAAGGCATTCAAGATTGCACTTGTACCCAGCGCAGACCGGAGCATGGACACCTGCACCGTCTGCCAGATGCGGCGCGGCTACGATTATGTGGTCATGCACCGCTGATCCAACCATACCACCATACCGTGAACGAAGCCCGCTGCGGAACATCCGGCAGCGGGCTTTGCACATAACAACATGGAGGTACAATTTTGCAGCAAAACTGGAAATTCCAACGCGGAGACATCTTCTTCACCCATTTCGGGGCGAGCACCGGTTCGGAACAGTGCGGTGACCGTCCGGCGGTCATTCTTCAGAATGACGTGGGCAACTATCACTCTCCGACCCTGATCGTTGCGACCATGACAAGCAAGGCGGAAAAGAAAGTAAACCAGCCGACCCACTGCCTGTTGGAAAACGCAGGGTTGAATATGCCGTCCGTTGTGCAGGCAGAGCAGATCTTCACCATCGACAAGAGCCGGGCGCTGAAGTATCTGGGGCATCTGACCCCGGAGGAGATGCGCAGGGTGGATGATGCAGTGCGTATCAGCCTTGCGCTGAACCCCATGGGCAGCATCCAGCAGATGGAGCCTATCCGGCGCTCTACGGCGCTTTACGCGCCGCCTGAGGTGGTGGATGGCAAACCACCTGTCTACCCCTATACGCCCATCAAATCGTCTTTTGAGAACGCCGGAAGCATCGAGGAAATGATGCTATACACCGAGTTGCAATCCGCGGTTCATGCCATGATCCAGCGGTTGGAATACAGCTTCACCTTCAATCCCAGCCTGCTCACCAGCCCGAAGCGTAAGCAGCAGGTGGCTGAGATCTTAGAGGAAGCCGAGAAGTACATTTGGAGAATTAAGGAGGAAATGCGATGCGCCTGAACGAAAACAATACTTTCATTGGTATCAACCCGCCGTACCAGCTTTCGGTCATCCACAGCAGCAAGCTGATCTATCCCCGCGAGATCTACCAGCGGGGCGTGGAGCGCAAGCGGGTGGAGCTGATCGCCAGAGACTTCAATGAGTACATCGTCAACGAGCCGAAGGTCAGCTTCCGCAACGGCAGATACTATGTGATGGACGGGCAGCACACCATCGAGGGCTGCATCCTCCTCAACGGTGGCGCGGACCGCCCGATCCTCTGCAAGGTCTACACCGGCCTGACGATGGAGCAGGAAGCCCTGCTCTTTGCGGAGCAGAACGGTCACGCCGCACCCCTGTCGGCGGGCATCAAGCTGCGCGCCAAGGTAGTGGGCGGCGATGCGCCTTCCAAGGCGTTTGTCGCAGCCACCAACCGGGTGGGGCTGTCCCTCAACTACGACAGCATGCAGCTGAGCGACTACCGTATCAGCTGCGTGGGCACGGCGCTGAAGCTGTACGACCAGCTGGGCGAAGAAATCTACTGCGAAGCCCTGCGGCACATCGTGGAAGCGTGGGAGGGCAGACCGGATTCCTTCCGGGCGGCTGTCCTGCGGGGCGTGATGTACTTTGTGCAGCTGTATCATGGACAGTACAGCGCGGAGCGGCTTGTCCGTGCGCTGCGCAGCACTCATCCCATGGAACTCTACCGTATCAGCCGGGATAACCCCGCCAAGCTCCCGGGCTGGCGGCGGTACGTTTACCCCATCTACACCGCCTACAACGGCAAGTGCAGGAAAGACGCACTGCCGATGAAGTTCTAAGCTCAAATATCTCCTTTGGCAAGGGCGATGGTACCCCAAAAAGGCCATTGCTCTTTACATATAGTATTTTCTTTCAAATAATTGACATATTGAACTAGAAAGGAGAGGACCGGAATGAGCGAGATTGCAGCCTGCACTTTGATTCAGGAAGAGCCCGACCGCAAGACAGAGCAGTACACTCCATTATAGAAAGGGGGGATCTGTTTGGGCGAAGAAACTTTGAATCCCCGTGATGCGTACCGTGTGATGCTCCGGGATTACCCGGATGTGCTGAACATCGACCAGATGTGCGAGATATTGAGCGTCAGCACAAAAACCGGGTATGCGCTTTTGAAAAAGGGGAGCATCCAGCATTTGAAGGTCGGACGCTCCTACCGCATCCCCAAGGCACATCTTTTGACTTATCTTATCGGATTCGCACCCGGTCACACCATCCGGGCGTGACATCCTTGCATTCTCTCCTGCCGTTGGGTACACTGATGGTGTCAGCGGCAGAAGTTACATATTCAGGTGGATGCAAAGACAGGAGGAAACATTATGGTAGCAGGGCATCTGCAAGAAAAAAACGACTTCTACTACATCGTTCTGAGTTACAAGGACGCAGACGGAAAGCGAAAGACCAAGTGGGAAGCCACCGGTCTGTCCGTCAAGAGGAACAAGAAGAAAGCCGAAGCTCTTTTGCTGGAACGTCGGAGGAACTTCATGGTTCCCACCGCACCTGCGGAGATCCGCTTGGACGATGACATTCTCTTTTCGGACTTCATGCTGAAATGGCTGGAAGTCACGAAAAGCTCTGTCCAAATCACGACCTATGCCAGCTATCAAGGAATGGTGGAGCGCATCATCGCTCCCTATTTCCGCAAGCGCGGCATCAAGCTGGTAGACCTGAAAGCCACCGATTTGCAGGATTTCTATACCAAACAGCTTGAACGGGTCAAGGCAAATTCGGTGATCCATTACCATGCAAACATCCACAAGGCATTGAAGTATGCGGTCAAGATCGACCTGATCCCCACCAATCCGGCAGATAAGGTCGAGCGTCCGAAGAAGAATGCGTTCAAGGGCAGCTATTACAGTGCCGAAGAGATCCATGCTTTGACGGAGGTCGCAGAGGGCACCAAGCTGGAGATCCCGGTTCTGCTGGCATCCTTCTACGGCCTGCGCCGCAGCGAGGTGCTGGGGCTGAAGTGGGATGCGATCGACTTTGAGGAAAACACTCTGGAGATCAAGCACATCGTTACGCAGGCATCCATCGACGGCAAAAAGGTTCTGGTACAGGCAGACCGTGCAAAAACGAAGTCCAGCCTGCGGACGCTGCCTCTTGTGCCGCCCATCCGTGACCGCCTGCTGATGCTGAAAGGTCAGCAGGAAACCTACCGCCGCCTGTGCGGTAAAAGCTACAACCGGGATTATCTGGGCTATCTGTGTGTGGACGAGATCGGGAACATCATCCGCCCGAACTTCGTGACGGAGCACTTCGACTGGCTGCTGACCAAGTACGGGCTGAAGCACATCCGTTTCCACGATCTGCGCCACAGCTGCGCCAGCCTGATGGTGATGAACGGCGTATCTATGAAGCAGGTTCAGGAATGGCTGGGGCACAGCACCTTTTCTACCACCGCTGACATCTACGCACATCTCGATTACAAAAGCAAACAGGGGTCTGCTGGGGTCATTGCGAACCTTCTGGGAGAATCCAAGCTCCCCAAATAATCATGGATTTATCGTTCATGTATAAAGCATACTGTGATGAGGGAAAAGCGGTCTTTCTTTGCTTGATGCAAAAGAAAAAGTCGCAAATTCGTTTGAATCTGCGACTTCTGGCGGAGATGGTGGGATTCGAACCCACGTGCCCGATTAAGGACAAAACGATTTCGAGTCGTTCTCGTTACGACCGCTTCGATACATCTCCAAGTATATTTTCATGGCAAATTTACGATTTGTATATCGCAAATCGGCCTTGAAACTTGGAACAGTTGCTGTTAGAATATTGTTAGAAAACGCATCGTTCAGACAGGTTCCGAAGCCTGTCAGGACATCAAAATTGACGTTCCCTCATGTGATATGGAGACATCCGGCGAAGCATCCACTTGGATTTCGAGTCGTTCTCGTTACGACCGCTTCGATACATCTCCCTATTCACTTCGCGCTTCGGAGCGGCGGGCAGAAGCTGCCAAAGCCGCTTGATAGCCCTATTATTATAACAAAGTTCCCGCTTTCCGTCAACTGGTTTTCTTCTGCGTCTGCCGGGTATATTTTCAAGGGCTGTGCGGCATCCTGTGAAAAGCAGCGGCGTCGTTGCGCCTGCACTTGACAGATGCCGTGATTTCTGGTAATGTATCCAAGCTTGGCAAAAGTTTAACGATTTGGCCCGGCAGCTTCTCCCGGCGGGAGAGGTTTTGGAATGAATGGAGCCGCCGTGGGCGGCAGAAGAGGGAAAGCAACCTATGAACAACGTCAATTTACGCAAGATCGCCGTCATCGGCTGCGGCTTCGTCGGCTCGGCGTCCGCCTTTGCGCTGATGCAGAGCAAGCTGTTCTCGGAGATCGTCCTGATCGACGCAGACCACGCCAAGGCCGAAGGCGAAGCCATGGACATCAGCCACGGCATCCCCTTTGTGGGCAACATGAAGATCTATGCCGGCACCTACGATGATATCGTGGATGCCGCCATCATCGTCATCACGGCAGGCGCAGGCCAGAAGCCCGGCGAGACCCGGCTGGACCTCGTGCACAAGAACCTGAACATCTTCAAGAGCATCATCCCGGAGATCGCCAAGCGGGAATGCCGCGGCATCCTGCTGGTGGTGGCGAACCCGGTGGACATCCTGACCTATGCCGCCATCAAGCTGTCCGGCTTCCCGGAGCAACGGGTCATCGGCTCCGGCACCGTGCTGGACACTGCCCGCCTGAAGTATCAGCTGGGCGAGCACCTGTCCGTGGACAGCAAGAGCGTCCACGCCTTCATCATCGGCGAGCACGGCGACAGCGAGATCGCGGCCTGGAGCAGCGCCAACGTCTCCGGCATCGCACTGGACGATTTCTGCGAGATGCGCGGCCACTACAACCACGACCAGTCCCAGGAGAACATCGCGGAGAAGGTCAAGAACAGCGCCTACGAGATCATTGAGAAGAAGCGCGCCACCTACTACGGCGTCGCAATGGCCGTCAAGCGCATCTGCGAGGTCATCATCCGGGACGAGAAGTCCATCCTGCCCATCTCCTCGATGATGCACGGCGACTTCGGCGTGGACAATGTCGTTCTGAGCATGCCCGCCGTGGTGGGTGCCGACGGCCTCGAAGAGCTGGTCCCCATCGCACTGAGCGAGAAGGAATCCGCCGATCTCCGGAAGTCCGCAGACACCCTGCGCGGCATTCTGGACGAGTGCGGGATCTGATGCAAGCCTGAAAACGGCTCCGGCAGCTGCCGGGGCCGTTTTCTTCTGCACAAAAGCGGACCGGTCGTTGGAATTTTCACAAAATATTACTATTTTGACGCGATTTTGTACAAACGTTCCGGAGGCTTCCTGTGATATACTAATCTCACAACGAGGTCTGCACCGCAGACCCACACAGAGAAAAAACTGAGAAGGAGTCGTATCAATGAGAGAGATCATTTCCTTGAACGAAAACTGGACCCTGTCCTTCCCCAAGGGCGACCATGTGACGGAGCAGGTCAACCTGCCCCACACCTGGAACGCTGTGGACGGCAACGACGGCAACGGCAGCTACCTGCGCACCACCGGCGTTTACACCCGCACCTTCGAGCAGCCCAAGCAGCCCCGTGAGGGCGGCCGCACCTATGTTGAGGTGCTCGCTGCTGCGCTGAGCGCCACCGTGAAGGTCAACGGCACGGTCGCCACCACCCATGAGGGCGGCTTCTCCATCTTCCGTGCCGATGTCACCGATCTGTGCCACGAGGGTGAGAACGAGCTGACCATCGAGGTCTCCAATGAGGACACCCCGTCCATGTACCCCGCTTCCGCCGACTTCACCTTCTACGGCGGTCTGTACCGCGGCGTCAACCTGATCAGCGTGCCCAATGCACACTTTGATCTGGACTACTACGGCGGCCCCGGCATCATGGTCACCCCGGTCCCCACGGAGGACGGCGGTGCAAACTTCACCATCAAGAGCTTCGTCACCAACCCCGCTGACGACCTGACCGTTCTGTACAGCATCGAGGACTGCTTCGGCCGCGAGGTCGCTTCCGCTGTCCGCGGCTCTGCCGAGACCGAAGTCACCATCTACGTGCCCGATGCACAGCTGTGGAGCATGGACGAGCCCAATCTGTACACCGTCACTGCGACCCTGCAGCGCAACAACGAGGCCGTCGATGAGATCTACGCCAACGTCGGTGTCCGTTCCTTCAAGGTCACGCCCAACGAAGGCTTCTCCATCAACGGTGTGCCCACCCCGCTGCGCGGCGTTTCCCGCCATCAGGACCGCGTGTTCGAGGGCAACGCGCTGACCCCCGAAGAGCACTATGAGGACGCCATGCTCATCAAGGAGCTGGGCGCCAACACCATCCGTCTGGCACACTATCAGCACAGCCAGGACTTCTACGATGCCTGCGACGAGATCGGTTTTGCCGTCTGGGCTGAGATCCCCTTCATCAGCGTCTTCAAGAAGGGCGAGGGCGCACACACCCACGTCATGGAGGAGATGAAGGAGCTCATCATCCAGAACTACAACCACCCCTCCATCATGTTCTGGGGCATCTCCAACGAGATCCTGATCGGCGGCATCTCTCAGGAGCTGGTGGACACCCACCACGATCTGGAGAAGCTCTGCAAGGAGCTTGACCCGACCCGTCTGACCACCATTGCACACGTTTCTCACACCCCCGTGGACGGCCCCATGCACCACATCACCGACCTGGAGAGCTACAACCACTACTTCGGCTGGTACGGCGGCAAGATGGAGCAGAACGGCCCCTGGCTGGACAAGTTCCACGCCGACCACCCCGACATCTGCATCGGCGTTTCCGAGTACGGCTGCGAGGGCATCATCAACTGGCACAGCAACACGCCGGAGTGCAAGGACTACACCGAGGAGTATCAGGCACTGTACCACGAGCACATGGCACAGGTCTTCGAGGACCGTCCCTGGGTGTGGGCTTCCCACGTCTGGAACATGTTCGACTTCGGCTGCGCTGCCCGTCATGAGGGCGGCGTGAGCGGCCGCAACAACAAGGGCCTCATCACCATGGACCGCAAGACCAAGAAGGACAGCTATTTTGTCTATCAGGCTTACTGGACCCAGACCCCGATGGTCCACATCGCTGGCCGCCGCCACGCACAGCGCGCAGGCGAGACCACCGAGATCAAGATCTACTCCAACCAGGACACCGTCGTTCTGTACGTCAACGGCAAGGAAGTCGGCCAGCAGACCGCGCACCGCGTCTTCAAGTTCGACGTTGCTCTGAACGAAGGCTTCAACACCATCCTAGCTGTGGCCGGCGATGTGAAGGATTCCATCACCCTGGAGAAGGTCGCCGAGGAGCCCGCTTACTACACCCTGCCGGAGTTCAACGAGCGCCAGGAGGGCGTTGCCAACTGGTTCAAGCAGGTCGGCAGCCTGGATCTGGACCTCAAGGCTCCCATGGAGTTCCCGGAAGGCTACTACAGCATCAAGGACAACATGGAAGAAGTCTCCAAGTGCCCCGAAGCCTTCGCCCTCGTTGCCAAGGTCGTGAAGCTGACCACCAACTTTGATGTGAAGCCCGGCTCCGGTATGTGGGATATGATGAAGACCATGTCCCCGGAGAATCTGGGCAACGTCATGGCTCTGCCCGATGGCTTCCTGGAAAGCCTGAACGCACAGCTCATCAAGATCAAGAAGGTCTGAGCGTTCCCGGATAGAACCCAAAGTTAAAGCCCCATAAAACCGCCCCGGCAGATGCTGTGCAGCACCTGCCGGGGCATTTTGTCGTTCTGTTCGGATGCTCCTGAGAGGGGAGACCGCAACGCCAAAAGCCCGCAGCTTTCGCTGCGGGCTTTTGGTGTTTCTTCGAAAAGAAAGGAGGTAAATGAGATGAATGAATAGAGGGAAATGTCGTAGAAAGTTCAGCCGCTCAGCGCTTTTTCTTGTGCTGAGCGCGGGGTTTTGCCGAGGCGGCAGAGGTCTTGGTGCTGCCGCTGGAACGCCGCTGATGAAGATACTTGGCCACCGAGGGCGCAACGATCGCAAGGATGGCCAGAATCACGATGACCTGCAGATCAGGCAACTCGTGATTGGTATTGAACAGGGTCTGCAAAACGTTGCTCATAAAACTGTACCTTTCCGGTCCCGGCGGAACCGCTCAGAAGAGGTGGGGGTCACAGCCAGATGCTGCCGTTCTCGTCCGGCTTCATGGGGGCCGCGATGACAGCATCCACGATGGTCATGGCTGCCGAGAAGCCGGTCCAGAAGGTGGCCAGATACAGCACCCCCAAAACCGGGCGCTTGGCGTAGAACTGGTGCGCCCCAAAGGCCCCCAGAATGCAAAGGCGGAGATACTTTTTCCGGTTCACCTCATGGCGCTGGCGGTTTTCCTTCCAATAGAAGTAATGTTCGATGGAATTCCAGATAAAACCGTGGTCGGGGTCTTTTGTCCATTGGGTATTTGCCATTGTTGTACCTCTGTCTTTGTCTCATAAAATCGGGAAAGCCGCCCACTGTGCACGTAGCCGGTGAGCGGTCTTTCCCATGGGATGTAGTTTCCGCAGAATCAGAAAGCGTGGCAGCTTGGATTATGCGTTTTCAGCCATTGCCTTCATCTTGATGGCAGCAACTTCGTCCTGGATCTCAGCCATCTTCTCCTTGGTCAGGGGATAGAACTTCATGGCGATCAGGTTGCACAGCAGGCCGATCATGATGATGCCGCTGTAGCAGAAGGCGCAGCCGATGCGGAGCTTCATGGTAGCCACGTCGCCCTCAACGGGGTTGTGGTCAGCGAAGCCGCACATGGTGAACATGACACCGGCGATCATGGGAGCGAAGGAGGAGACCAGCTTATCGACGAAGCTGAACAGGGTGCCCATCAGGCCGGGAACGTACTTGCCGGAGCGATAGACCTCGTAGTCGGCGCAGTCCGCAGTCATGGGGATGACGATGTTGCCGGAGATGCCCTGGAAGCCTGCGTAGATGATGCTCAGGCCAACATGGAGGATCAGGAAGTAGCCCCAGTTCAGGGTGCCCTTAGCGGGGTCAGAGGTCATGGTGGTGGGGTCGCCCAGCAGCCACAGGGCGATGGTCAGAGCGTTGACGACCAGACCGCCGACGGAGCCGATGATCATGGCCTTGCGCTGGCCGAACTTGGTAGCCACCAGAGAGATGGCCAGGAAGGTGACGATGACGCTGGGGATGGTGGTCAGAGCGGTCACGTTGCCCTGCAGAACGGTAGAACCGGCAATGCAGGCGAACATAGCAACGGAGACAGCGCTGGTACGGGCAGAGGAGCCCAGCTTATCGGTAGATGCGGACAGGATCAGCATCTGGATGGCGCGGTTGTTCTTCAGGGTATCCCAGTAATCCTTCAGGCCGACCTTGACCGGCTTGCCGGTGCCAAAGAACTCCGGACGGTCCTTCGGGGCGATGGCGATGACAGCCAGCAGGGTGAAGATACCGGAAACAATGGCGGTCATGACCCACAGGCTGTGGAAGAACTGGGTGGAAGCATAGCCGCCGACATCCTTGTAGCTGTTTGCCATATTAGCAAACACAACCGCCAGACCAGCGAACAGAACGGTGTTGAACACGCCGTCGAAGGAAGCGAACATGGGGCGCTGCTTGGGGTCGTTGGTCATGCAGGACTGTGCAGACTTGGTAACGACGCACTGGCAGGTGTAGCCCAGATAGTAGATCATCAGGACCACAACGTAGAAGGGGAAGCGGACTGCCTGCGGCAGCTGGTGGGTGACGTGGAACAGGATGAAGCTGGTCACGGCCAGAATGATATTGCCGATGACGATGAACGGGCGGTTCTTACCGAACTTGCCGTTGGTCTTATCGACCATGAAGCCGACGAACGGGTCGGTGACACCGTCCCAGATGCGCATGATCATGCTCAGGGAAGAGGCCATCATCATGCCGACGCCGACCCAGCCCATCAGGTAGTAGGTAGCGTAACCCATCATCAGCATGTACAGGTTGGTAGCCGTGTTGTTCAGTGCAAAGCATGCGATGCGCCACAGCGGAACGCGGTGGATGCCGTTGTGCTCGTAGTCTTTGTCGTAGTACTTATCCGGCAGACTTCTCGTTTTTGCCATTTCGTTTTCTCTCCTTAATTTGTAAACAAGGCGTTCTCCGTTTTTGCCCCGTTTGGAAACCGCACCTGCCACTGTGCGGCACATCGGGACTTTATGTCCTTATTATGAACGATATTTTGAAATTCTGTTAGTAATATTTTGAGGTAAAACAGGACGATTTTACTATTTTGAAGCAATTTTCACAACTTTCCAAAAACCTATTGGTCAAATTGCACATGGCATTGATATACTAGTACAGCACATTGCCAGTTTTCTCCGCCTGCATGGATCTACATGGAAAAGAATATTAGGAAAGTGCGGATTTTTCCAAAAATTTTTCTAATCCCTTTCTGGGGTCTGCCATTATAATATAGGTATCACGAACCCCACCGCAGACGGCGTAAAATAAAAAGGAGAAATCACATGGCAACGAAAGCATCCCAGCGCGTCCAGCGCTATGTCAACGCAAACGGCCCCACCATCGGCACGGTGGAGCGCCGGGTCATCGAACAGGACGGCCTCTATTTCAAGGATATCGACGGCACCGGCACCGTCAGCGCCGTCAACGACTGGCGCCTTGCCCCTGAAGAGCGCGCCGAAGCCTATGTCCAGACCCTGACCACCAGCGAGAAGATCGGCCAGCTGTTCACCTCTGATTGGCGGATGGGCCCCAAGTACCCCTCGCCCCGTCTGGCCGCCAACGGCCACAAACCTGTGGGCGATGACTCCGGCCTGCTGGATGAGGCACCGGTGGACGTTTCCGACAGCATCTTCGGCCATCAGGCGCTGCCCAGCACCTCCGACATGGTCAAAAAGTGCTTCAACCGCCATGTCATCCTGCGCGAGAACCCCACCCCCGAAGACCTGGCCGACTATCTGAACCAGCTGCAATACCTGACCGAGACCTGTGAGCATTTCGTGCCCATGCAGGTCATGTCCAACAGCCGCAACGAGAACGGCGAGGTCGTCTTCGGCATGAACGATGCCGCCGGTGTCTTCGCCACTTGGCCCGGCACTCTGGGCATCGCAGCGGCCGTCAAGGGCACCGCCCGCATCGACATCATCGACAAGTTCGCCGACACCATCCGCCGCGAGTGGAACGCCTGCGGCCTGAAGAAGGGCTACATGTACATGGCCGACTGCGTCACCGACCCCCGTTGGCAGCGCACCTTCGGCACCTTCGGCGAGGACCCGGAGCTGATTGAGGAGATCTTCGACCACCTCATCCCCGGCATCCAGGGCGGCAGCAACGGCGTCACCCCGGACGGCGTGTCCGTGACCGTGAAGCACTTCCCCGGCGGCGGTGCCCGTGAGAACGGCTTCGACCCCCACTATGCAGCAGGTCAGTGGAACATCTACGCCACCCCCGGTTCCTTGCAGAAGTACCACATCCCGGCCTTCCGTGCGGCCATCCGCCACAACGCCGAGTCCATCATGCCCTACTACTCCAAGCCGTCCGCTGAGAAGAGCGCCCCGCAGGAGGACTTCGAGGGCAACCCCATCGCGCTGAATCCCTATGGCTTCGCTTACAACAAGGTCTTCATCGACGGGATGCTCCGCAGCCAGATGGGCTTCAAGGGCTACATCAACTCCGACACCGGCATCGTCCACAACATGTGCTGGGGCGTCGATATGCTGGATGAGCCGGAGCGCATCGGCTACGCCGTCACCCAGAGCGGCGTGGACCTGATCTCCGGTCTGCTGGACAATGCGTTCGGCGAGGAGAGCTACGCCCGTGCTACCAACGGCTACTACGACACCCACGAAGTGCCCGCAGGCTTCCGGAAGGAAGACCTTGTCCTGACCGACGAGAGCCTGAACCGCGCCGTCCGCCGCACCCTGACCGAGCTGTTCCGTCAGGGCATGTTCGAAGACCCCTATGCAGACCCCCGGAAGGCTGCCGAGGTCGTGGCCACCAAGGCCGACTGGGAAGAGGCCAGCCGCGTCCACCGCGAGAGCGTCGTCCTGCTGAAGAACGACGGCACCCTGCCCCTGAAGGATGGCTGCAAGGTCTACGCCGAGGCCTTCGGCAAGAGCGCCGAGGCCGGCGAAGCTGCCACCAAGGCCCTGCGCGAGATGCTGGGCAATGTCACGCTGGTGGCCGACCCCGCCGAGGCCGATGTCGCCCTGCTGATGGTCAGCCCGCAGTCCGGTGCATACTTCAATGCAACGCCGGGCTATCTGGAGCTGGACATCTGCGAAGGCAAGACCGTCTGCAACGTGGATGAAAGCGGCAAGCCCACCGCCGAGACCCATCAGGAGACCACGCTGGTCGGTGCCAGCCGCATCCCCGGCATCGCCGAGGCGGTCCACGCACACGGCGGCAAGGTCGTTTCCAACATCAACTGCCCGCTGGCCTGGGAAGTCGGCAACATCGAAAAAGTCTCCGATGCGCTGACCGTCGGCTTCGATACCTACCCCTCCGCAACGCTGGATGTCCTGTTCGGCCGCTTTGCCCCGGTCGGCAAGCTGCCGCTGACCCTGCCCAAGGGCGACGAAGTGCTGGCCGTCAATGCAGACGGCGTCTGCATCAGCCCCAACGATGTGCCCGGCTACGCCAAGGATGCCTACATGCCCGACTGCATGAAGGACGAAAACGGCAAGGCTTACGCTTACCGTGACGCCGCCGGCAATTACTATGAGTTGAATTTCGGCCTGTCGTATTAAAATATGCGGTGGCCAGCACCTCTTTTCGGGTGCTGGCCGCCCTTTTCATGCAAGGAGAAACCAATGGCACAAACACAGAAAAAACAAGGAGATATGGGCACCGGCAGCATCAAAAAGCTGATGCTGCAGCTCATGATCCCCGCCGTGGTGGCGCAGGTGGTGAACCTGCTGTATAACATCGTGGACCGCATTTACATCGGCCACATTGCGGGCATTGGCGCGGCAGCGCTGACCGGCGTGGGGCTGTTCACACCCATTCTGATGCTGCTGAACGCTTTTGCCATGCTCATTGGTGCCGGTGGCGCGCCCCGCACCGCCATCGCCATGGGCCAGGGAGACAAAGACCAGGCGGAAAAGATCGTCAGCAACAGCTTCACCATGCTGCTGATCTTCTCGGTGCTGCTGACCGTCGTGTTCTATGCCGGGGCACCGGTGCTGCTGCGGCTGTTCGGTGCCAGCGATGCCACCCTGCCCTATGCGCTGGCGTACAGCCGCATCTACATCCTCGGCTCGGTCTGCGTCCTCATCGTGCTGGGCATGAACCCCTTCATCACCGCACAGGGCTTTGCCAAGATCAGTATGCTGACCACCGTCATCGGTGCGGTCATCAACATCGTGCTCGACCCCATCCTCATCTTCCTCTTTGGTCTGGGGGTGCGGGGTGCCGCCATCGCCACCGTGCTCAGCCAGGCTGTGGGTGCCATCTGGATCATCCGTTTCCTCACCGGCCCCAAGACCACCCTCCGGCTGAAGAAAGAGTACCTCAAGCCCGAAGGGAAGATCGTGCTGCCCGTCCTGGCGCTGGGCATCTCCTCGTTTGTGATGCTCTCCACCGAAAGCCTGCTTTCCATCAGCTTCAGCTCCAGTCTGGCGCGGTACGGCGGCGATGTGGCTGTGGGTGCCATGACCGTCATCACCAGCGCATCCCAGCTGGCCAGTATGCCGGTCTCCGGCGTCTGCCAGGGCGGACAGCCGGTGATGAGCTTCAACTTCGGCGCAGGCAAGAAGGCCCGCGTCAAGGAAGCCTTCCGCTTCCAGCTTCTGGTCTGCTTCGGCTACACGGCCATCTTCTGGGTGCTGATGATGCTGGTGCCCGGTGTGGTAGCCGGCATTTTCACCTCGGACACCGCACTGATCCAGTACACCACGTGGGCCATGCGCATTTACATGGCGGGCATTTTTGCCATGGGCTTCCAGATCGCCTGCCAGCAGAGCTTTATGGCGCTGGGGCAGGCTAAGGTCAGCCTGCTGCTGGCCTGCCTGCGCAAGATCATTCTGTTGATCCCCCTCATCTTCATTCTGCCGCACCTGCTGCCGAACCCGGTGTTCGGCGTGTTTCTGGCCGAGCCGGTCAGCGACATTCTGGCCGCCACCATCACCACCATCACCTTCTTTGCCCGGTTCGATAAGATCCTGGACAGGGGCGCGGGCAAAGTTTAAGCAACGAAGAGGAGATCTGTTATGGAAAAGAACGTTCTGAACACCGACCTCACCGGCAAGGTGGCCGTTGTCACCGGTGCCAGCGGCACCCTGTGCTCCATCTTCGCCAGAGCGCTGGCGCGGGCCGGTGCAAAAGTCGCCCTGCTGGGCCGCAACATGGAAAAGCTCAAGGAGCTGGCCGATGCGATCGAGGCCGAGGGCGGCGTAGCCCGCGGCTACACCTGCAACGTCATGAACAAGGCCAACTGCCTGCAGGTGGCCGAAGACGTGCTGGCAGACCTCGGCCCCTGCGACATCCTCGTGAATGGTGCCGGCGGCAACAACGCCCGCGCCAACACCGACAAGGAATACTTCGAGATGGGCGACCTTGACACCGACACCGTGACCTTCTTCGACCTTGACGAGAGCGGCGTGGAGATGGTGTTCAATCTGAACTTCATCGGCACCCTGCTGCCGACCCAGGCTTTCGCCCGCCAGATGGTGGGCCGCGAGGGCTGCAACATCCTGAACATTTCCAGCATGAACGCCTATCTGCCCCTGACCAAGATCCCGGCTTACTCCGGCTCCAAGGCCGCAGTGACCAACTTCACCCAGTGGCTGGCCGTCCATTTCAGCAAGGTGGGCATCCGGGTCAACGCCATTGCGCCGGGCTTCTTCGCCAGCGAGCAGAACGCAAAGCTGCTCTACAAGGAAGACGGCACCCCCACCGCCCGCACCGGCAAGATCCTTGCCGCCACCCCGATGGGCCGCTTCGGCGACAGTGAAAAAGACCTCGTCGGCGCACTGCTGTTCCTGCTGAACAACGACGCCGCCGGGTTCATCACCGGCATCTGCCTGCCCGTAGACGGCGGCTTCTCCGCCTATTCGGGCGTGTAAGACCCTGTAAACGCCTGTCCGGATCGGTTCCGGCTGCCCGGCCAGGCCGAAAAGCATCAAGTCCCATGTCTGCACCGTCACGGTGTCGGCATGGGACTTTTTCATATCCGAAGTGTATCCACCGCTGGCAAGGTGCCGCGCACTGGACTTTATACCAGAAGGGTGCATTTCGGGCAAATTCTCATATATATGAGTGGTCATTCGACCGCGCGTGTGGTATATACTCGGCTTAGTTCAACAAATCGTAATTTGACGGAGGAAAGATGGATGGACATTACTTATGTTTCTAACCGGAAAAAGTTTAATTATAGGGTTTGTGCTATCATTATTTCTAACAACAAAATCCTGGCAATGCACGATGAACGTTCCCCATACTTTTATTTGCCTGGTGGCAGAGTTCAGATGGGAGAAACTGCCGAACACGCAGTTGTTAGAGAAGTAGAGGAAGAACTGAATATCACACCTAAAATTATTCGTCCTTTATGGCTGAACCAAAGTTTTTTCACTGAAGATGTTGATAAGCTGAATTACCATGAAATCTGTATCTATTATCTGATGGACATTTCCGAAACAGGATTATTGGAAAAAGGAGAACGGTTTACACTCTATGAAGGTCACCATATACATGACTTTGAATGGCTTGCATTTGAACGGTTACAGGATGAATATTTCTATCCTATATTTCTGAAAACAAACATTTACAATCTTCCCAAACAATTCACTATCAGGACAGAATATGAATAATCATGCAACTTCCAGTTTGAGAGGATAAGGGCAATGGAATTTAAGTTGATTTCCATAGCAAGCATAATAGCTTTTTATGGTTGCTATTTTGTGAAAATGTTCCATCAAAAAAAGCAGGGAATACAGACAGACCAAATCGGAAAGAACAAAGTTGGTTTTGTGAAATTCGTGGAAATCACCATGAAGATTGCGGCTATTCTTGTTTTTATAGCGGGGCTTTCCAGTATTTTTTTTGAAACGGAGCATAGCCCTGTTTCCGTTCGGATTTTTGGAGCGATACTGAGTGTTGCGGGAACGGCTATATTTATCGTTGCGGTATGGACGATGCGTGACAGTTGGCGAGCAGGAGTGTCCAAAACCGATAAAACGGAGCTTGTGACAAACGGCATTTATCAAATCAGCCGCAATCCCGCCTTCCTGGGATTTGACCTTTTATATATTGGCACACTATTGATGTTTTTTAACTGGATTTTGTGCTTCCTAACGGTATTTGCGGTCATCATGTACCATTTGCAGATTGTCAATGTCGAAGAAGATTTTTTATTTGCCACATTTGGAAATGAGTATCTGCAATATAAGAAGAAAGTTTGTCGCTATATTGGCAGAAAGCGATAACTTCCAGTTTGCCGCACTTGTTTCCGGCAGGACAGGAATTTTTAAGAATTGAAACGTTGTGACCGCAGGACGCTCCCTGCTCTTACAAACAGCAGAAAACCAGAACTGCACAGCTGATCCAGCTGAGCGTTCTGGTTTTCTTTCTATCCGTTCAAACGGCTGTTTTGTGAGGCCTGTATGTTCCCGCTTATTGGTTCGCCAGAAGAATGGCCAGCACGGCTTTCTGCACGTGCAGGCGGTTCTCGGCTTCGTCAAAGATCTCTGGTGCGTGCTGCTCGAACACTGCCGAGGAGATCTCCTCACCCCGGTGGGCGGGCAGGCAGTGGAGGAGCATCGCGTCGGGCTTTGCTCCGCTCAGCAGGCCGCTCGTGACCTGAAAGCCCGCGAAATCACGCAGGCGGCGTTCGCTCTCCGGTGTGCCGGGGGCGGTGTTCCAGGCCGCCGTCACGACCACGTCGGCGTCCTTCACGCCCTCGGCGGGGTCAGTGAGGAGATGGAACTTCGGGCCATACTTGTGGGCGAACATCAGCACATCCGCCGCCGGGCGGTAGCTCTGCGGGCAGACGCAGGTGACCTGCATCCCAGCCAGCAGTCCGCCCACGATGAGGCTGTTTGCCATGCTGCTGCCGTCGCCGACAAAGCAGAGCTTCCGGCCCGCAAGGCTGCCCCGGCGCTCCCGAATGGTCATCAGGTCGGCCAGAACCTGGCAGGGATGGGCGTAATCCGTCAGGCCGTTGATCACCGGCACACCGGCCAGCTCGGCAAACTCTTCCAGATCGCTCTGGCGGTAGGTGCGCCACACCACGCAGTCGTAGTAGCGGCCCAGCACCCGGGCGGTGTCCTTGAGGGGCTCGCCGCGCCCGGCCTGCAGCTCGGCGGTGTTCATGTAGTTGCCCAGACCGCCCAGCTGGTACACACCCACCTCAAAGCTGGTGCGGGTGCGGGTGGAGTTTTTGGAGAACATCAGCGCCACGCTCCTGCCGTGCAGCAGCGGTGCCGTGCCTCCGGCCTTCTGCTCCGCCTTGAGCCGGTCGGCCACATCGAGGATGTGGTGCAGCTCTTCGGGGGAGAGGTCGCTCATTTTCAGCAGATTTTTCATGCCTGCTCCTTCGGAGACTTCTGGGCCATCTCGCTCAGCACTTCGTTCAGGATGGCCAGTGCCTTCTCGACATCATGTGCCGTCAGGGTCAGCGGCGGCAGCAGGCGCAGGCGGGTCTTGGCTGTCAACACCAGCAGGCCCGCTTCGCGGCAGGCGGCGAGGACGTCCGCCGCCCGGACATCGCCGAAAAATTCGACGCCCACCATCAGGCCGATGCCGGAAATGCTCTTGACATGGGGCAGCTTTGCGATGCCCGCGCGCAGCTGGACGGCACGCTCGTTGACATTGGCAAGGAAGCTCTGGTCCATGCGGTCCACCACCACGTTGGCACCGGCGCAGACCACCGGGTTGCCGCCGAAGGTGGAGCCATGGGTGCCGGGGCCCATGCCCTCGGCTACCTTTTCGTTCATCAGCACTGCGCCGATGGGCAGGCCGCCGCCCAGACCCTTGGCCAGCGTGACCACGTCCGGCTTGAGGTTGTAGTGCTCGCAGCACAGGAAGGTGCCGGTGCGGCCCACGCCGGTCTGCACCTCGTCCACGATGAGCACAAGGTCTTTTTCGTCGCAGAGCTTGCGCACGGCCTGCACGTAGTCCGGGTCCAGCGCCATCACACCGCCCTCGCCCTGAATGAGTTCCAGCATCACGGCGCAGGTTGTGCGGTCCACCAGCTCCTCCAGCGCTTCGATATCGCCTGCCGGAGCATACAGGAAGCCCTCGTTGAAGGGGCCGAAGTAGTTGTGGAACACCTCCTGACCGGTGGCGGTCAGGGTGGCGATGGTGCGGCCGTGGAAGCTGTTCACCAGCGTGATGACCGTGGTGCGGTCCTTGCGGTAGTGGTCCACACTGTACTTGCGCGCGGCCTTAATGGCACCCTCGTTGGCCTCGGCACCGGAGTTGCCGAAGAAAACCTTGCTCATGCCGGTGCGCTTGCACAGCTTTTTGGCCAGCTTGCCGCAGGGCGCGGTGTAGTAAAGGTTAGAGGTATGCTGCAGCTTGTGGGCCTGCTCCGAGACGGCCTCGGCCCAGTCCAGATCACAGTAGCCAAGGCTGTTCACGCCAATGCCGCTGGTAAAATCCAGATACTGCTGGCCCTCGGGGCCTGCGGCGCGCAGGCCGTGGCCTTTTTCCAGCACAATAGGGTTGCGGTTATAGGTGTGCAGGACGTATTCGTTGTCCCGCTTGATGACTTTTTCAGAATCCATAGGTGTACCCTCCTGTGAACAGAAACTGTGAACAGAAAACCCTCTCAGGCGCTTTCGCGCCAGAAAATGCTGGCAAAGGCTTGAGAGGGTCATTTTTCTTATTATACCGCCTGCACGGCACCTGCGCAATGCTTATTCGCGGTGGCTGCGGCGGTAAAAGCGGGTGCCGGAGCCGCGGTTGGAGAACAGCTCCAGCAGGATGGAGTGGGGCACACGGCCATCGATGATGACCGCCTCGTGCACGCCCTGATAGATGGCATCGGCCATGCCGCCGATCTTGGGGATCATGCCGCCCGCAATGATGCCGGCGGACTTATAGCCCTCGATCTCGGACACCTCCACCTCGGGGATGAGGGTGCTCTCGTCGTCCTTATCCCGCAGCAGGCCCGCGATATCGGTCATGGATACCAGCTTCTCCGCTTTCAGCGCAATCGCAATCTGCGCAGCGGCGGTGTCGGCGTTCACGTTGTAGGCCTGACCCAGATCGTCCATGCCCACCGTGGCGATCACGGGGATGAAGCCGCCGTCCAGCAGGCTTGCGATCAGGGTAGCGTCCACATGCACGATCTCGCCCACATGGCCCAGCTGGGGGTCCAGCTCGGTGCAGCGCAGCATCTGGCCGTCCATGCCGCACAGGCCCACGCCGCGGCCGCGCAGCTTTGCCACCAGATCCTTGTTCACCTTACCGGCCAGCACCTGCTGCACGATCTCCATGGTGGCATCGTCGGTCACCCGCAGACCGTTTGCGAAATGGCTTTCCACACCCACCTTTTTCAGCATCTCGTTGATGGCCGGGCCGCCGCCGTGCACCAGCACCACGCGCACACCCAGCAGGGTAAGGGTGACCAGATCGTTCATGACGGCATTTTTCAGTTCTTCGTTGATCATGGCATTGCCGCCGTACTTTACCACCATGGTCTTTCCGTGATACTTCTGGATGTAGGGTGTCGCCTCAGAGAAAAGGCGCGCCATTTCTTCGTTTTTCATATACTCTCCTTGCCGCCAGCACGCTTGCTCCGGCATTCGTTTTCCACCAGACGAACTCCTTCCGTCATCGCTACGCGATGCCACCCATTCCCCTTCTGGCACTTTCGTGCCACCTCCCCCGGCCGGGGGAGTCTTTCTCAAGGAGGGAGGCTTTCAGGCTCCCTCTTTGAGGGGGCTGTCGCCGCAGGCGACTGGGGGAGTTCCATTAAGTTCTATAGTCGCCGTTGATCTTGACGTAATCGTAGGTCAGATCGCAGCCCCATGCCTTTGCGGATGCATCGCCGGTGCCCATGTCCACCTTGACCAGCACATCGTGCTCAGCCAGCACCTTGGCGGCTTCGTCCTCGCTGTAGGGGTGGTAGGCGGCGTTTTCGCACACATACACCTCACCGGCCTTGCTGGAAAGCCACACGCAGACCTTATCAATGGAGAAATCGCCGGGGGTGTAGCCGATGGCGCACAGGATGCGGCCCCAGTTGGCATCGCGGCCGAACACTGCGGCCTTGAACAGGTTGGAGCACACCACGCTGCGGCTGACGGCACGGGCGGTCTTCAGGTCGGGGGCGTGGGTCACTTCGCAGGTGATGAGGTGGGTGGCACCCTCGCCGTCACCGGCGTGCTCGGCGCACATGTGCTCGGCAATGGCAGTCAGCGCCGCCACAAAGGCGTGGTAGTCCGCGTTCTCCTCGCAGATCTCCGGGTTGCCTGCAAGGCCGGAAGCCATGATGATCAAGGTATCGTTGGTGGAAGTGTCCAGATCCACGCTCATCTGGTTGTAGGTGCCGGGCACCACGGTCTTGAGGGCCTTTTCCAGCAGGATGGGCGAGACGGCGGCATCGGTGGTGTAGAAGGCCAGCATGGTTGCCATGTTGGGGGCGATCATGCCGCTGCCCTTGCCAATGGCACCCACCGTGCAGGTCTTGCCGCCCAGCTCGAACTGGATGGCGTATTCCTTTTTGTGGGTGTCGGTGGTCATGATGGCGGTGGCGGCATCGGTGCTGCCCTGCTCGTCCGCAGCCAGCTTTGCGGCGGCGGCAGGGATGCCCCGGGCAAAGGGGTCGATGACCATGGGCTGACCGATGACACCGGTGGAAGCGGGCAGAACGTCCTGCGCGGGGATGCCCAGCTCCTTGCCCACCAGCTCACAGCATTCTTCGGCCAGAGCCACGCCGTTGGCGGCGCAAGTGTTGGCGTTGCCGCTGTTCACGATGATCGCCTGTGCGTAGCCGTCCTTCAGGTGGGCGCGGTCCACCTTGATGGGTGCGCCGCAGACCTTGTTGGTGGTGTACACACCGGCGGCGGCGCAGCGCACGTCCGCCTTGATGAGTGCCAGATCGTATTTTTCTGCATGGTTTGCGCGGATGCCGCAGTGCACGCCAGCCGCTGCAAAGCCCTTGGGCGCGCAGATGCCGCCCGATACTTCCTTGTAAGACATATCGTTCTTCCCCCTATCGACCTTTCCGGCCTCGCGTGAGCGATGACGGAGAGGTTTCACTCTAATCCTTCGACCTCGTTCAGACCCAGCATCAGGTTCATGCACTGGACGGCCGCGCCGGAAGAGCCTTTGCCCAGATTATCGAACAGGGAGACCAGCATCATCTGGTCGCCTGCAGCGTTCACGGTCATGTACAGCTCCATGCGGTCGGTACCGGCCATAGCGTTCGAGTACAGGCCGTTCTCCGGCAGCGGTTCGTTCAGGGCGTGGACGGAGACCATCGCGCCATCCTTATAATAGGCGGCGATGCCCTCGGCCACCTGTTCGGCGGTGCTGCCCGCCAGCGTCAGATCCAGCGGCACCAGCACCTGCATGCCGCAGTAGTAATCGCACACCACGGGCACGAACATGGGGGTGTGGGCAAGGCCGCTGATCTTCTGCATTTCCGGCAGGTGCTTATGGGCAAGGCCCAGACCGTAGCTCTTGGGTGCATCCAGCTTGCTGTGCGCCGGGCGATCAGCGCTCTCGTACTCGGCGATCATCTTTTTGCCGCCGCCGGAGTAGCCGGAGATGCCGGTGCAGCTGAAGGGATACTCTGCCGGTACAAGGCCCAGCTCCACCAGCGGGCGGGCAATGCTGATAAAGCCGCTGGCATAGCAGCCGGGCACTGCCACGCGGCAGGAGTTTTTGATTTTTTCCTTCTGGCCCGCCAGCTCCGGGAAGCCGTAGTCCCATGCGGCATCGGTGCGGAAGGCGGTGGAGGTGTCCAGCACCTTCACGTCCGGGCGCAGCAGAGGCATGACCTCTTTGGAAGCGGCATCCGGCAGGCAGAGGAAGGCGAGGTCGGCAGAGTTGATGACCTTCGCCCGCTCGTTCACATCCTTGCGGCCCTCTGCGGAAATGGAAAGCAGCTCGATCTCCGGGCGTTGCGCCAGACGGTCGGCAATGCGCAGACCGGTGGTGCCGGAAGAGCCATCAATAAAAACTTTCACGCTCATGCGTTCTTTTCCTCCCACGCATCCAGCTGTGCGTTTGCCAGTGCGATCTGGTTGTTCACGCTGGCTTCGCTGGGGCCGCCGTAGCTGGTGCGGCCCTCGCAGCACTTGACCAGATCAATGGCATCGTAGATATCGTTCTCGAACAGAGCGCTGTAGCCCTTGAACTCGTCGAGGGTCAGCTCTTCAAGGGTCTTGTCCTTTGCGATGCAGTCGGACACCATGCAGCCGGTCAGCTTGTAGGCATCGCGGAAGGGCATCCCCTTCTTGGTGAGGTAGTCGGCGCAGTCGGTGGCGTTGATAAAGCCCTTGGCGGCGGCGCGGCGCATGTTGGCCGGAATGGTCTTCATGGTGTCCAGCATGGGAGTGACCGTCTTCAGGCACAGCTCCAGCGTATCCACTGCGTCGAAGATAGCTTCCTTATCTTCCTGCATGTCCTTGTTGTAAGCGAGGGGAATGCCCTTCATCATCACCAGAAGGGTGTTCAGGTCGCCGTAGACGCGGCCGGTCTTACCACGGATCAGCTCGGTAACATCGGGGTTCTTCTTCTGCGGCATGATGGAAGAGCCGGTGGTAAAGGCATCGTCCAGCTCAATGAACTTGAACTCCCAGCTGCACCAGAGGATGATCTCCTCGGAAAGCCGGGACAGGTGCATCATGCAGATGGAGATTGCATTGGCCAGCTCGATGCAGAAATCGCGGTCGGACACGCCGTCCAGACTGTTGGCGCAGGGAGCCGCAAAGCCCAGCTTTTCGGCGGTGAACTGGCGGTCCAGCGGGTAGGTGGTGCCAGCCAGCGCGCCGCTGCCCAGCGGGCACTGTGCGTCCATGCGGGCGGTGGCATCCTCAAAGCGCTGCAGGTCGCGCAGCAGCATGGATGCATATGCCATCAGGGCGTGGCCAAAGGTGATGGGCTGGGCACGCTGCAGATGGGTGTAGCCGGGCATGACGGCGGTGGTGTTCTCACCGGCCTTTTTGCAGATGACCTTGATGAGCTCCACAATGTAGGCCTGCAGGGTGTGGCTGTAGTCCCGCAGGGTCAGGCGGATATCCAGCGCCACCTGATCGTTGCGACTGCGGCCGGTGTGCAGCCGCTTGCCGGCGTCGCCGATGCGGGCGGTGAGGGTCTGCTCCACAAAGGTGTGCACATCCTCGGCATTGGGGTCGATCTCCAGCCTGCCGGCTGCCAGATCATCGGCGATGGAAGCCAGACCGTTGAGGATGTCCTCACAGTCCTTTTCCGAGATGATGCCCTGCTTTGCCAGCATGGCGGCGTGCACGCCGCTGCCGCGCATATCCTGCGCGATCATGCGCTGGTCGAAGCGGATGGAGGAGTTGAAGTCGTTCACGCGGGAATCCACGGCCTTGGAAAAACGGCCCTTCCAGAGTTGTTCTGCCATAGTTTTATCCTTTACTTTATGTCCAAACCCTCTCAGTCACGGCTTGCGCCGTGCCAGCTCCCCCGAGGGGGGAGCTTTTCTTCTGCCTGCGAAAAGCAAGAGCTTCCCCACTTGAAGAACGGCTTTGCCGAACTGCGCATAAAGCTCGCCCTTCGGGAGAGCTGGCAAACCCGTCAGGGTTTGACTGAGAGGGTTCGTCAATTTCTTCTAAAAACGGCAAAGCCGCCGCAGGGGAAAACGCTCCTGCGGCGGTGCCGCCGGCAACGATGCCGGTTGGATGGAACTTCCGTGTGAAAGTGTGAAAACACACGAAAGGGAAGATGTTATAGCTGCTTACTTGACCTCCGGCCAGTTCTTGGACAGCTTTGCGCGCTCCTTGATGGACAGGCCGAACAGGTTGATGAAGCCTGTTGCATCAGCCTGATTGTAGTCCTCGTCCTCGCCGAAGGAAGCGGTCTGCTCGTCGTACAGGGTGTACGGAGAGGTGACACCTGCGTTGATCATGTTGCCCTTGTAGAGCTTGAGCTTCACATCGCCGGTGACGGTCTTTTCCAGACTGTCGGCAAAGGCGTCCAGAGCCTCGCGCAGCGGGGTGAACCACTGGCCGTTGTAAACGATATCGGCATACTTCTGGGCCAGCTGAGCCTTGAAGTGAGAGCTTTCCTTATCCAGAGTGATGGTCTCCAGCACATTGATGGCCTTGTACAGGATGGCACCGCCGGGGGTCTCGTACACACCGCGGCTCTTCATGCCCACCAGACGGTTCTCCACGATATCCAGCAGGCCGATGCCGTTCTCGCCGCCCAGTTTGTTCAGGTATTCCACCAGCTCCACAGCGCCCATCTCCTTGCCGTCCACGGCGGTGGGGATGCCCTTTTCAAAGTGGATGGTCACATAGGTGGGCTTATCGGGAGCCTGCTCGGGGCTGATGCCCAGCTCCAGGAAGCCGGGCTTGTTGTACTGGGGCTCGTTGGCGGGGCTTTCCAGATCGAGGCCCTCGTGGCTCAGGTGCCACAGGTTCTTGTCCTTGGAATAGTTGGTCTCGCGGTTGATCTTCAGGGGGATGTGGTGAGCCTCGGCGTAGTCGATCTCCTCGTCACGGCTCTTGATATCCCACTCACGCCACGGAGCAATGATGGCCATATCGGGGCACAGGGCCTTGAGGGTCAGCTCAAAACGCACCTGATCATTGCCCTTGCCGGTGCAGCCGTGGCAGATGGCATCTGCACCTTCCTTGATGGCGATATCAGCCAGAGCCTTGGCGATGCACGGACGTGCAAAGCTGGTGCCCAGCAGGTAGTCCTCGTACTTTGCGCCGAACTTCAGGGTGGGGAAGATGTAGTTCTCCACGAAGTCCTTCTTCAGGTCCAGCACGTACAGTTTGGAAGCGCCGGTAGCCTTGGCCTTTTCTTCCAGACCATCCAGCTCGGTGCCCTGACCCACGTCACCGGAGACAGCGACGACCTCGCAGTTGTTGTAGTTTTCCTTCAGCCAGGGAATGATGATGGAGGTGTCCAGACCGCCGGAGTAAGCCAGCACGACTTTTTTGATGTTTTCCTTTTTCATGATGAACGCTCCTTTGTTTTCATGCTTACACTTTTGTTTTCCTGCACCGGGCGTCCCTCCCGGTGCGCTCGATCTCTCGGTTGCTTATCACGCTTTTTATTATACGCGGCGCGGCTTTTCCGTCAATGCGGAAAACCGCCAAACCTTCTGCCCTTTTCCAGTGCCGTTTGTGGCACTTTGCATGTTTATGCAAATATTTTATTATTTATGCAAATTTTATGCAGTTTTGGTGTATATATTCTTACACATTCTGAAAGCCGTTTCATCCGTCCCGCCGGGCAGGTGCCAAGGTTTCAGCACCGCTTTCCGAAACGCAGAAGAGCCCCGGCAGATGCCGGAGCTCTTCGTTTCGTTTCATTCTGTTTTTCCGTATTTGCAGAGCACGGCCTGCGTCTGCTCTGCCGTCACCATCCGGACGGGGACAGGCTTTTCGTTGCCGGTGCGCAGCGCCAGCCACCAGGTGGACAGGCCCAGCCAGCCGAATTTATACGCCGTGTGCGGGGTGCGGCCCACGCAGGAAAAGCCCAGCTGCGCATGGATGCGCTCGCTGGCGGGGTTCGGGTCGGCCACGAGTGCATAGACGTTCCAGTAGCCGCAGGCGGCCAGCAATTCCAGCAGTGCGCGGTAGAGCAGGGTGCCCACCCCGCAGCCGCAGGCATCCGGGGCGCAGTAGATGGTGCTCTCCACCGACCAGTCGTAGGCCTCACGCGGGTGCCAGCGATGAGCGCAGGCATAGCCCAGCAGCCTGCCGTCTGCGTCCCGCGCCAGCAGCAGCGGGGCCACCTTCAAGGTGTTGTCCACCCAGTCCTCGTATTCTTCCAGCGTGGAGGGCGTGACCTGAAACGTTGCGGTGTGGTGCAGCACATACCAGTTGTACAGTTCCAGAATGTCCTTTGCATCGGCGCGGGACGCCACCGAGAGGCGGGGGAGGTTCTTCTCCTCCCACCCGGCGCAGAGGGCTTCCTTTTTCGCTTTCGGCAGCTTTTTCAGGGCCGCTTCCCGGCGCAGCGCCGCCGACCGGTCCGCGCACCGTTCCAGATAGGCGAACCGCTCCGCCCCCATGGCCCGTGTGGCCTTGGCCCCCCTGCCGGTCTTGTGGGCGTGCAGGCGGGCACCGGGGTCGTTCGTCCAGCCCGTATAGAGCTGACCGCCCGCGCACCGCACCATATACACGTAGGCCCGCTCTTCAGTCTCTTGTTCGGTTCCCGCACTCATGTTACAGTCTCCCGTTGTTTTTCAGTACCTGACGGCAGGCGGCAAGGGCAGTTTCCTTATCCTTGGCGGTGATGAGGAAGCGGCTGGCGTGGCAGAAGCTGATGCCCGGGATGCCGCTCTTCTGCTCAATGACCTCCTGCGGCTGGCCGGCCCAGCTCTGGGGGAAGGGCAGCTTGGGGCGCTTGGTCTTGTGGTCGGTGACGCACTGGGCGCTCCAGCCGCCGCGCTGGCTGGGGTAGATCACGAACAACGCGTCCGTCTTGTACAGGCCGTTCTTCCACGGCAGATAGCAGGGCAGCACCACGATGCCGTCCCGGGAGTTTTTGTAAGCCTGCTGCACCTTTTCGTCGGCGCGGTTCACGGCGTTGGCGCTGGCGATCTGGTTTTCCAAGATCTGCTTTGCCACGGCCACCGCCTTGAAAAAGCAGGTGTCCTGATCCTCTTTGGAGTCCCACACCGGGTTAAAAAAGCCAATGGCATCGCACAGGCTGTTCTGCTCGCCGGTGTTATCGTTGAGGTCCAGCGGCTGGATGAAGTTCTCGTCAATGAGCCGGGCCTGACGCTCACCCACAAGGCCGGGGCCGAGCACCCGCCACAGCAGGCCGAAGGCCGCATAGGGCACGCCATTGGGGCGGCACTCCCGCGGCTCCTGATGGTGGTCGAACATACCAAAGCCCACATCGTACACGATGCCGTCAAAATCATCCGGCACCACAAAGCCGCGGGTGATCTTGATGTCCGGGCGCAAAATTTGCAGCAGGGCAGTGGCAAACACATCGTCGGCGTGGAACTTG
The DNA here is from genome assembly GCF_049532945.1 of Faecalibacterium prausnitzii. GTDB lineage: Bacteria > Bacillota > Clostridia > Oscillospirales > Ruminococcaceae > Faecalibacterium > Faecalibacterium prausnitzii_N. Next base: position 516,990 of record NZ_CP186691.1, read on the forward strand.
CCAGCGTGTGTAAAACCATTTGCGGGAATTTTCATATCTGTACCTCATTCTCAACAGTGTCTTTGAGGACAGTATAGCACATTCTGCGGAGCGGGACAAATAGAGAACGCAAAAAGGCCCAAACCGGGCAGAGATTTCCGGTTCGGGCCTTTGTTTTCATCAGATGGTTCCGCCGATCTTCTTGGCAAGAGCTTCCACTTCTTCGTCTGTCAGTTCATGACCGCTCTGATCTTTTACAGTCACGCTATGGCCTGCACTGTACGTAACCGTATAGACACTCCAATCATTCGGAATGCTCAGGATCGCAGAATCCGGGATCGACTTACTGCACTGAACGTGAACGATCTGTTCATCCGCCGTATCCGGAGAAGAAACCAAATACACCAGACTGCCCGTATTGTCATAGCAGAACATCTGGGTCTCCGTCCTCTTCGTATCCTTATCTTCCATCGTGATTGCTTCCGTGTAATAAGGGACCGCATTGATGACACGCGTGGTCTTCTTCACAGTATAATTCGTCTCAGGATCAAGAACTGTATTATCATCCGGATTTGTTGCGTTCATGGTATAGCTTCTCATGATCGCGATCTTCTGGTTCGAATACAGTTCATACTGATTCAAGACATTGTTTTGAGTCAAATCGGCAAGTGCTTCTGCTACCTTTCCATTTTTATAGGTCACTTTGGTATACGACTTTCGTCCATCCGTAACCGATTCCGTACAAACAACATCCTGCGAGGCCGGTTTTACCGGTTCCGCCTTGATGTATACTTTTTTTGCAGACCCATATTCCAGCGCCCACTTATAGGTGCGGCTCTTGTTGAATTCGATCGTCGAGCCGTCTGCCACTTCTTCGTCTTTCTTGTCTTCCGGCTTGCTCTCTGCGGGCGGGTCTTTCTTTTCGTCGTCTTTCTTGTCTTCCGGTTTGCTGTCGGTGCTGTCGTCCTTTTTTTCTTCGCCCTGCGAAGTGCCCGGATTGCTCGGCGTTTCCGGAGCGCTGGGGGCATCACCGCCACCGCAGGCAGTCATCAGAGACAGAGCCATTGCCGCCGCCAAAATGCTGACTGCAACACGTTTCATCATACGCATAGTTCATTCCTCCATTTTGTTTTTATGGACAACTCCCCAAAACAAGCCATCCATTTTTTCTCATCTTACTCTCTTCCAAAACTCCTGTCAACGCCTTTTGAAAAGTTCATCGGATATGGAAAATTTCCGTCCTGTTTTTAGAGCAATCTGACAAAAAGAGCCGCCCTGCAGCGCACGGCAGGACGGCCCTTTTCCTTGGGATTCAGTGTTTTTTCGTCTTCGTCACCGCTCTGGTCGTGGTCTTTGTCACGGCCGTGGTGGGCTTGACGGCGGGGGAGAGGTTCGGCTTTCTGGTGAGGGCCGTGGTAGCAGCAGGCTCGCCGAGGGCCAGCACCTCGCTCAGTTCCCTCTGAACGGTGTCGTTGTCGGCATCGGTGACGGCCAGCACATCGGAGTAGAACTGCTCCATGCCCTCGCGGGTGGAGAAGGTGGCAACGTACATCTGGTTGCCCATGGCACCGCTCAGCGCGTCCGGCATGCGGTCCACCATGCGTATGTTCTGCTGGTACTTCTGCATGATCTGCTCGTGGCTGTACACAAAGTGCTTGCCGTCGCGGCGGCCTGCAAACGGGCAGTAGAAGTGCTCGCCCACCGGCATATCGGTGCCGCCAAAGGCGATCATGTCCGCCCAGATCTTGTAGACGTTGGTGGAGCGGGCAAAGTTGATCATATCCGGGGTGAAGCCGCCGCAGGGGCGCATGTTGACCTCCAGCGCCACGATCTGGCCCTTTTTGCCCATGCTGGCCTGATTCTCGGTCATGCGGAAGAACTCAAAGTGGATGAAGCGGCTCTTCACGCCAAAGCTCTTGACGGCGGCACGGCCTGCAGCGCGGGTGTCCTCGGGCAGGTCCTTGATGATGTAGTAGATGGAGTTGTCGTTGTCGTTGACGATATCCATGATGGACATGGGGCTGACGTTGCCGGCCTCAAAGATGGGGTTGCCGTTGGCATCGATGATGGCATCGTAGCTGTTCACCTCGGCCCGGACGAACTCCTCCATGATGTACTCCACATCCGGGTGATGGGCCGTCTTCTGCACGAGGAACTTTTTCAGGTCCTCGTCGCTGGACAGCTTGTGGGTATCGGATGCGCCCACGCCGTTATCCGGCTTTACCACCACCGGGTAGCCCACCTCGTCGATGAACTTCCGGCAGCCCTCGTAATCGTCCACCATGTGGTAGCGTGCGGTGGCGATGCCGGCCTTCTGGTAATACTCCTTCATCTTGCTCTTGTACTTGATGCGGGGCATATCGGAGGTCTGGAAGCCGGAGGTGATGTGGAAATCGGTGCGCAGGGCTGCGTCCCGCTCCAGCCAATATTCATTGTTGGACTCCAGCCAGTCGATGCGGCCATACTTGAAGGCAAAAAAGGCCACGGCGCGGTAGACCTCGTCGTAGTTTTCCAGACTGCCCACCTTGTAGTACTCGTTCAGGCTGTCCTTCAGCTCTGGCTTCAGCTCATCGTAGGGCTGGTCGCCGATGCCCAGCACATTCATGCCGTTGTTTTTCAGCTCACGGCAGAACTGCCAGTAGTTGGTGGGAAAGTTGGGCGAAATAAAAATAAAATTCTGCATGGTTTTACGATTCCTCTTTCCTCTATAAACCTCTATAAAAACTCCCTCCGTCACGGCTTCGCCGTGCCAGCTCCCTCCGGGAGGGAGGCGTCCCTCTCAGTCATCGCTGCGCGATGCCAGCTCCCCCGAAGGGGGAGCTTATTTGCTGCAAACCGTCAGATGCATCAAAGCTCGCCCTTCGGGAGAGCTGGCGCGTCAGCGCCTGAGAGGGTTTGTTTTACTGCTCGCCCAGAATATACGGCATGTAATATGCAGTCTGCTTATACCACCAGTTCCAGTCGTGGTTCACATCGTGGCCCCACAGGTCTACCCAGATGGGGATGTTCTTGGCCTCGAAGATGCGCTTGAGGAACCATGTGGTGTCCGGCTGCTCCCAGTCGCCCTGACCGCAGCAGATGACCGCCTTCTGGCTGCGGAACAGCTGCATGTAGGGGTGATCCTCCGGGAAGTTCTTCATGTAGTCCACGGGCGAGTTCATGTACACCAGCTCGTCCATATAATTGCCGAAGCCATAGTGGGCCGTGTAGATGCCGCTGAGGGCCAGACAGCCGCAGAACACATCCGGGCGGCGCAGGTACAGGTTGACCGCATGGGTGGCACCCAGACTGCAGCCAAAGGCAATGACGCCCGGTTCGTCGTTCCAGCCGTTCCGCTCGCGGGCGATGTGGCGGATCTTGGGCACAGCCTCCTCCACGATATAGCGCAGCCACTGCTCATAGCGGCGAATGCGCCAATAGGGGTCGCCCTGCGTGTCGGACCAGGTCTCCTTGTCCATGGTATCAATGGAGATCACCATAATCTTACCAGCATCGATCCATGGGGCAAGGGTGTCGGCCATATGGAAGTTCTCAAAATCGAAGAAGCGGCCATCCTGACAGGGGATGTACAGCATCGGGCGGCCTGCGTGGCCGTAAATTTTGCACTCCATGTCGCGGCCCAGCGCCGGGCTGTAGTCCTTAAAATACTGCATTTCCATCGTGGGTCCCTCCTTATAATCGGGTCGTCGGGTCAATCCAGTTCGTACATCAGAGTATGGAACATAAAGGGCAGCTGTTTTTCCCAGCTGGCTTCGCTGTGGGTGCCGCCGGGCACGATGCGGCTGGTAAGGTGGATGCCCCGGGTCATGACCTTTGCGCACATCTCTGCAAAGCCGCAGCGCATCCCGTCGTGGTTGCCCATCTCGCGGGAACCGTAGTCCATGTACAGCACGGTGCCCGGCTCCAGCTTTGCGCGGCCCACAAGGCCGGAAAGCTTTTCCGGCGACACCCAGATGGACGGCGACAGCGCCGCCGCACGGCTGAAAGTGTCGTTGTACTGCAAAAGGGCGTACAGGCTCATCAGGCCGCCCATGCTGCTGCCGCCGATGAAGGTGTGCTCCCGGTCGGGCAGGGTGCGGAAGTTGCGGTCGATGAAGGGTTTGAACCGGTGGATATACCAGCTCATGGTCGCAGCCCCCTTGCCGTCAAAGTGACCATAGGTCGGGTCGTCGAACCGGTAGGGCGAATACTCCACCAGCCGTTCGTTGTTGGCTCCGGCGTTGCACTCCACCGCCGCCACGATCAGCGGGGTGTCGGTGTAGTCCAGATAATCGGCCACGCCCCAGCTTTTGCCAAAGGTGGCATCCTCGTCAAAAAAGACGTTCTGGCCGTCGAACATATACAGCACCGGATACCGGCGGTCGGGGTCAGCTTCATACATCGTGGGCAGATAAACATATACTCTGCGCTGCTCGGTGCCGTTGACGGCAGGGTAGCTCACGCTCCATTTTTTGACCATGGTCCTGGTCCCTCTCAATCCTCTTACTCTATGCTTAGTCTAGCACCATCCCGGCAGAATTGCAATTCTGAACCAAGACCACAGGGCAGATTGCGCTGCAAAGCGCCTGAGCGGTTGATACAGCAAACGCCGCCCGGTGAGCTGCCGGACGGCGCTTGCGGAATTCGGAACAAGGAAAGAAACTTGCAGCTTAGTACTTCTTCTCCACCGGAACGATCCAGCCCTTGGTATCGGGGATCTTGCCCCACTGCATACCGGTCATGGTGTCGTACAGCTTCTGGGTGACAGGGCCGATCTTGCCGTCGCCGATGTAGGCGTGCTCGCCCTTCCAGACCAGCTCCTTGACGGGGGAGACGACAGCGGCGGTACCGGTGCCGAACACCTCTTCCAGCTTGCCTTCGCGGGCAGCAGCCATGATGTCGGCAATGGCGATCTTGCCCTCGACGACCTCATAGCCCCAGTCCTTCAGCAGCTCGATGCAGCTGCGGCGGGTAACGCCGGGCAGAACGGTGCCGACGGTAGCAGCGGTGTACACCTTGCCGTCGATCTTGAACATGATGTTCATGCTGCCAACTTCCTCGACGTACTTCTTCTCCACGCCGTCCAGCCACAGCACCTGTGCGTAGCCCTGCTCCTCGGCCAGCTCGCCGGCCTTGATGGAAGCAGCGTAGTTGCCGCCGCACTTGGTGAAGCCGGTCAGGCCGGGAGCGGCACGGATGTACTCGTCTTCAACATAGATGCGGACGGGGTTGATGCCCTCGGCATAGTAAGCGCCCGAGGGAGCGCAGATGATGCAGAAAATGTAGTGCTTGGAAGCGTGCACGCCCAGACCCACGTCGTTTGCAAACACGAAGGGACGGATATACAGGGAAGCACCGTCGGAATGGGGCACCCAGTCACGGTCCACATCCACCAGCGTCTCAACGGCCTGAATGTAGTCCTCCACAGGGATCTTGGGGATGCACAGACGGTCGGCGGAGTCCTGGAAACGCTTTGCGTTGCAGTCCGGGCGGAACAGCTGGACGGTATCATCGGCCGTGCGGTATGCCTTCATGCCCTCAAAGATCTCCTGAGCGTAGTGGAACACGACAGTAGCCGGGTCCAGTTCAAAGGGGCCGTAGGGGACAATGCGGGCATCGTGCCAGCCTTCGCCCTCGGTGTAATCCATCACGAACATATGGTCGGTGAACTTCTTGCCGAAGCCGAGTTTGGTCTCATCCTGCGGCTTCTCTTTCGGACAGGTCGTCCGGGTGATCTTGATATCCAACATGATTTATTTTCCCTCTTTCCTGATCTCACACAGCTGACACACGCGGCTCCCTCCGCGCTTTCCAGATGTCAAATGTTGTTTTCTATTATAATATCATGAACGCATTTTTCAAGGAATCAAAAAATCTTTCATGTTTGGGGGCTGTAAGTTGTCGCAAATTGTGATATTATTTTTGTGAGCAGCCCTCTCCGTCATTGCTAACGCAATGCCACCTCTCCCAAAGGGAGAGGCTTTGGCATGTCGGGCAGAGTGCAAGATCGCCTGCGGCTCCCATAGCCGTGGGCCCTGTCCCCATTGGCAGCTCCTGTCTGCCTCTTTTGCGGAGCCCGGATGTTTCCGGGCCGCTCCACCTTCTTCATTTTCTACGATCAAAACCGTCCTGCCAAAGGCTCTCCCTTTGGGAGAGCTGGCGCAAAGCGCCTGAGAGGGCAGGGACGCAAACAGAAAGGATACCTTATGATAAACGGCGTCATTTTTGATATGGACGGGCTGATGTTCGACACCGAGCGCATCTGGGCCACATTCTGGGAACCGGCTCTGGCGGCACTGGGGCTTCCTTATAAAAAGGGCCTCAGTGAGGCCGCGCGGGGCACCGCAGGCGAAACTCTGCGGAATGTCGTGCGTCAATTCTACGGGCAGGACTGCGATGCGGCCGCCATCGTAGACAGCCTGCACGCGGTGGCCGACAAGGCGTTCCAGAAGCCGGTGCCCAAAAAGCCGGGTCTGGATGAACTCATCGCCTATCTGGAAGCGCAGCACATTCCCATGGTGGTGGCTTCCTCCAGCCGGATGGATGTCATCCAGCGCAATCTGGACAACTGGGGGATGCGCTCCTATTTCAGCGTCCTCGCCTCCGGCCAGCAGGTGACCCGCTCCAAGCCCGACCCGGAGATCTTCCTTCTGGCGGCGGAGAAGCTGGGCGTTGCGCCCGGACACGCCCTTGTGCTGGAGGACAGCTACAACGGCGTGCGCGCCGGTGCGCGGGGCGGCTTTGTCACCGTGATGGTGCCGGACCTTGCCCCCGCCGACGACGAGATGCGCCGTCTGTACACCGCCGAGTGCCGGAGCCTGTTCGAGGTGCTCGACGGCCTCAAGGCGAACCGCTGGTAATGTGATACGCAAAAACACCCGTTGGCCCTGTCCATCCAGTTCCCTTATACATTGACCCAGCGGGAGACCACCTGAACCGATACAAACAGCGACGCCGTCGGCAAATGCCGACGGCGTCGTTCTGCGTTTTCTGTTATTTGCACCCGACCATGATGTCGATGATCTCGCGGTTCGTTTCCTTCATGCCCTGTTTGCCCAGGCGGCCCACGTTCCGCAGTGAGTTTTCCACGCCCTTGGCGACGATGCCGTCGCCGCCGCGGAACTGCTGGCCCCGGATATACATATTATAGCCGAGCAGCCCGGCTTCCACTGCCGTGGCGATCTTGGCCGCACAGCTGGCCTTGGCACCATCGCAGACGACGCCCGACACGATGGCCAGCGCATTGACCACCGTGTGGATGATGGCTTCATACCCGCCGCCGCAGAGATAGGCGATGCCCGCACCGGCCCCCGCGCCCGCACTGATGGCACCGCAGTAGGCGGACAGGGTGCCGATGCCGGTCTTTTCGTGGATGGTGGTCAGGTTGGAGAGGGTGAGCGCCCGGTACAGCTGCTCTTCGCTCACCTTGAGTTCCCGCGCATAGACGATGACCGGCACTGAGGCAGTGATGCCCTGATTGCCGCTGCCGGAGTTGATGATGACCGGCAGCTCACAGCCGTTCATGCGGGCATCCGAACCGGCGGCCGCCTTGGCCTTGGCCCGCACCCGCACATCATTGCCCTCCATGTCCAGCAGGACGCTGCCGATGTTGGCCCCGTAATCGCCCCGCAGACCCTCTTCGGCAATGGCCATGTTGTACCGGATCTGCGGGTCTAAAATCGGTTTCACGTCCTCGATGTCCACCGAATGGACAAAATCCCAGATGTGCTCCATGTCGAGCAGGCTGCGGTCGGTCAGGTTCTCCTCCTCGTCGCCGTGGACGGGCAGGTCCAGCAGGACTTCGCCGTCCTTCTCAATGCGGACGATGTTGGTGTGAAAGACTGCGATGCGCACCTGCGCGGTGTGCGCCCCCTTCCAGACCGTGACGATGATATCAAAGGTGACGCCGTTCTCCACATGCTCGACCTTCACATCGGCCTGCTCCAGATAGGCGCGGATGGCCTTCGTCTCCTCCGGTGTCACATCGGCGATGACTTCCAGCTTCTGCTCCGGGCGGCCAGCCACGATGCCCGCCGCTGCGGCGGCTTCCAGACCCTTCATATTATCGGTGTTGGGCACGATGACCGACTTGACATTCTTGATCATACTTCCGCTGGCCCCGACCCGCACCCGGTCCGGGAGTTCCCCCAGCGTCTGCCGGGCCACTGCGGCGGCATAGGCCACCGCAATGGGCTCTGTGCAGCCCATTGCCGGGATGAGCTCCTCTTTTAAGATCTGAAGGTATGCCTGGTATCTCTGTTCGGTTTTTTCCATCTTCCGTCGTCCCCTTTTTCTCCATTGTACCGGAAGCTGCGGCAAAACACAATGCGTCCCGCAAAATTTGCCCGGCATCCGGGGCAGACCAGAAGACCGTCCGCGGCCTGACTGTGACCGTGAAGAGCGTTCCCGACGGGGAACGCCCTGTTGTACATATCGCTATCGTCTGTGGATCTTGGCAGGGTGCGTCCGGGTGGCGCACCCTGTTTTTTAGTGTGTGTTTAACAAATAATCATTGCGTAGCTTTGACGAGCAAAGACAGCAGATGCCGCTACACCACAGGACGATATTACTTAACATTTAGAAAATAATGTCCAGATATTTTTGGGCCTCATTACGAATAATCTGCAAGTCATCCTCGTATCTCATAACTTTGCAAATGTAAAAGGCCTCACGATATCGCTCTGCACTCTCTTCTTTTTTGCCAAGGAAGAAATCACACTCAGCTTCGATTTCCAGACAAGAGTGAAGTACTTGATAATGTCCATATTTAATGCAAGCTTCTTTTCCATTTCTTGCAACTCTTGCGCTTTCTTCATATCTTTCCAACAAGTCCAGAGATCTGGCAAAATTGTAGAGAACCAAAGGAAGCATCCTGTTTGATGTGACCATTTCTTGGAGATGGCGTCTCATATACTGAAGCAACCGATAAAAAATATCGGCTGCTTTTTCATTATCACCAGCCAAGGAATAAGCATTTCCAATTTGATTGACTAGCTTCATTTCGTCCAACGTGTAAAGATAGTCTTCAATTTTACTCAGTTGGAAATTTGGTATAGTCATTTGAATAGCTTGCATAAGCATTTGGATTCGCTCGTCACTTGAATACCTTTTATCCAGCCCACCAAGAAGAACCTTTGATCGGAGAATAAATTGCTGTGTAATTTGATCATCTGGCTTTACAATTTTTTCAAGCTGACTGATTTTATCAAAGCCTTCATTAACGTGTTTCAGCGCATTGCATGCCACGATTTCCTTTTCCAATGCCTCAATTTCCAGCTCCTCTGGTGTTACAAGTGCATAATACCGATCATCTGGCAAGCCAAGGCGTTGTAGAATAGCATTGATCCTTGTACGACTGGGGGTCTGCCTTCCATTTTCAAATCTGGAGAGAGTAACAGGCTCGCAAATGCCTGCACAGACTTGCTCCTGCGTCAAATTCAACTCCTGCCGTCGCTGGCGGATATAATCACCAAGCCTATAGTTCTGCATTCTTCAGTACCTCAGATAATCAATATTATAATTATTATAGTATGCCTTATGTCATCACGCAAGCACTTCTCTCGTTGACTTGTCGTCTTATGAAATTATTTATTACACCAGACGATATGGTCAACCGGTTTTTACTGTGATAAGATGTAGACACCGCAAAACTCACGGCTTAACATAAAAGAAGTAAACCGTTGAGTAGAGCCAAATACAACAGAAAGGAGACTTCAAATGAAACAATATCTTGAAAAACGTGGAATCTACATTACTTGGTCTCAGCTGGTTATGCGAATCATTTTTGACTTGGTGGGCTTTTTGCTTGCCTTGTTGCCTGCTGGCCTAACTCTGTATCTTACAGATGTCTGGATTACCTCAGGCACTCATATGCCAACCTCGTGGATTTTGGGAATCATTGTTTGTGTTTTTTTAATTCATTTTTACCAGTTTTATTTCGTCAACTATAATTCTCAGATGAACGCAGATCGCATGGCGGGTAATTACCGCCAACATCTGGCGCAAAAGATTTTGAGTAGCAGTATCCCTGCCTATGAGAGCCAGAACAAAGCCCGTATTCAAAATATGGCTAACGATGTCAGTGCGATATATACTGTAAGTAGCTATTTGGTCACAGTACCTGCAAACTTAGTTAAAGTAATTGTCATCATTGGACTTCTGCTTTTCTATGCCAGCCCATCTGTTGCACTGACAGCAATCATTTTGATTCCGCTCTACATGGTTCCCAGTTTTCTTAACAAAAGCGAACTGGAAAGACTAGTAGCCAAGGAGAGGGAAGCTGGAGATTTATGGTTTCAGGAATTTGATGTAATTCTCAACGGCAAGGTTAGCATTACTCTAAACAAGGTCGAAAATTATATGCAGAACCGCTATAATGAGGCTCTGAAGTCATATCTTGATGCTCGCAATCGTCAACACTTTCTTCTGCTGATCGTGCAAGAATTCCCTCTTTTTGTCACCACATTGGCACCTCTGCTTATTTTAATCATTGGTGGAAACCAAGTGGTGTTGCAAAACATGACCATCGGTCAGCTGTTATTCTCTATTCAGATTATTGCCTACCTGTTCAATCCTCTGTCAGAAATTTCTCAACTTCATGCCCAGATTATCAGCCAGAAGCCATCATTCGATCGTGTGGCAGACTTTCTTGCCATGCCAGATCAGCAAAAGAATACAGAAACTGTAGCCCCTCCAAAAATCGAGGCTCATAATATCGACCTGATGCGATCGGAGAGTGAGGCGCTTTTCCATGTGAACGACTTTATTGTCCACGGGAAAGGTTTGGTGCTGATCCATGGAGAAAATGGCTGCGGCAAGTCATCTTTGTTCAATATAATCTCTGGTGTGTTTGCCCCGGACGCAAAGCATCTCCGTTTCAACGAAAACGGAAGATTTAACTGCGACCAATCAAAACCAAGTTATCTTTTCTATCCTAACTTCATTTTTCCAGGTACAGTCCGAGAAAACATTGTTTGTGGACGAAAGATTTCCAATACACAGTATCAAGAACTTGAAACTGTTCTTCAGCTGCCTCCCGCTGACAAGCAGGTGACTATCAAGCCTGAGAATCTTTCTCTGGGCGAAAAGCAAAAGATTTATCTAGCACGTACCCTTTTGGGTAACTCTTCTTGCATCTTGCTGGACGAACCCGGAAGCAACCTTGACGAAAAAACTGAACATAGCCTGATCAATTACTTGTTAAAGCTCAAGGAAAAAAAGTTAATTCTCGTTATCAGTCACAATGCCTACTATGATGCCGTAGCAGATAAAACTTACGAGATTCGTAAAGGAATGATGCATCAGGTACAATCACATTAAGCTGTCTACGGATCGTCAAAGGAGCGTGCGTTTGAACAAAAAGAAAAAGTCCACAAACATTTCCCCTTATCCCGATGAAGCCAGCAAAGAAAAACAGAGCGTTCCGACGGGGAGCGCCCTGTTGTACATATCGCTATCGTCTGTGGATCTTGGCAGGGTGCGTCCGGGTGGTGCACCCTGTTTTTTGTTTGCGTTTAATCTTCTAACCCATGGTTCCCGGCCACCGGCCTGTATGATTTGCTACAGGTCGGTGGCCGGTTCTGTTATTTTTCGATTTCTTCCAATGTAGGCATGGCAGGGATAGCACCATGGCGGCTGGTGGTGATGCTGGCAGCTTTATTGGCAAAGGCCAGAATGCCTTCCAGCTTGTCCACCGTCAGAGTGTCCAGCTCCTCCTTGCAGAGCTTGGACAGAGCCGCCCCAAAGAAGGTATCGCCTGCGCCGTTGATGTCGCCTACCTTGCAGGGAGCGCCAGCCACACGGCCGGTCTTGTCCCCAAAGCGGTAGAACACGCCATTTGCACCCAAGGTGACGAAAATCAGCCGGATGCCGTTCTGGGCAAGCTGGGCTGTGCCCTCGGCACAGTCGGTGGTGCCGATGAGCAGGGGCAGCTCCTCATCGGACACTTTCAGGATATCCACCAGCGGCAGGGGAGCTCTTTTGGAATTGCTGAAGGATGCCGACCCGGAAATGAAGGCAAAGCTCCGCCTGGCACTGCTCACCTGATGCAAAAAAGGGCACTGATTGCAATGCAATACAGCGCCCTACATCATCGGACATGGAAAACACCGACCGTGCAAAAACCGTGCAGAAACCGTGCACTCATGGCTTACAAAACAAAAAAGCCATGAAATCTTTCGATTCACAGCTTCCACGTTAGACATTCCTACGCGTTGGGACCCGCGGGCTAAGCAAAGCCACACTGTGGCTTTGCTTGCGGCGCTATGCGCCGCCGCCCTGTTCGAGTCCCTTCCATCGCGCAAACAAAAAAGAAAAACCAGCACACAATGTGTACTGGTTTTTCTTGGTGCAGGAATGCAATCCAAATCCGAACCATTTTCTTTTGATGCGGCTTGAGCCGCTTCCTCAAACGTGATGGTCTGTGTACCTTCTTTATAGTTAAAGGTTATCAAAACCTTATCATCGTACAGATAAATCGAATTGATGAACGTATCCACCAACGCCTGCCGCTGGTCTTTCAGGCTCATGTCCAGCTTACGGAACCTCATCAACCAGAAACGGATAAATTCCTCTTTGATCTTGGGCTTTGCCAGCTTTTCTTCTGCAATGCGGGCTTCAAGCTCACGCTTGGTTTCTTCGAGCTGCTCCAGCCGTTCCTTGGTGGAACTGGTGAGGATTCCGGCCTGAATCGCGTTGAGCATATTCTGGATACCTGATTCCGCATCCCTGAGCTGCTTCTCATAGAGGGGAAGGTTGGTGTTCTCCCGGTCTTGCAGTTCCATGACTTTGGCGATGATGGACTCCATAGCGGCATCGTCTTTTACAAGCTGCATGGTCTGGTTAACCACAAGATCTTCCAGCCACTGTTTACGGACAGTTTTCTTCTTGCAGCCCTTCTTCTTTTTGGCCGTGGCACATTTATAGTAGCGGTGGACTTCTCCCGTCCGGCTTGTGCCGCTTTCGCCAAACATCAGCGCACCGCAGCAACCACAGTGCAGCTTGGTTGTCAGCAGGTAATCGTCCTCTGCCTTTCTTCGGGCAGGGGCTTTCTTGTTTTTGGCAATCTTTTCCTGCACATCATCGAACAGTTCCAGCGGCACGATGGGCGGAATCGCATCCGGCACGACCACATCCCGGAATTTCAGTTCTCCGATATAACGCCGGTTTTTGAGCATGTGCTCCACGCTGTTGTAAGTAAATTCGCCTCCGACCGGGTTCTTGATGCCGTTTTCATTCAGCCAGTCCCGAATCTCTTTCATCGTGAGGCCATCCCGATACTTCGTGAACGATTCCAGCACGAAAGGGGAGGCAAGCGGGTCGATGTGAAATTTCCGCTCGGAATCCAGCGTATATCCAAACGTTCCACGACCACCGTTGCAGCGGCCTTTCAGGATGTTCTCTGTCTGTCCACGGACAACCTTTTCGGCAAGGTCGGCAGAGTAGTATTCTGCATAGCCCTCCAGAACCGATTCCAGAATGATACCCTCTGGCCCCTCGGAGATGATCTCCGTAGCCGACATGAGCTTGACACCGTTCTTCTTCAGCTGGGTCTTATACCGGGCACTGTCGTAGCGATTCCGGGCAAAGCGGTCAAGTTTCCAGACCAGAACAATATCAAACAGCTTCTTGTCGCTGTCCTTTATCATCTGTTGGAATTGAGGGCGATTATCCGTCTTGGCAGAGATGGCGCGGTCAATGTAGTGCTTGACGATAGTGATGTCATTCTTTTCGGCATAGGCCGTGCATTCACGAATCTGGCCTTCGATGGATTCTTCGCGCTGGTTATCACTGGAATAGCGGGCGTAGATCACAGCGGTCATGGCAAGCACCTCTCTTTACACGTCATTGAACGGTGGAGCGTTCTTTCAAAGCGCTGTTTCGTATAATGTATATACCATGTTTTGATGGAGAAATCAAGACTTTTTATTATCTTCAGTTTTTCTTTTTGAACAATTGACCCAACAGCCACCCCTCTCGTTGAAATGAGGTGACTGTTGGGCCGACTTGCTCGGATTCCTTTATTCTTCGTTTAGCTGGACGATGGTATTATAAAAGATTTTGTTTGGAATAACGACTTGAAGAACACCCTTTTTCAAAAGTGCTTCTATGCGTTTCATGACATACCAGTCACTTACCGGAGCAGAAATCGCTTTTAATACGTCTGCGGTAAGTTCACCAACCGAAATAGGAATTCTCGATACTAAACTAATAATTCTCTGGTCGAAATAATCTATGTTAACGCTTTTAACATCGTTCGCATGCCAAATACGCATGGAGGTGTTTTCGTTTAATAGCTTTCCCCATCTTTTGGCATACTCAGTAATAGTTTCTTCCGTCAAATACTTTTGTGAGATCTTATCGGTTTTCCCTTCCATAAATTCTTTCAGACCTTCTCTGGATGCAAGCAAAATTCTATTTGTACCATACTTTGCTGCATAGTAACAAATATAATAAATGCCGCACCAACAATCGGCAGAACTCCTGACCCAAACACGCAGTGGCTTATGATTTATCATATCACATTGAACCGCATTCGCTGTACCATGATATTTCGACCACAGTTGTCTAGCTTCAATTTGGCTGTCAGGATAATATTCTGAAAGGCAATTCACGAATTGTTTGCAACGATATTCTGAATCGCAAGCATATTGAAGTTCTCCCATTGATAACATAAACGGAAACAACTTTACACTTTCGACGATGCCTAAAGCTGCTAACATATTGACATCACTGGGTTCAAAAACAATTTCATCCATAGCTGGTCAGAATCATAATTTCGGGATAGTGACTTGTGTAGTTGCACTCCAATAGATTGGTTTGCTTGAGCCAACCACTCCAAAATAACACCCAACGCTGCAATCAAGATAAGTTCCAACATCATAGAAGTCATATGTATAGGTTGTATTATATATACTTTGTTCTGGAACTAGTGCTGTCGTTGAAAATGGGCAGCTTCGTTCGATGTTATCGGAATAGCTCGTGTAGTAATCCGTTCCTGAAACATTTTTTATTAAATCCGGGCCAATACCGACGGTAGTTCCACTCATATAAAAGCCCAATCCATTGGCCTTTGTATAAAGAACTCTCCATGTTCCATCAATATACGATACAACTCTTGAGCCGTCTGTATTAGAAACAGGAACGCGCATTGGAACCTCGGCCAAAACATAAAATCCGAGATTCTCTTGTTCTTGCACAGAAAGATTGAGAAGTTCTTCTATCGAATAATCATCGATCTTTCTCTTATTTCCAGTTGCAAATGCTGGCTGAATGGTCAGGAGAAATAAAACCGTGACCAATAGAATGGAAATCAGCCGTTTGATTTTGTTAGTCACAGTATACTGCCTCCTAATTTATTTTTTTCTTCACTCAATACACTAAAGCTCCATTGGAATCACCTTCATTAAATTTTCCCCTTCAGGTGTATACTCCTCGGCAAATAAATGTGAACCATACAAATGCTGAAACTACTAGAATACTGTTGGAATAGAAAATATTGTGACCTTACACTGCTTTGGGTGATTACGTTGCTTTCCTTCATTGAATAGCTAGAACAACAGCTACTATCAAGAACAAAGTTGAAAGCCCAAGCTGAACCCATGCAATTTTTTCGTTTTCGGCATTGTTACAGCCTTTGGAGGATACTGCCACTTGGATATAATGCACTGCTACGATTCCATATGAGAAAAACAAAGAAGCCCAAGCATAAGGTACTGCGCTTTTATCTGTCAATCGGACAAGATTACTAGTCCATACTGAAATGCAGCCCCAAAGAGCAAAAGGAGCAATAAGAAAAAAGTTGCTTTTGCCTTTTTTCATTCTTAGCCTCCCACAGCTTGATGGTACGATTTTGTAGTATCCATAAGGTGTCCACCGGAATCATACGAATACAAAATATCATGATAGCAATGGGTAATGTCTATCATATGAGTTTAGTTGCGATCAAGCGATTCAGGGACATCCGGCTGATACGCTGTAAAGCAGCAGGTGCTATTCACACTTAAGACTGCAATCGCCATTGCAAAAGCACATGTAATTTTACTCAGGAAAAAAATCAGTTTTTGTGAATTCTGTTTCATATTGTCCTCCACATTACATAGAATACGTTACATCGACTTCATTGTTTGTTCCGCGAGGAGTTCCCTTCAGCCAGCAAGTATGAGAAGCAATACCATTATAAGCGTTACTGGTAAAGGTGAGTTTTGCCGAACTGGAGTTATACGTCAAACTTGCATCACTATATGTGGAACCCAAAGTTGTAATCGAATAGTCCCATGCATTTGTGACTTTGTTATTCGTCACTGTCATATAAAAATATGCATGAATCACCACTCCCTTATACGAAACCTTCCAAGAATTCGACGATTTCGCTACACGAGAAATTGAATTGTCCACTGACTCGATAGTAATAGTTGCTGGATCACCATTACTGTCAACTACCGCAATTGTGAGCTTCTCGTTTGCCTTCAGTTGATCGAGATTGCTAAAAGTAACAACGTTGTTCTTAACGGTAGCTTTCGGTGAATTCGATTCAGCGAAGGCAGACTGAACGCCAAACGACATTACAACCGCAATAAAAAGCAGACTCGCCGTAAGTTTTTGATAAATTTTCTTGTACTCATGATCACATTTTCCTTTCCTTATTTTGATTTGATTGCTTTTACGACTAAATAAATGACCAGTATGCCGATGCAGAGAGAAATAATTGTCAATGCCTCTGCCGTTGCATTAAGGCAAGCACCAATAAAATAAACCAATACCAAAAATGCAACAAAAGCGATAAGAAGCAGCACCCATTTGTTTTTTTTCATGTTATCACCTCCCTATCTACAAAAGTTGGCATTAAATTTTTGTTGAACCAAAGGAATTGTTGAGAATACAATCAATACCCATTTGGAGAGATAGTAGCAAACTACATGACGTGTATACGGAAGCACATTAAAAATGGCAAGCAGGAAATCTATTGACGAAAGAACAGATGCGACCATCTTGTAACTTGACCGCTTCTTTTCACTTAAAGGCTTATTCTTTGCTTCGATAGGTGAGAGAAAGATAGAGATGCCCAAAAGAGCTACTGTTGTCAGGATACGGAAAAGGTGATTTGCTGCGATTGCCTTACTTAGCAAAATGCAGATAAGTGCCAGTCCGGTAAACGCCAGATAGCATCTGGTGTGCGACGTTGCGTGATATCCACCAATGTAGATTCGCTGTGGGATAAACCCGATCAAAAATGAAAGTGCGTACCGCACATCACCACACACAGCAGCGATGAGAATAACAAGCAGAATGCTCACAACAGATGATATGAGCAACTCGTACCCATAGACATACGCATCCGCCTTTGCTTCATCTATCACTTTTTGCTCACAGAAAAGACGGACTAATTTCTGAGACAGCGTGCGTTCCCACATTGCAGTTGCCCACCTTATCTTCTGATTTTTGCTTCACTGTATCATAAATTTCAACAAAATCAAGAGGTTTGGCAAAACTGGTCGTTCTGGTGACAAAAGTGGTAGGTCGGACTACTTGTAAGGAGCCTTTGCACAGTCTATAATAGTATCGGGACATTATTTTGTGGAGGTTGTCGAAATGCTGAAGTACCACGTTGCAGTCTGCGATGATGAGAAATCAGACCTTGATGGCATTGTTCAAAGCGTCCAGCAGTACGATGTGCAAGGCTGCTTTGACATTGAGACTTACATGGACGGGAATGAGCTTCTGAGCGAATTGCAGATGCAGAAGAAATCCTTTGATCTGCTTCTTCTCGATATCGAGATGCCATCCAACGGTTTTCAGCTGGCACAGTCTCTGATCCAAATGGAGAAACATCCCTTGGTGGTATTTGTCACGAAGCGGCATGAGTACGCTGTGCAAGGATATGGCATTGCATTCCGCTACCTTGTCAAACCTTTGGATCAGACACTGTTCGCTGCAGCAATGGATGCCGTCCTTCAGGAGCTGAACTCCAAACATTTTACAATCGAATACGATGGTGTTACCATGTCCTTGGAGACATCGGACATTTACTTTCTGGAAAGCCACGGACATAAAGTTCTGATCCACTGTAAGGAGCAAGACCTTACATTGCGAATGAGCATTCCTGAAGCCTTGGAGCAGCTTCCCAAACGGTGCTTTGTGTCACCACACAAAAGTTATCTCGTCAACATGGAACACATTGTTTACGCTACAGGAACCGCTGTTTTTCTTTCCAGCGGACATCAGCTGCCGATCAGCAGGAGGAAGCGTCAGGAGTTCAACCAGAACTTCAACGCTTATTTGGGAAGATGATGCTTTATTATTTCGTTGAGTTTGCAGGGAGCTTTGCCAACATCGCCCTGTTGCTGCTTTTTATCGGTCGGCTGTTTCCTAAAAAGGAGCCCGTTTCAAAATGGTTCTATGTGTATGTTGTGCTTATGATCGTTGGTCAGTGTACACTGAGCTTATTCCCGGACTGGGTGACGCAGCGCACGATCTATCTTTTAGTTGGCGGATTTCTCCTCGCACTGCTGTTTTACGAAGTGCGAACATGGCAGGCGGTTTTTGCAAGCGGAGCTTTCTTTACGCTGATTGCTTTGGTGGAAGTGCTTGCAATGCTCCTGATTGGGCTGCGCATCCCTGATACCGATATTCTGATGCAGGCTGGGGCAGCACGGTTGGTTTATGTCGTTTTTTCAAACCTGATTCAAATTCCACTTGTAGTCCTGATCTCACATTTTTTCAGTCGAAAGGGAAATGCTCTGCGCATCCTATGGCTGTTGCCAATCATTGTAATTCAAATCTCAAGTATTGCTGTCTGTTATGTAGCACAGTATCATGCTGCGGATGAGTATTTCCCGGATTATATGGTCGGCCTTATGGCTGTACTTCTCCTTATAAACATCCTGATTGTGTTCTATGTGGAAGCTCTCCGGGAAAATGAACTGGAAAAATTCAAAGCCAAGTTCAATGAGCAGCAGTACAACCTTCAAATGGAATACTACCAGCAGCTCAAAGAACGTCAGGAAGAAGTCCGTTCTCTACAGCATGATGTGAAGAAATACATTCTGGCGATGCAGGCAGTTGCAGAACACGGTGATACCGAAGAACTTCACAAGATCGCACAGGCCGCCACGAATGTTTTCGAGCGTTCCACAAATATTTCTGCGGTCGGAAATCCTGTTGTTGATGCTCTTTTGAATTATTACTTACGAATTGCGGAAAGGAATAACATCAACGTCAAACTGGATGTGACGATTCCTGAAGTCCTGACGATCTCATCGTTGTCTTTGAGCATCATTATCGGAAACACATTTGACAATGCCATCGAAGCCTGTTGCGACCTGCCAGCGGAACAGAGAATCATTCATCTACAGCTGCGCAAGCAGTATCGAAGCCTCTTCTATCGGCTGGAAAACCCATACAGTGATACTTCTCGCGGAATCCGCATCGGAGAGTATCACGGTTACGGACTAAAAAATATAAATCGTATCGTTCAGGAGAACCATGGTGACTTCTATACGAAAAAGAAAGACGGTGTGTTTACCGTCCAAGTCCGCCTGAACTGCGAAAATTAAAACATTCTCCTAAAACATTGCTTTGCTTTTGCTTGTACTTTGTGTGTTTCATTCATCTGATGTATTCATTATCCTGAAGTGTTGACACACATCAATACTTATGTTATCATTCCCAACAAATCCACAGCGATTTCTGTAAAGAAACGATTCTGTGCGGTTTTATTTCCTGCGAAGATTTACCGCCCCGCAACACACCCGATCATTTTGCCGTCTGTTTCACCCGACAAAATCCTTCGCCTGTACTGCGTGGGCGGTATTTTCTTTTTGGGGAAGCCGTACCTTGAGAATTTCATGAGCCGTCCGAGCGTGATACCGGCTTTTCGGCCAACGCCGCTGCAAAACAGGGGCAGGAACTTCGTTCGGAGCAAACGGCGATCAACATACACGAGCAGCGGAACTCTCTACTTATTTTTGCGTCTTAACAATTCGGAAACAACTTTCGGAAATGCGTTTTGAGCGCAGCGGTGGAGAGCAAGAACCGTCCCGTGGCCACAAATTTTCAATTCTTGAAAATGTTGTGCTCCACCGGGACTTCACTTCTTCAATGCGTCTGCATTTCCGAAGTGATCTTGTTGGGGCGTGCCTGCCCCAAACCCTGCCGAGTAACAATAAAGTTCATAATTGTTCCATGGACTGAGTATAACACATCCTTCGATGATACACTACTCCTCTTTTTGCAAAAATCCAATTATCTTTGGTGACCTGTCGTGAGATGCAATTATTTCATGTCGTTTCACCAATCACTTGACTTGGTTTGAAAAAACACAGAGCATATGATACAATAGAACAAATAATGTTGTCTACCGAGAAAGGAAGTGTCTTTCCATGAAAAAAATCCATAAGTTCTTTTCTAAAGATTTGCTCCATATTCTTGGTGCTGTTGGGATTTTTGTTGCTTTTCTGATTTCTATCGCCTATAAGCAAGTTGGAATCGGGGCACTCATAGCTGCGTGGCTTATTGCTATGGCAATTATCGGGGTAGCATGGATTACAGACATCCGCAAAGCAGACCTGCTGAAAAACGGAAAGATTGTTTCCGGAAAAGTTAATGCAGTAAAAAGGGTTCACATAAAATTCCACATGAGTACCTATCACCTTGCTGATGAAGATGTAATTTATCCTTGGGTGATTCGGTACCAATACAAGATTGGAAAAGACACTTATTATGGACAGTCCCATTGGTTTTGGTTCAAACCTCTCGTGAGCAAGGGAACACCTATAAAGGTGACTATTGACCCTCAAAACCCAGAAAGAAGCATTGTTGCTGCATGGGAAAGTTAATAGATTGTTTCTTTCCTCTATGATAACGGAAATTTCAAAGGAGCGTAATCTCCTTTGGCACACGACTTTGGAACAAAGTCTAGTGTGTTACACCTCGATAGAGGTGTGCCGCTCCCAGACACAAAAAGTCCCATGGCCAACACCTCGGCGGTGTGGTCATGGGACTTAATGCTTTTTAGGCCTAGCGGAGTGAACAGTAACCAATCCTGACATCCAGTTGCCGTGTCATTTGTTGAATACTGTTTTACGAACAGTCTGCGGACGTGAAGACCCACCATTATATCATCAGCTTCGACCCGAAGGACGCAGTAGAGAACGGCCTGACCATGGAGCGGGCGCAAGCCCTATATGCAGAAGCCCCGCGACTGGTGTGAGGGTATGAAGCACTCCAGCACGGCCCAGACCATGCGGCACTTGCGTGTCGAGGTCATGGAGCTGTGCGAAGGTGCTGGACTGTACCAGATCGACCTGCTCAACGGCTCGAAAGAGCGTGTCAGCGAGGCCGAATATTGGGCAAGGCGGCGTGGACAACAGAAACTTGACCGCGAGAACGCAGCCCTCACCGCAGCTGGACAACCGTCCCGGCAGAAGAAGTTTGAAACCGTAAAAGATACCCTGCGGAAACAGATTTCTTCAGTGCTGTACCGTGTCACGAGTTTTGAAGATTTCTCGGACAGGCTCTTGCAGCAGTACGGCATTACCGTCAAGGAAAGTCGCGGATGCTTAAGTTATCTGCCTGCTGGAAGGACAAAGTTCATCCGGGCAAAAAAGCTCGGTGACAAGTTCGATCAGGCAGCAGTGCTTGCCGCCTTGAAAGAAAATGCTGAGCGTAAGCGCGCGATTCAGTTTATGCCTGACCGCATCGGGAAACTGATCGATATTCAGGCAAAGCTGAAGCAGGGTAAGGGCATCGGCTACGAGCGTTGGGCGAAAAAACACAACCTCAAAGCTATGGCACAGACCTTGATCCTCTTGCAGGAAAATGGTCTGACGAGGACGCACTCGACCAGAGAATTACAGAGCTTGATACCAAGTTCCACGATTCGCTGGCAGTGGTGAAAGATCTCGAAGGTCGCATGAAAGCCAACAAAGAGCTGCGCTATCATGTCGCAGCCTACGCCAGCACCAAGAGCGTCGCACAGCAGTTAAAAGCTGCAAAACGACCCGCAGCCTTTGAAGAACAGCACCGTGCAGAGCTGACAGCGCACCGGGCGGCAGCAGCCTATTTCAAGGCAAATGATATCACCAAGCTGCCCAGCCCGAAAAAGCTGGAAGCCGAGTATGCGCAGCTGGCATCCGAAAAGGCAAAGTTCTACGAGCAGTACAAGGAAGCCAAAGAGGAACTGCTCAAACTGAAAACCGCAAAGCAGAATGTTGCGTCCTTTTTCCGGGAGGAAGAACAGGCGCAGCAGGAGAGATAAAGGAGTGTGCGTATGATCAACTTGAAAATCGACCCAGAGTTCCAGTCTCAGATTCCTCCTCTGACCGATGATGAATTTAAGCAGCTTGAAGAAAATATCCTGAAAGAGGGCAAGCTGCTCTCTCCTTTGATCGTTTGGAACAATACCCTTGTTGACGGCCACAACCGTTATGCCATTCTCCAGAAGCATCCTGAGATTTATTTTTCCACCATGCCGCTCCGATTTGAAAGCAGAGAAGAAGTCCTCGCATGGATCTGCAAGAATCAGTTGGGGCGACGCAATCTCACGCCGGAGCAGAAGAAGTTCCTTGTTGGAAAGCAGTACAGCATCGAGCATCGGAAGCCCGGTGGAAACGGCAACAACCAGCACACGGCTGCTGCCAAGAAAACCGCCCCGGAGGAATTGTGTCAAAATGACACAATTCCTCCCACTGCCACAGAAGCAAGCGTTCGTAAGCAGATTGCAGAGCAGCACCATGTCAGTGAATCCTACGTTTCCCGCTCCGAAAAGTTTATGAAGGGCGTGGAGATCATGGAGCAGATGATGCCCGGTACAAAAGAAAAGATCCTGTCCGGGCAATTCAAAGTCCGTGATGCCGATTTGCACCGTCTTGCCAAGGCAGACTATATCGACCGGCAGAAAATCGTGGATGAGATTCTGTACCCGGAACGGAAGGTCGAGCCGAAACCGAATACAAATGGAGCACCCCCAGAGCCGGGGAAAGCGCCCTATATGCCGATGCAGAAAATCGAATCGGTCTATGACAGCGATGCTTACCCGAAAGAAGTGCGGTACGAGTATGTGGCGCTGGAACACATCACCACTCGTTTCCGTACAGAGTTTGACTATCAGCTGAAGATGATGCCGGATAATGCGCAGCGGGAAGTCATTCTCGAAATCATCCACAAGCACAAGGAGTACCTTGCTTCTCTGGAATCTGCACTCGCAGAGGATGAGCAGACAGCATAACAACAGGCACATTGTATGCTGTCAACGGAAATCCAAAGGAGTGTGCGTTTGAACAAAAAGAAAAAGTCCACAAATATTTCCCCTTACCCCGATGAAGCCATCGAACGACTGGCACGGGCATTCTATCCGGCGATCCTTGCCTGCTGGAACAGCGAGGAAGGTCAACGGGAATTTGCTGCATGGCAGGCGGAACAGGCTCATATCGCAACCAAAGAAAAACAGGAAGTTCCCGCTTGCTGGGTATCCGTAAAACAGTTTTCGAAAAATGACACGGCAACTGCCTGTCAGGATTGGTTACGGAGTACCCGGCTAGGCCGAGGAAGCATCAAGTCCCATGTCCGCACCGTTAAGGTGTTGGGTATGGGGCTTTTTGCATTTCAGGAACGTATACACCTCTGGAAAGGTGTAACACACTAGACTTTGTACCAAAGTCGTGTGCCAAGGGTGCTGCGCCCCTTTGGAATCCCTGCTTACATCGCCTGTGGGCGATGTAGATTCGCCGCACAGAAAGCTCTCACAAAAGGCACACCCGGCTGTCTGCGGCGAGGAGAAGGCACTTCTGCGGAAGTGTAATAACCCACTATGACACTTTCATCCCTGTGGTCTGCAAAGTGTAGTGGGCTCTCCGAGGGGGAACGGCTGTATAGAGTGCGTTTCGGGCAAATCGCCGCATACGTGTATACGGAAGATGGGTACGCACGTACGCAGTAAATCGGCCAAGTTCTCCCATGTAGAGGGTGTAATTTCGATAAAGAACGTGGTATAATTGACTCAACAAATCGATTTGTGGAGGCGATTATTTATGAAAAAAGAAACCAAGAAATCTATCTTATTCTATGCAGCTTCTGCTCTGTTATATATGGCTTCACTTATTAGCTTCATAAGTGGAAATGATAATTCTATGGCTGTTGTATGGTTGTGTCTTGGTTCATCATTTCTTTGCCTTGGCTCGACGCATCTTTGTTTAGGTTTGTCTCGTAAGAAAAAGGGAAACGACAAAACCGATGCAAGCAATAAATAAATTCCTAGTATATCGCACTCACTCCTAAGCAGGGTTTGGGGCAGGCACGCCCCAACAAGAAGCTGTCCCAAAAGGGCAAGAATTTTCAAGAATTGAAAATTTGTGGCCACGGGACGATTCTTGCTCTCACGAAAACCCATACTTTTTGAAAATCCGCTTTTCGCAGCCAAAGGAGGATGCACCATGAAAAAAGAGATCGAAGCCTTCGTCAACGCAGCCAACGAGCAGGAGTTGGAAGCCGCATGGAATAACCTCTCGGCAGAGGAACAGCGAGTTTTCGAGCAGCTCATGGAGGAAGACTCACCCGAAGATGCACTGGCATTTTTTGCCCAGCTGTATGACGATGCCCCGAAGGAGCAAGCCAGCGAAACCGTAAGCATCTCCGAAAACGAAATCTATTTCAAGCGGCAGCCCTTGACCGAAGAGCAGAAGAAGCACGGCTCCTATGTAGATGAGAACGGCAATCTCCATGTCAAGAACCTGTCTGCATTCTGGATTCCTGAACTGACCACCACGGAGAAAGTCGGTCACACCACCTACACCGTGACCGGCAGCTATGAGGGCAAGGAATCCTTTTTGAAGAAACTGGAGCGCATTGTTGCCAAGAACGCCCAGCAAAAATTTGAAGATGAGGGTGCAGACGAATGACAACTGCGTCCAATTCTGCTATACTTGATCCGGTAACCAATCCTGTACTGACAGTTGCTCCACAGAATAAGGAGGACACAACAATGTCTGGAGCAACGAATAAAATCACCGCACTTTACTGCCGACTGTCGCAAGAGGACGCACGGCTCGGCGAAAGCCTGTCCATTGAGAACCAGAAGGTCATCCTTCTGGAATACGCCAAAAAGAACCACTTCCCGAACCCGGTGTTCTTTGTGGATGATGGCTACTCCGGCACGAACTATGACCGTCCCGGCTTTCAGAGTATGCTGGTCGAGATCGAAGCAGGGCGTGTAGGAATCGTTATCACGAAGGATTTGTCCCGACTGGGGCGCAATTCTGCCTTGACTGGTCTGTACACCAACTTCACCTTTCCCCAGTATGGCGTTCGCTACATCGCCATTAACGACAACTACGACACCATTGACCCGAACAGCGTAAACAACGATTTTGCGGGCATTAAGAACTGGTTCAACGAGTTTTACGCCCGCGATACCAGCCGCAAGATTCGGGCCGTTCAGAAGGCCAAGGGAGAGCGTGGAGTACCGCTGACGGTTAATGTTCCGTACGGCTATGTAAAAGACCCGGAGAACCCGAAGCATTGGCTTGTTGACCCGGAAGCGGCTGCGATTGTGAAGCGCATCTTCTCCATGTGCATGGAGGGACGTGGGCCGACCCAAATTGCGAACCAACTGTGGGCAGATAAAGTTCTGACTCCTACCGCCTACAAGTTGAGCCATGGCCGGAGCACAAACGCACCTGCCCCGGAAGACCCTTATCGCTGGGATAAAAGAGCAGTAAGTTTGATTCTGGAACGCCGGGAGTACACTGGCTGCACAGTCAACTTCAAGACCTATACTAACTCTATCTGGGATAAAAAGAGACATCTGAATCCTGTGGAAAATCAGGCTATCTTCCCGGATACACATGAGCGCATTATTGACGATGATGTGTTTGAAAAGGTTCAGGAGATTCGCAGCCAGCGTCACCGTATGACCCGAACAGGCAAGAGCAGCATTTTCTCCGGTATGGTCTACTGCGCTGACTGCGGTTCCAAGATGCAATATGGTTCGTCCAATAACAGGGACTTCAGTCAAGACTTCTTTGATTGCTCTCTGCACAAGAAGAACGGGAGCAAGTGCAAGGGACATTTCATCCGGGTAAAGGTTCTGGAAGGACGTGTGCTGAGTCATGTTCAGCGGGTGACGGACTACATTCTCCGTCATGAAAACTACTTCCGCAAGGTCATGGAGGAGCAGCTTCGTGTGGAAAGCAGCGAAAAGCTGACCGTCCTGAAGAAGCAGCTTGCCCGGAATGAGAAGCGGATTGTAGACCTCAAACGGCTGTTCATGAAAATCTACGAGGACAACGCCAATGGAAAGCTGAGCGATGACCGCTTCGACATGATGAGCCAGAGCTACGATGCCGAACAGAAGCAGCTGGAAGAGGAATCCCTCTCTATCCAACAGGAAATCGAAGTACAGGAACAGCAAATCGAGAATATTGAAAAATTCGTCCAGAAAGCGCACAAGTACGTTCATATTGAAGAACTCACTCCCTATGCTCTCCGTGAACTGGTGTCGGCTATCTATGTAGATGCCCCGGATAAGTCCAGCGGAAAGCGGGTGCAGCACATCCATATCAAGTACGACGGGCTGGGGTACATCCCTCTGGATGAACTGGAAGCAAAAGAAAAGGCGTGACCGAAGTCACGCCAAATCTTCCCCATTTAGGGAACTTTTGCAAATACTGTTTTATGGGAACTCTGCTTTGGGGAACTCCCTGCCTTACTTATCGTGTGTGGATTTTTGCAGGGTGCGTCCGGCAGGGCGCACCCTGTTTTTGCGTTCAGTCCTCTAATCCGTGACTTCCAGCCGCATTTCTCAGATACTCCTCTGGCTCACCGTTCAAAATTAGCTCTGCATACGCCAGCGGGTCATTGTAGATGAGGTAGTCCAGTTCAGACCTCTGCGCCATGGTAACATCCAGTGCATCCTCGACACCGGTGCAGTTGATGGAAATTTTGCGCCCATCCCGGAGCAGCAGCTCCACACAGCCGGTGCCCATGTTAAACTGACAGGCTCTTGCATCGTACTTCATAATCTTGCGTCCCTTCTGCCTTACGGCACTCTTACTGTTGTGACCTTCGTGATACGGTCTTTCTTCTGATAAGGTTTTGGACACACAGCCGTCAGGGAAGAGCCATTGTTCTCGTTTCCGAAGAAAACAAAAAATCCGAACCCTTCTCCTATCGAGAAAAGGTTCGGATTTTCATGGTTTGGTGCGAGTAGTGATACAGAACTTTTCAAAAACCATCGTAGTACAATTCGTTTTTAAGGTCATCGGATAGCAACTTGCTTGTATTGCACCCCGATGGGCAGCCGTGTTTGAAATATAGTTGCCTTTTATATACCACACAACCTAAAAATTATCAAGTACGCGCAGCGTTCACTTCTCCCATCACCGGGAGCAAATGAACGCTGCTTTTTTTGTTTGCAACGAAAGGAGGCATCCGTGAAATGGCAGTTTTTCGGGTAGAAAAGAACAGCGGCTACACGGTCATGTCAAACCACCACCTGCGGAACCGGGCCTTGTCCCTGAAAGCCAAAGGCTTACTCTCCCAAATGCTCTCCCTGCCGGAAGATTGGGACTACACCCTGCAAGGGCTGGCCCGTATCAACCGGGAAAGCATCGACGCGATACGGCAGGCCATCCGGGAACTGGAACAGGCGGGCTACATCCAGCGTTCCAGAGAACGGGACGAGAAAGGGCGGCTGCGTGGTGCAGACTATGTGATTTTCGAGCTGCCGCAGCCCGTTCCTGCATCGGTTTCACCTACATTGGAAAATCCAACGTTGGAGAATCCCACGCAGGAAAACCCTACGTTGGAAAATCCAATGCAATTAAATAAAGATAAACTAATTACAGAAAAACAAAAGAAAGAGGGATTAAATACCGATTCCATTCCTATCCATTCCCCAAACCCCTTGCCTTTGGACGAGGACGAGGCAGCGGCACCGCCGCCGGAACGGACCGGAAGCCGAAAGGAAGCGGCCTATCAAATTTACCGGGACCTGATTTTGGAGAACATCGAGTATGACACCCTCATCCAGAATCCCCGGATAGACCGGGAGCAGCTGGACGAGATCGTGGACATCCTGCTGGAAACCGTCTGCACCAACCGCAAGTCCATCCGGGTGGCCGGGGACGATTACCCGGCAGCGTTGGTCAAGGCCAAGTTCCTGAAACTGGACAGCCATCACATCGAGTTCGTCATGGACTGCCTGCGGGACAACACCACCAAAGTCCGCAACATCAAGCAATACCTGCGGGCCATGCTGTTCAACGCCCCCAGCACCATCAACAGCTACTATGCGTCCCTTGTGGCGCACGATATGGCGCAGCCCGATTGGGGCCGCCCGCCCAACAACTGACCGAAAGGAGCGTCCACCCATGAGAACCCTTTACCTGCGGCGGCTGGTGGTTCCACCCTAGCTGCTGTTTTTCCGACTACCTGCCAAGGAGGGATGCTGAATGCAGGAAGAAGTCACCCAGAAAACTATTGCCCTGTCCATGAAAACGGGCAAGCTCACCGCCCAAGCGTTGCAAGCTGCCCTGAAAAAATATTTGCAGCACCGGGCCAAGGGGCCAAAGCTGCACCACGGCAAGCAAAGCCTGAAACAGCTGAAAGCCCATGGTGCGGCCCTGACCAACATTGAAGTCACGGAGGCGAACATCGGGGCGTTCAAGCCCTGCGCCAAGAAGTACGGCGTGGACTTTACCTTGCGCAAGGACAAGACCACCCAGCCGCCCCACTACATCGTGATCTTCAAGGCCAAGGATGCGGATAATCTGGAACAGGCGTTCCGGGAGTTCACGGCCAAAACGCTCACTAAGGAGCAGCGGCCCTCCATCCGCAAGGTGCTGACCGCAGCCAAGCAGAAAGCGGCCCAGCAGCCGAAACGCGCCAAAGAAAAAATCAAGCAAAGGGGGCTGGAACGATGAAGCCTGAATGGAAAAAGCTGCTGGTGCTGAATCTACCGTATCTGCTGTTCGTGTACCTGTTCGCCAAATGCGGGCAGGCGTACCGTCTGGCGGCGGGCGTGGATGCTTCGGCAAAGCTGCTCCACCTGACGAACGGCATCTCTGTCGCCTTTGCAAGCCCGCTGCCCAGCCTGCATCTGTTTGACCTGTGCGTGGGCGTTGCCGGGGCGGTGGCTGTCCGGCTCATCGTGTACAGCAAGGGCAAGAACGCCAAGAAGTACCGCAAGGGCGAGGAATACGGTTCTGCCCGGTGGGGCACCGCTAAAGACATTGCCCCGTACATCGACCTCAAGTTTGAAAACAACATCCTGCTGACCCAGACCGAACGCCTGACCATGACTGGGCGGCCCAAAGACCCCAAAACAGCCCGGAATAAAAATGTGCTTGTGATCGGCGGCTCCGGCAGCGGCAAGACCCGCTTCTATGTGAAGCCCAACCTCATGCAATGTTTCCCCACTTCCGACTATCCCACCTCATTCGTGGTCACAGACCCAAAAGGCACACTGGTTCTGGAAACGGGCCAAATGTTCCAGCGGGCAGGCTACCGGGTGAAAATCCTGAACACGATAAACTTTTCCAAGTCCATGAAGTACAACCCCTTTGTCTACATCCACTCGGAAAAAGACGTGCTGAAGCTAGTGAATACCCTTATCGCTAACACCAAAGGCGAGGGTGAAAAATCAGCAGAAGATTTTTGGGTGAAGTCGGAACGGCTGTTCTACACCGCACTCATTGGCTACATCTGGTACGAGGCCCCGGCAGAGGAAATGAACTTCACCACCCTGCTGGAAATGATAAACGCCAGTGAAGCCCGCGAGGATGACCCGGACTTTCAAAGCCCGGTGGACCTCATGTTTGAACGGCTGGAACAGAAAGACCCGGACCACTTCGCCGTCCGGCAGTACAAAAAGTTTTTGCTGTCGGCCGGCAAGACCCGTTCCTCCATCCTGATAAGCTGTGGTGCCCGTTTAGCCCCATTTGACATCCGGGAGGTGCGGGAGCTGATGGAGGACGATGAAATGGAACTGGACACCATCGGGGATGAAAAGACGGTATTGTTCCTGATTATGAGCGACACGGACACCACCTTCAACTTCATTCTTGCCATGCTTCAAAGCCAGCTTATCAATCTGCTGTGTGACCGTGCGGATGATAAATACGGCGGTCGGCTGCCTGTCCATGTACGGCTGATTCTGGACGAGTTCGCCAACATTGGGCAGATTCCCAACTTCGACAAGCTGATCGCCACCATCCGCAGCCGGGAAATCTCGGCATCCATCATTTTGCAGAGCCAGTCGCAGCTAAAAGCCATCTACAAGGATGCGGCCGAAATCATTTCGGACAACTGCGATTCTGTTCTCTTTTTGAGTGGGCGGGGTAAGAATGCCAAAGAGATCTCCGATGCGCTGGGGAAAGAGACCATCGACAGTTTCAACACCAGCGAGAACCGGGGTTCTCAAACCTCCCACGGACTGAACTATCAAAAATTAGGAAAGGCGTTGATGTCAGAGGACGAAATCGCAATCATGGACGGCGGCAGGTGCATTTTGCAGCTGCGGGGCGTGAGGCCGTTCTTCTCGGAGAAGTTCGACATTACAAAGCACCCGCACTACAAGTACCTTGCGGACGCGGACAAAAAGAATACCTTTGAGGTGGACAGGTTCTTATCCACCCTGCGCCGGAAACGGCAGCAGGTAGTCGCACAGGACGAAAGTTTTGACCTGTACGAAATCGACCTGTCGGATGAAGATGCAGCCGCCGAATGAGGCGGCATTTTTTGAAAAAATTTTTGAGTGCCGCAGAACAAGCGGCAGAAAGTGAGGACCTTATGGAATTTTTCAACAGCGCAGTTGATACTTTGCAGACGATTGTGGTCGGTCTGGGCGGTGCCCTGTGTGTCTGGGGTGGCATCAACCTGTTGGAGGGCTATGGACAGGATAACCCCGGCAGCAAGAGCCAGGGCGTGAAGCAGCTGGTCGCGGGCGGCGGCGTTGCCCTGATCGGCGTGACCCTTGTCCCGCTGCTGTCCGGGCTGCTGGGCTAACCTCAACTTATCCGTACATCCACCTTTGAGACCCCACCGCGCTCTCCCGCTCACATGGGAGGGCGCGGGAAAGGAGGTATCTTTGCTTGATTAGTGAGATCATCGAGAAATGGATAAAAGGCATTTTGATAGATGGCATCACGGGCAACCTCTCCGGCCTGTTCGACAACGTGAACGCCAAGGTGGGCGAAATCGCTTCGGACGTTGGTTCTACCCCGCAGGCATGGAACAGCGGCATTTTCAATATGCTGCGCAGTCTTTCCGAAACGGTGGTGCTGCCCATTGCAGCGGCCATCCTTGCCCTTGTGATGTGCCATGAGCTTATCCAGATGATTACCGAAAAGAACAATATGCACGACTTCGATACTTCCATGTTCTTCCGCTGGATTTTCAAGTCTGCCTTTGCCATCCTCATAGTCAGCAACACATGGAATATCGTTATGGGTGTGTTCGATGCCACCCAGAGCGTTGTCAACCAAAGTTCCGGCGTTATCATTGGCGAAACATCCATCCACTTTGACCGCCTGATACCCGGACTGGAATTTCAACTGGAAAGCATGACCATCGGCAGTCTGCTCAGCCTGTGGTTCCAGACCCTTGTGGTGGGCCTGACCATGAACATCCTGTCCATCTGCATCTTCCTTGTGACCTACGGCCGCATGATTGAGATTTACGTTGTGACCGCACTGGGGCCTATCCCGCTGGCGACCATGGGCAGCAGCGAGTGGCGCAGCACCGGGCAGAACTATTTGAAATCGCTTTTGGCGTTAGGCTTCCAAGCGTTCCTGA
Organism: Faecalibacterium prausnitzii; assembly: GCF_049532945.1. Taxonomy (GTDB): domain Bacteria; phylum Bacillota; class Clostridia; order Oscillospirales; family Ruminococcaceae; genus Faecalibacterium; species Faecalibacterium prausnitzii_N. Next base: position 548,736 of record NZ_CP186691.1, read on the forward strand.
TTATGATTGTCGTGGGCATCTATGCGGTGCTGATACGCAACATTTCAGGTGCAGCGGACATTGCCGGGGCCATCTGGGGCTGCATGGGCTACACCGTGCTACTCTGTTTCTGTCTGTTCAAGACCGGCAGCATCAGCAAGTCGGTGTTCGGTGCCCACTAAGGCCGAGAAAGGAAAAACGTATGGCGTATGTGACCGTTCCCAAAGATTTGACCCATGTAAAATCCAAAGTCTTGTTCGGGCTGACCAAGCGGCAGCTGGTCTGCTTCGGCGGTGCGCTTCTCACGGGCGGACCGCTTTATTTTTTGGCCCGGAACTATCTTTCCAACAGTGCGGCGGCCCTGCTGATGATTTTTGCCATGCTGCCGGGGCTGCTGTTCGCGCTGTTTGAGCGGCACGGCCAGCCCCTTGAAGTGGTGATTCAGCAAATGATTCAGTGCTGCTTTATCCGTCCCAAGGAAAGGCCCTATCAGACCAACAATGCTTACGCCGCCCTTGTGCGGCAATACAAAATGGAACAGGAGGTAAAGGCCATTGTCCAGAAAAACGATACCCCGCGAAACCGAAAAGCCCAAAAAGCTCACCCGCGCCCAGAAAAAAGAAATTGATGCCGTCATCCGCAAGTACAAGGGTGACGGCAAGCCCCGCACGGCACAGGCCACCATCCCGTATGAGGCCATCTACCCGGACGGTGTGTGCCGCATTGACCGACGCACATTCTCCAAGTGCATTGCCTTTGAGGACATCAGCTATCAGCTGGCCCAGCCGGAGACCCGGACCGCCATCTTTGAACACCTGTGCGACCTGTACAACTATGTGGATGCCTCCATCCATGTGCAGCTGTCTTTTCTCAATCGCAAGGTTGACCCGGTGCAGTACGCAAAAAGTTTTGAGATCGCACCGCAGGGGGATGATTTTGACGACATCCGCGCCGAGTACACCGCCATCCTGCAAAAGCAGCTTGCCAGCGGCAACAACGGCATCGTCAAAACGAAATACCTGACCTTCACCATCGAGGCCGACAGTCTGAAAACCGCACGAGCGCGGCTGACCCGCATTGGTCTTGACCTGCTGGGCTATTTCAAGACCATGGGCTGCGTGGCGCACGTCATGGACGGACAGGCGCGTTTGGAGGTGCTGCACGGCATCTTCCACCCGGACGGGGAACCGTTCCGCTTTGACTGGGACTGGCTGGCGCCCTCCGGCCTGTCCACTAAGGATTTTGTGGCCCCGTCCTCCCTCTGCTTCGGCACGGCCAAGACTTTTGGACTGGGCGGCAAATATGGAGCTGTGAGCTTTTTACAAATCCTTGCGCCGGAACTTTCGGATGAAATGCTGGCCGATTTTCTCAAAACGGAAAGCGGCATTCTCGTCAATCTCCATGTGCAGGCCATCGACCAGACCGAGGCCATCAAAACCATCAAGCGGAAGATCACAGACCTTGACGCCATGAAGATTCAGGAGCAGAAAAAGGCTGTCCGTTCCGGGTACGACATGGACATCCTGCCCAGCGACCTTGCCACTTACGGCGAGGACGCCAAAAAGCTGCTGAACAAACTGCAAACAAGAAATGAGCGATTGTTCATGCTGACTTTTTTAGTGCTGAACGTGGCCGACACCAAGCAAAAACTGGGCAACGATGTGTTCCAAGCGGCAGGTGTGGCCCAGAAGTACAACTGCTCTCTTGTCCGGCTGGACTACCAGCAGGAGCAGGGCCTTGTGTCCAGCCTTCCGCTGGGTATCAACCAAATAAAGATTCAGCGCAGCCTTACCACCTCCAACGTGGCGGTGTTCGTGCCTTTTGTCACGCAGGAGCTTTTCCAGAGCGGTGCGGCCATGTACTACGGCATCAATGCGAAATCCCACAACATGATCATGCTGGACCGCAAGCAGGCCCGGTGTCCCAACGGCCTAAAGCTGGGTACGCCCGGCAGCGGCAAATCCATGAGCTGCAAGTCTGAAATCGTCAGTGTGTTTTTAACGACTGCTGACGATATTTTTATTTCAGACCCAGAGGCCGAATATTATCCGCTGGTCAAGCGGCTGCATGGGCAGGTCATCAAACTTTCGCCCACCAGCAAGGACTATGTGAATCCGCTGGACATCAACCTCAACTACTCCGAGGATGATAGTCCGCTTGCCCTGAAATCGGATTTTGTGCTGTCGTTCTGTGAACTGGTCATGGGCGGCAAAACAGGTCTGGAAGCGATTGAACGCACCGTGATAGACCGTGCCGTGAAAGCCATCTACCGCCCCTATCTGGCGAATCCCTGCCCGGAGAATATGCCGATTTTGTCTGACCTCCACCAAGCCCTGCTCGACCAGCACTTGCCGGAAGCGGACCGTGTAGCGCAGGCATTGGACTTGTATGTGTCCGGCTCGCTGAATGTGTTCAACCACAAAACGAATGTGGACATCCACAACCGACTTGTGGCCTTTGACATCAAAGAGTTAGGCAAGCAGTTAAAAAAATTGGGGATGCTCATTATTCAGGACCAGATATGGGGCCGCGTCACCCAGAACCGCAGCCAAGGCAGGGCTACATGGTACTTTGCGGATGAGTTCCATTTGCTCTTGAAAGAAGAACAGACCGCCGCGTACAGTGCCGAGATCTGGAAACGCTTCCGCAAATGGGGCGGTGTGCCCACGGGCGCCACCCAGAATGTGAAGGACCTTCTTTCTTCGCCGGAGATCGAGAACATTCTGGAAAACAGCGACTTCATCACGCTGCTGAATCAGGCATCCGGCGACCGCAAAATCCTTTCGGAACGGCTAAACCTCTCCGCAGACCAGCAGAAGTACATCGACAATTCCGAACCGGGTGAGGGACTACTGATTTTTGAAAATGTGGTGCTACCGTTTTCCAATCCCCTCCCGAAAAACACCCAGCTCTATAAAATCATGACCACCCGGCTCAACGAGGTGGTGGAGCTATGAGCTTAACTCATTTTAGCTTGTTTTCCGGCATAGGCGGCATTGACCTTGCCGCGGAAGCGGCGGGTTTTACTTCGGTCTGTCAATGCGAGTGGGCGGCCTTTCCCGCCGCTGTTCTGGCAAGCCACTGGCCGGAGGTGCCCCGTTTTCAGGACATCACCACCGTAACAAAGGAGGCTTTCTTTGAAAAAACAGGACTTCGCACCGTCACCCTCATTTCAGGCGGCTTCCCGTGCCAGCCGTTCTCCACCGCAGGGCGGCAGCGCGGCTTCCACGATGAACGCTACCTCTGGCCCGAAATGCTGCGCGTTATCCGGGAATTGCAGCCCCGTTGGGTGCTTGGAGAAAATGTTGCTGGCTTCCTCCGTATGGGGCTCGACAAAACGCTCATTGACTTGGAGCAGGCAGGTTACGATGTTCGGGTTTTCGTATTACCTGCTGCTGCCGTTGGCGCGTGGCACGAACGGAAACGGGTATTCATCATCGGCTCCGCTGCTTCCCACACCCCTTGCCAGCGACACCGGGGATGTGGGCAAGGGGTTGGACATCCAAATCTCTGCGAATGGCAGCTATCGCAAGATGAACAAGGATGGCAAAGCATGGACGGCGCGGCTCTCTCATGTGATCTACCGTATGACACCCACCACACTGGAAAAGCCCTACCTCAACCCGGACTGGGTAGAGTGGCTGATGGGTTTCCCGCGCAAATGGACGGACATTCCCTTTGGGCCGAAGAACCCGCCGACATCCCGCGCCTGACCGAAGATGTGCCGAACCGCAGCAAGCGGATGAAAACACTGGGCAATGCAGTTTCGCCGCCGCAGGTGTTCCCGATTCTCAAATACATTGCGGACATTGAAACGGGCCGCTGTCCGATAGGAGGTGAAGAACTTTGAAAGAATTGCAGGCGAAAGCCAAAGTCACCCAGACCATGACCCGTGATGGTCTGGTGATGGAAAATCAGGCCACTGGTACTGTTGAGAACGTTTCTACTCGTGAAGCAGAACGGGATTACTCCACGGATGCCGAGGGCAAGGCTGAAAAAATCTTAGAACGGGTCGAGGACATCAAGGACAAGCACAAGGCAAAGAAAAAGGCCAAGCAAGCTGCGGAAACTGCCGAAAGCGAAGATGGCCTGCACCGCTCTGCTTCCCGTCTGGAACTGACCGAGGAAGAACGGGCAGACCCGGAGTTGCAGCCGTACATTCACAAGGCAGAAGCGAAAGCTGACAAGCTGGATGCAGCCCGCGCCGCTCTGCCGAAAAAGCGCGTCCCAGTCAAGAAAAAAGTTTACGATGCAGCCAGCGGCAAGGCAAAATCCACCCTGCGCTTTGAGCAGCAGGACAAAGGTCCGCCCAGCCTGAAACCAAACCCGGCCAGCCGCCCACTGTCGGAAGCATTGCTGTTCGCTCACGGAAAAATCCATGAAGTCGAACACGAAAATGTGGGTGTGGAGGGTGGCCACAAGGGTGAAGAACTGGTGGAGCATCAGACCGCCAAGGTCATCCGCAGCGGCATCCGGCACCACAAGATGAAGCCCTACAAGGCCGTGGAAAAGGCAGAGCGTCAGCTCATGTCTGCCAATGCAGAATACTTTTACCAGAAATCCTTGCGGGACAATCCGCAAATTGCACAGGCGGCCAGCAACCCCATTTCCCGGATGTGGCAGAAACGGCGTATCAAACAGCAGTATGCCAAAGCTGCACGGCAGGCCGGACAAGCCGCCGCGCAGGGTGCAGCCGCCACCGCAGAGAACGGTTTCCGGGTAACGAAGCTGGCAGCCGAGGGCGGCGAACGAGTGGCCGAATTTGCGGCCCAGAACTGGAAAACCATTCTGATCGTGGCCGTGTTCGGTCTGCTGGCTCTGCTCCTGATAACGGGGTTGCAGTCCTGCACCGTGATGGCGGGCACCGCTGGAACCGGCGTGACGGCATCCTCTTACTTTTCCAAGGACAAGGATATGCTGGGTGCAGAGAAAGCCTACGCCAAGCTGGAACAAAAACTGCAACGGTATCTCGACACCTACGAGGCCACCCACAACTACGATGAATACCATTTTTATCTGGACGAAATCGAGCATGACCCCTATGTGCTGATCTCGATTTTGTCCGCGCTCCATGACGGCGTTTTTACATTGGCCGAGGTGCAGGGCGAACTTGAAATGCTCTTTGAAAAGCAGTACATCCTGACCGAGACCGTGACCATGCAGATACGTTACCGTACAAAAATGATGGTCATTATTGGCCCGTATGGTGTGCCGCAGGTTATCACCTATCAAGAACCGTATGAATACTACATCTGCACGGTCAAGCTGAAGAACAAAGATTTGTCCCACCTACCCGTGGAAGTGCTGACCGAAGAACAGCTCAGTGCCTATTCGCTCTATATGCGCACACTGGGCAACCGGCCGGATTTGTTCGGCAAAGCGCAATACCCCAATGCGTCTACCATCAAGCAGCCCACCTACTACGATATTCCCCCGGAAGCACTAAAGGATGATAGGTTTGCCGCCATGATGGAGGAAGCCACGAAGTACATCGGCTACCCGTATGTGTGGGGCGGCAGTTCGCCCAGCACCAGCTTTGATTGCAGCGGCTACATTTCGTGGGTGCTGAATCACTCCGGCTGGAACGTGGGCCGCCAGACCGCACAGGGCCTTTACAACCTCTGTACTCCTGTTTCGACGGCGCAGGTCAAACCGGGCGACCTTGTGTTTTTCAAGGGAACCTACGATACCCCCGGCGTGAGCCATTGCGGTATCTATGTAGGCAATTCCATCATGCTGCACTGCGGCGACCCTATCTCTTACACAAACCTCAACTCAAAATATTGGCAGGAACATTTTTACAGCTATGGGCGTTTACCGTGACGCCAGAAAGGATTTTGTATGGCAAAAAGACTTTCCCGCATTGAGCGCGACATCGAACGGCTCAAAGAAAAAATCAGCGAATACCAGCAGCAGTTGAAAGAACTGGAATCTGCAAAGACTGAACAGGAAAACCTGCAGATCATTCAGCTGGTGCGCAGCATGAACATGAAGCCGGACGAGTTCGCGGCCTTCCTGCGCAGCGGTGCGTTGAATGCTGCACCCACCGCCACCCCGTACCACAAACAGGAGGATGCCGCCGATGAAACCTGACAACTGGAACCGCTTCGCTGCCGGACTGCTGGCTATCCTGCTCTGCCTCTGTTCGTTCTCCATGCCTGTTTTTGCAAGCGGCACTGACCCTGCCCCGGAACCTCTGCCAGAAATTGCCGAGGAAGAACCGACTACGGGCGGCATGGAGCCGGAGGGCGTGTCCATCACGCCCAAAGGCAACGCAACACTGGTGGATGATTTTTACGGCGACAAGCAGCTTATCACCGTGACCACCAAGGCCGGGAATTATTTTTACATCCTGATTGACCGCGCCAACGAGGACAAGGAAACTTCTGTCCACTTTCTGAACCAAGTGGACGATGCCGACTTGCTGGCTCTGCTGGATGAAGAACCGCAGACCGCCGAGGTCTGCACCTGCACCGTGAAATGTGAGGCCGGAAACGTCAACGAAAACTGCCCCTTGTGTGAAAAGAGCCTGCGCAACTGCACGGCCCCGGAAGCGGTGAAAACCGACACCAAAACGCCGCAGGAAAAGCCCAAGTCCAACATGGGCAGTCTGATGATCCTGCTGGTGCTGGCTCTGGCGGGCGGCGGCGCGGCCCTCTATTATTTCAAGTTCCGCAAGCCCAAGGCCGATACCACCGGGCACGATGATCTGGACGAATACGATTTTGGCGAGGACGAGGATGCAGACGAGGAACCGGCTGAAATCGAGATTCATTCGGAGGACGGACAGGAGGACGAAACATGAGCTTTCAGCTGGTGATTGCCGAAAAGCCCAGTGTGGCCCACAGCATTGCCGCCGTGATCGGGGCCACCGAAAAGCAAAACGGCTATTGGCAGGGTGGCGGGTATCTGGTCAGCTGGTGCATCGGGCATCTGGTGTCCTTTGCCGAGGCGGACCAGTACGATGAAAAATACTGTAAGTGGCGGTATGAGGATTTGCCCATCCTGCCCCAGCCGTGGCAGTTCGTCGTCCCGGACGAGAAAAAACAGCAGTTTGAAGTTCTGCGTGCCCTGCTCAACCGCCCCGATGTGGATAGTGTGACCGCTGCGACCGACGCAGGCCGGGAGGGAGAACTTATCTTCCGTTTCGTCTACCAAATGGCCGGCTGCACGAAACCCGTAAAGCGGCTCTGGATTTCCAGCATGGAGGATGCAGCCATCCGAGAGGGCTTTGCAAACCTGCGCCCGGATTCGGATTACGATGCGCTGTATCAATCGGCCCTCTGCCGCGCAAAGGCGGATTGGCTGGTGGGCATCAATGCAACACGGCTGTTTTCGGTGCTGTACCATAAGACCCTAACCGTGGGCCGGGTGCAGACCCCGACACTGAAAATGCTGGTGGACCGGGATGCAAAAATTCTGCGCTTCCAGAAAGAAAAATATTACACAGTCGGCATCCAGTCCGGCAGCCTGAAAGCAGACAGTGAGCGCATTTCGGATGCAGAAACCGCAAATTCTCTCAAAGAAAAATGCACAGGCACAACTACCGTTTGTACTTCTGTCAAACGGGAGAAAAAGACAGAACAGCCGCCCAAGCTCTATGACCTGACCACCTTGCAGCGGGAGGCAAACCGCTTGTTCGGTTTCACGGCAAAGCAGACCCTTGATTATGCCCAGCAGCTTTACGAGAAGAAACTGCTGACCTATCCCCGCACGGACAGCCAATATCTGACCGAGGATATGGGCCAGACAGCACAACATCTTGTGTCTGACCTGCTGGGGCTGCTGCCCTTTGCCCAAGGGCTTGGCTTGACCCCGGAAGTGGGCCGGATTCTGAACAGCAAAAAGGTATCGGACCACCACGCCATCATCCCCACGTCCGAATTTGTAAAGCAGGGGTTCACTGGTCTTGCGGAAAGTGAGAGCAAGCTGATGAACCTTGTCTGCTCCAAACTGCTCTGCGCGATAGCCGCGCCCCATGAGTACGAAACCGTGACTGCGGTATTTTCCTGTGCAGGAAATGAGTTCACCGCCAAGGGAAAGACCGTGCTTGTCCCCGGCTGGAAAGAGATCGACCAACGGTTCCGCTCCACCCTGAAAGCAGACGGCGAAGAAGAAGCGGAAAGCCTGAACACCCTGCCAGAACTGGCCGAGGGACAGAGTTTTTCCGTGACGGCTAACGTTTCGGAACACTTCACGTCCCCACCGAAAGCCTACACCGAAGATACGCTCCTGTCGGCAATGGAGCAGGCCGGAGCCGAGGATATGCTGGAAAACTCAGAACGCAAGGGGCTGGGTACGCCCGCCACCCGCGCCGCGATTCTGGAAAAGCTGGTGCAAATGGGCTTTGTGCAGCGCAAGGGCAAACAGCTTGTCCCCACCAAGGACGGCATCAATCTGGCGGTGGTTCTGCCGGAAAGCCTGACCTCTCCCGTCCTGACCGCCGAATGGGAAAACCGTCTGACCGAGATTGCCAAGGGCAATGCAGACCCGGACGAGTTCATGGCCGAAATTGAAGCGCAGGTGCATCAGCTGGTCAAGACCTACTCCTGCATCAGCGCGGACAAGCAAAACCTGTTCCAGTCGGAACGGGTTATTATCGGCAAGTGTCCCCGGTGTGGTGAAAACGTCTACGAGGGCAAGAAAAACTTCTACTGCGGGAATCGTAGCTGTCAGTTCGTGATGTGGAAGAATGACCACTTCTTTGAGCAGCGCAAAAAGGCATTCACACCGAAGATCGCCGCCGCTCTGCTCAAAAACGGTAAGGCAAAGGTCAAGGGCCTCTACTCCGAAAAGACAGGCAAAATCTATGATGCAACGGTGCTTCTAGCAGATACGGGAGACAAGTACGTCAATTACCGGGTAGAGCGCAAAGAGTAAGGCAAAAATACGAGGGCCGGTTATGGTAAGGTGAAGCATTCATTTTGCCATAACCGGCTCTCTCTATCCGTAGGATAGCAAAAAAGGAGTGTGACCAAATGAGCGAATTATTTTCCATCCAGCTGCAAAATCGGCAGCAGCAAGGCAGGGATGGTGTCTGGCTGGACCTGCCCACTACAACCGAACAGGTACAAGCGGCCCTGCGGCAAATCGGCATTTCGTCCGATAATCCGCAGGGCCTTTTCATTTCCGGCTATTTTGCCGAGGAAGAAAAGCGTTTTGCCATCCCCTACAACATGGTGCTGGCATCCAATGTGGACGAGCTGAACTTTCTTGCCGCACGGCTGGAAACACTCTCTACCGGGGAACGCGCAGAGCTGAACGCCGCTTTGCAAGCCCCGCAGAGTGAGCTTTTCAGCATCGGGAGAATCACCGACTTTCCCGAAAACGTGGACTACTATGTGCATCTGCCGGATGTGCACGGGCCTGCCCAGCTGGGCGACTACTATCTGAACCGTTCCGGCATGGTGGATATGCCGGAAGAATGGAAAGGCGGCATCGACACGGCGCAGTTCGGCCGGTATGTGGCCCAGCAGGAGCAGGGCGTGTTTACCGAGTATGGCTACCTTGTCAAAAGCGGGGACGAGTGGCAGAAAGTCCACGAAGGCCAGCCTGTGCCGGAGGAATACCGGGTACTGTCCTTTCCTGTGCCGGAAGTCATGCGGGATGCAGCCAATATCCCGCCGCCTGTTCAACCCGAAACAGAACCGCAGAAAGTTATTCCCATTATCCTGAACGGCAAGGACAGCGCGGAACGCATGAAAGAAATCACGGACCGGCTGGAAACAGGCATTCAAGAATTATTCGACAGTGACCGCTACAAGGCCTACCTCACCACGATGGCGAAATTCCACAATTACAGCTTCAACAACACCTTGCTGATCGCCATGCAGGGCGGGCAGCTGGTGGCGGGCTTCAACAAGTGGAAGGATACGTTCCACCGCACTGTGAAAAAGGGCGAAAAGGGCATCAAAATCCTTGCCCCCGCGCCGTACAAGGTCAAGCAGAAGATGGAAAAGCTGGACGAACAGGGCAAGCCGATTCTGGACAAGGACGGCAAGCCGCTGACGGAAGAAAAGACGGTGCAGATTCCGGCTTTCAAGGTGGTGTCCGTGTTCGATGTCAGCCAGACCGAGGGCGAACCGCTGCCCTCTATTGCAGTGAATGAACTGTCCGGCAGCGTGCAGGACTACCAAGATTTTTTCAGAGCGTTGGAGCAGGCTTCCCCGGTGCCCATCGGGTTTGAGGACATCGAGGGCGGGGCGCACGGTTACTTTCATCTGCTCGACAACCGCATTGCAATTCAGGAGGGCATGAGCCAGCTGCAAACCATCAAAACGGCCATCCACGAGATTGCCCATGCCAAGCTGCACGCCATCGACCCGAACGACCCGGAACAGACCAACCGCCCGGACAGCCGCACCCGCGAGGTACAGGCCGAAAGTGTGGCCTATGCCGTCTGCCAGCACTATGGGCTGGACACATCCGAATATTCCTTTGGCTATGTGGCCGGGTGGAGTTCTGGCCGGGAACTGGCCGAACTGAAAGCCTCTCTGGAAATTATCCGCAGCGCGGCCCATGAGCTGATCTCCGCGCTGGACGAACATCTGGCAGAACTTCGCCAGCAGCGGGAAGCAGACCTTTCCGCTGCACAGGAGGCCGCATTTGCACTGGATAATGGCAATACGCTGTTCATCCAGACCTGCGATTCTGGCTATGACTACACTCTGTATGGCCCGGACCACACGGCTCTGGACGGTGGGCAGCTGGACGCGCCCGGTCTGACCCTGCCGGATGCCAGGCAGGAAGCACTTAATCTGCTGGGGCAGACAGCCGCGGTGGCGGAAGTTCTGTTGGGCGATAAGCTGGCGGCGTTCCAAGAGGCGGCGGAAAAAGCAAATGAACTTTCTGCCCCGGAAGCAGAAAAAGCCGCTGCGACAGATTTATCCGCAGAGCCTACGGTCACGATTCTGTGGAGTGAAAGCGACAAGTTGCAGGACGGCGAAATCATGCCGCTGTCTGTGGCAAACCGCGTTTTTGAAGAACTGGACACCGCCCAGCACACAGACCGGGAAAAGGATGGTTACGAGGGTGGCTGGTACGACAAGACCGCGTTCCGCATTGATTTTACCCTGAACGGCCAGCCGGATAACTACGAGGGACGGCAGGATTTTGGTGACGGAGAGGGTTCTTTGGTTCAGCATATCCAGAACTACCACGAATACTACGCCAAGGACGAGAACTGGAAAAATTTTGTTCTGCACAACAAAGGCCCGGAAGCGTGGGAACAGGACAAGGCAGAGCGGAAAATGGTGCTGACCGAGTTTATCCCGTACCTCAAACAACATTGCAATCTTTCGGCTATGGAGCAGACGGCCACCACCGCTTTGCGGGAAGGACAGAATATTTTGCCGGAACAGACTTCCTATTACACTGCGGTTGTGGCCTATGTGCAGGACTGCCGCTCGATGCTCAACCAAGGTCGGTATGACTTGCCGGAACCGCCCAAGTTGGCCGACTTCGACCAGAGTTTGCAGGACTACGAGGCACAGGTGCAGGCCGAGATCGCGCAGGAAGCGGCCGCTGCCGGAATGACCGTGGAGGAATACGCGGCAGCAGGTTTTGAGGCACCGCAGCAGGACAGCTTTTCCATCTACCAGCTGCGCAATGAAGATTCCACCCGCGATTATCGTTTTGAGCCCTACGACCGCCTGCAGGCTGCCGGTTTGACCGTGGACAAGGCCAACTATACGGAAGTATACGCCGCGCCGCTGACTGCTGGCACCACGTTGGAGGACATCTACCGCACATTCAATGTGGACTATCCGGCAGATTTCAAGGGACACTCGCTGTCTGTTTCGGATGTGGTGGTGCTGCACCAGAATGGGCAGGACACCGCCCACTACTGCGACAGTGTGGGCTTCCAGCAGGTGCCGGAGTTCTTGCGAGAAAATCCGCTGCGCACCGCAGAACTTTCCACGGAACAAAACGAAAATATGATTGATGGTGTGTTGAACAACGCACCCTCTCTGGGCGAATTGGAGGCAAAAGCAAAAGCCGGAGAACAAATTTCTCTGACAGACCTTGCCGCCGCAGTCAAGGCCGAGGAAAAGGCACCAAAAGCCAAGAAGTCCCGCACAGCCAAGCCGAAAAAGCCTTCCATCCGGGCACAGCTGGATGCCGCGAAAAAAGAGCAGAGCAAACAAACACCGCCACGGGAAAAGACAAAAGAATTGGAGGTGTAAACCGTGCAAAAATTTGAAAATATGGACTTGATCGCTGCGCTGGAAGCCATTATGCACCAGAACACCGCATACTATCAGAGCGATTTTGCCTTTGACATCAAGATACTGCGGGAGGCCGCCCGCAGCGACCAGCCGGAAGATAAGCTGCTGTTGTGGCTGTCCCGGCCTTCTGGAACATTCTGCTTCCGGGAACGGGACGTGCTGCTCAAAGATACCCAAGCCTACAATACATGGAAATTCTGCGGCGAACAGACCCATGACAGGATTCTTGCCTACGCGGTGGAACTGACCGGCACGGCCAATGGAACCGTGCAAGGCAATCTGTATGAACTGGACTATCAGCAGCACTTCCAGCACATCCGGGAAGTCGCCCTGCCCGTGGGTGCCAATCGTCTGATCTACGAAAGCGGGATGCGGGAGATTGGCCCGAAAAAGCATTTCGACAGCCGCCCGGACAAATATTTCGGGGAATTCGTGCGGCATGAAATGCAGCCCCGTGACCCGGAACTTCTGCAAGCGGCCATCCGGCAGGAGCAGCGCAGTCGAGAACCGGCACGGCCCGGTGATTTCAAAGAATATCTTGCGGCACTGCACACTGGGCTGATCGAGGCCGAGGCTCAGCGCATTGCGGCAGACATGAAACGTATGGCTGCTCCCAACAGCCCGGACAAGAATCATTTTATGGTGGAAGTATCGCCCTACTTCACCAAGCTGGCATCCAGCCGGGACACGGATCAGTTGCTTGCCATGCTGCCGTACAAATCCCTGCACCTGTCCAGCGTGAAAGGCCGTTTCGGCATCTACGCGCTGATTGATAAAAACGAGAACCGGGACAAGTGCATTCGCAAGCCCCGCACTTCCATCCGCAAACAGCTTTCCGAAACAAAACAGGCCGCCAGCCCGAAAAAGGAAGCGGCCCGTAGCAAGCAACATGAAATGGAGGTCTGACACATGAATTTCAGCGTAGAAGAAGAAAATTTGATCTGTATGTACCACACTTCTGACCGCCGCCAGACGATGGCACGGATGCTCGCCGTCCTGCCGGATATGGATACCGAAATGCGACGGCTGGCGAATAGCACCCTTGCAAAACTGGAGCGCATGACCGATGCAGATTTTGATGGGCAGAAGTTCGTTTTTGCGGGTGAGTGATACCGCCAGCTTGACAACCACACATTATTTTCAATCAAAGTAATGTGTGGTTGTCAACACAGAAATAGCCGGACACGGTGGCCTTGGGGTTGCTGTGTCCGGCTATTTTTCATGTATCAGTCTTTATCTTTTTTCTCGGTGGGATTTTCCGGCAGTTCGGCGGCATCTTCTACAATGTCGGTCACAAGCTGCTGGAAGTCAAACGCATTCTTTTCTGTGATAACGGGCTTGCCGGTTTCCGCTTCAAGAGCCTGCCGTGCAATGCCGGCCACCTTGCCGCCACGTTTGGCAACCTGCTTGTTTTCTTCAAAGGTCTGTGGCTTTGCAGTTTTGGAAATATCCGTGGTGGAGGCTTCGGCCAGCATGGTCAGCACAAGTTCCAAATCGGTCATGTTGTCCCGGAGATTTTCTTTTGTCAGACCTTTCAGCCGCTTGTACTGCCCCGTGGTCATGCCGGACCATGCGCGGGAGATTTCATCGGTCAGGATGGCGTACTCCTTGCCCTTTTGCACTCCGCGCTTCTTCCATTCGTCTGTCAGTTCGTTTCGGATACGGATTGCCAAAAGCCGCTGGTGAATCCATTCTTCGGAGTAGCCTTTCTTCAAATAGGTATCAAGCGCGCGGTCGATGGCCTGCTCCGGGTCGATGGTTTCCTCGATGCGTTCCTTGCCTACCATTGCCAGCCATGCCTTGAACGGCTCAGCTTTCGGAGATGGGATTGACTGGATGATGCGCAGGAGCTGTTCAGTGTTAGCGACATCCGTTTTGCGCTTTTTGCCGTCAGGAGCGGTCATTTTCAAACCATTACAATTTGTAATGGTTTCATTTCCTTCGTCTTTAAGACGCTTTTTTAGAACGCGCCAATAGTTCTGTGGGTCTGCGCTGTCAGTCAGAACAGCAATCACATCAACGATGGCAAAATACCATTCTTCCTTTTCTGCATCCCATGCAGTGCGGATTTTCTGATCTTCAAAAAGCTGGATAGAGCCGTTATCGTTCACTTCTGCCATAGAGGGTTCCTCGCTTTCGTTGTCTAAGTCTATTTTACATGATTTCGGGCGGAAACGCCACCCGGTCTAAGCGTTTGGGATTCAAAAGTCCGAACAATATTTTGTGCAGATTTACCGTTCCTGCATCTGCTCCTTTCCCGGTGCTGTCCGCAGAATGCCGTCCACATTCTGCTTTATGATGCCATACTCCTGCATCTGGCGTTTGGCATCATTGTACTGCCGCTGCATCTGGTCTTTCTGCTCGGCCAGTTGCTTATACTCGTTTTTCAGGGCGTAGAGGTCGGGTAGCTTTTGAAAGCCCTGCTCTTTTAGAGCTTTCGCCGCTGCTTCATAGAGAATCAAGGTTCCTTCATGCTTACGTCGGAACTGCTTTTTGTCAGCAGCCCGCTGATACTCCTGCAACAGTGGGTGCAGTTCCTTACAGGTGGTTACATCCTTTATCAGCACGGCCATTTCTGCAAGCCGGCGCTCTGCTGCTTTCAATGCGGCGGCAGCTTCGGTGCTGGCGGCGGTGATCTCGGCCACCCGGCTTTCCAAATCCGGGTAACTATCAATTTCATGCTCCGTCAGAAAGTTCAGCGTCCGGGCAGCCTGTTTCAGATTGTGGAGTTTTGCCCACTTCTCATACCCTGCGGACTGCTGGGCCTTGATGCTGTTCTCCAAATCAATCCGCAGCGAAATTTTATGGTTTTCTTTGGGCTTCCGTTCCACGGACCGTCCTTTAATGCGCTCGGTAATAGCTTCCTCGGTATAGGCTTCTCCCAGTGTTTTGCAGCGGGTGAACCGTTCCTGTCCGGGCGCACGGAACGAAACATACTTGCCACGCTTGACCTCGTAGCCCTGCTCCTGCAGGAGCCGCAGAAAATCGTCAAAATCCTTGGCCTGCGGGATGGCTGCATCTATGGCGGCTTTCAGCTTCGCCTTCCAACTCGTGCCCTTGCGGTGCGCGTCCCACTCGGCATAGCTCTTGCCCCTGTCTTGGCCGGGCATTACCACGGACAGGCCATGTTCCTTACACAGCCGGTCACTGGTGCGCCGGATGTAGGCATAGCTCTGCCGGTTAGAAACATATTTGCGCTGATTCACCATGTCCACAGCGCAAAAGATGATGTGGTTGTGGACGTGCCCTTTGTCAATGTGCGTTGTCAGCACATAGGGATATTTTCCTTGCAGCACTTCATCCGCAAGCTGCTGGCCAATCTCGTGGGCCTGCTCCGGCGTGGTTTCGCCCGGCGCAAAAGACTGTATCAGGTGGTGGGCCAGATTGTTGCCTTTCTGCATGGCTTGTGATAGCAGCAGTTCAAATTCGATGTCGGCGGTTTCGTAGGAGCAGGCAAAGGAGGATACCAGCATTTTTTCATCCGTCTTTGCCGGATTCTCGATGTAGTCCAGTGCCTTTTTCAGCGTTGACTTGATAGGATGTATCTTTGTAATTGCCATATCTGCGCCAATGCTCCCTTGATGTCCGCAACGTCTTGTGTGTACAGCGGCCCCATGCTGTTCATCCGCCGCGCGATCTGATTGACGTTGACACCAATCTTTTGCAGTTCGGCGGTTTGCGCCCGGATGTCGGTGGTGTCGATGTGGACAACATAACCATCTATCGCCATCTTTCGCAGATAGGCGGCCATATTCCGGGTTGGTATCAATTTCATTTTTTCTCGAATCAACCTCCGTTCTTCTTCCGTCACATAAAATTTGACCTGCACGGTTCGTTTTCTGCCTTCCATTCGTTTTACTCTCCTTTCCGTTTTGAGGGTTTGGGACACTTCCCAACAAGCTGTTTTGCAGAGCAAAATACGGAAGTGGGTACACACTTCCTATGCTTGCTACCGTAACTCTTTCCTCGTATTCTCCCTCTACTAATACTACAATCCTTAACAAGAGAAATGGCTTAGGCAGAATAAAATAAAAACACAAATTTCATAAAAATAAAGAAATTCACTCAAGCAAAATTCAAATAAAAAGAAGGCGTCTGGTTGGAACAAAAAAGGCCGATTGGAGCGGAAAAGACTTTTCAAGTCTGCTATAATAATTACTGAAAACGCCGAAGGGCGCTTTCAAAAAGTCTACGAGTTAGCACGTCCTAACTAAAAGGAGGAATTTTCAATGTCTGAAGTGAGTACGGACAAAAAACTGAAAGGAAAAGACCTTATTAC
Source organism: Faecalibacterium prausnitzii (assembly GCF_049532945.1). GTDB lineage: Bacteria > Bacillota > Clostridia > Oscillospirales > Ruminococcaceae > Faecalibacterium > Faecalibacterium prausnitzii_N. Next base: position 565,221 of record NZ_CP186691.1, read on the forward strand.
CATCGGTATCTTTTCCGCAATCTACTTTGTCATCAACTTTGCCTTTATGCTTCTGGGAGGTATTCACCCTGTTCTTTGGATGCTGATGCCTGGCTTTATCGCTGTGTTTGCAGGCATTCCCTTTATGCTGATGGTCGCAAAGGTTCAAAAACCGGGTGCAGTTTTCCTGATGGGGCTTATCACGGCTCTTATCTATTTTGCCACAGGACAATTTACCCTGGTGATCCTGATCTCGATGGCTTCTACTTGCATTTTGGCTGAAGTTGTCCGAATGGTGACTAAGTATAACAGCTTCAAGGGAAATTCGATTGCCTATGTGATTTTTTCTCTGGGGATGGTTGGTTCTCCCCTTCCCATCTGGTTGTTTAAGGCCGATTTCTTGGCACAGATTACAGAACAGGGAATGCCCGCTGATTATGTTGCGGCAGTTGAAGCTCTGTCATCCAATGCAATGCTAATCGTTCTGTTTGTTGCTCCAATCATCGGTGGTATCATCGGCGCATTTATTGCCAGAGGTCTGTTCAAAAAGCACTTTGTAAAGGCAGGAATTGTGTGATGAATGGGGAGGGCAAAAAACATACATTAAGGTTCGATCCACGGACGGAATTGCTTTTGTTGGTGCTGGCAAATATTGTGGCCTTTACCCAGCACTCCGTATGGGTTGAAATTACATGGGTTATTTTTCTGCTCCTGCTGATCGTTGCCTGCGGATGCCAAAAATCCGCAGGCAAACTGGCAATCGCATTTGGAATTTGTCTGGCGCTACAATACTATGTATTTCCAAACGGACCGAAAATTTTAGCCAGCAGCTTCACAATCATTGTATCTTATGCAAGAAAGATTTTCCCTTGTTTGATTGTCGGTACAATGGTATTACAGAAAACGCCCGTCCGGGAATTGATGGTTGCACTTCGGAAATGGCATATCCCGCAGGGATTGATTATTCCTTTGTCTGTAACTGTCCGATATTTTCCGGCTTTAAAAGAAGAAACCGGCTATATCCGGGATGCCATGAAGCTCCGTAATATTCATGGAGTACAAAAAATTGAATGCTTACTGGTGCCTACAATGATCTCTGCCACAACAACAGCGGAAGAATTATCCGCCGCCGCTGTTACGCGGGGGATTGAAAACCCTGCACCAAAGACAAGCATGATTGAAATGAAGCTCGGTGTGCAGGACTTTGTGTGTTTGGCAATAGGCGTTGCTTTTTGCGTAGTTTCCATTATGGTAGGATAAGGAGGTGTTTCCTATGATTGAAATTCAAAATGTATCTTTTGAATATGAGAAATCGCAGGGGACGCTTTCTCATATAGACCTGAACATTCAGCAGGGCGAGTGCATTGTTCTTACTGGTGAATCAGGCTGTGGTAAGACAACCATAACAAAACTTATTAACGGTCTGATTCCTCATTTTGTCGAGGGCGGAACCTTATCTGGTACAACGATTGTAAACGGTATGAATGTAGCTCAAACAGAAATGTACCGTTTGGCAGAACAGGTTGGTTCCGTGTTCCAAAACCCAAAATCGCAGTTCTTCAATATAGATTCTGACAGCGAGATTACTTTTGGTTTGGAAAACGCAGGCGTTGAGCCAAGGAAAATCAAAGAGCGATATGATGCTACGGTTTCTGCTCTGAAAATACAGTCACTGCTGGGCCGTAATATCTTTTCCATGTCTGGCGGAGAAAAACAAAGTCTTGCGTTTGCCTCTGTATATGCCATGAACCCGTCCATTTTTGTATTGGACGAGCCGACGGCAAATCTGGATGCTGACGCGATTGACACCTTACGCCAGCAGATTATCCAGATCAAAAAAGAAGGACGGACGGTTGTTATTGCCGAACACCGCCTATATTTCCTGATGGATCTGATTGACCGGGCAATCTTCATTCAAAAAGGGAAAATCGTTCAGATATTTTCCGGGAACGAGTTTCGCAATCTTTCGGATGAGCAGCGTATCAGGATGGGGCTTAGAAGTCTTGTCCATCCTGTGCTGGAGCTGCCTCCTGCCGATCCGTCAGGAGCGCAGGAAGGCTTATCCGTAGAAAACCTTTCCTGTGCCTTTGATAAGCAGCCGGTATTCAGCGGTCTTGGCTTTTCTGCAAAACGAGGCGAAGTGTTGGGAATTGTCGGTCATAACGGCGCAGGAAAAACGACGATGACACGCTGCCTGTGCGGGCTTTTGAAAGAAGTGAATGGAACCGTCCGGCTGGACGGGCAAACACTGAAAGCAAAACAGCGCAATAAGGCCAGCTTCTGTGTGATGCAGGATGTGAACCATCAGCTTTTTTCAGACAGCGTATGGAACGAATGTGAACTGGCGCAGCCGGATTGTCCGCCGGAGCGGATTGAAGAAATTCTCAGGTCTTTTGATTTGCTGGATTTCAAAGACCGCCATCCGATGGCCCTGTCAGGAGGTCAGAAACAGCGCCTTGCGGTGGCAACCGCTATTCTCTCCGACAAAGATGTGCTTGTCTTTGACGAGCCGACCAGTGGGCTTGACTATCATCGTATGCTGGAAGTGAGCGACATGATCCGCAAGTTGAATGATGAAAATAAAATTATCATCATTGTTTCCCATGATTTTGAGTTTTTGGGCCGGACTTGTGATAAAATATTTAATATGGAGGGATGCTCCAAAGAAAGGAGGTAGCGTCTATGCCGGAACTGCTCCAAGAAATGTATTACGGTCCCAATGTTCAAAACTTGATCGAGTCAGATGATTGCAAGGTAATGCGTTTAAGCGATAACTCCGGTGAAGGCATGATGACGCTCTATCATGTCTTTCCCGGTGTATTTCTCATGTATAATGATTTCCACATGAAGGAGTGCATTTCGGGCTTCCAGACAGATATGGACCTGCTCTGCATAGATCACTGCCGGGAAGGACGCATTGAGCAGGAAGTCGGCCAGAATGCCTTTAGCTATTTAGAGGCTGGCGATCTTCGGGTGGATCGCCGCATCCATCATTCGGGCAAGGTGGAGTTTCCCCTTTGCCACTACCACGGTATTTCCATTGGCTTTCAGGTGGAAACCGCGGCAAAAGAAATTCCAGCCTATATGAAGGGCTTTTCTGTTGACCTTTACGAATTACAAAATAAATATTGCAGTGACCGTACACCTTATGTCATTCCAGGAGAACCGGCCATTGAGCATATTTTTTCCGAACTTTACAATGTGCCGGTCAAAATCAAAAAAGACTATTTCAAGATCAAAGTGCTGGAACTGCTTCTATATCTGGATGCGTTAGAGCTGTCGGGACATACAGAGGAACGTCCATATTTCTATAAGAGTCAGGTCGAAAAAATTAAGGCAATTCAATCACTTTTAACACAAGATTTGACAAAGAACTACACGCTGGAAGAACTCTCCGCAAAGTTTGATATTGCATTGACACCGATGAAAAATTGCTTTAAGTCTGTTTATGGCAGTCCGATTTTTACATACATGAGGAACTACCGAATGAACTATGCAGCGGCTTTGCTGAAATCAGATAAGTCGTTGAAGGTGGCTGATGTTGCTGGTCTTGTAGGATATGACAGTCCCAGCAAATTTACCGCTGCTTTTCATCAGACGATGGGAAAAACGCCATTGGAATATCGGAAATCAATTATCTGATTGGCACAGAAAAGGCCGCGTGGAGCGGAAGAAAAAACTGAATCATGATAAATTAAGGATGGTTAGTAGGACTTAGCCATCCTTTTTTCTTTACTGACCGAATAGAACGAAAGAGGTGAATTACTATGAAACAACAAAAAAAGAGTTGGGTCAAAACTCTACTTTCCTTTGCAGAACCCTGCAAGGGAAAGATGATCCTCTCGGTTTTATGCGCTATTTTTAGTGTCGCTGGTGGATTTATTCCGTTTTGGGCAGTTTATAAAATTCTGCTTCTGTTTATCAACCGTACTGCCACAGGAAACGATATTCTGTTATGGTGCTTGGTTGGCGTAGGCGGGTACCTGATCCGTGTGCTTTGTTTTGGTATCTCCACAATTTTGGCGCACATATCCGCGTATACGATACTGGAAGGTATTCGTCTAAAAATTGCAAATCGTCTAATGAAAGCCCCGCTTGGCGAGGTAATGAGACGGAGAATCGGTTATCTGAAAAACATCATCATGGATAAGGTAGAGGACTTAGAGCCGCCCTTGGCGCATGTAATTCCAGAACTGACTTCTAATCTGCTCCTGCCGCTGGCTATTTTCGTCTGGATGCTAGCAATAGACTGGCGTATGGGACTTTCGATTTTGATTGCTCCTGCGTTGGCTATGATTCCGATGTTCTTCCTTATGAAAAATTATAACAGCCAGTATGCAGCCTACATGGAGGCAAATAACCATGTCAACAACATTATTATCGAGTATGTAGAGGGCATTGAGGTTGTTAAGGCGTTCAACCAAAGTACCAGTTCCTACGAAAAGTTTGTAGGCGCTGTGAAGTCCTTTAAGGATTTTACTCTCAACTGGTTCAAAAGCACATGGAAAACCATGAATTTAATGATGGCGATTATGCCGACTACCTTGCTTGGGGTACTCCCTGTTGGTTTGCTGCTGGTGCGTGGTGAAAGTATTACTCCCGCTGAACTTGCAATGGGAATTATCCTCTCACTTAGTATTGTGGGGCCACTGATGAAAGCTACGACCTTTATCAACGAAGCAAAATCTATGGAGTATGCGGTTGAAGCAGCAAATGAGCTTTTGAATCTTCCAAATTTGCCGGATTCCGGGGAATTTGTTCCAATCAATCATACCGATATTGTCTTGCAGGATGTGTCCTTTTCTTATGACGGTACAACACAAAATGAAGTGTTGCATGGTATCAGCTTAAATATGCCACAGGGGAGTTTCACTGCACTGGTCGGACCGTCTGGAGGAGGAAAATCAACGGTGGCTCGCCTGATTGCACGGTTTTGGGATGTAACTGGTGGCAGCATCTCCATTGGCGGCAAAAATATAAAAGAGCTTTCAATTCACCAGCTTTCTGAATTGGTCAGCTTCGTGACACAGGACAATTTCCTGTTCAACTGCTCGCTCAAAGAGAACATCCGCCTGGGTAATCCAAATGCTACGGATGAGGAAGTATATGCCGCCGCAAAAGCGGCTTGCTGCGATGATTTCATTGCTCGGCTGGAAAAAGGATATGATACCCCTGCCGGTGATGCCGGCAAGCGGCTATCTGGCGGAGAAAAGCAACGAATTGCTATTGCGAGAGCAATCTTGAAAAATGCGCCTATTGTGATTTTGGATGAGGCAACTGCCTTCACTGACCCGCAGAATGAAGATAAAATCCAGAAATCCATCATGGCCCTTTCCAAAGGAAAGACCCTGCTGGTGATTGCACATCGTCTGTCTACCATTCAAAACGCAGATCAGATTGTTGTTCTGAAAAAAGGGCAGATTGTTGACTGCGGAAAGCAGGGGGAACTCTTGGAACGCTGCCCGCTTTATGCAGATATGTGGCAGGCGCATATTGGCGCAAAGAACTGGTCTGTGGGCGAGAAAAAGGAGGTGGCTGGTAATGTTTAAGTCAATGAAACGCATCATTCGATGGGCTGGCAAGTACAGAGGTCGTCTTTATCTTGGCTCTGTATTCTCTTTTTTCAGTAGTTTATCTACAGCCATCCCGACAATGGCTGCTGCTTATGCGCTGGATAAATCTATTCAGGCATATTGGGCGCATACCACAATTGACGCTTCTTTGATCTGGAAAATGCTGTGGATTATTGTTGGCTCTATTGCATTGAATTTCCTGTTTTCTTATCTACGGGCGATTTTGCAGGAAAGTATCGGCTATGAAGTGGCCGCTGGCCAGCGCATTCATTTGGGCGATGTACTGAAACGGGTTCCCCTTGGGTACTTTTCACAGAACAGTGTCGGTGACATTCTGGCCGGAGTTACCACGGAATTATCTACTTTGGAATTACAGGGCATGAAAATGGTGGATGTCATCATCAACGGTTATGCAAAATTTATTGCCATCGTTTTATGCCTGATCTTCTTCAGCCCTGTTGCGGCGGTTATTTCCATTGTCGGCGTTGCTCTTTCGGCGCTGGCTTTGCAGGGGATTAGCAGACACAGTGAAAAAACCGCTGCAACAACCCATAAAGCAATGGAAGATATGTCCGGCGCAGCGATTGAATACATCCGGGGGCTTTCCATTGTGAAGTCCTTTGGACAGGAAGGTGCTTCTATTGAGAATTTTCGTAATGCCAGTAAGGAATTGAAAGATATTCACATCAAGGTAGAAAAGGGCTATACACCATATAACTGCCTACACCTGTTTGTGTTGAAGCTGGCATCTATGGGGATCGTCTTGGTATGCGCGTGGCAAGCATTGCAAGGGCAAATGAGTATATCTGTTTTTCTGATGTTTGTTCTTTTCTCCTTTGTTCTTTTTGGCAGCGTGGAAAATATCAATGATGCTGCGCACACTCTTGGGGTTATTGATTCTGCCATGAACAAGTTGGAAGCATTAGAGAATGTAAACTATATCGACCAGGATGGCACCGATATAAAACCGGCAACCTATGATATTGAGTTTAGGGATGTTTGTTTCGGATATGACAGCCGGATTGTTCTGCATGACCTGAACTTCAAAATTCCGCAAAATAGCACAACGGCCATCGTGGGGCCATCTGGCAGCGGAAAATCTACGCTGTGTAACCTGATTGCCCGTTTCTATGATGTGAACAGCGGAACGATTACCATTGGTGGAACGGATATTCGCCGATTTACCTGCGATAGCTTGCTAAAAAATATCAGTATGGTTTTTCAGAATGTCTATTTGTTCCGGGATACCATCAAGAATAACATTAAATTCGGCAGCCCGGACGCTACGGATGAACAGATTATCGCCGCCGCAAAAGCAGCCCGCTGCCACGACTTCATAATGGCTTTGCCGGACGGTTATGACACAGTGATTGGTGAAGGGGGTTCTTCGCTTTCCGGCGGTGAAAAGCAAAGAATTTCTATCGCCAGGGCGATGCTCAAGGATGCTCCCATTGTTATCTTGGATGAGGCAACCGCAAGTATTGATCCAGAGAATGAGCATTTGATCCAAGAAGCGATTTCTGCTCTAACACACGGTAAAACTATTATTACGATTGCCCATCGTCTGGCCACGATTGAGAACGCCGACCAAATCCTTGTGATTGATGGCGGAACTGTGGCTCAGAGGGGTACGCATAAGGAACTGCTGCAACAGGAAGGGACTTATAAAAAGTTCATCCAGATCCGCGAACAAGCCGAAGGCTGGCGAATACAGTAAGGGAGGTCTTGATGAAACTTCATGCGTCCGGGGAGGACTACCTGGAAACCATCCTTGTTCTCCAAAAGAAACGCGGTATGGTGCGCTCCGTAGATGTGGCCCGGCACATGGAGGTGTCAAAGCCCAGCGTGTGCCATGCAGTGGCTACCTTGCGGGACGGCGGCTTTCTTATGATGGACGAAGATCACTTTCTCCATCTGACCGATGTGGGCCGGGAAGTGGCGGAGCAGATCTACGAAAAGCACCGCTTCTTTACCGACCGGCTGATCGAGGCCGGCGTAGACCCGGTAACGGCGGAAAAGGACGCCTGCCGGATGGAGCATGTCATCAGCCAGGAATCCTTCGAGCGTCTGCGCGATGCCTATAAAACCAAAAAGGAATGATCCGCCCGCATAGCAAACGGGTAAAACAGTAACGCGGCCGGGCACATCGAACCCGGCCGCGTTATTCGTCTTTTTGAAATGCTTCCGCCTGTTTGCAAAGCGCAATATATTTTTCAATTTCCGCCTCACTTTTCCCGGCAAAGAAGTCTACAACTGTTTTTGAAACCGTCTGATTTACCATGTCTGGAAAAATGGCAGCATCCACGCTGATATTTAACTCTTTGGCGACAAGAGCCACCGTTTCAAATTTGGGGTTACTCTGGCAGGTTTCCAAATCTATGATTGTACGGGCGTTCATATTGAGCCGTTCAGCCAATTTTCTCTGTGTCAAATGCTGCCGCTTACGTTCTGACCGCACTTTCCATGCAAACAAGTCAAGAGGATTGTTCACTATACATCACCTCTACCTCATTGTAGGGTGTGCTATCGCTCATATAAATAACCATACAACTCACATTGTGTGAGTTATAGCTCATAATTTGAAGCAAAGAGCTATATGGATAAGAGTATCAAAATAAAGGAGCACAAAATAAAATGGGGCTTACCGCCCACTCGAAAAGCCCTAACACCAATTAAAAAAATATTCAAATAACCTAGGGGCGAGCCATACTCATAGAAGTGAGTTATGGCTCGCTTTTTATATACTTCACTTCACATCCGATAAAGCCCCGCATTTTTACAACCTACGATTGGGTATCGGATGCCGTTCTCCGCCTCGTTTTGCTCCGGCCTATAAACCCGAACAGAACGAAAGGAACAATTCTATGAACGGCAGGAAAAATTTTCATATCAATCTTAAAAATCAGCCAAATGAACCCGTTGGTGAACGAGTAGTGAGCGAAAGGGGAAGAAAAGAGCTGCCTCCCAGCACGAGGGGAGGTGAAAACTTGAAACCAAACCGCTACTACGAACACAAGCAGCACGCCTTTGACAGCTACTGCAAAAAGGTGTTGAAATGCGAGGCATGTAACGGCTATCGGCAGATCAGCCGTCATCAAAAACGTTTTGCATCTTTGGAAGAACTGTCCAAGGCAGACGTGGCCCAGCTTGCAGTTTACGATCGTTACTCATGGGAGTATACGGCTTTTCCCGTGGGAAATGCTGTTGTGCTAATCGAGAACGACCGATTGGCCACAGCACTTCTACGGCTGTCACCAAAAGACCGGGAAATTTTTATGATGCACTGGTTTCTATGGATGACAGACGAACAGATAGCAAAGTGCATGGGCATGGCCAGAAGAACGGTCAATACTCGCAGGTATAAAGCCTATCGGCTGCTGAAAAAGCTGATGGGAGGTGAAGCGGATGACTAAATCTGCGCACACACGGGCATCGCTGCTTCCTTACCCGATAATCGCTGCCGCTGTTGCAGGAGACGCCGAAGCAGTGAGCCGGGTAGTCCGGCATTATTCTAGCTACATTGCTGCACTGTCAACTCGGACGAGCTATGGCTCTGACGGCTATCCTCGTCTGCAAGTTGATGAAGAACTGCGCAATCGTCTGGAAGCAAAACTGATAATTGCTATCCTTGATTTTGACTTGACCTGATTCAACGTAGGCATCGTGTGCTGTTCCCCTTTCCATACGATGCCTTTTCTAGTTCTTTGACAAAGAAAGCCCGCAGGACAATGGCGGTGCATTATAGGGCAAACGGATACGTTGCTGTCTGTATCGAGCCGGACGGCGGGTGCGCCACGATGCTTTTCTTTGAAAAGTGGAGCGATCACCACCACGCCGCAATGCAAGCGCGGCTGCTTGCGGGCTATGACATACAGGCAGGCTGATACTCCCTTACCGTCAAAGTCCGAGCGTTCAGAGCGTCGCAGGCAATGAGTAGGGCTGCATGAGGAATGCAGGGGTGAGATTCCCGTGGGCTGCTGCCAGCAGCCGTCCGTTGGCTCATTTTTTGATTTTTAAGAAAGGGGATTTTTACGATGCAAGCGAAAAAGACAAACCCTGAAAAAACAAAAAATCCAGAGATGCTTACTCTGGATTCAACTTATCGTATTGGCAATCGCTCCTTTATCGTTGAGCCGGTGTTCAAAGAAGAAAGTTCCCAGACCTTAGGAGAAGTTCTTCTCCGGCTGATGAAATCCGAAAGCGAAAAATTATAATGACCTTTCGGGAGGCAGCGGACAGAGAAAGCGGATTGTGTTATAATATAGGTGTACAAGTGAATTTGCTATTCGACTGTCCCAAGAAAGGAGCGAGTATGAAACAGTCGAGTAACAAGAAATCCCGTGAAGCAACCGCTTTTCTCTATGAGCGTCTTTCCCGTGATGATAATTTGGAGGGCGAGAGTTACAGCATCGGCAACCAAAAGAAACTGCTCACCAAAGTTGCAAAGGAAAAAGGCTATACCAATCTGGTTCACTTTCTGGATGATGGCATTTCCGGCGTGACCATGAACCGTCCCGGTTTCGTTGAAATGATGCAGCAGCTCGAACAAGGGAAAGCCTCCGCTGTGTTCGTCAAAGACCTTTCCCGTCTGGGCCGAAACTATATTGAGGTCGGACGGCTGACAGAAGAATTTTTCCCGGACCATGACATCCGACTTGTTGCCGTTTCGGACAACATCGACACGGCCGAGGGAGAAAATGAACTGGCACCCATCCGAAACCTGTTCAATGAGTGGTATGCCCGCGACATCAGCAAGAAACGCCGTATCAGTAATAAAATCAAAGGCAACTCTGGCGAACCGATGGGACTTCCTCCCTATGGGTATATCAAGGACCCGAACAATCCCAAGCATTGGGTCGTTGATGAAGAAGCTGCACAAGTTGTCCGGCGCATTTTTGATATGACGTTGGAGGGCTTTGGCACGGAACAGATTGCCACCCAGTTTGAAAAGGAAGGCATCCTGACGCCGCAGGCCTACTGGATTCAGAAAGGCATCGGCCGTCCCGGAAAGACCAAGACGCGCCCCGCCACCAAGTGGAATGGCTCCACGATTACCCATCTTCTGTACCAGCAGGAGTATTGTGGTGATGTTCTGAACTTCAAAACCTACTCCAAGTCCTACAAGAATAAGAAGCGGATTCATAACGACCCGGAAAATTGGGTTGTGTTCCAAAATATTCACGAGCCAATTATTGAACGTGCCGTGTTTGAGCAGGTACAGCAGAAGCGCGGAAAAATGCGCAAACGCCGTACCAACAACGGAGAACACAATATGTTCTCTGGCTTGCTTGTCTGCGCAGACTGCGGCTGCAATCTGCATTTCCACTTCAATCAGGGCAACCCGGAAATCAAGTATTTCAACTGCTCCAACTACAAGGGCAACCGTGGCACCTGCCAATCCACCCACTACATCAGGGTAGACTTTCTGGAAGAAGTGGTGCTGGGCGAGATTCGGCGGCTGACCAAGTTTGCCAGCCTCTATGAGGACGACTTTTTGAAGGCTATTATCGGGCACTCCCAGCAGGCGGACGAAGCCGACCGCAAGCTGAAAGAGAAAGAGTTGAAAGCACTCCTTGCCCGTGATGAAGAACTGGACGGCCTTTTTGAGCGCATCTATGAGGACAATGTTTCCGGCAAAATCTCTGACGAACGCTTTTCCAGAATGTCCCGGAGATATGAGGACGAACAAAAGGAGCTGACCGAGAAAATCAAACAGCTCCGCTCCGAAATCGAAAAGCAGAGCAGCCGTACTATGACAACGGATATGTTCATCAGTCTGGTTCGCAAGTACACCAGAGCAAAAAAGCTGACACCCCGGATGCTGAATGAACTGGTTGAAAAAATCGAAGTGTTCAATGCAGAAAAGGTCAACGGTGTGTGGGAGCAGCGGCTCCGCATTCACTACAACTGCGTGGGCACCATCGAGATTCCAAGCGCACTTCCTTTGCCGACACCCGATGTGTCGGTGAATACAAGAAAAGGCGTAGTTGTGAACTACGCCCCCTGTGATGTCGCTATTTAGCAAATAAAAAATGACGAATGCTCTTTGACAGCTAAATGCTGTAAGAACATTCGTCATGGTGCGATGGAAGGGACTCGAACCCCCGGCCTACTGATTCGTAGCGCACGCCGGGCGATTCCCTCAATTTTTGGAAGTTACGTTTTAACGTCAATTCTTTGCGAAGCATCGCAGGTTTTGAGCTTCGAGTTTCTGCACCCTTTGTCTGATTTTGCAACGATTTGCACCCTTTGCACGTTTTGAAACCGTGCAAAAACCGTGCAGAAACCGTGCACTTACTCCCGGACAAACTAAAAACCACTTCATCCGACAACGACTTGACGGCATTGGTTCGCGTGACTGCACCCCAAAAATCAAGTCTTGGAGGATACGACTATGACGAAATTGCTTTCCTGCCGCTACAACATGGACACCAACCGGGTGGAAGCCCGGTTCGAGGATGGCACCACTCTTGCCATCGACTGCATCGCCGTGGAGGACGAGTACGGCAATACCCCGGCACAGCGGGCAGAACTGGACTGGCTGCTCTATAATAAGCCACTAGAGTATGCCCAGATGGTGCTGAAAGGGGAGATGGAGCACTACCTGTCGCTGGGGTGTGACCACGGCAGGCTGGAGGATTGAGCCACAGAAAACGCGCGGTAAAACCGCTAATCGCGCGGCGCGCGTTTTTATTGCCGGCTTTTATTCAGGCAACATTGCACGCGTGCATTCCAGCGTGCGATTCCGCCTTTCCAAAATTCAATCGTATTACAGTTTATTTTTACAAGTTCTCACCTTCACGCCGCATCTTCCCACACATGAAGAATGCACGCCGTGCGATTTTTGATCGCGGTTTATTCGCGGTCAGCCGGATTTATTCGCGCTTTGTTCGCGCGATTGCGCGTTTTCAGCGCAAATTCAGCGTAAACCATACCAAGTCAGCGTATTTTCAGCGTAAATCCTGAAATGTCAGCGTAAAACGCTCCTTTAGTGTAAGACTCAGCGCAAATCCTACCGACAATGCCCGTCTATCTATCCAGAAAACCTCGTAGGCAAGCATCTTGCGTTTTCTTTCGATTCATTTTCTGATTCTCAAGAATTTTTATTATCCAGTTGATCTTTCTGTGATTTCGGGTGTATAATCAAGACACATCGATTTCTTACTCACTTTGTAACCGCTACACAGGAGGTTCAACATGAATTCTGAAATGCTTGGCCTTAGCTATCTTTAGGTCGTATGGAAGCAAGTCTACATCGATTTCAAAAAGTGCTGTACATATGAAGAAGAAGTTTTTTCTCACTTCATGAAAACACTGTTTATTCCTTATATTAAATCCAAATATAACGAGGTGAATCAAAATGAACGCAAAGCTGAAAACAGATGCACTTGACCTTACCTCTCTGCTCAATGGGCTGGTGTTTTTCTCCCCAGTCTCTCTACTGGTACGAACCACTGCAGGAATCTCTCTCAGCCAATTCTTCATTTTGCAAGCAATTATGGCTACTATGGTCCTCCTCACAGAGATTCCTCTCGGAAAGCTGACCGATCGCATTGGCTATAAATCCACGTTGGTACTATACCAGATCGCGCTGCTCATTTCGAGAACCTGCCTCTTGCTGGCTCATGTAAGCTGCAATTATAGTCTGTTTATTTTACAGGCTATCCTCGAAGGCACAGCGGCTTCCTTTTCTTCTGGGACGCAGAGCGGCTATATTTATATTATGTTTTCAAAGGAACATTACGCTGAAAAATCTGCACATGTCGCCAATTATGGAACTGTCGGATTTTTTGCCAGTACCCTAGCTTATGCGGTCCTGTACACGCTGATTGGCATCAAGGGTCTGCTTCTGGCAACGATTGCCGCAAACCTTGTTGCTGTCTTTACCTCTTTAAAAATCCCCAAGGAAACAGTGCAGCCCAGAAGTGAAACGCGCCAAAAGAAAAACATTCCCTATCCGCAGTTGTTTCAGCAGAAAAAGATATGGATGCTTCTAATGATTTTGGCAGCTTTGAACATTGGCCGCATTCTGATCAATTTCTTCTATGCGGAGAAGCTGCAGTTGTGCGGGATCAATGAAACCTGGCTCGCCGCAATTATTATGGGTTATTCTGCAATTCAGTTGCTGTCCGAACGGATTCTCGCCCGTACCAAGCCTGAACACTATAATCAAATGATGGCACTGTTTTTCATTCTGAGTGGAATAGCCCTTGGTGTGTTGGGCTTGGTCAATGTGCCGGTTTGGACTATCCTATTTATGCTGATCCTTCCGCTTTTTTTGGATATTCCATCCTATCTGCTGGGAGAAGTCCAAAACAGCATTGTAGATGCTGCCGGCAGGGAAGACAATCGCGCCGAGCTGCTTTCCGTCTTCAACATGGGCGTCAATGTTACTGAAATTTTTTATCTGTTTGGCTCATCACTACTGGTGAGCGCCGGGTCAACGGCTTGTTTTGTCATCCTCGGTGCTTTTATGACCGTAGTTGGAATTGGCATCTGTCTTTCTGTGAAGAGCGCATGGTTGCTTTCACTTCAAGAAAAAAAGAACGGCAACTAATTTTAGTCTACAATATCAAGAGGGCTTATATATGATGTCTGGATACATCTCCGATTGCCTAGGAGAAAATTTCAGTTGTATTCAACCCAAGCCAATATTACCTCAAAAATTCAATTGGGATGTCTTCATGGCCACACTGATTCCTACTGAAGGGTGTAATTTTCAGTGTTCATACTGCCACAAAAACCACCCGGCAGCCAGTATGACCCGTGACACACTGGATCAGATCGAAGAGTATATCACTGCGCAGGCCCCACGGCATAAGCAGGTTGTGCTTGCATGGCTTGGAGGCGAACCGATCCTTTGCAAAGACACTGTATTGGAAGTCTCTGAAATGATTCAGAACTTGCAGAAACAGCATGGCTTTCAGTATACTGCCAAGATGACCACCAATGGTTATCTGCTGGACGAAAAGCTGTTCCGTCAGTTTTGTCAGGCAGGAATTACCAGCTACCAAATTACACTTGATGGTTGGAACCATGACAAGACTCGGCCCCATGTATCTGGCAAAGGAACCCTGCGGACCATCATTGACAATCTGGTCGCTCTTTCCAAGTTGCCCCCGGAAGAGTACTCCTTCCATATCACGCTACGCCGTAATCTTCTGGCCGGCGATGAGGACTACAGTTGGTACGATTACCTTTACCGTTTGTTTGGACAGGATAAACGCTTCGATGTACTTGTTTGTGCAGTTGGTGACTGGGGCGGCAAAGGCTCCACGATCTGTCACCCCTTCACCAGGATACTCAAGAGGTGTTGGTTGCGAAGCATATTGCATATCTGGATAAAATCGGGATGCTGCGTTATAATCAAATGTACTGTGTCTCCCGTCCAAATCGTCTTGTATTCTGGCCCGACGGGAAAATTGGAAAATGTACTGCGGCTCTTAACCGTCCTCAACCCCAGTTAGAATGAAGCCGTTCAAAAAAGACGGTATGATCGATCCAGAAGTTCAGCATCTTTAGATGTCTTCTGCCCTGAAACCTGATTGCTGTGGCAACCAGAATGTTTTGGTGATAAGCGCAAAGCTCAGTTCGATCATGTGTACGAGTTGACGCCCGCATCTGCTATTGCCTGAAGCCGGGAGGCAACGCGATAGCCGGAAGAATCCAAAGAAACCGCGCCGGGGTTTCGTGGCACACGACTTTGGTTACAAAGTCTAGTGTGTTACACCTTGGTTCCGGCTGATGCGGAAAAGGGGCTGCGAAAGGCTCCGGCAAGCACCTGTTCTGCGGCAGAAGGATGCGCGGATGGGCGTGGCAGTTGACGGTCTCTGCCCACCCAGCGCAGGCTTTCAGAGGAACCAATGGTGTACGTTCTCCCGTCCTGCCGCAGCAGCGTTTTTCCCCTATAAGCCGCAAGGTAAATAATCAACGTCTGTGCTTGCCCCGGTTTCCCGCTAGTGTCCCCGGTTTCAGCATTGCCGTTTTATAAAGGATCTTCTTTATCAGCTTTCTTTCATCCTCTGTCAGCTTATCGTAGTTGATGCCGATTGCCTTCAATGCCGTTCGGATCTTCTTTTCATCCGCAGACCCTTCAAGTTTCTGTGCATCCTCCAGTTCCTTCATCAAGTTATCGACCATCGCACCATCCGAAGTGGTCTTGTCCTTGCGGTGTTCCGTCTTGATGTTCTTCAGGATAGCTACCAACTCGTCATACAAGACCCGACCAAAGTACTCATCTTCATCGATCTGCCCCAGCTTCAAGGTGCTCATGTATAGATCGTTTTCATCTGCTGCATACTTCTTTTTCAGCATTTGCCGGGTCGCTTCCAGACCAGCATTGAGGTTTTGAATGTTTGCGCTGACATATCCATCCACATAGATTTCCAGATCGGTCATGAACCGCCGAAAATTCTCATGCACGATCAGTTCACACAGCAGCCGATGATTGAATTTTCCATTCCTTAATACGTCCACTGCGCCGTCGCTCAGATGCAAGTCCGAAAGGACTGCATCTGGGCGTTTTTTGTTTTCCGTCACACCCAGCAGGTAGTCCGTGGTCACACCATAAAACTCAGCCAGCGTTATCACCGCATAAATACTGAGGTCGGTCACATCGTCGCTTTCGTATTTCGACAATGCCGATTTGGACAGACCCGTCTGTTCTGCCAGCGTTTCCAACTTCAGATTCCGCTCCACACGCAGGTCTTTGAGCCGTTCTCCCAGTGTCAGCTTGATGTTCATGGTCGCACCTCCGATGTTTTTTGCACAGTATACCACTTCCGGCGGTTCCTGTCCATAAGCGTGGAATTTTGCAGTTTCTACACCTGTTTTCCGACATTATGGATATACGGCACAGCGGCCATTGCGGTGCTATCCTATAGACAGAAAGAAAACATATTAACTCCCCAGCAGCGAACATATTAAGGGCTTCCCGCGAAAGCCCTCTGAAATATCTTTCATAACAGAACCTTGACAACAGAATGACCGTCCGAACTGCCCAGACCGCCAAGACCTCCCATCGGGGGAGCGAGCGCCCTGCATGGGGCCGACACAGAGTCCAAAAAGATTTCCTGTCGGAAGGCAGCAAGGGAGACCGGCTTTGAACGTGGCAGGGATCAAATTGATCCGTGCCAAAACCTTTGACCAAAGGAGAAATTTTGAGTTTATATCAAAAGATTAAGTCCGCCATCACCATTCGGCAGGTGGGAGAGATGTACGGCATGGAGCCCGACCGCCATGGCATGGTGTGCTGTCCGTTCCATTCTGACAGCGACCCCAGCATGAAGCTGAACGACACCTATTATTATTGCTTTGGCTGTGGAGCCAATGGAGATGCCATCGACCTCACCGCCAAGCTGTTTGACCTGAACCCCCGGCAAGCCGCCGAGAAGCTGATACACGACTTCGGGCTTGACCCGGACAAGCCGCCCGCCAATGCCATCGCCCTGCTGCCGCCCAAGCGTGGCCTGACAGATGAGCAGTGGGCAGACATCGCCTACTGCCTGCGGGTGCTGACCGATTATCTTGACCTGCTGCACGACTGGCAGGAGCGCTACAAGCCCGCCACCCCGGAGGAGCCGCATGACCCACGGTTTGAAGAAGCCCTCCACACGACCGAGACCATCGAGCACCTGACGGACTGCGTTGCTTTTGGGACGCCCCAGCAGAAGGCCGCTGCCGCCGCACAGCTGCTGTCCGGGTCGTACCTGCTGATGCTGGAGGAGCGCACCGACCGCCTTGCTCTGGCAAAGTGCGCCTAATAATTTATTCACCCGAAGTGGTGGGTCTCACGGTGAGACCCACCACTTCACTTTTCTAAAGGAGAACCACCCTATGAAGAAAAACATTTCCCGCAACCCCTTATGGCCGGACTGGTACAACGGCAAGAAAATTGACGAAGTCCAGTTTGGACGTGCCTTTCTGGAACAGTGGCCGCTGAAATGCGTCAACGGTACGCTGTACACGCTGGACGGCCCGGTAGAGGACGAAAGCGAGATCAAGCAGCGCATCTTGGAAAACATCGAGGAATATGTCACCTCCGGCCTGTCCAAAAAGGTCACCAACATTCTGGAGACCATCAAGCTGCTGGCTTTTTCCGACCCGTTCCCCATCGAACAGGACTGCATCCACCTCCAGAACGGCGTGTACCATCTGCCGGACGGCTCTTTTCAGGAGAGCCGCCTGTTCTGTCAGAACCGCTTACCTGTGAGATATGACCCCAAAGCCGCCAGGCCTGACCGCTGGCTGACCTTTCTGCACGAACTGCTGGACGATGCTGACATTCCCACCTTGCAGGAGTATCTGGGCTACTGCCTGATCCCCAGCACCAAAGGCCAAAAGATGATGCTCATCGTTGGCAAGGGCGGCGAGGGTAAATCCAGAATCGGGCTGGTACTGAAACGGCTCATGGGGGATGCCGCCAGCAACGGCAGTGTCCAGAAAGTGGAGAACAATCGCTTTGCCCGTGCCGATCTGGAACGCCGCCTGCTGATGATCGACGATGACATGGACATGAACGCCCTGCCCAAGACCAATTATATCAAGACCATCGTGACCGCCGAAGCCAAGCTGGACTTGGAGCGCAAGGGTGTCCAGAGCTACCAGCGGGATATTTACGCCCGATTCCTCTGTTTCGGCAACGGTGCGCTGACCTCGCTGTACGACCATTCGGATGGCTTCTTCCGCCGTCAGCTCATCCTGACCACCAAAGACAAGCCTGCCGACCGCACGGATGATCCCTTCCTTGTGGAGAAGATGTGCGCCGAGTTGGAAGGCATCCTGCTGTGGTGTCTGGAAGGACTGCACCGGCTGGTGCAGAACGATTTCCGCTTCACGGTCAGCGAACGAGCCGCCGCCAACGTGGACACCATCAAACGCAGCAGCAACAATGTCATCGACTTCATGGAGTCCGAGGGTTACTTCCGCTTTAAGGCGGACTACTCCATCAGCTCCAAGGAGTTCTATGACATTTATAAACAGTGGTGCGAGGATAACGCCTGTCACAGCGTATCGGCGATCCGTTTCAGCGCAGAACTGCGCCAGAATGACCGCCGCTACAACCTTGAAGCCACCAACAACATCTACCTGCCCGGTGGCCGCAGGGTGCGGGGCTTTGTAGGCATCGAGCCGCTTGTCCACCCCTGCCCGTAAAAAGTGCATTTTTCACGGAAGAAGTTCGTACAACCTGTACGGTCTGTACTTGTACGCACCTGTACGGCAAATTGAAGCAAATTAAAACGTGTTATCGTTTATATTTCAGATTTCTGTACGCCGTACAGACCGTACAGGTTATTTGAAGTCCGTACAGATTTTTTGTACACCCCAAGAAGGAGCGTGATCTATGAAAGCCCAATACGGCATTTTAAGGTTCAAAAAGTACAAGGGGCCTGCCATCAGCCCCATTGAAGCCCACAACGAGCGCACCAAGGAGCAGTACGCCAGCAACCCGGATATCGACACAGACCGGAGCCGCTACAACCTCCATCTGGTGCAGCCGCAGGGCAGGTACCGGGAAGAAGCCGACCGCATGATAGCCGCCGCCCACTGCCGTGTCCGTAAGGACAGCGTGCGGGTGGTAGAGGCTCTTATCACCGCCAGCCCGGAGTTTTTCAAGGACAAGACCAACCGGGAGATCAGAGCGTACTTTGCGTACGCCCTGAAATTTTTGGAGGGCAGACAGTGCCCGGATACCTTTCTCTCTGCTGTTGTCCACATGGACGAGAAAACGCCCCACCTGCACCTCTGCTTCGTGCCCCTGACTGCTGACGGACGGCTGAGCGCCAAGGAGATCATTGGCAACCGCAAGAATCTTGTGAGGTGGCAGGACGAGTTCTGGCAGCACATGGTCAAGCAGTACCCGGAGCTGGAGCGTGGCGAAAGCGCCAGCCAGACTGGACGGGAGCATATCCCGCCTCGTATCTTCAAAGAGATGACCCAGCTGACCAAGCAGAAGGAGCAGTTGGATGCCCTGCTGGTGGGCATCACCCCCTTCAACGGCAAGAGCCGTGCGGCGGAGATCAGCAAGGTGCTGGACAGCTATATCCCGGCAGTGTCCAAAATGCGCACCGAACTGAACCGCTATCAGGTCGCCTTTACGGAGACCGCCACCGAAAATGAAAAGTTAAAAGAGAAGAACAAGACGCTCTCTGCCTCGCTGGACAAAGCGACGGAAGGGAGCGTCTTGAAGCGTCTGGAGGATACCAAGCTGCGGCAGGACTATGAAGCCGCCCTGAAAACGCTGGACAGCATCCCGCCGGAGGTCATTCGATTTTATGAGAACCGCACGCAGGAGCCTGCGATGCGCCATGATAAGTAAGGAGCAATGCCTATGTGTAATAAAATGTACGAGAATGTGAAATCTTTTGATTATACGAAAAAGTCCTTGCAGTCGGACTCTGATCCGGCTACAATGGAGGTGGTCACTCGAACCAATGCCGTCAAGTCTCCGACCAACAGCCCTGAGACCACTAAGCTGGTGTATACGGTGAAGGAGGTCGCGCAGATGCTGGCCATCAGCCAGCGTGCCGCCTACAACCTGTGCAACAGCACCACCGAGTTCCGTGTCCTGCGGGCAGGCGGAAGCATCCGCATCCCGAAAGACAGCTTCGATGCGTGGCTCTACCGGGCAGCTTGATAAGGAGGCAAATCTATGGCATATATCACGAAACGCGGCAGCTCTTACAGCGTCCGCTACACCTATCAGGACGAGCACGGCAAGAGCTGCGACAAATGGGAGAGCTTTCCCACCAAAGAGGAGGCGGTCAAACGCCAGAAGCAGATCGAGCATGAACTGGCGACCGGCAATTTCCTGATTCCGTCCACCGTGACGGTGGCAGAGTTCCTGATGGATTGGCTGCCCAAGCAGTGCAGCAAGCACAAGTGGGCACCGAAAACCTACCAGTCCAATCTGGCGCTCATCCAGAACCTCATCATCCCTTATATCGGGGAGATGCAGATGCAGAAGCTGCGGCCCTACCACATCGAAGCCCTGTACGACACCCTGAGCAAGACCCCCTGCGGGCAGTATGTGGGCGGCAAGCGGCGAGACCTTTCGCCCAAGCAGCAAAAGCGCACCCTCTCCGGCACTACCCTCCATGAGGTCCACCAACTGCTGCACAATTCCTTTCTGCTGGCGGTGGAGTGGGGCATCCTCATCAAAAGCCCCGTTCCGGTGGAAGCGCCCAAAAAGACCACCCAAGAGCGCAGCATCTGGGAGGTGGAGGAGATGCGGGCAGCACTGGACAGCATGGAGGACCCCATCCTCCATCTGGCGGTGCACCTGACGCTGGTGGGTGCGCTGCGGGAAGGGGAGGTGGCAGGTCTGACCCCGGAGGACATCGACTTTGATGCCGCCAACGGCATGGGCACCTTCACCGTCAACCGTTCCATGCAGCGGGTGCAGAAGGACACGCTGGCGCAGGTGGACAAGGGCTGCATCCTCCGCATCTTCCCGGACAAGCTGGAGGGCAGCAAGACCTCCCTTATCCTGAAGGACACCAAGACCGAAGCCTCCTGCCGCACCATCTTTATGACCGCTGCCTTGCGGGAGGAGCTGAAGCAGTGGCTGGAACGGCTGAAACGGGAAGAAACCCTCGACCCGGAACGATACCGCAACAGCGGGATGCTGCTGCGGCTCCCCAACGGTCTGGCGGTAGAGCCGGTGCTCATCCGCAAAAAGTTCCTGAAATGGCAGGATGCACACCCGGAGTTCCCGCGCATCGTCTTTCACGGTCTGCGCCACTCCAGCGCCACCTACCAGTTGATGATCTCCGGCGGCGACATCAAGGCGGTGCAGGGGACTACCGGTCACGCCAGTGCGGATATGCTGGTGAACACCTACGCCCATATCCAGCAGTCCTCCCGTGTAGAGTTGGGCAAGAAGTTTGAAAGCGGCTTTTATGCCAAGCCCGACACCCCCAGCCCGCAGGCTGTACCCGCCGCAGGCGAACCCACCATCTCCATGACGGCTCTTTTGGAATTGCTGAAGGATGCCGACCCGGAAATGAAGGCAAAGCTCCGCCTGGCACTGCTCACCTGATGCAAAAAAGGGCACTGATTGCAATGCAATACAGCGCCCTACATCATCGGACATGGAAAACACCGACCGTGCAAAAACCGTGCAGAAACCGTGCACTCATGGCTTACAAAACAAAAAAGCCATGAAATCTTTCGATTCACAGCTTCCACGGTAGACATTCCTACGCGTTGGGACCCGCGGGCTAAGCAACAGCCCACCGGGCTGATTGCTTACGGCGCTATGCGCCGCCGCCCTGTTCGAGCCCTTCCATCGTGCAGACAAAAAGAAAAACCAGCACACAATGTGTACTGGTTTTTCTTGGTGCGATGGAAGGGACTCGAACCCCCGGCCTACTGATTCGTAGTCAGTCACTCTATCCAGCTGAGCTACCAACGCATACGTTCCGTTCGGAACATGATGTATTTTATCACTCAGACTGGGTTTTGTCAACCGTTTTTTGAAATTTTCTTTGGATTTTTCAGAATTTTATTTTCGTCTTTGAAAAAAGTACGCCGTTTCGTTTTTACGCTTCTTCCGACAGCTGCTCGGCAATGCGGATGCCGGTGGGCGTTGCGGCAAGGCCGCCCTGGCCGGTCTCGCGGAGGTCGGGGGAGAGCAGGCTTCCGACGCGGCCCATGGCGTCAATGACCTCGTCACAGGGGATGGCGTAGTCCACCCCGGCCAGCGCCATATTGGCGCAGGAGACGGCATTCACTGCGCCAACGACATTCCGCTTGATGCAGGGAACTTCCACCAGACCCGCCACCGGGTCGCAGACCAGGCCCAGCAGGTTGCCCAGCGCCATGGCGGCCGCTGCGGAACACTGTTCCGGTGTGCCGCCCTTGAGGTGGCAGAGCGCCGCCGCAGCCATGGCGCTGGCGGCTCCGACCTCGGCCTGGCAGCCGCCCTCGGCACCGGCCAGCGTCGCGCGGGCCGCAATGACCTGACCAAAACCTGCGGCCACGTAGAGCGCTTCGCAGATGGCGGTCTCATCGGCTTCGCCCGCGCGGGCCAGCGGGAGCAGCACCGCCGGGAGAACGCCACAGCTGCCTGCGGTGGGCGCGGCCACGATCCGCTTCATGCAGGCATTGCACTCGGCGGTCTTGAGCGCTTCGGCCGTCACCTCGGCCAGGTAATCGCCGCCGTAGCTCCGGCCTGCCCGATGCGCCTGTTCCACTTTGGCGGCGTCGCCGCCGGAAAGGCCGCTGCGGCTGCGCTGGGCGGGGTCGTAATCCCGGCTGGTGGCCTCCATGACGTGCCACAGATGCCGCATCCCATGGCGGCTCTGCTCCTCGGTCAGGCGGCTCTCCGCCAGGTCGCTGCGCAAAACCGCCTCGGCCAGCGAGATGTTCTGGGTACGGGCTGCTGCCAGCATTTCTTCACAGGATAAAAAAGCCATCGCTCAGTCCTCCGCATTTTCTTCGGGTTCGTCTACGTTCAGGCAGGTCACTTTCAGGATGCCGGGCATCAGCGCAAGCTGCTGCTCCAGCGGGTGGGGGATGTGAGAATCGCATTCCAGCACCATGACGGCGTAACTGCCCGTCCCGGCGCGGAACACCTGCATCGACGCGATGTTGATCCGCCGCAGCGCCAGCGAGGTCGTGACCTCTGCGATGCAGCCGGGGGTGTCTTCGTTATGAATGATGAGGGTGTTGCTGTCGCCGCCGAAATCGGCGGGCACACCGTCGATCTCGGTGACGCGGATGCGTCCACCGCCCACCGAGGCCGCTTTCATCGAAAGGACCCGGCCGGTCCGGCTCGTCAGCCGCAGCACAGCGGTATTCGGGTGGGCCGAGCGCAGCTCGACCGGGTGGATGCTGAACTTCATGCCCTGCTCTCTGGCCAGCTCAAAGCTGTCCGGCAGGCGGGGATCATCCGGGCGGAGGCCCAGCAGACCGGCTACCAGTGCGCGGTCGGTGCCGTGGCCTCGGCCCGTCGTGGCAAAGCTGCCATACAGACCGATGTCGGCATCCACCGGGATATCGCCCAGCAGCTTTTGTGCCGTGTATCCAATTTTGGCTACACCCGCCGTGTGGCTGGAAGAGGGCCCGATCATGACCGGCCCCAGAACGTCAAACAAGCGCATACGATGCACATCCTTTCGTATTCCCTGCAAAAAGCCCCTCATTCCGGCCTGCTCTGGCCGGCAAAAGTGTTCTCTTCGCACTTTTTCTCTTTTTTATTATACCGCTTTTGCCCCACTTGTGCTATAATAACTTTACTAATGTTTGAATTCGCTCCTTTTGGGGCAACACGGAGGTTCGATTTCTATGAAACTGGTAAGCGTGGAAACTCCCGAAAAGAGTGTCTGCAAAATGACCTTCAGCGCGACCGCTGAGGAGCTGGAGACCGCATCCAATGCGGTGTATGAGCGCACCCGCGCTTCTTACACCATCAAGGGCTTTGCCAAGGGCGAAGCGGACCGCGCACAGATCGAGGCTGACCGCGGCGAGCACACCTTCTGGTACGATGCCATCAACGATCTGATGGATCGGGACGTTCCCGCACTGTACGATGCTGCGATGCAGGAGCACGGCTTCCACGCCGTGGATGAGCCCAGCTACGATCTTGTGAGCGTGAAAAAGGACGAGGGCTTTGTGGCCACTGCCACGGTTGCCCTGCAGCCTGAGCTGAACCTGACCAAGACCACCGGCTTTACCGCCGAGTGCGTCACCCCGGAAGTGACCGACAAAGAGATCGACAATGTGCTGGAGCGCCGCCGCGCTGCTGCCGCTGAGCTGGTGCCGCACAAGGGTCCGGCCGTAAAGGGCAACATCGTACATATCGATTACGAAGGTCTGCTGGAGGGCAAGCCCTTCCAGGGCGGCACCGCAAAGAACCAGGCCGTCCAGCTGGGCAGCGGCCGCATGATTCCCGGCTTTGAAGAGGGCATTCTGGGCCACAAGGCAGGCGAGGAATTCGAGGTCTTCGTCACCTTCCCGAACCGTTACCACGCAAAGGATCTGGCCGGTAAACCCGTCGTGTTCAAGATCAAGCTGATCGACGTATGTGTGCGCCAGATCCCTGCTCTGAACAGCGACTTTGCCAAGAAGGTTGCCAATGTGGACACCATGGAAGCCTTCCGGGAACAGGTCCGCAAGCAGCTGCACGACGGAAAGCATGCCGGTGCGCTGAACCGTGCCAAGGATCAGATCCTGACCCAGCTGGCCGATGCTTCTGAGGGCGAACTGCCCAGCGTGCTGGTGGAGACCACCTACCAGCAGCAGATGGAGCAGATCCAGCAGCAGCTGCAGATGCAGCGCCTGAGCCTGGATCGCTACCTGAGCCAGATCCACGAGACCCGCGAGAGCTTTACGGCCAACGTGCACGCTGCCGCCGAGAAGAACACCCGCGCCCGGATGGCCCTGCTGCAGGTCGCCCAGAACGAGAACCTCGTCCCCACCGATGAGGAGATCAACAAGAACCTGCAGGAGCGTGCAGACCGCACCAAGAAGACCCTCGAAGAGGTCAAGGCCGGTATGAACATCCCGATGATTCAGCGCAATGAGGCCATCCGCCGCGCCGCCGACTGGGTGATCGAGCACTCCACCATTGAAGAAAAAGACGCCTGATTTTTTCAAAATCTCATCCCATTCATACAAAAAAGACCCCCTTCCGAGTGGCCGCTCCGAAGGGGGTCTTGTGCGTTACTTGGTCAGGAAGTTGAAGCCCATGACCACGATGCCCAGCACCACCAGCACAATACCGGTGGCACGGTTCAGGGTCTTGGGGTCTGCCTTATTGGCAAACACAGCGGCAATGCGCGCCCACAGCAGGGTGAACACCACGCACAGCGCCAGAACGAAGAGATTGGGCATTCCGCCGATGGCGAAGTGGGAAATGGCACCGGTCAGGGCGGTGAAGGCCATAATGAACACGCTGGTGCCCACGGCGGTCTTCAGCTCGTAGCCCAGCACACTGGTGAGGATGAGCAGCATCATCATGCCGCCGCCTGCGCCGATGAAGCCGCAGATGAAGCCGATGAGCACACCGCACACGATGGACTGGATGGCACGCTTTTTGGCGCTGACACCCTGCATAGCTTCCTTGGTCGTCATGACCGGGCGCACAATAAACTTGATGCCCAGCAGGAAGGTCATGAACACCGAGAAGCCGCCCATGGTGGCCGACGGAAGCAGGCTGGCAAGGTAGCTGCCCACGACCGTGAACACCAGAACGCTGGCCATCATGATGAGGCCATTCTTGATATCCAGATTCTTATTCTTATGATAGGTATAGGCCGAGACGGCACTTGCCAGCACATCCGAAGAAAGAGCGATGCCCACCGCCATGTAAGGGTCCATGTGCAGGAAGGTGATGAGCATGGGGCTGATAACTGCAGCCGCACTCATACCGGCAAAGCCGGTGCCAAGGCCGGCCCCCATGCCGGCAAAAAAGGTCACAACGATCGTAAACAATACATTCATCTTACAGTTCTCCTTCCAGAATTTTATCCAGGTTCCGGCCCATCTGTTCCAGGGTCCCATAAAATACATTCAGCCGTGCTTCGTCGATGCCGTTCAGCAGTCGGTCAAAGAAAGCCTCCTGCAGCGCCCGGCCCCGCTGGATGATGGGCTGAGCCTTTTCGGTGCAGAGCAGCTCGGTCTTGCGGCGGTCGTTCGGCACCGGGCAGCGGGTCAGCAGGCCCTCGTGCACGAGCTTGTCCACATTCACCGAGACGAGGTTCGCTTTGATGTGGCGCACCTCCACGATGTCGCTGGCCGTTTTGTAGGTAGGGTTGTTGGCCAGAAACAGCAGGATATCAAACGCCGTCTGGGGCAGGCCGAGTTCCTGGCACAGCGGCTTGCAGACCGCGCTGTAGGCCAGCGCCGTCTTGTTTGCAAATTCCATGCTGGGGTTTTTCTCTCTCATTTTATCGCTCCATTTTTGAATCGTTCATTTTTGAAGTATTTTAGCACGATTTTTGTGCCTTGTCAAGAGCCTCACACAAACAAAGAGCCTGTGCCCAAATCGCTTCGGGTACAGGCTCTTATTATAAAGAACAGATGTTTTACACGAGCGCCAGCGCGAGCATCCGGACGATGAAGGCTGCCACCCATGCCACCACGCACTGGTTCAGGACCATGACGGCTGCCCAGCGGCCGCCCAGCTCCCGCTTGACCGAGGCCACTGCCGCGATGCAGGGGGTGTACAGCAGGCAGAACACCAGCAGCGGGGCCGCTGCCGCCGGGGACAGCGCCGCGCCCAGCGCAGCGGACGAGCCGAACAGGATGGTCAGGGTCGAAACGACGCTCTCCTTTGCCATAAAGCCGGTGATGAGGGCGGTGGAGATGCGCCAGTCCGCAAAGCCCAGCGGGGCAAACAGAGGCGCGATGCCGCTGGCCACAAAGGCCAAGATGCTTTCCTGCGGGTCCGCAGTCAGGCTGAGCTGCAGGTCAAAGTTCTGCAAAAACCAGATGACGATGGTGGCCGCAAAGATCACCGTGAAGGCCTTCTGCAAAAAGTCCCGGGCCTTTTCCCACAGCAGCTGTGCCACGTTTTTCAGGCCGGGCAGGCGGTAGTTGGGCAGCTCCATGACAAAGGGCACCGCCTCGCCGCGGAACAGGGTCCCCTTGAGGGCAAATGCCGCCAGGATGCCCACCGCAATGCCCAGGAAATACAGCCCCACCATGACCAGCGCCGCATGATCCGGGAAGAAGGTCACGGCAAACAGGCTGTAGATGGGCAGCTTTGCCGAGCAGCTCATGAACGGGGTGAGCAGGATGGTCATTTTGCGGTCGCGCTCCGAGGGCAGGGTGCGGCTTGCCATGACACCGGGCACGGTGCAGCCAAAGCCGATGAGCATGGGCACGATGCTGCGGCCCGAAAGGCCGATGCGGCGCAGCAGCTTATCCATCACAAAGGCCACGCGGGCCATGTAACCGGTATCCTCCAGCATGGAGAGGAAGAAGAACAGCACCACGATGATGGGCAGAAAGCTCAGCACGCTGCCCACGCCGGTAAAGATGCCGTCGATGAGCAAGGAGTGCACCGCCGCATTGACGTTCCAGTTGGTAAGCGCCGTGTCCACGATGCCGGTCAACGCGTCGATGCCCGTTTCCATCAGGTTCTGGAAGAACAGGCCGATGACGTTGAAGGTGAGGAAGAACACCAGACCCATGATGGCGATAAAGGCCGGGATGGCGGTGTATTTGCCGGTGAGGAATTTGTCGATGCGGTTGGAGCGCAGCTGCTCTTTGCTTTCGTGGGGCTTGACCACCGTCTTGGCTACCAGCTCCTGAATGAAGGAGAACCGCATATCCGCAATGGCGGCGGCGCGGTCCAGCCCGCGCTCCTGCTCCATCTGCACGATGATATGCTCAATCATCTCTTTTTCGTTCTGATCCAGCTTCAGGGCTTCCTCAATGCGCTGGTCGCCCTCCACCAGCTTGGTGGCGGCAAACCGCACCGGAATGCCCGCCGCCCTGGCGTGGTCCTCGATCAGATGGATGATGCCGTGGATGCAGCGGTGCACCGCGCCGCCGTGGTCGTCCTCACTGCAGAAATCCATGCGGCCGGGCCGCTCCTGATACTTTGCCACATGAAGTGCGTGGTCTACCAGCTCATCCACGCCCTCATTCTTGGCGGCAGAGATGGGAATGACCGGGATGCCAAGCATGGCTTCCATCTTGTTGATGCGCACCGTGCCGCCGTTGCCGCGCACCTCGTCCATCATGTTCAGCGCCAGCACCATGGGGGTGTCCAGCTCCATGAGCTGCATGGTCAGGTAGAGGTTGCGCTCGATGTTGGTGGCATCCACGATGTTGATGATGCCGGTGGGCTTTTCGCCGATGATGAATTGGCGGGTGACGATCTCCTCGCTGGAATAGGGGGACATGGAGTAGATGCCCGGCAGGTCGGTGACCTCGGTCTCCGGGTGGCCCTTGATGGCACCGCTCTTACGGTCCACCGTCACGCCCGGGAAATTGCCCACATGCTGGTTGGAGCCGGTGAGCTGGTTGAACAGGGTGGTCTTGCCGCAGTTCTGGTTGCCCGCCAGCGCAAAGGTGAGGGTCCTGCCCTCAGGCAGGGGATTCTCCCCCTTTTTGATGTGGTAGCGTCCGCCTTCGCCCAGACCCGGATGCTCCACCATCTTGTTCTCCCGCCGGGCGGGTGCAGCGGCGGGCGCGGCCGCTGCCGGGGTGATCTCGATCTGTGCTGCGTCGTCCAGCCGGAGGGTCAGCTCATAGCCATGGATGCGCAGCTCCATGGGGTCGCCCATGGGTGCCAGCTTGACCAGCGTGACCTCCGCCCCCGGGATCAGGCCCATATCCAGAAAATGCTGGCGCAGGGCTCCCGCCCCGCCCACTGCGTCAATAACGGCACTTTCGCCGATCTTCAGTTCTTTTAATGTCATGGCCAATGCCTTTCTGTTTCGACAGATTGTTAGCTTATAGAAACAGTTTTAATATATGCTAACTGCCCGGCATTGTCAAGGCAGACAGCGAAAAAAAGCCCGCCTCATCCGGTGTGGAACGGACGAAGCGGGCCTTGCATTTTCGTTGGTTTTTTACTTCACAGTGTGGTAGCCATCGGGGTTGTTCTTCTGCCAGTTCCAGCTGTCGGCACACATTTCCTCGATGCCGTATTCCGCCACCCAGCCAAGCTCGTTCTTTGCCTTGGTGGGGTCTGCATAGCACTCGGCAATGTCGCCGGGGCGGCGCGGGTCGATCACATAGGGGATCTCCTTACCGCAGGCCTTGGAGAAAGCGTGGATCACATCCAGCACGCTGTAGCCCTTGCCAGTGCCCAGATTGCAGATGAACAGACCGCAGTTCGTTTCCAGCTTCTTGATGGCGCACACATGGCCGCGGGCCAGATCCACCACGTGGATGTAGTCGCGCACGCCGGTGCCGTCCGGGGTGGGATAGTCGTTGCCAAAGACATGCACCTTTTCCAGCTTGCCCACGGCCACCTTGGCGATATAGGGCATGAGGTTATTGGGGATGCCGTTGGGGTCCTCGCCGATGAGGCCGGACTTGTGCGCACCAATGGGGTTGAAGTAGCGCAGCAGGGCCACGTTCAGGCTGGGGTCTGCCTTGCACACATCCTGCAGGATGCGCTCGGTGAACACCTTGGTCGTGCCGTAGGGGTTGGTGGTGGCACCGGTGGGGAAGTCCTCGGTGATGGGCACACTGGCGGGGTCGCCATAGACGGTTGCGGAAGAGCTGAACACGAAGTTGTGGCAGTTGTGATGGCGCATCACGTCCAGAATGACCAGCGTGCAGTTGAGGTTGTTGTAATAGTATTCAATGGGCTTGGAAACACTCTCGCCCACGGCCTTGTAGGCTGCAAACTGGATCACAGCAGTAATGTCCGGGCACTCAGAGAAGATGTGCTCCACATCCTCGTGCTTGGTCATATCTGCCTTGTAAAAGCGGAAGTCCTTGCCGGTGATCTGCTTGATGCGGTCCAGCACCACCGGAGATGCATTATAATAGTTATCTGCCACAACAACGTCGTAGCCAGCGTTCAACAGTTCGATGCAGGTGTGGCTGCCGATATAACCGGCGCCGCCGGAAACCAAAATTGCCATAGCAAAATACCTCACTTCTCACCGTATTGTGAGCGGGGCGTTTCCCCGTCTCCATCTGCCTAAAGCATACCGCGTTTTGCGGGCAGAATCAAGTATCCATCTTTCTATTCCTCTGGATTTTTGTTGCCTGACAGTTTTCGACTTTTTGATGACGCATGATTTTTCGCATGTTGCCCATGGAGAGACGCCGCACTTTGTGCAAATAGGAGAAAAGCAAAAACAGAGCGTCGGGCCTTCTATGCAGGCCGGACGCTCTGCTGGTTACAGTTTCCCGCACTGCTTGCCGGTGAAAAAGCGCAGGGTGGTGGTGGCGCGGAACACCTTGCCTGCCCGCAGCACCGTGGTGGGGAACTCCGGGTGGGAAGGGCTGCAGGGGTAGTGCTGGGTCTCCAGCGCAAAGCCGCCGTACTTCTGCATGGGCACGCCGCCCTTGCCGGGGGTGGGGCAGTCCTGCAAAAAGTTTCCGGTGTACAACTGGATGCCCGGCTGGGTGGTGTACAGCTTCATGCTGATGCCGGTCTTTTCACTGGTGACCCATGCGCAGATGCTCTGGCTGGAGCCGCGGGCGCGGTCGATCACAAAGCAGTGGTCGTAGCCACCGCCCACCATGGTGGTCTGGGCAAAGCCGGTATCGATATCCCGGCCGATGATCTTGCCCGCCCGGAAGTCCATGGGCGTATTGTCCACCGGCAGGATGTTGCCGGTGGGGCAGGTCTGATTGTTGCCTTCCAGATAGTTGGAGGCATAGATGCGCAGCTTCTGGTTCAGCACATCCCCGCCGCCGTCGAGGTTGAAATAGGTGTGGTTGGTCAGGTTCAGGATGGTGTCGGCGTCGGACGAGACACGGTAGTCCATCCGCAGGGCGTTGTCCTCCGTGAGGATGTACCGCACCGAAACTTTCAGGTTGCCGGGGAAGCCGTCCTCGCCGTCCGGGCTTTCGGCCTCCATGAGCAGGGTATCGCCAAAGGCCTTGACGTCGTAGATCTTTTTGGGGAAGGTGCCGTGCAGATGGTTCCTGCCGTTGTTGGCTTCCAGCTGGTAGGTCTTGCCGCCCACGCTGAAGGTGGCATTCTCGATGCGGTTTGCATAGCGGCCCACGAACGCGCCGCAGCAGGTGCTGCCGGAAGAGTTGAAATCCTGTTCGTAGTCGGCAAAGGTATCGTGGCCCAGCACGACATCCACCGGACCCTGTTTTGTGGGGACAAAGATGTTTTTGATCACGCAGCCATAATTCAGCACACTGACCGCCAGCCCGCCAGGATTCGACATGATGTATTCATTGACCTTTTCGCCGTCTCTGGTCACACCGAAGGGCTTGGAGCGGATCTGTGCCATTGGGCATTCGCCTCCTTTTTCGAAATGTTTGGATACCACACTCTCGGTTATATCCTTTATTATTATGATTATATCACAATTTGCATCTTCTGTGTGGACAACTTTTTAGGTTTATCAGCCAATATTTCGAGATATTTTTTGGTGAAAATGACCCGCTCCGGCCGATCCGAAGGGGAATGCCCCGGTCGGCCGGGCCGCAGGCAGCAAAAGAGCCGCCCGCCTGGAACGGCGGACGGCTCTGGGGAACTTCAGGTTCAGCCCTCCGGCTGTGCGGAGGAGGACTGGGCGATATACTCGGCTGCATCGTCCGGGATGTCGTCCAGATCATCGTCGCTGCCAACATCCACGTTGAGCGGCGGCTTCTTGAACAGGATATCGTACAGCACCGGAACGATATACAGGGTCATCAGGGTGGCGTAGCTCAGGCCGCAGATGATGACGATGGCCATGCCGCTCATCAGCTGGCTTGCCATATCGCCGCTGAACACCAGCTGCAGCATAGCCAGCACGGTGGTCAGGGTGGTCATGAGGATGGGGCGCATACGGGTCTTGCCGGTAGCCACCAGCGCAGCGCGGCGCTCCATGCCGCCAATGCGCAGCTGGTTTGCATAGTCCACGAACACGATGCCGTTGTTGACAACAGTGCCCATCAGCACGATGAAGCCCATCAGGGAGATCATGGTGAGCTGCTGGCCGGTGATCAGCAGGCCCAGCAGGCCGCCGGTAAAGGCCAGCGGCACCGTGAACAGCACGATGAAGGGGGACAGCAGGCTCTGGAACTGTGCCACCATGACCAGATATACAAAGGGCAGGGCCAGAGCCATCCACTGCACCATTTCGTTCACCATGAAGTTGACGGAGTCGGACTCGCCGCCCATCGAGAAGGAGCAGCCCTCCGGCATCTCATCGGAGAGGGCGAACTCGTTCAGCTTCTTTTCCAGAACACGGGCCTGCACGGTGGTGTTGTAGCCGTCCAGCGTGTCGGCCGTGACGCTGACGTACTGGGTCTGATCCTCGCTGGTGATGGAGTCCGGCGCACTGCCGGTATCCCAGGTGGCCATATCGGCCAGGGTGCAGGTGCCGGTGCTGGTGGTGCCGTCGGCAGACATGACGGTGGTCTCAAAGGTAAGCTCCATCATGTTTTCCTTGGTGACGGGGTCCAGATTGTCCGTGATCTGGACATCCATGGTGGTGCCGTTCACCGTGACGGGGGTCTGGGCCGTGGCGGTGGTGGTGAGCTTTGCCGCGATCTGCTGGTACACCTGCGCAACGGTCAGGCCGTAGGCGCGCACCTTGTCGCGGTCCACCTTCAGGATGATGGTGGCATCGCCGCTGCCAAGGCCGTTGTCCGCATTGGCAAAGCCCTCGGTATCGTTGACGATGTCCACGACCTTCTCCGACAGCTGGGAAAGGGTCTCGGCATCGGCACCGTAGATCTTCACGCTCAGGCCGGTGGCCAGCTGGCTGGTCAGCTCCTGCATTCCGCTGATCTCGACCTTGGCGGTGCAGTCCTCGATGCCGGAAAGGGCATCTTCGAGCGCCTGCCGGGCCGTCTCGATCTCGGAAGAGGAGAGGGATTCATCCAGCATGACGTTGACCTGATAGGTTCCGTAGCTGTTGGCCGCGTTCAGCAGGTCGGTAATGGCGGTGGGCAGGCCCAGCTGGCTGATATCCAGACCGGCCATGCTGGTGTCGGTGGTGATGCCCACCTCTTCCACATGGTCCACCTCCAGCATGGCCTCCACGGCCTTGCCGGCAATGGCGTAGGAATCCTCCTTGCTGAGGTCCTTGGTGGTGCTCAGGGTCACGATGGCCTCGTTGCTGGTGATGCTGGGCAGCAGCTCCACACCCATGTTCAGCACCTGCCAGCCGCTGAACACCAGCAGTACCACCGCCGCGATCAGGGGCAGGGCACGGTGCCGGAAGCACCACTCCAGGCTCTTGGCGTACTTGTCCTGGATCTTGTCGAACCACTTCAGCTGCTTGGGCTCGGCCTTTTTCAGCACGGTGGAAGCAGCCGCCGGGACCACCGTGAGCGCCACGATGAGGGAAGCCATCAGGCAGTAACCGATGCACAGGGACATGGGCATCATCAGGCTCTTGACGATGCTCGACGAGAAGACGACGGGCAGGAAGACGCAGACGGACGTCAGGGTAGACGCCACCACCGACATGCCCACCTGTTTTGTGCCCTGCACGGCAGCGCGGGCCGCAGGCACGCCGCGGCTGCGCAGACGGTAGACGTTCTCAATGACGACCACCGAGTTATCCACCAGCATACCAATGCCGAGGGAAAGGCCGGCCAGGGTCATCACGTTCAGGTCCAGCCCGGTAAAATACATGAGCACCACTGCGAACAGAACGGACAGCGGGATGCTGATGCCGACCACGAGGGTGGGCTTGATATCCTTCAGGAAGATGGCCAGCACGATGATGGCCAGTGCAGCGCCCACCACCATGCTGGTGAGGATGCTGTTGATGACAATGGTGATGTAGTTGCCCTGATTGGATAGCACCACCATGTGCAGGCCGTCGTACTGGGCTTCCAGCTCCTGGAAAGCGGACAGGCAGTTGTCCGACACTTCGCTGGCGCTGGAGGTGGCGCCCTTGTAGATCTTCAGCACGGCCGCGCGCTCGCCGTTCAGGCGGGTGTAGCTGGCCTCGGCGTTGTCGATGACCTCAACGTCGGCCACGTCCGACAGGCGGACATCCCCGAAGCCGTCCACATGGAGCAGCAGGGCGCCGGAGATATCCTCGATGCTGTCGTATTCCTCGCCGACCTTCAGCAGCCAGCTCTTGCCGCTGGAATCCTTGACGTAACCAGCGGGCATGGAGAAGTTCTGCGCGTAGATGAGCTGGGCCAGTGTGTCGATGTCCAGCAGCTTGGAGACGTCGGAGCTGGCCATCGCCTTTTCTTCAGCGTCCGCGTAGGTCTGCTTTGCCTCGGCGAGCTGCTTTTCGTACTCGTTCAGCATCTCGCGGGCCTCGGTAAACTTCATATAAGCCTGCATCTGCTGCTGCGAGAAGTTGCCGATGGCGTCCGAGAAGGTCTTGGTCAGGCCCGGCACATTGTCCATGGCCTTGATGACGTCGTTCAGGGTATTGTAGACCGTGTTCAGGCTCTGCTGCACCTGCAGATCATCGGCCAGGTCTGCCGCCGTGCTGCCCTCAGTGCCGGTCTCGGTGTTCACGCGCTCCTGCAGCTTCTGCAGCGCACCGGTCAGCTTATCGGTGATATCCCGCAGCTCGGTCACGATCTCAATGAGGGAGTCGATGTCCTTCATGCCCGTCTCGTTGAACTTGTCCATGACCTTCTGCAGACCGTCGCGCACCTCGATCAGGGCCTGCTGGATCTCAGGCTCCTTGACCACAGCGATCAGGCTGTTCACGCTCTCCAGAAGAGCCTGCGCCTGTTTGCGCACCACCTCGATGGCGTCGCCGACCTGGCCGCTCATCTCCTGCATCATGGTATCCGAAACGGTATTGCTGTAATTCTTGAACTGGCGGTTGTATTCCTTGCGGCCCGCTTCGATCTGGGCCTCGGCGCTCTCCAGCTGCTTGCGCGCATCGGCCAGCTGGACGTCGATCAATTCCAGCAGCTTTGCGTTGATCTCGTCGATCTTATCCTGATTGAGCTGCACCTGCACCAGCTTTTCGATCAGGCCGTTGGTGGACACACTGGAAACGCCGCCCTTGCGCTCCACGTAGGGCACGAGGGTGTCGCTGACGAACTCCGACAGGTCATACACATCGCTGCCCTCGCGGCTGACAGCCACCGTCATGAAAGCGTTCATGTTCAGGCTGTACTCAATGATGGAGGGGGTCAGGCAGGTGCTGGGCAGGTCGCTTTTGGCCTGATCCAGCTTGTTGGACACCTTGACCAGCGCGCTGTTCATATCCGTATCCTCGGTAAACTCCATCAGCAGCAGGCTGTAGTTTTCTGCCGAGGTGGCGGTGACTTTTTCCACACCCGCCACGGTGCCCAATGCGTTCTGCAGCACATCCGAGACCTCGCTCTCCACGCGCTCCGGGCTTGCACCAGGATACACGGTGACCACCATCAGATACGGTGTGTTCACGTTGGGCAGCAGGTTGGTCTGCATGTTGCTGATGGACACAAAGCCCAGCATCAGCACCATGATGACCGCCACCAGCACCGTAAACGGCTTTTTGACACTGAATTTTTCCATTTTCTCCTACCGTTTCTTTGCTTGCGCCGTGCGCTCCACGGCCAGCGCCCTCAAAAGGGCAGTCTTACATAATTTCTATTATACACAAGGTCTGAGGGGTTGCAAGGGTGCCGGGTGAATCTTTTGCAAAATTTAGTCAGTTTTCGCTAGAGATACGGCTCAGCCGCCGGGATTGTTGCAGAGGAATTTGATTTTTCATAGAAAATTGCACTCAAGTATGTTATACTGTTTCAAGAATGGCTCTTCAGGCTCAGATCTCTGAGCGTTTCAGAAAATAGAACGAGGACAACTATGAAAAAAGTCATTTCCGTCCGTTTCAAAGAGAACGGCAAAAGCTATTATTTTGATCCCGCCGGGGCCGACATCAAAACCGGCGAATATGTGATCGTGGAGACCGCCCGCGGCGTTGAGTGCGGCGAGGTGGTGCAGGGCGTGAGGGAGATCGCCGATGCGGCAGTGCCCAAGGCCCTCAAGCCCATTACCCGCATGGCCGACAGCGTGGATATCCGCCGGATGCGCCAGAACCGTGAGGACGAAAAGCGCGCCTACCGCACCTGTCAGGAATGCATTGCCCGCCACGGCCTGGAAATGAAGCTTGTGGAGGCCGAGTATACCCTAGACCGCTCCAAGATCATGTTCTACTTTACCGCCGATGGCCGCGTGGACTTCCGCGAGCTGGTCAAGGATCTGGCCGGTATCTTCCACACCCGCATCGAGCTGCGCCAGATCGGCGTGCGGGACGAGAGCAAGATGATCGGCGGCCTTGGCATCTGCGGCCAGCCCTTCTGCTGCAGCCGCTTTTTAAAGGACTTCCAGCCCGTCTCCATCAAGATGGCCAAGGAGCAGGGCCTTTCGCTGAACCCCACCAAGATCAGCGGTGCCTGCGGCCGGCTGATGTGCTGCCTTGCCTACGAGGAAAACGCCTACGAGTACCTGAACAGCATCATGCCCATGGTGGGCAGCACCGTGCGCACGCCGGACGGTCTTGGCACCGTGCTGGAGGTGAACCCGGTCTCCGGCTATCTGCGGGTGCGCTGCGGCACCGAGAGCCTTTCGCCCCGTTACTATAAGGTGGGTGTGTGCGAATATATCAGCGGCGGCAAGCGTGCGCCCCGCCGCCCGGACCCGGACGACGATTACTCCGGCGTGCGCAACCCGGCCCCGGTGGTGGCCGCAGCCGACGCCAATGGCCGCACCGGCTGTGGAAACTGCCCCAAAAAAGAGAAATAATTCCCAGAAAAACAGTGGGAAATCACGGTAGTTAGTATCATAAAACTAACTGTATTTCGTGATTTTCGCTAAAAATCTCTCTCAATTTTCCCCCAAAGTTAGCCTGTGCTTTTGTGCAACCCAACAAAAAACAAAAAAACGTCTTTTCGTTGGCACGGTTAGTCTTGCCTTTTCATTTTTGGTTTGCTAGAATGCAGACAAGGAAGAATTCCGGAGAGGCATGCTGGTACCGTGCGAGGGCAGGCGTCTCCTAAACATTGGCACGGGAAATAAAGGAGAGTTTATTATGGCACACAAGGTTTCTGACGCATGTGTTGGCTGCGGCGCTTGCGAGGGCGCTTGCCCGGTTGGCGCTATCACCGTTGATGGTGTTGCTTCTGTGAACGCAGACGCTTGCATCGACTGCGGCGCTTGCGAGGGTGCTTGCCCCACCGGTGCTATCACTGCTGAATAATTTTAGCAGCTAAAAACGCATCAAAAGCAGCAGGCCTGTCCAAAACAGGTCTGCTGCTTTTCTTTCATGCACAATTTTCCCGGCTTTTCGGCCCCGATATTTTGGTAAAGGATGCAGCTTGCAGATATGGAACATTCCACCGAGATTTTGTATAATAAAACAGAAGTCTTCTGTTCTGCGGTCCACCGGTTCGGCTCAGACGCGTTGCTGCTGGCCCGCTTTGCCGAGCCAAAGCGGCTCCAGCGCGCGGCAGACCTGTGCTCCGGCTGCGGCATCGTGGCGCTGGAATGGCACGACCGCGGCCACCGCGGCCCCTGCGCAGCCATCGAGCTGCAGCCGGAAGCCAGCGCCCTGCTCTCCGAGGCGCTGACGGCCCAGAACATCGACCACATCACCCCCGTCGCACCGACCTGCGCACCTTCCGCGAAGGGGAGGGCAGTTTTGACGTGTGTGCGTGCAATCCGCCCTATTTCACAGCGGGCTTCCAGAGCAGCGACCCCGCCCGTGCCACAGCCCGCCACGAGACGGACTGCACACTGGAAGATGTCTGCCGCTGCGCGTTCCGCCTGCTCAAAGACGGCGGGCGGCTCTCACTGTGCCACCGGCCGGAACGGCTGGCGGAGGTGCTGGCGGTGCTACGGGCTTCCCGGCTGGAGCCGAAGCGGCTGGCCTTTGTAAAGAACAAGGCGGACGGCGCGCCATGGCTCTTCCTTGTGGAAGCGCAGAAGAACCGCAAGACCGGCCTGCGCATTGAGCCGGACGTGCTCCTTTCGACCGGAGCGGCCTTGTACGGGAAACAATAAATTTTGGAGGTACTCCCCATGGCAGGAACCTTATACATCGTCGCGACCCCCATCGGCAATCTGGACGATATGCCGCCGCGCGTAGCGGCCACCTTTGGCGCGGCAGACTTTATTGCCGCCGAGGACACCCGTGTGACCATGAAGCTGCTGAACTTTCTGGGCCTGAAAAAGCCCATGGTCAGCTACTATGAGCACGCCCTGCAGAAGGGTGAGGG
The DNA here is from genome assembly GCF_049532945.1 of Faecalibacterium prausnitzii. GTDB lineage: Bacteria > Bacillota > Clostridia > Oscillospirales > Ruminococcaceae > Faecalibacterium > Faecalibacterium prausnitzii_N. Next base: position 603,554 of record NZ_CP186691.1, read on the forward strand.
CATCCTGCGCCGCATTGAAGCAGGCGAGAGCTGTGCCCTGTGCAGTGATGCGGGCATGCCCTGCGTCTCCGACCCGGGCGAGGTGATCGTGCGGGATGCGCTGGCCCGGGGCATCAAGGTAGTGCCAGTACCGGCGGCTTCCGCCTGCGTCACAGCGCTGGCCGTGTCCGGGCAGGACACCTCCCGCTGGGTGTTCGAGGGCTTTCTGCCCGTGAACAAAAAGCAGAAGCGGGAGCGGCTGGCCGAGCTGCAGGGCGAGAAGCGGACGGTCATCTTTTACGAAGCGCCCCACAAGCTGCGCACCACGCTGGACGATCTGGCCAATGCCTTTGGCGCAGACCGCAGCATCACCCTGTGCCGGGAGCTGACAAAGCTGCACGAGGATATCTGGAAGACTACCCTCGGCGAGGCACAGGCCCACTACGCCGGGAACGAGCCGCGCGGCGAATACGTTCTGGTCATGGCCGGAGCGCCCGCTGCCGAGGCCGAAGAGAGCCTGACGCTGGAGCAGGCAGCGCAGCGGGCGCTGGAGCTGACCGGGCAGGGCTTTGGCCCCACCGCCGCAGCCAAGGCGGCCGCGCAGGGCACCCCCTACTCCAAGAGCGAAGTCTACAAACAGATGCTGGCGTTGCAGGCCGGCGAAACGGAAGAATAAATTTTGAGGAGGACTTGGTCCCGTGACGAAACTTTTGATCCTGAGTGACAGCCACAACAGCACCGGCGCAGTCGAGCGCATCCTTCACGCGGAGAGCGATGCGACCGCCGTCATCTTTCTGGGGGACGGCCTGCGCGACCTGGAAGAAGCACTGACGTTCTACCCGAAGATGAAGGTCTACGCCGTGGCCGGAAACTGCGATTTTGGTGCGCTGGAACCGCTGGACGGCCTGGCCGCCTTCGATCAGGTCGTCATTTTCTATACGCACGGTCATATGTACGGTGTGAAATACGATCTGGATACGCTGGCAGATGCCGCCGAGGCCCGCGGCGCGGAGGTGGCCCTGTTCGGCCACACCCACGTCCCGGTGGCCGAACAGCACGGATCGGTGTTCCTGTTCAACCCCGGCTCCTGCGGCCGGTGTTACACCGGGCCGGACACCTACGGCATCCTGACGCTGGACGAAGGCAAAGTGACCGCCTATGAACATAAAGAGGTACCCAAACAATGAGCATCAATGAGGTGCGCTATCTGCCGGAATGCGGCAGCACCAACGCTTACGTGAAGGAGCATTTTGAAGAGTTTGGCCCGGTGGGTGCGGTGTATACCGAGAACCAGACCGCAGGCCGGGGCCGTCTGGGCCGCAGCTGGGTGAACGCCGAGGGCAAGGCCCTGTATTATACGGTAGCCATCCGGGAACCGCTGGCCCAGCCTGCCACCCTGCCGCTGCTGGCAAGCCTTGCCGTGCGCACCCAGCTCAAGCTGCGCTACGGCGTGGACTGCCAGATCAAGTGGCCCAACGACCTTCTGCTCAACGGCAAAAAGATCGTGGGCATCCTGTGCGAGGGCGTGAGCTACGGCTACCAGCAGCAGGGCCGGGGCATTTTGTGCGGCATCGGCATCAATCTGGCCCAGCCGCAGAGCTACTTTGATGCCGCCGGTCTGCCCAACGGCACCTCGCTGGCGCTGCAGGGCGCAAAGGTGGATCTTTCCACCGACCCCGCATGGCTGGCCGAGGGCCTGACCGACTTTGGCTTTGACCGCAACATGTATGTGTTTGCCCGCGATGGCTTTGCCCCCTTCCGGGAGGAATACAAAGCCGCCTGCGTCAATCTGGGCCGCCGGGTTACCTTCGACCTGCCGGACGGCGGGCAGGGTGCAGGCGAAGCCGTTGATGTGGACGAAGAGGGCCGTCTGGTGGTGCGCACCGACAGCGGCGAAGTGCACGTTTTTACCGGCGAAGTATCGGTGCACGGCATCTACGGCGCTGTATGACCCTCTCCCAAAAGGCGGGAGTGTCTTAAGAATATCTTTTTGAAAACAAACAGAAACTCCCTCCGGCGCTTGCGGTACACCGGAGGGAGTTTCTGTTTGGGGTATTGCTTTGGTGTGAGGAGGAATCATGTGCGGAAAGACGGTTGCGGCCCCGCTCCCTTGTAATTCATAGTATACCCGATTTCCGAACAAAAGTCATTACATTCTTGTGAAATCTTGTGAAAATTTTGTTAAGCATCCGGCCCTGAAATTTCGTCGCTTTCCCGAAAAATCATCCGGTATGAGCCGGTTCGATGAAAGTTCATTTCGTTTTCGCTTCCGTTTCGATGATTTCGCATTGTTTCACCGCCTCGGCATGTGTCTCGGCATCGCCGACATAGTGAACGGCATTTTCGATGTTGTGCGCGGCCTGGTCGGGGCGGATGGTCTTGATGATCTTCGCCGGGACGCCTACCACCACCGAGCCGTCCGGGATCACCATGCCCTCCGGCACCAGCGCACCCGCGCCGATGATGCAGTTTTTGCCCACGACACAGTGGTTGAGCAGGGTGGCGTGCATTCCGATGAGGCTGCCATCCCCTACCGTGCACCCGTGCACCAGCGCACTGTGGCCCACGGTGACGCTTTTGCCCAGCGTCACCGCGCCGCCGGGGTCGCAGTGCAGCACGGCGTTATCCTGCACGTTGGAGTTTTCGCCAATGGTCAAAGTGCCGTCGTCGCCGCGCAGCACGGCCCCGTACCAGACGCTGGAGCCTTTCTCCAGCACCACGTCGCCCAGCACCGTTGCGTTGGGGGCCACAAAGGCCGCACCGCAGTCCTGGGGCGTTTTTCCACGAAATGGGATCATCATTGTTGAAAAACCACCTTTCTCTTTTCGCTCATTTATGGTATTCTTTTAATAGTTCGTTTTGATTTTGGGGATCAGGGAAGCCCGAAACTTCCAAAGGAGCATTCTTTCATGAACCATCCTGCTTTTGTACGCCGGGTGCTCGCGCTGGTTCTGACCGCCGCCGTGGCGGTGGCCGCAGCGCTTCCCGGCTTTGCCGTTTACGCCATGCCCATCCAGACCACCTATCCGCAGGAGTCGATCTACCTCTTCGATGCCAACACCGGCGAAGCCCTCGTGGAACAGAACCCGGATATGGTCCGGCATGTGGCCAGCCTGACCAAGATGATGACGGCCCTGCTCGTGATCGAGAACGGGTCAGACCTCAACGCCAGCATCACCATCCCGGACAGTCTGACACCGGAGTTCCAGTCCATCAAGGCCAACCGGGGCCACACCATCGGCCTGCAGGCAGGGGAGAGCGTGCGCCGCATCGACCTGCTGTATGCCACGCTCCTGCCCAGCGCCAACGACGCGGCCAGTGTGCTGGCCAGCGATGCCGCCGGGGGAGACCTGGCCGCCTTTGCGGCCCGGATGAATGCCCGCGCCAGCCAGCTGGGCTGCACGACCACCCATTTTTCCTGCCCGCACGGCCTGTACGATGCCAACAACTATTCCACCGCGCGGGACCTGGCGAAGATCGCACTGGCCTGTTACGCGAACCCGATCTACCGGCAGGTGGCCGACACGGTGCTCTACCAGCTGCCCGCCACCAATGTACATGAAACCCGGACCATCACCACCACGAACAAGCTGCTGCAGCCGGGCAGCACGGCCTACCGCAGCTACGCCCACGGCATGAAGACCGGTTTCACGACCAAGGCCGGGCGCTGCTTCGTCACCTTTGCCCAGCAGGACGGCCACACCTACGGGCTGGTGATCCTCGGCTCGAACAGCCAGAATATTTTCCGGGAAGCCTCCGAGCTGCTGGACTGGGCCTTCACCAGCCCGGAGCTGCACCCCGTGCAGACCACCACGCAGCCGGAAGCCGCCGCCCCGGCCCAGCCCGAAAAGCCGCTGACCTTCTGGCAGCTCCTGTTCAGCTGATTTGAAATTTTGGGAGGATACGCTCATGCAAAACACTACGCTCTTCCGCCGGATGGCGGCTCTGCTGCTGACGGTCGTGCTGGCCGTCTCGGCCGCGCTGCCCGGTCTGGCCGTGTACGAAATGCCCATCCAGACCGCCAGCGAGACCGAGGCGGTGTACCTGTTCAACGCCGACACCGGCAAGACCATCCTGAACCAGAATGCTGACCAGCAGCAGTATGTTGCCAGCCTGACCAAGCTCATGACGGCCCTGCTGCTGCTGGAAAGCGGCAAGGATCTGAACGAAGAGATCACCATTCCCACCAGCCTGACCCAGGAGTTCCGGGATATCCAGAACGCCAACGGCACCACTATGGGCCTGCGCATCGGCGAGACGGTGCGCCGCATCGACCTGCTGAACGCCATGCTCATCGTCAGCGCCAACGATGCCGCCAGCGTCATTGCCTACGATGTGGCGGGCAGCCTGCCCAATTTTGTCGCGATGATGAACCAGAAGGCCCAGGAGCTGGGCTGCACCAGCACCAGCTTCACCTGTGTGCACGGACTGTACGATTATGGCAACGTCTCCTCAGCCCGCGACCTCGCGCTCATCGCCTCGGCCTGCGCCGCCAACGAGACCTATATGAAGGTCGCCAACACCCTGAGCTACACCCTCCCGGCCACCAACCTGCACCAGAACGAGCGGAGCATCACCTCCACCAACCTGATGCTGAACCCCGAATATCCCTACTACCGCGACTACATCCGGGGCATGAAGACCGGATTCACCACGCTGGCTGGCCGCTGCTATGTCACCTTTGCCCAGAAGAACGGCCACACCTATGGTCTGGTCATCCTCGGCTCGGACCTGGACAACATTTACAAAGAAGCCTCCGAGCTGCTGGACTGGGCCTTCGCCAGCTTTGCAGACCGGAGACTGGTGGACACCACCACCCCGCTGACCACCGTGCCCCTGACCAAGTGCCGCAGTGCGGAGGCCGTCGAGCTCTACGCCGCCGAACCGGTCAGCGGCTATGGCCACGCCGACGACAAGGTCACCTACAGCTTTGCGCTGCCGGAGCGCGTCTCCGCCACCGTCAAGGCCGATGCAGTCCTCGGCCAGGCCACCGTCTATCTGGACGGTTACGAGGTCGGCACCATAGACCTTGTGACCCATCAGGAATACGTGTCGGACTTCCGCACCGACCTCAAGAGCACCCTGCTCCTGATGGCCGCACTCGTGCTCCTCCTCGCGGTTCTGAGCTGTGTCACCCTCGTCTCCAGCGGCAGCTCCCTGAACCGGAACCGCAAGCGGAGAGCCAATCGAAAATAAGAACGATGCAAAAGCAGCCGCAATGCGGCTGCTTTTGTTTTTTCAAAACGTCCGGAACTTCGCCGCCAGCACCGACAGCACGATCTTGGGGTTGACCTGCGCGCCGATCTGCTGCATCGCCGCATCGGCGGCTCCGAGGGCCTTCCGGGCGGTCTCACCCTCCACCGGGGAATGAGAGCTGCCCCGCAGCCCGGCGGCGGCTACGGCCCGGAAATCGGCCAGCAGGGCCGATGCACCGGCCTTGTCTTTTTCATAAGCGGCCAGCAGCACCGCCGCCGCATAGCTGTCTCTGGCCGCCGCGGCTTTGGCCAGCGCCAGCGCCCGGTCCACCTGCTCGCGGCGGGCTTCGTCCCGCGCAGCGGCCAGCACGGTGCCGATGTGCCCATCGAACAGCGCACTGTACAGGGCCGCATCCTTTGCGCCCACGCCCTGTGCGGCGCAGTAGCGGGCGCACTGCTCCGGCGAGACAGGAGCCACTGCAAAGCTGACGCAGCGGCTGCGGATGGTGGGCAGCACGCCTGCCAGCGAATCCGCCGTAAGCAGGAACAGCACCCCCTCCGGCGGCTCTTCCATCACCTTCAGCAGGGCATTGGCAGATTCCTCGTTCATCTTTTCCACATGGTAGAGCAGCACGGCACGGCCCTCGGCCGAAAGGCTTGTGTTAAAGATCTCCGACCGCATGGCCGTGACCTGACCGACCAGATACCGCCCGCCGGACCCCATGCCGGTGACGGAAATGGCCTCCCGCACGATGCCGGTCTCCACATGGCCGCTGTCGCGGTCGCCGGGCTTACCCACAGCACGGCAGCATTCGCCCCGCAGAAGGGCCTCTGCGGGCGCACCTCCCTGGGGGTAGAGGTAATCCGCTGCCACACAGCGGGCCGCAAAACCGGCTCCAAGGCCCTCTTCTCCCACCAGCAGCACGCTGTGGGTCAGACGCCGACCCTCCAGCATCCGGCGGATGCTGGACTTCAGTTCTTCATTTCCCGCAATGCGTTCTAACATGCTGTCCTCTGTCTTTCCTGTTTTCTCCCGCACTCAGCGGCGGTTTTTCCGTTTCCACTGCTCCCGGCGGACCCAGGCACGGACACTGCGCCAGGCCTGCGGGCCGAAGAAGACGACGAAGTTCAGCATACAGAGCAGATCGTTCAGTTTTCCCATCATGCCGGACCCCAGAAAGCTGAGCACCCACAGTGCTGCCGCAAAAAAGCCAAAGTATTTTACCCGGATGGGGATGACGAAGAAGAGGAGCACCTGCACCTCCGGATACAGCATCGCAAAGGCCAGCAGGAGCGAGAGCGACAGGCAGTAGGTATCGGCATAGCCCGTCAGCAGGCAGGCCGCCACTGCGCCCACCATGCCCAGCAGGAGATACAGGTTGAAGCGGAAGTCGCCCCATTCTTTTTCCAGCGCACTCCCGATGAACCAGGTGAAGTAGATGCCCAGGATGACGCTGAGCGGCCCGCCGCCCGAAAACGGCACGAACACAAAGGTGATGACCCGCCAGACCTGACCCATCAACAGGGCCGTGCGGCTCAGGCTCAGATAAAGCGAGACATACTGATTGACGAACAGTTCCACGGCATAGACCAGGACCTGCGCACCCACCAGGATCGAGATGAGGTTCGGGATGCAGATGCGGCCATACTTCCGCTCCAGTTTGGTTAGCCAGTTCATAGGGGAACGCCTCCATGCTCGTAAGATTCCGGCCCCGGCTTAGGGGCCGCTGTTTTTCATTGTATCATGTTTGGCAGGGCCATTCAAGAAAATCCCTGTGAACAAAAGGCGGCTGGCTGTCGCTGCCGCCTTCTGCTAAAACAGCCGGTTGTATCCATTTTTGTGCCTTCCAAATGGACTTATCCACTTTTTCCACCGGGTTTTCCACCGTTTTTGTGAAGAAAAGGGCAAGTTTTCCATGAGGTTTTCCACTTTTTCCACCGGGTTTTCCACTACTCCACCGTTTGGTTTTTATACGTGAAGTATTTTCCGGCATTTTCCATGGTGGTTTCTGGGGAGAAATCCGGAAGCTTTTTCTTTTTTCCAAAAGAAAGTCGAGCCGTTTTCTTTTCTTTTTTCACCGGCTCTTCCCAGCTGTAAAGTGCTTTCTCCCCGCTGGAATGCAGGCCGTGCAAGTTTTCCACATCGGATGAGACGGAATTTCTTCGTGTTGAAAACCCGGCTTTTTTCAAAGAAAAAAGCCACTGTATAACTCCTTTCGGCATCGCTGACGCGATGCCACCTCCCTCACCGAGGGAGGCTTTCACAGCAAAACCGCTGCGCCAAGGCCCCCTCCGGGAGGGGGCTGGCACGGCAGCGCCGTGACTGGGGGAGTTGATACAGTGACTTCTATTTTACATCATATTGTGGAACACCAGCTGTGCGATCTGGAAATACAGGATCAGGCTGCAGGCATCCACGATGGTGGTGATGAACGGCGTTGCCATGATGGCCGGGTCTGCACCCAGCTTCTTTGCGGCCAGCGGCAGCATACCGCCCACCAGCTTTGCCAGAATGACACTGAAGAACAGCGAAACGCTGACCACGATGGCATAGCCCATCACGTTGGCGTACTGGCCGGGGAACAGGAAGGTGTACATCAGGTAGATGCGCAGGCCGTTCACGATGCCCAGCACCGCGCCCACGATGGCAGACACCCGCAGCTCCTTGCCCAGCACCTGCAAAAAGTCGCTGGGCTCCACCTCGCCCAGAGCCAGACCACGCACCATCAGGGTGCTGATCTGGTTGCCGCAGTTGCCGGCGGTATCCATCAGCATGGGCATGAAGGAGACCAGCAGCGGCAGGCTGACAAAGGCCTCCTCATAGTGGGTGGTGACCATGCCGGTAAAAGTGGCGGACAGCATCAGGATCAGCAGCCAAGGGATGCGCTGCTTGGCGTGGGTCCAGACGCTGGTGCCGAAGTAGGTGGTGGCATCGTCGTCCGGCAGAATAGCAGCCATCTTCTGCATATCCTCGGTGCTCTCGTCGGTCAGAACGTCGATTGCATCGTCGATGGTGATGATACCCACGAACATGCCCTCGTTGTCCAGAACAGGCATGGCGGTAAAGTCGTAGCGCTGCATCTCACGGGCCACGTACTCCTGATCGTCCGTGACCTTCACGGCAACGACGTTGTCGTCCATGATGTCGGCAATGGGGGTCTGGGGGTCTGCCAGCAGCAGGCTGCGGGCAGAAACAACGCCCAGCAGACGGTTCCGCTCGACGACGTAGTTGGTGTAGACCGTCTCGGCGTTCTCGCCCTGACGACGGATGGCGGCCAGCGCATCGCTGACGTTCATCTCCTTGCGCAGACGGACATATTCGGGGGTCATCAGGCTGCCAGCAGAGCTTTCGGGGTAGTTCAGCAGCTTGTTCAGGCTCTCACGGGTCTGCTTGGAGGATTTCTCCAGAACCCGCTTCACCACGCCTGCCGGCATATCCTCCAGCAGGTCGGCGGCATCGTCCAGACTCATCTCTTCAATAGCGCCCACAAGCTCCACATCTGAGAAGGCGTTCACCAGATCGTCGCGGGCTTCGTCGGACATATAGGCAAATGCCTCGGTGGCCACTTCCTTTTTGAGCAGGCGGAACACCACAAGGCGGTTGTTTTCGTCCAGCTCTTCCAGCAGCTCGGCAAGGTCGGCGGGCTGCTCTTCCTCGGTCACTTCGCGCAGCTTGACGTACTGCTTCTTGATCAGCAGCTTGAGCAGGCGGCTCTTGGTGAGCATCTCAGGGTTGGCCTTGACCTCTTCGTCGTTGGCCTCCTCTTTTTCGGCCTCGCGCATGTCCTGCTTGAGGTCTTCAGTAGCTTCCTCGTTCAGATCTTCAGCCAGCTTCTGGCGGACCTCGGCAGGGATATCTGCGGGCAGTTCGGGCATCGGGAGCGACGCTTCCGGGGCCGTTTTCTTCGTTTCTTCCAGTTCCATTTGTGTTCCTCCTTACCGTTTCCGGCGGATCGGACAGCACACAAAACAAAAAGCGCCGCCTGCTTCCCGCAGCGAGCCGTTCTGCCCGCTGCGCGCACCAAGCTGCGCCCTTTCTCCCCGCTGAGAAGTACCTGTACAGCACCTCTTACCGGGCAAAAAAGGCGAACGCAGCTGCTTTCTGGTTCTGCTGTGCCGCAGTTGATCCGTGTCTTCGACTATGATCCGGGTCCATTTTCCTGCGTTCACCTCCTAAAAATCTTATCCACTTTTTATTATAGCGTCCGCAAAAAGGCCGGTCAACCCTAAAACCGCCGAAAGCAGAGGGAAATTTCCGTCAAAAACGCAGAAAGCCCTTTCCAGCGCTTGCGGAACACTGGAAAGGACTTTCTGTTCGGATATTGCCTTGGTGTGAGGAGGAATCATGTACAAGGAATCGGTTGCGGCCCCGGTTCCTTATGTTCGTAGTATAGCACCGAATGCGCGGTTTTTCATGAAAAACCTATGAAGAAAGTGTAAAATAGCCCGCCGCACACAAAAAATACGCCCCGGTCACCTTACGGTGAACGGGGCGCTAAAACGAAGTTCGTTTTTACTGCGGCAAGATCCCTGCAAAGCAGGTCTTATGCAGCAGGCGGAGCAAGGTATCTGCAAGCAGACCTTATGCTCCTGACACACGCGGGGTGTGCTTTCAAGGACCCTCGCGGGCGCTTTGGTATTTCAAACACCCGGCCCCGCTGCGGATCACTGCCGCAGCAAGGGCGCGGGAAAATGAAATCAGAGACTTGTTGTGCGGAAAGCATTGTCACTTTTGTGCACGTTCTTCTTTTGCCGCTGCCGGGGCCAGATCAGCCACAGTTTCGCACTGCTGCATTGCGCAGTAACCGCCGGTACGGGGCAGCCGCCTTTCGGACTAGGGTGCCGCTGCGGCGCGTTCCGGCCCAAAACAGGGGAGAAAGATTACTTGTACAGGTCGACCAGACGGGTCAGGTGCTCGTAGCGGTCGTTTGCAACTTCCTGGTTGCGTGCGAACAGCTCCTTAGCACGGTCGGGGAATGCACGAGTCAGGCGGCTGTAACGGGTCTCGTTAGCCAGCAGTGCCTGATACTTCTCGTTATCCACAGCCTTGGAGGTCAGGGTGAACGGATTCTTGCCCTGAGCCTTGTTTGCCGGGTTGAAGGTGAACAGGTTCCAGTAACCGGCCTCAACTGCCTTCTTCATCTCGTTCTGGCAGTTGGTCATGCCGCCCTTGACACCGTGCAGCTCGCAGGGAGCGTAGCCGATGATCAGAGACGGGCCGGGGTAAGCCTCAGCCTCAGCGATGGCCTTGACAGCCTGAGCCGGGTTAGCACCCAGTGCGATCTGAGCAACATAGATGTAACCGTAGGTCATAGCGATCTCGGACAGGCTCTTCTTGCTGATTTCCTTACCAGCAGCAGCGAACTGGCAGACTTCACCAATGTTGGAAGCCTTGGATGCCTGTCCACCGGTGTTGGAGTACATCTCAGTATCGAAGACCATCACGTTGACATCCTCGCCGGAAGCCAGAACGTGGTCCAGACCACCGAAGCCGATGTCGTATGCCCAGCCGTCACCACCGAAGATCCAGACGGACTTCTTGGCGATGTACTGCTTGCTCTTCAGGATCTCTGCAGACTTCTCGCAGCCGGCAGCAGCAGCCTTCTCCAGCTCAGCGATCAGGGCCTTTGCGGGCTCGTCGTTGGCCTTGGTGTTGTTCTTGGTTGCGATGAACTTCTCGTAAGCAGCCTTCAGCTCAGCAGAAGCCTTGTCGGAACCAGCAACCTCTGCGATCTCCTTGATCAGGTTCTCGCGGATGGTCTTCTGGCCGATGTACAGGCCCAGACCATGCTCTGCGTTATCCTCGAACAGGGAGTTGCACCATGCAGGACCATGGCCGCTGTCCTTGTTGACGGTGTACGGAGAGATGGAAGCGGTGCCGCCCCAGATGGAGGAGCAACCGGTAGCGTTGGAGATGTACATCTTCTCGCCGAACAGCTGAGTGATCAGGCGAGCGTAAGAAGTTTCGGCACAGCCTGCGCAGGAGCCAGAGAACTCCAGCAGCGGCTGGTTGAACTGAGAACCGATGACGGTATCGTCAGCAAACTTGGAAGGCTTCTTGGAGATGTTGGCCACGCAGTAGTCGAACACTGCCTGCTGATCGGCCTGGCTGTCCTGCGGCACCATGGTGATAGCCTTGGTGGGGCAGACGGTGACGCACTCGCCGCAGCCCATGCAGTCCAGAGGAGACACAGCCATAACAAACTTGTACTCGTTTGCGGGCTTGTTGTCGCGGCTCTTGGTCTGTGCAGGAGCAGCTGCCAGCTCGTCGGCGGTCAGCTGGAAGGGACGGATGGTAGCATGAGAGCAGACGAATGCACACTGGTTACAGCCAACGCACTTTGCAGCATCCCACTCGGGGACGTTGACAGCGGTGCCGCGCTTCTCGTATGCAGAAGCGCCCTGCTCCCACTCGCCGTTTGCATTTGCCACGAAGGAAGAGACAGGCAGGCTGTCGCCGTCCATACGGGCAATGGGCTCCATGACATCGCGGATCTGCTTGACCAGTTCCGGACGGCCAGTGAGAGCCTTGGGTGCGGGATCAGCCTCGGGGTTGGACCAGGATGCGGGCACGTCCACCTTGTGGATGGCGTCAACGCCTGCATCGATAGCCTTCCAGTTCATCTCAACGACGTCCTGGCCCTTCTTGCCGTAGCTCTTCTGAGCTGCCTGCTTCATGAAGTTGACGGCATCCTCAATGGGCATGACGTCAGCCAGCTTGAAGAATGCAGACTGCAGGATGGTGTTGGTGCGCTTGCCCATGCCGATCTCGATAGCCTTATCGATAGCATTGATGGTATACAGCTGGATGTTGTTGTCAGCGATATACTTCTTTGCCTCGGCGTTCAGGTGCTGGCCCAGCTCCTCATCGGACCACTGGCAGTTGATCATGAACACGCCGCCGGGCTTGACATCCTGGACCATCTTCATGCCCATGTGGATGTAAGCGGGGTTGTGGCAGGCCACGAAGTCAGCCTGGTTGATGTAGTAGGGGCTGCGGATGGGCTTGTCGCCGAAACGCAGATGGCTGATGGTCACGCCGCCGGTCTTCTTGGAGTCATACTGGAAGTATGCCTGAACATACTTGTCGGTATGGTCGCCGATGATCTTGACGGAGTTCTTGTTAGCACCGACAGTACCGTCGCCGCCCAGACCCCAGAACTTGCACTCCTTGGTGCCAGCAGCTGCGGTGATGGGAGCGGGCTTGACTTCCGGCAGAGACAGGAAGGTGACGTCATCGGTGATACCCAGAGTGAAGCGCTCCTTGGGCTGATCCTTCTCCAGCTCCTTGAACAGAGCAAAGATGGAGGACGGCGGGGTATCCTTGCTGCCCAGACCGTAACGGCCGCCGGTCAGAACGACATCGTTCAGGCCAGCCTCACGCAGGGTAGCGGCAACATCCAGGTACAGGGGCTCGCCCAGAGAGCCGGGCTCCTTGGTGCGGTCCAGCACAGCCACCTTCTTGGCGGTCTTGGGCAGGACCTTCAGCAGGGAAGCGGAGACCCAGGGACGGTACAGGCGGACCTTGACGATACCGACCTTCTCGCCCTTGGCGTTCAGGTAGTCGATGACCTCATCAGCAACGTCGCAGATGGAGCCCATAGCCACGATCACACGGTCAGCATCGGGTGCGCCGTAGTAGTTGAACAGATCGTAGTTGGTGCCCAGCTTTGCGTTGATCTTGGCCATGTACTTCTCAACAACAGCAGGCAGAGCGTTGTAAACGCTGTTGCATGCCTCACGATGCTGGAAGAACACGTCGCCGTTCTCGTGGGAGCCGCGCATCTTGGGGTGTTCGGGGTTCAGAGCCTTCTTACGGAACTCCTCCACAGCCTCCATGTTGCACATTTCCTTCAGATCGGCGTAATCCCACTTCTCGATCTTCTGGTACTCATGAGAAGTACGGAAGCCATCGAAGAAGTTCAGGAAGGGAACCTTGCCCTCGATGGCGCACAGATGTGCGACAGGGGACAGATCCATGACTTCCTGCACGCTGCTCTCGACCAGCATTGCAAAGCCGGTCTGACGGCATGCCATAACGTCGCTGTGATCACCAAAGATGTTCAGGGACTGAGTAGCAACGGTACGTGCAGAAACATCGAACACGCAGGGCAGCTGCTCAGCAGCGATCTTGTACATGTTGGGGATCATCAGCAGCAGGCCCTGAGAAGCGGTGAAGGTGGTGGTAACAGCACCTGCACCCAGAGAGCCGTGCACAGCGCCAGCAGCGCCGGCCTCAGATTCCATCTCGACGACCTTGACCTGATTGCCGAAGATGTTCTTCTGGCCAGCTGCGGACCACTGGTCCACAGAGTCAGCCATCGGAGAAGACGGGGTAATGGGGTAGATGGCAGCCACGTCCGTGTAGGCATACGCTACATGGGCGGCAGCGGTATTGCCATCCATAGTTTGCTTTGCTCTAGGCATTTTTCTTCCTCCATTATTCAGAATTTGGTACCTTTTGCGCGGGGCAATATGCCCCACATGGGACCGGAGAACCCCATAAAGGCACTATTGCTTGTATACTATAATAGCAAATTCCGCCCATAAAGTAAACGCAAACCCACTGGCAAAACGCAACAAAATTTCACGATTTTTTTTGTTGGTTTTTTACGCTTGTGTTTTTGTTAGGATTCATTCTTGCAGAATTTTAAGTTTTTGGCCAATGGAGCGATTTTTTCTTAACTTTTCCTTAATTTTGAATTGACAATCGTACAGGAAATGCCGTAAACTGGAACCAGTGATTTATCCGGGCCGGAGCCTGCTCCGGCTCGTTCAGAAAGGACGCAGAAACGATGGACGCAGCACATTTTGAGAAGAAACTGACCAGTGAGGTGCTCTTCGAGGGCCGGGTGATCACCCTGACAAAAGACACTGCTCTGCTGGAAAACGGCAAGACCGCCGAACGCGAAGTGGTGCATCACCACGGCGGTGCGTGCATCCTGCCCTATTTTGAGGACGGCACCATCTGCATGGTGCGCCAGTTCCGCTACGCCATGCAGCAGGAGCTGTGGGAGCTGCCTGCCGGCAAGCTGGAAAAGGGTGAGGACCCCTTTGAAGCCGCCAAGAGGGAGCTGGGCGAGGAGTGCGGCCTGACCGCCGAGCACTACACCTCGCTGGGCGAATTTTACCCCACCGTAGGCTATGACACCGAAGTGATCTATACATGGGTCGCCACCGGCCTGCACAAGACCCAGATGCATCTGGATGCCGATGAATTCCTGACCCCTGACCGTGTGCCGCTGGATAAAGCTTATGAGATGGTCATGAGCGGCGAGATCCGGGACGGCAAGACTGTGGCAGGCGTACTCAAGCTGAAGGCCCTGCTGGACGAGGGCAGACTGTGATCCTTTATCAGGATGCGGCCCTTGTGGTCGTGAACAAACCGGCAGGCCTGTCCAGTGAGGCCGGCCTGCCCGCCCGGCTGCGGCAGCTGTGGGGCCAGCCGGATGCCTTTGTAGGCGTGGTGCACCGGTTGGACACCGGCGTTTCCGGCCTGATGGTCTGTGCCAGGACTCCGAAGGCCGCCGCCGCGCTGACACGGCAGATCACCCAGAGCCAGAACGCCTACGCTGTGCAGGACGGCCGGGCTGCACCCGCCCAAAATACGCTGCCCGCACCGGTCTTCACCAAGCAGTACCGGGCCGTCCTTGCCGGGGCACCGGACGAAACGCTGCCGGAACACGGCATCCTGCGGGACTGGCTGTTCAAGGACAGCCGCCGGGGCCGGGTGTTCCCGGTCAGCCGCCCCCGCAAGGGCGTGCGGGAAGCCGTGCTGGAATACCGCATCACCGCCTCGAACGGAACACTGAGCCTTGCTGAGATCACGCTGCACACCGGCCGCACCCATCAGATCCGGGTGCAGTTTGCATCCCGGAAGCATCCGCTCTGGGGCGACGGCAAATACGGCAGCCATTTCAAGGGAACCATTGCACTGCAGAGCGCACGGCTCTGTTTTCTGCACCCGGAGACCGGGGAGCCGATGGAGTTCGCATTGAAAAAGCCGGACACGGCACCATGGAACGTTTAGCATCCTCCTTCGGCCGGTCGGTCCACTCTATTTTTTCGCCTTCGGCTTGAACACAGCCGGGCCTTGTTGTCTGGGGAACGAAGCTATGGAACAACAAACGTACAAAACAGACGCCGCGATCTATGCTGTGCTGGAGCGGGAGATCATTGACCTGACCATCCGCCCCGGAAGCTCGCTGAGTGAGAACCCACTCTGCACCCGGTTCGGGGCACCGCGGTCGCTCATCCGGGTCGTTTTGCAGAAATTGCAGGAAAACGGGCTGGTAAAGATCGTGCCTTACAAGGGCACCACCGTTACCCGGCTGAACCGCCGCATCGTGGACGAGCTGATCTACGAGCGCACCGCCGTGGAAGCCCGCGTATTGCGGGATTTTTCGCCCCGGTGCACCCCGGAGCAGCGGGCGCTCATCCGGAAGCGTGCTGCCGCTTACGAGGCCTTGGCCCATGCCGAGCACCCAGACTTCAACCGTCTGTATGAGGCCGACCGCCTGCTCCACGAGACCTGGTTTGCCGCCATGGATAAAATGTACCTGTGGAGCACCCTGCAGAACGCCCACGCCGACTACAGCCGCTTCCGGATGCTGGACACCATGACCACCGGCGGCCTTGCCGAGGTGATCGCAGACCACCGCAACCTGATGAACGCCATCGAGCGGTGCGACCTTTCCGCCTTTGAACCGTTGGTGGAACGGCACCTGTACGGCGGCATCCGGCGGCTTGGCTCCAAGCTGACCGAGGAATATGCCGATTATTTTGAGCCGGAACCATAAAACTTGCGCTTCAACCACAAAAGGACCCGCGCCGCAGGGCATTCACTCTGCGGCGCGGGTCCTTTTTCTGTGGGGTCGGAGAAAACGCCTGGCCCTGGGGGAAGGGCCGTAGGCATGGTTACAGTTTGTTGGCGCGGTTCAGCACAAAGCTGCGGGTCTCGTTCTGGGCAAAGTACGGCGTATACTGGATGCCGATCTGCTCCCAGTTGCTCGGAACGACCGCATAGATCTTGATGCAGCCCGTCTCCTTCGGTTTCAGGTTATCCTGCACACCGTAGGTCTTCAGGCCGGTCTCGTCCGTCAGATAACCGATCTCCGCATGGCCGATCTTGCCGCTGTCCGATGTCATCTTGAAATCGCTCTTGCCCAGCGTCTCATACTGGTTGTTATAGATTGCCTTCAGCACCTCGGCCAGTTCGGTCTCCGTGGTATTTCCCATCTTGACCGTCTGCTCCGACTGATTTTCCAGCCCGATGCACACGGTGATGAACGTTTTTCCTGCATAGTTCCCGACCATGCCCGAAATCGGATCCTGGCGATAGCCCAACAGCTTTACGTTCACTCCATTGACCTGTGTGGACTCACCCACACCGTACACGGTGTCTTTCGATCCCCCGCCCGATGGGGAGCATCCTGCGAAGATGCCGGATGCAGTCACAGCTAGCGCAGCAGCACCTGCACACTTCAGAAAAACGCGGCGGCTCATATTGGTTGCCATATTCGGTACCTCCTTATGAATGGTCTGGTATTGCAACATTTCCGACCATTGTTGGAAATATTGTTCTCTGCCCTGAGCATATCAAATCTCCGGAGGTTTTGCAAGCAGAATCTGCGCCAAAAACCGGCCGGGCTGCGTTTCTTTGTACGAAATTTCAGTAAAGAAACTTTGCCGTTTTTCCAAAGCCGCAGAAATTGCGCACGAACCGGCGTAAAACACAGCAGTTTTTCCAAAGGCCCCCTGCATTTCTTGGCCACTGTGCCGAAAATGCAGGGGGCCGTGCTGCGGCGCATGTACGAAAGATTTTTTACGAATACAAGGCTCAGTGAAAACGTTTCCGTCAGAGGACGCCGGTGAGGAAGATTTCCAGACCAATGCCAATGAGGATGATGCCGCCCAGAATGGATGCCTTGCCGGAGAGCTTGGTGCCAAACTTTTTGCCGATGCGCAGGCCCGCCATGCAGAGGACGAAGGTGACTGCGGCGATGATGACCGCTGCCGCCAGCGCCATCGTCCAGTCGTACTCCGAGATGGTGAAGCCGACGGAAAGGGCGTCGATGCTGGTGGCCACGCCCTGCACGAAGAGGGCACCGGCGCTCAGCTCAATGGCCTCCTCGGTCTCTTCGCCCTTGATGCCATCCACCAGCATTTTGCCGCCGATGTAGCCCAGCAGTGCCAGCGCGATCCACGGGATGAATTTTTCAAACGAAGAGAACAGCTCCACAATGGTGTGCACGCACACCCAGCCCGTCATGGGCATCACGGCCTGAAACACACCGAAAGTGCCTGCGATGATGCACATCCTCCTGACGGACATTTTGGGGTCGTGCAAGCCGTTTGCCATGGACACCGAGAACGCATCCATTGCAAGGCCCACGCCCAGCAGTCCACTGTTGAAGAAAAACAAGAAATTCCATTCCATACAAACATGCCTCCTAAATCTGACCGGAATCTGGTGCGGCAAAAACAAAACCCGGAATCGGCGCGCGTACACGTCCGATTCCGGGTCATTTTCTACATCCGGACTCCATGTGTTGGGCGTGGTACTCGCACCAAAACACATGAGTCTCGCAAATGAAAGCAAGCCAGACCGGAACCAACGGTCATCATGTTGACTTGCTGCGCCCTGCAAAAGCGCCTGCTACTCCCCCACGGGTATTTGTGATTGTTTGGTTATTTTATCACACGTTCCGGGCGAAGTCCAGACTAACTTTCCCTCTCAGGCCGAAGCCTTCCGGGCTTCGTACTCAATTTTCAGGGTCTGCTTCGGGGGTCTCCAGACCGAAGCCTCGTCGGCAGCTTCCATGGCGGCAAGCTGCTCGGCGGTGGGTTCATCGCCCTCCTCGGCCTCGATGGCTGCGGTCTGGGCCTCGTCGTCGTGGTCGGTGCGGGCAAGCACCATCACCTTGTCGTTCTCGCCCAGACGCATCACCCGCACGCCGGAACCGTAGCGGCTCTGCAGCGGGATCTCGTTGGCGTGCAGGCGGATGATGATGCCCTCCTGACTGCTCAGCAGCACGTCGTCCACGTCGTCCACGATCTTGACCGCAGCCACCTTATCCTTGGCGGCATCGTAGTTGCGGATGCCCTTGCCGCCGCGGGCAGTGATGCGGTAGGTGTCGATGTCCGACCGGCGGCCCTTGCCGTTCTCGGTGACGGTGAGCACCGTGCCGCCCTCGCGGCAGATGCACACACCCACAACTTCATCGCCCTCGGCCAGACGGATGGCGCGCACGCCGTGGCCGCTGCGGCCCATGGGACGTGCATCGGCTTCGTTGAAGCGGATGGCCTGACCGTTGCGGGTGGCAACGATGAGCATATCGTGGCCGGAGGTCAGGCGGGTCCATGCCAGAGCGTCGCCCTCGTTCAGGGCAATGCCGATCAGGCCGGACTTGCGGATGTTAGCATACTGCTCCAGCGGGGTGCGCTTGATGAGGCCCTGCTTCGTGACCATGGTCACAAAGCCGCCCTCGGTGTCGGCTTCCTTCGACTGGCAGATCATGTTGGTGACCTTTTCGCCCTCGGCCAGCTGCAGCAGGTTGACGATGTTGCTGCCCTTGCTGGTGCGGCTGCCCTCGGCAATGGTGTAGCCCTTGATGCGGAACAGACGGCCCCGGTCGGTAACAAAGAGCACATAGTCGTGGGTGGAGCCGACGAACATCTCCTGCACGATGTCCTCTTCCTTGCGGGTCATGCCGGAGATGCCGCGTCCGCCGCGGCGCTGTGCCTGATAGGTGGCTTTGAGCTGGCGCTTGATATAGCCGGCCTCGGTCAGGGTGTAGACACACTGCTCCTCGGCGATCAGATC
This sequence comes from Faecalibacterium prausnitzii, assembly GCF_049532945.1. GTDB lineage: Bacteria > Bacillota > Clostridia > Oscillospirales > Ruminococcaceae > Faecalibacterium > Faecalibacterium prausnitzii_N. The sequence goes on from NZ_CP186691.1 coordinate 622,553, forward strand.
CTCGATATCCACCTCACCGGTCACGGACTGGATCTCGGTGCGGCGCTCGTCGCCGAAGCGCTTTTTCATTTCCAGCAGCTCTTCCTTGACGATGGCAAGCACACGGGCGTCGTCGGCCAGAATGGCTTCCCAGTTCTCGATCTTGGCCTGCAGGCTGGCAAGCTCTTCCTCGATCTTCAGGATCTCAAGGCCTGCCAGACGGCCCAGCTGCAGCTTGACGATGGCATCTGCCTGCGGGTCGTCAAAGCCGAACTGCTCCATGATGGCAGCCTTGGCCTCTGCCATGCCGCCCTTGCAGGCGCGGATGGTGGCGATCAGCTCGTCCACGATGTCGGTGGCCTTCTTCAGGCCTTCCAGAATGTGGGCGCGCTCCTTGGCCTTTTTCAGGTCGTACTGGGTGCGGCGGCGCACCACCTCGTCCTGAAATTCCACGTATTTCTGCAGCATCTGCTTCAGGGTGAGCACCTTGGGCACCTTGTGGTCGATGGCCAGCATGATAACACCCACGGTATCCTGCAGCTGGGTGTACTGGTACAGCTGGTTCAGGATGACCTGTGCGTTGGCATCCTTGCGGATGTCCACCACGATGCGCATACCCTTGCGGTTGGTCTCATCGTTCAGGCCGGTGATGCCCTCAATGCGCTTCTCCTTGACAAGGTCGGCCATGTTCTCAATGAGGCGGGCCTTGTTGACCATATACGGGATCTCAGTAATGATGATCTGGGTGCGGCCGTTCTTGGCTTCCTCGATGGTGGCGCGGCCCCGCAGGGTGATCTTGCCCCGGCCGGTGGCGTAGGCGGCGCGGATGCCGCTGCGGCCCATGATGATGCCGGCAGTGGGGAAGTCCGGGCCCTTGATGTATTCCATCAGGCCGGGCAGGTCGATGTCCGGGTTGTCGATATAGGCGATGCAGCCGTCAATGACCTCGCTCAGGTTGTGGGGCGGGATGTTGGTGGCCATGCCGACTGCGATGCCCTGACTGCCGTTGACCAGCAGGTTGGGGAAGCGGCAGGGCAGCACGCTGGGTTCCTTCTTGGTCTCGTCAAAGTTGGGGTCCCAGTCGATGGTGTCCTTCTCGATATCGGTCAGCATCTCCACCGCCATGCGGCTCATGCGGGCCTCAGTGTAACGGTAGGCAGCCGGGGGGTCGCCATCCACAGAACCAAAGTTACCCTGACCATCCACCAGCGGATAGCGCAGAGAGAAGTCCTGTGCCAGACGGACCATGGCATCGTAGACCGATGCGTCGCCGTGGGGATGGTAGGAGCCCAGCACCGCACCAACGGTGTCGGCGGATTTGCGGTAGGGATGGCTGGGGTCGTTGCCGCGCTCGTGCATGGTGTACAGAATGCGGCGGTGGACGGGTTTCAGACCGTCGCGCACATCGGGCAGGGCGCGGGACACGATGACCGACATGGAGTAGTCCAGGAATGCGGTCTCGATCTCCTTTTTCACATCGCGGATGATCTTTTTGGTTCCGCTGCCCGGTATCATCACATAATCTTCTTCCATTGTTTCCTCCGTAGGATCATACCCTCTCAGTCAATGCCTTACGGCATTGCCAGCTCCCCCGAAAAGGGGGAGCTTTTTTTGCGTGAGAAGGAAAAGTTTATCTTTTTGCCTAAAGCTCCCCCCCTCGGGGGAGCTGGCGCGTCAGCGCCTGAGAGGGTTTTCTTTTACACGTCCAGCTTTGCGTACTGGGCGTTGGTCTCGATAAAGCGGCGGCGCGGCTCCACCTGATCGCCCATCAGGATGGTAAAGGCTTCATCGGCCTTCTCGGCATCGTCAATGGTGATCTGTACGATGACCCGGTTATCGGGGTTCATGGTGGTCTCCCACAGCTGTTCGGGGTTCATCTCACCAAGGCCCTTATAGCGGTTCACCTTTGCGCCGGGCATTTCCTGCGAAAGCACGGCCATTTCGGCGTCGTTGTAGGCGTACTTGATGGTGTTGCCCTTCTGCACCTTGAACAGAGGCGGCTGGGCCACATACACATGGCCCTGCTCAATGAGCGGGCGCATATAGCGGAAGAAGAAGGTGAGCATCAGGGTGCAGATATGGGAACCATCCACATCGGCATCGGCCATGATGAACACTTTATCGTAGCGCAGCTTGGAGATATCGAACTCGTCACCAATGCCGCAGCCCAATGCCAGCACAACGGGCATCAGCTTGTCGTTGCCGTAAATTTTATCGGCGCGGGCCTTTTCCACGTTCAGCATCTTGCCCCACAGCGGCAGGATGGCCTGAATGGCAGAGTCGCGGCCCATCTTGGCGGAACCGCCTGCAGAATCGCCCTCGACGATGAAGATTTCGGTGCGGCTGGGGTCTTTTTCGCGGCAGTCTGCCAGCTTGCCGGGCATCCGGCTGGTCTCCAATGCGCTCTTGCGGCGCACCAGTTCGCGGGCCTTTTTGGCAGCGGCGCGGGCCCGGGCGGCCTGGGTGGCCTTTTCAAAGATGGCCTTTGCCACGCCGGGGTTCTCCTCAAAGAATTCCATCAGCTTGGAGTAGACCATGTTGGAAACAAGGGTGCGGATCTCGGTATTGCCCAGCTTTGCCTTGGTCTGGCCCTCAAACTCCGCCTCCTGCAGCTTGACAGAGATCACGCAGATCAGGCCCTCGCGCACGTCCGCACCGGACAGGTTCTCGTCCTTATCCTTCAGCAGGCCGTGGCTGCGGCCGTAATCGTTGAACACGCGGGTCAGGCTGTTCTTGAAGCCCTCCTCATGGGTGCCGCCGTCCGGGGTGTTGACGTTGTTGGCAAAGCTCAGCAGCAGCTCGTTGTAGCTGGAATTGTACTGCAGTGCGATCTCTGCCATGCCGCGGTCGGTCTGGCCCTTGAGGTAGATGACGTTGGGGTGCAGCACGTCCAGCTTGCGCTTTTCGCCCAGATAGGTGACAAAGCTCTTGATGCCGCCCTCGTAGCACATGACCTCGGTGCGGTAGCAGGGTTCCCCCTCCTTGCCGTCCTCCAGTACGGGAGTGTACATCTCGCGCTCGTCGGTCAGGGTGATCTTGACACCGGCGTTCAGGAAGCTTTCTTCCCGCAGGCGCTTTTCCAGCGTGTCGAAGTCGTACACGGTGGTATCCCGGAACATCTCCGGGTCCGGCTTGAAGGTGACCCGGGTGCCGGTGACGCCGTCGGCTACGGTGCCGATGCACTTGAGCGGGCCGTCCGGGTCGCCGCGGCGGAAGGTCTGCTCGTACTCGTGGCCGTCGCGGCGCACGTTGACGGTGAGCCACTCGGAGCAGGCGTTGACCACCGAAGCGCCCACGCCGTGCAGGCCGCCGGCCACCTTGTAGCCGGAGTTTTCGCCGCCGAACTTGCCGCCGGCGTGCAGGATGGTGTAAACGACGGTGACGGCGGGCAGGCCGGTGTCGGCCTGAATGTCCACAGGGATGCCGCGGCCGTTATCCGTGACCTGAATGATGTTGTCTTTCAGGATCTTGACCTCGATGTGGTCGCAGTAGCCGGCCAGTGCTTCATCGATGGCGTTGTCCACGATCTCGTAGACCAGATGATGCAGGCCGCGCTCGCCGGTGGAGCCGATATACATGCCCGGGCGCTTGCGCACCGCTTCCAGACCCTTCAGGACCTGGATCTCGCTGGCATTATACTCATGGTCGGTAGCGGTTTCGGCATTTGTGCTGGTAATGATTTCTTCTGCCATTTCCTTTCTCCCTTTATCGTTAGATTTGAATGGCCTGCTTTTCCGGCATTGCATTGCAATGCCGGCTCCCCAAATCGGGAGCCTCCGGCAGGCCGGATTCGTTGATTTCATTTTGCCTTCGGCTCATTTTCACAGCCGGGCCGTTCAGAACGGCGCTTCCGTTCTCTTTTTCATCGCGGTGCTGGACAGCTCCGAAAGATACACGGTATCCACCGGTGTATCGGCCAGCACGTAGCTCTGGGGCAGCTCGTCCGAAAGGCTCACCACCGCGCCGTTCTTCTGGGCGTAGTTCAGAAACTCCCGGCCCCGGGGGGTGATGGTGGTGGTTTCCAGATTGAAGATGCCGATAATGTCCCGGTCATTCAGCACGTAGTCACGGCCCAGATGAATATACATTTCGTATCATCTCCAGTTTCAGCACTGTGATTGCGAGAGTGCCAATTACAGTTTGGTCAGCACGCCTCCGTTCATGCGGTACACTTCGCCGTCCGTTTTCAGGAACGCGGTGTCATCGCAGCTGGTCACGAAGGTCTGCTTTTCCTTCATGCGGGTGAGCAGATACTGCTTGCGGCCCTCGTCCAGCTCGCTGAGCACATCGTCCAGCAGGAGCACCGGGTGCTCTCCGGTGATCCGGGCAGCGGCAGCCGCTTCGGCCATTTTCAAACTCAGCACCACGCTGCGCTGCTGTCCCTGACTAGCGAACACTTTGGCAGGCTGACCATCCAGAAGAAGTTCCAGGTCCTCCCGGTGGGGGCCGCACAGGCTCTGCCCGGCGCGCAGCTCTTCGTTCTGCCGGGCCCGCAGCAGAGCGGCCAGACCACCCGGCTCAAACTGGGCGGCATACCGCACCGCCATGCGCTCTGCCCCGTGGGAAAGCTCGGCATAGTTGGCGCAGGCGAGGGGGCCCAGCTGTTCCAGGTAGGCCCGCCGCCGCTTCTGGATGGCCTCGCCCTGCGCTGCAAGCTCCACGTTCAGCACTTCCAGCAGGGCCGTCTTTTCAGCGTAGGGCCGTTCCGGCGTGGTGCTGGAATGGCGCAGCAGCGCGTTTTTCTGCTGCAATGCCCGCACATAGCGACGGTAGGTGGCAAGGTAGCCGGGGTACAGCTGGCACAGCGCCGCGTCCAGAAACCGCCGCCGTCCTTCCGGTGCACCTTTTACAAGGCTCAGGTGCCCGGGGTCAAAGACGACGGCCGGGAAGCTGCCTGCCAATGCCGCCGCCCGTTTGGGCGGGGCACCGTTCACGGCGGCGTACCGCCCCGGCCGGGCGGAATCCGGCATCCCGATGGTCATCCGGACGCGGTTCGGCGTGTCCGGTTCCTGCTCTTCCTGCTGTGCCCGGAGGGTGGACGCTTCCAGCACAGCGAAGGGTTCGCCCCGCCGCACCAGTTCGGCATCCTTGCCGCCCCGGAAGCTTTTGCCGCCGGTCAGCAGCCAAATGGCCTCCAGCAGGTTCGTTTTGCCCTGACCGTTGTTGCCGCAGATCACGGTCAGCTCCCGGCCCGGCGTCAGGCTAGCCGAGGCGATGTTGCGATAATTTTGAACTTCCAGTGAAAGCAGACGCATGGTTTACTGTCCCTGGCCGATGGTCACGCTCTGGCCGTCCAGCTCGATCACATCACCGGCACGGCACTTCTTGCCGCGCATGGTGCACACCTCGCCGTTCACCTTCACGGCACCGCCCTGCACCAGCTCCTTGGCTTCGCCGCCGGTCTCGCACAGGCCTGCATATTTCAGCAGGGCATCCAGCTTGATAAATTCCGTATGGATGAGAATTTTCTGCATATTTCGCCCTCTTAATCGTTCTTGAAGCGCACCGGCAGCACCAGATACAAAAAGTCGTTGCCCTCGGCAGGCAGCACCTTGACCGGGCTCAGAGGGCCGCTGATCTCCATGCGGACCTTCTCGGTGCGGGCGTTGCGCAGCGCATCCAGCAGATAGCGGTTGTTGAAGCCGATCTCCACTTCGTCGCCCTCGCAGTCGGCGTTGAACTCGTCCACCACGCGGCCAAGGTTGGTCTGGCAGCGCACCACGACTCTACCCTCTGTAAAGGAGATGCGGAGAGGATTTTTTAAACGCTCTGTAATAATCAGCGAAGCACGCTCGATGGTCTCGATGAATTCCTTGGTGTCGATGGTCACGCGGGTGCGGCTGTCGGCGGGGATCACATTGCGGTAGTTGAGGAACTCGCCCTCGATCAGACGGCTCATGATGGTGTAGCCGCCGGCCATAAAGACCACATAGCGGCGGTTGGCGCTGATATGCACCGGCTCTTCGTCGTCGTTGGGCAGCAGGTGGGCGACCTCGGTCATGGTCTTGCTGGGCACGATGATGCGGATGTCCTTTACCGCCGTCACCGGGCGTTCCACGATGGCCAGACGGTAGCCGTCCAGTGCCACTACAGTCAGCTTGTCGGGCAGGATCTCGAACAGCTCACCGGTGTGGGCGGGCTTTTTCTCGTCCTGACTGACAGCATATAACGTGCGATCGATCATATCTTTCAGCACGCCAGTCTTGATGGTCAGGGTCTCTTCCGCTCCGGTATTGGGCAGCTCCGGGAAATCGTTGGCCGGCATGGACTGGATCTCGAACTGGACTACGCCGCTCTGGATGGTGGTCTTGCCGTTCTCGGCAGAGAGGATGCTGACCTGACCGGCGGGCATCCGGCTGATCATGCTGCTGAGCAGCTTTGCATTCAGCACTACCTCGCCGGCTTCCTTGACATTGGCTTCGATGGTGGTCACGATGCCCATTTCCAGATCGTAGCCGGTGAGGTTGAGCTGGAAGCCTTCGGCTTTCAGCAGGATACCTTCCAGCACAGGGATGGCAGAACGCATGGTGACGGCTTTGGACACACCATCGATGGCTGCGCTCAGCAGAACTTTATCACATACGATGTTCAAACTGAATTCTCTCCTTTGTTTTTCGTTTCTGATGTTGTTTTGTGTTTGAAAACAGTTTCAGAACCGGTCTATCTTATTGAACTTGTTGTAGTAACCGTAGTAGGGGGTGGGGAACTTGTGGAAAACCCCGAAAAGCCTTGTCGGAATGCGGGGGTTTTGGTTTCCACGGGGTTGTGAATGTGTTGTGAATGGATCGTGGAAAGGTTGGGATAGGTCTTTCTTTCCACAGACCATGTGGAGAACGGAGGTTGAATGTTGAAAACTCTGTGGAAAGTGTGGAAAGGTTTGCGTTTTTACCACAAGATATAGGTTCTTTTTCCCCGTTTTGTTCCGTTTTCTCCCCATATTTTGGGGTTTCACCCATAAATGAGTACGACTTTTGCACGATTTCTGCGGTCAGGCCTTCACGTTCTTGATGATGTCGCTCACGGTCTCGCGCAGGTGTTGGTCGTTCTTCATGTCCCGCTCCATGGTCTTGAGGGAGTAGACGATGGTGGAGTGGTCACGGCCGGAGAATTCACGGCCGATCTCTTCCATGCTCATGCCGGTGACCTCGCGCAGGATGTAGATGGCCACGCGGCGGGCAGAGGCAACGTTGGCGTTGCGCTTGGTGCCGCGGATGTCGGCAGGGGAGACGTTGAAGGTGCGGGACACCTCGCCGATGATCTTCTCGATGGTCACGGGCACCGGCTGGGTCTCGTTGAGGATGTCCTTGATGGCATTCTGGGCCACACTGATGACCGGCTGGATGCCCTCCAGCATGTAGTAGGCGTTCAGTTTTTTTACAGCGCCTTCCAGCTGGCGGATGTTGTTCTTCAGGTGGTTGGCAATGAACTCGGCCACATCCTCGGGCAGGTCCAGATGCAAAAGCTCTGCCTTGCGTTTGACGATGGCCACGCGGGTCTCAAAATCCGGCGGCTGCACATCGGCGGTCAGGCCCCACTCAAAGCGGGTGCGCAGACGCTCTTCCAGACTTTTGATCTCCTTGGCCGGGCGGTCGGAGGCAATGACGATCTGCTTGTGGGCATCGTGCAGGGAGTTGAAGGTGTGGAAGAACTCCTCCTGCGTGGACTCCTTGCCGGCGATGAACTGGATATCGTCCACCAGCAGCAGGTCTGCCACGCGGTACTTCATGCGGAAGTCCTCGGTGCTGCCGGCGCGGATGGCGGCGATCAGCTCATTGGTGAACTGCTCGCAGGTAACGTACATGATGACGAAATCGGGGTGGGTGCGCTTGATCTCGGTCTGGATGGCCGTGAGCAGATGGGTCTTGCCAAGGCCGGAGCCGCCGTAGATGAACAGCGGGTTGTATGCGCCGGAGGGATTGGCCGCAACCGCCTGTGCAGCAGCAAACGCAAACTGGTTGGAAGGGCCTTTGATGAAGTTTTCAAATGTGAACTCGTAGTTGCCCTGCGGGGAGGCGGGGTTCGCCTCGTACTGCTGGGCCAGCACCACCTCGTGCGGCGGCGTGCTGGGCACCACCAGCGTGATGTCCACGTCGAAGCCCAGCACGGTCTTGAAGGCTTCCTTGAGCAGGCCAAGGTAGCGGTCCGTCACGATCTTGCAGATGAAGTCGTTGCGCACCGAAAGGGTGATGTGGCTGGAATCCTCAAAGCTGATCGGCTCCAGTCCATCGATATAGAGATTATAGGTCGGCTCGGCCATCTGCGTTTTGCAGTACGCCTGGGCGGCCTCTAAAACGTCCTTAAAAGAATCCATAAAACATCCACTCCGTTAAAGTTTTCAACAATGCTGCTGATACTAGGTTAGTATACCACAAAAAACGCTGTGCGTCCATATTTCTATAATGTAATTTATAATACATAAGAAAAGACGCACCTGCGTCCGTCTGCAAGGCTTGTGTTCAACACCCAAATCAGCCACAAGATATGGTGGAAGAAAAGTTTTCCACGGGGAATGAGTGAAAAAGTTGAAAGATTTTTCACACCCGGTTTTGAAAAAAGTTTGAAGGAAAGCGAAAAAAATGCTTGACAGAACGCCATACTATGCGATATACTGTTGAATTGCAAGCCTGTCCCCAATCTGGGACCACATCAGACCCCATACCGGGGATAAGTTTTTACGGAGGATACAACCATGAAGAGAACTTTTCAGCCCAAGAAGCGTCAGCGCAAGGAAGTTCATGGCTTTCTGACCCGCATGAGCACCAAGAACGGCCGTAAGGTCATCAATGCTCGCCGTGCAAAGGGCCGCAAGAGCCTGACTGTCTGATCCGGCCTTTTATGACGGGATCCGGCGCAGAAATGAATATGCGCACAAAAGACCGCTGATATTGGATTAGCGGTCTTATTTTTTTTTGAAAATTGAAAGAATTTTCGTAAAAATGCCCGCATGGGCTTTCAAAGTCGAAAAATTTTTGATATACTGGCTGAAGAATGCACCCTTCGGGGCGTGTTCTCAGCCACAGAAAGGAGGCGCGGAATCATGCGCTATCGTCCCATCCGCCGCAACAGCGAGTTTGGCAGAGTGTATGCCCGCGGCAAATCCTATGTGAACCCCGGTCTTGTGATGTATGTGCTCAAGACCCGCAGCAAAAAGACCCGCGTGGGTCTGACCGCCACCAAAAAGATCGGCCACGCCGTGCAGCGCAACCGCGCCCGCCGTGTGATGAAGGCGGCCATCGACGAGCATCTGGACTACAACATCGGCGGCTACGATCTGATCTTTGTAGCCCGCGGTATGACCCCGCGGCTGAAGAGCTGGCAGCTGAGCAGCGTTGTGGCAAAGCTGTTTGCACAGGCCGGTCTGCCCGATAAGGCCAAACGGCCGGGAGCCAAGCCCCCGGCCACCGTTCCGCCGGCTCAGAAGCCGGCCCCGCAGGAATGAGCTTTTCGCAGGGATGCCGGAACGCGCTCTGCGCGCCCATCCGATTTTACCAGCGCTTCATCAGCCCCGGCCTTGGGCGCAACTGCCGCTTTTCGCCCTCGTGCAGCCAGTACACGCTGGAGGCCATCCAGACCCATGGCTGCCTGAAAGGGCTGCTGCTGGGTGCGGCCCGCATCGCCCGGTGCAATCCGCTGGGCCGCTGGGGGTACGACCCCGTCCCCCCGAAGGGAAGGTGGGTCAGCCCGGAGCGGAAGCTCTCGGCCGCACGGCTCTTCCGGGCCAGACGGAGCCATCGCTCCTGAAAAACCGTCGCGCTTTTTCAGCCAGCACGGCCTGGCGGGCAAAGCGAGACGGAGAGGTTTGCTTCTTGTGACGCACCGAACTGTGGGCGGTGTGTCCTTCTCATAAAAAATTTATCGTCCCGTGCCACAGACGGGGCAGAATGGACAAAGGTATGAACTTCTTTTACATCCTGAGCGGTCCTCTCGGCTATGTCATGGAGTGGATCTACAAGCTGCTCCCGAGCTACGGCTGGGACATCATCATCTTCACGCTGCTCATCAACATCGTCAAGATCCCTCTGCAGCTGAGCCAGCAGAAGAGCATGGCCCGGATGTCCGCCTACCAGCCTCTGGTCGCCGACATCCAGAAAAAGTACCGCGACAAGCCCGAAAAGCAGCAGGAAGAGCTGATGAAGCTGCAGGAGCAGGGCTACAAGCCCACCGCAGGCTGCGTGCCCATGCTGTTGAACTTCCTTGTCATGTTCGGCGTTATCGGTGTCGTGTACAATCCGCTGGAGCGCATCTTCCACATCAGCGCTGCGGCTCTGACCGCCGCCGGTGAGGCCCTGACGACCCTTGGCATCAGCTTCACCACCGTGACCCGCGATACCAACATCATCGCACAGGTCATCGCGGGCGAGAGCACCGTCACCAGCTGCTTCACCCCGGATCAGGTCAGCACCATTACCGAGTTCAGCCAGCACATGAACTTCCTCGGCATCGACCTGACCCGTGTGCCCCAGTACAGCCTGGCCGCAGAGAACCTGCCCCTGCTGATCTTCCCCGTCCTGGCCATCGTGACCATGTTCATCTCCACCCATATCAGCATGAAGGCCAGCGGCCAGCAGATGCAGGGCAGCATGAAGCTGACCATGTATATGATGCCGCTGATGTACCTGTTCTTCTGCTTCACGGTCCCCTGCGCATTCTCCCTGTACTATGTCGTCTCCAACATCCTCATGACTGTGCAGAGCATCATCATGAAGAAGATCTACGACCCCGAAAAGGTGAAGGCTGAAGTTCTGGCGGAGATGGCAGCCCGCAAAAAGGAGCAGAAGCGCGGTGTGAAGAACACTACCGTCAAGGTCACCGACGAGAAGACCGGCAAGACGGTCGAGAAGAACATTTCTGCCAGCGAGATGAACAAGCGCCGTCTGGAGTATGCCCGCCAGCTGGACGAGGAGCGCTACAAGGACGAGCGTACCGTGCCGCTGAGCGAGCTGAACAAGCAGGATAAAGAAAAAGAGGAGGATGAACGGTTATGATCCGTAAGCAGGAAGCGACCGGCAAAACGGTCGATGAAGCCCGCGCAAAAGCCTGCGCTCTGCTGGGCGTGCAGGCCGATGATCTGAATGTCAGCTGCGAAGTGCTGGAAATGCCCCAGAAGACTGGTTTTCTGGGACTGAAGCTCACCCCCGCTAAGGTGTGCGTGAGCGTGGAGGAGCCGGATGCACCCAAGGCTCCGGAGGCACCCGCCGCCGCAGAGGCACCGGCAGCTGCTCCCGTAGAGGAGAAGGTGGAAGCGCCCGCCGCACTCGCTGCGGAGGAAGCTGCTCCGGCCGAGGAACCCAAGGCCGAGGAGGCCGCACCGGTTGCAGAGGCTGCTCCCGCAGAGGAAGCCGAAGAGGTGGAAGTGCCCATCAACATCGAAGAGAACAGCAAGGTCAAGGCCGCTGTGGAATACCTGCAGGAAGTCATCACCCGGATGGGCGTCAATGACGTGACCTTCAGCGCTGTGCAGAAGGGCGAAGCTACCATCATCCGTCTGGACGGTGAAAAGCTGGGTGCCCTCATCGGCCGCCGCGGCGAGACCATGGAGAGCCTTTCCTATCTGGCAAGCCTTGTGGCAAACCGTCTGGAGGGCGATTACATCAAGCTGGGTCTGGATGTGGCCGGCTACCGCGATAAGCGCGAGAGCGACCTGACCGCACTGGCACAGCGCATTGGTGCCAAGGTGCGCAAGACCGGCCGCAGCTTTGCCATGGAACCCATGAACCCCTACGAGCGCCGTATCATCCACTCTGCCATCAGCAAGATGGAGGGCGTGCGCAGCGAGAGCAAGGGCGAAGGCCGTGACCGCCGTGTGGTCATCTACTCCACCGCACCCGATGCACAGACCGAGAACACCTATGGCGAGCGCCGCCCGCGCGGCAACGGCCGCCGGAACGGTGGGAACCGGAATGGCGGCTATCGCGGGAACCGGAATGGCGACCGCAATGGCAGCAATCGCGGCGGCTACCGCAGCGGACCCCGCCCGGCAGGCAGCCGCGGTGGCCGCGGCTCCAGTGTGCCGGAGCGCACCTATGCACCCCGTGATGCAGAGAATGCAGCACCGGTAGCACCCAAGCGCACCGAGCGGGTGGACGATTTTGCCGATTTCAGCTTTGGCAAGATCGAGATCTGATCGCTGAGTTTTGAACTATGCTGCCCCTTTCTGGTGGAAAACTGCCGGGGAGGGGCAGCTTTTGTTTTGCGCACAGGCCGCCTGCGAAGAAAAACTTCCCTTTTTCGTCGGTTCGTGGTACAATAAATACTAAAATCCCGGAAGTGCTTGATTTTACTGCACTTCCGGGATTTTTTGTTTCTAATTTGTTACTAGTTCAGTCTGAACTTTATTATTTTAGCAGCAAAATTGTTTCCTTCAGCTGTTCCAGCGTCTTGTGATTATAGACACGGTTGCCCACGTCTTTGGACTTGTGACCCATCAAAAGATCAATGCACTTCCGGTTGCCTTTGGCGTTGTCCAGGTTGGTTTCAAAGGTGTGCCGGGCTTCATGCGGGGTCTTGTCAGCATCTATCTTCCCCATGACTTCAGCCCAGCACGCATAGTATTTTGACAGCTTGAACTTCTTCCCTTCATAGGTCAGCAGATACTTGTGACCCTGCTGCACCCAGGCTTGGACAAAAGGCAGGATCCGGGGGTGGATCGGGACAATGCGTCCCTTTCCAGCTGCTGTTTTCACACCACCCTGGAAGATCTGCTGTTCCAGATCCACCTGTTCAGTTTCCATGTTCAAAAGTTCAGTCAATCTGAACCCTGTGTAAATGTACACCAGCACCGTGTCAACCCATGGTTCAGACTGAATCTTCCACAGTGCATCAATCTGTTCCAACGTGAAAGGCGTTCTGTTGGTGTCCGGGACAGGTGGTGCTGAAGTCAGCTGTGAATACATCTTGTTGATGATGTCACATTCAAATGCAAAACTGTCCAGATGACCCCAAAGGGCTTTGATCTGTGCCTGGGTACTGTACCCACGTCCACAGTTATCAATGCAGTCCTGCATCTGGTATGCCCGGATGTTCCGGTATTTCATGCCATAGTATTTTTGACAGTGCTTGAACGCTGACTTCAGGGATCCCTGACTGGAATTGCCCAGCTTGGGCAGCTTGATCTTTGCCCAACGCTGATAGAGTTCAACCAGTGTGACCTTGTTTCGGTCAATGTTCCATGGGTTGTCATTATACTGGGCAAGAATGATGTTTGCCTGTTCTTCAGTTTCCGCATAGTCAATGGGAACCTGTTTCCCATGACCTTCTTCATCGTATATTGTGACCTTGACCATCCATGGTCTGGATCTGTTGCCCTTCAGCCTGGTCACACATCCATAGTTATTAGGGTTTCTTTTTCCCATAAACATCCCTTTCCTTGTAAAACCAAGGAAGATGTGATAAAATGGGAGCGCATAGCCCAGATCAACATTCCTTGGTTTGGTTTAGCATCGGACACCGGCAGCTGCAACTGCTGGTGTCCTCTTTTTATGCCTGTTTTGCGGTAACGGTTTGGTTACGGTTAGGATGCACTTACATCCCTTCGGTTACGGTTAGCATACACTAATTTTAACCATTCCAACCTGATGATTTTTCTGCTGGTGTCCTTCAGACCCTGTTCAAGTGCTTCAGGTAACGGTTGGTTACGGTTCGGTAACGGTTGGGTTACGGTTGCGGTAACGGTTGAAAACCTAGTATTCATGCGGTGGTTACGGTTGGTAACGGTTAAATCTTATTTTCTTATTATTTAATATTTTAGTATTTATAGAAAAAAGAAAAATAATAAATATATAGTAATAGAGATTTTAACCGTTACCCGTAACCAACCGTTACCTTGGCGAAAAATCAACAATGATCATGTTGCCTATGCGTGCTTTGATTCTTTTTTCAGAGCATACTTTTCATCTTCAAGCATGACTTCCATTCTGGTGGTGATCTTGGTCTGGTCAATCTGATCCAGCTGAACGAACATCTTCACGGCAGCAAATGCTTCTTTTCCATAGCACTGTTCAAACAGTTCACAGGGTTGTGTCATCTGTGGGACTTCATCAGCCCACCCCATGATGTCACCCGGAACAGTTTGAAGGGCATCAGCAATCTTTTTGATTTTGGATTGTGTCAGTCCTTGGATACCCAGTTCGATCTTATTGATAGATGACTTTGACTTGTAACCAATTTTATGGGCAAGTTCTTCTTGGGACATACCAAGCTGTTCACGGATCATTTTAATCCTTAGTCCAATCCTTACGTCAGATTCTGTCATTATTATGTTTCCCCTTTCTGTTTGGTTGGGCAATTCTATTATAATGCAGGGTTGAAGAAATATCAACTTTTTTTGATTTTTTCATAAAAAGATATTGACTTTCTATCTACCCAATGGTATTCTATTCATGGTAGATGAATTATCTACCACGGAACAAAGACCAGTTATCCTGAACCACCTGTTGCAGCAGGCAGGATGAACCAAACCAAGGAAAGGGGCTATAACATGGCAAGTTTAAGAAAGATGGTCGGGACGTACCGGGAAGAACTTCGTGATGGCATCGCTGATGTGATCTTCTGGAAGGACGGAAGATCCTGGAACGCTGAAGCGTTCTGGCTGGATGGTGACAAGTTTGAAGTTGAGGATATGGACAGGGTTGAAGAAATCCTGAACATGGATTCCAATGCAGTCATTGTGAATGGCTACTATAACTGTCCGTTCACCAACAGTGATGAAGATGGGAAGCCCAGTGACATCACCTTCATGATGGATTGCATTCGCAAGCGGTATGAAAACGGATCGTGTCTGCTGGTTGACTTCTTTGCTGAACACAAGGCTGAAGAAGTTCAGGATCAGAAGGAAGCAAAGACAATCAAGTTCCAGGTTGGCAAAAAATATCAGTGCTGTGGTCTGTGTGGTGGTGAATATGGGATCACCGTGATTGGACGTTCCGGGAACCTGATTCAGTATGTTTTCGATGAAGATACTTCTGATGACAGAAGCGTTCAGACCGGTGAAGTCATCATCCAGAATCATGAAATCATGGATCATGACCTGAATGTGATTGGTCAGGTTCAGGTTGAAAGCTTGGTTGCTTGGGAATATCATTCCCAGTATGCACCTGATAATGAAGCGGATCGTGGTTATTACTTTGCTATGGATCCGGGTGCTTTGTACAGTAAAGAAGAATGGGACAACCTTGGTGAACAGTCAAAGACTGACCCCAAGGTTGAAAACAAGCAGCAAATCTGCAAGGCACTGATCCCGGTGCTTCAGATGACCCGGAACCTGTATGATCTGGTGGATCTGGACTTTGATCCGGTGACTGAACTGGTGACTGCTACATTTTCCAGCGGACACACCAAGCGGGCGAATGTAGCAATGGATTCTGGAACATCCATGATCCGTGACATCATTGGTCAGATCACATGAAAGTGAGGTGATGCAGATGCCCAAGAAGATCCTTGCAGCTTGCATTGACCAGGTGTTTCAGTTTGACAATCAAGCTGAAGTTGATGCCTGGAAGAACACGCTGACCGGTGTGTTCAACATTGAAAGTGTGAGTATGGAACCGGACGGAACAGTCACTGTCCATGTCAAAAAGGCTTACAATAAAAGCCCGATGTATATAAAAGTAGAAAAGGAGTGATAACATGACCAATTCTGTACTTCTCAGGCAGAAGATTGATGAATCCGGCTATAAGCTGGCGTTCGTTGCAGCTAAGTGTGGGCTGACCTACTATGGTTTTTTGAAGAAGCTGAACAATGAAACTGAGTTCAAGGCTTCTGAAATGGTCATCCTGAAGGGGCTGCTGGGCTTGTCCGATGAAGAAAGGGACGAGATATTTTTTTACACTGAAAGTAGATAAAATATCTACTTCACAGAAAGGAGAATCAAGGAATGTTTGAGAAAAAGTTGAAAAAGGCTATGCAAGACCTGAACCTGAAACAGTCCCAGGTTGCTGGGATGACCGGCAAGTCTAAGGGTTCTATCAGTCAGTATCTGTCCGGCAAGCAGGTTCCGTCTGAGGACGTACAGCGTGACATTGCAGTGTCACTGGGTCTGGATCCTGACTACTTCACCAAACCGGATGATGACATTCCTGCTGCTGTCGTAGAACCGGCAGCACGGAAGTCTGGTGTCATCAAGCGGTTGACCGTCAAGGAAGCTGCAACGCTTCTGGGTGTTGACAAGATGACCGTCAGCAAGGGACTTCAGCAGGGTGTGTTCCCCTGGGGCTATGGCATCAAGACCACTGACAAGTCTTGGACGTATATCATCAATGCGGACAGCTTTTCCCGGATTGAGGGGGTGGCGGTATGAACCATGTGTCCATTGACGGCTTTGCCGGTGGTGGCGGTGCATCTGAAGGGTTGCGGATGGCTGGCGTGGAAGTCAGCATTGCAATCAATCATGATCCGGCTGCTATTCGGATGCACACCGTCAACCATCCCAAGACCCTGCACCTGACGGAAGATATTTTTCAGGTGGATCTGTCTAAGTACCTGAAGCCGGATGACGTGGTTGATGTTATGTGGGCAAGCCCGGACTGTACCAGCCACAGCAAGGCAAAGGGTGGACAGCCCAGGGAAGCCGGTTTGAGGATCCTGCCGTGGGCGGTTCATAAACTGTGCAAGCAGATCCTGACAGTGACCGGTCATCTTCCCAAGATGCTGTTCATGGAGAACGTGGAAGAAATTCAGGACTGGGGCGCACTGGATGACAAAGGGCATCCGATCCCGGAAAAGAAGGGTGAGGACTACCGGAAGTTCATTCAGGCAATGAAAGACCTGGGATTCACCTTTGACTGCCGGACACTGGTTGCTGCTGACTACGGCGCACCTACAACCCGGAAACGCTGGTACGCAGTATTCAGAAGTGATGGAAAGTCCATCCGCTTCCCGGTTCAGACACACAACCGGTATGGGACAGATGGCTTGAAGAAATGGGTTCCTGTCGCTGACAAGCTGGACTTCACAGATCTGGGTTCTTCGATCTTTGAGAGAAAGAAACCCTTGGCAGAAGCTACGTTGAAGCGCATTGCCAATGGCATTGACAAGTTCATCATCAAGAACCCGGATCCCTACATACTGCCTGACAAGGTGGCAATGCCGTTCCTGATCCAGTATCACAGCGAAACCAAGACCGGTGATGCAAGAGGTCAGACGGTGACTGAACCCATTCAGACCCTTGACACGTCCAACCGGTACGCATTTGTGACGCTGTTCATCACCAAGTTCTACAAGACCGGCACAGGGCAGGAAGTCACTGAACCGCTTCACACAATCACCACTTCACCCGGTCACTTCGGTTTGGTGTCTGTGTTCCTGATCAAATACTATGGCACAGGCTGTGGGCAGACGGTGGATGAACCGCTTGCAACCATCACCACCAAGGACAGGTTTGGGATGGTCAGCACTATCATGACCCAGAAGGGTGAACATTATGTGATTGGTGACATCTGGTTCAGGATGCTGAAGCCTGAAGAACTGAAACTTGCACAGGGTTTTCCCAAGGAATATGTGATTGACCATGACGCTGAAGGTCACAGATACCCGGTGAAGGATCAGGTTGCAAAAATCGGGAACAGCGTGGTTCCCATCATGGCAATGAAGATTGCAAAGGCAAATTTGGAAAGTGAGGACTGAACAAATGACTGAAAAAGTTCATGGTTTCAAAGTGTTTCAGCCGGACTGGACGTGTAGCCCTTCCGGTGGTTTCAAGCAGTATTCCTGCCCTGGTCGGTTCCAGCAGGACGGTGATCTGGATATGTGTGGGAACGGAATGCACTTCTGCCTGAACCTGGCAGACTGCTTCAATTACTATTCGTTCAACCCGGACAACAAGGTTGCAGAAGTTATTGCCCACGGTGAGGTCATCCAGGGTGATGACAAGTGCTGCACCAACGATCTGGAAGTGGTGCGTGAAATCAGCTGGCAGGAAGTGCTGACCATGGTTAATACCGGAAAAGCCTGTACAGGACGCTGCAACACCGGGGACTGGAACACCGGGGACTGGAACACCGGGAACAGGAACACCGGGGACTGGAACACCGGGAACAGGAACACCGGGAACAGGAACACCGGGGACTGGAACACCGGGAACAGGAACACCGGGGACTGGAACACCGGGGACTGGAACACCGGGGACTGCAACACCGGGAACAGGAACACCGGGGACTGGAACACCGGGAACAGGAACACCGGGGACAGGAACACCGGGGACTGGAACACCGGGGACTGGAACACCGGGGACAGGAACACCGGGAACAGGAACACCGGGGACTGGAACACCGGGAACAGGAACACCGGGGACTGGAACCTTTCTTCTTTTAACACTGGTTGCTTCATGACTGAGGAACAGCCCATCATGATGTTCAATAAACCGTCTGATTGGACGTTCCGCAAGTGGCTTGATTCTGATGCACGGTGGTTACTGAACCACATCCCCAAGAATGTCACCACCTGGATTTATGCCTGTGACATGACCGATCAGGAAAAGGCAGACCACCCTGAACACAAGACAACTGGTGGTTATCTGAAAACGCTGGATGAAGCAGATGCTGCACAGACCTGGTGGGATGAACTGGATCAGCGCAAGCGTGACATCATTCTGGATCTGCCCAACTTTGATGCAGACATCTTCTTCAAGTGTACCGGCATCAATGTGAAGGGTGAAGATAATGCCTGATCTGAAGTTCATGCCCCATCAGCTGAAGGTGCTGAACACTACTGAACAGTTCAATCATGTTGGGTATTATCTGGACATGGGACTGGGCAAGACCTTTGTTGGTGCAGAAAAGCTGTGGGAATTGAATAACCCGATCAACATTGTGGTCTGCCAGAAGTCCAAGGTTGATGACTGGCTGGATCACTTCAGAACCTACTATCCACAGGTAAAGACTTGTGATCTGACCAAGAAGTCAGAATCCATCACCTTCAACAACTTGATTGATGCCCAGGCATTGACCAAGGATGACACCCTGATTGGTGTCATCAACTATGACTTGATCTTCAGGCGTTCCATCTATCAGAAATATTCCGGCTTCACCCTAATGCTGGATGAATCCAGTCTGATTAGCAACGAAAGCACTAGCAGGGCAAAGTACATCCTGAAGATGCACCCTGAATCTGTGATCCTGCTGTCCGGCACACCTACGGCTGGAAAGTATGAAAAACTGTGGTCACAGTGCCAGCTGCTGGGCTGGAACATCACAAAGACTGCTTTCTGGGGGTCTTATGTGCAGACCACCTGGGTGGAAGATGGAACCTTCAAGCGTCAGGTGATCACCGGATACAAGAACGTGGATCACCTGAAGCGGAAACTTGCACAACATGGCTGCATCTTCATGAAAACAGAAGAAGTTATCCAACTGCCGGATAAGGTGGAACAGAAGATCTTCGTTCCTGCTACAAAGGAATACCGGAAATTCATGAAGAACAGTTATTTGATGCTGGACACACTGAACCTTCAGGAATTTCACGATGAATCCGATTTTGACGGAAAGGATGTCACCCCCAGGGTGGAACTGGTTGGTGACAACCAGCTGACTAAGCTGCTGTGTGCAAGACAGCTGTGTGGGCAATACCACAAGGACAAGCTGGATGCTTTCAGGGATCTGATTGAATCCAGTGAAGAAAGGTGGATCGTTTTCTATAACTTCAATGACGAACTGATCAGGCTGAAGAAGATTGCTGAAGCCCTGAACAGACCGACATCTGAAGTAAACGGTCATGACCGTGATCTGAATGCCTACGAACACAGAAGTGACAGCATCACCTTCATCCAGTATCAAGCGGGTGCAATGGGTGGCAACTACCAGAAATCCTGCCGGATCTGTTATTTTACCCTTCCCCTGGGCAAAGGATCCTGTGACCTGTGGGAACAGTCCAAGAAACGGATCCACCGCATTGGTCAGCAGAACATCTGCTTTTATTACTACCTGATGGTGAAGGGCAGCATTGAAGAAAGGAACCTTCAGATGTTGAAGGTCGGAAAGGAATTGACAGATGACCTATTCAGAGATCAAACCCATCAGTCAGACTGATGGAAAGCATGTAAAAAAATCCCCTGTCAGCAGCAAGCAGCAGCGCATGAACAAGCAGTTCAAGCGGATCATGATGTTCCTTGCAGGTGCTGCTGTGACTGGGTTCTTCCTGGGCTGCATCGTTGCAAGTGCCGTGACAACTCATATAAACGGCAACAAGGCATTTTCTGATGTGGGTGGGACAAGTTACCAGGCAGAGGACGAAAATGTCATATACACGGTATATGGGGCGTATGATGACCGGTGCTTCACCAGTGAAATTTCCCTGGACTGGACACCGGGGGACGTGGACTTCAAACCGCTGGATTGTCCGCTGGACAGTGACCTTCAGGAATTTACATATTACCTGTGCAAAGGGTACAACATTGACTTCCCCCTGGTCATGGCACTGATGTCCTGTGAAAGCAACTTCACAGCATCCGCTGTCAGCCCCACAAATGACTATGGTTTGATGCAGATCAATCAGGTCAACCACGATGAACTGACCCAGATCCTGGGCGTGACTGACTTCCTGGATCCATATCAGAACATCCGTGCCGGATGCTTCACCCTTCGCAAACTATTTGAAAAGTATCAGGATCCTAACCTGGTGCTGATGGCATACAACTTGGGTGAAACCGGTGCAGCCAACCTGTGGAAACAGGGGGTCTATTCTACCAGCTACACGGACAAGATCATCACCCTTCAGAAACAGTATACCCTGGAACTGGGCTGATTATGAGCGAACGGACACCACGGTTCCTGTGGTTGGAAGTGACCAAGGATGAATATGAACTTCCGGTAGCAGTTGCAGATTCAGCAGCAGAGCTGTCAGAGGTTCTGGGACTGGATGCAGATTCCGTGATGTCATCGTATAGCAGAGCGAAACGGAAAGGCTACTGGTGCAAATACAAGAAAGTTCCGTACATGAAAGGTGGTGATGAAGATGGAACGTGAACAACTGAGCGAGAAAGAACACGCTGCATGGGTCAAAGAGTTTGCAGAAATCGTGGCGGTCAGTGTTGATAAGGTGATTGCCCTTGCAGACAAGTACAATGTTGACCGTGACAACGCTATGGACTACTTTGCAACCAATGTTTCAACCATGACGGAAATCAGCACATTCAAGAACTATGAGGTAAGGCGGTGATCAAATGGCAGCAGAAAAGAACTTTGAAAACCGTGTCAAGAAGTTCCTGGAAGCGCAAGGGTGCTGGTTCCTGAAATATTGGGGCGGTGCAACCTATACCAAGTCCGGCATCCCGGATCTGCTGGTATGCTGCAACGGCAAGTTCCTGGGTGTGGAATTGAAAGCTGCAAACGGCAGACCTTCAGACCTTCAGCTGTACAACCTACGGAAGATCCGGTCTGCTGGTGGTTTTGGATGTCTGCTGTACCCCAAGCACTTTGCACTGTTCAAGCAGATGATTGAACAGATTCAGTCCGGCACGGACATCAATGTTGGTGATTATCCATTCTTGACCGAATGGGATCATATAAAAAATTCATGAAAGGAATGAACGGCTATGGCAAAAAAGAAGAAGATTCAGCTGTTGCAGCAGCTGAACAGGACATCATTCAGAATCCGACTGAACAGAAAAAGTTGGATGCACAGAAGTCTGAACAGGACACTGAACAGACTGAACCTGTAAAGAGTGAGGAACAGAAGCCTGACCCGGCTGATGCTCAGATTGAACTGAACCGTCAGCTGATCACCACGCTTCTGAAGAACACTGGCAGGGATCGCATTGACATCATCATTGAAGAACTGGAAGCAGATGGGTTCTTCACAGCACCGGCATCTGGTGGGCTGCACAGCAATCAGCGTGGTGGACTGGCACAGCATTCCCTGAACGTCCTTCGGATGGCTGAAAAGATCGGTGTCTGCTTGCTGGGCGGTGAAGCCTACAACCGGATTCAGGGTTCTGTCACCATTGTCACCTTGCTGCATGATCTGGGCAAGGTTGGTGACTATGACAAACGGTTCTATGTTCCCAACATGGTGCAGGATGGCAGACCCACCAAGGCTGACCCGGTTCAGAAGTACAAGCAGAGCGAGAAAAAGCCCTGGAAGCGGAACCCGGATCTGACCAATGTTCCGCACGGTGTCAGATCTGCAATCATTGCAGAACGCTACTTTGAACTGACAGAAGAAGAAGAATATGCAATCATCTACCATGATGGTCTGTATGAACCTTCCAACCGTTATGTTATTGAAGGTCATGAAACCCAGTTGCTGCTGATCCTGCACTGGGCAGATATGTGGGCATCCAGAGTGCTGGAAGGTAACACCACCGGCGAAAAGGATGATTAAAGCTATGGTGAAAGAAGGAAAGAACTATACAAAGGAAGAATGGCTTGTTGAAGGTCAGAAGCTGTTCGGTGATGATTATACCAAATACCGCTTCAAATGCCCTAAGTGTGGCAATGTTGCAAGCGGTCAGGACTTTAAGGATGCAGGTCAGAACCCCAATGCAATGTATTGTGAATGTATCGGCAGACATGTTTCTGGCAAGGGTTGTGACTGGGCTGCATACGGTCTGTTCGATATTTGCACAGTGCATGTTGATGGTCAGCCGGTGTTTGAATTTGCACCGGTGGAATAAAGAAAGAGAGGTTAAACAACTATGGCTGAAAAACTGTTGATCATGGGTGAGAGTGGAACCGGAAAGTCCACTTCCCTTCGTAACTGTGACCCCCAGACCACTGCTGTGGTCAATCCTGTTGGCAAACCGCTTCCCTTCAAGGGTTCCAACAAGTTCACCATGCTGGACGGTGAAACGGATGCCCGGAAGATCTGCCGGTGGATGAAGGAACAGGCAGCAGCCGGGAAGAAGCTGCTGGTGGTGGATGACTTCCAGTATATCCTTGCTGTGCCGTACATGAACCGGATCAAAGAATCTGGTTGGGACAAATACAATGACTTCGGTGCAAACTACTTTGACATCATTCAGGTCTGCAATGATCTTCCGGCAGACGTTGTGGTTGCCTACATGACACACTTGGAAACCCTGGACACCGGTTTGACCACCGTGAAGCTGATCGGCAAGCTGCTTCGTGAGAAGATCACCATTGAAGGTCTGTTCACCGTGGTGCTTCGTACCGGTGTAAATGAGGGCAAATATTACTTCTTTACCCAGAACAGCGGTAAGGACACGGTGAAGTCCCCCATGGGTATGTTCCCGGCTTATGCCATTGACAATGATCTGGCGTATGTGGTGGACAAGATCCGCAACTACTACGAGATCGGCAGCTTCAAGTCTGACGCTGAAATGGCTGCACAGGACACGGCAGTGTCTGCCAATGTCCAGAAGCCTGACAGCAGCACCGGCAGACGTGCCAGAACCGCACGTTCTGCACAGAAGCAGGAAGCACCGGCTGAAAAGGCTGGTGGTGAAACTTTTACGGATCCCCATCAGGATGGGGGTGTGGAAAGCCCACTTCCTTCCCATGCTCAGAGTGTGAACACTTCCTTGACTGCAAGTGGCTGCCCTTCTGATGGGGAACGCAAGACCCATGATGAAGTTCAGGCAGAGAATGACAAGAAGGTTGCAGAGTACATGGAGAAGCAGCAGGAAGCCGTAAATGCCGTTGCTGGTGATCATGATGATGTTCCTTGGGATGAAGCTGTTCAGGCTATGGATAGCGTACCTGCACCCCAGTTGGACAAGGTTCCCCGCCGTACCCGCAGAGAGCGCACCGGCGCAGCACCTGCAACCGCAGAACCCACCGCACAGCCGGAAGCACCGGCAATGAACCAGTCTGAAGCACCCGCACCGGCTGCTGATGGCAGAACCCGCAGAGTCCGCAGAACCCGCAACTGATAAACAACTTTGAAAGGATAATAGGTGAATAACTATGGCTGTTGATTTTAGCGCATTTGATGCAAAGATGGATCCCAATCTTCAGGATGATGTGAAGAACGCAAAGGAATATGAGGATGTACCCAACGGTGACTACATCGTCAGCGTGGACAAGATGGAAGTCAAGACCACCAAGGCAGGTGACAAGCTGATGTTTGCTGTCCAGATGTCGATCAAGGAAAACAGCGATGGCAGCAAGTCCAACCAGAAGGGGCGCAAGATCTTCTTCAACCGTGTCATTTCCGGCAACCGTGTCAGCGAAAGCTGGAATGACGGCAAGGCTATCAAGTCGGTCATCACCTGGCTGGACAAGCTGGGAACGGATCTGATCCCTGAGTTCGTGAACTATTCCGACTTTGCGGAACTGGTTCTGGACATCTTCCAGGAGATCCAGGGCAAGGTTGAACTGGATGTCACCTACAAGGCATCTGACTTCAATCCGGTCAGCATCAATGAGGTCTACGACATCTAAGAAATAAATAGGCAGCGGTCAGATGGTCAAGCTGTCTGACCGCTGTTTTTTTAGAATGAACAGAAAGGACGGTGAACTGAATGATCTTCTATGACTTTGAGGTGTTCGCCAAAGACTGGCTTGCTGTGTTCATTGACATGACCCAGAAAAAGACACATGTGGTCATCAATAACCCTGATAAGCTGAAAGCCTTATATGAAGCCAACAGGAATGAAGTCTGGTGTGGGTTTAACAACAAGCACTATGACCAGTACATCATGAAGGGCATCCTGTTGGGCATGGATCCCAAGAAGATCAATGACTATATCATTGTTCAGGGTGGTGAGGGCTGGCAGTTCAGCAACGCATTCAACCAGATCCCCATGATCAATTATGATGTCATGCCCAACCCACCCATTGGTTTGAAAACTCTGGAAGGGTTCCTTGGTTCCAACATCAAGGAAACGGAAGTGGACTTCAACATTGACCGCAAGCTGACCCAGGAAGAACTTCAGCAGACGGTGTTCTATTGCACACACGATGTTGAAGAAACCATCAAGGTGTTCCTGGAAAAGATTGATGACTTCAATGCAATGTATGGCATCATCCGGGCATTCCCGGACATGGTGAGCCTGTCCAACATTGGGGATTCTTCAGCTAGGATCACTGCAAAGGTGCTGGGGTGCAGCAAACATGACTGGGATGATGAATTTGCCTATTACTTCCTGCCGTGCCTGAAGATCAAAAAATACAAGTACGTCATGGACTGGTTTGCATCCGCTGTCAGGGACTGCACCAGGGAAATGCAGCAGAAGTTCAATGACCCTAAGACCAAGCCGGGTGAACGGTTCAAGTATGACGTTCATGACCTGTATTGGTGGTCAAAGTTCTTTTATTCCCGGTCACTGGAAACCGTGGTTGCAGGGGTTCCCCACACCTTTGGTTTTGGTGGTCTGCATGGTGCGCCTGTGGAGCCGGTACACCAGAAGGGGCAGATCCTTCATGTTGACGTGAACAACTATTATCCGTCTATGCTGATTGCCTGGGATCTGGTCACAAGGTCTGCATCCAATGACAACTACACAAAGGTTTATATGACCCGAAAGCAGTTAAAGCTGAAGCAACAGGCAGCAGCCAAGGCTGGTGACAAGAAACTTGCCAAGGAATACAAGAAGCAGCAGCTGCCCTATAAGAAGATGCTGAATGCCTTGTCTGGTGCTATGAAGGACAAGACCAATCCGGCGTATGACCCACGGAACAACAATATCATGTGTGTCAATGGTCAGTTGATGCTGCTGGATCTGATTGAACATCTGGAAGTCATCCCTGGGTTCCAGCTGATCCAGTCAAACACGGATGGTCTGATCATCTGGATCCCGGACACGGATGAAGCGTTCCAGATGGTGGATGACATCTGCTATGAATGGGAAAGCCGGTGCAGCACTTCCAAGTGTGAAATCTTACTTGCCCTAGATAACATCAGTGAGATCTACCAGAAGGATGTCAACAACTATCTGTGGGTTGACATGGATGGTGGTGTTGAGCGGATCGGTGCATACCTGAAAGAACTGTCCAAGGTGGACAATGACCTTCCCATTCTGAACAAGGCACTGGTGGACTTCATGGTCAAGGGTGTTCCGGTGGAACAGACCATCAACCAGTGTGATGACCTGATCATGTTTCAGAAGATCGTGAAGCTGTCCAGCAAATACAAGTGGGTGGAACACGAATGTGGACAGGGACAAGTCATCAAGTCCACCAGACACCGGGACGGATCGGTCACAGAGGTCTGGACGTACCCAGACAGTGAACGGTTCACCTACAAGTCTTACAGGGTATTTGCATCCAGAGCGTCTACGGATGGCAGACTGATGAAGTTTGGTGGAAGCCGTGGCAAGGGTGAAAAGTTCGGTGGAACCCCTGACCACTGCTTCATCTGGAATGATTCTGTGGACAGCGTTGGTGTACCGGATAAACTTGACCGTGCATGGTATATCACGGAAGCGAAAAAAAGGCTTGAATCCTTCGGCATGAAGGTTTGAGCCGGAAAGGACAAACAACATGAAGGCAGAAGAAGTGATGTCAATTCTGGCAGATAATGACCAGGACAACATCAATATCACATGTGGGTCATCTGTGGGCAGTGGTTGTGGTGGGACAATGTATGTTCGTCTGGAACACTTTCTGCTTGGTAAAGGCAGAGGCATCACCCGGACAAAGAAGTTGATCAAGTACATCCAGCACAGTCATCAGCCGGAACAGATTGAACGTGTTCAGCGGTTCATTGACAGGTTCGATCAGGATTATGAAACGCTGGTTCATTCGTCTATGGAGATGATTAAAAGTCTGGAAGGTAAAATCTGCAAGGCACAAATCAACCTTCAGAGGTACAAGGCAGACCGTGACCGTCTGAAGAAGTTTATCACCTTCGGTGAACTGAACCCTGACTGGGAACGGATGAATGACCGTGTTCAGATTGGCAAGGAAGATCTGAAGGTGCTTGAACGGATGAAGCGGTCTGAAATATCTGAAAACAACAAGCGCATGAAAGACAAGGCATTTTTGGATCAGGTGCTTGAACTTTTGAAGTAAGGGGGGGCTGTCATGCTTTACAAGGGATATGTTGAAACAAAGGGCAAAGCAAGCATTGAAAAGCTGAAGAACAGAACCACCTGGAAAACTCTTGATGAAGTCAAAGACCGTCCCGGTTATGGTGGTGTGCTTGCCAATGACACCATCTTGGTGGATCTGGATGACGGTGATCAAGCTGAAATCCTGATGAACATTGTGGAAGCCCTTCAGCTGAACTGCAAGGTGGTACAGACATCCAGGGGGAAGCACTTCCTGTTCAAGAATCACACAGTTGACCGGAACCGGACACACGTTCCGCTTGCTGTTGGCTTGACTGCTGACATCAAGGTTGGATCTAAGCTATCTTATGAAGTTCTGAAGGTCAACGGTGAAGAACGGTTTGTAGAATGGGATATTGAGCCTGGGGAAAAGTATGATGAACTTCCAAAGTGGTTGCAGCCTGTCAGGGCAGCAGCTGACTTCCTGGACATGTCTGCCGGTGATGGAAGGAATCAGGCACTGTTCAACTATATCCTGACATTACAGGCAAATGACTTCAGCGTGGATGATTGCCGGGAATGTATCAGAATCCTGAACCAGTATGTCATGAAGGATCCGCTGGATGCAGCAGAACTGGAAGTCATTCTGAGGGATGAAGCATTTCAGAAGCCTGTGTTCTTCCTTGGGTCAACATTCCTGTTTGATAAGTTTGCAACCTACCTGAAGAACAACAGTCATGTGGTGAAGATTAACAGTCAGCTGCACATCTATCAGGATGGTATCTACATCAACGGCTATAAGCACATTGAACAGACCATGATTGACATGATCCCGAACCTGAAGAAAACACAGCGCAGGGAAGTTCTTGACTACATGGAACTGATTGCAGAGGAAGTCACCCCATCTGATGCCCGGTATATTGCTTTTAAGAACGGTATCTATGACCTGGTGACGGATACGCTGCTTCCGTACAGCCCGGAATATGTGATCACCAACCGGATCCCCTGGGACTACATACCGGATGCACAGTCTGAACTTGCTGAACGCACACTGAACAAACTTGCCTGTGATGATCCGTCCATTGTGGCACTGCTTCAGGAATGTATTGGTTACTGCTTCTATCGCAGAAATGAGTTAGGCAAGGCTTTTATCCTGACCGGTGACAAGTCAAACGGCAAGTCCACCTTCCTGGATGTCATCAAGTACATGCTGGGTGACGAAAATATCAGCGCACTGGATCTGAAGGAACTAGGTGACAGGTTCAGCACGTCAATGATGTTCGGCAAACTGGCAAACCTGGGTGATGATATTGGTGATGATTTTTTGTCAGGAACACAAGTGTCCACATTCAAGAAGATTGTCACCGGCAACCGTATCAAGGCAGAACGGAAGGGGCAAGATCCTTTTGAGTTCAACCCCTACATCAAGATGTTGTTCAGTGCAAATGACATCCCCCGCATGAAGGACAAGACCGGTGCTGTTCTCCGGCGTTTGGTCATCATCCCATTCAATGCAACCTTCACGGTGAATGATCCAGATTTTGACCCCTATATCAAGTACAAGCTGGTGGAACAGGGATCCATTGAATACCTGATCCGGGTGGGCATTGAAGGACTTCGGCGTGTCATCCAACAGAACCACTTCACCCAGTCTGAACGTGTTGACCGTGAGATCAAAGAGTATGAGGAAGAAAACAACCCCATTGCTGGCTTCATTGAAGATCAGGGTCTGGACATGATTGAAAATCAGCTGACAGCTGATGTCTATAAGCGTTATCAGGTGTTCTGTGCTGACAATTCCCTGACCCCCATGTCTAACATTGTGTTCAGCAAGCAGATCAACAAGCGGTTAGGGCTTACAGTAAAGCAACGAAAGATCAGCGGTCAGGTCAAAAAACTGTTCATTCGTGAATAATTTTTTTGACCTGATGGTAGATGAATTATCAACACTTCCATTGTGGAAAATGTGGAAAAGTAGAAAGGAAGGTGACTGATGTGGTCAAAGACCCTAGAAAGAACGCTGAAGGGTATGCTGATCTGACTGCCTACAACGGTATGAAGAAGGTTGTCAGGGAAGAAGATGACGCTGACAAGCGGGCGTTTGAACTGGTTGGTGTGCTGAAGTTCATCATCCGGGCAGCTGGTTTTGAACTGACTGAACGGATTCAGCTGAAGGACAAGCGCACCGGGCGGGTGTACAGATGATACACCTTCAGAAGATGCTGAACCGGTGCTTCCGCACCAAGGCGAACCAATATGTCAGATGCCGTGGGTGGAAGTTTCGGTTCTATATATGGTTGATCCGTTTAACAGATGAAAGGATCTGAATTATGGATTATGAACGTAAAGTGACCAAATACCTGACCCCTTCTGAAATTCTGGCACAGATGGCAGAAGAAGGTGCTGAACTGGTACAGGCTGCGCTAAAGTTGCGCCGTGCGATTGACAAGAAGAACCCCACACCCAAGAACGTGGGCGAATGTTCTGATAACCTGACGTAAGAATTTGCTGACGTTCTGGTTTGTCTGACCGTCTTTGCTGAAGCGTTTGATGTGGATTTTGATTCCCTGATGGATGAAATTGGGGACATTGGTGAAGCCAAGATGAAGCGGTGGGCAGAACGGCTGGAAGAAGCCAATAAGAAGCGGTATCTGGTCAACCTGGGTGCAGATGGTTTCCCAAAAGAAACCGTGTTGGTTGTGGATGCTGTCAACGTGGATGACGCTTCCAACCGTGCAAAGTGGGTCTATCACAAGCACAACCCCACTGTTCCCATGGAAAAGGTTCAGCTTGAGATTGAAGCGGTTGACTAAAAGAAAGGATGGTAAAAAATGATCACGGACAAAAATATTGCCACGGCAGTGAACATCTATCTGAAGTCCTATGAACTGGTGTTGAATCAGTTTCAGGATCCCACTTTTGCCGTACAGACTGCAACAGCAGTCACTATGATTCTGATGAAGGAAGAAAATAGTCAGACAATGCAGCAGAACAATCCGTTGCTGGTTCTGTCCACCCTGCTTCAGAATGCCAAGGCTGAAAATAAGAAGCCTGATGTGAAGCCGGACAAAAAGAAGCCTGACCAGGCTGCTGATCAGAAGGATGGTGAAACCCATGATTGACCGGAAGGAACTTGACCGGATGGAGGATGAAGCGCAAGCTGAGTGGTGCAGGAACTGGGCACTGGAACATCAGCGGAAGTGGCTTCTGAAACAGGAACGGAAGAACAGACGGATCCAGCGTCTGAAGAACTGCATGGTTTGCTTGAAGTTTGCCCTTCATGAACTGTGGTCAGCACTGAAAGGACGGTAAACAGAATGAACACTGAATTGATGTTCAGCAGCGCAACAGATCAATGGGCAACCCCACAGGCATTCTTTGACCAGCTGAACAAAGAATTTCACTTCACGCTGGATCCGTGCGCTGATGCACAGAACCACAAGTGTGATCGGTATTTCACCAAGGAACAGGATGGACTGGTTCAGTCCTGGGAAGGTGAACGTGTTTTCTGCAATCCACCCTATGGGCGTTGCATTGGTGACTGGGTGCATAAAGCATTTGATTCAGTTGCACACACACACACACACACTGGTTGTCATGCTTATTCCAGCACGGACAGACACCAGATGGTTTCATGACTACATCTACCAGAAGCATGAAGTCCGCTTCATTCGTGGTCGGTTGAAGTTTGGTGATTCCAAAAATCCTGCACCATTTCCATCCATGGTTGTGGTGTTCAGGTCAAAACCGGACACCGGTGATGCAGATTAGTGGTTGTTGGTGGAATGGTAACGGTTGGTAACACTTGGGTAACGGTTAAAGGTAACGGTTAAAATCCTGATGAATCCTAAAGGTAACGGTTGGTAACGGTTAAATTCAATTTCTTTTATAAATATATTTTTTATATATCTAAACAAGTAGAAAAAAGAAAATATATAGTAATAGAGTGCCAAGCGTTACCGTTACCAAGTGTTACCTGATGAAAAAAGTCAGCATGAATCAAGGATTTTTAGGGTAACGGATGATCCTGTTGAACTGTTACCTATCCGATACCTAAACCGTTACCTTATAAAAATTTTAGAATGAGGTGATGCAGCAGATGAAAGCTAAAGAATATTTGCAGCAGCTGAAGCTGCTTGATGTGAAGATTGACCAGAAGCTGAAGCAAGTGGGGGATCTTCGGCAAATGGCACAGGCAACAGGTGCTTTAGATTATTCCAAGGACAGGGTGCAGACTTCTGCTTCCGGGGATTCTATGTCTAATGCTGTAATCAGGTATCTGTCACTTGAAGAAGAAGTTGATCAGCAGATTGACCAGTTCGTTGACCTGAAGAACCAGATCATCAATCAGATCCAGGCACTGAAGGATGTGAATTATGTTCAGGTGCTGTTCAAACGGTATGTTGAATATAAGGGTTTAGAGGTCATAGCCGTTGAAATGGGCTATACATACCCTTATGTTCGTGCGCTGCACGGTCACGCATTGCAGGACTTTGAAAGAACATACACAATCTTACAATGACCTGTGCTATAATAGTATCGTGAAAAATTTGATATGACATTTCCGTGTCCCTGAAGGGTTCCTACTCCGATCCTTCAGGGACTTTTTGTTGTGAATTTCTGAAAGGATGTGAATTTCTTGCCAAGGGCAAAGAATGCAAAAGCAGAAGTTGCCCGGAAGCTATATGAACAAGGGATTCTGCTGAAGGATATTGCAGAACAGCTTGATGTTCCCCAGGGGACAATCAGACGCTGGAAAAGTACATACAAATGGGATCAGTCTGCTGACTGTTCGGATGTTCGGAAAGAAAACGAGCGTTCGGTTAATAGTGAGCGTTCGGAAAAGAAAAAGGTGCAGCGTGTCAAACATGATGTTGCATCTGTGACTGAAAATCCTGAATTGACTGATAAACAAAGGCTTTTCTGTCTGTATTATGTGCGCTGCTTCAATGCAACCAAGGCGTATCAAAAAGCCTACGGTTGCAGCTATGAAGCAGCTGTAAAAAGCGGTTCCAGGATGTTGACATTTGTTGATATAAGAACTGAAATCCAGAGTTTGAAGCAGTCCAGGCTGAACCGTGAACTGCTGGATGAACATGACATCTTTCAGAAATACATGGACATTGCCTTTGCTGACATCACTGACTTTGTGCAGTTCGGTCAGGAAGAAGAATATGTCATCGGTCAGTTCGGTCTGGTTCAGGTTGAAGATCCTGTCACCGGAAAAAAAGCACCCCTGAAGCAGAAGGTCAACACCGTCCGCTTCAGGGAATCTGACAGCATTGATGGAACACTGATCACTGAGGTCAAGAACGGAAAGAACGGTGCATCCATCAAGCTGGCAGACAGAATGAAAGCCCTTGAATGGCTGGCTGAACACATGGACATTGCCACAGAGGAACAGAAAGCCCGGATTGCTGTTCTGAAGATGAAGTCTGCCGGTGATGAACCGGAAGATATTGATACTTCCTATGTGGATGCCCTGAAAGACCTGGCTGCAAAGGTGTGGACGAATGAGGAAGAAAAGGACTAAACCGTTCAAGTTCATTCCACCATCAAGAAAGCAGCTGATGGTGCAAACGTGGTGGTTGGCTGAAAAAGTCCGGGATCATGACGGCATCATTGCTGATGGTGCTATCCGTTCAGGCAAAACCATGTGCATGTCCATGACTTACATCACCTGGTCAATGGAAAACTTTGACGGTGAAAACTTCATCATTGCTGGCAAGACGGTTGGATCTTGCAGACGAAACGTGATCACCCCGCTGAAGAAGATGATTGCATCTTTGGGCTATGTGGTGGAAGATCACCGGTCTGACAATTATCTGACCATCCGCAAGAACGGCAAGGAAAACTATTATTACGTTTTCGGTGGCAAGGATGAAGCATCACAGGATCTTGTCCAGGGCATCACAGCAGCTGGTGCTTTCTTTGATGAAGTTGCCCTGATGCCTGAATCCTTTGTGAACCAGGCAA
The DNA here is from genome assembly GCF_049532945.1 of Faecalibacterium prausnitzii. Lineage (GTDB taxonomy): Bacteria > Bacillota > Clostridia > Oscillospirales > Ruminococcaceae > Faecalibacterium > Faecalibacterium prausnitzii_N. Next base: position 655,390 of record NZ_CP186691.1, read on the forward strand.
CCGGACGCTGTTCTGTGGATGGTTCAAAGTTCTGGTTCAACTGCAACCCTGAATCACCATACCACTGGTTCAAACTGAACTGGTTGGACAAGGCTGATGAAAAGAATCTGCTGCACCTGCACTTCACCATGGATGACAACCCTTCCTTGTCTGAGAAGATCAAGAACCGATACCGCAGCATGTACAGTGGCGTGTTCTTCAAGCGTTACATCCTGGGTCTGTGGGTGATGGCTGAAGGTGTCATCTATGACATGTTCGATCTGGACAAGCATGTTGTGGATCCGGCTGACATACCGGCGATTCAGCCCAATTCCTACTACGTTTCCTGTGACTACGGCACACAGAACGCCACAGTCTTTCATCTGTGGGGGAAGGGAATTGATGGTGTGTGGTACTGCATCCGGGAATATTACTATTCCGGCAGGGATGCAGCTGTTCAGAAAACAGATACCGAATATGCAGACGATCTTGAAAAGTGGCTGGATGGTATCAAACCGCAGAAGATTGTGGTTGACCCTTCGGCTGCTTCTTTTATTGCTGAACTGAAGAAGCGCAAGTTCAGCATCAAGAAAGCAAAGAATGATGTCCTTGATGGCATCCGGTTCTTTGCATCCTTGCTGATGAACTGTTCAGTGAAGTTCAGTTCTGAATGCAAGATGACACTAAGGGAATTTTCTTCCTATGTCTGGGATGCAAAAGCATCTGAGCATGGAGAGGACAAACCGGTCAAGGTGTTTGACCATGCAATGGACAGCATCAGATACTTTGGCTATACGATTATCAGAAAGCCGAACGGCTTGTCTGTCATGAAATAGGTGATTGATTATGGATCTGGAAAATGTGAAAAAGGTCATCAATGCTTATGCAGATGTACATGCCGTGTATCTGAAGGAAGCAATGACGGCTGAAAGATACTACAAAAACGAAACGGACATCATGTTTGAACCCAAGAAGTCCAGGGAAAAGGCTGAAAAGGATGCCAGCGGTGAACTTGTCACCCATGACATTGCTTCCCCCATGCGGAACGCTGACAACCGCATTCCCTTCAATTTTCATGGGCTACTGGTCAATCAGAAAGCATCCTACATGTTCACGGTTCCCCCAATGATTGACATTGGATCTGATGCTTCCAACAAGGCATTGAATGCGTTCCTGGGTGACAAGTATCCCAAGGTGTGCAAAGACCTGTGTGTGGAAGCGTCCAACAAGAAAACCGGCTGGATCCATGTGTGGAAGTCTGCTGAAGATGGTGCAATCCACTATGCGGTTGTTCCATCTGAACAGATTCAGCCCATCTGGTCAAAGTCCCTTGACCGGAAGCTGATGGGTGTTCTTCGGATCTATCATGACATTGATGATGAAGGATCTGAATTTGATGTCTATGAACTGTGGAATGAAACAGAGTGTGACACCTACAAGGTTCCTGCCGGACGGACTGTCATGGACGGTCTGGAACCTTACTGCAACTTCATCCTGGTGGAAGGCGGGAAGTCCACGCAAGTGAACACCTATCAGCACGGCATGGGTGAAGTTCCGTTCTTCGCATTCGACAACAACAACGTCCACACGGATGACCTGAAGAACATCAAACCCCTGATTGATGTCTACTGCAAGGTGTTTAGTGGTTTTGTCAATGATCTGGAAGATATTCAGGAAGTGATCTTCGTGCTGACCAACTACGGCGGTGCAGATCTGAATGAATTTTTGTCTGATCTGAAGTATTACAAGACCATCAAGGTGGAAAACGATGGGGACGGTGACAAGTCCGGTGTTTCCACCCTGACCATTGACCTGCCTGTTGAAGCCAGGGAAAAACTTCTGACCATCACCAGGAAGTGCATCTTTGAACAGGGCATGGGTATTGACCCGGATCCCCAGAACTTTGGCAATTCTTCCGGTGTGGCACTGAAGTTCCTGTATTCGCTGCTGGAACTGAAGTCCGGTCTGATGGAAACAGAGTTCAAACCGTCCTTTGGTCGGTTCATCCGGTGTGTCTGCCGGGTGCTGGGAATCACTATCAAGGATGACGTGGTTCTTCAGACCTGGATCAGAACCATGGTGCAGAATGATCAGGAAATGTCCCAGATTGCACAGCAGTCCACCGGCATCATCAGTCAGGAAACCATTGTCCGCAATCATCCGTGGGTTGAGAATGTCCAGGATGAACTTGACAAGCTGAAGGAAGAAAAGGCTGCTGTACAGGCTGAACAGAAACAGCTTTATGATCCGTTTGGGAATCAGCAGCTGAAGCAGAAACAGGATCCTGATGACCCGGATGATCCTGGTACTGACCCCAAGAAGGTTGACAGCTGATGAAAACCCCTGAATACTGGGCAAAACGGTTCAATCTGCTGGAACAGTCACAGCATGACCGGGGTGCAGCAGCTTTTTCAGAGATTGAACGAAAATATAGGACAGCAGAAAGGGAAATTGAACGGAAGATTGCTGTGTGGTATCAGCGTTTTGCTGACAACAACGGCATCACCCTTCAGGAAGCCCAGAAATGGCTGTCCGGGAAAGATCTGGAAGAATTTAAGTGGGATGTGAACCAATACATCCGCTATGGTCAGGAAAACGCAGTCAATGGAACCTGGGTGAAACAGTTGGAAAACGCTTCAGCCCGGTTCCATATCAGCCGGTTGGAAGCCCTGAAGATCCAGTGCCAGCAAGACATTGAAGTCCTGTTTGGTGGTCAGAAGGATGTCTTTGATCAGGTAATGTCTGATGTGTACAGATCCGCATACTACCGCACCGCCTTTGAAATTCATAGGGGTGTGGGTGTTGGGTGGGATTTTGCCACACTGGACAGCAAGACCATCAGTAAGATCATCAACAAGCCCTGGGCTGTTGATGGTACAAACTTTTCTAACCGTATATGGTCAGACAAGCAGAAGCTGCTGTCTGAACTGGACAGCACCCTGACACAGAACATTGTACTGGGTCAGGATCCACAGAAAGCCATTGACACTATTTCCCACCGTCTAGGCGTATCAAAAGCCAATGCAGGACGGTTGGTCATGACGGAAGAAGCCTATTTTGCTTCTGAAGCCCAGAATGACTGCTTCAAGGAACTGGACGTTGAACAATATGAAATTGTGGCAACGCTGGACAGTAGAACTTCTGAGATCTGCCGGATGATGGACGGAAAGGTGTTCAAGATGTCTGAATGGAAGGTTGGTGTCACAGCACCACCTTTCCACCCATGGTGCAGAACCACAACCGTTCCCCACTTCGATGATGAATTTGACGTGGGTGAACGTGCTGCAAGGGGTGTAGATGGTAAAACCTACTATGTACCAGCCAACATGAAATATGCTGACTGGGAAAAAGCCTTTGTTCAGGGAAATAAAACAGAGATTGAACCAGTTCAGCCTGTTCAAGACCCGGTGCAAAGTGGTACAATGAAGGTACAGGACAGAAGCAAGGCACAACCAGCTTCTGATCCGGCAGTTCAGAAGATCCTGGACAGATACCCGGTCATTGAAGGTGTTCATTCTGCACTGGATGACATCAAGGCAACCAACCCCAAGTATGCTGAATCCAGACAGAAGCGTGACACCTACTACACCCACAACTGTCAGCGGTGTGTCAATGCCTATGAAGCCAGAAGAAGGGGTTATGATGTCACAGCCCATGCACGGCTGCTGAGAAATGACACCTTGCCCTACATGATGAATGATCGTGGTTGGGCGAATGTCTATGTCAATGGTCGGGATTCACTGGTTCAGTGCTTCAGCAGAACAGCTGAAGGTGTCCAGAACAAGGTCATCAGTCAGATGCAGTCCTGGGGTGACGGTGCAAGAGCCATTGTTAGAGTACAATGGAGAGGTGGCGCAGGTGGTCATGTTTTCATAGCTGAAAACCATGCCGGTGACATCGTGTTCATGGATCCCCAGAGTGGTGCAGCGGACGTGGGATATTATTTCCAGTCTGCAAAAGTCAATCAGACACACCTGTTGCGTATTGATGACAAGGAATTTTCGGATCTGATTCAGGATTGCTGTGACTATGAACTTCCCCAGTGAAAGGGGTGAACAGGATGATCACTTTTGAAAAAGCAATGGATCTGGTTGAACTGGAACTGAAAGATTCAGGTCTGGAAATCGGGAACGTGCTGGATGACGGTGAATACTTCATCTTCGGGTATACCAATGACGTTGATCTGTCCCCCATTGGGGTGAACAAGGAAACTGGTCAGCTGGATGAATACTTTCCACCTGCACACCCGGCATTCCTGAAAGCAACCCCTGTGAACTAAATATGCTGCAAGCACCCAGAAATGGGTGCTTTCTTTTTACCCAAAAATCAGGAAAGGAGTGAACCGGCATGAAGAAGCTGTTCATCAGTCAGCCCATGAAGGACAAGACTGACGCTGAAATCCTGGCAGTTCGTGAACAGGCAATCCAGTCTGCAAAGAATCTGCTTGGTGAGGACGTGGAAGTCATTGATTCCTTCTTCCAGGACGCACCGCATGACGCTAAACCGCTGTGGTTCCTGGCAAAGTCCCTGGAACTGCTGGCAACCGCTGATGTGGTGTATTTCGTCAAGGACTGGGAAAAGTATCGTGGTTGCAGGATTGAAAACACCTGTGCCATTGAATACGGCATCACGGTCATTGAGGACTACAAGCATTGATAACTAAGCACCTTCGGGTGCTTTTTTATTGCCCTGAACACGGCATTAAACTGTTCAGTCCGACAAAATACACCGCTATGTGAATAAACTGGCATCCTTCTTTGACAGGAACCACCCTGAATAAAAAGGAAAAAGAAAGGAAAATCAAAAATGTTGGAATGGTTACAAACAATTTTGGAAGGTGCTGCCGTTACTGATGGAAAGCTGGATGTCACAGCGGTCATGAACACTGTGAAAACTGAGTTCCCCAAGTACGCAGTTCCCAAGGATGACTTCAATGCCAAGGTCACTGAACTGAAAACCGCAACGGACACCATCACAACCTTGAAGAAGGATGCTGGTGACAATGAGGAACTTCAGAAGAAGATCAAGGCGTATGAAGATCAGATCAAGACCCTTCAGGCTGATCAGGTGAAAACGGCAAAGACCTATGCCCTGAAAGCCAAGCTGACGGAAGCGGGAGCCATTGACCCGGACTACCTGATCTATAAGCAGGGCGGTCTGGACAAGTTCACCTTTGACAAGGATGGTTCCCCCGTTGGTGTGGACGATGTTCTGAAGCCCCTGAAGGAATCCGCACCCCATCTGTTCAAGACCAATGGACAGGGTGGGTATAACCCCGCTGCCGGTGGCGCAGGATCTGCCGGTGGTGTGACCAATCCCTGGAAGAAGGAATCTTTCAACCTTACTGAACAGGGCAAGATCCTGAAATCCGATCCGGCACAGGCAAAACAGCTTGCAGCTGCTGCCGGTGTCACGTTGCCTATCTAAAAACCATGAAAGGAAGGAAATTACAATATGGCAAACGGTACTACTCTTTCTGATGTGATCGTGCCTGAACTGTTTAATCCGTATGTGATTAACAAGACCATGGAACTGTCTGCACTGTTCCAGTCCGGCATCATCACCAACAACCCCGAATTTGACAAGCTGGCTTCTGAAGCAGCACCTGTCCACAATATGCCGTTCTTTGAGGATCTGCACGGTGATTCTGAGGACATTCTGGAAGGTGAGGATCTGACCGCCAAGAAGATCACCAGCAACAAGGATGTGTCCACCACCATCCGCAAGGCTGCAATGTGGTCTGCAACTGATCTGTCTGCTGCCCTGGCTGGTGCTGATCCTATGGCTGCAATCGGCAACCTGGTTGCTGGTTATTGGAGCCGTGAGAACCAGCGCATTCTGATCAAGATCCTGTCCGGTGTCTTTGGCACTTATGACAATGGTTCTTCTGACAGTCACGACTACAAGACCCCGCTGGCTGACCACATCCTGGACATCACCACCATGTCTAGTGCTGCTGCAAAGAACATTTCTGCATCGGCATTCATTGATGCTTGCCAGCTGCTGGGTGATGCTCAGTCCCAGCTGACCGCTGTTGCTATGCACAGCGCAACCAAGGCATATCTGAAGAAGCAGAACCTGATTCAGACTGAGCGTGACAGCACTTCTGTGGAGTTCGACACCTATCAGGGTCGGCGTGTCATCGTGGATGACGGTTGCCCGGTTGCGGGTGGTGTCTATACCACCTACCTGTTCGGTCAGGGTGCGCTTGCCTACGGCAACGGCAACCCTGTTGGTTTTATCCCGACTGAGGTTGACCGTGACAAGAAGAAGGGTTCTGGCGTGGACTTCCTGATCAACCGCAGAACCTTCATCATGCACCCCCGTGGTATTGCATGGCAGAATCTGGCGCGTGAGCATGTGGAAACCCCTACGGAAGCAGAGCTTGCTAACGCCAAGAACTGGAAGATGGTCTATGAGCCTAAGCAGATCCGCATGGTGGCGTTCAAGCACAAGATCGGCTAAGCGAAAGGCTGGTGAATCGCATGACCATTGAAGAACTGAACAGTCTGGTGGAAATGCGGTTGCTGACCTTCGGCTATACGGTCACTGAAGCAGATCAGAAGATTCTGTCCTATGTGACCGGACGTGCTGCCCAGTATGTCTGCACGTTCTGCAATTTTCCCCACTGCCCTGATGATATTCCCAGTTCCTTGCAGTATGTGACTGCTGACTATGCTGTGGGTGACTTCCTTCAGCATAAAAAGACCTTTGCACCTGATGACCTGACCAACCTAAATCTTGACCTTGCAGTCAAACAGATCACCACCGGTGACACCACCACGGTGTTTGCAACCGGTGAGGGTTCGCAGACTGATGAACAGAAGCTGAACAGTTTCATCAGCTATCTGATGACCTATGGGAAGCATGAACTGCATTCCCACAGAAGGGTGAAATGGTGAACGCTACGGTTCAGGCTGCACGAAAAGCAGCCCGGTCAGCATTTGAGAAATACCACTATGACGGCACTGCAACAGTGTCTGAGTGGGGCAAGGTCAAGGACAGGGAATCAGGACTGACAAAACAGGGTGAAGTGATCCTTTTGGAGAATCAACCCTGTCATCTGTCAAAGGAAAGGGATGCAGCAGCAGATCAGACCGTTTCTGCTGCACAGGTTTCACAGACCGTCAAGCTGTTTATTGCACCAGACATCCAGATCAAGGCAGGATCCAAGATCACGGTGACACAGGCGGGGATCACTGATATGTACACCCATAGCGGAAAATCCACCGTGTATGACACCCATCAGGAAATCCTGCTGGATCTGTTTGAAAAGTTTGCATAATGGGCAAGATGGGAAAATTCAACTTCCGGGAACTGAAGGACTTTGAACAGAAGCTGAAGTCCATGAAAGACCCGGATGCTTTTGTAGAATCCTGTGCAAAGGAACTGGCAGCAAGACTGCTGGCAAAGGTCATCAAGCGCACACCGGTTGGTGATTATCCCAAGAGTTCCGGCAAAAAGGGTGGAACCCTAAGACGTGGTTGGACAGGTGAAAAACGTGCATCAGCGTTAGCTTATGCAGATTCCCTGACCGTCCATCATTTTGGTGACACCTATGTCATTGAAATTGTGAACCCGGTTGAGTATGCCAGTTATGTGGAATACGGACACAGGACAGCCAATCACAAGGGTTGGGTTTCTGGTGTGTTCATGATGACCATTTCAGAACAGGAACTTCAGGAAATCGCACCCAAGGTGCTGGAACGCAAAGTCAAAAAATACATGGAAGGGTTGGTGAAATGATCAATGAAATTGTAAATGCAATCGTGAAAGCGTTGGACACAGCGTTCAATGCTGAATCGGATGCCTATGAAATCTACAATGAAGAAATCAAGCAGGATCTTCGTGAACCTGCTTTTTTTGTACAGTCAATCAACCCATCCACAAGCCTGTTTCTGGGGAAGCGGTATCTGCAACACGTTCACATTCTGATTCAGTATTTTCCCAAGTCTGAAGCATATCAGACGGAATGCAATTCCATTGGGGAACAGCTGAACTGGATTGTGGAGTGGATCACCTGTAAAGATGATGACAGACCCATCCGTGGAAGCAATATGCACTATGAAGTGGTTGATGGGGTTCTAAACTTCTTTGTGGACTATGAATTTTTCATCCGCAAGGTTGAAAGTTGTGACCCCATGCAGACCATGGATCTAAAACAAACCGTGAAGAAAGGAAGTGACTGAATATGGCACAGAAGAAGGTTGCAACCCCTGTTGCACCCACTGGTTCTGATGAAGTGAAGGTTCAGACGATGACTGAACCCACTTTTGAGAAAGCGCAGCTTGTCGGCTGCAAGAAGTATTCCGGCAGAAAGGATCTGGTCAATGCCCTTTTGGATGATGGGCAGAAGTACACCTTCAGTCAGGTGGACAAGATGATTCAGGACTTTGACACTGGTGACTTCACCGAAAACAAAGAAAGGAAAGGTGACGAATAATGGCACTTGGCGGTGGTTCTTTTATCACTCAGAACAAGGTGCTTCCGGGCGCATACATCAACTTTGTGTCCGTGGCATCTGCCAGCGCAACGCTTTCTGACCGTGGCGTTGTGACTATGCCCCTTGAACTGGACTGGGGCGTTGAAGGTCAGATCTTTGAAGTCACTGTTGGTGACTTCCAGAAGAACAGTATGAAGTTCTTCGGTTATCCTTACACCCATGACAAGATGAAGGGTTTGCGTGATCTGTTCAAGTACGCAAAGACCCTGTATGCCTACAAGCTGAACACCGGTGGCACTAAGGCAGCTTGTAACTTTGCAACCGCAAAATATCCCGGCATCCGTGGCAATGCCCTGAAGATCGTGATTCAGGCAAACGTGGATGATTCTTCCATGTTCGACTGCTACACCTACATGGACACCAGTGCCGTGGATATGCAGACCGTTTCCGCTGCTGCTGATCTGAAGGATAACGACTATGTGACCTTCAAGAAGGATGCAAACCTTCTGGTTACTGCATCCACCCCGCTGACCGGTGGCACTACTGGCACGGTTTCCGGCAGCGCATATCAGGACTATCTGGATAAGATTGAATCCTATCGGTTCAACACCATGGGCGTGGTCACTACGGAAAAGACTGTCAAGGGTCTGATGGCTTCCTTCGTGAAGCGTATGCGTGATGACGTTGGTGTCAAGTTCCAGCTGGTTCTGCATGACTACCAGTCCGCAGACTACATGGGCGTGATCAGCGTCAAGAATGAAGCCCTGGACGGTGCGTCTAAGGCTGATCTGGTCTACTGGGTTACTGGCGCACAGGCTGGCTGTGCTGTGAATAAGTCCCTTCAGAACAAGCAGTATGATGGTGAATATACCGTGGGTGTGGACTACAATCAGTCTGATCTGACCAAGGCTATTCAGTCCGGTGAGTTCACGTTCCACAACGTCAACGGTGATGTCCGCATTCTGGATGACATCAACACCAAGGTCACTGTGTCTGACACTGAGGGTGCAATCTTCTGTGACAACCAGACCATCCGTGTCATTGACCAGATCGGCAATGACATTGCTGTCCTGTTTGCAACCAAGTACCTGGGCAGCGTTCCGAATGATGAAGCCGGACGCATTTCCCTGTGGTCTGACATTGTGAAGCATCACCAGCAGCTTCTGACCATTCGTGCCATTGAGGGCTTTGAAGATGGTGATGTGGTGGTCAGCCAGGGTGACAGCAAAAAGGCTGTTGCCGTTCAGGATGCTGTTACTGTGGTCAATGCTATGGGCAAGCTGTACATGACCACCGTGGTGTCCTAAATTTGAAGAAAGGAAGGTAAGTAAATCATGGGTAATGTTACCATCATGAAAGCCAAGGATGCAATTTCTGCACGTCTGGCTGAATGCTATGTGACCATCAATGGCAGACGCTACAACTTCATGCAGATGATTAATGTGGAGTTCACCATTGACAAGACCAAGGGTAAGGTTTCCCGCCTGGGTGCTGTCATGGCTGGTCATAAGTCCTACGGCATGGAAGGAACCTTCAGCGGAACCATGCACTACAACACTACTGTCATGCGTCAGCTGATGGCTGACTTCAAGAACACCGGTGTTGACACCTACTTTGAAGTTCAGATCACCAATGATGACCCGGCTTCTGATGCCAAGCGTCAGACTGTGATCTTCTATGACTGTCTGACTGACGGTGGTGTCCTGTCCAAGTTCGATGCAGACGCAGACGGTGAATCCCTGGATGAACCGATTGAAGGCACGTTTGATGACTTCAGCATCCCGGAAGGTTTCACTGAACTGGATGGTTTCTAAGCAACCAACAACCTAACAAGTACATAAACACCATTATATAGCTTCATATAAGCCCATATAATGGTGTTTTCTTTGTGCTTGAATAACTTGAAAGGATGAATCAAAAATGTCTAAATTCGCAAGATTTATGAAGCCTAACAAGGTAGTCAAAACCAATGAGTTCTACGCACCTACTGCATCCCTGCTGGATGAGAAGGGCAGCCCCATCCCCTGGGAGTTCAAGCACATCACTTCCAAGCAGAATGAACAGATGCGTGAGGGCTGCACGGTGGATGTTCAGATCACCGGCAAGCCGAACATGTACCGTCCCAAGCTGAACACTTCCAAGTACCTGACCCAGATGATCGTTGCATCCACCGTCTGCCCGGATCTGTATGATGCGGATCTTCAGGACAGCTATGGTGTCAAGACCACTGAAGATCTGCTGTTTGCCCTGGTGGATGATGCTGGTGAATACCAGGATCTGTGCGTCTGGGTTCAGAAGTTCCAGGGTTTCACCAAGACCCTGGAAGATAAGGTGGGTGAAGCAAAAAACTGATAAATGACGGTGATGCTGAAGCAACCTATGCCTACTACTGTTTGCATAAGTTGCACATTTTACCGTCACAGTTTTTGGCTATGGAAGAAGCTGAAAAAGCCTTTGTCATAGCTGCTATTGACATCAAGGCAGAGAATGACAAGAAGAAGGAAAAGGAACTTCAGCGTAAAGCCAAAAAGAAAGGAAAATAATTCATGTCAAGTATCAGAACAGGCATCGAACTTCAGGACAATTTCAGTCCTGTGCTTGATGGTATCATGACATCTGTTTCTGAAGCGGTCAGCGGAATGGAACAGATGCAGCACACCATGGATGCCGGTGTTGATACTTCCGCAATAGCAAGCGCAGCCAGTGACATTGATTCTGCAACCGCTGCTGCCAGGGAACTGGCTGAAGCATTGCAGGACATCCATGCACCGGTGATCAATCTGGATCAGCCCGCTGTTCCCAGATCTGTGGAAGCCCCAGTCAGGCAGGAAGTACCCCCACAGCAGCTTGCTAATCCACCCCCTGCCGTGGATGCGGACATCAGCACTCAGTCCCCTGTGACAGTCCCTGTCACCCCTGTGGTGGAGCAACCCACCATTGATGTGCCGAACAGCATCACTGTTCCGGTCACACCTGAAGTAAGTGAACAAGAACCCATCATCTATGATGATATTACCGTTCCGGTCACACCGATTGTTGCTGAACAGCCCCAACTGGATGTCCCGGAAGAAGTGACTGTGCCTGTCACACCGGTGGTTGAAAGTCAGCCGGACATTGCAGTCCCTGATGGATTGACCGTGCCGGTTATGGCAGAGGTGACGGAACAGCCTGAAATTGATGTTCCTGATCCCATCACAGTCCCTGTCACCCCTGTGGTGACAGCTGAACCTGACATTGAAATCCCTGAACCCCAGATCCCGGAACCTGACTTGTCCGGGGTTGAGCAATACACGAATTTAATCAATCTTGCAGGTGCTGCACTGCAACAGATTGTGTCCATACAGGAACGGATCAACAGCCAGAGTGCTGAAGTGAATGTCCTGCCGGATGACGTACAATCCAAGATTGGTAAAGTCAACACTGAAATCCAGCAGATGCAAGCTGCTTTGGATTTTATGCAGAACAACCCGCTGGATCTGGATGCAGAAGCGGTCATCCTTCAGATTGACCGTCTGAACACGTCCATCAACCAGACACTACAAGCACAGAAGGAACTGGATGAACAGCTTCAGGGGATGACAGCACCGTCTGTGGACGTTCCACCTGTGGAAGTCCCCCAGGCAGATGTTCCCCCTGTCCATGTACCTGTTCAGCCGGATGTTCCTGATCCGTTGGTTGATCCCAACCAGCCCCCTGTCACCGTCCCGGTGGAATGGCAGGGTGATCTTGAAGTTTTTACTTCTACCGGGATTGAACGGTTCAATGCAGAAGTTCAGTCTGCAAATGCTGAACTGAACACACTGAACCAAACCCAGCGCAACATTGAACAAACAGCATCCGGCATGGACGTTCTGCCTGATGGTGCTGCACAGGACATCACAAGCCTTGGTCAGCGGTTGGAGTGGGTAACGCAGAAACTTCAGCAGATCCAGAACAACCGGCTGAATTTTGGCACGGATGAAGCCAATGCAGGACTTGAACAGATCAGATCCCAGTTGGACGCTGCTATTCATGCCCAGAATGACCTAAACACTGCACTGGACAGCATGGATGTCAGTGCAGCAAACGCTGCTTATTTGCAGCTGTCCCAGACGGTTGGAAACACTGAACGGTTCATCCGTGACAACACGAACGAACAGGGGCAGTTCAACCAGAGCATCCAGGAAGGTGTGTCCCAGGCTGACAAGCTGATGGACACCATCAAGGGTGCGGTTGCAGCCTATATCAGTGTGCAGTCTATTGGTAAGGCATTGGATATGTCTGACCAGCTGACCCTGACCACATCTCGCCTGGACATGATGAATGATGGTGTTCAGTCTACCGCTGAACTGGTCAACATGGTCTATGCAGCAGCCCAGGACGCAAGAGGTTCTTTTTCTGACATGGCTGATGTTGTTGCCCGATTCGGCAACAACGCAAAGGACGCTTTTAGTTCTTCTGAAGAAGTCGTTGCCTTTGCAGACCTGATTCAGAAACAGATGACCATTGCAGGTGCATCCACCCAGGAAGCAGCGAACGCTGAACTTCAGCTGTCCCAGGCTTTGGGTTCTGGTGTGCTTCGTGGTGACGAACTGAACAGCATCTTTGAGCAAGCACCGAACCTGATCCAGAACATTGCTGACTATCTGGATGTGCCTATTGGTCAGATCCGTGAAATGGCAGCAGATGGTGAACTGTCCGCTGATGTGGTCAAGGCTGCAATCTTTGCAGCAGCTGATGACATCAACAGCAAGTTTGAATCTATGCCCATGACATGGGGTCAGATCTGGCAATCCATGCAGAATACCGCAATCATTGCATTCCAGCCGGTTCTTCAACGGCTGAATGAAATTGCAAACAGTGAAGCGTTCCAGTCTTTTGTCAGCGGTGCTATTGAAGCAATGGCAACCCTGGCAAACATTGTCCTTGAAATCTTCGGATTGATCGGAAATGTGGGCAGCTTCATTGCTGACAACTGGTCTATGATCAGTCCGATTGTTTACGGTGTAGTTGGTGCGCTGGCTGTCTATGCTGCATACCTGGCAGTTGTCAAAGGCATGGAAATTGCATCCGCAGCAGCAACTGCAATCCATGCTGTGGCTATGTCTGCCAAGATCGGCATCACAGCTGCACTGACCGGTTCCACCATGGCAGCAACGGCTGCACAGATGGGCTACAACGGCGCACTGTACGCTTGCCCCATCGTGTGGGTCATCATGATGATCATTGCCCTGATTGCCATTATTTTTGCTGTCTGCAACGCAATAGCAAAGATGACCGGAATTGCAACTTCCGGTTTTGGTGTCATGACCGGTGGCATCAATGTTGTGATCCAGTTCTTCAGAAATCTGGGTCTGACCGTGGCGAACATTGCCCTTGGAATTGGGACTGCAATCGCAGCACTGGCTTCCAACATGATGGTTGCATTCCACAATGCAATCAGCAATGTGCAGTCCTGGTTCTATAACCTGTTATCCACAGCCCTGTCTGTCATAGAGGGCATCTGTGCAGCCCTGAACAAGCTGCCGTTTGTGGAATTTGACTATTCCGGCATTTCCGCTGCTGCTGACAGCTATGCTGCAAAGGCAACTGAAGCAGCTGGAAACAAAGAGGAATACCAGTCCATCAGCGCAGCATTCAGTGAAGGGTTCAGCACCTTTGATTCTTTTCAGAGTGGTTGGGCATCGGATGCTTTCAAGGCTGGTGCAGCGTGGGGTGATGGGATTGCTGACAAGGTGGCAGACTTTAGCCTGTCCGACATTTTCGGCAAGACAAACATTCCCAAGGTGGATGACTATGTGTCCGGCTTCAGTGATGCTATTGCCAATTCTGGAATTGGTAATGGTGTCAATGATATTGCTGGAAAAACAGGCGCAATCAAGGATTCCCTGGACATCACCCAGGAAGATCTGAAGTATTTGCGTGATATTGCAGAACAAGAAGCTATCAACCGTTATACTACGGCTGAAATTCACATTGAACAGACGAACAACAACACCATCAATTCTGATATGGATCTGGATGGTGTGGTGGATGGTCTGACTTCCGCTGTGAATGAAGCTGTGGATGAAATTACAGAGGGGGTGCATGACTGATGGCATATATGTTCTATCTGAAGAAGTGTCTGCTGCCGGTCACACCCGACAAGCTGACCATCAAAATCAATGGTAACAACAAGACCGTCAACCTGATTGATGAAGGTGAAATCAACATCCTGAAGAAAGCAGGTCTGACAGACATTGAATTTACTTGTATGATCCCGAATGTGAAATATCCGTTTGGAGTCTATAAGTTCGGTTTTGTGGGTGCTTCCTATTTTCTAAGCTATTTCAAAATCCTAAAGGTGTCAAAGTTACCGTTTCAGTTTATCGTCACACGATCCTTTCCAAACGGCAAGGGTATCTTCAACACCAACATGAAGGTATCCTTGGAAAGTTACACGATTGAAGAAAGTGCGGATGAAGGTTTTGACTGCATGGTCAAGATCAAGCTGAAGCAATGGAGAAACTACGGAACAAAGACTGTCAAGGTCAGTGTTCAGCAGGAAAAAACAACTGCTGCACCTGAAGCACCCAGGGCAGCGGAATCTGCCCCTGCACCTACATCCAATCAGACATACACCGTAAAAAAGGGTGATTGTCTGTGGGCTATTGCAAGAAAGTTTTATGGATCTGGTGCAAAATACACCACCATCTACAATGCAAACAAGGGTGTCATTGGTGGCAACCCCAATTTGATCTATCCTGGTCAGGTCTTGACTATCCCGACAGGATAAGGGGGGGGATGACCATGAATGTTGAACTTTTGGTTGCAAATGAATCTGGTTCCAAAGTCTATCAACCAGCTGTTGAAGAAGGGATTGAATGGACTACCCAGAGAGCCGGGACACCGGGCAAACTGACCTTCAAAGTCCTGAAGGATGACATTCTGGACTTCACTGAAGGTTCAGCTGTCCGGCTGAAGGTGGATGGAGATGAAGTGTTTTATGGCTTTGTTTTTACAAAGTCCAGACAGAAAGACCAGATCATCACAGTCACCGCTTATGATCAGTTGCGATACTTGAATAACAAGGACACAAAGGTCTATGAGGGCAAAACAGCAACACAGTTCATTCAGATGTTGGCTGCTGACTACCGGCTGAATGTTGGTGACATGGAAGATACAGGCTATGTGATTGCATCCAGAGTGGAAGAAAATTCTTCCCTGTTTGACATGATCGGGAACGCACTGGATCTGACATTGACCAACACCGGCAACATGTTTGTCCTGTTTGACAACTTCGGAAAACTGACACTGAAGTCCTTGGACAAGATGCGTGTTGGTGAGGGTGACAACTATCTGATGATAGATGAAGAAACCGGTGAAAACTTTGATTATAAGTCATCCATAGACAGTCAAACCTACAACAAGGTAAAACTGACCTATGATAATGAGAAAACCGGAACCAGAGAAGTCTATATAGCCCAATCTGGTGAAAATATGAACAAGTGGGGCATCTTGCAATACTTCGACACGTTGCAAAAAGGTGAAAACGGTCAAGCAAAAGCAGATGCCCTGTTGAAACTGTACAACAAAAAGACCCGCAACCTAAAGATTCAGAACGCCTTTGGTGACAACCGTGTCCGTGCTGGATCTTTGATCGTGGTGAATCTTGCCCTGGGGGATATGTCCGTCAAGAACTTCATGTTGGTGGAAAAGTGTATTCACACCTACAAGGAATCTGAACACTGGATGACCCTGACATTAAGAGGGGGTGAATTTGTTGCCTGATGCAACTGAACTGGTAAAACTGTTGAAGCGGACTGCACTGGATGCAGTCCTTGCTGCAAAACCTTCCAACATCATGTTTGGAAAGGTTACATCTGTTTCACCATTGAAGATCAACGTGGAACAGAAGATGGAACTGGGTGCTGCACAGCTGGTTCTTTCCCGGAATGTCACGGACTTCAAGACTAAAATTTCCATGCTTCAGTCTGACGGATGGGAAACCGTGGAGCATACCCACAACCACGTTATTCACGATACTTTTACAGGAAACGGTACTTCTGAAACCCATACCCACAAGCACAAAATCAACAAGGAAAAGCTGATCATCACTATTCACAATAGCTTGGTTGTCGGTGATCAGGTCATTCTTGTTCGGCAAGCTGGTGGTCAGAAGTTTGTTGTCCTGGATAGGATTGGAACATCATGATTCCGTCCACAAGTGGGTTCCTGACCACAGATCTGGAACTTCAAAGACAACCAAGCAGAACCTATAAAATGAACCTGGAAGGTAACACCACAAGAGGGTTCACAGATGAACTGGACGCTATGAAACAGGCGGTGTTCAAGATCCTGAATACTGAACGGTATGTCTACCCAATGTATTCCTGGAACTACGGCATTGAAACCATGGACTTATATGGTGAACCTGTTTCCTGGGTCTGCCCTGAGTTGGAAAGAAGGATCACAGAAGCACTGACATGGGATGACCGGATTGACAGTGTGACTGATTTTGACTTCGATCTGTCCCAGAAGGGTGTTGTTCATGTGTGTTTTGTGGTTCACACCATCTTCGGGGATGTGCAATCAGAAAGGACGGTGAACTTCTAATGTATGAAAGCACAACTTATGATGTGATACTGGATCGAATGCTTGCCAGGGTTCCTGACACCCTGGACAAGCGTGAAGGAAGCGTCATCTGGGACACGCATTCCCCAACCGCTATTGAACTTCAGAACCTGTACATTGAACTGGATGCACTGATCAACAACGGCTATGGTGACACAGCTGCAAGGGAATTTCTGATCCTTCTGTGCAAGGATCGTGGCATCACACCAAAACCGGCAAGTAATGCAGTTCTTCAGGCGCATTTCACACCAACCACCATCAGCGCAAACGCTTTGATTGGACAGCGATTCAACATTGATGATCTGAACTATGTGGTCATCGGTGCGATTGATGAAGCTGCCGGAACCTACCGGGTGCAGTGTGAAACCCCTGGTGAAATTGGAAACCGGCACATGGGAACTATGATCCCTATGGAATACATTCAGGGACTGGAAACCGCCACACTGACAGAAGTGTTGGTTCCTGGTGAGAATGAAGAAGATACTGAAGTTCTCAGAAAACGCTATTTTGACAGCTTCGGTGAATTTGCCTTTGGTGGCAATCGCTCAGACTATCTGAACAAAGTTCACAGCATCCAGGGTGTTGGTGGTGTCAAATTAGAAAGGGTATGGAATGGAAACATCAAACCGGCTGAAATGATTCCCAGTGAATCTGTTCAGTCTTGGTTCAATGAACAGAAATCCCTTCCTGATGACGTGAACAAGTGGCTGACCGCTGTTTATACAGCAGCACTTCAGAAGCTGCTGACCGTGGGTGGGACGGTGTTGATCACCATTACCAATGCCAGTGACTACGGTGAAGCCAGCACTTCCCCTGGTGGTCTGGTAGACACGGTGCAGCAGACGCTGGATCCTGAAGAAAATGCCGGTGAAGGTTATGGTCTTGCACCCATTGGACACGTTGTCACTGTTCACAGTGTTGAACCGGTTACGGTGCAGGTCAAAACCAATATTTCCTTCAACACCGGCTATTCCTGGGCAGACATGAAGTCCACCATTCAGGACGCTGTGTCCAACTACCTTTTGACTTTGCGGAAGTCGTGGGAATCCAATGACTACACGGTGGTTCGTGTGGCACAGTTGGAATCAACCATCCTTGCACTGGAAGGGGTGGTTGACATTGACGGAACAACCATCAACGGCAGCACCAGCAATCTGACGTTGACCAAGTATCAGATCCCCACGTTTGGGGGTGTGAGCGTATGATCAGACAGGTTGATCTGGTGTCCTACCTTCCACCATACTTGCAGAATTATAGGGAACAGGTTGCAGCACTGGCTGCTGAAGATCCTGAATTTCTGCTTGTGTGGGATGCAGCAAATGGAATCCTGTACAATCATTTCATTTCCACTGCAAATGAATACGGCATCAGCAGATATGAAAAGATCCTGGGCATCAGACCCACAGAGGATGACAACCTTGAATCCAGAAGATCCAGGGTGCAAGTCCAATGGGTGAACCTGATTCCCTACACCATCAGAACCTTCATTCAGAAGCTGAAGGTTCTGTGTGGTGATACCCCCTATGTGGTCAGCGGAAACTTCCGCAAGAACTATGAACTGTCTGTGGTCACTCAGCTGGAAAACGTGGGTCAAGTGGATGAACTGAACAATCTGTTTCAGGGGATCCTGCCCATGAACCTGGTCATCAATTCCAGGAATGAAATTCCAGTCAAGGCGAACAACAGCATCTTCTTCAGCGGACGGTTGACCACCCACGTTGATCTGATTCTGACCCATGACTGGTGCGGAACACTGAAAGCAGATCCGGCATTTTCGTTTGTTGGTTATCCTTCGGACACCGCAAAGGTTCGGATCACACATGATTTTAATGAAAAATCTGTGATTAGTGGTGATGCAAA
Source organism: Faecalibacterium prausnitzii (assembly GCF_049532945.1). Taxonomy (GTDB): domain Bacteria; phylum Bacillota; class Clostridia; order Oscillospirales; family Ruminococcaceae; genus Faecalibacterium; species Faecalibacterium prausnitzii_N. The sequence goes on from NZ_CP186691.1 coordinate 674,264, forward strand.
TGCTGCATCCGGTGTCACTTACACTGATGTCATTAAAATATAAAAACCATCTATCAAAGAAAGGAATTTTGAAATGGCTGAATTTTCTAAACTTTATTTGACCAAGCGTGGTCAGGCATTGGTTGCAAAGATCATGGCAGGTGCAACCAACATTCAGTTCACCAAGGTCAGCACTTCTTCCAAGGTGTATGCAGAAAGCGCACTGGAAGCCCTGACTGCCCTGGAAAATGTGCAGCAGACCAACAATGTCACCAAGGTGACTATTTCCAACAACACCAGCGTCCGTGTGGAAACGGCATTCACCAATGAAAAGCTGACCGCTGGCTATTATCTCCGCTGCCTGGGTCTGTATGCAAAAGACCCGGATCTGGGTGAAATCCTGTATGCTGTGTGTGTGGAAACTTCCGGTCTGTGCTATATGCCTGCATATAACGGTGTTACTGTATCCAGCGCATACATCCAGCTTTACACCACCGTGGGCAACAGTGACAACGTGAACCTGGCTGTCTATTCCGGCGCATACGCAACTGTTGAGGACATCAGCGCAATGGAAGCTGAAATTGCTGACCTTCGTGCCTATGTGGGCTACACGGACGGTGACATTTACGGCGTGGAAGTGGACTTTGCCAACAAGAAGTTCACCCGCCTTGCTGGTGCTGTGGGCATGGCTGGTGGTGAGCCGTTCGACAAGGTTCGTGCAATGGGTGGCAGAAAACGCTGCAACCTGACGGATGACGGTGTTGTGGTTGCCTATCAGGGTGATCCGGCATTCAGTTCTTCCGGTGTTCTGACCCAGGCTGCAACCGTGGGTGATACCACCTACCCGGTGGGAACCAAGGTGCAGGTCATGGTGGAACAGCCGAAATTCTACTACAAAGTGGTTCCCATGGTGCTGGAACGCACTTCTGACACTGCTGATCAGGGTTGGAAAACCCGCAAAGTCCGCTACTACATTTCTGATACCCCCAAGGCTGGCTTCAAGGTGCATCCGCAGTTCATCTGCAATGGCAAGGAAAATGACTACATCTACAAGTCCGCTTATGAAGGTTGCCTGTGGGACAAGTCCGCTGCTGCCTACATCATGGATGATGCCCAGGTTGCAGACTTTGCCAATGACATGCTTTCCAGCATTGCCAATGCACAGCCTGCATCCGGCAAGACCCAGAACCTGACCCGTGCCAACACCCGCAAACTTGCCCAGAACCGTGGTCATGGTTGGGAACAGCAGTATGCAGCTGTTCTGGCTGGCACTCAGCTTCTGATGCTGATCGAATATGGCAACTTCAACAGTCAGAACAACATTGGTGCAGGTGTCACCAATAAGCCTTGGCTGGAAGATGGTGTCAACTACTCTGAACTGACCGGTGCAACCGTAAACCTGGGCAATGCGTCCGGTGCTGTCACCAATGCCAACGGCTACAACGTGGTGTCCTATCGTGGTGAAGAAAACCTGTGGGGCAACATCTGGAAGTGGGAAGATGGTCTGAACATCAAGAACCCTTCCACCTTTGCTGCTGATGACGGTCAGGTTGGTGTCCTGTACGCAGCTGATCACGGCTTTGCTGATGACACCGGTGCTGCACCGTATGAGGACACCGGCATCCGTGTTCCTTATGTCACCTGGTCTTACATCAGCGCATTCGGCTATTCTGAAGCCTATGACTGGCTGTTTGTCGGTGTGGAAGGAAAGGGCAACAGTTCCGTCCCTGTTGGTGACTGTGTTCAGAACGTCAATCCTGGTTGGCGCGTTGCTAGGTCGGGCGCGAGTTGGAGTTATGGCGCGGATGCCGGTGTCTTTTCTCTGGGTCTGAGTAGTTCGGCGGGTGGTCGGAGTCGTGGTATCTCCGGGCGGTCGGTGTATATCCCTTCCCGCAAGAAGGAACTTGACGATGCTGCCTAAAACAGCATAACCCAAGACTTAGGTGAAAGAATTTAGCTTACGAATTAGATCAAAGACCGTGAAGGATAATGGTACATCGTGCAAAAACCAAAAAAAACCATTTAGCACGTTGCTAAATCAGGCACGAATTGGAATAATGGCACGAATACCAGTGTCTTTTATCTGAATCTGAATAATTCGGCAGGTAATCGGAATCGTAATATCTCCAGGCAGTCAGTACATGCACTAAAAACACCCACCTGTGGGAACATCTTCAGGTGGGTGTCTCTTTTTATCGTGGATATAGTTCGGCTATATCCGTTTTTTTGAACTGCAATCCTTTCACCGTGCCACTTGGCAAAACATTCAAAAATTCAATAGGCTGTTTTGGTAAACTGCCCAAACAGGCAGGTTGAAGAATCGGCTTTAGTGCATACAAAGGTAATGATGTGAAACGCTATGGACATTTGTTTGAAAAGATCGTATCAATGGAAAACCTGTTCCGAGCATACAAGAATGCCAAGAAAGGAAAAGGTTGGTACAAAGAAGTAAAGGAAATAGAAAAGAATCCGTGGTATTACCTGGGATTGCTTCAGGAAATGATGCTGACCCACAACTATCACACTTCTGAATATGAAACCTTCTTCCGTAAGGAAGGAAAGAAAGTCCGTGAAATCTACAAGCTACCATTCTTCCCTGATCGGATCGCACAATGGGCAATCCTTCAGGTCATTGAACCACAGCTGCTGTCATACTTCACGGATGATACTTATTCAGCCATACCAAACAAGGGCATTCATGCAGCATTCAGAAAACTGAGAAATGCAGTTGACACCGTGCCGGATGAAATGACCTACTGCTGCAAAATCGACTGCCGGAAGTTCTATCCAAGTATTGACCACGACATCCTGAAAGCAAAGTACAGGAAGAAATACAAGGATCCGTTCCTTCTGGAACTGATTGATGAAATCATTGACAGCATCAGCACCTGTCCTGCAACAGATGAAAATATTGCGTTCTACATCTCAAGAGGAAAGCCGGTCAATGTGATCACCATCAACGGTGAACAGTTCATTGAAGATGTCGGCATTCCAATAGGCAACTATTTTTCACAGTATGATGGGAACTTCTACCTGTCAGACTTTGACCATTTCATGAAAGAAGTTGTCCATGTCAAGCACTATTACAGATACATGGATGACATCTGTGTCTTTGCAGACAGCAAAGAAGAACTTCACAGAATCCTTGCTATCATGGGGAACTACCTGAACACTGAACTGAATCTGAGGATCAAAGACAACTATCAGATCTTCCCCACGTTCATCCGTGGTGTTGATTTTGTCGGCTATCGGATATTTAGACACTACACACTTCTGAGGAAATCCACTGCTGAACAGATGAAGCAGAAGATGACTGCAATCAGAATCAAGGTGGAAGCCGGTCAGGAAATGAACTATTCAGAATGGTGTTCAATCAATTCCTATCAAGGCTGGTTGAAATACTGTGACAGCAACCGTCTTAGTGAAAAGTATATTGATCCGCTGCTTCCGTATGCGGACAGCTATTATAAAATACACGTCAAGAAAGGTGGAAAAAACAATGAAAAATCATGGAACTGTCAGAAGTTGTGTGCAGCCTAAAGCCGTTGAAATTGATGACTTCAGCGTCTGGGTTGCATCCAACATCAAGCCGGTCACTGAAGCCGGTACGAACGAACAGCCGGGGTTCAGCGGTTACGAATACGATCTGATCCAGTACGACAAGGACGAGTATATCAAGCTGCTGGATAACAAGAACACGTCCCTGGAAACCCAGATCACGGACACCCAGCTTGCCCTGTGTGAAGTCTATGAACTGATGGCGTAATGCAGAAAGGAAGGTGAACCAATATGGCAAAGGTGTATGCAGATCTGATCCGCAAGGGTATCAAGACCATTGATGATGTGCCGGACAAGCTGAAGGATGCAGTTCAGGCACTTCTGGACGGTGACAACTGATGCTTCATCAGCTGATCATAAAAATTTTATTCGGAAAGGATGTGAACACAATGGCAGTCATCTATGCAACTTTGATCATCAAAGGCAAAAAGACTTTTGCTGATGTCCCTGACAAGATCAAGGACAAGGTGAAGGAAGTCCTGATTGACCTGGATTGCCCTGAACTGGCTGAGTAAACAGCAAGACAAGGAAACTATCAGGTAACACACAAAGACCGTTATATGGGCTTATATGAAGCCACCAGACGGCAAAACGACAAGGTGAACATGAACAGCACTGTGATCTGTTGATTGCAGTGCTGTTCTATGTGTTCACAGACAATGAAAAGGAAGGTGCAATATGAAATATGATTTTATGGTGATCATTGGGATTGTTGGCAGCTTCGTTGCTTCCTTGTTTGGGGGGTGGGATTCTGCTTTGACTACGTTACTTATTTTCATGGGTGTTGACTACATCACCGGTCTGATCGTGGCAGGTGTTTTTCACAACAGCGGAAAGTCCAAGACCGGCGCACTGGAAAGCCGTGCCGGATGGAAGGGACTTTGCAGGAAGGGCATGACCCTTCTGATGGTGCTGATCGCTTGCAGACTGGATCTTGTCATGGGAACCAGCTTTGTCCGTGATGCTGTGGTCATTGCCTACATTGTGAATGAGTGCATCAGCATCATTGAAAATGCCGGTCTGATGGGACTGCCGATTCCGGCAGCACTGACCAAGGCTATTGATGTGCTGAAGCAGAAGTCTGAAAAGGAAGGTGACTGATATGGGAAATTCAGGACTGATCTGCTACACCAAACTGTCACCAAACCATTCCGGTCAGCGCACCCATGCCATTGACCGGATCACCCCGCACTGTGTTGTTGGGCAGCTGTCCTGTGAAACCATCTGTGACTGCTTCCCGGCAGGAAGGAACGCAAGCTGCAACTATGGCATTGGTAAGGATGGACGCATTTCCTTGTGTGTTGAGGAAAAGAACCGTTCCTGGTGCAGTTCCAGCAATGCCAATGACCAGCGGGCTGTGACCATCGAATGTGCTTCAGACAAGTCTGAACCCTTCGCTATGACCAACGCTGTTTATACGTCCCTGGTCAAGCTGTGTGTGGACATCTGCAAGCGTAATGGCAAGAAGAAACTGCTGTGGTTTGGGGACAAGGCAAAGACCCTTGCCTATAACCCGGCAGCGGATGAAATGGTCATCACCGTTCACCGCTGGTTTGCAAACAAGTCTTGTCCTGGTGACTGGCTTTATAGCAGACTGGGTGATCTGGCTGCACAGGTCACTGCACAGCTTAGTGGATCCACTAACAGTCAGACCGGATTCCCGGCAGTTCCGTTTCAGGTCAAGGTCACTGTGTCAGATCTGAACATCCGCAAAAATCCCAGTATGGGAAACAACACCACCGGCAAGTTCACCGGAACCGGCGTGTTCACCATCGTGAAAGTCAAAGATGGTTGGGGCAAGCTGAAGTCTGGTGCTGGCTGGATCTGGCTGAAGAATAGCAACTACTGCACGGTTCTGAATACCGTGGGTTAAAAGAGAAAGAGAGGACACAATGTTCAATTACAAAATTTCTACTGGCACTCTGGCACGGACTGCCGTGTTGCTTTTGGCACTGACCAATCAGGTACTGTCTGCCCTTGGCAAGCCGGTTCTGCCTATCGAAAGTCAGACTGTGGAACAGCTGGTGACCGCCGGCATCACCACCGTGGCCGCGCTGATCAGCTGGTGGAACAACAACAGCTTCACTCAGGCTGCAATCCAGGCAGACGCAGAACTGGAACGCCTGAAGAATCAGGTTCACTGATCTGCACGTTTGATGTCTGTGCCGTGTTTCTAATTTGTTACTAAATACCACCGAAATGCACCGATTCACGGCAACTGAAACACTGAACTTTTCAGTGTTTTCAGGCGGTGTGCGGTGTGTACAAGATAGCAAATTTATGGTACAATAAATTTTGATTCAAACCAGCGGGAGGGGACACAGATGCAGGATTCGACCATTGCAGCCATTGCAACAGCACCGGGCGCAGGCGGCATTGCCGTCGTGCGCCTTTCGGGGCCGGAGAGCTACGCCGTGGCGGCGCGGGTGTTCCGCCCCGCGAACCCGGACCGGACTGTGGCCGGGGCCAAAGGATATACTGCCCTGTTCGGAACATTTCTGGAAGGGGACGAAGCCTTTGATGAGGGGGTGGCCCTGCTTTTCCGCGCGCCCCACAGCTATACCGGCGAGGACGTGGTGGAGCTTTCCTGCCATGGCGGCAGCGCCGTGGCCCGCCGTCTGGTGGAAGCCTGTCTTGCTGCCGGTGCTCAGCCTGCCGCGCCCGGCGAGTACACCCGCCGCGCGTTCCTGAACGGCAAGCTGGGTCTGACGCAGGCCGAAGCGGTGATGGATCTGATCTCGGCGGATGGCCGTCAGGGTGCCGCGCTGGCCAATGCCGCGCTGGGCGGTGCGCTGGCCAGAAAGATCGCCGCCGAAAAGGAGGCCCTGACCAGCTTGCAGGCCCATCTGGCCGCATGGGTGGATTTTCCCGAAGAGGATGTGCCGGAGCTGGATGAACACCATCTGCAAGCCGTGCTGGGCAGCGTGAAGGACGAGTTGGATGTCCTCATCCGGAACTACGATGCCGGGGCCGTTCTGCGCGAAGGTGTGGACTGCGCCATTGTGGGCAGACCAAATGCGGGCAAATCCACACTGCTCAACCTGCTGGCCGGGTTCGATAGGGCCATCGTCACGCCGGTGGCTGGCACCACCCGTGACGTGGTGGAGCAGGCGGTACAGCTGGGGGATATCCAGCTGAATCTGTTCGATACCGCCGGTCTGCGCGAGACTGAAGATGCCATTGAAGCCGAGGGCATCCGCCGCAGTTGGAAAAAGCTGGAGGAGGCCGGGCTGGTGCTGGCCGTCTTCGACGGTTCGGAGCCGCTGACGCGGGAGGACCTTGCGCTGGCCCGGAAGTGTGCGGGCCGCCCGGCCATTGCCCTCATCAACAAGGAGGACAAGCCGACCCGGTTCGACGCGGAGGTCATCGCGCCCTATTTCGCGATGGTGCTGCCGGTGTGCTGTCAGGAGGAGGGGGCACGGAAGCTCATCGCCTCGGCGGTGGCGCGGCTGCTGGGCACGAACCAGATCGACCCCCACGCTGCCAGCCTTTCGGGGCAGCGGCAGCTTGCCGCCGCCACCCGTGCGCGGGAAGCGGTCGCCGGTGCGCTGGAGGCTGCAGCGGGCGGATTCGGGCTGGATGCCGTATCGGTCTGCGTGGATGATGCACTGGATGCCCTGTGTGACCTGACCGGCGAAAATGCGTCGGAAGCGGTCATCAACGAAGTATTTGAACGATTTTGTGTGGGAAAGTAAAAATGAACCACTTAGGAGATTATGACGTCATTGTGATCGGCGCAGGCCATGCGGGCATTGAAGCGGCCCATGCGGCTGCAACGCTGGGCGCGAGAACGGCCGTGTTTACCATGAGTCTGGATGCCATTGGCAACATGCCCTGCAACCCCAGCATTGGCGGCACGGCAAAAGGCACGCTGGTACGTGAATTGGATGCGCTTGGCGGCGTGATGGGCCTTGCTGCAGATGCCACCTATCTGCAGAGCCGGATGCTCAACAAGGGCAAAGGCCCGGCGGTGCACGCCCTGCGTGTGCAGACCGACCGCAAGCGCTACCATGAATATATGAAGCATGCATTGGAACTCACGCCCGGCCTTGCCATCCATCAGGCTGAGGTTGTGAGCATCGAGACCGAGAACGGCCGTGTGAAGGGCGTTGTGACCCAGCTGAACGGGGAATACAGCGCCAAATGCGTGGTCATTGCCACCGGCACGAACCTTGGCGGCAAAATTTTTGTGGGCGATGCGTGGTACGCCTCCGGCCCGGACGGGATGCACGCCGCTAACGCCCTGACCGACAGCCTGAAGGCTGCCGGGCTGCCGCTGCGCCGGTTCAAGACCGGCACCCCTGCCCGGGTGCACCGCCGCAGCATCGATTTTTCCAAGCTGGAATGCCAGCCCGGCGACCCGGACAATGAGCTGCAGCCCTTCAGCTTTATGACCGATGCACCCATGCACAACAAGGTGGAGTGCTGGATCGCCTATACCAACCCCGAGACCCACAGGATCATTCTGGATAACATCCAGCGCAGCCCGCTCTATGGCGGCATGATCGAGGGCGTCGGCCCGCGCTACTGCCCCTCCATTGAGGATAAGGTGGTGCGCTTTGCGGGCAAGGACCGCCACCCCATTTTTGTGGAACCCTGCGGCGAGAACACCGAAGAGATGTATCTGCAGGGTGCCTCCAGCAGCCTGCCGGAGGATGTGCAGAATGCCTTCTACCGCAGTATCAAAGGGTTTGAGAACATCGAGATCATGCGCCCGGCCTACGCCATCGAGTACGACTGCGTGGACCCCACCAGTCTGGAAGCCACGCTGGAAAGCAAGGTGGTGCGGGGACTGTACGGTGCGGGCCAGTTCAACGGCACCTCCGGTTACGAGGAAGCCGCCGCACAGGGCCTGCTGGCAGGTTTGAACGCCGCCCGCAATGCGCTGGGCAAAGAGCAGCTCATTCTGCCGCGCCACACCAGCTATCTGGGCACGCTGGTGGACGATCTGGTCACCAAAGGGGTCATGGACCCCTACCGCATGATGACCAGCCGCAGCGAGTACCGCCTGACCCTGCGTCAGGACAACGCTGACCAGCGGCTGACCCCCATCGGCAGGGAATACGGCCTTGTGCAGGATGACCGCTGGGCCAAGTACCAGCATACCCAGAGCATTCTGGAAGCGGAGCGCCGCCGCCTGCACGAGACGCATCTGCGCACCGCAGACCTGCGCGCCGCCATGGAAGCGGCCGGTCTTGCCCCTGCTGCCGAGGGCGGCATTGCGGAAGAGCTGCTGCGCCGACCGGAGATCAGCTATCCGCTGCTGGCCGGTGTCATCGGCTGGGGCGAGGAGATCACCCCCATGCTGGCCGAACGGCTGGAGACCGAGATTAAGTATGCGGGCTACATTGCCCGGCAGGACCGGATGATCCGGGACGTGGCCCGGCACGAAAAGACCCTGATCCCAGATGATTTTGAATATTCCGACCTGACCGGCCTGACACTGGAAGCCCGCGAAAAGCTGGCCCGCATCCGGCCGAAGAACCTCGGTCAGGCGGGGCGCATCCCGGGCGTATCGCCCTCCGATGTGGCGCAGCTGAGCATCGCGCTGGCCGCAGGCCCCCGGAAAGATTGAGAGAGAATGCCAGGGCCTCTCCTAAAAGGAGAAGCCACCATGCACCGACCTACGTAAAGCTCGCCGGGGAATGACCCGTCCGAACACGCGAAACACCTGAAACGAAAAGGAACAAACGATGATCGACAAAAACAGACTGGAAGCAAAATGTTCCACATGGAACATCACCCTCACCGGCACCCAGCTGGACCAGCTGGATGCCTTTGCCGAAATTCTAGTGGACTACAACCAGAAGGTCAACCTGACCGCTATCACCGACCCCGAGGGGATCGAGGATAAGCACTTCCTCGACAGCCTGCTGTTTGCCAGCCAGCCGGAAGTGGCGGGCCGCATGGTGGATGTGGGTGCAGGCGCAGGCTTCCCGGGCATCGTGACCAAAATCTACAAGCCGGAACTGGAGTTGACCCTGATGGAGCCCACCGGCAAGCGGGTGGAGTTTTTGAAGTACGCCTGTGCACAGCTGGGCTTGACCGGCGTGGAGTTTGCAAAGGAGCGCGCCGAGGAAGCCGCCCGCAAGGCGTGGCGTGAACAGTTTGATCTGGCCTCGGCCCGTGCAGTGGCCGCGCTGCCCATGCTGGCCGAATACTGTCTGCCGCTGGTAAAGGTGGGCGGCAATTTCCTCGCCATGAAAGGCTCTTCCGGTGAGGAAGAACTGGCCGCAGCGCGCGGTGCCATCAAAAAGCTGGGCGGCGAGTACAAAGAGACCCGCACTCTGCACCTTCCGGGCGGCGACACCCGCACCCTGATCCTGTGCAAAAAGATTTCGCAGACTCCGACAGCCTACCCCAGAAACGGCGGAAAAATTGCGAAAAGCCCGTTGAAATAACGAAATACCGATAGAATTTTGTAAAACCCTGCCGAACGAAACTTCTGGCAGGGTGTTTTGTTTTCTGGTACACTGGGGATAGAACGAGGCTTGTTTTCCACCTTTTCCTGAGAAATTGTTGAAAACAAGCGCATACTTTGGTGAAAGGGGTATTTTTATGTTTGAACGTAGAAGATCCGCTGGAAAGATCGTGCAGCTCCCGGTGGAAGACATCCATCCCTCGCCGTATCAGGCGCGCACGACCTTCGATGAACAGGAGCTTGCGGGGCTGGCCCAGAGCATCCGAGAAAATGGTCTGCTGCAGCCCATCTCGGTGCGGAAGACCGACAGCGGCTATGAACTGGTTGCGGGTGAGCGGCGGCTCCGCGCCTGCAAGCTGGCGAAGATGGGGACCATTCCATCCATCGTCTGCAACTTCACCGACCAGCGCACCGCCGCGCTGGGCCTGCTGGAAAACATCCAGCGCGCAGACCTGAACCCCTTTGAGCAGGCGCAGGGCTTAAAGGATGTGATGGTGCTGTGGGACTGCACCCAGGCCGAGGCCGCCAAACGTCTGGGCATGGCGCAGCCCACCCTTGCCAACAAGCTGCGGCTTTTGCAGCTGAACGCCGATCAGCGGCAGTTCGTGCTGGACAACAACCTCACGGAGCGCCATGCCCGGGCGGTGCTGCGTTTGCCGGAGAACCGCCGCAGTGAAGCCCTCATCATGATCGCCAAGCGGAAGATGAACGCCCGCGCGACCGACCTTTACATCGACCAACTGCTGAACGAGACGTCGCAGGGCAAGCACCGCATCTCGATGGTCAAGGATGTGCGTATTTTTGTGAACACCATCGACCATGCCATCCGTCTGATGACCGATAATGGTGTGCCCGCCACTGCCCACCGGGAGGAGCGGGACGGCTACATTGAGTACACCGTCCGCATCCCAACTGCTGCGGCCCAGAAATAGGGGAGGGCAGAATTGTTCCATGTGGAACATCCGGAGCCGAAAAAACAATAGCAAAAACGCGCCGGGAAGCGAAAGAATTTGAAAAAATCGAACGGAGGAAGCAAAATCTGCGAATGCGGGGCCGTTTTCGCGTAAAATTATAAAGAATCGGGTTCAAAAAGCCGCGCTGATGTGCTATACTAAAGAATAAAGGGGTCCGCAGACGGGAAAACGGCGGCCCGACCTCGAATGTTCCATGTGGAACAAAAAGTTTTCCTGAGAGGAAGAAAACGCGCGTGGCAAAAATTGTAGCAATTGCGAACCAGAAGGGCGGCGTTGGCAAAACCACCACCGCCGTCAACCTGTCGTCCTGCGTTGCGGCGCTGGGCAAGCGGGTGCTCATCGTAGACCTTGATCCGCAGGGCAATACCACCACCGGCTACGGCATCCCGAAGCGCAGCGTCGAGCTGGGGACGTATGAGATGCTCATCGGCGAGGCGAGCGCCCGGCAGGCCATCCGTAAGACCGAGTACCGCACCGATGTCATCGGCTCCAACACCCGTCTGGCCGGTGCCAGTCTGGAAATGATCGACCTGCCCGCTCGTGAGAGCCGCCTGCGCAAGGCGCTGGCCGAGGTGCAGAAGGACTATGACTTCATCTTTATCGATTGTCCGCCCAGTCTGGACCTGCTCACGCTGAACGGCCTGAGTGCCTGCGACAGCGTTCTCATTCCGGTGCAGTGCGAGTATTACGCGCTGGAGGGTCTTTCGGAGCTGATCAGCACCTTAAAGACCATTCGCAAAAAGTACAATCCGTATCTGGATATCGAGGGCGTGGTGTTCACCATGTTCTCCGGCCGCCTGAACCTGACCGTGCAGGTGGTGGAGCAGGTGCAGAAGTATTTCGGCTCCAAGGTGTACAAGACCACCATCCCGCGCTCCATCCGCATTTCGGAGGCGCCCAGCTACGGCCAGCCCATCAATTTCTATGAACCCAAGGGCAAGGGCAGCGAAGCGTACATGGATCTGGCAATCGAATTTGTCAAGAACAACCGCCCGCACGAGCCTGCCAAACGGCGCGGCAAGGGCAGCAGTGCACCCGCCGAACCGAAAAATGCGCTGGAAGAAGTAAAGCAGGGGGAAGTATAAGGAGATGGCAAAGAAAAGAGGGGGCCTCGGCCGAGGGCTGGAAAGTCTGTTCGAGGACGTTTCGCCCAGCTTTGAGCCCGACAATGCAAAGATCGAGACCCTGCCGCTGCGGGAGATCGAGCCTGACCCCGACCAGCCCCGCAAGACCTTTGATGACGAGACATTGGCCGAGCTGGCCTCCAGCATCGCTGAACATGGCCTCATCCAGCCCATCGCGGTGCGGCCCAAGGTGTCCGGCGGCTACAGCATCGTGGCGGGTGAGCGCCGCTGGCGTGCCTGCCGCATGGCAGGGCTGAACGATGTGCCGGTGGTCATTAAGGAAGTCAGCGACGAGCAGGCCATGGAGCTGGCTCTGGTGGAAAATCTGCAGCGCGAGGATCTGGACCCGGTGGAAGAAGCAACCGGCATCCGGGAGCTGATGACCCGCTGCGGCCTGACGCAGGAGCAGGCGGCACAGAAGCTGGGCAAGAGCCGCAGCGCACTGGCCAACAGCCTGCGCCTGCTGAACCTACCGGAAAACGTGCTGGAACTGCTGAAAAGCGGCTTTATCAATATCGGCCACGCAAAGGTGATCCTGAGCCTGCCCACACCGGAGTTGCAGGAGCAGGCGGCGCAGATCATTGCGGACAACCAGTTGAATGTGCGTCAAGCCGAGGCACTGTGCAAAAAGCTGGCAAAGCCCGCAAAGGAGCCCAGAGAGCCCCAGCCGCGGGGCACCCTGCCGGTGGAGGTGGAAGAAAGCCTCAAGCAGGTGCTGGGCAGCGAGGTGAACGTGGCCTACCACGACGGCAAGGGCAGGCTGACCGTGCATTTCTATTCCGATGAACAGCTGCGGGCCTTTGCCAACCTGCTGGGACAGTACCAGAACGAAGAATAAAGCGATCCAAGGCGGGCGACCGTCTTTGAACGGCACAGGGGAGGGGATCTTCTGTGCGAACCGAAATAGAGCAAGGAGAGTCAATCATGCTTGATATCAAATTTGTCCGTGAAAACCCGGACGCTGTCAAGGAAAACATCAAGAAGAAGTTTCAGGATGCAAAGCTCCCGCTGGTGGACGAGGTCATCGAGAAGGATGCCAAGTACCGCGCATGCCTGAAGGAAGTGGAAGCCCTCAAGGCTGCCCGCAACAAGCTGAGCAAGGCCAACGGCCCCCTGTTCGGCCAGCTGAAGAAGTGCACCGATGAGGCACAGAAGGCTGAGCTGCAGGCTCAGATCGATGCCAACAATGCCGCCGTCAAGGCCGACGCCGACAAGATGGCTGAACTGGAAAAGGAAGAAGAGACCCTGTCCGCACGCATTCAGGAGATCATGTACACCATTCCGCAGATGATCGATCCCAGCGTGCCCATCGGCCCGGATGATACCTACAACGTGGAAGCACAGCGCTTTGGTGAGCCTGTGGTGCCCGATTTCCCCATTCCGTACCACACCGAGATCATGGAGAGCTTCGACGGCATCGATATGGACGCTGCAGGCCGCGTGGCCGGCAACGGTTTCTACTATCTGCTGGGCAACATCGCCCGCCTGCACGAGGCTGTGCTGGCCTATGCCCGCGACTTTATGATCAACAAGGGCTTCACCTATGTGATCCCTCCCTTCATGATGCACGGCAACGTGGTGCAGGGTGTCATGTCCTTCCCGGAAATGGATGCCATGATGTATAAGATCGAGGGTGAGGACCTGTACCTGATCGGTACCAGCGAGCACACCATGATCGGCCGCTTCATCGACCAGACTCTGGACGAGGCCACTCTGCCCCTGACCCTGACCTCCTACAGCCCCTGCTTCCGCAAGGAAAAGGGCGCTCACGGCATCGAGGAGCGCGGCATTTACCGCATCCATCAGTTCGAGAAGCAGGAAATGATCGTGGTCTGCCGCCCCGACGAGAGCGCTGACTGGTACGAGAAGCTGTGGAAGAACTCTGTGGAGCTGTTCCGCAGCATGGAGATCCCGGTGCGTCAGCTGAACTGCTGCTCCGGCGACCTGGCCGATCTGAAGGTGAAGAGCTGCGATATCGAAGCATGGAGCCCCCGCCAGCAGAAGTACTTCGAGGTCTGCTCCTGCTCCAATCTGGGCGATGCACAGGCACGCCGCCTGCACATCCGCGTGAAGGGCAAGGACGGCAAGACCTATCTGGCCCACACCCTGAACAACACCTGCGTGGCACCTCCGCGTATGCTGATCGCCTTCCTGGAGAACCATCTGCAGGCCGACGGCACCGTGACCATCCCCGAAGTGCTGCAGCCGTATATGGGCGGCCTGAAGGTCATGGTCCCCACCCACAAGAAGGGCTGAGAGCTGACCACACAGTTTTCCACAGCAACGCAATAAGATGTTGAAAACACCCCGCTTTACCGTTTGCTGACGCAGACGATCGAGCGGGGTGTTTGCTGTTGATGGGGGACGATTTCTTCACGGCAGTCTCGCCTCGTAGATATTCCTGGTACGCTAGGACCCGCGCACTAAGCAACAGCCCACTGGGCTGATTGCTTACGGTGCTTCGCACCGCCGCCCTGTTCGATTCCCGTGCGGGCAAAAAATAAAAGCGTTCAAGCCTTTGCTTGAACGCTTTTATGACCCGTACGGGAATCGAACCCATGTTACAGCCGTGAAAGGGCCGTGTCTTAACCGCTTGACCAACGGGCCTTAGAAATACAGAGCTTCGCTAAAACCTCCGACTTCCATCGTCCACTACTGCAGACGACCGTCCCCCTAACCTTAGCGAAACTCTGTAAAAGTGGTAGCGGTAACTGGATTTGAACCGGTGACACTTCGGGTATGAACCGAATGCTCTAGCCAACTGAGCTATACCGCCACATATTGTTTGTGCACTTGAACAGTGCTCTATTATTATATCCAGAACTCGCCTGTTTGTCAACAATTATTTCTAAAAAAATCAAATTTTTTTCAGATCTCCGGTACAGCCCGAAAAACGAGCGGCTGCACTGCCGCAGCCGCTCGAACATGGGGCGTTTTCCGTGCCGTCACTCCCGGTACTTTTCCATCATCTCTTTGAACAGGATGGCCGGGGACGGCGGAGTGTAGGTGATGGCGTTGGCACCGGCGGCGATGGTGGCCGAGATGCTCTCGCCGGTCTTGCCGCCGCTGGCGATGATGGGGACATCCGGAAACGCATCGCGGATCTTTTTCACGATGCGGGGCGTGTCGGTGCTGCAAGCCACATTCAGGATGGATGCACCGGAATCGAGGCGGGTACGGATGTCGGTGTCCGCCTTGGTCACGGTGATGATGACCGGGATGTCCACCACCCGCGAGACCGCCAGCAGATTCAGGTCGGAAATGGGGGAGTTGAGCACGACGCCCATGGCACCCTGGCTCTCGACGTCGCGGGCCAGGTTCAGGGTGCGCACACCGTGGGTGGTGCCGCCGCCCACGCCGCAGAACACCGGGATGTAAGAGGCCTTGATGATGGCGTCACTGATGGCCTGTTGAGGCGTGAACGGATAGACGGCGAAGACGGCGTCGGCATCGCAGTTGCGGATGATGGCGAGGTCGGTGGTGAAGACGAAGCTCTTCAGCCGCCGCCCGTTGATGACGATGCCGCTGGCCTGATAGACCTCCTGCGGCATTTTCAGGATGTTGTGGCGCAGGCGGCTCTCGACGTTGGGGGATGCTTTCTTTTCAGCTGCCATAGGGGGATACCTCCAGATGATTCCGATGTGATTCAAATTTGAATCAAATTATAAGAAAGAAGGCCCCGGAATGCAATGAACTGCCCGTAAACTTTATGAAAACAAAGATCACCCTCTCCGGGCAAATTCCAGAATGTCCATCGGCACGGCGGCCAGAGCGTCGGCTCCGGCTGCGGTAAGCTCCGCTTCGCCCCGGAAGCCCCACAGCGCGCCCATGGCGGGCAGTCCGGCATTGTGTCCGGTGAGGATGTCCACATCACTGTCGCCCACAAAAAGGGTGCTGGCGGCCTCTGCACCGAGGTCCTGCATCAGGGCATAGACGCCGGTGGGGTCAGGCTTGGTGGGCACATTCGGGCGGCTGCCCCGGACAAGCTCGAACCGACCGGTGCCGAAATAGTGGGCGATGATCTTGCCGCAGAGCGGGTCGGCCTTGTTGGAAAAGACGGCGGTCTGGATGCCTTCGGCCTTCAGGGCGTCCAGCAGCTCCGGGATGCCGGGATAGGGGGCCGTCTTGTCCTCCTTGTGGGCGTCGTACCGGGCAGTGAATTCGGCCAGCGTGGCCGCCAGCTGCTCCGGCGTGCGGGCATTTTCCGGCGAGAAGCGCTCCACCAGCTTCGGGATGCCGTTGCCCACCATGTGCTTGAACTGTTCCACCGTAAAGGTGGGCCAGCCATGCTGTGCACACACCCAGTTGCCTGCATCGGCAAGGTCGTCGATGGTGTTCAGAAGGGTGCCGTCCAGATCAAAAAGGATCGTTTTTATCATAAGATTCGACTTCTTTCCAAAAATTCAAAACATTTCTGTGCGTCCCGCCACGGGATGCTGCGCACCGTCAGCCGGACAAAGCCGGGGAAGGCGACGGTCAGATTGGTGCGGTCTGCATGGACGGCCCAGGGCGACTGCCGGGCCGTCAGGCAGATGTCCGGATGGAAGACGCAGATGCTGTGCAGATAGATGCCCCGCTGCCGCCGCAGGGTCAGACGCCCCTCCCGCAGCCAGACCCCCTCCCGGCGGTAGCCCATCGCGCCGCCCGCCAGCCCTGCCGCAAAGAAAAAGGTGGGGAACAGCAGGGTCACGGTCAGGCCGGGCAGGGTGGAGCGGGAGATGAGGGTGAGCAGGGCGCAGAGGGCAAAGGGTGCTCCGGCGGGAGCAAAAAAGATGAGACTGCGCTGTTCTGTCCGGGCCAGAAGGTCCGGCGGCATCCGAAATTCGGGCAGAAGCTCCCGGAAAAGCGCTTCCTCCCCGGAACGGTAAACGAAGAGCGGCAGCTCCGGCGAGCAGCTGCCCGCCGTCACGAAGACCGGCCAGCGCCGCATCAGCCGGGCAAAGGGGGAAAGGCGGACGTCGGCAAAGCTGATCTGGTCGCTCTTCACCCGGCACTCGAACCGGTCCAGCCAGCCGCCGCGGCTGCCGATCTGGGTGCTGGTGTGCCAGACCTCGTAGTGCACCGTCTGCACAAAGCTGCGCAGCAGGCTCAGCCCCAGCAGAAAGCCGGAGAAGGCCAGCAGCCAGGCCGCACCGGCGGGCAGCCACCGCGCCGCCAGCCCGGCCAGAAAGTTGATCTGCGCAAAGGCCAGCTCATAGCGGTCCGGGCCCTGCTGCGTCTGCCGGATGGCCAGCAGAAAGAGCGCCAGCGTGGAAAGGCTGTTGGCCCCCAGCAGCCCCAGCGCAGCCCGCTCGCCGCCTTTGGGCCGGTGCAGGCTGGGGGCCTCGATGGGGAGCAGCTGGTCGGCCAGATGCTGCGCATCGGCCCGGCGGAGGCAGAGGGTCAGGGTGCGCTGTTTCGGTTCGCCCACAGGATAGAGCGTCACCCGGCTGGCACCGGCCAGCCGGTAATAAAACGGCCGTTCGATGGTCAGGGCTGCCAACGAAGCGCCCCGCACCGTCCGGTCGAACCGGAACAGGAGCTTCCAGTGGAGGCAGAAGGTGCCGCTTTCATCCAAAGACCAGCTGCTTGCGTGGAGGATGAGCCAGCTCAGCGCACAGACCAGCAGAAAGAGGATGAGATCCTGCCGGAGCGCTGCCCGCAGCGCCGCCCAGTTGCGGGCAAACAGCACACGGAGGAGCGGCACCAGATAGAGCACCAGCGTTTTGCGGAGGACCCGCAGGGCGGCAAAGGGGTGCAGACGATGTTCGGTCATGGGGCGTCCTCCGCAAGGGCACAGGCCAGCGCCGCCGCCTGCGTGGCGGGCACGGCAGGCAGCAGCACCCGTGCGCCGGGAGCCGAGATGACCAGCACCGTGGCTCCGGCCAGCCGCAGCAGCGGCGAGCGGAACTGCTGGACACCGGTCACGGCCCGGCGGGGCACCACCCGCCGCACCGGAAAGGTGATGCCGGCATAGATGGTCAGGGTGTGTTCCCCCAGCACGGCAGCATAGCTGCAGGCCCGCGCCCGCAGCAAGGCCGTGAGCATGGCCCAGAGCAGGCAGAAGACTGCCCCGGCTGGTACACTCTGCCAGAAGGCGAACGGCGCAAGGAACAGCCCAGCGGCTGCTGCCCAGACGCACAGCACGGCCCGGCCCTTGGGCGGGATGATCAGCGCCGTGCGCAGCAGGTCACGTTCGGTCATTTGTCGGAAAGGCCCCAGGCATCCATCAGCAGGTGCAGGGTGTCATCCTGCGTCAGGCAGAGGATGCGGTCCCATGGCAGCAGGGTGGTGTTGCCGTGGGGGATGATGAACTCCGCATCGCGGGTGATGCTGACCAGGATGGCATCGCCGGGGATGGGAATGTCCATGATGGCCTTGCCTGCGTAGAGGAAGTTCTCCGGCAGCAAAATTTCGTTCAGGCTGGCAGTGCCGCCGCCCAACGAGAGCAGCTGGCGGATGGTATCCGTCTCGATCTCGCGCTCAAGGATGTGGCTCAGGTTGTCGGTGCCGCACACTACGGTGTCCACACCTAAGGTGTGCAGCAGCTCGCGATTCTTGGGGTTGGAGGCCCGGGCCACGGTGCGGTTCACGCCAAATTCCCGCTTTGCGATCTGGCAGGCAACAAGGTTGTTCTCGTCCGCACCGGTCACGGCCACAAAGGCATCGCAGCTGGCAACGTCGGCCGTGCGCATGGTGTCAAAGCTGATGGCATCGCCGCAGATCACCGGGATATCCAGCTGGTCGGCCAGCATCCGGCACTGCGCTTCCACCGGTTCGATGATGACGACGGAATGGTGGTTGGCCAGCAGGCTCTGGGCCAGATACCGCCCCACGCGCCCGCCGCCGGCAATACAAACTTTCATACAAAACCTCGATATTACTTAAAGTTTATCTTTTTGCCGCCGCAAAACGGCCGGAGAGGCCTTACTTTGCCAGTGCGCGGAACACGGCCTGTTCTGTGAGGATGGTGGGGCAGATGGTCTCCAGCCCGTAGACCTTG
Organism: Faecalibacterium prausnitzii; assembly: GCF_049532945.1. Lineage (GTDB taxonomy): Bacteria > Bacillota > Clostridia > Oscillospirales > Ruminococcaceae > Faecalibacterium > Faecalibacterium prausnitzii_N. The sequence goes on from NZ_CP186691.1 coordinate 693,302, forward strand.
TGGTACAGCACCTGCAGGTGCGGGTCGGACACGCGGCAGATCACCTTCTCACGGCGGAAGATGCTTTTTGCGATCTGTGCCGCCATCAGGTTTACCGAGTCGTCCTCGCTCACAGCGGCCACGGCATCGCAGCTGTCAATGCCGCCCTGCCGCAGGGTATCCGGGTCGGTGGGGTCGCCCACCAGAGCCGTGCCGCCAAAGCTGTAGTCGTCAAAGGCATCCAGACGCTTGAGCTGTTCGGGATCCTTTTCGATCAGCGAGATATCATGGCCGATGCGTTCCAGATCGCGCACCAGGGCGGCACCTACCTGGTCGCAGCCGATGACAAGAATGTTCATGGATGATACCTCGCTGTTTTCAGAACGCAGAAGATCCTGCGTCAAAATGGTCCCACAAAGGGGAAATGGAGCTGCCCTCAGTATAGCATATTTCCCGGCACAGATAAATAGAGAAGCTGTCACCGGGGCGGAACTGTAAAAATTTGAAAATTTCCGTGCGGAAGACCGCATAGTATGGTATACTGAACGGAGAGTCCGAAATCGACAAAAGATCAGCGCATCGTTTTGCGCTGCACAGGAGGAACCAAATGTTTTTTGAAATATTGAAAGCCATCCTGATGGGCATTGTGGAGGGCATTACCGAGTGGCTTCCCATTTCGTCCACCGGTCATATGATCCTGCTGGAACAGATCATCAAATTCAACGCAAGCGAAGAGTTCATGTCCATGTTCCGTGTGGTCATCCAGCTGGGTGCCATCATGGCCGTGGTGGTGCTGTTCTGGGGCAAGCTGTGGCCCTTTGGCATCCGGCACGGCCGGGTGGCGTCCAAGCCGGAAGTCTGGCAGCTCTGGTTCAAGGTGGTGGCTGCCACCCTGCCCGTGCTGGTCATCAGCCCGCTGGACGACTGGATGGAAGCTCACTTCTACAATTACATCACGGTTGCCGCGATGCTCATTCTGTACGGCGCGCTGTTCTTTGTTGTGGAGAACCGCCGCGCCGCGCCGCACGTGAGCCGGCTGGAGCAGATCACCTACCGCGATGCCATCATCATTGGCCTGTGGCAGTGTCTGGCCATCATTCCGGGCACCTCCCGCTCCGGTGCCACCATCGTGGGCGGCCTGCTGCTGGGCCTGTCCCGCGCCTGTGTGGCAGAGTTCACCTTCTATCTGGCCATCCCGGTCATGGCGGGCGCATCCCTGCTCAAGGTGGTCAAGTTCGCCCTTTCCGGCGCAGCCATCACCGGGTCGGAGGTCGCCGTCCTCGTCACGGGCTGCGTCGTGGCTTTCGTGGTCAGCCTTGCCGCCATCCGCTTCCTGATGGATTACGTCAAGCGCCACGATTTCAAGTTCTTTGGTGCCTACCGCATCGTGCTGGGCATCATCGTGCTGGCCGTTGCTGCGGTCAGCGCCATTGCATAAGAAAACCGGATCGTTTCAGACAAAGGAGGTCTTCTGGTGAGCAGGATGAAAAAATGGGGTCTTCTGGCGGTGCTGCTGCTTTCGCTGTTTGTGTTTACAGCATGCGAGGAATTGCCGCCGGAAATAGATACGACGCATATTCCCTATGCAAACAGCCGGACAGCAGCTGTTTTTAGTGGGCTTCGAAATGGGCGGATCAAGATTACCTACACGTCGGATATCTGGTGGAAGGTGATCCAAGGAGAACTCTATGCAGACCTGGGTTCCAACCGCGTACAGATCCATGCGGTGAGAAATTCGTATGATTTCTATCAGCGGGAAGAGGGCATGACCTGCTACACACTGGACGTGAATGAAAAGACCTATACCGAGGAAATGTCCAGTGGGGAAGGCATGCTTCATGTGGCTAAGATTCTGACGACCGGCGGAAGCGGAACGGTGACGCTGACACGAGAACTGATTGATGACTGGTACGAGAACTGTGAGCAGCTCTACGACGGAGATCAGCTGGTCGCGACCTGCATCTTCGATGGAGCGGAGCTAAAGTACATCCGCACAACGCTCATGGAAAACGAGGTCGTTCTCCGCATCGACAGCATGAGCAGCTCGTTCGATTCCGGCGAGATGAACATCGCCGGGTTCCCGGAGCAGTACACCAAGGTCGCAGAACTAAAGCGGGTGAAAGAACTGCAGGAGCGTTATTGAGGCAATAAAGCAATGTCCCCGCAGTGGAAGCAGCAGCTCCATGGCGGGGATCTTTGCTGTGCAGAATTGCACCCATCCACCGGCTGTGCTATACTGAGAACATAGAAAACATAAGAGAGACCCCGGCGGCGGGGAAGCGCCGCAGGATTCAACCAAAACAAGAGGAGACTGCAATGGAAGGATCGACTGTTTACTTTACGGATTTCCGCTGTCCCGTGGGCACCAGCCTGCTGGACAAGCTGCGCCGCGTGTGCATTGCTGCCGGCATCAAGGACATTGATATGGATGGCAAATTCGTTGCCATCAAGATGCATTTCGGTGAGCTGGGCAATCTGGCATTCCTGCGCCCCAACTACGCCAAGGTGGTGGCTGACCTGTGCAAGGAGCAGGGCGGTCTGCCGTTTCTGACCGATTGCAACACCCTGTATCCGGGCAGCCGCAAGAACGCACTGGAGCACCTCACCTGTGCCCAGCTGAACGGCTTCTGGCCCATGACCACCGGCTGTCAGGTCATCATTGCGGACGGTCTGCGCGGCACCGATGAGGCAGAGGTGCCGGTGCCGAACGGCGAATACTGCAAGACGGCAAAGATCGGCCGCGCCATCATGGATGCGGATATCTTTATCAGCCTGACCCATTTCAAGGGCCACGAATCCACCGGCTTCGGCGGTACTCTCAAGAACATCGGCATGGGCTGCGGCTCCCGCGCGGGCAAGATGATACAGCACGCCGCCGGACACCCGGAGGTGCAGCAGAGCCTGTGCCGCGGCTGCCACCGCTGCGCCAAGGAGTGCGGCTCCGATGCCATTACCTACGATGCAAACAACAAGGCCGTCATTGACCAGACCAAGTGCAAGGGCTGCGGCCGCTGCATCGGTGCCTGCAACTTTGACGCCATCTATTCCCAGTGCGACAGCGCCAATGAGATGCTGGACCGCAAGATGGCCGAATACGCCGCCGCAGTCTGCTATGACCGCCCGACCTTCCACATCAGCCTTGTGCAGGACATCAGCCCCAACTGCGACTGCCACTGCGAGAACGATGCTCCCATCCTGCCGGATATCGGCATCTTTGCGTCCTTTGACCCGGTGGCGCTGGATCAGGCCTGCGCGGACGCCTGCCTGAATGCACAGCCGCTGCCGAACAGCCAGCTGGGCCAGAACCTTGCAAAGCCCGGCTGGAACTGCCACCACGACAACTTCAAGGATTCCAACCCCAATATCGAGTGGAAGGCCACGCTGGATCAGGCCGAAAAGATCGGCATGGGCACCCGCCGGTACACCCTGAAAAAGGTCTGAGATAACGCAAACGAGCCACGGCGTTTCGCCGTGGCTCGTTCTGTTTGCTGGACTTAATATTCGCTGGATGCCGGGACGAGGGCGTCGATGACGTCCTGCAGGGCCTGCCAGTTCTCTTCCGAGCAGTCGGGCAGCTCTTTGGCGTTCAGGCCGGCATCCTCGATGCGGCCGGTCATGCTGGACGTGTCGGTCAGCAGGGCGTTGGCGTCCTCCTTGATGAGGGGCCAGGCGTCTGCAAAGCTGTCCTGTTCATCGGTGGAGAGGCTGTCGTACCACTCGGTATAGGCGTCTTCGATGACATCGGTGGTCTGCATGGCCAGATTGCCGTTCTCGGCCCAGCTCAGCAGGGAATCCGCCGCGATGACCGACTTCAGCGAACAGCCCGAAACGCCGGGGCCCCAGCCCAGGCAGGGCGCAAAGGCGTCCTGCGTGGAGGCGGGGGAGAAGATGGAGTTGTCGCTCTCATCCAGATTCGGGGTCAGCTTGCCGGTGTTGGCCTGCGTCGTGGAAGAAGGGATGCTCTCGCTGGAAGCAGCGGAGCTGGACGACGAAGCGGCATCGCCGCCGTCGGTTCCGGACGAAGTGCTGCATCCGGCCAGCAGGCAGGCGAGCAGGGCTGCACACACCAGCAGGGAAAGGATACGGTTGCGGATCATAGCGTGTTCCTCCTTTTATCGGTTCCCGGCCAAAGCCGGGGAGTCTCTGGGTACAGTTCTAGTATACTGTTCCGCTGCGCGGTTGTCAATTGTCGTGTGCAGGACGAATTTCAACCCGTCCTGTGCAAATTGTACAAACTTTGACAGTAATTTTTGCCTTCGGGCAGGATTGACAATTTTTGCGCTGTATCGTATAATTCATTCGTAAAATAAAATGAGCTGGCCGGTGTGCCGTGCCGGAAAGGAGGACAAACAAGTGCAGAAATTCCTGCAAAAGCTCGAAGGAGTCTCGCAGGCGCTTCTGGACCCGCTGTCTTATCTGACGGCGGCGGGCCTGCTGCTGGTGGTGGGCGCACTGCTCACCAGCAGCCCGCTGCGCCAGCTGCTCCCGGTGCTGAACTGGACGCCGATCCGCCTTGCGGGCGGGCTGCTGTACAACAGCATGATGGTGATCGTCAACAACCTCAGCATCTTCCTCTGCGTGGGCATCGCCGCTGCGCGCACCCGCACCGAAAAGCAGGAGGCCGCACTGCTGGCCCTCATGGCCTATCTCGTCTTCCTGACGGCCAACCACACGACACTGGAGATCCTGGGCCGCCTAGCCGAGTCCGACGGCCTGACCGGCCTTGCCGCCACGGGTCAGACGAGCATCCTGGGCATCCAGGTCATGGACACCGGTGTGACGGGCGGCATCCTGCTGGGCTTTGCCGCCGCGAAGATCTTTGACTGCACCTGCGAAACGCAGTTCACCGGGCTTGTCACACAGGTGTATTCGGGTCTGCGGTGGTCGTTCCTGTGCATCGCGGCTTTTGCGGCGGCGTTCGGGATGGCGGTCTGCTTTGTCTGGCCGCCCCTGCAGGAGGGCATCCGCGCCATGACGGGTTGGATCGCAGCTTCGGGCTATGCGGGCATTTTTCTGTATGGCTTCCTGGAACGGCTGCTCATCCCTACAGGGCTGCATCATCTGGTGTATATGCCGTTCCAGTTCTCGCAGCTGGGCGGTTCCATGACTGTGGGTTCGGTGACCTACACGGGAGCCTATATGGTCACGATGGCGGAATACTCCTACGGCCTGCCCCTGACCGATGACATCGTGTGGATGTACACCGGCTTCACCAAAACGTTCGGCTATCTGGGCATCGCGGCGGCGTTCATCCTCACTGCCAAAAAGGAGCGCCGGAAGCGCACGGCTGCGGCCATCCTGCCGCTGGCGGTCACAGCGTCGCTGGCGTCCATCACCGAACCGGTCGATTTCCTGTTCTGCTTCGTCTCGCCGGTGCTGTGGGTGCTCCATGCGGCCCTTGCAGGCGGCTTCATGGTCCTGCTGAATGCGCTGCAGGTCCGGGCGTTCACCTCCAACCTGCTGGGTTCGCTGGTGTTCAACCTGAGCGCCGCCCCGCAGCAGATGCATCGCGTCCCGCTGCTCTACCTGCTGGGCGTTCTGGAGATCCTGACCTATGTGGTGGTCTTTTCGGTCATCATCCGTGTGTTCGACCTGCCCACGCCCGGCCGGGCACCGGAGCGGGAAACAGCCGCGCGGCAGATCGACCCGGAAGGCATCCGGCGGCTTTTGGCGGCGCTGGGCGGGCGGGAGAACATCCGCACGGTGGACAACTGCTTTACCCGCCTGCGCATCACCGTGAAAGATCCCGACCGGCTGGATACGGCGGCGCTGCTGGCCATGCCCCATAAAGGGCTGGTGCAGGACGGCCCCTATTTGCAGCTGGTCTGCGGCTTGCAGGCAGCACGGGTGCGCCGGGCCGTGGACCGGGAGCTGGAACAGTGTGCGGCGGTCTGAGTTGCTTTTTGGAAACGGAGCGGCTATAATTGGAGCAGACTTCTCCGGCATCGCCGCGCGATGCGGGGAGCGGCGGAGAGGCTGAAGCGTAAAAGAAACAGAAGGAGAACCCAAGATGCAGAAGTTTGAACTAGAGGGTCTGTTTGATTTTTTGAACAAAGGCGTCAGCGCCTTTCACTCTGCCGCCGCAGCAGCGGCCATTCTGGAGGCCAACGGCTATGAGGAGCGCCCCGAAAGCGCAGCCTGGGAGCTGGTGCCCGGCGGAAAATACTACACCACCCGCAACGGTTCGGCGGTGCTGGCCTGGCGGATGCCCAAAGGGGAGCTGACCGGCTGGCATGTCACGGCCAGCCACAGCGATTCCCCCACCTGGAAGATCAAGGAGCTGGACGGCGGCAAGGACGCCGTGTTTGCCCGCGCCGAGACCGAGGGCTACGGCGGCATGATCATGCCCACCTGGCTGGACCGTCCCCTGAGCGTGGCGGGCCGCATCCTTGTCCGGACGGAGAACGGCGTGAAGAGCATTCTCGTCCATCCGGACCGTGCGCTGGCCTGCATCCCGAACCTTTGCATCCACTTTGACCACGAGGTCAATAAGGGGAAGAACTATAACCCGCAGGTCGATCTGCAGCCCATCTTCGGTGCGGCGGGCACCACCCTGCGGCAGGTGCTGGCCGAGGAGGCCGGCGTCCGGGCCGAAGACATCCTCGACAGCGACCTCATGCTCTGCACCTGTGAGCAGGCCGTGCGCGTGGGCCTGAAGGGCGAGTATTTCATGTCCGGCCGCATCGACGACCTGGAGTGTGCCTACACCACTCTGTGGGGCTTTTTGCAGGGCCGCGGCGAAGAGGAAGGCCGTGGCGACATCTGGGTCATGTTCGACAACGAAGAGGTCGGTTCTTCCAGCCGTCAGGGCGCACAGGGCACCCTCATGGCCGATGTGCTGGCCCGCATCGAAGAAAAGCTGGGCGTCATCCGTGAGCAGAGCATCCGCGCCTGCACCAACAGCCTGCTGCTGAGCGCCGACAACGGCCACGCCACCCATCCCAACCACCCCGAAAAGAGCGACCCCGCCCATCCGGCCACGCTGGGCGGCGGCGTCCTGCTGAAATCCAACGCCCGCCAGACCTACACCACCAGCGGCCTGACCGGTGCGGCCTTCAGCGCCATCTGCCAGAAGGCCGGTGTGCCGGTGCAGTTCGCGTCCAACCGCGCCGATGTTCCCGGCGGCTCCACGCTGGGCAACCTGCTGGGCCACCAGATTTTGATCCCGATGGTGGACATCGGTCTGGCCCAGCTGGCAATGCACTCTTCCATGGAGACCGCCAGCTGCATCGACGCCGAGTACATGGCCAAGGCCGTGGCCGAATTCTATAACACCCCCATCTCTCAGCCGAAGGATGGCGAGTGGAAGCTGGGCCTGTGAGCCCGGTCGTCGGGCGGTTTGCACCCAGCCCCAGCGGGCGGCTGCATCTTGGCAATCTGGCCTGCAGCCTGCTGGCGTGGCTCAGCGCCAGACATGCGGGCGGGCGTATCGTGCTGCGCATTGAGGATCTGGATGCCGAGCGCTGCCCCCGGAAATACGCAGACCTGCTGGAAGAAGACCTGGCCTGGCTGGGCCTTGCGTGGGACGAGGGCGGCAGCACCGGCGGGCCGAACGGCCCCTATTACCAGAGTGAGTGCGCGGAGATCTACACCCGTGCGTATCAGATGCTCGAAGCGCAGGGGCTGGTCTACCCCTGCTTCTGCTCCCGCGCCCAGCTGCACGCGGCCAGCGCGCCCCATACCTCGGACGGCAACGTGGTCTATCCGGGCACCTGCCGGGATCTGACGCCTGCCCAGATCGCGGAAAAGAGCCGGGTCAAGGCACCGGCCTACCGGCTCAGAGTGCCCGATGAGGTCATCACCTTCCGGGATGGCTGCATGGGCCCCCACAGCGAGAACCTGCTGCGGGACTGCGGTGACTTCTACCTGCGCCGGGCGGATGGCGTGTTCGCCTATCAGTTGGCCGTGGTGGTGGACGATGCCCGCATGGGCGTTACCGAAGTGGTGCGCGGTGCAGACCTGCTTTCGTCCACGGCACGGCAGCTGTATTTGTACCGCCTGCTGGGCCTGCAGGCACCGGGGTTTGCCCACTGCCCGCTGCTGCTGGCCTCGGATGGGCGGCGGCTCTCCAAGCGCGATGGCGACCAGAGTCTGGAAAACCTGCGGGAAAAGTATACCGCGCAGGAGATCGTGGGCAAGCTTGCCTACGCCTACGGCCTGCAGCCGGAGCCTGCGCCCCGCACACCGGAAAGCCTCGTGGCAGACTTTTCATGGGAAAAAGTCCCCCGGCACGACATCTGCCTGCCGGAAGGATTGTTTTAAGCAGCAAAAAAAAGCACCTGCGCCACAGGTGCTTTTTTTGCTGTATGAAGCTCAGGGATTCTGCAAAATGCGGTACTCGCTCCGCTCCAGCGAGGAGGCGGCGCTGTCCACTGCCATGGCCAGCAGGATGCCCATGACCACATCGATGCAGCTGTGCTGCTTGAGCAGCATGGTGGAGCATACAATGGAGATGCACAGCACATCAGCGGCCGGGCGCATCCAGCGGAACCGGGGCTGCTCAAAGATGCGGCAGCGGTGATAGGCCAGCATCAGCGTGACCGAGTTGAACACATGGATGGACGGGCAGACATTGGTGGCAGTGTCGGTGGAGTAGAGCTGACGGACGATCCGGGCGAAGATGTCCGAACCGTAGACGCGGTAGGGGCGGAGGTCCAGCCCGTTGGGGAGGATGACATAGACCGCCAGCGCGATGGTCATGCCCGCGAAGAGCGGCAGGCAGAGCCGCCAGAAGTCCTCCCGGGGTGCCTTCCACAGAAGGAAGAACAGGGTGAACGGGATCCACGGAAACCATGCAAAATAGGGGATGACCGCATATTTGCAGAAGGGGATGAGGTCATCCAGATGGCAGTGGACCCAGACTTCCGGCACGGTGATGTTGACTTCGAGCCAGTGGAACACCGAGAGATAAAACACAAGATAGAACGCCATGAACCAGATGGGATGGCGGGAAAACCAGTTTCGCATGGAACACACTTCCTTTGTTTGGAGTTGGAGGGCAGAGCCTTCTTAAAGTTCTTAGCAGCGTCTCATTATACGCCGGTCATCGCGCAAAAACAAGCCCTAAACAGGACAACTTCTCTAAAATATCTGTGAAAAATTTGTGCGACATGGGAAATTTGGGGAGAGAGAACGGCTCCGGAACCGCCCTCTCTGAAAGGAATACGATCCAGAACCGGATTTTCCTGCAAAAGGGTACAAAAAAACCAGCCGCTTGCGCGGCTGGCCGGAAAAACAGATATTACCAGGGGATGGCAACGACTTCGGTCTCAGCGGGGTCGAACCCGATATCGCTGGCGTGGGAAATGAAGAAAGAGCTTTCCTTTCCGGATGGAATGGGAGTCGTAAGCAGGACAAAGTCAGAAGAAACGACTTTGCCGTTCTTTTTCAGAATGACCGATACACGGGTGCGGTTGCAGGTGTATTTGCTCAGATTGCGCACCGTGCCGGAAATGACTGTATAATTCAGCCCGGAAGTCGTGGAATGGCCCGTTACGACAGCATGAAGGTCGGAAGAACGGACAGCCTCCGCAGAAGGCTGGAAGCTGGAAGCGGTCGTGCTGGGCTGTGTGTAGGCCGCGCTGGCCGGAACACCCTTCTTGCATTTGTAGGTATAGGCAAAGCGGACCGTATCGCCCGGTGCGATGGTCTGAAGCATGAAATACGTGGTCTCCTGCACATTTCCGGCAGCATCCTTCAGGGTGAGGTCGACACGTGCACGGGAAACGCTGTATGCCGTATTGGGGTTGGTCGCCCGGAAAACACAACGCGCAACGTCCTCACCGGCTGCATCGTGATAGGCACTGAACGATTCCATCACAATGGACGGCTGCAATTTCGGGGCGGAGACTCCGCCGCTGTTTGAGTCATCGGGTTCGGTGCCGGAGTTGGTGCTGCCCGAAGAAGAGCCGTTGCTGCCTTCGCTGCCGCCCGGAACATCGGGCGTCGGGCCGCAGCCGGTCAGCAGGCAGCAGAACAGTGCCAGCGTGAGCAAAAGTGCGGTCAGAGAATGTTTCATCAGAGCGCCTCCTTTTCATCCAATCGTTTCCTGCTTTCTATTCTACACGTTTTCGGGCAGGAAAGCAATCCGGAAGCGCAGGCTCAGATGACTTTCTTTTCCAGCCAGCTCCCCTTAAAGAAGCGGATGGCAAAGAAGAGGGAGCGGAACAGCCAGTCCAGGAACATGCCGCCCCAGATGCTGAGCAGATTGCCCTGATGCAGGCCCAGGACCATCAGGTAGCAGAAGCCCACCCGGAAGGCCCACATGGAGAAGACGCTGACCGTCATCGTGAAGGTGGCGTCGCCGGCGGCGCGGAGAATGTTGGGCATGGTAAAGCTGGAAGGCCAGATGAACAGCGAAACGATGTTGAACCACACCATCACTTCCAGCGCCATGGCGTTGGACTCCGGGGAGAGGTTGAACCAGGACAGGGTGATGCGGTTCAGGAAGAAGAAGGCCGACAGGTTCATGATCCAGGCACCTGCATAGGCCACCAGAAGGAAGCGGCGGGCGTAGTGTTTGGCCTGATCTTTTTCGCCTGCGCCAAGGCACTGGCCGATGACGGTGAGCACTGCCATGCCGACCGCGTTGGCCGGAACATTCAGGAAGGTGGTGATGTTGCCCGCCACGGCGTTGGCCGCAATGGCGGCGGTGCCCAGAGTGGAGGTCAGGCTGGAAACGGACAGCTTGCCGATCTGGAACATGCCGTTTTCAATACCGGCAGGGATGCCCACCCGCAGGATGCGGCGGATGAGGGGCAGATCGGGCTTCAGGTCGGTCAGGTGCTCAATGCGGAGCAGGCAGCCGGGCTTTTCCAGCAGGTAGATGACCGCAAAGCAGGCGATCATCCGGGACACAAGGCTGGCCAGTGCGGCACCCATCACGCCCATTTTGAAGCCGTAGATCAGCACGGCGTTGCCGCCAATGTTCACCACATTCATTACAAGGCTGGACATCATGCTGATCTTGCTGTTGCCCTGCGCCCGGAACAGGGCCGCACCGGCGTTGTACAGGCCGATGAACGGGTAGCTCAGGGCCGAGAGCAGGAAGTAGGTCTCGGCATAGCGCATCACGTCCACGTCGATGGAGCCAAAGATGCCGCGCAGGATGCCGTGCCGCCCTACCGCTACCACGGCGGCGACCACGACGCTGAGCGAGATCATGATGAACAGGATCTGGGCGGCGGCGGCCTTGGCGTTCTTCGGTTCCCGGTGGCCGATGTACTGGCTGGTGACCACCGCGCCGCCGGTGGCAAGGGCGCTGAGCAGCTGGATCATCAGCACGTTGAACGAGTCCACAAGGCTCACGCCGGAAACAGCGGCTTCCCCCACCGAGGAGACCATCAGCGTGTCGGCCAGACCGATGGTCACGCTGAGCGCCTGCTCTGCGATCAGCGGCAGCAGCAGGGCAATGAGCTGTTTGCGGGTAAACAGCGGCTTGGTTGTTGTGGTTGTCATAGTTCCTCCTCTTGCTCCGGAATGTCATAGAACTAAGCATAACGCGGAATCGCAGGAAAATCAAGATGTTGTATCCAAGAACCTCGCAAAATTTTAAGAAACAAAGTGCCGTCGGTTCCCTTTACCCCTGCGGTGGGATGTGATAGAATGAAACCGGACTTCTGTGTGCAGCACAGAAGAAGGTAAATGAATGAACGATTCCATAGAGAGAGGAAAGATTATGCCAAAAGCAGCCCATAAGGTGGTCGTGATCGGCCACCGCAACCCGGATACCGATTCCATCTGCTCGGCCATTGCCTATGCAGAGTTGAAAAACAAGACCAGTGATCTGGTCTGTGAGCCCCGCCGTGCAGGCAAGATGAACCAGGAGACCGAGTTCGTGCTCAAAAAGTTCGGGGTAAAGCCCCCGCGTATGTGCACGGACGTGAACCCCAAGATCCGCGATGTGGACTACCGCGAGATGCCCGGCATCCCCGGCTCCACCAGCCTGCGCAAGGCGTGGGAGATCATGCGTGACAAGCAGATCGACACCCTGCCCGTGACCAATGCGGACAACGAGCTGGAGGGTGTCATCACCGTGAAGGATATCGCCACAGCCAACATGGACGTGTTCGACACCGGCATCCTGGCCAAGAGCCAGACCACCTACCGCAATATTCTGGAAACGCTGGGCGGCACCATGGTGGTGGGCCGCGAGGACGACGTGTGCACCACCGGCCACATCCGCATCGGCACCGCCACGCCCGAAATGCTGGAAAATACCGTGGAAAAAGGCGACATCGTCATCCTGACCAACCGCTACGAAAGCCAGCTGTGCGCCATCGAGAAGGAAGCGTCTCTGCTCATCCTGTGCAACAACGCCAAGGTGGGCCGCACCATCCAGCGCATTGCCGAGGAGACCGGCGTTGCCATCATGACCACCCCGGTGGATACCTATGCTGCCGGTAAGCTCATCAGCCAGTGCGCTCCCATCTCCTACTATATGACCCGCAGCGACATCATGAAGTTCACCCTCGTCACCCCGGTGGCAGACGTCACCCGTGTGATGGCCAAGGTGCGCCACCGCTATTTCCCCATCCTCGACGAGGACGGCAAATACTGCGGTATGGTCAGCCGCCGCAACATCATCAATCTGCAAAAACGCCGCATCATCCTGGTGGACCACAACGAGGCCACCCAGGCCGTGGAGGGCTTCGATCAGGCCGAAATTCTGGAGATCATCGATCACCACCGCATCGGCAGTCTGGAGACCAGCGGCCCGGTGTACTTCCGCAACCAGCCGGTGGGCTGCACGGCCACCATCATCACCCAGATGTACGACGAGAACGGTATGGAGATCCCGCCGCAGATCGCAGGCCTTCTGCTGGCGGCCATCCTTTCGGATACGCTGGTGTTCCGCAGCCCCACCTGCACCCCGCTGGATGAGGCCCTTGCAAAGCGTCTGGCAAAAATTGCCGGTGTGGACATTGACGAGTTTGCCAGCGAGATGTTTGAAGCAGGCGAAAAGCTGGACGGCAAGACCGCCGAGGAGGTGTTCCTGCAGGACTTCAAGGTGTTCATGTGCGGCGATATCCGCTTTGGCGTGGCACAGGGCAGCTACATGACCCGCAAGAACCTGCTTGCCGCCGAAAATCTGCTGCGCCCCTATCTGGAAGAAGCCCGCAACAAGCAGAACGTGGAGGATATCTACATGCTGCTCACCGACGTGCCCAAGGAGGAGAGCGTGGTCATCAGCGATGGCCGCTATGCTTCCGAGGTGCTCTCGGACGGCTTTGAGACCCAGCCTGCCGAGGACGGCAGCTTTACCCTGCCCGGTGTGGTGAGCCGCAAAAAGCAGTTCATCCCGGCGCTGATGACCGCCTATCAGGAGCTGTAAAACCCCGAACAAACACGAAGCCCCCCGGAAGCCTGCATTCCGGGGGGCATTGTGTTGAGTGGGAGTTCAGCCTGCGATGCCTTTTTCATTTCTTTATAAGAAGCATAACACAAAATCGTGGTGAAATTGTGTAAATTCGGGATGAATTTTCACAGCCTGCGGCGGCTCGTGTGCAGATCGTTCCGGAAGATGCGCTCGGCCACCGGTTGAGAGGGCCTGTTTTTTGTGGTACAATAGAGGCGGAAATTTGCGAAAGAAAGGATCTTTTGATGCAGCTGTTTGAACTGGTGTCCCCGCGGCTGTTCCGCCCGCTGGCGGGGCCGAACCGGGCTTTTTATGCGGAATTGCTGCTTCTGCTCTGGGAGGAGTGCCGCCACACGGCGGATTACAGCATTTCCCGTGCGGAGGCCGTCTGGCGTGCCGAGGATTACTTTGCCGCACTGGCAAAGCCCCTTGCGCTGGATGCCGACGGTGCGGGCGATGAAGAAGAGCAGCCCACCCGCGACCCTCACACGCTGGCCGTGGGCTTTCTGCTGCGGCTGCGCCGCACCGGCTGGCTGGAAGAGCAGCCCGGCAGCTACGAGGGAGAAGCGTCCCTTGCCTTTGTGCCGGAGGTAACGCCGCTGCTGGAAGCGCTGGAAGAGATCCTGAACCCCCGCGTAGTTACCTATACCGGAAAGCTGTACAAGGCATGGCAGCTGCTGGGCAGCATCGGGCAGGAAAAAAGCCCCTATGAGAACGTTCTGCGGGAGGTGGACGCAGACCTTGACGCGCTGAACCGCTCCCTCCGGGCGCTCAATGCCTCCATCGGCCACTATATCGACCGGCTCACCCGCAACCGCACCCCGCAGGAGGTGCTGGAACTGTTCGACCAGTACGAGGAAAAGGTGGTGGCGGCGGCCTACCACCGCTTCAAGACCAGCGACAACCTGTTCAACTACCGCGCCTATCTGGAAGAGGAGCTGGACGACTGCGAGGAGAACTACCTGCCGCAGCTGGCCTTTGATTATGCCCGGGTGGAGCGCTGCGCGCCGAACGAGGCCGCCCCGGCGGTGCGGGCCCTCATCCAGAAGCAGCGGGACGCGCTGGAAGAGATGAGCCTGCTCATGCGCGAGATCGATGCAAGCCACATCCGCTACCGCAAGCGGGCTGTGCAGCGGGCACAGTTCCTGCTGCTGAGCGACCGTTCTTCGCAGGGCAGCGTCACCGCCCTGCTGCGCCGCTACGCCGAGGACATCCGCACTCCGGAGCAGCTGTTTGAGCCGGACGACGGCCCGGTGGCAAAGCATCTGCACCTTTACCCGGTGCAGGTCTTCGGCGAAAAGCCGCTCTACCCGCCCGCCGCGCCCCGCAGCGAGGTGCCGCTCAGGCCGGTGGAGACCGGAACGCTGGACCCGGAACAGCTGCAAAAGGAGCAGCAGCTCCTGTTGGAGTACGCCCGGATGGCCGTTACCGAGGAGAATGTGGCCCTGCTGGCCCGGCAGGCCCTTGCCGCCCGCCCGCAGGTGAACGCGGCACTGCTGGCAGACGAATACCCGAACGATTTTGCCCGCATCATCGGCCTGCACACCTACTCGCAGTCGCCGCACCGGGATTATGACATCGAACGGACCGGGAAGTGGGTCGAGCGGGGCGGCTTCCGGTTCGAAGAATTTATCCTGATGCCCCGCAAGGAGGAACCCCATGGCCGAAACGAATAAACTGCTGGAAGAAACCGCGAACTACCTGCTGAACCACTGCTTCGTGCTGGGCGGCGTGGAGGATCAGCGGGCAAAATATCTTTATGTGCAGGACCATCTGGACGAGGTCCGCGCTGTGTTCGCCCCGCTGGGCTATTCTGTATTGCTGTACCCGGCACCCCTGCAGGCGGCGGCTTTGGTCAACGGCCACGAGGGCAGTCAGGCCCGGCTGCTGAAATACGAGAGCATCCTGCTTTTGGTATTGCGGCTTTTGTACCTGCAAAAGCGCGAGAGCCTTGCGGCCAATGCCGACGAGGTGCTGGTGACGGTGGAAGAGGTGCAGACCGAACTGCAGAAGATGAATCTGCCCCGCCGTCTGGACCAGAAAACGCTGGAAAACCTCATGCGCACCCTGCGCCGGTACAATCTGGCGCGGCCTGTGGGGCGGCTTTCCGGGCTGGACAGCCGCATTGAAGTATTTCCCACCGTGCTGCTGGCTCTGCCGGATGCCGACCTTGCGGATGCAGCGGCAGAATCTGCCCGCACCCGCACAGAGCTTGGCCTTTATGAACGACCGGAAGAAGCAGGGGAGGGTGAAGAATGATCAAACTCAAACGGCTGAAGCTTATCAACTGGCACAACTTTGAAAACGTCACCTTCGACTGCGCACGGCTCACCTATATGATCGGCGTGAACGCCGTGGGCAAGACCACCATTCTGGACGCCATCCGCTACTGCCTGACCACCAACCGCAATTTCAATGCGCTGGGCAATAAAAAGAGCGGCCGCACCCTGCAGGGTTCGGTGCACGCAAAGCAGCGCGGCGAGAACGCCTACCGCCGCCCGGGCCATACCGTGGCCTACATCGGGGCGGAGTTCTGGGACAGCGTCAAGCGCACCCCCTTCGTCATCGCGGTGCGGGTGGAGTCCGAAGGCCCCATGCAGGAGCTGCACCCCGGCGATCAGACATGGTATCTTTCGGAGGACGGCTGCACGCTGGAACAGCTGCCCTTCATCGACCCCAAGACCGGTGCACCCAGCGCAAAGGAGGACTTCAAGCCCGCAACGGGCCGTCTCTCCTACACCCGCAGCCCCAGCGAAGCGCGGGACCGCATCTGCCGTGCGCTGGGCATCGGGCGCGCCTCCAGCCCCTTGGGCAAAAAGTTCAACGAGGTGTTCCAGATGGGCACCAGCATGGACGAGATCCCCAACTTCCGGGAGTTTTTGTACCAGTACATCCTGCCCCAGCCGGAGCTGGATCTGGACGCTTTGCAGGGCGACCGGCTGGAACTGGAAAATCTGCACGCCGTGCTGGCCGAAGCACAGACCCGCGCCAACGCGCTGGAAGAGATCGTGGAATACGGCCGGGAAGCCGCATCCAGAGAGACGGACGCCCTGGTCAACCGGGGCGCGGCGCTGCTGGCCCGCGCCGAGGCCGACGCCGGAGAAGACGCCGTCTGGCAGGGGCATCTCGACGCCGGACGCCGCCAGCTGGCCGAGCGGAACGCCGCCTATGAAGCGGCCAAGAACGCCGAGGCCGAAGCCCGCCGGGCCTATCTGGCCGCCCATGGAGCAGCTTCGGCCAGCGGCGAGGGCCGTGCGCTGGACGCCATGACCGAGGAACTGGCCCGCAGGAAGACCGCACTGGATGCCGCCGCCCGGAAGATGGCGGCGCTGGAACAGACGGCGGATGCCGTCACGAACCTGCTGACGGTGCTGGCCCGCAGCGGCTTCGGGGTCGAAAAAGCGCTCTGGCCGGTCGCTCTGACCGCGGAACAGCTGCCCGCGCTGACCGAAGCGCTGGACCGGCTCGAAAAGCCGCTGGAAGAGCAGTATTTTGCCGCGCGGCAGAACGCCGCCGACCTGGCCCGCGCGCAGGAAGAAAAGCGCGCTGAGCTGGACGCGGTTTCGGGCGGCAAGTGGGTCTACCCCCACGGCGATGCCGCCACCCGGGTGCGGGATGCCGTGAATGCGGAACTCAAGAGCCGGGGCATGCAGCCGGATGCGAAAATTTTCTGTGAACTGTTGAACGTGGAGGACGAAAGCTGGCAGGACTGCGTGGAAGCCTGCCTTGGCGACCGCCGCTTTGACATCCTTGTGCCGCCCGCCCACTACGAAGCCGCCAAGAGCGCCTTTGTGGCTCTGAAGGACAAGGTAGGCCCCATCAGCCTGCTGGACACCCCGGGCATCCGCAAGGCCAACCGCCGCGCCGACAAGTACGGCCCGGACAGCCTTGCCGCGCAGGTGAGCAGCGAAAACCCGCTGGCTGCACAGTATGCCCAGACCATTCTGGGCCGCATCGTCTGCTGCGACACCCCCGATACGCTGGAACAGCATCCCGACAGCGCCACCCGCGACCTTCTGCGCCACCATCCCTTCCGGCTGGAACGGCTGCGCACTCCCCAGCGGTATATCGGTCTGGACGCACGCCGCGCCCGCGCCGGTACGCTGGAAGAGGAGCTGACGGCCCTCGGTGAACGCCGCCGCGAGGCCGTGCAGGCCGAACGGTCGCTGAAAACGGCCTACGACCAGTACCAGAACATCCTGCGCGGCCGCGCACTGGAAACGCTGGCCGGCCTGTGGGAAGGCCGGGACGCCCTTGCTGCCGCCAAGGCCGACTATGCGGCACAGGCCCAGAAGCTGGCCGACTGCCGCGAGAACCCGCTGCTGCAGGAGCTGTATCGGGAAGAGGAGACCCGCGAAGCTGCCTGGGAAGCGGCCCGCAAGGCGGTGGAGCAGGCGGGCGGCGACATCCGCGTGTGCCAAAAGCAGATCGCCTCCTGCGAAGCAGAGCAGGGCCGGGCCGTGGCCGCAGCGCAGCAGAGCGCCGGGGCGGCCCAAACCTTCTTTGAAAAATACCCGCTGCTGGAGCCGCTGGCGCAGGAGCGCAAAAAGGGCCTCATGACCGGGGGCCGCACAGCCCGCGCCGCTGCCCAGACGGCCGAAAAAGCGCAGACCAAGCTGGACGACACCCTGCAAAGCTACCTCACCGCCACGCTGGAACCGGCCCAGAAAGCCTACAACGAGCACTATGTGTGCGATTATCCGCTGGGCCTTGCAGGGCTGGACCAGTACCGCGCCCAGCACGAGAGCCTTGTGCGCATCGATCTGGAACGCTACGCCGCCCGTCTGGAGCAGGCCCAGCGGGACTGCAAGGACCGCTTCCGCAAAGATATCCTGTTCCGCATGAAGGACGATATCTTCAACGCCCGGCGGCAGTTCCGGGAGCTGAACAAGGTGATGGAACAGCTGACCTACGGCGAGGAGGTCTACCGCTTTGAGCTGGAGCCCAGCCGCGACCCGCAGCTGGCGGCCTTCTATCAGGTCATCGTGGACAAGGGCAACCAGCAGATGACCGAGGGCGACTCGCTGGACAACCTTGCCGCCACCGCCGACCCTGCTTATGAGCGTCAGGTGGACGAGCTGATGGAAAAAATCATGGCGGATGTGGACGAGAACACCCGCGCCCGGCAGGAGGGCCGCACCGGCGGCGTGACTCTCTCGGACTATGTGGACTACCGCACCTATCTGGACTATGACATCAAAGTGACGAACCGCGTCACCGGCCAGCAGGCATACCTGTCCCGCGTCAGCCGCGACTCCTCCGGCGGCGAGAATCAGGCCCCCTTCTATGTGGCCATCTGCGCGTCTCTGCTGCAAATTTATGAGAAGAGCGAGAACAGCATCCGTCTTGTGCTGCTGGACGAAGCCTTCAGCAAGATGACCAGCGACCGCATCCGCCCCATGATGGAGCTGTTCCGCCGCCTGCAGCTGCAGGTGCTGCTCATCTCCACCGTGGAAAAGAGTACCGCCATCCAGCCCTACTGCGACATCACCTACTCCATCGTCCGCCACGGCGACACCAACGCAATAGCGCCGTTTTACCGGCTGACGGCCCCGCAGCCCGCGCCGGAGAAGGAGACTGAACCATGAGCGATACCCTTGCAAAATTCTGGCTGTTTGCCACCCACTGGACCAAGCTCGACACCTTTGACAACGAGGACGAGCTGAACGACGAACTGGAGCTGCTCCAGCGCCAGAGCCTGCCCACCAAGGTCCGCACGATGAAAAACAAAGAGGGCAAGGAAGAACTCGTCCTCTACGTCAAGCAGGCCGACCGCGATTATGCCCGCTACTGCACCGGCTGGCGCCCCGGCGGGATGATGTGAAAAAGGAGATCTCATGCCAAAGCACCCCATCCAATTGTCCGATCACTTTACCTGTTCCCGGCTGATCCGGTTCGTACTGCCCTGCATCGGTACCATGTTGTTCACCTCCATCTACGGCATCGTGGACGGCCTGTGTGTCTCCAACTTTGTGGGCAAGACGGCCTTTGCGGCGGTCAACCTCATCATGCCGCTGCCTATGCTGCTGGGCACCATCGGCTTTATGCTGGGCACCGGCGGCAGCGCCATCGTGGGCATCACGCTGGGCGAGGGCGATGGAAAAAAGGCGGACGAACTTTTCAGCCTCTTCCTCAGTTCGGCCCTTGCGGCGGGCATTGTGTTCAGCGCCGTTGGTCTGGTCATCATTGAGCCGGTGGCGGAGCTGCTGGGCGCAAAGGGAGAGATGCTGGACTATGCGCTGCGGTATGGCCGCATCCTGCTGGTCAGCCTGCCGACCTTTATCTTGCAAAATATGTTCCAGAGCTTTTTCGTCACCGCCGAAAAGCCGCACCTCGGCTTCTGGTTCACCGTGGGCGCGGGCTGCACCAACATGGTGCTGGACGTTGTGCTGGTGGGGGTGCTCCGCTGGGGCGTCGAGGGTGCCGCGGTCGCGACCTTCCTCAGCCAGATCGTCGGCGGCCTGCTGCCGGTGTTCTATTTCCTGGACCGGAACAACACCAGCCGCCTGCATCTGAGCCGGACGAAGTTCCATGGCCGCGTTCTGCGGGATGCCTGCATCAACGGCTCTTCCGAGCTGATGACCAACCTTTCCATGTCGCTGGTCAATATCCTGTACAACTACCAGCTGCTGCGTCTGGCCGGTGAGAACGGCGTGGCCGCCTACGGTGTCATCATGTACGCGGCCTTCCTGTTCGTGGCGGTGTTCGTGGGCTATGCCGTGGGCAGTGCACCCATCGTCAGTTTCCACTACGGTGCCCGCAATCACCGGGAGGTCCACAACCTTTATTCCATGAGCTTCCGCCTCATCGGCGTGGTGGCCGTCGTCATGACCATTGGTTCGATGTTCCTCATCCCGCATGTGGCGCGCATTTTCGTGGGCTACGACGCGGAGCTGCTGGCCCTGACCAGCCGGGCCTTCCGGCTGTATGCGCTGAGCTTCCTCATCATGGGCTTCAACGTGTATGCATCCTCCTTCTTCACGGCGCTGGGCGACGGCGTGACCAGCGCACTGATCTCTTTTTTGCGCACGCTGGCGTTTCAGGTGGCGGCGGTCTTCGCACTGCCGGCGCTCATGGGGATGGATGGCATCTGGCTGGCCGTCACCGCCGCCGAGCTTGCCGCGCTGGGGGTGAGCGTGTATATGTTCGTGACCAAAGATCAGAAATTCCAGTACCGTCATGTGTGACGCGCTAGGACAACGAAAGCCGCCGGGGCCACCGGCGGCTTTCGTTGTCATTCAAATGTATACTCGACGAACTCGCAGTTCCGGATGCCGAAGGCGGCATACTCCTCGTTGGTCATATCGTAGAAATAGGACTGCACCACCCGGGCGATGCCGTTATGGGCTACCAGAAGATAGGTCTTGCCGGTGTCGGCCTTCAGCTCGTCCAGCAGGTTATAGATGCGCTGGGCCAGCTGCATCATGCTCTCGCCGCCGTCGTAGCGGTCGGCGAAGTGGGTCTTGGAAACGCGGAACTCGCCGCCGTTGCGGGGCGTGCCCTCGTATTTGCCAAAGCACTGCTCCCGCAGGCGCGGCTCACACCGGGCGGGCAGGCCGGTGGCCTCGGCAATGGCCATGGCGGTGTCGGCGGCGCGGGACAGGGGAGAGTACAGGATCTCATCGATGTGCACCCCGCTGTCCCGGACATGGGCCCCCAGCGCAGCGGCCTGCGCCCGGCCGCGGGCGGTCAGCGGGCTGTCGGTCATGCCGCAGATCTTGTTTTCAACGTTCCAGACGGTCTCTCCGTGGCGGGTGAAATATAAGTTGTGCATAGAGGCTCCTTCAGAGTTTGATGAGGGTATGGTGGTCGAGCCGGACGGTGTCGCCCTCGTCGATGCCAAGGCGGGTGAGCTCAGCGTCCGGGTAGGCGATGACCCGGCGTTCACCGGTCTCGTCCTCCAATAAGACATCGCAGCAGACGGGCTGCCCTTCCGGCAGCTCCTCGCAGCCATACATCTGCTCTTCAATGCGCAGAACGCGGTATGTCATACGATCTTCCTCGAAAAATACAGTGTTCTCGTTTTACAGATGATTCTCCCGGCAGGGGAGAACGTGGCATTCTTATTATAAAGCCCCGATGCGCTGCCGTCAACTTGACAGCCCGGCGCCGGGGCTGATACAATAGGACAAAATGGTTCCACACGACGCCAAAAGGAGAGAAGAGCTTGAACATTACAGAATTGCGCTATCTGGTCGCCATCATGCAGTGGGGCTCCGTGAGCGCGGCGGCAAAGCAGCTGTATGCGGCCCAGCCCAATGTGAGCAAGGCGCTCAAGAACCTGGAAGAGGAATATGGCATCCGCATCTTTGAGCGCTCGTCCACCGGCATGATCCCCACCGAACAGGGACGGCATTTTATCCGGCAGGCAGAGCGGGTGCTGGACGAGGTGGACCGCCTGAGCCGGAGCGTTGAGGAAGAGCAGGAGCGCTGCGCGGAGCTGCGGGTGGTGCTGCCCCACGCTACCTACGCTTCCTACGCGACGGTGGATTATCTGGAACAGGCGGTGCATCTGGAGCGGGTGCACATCCACATCCGGGAGGGCGGCTCGATGGAGGCGCTGGATTTCGTGCTGCGGCGGGGCTATCATCTGGCCCTGCTGCGCTACGCGGAGGAGGACGATGAGCACTACACCCACTACTGCGCCCGGCGGGGGCTGAAGATGGAGCCGGTGATGGAGTTTGAATACCGGCTGCTGACCAACCGCGAAGGCCCGCTGGCCCGGCACGAGGTGCGCGACCTGACCGAACTGAACCAGTATATGGAGATCCTGCACGACGACTTTCAGCTGCCCGGCGAGGAGGGCGGCGACGGTGTGCGCTGGCATGTGAACCAAGCCCGGCGCATCCATGTGTATGAGCGGTGCAGCCAGTTTTCGATCTTGCAGCGGCTCCCGTCCGCGTATATGTGGGCGTCGCCCATGCCCCGGCGGGCGCTGGAGCAGTATCATCTGGTGCTCAGGAAATGCCCGGCCCAGCGCCAGCGCATGAAGGATGTTCTGGTCTATCCGGACAAGGGAGGCCTGCGGGCAGAGGAGCAGGCATTTGTCGATCTGCTCCACAAACAGGCGGCCCAGACTGTGAAATGAGCAGCCGCCGGCAAAGAAGCGGCTAAAGTTTTGGTTCCGGAATCGACAAAAATAGAGAAATGTGGCAAAGAAACGAAACCGAAAATTCGGTTTCGTTTCTTTTTTGCTGGTTTTTCGACAAAAAACAGACCGGACAATGGTAAAAATCCTTAGCGGGTATATCGGATGCGATATACCCCTATGCTGGAAAAATATTGTGCAGATGATGAAAAATATGTTACCATGAGGCCAGAGATCGGGAGCTGCCCGGCGGCGGAATGGGGCCGCGGACAGCACCGAAAAAAGGAGGTTTCTGGTATGATCAGTTTCTTACTCTGTCTGGCGATCCTGATCGTGGGCTACTTTGTCTATGGTAAGATCGTGGACAACACCTTCGGCCCGGACGACCGCGAAACGCCTGCTGTGCGCATCAATGACGGTGTGGACTACGTTGTGATGCCCCAGTGGAAGCTGTTCCTCGTTCAGCTGCTGAACATCGCCGGCCTTGGCCCCATCTTTGGTGCCATGCAGGGCGCATTGTGGGGGCCTGTGGTGTTCCTGTGGATCACCTTCGGCACCATCTTTGCAGGCGGCGTGCACGACTACTTCTCCGGCATGATGAGCGAGCGCAACGACGGCGCTTCCATCGCCGAGATCACCGGCAAGTACTTAGGCCCTGTGATGCAGAACGTCATGCGCGTGTTCTCGGTGGTGCTGCTCATCATGGTGGGTACTGTGTTCGCGGTGGGTCCCGCAGGCCTGATCGTGGAGCTGTGCAGTCAGAGCGGCGCTTCCGGCGTGCTCACCTCGCTGCTGTTCTGGCTCATCATTATTCTGGTGTACTACTTTATTGCAACCTTTATCTCCATTGATGCCGTCATTGGCAAGATCTACCCCATCTTTGGCATCTGCCTGATCATCATGGCCATCGGTGTCATCTTCGGCATCTTCACCAATCCCGCCTACACCATCCCGGAGATCTGGGATCACTTTGGCAGCATGCATCCGTCGGGCACTCCCATCTGGAGCTTCATGTTCATCACGGTGGCCTGCGGTGCGATCTCCGGCTTCCACTCCACCCAGTCGCCTCTGATGGCACGCTGCATGAAGAGTGAGAAGCAGGGCCACTTCGTGTTCTACGGCGCAATGGTCTGCGAGGGCGTCATCGCTCTGATCTGGGCCGCTGCTGGCTGTAGCCTGTACGAGGTGACCGGCGGCCTGAACACCGGTCTGGCCGAAGCACTGGCCATGGGCCAGTCCAAGGCTATTTATGATGTCTGCTCCAAGACCATGGGCGGCGTTGGCATTGCTCTGGCAATGATCGGCGTTGTCATCTGCCCCATCACCTCCGGCGATACCGCGTTCCGTTCCGCTCGTCTGACTCTGGCCGACTGGTTCAAGATCGATCAGGACAGCTACGCAAACCGCCTGAAGCTCTGTGTTCCTGTGCTGGGCGTTGGTGCTTTCCTGGGCATCGGCAACGCACTGGGCTTCATCAACTACACCGTGATCTGGCGCTACTTCAGCTGGACCAACCAGACGCTGGCTATGATCGTTCTGTGGGCCGCTTCCATGTACCTCTTCAAGGAAAAGAAGAACTACTGGATCACCGCTGTGCCTGCAACGTTCATGAGTGCTGTGTCCTGCACCTACTTCGTGCTGGCTCCGGAGTGCCTGGGCGGCCTGCTGAACAGCAAGACCGCGGAGGGTGCCACCATCTACAATACGGCGGTCGCATACCCTGTTGGTATCCTCTTCGCCGCTGCAATGCTGGCCCTGTTTATCCACGCCACCAAAAAGGCTGGCGTCAGGAAAGCTGCATGATCCGATGCGATCCTGAGTTCCTCTTCTAATATTTGCCCATTCACAGAAGACCGGCCGCCGGGAAATTCCCGGACGGCCGGTCTTCGTTTGCAACGGGAGAAACTCGGCTGAATAACACGAAAAAAGCACTGAAAATCGCGCAAAAATTGCAGGCGTGGTCAAACTGCACAAAAAACAGGCGGAAAGTTTGGAAGCTGCAACTTTCGTCGGTCAAAATCGCACAGAGAACGTTTTCGGAAAAGAAAATTTGCCGAGGAAACGCTAAAAATCTTTGCCAAAAGAAACGCCTGAAACCCCACCATATACTTTTTGATATGAGGGCTATGCAGGAAAGATATTATTCGAGTTATGAAAA
Source organism: Faecalibacterium prausnitzii (assembly GCF_049532945.1). Lineage (GTDB taxonomy): Bacteria > Bacillota > Clostridia > Oscillospirales > Ruminococcaceae > Faecalibacterium > Faecalibacterium prausnitzii_N. The sequence continues at coordinate 717,884 of NZ_CP186691.1, forward strand.
AAGTGTTAACATGAAGCCAGACATGGACCACGCACGGCAGAATGGGGCCGTGGGCGTGGATCTGAAAAAGGAGGTTTCTGGTATGATTAGTTTCTTACTCTGTCTGGCGCTCTTGATCATCGGCTACTTTGTCTATGGCAAGATCGTTGACAACACGTTCGGACCGGACGACCGCGAAACGCCTGCTGTGCGCATCAACGACGGCGTTGACTACGTTGTGATGCCCCAGTGGAAGCTGTTCCTCGTCCAGCTGCTGAACATTGCAGGTCTGGGCCCCATCTTTGGTGCACTGCAGGGTGCTCTGTGGGGTCCCGTGGTGTTCCTGTGGATCACCTTCGGCACCATCTTTGCAGGTGGTGTGCATGACTACTTCTCCGGTATGATGAGCGAGCGCAACGATGGCGCATCCATCGCTGAGGTCACCGGCAGATACCTCGGACCTGTCATGCAGAACATCATGCGTGTGTTCTCTGTTGTGCTGCTGATCATGGTTGGTACCGTGTTCGCAGTGGGCCCCGCAGGCCTGATCGTTACCCTGTGCAAGAACAGCGGCATGTCCGGTCTGCTGACCACCACCCTGTTCTGGCTGATCATCATTCTGGTGTACTACTTCATCGCAACCTTTATTTCCATTGATGCCATCATCGGTAAGATCTACCCCGTGTTCGGCATCTGCCTGATCATCATGGCTGTGGGCGTTATCTTCGGCATCTTTACCAACCCCGCCTACACCATCCCCGAGATCTGGGCAAACTTCGGCAACATGCATCCGTCGGGCACTCCCATTTGGAGCTTCATGTTCATCACCGTTGCCTGCGGCGCTATCTCCGGCTTCCACTCCACCCAGTCGCCTCTGATGGCTCGCTGCATGAAGAGTGAGAAGCAGGGCCACTTCGTGTTCTACGGCGCAATGGTCTGCGAGGGCGTCATCGCTCTGATCTGGGCCGCTGCCGGCTGCAGCCTGTACGAGGTGACCGGCGGCCTGAACACCGGTCTGGCCGCTGCTCTGGCTGCTGGTCAGTCTGCTGCCATCTACGACGTGTGTGCAAAGACCATGGGCGGCGTTGGCATTGCTCTGGCAATGATCGGCGTTGTCATCTGCCCCATCACCTCCGGCGATACCGCGTTCCGTTCCGCTCGTCTGACTCTGGCCGACTGGCTCAAGATCGATCAGGACAGCTACGCAAACCGCCTGAAGCTCTGCATTCCGGTTCTGGGCGTTGGCGCTTTCCTGGGCATCGGCAACGCACTGGGCTTCATCAACTACACCGTGATCTGGCGCTACTTCAGCTGGACCAACCAGACGCTGGCCATGATCGTTCTGTGGGCTGCATCCATGTACCTGTTCAAGGAGAAGAAGAACTACTGGATCACCGCTGTGCCCGCTACCTTCATGAGCGCTGTGTCCTGCACCTACTTCGTGCTGGCTCCCGAGTGCCTGGGCGGCCTGCTGAACAGCAAGACCGCAGAAGGCGCCACCATCTACAATACGGCGGTCGCATACCCTGTGGGTATCATCTTCGCCGTTGCAATGCTGGCCCTGTTTATCCACGCTACCAAGAAGCACACGGAGAAGAAAGCCGCATAACCCATTCAAGGCGGCATAACCCCCTGTGATCTCAAGACCGGCCGCTGCCCACACCAGCGGCCGGTCTTGCTTTTGGCTAAGAGTGGAAAAGACTCTTGCATTTTGCGAAAGACAGTGGGACAATGGGTACAAACAAAACGCAAAAGAGGGATACACTATGCTGTTCAAACCTGCACAGCTGGGTATGGCAAAACTCGGCGCTGCCGAGCTGGAAGCAGACAAAAAAGCCTGCAAAAAGATCGGCCCCTGCGGCGTTGGCAAAAAGGCGCTGTACCTCAACAGCTTTTACATCGATCGCCGCTATTATCTGCCCTATGGCAGCATCAGCCGCGTGTTCAAGCGGGTGGCTATGAGCTCCGGCGGCTTTACCGGCAAGGGCATGTTTGCCTCCATGGCCTACCTTGTGGTGGAGTACGATGGCGGCAAGCAGAAGCAGTGCAACTTCAAGGACGAGCGGGATGTGGACAAGCTGCTGGAGGTGCTGGCCAAAGAGCAGCCGCAGATCCATCTGCTCAGCGCAGCCGGTGAACAGATGCTGCAGAAGAAGGAAGCCGAAAAGGCCTCCCGCAAGCTGCCGGAGCTGACGAAAGACGCCGAGCACAGCCTGACGGTGCTGCGCAGGGCAAAGGAATATCTGGAAGCAAAGCCGGAAATCGCCGATGAGCTGAGTGCAGCCGAGCGCCGCAAGCGCGCCCAGCTGCAAAGCAAGCCGGTGTACCGCTATGTGGCATTGGCCATCTTCCTGTTCGGCCTTGTGGCCGCAGCCTACGGCCTCTATGCCATCACGAACCATGTGGGCAATTACGGCATCTACTTTGCACTGTTTGGCTTTGCAGCCATCTTCCTGTTCTCCAGCTACAACATGCTGCCCACTGCCCACAACAACCACAGCGCCATCATGAAGCGGGCAGACCGGGCCGAGAAGGCCGAAGCTGCTATGGCAGAATACGTGAAGCACTACCCGAACGGTGCCTTCCCGGTGCCCAGCCATTACGCACATCCCATCGTGCTCAAGCAGATGGCCGATGCCATTGAAGAGGGCCGCGCCGTCACCGTGCCGGAGGCGCTGGAGGCTGTCAAGGCCCGCCTGAAGTCCCTGAATGCAGACGTGCAGGTGGAACAGGAGGAATACGACGAGGTGGTGGTCATCAAAGCGATGTTCCTGAACCACCAATACGCATAAGAGAACCAACGAAAGCTCCTCGTTTCCGGGGAGCTTTTGTTGTGCCAAACTTCTTGCACGGCGCAGAAGGTCGGTTTATAATGAGGACAGAGAGCAGGTTTGAAAACACGAGGAGGTCTTGATATGAAGGATATGGTCACCCTTGGCAGCACCGGCATCACGGTGAACAAAAATGGCTTCGGCGCACTGCCCATCCAGCGCATCTCGCAGGAAGATGCCGTCTATCTGGCCCGCAAGGCTTACAAGGCAGGCATCCGCTTTTTTGATACCGCCCGCGCCTACACCGACAGCGAGGTGAAGCTGGGCGAAGCCTTTGACGGCATCCGCAGCGATGTCTACATTGCCACCAAGACGGCGGCGGAAACCGCAGAGGATTTCTGGAAGGATCTGCGTACCTCCCTGAAAAACCTGCGCACCGACTACATCGACATCTACCAGTTCCACAACCCGGCCTTCTGCCCCCGGCCCGGAGACGCCTCCGGCCTGTACGATGCCGCGCTGGAAGCGAAGGCCAAGGGCATGATCCGGCATATCGGCATCACCAACCACCGCCTGAAGGTGGCCCACGAGGCCATTGACAGCGGTTTGTACGAGACGCTGCAGTTCCCGTTCAGCTATATCTCCGGCCCGCAGGAACTGGAACTTGTGGAACTTTGCAAGGAGAAAAAGATGGGCTTTATCGCCATGAAGGGCCTGTCCGGTGGACTGATCACCAACAGTGCCGCAGCCTATGCCTTTGAGGCGCAGTTCGATGGAGTTCTGCCCATCTGGGGCGTGCAGCGTGAAAGGGAACTGGACGAGTTCCTCTCCTATATCGACAACCCGCCCCGGATGAACGATGAACTGCAGGCCGTCATCGAGAAGGACCGCGCTGAACTGTGCGGCGAGTTCTGCCGCGGCTGCGGCTATTGTATGCCCTGCCCGGCAGGCATCGAGATCAACAACTGCGCCCGCATGAGCCTGCTGCTGCGGCGTTCGCCCTCGGCAGAGCATCTCAGCCCCGCAGGTCAGGCCAAGATGAAAAAGATCGAGGGCTGCCTGCACTGCAACCGGTGCAAGGCCAGGTGCCCATATGGTCTGGATACCCCCGCCCTGCTGGCCCGCAACTATGAGGACTATAAGCGGGTGCTGGCGGGAGAAGTAAAGGTGTAATGAAACAAAAAAGGCAGATGCCGCATCGAACGGCATCTGCCTTTTCTTATGTCTGAACGCTTTACAGCGACGCAGGGACCGGCTCCCGGAAAATTTTCATGGCCTGCTTATAGCAGTGGATGAAGTAGACGATCTCCGCCAGAGCGGTCAGCATCCAGGAGCAGGGATAGAGCAGATAAAGCGAGGGGATGGTGTGGAAGTGGGCAAAGATGGTGTACACCCAGATGACGCGGAAGACGCAGGAGCCCAGGATGACGATGACGGTGGGCACCACAGTCTTGCCAAGTCCGCGGGAAGCGGCGATGGTGCAATCCATAAAGGCGGAGATGCAGTAGGCAAAGCCCATCACGCCCACGCGCTTCATGCCGGCATCAATGACGGCGCTCTCGGTGGTGAACAGGGCAAGGAAGGTGCGGCCAAAGAGGAACAGGCTTCCGCCCAGGATCAGGCCCACACCAAAGGAGTAGGCCAGACTGATGAAATAACTCTTCTTTACGCGGTCTGGCTTGCCAGCGCCGTAGTTCTGGCTCATAAAGCTTGCACAGGCCATATAGAATGCGGCCATGCAGTCGTAGATCATGGCATCGGCATTGGCGGCGGCGCTGTTGCCCTTGACCATGAGAGAGTCGAAGGAGTTGACCCCTGCCTGAATGAACAGGTTTGCAATGGCGAAAATGGCATTCTGGAAACCGGCAGGCAGGCCCAGCGCCAGAATGCTTCGGGTCATGGCCGGGTCGAGCCGGGCTTCCCGGAAATGCAGGGCGTAGCAGTCCTGCACCTGAGTCAGCGCGTGGAGGATGAGCGCGGCGGAAACGCATTGCGAAATGGCACTGGCCAGCGCCACGCCCACGACATCCAGCTTGCAGACGATGACGAAGAAGAGGTTGAGCAGGATGTTCAGCACACCCGCGATGCTCAGGAAGTACAGCGGCTTTTTGGTGTCGCCGATGGCGCTGAACACAGCGTTGCCGAAGTTGTACAAGGCCAGAGCGGGCATACCAAGGAAGTACACCCGCAGGTACAGGATGGCACCGGGCAGCAGGTCGTCCTTGGTGTTCAGCAGCCGCAGCATGAAGGGGGAACCCAGCAGGCCGACGAACAGCAGCACCACACCCGCGATCAGGCTGACCACCAGCGCCGAGTGAACGGTGCGGCGGACGTCATCGGTGTGCCTGGCCCCATAGAAGCGGGCCACCAGCACGTTGATGCCGCCGCTCAGGCCGATCAGGAAGCCGGTGAACAGGCTGACGAGGATGCTGGTGGAACCCACCGCGCCCAGCGCTGTAGAGCCTGCAAACCGGCCTACCACGGCCACGTCCGACATGTTGAACAGCACCTGCAGCAGGTTGGAAAGCGCCAGCGGCAGACTGACCAGAAAGATCTGTTTGGCCAGAGGGCCTTCGGTCAGTGTTTTGGTATTTGATTTCATAACTTGATGATTCCTTTTCCTGATCCGAAACTGTGCCCGCGCACACCGGGGCACAAGCTCTATTATAAGGCCCAGCGGCGCTTTTGCAAGATGGAAAACCCAAAAAGCAGAGGTGAATTTTTTACGCGCCGCCCGATGATTTTTCAGAAGGATGCTTCGGATGCAGAAATTGGGCCGACAATGGCGAAGATTTCTATTTGCAATTTCTGTCCGGCTGTGCTATACTACCTTATACTGAATCCATTCAGAAGATGTGCGATCGTAGCTCAGCTGGATAGAGCGTTCGGCTCCGACCCGGAAGGCCAGAGGTTCGAATCCTCCCGGTCGCATAAAATCCCCAGTACACTTTCGTGTACTGGGGATTTTTATTTGCGGCCGGGAGGATTCGAACAGCACGGCCCTGCGCAGCAGGGTAAGCAATCAGCCCAGTGGGCTGTTGCTTAGTGCGCGGTTCCTGGACCCATAGGAACGTCTAACAAGAGGACTGGTGTTCATTTGCGGCCGGGAGGATTCGAATTTCATTTCAAATTCTCCATCAGTTTTGCCGCCAGCGTCTCGGCTTCTTTGGCCGGGACCCAGATATCCGGAGAAAGGCCACGCATTTCTTCAAAATAATCTGCACCCTCCGGCAGCAGATAGACACATACGGATGTCATTATAACCGAGCATTTGCTGTTCGGCAGTTCCACATGCCCACCATTTCCGATCATACATCCATTTGTGTTTTCTCCGATGATCAGGCTGTTTTCCAGATTATAGGCAAGGTCCATTGTGATTTCTGCAGAAGAGGCAGAGCATTTTCCGCTTAAAAGAATCAGAATGTTGTCGTGCGTTTGCCACCGATGAGCTATCGCTACGGATACCGGATTAACAACGTCATAGCGGACTCCATTGCCCTGTATACGCTGGCGGCTGTATCGGGTGATCCACTGATGAGCTACTTCTTCATATCCGCCGACATTGGAGCGCAGATCCAGCATGGAGATCGCAGCATCACTCATTTGTGCCGCCGCAGCATTGACCTCCTGCAGGAAAGAGCCATCAAAGCTGTTGAACTGGAATACCGGGATTCCATCTGTCTGGCGAAGATCGGTATTCTGGTCTTTGGGAAGCTCTTTATAATACTGTCTCCATGCGTCTGCTGTCAGTGTGTCGGTACTGCCGTCTGTATAGTGCACCGTCAGCGTTTCATCACAGGTGTGCTTTTCCCACTCCGTCCCATCAAATGGGGCAGGCTTCAGCAGAACAGGATAATACACCAGATACCCCTGCTCAGAGATTGAACGCTTGAACAGTTCATCCAGATCGGGATGATCGTCCACGGATGCAACGACTTTTCCATTGGCATTCTGATAGCCCGAATCCGTTTTTACGAACATCACCTGACGGAAGAAAAACGGAATGTCTTTTTCCGACGGATAGTCCTGATTGATGTTGAAGTGACCGTCCTTGATAAAGGTAAGATGACTTACCAGAATCTTCTGCAAATCTTCGCAGGTCAGGCTGTCCCTGCTTTGGACTTCCTGCAGAGTATCAGCCTTTGCCTGATCGAATACAGCGTGTCCGCCAAAATAATCGTAGAGAGCATAATCATAGTAGAGCGCGTCGAAGAGGTAATTCACATCTGCTTTCGCTTCATCTACGGTCAGTTCTTTTTCGGCATCGTATTCGCTGTAGGTATCGGTGATGTAATCAAAATATTTCTGTGCATCGGCGGGGTCATCGTAATGTCGCAGATAGGGTGTCGGGTCGGCGGCAGGAGCCGCTTCCCAACGCTGATGCTCTTCGTTGATTTCTGCGAGCAGTTCCGCTTTGGTTGGTTGATTGTCTTTTACAAGCTGTGTGACCTTGGTACAGCCGCAGGTGCTTACCAGAACCACCAGGCAGCAGAGAAACGATAGGATTCGGGATTTCATCGCAGGAACCTCTTTTCAAGTATTGTGCTGTTTTTACGTTGTGCAGGAGCAAATGGCCGCCCGTTGATTTTTGCGGCGGGAATGCTTATAATGGCTGTAAAACCTCTTAATGAACGTATCATAGCACCGAATCCGAAGGAGCACCATAGCATCCTGCGTAAGTTGAAAATAATGTCAGATGCCGGATTTGGATGGGAAAGCGGGTCTCTCTATGCAAAACATTTTTATCGGTTCGATTATCAAGCAGCGGCGGAAAGAACTGAAGCTGACACAGGAGCGCTTGTGTGATGGCATTTGTGATCCGGTGAGCCTGTCCCGAATCGAAAATGGAAAGCAGATGCCCAGCCGCAGCATCATGAATGCCCTGCTCCAACGGCTGGGCCTTCCGGATACCCGTTATTATGCGCTTTCGTCCAAGCATGAGCTGGAGATCGAAGCATTGAAGAAAGAGATCGTCGGATGCAATGTGACCCGTGATGTTCAACATGGGTTTGAACAGATCGAACGTTTGAAAAATATAGTGGATGCTGATGACCGGCCGACACAGCAATTCATCCTGCGGTCAAAAGCAGTGCTGGGCGCACTGGATAAGCGATATGGATTGGATGAGCAGATCCAGCTTTTGATGGATGCGATCCACTTGACGATCCCGGAGTTTGACTTGAAAGGAATCGAGCAGTGGCTGTATTCCTTTGATGAACTGAAAACGATTATCCAGATCGCCAATGTGTATTCGAACTTTGAAAACAATGAACAGGCTGCGAATCTGTTCGAACAATTGCTCCGCTACACGCGTCAACACCATCAGGAGATCATTACATCCGGCGGGCTTTCTATTTTGATCTTATATAACTATGCCCGTGTTCTGGACTTGAGCTGCCGCTATGCAGAAGGTGCAGAAATTGCGAAAGAAGGGCGCGACTCGTGCATCAAATATGGGCATTATCAAACACTGCCCGGCTGCCTCGAAGTTTATGCGGAATGCTGCTATCATCTGGGAAAAACGGAGGAGAGCACCGAAGCGTATCATCAGGCCTACTATCTTTGCAAACTGATCGGACGAAAAGAAGATATCGAGATCACCAAAGCCGAAGCAAAGAAATATCTGAACATTGAGTTCCAATAGAGAATAACAGAAGAGGACTCCGGCAAAGCTTTGATGGAACTTTGCCGGGGTCATGCTTTAGCCTTTTTTGTTTTTCATCCAGATGCGGTACAGCCCGTCTGTGATGAGGGTCTCCCGGTATAGAATGTTCGTGTGGCAGGCTTCGCGGATGGTGCGGGGCAGATTGCCGGTGGCGTAGAATTTGAGCTCCGGGCCGAGTTCGGCGCGGAAGCGCTCAGCCAGACCGTCCAGCAGGCTGGCGGTGCCCAGTACAAAGCCGTTCTGCAGGCAGGAAGAGGTGCTCTTGCCCAGAATGGATGCAGGAGCCTTTGCGGCAAGGTCGATCTGCGGCAGCTGGGCGGTCTTCTGGACCAGCGCTACCTGCGACAGCTGCGGGCCGGGCAGGATGATGCCGCCCACAAGCTCCTGCTTCTCGTTCACGGCCATGATGGAGATGGCTGTGTCGGCGGAGATGACGGCCAGCGGGCCGGGCGTCTCGGCCAGCGCGGCAACGGCGCCACACAAAAGCTCGGCGCCCAGCTGGGCGGGGTTGTCCAGCCGAAGCTTGATGCCGCTTTTCAGGCCCGGACCAACGGTCAGGAAGCGGGCGGAGCAGAGCATCCGCAGCGCCGCCAGGACGCGGCCCGTCAGCGCGGGCACGACACTGCCCAGAATGCCTCCCTCGATGCGCTCGGTCTGGACGCGGTACAGAGAGAGCAGATTCAGCAGATCCATGGCATATTCGTCAATAGTCGCTGCTGCGTCGGAGTGCAGACGCCCGCTGAATTGCAGGGCGTCGTGTTCGTATCCGGCGATGGTGATGTGTGTGTTGCCGATGTTGACCGTCAGGATCATGGTCGGGGCCTCCTCTGCCTCTATAATGTAATTATATAATATAACAGTGCCTGCAAAACTGCAAGCTCCCCTTGGAAAAGGGGAGCCGGGACGGCCGTGGCCGTCCCGGAGGGGTTTAATTTTCTGTCCAGACGTAGCAATTTGAAGTTTTTTGAAAAAACTTGTAAAAAAGTGTTGACATCCACCCCGGTGTATGGTATTATACTTGAGCGCCAAGCGCTGAGGCAAAAGAATGACTTCCGAAGTCCCAGCTGAGAAGCGAAAGAAAAGAACCAATAGACGCCGAGAAGTTCCGGTTTGTTCCGAGAAACTTGAAGCGGTCCAAGTTCAAAACGTTCGAAACGCTTCGAAAAAAGTGCTTGACAAAAAACCACTTCGGTGGTAAAATAAACAGGTCGTCAGCCGCAAGGCTGAGGCGCTACAGGACCTTGAAAATTGAACAATATCGAAAAACTTGTAACGGAACCTATTTTCGTGTTGGAAAAACACGGTAAACAATTCCAAACAAAGTAATTCACACAGGACGCAAGCGATTGCGTGCTGAGCGAAAAAGATTTAACACTTTTTAAGTGATAAATATCATTTATAAAGAGTTTGATCCTGGCTCAGGACGAACGCTGGCGGCGCGCCTAACACATGCAAGTTGAACGAGAGAGAAGGAGCTTGCTTCTTCGATCGAGTGGCGAACGGGTGAGTAACGCGTGAGGAACCTGCCTCAAAGAGGGGGACAACAGTTGGAAACGACTGCTAATACCGCATAAGCCCACGGCTCGGCATCGAGCAGGGGGAAAAGGAGCAATCCGCTTTGAGATGGCCTCGCGTCCGATTAGCTAGTTGGTGAGGTAATGGCCCACCAAGGCAACGATCGGTAGCCGGACTGAGAGGTTGAACGGCCACATTGGGACTGAGACACGGCCCAGACTCCTACGGGAGGCAGCAGTGGGGAATATTGCACAATGGGGGAAACCCTGATGCAGCGACGCCGCGTGGAGGAAGAAGGTCTTCGGATTGTAAACTCCTGTTGTTGGGGAAGATAATGACGGTACCCAACAAGGAAGTGACGGCTAACTACGTGCCAGCAGCCGCGGTAAAACGTAGGTCACAAGCGTTGTCCGGAATTACTGGGTGTAAAGGGAGCGCAGGCGGGAAGACAAGTTGGAAGTGAAATCTATGGGCTCAACCCATAAACTGCTTTCAAAACTGTTTTTCTTGAGTAGTGCAGAGGTAGGCGGAATTCCCGGTGTAGCGGTGGAATGCGTAGATATCGGGAGGAACACCAGTGGCGAAGGCGGCCTACTGGGCACCAACTGACGCTGAGGCTCGAAAGTGTGGGTAGCAAACAGGATTAGATACCCTGGTAGTCCACACCGTAAACGATGATTACTAGGTGTTGGAGGATTGACCCCTTCAGTGCCGCAGTTAACACAATAAGTAATCCACCTGGGGAGTACGACCGCAAGGTTGAAACTCAAAGGAATTGACGGGGGCCCGCACAAGCAGTGGAGTATGTGGTTTAATTCGACGCAACGCGAAGAACCTTACCAAGTCTTGACATCCCTTGACAGACATAGAAATATGTAATCTCTTCGGAGCAAGAGGAGACAGGTGGTGCATGGTTGTCGTCAGCTCGTGTCGTGAGATGTTGGGTTAAGTCCCGCAACGAGCGCAACCCTTATGGTCAGTTACTACGCAAGAGGACTCTGGCCAGACTGCCGTTGACAAAACGGAGGAAGGTGGGGATGACGTCAAATCATCATGCCCTTTATGACTTGGGCTACACACGTACTACAATGGCGTTAAACAAAGAGAAGCAAGACCGCGAGGTGGAGCAAAACTCAGAAACAACGTCCCAGTTCGGACTGCAGGCTGCAACTCGTCTGCACGAAGTCGGAATTGCTAGTAATCGTGGATCAGCATGCCACGGTGAATACGTTCCCGGGCCTTGTACACACCGCCCGTCACACCATGAGAGCCGGGGGGACCCGAAGTCGGTAGTCTAACCGCAAGGAGGACGCCGCCGAAGGTAAAACTGGTGATTGGGGTGAAGTCGTAACAAGGTAGCCGTAGGAGAACCTGCGGCTGGATCACCTCCTTTCTAAGGAGTCAGGCAGGAAGGAAGCATCGAAGATGATTTCTTCCTGGAACAGGTGACAGAGACAAGTAGAGTAGATATTGTTCGATTTTGAGGGCCCTGAAAAGGACACTCAAAGACGTACCTTGAAAACTGAATAATAACTGCGAAACAAAGATTATAGTAAGTTCTTTTTAAGAAATATTGCAATTTCAAAAGGAAGGGTAACATAATCTTCGTTGGCAAAAGAGAATCAAGAGGATACCAAATGTTCCAAGAGAACGTTTGAAAGGTCAAGCGAACAAGGGCGCAGGGCGAATGCCTTGGCACTGGGAGCCGATGAAAGACGTGATAAGCTGCGATAAGCTTCGGGGAGCTGCAAATAAGCATTGATCCGGAGATTTCTGAATGAGGAAACTCACCTGGGTTCATACTCAGGTACGTTATACTGAACTTCAAAATAGGTATATCGAGGGAACCGCCTGAACTGAAACATCTAAGTAGGGCGAGGAAGAGACATCAAACGAGATTCCGTAAGTAGTGGCGAGCGAACGCGGACGAGGGCAAACCGGGAGTCGAAAGACTTCCGGGGTACGGACTGCATTTAGGACTTAAGTTGTTAACCGAACGGCATGGGAAGGCCGGTCAGAGAGTGTGAGAACCACGTAGGTGAAAATGACAAGAGCTGAGCGAATTCCAGAGTACGGCCAGACACGTGAAACCTGGTCGGAATACGGGGGGACCACCCTCCAACCCTAAATACTACCCAGTGACCGATAGCGTATAGTACTGTGAAGGAAAGGTGAAAAGCACCCCGGGAGGGGAGTGAAAAAGAACCTGAAACCCTGTGCCTACAAGCACCTAGAGCACGTCAATGTGTGATAGGGTACTTTTTGTAGAACGGTCCGGCGAGCGATTGTATGCAGCAAGGTTAAGGACTTAAGGTCTGGAGCCGAAGCGAAAGCGAGTTTGAAAAGGGCGTTAAGTTGCATATAATGGGCCCGAAACCGGGTGACCTACCCATGGTCAGGTTGAAGTGGAAGTAAAATTCCATGGAGGACCGAACCGACCTCCGTTGAAAAGGCGGCGGATGAACTGTGGGTAGCGGAGAAATTCCAATCGAACCCGGAGATAGCTGGTTCTCCCCGAAATAGTTTTAGGACTAGCCTCAAGTTAGATACCTGGAGGTAAAGCACTGAATAGCCTAGCGGCCGAGAGGTTAGCGAAGCTTATCAAACTCAGAATGCCAGAGTATTGATGCTTGGGAGTCAGACAGTGTCAGATAAATGTCATTGTCAAAAGGGAAACAGCCCAGATCTACAGCTAAGGTCCCAAAGTCAGGTTAAGTGGAAAACGATGTGAAGATACGTAGACAACCAGGATGTTGGCTCAGAAGCAGCCACTCATTCAAAGAGTGCGTAATAGCTCACTGGTCGAGCGTCTTTGCGCGGAGAATTTAACGGGGCTAAACCTGACACCGAAGCTTAGGCAATCCAGTAATGGATTGGGTAGGGGAGCGTTGTATACGCGGTGAAACAGTAGCGCAAGCGGCTGTGGAGTGTATAGAAGTGAGAATGCCGGAATGAGTAGCGCGAATGCAGTGAGAATCTGCATGGCCGAAAGCCTCAGGTTTCTGGAGGAAGGTTCGTCCGCTCCAGGTCAGTCGGGAGCTAAGGTGAGGCCTAACGGCGTAGCCGATGCACAGACGGTAGAGATTCCGTCACCACCAAAAGAGTTAAGCACAGGGACACATAAGAAGTCTCGGAGCCGGGTGTTGGTTCCGGTAGCGATCGAGGGAAATTAGTACCGAAGTCCGGGATGGAAGATGGCGAGAAAAGCTGTGTGTATTTCTGCGGTGCCCGTACCGCAAACCGACACAGGTAGGTAGGAAGAAGATTCTAAGGCCAACGGGAGAAGGGTTGTTAAGGAACTCGGCAAATTGACCCCGTAACTTCGGGAGAAGGGGTGCTGCAGCAATGCAGCCGCAGAGAATCGGCCCAAGCAACTGTTTACCAAAAACACAGGTTTGTGCTAAATCGAAAGATGACGTATACGAGCTGACGCCTGCCCGGTGCTGGAAGGTTAAGAGGAGATGTGCAAGCATTGAATCGAAGCCCCAGTGAACGGCGGCCGTAACTATAACGGTCCTAAGGTAGCGAAATTCCTTGTCAGGTAAGTTCTGACCCGCATGAAAGGCGTAATGATTTGGGCACTGTCTCAACAGCCCGCCCGGCGAAATTGTAGTACCGGTGAAGATGCCGGTTACCCGCGACAAGACGGAAAGACCCCATGGAGCTTTACTGTAGCCTAATATTGGGTTTCGATGTTGCATGCACAGGATAGATGGGACACTGGGAAGCAGGTGCTTTGGCGCTTGTGGAGTGGCCGTTGGGATACCATCCTTGCGATATTGGAATTCTAACCTGCGCCTTTGAATCAAGGCGGGGGACATTGTTAGGTGGGCAGTTTGACTGGGGCGGTCGCCTCCTAAAAAGTAACGGAGGCGTTCAAAGGTTCGCTCAGCTTGAACGGAAATCAAGCAAAAGAGTGCAAACGCAGAAGCGAGCCTAACTGCGAGACTGACGGGTCGAGCAGTAACGAAAGTTGGAGTTAGTGATCCGGTGGTATGTGAGTGGAAATGCCATCGCTCAACGGATAAAAGTTACCCTGGGGATAACAGGCTGATCTCCCCCAAGAGTCCACATCGACGGGGAGGTTTGGCACCTCGATGTCGGCTCATCGCATCCTGGGGCTGTATTCGGTCCCAAGGGTTTGGCTGTTCGCCAATTAAAGCGGTACGCGAGCTGGGTTCAGAACGTCGTGAGACAGTTCGGTCCCTATCTGTCGTGGGCGCAGGATATTTGATGGGAGCTGTTCCTAGTACGAGAGGACCGGAGCGGACGTACCTCTGGCGCACCAGTTGTTCTGCCAAGAGCATAGCTGGGCAACTATGTACGGATCGGATAAACGCTGAAAGCATCTAAGCGTGAAGCCGACCCAAAGATAAGATATCCCACTGATTTGATTAGGTAAGATCCCTTGAAGACTACAAGGTTGATAGGCACGATGTGTAAGTGGAGCGATCCATTCAGCAAGCGTGTACTAATAGGTCGAGGGCTTGACCACAATTCGCTTGAGACTCTGAGAGTCAACGAAAAAATGTGAGCAGTGATTATTCAGTTTTGAAGGCACGTCCTTCTAAGAAATACTGGACAAACAACAAACATGTTATACTGGTTCAGTCAGATGGTCGGTGTCGATGACGGTGAGGTTCCACCTGTTCCCATTCCGAACACAGAAGTTAAGCTCACTTGTGCCGAAGATAGTTCGCTGGAAACGGCGCGTGAAAATAGGTAGTCGCCGACTTGAGTTATCAGAATGAAGAAACCGCATTCTGATAATATGCACCTCTAGCTCAGTTGGTAGAGCAACTGACTCTTAATCAGTGGGCCCAGGGTTCGAGTCCCTGGAGGTGCACCAGATATTGAACGTCAAATCGTAAGATTTGACGTTCTTTTTTGTTATGTAACCCCGAAAAATCGGGGTTTGCACGGTCAATGCACGGTTTTTGCACGGTCGGCGTTTTCGTGGGAATCCTCTGCATGGGCTGGAATTGCTTTGAAATGCGTGGTAAATTTTGCATCAGGTCAGCAGAGCCAGGCGAAGCTGCGCTTTTACGGCAGGGTCTGCGTCCCTCAGAAGCTCCAACAGTGCCGACACGGAGATGGTCGGTTCGCCTGCGGCGGGTACAGCCTGCGGGCTGGGGCTTTCCTGTTTAGCATAGAACCCTTCCTCAAATTTCCTGCCCAGTTCTACACGAGAGGACTGCTGGATATGAGCGTAGGTGTTCACCAGCATATCCGCCGTGGCGTGCCCTGTGGTGCCCTGTACGGCTTTCACATCACCGCCGGAGATCATCAGTTGATAGGTGGCACTGGAATGCCGCAAACCGTGGAACACAATGCGGGGGAATTCCGGGTGGGCATCCTGCCACTTGAGGAACTTCTTGCGGATCAGCACAGGCTCCACCGCCAGACCGTTAGGCAGACGGAACAGCATTCCACTGTCATGGTAGCGTGTCGGGTCTTTCCTCTCGTCTGCCGCCAGCTGATTCAGCCACTTCTTCAGTTCCTCCTTCAGAGCAGAAGTCATGAAGATGGTACAGCAGGAGGATGCGGTTTTGGTGCTTTTCAGGATGAGGGAAGTGGTGCTGCGCTCCAGCTTGTCCGGGAATACCTTGATGATGCAGCCATCGTCCACTTGGTTTAGGGCTTCTTTTCGCACTCGCTGCATGGACTTGTTGATACGGAAGGTTCCGATGCCATCCGCAGCATCAAAATCCAGATCTTCCGGGGTCAGACCTACGATCTCGCCCTCTCGCAGTGCGCCCACCAGTGTGAGGTGGACTGCCAGATGCAGGATGGGGTCCTCCATGCTGTCCAGAGCCGCCCTCATTTCCTCTACCGTCCAGATGGTGCGCTCCTGCGTAGACTTCTTGGGGCTGTCCACGGGAACAGGGCTTTTGACAAGGATGCCCCACTCTACGGCATACTGGAAGGCAGTGCCCAGCAGCCGGTGCACCTCATGGATCGTTGTGCCGGAAAGGAAACGCTGCTTCTGCTTTTCGGTCAGTTCCTGCTTCTTGCCCTCGATATACGAACCACAGGGCGTTTTGCTCAGGGTCGTGTAGAGGTTCTCCATGTGGTAGGGCTTGAGCTTCTGCATCTCCATGCTACCGATATAGGGGATAATGAGATTCTGAATGGTGGAAAGGTTGGATTCGTAGGTTTTGGGTGCCCACTTGTGCTTGCTGCACTGTTTCGGCAGCCAGTCCATCAGGAACTCTGCCACCGTTACCGAGGACGGAATCAGGAAAGTGCCAGCGGCCAGTTCATGCTCGATTTGCTTTTTTCGGTTCGTTGCCTCCTCTTTTGTGGGAAAGCTCTCCCATTTGTCGCAGCTCTTGCCGTGCTCATCTTCGTAGGTGTAGCGGACGCTGTAAGAGTTGCCGCGCTTCGTAATATATGCCATACTGTTTGCCTCCTTATCAAGCTGCCCGGTAGAGCCACGCATCGAAGCTGTCCTTCGGCACACGGATGCTTCCGCCTACTCGCAGGACACGGAATTCGGTAGTGCTGTTGCACAGGTTGTAAGCAGAGCGCAGGCTGATGGCCAGCATTCGCGCGATCTCTTCCACCGTGTACACCAGCTTCGTGGTTGCCGGGCTGTCAGTTGGAGACTTGACGGCATTGGTTTGAGTGACCACTTTCATTGTAGTGGGATTCGAGTCCTTTTGCAAGAACTTTTTCGTATAATCGGAAGATTGCACAGGGACGGTCATAGAATTACGGTCAAAATCCATAAGCATTGCTCCTTATATTGTCATATCATCTAAAAATTCAGCTTAAAGTTCTACATCTTGCCCACGCTTACGGTTTTGCTGCGGCACATTCATGGTGTGCTCCTGCTTGGGGGCAAGAATCTTTTCCAGAAAGCCACGCACCAGTTCGGGCGCACGGTGGAGAGCATCCAGGTAGGGTTTCACGTCGTACCACAGGTCGTGGTACTTGTTGCTCCAACGAACGGCCTCTTTCTTGGCGGTGGAAAGTTCTTCTTTCAAGCGGCGGTTCTCCACATCCATCATATAGCCGTGGTCGGCCTGTTTTTTCAGCTTGGAGAATTCTTCTTCGGTCAGCGAGTAGTTACCGAGAAAGGTGCGCTTGCCGATATAATCCAGATCGCGCGCATGAATGAGGGCTTCTTTTGTGAGCGTGGCCTTTTTCTGCACAGCGGCAAGTTCCTTTTCGGTCTTGGAGAGGGTTTTGTTGGTTTGGGTGAGGTGCTGCTCTTTCTGGTCAATCTGGGCGGTCAGGCTGTCCAGCCGTTCCTGCTCCCGCTGGACTTTGAACTGGGTGACGGTCAGGTGTTCTTCAGTGCTGCCACGCTCACCGCGCTTTACATCGGTATACCCAGCGTTGCGCATATAGTCGAAGAAATCGTCTTGCAGGATGCTGTATGACTTCTTCAGGACTGGTTTGCCGTTCTTTTGCAGGACGGGCTTTCCGGCATCGTCCAGCAGGGGCTTGGATGCCCACTTCTTGCTCCGGCTGACCTGCATGACGGTCTCCTTGACGGTGCCGACCAGTGCCTTGTCCTTGCAGCGTTTCGACCACAGGATCTGCTTTTCCACCACAGGTACATAGACCACATGGAGGTGGTAGTGGTAAACTTCGCGGCCTAATGCTTCGGTCATGGCACGGTTGATCTCATCGGCGTGCATGACTGCCGAGAGGATATACTGCTCACCGCCCACGATTTGAACGGCAGCTTGGTAGGCATCCTCATAGAACTGCTTGGCGAACTCGTAGCCGCCGTGGTTGTCAAAGTAGGCCGAGTTGACATCAAAGACAAGCTCGCAGTAATGGGTGGCATCCGGCTTCAAGCCGCGCGTTGAAATCGTGCCAGCGGTTTCCAGTTGGGAGAACAGGTCGGTGTAGCTGGCGGTTGGCTTTTTGAAGTGGATGTTCCATGCAGTGCGCTGGGGGATGATGTCGGGGTTCCGGTAGCTGTCCTTTTCGCGCTCGTTGTGCTGCTGAGTGTTGCCAACGGCCTTGTCCGAAACGGCGAGATTTCGAACACTGGTGCGGTCAATGCCATCATTTCTTGCCAAAGGGCATCCCTCCTTTCGGGGTTCAGAGGAAGGTGACGGGAACGAAGATGCACTTCTTCGGAAGTGTAATAACCCACTATAACACTTTCATCCCTATGGGCTGCAAAGTGTAGTGGGCTCTTCGAGGACTCTCCGAGGGGGAACGTCTCCTGCGGGAGAGCTACGATCAAGTTCGCACAATGCGAACTTGATTGCTCCGTACGCATCTGAAAAAATTGCGTACGGACTTCAAATAACCTGTACGGTTCGTACGGTGTACAGGCAAGCAAAATACAAGCGATAAAACGCTTGATTTTCTTAAAATCTACCGTACAGGTGCGTACAAGTACAGACCGTACAGGTTGTACGAACTTCTTCTGTGAAAAAATGCACTTTTTACGGGCAGGGGTGGACAAGCGGCTCAATGCCCACGAATCCCCGCACCCTGCGGCCACCGGGCAGGGCGATGTTATGTACTGCACCAGAGTCCCTAGCGTGGGAACTCTGGTGTTTTTTTGTTTCCTGCCTGAATATACGGAAAATTTTGCAGAAAGAGCAAAAAAGCGGCAAAACTGCAACGGAAAAAGAAAAAAGCCCTTACTGGTTGCAGATTTGCAACAGCAAGGGCGGAGAGGTAACCGTATATTGAACAAAACGGCAGAGCGTATTATAATGAGGAAAAAGATCAAAAAGGAGGGCCGACCACATGGCACAGGAATATCTGCCCGCACCATCCAACATCCGTCTTGCGGACTTGATGAAAGAACGCAACATCAGCCAACCAGAACTTGCCAAGGAACTCGGCTGCTCCAAGAGCACCATCAACCGCTTTATCAGCGGTGCAAAGGGAACCCTGACCCATGAGCAGGTGCTGAAAATTGCAAGGCTGTTCAACGTATCCACGGATTTTCTGCTGGGAGAAACCAACATCCCCGACCGCAAGAACTACGACATTGCCGAACTTGGCCTGTCCGTAGAAGCCGCAAAGAGCCTCTACACAGGGCGTGTCAATACAGAGGTGGTCAAT
The DNA here is from genome assembly GCF_049532945.1 of Faecalibacterium prausnitzii. Lineage (GTDB taxonomy): Bacteria > Bacillota > Clostridia > Oscillospirales > Ruminococcaceae > Faecalibacterium > Faecalibacterium prausnitzii_N. The sequence continues at coordinate 736,859 of NZ_CP186691.1, forward strand.
CTGCTGCTGGAAAACGCCCGCTTTGCAGAGCTTACTTACCGCATAGCGCAGTATTTTGACGATACTTTTGCATCCGGCATCGCAGCACAGAACGCCATGCTCACGACATTGAGCACCCTGCTGCGTACAAGGGTCAAGACTCCGGAAGCAGCCAAAGCCGCAAAGGACATCAGCCTTCGGAGAAAGCCGGTGTACCAAGGCGACCTTGATGACATTGAGATGTACTTCATGGCGGCGGTCAAGGAAATCAAAAAGGGCATCGGGAGCCATTACGCCGAACAGGAAGCCATGAGCAAGAAAGTGGCGGAGAAGATGTTCACCGAATTGACCAAAGGGCAGGATGTGCAGCACCCAACGATCACGGCAGAGCAGTTGACGGATGCAATGTTAGACAGTGTTTCGGGCATGGAGGGAGCTACGCCGGAAGCACTGGAACAGCTGCGGAGCGGTCTATTGGGAATCTTGCAGTCTGCCGCAGAGCAGGAAAACGCCCATGAAGCAGACGAATGAACGGCTTTGTGCGCTGGCACAGAAAGGCGATGCAGCTGCGCTGGACAGCCTGATCGACAACAACAAGTCCTTTATTGGCAAGGTGGCAAATGACCTTTTCCGCAGCATGAATCTGGCACAGGCTGGCCTGAACCTTGACACGGACGATTTGAAACAGGCAGGGAATCTGGGCTTGTGGAAGGCCGTGCCAAAGTTCGATGCAGCGCGCGGCATGAAGTTCCTGACCTATGCGGCTCCTGCCATCCGCAACGCCATGATGGACATGGTGCGGGATGCCTTTGCTGCTTTTGAGCAGCGGATGGTAACGGAGGACAAGGATGGTGTGTGCTATCAGTGTGTTTCGCTGGATGAGGTTCTGCCGGGAGAGGAACAACTGCGGCGCATCGAAGCCATAGCCGACCCCTACGCCATGCAGCCGCAGAGTATTATGGAAGAGCAGGAATCGCGCCGGGAACTGTACGATGGCCTGAAACGGCTGACCCAGCGGGAGCAGACCTATCTGCTGTACCGCTATGGCTTCACCGATGGCGAGGAGCATCCGCTGATCGGCACGGCGATATACTTTCACCTGACAAAAGGCCGCGCCAAAAAGACCGAGGAACAGGCCGTGGATAACCTGTGGCTGGAACTGCCGTGGTGGTTTATCTGAATGGGCAGAGAGGAATTGTGTCAAATTGACATAATTCCTCCCGATAAGAGGGATGTGGGCGAAAATGCTGGCAATGTATCTGGCAGTTCTGGATGACCGGAGCAGCGAAGAACAATTTATAGATGTATATAATACCTACAAGCGGCTGGTCTACCATACCGCTTACAAAATTATGGGCGATTCGTATCTGGCAGAAGACGTACTGCAAGAAGTGTTTTTGTACGTTGCCAAAAATTTTTCTAAAATTCATCGAGAAAACTGTCACGAACTCGCCGCTTATCTCGTTAGTTGTAGTAGAAGCCGTGCATACGATATGCTTCGCAAGCAGCGAGAAGAACCATTAGAAGAAATCCCAGACGCACCAGATGGTGCCCCGATACCGGATGATGCAGCAGTCAGCACCGACAACATCGAACGGTTGATAGAACTAATCGGACAGATGAAACCGATGTACCGTGACCCACTGCACCTTTTAGCAATGGGCTACACCAACCGGGAGATTGCCGAATCGCTTGGACTGACGGATGAAGTGGTTCGGATGCGGCTTTTCCGTGGAAGAAAACTATTGTGGAAGGAGCTAAACAGCCATGAGTGAGTGGACAGAAGTTTCTTTTGACGCTGCATTGATGATGGCACTCCGTGCAGATGCACAAAAAGAACTGGACGAACTGCCAACTCCAGCACAGCTTAAGGAACGCTACCCGGATACTTCCCGATGGGATGCTCGCCTGAAAGCGGCGTTGCATAAACGCCGCCCAGTGCTGAAACGAGTGCTTGTTGCGGCCCTGACGCTGGTAATTTTAACTCTCGGTGCGCTTGCAGTAAGCGCAGACTTCCGCAAGACAGTCTATACGATGATTCAGAAGTTCTTACCAATTGAGATGCAAGTCACTTATAAAGTTGAGGGAGAACCATTAGAGCAGCTTCCCGATGCGTATAGTGAACATTATGTACAAGTCGGATTTTGGCGTGACTATACGCAAGGCTATGATAAAAAGGAAACATTCTCTCATGCGTATGTTAATGCTGCCGGAGAAATCTATTTTGTGGATTGTTCAATTATAACCGCATACGGACAGATTGAAACATTCGATAATGAACATACCGTTTATACAACTGTAAAGATTGGAGATAAGGAAGCAACACTTGGAACAAGTGAGATTCCGGGGCAGGTCACCTGTTATATTTTGATTTGGGAGGATGCTGGTGTTTCCTGCACAATTATGGGCGATGGTTCATTGGATGAGTTGATGAAGGTTGCAGAAAGTATTTGTTAACAGCAAAATGCCTAGATATTTGTAGATGAGCACAAATGCGAGGATGGATTTTTGTTTAAGTAAACAAATTTGGAAAATCCTGCAACAAATGTGTTGGTTGCTGCGTTGTCTAAGTAAAAGCTTCTGATGGAAACAAACGGGAGGTGTATGTTCTATATGAAAAGGAGCTTCATTGCAATTTCGGTTGCGACAATCATAGGATTGTCAGCTTGCTCAACAAAAGTATCCTCTTCAACTTCTATGAACTCTCCTATATCGACATCGGTGACAAGCGAGCAGGAATTTTTATCTAATCTTGAAAATGCCAGCACAAGCCAAGTACTGCAAAAGCTTAAAGAATCGGATGGTGGGTATACAGAAGATTGCTTTTCGGTGTTGACAAATCGCCTTATCAAATTCCCTCAAGACACACTGTATGTGTTGAAATATGACAAACTGATGAATGATAAAGATTTTCAGCAGCTTGTTTTATCCGGCATAAAAACAGAGCTTCCCTATAGTGGGTCGGATGAAGAAAGAAATACGATTTATCAGTATCTGGAATCCATCACCACTGATAAAGAATATGGACAAATCGCATCAGATATTTTAGGAGAACAAGCTGAAAACAAGGAGAAACCAAATCGGCAAATTGAATTTCAACCTGAAGAATCAGGACAAGCGAGCAGTGTTATTTCAATCGAACTTCCGCAAGGGTGGAAAATTCAAAAGAGAGAACAAACGCAACGTGCTGATAATAAACCGCTTGTTCTTGCAAGCCTGAATCCGTCTTATCCAGTATATGATATTTATGACAAAAATCATGTGTTGGTTGGCGCGGTTGGATACAGTACCTATGAGCCATATGAAGGTGATAGAGATTCCGTGCAGATTGTTTACTCTGCACTTCGGCTAGGATCGGTTTACAGGTTTGACACGGATAATAAATACGATGTGATACAAACCACGGAACGCGGAACGACTGCACTTACAACGGTAGTTTATCAGGATGGTGCAAATTCAGAACCAGTAAACAATTTAGGCGTTCTCGCTTATGATAACGAGAAAGAATGCTTTGTTGCAATTGAACTTGAAGCAAGTTCTGTGTCGGAAAGCCAGGCATTGGAAATTGCAAAATCAATTCGCTTTTAGACATGATGGGAATAACGGTGTATAGGTGCCAGCAGATTAAGGAGAACAACTGTGAACAAAGTACCGTACTTTATGTCATTGCGGTACAGTCCTTGAAACCGGCAACGCTCCGAGATACTTTGACAGCAAGCCAATGGAGCGGTATGTGGTTCTTTTCTCTGGCATTTTTCGCTGTCATCTTTATGGAAATGCTGTCCGATTTTTTGCTGGTTACAGATCGCTGCACTGCATGGAAAGCATTAAATGGAAATGTCAGCGAAGCCGAATTTCACAATCTTCAGCAGATTGTCCTATGCGAAAATCAGAAAGTTTCCATTGAGAAGAAACTTGCAAGTACGATACTACTGGTTCTGATGATATGTGCAACTGCTGCATTTGTGTGGTTTACCTTTTTGGTATAAGGTTTTGTTATGAAAGAGATAATTATTATACCACATATTGGAATTGGACAATTAAAATTAGGTATGGCACCAGATGAGCTAGAAAATGCTCTTCTACAAATGAAGAAACAGTGGTCGAATTCTTCTGATGAAGCAATGCAAATGGAGCGTTGTGCTGAAACTGGTGATCCTAATTTGATAACAGGACGATATATGGATAATGATTCGTTCTTTCTGGTGCAGTATCGGAACGGAAAAGCTACTGAAATCGGCATCCAGAGAGAGTTGTCTAAAGTGGCATCAATAAAATTGTTCGGGCTGGATATGTTTAATACAACCGCCGAGTGTATTATTGATAGCTTAATGAAAAAGGACAACGTTGTTTGCAACGAAAAGGACTTGCAACTGGGAACGGAATATCTTTTCCCTGAAATTGGAGTCCGACTTTGGAGAGAGCGAGCATTTCATCTCAAACTGTTGAAAGACCCGTTATACATGGAAGAGATGCAGGCTGTATTAGAAGACGAATATCAGTATCAATACTTCCAGATGGTTACCATAATAGGTTGAACTACTAACTAACCATGAGCCTTCTATTTGCAACGACTGCAAGTAGAGGGCTGTTGTTTTGCCTTGGATATTTTAATTAAAGGTTAGTCTTCCATTCTACCGTGGTCACAACCAAGTGAGAGATAGTGCTCAATCTCACCAATCAGCACAAGCTGGGCGTACTCCAAAGGATTATTATACAGCAGCGCGTCCAGTTTTGCCCGCTGTGCCGGGGTGTTGCCGTACTCGTCCTCAATGGCGATGCAGTCAAGGGAAAGGACAGTGCCATCCTCAAACCGGGCTTCCACCCGGTTGGTGTCCATATTGTAGCGGCAGGAAAGTAGTTTCATCATAGTAGTGTCCTCCTAGACTTGATTTTTGGTGTGCGGCCACTCAAACCAATGCCGTCAAGTCGATGGGGGATAGGTCGATTTTGTTTGTCAGAGAGTAAGTGCACGGTTTCTGCACGGATTTTGCACGGTTTCAAAACGTGCAAAGGGTACTTTTCGCTGCAAAATCCGACAAAGAGTGCAGAAATTACCAGGTGAAAAATCACGTTGCTTTGATTAAAAATAACGATAGCTCGAAACTTCCATAAATTGAGACGAACCGGCGGCTTGCTCTCTTAATCAGTGGGCCCAGGGTTCGAGTCCCTGGAGGTGCACCACAACAACAAAATCCGAACTTTTTTCCGATAGGAGAAGGGTTCGGATTTTTTGTTTTCTTTGGAAAACAGAACGAATCCCTTGCTTCCATCGAAAAACGTCCTAGACCTTATCACAAAAAAGCACGACAGACCACGGTAAGAGTGCCGTAAGGTAGAAAGGACACGAGTATGAAGTACGATGAAAGAACCTGCAAATTCAACATGGACACCGGCTGCGTGGAACTGCTGCTCCGGGATGGGAGAAAAATTTCCATTGACTGCACCGGGGTCGAGGATGCATTGGATGTGACCATGGCGCAGAGGTCAGAACTGGATTATCTTATCTACAATGACCCGCTTGGCTATGCAGACTTGATTCTGAACGGCGAACCAGAGGAGTATCTGAAGAATGTGGCGGGAAGTCACGGATTAGAAGATTAAGCATAAAAGGGTATGCGGCTATAAACCGCATACCCTTTTACACTTTATCGCTTCCAGACCGCTGCGGCATTGGAACGTGACATCAGTTCTTCGACCGGGATTCCGGCTGGGCAGATGTCCTGGCACGCAAGAGATTTTCCGCAGCCTTCAAAATAAAGCTGACGATACGCATTTGCGAGTTCTGTCTGATGGGCAATATCCTGTTCTTCGTTCAGAATACGGTAAGCGTTGACGGGCAGAACAGCTCCAGCAAATTCACTGTTCGGGTCAAAGTTCGGGCAGACCTCCAAGCAGCAGCCACAGAGCAGACACTTAGCAGATCGATACCGCTGGCTGTGCGTATAGCTGGTCTGGAACGCATCTCCTTCCAGCCACAGCTTTGTCCGCTTCAGTGCTTCAAAGATCACGGAACGGTCTACGACCAGATCTTTCACCAGTGGGAATTTGCTCAAAGGCTCCAGAGTAACAACGCTTCCCTTACAGTCCCGCAGAAAAACGGAACAGGCAAGACGAGGCAGACCATTGATCCGCATGGCACAGGCACCGCACTTGCGTATCATGCAGCCGCATTCCCACGCAATGGGGGAAACGACCGTTCCGCTCTTTTCGCACAGAGGGCTGCGGTGATTCAGCTCGTTCAACACCGAAGCAATCGAGGTGTCCGCACTTCCCTCAAAGGAAAACTCCTGCCAGCAGGGTGAAGCCTGCGGGTTTTCCTGCCGTTTGATTCGGATGGTGTAGTTCATAAATCATGCCGCCTTTCGGGGATGGATTCAAAGCTGATGGCGATATGCTGCCCGTTCCAGTGTGCCACGGTGGTTTTGCAGTAAACGGCATCGTTGCGTTGGGGATAATCTGCCCGCCAGTGCGCACCCCGGCTTTCTTTTCGGGCGAGGGCACTTTCCAGCATGGCACAGCCCAGAAGCGGAAGGGTGCCAGACAGTTTGCGGATTTCCTGAATGCCCGCTTCCAATGTCTGTGCATCCCGCACGACACCGAGTGCGTTCAGCAGAATACGATTCATCTGCATTTGAGCGTCCGGGGAAAGTTCGGGCAGAAGGGATTCTTCGGCACAGGGCATATTGGGGGAACTGACTGTTTCCCGGCAGGCAGTTTCCGCAGCAATCTGTCCTCCATAGATCGCACCCAGAAGAGAATTTCCACCCAGACGGTTTGCGCCATGGTACTGAGCGCAGCATTCACCGGCAGCGTACAGATTCCGCATCGAAGTGCGGTGCCGCTCGTCCACCTGAATGCCTCCCATAAAGTAGTGGATACCCGGCAAAATCGGAATGGGTTCTTTGCGAATATCTTTGTGCAGATAGGTCTGACAATCATCCACCAGTCCGGCAAGTTTATGCTCCATGACTTCTTTAGGAAGCTCTGTCATATCAAGGAACACCTCATAGTCACGGCTGACCGTCCAGACTTCCCGCGCGGTGATGTCACGCGGCATCAGGTTGCCGAGTTCCGGATATTTTTCTTCCATGAAATACCACGGCTTCCCGTTCCGTAATGCAAACAGCCGCCCGCCCTCACCACGGGCGGCCTCACTCAGAAGCATCCGTTTTTCGCCCAGTTCGACCGTGGTAGGGTGGTACTGGATCATTTCAAGATTTGCCATCGGAACGCCCAGACGGAACAGTTCTGCGGTGACTTCTCCGGTATTGGCAAGAGAGCCGGTCGTATCACCGAATAAGCCATGCAGCCCGCCTGTGGCAATCAGGACGGCATCGCATACAAACCGCAGCAGTTCGCCAGTATAGGTGTCCTGCACTGTGCAGCCACCGCAGATGTTCCCGGAAAGCAGCAGGGTGCGGAACTTATGGTGTGGAAAGCGTTCGACCGTTCCTGCGCTTTCTTCCCGGCGCACAGCATCAATCAGAGCGGTCATTAGCTGCTTTCCCGTATCGCTTTGTGCAAAGGCCGTCCGCTTTTTCTTCTGTCCGCCAAAATTCCGCAGGTCGAGTTCATCGTCATCTGTCACGTTGAATTGTACTCCCAGATGGTGCAGGCTGCGCACCAGTTCGGACGCAGCCTGCGTCATCCCCAGACTGCATTCGGGTCAGCAAGTCCGCAGGCAGCGGTCATGGTATCTGTATAATGCTGCTCCGGGCTATCCTCCTCTCCCTTGGTATTCAAGGCTGCATTGATTCCGCCCTCTGCCATAACAGACTGCGCCCGCTCGGAGGCAAGGGAGGACACCAGCTTTACCGTCCAGCCGTTTTTCACAGCAGTCAAAGCAGCGGAAAGCCCTGCCAGCCCTGCACCCACGATCACCAAAGTGTGTTTCATACATTGTTCCACCCGATATAATATAGAATGATCGAACCGGCAGCAAACAGCACCAGTATAGAAAGAATCAGATAGAGGTCGCCGCGCTGCTCCTTATCCCGGACGATGCCCAGCGATACCAGAAGGGGTCGGAGATTGAGCAGAAGATGCACAAATACCGAAGCAACCAGTAAAAGCTGCGTCAGCAGCCGGACCGTTGTGAACGGAAACAGAATGTATACGCCGTCCTGCACTCTGCCGAACACGCCAATATGGAAAAAGAGCATGAGCAAAATAGCAAGCCCACTGGTGCGCCTTGCCCAGAACAGAGCATTCTGCTTTCCGTAGAGTTTTCCGCCGGACCGGGAAGCCCGGAATGTCTGTGCGGTCAGCAAAAGCCCAAGGACGGTGTGCGCCGCCAGAATGCCAACGCCGATCCATGCCAGAAACTTTCCTGCCCCGGAACTGATGCCCAGCAACATAAAACTGCCCATCAGCCCATGAAGCAGACAGATGAAAAGTAGCAGAACGGAGAGAATGGTGTTCAGTTTTCGCATGAGGGGTCCTCCATTTCTTCTGCGGAGAGCAGAAGGATGTCTGCATCCGGCAATGCTGTTGCATCAAGCGTATTTTCCGAAACCAGCAGCAGTTGATACCGCCCATTGATTGCACGGGAACGCAGCATGGTTTCGCTGTACTGCTTCAACGTGACATCTGCTCCGGCAGCAGTCAGGCGTTCACAAAGAGCCGTTGCATAGCAAAGCAAGGGATAGTCTGTTTCGCAGACCGAAAGCGTCATGTGCGGCAGTCCGGCATCGGAAAGGACTTCTGTCTCACCGGAAACAAATGCTTTCAGATCATTCCGGAAATCCGCATCGGAAAACGGTTCCAGCGCAGGGTTGATGCAGAACAGATAGTTGCCCTCCAGCGGTGCGGCCATCTGTGCGGCACGTTTCGCTTTCGGGGTCGCACCGGTCAACCCATCCAGAATAGAGGGCGGCGAGTGCATAAATACGCCAAACGCGGCAAGAAATCCTAATGTCAGAACCAGAGTGATGAATTTTCCTTTCACAGGCAGACCTCTTTTATTTATTGCATGGTTGTTCAAATGAAAAATCTTCTGCGCAAAATACGGCAGTTGAGTAAACGCTCAACTATATTGTATGCGAAATAAGGAGGCTGTCAAGGTCTGTTAGACGACAAATCGCAGGAAGCAGATGCTAACTTTTCCTCTTGACAACGGAGGAAAAGCAGATATAATATGATTGAACGGTTGTTCAACTACAAAACAAGGAGAACGTCTGATGTCAAATTCTTTATACACCTGTAATTGCGATGTGATCCATGAGGACATCGTGAACGATGTAAAAGGCAAAATGCAGCCGAAAGACGACTACATCCAGCTTGCATCGCTTTTCAAGCTGTTCGGAGATGGCACAAGAGTGCAGATCCTTCATGCTCTGGAACAGAGCGAGATGTGTGTATGCGACCTTGCGGTTCTGCTGGGCGTCACCAAATCGGCGATCTCTCACCAGCTGAAAGCACTCCGGCTTGCCGGACTGGTCAAATTCCGCAGAGAGGCCCAGATCGTGTATTATTCGCTGGCGGATGATCATGTAAAGGAGATCATCGACAAGGGATTTGAGCATTTAAGAGGATGATCGCGCAAGCGATTATCTTTTTGTCTTTTAAGTTGAGCGATTGAACAATTAAGAAAACGTAGTGGAGGTCAAAATGAAAAGAGTATTCATCCTGAAAGGTCTGGACTGCCCGAACTGCTCAGCAAAGATCGAGAAAGAAGTCGGTGAGCTGGATGGCGTGACTTCTTCGACCGTGAATCTGATGAACCAGACGCTGACTGTTCAGGCTGGAACATCGGTAGCTGCTTCCTTGCTGGATACCGTTACCACGATCGTACACAGCCATGAGCCGGATGTTGAAGTGTCGGAAAAGCAGCTGGAAGCGACTGCACCTGTCAAAAAGGATGAAAAAGCGGCGGTCTATAACGATGAGGATAAGAAGCGCACGATACGGCTTGCCGTGAGTGCTGTGGTCTATGCAATCGGTATGGCATTGACCGTATTCGCAAAGCTGCCGACTCTGGCGGAACTGGCGTTTCTGATTGTGGCGTATGTGATTCTTGGCTGGGATGTCGTATGGCAGGCAGTGAAAAATATCACCAGAGGACAGGTGTTTGACGAGCATTTCCTGATGAGTGTTTCCACGATCGGCGCATTTGCCATCGGGGAATACCCGGAAGCTGTTGCAGTTATGCTGTTCTATCAGGTCGGAGAGTTCTTCCAGTCGCTGGCGGTAAAGCGTTCCAGAAAGTCCATCTCTGACCTTATGGACATCTGTCCGGATTCGGCGACCGTTAAGCGGAATGGCGTATTGCAGGTCGTTTCTCCGGAAAGCGTTGCGGTGGGCGAGATCATCGTGGTAAAACCCGGTGAAAAAATCCCGCTGGATGGCATCGTTGTGGATGGCGAATCCATGCTGGACACCAAGGCACTGACCGGCGAATCTGTGCCGAGAAGCATCCGCAAAGGCGATGAAGCCCTGTCCGGCTGCATCAACCAGAGCGGTTTGCTGACGCTGAAAGTCACAAAGAGCTTCGGGGAATCCACGGTATCGAAGATCACTGACCTTGTGGAGAATGCTTCTGCAAGAAAAGCTCCCACCGAGAACTTCATCACGACCTTTGCACGATACTATACGCCGGTCGTTGTTGGAATGGCGGCTGTGTTGGCGATCATTCCGCCGCTCGTCCTTGGCGGCGGCTGGTCTGAGTGGTTGCGCAGAGGTTTTGTGTTCCTGATCGTTTCCTGCCCGTGTGCATTGGTCATTTCTATTCCCCTGACCTTCTTCGGCGGTATTGGTGCCGCATCCAAGCGCGGTGTGCTGGTAAAGGGCAGCAACTATCTGGAAGCACTGAACAAAGTGAGCGTGGTGGTCTTTGATAAGACCGGCACCTTAACAAAGGGTGTTTTTGAGGTCGCAAATATCATTCCGGCAGCCGGATACCAAAAAGAGCAGGTATTGGAGTATGCTGCACAGGCAGAGAGTTATTCCAACCACCCGATCGCAAAGTCGATTCTTGCGACTTATGGAAAGCCAATCGACCAGAAGCAGTTCTCTGGCTTTGAGGAAATCTCAGGACGCGGCATCAGCGTTATGGTGCAGGGAAAGAAGGTACTGGCTGGCAACAGTAAGCTGATGGAATCTGAAAAGATTGCCTATGCCGCTTGCGATGCAGCCGGAACAAAGTTCTATGTAGCAGCGGATGGTAGCTATGTAGGCTGTATCCTGATCGCAGATGAAGTGAAGCCGGACAGCAAGTGCGCAATCGCAGAGCTGAAAAAGATCGGCGTGGAAAAAACTGTTATGCTTACCGGCGATGATGAGCGAATCGGCAAGTCGGTGGCAGACGAACTTGGTCTGGATGCGTATTATGCACAGCTCTTGCCCGACCAGAAGGTCGAAAAGCTGGAAATGCTGGATAAGCAGAAACGGCAGGGCAGCAAACTCGCCTTCGTGGGCGATGGCATCAACGATGCCCCTGTTCTTGCCCGTGCAGATGTCGGCATTGCCATGGGAGGTCTTGGCTCGGATGCCGCGATTGAAGCTGCGGATGTTGTTCTGATGACAGATGAACCATCGAAACTTGTAGAAGCCATTGATGTTGCAAAGGCTACGAAACGGATTGTGATGCAGAACATCGTGATTGCTCTTGGCATCAAGAGCGTGTTCCTTGTTCTGGGCGCACTCGGCATGGCCGGTATGTGGGAAGCCGTGTTCGGTGATGTGGGTGTCACGATCATCGCTGTTCTGAACGCAATGCGGATTCTGAAGAAATAAGCACAAACAAAAACAGGGTGCGCCCTGCCGGACGCACCCTGCAAAAATCCACACACGATAAGTAAGGCAGGGAGTTCCCCGACGGGAACTTCCTGTTTTTCTTTGGTTGCGATATGAGCCTGTTCCGCCTGCCATGCAGCAAATTCCCGCTGACCTTCCTCGCTGTTCCAGCAGGCAAGGATGGCCGGGTAGAATGCCCGTGCCAGACGGTCGATGACTTCATCTGGATAAGGGGAAATGTTTGTGGACTTTTTCTTTTTGTTCAAACGCACGCTCCTTTGATCGTCCCACCGTGGCAAAGCCGGGCGAGAAAATCAAAGTTCCAATTTCATATCAGGCGCAAGGGCGCGGATAGTTTCCGCCCTGCACTTGCGGCTGGTGGCTCGTTGATGGCTTACAAGTGCCTGTCGTTATGCGATTTTTTCATCGTTCAGCATTTCTTCAAACTGTGCCATATACGCTTTGTGCTGCTTGAGGATTTTTAGCGTTTCAGTTTTGGCGTAGGAATCGTCCGGTAGCTTAGGCAAGTATCTCATCAAAAAATCAAAGTCCTGCTGAATCCGCCGGACGGCGACTTCCAGCGCAGAGTAGTTGATTCCAGAGTAGTGTGAGTAGCTCGACTGCGGAGCGGGACGGTCTTCCGGGTGCAGAATCTCGTGCACGATCTGCTTGCGGTTCGGAAAATCAGCTCTGGCGAGGCGGTGCATATCGGCATCACGGACTTTGAATTGCCCGGACAGGATCTTTTCTTTTGTACCGGGCATCATCTGCTCCATGATCTCCACGCCCTTCATAAACTTTTCGGAGCGGGAAACGTAGGATTCACTGACATGGTGCTGCTCTGCAATCTGCTTACGAACGCTTGCTTCTGTGGCAGTGGGAGGAATTGTGTCATTTTGACACAATTCCTCCGGAACCGTTTCCTGCGTGGCTGTCGTGTACTGATTGTTGCCGTTTCCACCGGGCTTCCGATGCTCGATGCTGTACTGCTTTCCAACAAGGAACTTCTTCTGCTCCGGCGTGAGATTACGCCGCCCCAGCTGATTCTTGCAGATCCATGCGAGGACTTCTTCTCTGCTTTCAAACGGGAGCGGCATGGTGGAGAAAGAGATTTCGGGATGCTCCTGAACGATTTCATAACGATTGTGGCCGTCAACAAGGGTATTACCCCAGACAATCAAAGGAGAAATCAGCTTGCCCTCTTTCAGGATATTTTCTTCAAGCTGCTTAAATTCATCATCGGTCAGAGGAGGAATCTGAGACTGGAACTCTGGGTCGATTTTCAAGTTGATCATACGCACACTCCTTTATCTCTCCTGCTGCGCCTGTTCTTCCTCCCGGAAAAAGGACGCAACATTCTGCTTTGCGGTTTTCAGCTTGAGCAGTTCGTTCTTGGCTTCCTTGTACTGCTCGTAGAACTTTGCCTTTTCGGATGCCAGCTGCGCATACTCGGCTTCCAGCTTGTTCGGGCTGGGCAGCTTGGTGATGTTGTTTGCCTTGAAATAGGCTGCTGCCGCCCGGTACGCTGTCAGCTCTGCACGATGCTGTTCTTCAAAGGCTGCGGGTCGCTTGGCGGTCTTTAACTGCTGTACGATACCCTTGGTGCTGGCGTAGGCTGCGATGCGATAGCGCAGCTCTTTGTTGGTTTTCATGCGGCCTTCGAGGTCTTTCACCACCGCCAGCGAGTCGTGATACTTGGTTTCCAGTTCAGCGATGCGCTGGTTCAGGGCGTCCTCGTCGGTCAAGCCCTTTTCCTGCAGAAGCTTCACGGTCTGTGCCATAATTTTGAGATTGTGTTTCGTGAGCCAACGCTTATAGCCGATGCCTTTGCCCTCGGTCATCTTCGACTGGATGTCGATCAGTTTCCCGATGGTATCCTGCTTGAACTGCGCCGTGGGCTTGCGTTCGGCTTTTGCCTGCAACGTGGCAAGCACTGCTGCCTTATCGAACTTGTCACCGAGATGTCTTGCCCGGATAAACTTCGTTCTGCCAGCGGGCAGATAGCTCAGACACCCACGGCTTTCCTTGACAGCAATGCCATACTGCTGCATGAGCCTGTCAGAAAAATCTTCAAGGCTCACAGCGCGATACAGCACCGAAGAAATCTGCTTCCGCAGGGTATCTTTTACGGTTTCAAACTTCTTCTGCTGGGACGGTTGTCCGGCTGCGGTGAGGGCTGCGTTTGCAAGGTCAAGTTTCAACTGACCACGCCTACGCGCCCAATACTCAGCTTCGCTTACGCGCTCTTTCGAGCCGTTGAGCAGGTCGATCTGGTACAGTCCGGCACCCTCGCACAACTCCATGACCTCGACACGCAAGTGCCGCATGGTCTGGGCTGTGCTGGAATGCTTCATACCCTCTAGCCAGTCGCGGGGCTTCTGCATATAGGGCTTGCGCTCCACTTCTCGTGTTCGGACGCTGCCGATCACGATGTGGACATGGATGTTTCCCGAATGGTTGTGCCCATCGGGGTGAGTGCAGACGATGGCGGGATGACCGGGGAAGTTTTCTTCGCAGAATTTCAGGCCAAGTGCCTGTGCCTTTTCCATGGTCAAGCCGTTGTCGGCTGCATCTCGTGGGTCAAAGCTGATGATATATTGATGGCTCTTAATATCACCATGCTGGGTGTTCTTGCCATACTTGCGGTTTGCCAACAGACAGGCCATTGCAAACGAGAAATCGCCGCACTCAAGTGTATCGAGGATGTACGATTCTCGCAGCTTCGGTCTGCCCTGTTCATCCAGAAGTTGCTTCCCGGTGAACGCATCGTGCTGGTAAACGAGGTACGCTTCGATGGCAGAGTAGTCCGAGTTTTTAGAGGCGATATGCTTGAGCGTTGCCATACAGTTCACCCAGAACTTTCTCGGCGTTGAGCCGAAATGCGGTCAGGTCTGCAAGTTCGTCAAGGAGTTTCGCCCGGATCTGCTCGGTGTCCGCACCGCCGGAATTGAAGTGCCTTGCAAGCTGGTTGAGATTGCTGCCCACCTTGCTGCACTGGGCAAGCAAAGTGGAAACAGCGGTCAGGGTTTCTTCTCCGCCGCCGGCAACGATGATTGTTTTCTCGATCTTGACGTTGTGGATGGCACGGCGGATAAAAGTGGAGAGGGAGAGATTTAGGAGTTTGCAAGTGAGTTCCAGTGACGTTTTTTCCTCCGCTGTCACACGGAACTTGATGACGTGCGTTTTGTTGTTCGGCGTGTCGTGGTGCTGGGAATTGCTAGGGGTCGATTGAACATTCGTTTTGGTCGTTGTACCTCCTGTCTGTTCGATAACTCCTCGGTGAAGTTATGTAAGCACGACACGCCGTTGCTGTTCGCGCCATCAGGCGCGAACTATGAGCAGGGTTTGGGGCAGGCACGCCCCAACAAGATCACTTGGAAAACTCGCAAGAGTTTGAGAAGTGAAGTCCCGGATGGACAGGAAATTTTCAAGAATTGAAAATTTGTGGCCACGGGACGGTTCTTGCCCTCTACCGCTGCGCTCAAAACCGTTTCTGGGTAATTGTTTCCGAATTGTTAAGGCGCAAAAATAAGTAGCGGGGCTCTGCTCATGTGATGGGGTCGCCGTTTGCTCCGAACGAAGTTCCTGCCCCTGTTTTGCAGCGGCGTTGACGAAAAGTCGGTATCACGTTCGGTCGGCTCATGAAATTTTCAAAGTGCAATTTTCCCCGAAAAAGAAAAATACCGCCCATGCAGCGCAGCGATGATTTTGTCGGGTGAATCGGCGGCAAAATGAATCGGGTGTGTTGCGGGGCGGTAAATTCTTTCGTGGACTTTTCCTCACTGAAGTGGTGGGTCTCACGGTGATAACCAACCACTTTCTGTGGCTGTGTTCAAAATGAACACGACCACATCTTGTGGATGAATTTGAACCAATCCACAAAATCAATGGGATTTACAAGAAAAATACCACGGCATGTAGAATGCGTCAAGAGGGTTTTGGAAAATTTATTGAAGTGAAGCAAGAAAAGTATGACACATCTTGTAGCTTTAGGAAAAAATACGCTATTTGAATCAGAACAAACCCCATTTTCTGTCTGCGGTAGATCTTTCTATTGCCGGCAGCAACAGGATGTTGCATTTTTGACAATTGTCTAACAATCGATGCAAAAAAATGCAGGGGCAAAACCCCTCAGATGGTTAGGCAAAACAAATTCACGAAGTAAAAATAGCGCTCCCACCGGGCGTTGTCAAGCAGAAACAGACAAGTTTACAGGGGCGAAATTTTTTCGATGCGAGAAACGTTTTGCCTCCTCTATGCCGCAGGGGAAGCTCCAATAACGAAATCTTTTTCAAAATCTCCGAAAATGCCTAAACTCCTTGACAGAGGAGACGGCAGGGCGTATTATTTTGGCAGAAGAACCGCTGAGAAGCGGCTTTTTATAGAACAGAAAGTTAGATTTACCTAACTCAAAACTCTGCCCTATACGAAGAAATATATCTCTTCTATTTACAGGTGGAAAATAAAGATAGAGAAGGAACGTATCACGATGAAAATCTACACATTTGGTGCAGAGGATGCCCCGGTGCTGTTGCTGCTGCCGGGCACCTGTTGCCATTGGAAAAGCAATTTCGGTGCGGTGATCCCGCTTCTGGCTGACAGCTTCCGGGTGCTGTGCGTCAGCTACGATGGTTTTGATGAGACTGAACAGACTGAATTTCCAACCATGCTGGAAGAGACCGAAAAAATCGAGACCTACCTCAAGACCCACTGCGGCGGTCGCATCCGGGCGGCCTACGGCTGCTCTCTGGGCGGCTCGTTTGTGGGGCTGCTGGCGGCGCGGCAGAACATCCACATGGACTATGGCATTCTGAGCAGCTCCGATTTGGATCAGGCGTCGCCGCTGACGGCAAGCTTGCAAACGGATTTTCTGCTGCCATTGATCTACCCTGTGGTGCGGGATGGAAAGATTAAGGCGAAATTTCTCCAAAAGCGTCTGGATCAGCGTGCCAGAGAGTCGGGGGATTATGTCAAAGCCTTTCTGAAAATGTTCGGTGAGGCCCGCCCTTATGTGACCATGCAGAGCTGTAAAAATCAGTTCTATTCCGATCTTATCACTCCGCTGCCGGATAAGATCCATGTGCCCGGTACCGAGATCCATATCTTTTACGCCCTGAAGATGGGCAAAAAATACCGTGCCCGGTATCAGCAGCATTTTGCACATCCTGTTCTCCATGAGCAGAACTTGCAGCACGAGGAATTGCTGGCCTGTCACCCGGAGCAGTGGGCGCATCTGGTAAAAAGTATTGCATTGTGAACGGTAAAATGTATCTGGAGCAAGCAGGATTTTGTAAGATCCAGAACCACAAAAATAAAAAGGGCTGGCTGTGCATCACAGCACAGAAATGAGGTGCGATCATGTCGAAAAAGGCAACGGAATTTCAAAGAAAAGCAATGAGCTGGACGTACCGGGGCAAGGAGATCTTCAAGCCATTGAACACCGGCTGGATCGACGAGAATGTTGCCTGCGTGCGCGAATGGGTGGCGAACATCTTCTTCTACCGCAAAGGCGATACGACCATTATGGTCGATGCGGGATATAACTACGACCGCCTTGCCGAAAAAATGGGCTGGCTTGGGATTGATCCGAAGTCGATACACCATATCCTTATCACCCATCAGGACACCGACCATGTGGGTGCGGTGGAAGCAGACAGTCCGGGGCTGTTCCGGAATGCGAAGCTGTACATTGGCGAGATCGAGAACCGGTATTTGACCGGAGAAGCACGCCGCAAGGTCATTTATCATCTCTATAAGCTGCCGCAGGTGACGATTAACAATGAAAAAGTGCTGCTGCACGATGGTGAGGTCTTTGATATTGACGGCATCAGGATCGAGTGTTTTCTCGTTCCCGGTCATACATGGGGGCACATGGTATACCTTGTGGACGGGAAATATCTCTTTACCGGCGATACCCTCTGGTTCGGTGCGGACGGCGGATACAGTTTTATTTCTTCGCTGGCAGAGGATAACAAGCTGGCGGTGAAGTCTTTGGCTTTGCTGGAGAAAAAGCTGAGAAAACGTGGGCTGCATCCGCTGTTCATTACCGGTCACACAGGTTGGACGGACAACATGGAGTTTGCCTTTGCGCACAAAAATGAGCTGTGCTCGCCTTTCAAGAAAAGAGCCCACGACCCCAATGCGCTTTACGATGCCTATGATGAATCCGATGATACTGAGGAAAACTCAAAAAGCGGGTACTTGAAGGGCGTGGGAAGATAAGGAAGTGCAGGCGGCGCACCGGCATTCTTTGGCGCGATGACGGAGCGTAATCCGAAAAAATAATGCTGCAAAAACCAAGGGGCGGATGGTATGAGAACTTTGGAATATGGAAAAGAACATGAAAAGACGCTGCTGTTTCTGCCGTGCACGGCGGAGCCGGAGTGGGCGTTCGCCGACTCGGTTGGCCTGCTTTCGCAGGATTACCATGTGATTCAGATCGTCTATGACGGTCACGGCGAAACGGGAGAAGACTTTATCTCTGTGGAGACGACAGTAGACGAGGTAACAGATTGGCTGCAAGCACGCGGCATTACCCACTTGAACGCGGCATATGGCTGTTCTCTGGGCGGTGCGTGTCTGACACGCTTTCTCGCCTTGGGAAAAATCCCGGTCGAGCGCGCCGTTATTGATGCAGGCATTACGCCGTATCGGATGCCGCTGATTTTGCGCCGTCTCGCCTGCCTGCGAGACGATCTTGGTTTCAGGCTCATAGCGAAGAGCCGCAAGGTCCTTGAGACGGTCTATCCGCCAGAGCGCTGGACGATGCCGGGGCGCAATCCAGTGAAGGAGTATGATGCGCTGGCGGCGTATCTGAAAACCTATTCAAAACGCACCGTCCGCAACATTTTCTGGTCGGCGAACAATTATACTCTGCCGACGAAGCCGGCTGAAATGGGCTGCCAAATCACATATTGGTACGGCGAAGAGGAAAAGCAGGCGCGACACAGCAATATCTGCTTTATAAAGCAATATTTTCCACGGGCGCAACTGCATGAAATTCCGAAGATGGATCACGCGGAGCTTGTGATGATGTATCCGCAGGATTTTTATCGGAGAATCATGGAGTTCCTGACACACACATCGGCAGCTCAAAACAAAAGAAGCTGAAAGAAAGGAAAAATCAGAATGCTCTATCCGCAGCTTTTTGGATTCAACGGAGATATAGGCTGATGAAAATCATCGTTGCAATTGCTTTTTGTTTTCTGTATTGGGGCGTATGTTTTCTTGGAACAGGCACGGACAAGAAAAATCTCATGGGGCTGCGTTCTTATCCCGAAGAAGTTCAAAACCGTGTGCGAAGCGACCATCAGCTTGGAAAGGCTGTTCCGAAGGGGAAATCCACCGCTGCCGTTTGGCTCAGCAATCTTTTGCTTTTCACAGTCGTGTTTTCCGCTTTAGGACTTGCGCTGAGAGGCGTGCTGAACTTGGACGGTTATCTGTCGGCATTTTGGTACTTTCTTGCGTTCAGCGAGGGGCTTGGGTTGTTCGATCTTTTGGTGATCGATCTTCTCTGGTGGCGCAACACAAAACGTACCCGCTTCTCTTTCCTGCCGGAGAAGAAATACTATCAAAATCCGAAAAAGCATATCGAATCGTTTTGGCGAGGTATCCCGTTGTTTGCCGCAGTCGCTGCACTGTCAGCCTTGATCGTCACGGCGTTTTGAACCATACATCGTAGAGGGATGGCTGTAAGTGTGATTACACCATCTGCGGCGATCAGGATCTATACTTAAAGGAACATCCCGAATACCGGGACGAAAACGGATACAGGAGGAACAAGTAATGCTTTTACAGGTGATTTTGGAAGGTCTTGGGTTGGGGGCTTTGCTATTTCTTGTCTGTGCCGTGGGCATCCGCAAAGGGGCTGTTGGGATGGTGCATCTTTACAGCCCGGAGGTGCAGGAGCGGTGCATTACGCTGGGACTTACAACACACGAGAAAATCAAGCGAAATTCTCTACTTTTCAAAGCAGTCTGCATTCCCGGCTACATCGCCTATGTGCTGGTCTGTGTCTATGGAATAAACGGTGCAAAGGGCTTTGTTCAGGGTTTCTGGCAGTTACTCGTCATCTTGTCCGTTATGAATCTCATGGACCGCCTGTTGGTTGACAGCTATTGGGTGGGGCACACGAACGCATGGACGATTCCCGGAACAGAAGATCTGAAGCCCTACATCACCGCAAAAGACAAGCAGAAAAAGTGGCTGTTCGGCACGGTGGGCATGGCAGTCATAGCGGCGGCACTGGCGACAATGATGACAGTACAGTAATCGGAAAGACCCTTCCGTCAGCGACTTTTTCCGATTCCTTGCAAAGGTTGGAGACAACGGAATGAAAATGCAGATCGTGAAGATCGGATTTGGAGGCAAGCTATGAAAATTCTGGTATATGGTGCAGGCGTCCTGGGGTGCAATCTGGCAAGAAATCTGCTGCGCGCCGGAAAGGATGTCACCTTGCTTGCGCGGGGAAACTGGGCAGCGGAGATCAAGCAGAACGGCCTGCGGATCAAGGATAAGTTTTCGCTTTGCACTTCGGTCAGCCGCATTCCGGTGGTGACGGAGCTTGCGCCGGATGCAAAGTACGATGTGATCTTTGTGGTCCTGCGTTATACACAGCTGGATTCCGCTCTGGACACGCTGCGGGCGAATCGGACGAAAAACATCGTATTTGTGGGCAACAACGTACAGACAAAAGCATTGGCGGCGGCACTGCCGGAAAAGAACGTCCTGTTTGCCTTTGCGCTTTCTGCCGGGCATCGGGAGGCTGACCGGGTGGTCTCCATCGACCTGAAAAAGATCACCATCGGGCAGCTGACGGGTGCAAAGTCCAATAAACAGTTGATCGGGCGCATCTTCCACGGCACAAAATACAAGGTCGTTTACGAGCCGAACATGGAGGACTATTTGCTCTGCCATGCCGCGTTTGTGATGCCGGCGGCTTTTGCTTGCTATAAAACGGACGGCGACCTGAAAAAGCTCCGGGGCGATACCGCGTACCTGAACCGTGTGCTGGATGCCAACATCGAGGGATACCGCGCCATCCGGGATGCCGGGCACACCATTCTGCCCAAGGAGGATGCAGACTTTGAAGGGGAGAAATACCGCAAGACCTGCCTGCGTTTTTTCAAGCTGATGTGTGCCACCTCGCTGGGCAAGCTCTGCGCCTCCGACCATGCCATGAACGCTATCGACGAAATGAGCGCACTGAACCGGGATCTCAAAAAGTTTTTCGATGCGAACGGCGCAGCCTACCCGGTATGGCAGGCACTGGAAGCGGAAGCCGGGAGGTATCTGCAATGAAGTATACCGGGATGCCCTTTGGGATGTGGATGCTGTTTGCCGGTTCCTTTCAAAAGCAACTGACCGCTGTGCTGGGCTATGATGCAGCCACCGCAAGAGCCATCACGAAAAAGGCAAAGCCGCAATACCGGCAGATCATCCGCAGGCTGCCGGAGTTTGAAAAGGCCGACCGCTTCAAAATGAACATCGTCAACTGCGCAATGCTCGGCGCGTTCATTCTCTCCATGCCGCAACGCCCAGAGGTGGACAGGCTGACGGATTACTATGCAAAAGCCATGATGACAAAGCCCATGCAGTGGTTCTGCCGCAAGAGCGGAAAAAGCAAGTTCACCGCAAAGGACATTGCCGCTATGAAGGCAACCGCCACTCTGAAAGCCGCCGACCGCAACCCCTACTCGTGGAACATGGGATTTTACGAATACCCGGATGGCAGCGGCTACGAGGGACGCTTTACCAAGTGCGGCATCTGTGTGCTGATGAAGGAACTGGGTCTGTACGATCTGACCCCTGCCCTGTGCCATCTGGACTACACCATGAGCGAAGCGGGCGCTGCGACGAACTTTGTGCGGCAGTACACTCTCGCCTCCGGCGGCCCATACTGCGACTGCGGGTATAAAAAGAAGGGCTTCGTGAAAGCTGGAACGGAGGCAGGACGATGAAGGAAACCTATCTCTCCCGTGATTTCCGGGAGACTGTGGCACTGCGCTTTCCCGCGCGGGCAAAGGAACTGAACACCGCTTTCGATATACGCCTGAGTGCGTTGCTGGCTGAAAATGCGGGTGCAAGCAAGGAAAAGCAATATTCACCTCAAGCGGCAGATATTGCCGGGCATTTCGGCCTACGAGACCTTGCAGCGGGTCATGCCGAAAGAGGAGGCACTGCAAACCGTTCACGGCTATGTGGAGCACTTGGCGAGAACGAGCCACAAACAGCTTGCCGCCCTGCTGCACATACCGGGGCTTTACCGCCTTGTTCCCGGCGTTTTCGTCAAATCCACCCGGAGCGTTTTCGGCCCGGCGGCGGGCTTTGCCCCAAAAGAACTGCAGACCGGTAACGGCGTCTGGCGTGTGGATATGATGAAGTGTCCCTATCACGACACCTGCGCAGAATACGGCTGCCCGGAGCTGTGCCGCTGCTTTTGTGACAGTGATGACATCAGCTATACCGGGCTGCATCCGAAGCTGATCTGGGAGAGAAGCATGACGCTAGGTCGCGGAAATGACCACTGCGATTTTTGCATGAAAACCATAAAATAGATGCACAGGAAGCGAAGAAAATGAAGAAAGAAGAAACAAAGCGTTTTATCTGCTGGTGCATCGCGGCTGCGGTGTATGAGAAAAAGCACTCTGCGCACCTCGCAGGCTGACAGCGATTGCTGAATTGTCTGTGTTTTTTGCAGAAAGTGCATCCATAGCTTCCGGTGTGTATATATGCTGAAGGATTACCCGCCTTTCCAAGCAAATGATTTTGAATATCTGCGGGGAGGATACTGATCCTCCTCCCGGAAAATGACATTTTCAAAAAGGAAGATCAGAAACGGTTCGCAGATCTGTTCCGGAAACTGGATGCGGAGATCCGCACAGTTCCGGGCGGTCATGTGGGCTTTATCGTTCAGGCGGAACGGTATCTTGATTTGATGGAAACATTTTTGCAGAGAAATGGAATTTGACAGTTCACGTCTGCGAATCAGTAAGAAAAAGCGAATCTTCAGGAAAAGAGAATGGCTATGCATAAATCACTTTTTGATCTTTCCATAGAAGAAACGACCTCGACTGAAATGCCTCACACCGTGAAATTTTCCAATGAGACAGGAACTGGGAGTATGATTATCTGTCCACTGTTTTTGGGTGCAGAGCTGTATTATAACGATATGCACCTTGCATTCTTTGAGGAAGCCACGGCACCAATGCGGAATGTCATTGAGATCAACCACTGCCGCGTGGGGCGTTACGAGTGCAGTTTTGGGGCAAATAGCTGCTGCTATCTGGCAGCAGGGGATTTTGCGGTGTGTGCAGCGGCGCGCAAAAAGTCGTCCTCCTGCTTTCCGCTGCGGCACTACCACGGCATCACCATCCTACTGGATCTGGATGCGATTTCGCCGGAAATGCGGAAACAAATGGAATGGTACGGCGTAGACCTTGATGTCATACGGCGGTACATCTGCACGGAAAACCGCTGCTGTATCCTGCGGTCAGAACCGACCATTGCCCATATTTTTTCAGAGCTTTACACAGCGCATTCTGTGCCGGACACTGGCTATCTTCGGCTGAAAGTGCTGGAGTTGCTGCATATTCTGACCCGGCTGAAAAACAGGGAAGATGTGCAGCAGACAGAGTATTTCAATCAGCATCAGGTGGAGTGTGTGAAGCAGGCTGCGGCTCTTCTCACGCAGGAACTGACAGTTCGCCGTACAATCGAACAGCTTGCACAGGAGGTCGGCCTTTCGCCTACGGCATTAAAAAGCTGTTTCAAAGGCATTTACGGAAGCTCGGTCTATGCGTATCAGAAAGAGTACCGGCTGCAGCTGGCACAGAAGCTACTACTCGAAACCGATTGCACGGTTGCTGAAATCGCCCATCGGGTCGGGTACGAAAATCCGAATAAGTTTTCTTCTGCATTTCGGGAAGCAGCCGGCATGACGCCTACGGAGTATCGGAAGATGCGTCCGATTGGATAGATTCTGTCGATTTGGTTCTTGCGCAGAAAGTCCGGTTCCAGTAAAATCAGTATCGCGATTAGTTGAAACTAACGCCGATATTCTGATTTTGTGGAGGAAATTGATAATGCGTTTGATGAAAAGAATTCTGAGTGCAGCTGCTGTGCTAGCTCTGTCTGCTTCTCTTCTGGTTGGCTGCAGCAGCGGCACGGCGAGCTCTGTTCCCGTTTCTGCAAGTTCTGCCGCAGAAAGCACTGTTTCTTCCGTAGAAGAGACCGCCTCTTCTGCTGTGGATGAAAACGAAGCTGCCGCTGCACAGTTGCTGAACGACCTAACGGGCAGCTATCAGGAACTGTGGCCGGTGATTCTGGCGGACGAATATAAGCAGACATGGCTGGATGATTGTACCGCTCTCGTGGGCGAGGACAATGCCGAAGCTGCTTTTGAGAAGCTGTCCTCTATGGTGACAGGTGATGTTTACGGCGAAGATGCAGTCAAAGCGTATGCCAACGGCGGCGGAGCCTATTTCTGCGGCTTTACCAATAGCCTTGCGATCTTGACCTTCGATGGTGAAACTTCTACCATTTCCGGCACCGATAAGGACGGCAATGTGCTGTTCTCCCATACCTATCACTATATTGGCATGGAGCCTGTGCGTGGGCTGTATGAGTTTCAAAGCGATGATGCCGATTCCGGCGAGTTCACCTACTTCTTCCTTGCGCCGGACACCAGTGCGGAAACTTACCATATTGAGTTTCGCTATGGTTCGGATGCAGAAGCTCTGAGCCAGTACGATACAGGCGAATATGCTTACTGGCTGGCCTCCGGCATTTCCACCGACTGTGACCAGACGATGATCGACAACTGCATTGAGCTGTTCTGCACCGAAAATCTGGCGGGTTAAAACGCAGAATGTGCTGTGGAGTTGAAATACCACAGCACATTTTTGCCGCAATCTGATTTGAAGGAGGTCTTTCCGTGAAAAAACAGTCCGATCTTTCCCGGCTGATGGGCTACGCCGGGAACTACCGATATTTCACCTACGCTTCGTGGGTGCTGTCTGCGGTCAGTGCGCTGGTGGCGCTGGTGCCTTTTGTGTACATCTGGAAGATCCTGCGGGATGTGTTGAACGCCGCGCCGGACTATGCGCAGGCGGTGAACATCCCCCATTACGGCTGGATGGCAGTGCTGTTTGCGGTGCTGGCTTACCTCATTTACATTGCGGCACTGATGTGCTCCCATCTGTCGGCGTTCCGGGTGGCGACCAATCTGCGGCTGGAGGTTTCCGAACACCTTGCCACACTGCCGCTGGGCTTTACGGAGACGTTTGGCAGCGGTAAGCTGCGCAAGATCATCCACGAGAGTACTGGCGCAGCGGAGACATTTCTCGCCCATCAGCTGCCGGACAAATATAATGCAATGGCAACACCCATAGGTCTGTTGGTTCTTTTGCTTGTGTTCGACTGGCGGCTGGGTCTGCTGAGTCTCGTTCCGGTGGCACTGGGCTTCGTCATCATGTCCGCCATGACAGGAAGGCGGATGGCAGACAAAATGCGGCAATACGGTAATGCGTTGGAATCAATGTCTAACGAGGCCGTGGAGTATGTCCGCGGCATCCCGGTAGTCAAGACCTTCGGGCAATCCGTCTTTTCGTTCAAAAAATTCAAAGCGACCATTGATGAGTACGAAAAGTGGGTCATTGCCTACACCAAAGAGCTGCGGATGCCGATGATGCTCTATACTGCCGCAATCAACGGTGTGTTTGCTTTCTTGATTGTAGGTGGGCTTCTGTTCACCCGGAACGGTGTGACTTCGGAATTTCTGCTGAACCTGCTGTTCTACATCATCATTACCCCGGTAATCTCCCTGACCCTGACCCGCATCATGTACATGAGCGAAAATGAACTCGTTGTGGCAGATGCGTTGGCTCGTGTGGATTCGGTTCTGGATGCGGAACCTGTGCCAGAAAACGATCATCCGCGGCATCCGAAAGATGCCTCTGTGTCCCTGAAGGATGTGCATTTCAGCTATGATGGCAAAACGGATGTTATCAAGGGCGTTTCGCTGAAAATTCAGCCGGGTCAGATGGTGGCTTTCGTTGGCCCCTCCGGCGGCGGCAAATCCACACTGGCAAACCTGATTTGCCGGTTCTTTGATGTGCAGAGCGGCAGCGTCCGGGTGGGCGGAGCGGATGTGCGGGACATCCCCAAGGAAGAGTTGATGGACACCATCTCCTTTGTGTTCCAGAACAGCCGCCTGCTCAAGGGCAGCATTCTGGACAACGTCCGGCTGGGCAGAGCGCAGGCCACCGAAGCCGAGGTGCTGGCGGCGCTGAAAGCTGCACAGTGCATGGATATCGTGGAAAAGTTCCCGGAGGGCATCCATACCGTCATTGGCACAAAAGGCGTGTATCTGTCCGGCGGCGAGCAGCAGCGCATTGCCATTGCCCGCGCCATGCTGAAAAATGCGCCCATCCTGCTGCTTGACGAGGCCACCGCTTTTGCCGACCCGGACAATGAAGCAAAGGTGCAGGCAGCCTTTGCTCAGCTTGCCAAGGGCAAAACCGTGCTGATGATCGCACACCGTCTGTCCACCGTAGCCAACGCCGACTGCATCTATGTGGTGCAGGATGGGCAGATTGTGGAATCCGGCACAAAGGACGAACTGTGCGCGCAGAACGGCCTGTTTGCTCGGATGTGGCAGGACTATCAGGCCTCGGTGCAGTGGAAGGTCGCAAAGGAGGGGTAAGGAATGATCGAAAAAATTCAACACGCCACAGCCAGCTCCCCGGAGGGCGCAAAGGGGCTTGTAAAGGGCGTTCTGGCCTGTGCGTTCCAGAACATGGCGTTCATGCTGCCCACCGGGCTGCTGTATCTTCTGGTAAAAGACCTGCTGGCAGGCTCTACGAGTGAGAGAAGTACCTTTTATCTGCTGGGATGCGTTGCCTGCTTTGCACTGATTTTACTGACCACATGGTTCCAGTACAACGGCACCTATTTTACCACCTATAAAGAGAGCGGCACCCGCCGCCTGACCCTTGCAGAGCGGCTGCGGAAGCTGCCTCTGTCCTTTTTCGGCAAGCGAGACCTTGCCGACCTGACCAGCACCATCATGGCAGACTGCGAGGTACTGGAAAAGGACTGCTCCCACTTCATCCCCGGTCTGTTCGGCTCCCTCATCTCCACCGTGCTCATTGCCCTGAGCCTGTTTGCGTTCGACTGGCGGATGGCACTGGCGGCTCTGTGGGTCATTCCGGTATCCGCTGCCATCGTGGTGGGCAGCTATCGGGTACAGGATAAGGTGCAGGCCAGGACCATGGCGGCGAAAATGGCCTGTGCGGACGGTATTCAGGAGTACATCGAGACTCTCCGGGACCTGAAAGCCAGCAATGCGGAGCAGCAGTATCTGTCCGGCCTTTCCGGCAAAATTCGGGCAGTGGAAAAGCAGTCTATTGTGGCAGAGCTGGAAACAGCGCTGTTTGTGTCCTCCGCCGGCATGGTGCTCAAGCTGGGCATTGCATCGGTGGCGCTCACCGGTTCGGTGCTGCTGGTGCAGGGCAGCATCGATGTACTGACCCTGTTTCTGTTCCTGATGGCGGCATCCCGGATGTACGACCCCATGCAGGGGGCTTTGCAGAATCTGGCGGCGGTCATCGCCATGCGTACCAATGTGGGGCGGATGAATGAGATTCTGGACGCTCCCCTGCAGACCGGCAGCGAGCAGCTGACCAATCAGGGCTGCGATATCGTGTTCGACCATGTGGGCTTTGCCTATGACTCCGGTGAAGCGGTGCTGCGGGATGTCTCCTTTACCGCAAAGCAGGGGGAGGTTACGGCGCTGGTGGGCCCCTCCGGCAGCGGCAAGACCACTGTTTCCCGGCTGGCAGCACGGTTCTGGGATTACCAGAAGGGCAGTATCACCGTGGGCGGCATGGATGTCTCCCGAATCGACCCGGAAAAACTCATGAGCCTGTATTCCATCGTCTTTCAGGATGTGACCCTGTTTGACAACACGATCCTGGAAAACATCCGTCTGGGGCGCAAAGGCGCCACCGACGAGGAGGTCCTTGCGGCAGCAAAGCTGGCAAACTGCGAGGAATTTGCCGAGAAGCTGCCGGACAAGTGGAACACCAACATCGGCGAGAATGGCTGCACTCTTTCCGGCGGTGAGCGTCAGCGCATTTCCATTGCCCGCGCCTTCCTGAAGGATGCGCCCATCATCCTGCTGGACGAGGCCACCGCCAGCTTGGATGTGGAAAACGAAACTGCCATTCAGGAAGCACTATCCCGGCTCATAAAAAACAAGACCGTCCTCATCATCGCCCACCGGATGCGCACCGTAGCCGGTGCGGATCAGGTGGTGGTGCTGTCGGGTGGCATCGTGGCCGAGCAGGGCAGCCCGGCAGAGCTGTACGCCCGGAAGGGACTGTACACCCACATGGTGGATCTGCAGTCGGCAAGCCAGAACTGGACGATCTGAGAATGATGGCGGCTTTTATTTGGGAAAAAGTCTTGCATTCAGTTAAAAACTGTGGTATATACATTATACGAAACACTATTTTGAAAGAACGCTCCACCGTTCAATGATGTATAAATGGAGGTGCTTGCCATGACTGCTGTGATCTATGCTCGTTATTCAACTGACAGCCAGCGCGAGGAATCCATTGAAGGTCAGATCCGGGAATGCACCGCCTATGCGGAAAAGAATGGCTTCACGGTGGTGAAGCATTACATTGACCGTGCCGTCTCCGCAAAAACGGACAACCGCCCGCAGTTCCAGCAGATGATCAAAGACAGCGAACGCGGCATCTTTGATGTCATCATTGTCTGGAAGCTGGATCGCTTTGCCCGGAACCGCTACGACAGTGCCCGGTACAAGACCCAACTGAAACGCAATGGTGTGAAGTTAGTATCGGCAACGGAAGTCATTTCGGCTGGCCCGGAGGGTATCATTCTGGAATCGGTGCTGGAGGGTTATGCCGAATATTACTCGGCTGATCTGTCGGAAAAGGTCGTGCGTGGTATGACCGAAAATGCTCTCAAGGGCATTTATAATGGCGGCACGATTCCGTTCGGCTACATGATTGATGAGACCCGGCATTACCAGCCCGACCCGTTGCTGGCTCCGTATGTGGAGCAGACATTCCAGAAGTATGCAGATGGCGCGACCATGACTGACCTGCGTGATTGGTTGAAAGAGCATAACATTAAAAATACGCTGGGTGGGGAAATGTCCTATAATACCATTCAGCGGATGCTGAGTAACCGCCGATACATCGGCGAATTACGCCTGCGGGATGTGGTACAGCCCAATGCGATTCCGGCTCTGGTATCGGAGGACTTGTTCAACAAGGTGCAGGAAAAGCTGGTGAAAAACAAAAAAGCCCCTGCCCGTCATAAGGCAGAGGAAAGCTATCTGCTTACCACCAAGCTGTACTGTGGCAAGTGTGGTGCATTGATGTTCGGTGAAAGCGGTGTCAGCCATACCGGAAAGGCGCATCATTATTATAAGTGCGCCACCGCCAAGAAGAAAAAGACCTGCGACAAAAAGACCGTGCGAAAGCAATGGCTGGAAGATTTGGTGGTCAACGAAACCATGAAACTGGTAGAAGATGATGCTTCCATGAATGCCATTATTGCCAAGGTCATGGAACTGCAAAATCAGGAAAGCACGGATTTGCCCATCTACGAAAAGCAGTTGAAAGAAACGGAAGTTGGCATCACCAATATGCTGAATGCCATCCAGATGGGCATTCTGACCAGCTCCACCAAGGAGCGGCTGGAAGCGCTGGAAGAACAGCGGAAAGAACTGCAAGCCCGCATTGCAGAGGAGCGGCTTGCCAAGCCGAGGATGAAAGAAGAGTTCGTCCGGTTTTGGCTGCTTCGTTTCCGCAAGCTGGACATGACCCAGCCGGAGCAGCGGCAGGCACTGGTGGATACCTTCATCAATGCCATCTATCTCTACGATGATAAGGTCCTCATTACCTTTAATTATAAGGAAGGTACAGAAACGGTCGCTTTCGGGGAAGCCGTGAAAGCGGAGAAAAGTTCGGATATGAGTGCGCGAGGTGCACCAGATATTGAACGTCAAATCGTAAGATTTGGCGTTCTTTCTTTATGTAAGAAAGCGGCTGCACACTTTCTGCACACCGTTTGCACATTTGCCCGAATCGGGGGCTTTTCTGCGCAAGGTTTGCACAGCCTGCTTTCCTTTGCATAAAAAGTCACTTGTCGGGGCAAGGCCCCTCCATCTTGCTGCGCAAACCGCTCGGTCACTCAAAAGCCCCACTGGGGCTTTTGTTGCTTCGCAAACGTGAATCTTTTATGCAAACAGAACTCTCGTCAATTCTCTGCGTTCGTCTGCGTCCATCAGCCGGATGGCTTCAAGGATCTCCTTACCGGAGATTTTTGTTGCCGCCGGCTTTTCGTTTTGCCGGGGCTGAGGTGCTGCTGGGGTCAGGTCTTGGGTGTAGAAGTTCGCTTCGATCTTTTCTGCCAGTTCCAGCCGGGGTTTGTCCTGTGTGTGGGCGTAGGTGTCCATGAGGACGGCAGCAGTTGCATGGCCGGTGTTGCCCTGCACCGACTTGAAGTCGCCATCCGACTGCAAGAGCTGGTAGGTGGCACTGGAGTGCCGCAGACCGTGGAATACGATCTGCTCGAACTCCGGGTGCGCTGACCGCCATTGCCGATACCACTTGGTCAGCAGTTCTGGCGCAATGGGCAAGCCGTCCGGGAGCCGGAACAGTTGCCCGCAGTTGCTGTACTTTTCCGGGGCGTTCTGCTCGTCCTGTTTGAGTTTTTCAAGCCATGCAAGAAGCTCCTCTTTCAAGGGCTTGGTCATATACAGGATGCGGTTGGAATTCTTGGTCTTTGGCTTTTTCAGGATGAGAGAGGATTTGCTGCCCTCACGCCTGTCCGGGAAGGTGTAGTAGACCTGCTTAGGGTCGAGCTTTTCCAGAGCGTCCTTGTTGGCTCGCTGCATGGTTTTGCTGACCGAGATGGTACCACGACCATCGGCTGCATCAAAGTCCAGATCACTCGGCTGCAAGCCGAGGATTTCGCCCTCACGGAGCGAAAGGATCATGCTCATGTGCACCGCCAGATGCAGGGCAGGGTTCTCGATGGTCTGCAAGGCTGCCAGCATGGTTTTCTCGTCCCAGATGGTGCGTTCCTCGACGTTGACCTTGGGGGCATCACGGGGCAGGGGAATCTTGTGAATCAAGTCCCATTCCACCGCATAGGAAAATGCGGTCTTGAGCAGCGTGTGGACTTCGTGGATGGAGGTGCTGGACAGCAGTCGCTTTTTCTGCTTCTCGGAAAGCTTCTGCTTTACGCCGTGCACATACTGCCCGCAGGGGGTCTTGGCAAGGGTTGCATAGAACTTCTCAATGTCGTAGGTTCGCAGCTCCTGCACCTTGCGATTGCCGATATAGGGCACGATAAGGTTCTGCACCATCGCTACCGACTGCGTGTAGGTCTTGGGAGACCACTTGTGTTTGCTGGACTGAATGGGGATCCACTTGTACAGCATCTCCTCGACCGTCATGGTGTCGGGCACGAGGAAGGTACCATCCAGCAGTTCCTTCTCCACCGTGATCTTGCGCTCCTGCGCTTCGGCCTTGGTCTTGAAGGTTTCCCAGCCCTTGCAGGGTTTGCCGGAATGGTCTTTGTACTTGTAACGGACGGAGTAGGAATCTCCGCGCTTCATGATAGATGCCATAGATTACCTCCCTCAGACCGCCGCAAACCAGCTGTCGAAACTCTGCTTGTTCACCCGGATGCTGGTGCCGATGCGCAGCACCCGGAAATCCTTCGTGGTGTTGCACAGGTTGTACGCCGCACGAGGAGAAATCGCCAAAAGCTGGGCGATTTCCTCCACCCGGTAAACAAGAGGTTCGTGCTTGGCTGCTTTGGTCTGGTCAGAAGATTCAATGGCAGGGGTTTTGGACGCTTTCATTGTAACCGGGTTCGAGTCCATTTGCAAGGACTCATTCGTATAATCTTTATATTTCACATCTTCGGTCATGTTGGGCCGATTCATATTCATAGGCAGACCTCCACTTCCTTGTAACCGGGTGTCGTGGCAGAAAGTGCCAGCTTTCTGCCCCAAACGTTCCCGATGAGGTTCAGATTTCCGAGTGCCCCTCCTGTGTGCGGGGTTGTGCCGCTGGTTTGTTTTGTGCCTGTTCTGCCTGCAAGCGGTTCAGCAGTTGCAGAACGGAATCCCGTGCTTTCTCCTTGACCTGTTCCTTGCCTTTCTGCCGAACTTCCGGTTTCAGCAGCTTTTTCTGCAGACGTGCAGCGGTGGTCTGCATGGTCTTGAAAAACTTGTCCAACACGGTATCCAAACGGTGGGCGGCATATTCCCTCGTGGCCTGCGGAGCCTTGCGCTCCGGGGACAGCACCCACTTCTTCGTGTCCTCAATCATCCGCATATCTTCCTTCCGGGTTTCGGTGCGTACTACGTCCGTCACGACCTCCACCGCCTTGTCGTAGGCTGCTGCCGAAACTTCATCGATCAGCGTTTCCATGTCGCTGACCTTGAGGGTCAATTCGTCCAGCTTGTTCTGCTGGGCGGCAAGCTGCTCCTTCTGCTTTGCAAGGATGAAATCCTGCTTTTCCAGATATTTGCGGTTTCCGTACTCCGCTTCTTCCTCCAATTCCAGCCCGTGCCGCTTGGCGATTTCAAATAGCATCTTCCGGCAGGCGGCATCAAAGGTGATCTTGCGGTTGTTGCGGCGGCTGAGGGGCTTGTCCGGGTCGGGCAGTTCAAAGCCCAACGCTTCCAGTGCCTTTTCCTGCTGAGAAGCGATCTCGCCGTACTTGTTTTCGCAGTCGAACACATGACGCTCATGGATGTGGGGAGTGCTTTCATCCAGATGCAATGCCCAGTCCAGCACATGAACATGGTCGCCATACTTGGCTTTGAACGCCTCGATGAACTCGGTGACGATGTTCAGCAAATCCTCCGCCGAAGCGTGTTCATCCAACGTTCCAAGTTGGTAGATGCTCTCCTCCGGGCAGGTCTTGCGGCTGGACAACAGGTCGGGAATGGAGCGGTTGCGCTCTGTGTGCCGGATCTTGGCGTTACGCTCATTCTGGCTTTCGACAAAGGCAGTGTAGTGGGTTTCGTAGAACTACCGTTCTACCTCCGAGAAGGTCGCAGCCAGATCATCCAGGTCTTGTGGGGCGAGAGCCGAGCGGAAGCCGTGAAAGCAGTCTCAGTAGATGTTGCCCTTGGCTCGTTCCGGGTCGATGTGCTCACTGTTAGCAAGGTTGAAACTGCGGTCATTGTGCTTGGGGTTGTAAGTGCCGTGTGCTCCGGCTCGTCCGTTGTGTCGTGTCAGTTTCAGATAGACATCCCTCCGTTTCAACAGCTTGGCGGGGAGAACGCAGCAGCGGAGCTGCTGGATCTGCCGCCGTTTTGCGCCAGATAATACCCAGTAGGATATGACGCACAGCATCATATCACTGGGGCAAAGAGCTGCGCTCTCTGCACTCTTGCTCCGGGCAAGCTGACAGGCAAAGATTTGCGAATCCCTGCCCGCAGCTCGTCCGGCTTTTTCAGTTGGCCAAATTGACCAACTGATTTTGCCTGTTCCCAAAATGGTAACAGGCAGATAGACGGTCTGATAACGGCCATCCCACCCTGATTCCCATTTTGGGGAATTGGGTAGGAGCTGGTAAGTACCGTTTCCCGTCACTTACCACTCTTGGCAAACTGTCAACCTGACACTTTGCCACCCCCCTATAAAGGAGAACTTTGGCGTTTTGCTGCGTACGTGCGTACGCAACAGGCGGCTTTCTTTGTACGCACGTACGCAGCGAAAGACCGAAAACGCACCATATAGGGGGATCAAAAGCGGGTCATGCCCGCCAGCTATTGGGGGTGAGGTCGGGCTGCACAAGGGCTTCGATGCCCACAAAGCCCCGGACACGCCGCCCGGACGAGTTGACGATGTTGTTGGTGGATTCCAGATTATACCTGCGCTGGTTGGCGATCAGCGCATCGCTGAACCCTCGTGCCTTGATCGCATTCAGGCTGTTCTCCTCGCACCACATCTTGTAGACCTCATACAGCTCTTTCGAGCTGGTGCAGGCATCCGCCTTCAGGCGGATGTAGCCCTCGGATTCGAGGAAATCGAACACATTGTTGTTGTCCCGCTTCACCAGTTCCCGGTTGCGCTTGGCACGGTCACTCTCGGTGAACTGGAAGCCATTCTTCACCAGCCGCTGCAAGCCCTCAAATGCCCACAGCAGGATGCCCTCGACCTCTGCCGCCATCTTCTCGGCAATGTCCGGGTCGTCCACACGAGACAGGGGCTTGTCCTTGGTGGTCAGGATGAGCTGACGGCGATAGAAACCGTCCGAGCGGTCATACAATGCCTGCAAATCGCCATTGCTAAACGCCAGCAGGCGGGCGTACATCCAACCCTGATAACTCTGCTTGCCCTTGCGCTCCAAGTCCATCTGCCCCTGTGCGGTCACGATGGACTTGACATAGTTGGTTTGACGCAGGGCTTCCATCCGCATATCATCGTCCACGCAGAGCAGAGTGTGCTCCAGATCGGCACGGGCAAAGCGGTTCTCCGAAATTTTGCCGATGCTTCCATCCTTCATGTTGCAGCCGAACAGCCGGGACAGCACCACACCGATCTGCGACTTACCCTCGCCGCCGTTGCCTTTAATGACCATCATGCACTGTCCCTTGTTGCTGGGGATCAGGCAGTACCCGATGAACTCCTGCACTGTGGGGATGTCCTCCGGGTAGAGCAGGTCGGACAGAAACTGCAGCCAGTGGACGGGCTGGGCGGCTTTCGGGTCATACTTGACAGGCAGGCGGTTGCGCACGATCTCCGGCTTGCCCTCCTGAAAGGTACCGTCCAGATACAGGGTGCCGTTTGCCAGTGCGATGCGGTCGGTGACAGGCGGAAAGTCCTCCACCTGTGCCGCCAGCTTCAGCACGTCCACCACATTGGTGACTTTCTTGGCAAGGTTCGCCCCAACGTATTCACGCATCAACTCGAAGATCTCACGCCGCAGGGGCATGGGGTCCACCATTCTGCCGTCCGGGGTGAAAAATGCGCCGTTCGAGTAAAGCAGCTGGTGGGTGCTCAGAAAATCGTCACAGAACAGGGATTCGTTGAAAAAGCCCTTCTTGAACCATGCGGGGGTAAAATTACTCATAGGCATTCCATCCTTTCGTTGGCGCTACGGAAAACGATGTGGTCAATTTGACCACATCGTTTTTCTCCGCAACTGGGAAATCAACGTCCTGCCGTTCTCCCTGCATGGCTTTCCTGCCCCCTTCCGGCGGCGTTTTCCGGCTCTCCTTCTCAGGGTCATCGCCGGGTATCCCATGCAGACGGTCATGCGGTTTTCAAGGTTCGTTGCTGATTTTGCAATAAAAAATCGCCACACAACAACCTGAACCTGACCATCCCTTCCGGGATGGCCTTGGTTCGGGTTCGTTATGTAGCGATAGAGAGTTAAAAACTTGCTCCGGCTCCTTCGGGAGCCGAGCTCGAACTCTAAGTAAATATGTTATATTAAATTGTTGGGATAGATTACCACAAAAATTGCAGTGTGTCAACAAAAAACTTTGAAGATGTGCTGATTTCGGCAGTGTGCAAGAAAAAACGAGGGAAACTTTGGCAAAAAGAGAGAGGGCTGGACAGTGCCAGCCCTCTTGACAAGGAAAAACACAAGGCTCTTTATTATAATAAAGCTATAAGAACATAATAAAGGCAATTATTTGAAATTTTTGAAAAAACAGAAATCATTTTGATGATATGGGACGTTTTAATAGACAGGAAGGGGGTGAACCGTATCCAGACAGAATTATTGCTGCGGAAAGTGCAGAGCGGAGATACGGGTGCGCTGGACACTCTGATTACAGCGTACTATCCACAAATTCTGAACTATTGCCGTTGGCATACAGCGGACGAGCAGCAGGCGCAGGATGCAGCACAGGAAACCTTTTTGAAAGCGGTGCGCTGGCTGGATTCCTGTGGTGGATTTCAGGGGGCATTCCGTCCCTTTCTGTACAAAATCGCAAAAAACATTTGCATCGATCTGAACCGTACGATGGAGCGGACGGAGGTATCGCTGGAGAGCTTGCCGGGCGAACCCGCCTATCAGGAAAGCGGCTTTGCTGCGGCAGAGGAGAAAGTAAACCTGCGAGCGCTGACGGCCCAGCTGGAGCCGGAACAGCGGGAACTGGTATTGCTGCGGTTCGCACAACAGCTTAAATTGCGGGAGATCGCGCAGATCACAGGTCTGCCCCTGCGCACAGTGCAGTCCCGCCTGCGTGCCGCATTGAAAACCTTGAAAATGCAATTGGAAAAGGAGGACTGGAGATGAATCGAGCCTTTGAAAAAGAACTGTCCAGAGCACTGGCGACAGAGCTTGACACAGCCGCACCGAAAACGCTGCTGCGCCGCTGCCGGGCGGAACATGTCGTAAAACAACGGAGTGATTGGCGTGATTTGCTGCACTGCCAGTTCAAATTGCTGGGCTGGAAGGTCTGGGCGCTGGAAGCAATGGCGGCACTGGCGTTGTACAGTGTGGGTCGGGAACTTGCCCTGTGGGAGAAGGCATGGACATTACGCAATGCACTGTTTGGTCTGAGCACACTTGCCATGCTGACAGCCCTGCTCGGTCTGCCGTTTTTATACCGGGCAAGTCAATATAAGATGCTTGAACTGGAACAAGCCACATATGCAGGAATCGGTCGTCCGCTGGTGATGCGGTTTTTGCTGCTGCTGGCGGGGCAAACAATCCTGCTGGGAGTGCTGGTACTCAATGTGCGGGCAGCCGTGCCATGGAGCATCGGGCAACTGCTGGCGGTGTTGACCGTGCCATTCCTGACCGCAAACAATGAGCTGCTTCTGCTGCTGCGCTGGGTGCGCCCGGAATGGATGATGACCGGGGCTGTACCATTGTTTGCAGGGCAGCTGTGTTTGCTGCGGTTCGTGCAATTATCGGAACTGCCGAAAGGTCTGCCACTGGCGGCGGGCGTGCTGGTGCTCTGTATGGTGTTGCAGTGCATCCGGCTTGCCGCCCGGTCAGAATATATTGCAGAAGGCTGAAAGGAGCAAGCCATGGAACTGAAAATTCAGAATATTACAAAGCGATACCGGGATAAAACGGCGGTGGATGATGTGTCCATCACTCTCACGCCGGGCGTGTGGGGACTGCTGGGGGCGAATGGTGCAGGCAAAACAACCTTAATGCGGATGCTGGCGGGCATTCTGCGGCCTAGCAGTGGCCGGATTTTGTGCGATGGGGTGGAGATTGGGACGCTTGGTGCGGCCTACCGGGAAAAGCTGGGGTATCTGCCGCAGGAATTCGGGTTTTACCCGGAATTCACGGTGCAGGACTATCTGGAATATATGGCGGCGCTCAAGGGTCTGCCGCGCACAGAGGCTGCCCGGCAGATCGACACACTGCTGGAGCGGGTAAGCCTCACTGAGGTGCGCCGCAAAAAGATCATAAAGCTTTCCGGTGGTATGAAGCGCCGGGTAGGCATCGCACAGGCACTGCTCAACGACCCGGAAATTTTAATTCTAGATGAGCCCACGGCAGGGCTGGACCCCGGAGAACGGGTGCGCTTCCGCAATCTGCTGTCGGAGTTTGCGCAGGAACGGATCGTTCTCATTTCAACGCATATCGTTTCGGATGTGGAATACATTGCGGCCGAAAATGCCGTGATGAAGGCTGGCAAAATCATTGCACAGGACACCACCGAAGGGCTGGTAAAGCAGATCAAAGCCAAAGTCTGGCAGGGAAATATCCCGATGGAACAGCTTGCCCGGTGGGAACACCGGCTGCGGGTGGTGAACCTGCGCAACGAGCCGGACGGAACGGTAACATTGCGGTATCTGGCGGATGCACCGCAGCTGCCGGACAGCGTCCCGGCACAGCCCCGGCTGGAAGATCTGTATCTGTGGCTGTTCCCGGAGGAAATGGAGGAAGCAAAATGAACCTGTATCGTTTGGAATTGAAACGTGTGTGCAAAACCCGTATGACAGCTATTCTGCTGGCCATTGCGCTGGTGCTGGCTGTGGTCATGGCACATCTGCCGGTGACCTTTATCGGCTGGACGGAACTGGATGCCAGCGGAAACAAAGTGAGTTACACGGGTCTGAAAGCAATCCGGAAACGGCAGGAGCAGCAGGTATCCGGTACCATCACGCCGGATGTCATGCAGGAAGCACTGGAAGCCTATCAGCGGGTGTACCGGCAGTATGATGCAAGCTCCATCAACGATATCCCGGTCGAGGTATTTTATAAAGAACTTGCCCGGTATCAGCCTCTTGTGAACAACGCAAAGGAAGCCTTTGCCGACCCGAAAACCGGCATGGCACCGGGCGTGATGAGGCTGACCGCAGAGGATATGCAGAACTTTTACAGCCAGCTCCCCAAACGGCTGGAATCGGTGATCTGGCTGGAACAAAGCGGAAAGCCCGGCTATGAGCAGGCGCAGGCCATTGCACAGAAAAAGTTCGATGCTGTACAAAAACCGTTCACCTATTCATTTGGGGTCAGTTCAGACGCAATGGATTACCAGACCCTGTTGAGCTTGCTGCTCACCCTGCTGTGCGCGGTGATTGCGGCCCCGGTGTTTGCATCGGATGCACAGACCGGGGCGCAGGACATCCAACTGTGCACAAAAAACGGCGGTCTGCGGCTAGCAGCGGCAAAGCTGGCGGCGGCGTTTAGTATCACAGGGGCGGCGTATCTGCTCTGCGGCGTGGTGTGGATCCTGGTCACGAATGCTCTATTTGGCTGGGAAAGTACCCAAACTTCCGTGCAATGGCTGTTTTCTGTGACCAGCCTGCTGCCGTATACCGTTGGCCAGATGGAGTGGGTCATGCTGGTGGCAAACTTCCTGATCTTCTTTGCGGAGGTGGCCTTTGTGCTGATGGCATCCGTATGGGCCAAGAACAACCTGACCGCTTTGTCTGTGGCGCTGATCAGTGTGGTGGCACCGCTGATTGTTTATATGGTCGTGCCGGGCTCCTTTGGAGAATGGCTGTCCACCCTGATTCCGGCAGGGGGCATTGGGCTTTCCAATGCATTGCTGTATAAAATGATCAGCTTTGATTTTCTCTATGCAGGCGGGTATGCCTTCTTTCAAGCAGATGTACTGCTGGCATCGGCACCGATCAAGATCGTTCTGCTCGTTGGATTGGCAGCATGGGGGTATCTGCGAAAGACCAGGGTGGCTTAAAAGGAAACGCTACTGAAAAAAGTTCATCGGATGCATAGAAAACTGCATCGGATGCAAAACGCAAATTTACGGTAAAACGATAAAAGCGACGAATTTGCGCAATTCTGAAAATTGACGATTGTTGCACGTTGGTTTCTCTTAATCAGTGGGCCCAGGGTTCGAGTCCCTGGAGGTACACCACAACAACAAAATCCGAACTTTTTTCCAATAGGAGAAGGGTTCGGTTTTTTTGTATTCTTTGGAAAACAGAACGAATCCCTTGCTTCCATCGAAAAACGTCCTAGACCTTATCATAAGAAAGCACGACAGACCACGGTAAGAGTGCCGTAAAACCGGTGTGCATCAGCCCCGGAAAACAAAAAACGTTGCAAAAACGGTTCCGCTTTTGTATAATAAAATGAGATGCCGGGCCGGAGCTGGATGCCCGGCCGGGGAACCAGAAGCGGGGAGGTGCGGCAAATGATACGGGTAGCCATCGTGGAGGATGAAGCGGAGATCCGGGAGCAGCTGATGGGATACGTTCAGCGGTACACCCGGCAATACGGGACTGCGTTTGAGGTGAAGACCTTCGCGGACGGATTGGAGATCCTGGAGGATTACCGCCCGGCCTATGATCTGATCCTTCTGGATATCGAGATGAAGCATCTGGACGGCATGGAGACGGCCCGGCGCATCCGGGAACTGGACCCGGAGGTGATGCTCGTCTTCATCACCAACATGGCGCAGTATGCCATCAAAGGCTATGCGGTGGGGGCGCTGGATTACGTCCTCAAGCCGGTGCCGTACTTTGCGTTTTCGCAGCAACTGCAAAAGGTAGAGGCACAGCTGCGCCGCCGCACCCGGCACTATCTGGCGGTGCCGGTGGAGGGCGGTCTGCGGCGGCTGGATACCTCGCGCATTTATTACATCGAAAGCGAAGGCCATCGGGTGCATTTCTACACCGAGGAGGGCGATTTTGCGGCCCCCGGCGCGCTCAAGGCGCTGGAAGAAAAACTGGCCGACCGGCCCTTTGCCCGCTGCAACAGCGGGTATCTGGTCAATCTGGCCCAGGTGCAGGCTGTGCAGCAGAACACGGTGGAGGTGGGGCCTTATGAATTGCAGGTCAGCCGCCCCAAGCGGAAGAGTTTTCTGGCAGCCCTGACCGACTACATCGGGGGTGACGGTCTGTGACGGCACTGCCGGATATCCCACGCCTGTACACGGCGCTGGCCGAGTGGCTGGCCGTCGTCCTGTATGCCCAGAGCCGCCCGCCCCGCTTTGCGCGGAAGATCACTCTGGTCGCCAGCGGGATGCTGGCCGTGATGCTGGGCGTTTTTCTGGAAGCGACCGGCGAGGTGCCCATTGCGTGGTGGGTCCCCTGCATGGGCATCGCAGTGGGGATGCAGTACCTTTACCTCTGGATCACGCGGGAAGAAAACTGGCTGGAAGCAGCCTACGACTGCGCCCGCAGCTTCATTCTGGCCGAATTTGCGGCCAGTGTCGAGTGGCAGCTGCACTGCACCATTTTTCCGCAGCACGGCGGGGGAGAGCCGATGGCGCTGTTCCTGTTGCTGTTGGTCTACAGCGGTCTGTTCGGGGTGATGTACGGGCTGGAGCGCAAGCGCCCCCACCCGACCGGGCATCTGGATGTCAGCAATACGGCGGCGCTGGTGGCCGTCGTCATGGCGGCGACGGCCTTTGCCGTGAGCAACCTGAACTTCCTGAACGGGGAAGTGACCATGAGCGTTTTCTACATCCGGACGCTGGTGGATTTCTGCGGCGTTCTGATCCTGACCGTCGAGCACGAGCAGCTGCGGGAAGAGGCGCTCCACAAGGAGCTGACCGCCATGGACAGTGTGCTCCACCGTCAGTACGAGCAGTACAAGCGGAGCAAAGAGGGAATCAAGCTCATCAACCGGCGGTATCACGAGCTGAAGGTGCAGATCGCCGACATCCGCGCCGAGCGGGACCGCGCCAAGCAGGACGCGGCGCTGGCCCGGATGGAGTCCGGCATTTTGCAGTATGAGGCCGAGAACAAGACCGGCAACCCGGTGCTGGATACCTTATTGACGGCCAAAAGCATGGACTGTCAGGAAAAGAACATCCGGATGACCAGCGTGGCCGACGGCCGGGCGCTGGGGTTTCTGACCACGCGGGAGATCTGCACCATCGTGGGCACCGCGCTGGACAACGCCATCGAGAGCTGCGCCGCAGAGCCGGACCCCGAAAAACGGCTCATCCGGACGGCGGTCTATGTCCAGAACGGGTTCGTGATGTTCCGATTCGAGAACTACTGCGCCCAGCCGGTGGAGCTGGGGGCGGACGGTCTGCCCGCGCAGAGCGTCCACGGCGGCTACGATTTGAAGAGCCTGCGTTTGGTGGCGCAGCAGCACGGCGGCAGCATGACCGTCCATTGGGAGAACCGGTGGTTCACGGTGCGGCTGCTGATGCCCCTGCCCAAAGAAAAATGACGACCCGCTCCGTCTCACTTCGTTCGACAGCTCCCCCGAAAGGGGGAGCTTTTGTTGTGCCTGAAAGCACGCGTAAAACCTCGCCCTTCGGGAGAGGTGGCAGTGCGCAGCACGGACGGAGAGGATATGGCA
The DNA here is from genome assembly GCF_049532945.1 of Faecalibacterium prausnitzii. GTDB lineage: Bacteria > Bacillota > Clostridia > Oscillospirales > Ruminococcaceae > Faecalibacterium > Faecalibacterium prausnitzii_N. The sequence goes on from NZ_CP186691.1 coordinate 778,346, forward strand.
TTCTGCACAAATAACGCCGCCTCTTGTTTGTGTATTAGCACAATAAAAATTGAAATCAATTTGAAGCTTTTTGCAAATTGTGCATCCAAAAAGACAGGTTGTGCGGAGAACGGTTCGTTTTGCGGTTTATATGATAAAATGACATCAAGCAAAGGAGTGGACGCACTCCTGAGAACAGCCATGAACCGGGTCGTGTACCCAAAAGAGAAGGAGTTAACAGTTATGGCACAGAAAAAGAAGGACGGTAAGATGATGGGCAAGATCATCAAAACTGCCGTTTCGGGTGTGTTGTGTGTCGCATTGGCGGGCGGTATAGTTGCAGCCAATGTGCTGATCCCGCCTAATGCCAGCAGCGTGCAGAGCATTTTGGGTCTGAAGAGCGGCGGCATCGACAACAGCAAGGCAAAGACCGAAGGCATCAATATGGAATACAGCAAGCCCGGTTTTGATACAGAGGCTGCGCTGGTTGAGGATGAGATCGCTCTGAATAAGAAGATCGCCGCCGAGGGTATCGTTCTACTGAAGAACGATGCGGGAAAGATGCCGTACAGCGCGGATACGACCTTCAGTTTTGTCAGCCATTCGGCAGTCAGCTACATTGGCGGCAATAAGGTCGATATGAAAACTGCTTTTGAAGATGCAGGCTTTGGCGTTAATGAAGCGCTCTGGAAGTTTTATTCCGAAGGCAACGGCAAGGACTACGGTCTGGGCGTTGGTTCCGTTTCCTACGGTGATGACGAGGACTTTTCCATCAACGAATGCCCCTTGTCTGTTATGAAAGCAGAGCCGGGTCTGACCGATTCCATGAAGAATACGGTTCCTGTTTTTGTGTTCAGCCGTGTGGCGGGCGAAGGCCGTGATATGCCCCGCTCCATGTACAACCACACCGATGTGGAAGAGGATAAGACCAAAACCTATCTGGAACCGGATTCTACGGAACTGGAGATCCTTCAGTATCTGAACGACAACTTTGACGATGTGGTGCTGCTGCTGAACTCCAGCGCAGCGGTAGACCTGAGCTGGGTCAAGAATTACCCCAGCATCCATACCGTCATTTCGGCTCCCGCTATGGGTGATTATGGTCTGTGCTCTCTGGCAGAGATCTTCTCCGGCAAGGTGAATCCTTCCGGCCGCACCGTGGACACCTACGAGATGGATGCCATGAACAGCCCTGCCGCCCAGAACTTTGGCGACTTTGCCTACTATGACGAGGACGGCAGCCTGACCAAGTACAACTACGTCAGCTACAAAGAGGGCATCTATGTTGGCTACCGCTACTACGAGACCCGCTACGAGGACAAGGTGCTGGGTCAGGGCAATGCCGGTGATTACAACTATGCGGATGCTGTGATGTATCCCTTTGGATACGGCCTGTCCTACACGGATTTTGAGTGGTCTGATTACGATACCAGCTGGGATGGCGATACCTGCACCGTGACTGTCAAGGTCACCAATACGGGTGATGTGGCCGGCAAGGATGTCGTACAGGTCTACGCACAGAGCCCCTATACCGATTACGACAAGGCAAACAAGGTAGAAAAGGCTGCTGTGGAGCTGGTGGGCTATGCCAAAACTGCAGAACTGGCTCCCGGCGCAAGCGAAACCGTAACGGTCACTTTTGATCAGGAGCAGCTGAAGTCTTACGACTACGTCAATGCCAAGACCTACATTCTGGATGCGGGCGATTATTATATCACCGCAGCCAAAAACGCACACGAAGCGGTCAACAACATCCTCTCTGCCAAGGGCAAGACCGTGGCAGACGGCATGACCGCCGACGGCGACACTGCTTTGGTTGCAACTTACACCCCGGCAAACGGCACCGTGGATACCACGACCTACAAGCTCGACACCACGACCGGTGTGGAGATCACCAATCAGCTCGACCATGCAAACGGCGGGCTGCAGTATCTTTCCCGCAGTGACTGGACTGGCACCTGGCCGACCGTTGACGGCGAAGTCAGCGACCAGATCAGCACCTGGGGCAACCCCATCAATGGTACCGATGCCAGCGGCAAGGCTGCATCCTATACCTACCGCAAGACGATCAGCAAGGAGGACCTTGCAAAGCTGGATTCTTTTGATTCCCTGAACCCCACCGACTTCTCCGCCCTGACCGATGAGATCGTTTACGGCAAGGACAACGGTCTGGGTTTGATCGATATGCGCGGTCTGGACTACGATGATGAAAAGTGGGATGAACTGCTCGACCAGCTGACCCCCAGCGATTATCAGACCCTGATCACGCAGTCCGGCTATGGCACGGCTGCCATCAAGTCGGTGGATAAGCCCTCCACGACCGACCGCGACGCTGCCACCGGCCTGGTCAACTACGGCGTTGATGCAAGCGGAAACTTTTACTTCAAGGGCAACATCACGCACTGCGGCGTGATTGTTCTGGCACAGACCTACAACGATGATCTGGCCTACCACTATGGCGAAAACATCGGCGACGAATCCTACTATCTGGGTGTTGACGGCTGGTATGCACCTGCTGTCAATATGCACCGCACTGCATTCTCCGGCCGTAACAGCGAGTATTATTCTGAAGATCCCTTTGTTGGCGGTCACATCGCTTCTCTTGAGTGCAAGGGCGTAGCTTCCCGTGGTATGTACGTCTTTGTCAAGCACTTTGCCGTCAACGATCAGGAAAACCACCGCGGCGACCGCGAGGGACAGTTCAGCATTGCAACCTTCCTGAATGAGCAGGCTGCGCGCGAGATTTATCTGGAACCCTTTGAAATGTGCATCAAGACCGATGACGTCCAGATGAATTACGCAAAGGACAACGGCGATGGCACTTACAGCAATGCCACCAGAGAGATCCCGTCCGTGACCGGCGTTATGACTTCCTTCAACCGCATTGGCTATACATGGGCCGGCGGCGACTACAACCTTGTTACCGGTGTCCTCCGCAATGAGTGGGGCTTCCACGGCTTCATCATCACCGATAATGCAAACACCGGTGTCTTCATGGACGCAGGCCAGATGATTCAGGCAGGCGCAGACGGCAAGCTCACGAATCTGCCCTCTGGTGCACGCTATACCTTCAACAAGGATGATGTTTCGGATTATCACTATGGCCGCGAAGCGATCCACAACATTCTGTACACTGTTGCAAACTCCAAGGCAATGAACGGCGGTATGCCGGGCAGCCGCTATCTGGCAAAGATTGAGCCTTACCAGAAGGTCATCTACGCGGTGGATGGCATCTGCGGCAGTCTGATTGCAGTTCTGGTCATCTTGACCATCTTCCGCTTCCGCAAAAAGAAAGAAAACAACATCGAAAACGCTTAAGCAAAACTAAAGCCAGAAGGGGGCGGCGGGCAGAACGCCCGCCCCCTTCTTTTTGGAGCAGGAGCAGTATTTTATGAAACACGCAGACATCATTCAAACACTGGATCTGGAGCAGAAATGTGCGCTGCTGTCCGGCGGCACGGTGTTCGACACCCGCGCCCTGCCGGGCAAGGGCATCCCGTCCATCACCCTGTCGGACGGCCCCAACGGTGTGCGCAAGCAGGCCGGTGCGGCAGACCACCTGGGCCTGAACCCCAGTGTGCCGGCCACCTGCTTCCCGACTTCGGCCACCGTGGCCAACAGCTGGGACCCCGCCTTGGGCGAGGCCGTCGGCGAGGCCATGGGCGAAGAGGCCGCAGCACAGGAGGTCTCGGTGCTGCTGGGCCCCGGCCTGAACATCAAGCGCAGCCCGCTGTGCGGCCGCAACTTTGAGTATTTCTCGGAGGACCCCTATCTGGCGGGCAAGATGGCCGCAGGCTACGTCCGCGGCATCCAGAAGAACGGCATCGCGGCCTGCCCCAAGCACTTTGCCGTCAACAGCCAGGAGCTGCGCCGCATGGCCAGCGACTCCATCGTGGATGAACGCACCCTGCGCGAGCTGTACCTGACCGGCTTTGAGATCGTGGTCAAAGAGGCAAAGCCCAAGACCATCATGTCCTCCTACAACCTCGTCAACGGCACCTACGCCAATGAGAACGCCCACCTGTTACAGGATATCCTGCGCCGGGACTGGGGCTTCGACGGCGCAGTCGTCACCGACTGGGGCGGTTCCAACGACCACGCACTGGGCGTGAAGAACGGCTCCACGCTGGAGATGCCGTTCCCCGGCGACGATTCCGTCCGCGAACTGATGAAGGCTGTGGAGAGCGGCAAGATCTCGGAACACGATGTGGACGCCCGGCTGGACGAGCTGCTGGAACTGGTGCTCGACACCAAGGCCGCCGTCGAAAAGGCGCCCCGCACCTTTGACGCCGCTGCGCATCATGCGCTGGCCCGCCGCGCCGCCGCCCAGAGCATCGTTCTGCTCCGGAACGAGGGCGCGCTGCTGCCGCTGAAGAAAGGCGAGAAAATCGCTGTCCTCGGTGACTTTGCCAGGACGCCCCGCTATCAGGGCGCCGGTTCCAGCGCCGTCAACTCCATCCAGGTGGATTCCTTCCTGGACTGCCTGACCGAGAGCGGCCTGACCAATGTCGGCTATGCCCAGGGCTTTGACCGCCAGGGCAAGGCCGACGAGGATCTGAAGAAGGAAGCCGTCGCGCTGGCGCAAAACGCCAACGTCGTCCTGCTCTGCATGGGTCTGGACGAGATCAAGGAGAGCGAAGGCCTCGACCGGATGGACATGAAGCTGGCGCAGAACCAGCTGGATCTGCTGGCTGCGGTCGCTGCCGTCAACCCCAACGTGGTCGTCCTGCTCAGCGCAGGCTCCTCGCTGGAGACCCCGTGGCTCAAAGACTGCAAGGCGCTGGTCTACGGCTGCCTGGGCGGTCAGGCTGGTGCGGGCGCTCTGGTGGACGTGCTGACCGGCACGGTCTGCCCCGGCGGCAAGCTGGCCGAGACCTGGGCCAATGCTTACAGCGATTCCCCGGTGAAAGACCACTTCGCGGGCGAGGGCCGCACCGTCCAGTACCGCGAGGGCCTGTATGTGGGCTACCGCTACTTTGAGACGGCGGGCAGACCCGTGGCCTTCCCCTTCGGCTATGGCCTGAGCTACACCACCTTTGCTTACAAAGACCTCAAGGCCGCACCGGAAGGCGTGACCCTGACCGTGACCAACACTGGCAAGTGCGCCGGTGCCGAGGTCGTCCAGCTCTACGTCGCCAAGCCCGACGCCAAAGTTTTCCGCCCCGCACAGGAGCTCAAGGGCTTTGCCAAGGTCTGGCTGGAAGCGGGCGAGAGCAAGACCGTCTCCATCCCGCTGGACGACAAGGCCTACCGCTACTGGAACATGGCCACCGACAGCTGGGAGGTCGAAGGCGGCAGCTATCAGCTCCGCGTGGGCGCTTCCAGCGCCGACATCCGCCTGACGGCGGAGGTCGTGGTGCTGGGTTCCGATGCGCCGGACCCCTACCAGAGCGTGGATCTGCCTCATTACAGGACGGGCGAGATCACCAGCGTTCCGGATGCCGAGTTCGCCGCCCTGCTGGGCCGTCCCATCCCGGAGGACAAGATCCGGATCGACCGCAACATGACGCTGGGCGAGCTGGGCCACGGCCGCAGCCCGCTGGGCTGGCTCGTGGCGGCGGTGCTGGGCCTGCTGCTCAAGCGGAGCATCCAGCGCGGCAAGCCGGACCTGAACATCCTGTTCCAGTACAATATGCCGCTGCGCGCGCTGGCCAAGATGACCAACGGCGCCATCAGCATGGGCATGGTGGACGGCATCGTGATGGAAGCGCAGGGCTTCTGGATCATCGGTCTGCTGCGGGTCATCGTGGAGGCTGTGAAGAACATCGCCCAGAACGGCGCGATGGAAAAACGCCTGAAAAACAGCTGAAAGGGAAGAACTGCTATGAATTTCTGGAACAACTTTGCGGCCAAGCACCCCGCCGCTGCCAAGTGGGTGCGGGAGGGCGGTCTGTTCGTCATCGTCTCCAACCTCATCACGGTGTTCAAGTACCTGCTGCTGCAATTCCTGCCCAAGGCGTTTGCAAGCCTGCCGGTGGTGGACTTCGGCTGGCCGGGCATCGACATCACCCTCTTCGGCGAGACCTTCAAGTGGAACATCCTCGGCTATGACGCTGCCCACGGCGGCCTGCCCTACTTCTGCGCCTACATGGTCGCCATGATCGTGGGCGAGTGCATCAACTTCCCCATCCAGCGCAGCTTTGTGTTCCGCAGCAAGGGCAATCTGGCCAAGCAGATCGGCTGGTACGTGCTGGCCTTCTGCGTCATCACCTGCATCGTCAACTCCATCAACTGCATCTGGGTCGCGGTGGCCGGTCTGCTGGTGCCCGACTTCATCTACAACATCGGCACCACCGTGCTCAACGGCGGTATCTCGATGATCATCTTCTTCTTCGTCAACAAGATCATCTTCCCCGAAGGCGAAGCCAAGAAGAACTGAAAACAGCCATCCACCTTCATCATTTTCATTTCTCCATAAAGACAAAACGCCCGGTGCCGTACAGGAACCGGGCGTTTTGTTATGCCGGGCCGTTCCGCCCCTCAGAAGGAGCGCACGGGCAGAAGGGAACGGCGGGCGCTTTGTGGTCGTTTTGCGGGTTTTCTGTGCGCCGGACGCGGACTTTTTGCCAATAGGGCCGAAGTTTTCAAAAAACCTTGCACTTTGATGCTTTACTGTGGTAAAATCAGAGCATCCTTCCAAATGGGAAAGTAGAGGAGGAAAGGAATATGAGCAATCTCTGTATCATTGTTACCATCGTTGTCTATCTGGCAGCGATGCTGCTGGTTGGCTTTGTCTACAGCAAATCCAACGAGGACAGCAGCGATTTCTACCTCGGCGGCCGTACGATGGGCCCGCTGGTCACGGCTATGAGCGCCGAAGCCAGCGATATGTCCAGCTGGCTGCTGATGGGTATGCCGGGCCTTGCATATCTCACCGGCATCGCGTCGCCGGGCTGGACGGCCATCGGCCTTGCTGTGGGCACATGGCTCAACTGGCTCATCGTGGCCCGCCGCCTGCGCCGCTACTCGGCCAATCTGGATGCCATCACAGTGCCGCAGTTCCTTTCCCTGCGGTTCCATGACCAGCGCAACCTGCTCAACGCGCTGGGCGCGGTCATTATCATCGTGTTCTTCATCCCGTACACCGCTTCCGGCTTTGCCGCCTGCGGCAAGCTGTTCAACAGCCTGTTTGGCGTGGATTACATGGCGGCCATGATTCTGTCCGCTGTGGTCATTGTGGGCTACACCATCATGGGCGGCTTCCGCGCGGTGTCTACCACCGACCTGATCCAGTCCGTTGTCATGAGCATGGCGCTGATCGCAGTGCTGGTGTATGGTGTCAGCGTGGCAGGCGGCTGGGACGTGGTTCTGGACAACGCCCGCAGCCTGCCCGGCTACCTGACCATGGCTGCAAGCCACAATGCGGCAGACAACACCGCTACCTCCTACAGTCTGCTGGACATCGCGTCCACGCTGGCATGGGGTCTGGGCTACTTCGGCATGCCCCACATCCTGCTGCGCTTCATGGCCATTGAGGACGAAAAGAAGCTGGTGCTCAGCCGCCGCATTGCAAGCGTGTGGGTGGTCATTGCCATGACCGCTTCCATCGTCATCGGCATGGTGGGCCTGGGCATGACCAAGGCGGGCGCGCTGGAGTTCCTGAGCGGCTCTTCCAGCGAGACCCTGATCGTCCGCATTGCCAGCCTCATCAGCGCCCACGGCGCACTGGCCGCCGTGCTGGCGGGCCTCATCCTTGCCGGCATCCTTGCCGCTACCATGTCCACCGCCGACAGCCAGATGCTGGCAGCAGCCTCCAGCGTATCCCAGAACATCCTGCAGGAGTTCGGCCACATGAAGCTGACCGAGAAGCAGAGCCTGTTCGCTGCCCGCCTGACCATCATCTGCATCAGCGTGGTGGGCGTGGTGCTGGCCCGCGACCCCAACTCCAGCGTGTTCGGCATCGTCAGCTTTGCATGGGCCGGCTTTGGCGGCTCCTTTGGCGCAGTGGTGCTGTGCTCCCTGTTCTGGAAGCGCTGCAACTGGCAGGGCGCACTGGCCGGTATGCTCTCCGGCGGCCTGATGGTCTTTGTATGGAAGTACATCATCAGCCCGCTGGGCGGCGTGTTTGGCATCTACGAGCTGCTGCCTGCCTTCCTGACCTCGCTCGTCGTCTGCGTTGTCGTCAGCCTGGTCACCCCGGCTCCCTCGGCGGAGATCGAAGCCGAGTTCGAGGCAGCGAAGTAAAGAGGAAAAGACAAAGAAGCGCCTGCCGGAGCTTTCGGCAGGCGTTTTGATTGCAGGAATAATGTTTTGCGCGGGGTCTGTCCCGAAAGACATCCTTGGAGATCATCCATGTCACCTGAATGACACCGATGATGACCGTAGCCAGAAGATTCAGCACACTAAAAACAATATTCAACACATCCATAATGGACTCCTCCTTTGGGCCGTTGATGTAAAAACATTCGTACCGTCCGGAGGATGACAAAAAATTGAACTCCTCCGGACTTGACACCGGGAGGGAGCTTGACCACCTGCATTTTACAGCACAGTGCCTGCTGCTGTTGAACAGCAATGATAGAGTAACATAAAATCCGACAGAACGCAATAAGAAATGAGCCTTTGCAGAAAACGCAAAGGCTCATTTTGTATCTGGAAGATCAATTCATCACGATCAGGAGGAACTCACAAAACGGCACCGTCAGTCCACAGCAGAAAAAGAAGAAATAATCCAGTGCGAACTTTACAAGGCGGACACCGGGGGAGAGAAGAGCCAGCGAATTTGTAAGGACTGTATCCGACTCGCCCCAGTGGCGAAAATATCCGGTCTGCTCAAAGAGACGCCAAAGGTTCAGGAAGAAACACTCCAGTGCCAGAAGCAACGGAAAGATCAGGATAGACTGCATCCAGCCGTCCGCTCGGAAATCTCCATTGCCAAGGCCGTGCCAGTGAACGGCAAGAACACCGGGGTGGAAGCATACGCCCCAGACGGCCAGCAGAATGCTCAGGCAGAGCAGCGCGGCCCGGACGGAGTGCCAGTCGATGCTGTGCGGACGGCGGAGCATGGTCAGGAAATCTTCCAGTGTGGGTTCGGCGTTTGGCAGAGGAGCCTCCTGCGGGTCGCGGCAGTGCATCAGGTCAGCGAGGGTCAGGCCCAGTACATCGGCCAGCGGCTCCAGCGTGTTGATGTCTGGCAGCCCGATGCCGCGTTCCCAGCGGCTGACGGCCTTGTCGGTCACATGCAGCTGTGCGGCCAGGTCGGCCTGCGTCAGCCCGCAGGCCTTGCGGGTCTGGGCCAGAAAGGCCCCAAAATCTTTGGCGTTCATACGGTTCACATCCTTTGAGGACAGGATAGCATACCCGGCTCCAAAACGCAACCGACGCTTCGTTTACCCGCGCTGGAACGCAAAACCCCCGCCGTGTGCTCGGTCAATGAACACGCGGCGGGGGTCTCATTTATATGGAGTTCAGAAGAAAAATGCGGGGGTCAGCGCTTACAGCTGGGGGCCGGCAGAGACCAGAGCCTTGCCGTGCTCGTTGCCCTCGTACTTCTTGAAGTTCTTGATGAAGCGGCTTGCCAGATCCTTGGCCTTCTCTTCCCACTGGGAAGCGTCAGCATAGGTGTCGCGAGGATCCAGAATGCCGGTGTCCACGCCGTTCAGCACGGTGGGAACTTCGAAGTCGAAGTAGGGGATCTTCTTGGTGGGCACATTGTTGATGTCGCCGTTCAGGATGGCGTCGATGATGCCGCGGGTATCCTTGATGGAGATGCGCTTGCCGGTGCCGTTCCAGCCGGTGTTGACCAGATAAGCCTTAGCGCCGCTCTTCTGCATCTTCTTGACCAGCTCCTCAGCATACTTGGTGGGGTGCAGCTCCAGGAAGGCCTGGCCGAAGCATGCGGAGAAGGTGGGGGTGGGCTCGGTGATGCCGCGCTCGGTGCCTGCCAGCTTTGCAGTGAAGCCGGACAGGAAGTAGTACTGGGTCTGCTCGGGGCTCAGGATGGAGACCGGGGGCAGAACGCCGAATGCGTCAGCAGACAGGAAGATGACATTCTTTGCAGCGGGTGCAGAAGAAATGGGACGGACGATGTTCTTGATGTGGTTGATGGGGTAGGACACACGGGTGTTCTCGGTAACGCTCTTATCAGCGAAATCGATGTGGCCCTCGGCATCCAGAGTGACGTTCTCCAGCAGAGCGTTGCGCTTGATGGCGTTGTAGATATCGGGCTCGGAGTCCTTATCCAGGTTGATGACCTTTGCGTAGCAGCCGCCCTCGAAGTTGAACACGCCATTGTCGTCCCAGCCGTGCTCGTCATCGCCGATCAGCAGACGCTTGGGATCGGTGGACAGGGTGGTCTTGCCGGTGCCGGACAGACCGAAGAAGATAGCGGTGTTCTCGCCGTTCAGGTCGGTGTTGGCAGAGCAGTGCATGGAAGCCATGCCCTTCAGCGGCAGGAAGTAGTTCATCATGGAGAACATGCCCTTCTTCATCTCGCCGCCGTACCAGGTGTTCACGATGACCTGCTCCTTGCTGGTGATGTTGAACACAACAGCAGTCTCAGAGTTCAGGCCCAGCTCCTTGTAGTTCTCAACCTTGGCCTTGGATGCGTTGTAGACAACGAAATCGGGCTCAAAGTTCTCCAGCTCCTCAGCGGTGGGCTTGATGAACATGTTGGTGACGAAGTGTGCCTGCCATGCAACTTCCATGACAAAGCGGATGGCCATGCGGGTATCCTTGTTGGCACCGCAGAATGCATCCACCACGTACAGGCGCTTGTTGGACAGCTCCTTCTGAGCGATGGCCTTCACAGCAGCCCATGCTTCCTGAGAAGCGGGGTGGTTGTCGTTCTTGTACTCGTCGGAAGTCCACCACACGGTGTCCTTGGAGTTCTCGTCCATAACGATGAACTTGTCCTTGGGAGAACGGCCGGTGTAGATGCCGGTCATAACGTTCACAGCACCCAGCTCGCTGACCTGGCCCTTTTCGTAGCCTTCCAGACCGGGCTTGGTCTCTTCCTCGAACAGCTGCTCGTAGGAGGGGTTGTACACGATCTCAGTCGTGCCGGTAATGCCATACTTGCTCAGATCTACCTTTGCCATGATACTTATACCTCTTCTTTCGTTCAGATCAAATTCTGATCGCGCGTCGCGCGCACCTCAGCCAAAAGGCAGCGCGGGCGATGAAGAAATACAGATGCGTATTCTCCTGTGTACCATTATACATAAACTGACTCCAAAATCAACCAAATAGGACAAATCCTTCGGTTAGAAACAACAAATTTCATTAAGAATCGGATGGAATTGCAGACATTTCATGAAAAAACAGTCCCTTCCCGGTAAAGAAAATAAAGAGATTTTTCCAAAAACGAAATTTTGATAAAACTTTAACAAATGGAGGCGGCCGGGCGGCAGGGGATGCCGCCGGAAAGTGCGCCGGTAAATGCAATAAAATCAAACGCGGAACCGTATTCCAGATAGAAAGGCTCCTCCAAACGGTGAAAGAAAAATTTTCGCCGACTTTTCGCGTTTTTCACTGGCAAAGAAACTTAGTTTATGTTATACTGTAAAAACGACGTAAATCAACACATCCGCAGTCTGGAATTTTTGGGGGAGAACCGGTACATCTATGAAAACGCTTTATATCTTTCTGACCCGTTCGGGAACGCTGGTTTCGAATCTGGTGTACGCACTGACCGGGGCGGAGTATACCCATATCTCCCTCGCCTTTGATGAGGACCTGACCACCCTGTACAGCTCTACCCGCAAAAACGGCTATACCATGTTCCCGGCAGGGCCCAGCAGGGAATACCTGAACCGGGGTGTGTTCCGTCTGCGGGAGAATATCCCCTGTGCGCTCTATGCGCTGGAGGTGACGGATGAGGCCTATGCCCGCGCCAAGCGCCGCGCCGACCACATGATGAACCACGGCGAGCTTTACCGCTTCAACTCGGTGGGGCTGCTGCTCTGCGGGATGCATATCCGCTGGAAGCGCCGCCGGCACTATTTCTGCTCCCAGTTCGTCAGCGAGGTGCTGGAAAAGAGCGGCTCGCTGGATCTGCCCCGGCACAGCACCCTCATGCGCCCCAACGATTACGCGGCCATGCCCCAGCTCAAGTGTCTGTACAGCGGGCGGCTGGCCGGTCTGCCCCAGCGCCAGAGCATGGAGATGGGCGAGGTGGAAAGCGTCGTCGGGCTGTATCTGGATGTGCTGCTGGGAGCCGTGAAGACGAGCGCCCGGAGGTTTTTCTGATTTTTTGAAAAAATTGAATTTTTGTGTTGACAAAGCAGGCGTGCTATGCTAAAATAGCCAAGTCGGGAGCGAACACCCGATGCAAAATGGACGTATGGCCCGTTGGTCAAGCGGTTAAGACAGAGGCCTCTCACGCCTTTAACATCGGTTCGATTCCGGTACGGGTCACCATTTTATAGTAGTAAAACGGTCATGTGCCGTTTTATATAGATGCCTCTTTAGCTCAGTCGGTTAGAGCACCTGACTGTTAATCAGGGTGTCGCCTGTTCGAGTCAGGCAAGAGGCGCCAGCAAAGCGATGGAAGTTTTCCATCGCTTTTTCTTTTTGTTTTGACCCTTTTGTTGACAGAAAAATGCACAGGGGATATACTTATAAAAAGATGAACCGCTCAGGCTGCCTGCGGCGTCCAGTTCCCCGGACAGGGTGCCCTTGGCAAAATCGGGAATGATCTGGATACGCCAGAGCCTCCCCTACCAGGGGAGGTGGCAATGCGAAGCATTGACGGAGAGGTTGTACAAAGGCGGGCCTGAAAAAGAAGGAGACTAGTTATGAAACAGATCATTCTGACCGGCGACCGTCCCACCGGCCGCCTGCATGTGGGCCACTATGTCGGTTCCCTGAAGGAGCGGGTGCGCCTGCAGAACTCCGGCGAGTACGATGAGATCTACGTTATGATCGCCGATGCACAGGCCCTGACCGATAACGCCGACAACCCGGAAAAGGTGCGCCAGAACATCCTGCAGGTGGCGCTGGATTATCTGGCCTGCGGCATCGACCCCGCCAAGACCCATATTTTCATCCAGTCCATGGTGCCGGAATTGACTGAGCTGAGCTTCTACTATATGAACCTCGTCACCGTGAGCCGCCTGCAGCGCAACCCCACCGTCAAGAGCGAGATCCATATGCGCAACTTTGAGACCAGCATCCCGGTGGGCTTCTTCTGCTACCCCATCAGTCAGGCGGCGGACATCACCGCCTTCCACGCCACCACCGTGCCTGCCGGTGAGGACCAGAAGCCCATGATCGAGCAGTGCTGTGAGATCGTGCGCAAATTCAACGCCGTTTACGGCGATACCCTGACCGAGCCGGAGATCGTGCTGCCCCAGAGAACGCCGCCTGCCTGCGCCTGCCCGGCACCGACGGCAAGGCCAAGATGAGCAAGAGCCTCGGCAACTGCATCTACCTGTCCGAGGAACCGGAGGACATCAAAAAGAAGGTCATGTCCATGTACACCGACCCCAATCACCTGCGGGTGCAGGACCCCGGCAAGGTGGAGGGCAACCCGGTGTTCATCTATCTGGACGCCTTCTGCCGCCCGGAGCACTTTGCCGAGTTCTGGCCGGAATACCAGAACCTCGACGAGGTGAAGGCACACTACCAGCGCGGCGGTCTGGGCGACGTGAAGGTGAAAAAGTTCCTGAACAGCGTCATGCAGGCCGAGCTGGAGCCCATCCGCACCCGCCGCAAGGAGTGGGAGCAGCGCCTGCCCGAGGTGGTGGAGATCCTGAAAGAGGGCAGCGCCTACGCGGAAAAGACTGCCGCCGCCACGCTGGCCGAGGTGCGCAAGTCCATGCGGATCGATTACTTTACGGATAACAATCTGCTGAAGTAACAAATTGTAAACATGATGCCTCTGCTGAAAGCTCAAAAATGACTTTAGTAGGGGCATTTTTCGTACGATTGGAAACTGGCGGTGAGAGAATGTCGGAATACAAAAAATATTTTGAAGCGTATTGCCAAGAGCACGACTTAGAGTTGCGGTTATCTTCTGAGATGCCTGTTGGATACGAAACCGCAAACGGAACATTTGATGTTTCAAGCAGGACTGTTTTTATAAATGCGGAGAAGCTGAATAAAGAGCCTGAATACAGCAAGCTGTTTTACCTTTTTCATGAACTGCGTCATGCGTCTCAATATCTTGAACCGGGACGATTTAATGAAACAATAAAACGAAGCATTCAGTACATTATAATGTTCGACGGGACGTGTTACAAGTTGGTAGGAAATCGCTATTTGAAGTGCAGATTAAAAGGAGACGAAGAATATTTCAACAATTTGTATCTTGGCCAACCGCATGAGGTCGATGCAAATAGATTCGCCTATGAACAGGCCCGGAAAATCTGCGGGGATTCGGTAGGACTAAAAAAACTGGTTGATTTCTGGATGCCGCGTCAGACAGTTTCGAACAATGTATATGATAAGGTTTTCTCGCTGATTGACGAGAAGACCAAAACGATGTCCTAATTTCGAAGTACAACAGCGCCGCTCTCCCGGTCATGGGAAAGCGGCGCTGTTCGTTTCGCATTATTTGTTGAATAAATCGCTGTGGCTGCCGGTACGGGCCAAAGTCAAAACGAGCACATTGTCTTCGATGCGGTAGATGAGCAGCCAGTCTGGCTGGATGTGACATTCACGATGGCCGCTCCAATCGCCAGTCAAAGCATGGTCTCTGTTTTTCTCCGGGAGCGGTTCCCCACGCGATAAGGTGCGGATGATATTATCCAGAAGATCAACGTCGAGATGCCGTTTTAGAGCAAGTTTGTAGTCCTTCTTGAATTGGTTCGTCCAGACGATATCGCGGTTCATCGCTTCAACTCCCGAAGAGCCTCTTCTACATCAGAATAATGTTTTACGTTCGGGTCCTTTGCAATCCTTTCTGCCTCCAGCATGGCGGCCATGGTCTCTTTGTTGGGTTGATCCATTTTGATTTCAAAGGGAATGCCGCCATCCCGCAGGGACTGCCGGACGAAGATGTTGAATGCCGTCGAAAGGTTCATGCCGAGCTCCGAGAACAGGGCATCGGCCTGTGCTTTCAAGTCGGAGTCCATCCGAATGCTGATATTAGTTGTTGCCATACAAATCATCTCCTTCACCATTATTATAGTGCTTTGCACGAAAAATGCAATACAATGCACGAAAAAAGAATAGCTTCGAAACAAAAAGGGAGCCCGCCTCCGGCTAGAAGCGGTCTCCCTTTATAGGTTTTGTTCAGAACTCAGGCATTGTAGGTGCGGTTCTTGATTTCGTCGGTCACCTTTGCGATGAATGCATCCAGCTCCATCGTGGTGGTCTCGCCCTTGCGGTCACGCACCGAGATGTTGCCTGCCTCGGCTTCCTTGGCACCCAGAACCAGCATATAAGGCACACGGTCCACCTGCTGTGCCTCGCGGATCTTGTAGCCGATCTTCTGGTTGTCGTCGTCCAGCACAACACGGACACCGGCTTCCACCAGCTTTTCGGTCACGCCCTCGGCGTAGTCCAGCGTCTTTTCGGAGACGGGCAGCACCTTGACCTGCGTGGGAGCCAGCCAGGTGGGGAACTTGCCCTTGGTCTCTTCGATCAGGTAAGCCATGAAGCGGTCCAGAGAGCCCAGGATGGCGCGGTGCAGCACCACGGGGGTCTTTTCGGTGCCGTCCTTGTCCACGTAGGTCAGGTGGAACTTTGCGGGCAGGCAGAAGTCCAGCTGGCAGGTGGACAGGGTGTACTCGGCACCCACGGCGGGCTTGACGTTCACGTCCAGCTTGGGGCCGTAGAAGGCAGCCTCGCCGATCTCCTCGGTGAAGTGGATGCCCAGCTCGGTCAGCACTTCGCGCAGGGCCTGCTCTGCATGGTTCCACATGGCATCATCGTCGTGGTACTTCTTCTTATCGGCAGGATCACGCAGGCTCAGCACGCAGCGGTAATCGGTAATGTTGAAGTCCTTGTACACCTCAAAGATCAGGTCGCACACGTTTGCGACCTCGCTCTTGATCTGCTCCGGGGTGCAGAACAGGTGAGCATCGTTCTGGCAGAAGTGACGGCCGCGCTCGATGCCCTTCAGGGTGCCGGAGGACTCGTAACGGAAATCGTGGGCGATCTCACCGATGCGCATGGGCAGGTCACGGTAAGAATGGGGACGATTTGCGTAGATCATCATGTGGTGGGGGCAGTTCATCGGGCGCAGAACATAGCTCTCGCCCTCCATCTCCATGGCGGGGAACATGTTCTCACGGTAGTGATCCCAGTGACCGGAGGTCTTATACAGGTTCACAGTGCCGATGCAGGGAGTCATAACGTGCAGGTAGCCGCGTGCACGCTCCTTCTCCTTGATATAGTTCTCCAGCTCCTGCCAGACGGTGTAGCCTGCGGGCAGGAACATGGGCAGGCCGCGGCCAACCAGATCGTCGGTCATGAACAGGCCCATTTCCTTGCCGATCTTGCGGTGATCGCGCTCACGGGCCTCCTGCTGCTCCTTCTCCCATGCGTCCAGCTCTTCCTGATTGCGGAAGGCCACGCCATTGATGCGGGTGAGCATCTTGTTTTCCTTGTCGTTCTTCCAGTATGCGCCGGACTGCTGGGTGATCTTGAAGGCCTTCAGCGCCTTGGTGTAGGTCAGGTGGGGTCCGATGCACATATCCACGTACTCGCCCTGCTGGAAGAAGCTGAACTCGGTCTCATCGGCCAGATCCGCCATGTGCTCGATCTTGTAGTTTTCCTTGCGCTCTTCCATCAGCTTCACGGCCTCGGCGCGGGGCAGGATGAAGGGCTTGATGGGCAGGTTCTCCTTGACGATCTTGCGCATCTCTTTCTCGATGTTTGCCAGATCCTCGTCGCTGAGCTTCTGGTCGCCCAGATCGACGTCGTAGTAGAAGCCGTTCTCGGTGGCAGGGCCGAAGGCGAAATCAGCCTGCGGATACAGGCGCTTGATGGCCTGCGCCATGATGTGGGCTGCGGTGTGGCGGATAACGTGCAGTTCCTGATCCTGCGGGCACTCGTCCACATGACCGTCCTTATAGATGATCTTCATAATGAATCTCCTTTTGAACCTGAAAAGAATGAAAAACAAAAAGCGCTTCACCCCGCAGCAATACACGGGATGAAGCGCCTGAAAAAATCAGAAACGTTCCACGGTTCCACCCGAATTGCGTGCTTTTCTGCACGCCACTCGCTGTGCTGTAACGGGCGCACCCGGCAGAGGTTCTCCTCTGCGCTCTGCGGTGGTAGAAGCTCCGGGTGCGCTGGGCCGCTTGCAGCACACTCTGAACAGAGCGGCGGCCTTCTCTGCAACGCAGGGGGCGGGACTTCGGTTTGTCCGCATCATCGCTTTTACAGGATGAAACTACGCTGATTGTAGCACGACGTTCGGGAAAAATCAAGGGCTGGAAGATCATTCTTCCCCTTTTTTCACTCGTACACGCCACTTATGGGACATATACTCCGCGCGAAGCTTGTTGGTGACGAAGGTCTGGCTGCTGTAAAGGCCGTGGTGGCCGGAGAGCATGTAGCAGATGCCGCAGCCCAGCGCGATGAGCTCCAGCCCGGCCCCGCCGAACAGCTCAAAGCCCAGCAGGATGGAGGGAATGAGGGCGTTGGTGGCACCGCAGAAGACGGACACGAGGCCCACGGCGGCCGCGAACCCGGCGGGCAGGCCCAGCAGCGGGCCGAATGCGCAGCCAAAGGTGGCCCCTACAAAGAAGCTGGGCACGACCTCGCCGCCCTTGAACCCGCAGGAGAGGGTCAGCGCGGTGAGGAAGATCTTGCACAGAAAATCCCAGGGCAGGGCCTGGCCCTGCTCCACGGCAGCGGTGATGACGTTCATGCCGGCGCCGTTGTAGCGCCCCACGCCGAAGAGATACGAGAAGCCAATGACCAGCACACTGCCGGCCAGGACCCGCACCCAGGGGTTCGGGATGCGCTTGGGCACGGTGTGCTCCATGAAGTGGAGCGTGCCGCAGAAGAGCCGGGAGACGGCCGCGCAGGCCACGCCCAGCAGGATGATGAGGAAGGCATTCCAGACCGTCAGTTCCGGTGCGGTGAGCGCAAAGCGGGTGGGCGCGATGCCGAAGGTCAGCGAGCAGCCGTAGGCGATGAGGGCTGAGGTGAAGGCCGGGACAAAAGCAGAGGTGAAGGTCAGGCCCACATCCTCGATGGTCATGGCAAAGAGGGCCGCGGCCAGCGGGGTGCCGAACAGGGCCGAGAAGAACGCGGCCATGCCGCTGATGGTGGCGGTGCGGCGGTCGTAGTCTTTGAGGTGCAGCAGGGTGCCGAGGTTCCAGCCGATGCTGCCGCCCATCTGCAGCGCTGCGCCCTCGCGGCCGGCCGAGCCGCCGCACAGATGGGTGAGCACAGTGCCCAGAAAGATGGCCGGGACCAGCAGGATGCTGACCGGTTCGCCGCTCTGCACGGCGCGGATGACATTGTTGGTGCCCACGCCCTCGCACTTCGTGATCTTGTACAGTGCGGTGATGAGCAGGCCCGCTGCGGGCAGCAGGAAGAGCAGCCAGGGCTGTGCGGCCCGCAGCTCGGTGACGCACTCGACGGAAAGGTGGAACAGGGTGCCCACCAGCCCGCAGACCAGGCCCGTGGGGATCGCCAGAAAAAACCATTGCAGCGCCACCCGGAGGGCGGCTTTGGCTTCGCGTTGGAACGTATCAAAATTGTTCATAGAAGAAAACTCCTGTATCGTTGACGTCTGGTCCATGATGTGTTTCGAGACCGCTCCAACATAACACAGCGGGACGGGGTTGTCAACCCAAAAAGCGGCGCAGACGAAAACGGTCCCCGGCTCCCTTGTGCGGAAGGAACCGGGGATCGTTTTTGCTGTTTGGATCAGAAAAAAGGAAAAGGAGAAAAAGGAGAACAATTATCTATCACACGCTTTCAAAAAGCGGGGACAGCGGAGAAAAGAGAGCGTGGAACTTACTCCACATCCTGCAGGGCGGCAAAGTCCTCTTCGCCGGTGCGGATCTTGACCACGCGGGTCACATTGTAAACAAAGATCTTGCCGTCGCCGATGTGTCCGGTGTACAGTGCCTTCTTGGCGGCTTCCACCACAGCGTCCACGCTGATCTTGGAGACGATCACCTCCACCTTGATCTTGGGCAGCAGGGTGGTATCCACAGGCACGCCGCGGTACTTTTCGGAAGTGCCCTTCTGGATGCCGCAGCCCATCACCTGCGTGACGGTCATGCCGGTAACGCCCAGATCGTTGAGGGCAGTCTTGAGCTGATCGAACTTGGAAAGCTTTGCAATGATGGACACCTTGTGCATACCGGTGTCGTACACGCCATCGTGGATCACGGGCGAAGGCTCGCGCACCACAGGAACGGCAGCGCTGATCTGCTTGTCGGTGGCCTTGGTCACATCGTCCTCGCCGAGGTCGGTGTTCTCGTTGGGCACCATGGCAGCAGAGTTTGCATCGGAGATGGAGAAACCAGCGTAAGCGGATGCCAGACCATGCTCGTGGATATCCAGACCGTCGATCTCCACCTCTGCGGGAACGCGCAGGCCGATGAACTTATCGATGAGCTTGAAGATAATGAACATCACAACGACAACGTAGATGTCAACGGTAACGAGGCCCAGCAGCTGGGTGCCCAGCTGTGCCAGACCGCCGCCGTAGAAGAGACCTGCGTGCTCAGTGTTGGCACCGGTGGAGAACAGGCCCACCGCAATGGTGCCCCACACGCCGTTTGCAAAGTGGACGGAAACTGCACCAACAGGGTCATCCACCTTGGCGATGTTATCGAAGAACTCAACGCTCAGAACAACGAGCAAGCCGGCCACAAAGCCGATGAAGAATGCGCCGAAGGGAGAAACGGTATCGCAGCCTGCAGTGATCGCCACCAGACCGGCCAGAGAACCGTTCAGGGTCATGGAGACATCGGGCTTGCCGTAGCGCAGCCAGGTGAAAATCATGGTCACACAGGTGGCAACGGCTGCAGCAAGGTTGGTGTTGAAGCAGACCAGACCGGTCATGGTCATGGCCTCGTCGGTGGCAAGGCTCAGAGAGGAGCCGCCGTTGAAGCCGAACCAGCAGAACCACAGGATGAACACGCCCAGAGCACCGGCGGTCAGGTTGTGGCCGGGAATGGCGTGAGGCTTGCCGTTCTTGTCGTACTTGCCGATGCGGGGACCCAGCATCCATGCGCCCAGCAGAGCGATGACACCGCCCACATTGTGGACTGCTGCAGAGCCTGCAAAGTCATGAAAGCCCATGCTCTGCAGCCAGCCGCCGCCCCACATCCAGTGGCCGCAGATGGGATAGACCACCAGCGAGATCGCAGCAGAATAAACGCAGTAAGCCTTGAAGTTGGTGCGCTCGGCCATGGAGCCGGAAACGATGGTGGCAGCCGTTGCGCAGAACACGGTCTGGAACACGATGTAGACCCACAGCGGGATATCCAGGCCCAGATGGCTGTAATCGCCCTGAATGAACGGGTCGAAGCCGCCGATCAGTGCGCCGGTGCCGCCGAACATCAGGCCAAAGCCGATGATCCAGTAACACGGGGTGCCGATGCAGAAGTCCATCATATTCTTCATCAGAATATTACCGGTGTTCTTGGCACGGGTGAAACCGGCTTCGCACAAGGCGAAGCCCGCCTGCATAAAGTAGACGAGGAACGCGGCCACCAACACCCAGCAGGTGTCTACGGAACGGAACATAACTGGATACCTCCCCATTTGTTGTGCGGCCGGCCACCAGAACCGGCCTTGCGTACTCCGGCTGCTGCGCCCCTCTATCTGCGCGGCAGCGCGGATCTTCCCCTCCGGAGGCCCTCGATCTTCCCCCGGAAGCACAGAAGTCCGAACTTCTGCCGAAAACACAAAAGGCGCTGGCGGAATCAATTCCGTCAGCGCCTTTGCTTTCGATGGCAAGAGTATAGAGCGTTTTGGTCAAAGTGTCAAGTGTCAGACCGTATTTTTTACGTTTTTCACAATCCGGGTGGGAAATGGACCGGAAAAGTTTGGACGAAGCCGCGGCCCGGCGGCGGGTGGGTCATTCCTCCGTCTTATGCTGGCCCCGCATCTCGACGTGCAGCAGCAGGCTCATCAAAGCCCGCAGCGCGAAGGTGGCAGCCAGCGGCACCACCGACTCCAGATTCTGCAAAAGGAAGGTCTTTGCGATCTCCGCCGACATCAGGAATTCCAGCGCCGTGGTCAGGCCGCTGCTCATCTCGTGGTGGAAATCGTACCGGTCGTGGAAGAAGAAGGCGCGGATGTAATGGTAGGTCGCCCGCACCAGACTGGTGACGATGATGAACAGACCGATGACCTCCGCCAGCCCGGCGATCATGGGCACGGCGGATTCCAGAAACAGCTCCAGGACCTCCGAAGCGGCTGCGTTGAAGTGATACAAAGCGCTCATCGTGCGTCTCCTTGGCAAAAATTACAGCAGCGTCTTGACGTATGCTGCCAGCTCCTCGTCCTTGCAGGAGGCGAAGAACAGCTCACTGAACTTTGCACCGGCCACAGCGCCCTTCAGCAGGTCCTGATCGATGCTCTTCAGGCACTCGATCAGCGGCTTGAAGGTAGCGGCACGCACGCCGTCCAGGATCTTCTTGTTGCGCTGCTCAGGCTCCACGCGCTCCTTGGGGTAGCCCTGACCGTGGCCGAAGCCGAACAGTTTCTCGAAGCAGTACTCAAGGTTCAGCTCACCGCCCCAGCCGAAGCCCTTGGCAAACGGCATGGCAACGGCGTTGCCGTCGTTCACGTGGGCAAAGGTGTAGGCATCCACAGGGTCCTCCACATGGCCGCAGATCACGCCGGGGAAGCTGTTCAGTGCCAGCATGGCACCCTCGCCGGTGCCGCAGCCGGTGATGACGTAATCGGCTGCGCCGCTGTTCAGCAGGATGGCAGCCAGAATGCCACACTGCACATAGGTCAGCTGGGCAGCATCGTCGGCAGCGTACATGCCGTAGTTGACCACCTCGTGGCCCATGGGCTCCACCACCTTTTTCAGGGCAGTTTCAATGATGCCGTTCTTGGCGGCCTGACTGTTCTCGTTGATGAGTGCGATCTTCATGGAAAAATTCCTCCTGCAATAGCATGATGTTCCACCGCCGTCCAAAAATATGCGGAAGGCGGTGCGTGTCTGACGTTAGTGTATCGTGCTGGCGGATAAAAGTCAATCACCGGCCCAGCTTCCGCTTCTGCTGCCGGGCGAGGATGGGCATGAGCAGCGGGGCGGGCACGAGCTTCTGGGCCGTGGTGGCGGCCCGCATCAGGGCCGAGGGCACGATGATGGTCCTGCGGTGCATCATGCCGTGCATGGCTTCCTGTACGCAGAACTCCGGCGTGATGCCCTTGAGGGCAAACACCACCCCCGCCCGGTCGTTGAACTCGGTATCCACCGGCCCCGGGCAGAGCGCACACACGTAGACCGGGCTGTGCAGCTCCTGCAGCTCCCGGGCAACGCCCCGGGTCAGGCTGACCACATAGGCCTTGCTGGCATAGTAGCCCGCCATATAGGGCCCGCCGGGCAGCAGCCCCGCCGAGGATGCCACGTTCAGGATGGTGCCGGAACCCTGCCGGTCCATCTTCTTGAGCACGAACTTGAACAGCCGGTGCATGGCGAGAACGTTGACCCGCAGCATGGAAAGCTCCTTTTCCGGGTCGGTGTCGAGGAAGCAACCGCAGGTGCCGAAGCCCGCGTTGTTGATGAAGAGGTCGATGCGCTCAGCGGCCAGTACGGTGCACAGGGCCTCGCAGTCAACGTCGCGTTCCAGGTCGGCGGGGAGGACGCGGCAGGGCACATGATAGCGGTTTTGCAGCTCCTCGGCCAGCGCTTCCAGCCGGTCGGTGCGGCGGGCGGTCAGGATGAGCCGGCAGCCCAGCCGCGCGTACTGGCGGGCGAACTCCTGCCCGATGCCGGAAGAAGCGCCGGTGATCCAGACTGTTTTCTTGTTCATAGGACTTGTCCTTTCTCAGAAGCCCGAAGCTGCGTCGATGGCGCGCAGCTCGTCGGGGGTGAAGGTGGTGTTGTCCAGCGCCTTGAGGTCGTCTAAGATCTGCTCCGGGCGGGATGCGCCGATGAGCACACTTGTGACCTGGCCGTCCTTCAGAATCCAGGCCAGTGCCATTTCGGCCAGCGTCTGGCCGCGGGCAGCGGCGATGGCGTTCAGGGCACGGATCTGCTCCAGCTTCTCCTCGGTGAGGGTGGATTCCTTCAGAAAGCGGCCGTCGGTGCGGATGCGGCTGTCTTCGGGGATGCCGTGCAGGTAGCGGTCGGTCAGCAGGCCTTGTGCCAGCGGGCTGAACGCGATGATGCCCTTGCCCAGACGGTTGGCCGTCTCCTTCAGGCCGTTCTTCTCGATGGTGCGGTCAAAGATGGAGTAGCGGTTCTGGTTGAGGACGAAGGGCACATGCCGCTCGGTGAGAATGGCGCAGGCCTTTTCCAGCGTGGGGCCGTCGTAGTTCGACAGGCCCGCATACAGTGCCTTGCCGCTGCGCACGGCCTGTTCCAGCGCACCCATGGTCTCTTCCAGCGGGGTGTTGGGGTCCATGCGGTGGTGGTAGAAAATGTCCACATAGTCCAGCCCCAGCCGCTCCAGGCTCTGGTCCAGGCTGGCCAGCAGATACTTCCGGCTGCCCCAGTTGCCGTAGGGGCCGTCCCACATCTCATAGCCGGCCTTGGTGCTGATGATAAGCTCATCGCGGTAGGGGCGGAAGTTATCCTTCAGGATGCGGCCCAGATTTTTTTCGGCGCTGCCGGGTGCGGGGCCGTAGTTGTTGGCGAGGTCAAAGTGGGTGATGCCGTGGTCGAACGCCGTGAAACAGAGTTGCTTCATGGTCTCGAAATGGGCGGTATCGCCGAAGTTGTGCCAGAACCCCAGCGACACGGCGGGCAGCAGCAGGCCGCTCTGACCGCAGCGGTGGTAGGGCAGGGTGGAATAGCGGGCGGAGGATGCAGTGTACATGAACAAAACTCCCTTCCGATTCGTGATCTGATCTGCCATTATTTTAACACATTGGAGCGGCAGAATCCATGGGTTCCCGCACGATGCAGAACGGCACTTGTTGACGCCTGCCGTTTGGAGTATAATAAAGGCAGAAAACGCGCACTGCGCAGGAGGTATCAGAACATGAACAAACCGGTACTGGTGGTCATGGCGGCTGGCATGGGCAGCCGCTACGGCGGCATGAAGCAGATCGACCCGGTGGGGCCGAACGGTCAGGTGATCGTGGATTATTCCCTTTACGATGCCCGCCGCGCAGGCTTTGAGACGGTGATCTTTGTTATCAAGCATGAGATCGAGGATGCTTTCAAGGCAGCCATCGGCGAGCGTGTATCCAAGGCCATGAACGTGAAATACGCCTTCCAGCAGCTGGATGAGCTGCCCGCAGGCTTTGCCGTGCCGGAGGGCCGTGTCAAGCCCTGGGGCACCTGCCACGCCGTTCTGGCGGCAAAGGACCTCATCGACGGCCCGTTTGCAGTCATCAATGCCGATGATTATTACGGCCCGGAGGCCTTCCGGGTGATGTATGATTACCTGTCCACCCACGAGGACGGCAGCTATTACGACTACTGCATGGTAAGCTATCTGCTCCGGAACACTGTCTCCGAGAATGGCAGCGTGGCCCGCGGCGTATGCGTCGCGAACGCGGACGGCACCCTGCACAGCGTCACCGAGCGCACCCGCATCGAGACATACGAGGGTGGCATCCACTACACCGAGGACGGCGGCGCAAGCTGGACCGACCTGCCGCTGGACGCTCCCGTCAGCATGAATCTGTGGGGCTTCGGCCGGAGCTTTCTCGATGAGGCCGAGCGCCGTTTTGCGGGCTGGCTGACCGAGAATCTGGAACAGAACCCGCTCAAGTGTGAGTATTTCCTGCCGCTGGTCATCAGCGAGCTCATCGACGAGGGCAAGGCGACCGTGAAGATCCTGCACAGCCGCGACAAGTGGTTCGGCGTGACCTACCGCGAGGACAAGCCCACCGTTGTGGCCGCCATCGCGCAGAAGACGCAGGACGGCCTGTACCCGGAAGACCTCTGGAACTGAATCGGACTATGAAAAATGGAGCGCTCCCTTTTGCGGGGAACGCTCCATTTTTTGGTTTATTTTCGCTTCAGCTGTTCCCGCAGCGTGTCCAGCGAGCGGTTCTGCTCGCCGTGCTTCAGCTTGGGGAAGGCGCGGAGCATACGGTGCTTGCCGAAGTGCGGGGTGGCGCGCTGGGTGCGGGAGCGAAGCTCCTCGCTGCGGGCCTGCAGCTCCTCGGCCAGCTGTTCCAGCCGGAACAGTTCGGCCGTGCGCTCGGCTCTGCCTTTGGCCGCCAGCTTGACGGCATTGGCAGCTTCGCTGGCGTTGAGTTTCGCGTCCTGCGAGGCCCGCTTCGCGGCCTCCATGGCCTCGTCGGCCTTGGCGCGCATGGCAGCGACTGCCTCGCGGGCGTTCAGCTTGGCTGCATTGTCGCGGGCCTCGGCGGCAGCAAGCTTGAGCTGCAAACGGCTCTCGTCCATCTTCTGGTCCATGGCCATGGCGTTGGTGCCCAGCAGCTGGGTCATGGCATCGCTGACGGCATGGATACTGTCGGCCACCTTTTCCAGCGCATCCAGGTCGCGGGCCAGGTCGGACGCAGCAAAGGCGGTGGCGATGGTGTCAGCGGCATAGATGGCGTAGAGCAGGAACATCAGGATGAGGCCTACCAGCGGCGGGATGAGGGCCACCGTATCGGCGATGATGGGGTGGACGAGCTTCATCACGATGAGGGTGCCCACGCCCCACAGCAGGCTGAATTCCAGACAGATGTAGCCGCCAATGTTGAAGGGAAAGTCGCTGTAGTCCCACCAGCGGGTGTGATAAAGCTTATACAGTGCCCAGCCGCCTACCAGTTCCAGCGCACTGGGCAGGATGACACCGCCGATGTACAGCAGCAGGACGCTGTTCTGCAAAGGGGTCAGGGCGAACAGCACGATGACCATGCCGAAGCCGTAAATGGGGCACACCGGGCCGTTGAGAAAGCCGCGGTTCACCAGCTGACCGGTGGTGGCGGCGGCAAAGATGACCTCCAGACACCAGCCGAGGCAGGAGTAGATGAGAAAGTAAGCAAAGATCTGATACAGCGAAAAGCCGCAGACGGTGGTATCAACGAAAAAAGAAAGCAAGGGAACACCTCCGTTAATTCTGTTTCCGGACGATGCTGTATTCATCGCCCGGCTCAAAGAATGGGCAGGCGGCCGTGCTGCGGGAAAGATAGCGGGCCATCTCGTCCTCGTCGAGTGCGGCGCCCTGTGCACAATAACAGGTGCCGTATTCGTCCGGGACATTGTTCACGCACAGCTCACAGGGGTCACGCATCGGCGGTCTCCCCGTGGGCAGCGGCCTCGGCGGCAGCGGCTTCGGCAGCCGCCATCTTTTTGAGCACCTTCGGCTCGATCCAGGTCACGGTCTCGTCGCCGGGCAGCTTCCGGGCGATCAGGGCCTTGATCTTGATGCCCATTTCGGTGAACATGCCCTCGTGTTCGGTGCGGATGTTCCACTCCGGCTCGTTCTCATGGAGGTCAAAGGTCATCCACTCGATGTCGTAGCCGGAAGCGGGGAAGTATTCCAGACTGTCGCGGAACAGATCATCGTCGTCGGTCTTGAAGTAGATCTCGCCGCCGTCCTTGAGGAACTCACGGTAGTTGATGAGCTGGCGCGGGTAGGTGAGGCGGTGCTTGTGGGAAGAGCCGTTCTTGCTCCACGGATTGCAGAAGTTGATGTAGATGCGGCTGACCGTATCCTCGGCGGTAATGACCCCTTTGATGCGCTCGATGTCGGTGCTCATGATCTTCACGTTGTCGATGGGGCGGCCTGCAGCCTGATAGGCGGCTTCGATCTTGCGCTTGGCGAGGATGAGCACCTTATCGGTGATATCGATGCCCAGATAGTTGTTTTCCGGGTGGGCGCAGGCCAACTGGGAGATGAAGCCGCCCTTGCCGCAGCCCAGTTCCAGCACAAAGGGCTGCTCCGGGCGGGCGTACTGGGCGTGCCACCTGCCGCCCCAGATCAGCGGCTCGTGCACATGGAAGTCGGCTGCCATCAGCTCGTCGTGGGCATAGGGTTTGAAACGCATTCTCATAGTTTGTTGTTCTCCTTCAAAAATCGTTCAACTTGTTCCGGTGCAGCGGCGCAGCTGCCCTGACAGATGCCGGGCTTGCCGCCGCCGCGTCCGTTCAGGGCGGCGTTCAGGGCTTTGGTCAGGGCGCGCACATCGCCGTCTGCCTGCGCAATGCAGTAGCCGGTGCCCTTTTCGGTGGGGGTCAGGGCGGCGCAGAGACCGGTGGTGGCTTCGGTCAGGCGCACCGCCAGCCGGTGCAGGCCGTCCGGGTCAAGGCCGGGCACTGTGCGGATGGCGTCTTCGCCGGGGGCGGTCTGTGCGGCCAGCGCCTCAAAGAGCTGGCTGCAAAGCCCGAAGTGGGCAAATTTCAGGGCCGTGTACTCGTCGAAGACGCGGTGGACGGCGTGGGCCGTCTCGCTGGGCTTGGCGCTGAGCAGGGCACCGATCTCTGCCTGCCGCTGGCGCATAGCCTGTGCAGCAAGCAATGCCCGCTGGCCGCACACCACGCTCAGCCGCACGCCGCCCTTGTAGTTCTCGCTGGCCAGAATTTTGATCTGCCCCACCTGTCCGGTGGTGCGGGTGTGGGTGCCGCAGCAGGCGCAGACATCCGCACCGGGAATGGTCACGATGCGCACCTGCCCTTCGATCTCCTTTTTGGAGCGGTAGACAAGGGCGGCAAGCTCCTCCCGGGTGGGGTAGCTGACCAGCACCGGCACATCCTGCCACACGATGCGGTTGGCGGCAAGCTCGGCTGCCTGCAGGCCCTCGGCAGAAATGGGCACGCTGGTGTCCATGCGCACAGCCTCGGAACCGATGTGGAAGCCCACGTTCTCGGCCCCGAACATCTGGTGCAGGATGCCGGAAAGGATGTGCTCACCGGTGTGCTGCTGCATTTTGTCAAACCGCCAGGCCCAGTCAAGGGCCTCCTGCACTTCGGTGCCGGGGGCGGCGGCTTCGGGCAGATCATCTATGGTGTGCCAGATGACGCCGCCCTGCTCGTGGACGTCGGTGACGTGCAGCACCGTGCCATCCGGCAGGGTCAGGGTGCCCCGGTCGGCAGGCTGACCGCCGCCCTCCGGGTAGAACACCGTGCCGTCCAGCGCGATCTTTCCGCCGCCGCTGCCGTCTGGCTCGGCCGCGAGGATGCGCCCTGCCGCCTCGGTGCGGTAGGCATCGGCCTCGTAATATTTTTGAGTGGATTGCATGGTGTCCTCCTGACCCTCTCAGTCTCGCTTCGCTCGCCAGCTCCCCCAAAGGGGGAGCTTTTGGCCGTTTTTGAGATTATGCCAAGACCTCGCCCTTCGGGAGAGGTGGCAGCGCGTGAGCGCTGACGGAGAGGGTTTTATTTGATAGAAACAAGTATACCACGTTTTTTGCCTGTGGAAAATAGTCTGCGGATATGTTATGATAGGAAATAACCGAAATCCGAACGAAATGAGGAAGGTAATAGCATGCGTGAAAGTGGAATCCTGATGCCGGTGTCCAGCCTGCCCGGCCCTTACGGTATTGGCTGCTTTGGCAAGGAAGCATTCAAGTTTGTGGATTTTCTGGCACAAGCGGGCCAGAAGATCTGGCAGATCCTGCCGCTCAGTCCCACCGGCTACGGTGACAGCCCCTATCAGAGCTGCTCGGCCTTTGCGGGCAACCCCTATTTTATCGACCTCGACGCTTTGAAGGAAGAGGGCCTGCTCACCGCCGCCCAGCTCAAGGCGGAATCCTGGGGCGAAGACCCGCTTCAGGTGGATTACGGCACCCTGTACACCAGCCGCTACAAGATCCTGCGCGCGGCCTACGCGGCCTGGCGCAGGCAGTGCGAAGGGCTGCACGGCTGTGCCCACTACTACCCGGATGCCTACTATGCCTTCACGCTGGAAAACGAGAGCTGGCTGGAGGACTATGCACTGTACATGGCTCTGAAGACCGCCAACCAGATGAAGAGCTGGACCGAGTGGCCCCGTGCGTACCGGATGCGGGATGGCCATGCACTGGCCGAGTTCCGTGCGGAGCACGAGGAAGAGATCGGCTTCTGGAAGTTTTTGCAGTATGAGTTCGCCATCCAGTGGAAGAAGCTGAAAGCCTATGCCAACGCCAAGGGCATCCAAATCCTGGGCGACATCCCCATCTACGTCTCTGCCGACTCGGTGGATGCATGGGTGGGCGGCGCGCTGTTTGAGCTGGACGCCGACGGCGGCTTTGCCCGTGTGGCGGGCTGCCCGCCGGATTACTTCTCTGCAGACGGTCAGCTGTGGGGCAACCCGCTGTACAACTGGCCGTATCACCGCGAGACCGGCTATGCCTGGTGGATCGAGCGGGTGCGCCACGCACTGGGCATCTACGACCTGCTGCGCATCGACCACTTCCGCGGCTTCGATACCTACTGGGCCATCCCGGCGGACAGCACCACCGCCCGCACCGGCAAGTGGGAGAACGGCCCCGGAATGGAGCTGTTCGATGCGCTGGAAGCTGCCCTTGGCAAGCTGCCCATCATTGCCGAGGATCTGGGCGACATCGTGGACAGCGTCCGCGAGCTGCTGGCGGAGAGCGGCTTCCCCGGCATGAAGGTGCTGCAGTTCGCCTTTAGCGGCGGGGACAACGAGTATCTGCCCCACAACTACATCAAGAACAGCGTAGTGTATCCCGGCACCCACGATAACACCACCCTGACCGACTGGTGGGAGATCGGTGCGGCTGAGAAGGAAAAGGCCATGGCTTGTGCCTACCTGCATCTGACCCCCAGCCACCCCACGGCCAAAGAGGTCGCCGCCGTCAAGACCGATGCGGCCCGCGTGGCCCTGCTGCGCGCAGCGCTGGGTTCGGCCTCCGAACGCGCCATCATTCCCATGGCCGACTGGCTTGGCCTGGGCGAGGAAGGCCACCTGAACACGCCTGGCCGTCTGGGCGGCAACTGGACCTGGCGCGCTGCCGAGGGCTTCGGCACAAAGAAGCTGGCCAAAGAGATCCTGGGCGAGTGCGAGGCAGTCTGCCGTGCATAAAACCGGAAAAACCGGGAGAACGTTAGCAGATTGACGGATCTGCAAAAAAATTGGTTGAAATTTGTGCGTTTTGCTGGCAAGTCTTCCGCAGAAGTGGTATAATCTTTGTAATCTGAAAAACATTTTCAAAGTGTTTTTCGTGGCAAGGTGTGCCGGGAGGGAGATCTGGCACCACAATGATGGGGAAAAACGCATGAAGAAAGAATGGACCGAGCAGGACCTGCGCGAATTTGTGCGCAGCGCACAGGCCGCCTTTGAGGACGTGACCCTGACCGAAGCGGACGAAGAAGCAGTCCGCAGCTGGCAGGATGACGGCCTGATGGTGGACTATGAGCTGCGCAATGGGCAGGTAGACTGCGTACTGCGCCGCCAGATCGTTGCGGACGACAAGGTATGGAAACTGCAGATGACTGCGCCGCTGGCGGGCAACGACCTGCCGGAGGACCGGATGTCCCCGCGCGAGCGGGAGATGTGCCGCGACGACATGAACCACGACTTTTTGTCGGGCGTGTTCAACCGCCGCTATTTTGAGACCGAGTTCTGCACCCGCCTGGATGATTGGACCGACGCCCACCGTTGCGCCTCGCTGGCGCTGGTGGAGCTGGACCGCGTCGAGCAGATGCAGGCCGAGCAGGGCGATGCCGTCATGAATCAGCTGGTCTGCTTTGTGGCAAACCAGTGGAAGAAGCACTATGACCGCCCGGACGAGCGGGTGGTCTGCCGCCTGACCGATACGCTGTTCGCCATCGGCTGTGCAGACAAGACCTGCGACGAACTGGCCGAGGAGCTGCGGAGCATCTACGCGGAGATGCCCCGTGCCTATGTGGCTTCGGTGGGTCTGATGCGCCGGGTGCCGTTCACCCAGTCCATCGGCTGCGCCTGCACCTGCGAGGTGCGGGGCAAAAACTGGGACGCACTGTACGAGCTTTGTGCAGCACGGCTCAAGGCCGCGCAGGAAGCTGGCGGCAGCCAGGTCTGCGCCGGATAAGACCTGATAAGACCTATGGATAAAAGATCCCCCTTCTGGACATCCTAAGAGCCAGAAGGGGGATTTTTTGTATGGAAAACCAGAAAAACGACAACCTGAACCTGCTGGAAGCCGTGGTGCAGAATACCGAGATGGGCAAGAACACCTTGGAACAGATCGTGCCGATGACCGACGATGTGCAGTTCAAAGCAGAACTGCTGCGGGAACGGAACATCTACCGTGAACTGAACCAGGAGGCCCACACCGCCATCGAGGCCTGCGGCGGCACCGCGCAGGGGCAGAGCGCCATGGCAAAGCTGAACACAAAAATGGGCATCAGTATGAAGACCCTCACGGACAAGTCCACCCGCAATCTGGCCGAGATGCTCACACAGGGCAGCGGCATGGGGGTGGTGGACTGCGTAAAGGCCCAGAAGGATTACCCCAATGCCGCGCCCGGCGCAAAGCGCCTGATGCAGAAAGTGCAGGATTTTGAAGAGGACAACCGCATCCGGCTGGAACGCTTTCTGTAAAGGGAAGGCGCTCTGATCAGAGCGCTTCCACCATTGCTGCCACGATCCTGGTGGCGGTGGCTACATATTCCGCAATGCTGAACTTTTTCACCACCAGCACCTCGTGGCCGTCCTCGTCAGCGTTGTCGCTCATAGCGCGCAGGATGACGCAGGGCACACCGTTCTTGGCGGCGATCTGGCTCACAGCGGCACCCTCCATCTCCACGCAGTCGGGGGCGCATTTGGCTTCAATGGCAGCCTTGGTTTCACTGTCGCCTACAAACAGGTCGCCGGTGGCGATCCTGCCGGTCAGCGCCTTGACGCCTGCGGCCTTGCAGGCGGCTTCGGCGGCGGCAATGAGGACCGGGTCGCCGGTGTATTCCTTGAGGAACGGCGGGTTCTGGCAGATCATGTCCAGCTGTGCGTCGTGGTACAGCACGGTCTTGCCGATGACCACATCGCCAATGCCGATCTTCGAGGTCATATTGCCTGCGATGCCGGAAAAGATGATCTTCTCCGCGCCGAATTTTGTGATGAGCACCTGCGTGGTGGCGGCGGCATTGGCCTTGCCCATGCCGGCACAGCACACCACCACCTGTTTGCCGGCCAGCGTGCCCTTGTGGTAATCCACGCCGCCGTAGGGCTCCACGGTGACATTCTCCAGCTTTGCACACAGCTGATCGACTTCATCGGGCATTGCGCCCATAATACCGAAAATCATAGGAAACCTCTTTTACGATTTTAAATGGCCGACGCGTGCGCTCTGGCCATATTCAGGGGAATGACTCTTTTTAATTCAGGAAGGCTGGGGAACGAACCCTCTCAGTCATCGCTGCGCGATGCCAGCTCTCCCAAAGGGAGAGCTTTTATGGCTCTTCCGGTTCGCTGCAATCGAGCTCCCCCCTCGGGGGAGCTGTCAAAACCGTCGGGTTTTGACTGAGAGGGTTTCCCTTTAAACGTTGAACAGGAACTCGATCACATCGCCATCGTTGACAACGTATTCCTTGCCCTCGGTGCGCTGCAGACCCTTGGCCTTGACGGCGGCGTAATCGAAGTTGTTGGCTTCCAGATCGCTGTAGCCAATGACGCTGGCACGGATGAAGCCGCGCTCGAAATCGCTGTGGATCTTGCCGGCAGCCTGCGGTGCCTTGGTGCCCTTGCGGATGGTCCATGCGCGGCACTCCTTCTTGCCGTCGGTCAGGAAGGAGATCAGGCCCAGCAGATCATAGCTGGCAGTGATGAGGTTGTCCAGACCGCTGGCTTCAATGCCCATTTCAGCCAGAAAAGCCTTCTTTTCCTCGGGAGAGTAGTCGGCGATATCCTCCTCGGTCTTGGCGCAGATGGGAATGTAGCGTGCGCCCTCTTCCTTGGCGCGTGCGGCCACCAGCGGGACATACTTGTTGTTTTCGATGCCCTCCATCAGGTCGTCCTCGCCCACGTTGCAGGCGTACAGCACCGGCTTTGCGCTCAGCAGACCCATCTCGTGCAGAACAGCTTGCTGCTCGGCATCGCCCTCGTCAAAATCGAAGCTGCGGGCAGGCTTGCCGGCGCTCAGGTGGTCGGCCAGCTGCTGCAGCCATGCGGCTTCGGCGGCAGCACCCTTGTTGTTGCCGCTCTTGGCAGCCTTTGCCATGCGGCCTGCGCGGTTCTGCACCACCTCAAGGTCGGACAGGATCAGCTCGTAGTCGATGGCATCGATGTCGGCAATGGGGTCCACGGCCTCAGCCTTGGAAACATCCTCCACCACATGGATAATGTTGTCATCGTCAAAGCAGCGCACTACATGCACAATGGCATCGCACTCGCGGATGTGGCCCAGGAACTTGTTGCCAAGGCCTGCACCCTGGCTGGCACCCTTCACAAGGCCCGCGATATCCACGAACTCCACGATGGCAGGGGTCTTTTTATTGGTCTGCCAGATCTCGGCCAGCTTGTCCAGACGCTTGTCCGGCACGGCTACGATGCCGCTGTTCGGCTCGATGGTGCAGAAGGGATAGTTTGCGGCTTCTGCGTTCTTGGTGGAGGTGATGGCATTGAACAGAGTGGACTTGCCGACGTTCGGCAGGCCGACGATACCTAATTTCATAGTTATGATTTCTCCTTTTATGATGTCGATGATAAACAGCTCGATTGAGCGGATGTCAGTTGTTTTTGCAGGTCTCTTTTTCGCAGACCAGGCTCCATTCACAAAAAAACAGAGCTTACATGGCTAACTCTAATTGTAGCATGTAAGCTCTGTTTATGCAAGTCTTCCTGCGGCTCAGAACTTCTTCTCCAGCCGCTCGCGGATGGCGCGGATGAAGCCGAGGCTGTCCACGGCGGTGGGGGTGATGCCCTCGGCCAGACCGCACAGGTCTTTCGTCATGATGCCGTCGTTCAGGGTCTGCAGGCTGGCGGCTTCCAGGGCCTCGCCGAAGTGGACGAGGTCGGGCAGGCTGTCGAGCTCGCCGCGCTTTTTCAGAGCACCGCTCCAGGCGAAGATGGTGGCCATGGGGTTGGTGGAAGTGGCCTCGCCCTTCAGGTACTTATAGTAATGGCGGGTGACGGTGCCGTGGGCGGCCTCGAACTCGTACTTGCCGTCCGGACTGACCAGCACGCTGGTCATCATAGCCAGAGAGCCAAAGGCAGTGGAGACCATATCGCTCATCACGTCACCGTCGTAGTTCTTGCAGGCCCAGACAAAGCCGCCCTCGCTGCGAATGACGCGGGCAACGATATCGTCAATGAGGCTGTAGAAGTAGGTGATGCCTGCGGCCTCGAACTTTGCCTTATACTCGGCATCGTACACTTCCTGGAAGATATCCTTGAAGGTGTGGTCGTACTTCTTGGAGATGGTATCCTTTGCGCCGAACCACAGGTCCTGCTTCACATCCAGTGCGTAGTTGAAACAGCTGCGGGCAAAGCTGCGGATGGAATCATCCTTGTTGTACTGGCCCTGCAGGACACCGCCGCACTCGAAGTCGTAGACGGTGGCGGACTGCTGGGTGCCGTCCGCGCCGGTGAAGCGCAGCTCCGCTTTGCCGGGGCCGGGGATGCGGAACTCAGTGCACTTGTACACATCGCCGTAGGCGTGGCGGGCAATGGTGATGGGCTTTTTCCAGTTCTTGACCACCGGCTTGATGCTGTCGATCATGATGGGTGCGCGGAACACGGTGCCGTCCAGCACCGCGCGGATGGTGCCGTTGGGGCTTTTCCACATCTCATGCAGCTTATACTCGTCCATGCGCTGGGCATTGGGGGTGATGGTGGCGCACTTGACCGAAACGCCGTACTTCTTGTTGGCAAGGGCGGCATCCATGGTCACCTTGTCGGCGGTAGCGTCGCGGTTGGGCAGGCCCAGATCGTAATATTCGGTCTTGAGGTCCACAAACGGAAGGATCAGTTCGTCCTTGATCATCTTCCACAGAATGCGGGTCATTTCGTCGCCGTCCATCTCGACGAGGGGCGTGGTCATTTTGATCTTTTCCATAGTTCTTTCCCTTTCCTCTCGATCATAACAGACGGATATCTTCGACCCCGGCGGCATTGCCAGCTGTACGCCGGGGAAAGTCGGTTCATTTGCGGTAGGATGCCGCCAGCTTTTCAAGGGCCGGCAGGCTGCGCTTGACCTTTTCGGTATCGATGCAGTAGGCAAGGCGCACATAGCCCTTGACACCGAAGCTGTCGCTGGGCACCAGCAGCAGGTCAAACTCCCGGGCCTTCATGCAGAAAGCGTTGGCATCCTCTTCCAGAGCCTTGGGGAAGATGTAGAAGGTACCGCCGGGGCGCTCCACCTCAAAACCCAGCGCGGTGAGCTTATCGTACAGCAGGTTCATGTTGGTCTCATACACACTCAGATCACTGGTCACATCCTGACAGCGGCTTACGGCCCGCTGGATGATGCTGGGCGGGCAGTTGTGGCCGGTGAAGCGGGAGATCTGGGCCATCATGTCCACCAGCACATCCTCGCCCTCACAGCCCGGACGCACCGCCACATAGCCAAGGCGCTCGCCGGGCAGGCTCAGGCTCTTGGAATAGGAGAAGCAGGTGAGAGTGTGGGGGTAGAACGCCGCCGGGTAGGGCACCTTTTTGCCGTCGAATGCGATATCCCGGTAGGGCTCATCGCTGACGAGGAAGATATTGTGGCCGAACGCCTTGCTCTTCTCGGTCAGGATCTCTGCCATGCGGGTGAGTGTCCCGGCAGAGTAGACCACGCCGGTGGGGTTGTTGGGAGTGTTGATGAGGACGCAGGCGACCTGCTCGGTCAGCATCTCCTCAAAGGCGTCGAGGTTCGGCTGAAAGGCCGGGGCCTGCGGCGGCACCACCTTGAGGACTGCCCCGGTGCCCGCCACATAGGGGCCGTACTCCGGGAAGTAGGGCGCAAAGGTGAGCACCTCGTCGCCGGGCTGCGTGACCGCACGGATGGCATGGGCAATGGCACCCGCCGCACCGGTGGTGGGGAAGATGTGCTTCTGCTCATAGGGCAGGCCAAAGGTCTTTGTCAGGTGCGCTGCCACATCGGTGCGGAAGCCCGGGTCACCCTGACTGGGGCAGTAGCCGTGCAGGTTTACCGGCTCTTCGTTGGTCAGCAGATCCTGCATAGCGGCAGTGAACTCCTGCGGGCAGGGCACGCTGGGGTTGCCCAGCGAGTAATCGAACACGTTCTCATATCCGATCTCGGCAGCACGCTGCTTGCCGTACATGAAGGTCTCGCGGATGACGCTCTTGTGCGCCAGCATCCCGCGGTAGGTCTCGTTCAACATAAATACTTCCCCCTGATGATGTTATTTCGGGCTTTGGGGCACAGCGGCATAGCTCTGCTCCACCTTGATGATGCAGCTGTAGTTCGGGTCCTGCCCGGTGACGAAACGGCACATCTCGGCCATGACGGCGTCCGTATCGCCGGTGTACCCGGCGGGGAAAGCCAGATCGAACAGCACGTTGGTGTGGGTGTCGCCGGGGACGATGCGCAGGTCGTGGATGGAGAGCTGCGGGTCCAGCTGGCGGAGGTGCTCCGTCAGGCGGGTGCGCAGCACACCGACTTTGGCGTCCGAGGTAACGATGGGGTCGTAGTGGATGGTGACCTGCAGGTTGTCTTTTTTCAGGAAATCGCGCTCGATGTTGTCGATGACGTCATGGGCCGTCAGCGGGTCGCTTTCGGCCGGGAACTCGACGTGGAGCGAAGCGAACTGGTGGCCGGGGCCGTAATCATGGACCATGAGGTCGTGTACGCCCAGCACACCGGGGTAGGACATGACGGTCCGCTCGATGTGCGCCACCAGCTCCGGCGAGGGCGTTTCGCCCAGCAGCGGGCTGAGCGTATCCATCACAAGGCCCCAGCCGGACCAGAGGATGAACGCGGCCACCGCCACGCCCATGAGGCCGTCGAGGATGTTCCAGCCCGTGGCACTGCACAGGATGGTGGAGAGCAGGACGGCGCTCGTGGTCAGCACATCGTTGCGGCTGTCCGCAGCAGTGGCGAGCAGCGTCTCGGAGGCGATGCGTTGCCCTACGGTGCGGTTGAAGCCGCTCATCCACAGCTTGACGGCGATGGAAGCGGCCAGCACACCGATGCTGAGCCAGCTGAAGATGACGGGTGTGGGATGGAGGACTTTCACCACCGATTCCTTGCCCAGCGAAAGCCCGATGGCCAGGATGGTGACGCTGACCACCAGCCCGGCAAGGTATTCGTACCGGGCGTGGCCGTAGGGGTGTTCGGCGTCCGGGGCCTTGGCGGCCAGCCGGAAGCCGATGAGGCTGACGATGTTGGACGAAGCGTCCGACAGGTTGTTCAGAGCATCTGCCATGATGGCGATGGAGCCGAACAGGGTGCCGGCAACCAGTTTGCCGATGCAGAGCAGCAGATTGCAGGCCATGCCGACCAGGCTGGCCAGGTTGCCGTAGGCGGTGCGGACGGCGGGATTGCGGGTGTCGTCCGGGTCCCGGATAAACAAACGGATCAATAATTGGGTCATGCCAATCTCTCCTGATACGATAAATTTGGCGGCAGAATGACTTGCACCTAGTATAGCATGTTGCTTTCGTGTTGGGAAGCGTTTCGGGATGAAAGCGCGGCTTGTTGCGGCGGCAAAACATGAAATTCGGTCGTGTCTGCCCGGAAACGATGGGATAGAAAACAGCCCCCAGGGCGGCGGAAAGGGGCCGCAGAGGGGGCTGTGGATGCAGGAAAACGCGGGACTCAGATGTTCTTGGCGGAGGGCTTGCTCAGGTCCACGCTGCGGATGATCTTGCGCACCGGCAGGATGCTCTTGGCATTCATGGACAGCTCGTCCACGCCCATGCGCAGGAAGGTCTCGGTGAGGGCGGTGTCGGCACCCAGCTCACCGCAGATGCCCACCCAGATGCCGTGGCGGTGGCCCGCCTCAATAGTCATCTTGATGGCGCGCAGCACAGCGGGATGGTGCGGGTTGAAGAACGGCTCCAGCTTTGCATTCTGGCGGTCCAGCGCACAGGTGTACTGGGTCAGGTCGTTGGTGCCGATGGAGAAGAAGTCGCACTCGGCAGCCAGCTCGTCCGCGATCAGCACAGCGGCGGGGGTCTCGATCATGGTGCCTACCTCGATGCTGCTGCTGAACTTTTTGCCCTCAGCGGTCAGCTCCTTCTTGCACTCTTCCAGAACAGCCTTGGCATCCTGCAGCTCCCGCAGGCTGGTGATCATGGGGAACATGATGCTCATGTTGCCGTAGGCAGAAGCACGCAGCAGAGCGCGCAGCTGGGTCTTGAAGAAGTCCCTGCGGGTCAGGCAGATGCGGATGGCGCGGTAGCCCAGAGCGGGGTTCTCCTCGTGATCCAGCTTCATGTAATCGACGGTCTTATCGGCACCGATGTCACAGGTACGGACGACCACCTTGCGGGGAGCCAGACTCTCCACCACCTGCTTGTAGGCCTCGAACTGGTAGTCCTCGGTGGGGAAGTCCTTGCAGTTCAGGTAGACGAACTCAGTGCGGAACAGGCCTACGCCGCCGGCATCGTTCTGCTGCACAGCACCCACATCGCTCATGCCGCCGATGTTGGCAAAGACATTGATGGTCTTGCCGTCCAGCGTGGTGTTGGGCTTGCCCTTCAGCTCCTGCAGCAGGGCCTGCTTCTTCTGATCTTCCTGCTGGCGCTTCTTCAGGCTCTTGAGCAGGTCGGGGGTGGGTTCAACGTAAACGCAGGCATTGTAGCCATCGATGACCGCCATCTTGCCGTCCCAGTCGTCCTGAATATCCTTGCACTGGATCAGGGCAGGGATGTTCATGCTGCGGGCCAGAATGGCGGTGTGGCTGTTGGAGCTGCCCTCACGGGTGATAAAGCCCAGCAGCAGGCTCTTTCCATGCGGACGGTCTCAGACGGGGCCAGATCCTCCGCGACCAGAATGCTGGGCTCGGTGCCCTGCAGGCTGGCGTTGTCCACCCCCTGCAGGATGTCCAGAATGGCCTGTGCGATATCGATGACATCTGCACTGCGGGCCTGCAGATACGGGTCATCCATGGCGGCGAACACCGCAGCCTGATTGTTGCCTGCCGTCTTGACGGCGTACTCGGCACACTTTTTCTGGCTGTTGATGATCTCCTTGATGGCATCCACAAAGTCGTCGTCTTCCAACATCATGGCGTGGATGTTGAACACCTCGGCGATGTCCTCGCCAGCCTCTGCCAGTGCCTTTTCATACAGCGCAGTCTGCTGCTCAATGGCCTTCTGCTGCGCTTCTTCAAAACGCGCCACTTCCGCTGCGGTATCCGCTACCTCTGCGGCAGAAATGGCAGTATCCTTTTTCTTGTAGATCTTGAGCTTGCCGATGGCGATGCCATTCAGGACGCTCTTACCGGTGCCTACCTGCATTGCACACTACTCCTTCTTCATCTGTGCCGGGGCCGTACTGCTCCGACAGTCCAAAAAAAGCCCCCGCAGCTCACCCGCGAGGGCCTTCCTCATCTTAACTGCGGAATCAGACGTTCTCGGTCAGGAACTTCTGGATGGCTGCTGCAGCAGCTTCCTCGTCGTCGCCCTCGACCTTGACGGTAACGGTCTCACCCTGCTTGACGCCCATGCCCATCAGAGCCATCAGCTTGCGCATATCGCAGCTCTTGCCGTCCTTTTCCAGGGTAGCGCTGCTGGCAAAGCCCTTGACGGTCTTGACGAGCAGGCCGGCGGGACGAGCGTGGATGCCGCATGCATCCTTAACGGTATACTGGA
The DNA here is from genome assembly GCF_049532945.1 of Faecalibacterium prausnitzii. Classification (GTDB taxonomy): domain Bacteria; phylum Bacillota; class Clostridia; order Oscillospirales; family Ruminococcaceae; genus Faecalibacterium; species Faecalibacterium prausnitzii_N. The sequence goes on from NZ_CP186691.1 coordinate 817,966, forward strand.
ATTCCTTCATAATCATTTTCTCCTTACTGGGTATCCCCTTCATCATGCTCCGGGGCCATCGGCCGCGCCGGAGGCAGCCCAATCCTGCTGCGGGATACACTACCTATATTATAAACCTCATTCGCTGTTTTTTCATTATCCCATTTCGCTGATTTTCATGCAACTTTTTTGGTATAGTTCCACAGAATTTTTGGTGGAAAATTTTCAACGCAGGTTATTCGACGGGATACCCCTCGGCATCCAGCGGAAGGTCGGTGTAGGTGTAGTCCTCGCCGGAAGTCTGCTGCGCCTGCCCGGAAGCCCCCAGCTCCTCGTCATGGCGTTCGCCCCAATCGCCGCTGTAGTCCTCGCCGGAGGTCTGCTGGGCCTGGTCGGAAGCGCCCAGCTCTTCGTCATGGCGTTCGCCCCAATCGCCGCTGTAGTCCTCGCCGGAGGTCTGCTGGGCCTGGTCGGAAGCGCCCAGCTCTTCGTCGTGGCGTTCGCCCCAGTCGCCGCTGTAATCCTCACCGGAGACCTGCTCGGCCTGCTGCTCCTCGGCCAGGGCGGCGCTCTGGGCGTCCTTGAGGCCGGTCACGGTGCCGGAGGGCTTTTCGAGCAGGTAGGCTCCGATGGCCTTTTTCCGGTAGACCAGCAGCACACCGTACTGGCTCAGGTCGCCCTTGCTGGCGGCGGGGATCAGCGCCGTCCATTTTTCCACGGTCTTGCCCTTGTAGCGTGCAAGGTCCATGCCGCTCTGCTGCACCACCCCGTTGAAGGCCGAAAAGCTGTCATCCCACTTGCGGGGGATCTTGACCTTGTCTGCCGTGATGGATGCGCCGTCCACATCCAGACCGTAGCCGGTGAACCATGTCTGGATGTCCTGTGCACTCTCAATTTTGTTCTCCGCCGCCGAGACCGCAACGGTGCGGTTGCTGATGAACCGGCCCAGCAGAGCACTGCCCACCACCAGTGCGCAGCACATGGCCCCGATGCCGACCTTCTTCAGACTTGCCTTGTTCAGCGTTACCACAAACATGCCCATGCCTCCCACCCTTGTTTGGTTCTGGAAGCATTGTATGCGCTGCGGCGGCGGGATATACGACAAGCCGCTATACAAGTCTATTTTTCTGTGCTAGAATGGGGACAGAACAGGCCAAAACGCCAGAAAGCGGTGACCACGATGACCAAAATGCAGCATCCTCTGCCGGAATACCCGCGCCCTGCCCTGCGGCGGGACAGCTTCGAATCCCTGAACGGTCTGTGGCAGTTCGCCATCACGAAGTCGGCGCAGCTGCCCCGGCAGTGGGAGGGCGACATCCTCGTGCCCTATTCCCCGGAGACGCGGGCTTCCGGCGTGGGCCGCACCCTGCAGCCCGGCCAGTGGCTGCACTACCACTGCACCTTTGCCCCGCCTGCCGGTTCCGGGGGCCGGGTGCTGCTGCACTTCGGCGCGGTGGACGATGCCTGTGCGGTGCAGGTGAACGGCCATCTGGTGGGCGGCCATCGGGGCGGCTACTGGCCCTTTACGTTTGACATCACCGAGGCCCTGAACGCCGACCACAACCGCCTGTGGGTGGCTGTGCAGGACCCCACCGGGGCCGGGGTGCAGGCGCGGGGCAAACAGACGCTCCGGCCCGGCGGCATGTTCTATCCGGCCCAGAGCGGCATCTGGCAGACGGTCTGGCTGGAGCGTGTGCCGGAAAACTACATCCAGTCGCTCACGGTCACGCCGGATTACGATGCCCGCACCGTGACCGTCCGGGCCCGCACGGCAAAGCCCGGCGGTGCAGTGAACCTGTGGGCCGTGGTGCGGGCCGGGGGCGTGACCATTGCCGAGGACTGGGGCAGCGACGAAGCGGACCGGGACGGCGAGGTGACGCTGAACATCCCGGAGGAACATTTCTTTCCGTGGAGCCCGGACAGCCCCTTCCTCTACGACCTGACCGTCGGTACGACCCAGGGGGAGGAAGAGAGCTTCGACACCGTGCACAGCTACTTTGCCCTGCGCAAGTGGAGCTGTGAGCCGGATGCGCGGGGCGTGCTGCGCTTCTGCCTGAACGGAAAGCTCATCCTGCTCAACGGCCTGCTGGACCAGGGCTACTGGCCGCAGGGCCTGTATACCCCGCCTTCCGATGCGGCGGTGGTGCATGAATTGCAGACCATCAAGGAACTGGGATTCAACCTGCTGCGCAAGCACGCCAAGATCGAGCCGCAGCGCTGGTACTACCACTGCGACAGGCTGGGCCTTGTGGTCTGGCAGGACATGGTGAACGGCGGCAGCAGATACAACCTGTGGTTCGTCACCTACCTGACCAATGTGCTGCAGCCGCTGCTGCGGAAACTGCCCGACACAGCGGCCCTCCGGGGTCTGTTGAGCCGCCGCAGCGAGGCCAGCCGGGAAGAATACGGCCGGGAGCTGGAAGCAACGGTGGAGGCTCTGCGGGGGCATCCGTGCATCGGCTGCTGGGTGCCCTTCAACGAAGGCTGGGGCCAGTTTGATGCCGCGCAGGCAGTCGAAACGCTCCGCGCCCTCGACCCCGACCGTCTGGTGGACGAGGCCAGCGGTTGGTATGATCAGGGCGGCGGAGATGTGTGCTCCATCCACAACTATTTCTATCCGCTCCATCTCCGGCCCGGCCGCCGCACCGTTGCCCTCAGCGAATACGGCGGCATCGCCTGGCCGATGCCCGGCCACGAGCCGCCCCGCAGGACCTACGGCTACGGCACGGCCAAGAGCCGCGCAGACCTGACCGGGCGCTACCGGAAACTGCAATTGGAAACGGTGCTCCCGCAGCTCCGGAACGGGCTGTCGGCGCTGGTGTACACCCAGCTGACGGATGTGGAAGATGAGGTGAACGGTCTGTTCACCTATGACCGACAGGCAATCAAGCCCGACCCGGCCGCCGTCCGCGCGGTGAACGAAGCACTGGAAGCAGAGTTTGAAAAGGTCCTGAAACAGGCATAGAAAAAGCAGACATGCAACACCGGAAACGGCGGCATGTCTGCTTTTTTGTAAAATCACATCGTGTGGGTCGCAAAGACCTGTTCGTCCTCCCACCACACGGGCTGACCGGCGGCAAGGGTCTTTTTTACATCCAGCAGACGCTGGTTGCTGCTGCCGCGGAACCGCAGGGAGATATCGTGCTTTGCCTGCACGAACTCGCCGTCCACCAGCACATCCAGCAGGCTCAGCAGCTCGTCGGTGGCTTCACACCGGGCGGCGCAGGGCTCTTTGCCGGTCAGCTGTTCCCAGGTGTAGCCGGAATAGCACCATACCGTTTTGTTCGGGTACAAGGCCTTGAAGTTGCGCACGAAGGGCAGCAGCTCCCGCTGATTTTCCGGCTCCATGGGTTCGCCGCCCAGCAGAGAAAGACCCGCGATATAGTCCGGCTGGCAGGATGCAAACACTTCGTTGCGGGTGGGTTTGTCGAAGGGCTGGCCATAGTCAAAGTCCCACGCCACGGCGTTGAAGCACCCCGGGCAGTGGTGGCGGCAGCCGGACACGAACACGCTGGTGCGCACCCCCGGGCCGTTGGCAATGTCATAGTATTTGATGGTTGCGTAGTTCATGACGGATGAAACCTGAAAGCAGAGCGCGCGGCTTTGCTTTTCCATTTGATGATGCTTTTTGTCGGTTGCCAATGGCTCCCCTTTTGGGGAGCTGGCGCAAAGCGCCTGAGAGGGTTACAGGTGCAGGACCCGATCCTTGATCTCCTGCGTGCGGCCCTGATTCCAGAACTGGGTGCCGATATAGCCACAGGTGCGGCGGGCAACGTTCAGCTTGTTCTGGTCGCGGTTGCCGCACTTGGGGCACTCCCACACCAGCTTGCCGTCATCCTCCACGATCTTGATCTCGCCGTCATAGCCGCACACCTGACAGTAATCCGACTTGGTGTTCAGCTCCGCATACATGATGTTGTCATAGATGAACTGCAGCACACTTATGACGGCTTCCAGATTGTCCTGCATGTTGGGCACTTCCACATAGCTGATGGCACCGCCCGGGGACAGGCGCTGGAAGTCGCTCTCGAACTTCAGCTTGGTGAAGGCATCAATCTGCTCCGACACATGCACATGATAGCTGTTGGTGATATAGTTCTTGTCGGTAATGCCGGGCACGATGCCAAAGCGCTTCTGCAGGCACTTGGCGAACTTGTAGGTGGTGGATTCCAGCGGGGTGCCGTAGAGGGAGTAGTCGATGTTCTCGGCCTTTTTCCAGGCGTTGCACTTGTCGTTCATGTGCTGCATCACGCTCAGAGCAAAGGGCTTTGCACCGGCATCGGTGTGGCTCTTGCCGGTCATATACTTCACGCACTCATACAGACCGGCATAGCCCAGACTGATGGTGGAGTAGCCGCCGAACAGCAGCTTGTCGATCTTTTCTCCCTTTTTCAGGCGAGCCAGTGCACCATACTGCCACAGAATGGGAGCGGCATCGCTGGGAGTGCCCAGCAGCCGCTTGTGCCGTGCCTGCAGTGCGCGGTGGCACAGGGCCAGACGCTCGTCGAAGATCTTCCAGAACTTCTCAAAGTTGCCCTTGGAGGAGAGTGCCACATCCACCAGATTGATGGTGACAACGCCCTGATTGAACCGACCGTAGTATTTGGGCTTGCCGGTCTCGGGGTCCACATAGGGGGTCAGGAAGCTGCGGCAGCCCATGCAGGTGTAGCAGTGGCCTTCGCCGTTTTTGTCCACCTTGAGCTCCAGCATCTTCTTTTCGGAGATATAGTCGGGCACCATGCGCTTTGCAGTGCACTTGGCGGCCAGCTCGGTCAGGTAGTAATAAGGAGTGCCGGGACGGATGTTGTCCTCTTCCAGCACATAGATCAGCTTGGGGAAGGCGGGGGTGATCCACACACCGGCCTCGTTCTTCACGCCCTGATAGCGCTGGCGGATGGTCTCCTCAATGATGATGGCAAGGTCTGCCTTCTCCTGCGGATTGCGCGCCTCACCCAGATACATGAACACGGTGATAAAGGGGGCCTGACCATTGGTGGTCATCAGCGTGACCACCTGATACTGGATGGTCTGCACACCGCGGTTGATCTCGCTGCGCAGGCGGCGCTCCACGATTTCCTTCTTGCGCTCGGCAGAAACATCCAGACCGGCCATTTCCACTTCTACCTCAGCGGCGATCTTCTTGCGGGAGACATCCACAAAGGGGGCGAGGTGGGTCAGGCTGATGCTCTGGCCGCCGTACTGGTTGGATGCTACCTGTGCAATGATCTGGGTGGCGATGTTGCAGGCGGTGGAGAAGCTGTGAGGCTTTTCAATATAGGTGCCGGAAATGACGGTGCCGTTCTGCAGCATGTCCTCCAGATTCACCAGATCGCAGTTGTGCATGTGCTGGGCAAAGTAGTCGGAATCGTGGAAGTGAATCAGACCCTCCTGATGGGCCTTGACGATCTCCGGGTCCAGCAGCAGACGGGCGGTCAGATCTTTGGAGATCTCACCGGCCATATAGTCGCGCTGCACGCTGTTCACGGTGGGGTTCTTGTTGGCGTTCTCCTGCTTGACCTCTTCGTTCTGGCACTCGATCAGGCTCAGGATGCGCTCATCGGTGGTGTTGGTCTGGCGCTTCAGGCTCTGCACATAGCGGTAGGTGATGTAGTGCCGGGCCACATCATGTGCCTTGATGTCCATGAGCTGGTTCTCCACCATATCCTGCACTTCTTCCACGCTGACGGCGCGGTTCAGCGCCTGACACTGGTCGGTAACAGCAGCGGCGATCTGGGTGATCTGGTCCTTGGTTAGACGGCTCTGGCCGCTCACAGAATCGCTGGCCTTAGTAACAGCGGTGATGATCTTGGTGATATCAAAGGGGACTTCTGCACCGTTGCGTTTGATGATCTTCATGGCGTTCCTCCATCTTTCTGTCGCGTTGTGGTTTTCTGCCGCAGTTCAAACGGGCGTCTCCTGGAACAGGAGCCGCCCGCAGATCTTCTGAAATGCGTTCATTGGAATGTAATTCTATGATATCACTATTTAGTGATATGTCAATGGAAAAACCACTACATTTTGTGCTTCGTCGCTTTCGCCAAAAATCCGGGAAGATTTTCAGAGCAAAATTTGAGGCCGGAGGGCTTGACAAATCGCACAAGAAAAGTATCTGCATTCCGGGCCGTAATATCCGCCTGTATCTATACGCAGGCCTTATATTATTACATTATATAGGGAGAGAAAGCAGAAAAATAAACTGTTGCATCCATCGTGTCAAAGGAGATGCAAGTTCCACGCAAAAAACTGGTAAAAAGGCCGAACCGAGAAAAAAGGGCAAAAAAGTTGAAAAAAGGGGTTGCCAAACGGGCGGGTGTATGGTATTATACTTGAGCGTCAAGCGCTGAGACAAAAGAATGACTTCTGAAGTCCCAGCTGAGAAGCGAGAGAAAAGAACCAATAGGCGCTGAAAGATTCCAGTCAGTTCTGAGAAATCGGAAGCGATCCAAGTTCAAAACGTTCGAAATGCTTCGAAAAAAGTGCTTGACAAAAAACCACTTCGGTGGTAAAATAAACAGGTCGTCAGCCGCAAGGCTGAGGCGCTACAGGACCTTGAAAATTGAACAATATCGAAAAACTTGTAAGGAACCTTTTAAGTGTTTGGAAAAACACTAAAAACAATTCCAAAAGTAATTCACACAGGACGCAAGCGATTGCGTGCTGAGCGAACAAGATTTAACACTTTTAAGTGATAAATATCATTTATAAAGAGTTTGATCCTGGCTCAGGACGAACGCTGGCGGCGCGCCTAACACATGCAAGTTGAACGAGAGAGAAGGAGCTTGCTTTCTCGAGCGAGTGGCGAACGGGTGAGTAACGCGTGAGGAACCTGCCTCAAAGAGGGGGACAACAGTTGGAAACGACTGCTAATACCGCATAAGCCCACGGCTCGGCATCGAGCAGGGGGAAAAGGAGCAATCCGCTTTGAGATGGCCTCGCGTCCGATTAGCTAGTTGGTGAGGTAATGGCCCACCAAGGCAACGATCGGTAGCCGGACTGAGAGGTTGAACGGCCACATTGGGACTGAGACACGGCCCAGACTCCTACGGGAGGCAGCAGTGGGGAATATTGCACAATGGGGGAAACCCTGATGCAGCGACGCCGCGTGGAGGAAGAAGGTCTTCGGATTGTAAACTCCTGTTGTTGGGGAAGATAATGACGGTACCCAACAAGGAAGTGACGGCTAACTACGTGCCAGCAGCCGCGGTAAAACGTAGGTCACAAGCGTTGTCCGGAATTACTGGGTGTAAAGGGAGCGCAGGCGGGAAGACAAGTTGGAAGTGAAATCTATGGGCTCAACCCATAAACTGCTTTCAAAACTGTTTTTCTTGAGTAGTGCAGAGGTAGGCGGAATTCCCGGTGTAGCGGTGGAATGCGTAGATATCGGGAGGAACACCAGTGGCGAAGGCGGCCTACTGGGCACCAACTGACGCTGAGGCTCGAAAGTGTGGGTAGCAAACAGGATTAGATACCCTGGTAGTCCACACCGTAAACGATGATTACTAGGTGTTGGAGGATTGACCCCTTCAGTGCCGCAGTTAACACAATAAGTAATCCACCTGGGGAGTACGACCGCAAGGTTGAAACTCAAAGGAATTGACGGGGGCCCGCACAAGCAGTGGAGTATGTGGTTTAATTCGACGCAACGCGAAGAACCTTACCAAGTCTTGACATCCCTTGACAGGCATAGAAATATGTTTTCTCTTCGGAGCAAGGAGACAGGTGGTGCATGGTTGTCGTCAGCTCGTGTCGTGAGATGTTGGGTTAAGTCCCGCAACGAGCGCAACCCTTATGGTCAGTTACTACGCAAGAGGACTCTGGCCAGACTGCCGTTGACAAAACGGAGGAAGGTGGGGATGACGTCAAATCATCATGCCCTTTATGACTTGGGCTACACACGTACTACAATGGCGTTAAACAAAGAGAAGCAAGACCGCGAGGTGGAGCAAAACTCAGAAACAACGTCCCAGTTCGGACTGCAGGCTGCAACTCGCCTGCACGAAGTCGGAATTGCTAGTAATCGTGGATCAGCATGCCACGGTGAATACGTTCCCGGGCCTTGTACACACCGCCCGTCACACCATGAGAGCCGGGGGGACCCGAAGTCGGTAGTCTAACCGCAAGGAGGACGCCGCCGAAGGTAAAACTGGTGATTGGGGTGAAGTCGTAACAAGGTAGCCGTAGGAGAACCTGCGGCTGGATCACCTCCTTTCTAAGGAGTCAGGCAGGAAAGAGCGACATCGAAGATGGAGATCTTTCGGACAGGTAACATAAACAAGTAGAGTAGATATTGTTCGATTTTGAGGGCCCTGAAAAGGACACTCAAAGACGTACCTTGAAAACTGAATAATAACTGCGAAACAAAGATTATAGTAAGTTCTTTTTAAGAAATATTGCAATTTCAAAAGGAAGGGTAACAATAATCTTCGTTGGCAAGAGAGAATCAAGAGGATACCAAATGTTCCAAGAGAACGTTTGAAAGGTCAAGCGAACAAGGGCGCAGGGCGAATGCCTTGGCACTGGGAGCCGATGAAAGACGTGATAAGCTACGATAAGCTTCGGGGAGCTGCAAATAAGCATTGATCCGGAGATCTCTGAATGAGGAAACTCACCTGGGTTCATACTCAGGTACGATCTGCTGAACTTCAAAATAGGTAGATCGAGGGAACCGCCTGAACTGAAACATCTAAGTAGGGCGAGGAAGAGACATCAAACGAGATTCCGTAAGTAGTGGCGAGCGAACGCGGAAGAGGGCAAACCGAGAGTAGAAATACTTTCGGGGTACGGAGCGCATTTAGGACTTAAGTTGTTAACCGAACGGCATGGGAAGGCCGGTCAGAGAGTGTGAGAACCACGTAGGTGAAAACGACAAGAGCCGAGCGAATTCCAGAGTACGGCCAGACACGTGAAACCTGGTCGGAATACGGGGGGACCACCCTCTAACCCTAAATACTACCCAGTGACCGATAGCGTATAGTACTGTGAAGGAAAGGTGAAAAGCACCCCGGGAGGGGAGTGAAAAAGAACCTGAAACCCTGTGCCTACAAGCACCTAGAGCACGTCAATGTGTGATAGGGTACTTTTTGTAGAACGGTCCGGCGAGCGATTGTATGCAGCAAGGTTAAGGACTTAAGGTCTGGAGCCGAAGCGAAAGCGAGTTTGAAAAGGGCGTTAAGTTGCATATAATGGGCCCGAAACCGGGTGACCTACCCATGGTCAGGTTGAAGTGGAAGTAAAATTCCATGGAGGACCGAACCGACCTCCGTTGAAAAGGCGGCGGATGAACTGTGGGTAGCGGAGAAATTCCAATCGAACCCGGAGATAGCTGGTTCTCCCCGAAATAGTTTTAGGACTAGCCTCAAGTTAGATACCTGGAGGTAAAGCACTGAATAGCCTAGCGGCCGAGAGGTTAGCGAAGCTTATCAAACTCAGAATGCCAGAGTATTGATGCTTGGGAGTCAGACAGTGTCAGATAAATGTCATTGTCAAAAGGGAAACAGCCCAGATCTACAGCTAAGGTCCCAAAGTCAGGTTAAGTGGAAAACGATGTGAAGATACGTAGACAACCAGGATGTTGGCTCAGAAGCAGCCACTCATTCAAAGAGTGCGTAATAGCTCACTGGTCGAGCGTCTTTGCGCGGAGAATTTAACGGGGCTAAACCTGACACCGAAGCTTAGGCAATACAGCAATGTATTGGGTAGGGGAGCGTTGTATACGCGGTGAAACAGTAGCGCAAGCGGCTGTGGAGTGTATAGAAGTGAGAATGCCGGAATGAGTAGCGCGAATGCAGTGAGAATCTGCATGGCCGAAAGCCTCAGGTTTCTGGAGGAAGGTTCGTCCGCTCCAGGTCAGTCGGGAGCTAAGGTGAGGCCTAACGGCGTAGCCGATGCACAGACGGTAGAGATTCCGTCACCACCAAAAGAGTTAAACACAGGGACACATATGAAGTCTCGGAGCCGGGTGTTGGTTCCGGTAGCGATCGAGGGAAATTAGTACCGAAGTCCGGGATGGAAGATGGCGAGAAAAGCTGTGTGTATTTCTGCGGTGCCCGTACCGCAAACCGACACAGGTAGGTAGGAAGAAGATTCTAAGGCCAACGGGAGAAGGGTTGTTAAGGAACTCGGCAAATTGACCCCGTAACTTCGGGAGAAGGGGTGCTCCAAGATGGAGCCGCAGAGAATCGGCCCAAGCAACTGTTTACCAAAAACACAGGTTTGTGCTAAATCGAAAGATGACGTATACGAGCTGACGCCTGCCCGGTGCTGGAAGGTTAAGAGGAGATGTGCAAGCATTGAATCGAAGCCCCAGTGAACGGCGGCCGTAACTATAACGGTCCTAAGGTAGCGAAATTCCTTGTCAGGTAAGTTCTGACCCGCATGAAAGGCGTAATGATTTGGGCACTGTCTCAACAGCCCGCCCGGCGAAATTGTAGTACCGGTGAAGATGCCGGTTACCCGCGACAAGACGGAAAGACCCCATGGAGCTTTACTGTAGCCTAATATTGGGTTTCGATGTTGCATGCACAGGATAGATGGGACACTGGGAAGCAGGTGCTTTGGCGCTTGTGGAGTGGCCGTTGGGATACCATCCTTGCGATATTGGAATTCTAACCTGCGCCTTTGAATCAAGGCGGGGGACATTGTTAGGTGGGCAGTTTGACTGGGGCGGTCGCCTCCTAAAGAGTAACGGAGGCGTTCAAAGGTTCGCTCAGCTTGAACGGAAATCAAGCAAAAGAGTGCAAACGCAGAAGCGAGCCTAACTGCGAGACTGACGGGTCGAGCAGTAACGAAAGTTGGAGTTAGTGATCCGGTGGTATGTGAGTGGAAATGCCATCGCTCAACGGATAAAAGTTACCCTGGGGATAACAGGCTGATCTCCCCCAAGAGTCCACATCGACGGGGAGGTTTGGCACCTCGATGTCGGCTCATCGCATCCTGGGGCTGTATTCGGTCCCAAGGGTTTGGCTGTTCGCCAATTAAAGCGGTACGCGAGCTGGGTTCAGAACGTCGTGAGACAGTTCGGTCCCTATCTGTCGTGGGCGCAGGATATTTGATGGGAGCTGTTCCTAGTACGAGAGGACCGGAGCGGACGTACCTCTGGCGCACCAGTTGTTCTGCCAAGAGCATAGCTGGGCAACTATGTACGGATCGGATAAACGCTGAAAGCATCTAAGCGTGAAGCCGACCCAAAGATAAGATATCCCATTGTTTCAAACAAGTAAGACCCCTTGAAGACTACAAGGTTGATAGGCACGATGTGTAAGTGGAGCGATCCATTCAGCAAGCGTGTACTAATAGGTCGAGGGCTTGACCACAATTCGCTTGAGACTCTGAGAGTCAACGAAAAAATGTGAGCAGTGATTATTCAGTTTTGAAGGCACGTCCTTCTAAGAAACACTGGACAAACAGTAGACCGTATGGTATACTGAACCAGTCATATGGTCGGTGACGATGACGGTGAGGTCCCACCTGTTCCCATTCCGAACACAGTAGTTAAGCTCACTCGTGCCCAAGATAGTTCGCTGGAAACGGCGCGTGAAAATAGGTAGTCGCCGACTTGATCGAAACGCTCTAAGAGAAATCTTAGGGCGTTTTTTGTTGCACTTTGGGACCCGCTCTGGTAGAATGAAAGAAACGACTGTAAGGGAGGTGCCGGAAATGGATTGGGTCATGTGTCTGCTGCCCTTTGCCGTGTGTTTTGTGGGCTTTCTTGCCGCCGCGAAGGTGACGAAAAAGAAAAAGCGGATTCTGGCTGCGGCCGGAGTCGTGCTGTTTCTGGCGGCTGCGTTCGGCTCGCTGGCCGTTTACCGGAATCAAAAGATCACGAAGCCCATCCGAGACAGTGAGCTGCTCGCAGTGGCAGAACTGCGTCTGGACGCGTTCCTGGGGGATGCAGAGCTGAACGATTTCCAGACCGACCGCCTGACCGAACTGTATGGTGCGCTGGGACACTATCTGAACAGCCTGGTCTATCTGCCCTGCATCAACCAGGACACATTTGATGCGGGTACTCAGGATGTGATCCTGCAATTCGGAACGGAGGAAGAGGTAAAACTCTGGCTGGCGTTCTATCCCGACCGCAGAATCTGCCTCGTGAACGGAAAAAAGGCCTATGTTTTTCCAGGTGGAACGGCCGCTTACCAGAAGATCGAAGCGATCCTGGCCTCGGACAGCGTACAGACCACTGTGACCATCACGGCACTGGATGCGGCAAACGACCAGCTGACGGCTTCGGATACAGAGGGAAAAGAGTATGTGATCCACGGCATCTCAGAAAAGCTGCGGACGCGGGACGAAGAGCAGGTGGACGTCAAGGCGCTTTCGGCAGGCGATACGCTGACCGTGCTTTCGGATGGCACGGCTCTGCTGAGCGCCCCCAGTCAGTTTGCGCATATTTATAAGATCTATTGGGAGAAATAAATGGACATTTTACCTATTGAAACACCTCGCTTGCTGCTCCGGCAGTTTGCGGTAGAGGATGCCGAAGATGTATTTGCAATTTTTTCGGACGAGCAGACCACGCTGGACTGCGGAGGCTACCATGCCTTTGATGCGATGGATGAGGAATATGGCCGCTTGATGCAGAAATTTGCGGGGCAGACCCGATACAGTGTGGTGGAAAAGAAGACCGGGCGGGTCGTTGCAGTGATTTCGATGATGGACGCCGGACGGGCTGTTCCGGGCTGGGACCTGGGCATTGAAGTTGCACCGGATGCCCGCCGGAAGGGATACGCACGTGAAGCATTGGCCGCGGTGGTGCGGACCTATTTTGAACAGACGGATACCGTGCTGTTCACTGGAGGACACTATGCTTATAATACGGCGTCCGGTGCGCTGCTGAAACAGCTGGGGTTCGTCTGTGAGGGTGTGGAGCACAAGGCGATGCGCCATGCCGAACGCGGCCCGACTGACCTGGTGTGCTATTTCCTGGAAAAAGAATGAATGCCGAGCGATTTCCGCTGTCTCTTCTTCAAGAGGCGGCGGATTTTTTTATGCAAAAGCCTTGCATCTGGCCCACCGGTGCGGTATGCTTAACCAATAGAGCTCGCAGGGGGAGGGAAACCGGGATGGATATGGAAGAGATCCAGTATCTGCTGGGCAGCGCGATCTTTGCGCGGGCAAAAAAATATGTGAATCGCATCGAATCGTATGAATGCAAGACCGAAGAGAATGGGGTCCGGCATCTGAGCGCAGAGGTGGAGGGCAGCGGAGACAATCTGTATGAGACTGAGGCATGGCTGCGGGAGAACGGCAGCTTTGTCAGCGCGAGCTGTACTTGCCCCTATAACGACAATGGCAACGGCCTGTTCTGCAAACATATCGGGGCGCTTCTGCTGTATGACCAAAAAGAAACGGCGCAGACGCAGAAATCGTGTCCTTCTAAGATCGGCCTCACCGCGATCCCCGGCGTCGTGCGGGGCACAGCCAACCTGCCCGAAGAGCCGGAACCGGCCCGGCGGGACAGCTATGCCTCCGGGCTGGAAATGCTGTTCGGGCGGAAATGGCGGGGCGATGAGCCGGAATCGGACCCGGAGGCCCGCGCCCTGCTGCGCACCTATCGGGAAGGGGAGCTCTCCGAAGTGGAGGACAACATCCTGCCCCAGCGCACCGGCTTTGTGGAGCTGGAACCGGAACTGACCGTGCTGCAGGGCGGCACACCCTGGCTGCGGCTGCGCATCTCGGACGGCGGACGGTCCTATGTGGTCAAGAGCCTGGAGGAACTGCTGTCGCATATTGAAAACAACCAGGTTGTCAGCTACGGAAAATCGCTGGCGTTCCAGCACCGGTGGGATGCCTTTACGCCGGAGGCCCGGCAGCTGCTGAACCTGCTGCGGCGGGAGATCATCAACCGGCAGCAGCTGGAAACGCGGGGCTATACCACGAGCCGCTATGCGGAGACCGGCCCGGCCGGCGGCATCACGCTGACGGGAGAGTCCTTCGACGCCCTTGTGAACCTGTATGCCGACCGGCACGAGCTGGGCGGCTATGCCTTAAAGGAAGGCATCCCCTCTCTGACGATTCAGGTGGAACGGCGGCGCGGCGGTGTGCAGATCAACGTGCGGCCGTCGCTGGGTTCGATCAAAGGGCTGGATTTTGATTACCTTTACAGCGAGGATACCATCTGGCGGCTGGATCGTGCAGCCACCGCCCGGATGCTGCCTGCGTTCCGGGGGCTGAGCGGAAGAAATCTGTTCTTTACCAGCGCAGATGCCACGGCCTTTTGCAGCTATGTGCTGCCGGAGCTGGGCAGCAAGCTGAACATCGTGGACCCGGAACGTCTGCTGCTGAACCAGATCCCGCTGGAACCGGTGGTGCAGTTCTATCTGGATGCGCCGCAGATGGGGACCGTGAGCGCCCATCTGGAATTTTTGTACGGCGAGGATCGCGTGACGCCCTTTGCTCCGCCGCCGCAGGGCCTTCTGCGGGATGCCCGCGCTGAGGACCGCGCTGCCCGCCTGCTGGGCCGGTATTTGCAGCCGGGCGTGGGGCCGATGCAGTACAGCGCATCCGAGGAGGAAGCAGTCTACCGCTTTCTGGACGAGGGGGTCCCGGTTCTGATGAACGAGGGTGAAGTATACCTGACGGATGCCTTCCGCAGCCTGCAGGCCGCGCCGCCGAAGATCTCGGTGGGGGTGTCGGTGCATGGAAGCGTCCTCGACCTGGAAGTGGACACCGGTGCGTTTCCGGTGGGGGAGCTGAAGGCCCTGCTGAAGTCGCTCCACCAGAAAAAGCGCTACCACCGCCTGCGGGACGGCCGTCTGCTCAAGCTGGACGAGGAGTTCGAAGGGCTGGACGAGCTGAACGAGACGCTGGAGCTCTCCGGGGTCAAGTTGAGCAAGAACCACGCGGAGCTGCCTCTTTACCGGGCACCGAGTCTGGATCGGGCGCTGTCGGGGCAGAGCGGGATCCACTTCAACCGCGACGATGCGTTCCGCCGCATCAGCCGCAGCTTTCACGCCGTGAAGGACAGCGAGTATACTCCGCCGGAAAGCCTGCACAATGTGCTGCGCAAGTACCAGCGGGATGGCTACCGCTGGCTGCGCACGCTGGACGGCTACGGCATGGGCGGCATTCTGGCCGACGATATGGGCCTTGGCAAGACTGTGCAGGTGCTCAGTTACCTGCTGGCCATGAAGGAAAGCGGCCAGCGCCTGCCCAGCCTCATCGTCTGCCCGGCATCGCTGGTGCTCAACTGGCAGGAGGAATGCCAGAAGTTCACGCCGGAGCTGCGCTGCATCGTTGTGGACGGCGGCGCGGCCCACCGCGCGGCCCTGGCCGAACAGTGGGAGGGGGTAGACCTTGTGGTGACGAGCTACGACCTGCTCCGCCGCGACGAGGCGCTGTATGCAGACCAGAAATTCTACGCCTGCATTCTGGACGAAGCGCAGGCCATCAAGAACCACACTACCCAAAAGTACAAGGCGGTGTGCGGGGTGAACAGCAAAGTGAGGTTTGCCCTTACCGGCACCCCGGTGGAGAACCGCTTGGGCGAATTGTGGAGCATCTTCTCCTTCCTGATGCCGGGGTATCTGCCGCCCTACAAGACCTTCTGCGCCCGGTTTGAAAAGCCTATCGTGCAGGAGGACGACCCGACGGCGGTGCGGCGGCTGAACCAGCTCACCGGGCCGTTCATCCTGCGGCGCATGAAGTCCGAGGTGCTCAAAGAGCTGCCCCCCAAGACCGAGAATCTCCACCGTATCGAGCTGGAAGAAGAACAGCGCAAGCTCTATCTGGCGGCAGTGCTGGATGCCCGCGAAAAGCTCAAGGCGGCCAAACCCGAAGACAAGATGGCCGTGTTTGCAGTGCTCATGCGCCTGCGGGAGATCTGCTGCGACCCGCGCCTTGTGGCAGACAACTGGGACGGCGGCAGTGCCAAGCTGGATGCCTGCATGGAGCTGGTGACGGCTGCTGTGGAGGGCGGACACCGCATCCTGCTGTTCAGCCAGTTCACCTCCATGCTGGAACTGCTGGCAAAACGGCTGGACGAAGCGGGCGTGAGCCACTTTACCCTGCAGGGCTCCACCCCAAAGCCGGTGCGTGCAGAGCTTGTGCGCCGGTTCAACAGCGGCGAAGCGGACGTGTTCCTCATCTCGCTGCGGGCGGGCGGCACCGGCCTGAACCTGACGGCGGCAGATATCGTCATCCACTACGACCCGTGGTGGAACGTGGCTGCGCAGAATCAGGCCACCGACCGCGCCTACCGCATCGGCCAGCGCAATCCGGTGCAGGTGTACAAGCTCATTGCGCAGGACACCATTGAAGAAAAGATCGTGGAGCTGCAGCAGGCCAAGCAGTCGCTGGCCGACACGGTGACGGGCAGCGCCGACGGCGCGATCCTGTCGATGAAGCCGGAAGAGCTGCTGGAATTGTTGGAGGTGCCGGAACCATGAACTTTGCGATTTTTGCACGGCCGGTCGTGACCATTTACGACCTGACCGAAACGACGAAGGAAAGCGACGCAGGGGTCGTCTCCACCATCGGGGACGAGGGTCTGTATGGGCAGGTCTGCCAGGTGCGCACGGCTCCCGGCGGCGTGACGGCAGAGGGCGTACCGCTGCCGGAGGAGATGGCCGAGGTGGTCAGCTTTTACGGCTATCACGGCTATGTGTTCGCATCGGAGCTGCAGTTCTGCGGGGAAGCGGAACTGCGGAGCTACCTTGCTGCCGAATGGGTGATGGCGGGCCGCGCGACCGATGTGCTGACCCTGCCCAAGGTGCAGGGCGTCCGGCTGCTGGAGCTGGAGCGCGGGGCGCTGCTGCGCCGCCTGCCCGAAGAGACCCCTCATGACGGCTGGGCGCTGGTCCGGCTCGTGGATGGCCGGACCGGCTATGTCCGGGCTGTGGCGCTGGAGCCGGTGCGCTGGCCGATGACGGCGGTGTTCACCCAGCAGGCAGGCCGCCGCTTCGACGAGGCACTGGCGCTGGCCGAGGGGTGCAGGCCCGAAGAGCTTGTGCCCCGCGCCCTTGACCGCTGGTACGGCGGCAGCGAGGAAGCGTTCCGGAATGCGCTGGCCGAACAGGCCAAACGGTATCTGGGCACAGAGTACCGCTGGGGTGGCAAGTCGGGCCGGGGCATCGACTGCTCCGGCCTCGTGAGCAGCGCCTACATGCAGTGCGGCGTCCTCATCTACCGGGACGCCCGACTCGTGGAGGGCTGGCCCATGCACGAGATCCCGAAGGAACAGGTCCGGCGCGGCGATGCGCTCTACTTCCCCGGCCACATCGCGCTCTATCTGGGCGAGGGGCGGTACATCCACTCCACCGGTGCCGCAGGGAGCGGCGGCGTGGTGCTCAACAGCCTGGACCCGGACGACCCGCTCTACCGGGAAGATCTGGTGAAGAGCCTGTATGCGGTGGGAAGTTTGTTTTGAACCCGCTCCGTCTCGCTCCGCCTGTCAGCTCCCCCGAAGGGGGCGCTTTGGGCAAAGCCGGGAATGCTGCACGGACTGCCAAGGCCTCTCCTACAAGGAGAGGCGGCATTGCGAAGCAATGACGGAGAGGTTGTACGAAGGAACGATAGCAGAAAGGACGACACGTTATGAAAGTCTTTGATCTCCATTGTGATACCCTGAGCGAGCTGCGCTATGCCGAGCGGCGGGGCGAAGCCAAGAGCTTTGCAACCAATGATTTGCACATTGATCTGGAAAAGCTGCACAAGGGCGACTACATGCTGCAATGCTTTGCCGCTTTTGTGAACCTGAGCGACCCGACCCCCGGCGCAGACCCGCTGGTGACGGCGCTGGAAGAGGTGGATGTGTTCAAGCGGATCATGGCGAAGTATTCCGACCAGATCGCGCCGGTCTACCGCCCGGAGGACATCCGCCGCAACGCGCAGGCCGGAAAGATCAGCGGGATGCTCACCATCGAGGAAGGCGCCTGCTGCAAGGGCAGCGTGGGGGTGCTGCGCCGGATGTATGAGCTGGGCGTGCGCATGATGACCCTGACATGGAACCACGAAAACGAGCTGGCAAGCCCCAATGTGGTGCCCGGCGGGGGCGGGGACATCTGGCCCTGCAAGCCCAACACCGAGACCGGCCTGAAGGAGCGCGGGTTTGAATTTCTGGCCGAGATGGAACGGATGCACATGATCGTGGATGTGAGCCACCTTTCGGACAAGGGCTTCTGGGATATCGTGGAGCACGGCACCCGGCCTTTTGCGGCCAGCCACTCCAACTGCCGCGCACTGGCACCCCACACCCGCAACCTGACCGATGAGATGATCCGCGTCATGGCCGAAAAGGGCGGTCTTGTAGGCCTGAACTACTGCTCCGGCTTCCTGGATGACCAGCCGCGCCCGGAACTCTGCCGCAGCACCACGGCCCTGATGGCCCGGCACGCAGCCCATTTCAAGCAGGTGGGCGGCATTGAGATCATCGGCCTGGGCAGCGACTTTGACGGCATCGGCGGCAAGCTGGAAATGGGCGATTGCTCCAAACTTCCGCTGCTGGCCGACGCGCTGCGGAAGGAAGGCTTCACCGAGGACGAGGTGGAGCAGATCTTCTTCCGCAACGCCCAGCGCTTCTTCGAGGAAAATCTGTAAATAGAAAGGGAAAAATTCCGAAATGGATAAAAACATGACGCTGGAAAAGCGCATTGCTGCGGAGCTGTACTGCTATCAGGGCAAAATGAGCGTGTTCGTGGACGACCTGCAGGGCCGCACGGTCGAGATCGGGGCCGATGAAGCATTCGAGACGGCCTCGACCATCAAGGCATTCATCCTGGCGGCGCTGTATCTGCAGGTCAGCCGAGGCAAGGCCAGCCTGGACGAGCGCATCACCTATGAGCAGAGCCAGTTCGTGGACGGCAGCGGTATGCTGCGCGCGCTGGGCGTGGGCGCAAAGCTCAAGGTGAAGGACACCGCCACCATGATGATCATTTGCTCGGACAACATCGCCACCAATATGATCATCGACTATCTGGGACTGGATACCATCAACGCCTGCATCCGGGAGCTGGGCTTTGCGCATACTGTGCTGCACAATCCGCTGCACTTTGACCGCTACCGCCGGCTTGGCACCACCACGCCGCGCAACTACGCGGCGCTGTTCGCGCAGGTGGCAAAGGGCACCCTCGTCAGCAAAGAAGCCAGCGCGGAGATGCTTGCCATCCTGCGCCAGCAGCACTACAACACCATGCTGACCCACGACTTCCCGCAGTATTACCTCGACTGCGAGGAGACCGGAGCGCCGGAGCTGATCTGGGTGGCCAGCAAGAGCGGCAGCATGAACGCCTGCCGCAACGACGGCGGCATCGTCCACACCCCCTACGGCGAGTATGTCATCGTGCTGATGAACAAGGACTTTCACGATATCATCGAGTACAATGAACACCCCGCCATGGTGTACGGTGCCCGCGTCTCGCGGATGATCCTGGATCAGGTGCTGGCCTGTGAGGGCCGACTGTATCTGGACTGACCCATTCGCAGTGCCCCGTCGGCTCCTCCCGGAGAAACCGGCCGTGAAAAATCGAAAAAATATACAATAACGTGAAAAATAGAGGGAAACATGACAGAAAGTATAACGATCTCTCCGCTGATGCTGGTCTTCCTGATGTGCATGACGGGCTTTGCAGGCTTTGTGGATTCGGCAGCCGGAGGCGGCGGTCTTATCAGCCTGCCGGCCTATCTGTTTGCCGGGCTGCCGCCCCACTACACCTATGCTACCAATAAATTCAGCGCCGCCTGCGGCACCACTTTTGCCACGGCGCAGTTTTTCCAAAAGGGTGCCATGAACATCAAAGTGGGCCTGCTGGCAGCAGCAGGCAGCTTTGTGGGCAGTGCCCTTGGCTCCCACATCGTGCTGCTGCTCAGCGATGAGCTGCTGCGCACCATGATGTTCCTCATCCTGCCAGTGGCGGCGGTGGTCATTTTGTGGCAGCGCGACCTGCCGGACCAGAACCGGGACGACGGCACCCTGAACCTGAAAAAGATCCTGCTGGCGCTGGGCATCGGCTTGGGCATCGGCCTGTACGACGGCATCGTGGGCCCGGGCACCGGCACCTTTGCCATCATTGCCTTTACCACCCTGATGGGCTTTGACCTGCGCACCGCCAACGGCAACGGCAAGGTGCTGAATCTTGCCAGCAACTACGCCAGCCTGTTCACCTATCTGATGAACGGTCTGGTGGTGTTCCACATCGGCATCCCCTGCGCCGTCAGCAACATTCTGGGCAACCTGCTGGGGTCCCATTTCGCCCTGAAAAAGGGGGCCCGCTTCATCCGTCCCATGATGCTGGTGGTGCTGGTGCTGCTGCTGGGCAAGCTCATCTCGGACGCAGTGCTGTAAACAAAAAAACGAGGAACTGCACAAAACAGTTCCTCGTTTTTGCGTCTGGGGGTTACAGATCCAGCGTCAGGGTCTTGTCGAAGAAGGCGATGCCGAAAGCGCCGGGGCCTGCGTGGGTGCCGATAACGCAGCCGATCTGGCGCACCAGCAGGTCTTCCTGCTGCAGGTTGTCGCGCAGGTAGGTCTGGATGGGCGCCACCTCACGGGGGAGACGGTGTAACCGGCCAGCGCCGGGAAGGCGGGATTGATGCCGCCCAGCTCTTCGATCTTCTTGAACAGGGCCACATAGGCACCGGGCAGGCCGCGGGCCTTACCGGCCATGGCTACCTTACCGTCCTTGATGGTGATGAGGGGCTTGATGCCCAGCATCCCGCCCGCGACGGCCACAGCGGCAGGCAGACGGCCGCCCTTGCGTAGATACTTCAGATCGTCGATTGCGGCAACCAGATGCAGATGCTCCTTGGCGTGCTCCAGAATGGCGGCGATCTGACCGGCCGTTTTGCCGGAATCCCGCAGCTGGACGGCCAGGCGGACGAGCAGGGCTTCGCTCAGGCAGACGTGTCCGCTGTCCACAAACAGCACGTTGTCTACATTGGCGAGGTCTGCGGCCAGCTTTGCGCACTGCCATGTACCGGACAGCTCGTGGGACAGGAAGATGCCCAGCACTTCGTCCCCGGCGGCAGCGGCTTCCAGATAGAACTTCTCGAACAGCTCTGGGCTGGGCTGGCTGGTGGTGGGCAGCTTGCGGCAGCTGGCCAGATGGGCATAGTACTCGGTGGGGGTCATGTCGATGCCATCCCGCAGGATGCTGCCATCCTCCAGCGTCACGTTCAGAGGGATCACGGTCACGCCCAGCTGCTCGGCTTCAGCGGGCAGGATGTCGGACGCAGAATCGGTGAGAATACGGATCATAAATACAATACCTCCGAGGGTCGTGGCCGTAAAACGACCAATTCATCAGAAAAGTCGTGGGAATTATACCAGATGCAGAGGGAAAAAGTCAATTGTTTGAGCAAAATTTCTTCGCATTTTCGCAAAACAGATCCGCGGCTTGCGCAAATGGGGGCGGATGTGGTACAATGTCCGCCGATGGGAGGGCTGTGCGTGAAAGAAAAACAGGAAACGGCCGCGTTCTGGAAAACGTTCGGTCTGGCGGCGCTGCTCTGGGCTGCACTGGCAGCGGGGTCTGAACTGCTGTTTCCGTCGTCGGCTGCGGCCCCGGCGGGGGCGGCAGGCCTCCTGCGCAGCTGTCTGGTGCTGCCGGTGGCGGAGGAACTGGTCTTTCGCGGGGCCGCGCTGCGGCTGCTGCGTCCGCTGGGGCGGAATGCGGCCATCCTGGGGCAGGCGGTGCTGTTTGCTGCGCTGCACGGCAGTCTGCAGGCCAAAGCGTACGCGCTGGGGATGGGGCTGCTCTTCGGCTGGGCGGCAGACCGGTCGGGAAGCCTTCTGCCCGGCATCCTGCTGCATATCCTGAACAATGGGGCCGTGCTGGCCCGCTGCCTGGCAGAAAGGGGAACACCATGACCGATTATGAATTGATGGGCGCGGCACTGGCCGAAGCCGAACAGGCCGCTGCACTGGGCGAAGTGCCGGTGGGGGCCGTCATCGCGAAGGACGGCGAGATCATCGCGTCGGCCCACAATACGCGGGAGACCGAGAAAAATGCCCTCCACCATGCCGAGCTGCTGGCCATTGATGCCGCCTGCAAAAAGCTGGGCGGCTGGCGGCTGTGGGAGTGCGAGCTGTTCGTCACGCTGGAGCCGTGCCCCATGTGCGCCGGGGCCATCATCAACAGCCGCATCCGGCGGGTGGTATACGGCGCGGCAGACACCAAGGCGGGCTGCTGCGGCAGTGTGACCGACCTGTTTGCAATGCCCTTCAACCACCACCCGGCGGTGGAGCAGGGGCTGCGCGCAGAGGAAGCACAGGAGCTGCTGCAGGCGTTTTTCCTCCGGCTGCGGGAGGAGCGGGCCGGCAAACCCCGCTGGAGACCGCCCGTGACGAAGTGAAAATTGAAAAAAGTGGAAGCTGCGTGAAAAAGTAGGCGGCTTCCACTTTCTTTTTTCGGCAAATTGTGCTATATTATTTAATGGAAACTTGTCGAAACCACACACAATCGTTCCCAGGCACGCCGCAGGACCGGACTTGACCGGAAGAAGTGAGCAGAGCGCTGTTCTGGGGAGCGTGGAACGGCAGTTCCTCCTGCCTGTGCGGATTTTTGTATGGGCAGAGAACAAGCGACAGGAGGGCTGACTCTTGTACGAAGATGAATTTGAACTGACGTTCAATCTGCAGGACGAGGACGCCGCACCGGTGGAGCTGCCCAAGGCGGCGGAAGAGGCCGGACCGGAAGCCCCGGCTGAAACGCGGGAACCCGTAGCCGATGAGGAACCGACCATCGTGCTGCCGGACCGCAGGCCGGAGCCAGCCGCAGAAGCGGCAGCGCCGGACATGCCGCAGCCGGAAGCGCCCGAACCGCAGCCGGAGGCACCGCCCCGGCCTGCCAACGGGCGGTGTGTGCTGATCTCCGGCGGTGACCGCGGCATTGGTGCCGCTGCGGCCCGGGCGTTCTATGCGGCGGGCTACCGCGTGGCGGTGTTCTACCACACCAACGCCGACGCGGCGGCGGCTCTGGAACAGGAGCTGCCCGGCTGCATCGCCATCCAGTGCGATGTGGCGTCCCGCG
Source organism: Faecalibacterium prausnitzii (assembly GCF_049532945.1). Classification (GTDB taxonomy): domain Bacteria; phylum Bacillota; class Clostridia; order Oscillospirales; family Ruminococcaceae; genus Faecalibacterium; species Faecalibacterium prausnitzii_N. Next base: position 840,912 of record NZ_CP186691.1, read on the forward strand.
CCAGCTGCGAGCTTGCGTTCCGCACCGCAGAACAGGCACTGGGCCGTGTGGATGTGCTGGTGAGCAATGCGGGCATCGCCCAGCAGAAGCTGTTCACCGACATCACCCCGGAAGAGTGGCAGCATATGCTGGACGTGAACCTGACCGGTGCGTTCCACCTGTGTCAGCTGGCGCTGCCGGGTATGATCCGCCGCAAGGCCGGACGCATCCTGACCGTGAGCAGCATGTGGGGCCAGACCGGCGGCAGCTGCGAGGTGCATTACTCTGCAGCAAAGGCAGGCCTGATCGGCCTGACCAAGGCTTTGGCCAAAGAAGAAGGCCCAAGCGGCATCACAGTGAACTGTGTTGCGCCCGGGGTCATTGATACCGATATGATGGCAGCATTCACCGCCGAGGATAAGGCCGCGCTGGCCGAAGAGACCCCTGTGGGCCGTCTTGGCAGCGCAGACGAAGTGGCGCAGCTGCTGGTGTTCCTTGCCGGCGAGGGTGCGGGCTACATCACCGGTCAGGTGTTCGGCGTGAACGGAGGACTTGTGATCTGATGCGCAGGAACACTTTATTACAGGATTTCCCCCGGCGGGAGCATCCCCGGAGCAAGAAGGAGAGAGCAAAATGGGCATGACTTTAAAGGAACTGTTGACGAAAGGCGAAGGCACCATTTCGGCCAAGGAGGCCAAGGCGCTGGCTGCACAGTGCAGAATGGATGAGGAAACGCTCTACACCCTTCTGGAAGAACGCGGCATCAAGGTTCTGGAAGAGGATGCAGAGCCTACGCTGGATGTGGACAGCATCATGGCCGAGGTCGAGAATGCCGAGAACAACAACGATGATATGGGCATCAGCGAGGACGAGGAAGAGCAGAGCGAGGAGAACCCTGCAGACCTGAAGGCTGCCATGGACGAACTGCTGGATGACCCCGTTAAGAACTACCTCAAGCAGATCGGCCAGATCCCGCTGCTGAGCGCGGAGCAGGAGGTGGAGCTGAGCCGCCGCATCCATGCCGGTGCCGAGGCGGCGCACATCCTGCAGGCCGACCGCCAGAAATACGGCGGGCCGGAGTACATCAAAAAGAACAGCGCCCGCTTCTCGTTTGAAGAGGATGAGAACAGCCGCAGCTATACCGAAGATCTGGACGAGGAGGGCAACGAGAAGCCCAGCGAGGATGCCGAGGAAAAGGCTGCCGAAGAGGAAGCTATGGAGGCTGTGGAGAACGGCCCCCTGAGCGACGAAAAGCGCGCTGAGCTGCTCAAGACCCGCCGCGATGGCCTGAACGCCCGCCGCAGCCTGAGCGAAGCGAACCTGCGTCTGGTGGTGTCCATTGCCAAAAAGCATGTGGGCCACAATCTGGCATTCCTGGATCTGATCCAGGAGGGCAACATCGGCCTGATCAAGGCTGCCGAGAAGTTCGACTGCGACCGCGGCTTCCGCTTCTCCACCTATGCAACCTGGTGGATCCGTCAGGCCATCACCCGTGCCATTGCGGATCAGGCCCGTACCATCCGCATTCCGGTGCACATGGTGGAGACCATCAACCGGATGCGTCAGGCCACCAACCAGCTGGTGTACCAGAACGGCCACGAGCCGACCCCGGAAGAGCTGGCAAAGGCCATGGATATGAGCGTGGAGCGTGTGCGCGAGATCCAGCGCATGGCACAGGAGCCGGCAAGTCTGGAAAGCCCCGTGGGTGAGGAAGAGGATTCCTCTCTGGGCGATTTCGTCGCAGACGAAAACGCCGAAGCCCCCGGCAAGGCCGCAGACCGCGCCATGGTGGCACAGCAGATCAATCTGGCTCTCAAGAGCCTGACCCCTCGTGAAGAGAAGGTCATCCGCCTGCGCTTTGGTCTGGACGATGGCCGTCCCCGTACGCTGGAAGAGGTTGGCCGTGACTTTGGCGTTACCCGTGAGCGTGTGCGCCAGATCGAGGCAAAGGCGATCCGCAAGCTGCACAGCCGCAAGTGCCTGTCCCTGCTGAACGGCCTGATCGAGTGATAAAAATGAATGCGCCATGCCAGACCCTGTTTTTGATCTGGTATGGCGCGTTTTGCATCTGACAAATGGAGGTGCTTTGGATGAGTTACGGTTGGGCAGCGCTCTTTACGCTGGGCGCATGGCTTGTGGGTCTGTTGTTTGAGAGCGCTTTGAATTGGGGAGATATCGGCCTGCACGTTGTGCTCCCTGTCATCGTGATGGGGTGCTGTGTGATGAAATATATCAAAGACAGCGGACAAACAAAATAATTTGCGCTTTTTTTGCAAAAACCTCTTGCCAAACGGTGCGTTTTATGATAAACTAATTGAGCTGTGATTGCGCTGCTATAGCTCAGTTGGTAGAGCGCATCCTTGGTAAGGATGAGGTCTCCAGTTCGAATCTGGATAGCAGCTCCAGCTCAGGACACCTCGAAGCCGTTTGGCTCTGGGGTGTCTTTTTTTGCTCCCAGAGCAGACGGAACGCCTGAAACGCAAGAGCCGCAGGCCCGGTGAGGGTCTGCGGCTCTGCGTTTATGGGAAAGAGGAATCTCAGAAAAGATCGGGATCAGAAATCAACGTCGGTATCGTAGTAGCAGCACTTGAGCAGCTTCTCCATCTCCTCCTGGCTGGGCTGGCGGGGATTGGAACCGGTGCAGGCGTCGCCGATGGCGTTTTTGGCGATCTCCGGCAGACGCTCCAGGAAGACTTCCTCCGGAACGAAGCCCTGCTCAGTGGGATAGGAATCCGGGCCGTAGTGCTGGATGCAGTGGGGGATGTTCAGCGCATCGTTCATGCCGCGCAGGTGTGCGATGAGCAGCTGGACCTTCTCGTCGTCATTGGCACCGCCGAGCTTCATCTCGTCGGCAATGACGCCATAGCGCTTTTTGGCTTCGGGGTCTTTGGCGTTGAACGCGATGACCTTGGGCAGATACATGGCATTGGCTGCACCATGGATGATGTGTGCGCCGTAGTCTGCAAAGGCAGCGCCAGTCTTGTGGGCCATGGAGTGGACGATGCCCAGCAGCGCATTGGAGAAGGCCATGCCGGCCAGGCACTGTGCGTTGTGCATCGAATCACGCTTGGCCATGTCGCCGTTGTAGCTGTCCACCAGATCGCCCTGGATCATCCGGATGGCAAAGATGGCCAGCGGGTCGGTATAATCGCAGTGTGCGGTGGAGACATAAGCCTCAATCGCGTGGGTCATGGCGTCCATGCCGGTGTGTGCGACCAGCTTCTTGGGCATGGTCTCAGCCAGGTCGGAATCGACGATGGCGACGTCCGGAGTGATCTCGAAGTCGGCGATGGGGTACTTGATGCCCTTCTGGTAATCGGTGATGATGGAGAATGCGGTCACCTCGGTGGCGGTGCCGGAGGTGGAAGAGATGGCGCAGAAGTGTGCCTTGCGGCGCAGCGGCGGGATGCCGAAGACCTTGCACATCTCCTCAAAGGTGATATCAGGGTACTCGTACTTGATCCACATGGCCTTTGCGGCGTCAATGGGGGAACCGCCGCCCATGGCGATGATCCAGTCCGGCTCGAACTTCAGCATGGCCTCAGCACCGCGCATGACGGTCTCGACCGAGGGGTCCGGCTCGATGCCTTCAAACAGCTCGACTTCCATGCCGGCTTCCTTCAGGTAGCTGACCGCACGGTCCAGGAAACCGAACCGCTTCATGGAGCCGCCGCCCACACAGATCATGGCCTTTTTGCCGGTGAAGGACTTCAGGGCTTCCAGCGCGCCCTTGCCGTGGTACAGATCGCGGGGAAGAGTAAAACGTGCCATAGGAACCTACCTCCAAATCATTTTGCTCTGAAATCGTTACGAAAATAACCAATTTGCTTAAACAAATTATACCGCAAACTGTTGAAAACTTCAATGAGCGGAATGGAGAAAGAAGCGCCGTGTTTTGGGCATTTTGATGAACTGGGGAAAACAAAAAAGCCACCTGAATCCCAAGGATTCAAGTGGCTTCGCTGTGGAGCTGCTATCCAGATTCGAACTGGAGACCTCATCCTTACCAAGGATGCGCTCTACCAACTGAGCTATAGCAGCAAATGGCGACCCGGATCGGGCTCGAACCGACGACCCCCAGCGTGACAGGCTGGTGCTCTAACCAACTGAGCTACCGGGCCATGATCGCTCAAGTTTCGCGCGGCGCTTACCGCCGGAACGTGCTTTATTATACCCGAAGAATGACTTCTTGTCAAGCAGAAATCTACAAAAACCGCAAAAAACTTTTCGGGAGAACAGAAAAAGCCGCCCGCAGGCCGAAAATGGGCAAAACAAAACGTCCGGAACGATTGCTCCGGACGTTTATGGCAGGGGTAGTAAGTTTCGAACTCACGGCACGCGGTTTTGGAGACCGCTGCTCTACCAGCTGAGCTATACCCCTAGATCTGTGCTGCATTTTCTGAATGCTTGATTATTATATAAGATTCAGCGTAAAATGTCAAGCACATTTTTTCAATTTTTTGAATTGCAGCCGCAGCAGCCGTCGCTGGCAGAGGGCAGGCTCCGGGCCAGCTGTTCCAGCGTTACGCTGTCGATATACTGGTTGATCACCTCATCAAGGCCGGTCCAGAAGGGCAGGGTGAAGCACTGCTCCCACATGGGGCACTCGTTGGTCTCGCTGCCAAGGCAGGGAATGGGTGCCACGCTGCCCTCAATGGCGCGCAGGATCTCGCCGGCGGTGTAGTCGGCAGGGGCTTTGGTCAGGCGGTAGCCGCCCTGACTGCCGCGCTCGCTTTTTACAAGGCCCACACGGGCCAGCGGGGTCACGATCTGCTCCAAATATTTCAGGCTCAGGTTCTGCCGCTCACTGATCTCCTTCAGGCTCACGGTGGTGCCCGGCGCATAACGTGCCAGCTCGGCCATCAGGCGCAGGGCATAACGGCTTTTGGTCGAAAATTTCATGGCGATTTCTCTCCTTATTGCTTCCTATAGTATAGCACGTTGCTCGGATTTTGCAAAGGTATCCTCTTGTGCAAACAAAAAAGGTCTGTTATCATAGGATGGGTAAGAGGATATTATAAGGAGTGAGAGTATGAGTGAGAAGATCACGGCTGCCGATGCCATCCGTCTGCTGGATGCACACGAGGCGGCTGCTGTAGATGTCCGGGAGCCGGACGAGTTTGCCGTGGGCCACATCCCCGGCGCAAAGCTGCTGCCGCTGGGTCAGGTGCTGAGCCGTGCGGCTGAGGTGCTGCCGGATAAGAACGCTGTATGGCTGGTCTACTGCCGCACCGGCCGCCGCAGTGCCGATGCCGTGCGCAAGCTGGAAAGCCTTGGCTACACCCGTCTGTACGATCTGGGCGGCATCCTGAGCTGGCCCTATGAGATCGAGGGCGACTTTGAAGGGCATTTTTAAAAAGAAAGAAGGATAACTCCATGTCGTTCCACGCAAAAGATTTTGCCGGCAGTCACTGCGGCTGCCGCTACCAGCAGGACTACCGCCCCACCTTGGGCCGCGACGGCAAAAAGGAATCCGGCACGCTGGAGGTCATCAAGTTCTATTACGATGGTGCCATCCGCTTTGAGCAGCACTGCTACGGCGAAGCCGCAACCTTCGTGTTCGGCGTATGGGCATCCGGCATGGACGAGGACGGCACCCTGCACTGGGTGCTGCCCGACCGCCGCAAGAGCTACTACGACGAGGAGTATCTGCCCAAAAAGCTGGACCGCGTGGACGAAGCCGGAAACCTCTACTTCGATGGCTCGAAATTTCCGTGGAAGCTTGCAGATGATTTTGAGGAAGACAAGCGCTGGGGCCATCCCCGCTGGAAGGTGCTGCTGGGCAGGCTGACCGGCAAAGGAAAAGGCTGAATTGTAAAAAAATCCGGAATTTCTGCAATTCATATTGACATAGTGGGAATACTAGGGTATAAATAGAGAGCGAAGTATTCATTCGGGCGAAAACTGGCCCGATGTTATCCGAGGAAAGGACAGGATCCCTATGGAAATTTCTGAAAAAGTTGTCTATCTGGACAACGCTGCGACCACGGCCTGCGCTCCCGAAGTGCTGGCTGTGATGACCAAGGCGCTGAGCGGTGCCTGCGGCAACCCCAGCAGCCATTACAGTGTGGGCTATGAGGCTAAGGAATTCGTGGACACCGGTCGTGCGCAGGTGGCAAAGGCCATCAATGCAAGTCCGGCTGAGCTCTTCTTTACCAGCTGCGGCTCCGAGGCTGACAACTGGGCCGTAAAGGGCACCGCCTTCACCAAGGCACGCCAGAACAAAAAGCACCTCATCACCAGCGCTTTTGAGCATCATGCCATCATGCACAGCATGGCTGCACTGGAGCGCATGGGCTTTGAAGTGACCTATATCAAGCCCACCGCCGAGGGCTACATCCGTCCCGAGGACGTGGAAGCTGCCATCCGTCCCGATACCGCGCTGGTCAGCATCATGATGGCCAACAACGAGATCGGCACCATCCAGCCCATCAAGGAGATCGCCGAGGTCGCTCACAAGCACGGTGTGTGGATGCACACCGACGCGGTGCAGGCTGTGGGTGCCATCCCCGTGGATGTGAAGGAACTGGGCGTGGATATGCTGTCCATGAGCGCCCACAAGTTCAACGGCCCCAAGGGCATGGGTGCCCTGTACTGCCGCAAGGGCGTATGGCCCCAGAACCTGATCGATGGCGGCAGTCAGGAGGCCCGCCACCGTGCAGGTACCGAGAACGTGGCCGGCATTGCTGCCATGGGCAAGGCGCTGGAGATCGCCACGGCGCATCTGGATGAGCGCATGGCCCACGAGAGCGAGCTGCGCGATTATGTCATCGACCGCGTCCTCAAGAACATCCCGGAAGCCCGCCTGAACGGCGGCCGCAGCCCGCCCCCGTCTGCCCAACAATGTGAACATCAGCTTCCCGGGTCTGGAAGGCGAGACCATCCTGCTGGATCTGGATATGCACGGCATCTGCGCCTCCACCGGCTCTGCCTGCAACTCCGACAGTCTGGACCCCAGCCACGTCCTGCTGAGCATCGGCGTGCCTGAGGAGATCGGCCACGGCTCCATGCGGTTCACCTTTGGCCCGCAGAACACCATGGAAGAAGCAAAATATCTGTGCGACGTGCTGGAGGAAGTGATCCCCCGCCGCCGTGCTATGAGTTGTATGTGGCTGCAGGGCCAGAACACGGCCCGCCAGTTCAGCCTGAAGGGAGAGCAGTAATTATGGCAAGCATGTATAGCGCAAAGGTCATGGAGCATTTTGCAAATCCGCACAATGTGGGTGAGATCCCCGACGCAAACGGCGTGGGTGAAGTGGGCAACCCCAAGTGCGGCGATATCATGCGCATGTACCTGAAGATCGAGAACAACGTGATCGTGGATGTCAAGTTCCTCACCTTCGGCTGCGGTGCCGCCATCGCCACCAGCAGCATGGCCACCGACCTCATCAAGGGCAAGACCATCGACGAGGCGCTCAAGCTGACCAACAAGGCCGTTGTGGAAGCTCTGGAAGGTCTGCCTCCCATCAAGGTGCACTGCTCTGTTCTGGCCGAGCAGGCCGTCAAGGCTGCTCTGTCCGACTACTACCGCCGTCAGGGCATCGATCCGGAACCCATCGTGGGTAAGCTCGAAGAGGACTGCGACCACTGCGAGAGCTGCGGGAAGTAACACACCCTGCATCCTGAAACGCCTGCGAAGAGAGAAAACAACAAAAGCTGGACTGCGTTTGCAGTCCAGCTTTTGTTTGTTTATCACGTTTGAGTTACTCAGCCTTGGGAGCCTCAGCAGGCTTTGCAGCCGCAGGTGCTGCGGGCTTCACCACGGGCTTCGGGGGATTGGGGTCATCCTTCAGCGGGAAGAGGATGATGTGCTTGGGGCACTTCTGGGCACACATGCCGCAGCCCTTGCACTTGTCATAGTCGATGCGGGCCACGCCGTCCACCACGTGGATAGCGTCGAACTTACAGGTGCGCTCGCACATACCGCAGGCAATGCAGGAGGTGGTGCAGGCCTTCATGGCCACAGGACCCTTGTCCTTGTTGGAGCACATGACCACCGGCTTGCGCGGGCCGCCCACGTCGATCATGATGACCTGCTTGGGGCAGATGTTTGCGCAGGCACCGCAGCCGGTGCACTTGTCCTTGTCCACCTTGGCAACACCGTCCACAATGTGGATAGCATCGAACTTACACACCTTGGTGCAGTCGCCCAGACCAACACAGGCAAAGGAGCAGGTCTTGGGGCCGCCGTACAGGGCAGCAGCGGCTGCACAGGTCTGGATGCCCTTGTAATCGTAAGCAGGCTTGCAGTGCTCGGAATTGCCCTGGCACTGGACAACCGCCTTCTTTTCCACAGCGCTGGCCGTGCCGCCCATGATCTTGGCAATGGCAGCGGCAGCCTTGGGGCCGCCAGGTGCGCACTTGTCGCAGGGCACGCCGTCCATGACCACAGCCTTTGCGTAGTCCGCACAGCCTGCGTAGCCGCAGCCGCCGCAGTTTGCACCGGCAAGGCAGTTGGTAACTTCTTCAATGCGGGGGTCTTCCTCCACCGCCATGAACTTGGACGCTGCGACCAGAACGATCGCGCCGACTGCGCCCACGATGGTACACAGGATAACAGCAGATACAATATTCATAATCCTGTCCTCCCTTACAGCGTGACATTGAACAGGTTTTCGACGATGCCGCCGAAGCCCATGAAGGACAGGCTGGTGATTGCTGCTGCGATCAGGGTGATGGGCAGGCCCTTGAAGGGTGCCGGGGGATCGCAGGCTTCCACGCGCTTGCGCACGCCGCTGAACATGACCATGGCCAGCATGAAGCCGCAGCCTGCGCCGATGGCACAGACCAGAGCCTCAATGTAAGCAACACCGAAGCCCATAGCAGCCACATCTGCGCCGTAGTCGCCCACGACCAGAATGGTGACAGCCAGAACACAGCAGTTGGTGGTGATCAGGGGCAGATAAACGCCCAGAGAGTTATACAGTGCAACCACGTACTTCTTGAGGAAGATCTCGATGAACTGCACCAGAACAGCAATGACCAGAATGAACACGATGGTCTGCAGGTAGCTCAGACCAGCCGGGTCCAGAATGAAGATCTGGATGGGGAAGGTAACGGCCGTTGCCATGAACATGACGAAGATGACGGCACCGGACATACCAACCGCAGAATCCAGCTTTTTGGAAACGCCCAGGAACGGGCAGATACCGTAGAACTTCACCAGCACGTAGTTGTTGACCAGGATCATGCTGAAGAAGATCGCAGCGAGTTTTACTAACATCTTATTCTGCCTCCTTCTTCAGGTTATCAAGGTCGCAGCAGCTCTTGCGCTCGATGCGGGCATCCAGCTTGCCTTCCAGCCACACACAGCCGGCCATCAACAGGCCAAAGCAGAAGAATGCGCCGGGAGCCTGCGTCATGATGGAGACCTTGGCAACGCTTTCCGGGATCACCTGGAAGCCCAGCCATGTGCCGCTGCCCAGGATCTCACGGATGGATGCCATCAGGGTAGCGGTGAGGGTGTAGCCAACGCCCATGCCCACGCCGTCCAGTGCGGAGTCCACGATGCTGTTCTTGCAGGCGAACATCTCGGCACGGCCCAGAATGATACAGTTGACAACGATCAGGGGCAGGAACACGCCCAGAGCGTTGTACAGGCTTTCCATGTAAGCCTGCATGAACATCTGAACGATGGTCACGAAGCTTGCGATAATGACGATGTAGCAGGGCAGATGCACCTTGCCGGGGATCACCTTGCGCAGCAGGGAGATCATGATATTGGAGCACACCAGCACGAAGGTGAAGGCGGCACCCATGCCCAGAGCGCTGGAAACTGCAGTGGTAACTGCCAGAATGGAGCAGGTACCCAGAACCAGACGCAGAACGGGGTTTTCTTTGATAATGCCGTTGGTAAGGATGCTTACCTTGGACTTATTTTCTTGTGCCATTTCTTACCAACCTCCTTTACGCCAGCTCGTTGTAGCAGTTGACACAGTCATTGATGGCAGCAAACAGTGCGGTGGAGGAGATGGTTGCGCCGCTGTAGGCGTCGTAATCCTGATTCATCACAATGTTCTGGGTGCCGTCCATGCCGTCGAACTGCGCCAGGAAGTCGTCACTGCTCACGTTGGAGCCGATGCCCTTGGTCTGGGTGGAAGCGTCCACCCAGATGCCGGTCTCGGCGCCGTTGGCGTCGAAGCCCATGATGACGGTCAGGATGCCGCCGTCAAAGCCCTTTTCCTCGGCCTTGATGGCAGTGCTGCCGTCCGGAGCTTTGACCACGCCGGTGATGCCGGCGGTGGTGTAATCGGTCACTTCTTCCAGCTCGCTGGCATCCGAAACGGAGGGCAGCACACCGACATAAGCGGCCAGAGTGGTGCGCTTGGTGTTCTCGGCAATGACCGGGGCGGTCATACCGTTCACCAGTGCCAGCAGCAGGCTGGCGATCAGGGAGATAACGCTCAGCACAACGATGGGCTTGATGGTGCTCTCCCAGTTGGAAGACTTACTCATTTGCCAGCACCCTCCTTTGCTTTCTTTGCAGGCTTGATGTAGCCATACGGGGTCTGACGGGTCAGATCGTTGATGTAGGGGACCCACAGGTTCATGAACAGCAGTGCGAAGGACACGCCCTCGGTGTAGCTGCCCCAGTAACGGATGGCAAAGGTGACGATGCCCAGTGCCACGCCGTACACCAGCTTGCCCTTCAGGGTGAAGGGGCTGGTAACGTAGTCGGTAGCCATGAACACGGCACCGAACAGCAGGCCGCCGCTCAGCACGGCAACCAGAGCCTCGTGCACACTGTGGGTAGCAATGAGGTAGAACACGAACATGCTGCCGACATAAGAAGCCGGGATGGCGATGCTGATGGTCTTGGTGGCCACCAGATAAATCAGGCCCAGCACGATGGCCAGTGCGCAGGTCTCGCCCAGCACACCGCCGTGGATGCCCATGAACAGATCCAGCAGGCTCAGCTTGGACTTATCGGCCACAGCCAGCGGGGTAGCGCTGGACAGCTGATCCACCGCTGCATCCGGGAACACCCACTTGTTCATGGAACCGGCAAAGCTGATGAACAGCACGATACGGCCCACCAGAGCGGGGTTGGCAAAGTTCATGCCGATGCCGCCGAACAGCTGCTTGACGATGACGATGGCCACCAGATCACCGATGATGAGCTGGCCGATGGGCATGCCCACGGGCACGTTCATGGCCAGAATGATGCCGGTGACGACGGCGGACAGGTCGCTGATGGGGTTGGGCTTCTTGAGCAGCTTGCAGTACAGCCACTCAAAGGCCACGCAGGCCACCACGGACACGGCTGTTACCAGCAGTGCACGCATACCAAAAATGATGGCAGAGGCCACCACGCAGGGGCACAGGGCGACGATCACGTTGGCCATCAGGCTCTGGGTGGTCTCTTCGCTGCGCACATGCGGGGAAGCCGAAACAATAAGCTTCGTATCCATTACTTATTGCCTCCTTTTTTGATTTCACCAAGGTAGAACGCCTTTGCCAGACTCATCATCTGGGTAGCAGGGCGCTTTGCCGGGCAGACGAACGAGCAGCTGCCGCAGTTGAAGCAGTAGTCTGCATGCAGCTTGCCCAGCTCCTGCACATCGCGTGCAGCGTATGCCTGATTGACCTCCACAGGCTCCAGACCCATGGGGCAGTACTCCACGCAGCGGCCGCAGCGGATGCAGGGATTCACCGGTGCAGGCTCTGCAGCGGCCTTGCTCAGGAAGATCAGGCCGGAGGTGGTCTTGGTGGTGGGGTAGCTCAGGTTCTCCACAGCGGGGCCCATCATGGCACCGCCGGCAACCACCTTGCCCAGCTCGCCCTTGACGCCCGCAAAATCGATGATGTCCTGATAGGCAGTGCCCACGGGGACAACGATGTTCTGGGGCTTTGCGCAGGCGTCGCCGTCCACGGTGATGGTGCGCTCGACCACCGGCATACCGGTAGCCAGATACTTGCCAAGGGTGGAGACGCTGGTCACGTTCATGACGATCGCGCCGGCATCTGCGGGCAGGCCGCCGTGGGGCACTTCGCGGCCCAGACACTTTTCAATAAGGATCAGCTCTGCGCCGGTGCCGTAGACACTGGGCAGGGGCTTGACCTCGATGGTGCTGTCGCCATTGGTCTTTTTGCACAGCAGGTCGATGCACTCGGGCTTGTTGTTCTCAATGCCGATGACGCACTTCGGGATGCCGGTGTACTGCAGCACGGCCTTGATGCCGCGGATGATATCATCGCTGCAGTTCAGCATCTCCTGCGTATCGCTGGTCAGCCACACTTCGCACTCGGAAGCGTTGATCAGCAGGGTATCCACCTGCTGCTTGGGCTGCAGCTTTACGTCGGTCGGGAAGCCTGCGCCGCCCAGACCGACCAGACCGCACTCACGCACAGCCTTGAGGAAGCTGGCCTTATCGGTCACTTCCGGTGCCTTGACAGCCGGGTCCACGGTCTGTTTGCCATCGGTCTTGATGACGACAGAGTCGCACATGCGGCCATTGGACAGACGGAAGGGCTCCACTGCGGCAACCGTGCCGGAGACACTGGAGTGGATGTTTGCAGAGACGAAGCCGCCAGCCTCGCCGATCTTTGTGCCAACGAACACCTCGTCGCCCTTTTTGACCAGAGCTTTGGCGGGAGCGCCGATATGCTGGCTCATGAGGATGCGTACCTGCGCGGGCAGAGGCATCGGGATCGGTTTGCTTGCAGCAGTTGCCTTGTCATGCGGCGTATGCGCGCCAAGCGCCGCACGTTTCAGCTTGTTCAACATGGAATTCAAATCCCCCATTCTGCTTGAATTGCCTTCCCCGGCTTTCGTGCGGGCGCACGGGGGCCAGGGACAGCAGCTGCTTAACATGTTTATTGTATCATGTTGCATCCCGAAGTTCAACGACAACTGAGCCAAAATGATGCAAATTCCTGAATTTTCTTTGCCGGTTTTGCCAATTAGGCAAGACTAACCTTTGACATTTTTGTAACGTTCTTCCAAAATACGGACGTTTGCGTTTCGGCATCGAATATGATATACTACCTATAATAACTTCTGTGGGGCTGGTCTTGCTCCCACGGATGCCATACCCGCCAAGGAGGATCAAACGATGAAAGTTCTCAAAGCTCTGCTTGCTGTGTTCACGTTCTTAGCTGCCGCACTGACCTGCGCATTGCTCTTTGTGCAGGAAAAACATGCTCCCCGTTATATCCAGATCTATACCGGCGAGCACGACTGAGCCGCCGATCAAACAACAACAGCCGCCGTGCAGTGAAAAACTGCACGGCGGCTGTTTCATCTTATACGCTTATCGCAGAACGATCTCGTCGTTCTCGGCGTCCACGGTCAGGCTGCTGCCCGAAGCGAGGGTGCCGTCGATGATCTTCTCGGCGGCGGGGTCTTCCACGGCTTTGCGAATGACGCGGCGCAAATCGCGCGCACCAAACTTGCCGCCCTGACGCTTTTGCACCAGAGCCTTGAGGGCTGCCGGGGTATAGCTGTATGCGATGCCCTTGGCCTCCATGCCGGGCTTGTACTCGTCCAGCATCAGGGCCGCGATGCCCTCCAGCGTCTGCTGGCTCAGCGGCTTGAAGGCGATCACTTCATCCACGCGGCCAAGGAACTCCGGGCGCAGGAACTGGGCCAGTGCTTTGCGGGTCTTTTCCTCGCTGAGCTGTTCCTCGCTCTTATTGAAGCCAAGCCCACCGGTGCTCTGGTCGCTGCTGCCGGCGTTGGAGGTCATGCAGATGACCGTGTTGGAAAAATCCACCGTGCGGCCCTGCGCATCGTTGATCTTGCCCTCGTCCAGAATCTGCAGCAGAATGTTCATCACGTCCGGGTGCGCCTTTTCGATCTCATCGAACAGCACCACGCTGTAGGGGCGGCGGCGTACCTTCTCGGTGAGCTGACCGGCCTCCTCGTAGCCCACATAGCCCGGAGGCGAACCGATCATGCGGGACACCGCGTATTTTTCCATATACTCGCTCATGTCCAGACGGATGAGCGGGTCCGGGCCGTCGAACAGCTGATTTGCCAGCTGCTTGACCAGCTCGGTCTTGCCCACGCCGGTGGGGCCCACAAAGATAAAGCTTGCGGGACGGCGGCGGCCGGAAAGGTCGGCGCGGCTGCGCTTGATGGCCTGCGCTACCAGATGCACGGCCTCGTCCTGCCCGATGATCTTCTTTTTCAGCTCGCCCTCAAGGTTTGCCAGCTTTGCGAACTCGGTCTCCCGAATTTTGACCGCCGGAATGCCAGTCCACAGCTCGATGACCTTGGCCACATCGTCCATGGTCACCTGGATCTCGCTGGCAGCAGCCTGCTTTGCGGGCAGGTCGGCTTCGAGCTTTGCAATGCGGGTCTTGCGCTCTGCCACACGCTCGTAGTCGATGGGCTCGTTCACATCCGCATTCTCCATCTCGGCTTCTTCCTGCTTGAGGGCATCCAGCTCCTTCTGCATCCCAAGATACTCGGAAATGACCGGGTGGGCCAGATTGCAGCAGGCGCAGGCTTCGTCCAGCAGGTCGATGGCCTTATCGGGCAGGAAGCGGTCGGTGATATAGCGCTCACTCAGGGTGACAGTGGCAGAAAGCACATCGGCAGGCACCTGCACATGATGGTGCTGCTCGTAGTAGTGCTTGATGCCGTTCATCACGGCCAACGTATCGGCCACGCTGGGTTCTTCCACCCGCACGGGCTGGAAACGGCGTTCCAGCGCCTGATCCTTCTCGATATACTTGCGGTACTCGTTGAAGGTGGTGGCACCGATGACCTGAATTTCACCACGGGAGAGGGCGGGCTTCAGGATATTGCCCGCGTTCATGGCACCCTCGCTCTCACCGGCAGAGGTGATGGTGTGGATCTCATCGATGAACAGGATCACATTGCCTGCGGCCTTCACCTCGCTCAGCAGGCCCTTGACCCGCTGCTCGAACTGGCCGCGGAACTGGGTGCCTGCCACAAGGCTGGTGAGGTCCAGCAGATAGATCTCCTTATCCTTCAGGCCGATGGGCACATCCCCCTTGGCAATGCGCTCCGCAATGCCCTCGGCAATGGCGGTCTTGCCCACACCGGCTTCGCCGATGAGGCAGGGGTTGTTCTTCTGGCGGCGGCTCAAAATCTGGATGGTGCGGTAAATTTCGCGGTCGCGGCCAATGATATCGTCCAGCTTGCCTTCCCGGGCCTTGCGGGTCAGATTCTCGCAATAGGTATCCAAAAATTTGCGGCGGGGCGGCTTTTTGCCGCTCTTGCCGGGCTTTTTGTCCCCCTTGGGGGCGTCCTGCTCCCCGCCGTTCATGCTCAGCGGGAACGTTGCACTGGAGCCGGGCATGAGGTCTTCGTCCCCATCCTCACCGCTCTGCGGCTGCCCCATGTTCATCATCATAGAGAACGGATTGCCGGAGCCGTCGCCCAGCTCCTGCATCATGTTTTCCATCCGGTCTTCCATGTTGTCCATGTCCTCGTCCGACATGCCGAACTGCTTCATCAGATCGTCCACCGGCTTGATGTGAAGCTCACGGGCACAGTGCAGGCAGTAGCCCTCCTGCTTCATCTGACCATTGTCCATCCGCTGGATGAAGATGATCGCCGGACGTTTCTGGCATCGAATACAGACCATAGTTCCTCCTTCAGGTCCCACCCGTTTACAGGAACGGGTTGAACAAATTGAATGCTTTATAGTAAAGACTGCTGCTCATCACCGTATCGTTGAGCACCGTGAGATTGCCGCCGGTAATGACGATGATGGCCCAGACCACGCAGAGCACCAGATAGATGTCCACCAGGCTGGCCAGTGCGCCCACCGTATAGCCCAGCCCGCGGTTTACCGTGCCAATGACCGGCAGCTTGTTCACAAGGCCCAGCACCGTGACCAGCAGGCTGACGAGCATCCGCAGCAGGGCGAATGCCACGAAGAACAGCACCAGCGTGATCACCGGTGTGAGCAGCGGGGCCAGCACCTTCTGGACGATGACATCGGCCAGAAGGACGGCGTTGTCGTTGAGCACGGCGGAGATGGAGCGCTCGCAGGCTGCCACGATGGAAGCCCGGAAGCTCTCCGGCAGAAACCCCGCGTACCGGGCCGCGATGCCGGAGAGGCTGACAGCTCCTTCTGCCGAGATGCTGGCGGCGATCTGGTCCCGGAAGCTGCCGGCAAAGAACCGCTCGAACACCTGCCCGGCGGCCCAGCCGGAAAACTGCCGGGCCCCGAACAGGCTGATGAGATTGCCCGTCAGCTGCACGACCCCCGCCAGAAAGCCCTTGCGGGCGTAGCGGATGGCCAGAACGAGCCAGACCACCGTACATAGGATATCAAAAAGAAATGACGGATTCTTGAACATACAACATGATCCTTGTTACTTTCTGCCGCAGAGTGCCAATCAAATCGCATTCTCCCCTCGCTCCAAAGCCCTTACTCCTGCGGCGGCTCCAGCACCTGCGCCGTATTGCCGCTGAACAGCAGCAGCTCTTTGGCGTCGGCCAGAAGTGCCTGGGGCTTGGCCGCAAGGGTCTGGCTCCACTGCCGCTCGCCGGAGACATTGCAGCACTCCACCCCGCTGTCGGACAGCAGATAGAACAGGCTGCCCGCCCGGACGATGGCGTTGGCCGATGCCACTGAGCCGCTGAACTGGACGTTCAGGTTTTTGTCCAGCAGCACGGTCTGATGCAGCTGGCCGGACCCCAGCAGCAGGGCGATATTGCCCGTCTGCATCCACCGAGACGTCCTTCAGGGTGTTCCCGGCGAACTCGTAGGCTGCGCGCTCGCCGCCGCCCGCGTTGTAGAGCACGACGCGGGTGTCGTACACGGCCAGGAGGGTAGACGCCGAGGTCCAGCCCAGCCACTGGGGCACACCGCTCTGGTTCGCGATGCTCACAGGGTCCCCCGATGCCAGATTGATGAGGTAAAGGTTCGTCATCATCTGGCCGCCGCTGGCTGTGACGGCGGCCGCCGCCAGCTTCCGGCTGTCGGGTGAGAAAGCCATCCGCAGCGGGGTGCCGTCGTTGGAGCTCATGCTCCAGCGCAGCACTTCTTCCATGTTGGCGTTGTAGACCAGCAGCTTCGCCATGGCACTGATGTCCTCTGTGACCACGGCCAGATTGCCGTTGTCGGCCACCGCGCAGAGGAAGATGCTGTTTTCCATCTGTTTGGTATAGAGATTCTGGGTGCGGCTTTCCACCTGAAGCTCATTGCCGGAGCGGTTGTACAGCACAAAGCGGGTCTTGCCTGCAGCAATGGCCGGGCGGGCATAGCCGCTCTGGATGCTGTTCAGCTTCTTGCCGCTGCGGGAGTAGACGACGCAGCCCTCCTTGCCCAGCTCCACAAAACTGCCGGTCAGCGGCTCCACCTGCGTCACCTCGGAAACGCCGGTCTGCTGCGGCCAGCCGGAACCGGGCAGCAGCGCGATGCGGGCCGTGTCGATGAAGTCCTTTGCCATCGTCACCGAGCTGCCCACCACGCCGGTGGCAAACAGCACCACCGCCGTCAGCAGCACCAGCAGGACGGCCGTCCGCCGGATGCGCCGGGTGCGCACCCGCTGGCGGGCCTGCTCCAGATATTCGACACGCCCCGCCGAGAGCGGCTCGTCGTTTTCCGAACGGCCGCGGGAAATCTTACGCATTCGCTTCGCCCTCTCCCTTGTAATCTACGCATTTCAGGAACAAGCCCTGCGCGGGCAGGGTCGGCCCGGCGCGGCTGCGGTCACGGCTGGCCAGGATGCCCGGTACGGCGTCCGGGTCCAGCCGCCCGGCACCGGCCTCGCACAGGGTCCCCGCCAGGATGCGCACCATATTATATAAGTAGCCGTCTGCCGTCACGGTGATCTCCAGGTCGTCGCCGTTTCGCACAACGCTGCAATCCGTAATGGTGCGGATGGTGTCGCCGTGGGCCGCTGCCGAGCTGCCCGCCGCACAGAGGGCGAGAAAATCGTGCGTTCCCACAAACTTCCGCGCCGCCTGCTGCATCTTGGTCTCATCCAGCCGCCGGGGGACGCGGGTGTGGTACTTCGCGTCGAAGGGCGAGTCGATGGGGTGGTTGTGGATGCGGTAGAGGTAGGTTTTGGTATGGGCCGCGTACCGGGCATGGAAATCCTCCGGCACCACCTGCGCGTCCAGCACCCGGATGTCCGGCGGCAGATGCTGGTTGAGCGCCAGCGGGAGCTTTGCCGCCGGGATGCGGGTATCGGCGTGGAAGTTGAGCTTGAAGCCCAGCGCGTGCACCCCTGCATCGGTGCGGCTGCAGCCCTTGATATCGGGGCGGCTGCCCAGCACGGCCTGCAGCGCATCCTGAAAGGTTTGGGCCACGCTGCGGCCATTGGGCTGCACCTGAAAGCCGCAGTAATTGGTGCCGTCGTAAGCAAGGGTAAGTAAAAAGTTCATAGATACTCCTTCCGTCATCGCTACGCGATGCCACCTCCCTCGTTGAGGGAGGCTTTGCCGCCCGTCGCGCATTCAGGCTCCCTCTCCGAGGGAGCTGTCTGCAACGCAGACTGAGGGAGTGGTTAGAAATTCGGGAACACCAGCCGGGAGGCAAGGATCACTGCAAAGCAGGCGATGCACACGGCAAGGTCGATATAATCCTGCTTTTCGCAGCGCAGCACCTTCAGGCGGGTGCGGCCGTCGCCGCCCCGGTAGCAGCGGCATTCCATGGCCATGGCCAGCTCGTCCGCGCGGCGGAAGGCCGAAATGAACAGCGGGATGAGCACCGGCACCAAGGCTTTTACCCGGTCGGTCATCTTGCCGGTGTCCAGCTGGGCACCGCGGGCCTTCTGGGCGTTCATAATTTTATCCGTCTCCTCAATGAGGGTGGGGATGAAGCGCAGGGCAATGCTCATCATCATCGCCAGCTCGTGCACCGGGAAGTGCAGTTTGCCCAAGGGCTTGAGCAGCTGCTCGATGGCATCCGTGAGCACGATGGGGCTGGTGGTGTAGGTGAGCAGGCTGGTGCCCGCGATGAGTGCCATGACGCGCACTGCCATCAGCACAGCATAGCGCACACCCTCGGCGTAGATCTTGAAGATCCAGAACTGCACCAGCGGTTCGCCCTCGCCTGACACAAAGAACAGGTTCAGCACAGCCGTAAAAAGGATGATGGGCAGGATGGGCTTCAGGCTTTTCAAGATCAGCTTGAAGGGGATCTTCGCCACGGCATACATCGCCACGAGGAAGAGGATGGACAGCGTCAGACCCAGCGGATTGGAAGCTGCAAACAGCAGCACGATATAGGCGATGGTCAGCACCAGCTTGAGCCGGGGGTCAAATTTGTGCACAAGGCTGCTGCCCGGAAAATGCTGGCCAATGGTGATATCTCTCAGCATTCGGACACGCCCCCTTTCCGGCTCTGCTCACGGGGCAGGACGAGGCTTTCGCCCGCATCCCGCCGCTGTTTGGCCTCCAGGATCATCTTGACCGCATAGGGGATGGTGTACACATCAGCGGGCACATCCACGCCCATCTCCCGCAGCTTGAGGAAGATCTTCGTCACCTGCGGCACGGAAAGCCCCAGCTCCAGCAGCTCCGGAGCGCGGGCAAACACTTTTTCCACGGTGTCGTACATGGCAATTTTCTTGTTGCTCATCACCAGAACGCGGTTGGCGTACTTGGCAATGTCCTCCATGCTGTGGGACACCAGCAGCACAGTGGTGCCGGTCTTTTTGTGGTACTCCTTCACCTCGCTGAGGATGTCGTCCCGTCCCTCCGGGTCAAGGCCCGCAGCAGGCTCGTCCAGCACCAGAATGCGGGGCTTCATGGCCATAACGCCCGCCACGGCCACCCGGCGCTTCTGGCCGCCGGAAAGCTCAAAGGGACTGCGCTCCAGCAGGGCCGGGTCAAGGCCCACGAAATCGGCGGCTTCATGCACGCGGCGGTCGATCTCGGCTTCGTCCAGACCCATGTTCTTGGGGCCGAACGCGATATCTTTATAACAGGTCTCCTCGAACAGCTGGTATTCCGGGTACTGGAACACCAGACCGGTGAGGAAGCGGAAGTCCCGGATCTTCTCCGGATCTTCCCACAGGTCGCGGCCATCGATATAAATTTTGCCGCTGGTAGGCTTGTTCAGGCCGTTCATGTGGGTGATGAGGGTGCTCTTGCCGGAGCCGGTGGCCCCGATGATGCCCACAAAGTCGCCCTCTTCCACCGTAAAGCTCACGTCGTCCAGCGCAGTGACCGCATTGGGCATGCCGGGGTTGTAGACGTAGCTCAGATGTTCTACTTTGATGATATCTGCCATTTGCGTCTGCCCCCCTTACTGCAAAAGCTCGTACAGAGCCTGTGCGCATTCGCCGGTGTCGATGATGCCCTCCGGCATCGGGATGCCGGCCTTCACCAGCTCGTCCCTCAGCTCTGCAGCCTGCGGCACATCCAGATGCAGGGAGCGCACCTTCTCGGTCTGGCTGAACACCTCTTTGGGGGTGCCCTCCATCACCACATGGCCCTTGCTCATCACCAGCACACGGTCTGCCTGCGCAGCTTCCTCCATGTAGTGGGTGATGGACACCACGGTGATGCCCATGTTCCTGTTCAGGTAGTGGATGGTCTGCATCACCTGCTCACGGCCCCGGGGGTCCAGCATGGCGGTGGCTTCGTCTAATATCAGGCAGTCCGGCCGCATGGCAACAACGCCTGCAATGGCAACGCGCTGCTTCTGGCCGCCGGAAAGGTTGTGGGGTGCGCGCTCGCGGTACTCATAGATGCCAGCCATCTTCATGGAGTCGTCCACGCGGCGGCGCATCTCTTCGGGCGGCACACCGAGGTTTTCCAGTGCAAAGGCAACGTCTTCCTCCACCACGGTGGCAACGATCTGATTGTCCGGGTTCTGGAACACCATGCCCACGGTCTGGCGGATATCATAGATCTTCTCTTCGTCTCTGGTATCCATCCCCTCCACCAGCACAGTGCCGCTCTCCGGCAGCAGGATGGCGTTGAAGTGCTTTGCCAGCGTGGACTTGCCGCAGCCGTTGGCACCCAGCACGGCCACGAATTCGCCGCGCTGGACCCCCACCGACACGCCGTTCAGGGCGTAGACCGGCTGCTCCGGGTCGTAGCGGAATTTCAGCGCATTCGCTGTCAGGATCGTCTCTTCCATTTGTGTTTCTCTTTCTGGTGGTGCGCCTTCTCAAAAGGCTGTACCCCATTCTATACGATATCTTTTTTGCAAAAAGGTGAGTCTTCGTACAACCTTTTATTCTTCCCAGATGGCGGTTGCGCCGCAGGGCACCACGCCGCCGGTGGCAGAGACCGGCAGGCCGATCTCGTCGCAGGAGGTCTCGCCGCCAAAGCGGGGCACCAGCGTGGTCTTGAGCATATATTCCATGACCGCCGGGGACAGGCCTGTGGTGTAGCTGTTCACCGCAAAAAACAGCGGTGTATCGCTCAGCACCTCTTCGCACTGGCTGAT
This sequence comes from Faecalibacterium prausnitzii, assembly GCF_049532945.1. GTDB lineage: Bacteria > Bacillota > Clostridia > Oscillospirales > Ruminococcaceae > Faecalibacterium > Faecalibacterium prausnitzii_N. Next base: position 862,226 of record NZ_CP186691.1, read on the forward strand.
GAGGTCGTAGATGCAGTCCTCCAGCTTCCAGATTTCACCGCCGGGGCCGCGCCCGTAGCTGGGCGGGTCCATGATGATGCCGTCGTAGGTGTTGCCGCGGCGTTTTTCGCGGGCAACGAACTTGGCACAGTCGTCCACCAGCCAGCGGATGGGTCGGTCGGCAAGGCCGCTTGCCACGGCATTGTCCTTGCCCCACGCCACGATGCCCTTGGAGGCATCCACATGGCAGACGGTGGCACCTGCCGCCGCACAGGCCAGCGTGGCACCGCCGGTGTAGCCGAACAGGTTCAGCACCTTTACCGGGCGGCCTGCGGCACGGATCTTTTTGGCGTACCATGCCCAGTTGACAGCCTGCTCCGGGAACACGCCGGTGTGCTTGAAGCCGGTGGGGCTGACGATGAGGGTGAGCTTATCCTCGCCCTCGCCGCAGCTGATCTTCCACTTTTCGGGCAGACGGCGCTTGTACTCCCACTCGCCGCCGCCCTGATTGGAGCGGTGATAAACAGCATCTGCCTTTGCCCACAGGGGGCTCTGCTTGGGCGTTTTCCACACCACCTGCGGGTCCGGGCGGATGAGGATGGTCTCACCCCAGCGCTCCAGACGGTTGCCGTCGGTGGCATCCAGCAGTTCATAGTCTTTCCAGGTATCTGCAGGGCGCATAGCGTCCTCCTTTCCTCTTAAAACAGGCTCTGCTGGCCGTTGTCCTCCGGGGAGGCGCTCTCCGGGGCCTTCAGGCCCAGATGTTCGTAGGCCAGCCGCGTTGCGCAGCGGCCCCGGGGTGTCCGGGTCAGAAAGCCCATCTGCATCAGATACGGCTCACACAGGTCTTCCAGCGTGACGGATTCCTCGCCGAGGGCCGCCGCCAGCGTTTCCAGACCCACCGGGCCGCCGTTGTACATTTCAATGATCGCACGCAGCATACTGCGGTCCAGTTCGTCCAGACCCAGTGCGTCCACGTCCATCCGCTTGAGGCCCATCAGGGCCACATCCCGGTCAATGATGCCGTCGCCCAGCACGGTGGCAAAGTCGCGGATGCGCTTCAAAAAGCGGTTTGCCACGCGGGGCGTGCCGCGGCTGCGCTTGGCCAGCTCGTAAGCACCTTCCGGCGTGATGGGCTGGTCGAGGATGCCTGCCGAACGCTGGATGATCTTGCTCAGTTCATCCGGGCTGTACAGCTCCAGCTTGAGCAGCACGCCAAAGCGGTCGCGCAGGGGGCCGGTAATCTGGCCTGCACGGGTGGTGGCACCCACCAGCGTGAACCGCGGCAGGTTGATGCGGATGCTCTGGGCGCTGGGGCCTTTGCCGATCATGATATCCAGCGCATAGTCTTCCAGCGCCGGATACAGCACCTCTTCCACCTGACGGGACAGGCGGTGGATCTCGTCGATGAACAGTACATCGCCCTCCTGCAGATTGGTGAGCAGGGCAGCAAGGTCGCCGGGCTTTTCAATGGCCGGGCCGCTGGTAATACGGATCTGTACGCCCATTTCGTTGGCAATGATGCCTGCCAGTGTGGTCTTGCCAAGGCCCGGCGGGCCGTAGAGCAGGATGTGGTCCATCGGTTCGCCGCGCCGCTTGGCAGCTTCCAAGTAAATTTTCAGGTTCTGCTTGACCTTTTCCTGCCCGATATAGTCTTCCAGATGCTGCGGGCGGAGGTTGTTTTCCTCGCTGTCCGCCGCCGTCATGCCGGGCTGCATCATTTTTGCGCCGTACAGCGCAGTTTCGTCCTGCATTCTTTACCTCCTGCCTGCCATGCTGCGCAAGGCCAGTTTGATGATCTCTTCCACGGGCAATGCCGCGTCGATCTTGGAAACGGCAAGCGCTGCTTCGCTCTGGCTGTACCCCAGCGACACCAGCGCCGCAATGGCCTGACTGCTGCCCTGAGAAGCCTGTGTGTCGGCGGAAGCACCTGCCACATCCTCCAGCGAGATGCCGTCCACAAAGCCCTTGGCGACCTTATCCTTCAGCTCCAGCACGATGCGCTGTGCAAGCTTCGGCCCCACGCCGGAAGCCGCCTTGAACGCCTTGTGGTCCCCCGCCGAGATCGCCAGTGCCACGCGGTCCGGCTCCATCACACTCAGGATGGCAAGACCCACCTTAGGCCCCACGCCGGACACGGCGGTCAGCATCTCAAAGCAGGCCTGCTGCTGCTCGGTGGCAAAGCCGTAAAGGCTCACGTCGTTCTCGGTGACGCTCATCACGGTATAAATGGTGGCTTCCTTGCCCACGCCGGGCAAGGCCCCGGCCACGCTGGCCGGGCACTGGGCATAGTAGCCTACACCGCCGCAGCTGAGCACCACCGCGTTCATGCTTTTTTTGACGATTTTTCCTGTCAGACAGTAGATCATTTAAAGCCCTCTCAGTTTCTGTGTCGGCCAATTTTCCTCTGTTCAGTTCGCCCTTCGGGAGAGCTCCGGTGCCGCGCCGCTGCAGGCGGACGGAACCGGTGAGAGGGTCAGATCGGCCCGGCCACACGGCGGACAAAGCGGTTGAGCTGGTTGCCGTTGGTGTGGCAGAAGGTGATGGCCATTGCCAGTGCATCGGCGGTATCGTCCGGCTTTGGCACGGCGGGCAGATGCAGCAGCACGCGGGTCATCTCCTGCACCTGCTTTTTCACGGCCTTGCCGTAACCGGTAACAGCCTGCTTGACCTGCATGGGGGTGTACTCGTAGATGGGCAGGCCTGCCTGCGCTGCCGCCAGCAGGATCACGCCGCGGGCTTCTGCCACGCCGATGACCGTGGTCTGATTGTGCTGGTAGAACAGCTTTTCGATGGCAAGCACCTCGGGCCGGGTGCGCTCGATCACCTCTTTGATGCCTGCATACACCTCGTCCAGACGGCGCTCGAACGGCACGCCCGCGTCGGTGCACACCGCACCGAAGTCCACCGGCGCAAACCGGTTGCCTGCGTAATCCACCACGCCCCAGCCCACGATGGCGTAGCCGGGGTCGATGCCCAAAACTCTCATTCTGCGATACCTTTCCTATTATAATCAATCTATTATACCACAATCCATGGGCCAGAGCAACGGAGAACACAACCAGTTTGCGGAAATCCATTTTCTGTCAGGTCGCACAAGCACCCTGCCTGCTTATGGAAGAGTGCGCAAGAGGAATTTCTGCAACAAAAAGACATCTCCGTAGAGATGCCTTAGCTGGCCGTGTGGGCCGGATAGAGGAGAACACATATTCGCAGAATGCACGATGTTATGTGAGATGTGCTCCTTACACGTTGAGAAGGGCCTCATCATCCACGGTCATCTTGTCAATAGGGGATCCTGAAGTACTCCATGACAGATTTGAACTGATCTTGTGCGGTCAGGCAGGTATCCAGCAGGTACCCGCGTTCTGACTTCCACTCATGGAGACCGCGGTAGTAGAACATCTTGAGGTCATCCGTGATAATGAACGGCACGATGTTGTTCCGCAGACACTCTTTGAAGAGAAGAAGCCGCCCGACCCGTCCGTTTCCATCCTGAAACGGATGGATGGATTCAAAGGCATAGTGAAATTCCAACAGATCCTCCAAGTTTTTTTGAGAGGAGCTGCCGTATGCGGCTAAAAGTTCTTTCATCTGCGGGGCAACCAGTTCAGGGGCAGTGGTGCTTCTGCCGCCGACCTCGTTCGGGAGTTTTTTATATTCGCCAACAGCAAACCAGTCTTTGCGGGAATCGCTGGTGCCGCTTTTCAGTGTAAAGTGCAGCTTTTTGATCAGTGCTTCGCGGATGGGCTTCTTGGCATCCCGGATGATCAGATCAATGCACTTGAAATGATTGGCGGTTTCCACCACATCATCGACGTTGACGACACCATGTTCCATGCCGATGGTATTGGTTTCGTAGATATACCGCGTCTGGTCGTGGGTCAGACGGCTTCCCTCAATGTGGTTGGAATTGTAGGTGAGATCGATCTGAATTTTGTGGTAGATCCCGCCTTTCACGTGTCCGGTCATCTCGTCCTGCAAAATATCGAGCAGGGCGCGGGGCGCTTGCTGCTTTTTGTTGATGCGCTCTGGACGTTTTGCGTCCTGCGGAATGTTCCATGTCTTGCCGGTAAGAACTGCCCCCGGAATCTTGCCGGAAGCACAGTAGTTACGGACCGTGCGCTCGGAAAGATTCCATGCTTTTGCCGTATCAGCGACAGATTGATAGTTCATCTGAACACCTCCCATGAGATGATTATACCATTTTATCGGCAAGAAGGCAAATAGTGAACATCTGCGAATGTTCGAATTTGCCGATAAATATATAATGGACAAAGTTGGCGAATCGTCTTGCGTTTTCTTAGGAATCGATTCGGATGGTCCAGGTCTGAGTGGCGGCATCAAAAGAGCCAAGGTGGAACGAATTTTGCTCAAGTAAGGAAGCAGACAATGTATACTGGTTAGACAACGAAACCGTAAGAGGATAGGATGCGGGAATCGAATTGATAGAGTCAGCCATCATAGCAATGCCGTTTTCATCGGTATAAACAGGAAGAGAGTCGTAAAAATCAATCAGGGAACCATCCTGCATGTCAAGACGAAGTTCAGCGGAGACGTTTGCCAGCGGCTGATTTTGTGCATCAACAAGCCGGACCTTAGATTCGGGAGAATAATCCGAAGAAATGGGTTCCATGTTGAGTCCCCAGGTACATGGATCGGAAAGCTGATCCAACGAAGCATCAAGATGAAACGGATGGTCGGAGATAACGGAACGATATCCATCAGCAACGGCAGTGTAATAGTATGTACCAGAAGGAAGGTCGGAAAAGGTTACAGAATCTCCCAGAGAAATCTGGAAAGATTGAACACACTGCTTACTTTCATAGTTGAACAGAGAAATGGTAACAGATACTCGGCCAACCTGGTCCGCACCAAGATAAGAGTAGTTAAATAACGGGCTCTCCTTATGAGACAGAAGAAGGGCACCCATTGCATGTGTATAGAGGGTAAACTGATTTGCATGGAATGTCGGCATGTTTTCCAACTGCTGATTCGAGAATAGCCCCGAAGGTGTAGAAAATTCCGTGTCATAAATTTTATCGGACCAGGTGAGATAAAGTGTGACCGGGGCATCTTTCTTTTGGAAAGTTCCAGGCGCAGGCGACATAAAGAGCACTCGAAAACAAGAAGAAGATAAATTTGGGTCATTCTGGTATTGTTTTTGAGAATTCGAATCGATTTTAAGACGAGGGGAACTATATGGCAGTTTCTGACGAACCGTTTCGTAAGAATCTGCCATATAGGTGACAGTCGGGAGGCGGGTATAGGTCTGATTACAGTAATAGGTGTAACCTGTAACTGTTAAAAACAGAAGAAACACGACAGCGGCGAAGTGAGTGTTGTGCTTTGAATTGGAATTAATAGGGAAATAGTAAGAAACGATGGTTGAAACTCCGCCGATGATGCTCAATACAAGTTCATTCCAATTGTAAACAATCTCGGCAAAGTAAGGGTCGATGTAGCTTTCGAGAAAAGAATGTAAAAGCGTCAACATAAAATAAACCTCCGTATAACGTAGAAATAAGTGGATCGGAAGTGGATGGATAGATGATACTGCATCTTGAAAGAAATTCCAATGGCATAAATGAACGAAGATGGGACGCTTTCTTAGAGAAAATTAAGAGGGTCTGACGAAAAATAAAAAAACTTGAGAAAAGGGTTTCCAATTTTGAAGAAGCCCATTTTCACCCAAATCCCAAAAATCATACAAATCCTTCTTTATTTTGTCATAACTCTTCCGTATAATAGAAGATAGGGACTCTTTGGAAACACCCGTCCCAGGCTGTGGGACGATTTTTAAGAACGCTACATGGATACAGGAGGAACACTCATGGCCAACGAAAAGATCCTCGTTGTGGACGACGATACCAATATCTGCGAGCTGCTGCGGCTGTACCTGACCAAGGAGGGCTATCAGGTCACGGTGGCAAACGATGGCGAAGAAGGTCTGGAAAAGTTCAATCAGGTCAAGCCCGATATGGTGCTGCTGGACGTGATGATGCCCAAGATGGACGGTTTGGAAGTGTGCCGCCGCATCCGCAAGGCGGGCAACACCCCGGTGATGATGCTCACGGCCAAGGGCGAGACCTTTGATAAGGTGCTGGGCTTGGAGCTGGGTGCAGACGATTACATGGTAAAGCCCTTTGATGCCAAGGAAGTGGTGGCCCGCATCAAGGCGGTGCTGCGCCGCTGCCAGACCACCACGGCTGCTGCCGAGAGCACCGAGGGCGTGATCGAATTCGACAACCTGCGTCTGGACATGAACAGCTATGAGCTGCGGGTCAAGGGCAAGGTGGTGGAGGCTCCCCCCAAGGAGCTGGAACTGCTGAACTGTCTGGCCTCCCATCCGAACCGCGTCTACACCCGTGACCAGCTGCTGGACGAGGTGTGGGGCTTTGAGTATTACGGAGACAGCCGCACCATCGATGTGCATGTCAAGCGCCTGCGCGAGAAGCTGGCCGGTGCTTCCGACAAATGGGAGCTGAAGACCGTATGGGGCGTGGGCTATAAGTTCGAGGTGCGTCAGTAATGCGCAAAAGTATTTCCGTCACCTTCTTTTCGGTGGTGGCGACCCTTCTGGTGCTGGGCACGGCGGTGATGGGCTGCTCGGAGTGGGTCCTGTTCAACCGCTACTTTGCGCAGGAGCGGTACGAAGCGCTGGACAGCGTGGCCGAGGTCACCCGGCGGGCGGCAGACTACGTGGTCCAGCAGGCGGCCCTGCCCAAGGGCGAGGAATTGGACGCACTGAACACCAAGCTGGAGATCATCGGCGAGAGCGCAGAGGCCTATCTGTTCCTGACCGATGAGGACGGCCATGTCCTCATCACCTCCAACCCGGCGCAGCTGGCGGAGGATGCCGTGCCGCAAGCCCTGATGGCCAGGGTGGGGGATGAGAAGCCCTACCATGTCCTGAGCACGCTGGATGGCGTCCTGACCGAAAAAAGCTACGTTTCCGTGCGGAAAATGATGGACGACAACGGCGCTTGCAGCGGCTATCTCTTCCTGTGCTCGTCCGGTGCACGGCTGACCGATTTCAAGGAGGAGTTCTGGTCGAACTTCTTCTTCTCGGCCTGTATCATGCTGCTCTGCGCCAGTGTGCTGACAAGCGTCCTGATGCGCCAGCTCACCGACCCGCTGCAAAAGATCACCGAGGCCGCGCAGCGGTTCGGCGGAGGGGATCTCTCGGTCCGCGTCGAGGGGGTCGAGGGTGAAGGCGAGGTCGTGGACCTGGCCCACACCTTCAACCGCATGGCAGACAACATCCAGATGAACGACAACTCCCGCGGTCAGTTCATGGGCAACATTGCCCACGAGCTGCGCACCCCCATGACCACGATCAAGGGCTTTGTGGACGGCATTCTGGATGGCACCATCCCGCCGGATATGCAGAACCACTACCTGCAGCTGGTCAGTGAGGAAACGGGCCGTCTGGCACGGCTCATCCAGAACATGCTGGATCTTTCCAAGCTGGAAAGCGGCGAATATCAGGTGAATGCCCGGATGTTCAACATCTGGGAGACAATCACCGGCGTAGCGCTCTCGGCAGAGCAGCGCATCAACGACGGCATGATCGACATCGACGGCCTGACCATGGACGAAAAGGTGCTGGTCTACGCCGACCCCGACCTGATCCATCAGGTGGTGTATAACCTGCTGGACAACGCCATCAAGTTTACGCCTGCGGGCGGCACCATCCGCTTCGGGGTGGAAAAGCTTGGCCCGGAAGCCGAGATCTCCATCTGGAATTCCGGTCAGGGCATCAGCCCGGAGGCGCTGCCCTACGTGTTCCAGCGGTTCTACAAGGAGGACCGCTCCCGCGGCCTGCACGCCCGGGGCGCTGGCCTTGGCCTGAACATCTGCAAGGTGCTGGTGAACCTTTCCGGCGGGCAGATCCGGGTGGAGAGCCAGCAGGGCGAGTGGTGCCGGTTCGTGTTCACCCTGCCCACCTGCCCGCCCAACCCCGGCGAGATCAAGCGCCTGCCCGACGAAGCAGGCCGTCCGGTGCCGGTGGAAGACCCCGCCAGCATGAAGCCGGTCAACTGAATCCTGCACAGCCAGGCTGTTCCGTAGCGTGGAACGGCTTGGCTGTTTTTTGCATGATGGGGGCCGCAAAAGGGATTTTTGCGACTTTTCCGTGAAAAACACGGCTGCGGATTTGATTTTTTCTGCGTTTTCATGTAAACTAAGAATAGCTATGTCTACCCTGAATTCTGTCCCTGTACGGAGCACAAAAACAGGACGCATGGCAAAACTTTTTGAAAAAATAACGGAGAGTACAAACGAACATGACGATTGTAAGTCCTTCGATCCTTTCAGCCGATTTCACGAAGCTGGGTGCAGACTGCCGCATGGTGCTGGATGCCGGTGCACAGATGCTGCATTACGACGTAATGGACGGCCACTTTGTGCCCAACATCAGCTTTGGCGTGCCGGTGCTCAAGAGCCTGCACAAAAATCTGCCGGATGCCTTTTATGATGTGCACCTGATGATCAGCCATCCGCTGGCTTATGCCGAGCCGTTTGCAAAGGCGGGGGCCACGCTGCAGAATTTCCATCTGGAATGTGAGGACGACATCCAGCAGACCATCGACGCCATCAAGGCGCAGGGGTGCAAGGTGGGGCTGACCATCAAGCCCGGCACCGAGCCGCAGGCGCTGGCACCGTATCTTGACCAGCTGGATCTTGTGCTGGTGATGAGCGTGGAGCCCGGCTTCGGCGGACAGAAGTTCATGCCCTCGGCGCTGGACAAGCTGCGCTGGCTCAAGGCGGAGCGCGAAGCGCGCGGCGCACACTACCTGCTGGAAGTGGACGGCGGCGTGGACGACGCCACGGCTCCGCTCTGCGTGGAGGCCGGTGCGGACATTCTGGTGGCGGGCAGCGCCGTCTTTGGTGCGGCAGACCCGGCGGCGGCTGTGCGCCGTCTGGCTGCCCTGTGAGAGGTGCTGAGCCATGGATGAAACATTGATCCGGGCGCAGCAGCGGGAACTGACCCGGACGGGCCGCTACTACCGGCATGTCTGCTGGATGGCCGTCCCGCTGCTGTGCATGTCCTGCTACTTCTACGGGCTGCGGCCGCTGCTGCTCTGCGGCGCGGCGGTGATCGCCGGCAACCTGTGCGACCGTCTCGTTTCGCTGCTGCGCCGCCGCGTCTACCAGTCCAACGATTTTTCCAGCGAGAGCTTCGCACTCCTCATCGCGCTGCTCATGCCCGTCACGGTGGACTGGTACGTCCTCATCGCGGCGGTCCTGGCCGGTGTCTTCATCGGCAAGGAGATCTTTGGCGGCTACGGCAGCTACCCCTTCAACCCGGCTGCTGTGGGCTATGTGGTGGCGGCAGTGTCATGGCCGGAACAGGTGTTCCAGTACCCCCAGCCGTATACCGCCATCCCCCTGTGGGATGCGTCGGCTGTGCCGGTGTCGGATACCATCTCCCGGACCCTGCGCAGCGGCGGCATGCTGAACATCGGCTCGCTGGCGCTGGGTCTGGGCGAATATGCTGCTCCCATGGGCACTGGCGCTGCGCTGGTGATCCTTGCCTGCGGCCTGTTCCTGTGGTATCAGAAGGATACCCGCCTGAGCGCAGCCGTCAGCTTTCTGGTGACGAGCGCTCTCATCGCGTTTCTGTTCCCCCGGCAGGTGGGCCTGCTGGACACTTCCTTTGCGGCCAGCCTGCTCCCCCGTTTGCAGTGTGTGCGGGATGAGCTGCTGACTGGCGCGATCCTGTTCAGCGCGGTCTTTCTGCTGAACGAGCCCTATACCTGTGCCCATCACCGCATCGGCCGCATTTTGTACGGTGTGCTGGTGGGTGCCGCGACCATGGGCTTCCGCTACTATGGCGTGTATGAGACCGGTGTGTGCTTTGCGCTGCTGGCGGTCAACAGCATTTCCGGCTGGCTGGACCGCACCGAGACCCGCCTGTACCGTCTGCTGGGCTGGAAGGAGGATGCGGAATGAAACGTCACGTTGCAGAAATGATCACCCGCGACCCCGAAAAGTTCGCACACCATGACCGCATCTTCAAAAACAACCCGGTGGTCATGCAGGGCATGGGCCTTGCCCCGCTGGTGGTGCTTGCCACCAGCGGCCAGAATGCGGTGATGCTGGCGGTGGCGGTGGCGCTGCTGCTGGTGCCCTCCCGCGTGCTGGCCTGCCTGCTCAGCCGTCTGTGCCCCCTGCGGGACGAGCGCCCGGCCCCCGAAGAGCTGGAAAAGAAACTGCTGCCCCGCGCCTTTGTCTACAGCGGCAGCGCCGCCGTGGTGTATCTGGCGGTGTATCCCATCCTGAATATGCTGTTCAGCACCAGCCTGCTGAGCCTTGGCATCTACCTGCCCCTGCTCACGGTGGAGCCGCTGCTGACCTACCGCTTTGGCCGCGTGCAGGAGACGGTGCGCAAGGCTGTCTCCAAGGGCCTGCGCATCACGGTGGGCTATGCGCTGATCCTGCTGCTGTTGGGCTGTGTGCGCGAGTGGCTGGCCCTCGGCAGCGTGTTCGGCATCCCGCTCAGCCGCTCCGTCCTGCCCATGGCCGGGATGCCGGCAGGCGGCTTTATCGTGCTGGGTGTGCTGTGCGCCGTATGGCGTGCACTGGCCCGCAAGCGGCAGAAATACCTGAAAAATGAGGCGCGCGGCTATCTGGCCGTGCATCCGCAGGAGAACCGGAAGGAGGCAGAACAATGAGCGACGTGCTGCACCTGGTAGGCGTCTTCTTCAGCTATGCCGTTCTGGCCATCTTTGCCCAGAACGCCGTTTTCACCCGCAGCCTGGGCGTGTCCCGGCTGGTCCAGCTCGTCGGCGACGAGCGGACGAGCAGCTGGTGGTTTGCCCTGATGCTCTGCATCACGCAGGTGCTGGTGGCTCCGCTGGCCTATTTTGCGGGCAGTTTCATTGCCCCGCTGCCCAACCGCGCCCAGCTGCGCCCGGTGATGTACCTGACCTGCATCGCGGCGGTCTGCCTGTTTGAGCTGCTGGTCCTCAAGCTGGCAAAAGGCCCCCGCAGCGGCCAGCTCATCCGCATCTTGCCCGTGGCCGCCGTCAACAGCGGTGTGCTGGGCACAGTGCTGGTCGAGCGCACCCAGAGCTTCACGCTGGAACAATCCCTCGGCTTCGGCCTGGGCAGCGGCTTGGGCTATCTGCTGGCCGTCATGCTGGTGACGGAAGCACAGAACCGTCTGCGCAGCAAGGCCATCCCGGAAGCATTCCGCGGCCTGCCCATCACGCTGGTGTATATCGGCGTGCTGGCACTGGCGATCTATGGTTTCACCGGACATTCTGTGATCCTGTAAAAGACCCCAAGGGAGGGTGGTTGATTATGGCAAAATATCCGAAACGTCAGAAGGTCAAGCGCTACCGCCGCAGCTTCTACAGCCGCGGCACACGCATCAAAAAAGGCATCGGCATCGTGGTGCTGGTGCTGGCGGTGCTGGGCGCAGCCTGGCTGGCAGCACCCCACGTGCTGGACTGGGCAACGCATACCTGGTACACCGTGGTGCGCAACCGGGATCTTTCCGCCTCCTCCCCCGCCAGCGCGAGCGCATCGTCCGTGGCGGAGAGCCCGGCGTCCTCTGCGGCGAGTGAACCGGCCGCTTCTTCGGAGGTGCAGCCGGAGGTGGTGACGCCCGCTGTGGACGGCACCGCCATCGTGGAGGGCAGCTGGGCCGAGGCCGACATCACGGCCCTGACCGAGGATGCCTCCATCCGCGCTGCGGCGCAGCAGCTGGCCTCGCAGGGCGTGAAATATGCCGTCGTGACCCTGAAGGACGCCACCGGCGTGGTCTATTATGCGTCTCAGGTGCCCGCCGCTGCGGCCAGCCCGGCCAGCGTGACTGTGGACCCGGCCAGAGTGGCCGCCATCTTCCGGGAAGAGGGCCTCATCCCGGTGGCGAAGCTCGCCGCCTTCCGCGACCCGGCCGGTGCCCGCGCCGACCACGCCATGGCCATTGGATATAAGGGGCAGGCCTACCTCTGGCTGGACAACAAGGCGTCTGCCGACGGCAAGCCTTGGCTGAACCCCTATGCGGACGCAGCCGTCCAGTACATCGGCGACCTCATCGACGAGCTGCACACTGCCGGGTTTGAGCAGATGGTGCTGGAGAACGTCCAGTTCCCGGCCTCCACCAGCAGCAAGCAGGACTATGGCACCACCAACGGCGTGAGCCGTGCCGACCAGCTGCGGGCCGATATGGCGGTCTGGGAGCAGCGCTTCGGCAACGGTGTGACCCTGTGGTACAGCTATACGCTGGCCGAGGTGGCCGACACCTCCAGCACACTGGGCGTCCCGGCCGCACAGCTGGGCGTGAAGAACCTTGTGGTGCGGGTGCCTTCGGCCTCCACCATGACCGCCGAGGAGCGCGCTGCTCTGGTGCAGGCGCAGACCGAAGCGGGCGTCGAGCATGTGGTCGTGCGGGACAATGCGGCCGGATCCTACGAATAAAAACTACGGTTTCCTTTCAATAACGCGAGAGGGAGGAATGTGATATGAACAAAACATCGTGCTTTTCTCCGGCACACATCCTGCTCCCGGCGGAGAATATCCCGCTGGAAAAGTGGGGCTGCATTGCCTGCGATCAGTTTACGAGCGACCGCTCCTATTGGGAAAAAGCGGCCCGGACGGCGGCAGGTTCGCCCAGCACCCTGAACATGATCCTGCCGGAGGTCTATCTGGAAGAGAGCGGCGTGACCGGCCGCATCCAGAAGATCCATGAGACCATGGACGACTATCTCCGCACGGTGCTGACCCGCGCGGTGGACGGCTTTGTTTACGTGGAGCGCACCGAGCAGAGCGGCCGCATCCGGCAGGGGCTGGTGGGGAAGATCGACCTTGAAGCCTACAGCTACGCCGAGGGTGCCCAGCCGGAGGTGCGCCCCAGCGAACACACGGTCGAGAGCCGCATCCCGCCCCGGATGGCTGTCCGGCGCGGGGCCAGCCTAGAAACACCCCACATCATGATGCTGGCGGACGACCCCGGCTGTACCCTCATCGAGCCGGTGGCGGCGCATAAAGCCGAACTGCCCAAGGTATACGAGGGCGAATTGATGCTGGGCGGCGGCCACATTGCGGGCTGGGCTGTGGAAGACCCGGCTCTGCTGGCCCAGATCGATGCGGCCCTGCAGGGGCTGGGCCGTCAGGAAGTCTTTGATGCCCGGTATCCGCAGGCCAGGGGCGCAGCCCCGCTGACACTGGCCGTGGGCGACGGCAACCACTCGCTGGCCACTGCAAAGGCCTGCTGGGAGGAGCTGAAAAAGACACTCACACCGGAGCAGGCAGCAAACCATCCGGCCCGCTGGTGTCTGGCCGAGGTGTGCAATGTGCACTCGCCTGCGATCGAGATCGAGCCGATCCACCGCGTGCTGTTCAATGTGGACTGCGCAGCGGTGCTGCTGGCCCTCATCGCGTGGAGCGACTCCCACAATGCAGGCATCTGCTTCGGCGATGCCCGGCAGCAGTCCTTCACGCTGGCAGGCCCCCACGTCGCCAATGTGCTCAGCTTCGAGCACCCCGTGGCCCCGCTGACCGTCGGCACCATCGACGCCTTCATCGAATACTTCATGGCCCGCCACATTGAGGCCCGCGTGGATTACGTCCACGATGAGCCTGCGGTCCGCGCTTTGTGCAAGCAGGGCGGCGTGGCATTCCTGATGCCGCCGTTTGCCAAGAGTGACCTGTTCAAAGGCGTTGTGATGGGCGGCGTGCTGCCGCGCAAGACCTTCAGCATGGGCCACGCAGAGGAAAAACGGTATTACATCGAGTGCCGGAAAATCAAAGAGTAACAGAATGAAATGCAAAGGCCTCCTCGGCAGGGCGAGGCGGAAGCATTTCATGGACAATAGGAGAACCATGACATTTAAAGAATTGAATCTGTCCGCCCCGCTTCTGCGCGCTGTGCAGGAGGCAGGCTATGAGACCCCGTCGCCCATTCAGGCGGCGGCGATCCCGCCGGTGCTGTCCGGCCGGGATCTGATGGGCTGCGCCCAGACCGGTACCGGCAAGACGGCTGCTTTTGCGCTGCCCATGCTGGACCGCCTGACGGCGGCCCCGGCCAAAAAGAAAGGGGCCGTCCGCGCCCTGATCCTGACCCCTACCCGTGAGCTTGCTTTGCAGATCGGCGAAAGCTTTGATGCCTACGGCAAGTATCTCAAGCTGCGCAGCACCGTCATTTTTGGCGGCGTGGGCCAGGCACCGCAGGTCGCGGCCCTCAAGAAGGGCGTCGATATCCTCGTCGCCTGCCCCGGCCGCCTGAACGACCTGGTGGGGCAGGGCCTCATCGACCTCTCCCACATCGAGATCTTTGTGCTGGACGAAGCCGACCGGATGCTGGATATGGGCTTTGTGCACGATGTGAAGAAGGTGATCGCAAAGCTGCCCGGGGAGCGTCAGAACCTGATGTTCAGCGCCACCATGCCCACCGAGATCGAACAGCTGGCCGCCGGCATCCTGCGCAAGCCCGCCTTCGTCAAGGTGGACCCGGTGTCCAGCACCGTGGACCGCATCCAGCAGAGCCTGTACCATGTGGAAAAGGGCAACAAGAAATTCCTGCTGCCGTGGCTCATCAAGAACCTGCAGCCCCCGGTGGTGAACGCGCTGGTGTTCAGCCGCACCAAGCACGGCGCGGATAAAATTGCAAAAGACCTCACCAAGCAGGGCATCCCGGCGGCGGCCATCCATGGCAACAAGAGCCAGACCGCCCGCGTGACCGCGCTGGAAAACTTCAAGGCCGGTAAGACCAAGGTGCTGGTAGCCACCGATATCGCCGCCCGCGGCATCGATATCAGCGAGCTGTCCCATGTGTTCAACTACGACCTGCCCGAGGTACCGGAGACTTACGTGCACCGCATCGGCCGCACGGCCCGCGCTGGTGCCGACGGTACGGCGGTCAGCTTCTGTGCACCTGAGGAGCAGGAGTATCTGGCAGGCATCGAAAAGCTGAACCGCCGCAAAATTCCCGTGGTGAGCGGCCACCCGTGGGACGGCGTGCCCGCGCCGGTGCGCCCGGAGCCGCCGGTGCGCGGCAAAAAGCCCAAGGCGGAGGCCGAAGCGCCTGCCGCCCAGCCGGAAAAGCCCGCCAAAGCGGCAAAACCGGCTCGGCCCAAAAAGAAAAAACGGCTGCCTGCCAAGGCAGAGCCGATGAAATCTCAACCGAAAGAGGAACCATCCATGGATGAAAACCAGAAGCGCACCCCCGGCGGGCGCAGCGAAAACCGCCGCTCCAACAACAGCCGCCCCCGCCGCGAGGGCAGCAATGCCGCCCCGAACCGCGGCAGCAATGCGCAGCCCAAGTTTGACCCGCATTTTGTGAGCGCCCCGGAGGCCACTCCGCTGCGCCCGGCCAAAAAGCCCAATGCGCCCGCAGCCCAGCCCGCCGCAAAAACGGCAGCCCCGGTCGGCAGCGCCAAAGGCGAGAACGCCCAGACCGCCCCGAACAGCCAGAGCCGCCGCAATGCCCAGCCGGGCAGCGCCAGCCGCCCGGCTCGCGGGGGCCGCACCGAGCGGACGGAGCGCCCGGCCCGCCCGGCACAGAACGCCGCAGGCAGTGCCAACACCGGCAAGGGCCGCACGGAGCGCAGCAATGCGGGCCAGCCCGCCCGCGCACCCCGTGCCCCGAAGCAGGAGGCCTCCCGCAGCCGCAGCCGGAACAGTGCGCCCAGCCGGGACGAAGACCCGGGCCTTATGCTCATCAGCCGTCGTCCGCCGCAGCAGAAGTTCACGAACTTTGAGGAGTATATGAACGCCCACGGCGGTGCAACTGCACCCATTGAGGACCACAGCGACGAAGTATGAGCCATGGCAGTGCCCGCTGTGCGGCGGGCCGCTGACCGGGGAGCAGGATCTGAAATGCCCCTCCGGCCACTGCTTTGACCGCGCCAAGGAGGGCTACTGGCATCTGCTGCCGGTGCAGAGCATGCGCACCAAGGCCCCCGGCGACAGCAAGGAGATGGTGGCCGCCCGCCGCGCGTTCCTGAATGCCGGATACTACGGCATCTTTGGCAAAGCGGTGGGGGAGCTGTGTCTGGAATACGGGCTCCCGGCCGGGCCGGAGGCCCTGCTGCATCTGCTGGATGCAGGCTGCGGCGAGGGCTGGTACGACCGCTGCATCGCCCGGCAGTTTGATGCGGCTGGGCAACCGCTGGAGCTGGCGGGGTTCGACATCGCCAAACCGGCAGTCCGACTGGCGGCCAAGGCCCTGCCCACGGCACAGTATGCGGTGGCATCCAGCTTCAGCCAGCCGGTGCGCACCGGCTGGGCCGACCTGCTGCTGAACTGCTTTTCGCCCTTTGCACAGGAGGAATTCCTGCGGGTGCTGCGCCCGGGCGGACGGATGATTTATGTGGTGCCCGGTGCCGAACATCTGTACCAGATGAAGGCCGTGCTCTACGAAAAGCCCTATAAAAACCCGGTGCAGCAGGTGGCGTATGAAGGCTTCCGCCCCATCGGGGAGCGGGAGGTCTCCGGGACCATCACGGTGCCCGCCGCCCAGCTGGAAGCGCTGTTCGCCATGACACCCTATTACTGGAAAACGCCCCGCGACGGCGCGGCCCGTCTGGCCGCTCTGCCGGAGCTGACCACCGACATCGCGTTCCGCTTCCTCGTATTTGAAAAAGAGCAATAAATGACCCGCCCCCGGTGCTGCGCAGATGTGCGGCACCGGGGCGGGCTTTTGTGTAGAGACCTGTGGAGAGGTAGGGGAAAGGCTTAGTTCTTCTTCTCCCCCTTGGGCAGCAGACCGGCACGCTCCAGGGCCGGACGCAGGGCGAGGTACAGGATGACCGCACACACGGTGGAGGCCACGCTGTTTACAAAGGTGACGCCGCCTGCAATTTTGGTCAGCGCCTGTGCCACGGTGTATTCCTGACCAAAGATGTACACATTGCGGAAGTAGCCCAGGAACGGGTCGGTCAGCACGTTCAGCAGCAGGCCGGAACCGGCAGAAACGATCACCTTGACGAGATAGCCGGAGCTGTGCTTGTCGAGGTCGCGCAGCTTGAATGCCTTGTGCGCCACGGCACCGCAGGTGATGCCGATGATGAACTTGAGCACAAAGGTGGTGACGGCGTAGCCCGGGTCACCGGCCAGAATATCGGCCAGCGCCAGACCAATGGCACCGGCCAGACCGCCGGACACACCGTCCAGCAGCAGGGCGGTCAGGGCGGTGAAGGTGTTGCCCAGATGGAACGAAGAGCCGCCGTAGAACGGCACACGGAAGAACAGATAGGCCACAAGGCTTAAAGCGGCCATGACACCGGTCATGGCCAGCTCCTTGGTGGTGAAGGTGCGCTTGTACAGCACACTTGCAAACAGAATGACGATGACAACGACTGCCAGAAGCAGCCACATTGCGGTGGTTGACATGATGATTCCCTCCAATTTTCACAAAGACCTGCCGGGAGACCGAAATACTCCAAATTACCCATAAAACTACTTGACATTTGGGTGTCCAGCGGGTATGCTCCTATTATACGCAGAACTGACACCATGAAAATACCCAGAATAAAGTTTTTTAATGGGGTCAGTTTGAGGGAATGCCCAAAAAGAGGAGGGGTTTTGTGTTCCATTTGACGACAGCACTGGATGCGGCCTCGGCGGTGCCGCTGTACGAGCAGCTCTATGAGAGCCTGGCCGAGGAGATGCGCACCGGGGCCATCCCGGCGGGCACCCGGATGCCCGGCAAGCGGCGGCTGGCGGCAGAACTGTCCGTCTCGGTGAATACGGTGGATGCCGCCTATCAGATGCTGGCGGCAGAGGGGTATCTGGAATCGCGGGAGCGCAGCGGCTTTTATGTACAGGAATATCTGGCCCTGCCCATCCGCCCGGCCGCGCCGCCGCCCGCCGCGCTCCTACCCCAGCCGGAGGCGGGACCGCCTGTGCTGCCGGTGCGGTACGACCTTTCCACCCGCGGGGTAGACCCGGAGCTGTTCCCGTTCCGCACATGGGCGCGGCTGCAAAAGGAGCTGCTCTATTCTTCGCCCCAGCTGCTCACCCACGGCGATGCGCAGGGCGACCCGGCCCTGCGGCAGGCGCTGGCGGAATATCTGGAAGAATACCGGGGCGTGCGGTGCCGGGCGGAGCAGGTCGTCGTGGGGGCAGGTCTGGAATATCTGCTGGGCCTGCTGGCACCGCTGCTGCCCGGCCCTGCAGCGGTGGAGAACCCCGGCTACCCCCGCGCCCGGCGGGTGCTGGAGAACAACGGCGTCTCCTGCTGCTGCCTGCCCGTGGATGCGGACGGCCTGTCCATCGAGGCGCTGTCCCGCTCCGGTGCGGCGGTCTGCTATGTGACCCCCAGCCACCAGTTCCCCACCGGGGCCACCATGCCCGCCGGACGCCGGGCCGAGCTGCTCCACTGGGCTTCCCGCAGGCCGGGGGAGCGCTACATCATCGAGGACGATTACGATTCGGAGTTCCGTTTTGATACCCGGCCTCTGCCCAGCCTGCAGGGCATGGCGGGTGCAGACGGCCCGGTGGTGTACCTCTCCACCTGCTCCCGCAGTCTGGCTCCCAGCATCCGTATCGCCTATATGGTGCTCCCGGTTCAGCTGCTCCCGGCGTGGCGGGCAGCGTATCGGCTCTATTCCAGCCCGGTCAGCCGGTTTGAGCAGCAGACGCTGGCCCGCTTTATCACCGAGGGCTACTTCACCCGGCATCTGGCCCGGGAACGTGTGGCCTACAAGGCCCGGCGGGATGCGCTGGTCCGGGCGCTGAATGCAGCCTTCGCGCCGGGA
Organism: Faecalibacterium prausnitzii; assembly: GCF_049532945.1. Classification (GTDB taxonomy): domain Bacteria; phylum Bacillota; class Clostridia; order Oscillospirales; family Ruminococcaceae; genus Faecalibacterium; species Faecalibacterium prausnitzii_N. The sequence continues at coordinate 880,918 of NZ_CP186691.1, forward strand.
GAGCTTCGTTTTTCCGGCCTGCACACCGGTCTGCATCTGCTGGCGGCACTCCGGGATGCCCCGCCGGATGCGGCACTCCGGGCTGCTGCCGAGGCCGAGGGCGTCCGGCTGAGCCTGCTGAGTGATTACGACCTGACCGGAAGCGCCCGCGGCCTTGCGGGCACGCTGGTGCTGGGTTATGGCTCGCTGAAGGACGAGGCCTGCGCCTCGGTGGGGGAGACGTTGAGGAAGGTCTGCACCGCTGCGCGGGATGCCTCGGTGACGGTGTAAGTGCCCGCCTTGCGGTCCCACGCGCCGGGCAGGGCGTCCGACTGGAACACCGCCGCGCGGTTCACGAGAAATTCGAGGATGTCACCCAGCAGGGTGTAGTCCTGGGCTGCAAAGTCGGTCAGCAGGGAGGAACTCTGGCTGCGCAGGGCCTCCGGCAGGGTGGAGGGCAGCAGCTCGAAGTTCTGGCGGAAAAAGGCGTCCCACACGGCGGCGCGGGCTGCGGCCCGGCGGCTGGGCGGCAGAAGGCCGTCGGCGTCCAGCCCGGTCAGAAGATCCGATGCCTCCCGTGCGCGGAAGGTCTGGACGCTGGAACTCTGGCCGAGGGCGTCCAGTTCCTCGGCGGTCAGTGCGCCCGAAAGGCTGACCCGCACGGCCCCATACCGCGCTGCCAGCATTTCCAGCACGGCGGGCGAGAGGGCCAGATACAGGGTATCCTCCGGCAGGGCCAGCGTTTCCAACAGGGCCTGACGGCACCGCGCCGGGCCGGCTGCTGCATAGCATTGGGCCAGCGAGGCTTCGCCGCCGCCGAACGGCACCGTCAGCTGCCCCGGCACCGCCAGCAGATGGGCGGCGTTCTGGGACGCGTTCAGGTAGAACAGCACGAAGCCGGGCTGCTCCCCGGCGGTGCAGAGCAGCAGCGTCATCCGGTCGTCGGCTTTGGGCAGGTCGATGGGCACACCCCGCTGCGGCTCGGCGGTCTGCATCAGCCATTGCTGGCGCAGCATCTGCCGGGTGAGCAGGACAGTGCCGCCTACCAGCGGCAGCAGCACCAGAAGCGCCGCCCCCAGTGCGGCCCAGAACGGCTTCCACCCGCCTTTGTGCATTCCTGACTCCTCCTTTGCCGGTGTTACGGAAAGGATGGCCCCGCTGCCTGCGGATTATACAAAAAACGCGGGCTGTGCGGAAAAGTCATACGAAAATAAAATTCATCCACTTTGCATCAAAGATGAAACCTCAGAATAAATTGAAACAAAAAGCTTGCCAGCGGCGGGAAACTATGATACAGTTCTTCTATCACGCACAGACAAACGGAACTGTGCATCACACGGGAACAGAATGAGGGGAGACGGCGGAGCCGCCGTCTGTTGCGCACAAAGGGGTGTGTCTGTCAGCAGCAGGAGACCCCTGTGCGGGAAGCTGCGTTTTGCGGGCAGAGCCTTTGGCGTTCTGTCCGCTTTTTGTTTTGCAGAGGGGGAACGATCATGTTAGAGACCATTACGAGCGTGAATGGAGTTGTCAACGGCATCGTCTGGGGGCCGGTGGGGCTGGCGCTGCTGTTCGGCACCGGCTTTGTGATGTCGGTGCGCACCGGTTTTTTCCAGTTCGGGCATTTCCGGTACTGGCTGCGGAACACCATCGGTGCCATCTTCACCGACCGGGACATCACGGCCCATACCGAAAAGAACGATAAGGCCATCAGCCAGTTCCAAAGCATGTGCACGGCGCTGGCGGGCACCATCGGCACCGGCAACATCGTGGGTGTGGCAACGGCCATCGTTTCCGGTGGGCCGGGTGCCATCTTCTGGATGTGGGTCATGGCATTGCTTGGCATGATGACCAACTACTCGGAAAACGTTCTGGGCATCTTTTACCGCCGCAAGAACGCCGACGGCGAGTGGTCCGGCGGCGCGATGTACTACCTGGCCGACGGTCTGGGCAGCAAGAAGGGCTGCAAACAGCTGGGCAAGGTGCTGGCAGTGCTGTTTGCCTGCTTCTGCATTCTGGCTTCCTTCGGCATTGGCAACATGAGCCAGATCAATTCCATCGCGGGCAACATGAATGCGGCCTTCCAGGTGCCGAATCTCCTCACCGGCATCCTGTTGGCGGTGCTGTCCGCACTGGTCATCCTGGGCGGCTTGAAGCGGGTGGCGGCCGTGACGGAAAAGGTCGTTCCGCTGATGGCGCTGTTCTACATCCTGGGTGCGCTGACGGTCGTGCTGACCCATGTCACGGCGATCCCGGCTGCGTTCGCGGCCATCTTCAAAGGAGCTTTCGCTATGCAGGCGGCAGGCGGCGGTGCGCTGGGCTACGGTGTGTCCCGCGCCATCACCTGGGGCTTCAAGCGCGGTGCCTTCTCCAACGAAGCCGGTCTCGGCTCTGCCGTCATGGTCAACTCCGCTTCCAACGTCAAGGAGCCGGTGCATCAGGGTATGTGGGGCGTGTTTGAGGTGTTTGCCGATACCATCGTGGTCTGCACGCTCACTGCTCTGGTCATCCTGACGTCCGGCTTCGTGGACCTGAACACCGGCCGGATGCTCACCGAGGTGCAGGGCTCTGCGCTGGTGGGCGAAGCCTTCTCCACCGTGTTCGGCAGTTTTGGCCCCAAGTTCATTGCTGTTTCCATTCTGCTGTTTGCCTACTCCACTACGCTGGGCTGGAGCCACTACGGCACCAAGGCCGTGGAGTATCTCTTCGGCACCAAGGCCAGCATGGGCTATCAGGTGGTCTTCGTGGCTATGGTGCTGGTGGGTGCCACCATGAAGCTGGGCCTTGCGTGGGATCTTTCCGACACGTTCAACGGTCTGATGATGATCCCGAACCTGATCGGCGTGCTGAGCCTGTCGGGAACGGTCGCGGCCATTACCCGGAACTATGTGGACCGCAAGTTCCACGGCAAGTGGGTCGAACCCATGTGGTCGGCCTTTGCGGAGTACCAGAAGGAGGAAGAAGCGGAGGAAGCCCCGCTGGACAAAGCTGCAAACGAATAAAGAACGCAAAAAGACCCGGCCCTCTCCGGCAGATGTGCAGGAGAGGGCCGGGTCTTGTCATCTCTTTTTGTGCGGGCGGCGCAGGGTGCGCACGGCGTCCCGCCCGGCGGTGATGCCGCTGCCGAACGCCCAGTGCAGGTTAAAACCGCCGCAGCTGCCTGCGCAGTCCAGCGTTTCGCCCACAAAGTAAAGGCCCGGACAGCCCTTGAACTGGAAGCTGATCCACCTCCCGCAGGGCCAGCCCGCCGCCGGTGGTCTGGGCCTGCTTCCAGCTGCAGGGGGTCAGCCCCTCAAAGCGCCAGTGCTTGGCGGTGTGGGCCAGCACCTGCCAGGCGGCATCGGGCAGGGTGTCCAGCGGTGTGTCCGGCAGGCGGGCCGCTGCCCAGAGGGCGCGGCCCAGTTTGGGGTTGAGCAGCCCCGTCCAGAAATCAGCGGGCGTTCGGCCCGGCAGCAGGGGCACCCGCGCAGCGAACAGGGCCGTCAGCGCGGCCTCGTCCAGCGCGGGGAAGAGGTCCAGCTCCACAGCAGGAGCCTTGGGGCCGCGGCCCGGGGCCAGCAGGCCGGACAGCTGCATGATGCAGATGCCGGAAAGGCCGTAATCGGTGAACTGTACCTCGCCCGTCTCCTCGGCCAGCAGGGTGTGGCGGTCCAGGTCGAGCAGCGCGGCGCGGGCCTTGACCCGGATGCCGGCCAGCGCTTTGTTGGGCCGGGCCGTCTGCAGGGCGGTCAGGCAGGGGTACAGCGGCTCCACCCTGCCGCCGCACTGGGCGGCGAACCGGGTGCCAAAGCCGTCGGTGCCGAACTGCGGCCCTGCCTCGCCGCCCATGGCGCAGATGACGGCATCGGCATGGAGCGTCTCGTTGCTGCGCTCGGCACTGTCAAAGAGGACGGCGTAGCCGCTGCGGCTCTGGCTCAGGGTGCGCACGGTGCAGCCGGTGCGCACCTCCACCCCCAGCCGGGCCATGTGGCCCTCCAGCAGGGCCAGCACGTCCGCCGCCTGATTGGAGTACGGATACACCCGGCCCGCCTCGTCGGTGCGGGTGTAAAGCCCCAGCGCACGGAACCATTCCAGCGGCGCGGCGGTGTTCACGGCGTTCAGCAGCGGGGCCAGCGCCTTTGGGTCTGCGGTGAAATAGCACGCCGGTGCGATGCCGGTGTTGCTGAGGTTGCACCGGCCGTTGCCGGTGGCCAGCAGTTTTTTGCCGCAGCGGGGGTTGCGGTCCAGCACGGTGACGCGCACTGCCCCGGCGGGGGCCGCCTGTGCTGCGGCCAGCGCCGCCGCCATCCCGGCCGCACCGCCGCCTAAGATCACGATCTGTTGCATGAAACGATCCTTTCTGAAAAGAGAAAAAGCCGCCGGAACCCTCCCGTGCGGCGCAGGGCCTGAAGAACAGACCCAGTATAGCATAAACCGGAAAAAACGGCCAGAGTTCAAACGTAAAAAACTACGGAAGAGCATTGACAGAAGAGGAAGAATATGGTAAGTTTGAAATGATGCAGCAAAGATGCGGCTAAGAAATTTTAACTTCTCTCGAAAAAATTCGGGGGTACGATGAATATGTCATGGGATCATAGGATGGGGAGAAGCAGACGGCGAGCGGCTGCGCTTACGCTCCTGGTGGTGGTGTGCCTTTTCAACATTGTGGGCTATCTGGTGTATGTGCAGCGCCAGTTCTATCGGGAGAGCACCCAAAACCTGCTGGAGACCTACGAGCAGGTGAACAAGACTTTTACCATGTTTGCGCAGCGCAACTGGAACGTGCTGAGCGAGTGGGGCAACAGCTTGCAGGAGGCAGACGAAACGGCCATCCGGGCCAGTCTGCGCCACTTCAACCGCGAAAAAACGACCTGGCGGTACAGCGAGCTGTACCTGTTCAATGAGTCCAGCCAGTATCTGAAAGCCACCGGAGAGAGCGGAGAGGCGCAGGAACTGTGGGGCGCGTTTGCGGCGACGTATGCGACCGGCCGGTCCAGCGTGAGCAGCTATGTCATAGGCACGGGCGAGCGCCGGGTCGTGTTCACCGTGCCCATCCGGCCGGTCGAGGTCTCTGGTGTGACCTACACCTGCATTGCCGTCAGCTACAACAATGCAATGCTGGAAGAGATGATCGGCGGCCATGCCTACAACGGCCAGAGCGACTGCTACATCATCTACCCGGACGGCAGCGTGATGCTGTCCGAGGAGCCGAAGAGTGAGATCGAATCCTGGATGACGAACCTGTTCGATTTTCTGGAGAAAAATGCCGAGGTCGATGCCGACGGCTTTGCCGCCATGCGGGAGAACGTGCGCAGCGGCGGCAGCGGCAGCACCGGGTATCGGTACGGCGGCAAGGGCTATTATCTGGTCTATCAGCCGGTGGGCTTTCAGGACCTGACCATCGTGGGCATCGTGGAGCGCGATGTCGTCGATGCCGGGATGCGGAAGATCCAGAAGGTCACCATCCTGCTGCTGCTTTTTTTGATGGGCAGCGTGGCCGTGGCGATGGTGCGGTCGGTCAAGCTGGATGCGGCACTGGAAATGGAAGAAAAAGAAAACGCCCTCCGCACCGAAGCGCTGGAACGCCGGAAACTGGAGGGGTTGGCCAACACCGACGGCCTGACCGGCCTGTTCAACGAGCGGTGCTTCAACAGTACCCTGAAGCAGAAGGAAGAGGCGCGCCAGCCCTTTGCTCTGTTCTATCTGGATCTGGACCGGTTCAAGCCGGTCAACGACACCTACGGCCACGATGTGGGCGACCAGCTGCTCCGGGCCGTGGCCGACCGGCTGCGGAGCTGTGTGCGGAGCAGCGACTTTGCGTTCCGCATCGGCGGCGATGAGTTTGCCCTGATCGTGAACGGCGAAGTCGATGCAGACGGGTGCGCCCAGCGGGTCGAGACCATCAAATCGGTCATCCGGCAGCCCTATGTGCTGGACGGCCGGACCATCGGCATTGGCACCAGCTGCGGTTCGGCCTGCTACCCGGCCGACCGGGCCGACGTCCGCAACATCCGCATCCTGGCAGACCACCGGATGTATGAGGACAAGCAAAAACAGGGCAGCTCCCGCAGGCAGAGCTTCGCGCTTGAATAATTCTCCTTTCTCTACCACAAAATAACCACAGGAAACGAAATCTGGGAACCAAGGAAACGTGGGACCGAGAAAGGGAGAATGTGTTATGAAAGCAACAGGAATCGTGCGCCGCATCGACGAGCTGGGCCGGGTGGTGATCCCCAAGGAGATCCGCCGCACCCAGCGCATCCGCCGCGGCGACCCGCTGGAGATCTTCACCACGGGCGACGGCGAGGTGATCTTTAAAAAGTATTCGCCAGTGGGGGAGCTGAGCAGCGTGACGACGCAGTATGTGGATGCGTTGAGCAAGAGCTTCGCACTGACAGCCTTCGTCTGTGACCGGGACCGCATCCTGGCGGCGTCCGGTGCCGGGCGGCGGGACCTTGTGGACCGCAGCATCAGCCAGCCGCTGGAAAAGCTGATGGACAGCCGGAAGCTCTACGTCAGCAGCGGCGACCCGGAAAAGGCCCTCCTGCCCTGCGAGGGGGCGCAGCGCGCTCTGCTCTGCGTCTGCCCCATCATCGCGGCGGGAGATGTGACCGGTGCCGTAGGCTTTCTGACCGAGGACCGGGCGGCACAGCCGGATGCCGCACAGGAAAAGGCCGCAGCTGTGGCAGCGGCATTTCTGGCAAGGCAGATGGAAGAGTGAATACCTTATAATAGAAACAAACGGCCTGCGCCTCGGCGTGGGCCGTTTGCTTATGACCAATTTGTGAATCTTTCAAAACTTTTCTGCGAACCTATTGACAGCGCGGAAAAATTGGCTATAATGGTCTTAGCACTCAGGAACAAGGAGTGCTAAACGAACAAAGCAAACGCAAAAAGGGGGCAGGCGCTATGACGATGGATGCACGCAAGCAGCGAGTCTTGCAGGCGATCGTGGCGCTGTATGGTCTCGAAGGCGAGCCCGTTGGCAGCAGCGTGCTGGCAAACTACTTTGACATGGCAGTTTCCAGCGCAACGCTCCGCAATGAGATGGCGGCGCTGACAAAGCTGGGCCTGCTGGAGCAGCCCCACACCAGCGCGGGCCGTGTGCCCAGCGCCAAGGGCTACCGTTACTACCTTGATAATCTGCTGACCGACGATCAGCCGCTGGATCGTGTGAGCCGCGCCCGTGTGGATGCGGTGTTCGCAAGCCTCGACCATGAGCCGGAAAAGCTGGCCGCAGGTGCCGCCAAGGCGCTGGCCGCCATCAGCGGCTGCACCGCCGCCATCAGCACCCCGTGCGCCGAGGATCTGTGCATCGCCCACTATGAAGTGGTTCAGGTGGGCCGCAGCGCAGCGGCTGTGCTGGCCGTTACCACGGCCGGTTACGTTCGTACCCGTGTGGCACGGGTGCGCACCGGCCTCTCCCGCGAGAATGCGGCAGCACTTGCCGCACTGCTCAACCGCAACCTTACCTTTGTAGCGCCGGTGGATCTTTCCACCCGGCTGCTGGCAGAGCTGTGCAGCCAGATCGACCCGGAGCTGGTGCCGGTGGTGTCGGCGGCAGCGGCCATCCTGCAGGATTCCACCAAACCGCATGTCTATCTGGGCGGCGAGCAGTATCTGCTGGACTGGCCCCAGCTGGAAGGCAAGGTCGGTTCCATCCTCAGCCTGCTGAGCGATGAGGAAGCGGCCGCCCGGCTCATCGCCCCGCCCACAGAGCAGAGCGAGAGCATCCTGCTGGGCGAGGATCTGGAACCGCAGATCCCGGGCCTGTGCATCGTGAGCGACCGGTATCTGGTGGGCGGAGGCCTGTGGGGCTCCATTGCATTGATCGGCCCCACCCGGATGCCCTTCCAGAAGCTGATGCCGCTGCTGCATTACTTTGCAGACCAGCTGGGCGAGGGCATGAGCGGCAAACGAAAAGACACCCCACAGGCTGCCGTACCCCGGCGGACTGTGATCTATAAGGAGGATCTGGAATGAGCGAAGAAACCAAGAAGACCCCGCAGGCGGAACCCGCCGCAGAGCCAAAGACCGCTGAGCAGGCCGCACCCGAAGCAGCCGCTGAACAGGCTGCGCCCGCATCCGAGACAGCGGAACCCAAGGATGCGAAGAAGGACGGCTGGTTCAAGAAAAACCGCGACCTGGAAGCTGCAAAGGCAAAGCTGGAAGCAGCCGAGCAGGAAGCGGCCCAGACCAAAGAAAAGCTGCTGCGCATGGCAGCGGAGTACGAGAACTACCGCAAGCGCTCCACCCGCGAAGCCGACCAGAAGTTTAACGATGGCGTTTCCTTTGCGGTAAACCAGATCATTCCCATTCTGGATACGCTGGAGATGGCAGCCAACGCCCCCACCACCGACGAGAACTACAAAAAGGGCGTGACCATGACGCTGGACAAGGCCGCCAAGGCGCTGGATGCCCTCCATGTGGAGGAGATCGAGGCGCTGGGCAAGCCCTTTGATCCCAACTTCATGAATGCAGTGCAGCAGATCCCCGCCCCGGACGGACAGGAGAGCGGCACCGTCATCACGGTCTACCAGAAGGGCTACAAGCTGGGCGATAAGATCGTCCGCCATGCGACCGTTGTAGTGGCCGAATAACAAAGCAGAAACCCGAAAGGGTTTTGAATATAACATCCGCTTACAAACATTTGAGCATCACATAAACAATACGATTTGTTCTTTCGAGAGGAGTTTTCATTATGAGTAAGATCATTGGTATCGACCTTGGTACTACCAACAGCTGCGTGGCTGTCATGGAGGGCGGCGAGCCCGTTGTTATCGCAAACTCTGAGGGTGCACGCACCACCCCGTCTGTGGTGGGCTTCACCAAGACCGGCGACCGTCTGGTGGGTCAGGTGGCAAAGCGTCAGGCCATCACTAACCCTGAGAACACCGTTGCTTCCATCAAGCGCTTCATGGGCACCGACCACAAGGTGACCCTGAACGGCAAGGAGTACACTCCCCAGCAGGTCAGCGCTATGATCCTGCAGAAGCTGAAGGCGGATGCCGAGGCTTATCTGGGCGAGCCTGTTACTGAGGCTGTCATTACCGTTCCTGCATACTTCAACGACAGCCAGCGTCAGGCTACCAAGGACGCAGGCACCATTGCAGGCCTGAACGTCAAGCGTATCATCAACGAGCCTACTGCCGCTTCTCTGGCATATGGCATCGATAAGGAAGAAGACCAGAAGATCATGGTCTACGATCTGGGCGGCGGCACCTTCGATGTGTCCATCATCGAGATGGGCGACGGCGTTACCGAGGTTCTGGCCACCAACGGTGATACCCATCTGGGCGGCGATGACTTCGATGAGCGCATCATCAACTGGATGGCAGATGCCTTCCAGACCGAGAACGGCATCGACCTGCGCAAGGACAAGATGGCTGCGCAGCGTTTGAAGGAAGCTGCCGAGAAGGCAAAGATCGAGCTGTCCAGCGCAATGAGCAGCCAGATCAACCTGCCCTTCATCACCGCCGATGCTACCGGCCCGAAGCACTTGGATATGACCCTGACCCGCGCAAAGTTCAACGAGCTGACCGCTGATCTGGTCGATCGCACCATGGGCCCCGTCCGCAAGGCTCTGCAGGATGCAGGCCTGCGTCCCTCTGACCTGAAGAAGGTCCTGATGGTCGGTGGTTCCACCCGTATCCCCGCTGTCTACGATGCAGTCAAGAAGGAACTGAACTGCGAGCCCTTCAAGGGCATCAACCCCGATGAGTGCGTGGCTGTGGGCGCTGCTATTCAGGGCGGCGTGCTGCAGGGCGATGTGAAGGGCCTGCTGCTGCTGGATGTCACCCCGCTGAGCCTGGGCATTGAAACTCTGGGCGGCGTGTGCACCAAGATCATCGACCGCAATACCACCATCCCCACCCACAAGAGTCAGGTGTTCTCCACCGCTGCAGACAACCAGCCCTCTGTTGAGGTCAACGTTCTGCAGGGCGAGCGTGAGTTCGCACGCGACAACAAGAGCCTGGGTGTCTTCCATCTGGACGGCATCGCTCCGGCTCCCCGTGGTGTGCCTCAGATCGAAGTTACCTTCGATATCGATGCAAACGGCATCGTGAAGGTCAGCGCAAAGGATCTGGGCACCGGCAAGGAGCAGAACATCACCATTACCGCTTCCACCAACATGTCCAAGGAGGACATCGACAAGGCTGTGAAGGAAGCTGAGCAGTTTGCTGCCGACGATAAGAAGAAGCGTGAAGAGGTCGATATCCGCAACGGTGCCGACCAGATGGTGTTCCAGACTGAGAAGATGCTGAAGGAGAACGGCGACAAGCTGCCCGCCGACGTGAAGAGCGAGGCCGAGAGCAAGCTGGCCGACCTGAAGACCGCTGTTCAGTCCGGCAACGTGGACGACATCAAGGCAAAGCAGGAAGCTCTGAGCCAGGTGTTCGAGAAGATGTATCAGGCAGCCGCTGCCGCACAGCAGGCCGCCGGTGCACAGCCCGGCCCCGACGCAGGTGCAAACAACCAGCAGAAGCCGGGTGATGACGGCGTTGTGGATGCCGACTTCAAGGAAGTCTGATAAAAAACACAGCAGTGTGTGCCCGGCCAAACCGGCGGACGCACGCGTGGAATAGCAAAAGCCGCTCCGGTTTTGCCGGAGCGGCTCTTGCTGGTTATAGAGCGAGGAACCAACCGGGGCGTTTCCCGGATCAAACGTTCCCGGAGAGGTGAGTGGATATGGCACAGGAAAAGCGTGATTACTACGAAGTGCTGGGGGTATCCAAGACTGCGACCGATGCCGAGATCAAAAAGGCATACCGCAAGCTTGCAATGAAATACCACCCGGACTATAACCCCGGCGATAAGGATGCCGAGGAAAAGTTCAAGGAAGTAAACGAAGCAAACGAGGTGCTTTCGGACCCGAAGAAGCGCCAGCTGTACGACCAGTACGGCTTTGCAGGTGTTGACCCTGCCTATGCAGCACAGAACGGCGGCGGCCCCGGCCCCGGTGCGGGTGGCTTTGGCGGTTTTGGCGGCGACGGCGTGGATCTGGGCGACATTTTCGGCGATATCTTTGGCGGCGGCTTCGGCGGCTTTGGCGGTTCGTCCCGTCAGGCAAACCCCAACGCACCGCGCAAGGGTCAGGATATCCGCGTGCGCATCACCCTGAGCTTTGACGAGGCCGTGCACGGCTGCAAGAAGAACATCACCATCACCCGCCAGCAGGAGTGCACCGAGTGCCACGGCAGCGGCTGTGCCGCCGGTTCCAGCCCCGAGACCTGCCCGGACTGCGGCGGCCGCGGCTTCGTGATCCGTCAGCAGCGCACCCCCTTTGGTGTGATGCAGACCCAGCAGCCCTGCTCCCGCTGTGGCGGCAAGGGCAAGCTGGTCAAGAATCCCTGCAAGGTCTGCCATGGCAGCGGCAAGGTGGCTGCTAAAAAGACGCTGGAGGTGTCCATCCCCATGGGCATCGACGACGACCAGAGCTTTGCACTGCGCGGCATGGGCGATGCCGGTGCAAACGGCGGTCCCTCCGGTGATGTGATCGTCATGGTCACGGTGCGCCCCAGCGAGGTGTTCCAGCGCGACGGCTACGATGTGTGGGTCACCGTGCCCATCACTTACAGTCAGGCCGTGCTGGGCGACACCGTGCAGGTGCCTTCCATTGACGGCAAGGTGGAGTACACCGTGCCCGAGGGCACCCAGAGCGGCACCACCTTCCGCCTGCGCGGCAAGGGCATCCAGTACCTGAATGGCCGCGGCCGCGGTGATATGTACGTCAAGTGCGAGGTGGAGATCCCCAAGAAGCTGAACAAGACCCAGCGGGAGGCCCTGAAGAAGTTCGAGGGCACCCTGAAAGAAGAAAACTACGAAAAGCGCAAGGGCTTCTTCAAAAAGCTGAAGGACATGTTCAACTGATCTCCAGAAACAGAAAGACCCTCCCGGAAATGTTGAACTGCACCCCATTTGTTAGACAGTATGGTATACTGTTTAGGAAATGGGGTGTTTTTGTATGCCAAAGGGACAACGAAAGTACAACGGAACGCAGAAGGTAGAAATCATTAAACGAATCCACAGAGAAAACCTGAGCTTTAAGGGAGCGTCCAGAGAATATGGCATTTCGGACCGTACACTCAGGGACTGGGAGCGCATTTATTGGGAGGAAGGAGAAGAAGCACTTCTGTTAGAGCGTCGAGGACGAGCCTGTGCCGCCAGTGGGACGCAGAAAGGTCGGAAGCCAAAGCTGGATAAGCAAGTAGAAGAAGATCTTATTGCAGAAAATCAGCGGCTTCGGATGGAAATCGACTACTTAAAAAAATTGAATGCCTTGGTGCTGGAAGAGGAACGCCAAAACAGAAAGCACAAGTAGTTCAGGAACTAAGGCAGAAATACCCTCTGAAAGCACTGCTGCAACTTGCCGGACTTCCTCGCAGCACGTTCTACTACTATCTGCACCAGTCTCAGAATCCTGCCAAATACCAGATGGTAAAGGAACAGATTGTTATAATCTTCAACGAGAACAAAAAACGATACGGATACCGCAGAATCACAAAAGAACTGCATAACAACGATATTTGTGTGAACCACAAGACGGTTCGGAAACTCATGAAGCAGCTTGGTTTAGTCTGTCAGATTCGTGCAAAAAGGAAGTACAGTTCTTACAAAGGCGAAGTTGGAGAAGTAGCTCCAAACCTGCTGGAACGGCATTTCAAGACAGACCAGCCGAATCGGAAATGGGTCACAGATGTTACCGAGTTCAAAGTGAACGACCAGCAACTCTACCTGTCTCCAATTCTTGATTTGTTCAATGGCGAAGTTGTCAGCTACAATCTGAGCCGCCATCCGAACTTTAAGCAAATCACGGATATGCTGGAAGGTGCTTTTCAAAAGCTGCCGGACAAGGTTGACAATCTGACTCTGCATTCGGATCAGGGCTGGCAATACCAGATGAAGTCCTACCAGAATCTACTGAAAGCAAAAGGAATTACGCAAAGTATGTCTCGGAAAGCCACTTGTCTGGACAATGCTGTTGCCGAGAACTTCTTCGGACTGCTCAAGACGGAGCTGTTCTATCTGGAAAAATTTGATTCCATTGACCAGCTCAAAAAGGCTATTGTCGATTACATCGACTATTACAACAATCGCCGAATCAAATTAAAACTAAACGGTCTGAGCCCTGTACAGTACAGGATTCAGACCGTTGGAGCTGCTTAATTCAATTTTTGTCTAACTTTTTGGGTTCATTTCAATGTTCCGGGAGGGTCTTTTGTGTCTTCTGAACTCAGCCCATGTAGCTGATGTTCACGTCGATCTGGCCGCCGTAGCCAGGGATGCGGGCGGTGCAGCTGCCCTGCCACATGTTGCAGGCAATGGGGCTGCTGGCGACGTTGTAGTGGGCATTCCAGATGTTGTACTGGGTCAGCCTGCTCATGTCCAGGCGCTTGCGGAACCAGGTGGTGGAGGCGTAGACGCCGGGCTGATAGCCCAGAGCCTTGATCTCTTCGCAGAAGGCAACCGCGCACTTGGTGCGGTCCTCCATACCCAGACCGTCGGCGCGGCCGGAACCATTGGAAGCGCCGGATGCTTCGGTGTCAAAGAAGATGGGGTAATCCAGCTTGCGTCCGTTCAGCACATACACGCAGGCCTGCGCTTCCTCGCGGGCTTCGTTCTCATTGACGGCCTGGGTGAAGCAGTAGACGCCCACCCGCAGACCGGCGTTCCGGGCATTGGTGAAATGCTCCTCGAACATGGGGTCCAGCACCAGCGTGCCGGAAGCACCATAGCCGCGGTAGCCGATGCGGATGATGACGAACTCGACGCCGGCCTGCTTGGCCTGCTCAAAGTTGATGCTGGACTGGTATTTGGAGACATCGATGCCGAAGGTGGCGTTCTGCTGGACGCCATTGGCATCAAAGTAATAGAGCTTGTTGTCGATGGAGCGGATGCCGGTGACGGGGTCGGTGGTGTTTTGCTCATAATAATAGGTCTTGCCGTTCACGGTCCGCCAGCCGGAGTAGGTGGGGCGCGGTGCAGGTGCAGCAGGTGTGGAGGTGGAGGGCTTGTCTTCCTCCTTCTTGCCGAACAGCAGGTTCCACAGCCATTTCAGGAAGCCGTTCTCGCTGTCAAGGCACTGGGCGGAGACGCTGCTTTCGTCCAGCGTTCCGGCGTCCAGCGCGGCGCGGATCTCTTCCGGCGTCAGCAGGATGGTGCCGTTGGTATCGGAGATCCCGGCAGAAGCGACAGCCTCGCCGTTCTCAGAGGCGGCGGGGGTCTCGGCGGCCTCCGCTTCCAGCGTTTCCACCGGGGCGCTCAGCGGGTCTTCTGCGGCCAGTTCCGCAGTCTCCTGCACGAAGTGGGGGAAGAGGGCGTTTTCGTGGTCGTTTTCCTCGGCAGGACCGGCCATCGGGTCGGCGGCGGGAGTCCCAGCGGACGGCTCCGCAGGGGTCTCGTCCGGCACAGCGGCGGGGGCTTCTTCAACGGGGGCTTCCGCCGCAGGTTCGGTGCTGGAAGCAGGCACCTCAGCCTCCGTCGGGGCCACAGGCACAGCGGCAGAGGAAGCAGGGGCCTGTGCCGGTGCGGTCTCCTCCGCAGCCGTGCTGGAAGCAGACGCTTCCGCCGTGCTTTCCGAAGCGGCCTCCGTGGAGGCACTCTTCTCCGGCTGAAGGCTGATGGCGGGGGCCTCCCACTCCACCGCCGCAGGCGCGACGGTCAGACCCGCAGGCTGGGTAGCCAGCAGGATGGTGGTGCTCGCGCCGCCCACGGTCAGAGCCAGCGCCATGACAAAGGCGGCAATGGCCTGCCCCGCATTGCGGCGGGTGTTTTGATCGGATGTACGATCCGGAACCGATGGAAATTTGTGTTTCATGCCGTTTGCTTTTGCCTCCAAATAAGATCGGACGTGCAGCCGCCGTGCGGCCCGCAAAGCCCGGTAGAATCGGGACCGATCCAGAAATCCTGATTTCACTCTTCCAGTATACACCCAACCCCGGTATCCGTCAATCTTCTTTGCGGCGGTGCGAAGGAAAAACAGCGAACGGAAAAGAGAAAAATCGCTCCACAGGCAATACGGTTCAGCCTGCGGAAAAATTGCATCCAGCGCTTCAAAATTTGGTTCTTTTCACGAAAAAAGCGTTTTTCTCTTGCTGTCTTGACAGGTGTATGGTATGATGATGGACATGCAGTCCGGTTGCAGAAATGACCGGAGAAGAAAAGAGGAAAATTCTATGGCAAGCTTCAAGGAGTTTTTGAAACGAAAAGATATCGTCATCACCCCGCAGCGCTATCTCATTGAAGCGCTGGGTGCCATGGCGCAGGGCCTGTTTGCCAGCCTGCTGATCGGCACCATCATCAAGACGCTGGGCCAGCAGACCGGCCTTGACGTGCTGGTAGACCTTGGCGGCTACGCCACGGCCATGAGCGGCCCGGCCATGGCCTGCGCCATTGGCTGGGCACTGCACTGCCCGCCGCTGGTGCTGTTCAGCCTGATCACCGTAGGCTACTCGGCCAATGCTCTGGGCGGCGCAGGCGGCCCGCTGGCCGTGCTCATCATTGCCATCGTGGCTTCCGAACTGGGCAAGGCCGTGAGCAAGGAGACGTGGACATCCTCGTGACCCCGCTGGTGACCATTTTTTCCGGCGTGGGCCTTTCCATGCTGATCGCCGCACCCATTGGCGCTGCTGCAAGTCAGGTGGGCACCCTGATCATGTGGGCCACCGAACAGGCTCCGCTGGTCATGGGCATTCTGGTATCCGTCATTGTGGGCGTGGCGCTGACCCTGCCCATTTCCTCTGCCGCCATCTGCGCCGCGCTGGGTCTGACCGGCCTTGCCGGCGGTGCCGCCGTGGCAGGCTGCTGCGCCCAGATGATCGGCTTTGCCGTGATGAGCTACAAGGAGAACGGCGTGGGCGGTCTGGTCAGTCAGGGCCTTGGCACCA
Source organism: Faecalibacterium prausnitzii (assembly GCF_049532945.1). GTDB lineage: Bacteria > Bacillota > Clostridia > Oscillospirales > Ruminococcaceae > Faecalibacterium > Faecalibacterium prausnitzii_N. The sequence continues at coordinate 896,760 of NZ_CP186691.1, forward strand.
GCATGCTGCAGATGGGCAACATCGTCAAGAACCCCCGTATCTGGATCGCGCCCACACTGGCCAGTGCCATCACCGGCCCGCTGGCCACCTGCGTGTTCCACTTTGAGATGAACGGTGCCGCCGTGTCCTCCGGCATGGGCACCTGCGGTCTGGTGGGCCAGATCGGCGTGTACACCGGCTGGGTCAGCGATATTGCCGCCGGTACTAAAGCCGCCATCACCCCGATGGACTGGGCTGCCATGGTGCTGCTGTGCTTTGTTCTGCCCGCCGTGCTGAGTGTGATCTTCTGCGAGATCGAGCGCAAGCTGGGCTGGATCAAAGAGGGAGACCTGAAACTGAATTAAAAGGCAGAATTCCCTCCGTCACAGCTTCGCTGTGCCAGCCCCCTCTGGGAGGGGGCCTTGACGCAGCGGTATTGCTGCAAAGCCTCCCTCACTGAGGGAGGTGGCATCCGCAGGATGCCGAAGGGAGTTCCTTCCCGTCCAACACGGCCTGCGTCAGCGTATCCCCCTCATAGGTCAGCTTGAGGGAGAAGAACGGGCGGTCCTCTTTGAGCAGCCGGAAGAAGATTTTGTCGCCCTCCCAGATGGGCAGCGTTTCGACGGTGTCCGTCGGCACCCATTCCAGCACGCCTTCGTTGCGGGCGGGGTCCCGGATCAGTTCACCGGTCCAGCCGTCTGCGGTGTAAAGGTGCATGTACTCGGTCAGACGGCCCAGAATGAAGGTCACGATGCCCCGGCAGCGGAAGCGGGTCAGCTGAAGGCCGGTCTCTTCCCGCACCTCGCGCAGCAGGCAGTCCTCCGGGCTTTCAAACCGCTCAAACTTTCCGCCTACACCGATCCATTTGTCGTGGTTCATGTCGTTTTTCTTGGTGACGCGGTGGATCATCAGCCACTTGCCGTCCTGCTCCAGATAGCACAGCGTCGTGTTCCGCATGGGAAGTTCAGGGTTCATGAAGCGTTCTCCTTCTGATAATAAAAGAGACCCTCTCCGTCATTGCTCCGCAATGCCGCCTTGTCCCCTTCTGGCACTAGCGTGCCACCTCCCCCGGCCGGGGGAGTCTATCAAAGGGCGAGGTTTTGATGTTGAGTTCTGTCAGCATCAAAGCTTCCCCGACGGGGGAGCTGGCGAGCGGATGCGAGTCTGAGAGGGTCTTTTCGTTCTTTTTTATTTCCGTGCAGCGCGGCCCTTGCCCGCATTGTTCAGCTTGCGCACAAGGTCGTTCTGATGCTTGCGCTGCGAGGGGGTGGGTTCCGGGTCGTGCGCCTCGTTGCCGCGCGCGTTGATCTGGGTGGAAGTGGGGTCCACGCGGACAAGGTTCCACTCCTGATTGCCGCCGGCCACAAAGTTCCAGATCTGGGCCTGTGCGCCGTTGGAGGTGTTCATACCCACAAGGTCGATGTATTTATCCGCCAGCACATTGCGGATGCGGGTGCGCCCGCTGCGGGTGGGCTCCAGCGCCCAGCACTGACTCAGCCCGCTGGTGCGGTCCCACTGGTGCAGCCATGTGCCCTCCACCACACCGCCAAGGGCCAGATCCATCATCTTGCCGGTAAAGCGGTTGCAGATGCGCCAGCGGCCCTCGCCTGCATCCACGAACTGCCACTGCTGCCACGGATGGCCTGCATAGCTCCACAGCTGGATGGCCGCGCCGTTCTCGGTGTTGAAGTTCTTTACTTCCAGTACCTTTCCATTGGGGGCTTTGATGATATAAAATTCATTTTCCATTAAAACGACCTGCGATGCTTTTGCCATAGAGCATGTTCTCCTTTCCGGTATCCGCCGATTTGATGGTTCTATTATAACGCATTTCCTCTCTGGCAACAAGGATGGAAAATCACAATCTTTTGTCATTTTCTTGTGCGTTTTGCTTAAAAAGACACGTTTTTCCCGCCAACTTGGGCACCGTGTACCACAGGAACAGGGCCGCAAGGCTGAGCCACCGGATCTGGGCGTTCGTCAGGTGCTCGTTCAAAAGCCAGCCGACGCCGAACGAGAGCAGGTTGGCCGTCAGGGCGTAGAGCACCGGGCGGGGCGTTTTGCCCTCCGGCCAGGGCAGCCAGCGGCAGTAGGCGGAGGCTTCCACCGCGAAGACCAGCACTTCCATTCCGGCGTAGAGCGCAAAGCCCGCCCAGGGGCCGAGATAAAACAGCCCGTAGTGGAGAACAAGGTTCAGTGCAAGCTGCGTGGCCAGATTGATCCCGCCGATGAGGTTCTGCTGGGCTTTTTCGCGCAGGCCGAACACCAGGGCACCCAGCGCTAGCTCCAGAATCAGCGTGATGAGTAACCGGGAGGTGAACAGGGAAATCTGGTCGCTGTCGGTCCGGTTGGTGTAGACGTGCATCCAGCCGTCCTCCGGGTCGAACAGCACCTGCCATTCGCTGTCGAACGCATACCGCTGGACCGGATCTTTGCTAATGGAAAAGACCCCGGTGTCCATATTATAAAGGAGCACATAGAATTTCTGGGGCGGGTAGTACCCCCAGGTGAAGGTCTGTTCGGTGTCGCCGAAGTATTCCTCGAAGTAGCCGAGGAAGTAGTACCCCTCCGGCGCATCGTAAGCCTGAAAGGCTTCCCACACCTCGCGGGAACCCATCCAGTCCCCGTATGCGCTGGGGGCGCTCCATGGGCCGGTGGATTCTGTATTGCCCAGCAGAGTCACGGCGTAATTCTGGTCGTTGTAGATGTAGAGCCTGAGCGTGACCGACGGTTTCGGCCCCATATCCGCGAAGGCAGGCGGCGAAACGGTCAGCAGGAGCAGGGAGGCGAGTAGAAAACCCAAGATCTTTTTGCAGAGTTTTTCTTTCATGATGGGGCCCTCCGGCTTTCGAAAACAAAAATTTCGACACGACTTTCCTTAACTTGTAAACGAGGGAGGAACAGCTGTTATTGCATGGCATTCTGCATAAACTTCAAACAGGACTTTTGTGCAGTATTTTCTGTACTTGCAAGGAAAACAAAACGCCGGTTTCCGGGGCGTTTTGACCCCAAATATGAACAAATTGTTTCCGGCTCACGGCCAATTCAGAACACTGACTTCACATTTATAAAGCAAAGCGAACTTTTACACTTTACTTCGATGAGTAAAACGAATTTCAACAAAAGCTTTCAATTGTTTCATGATTTCGGATATTGACTTTAGATTGAAATTGCGGTATAGTAAGGATGCGGAGAGCGGAAAACGCCCCGCTGTGTACTGAACTTCGGGTCCAAGACCCGTAGAAAGATATAGGAGGTTTGATTATGTACTATTACATTCTGGGCTGTGGTATCGCATGTCTGATCCTGTTCGGCATCAACAGCATGGACACGGTATGTGTCAAGCCGGCCGAGATCCTGGGCAAGGTCATTCTGTGGCCTCTCGCCCTGATGGAAGCAGTTGTTCGTTACAGCTCCACTCATCACAACATCAAGACCGCGCTGTAAAACATCTCGTTCCCAGGTAAAACGACAATCAGGCGGCTGCGCTTTTTTGGAAGGCGCAGCCGCCTTTTTGTTTTGCACTTTGGCGCGGCGTATGGTACAATAAGAAAAACCCCGCCCGGCGGGCTCACCCTGAACAACGAATAGGAGAACTATGAAGCCTGATTACAAGCTGGTCGCCAAGGCCAAATATATCCACGCCACCGCCGACCTTGCCAGTGAACTCTGGCATGAGGTGTACAAGCGCTATTACCCCGCAAAACAGCTGGACACCCTTGTGGAAGAGCTGCAGAGCGCCGATGCCATTGAGGAGGACATCGACAACGATGTGAACTACTTCCTCGTGGTTCTGGGCGGCAAGACCATCGGCTACTTTGCGTGGAAGATGGAGAACACCGCCCTGCATCTGATGCACCTGTACCTCAGGCCCGAATACCGCGGCAAGGCACTGGGCCGGGACATCGTGCTCTCCTGCGAGCGGCTGGCCCGCGGCGAGGGCAAGGGCCGTGTGTGGTGCACCGTGCACGCCAAGGCCCTGCCGGTGCAGCAGTTCTTCAAGGCGCGGGGCTACCGGCTGCTCAAGCCCGTGGAGAACGCGGTGGGCGGCATCTCCATGCAGCTGACCGAAATGGAAAAGATGCTCTGAAATTTCCCATTGCAATTTTCCTGCGTTTGTACTACACTAATGTAGTGCAATGAAGTGCCCATCGCGGGCCAGACCCCTACCAAAACGACAAGGGAGGAAACGAGCCATGGCAAAAGATCATCCTACCGGCCAGTCCGGTCTGTATTCGGCACTGCTGGAACTGAAAACGCCGGAAGAATGCTATCGCTTTTTACAGGATGTGTGCAGCTATTCCGAGCTGAGCGCAATGGAGCAGCGCTACAACATTGCAGAAAAGCTGGTCAGCAAGCAGAGCTACACCAGCATCATGGGCAACATCGGCGCGTCCAGCGCCATCATCAGCCGGGTAAGCCGGGTCATCAGCAGGGAGGACAGCGTGCTGCGCCGCCTGTTGGAAGAAAAGGCCGAGGCACCCACCGAGGAATAATGCAGGACCGCGCACGGCGGGGCAGGGGAGCACTCCGCCCGCGGTGCGCTTTTTATCCCCTGCTGCGCACAGCGCACAGCAGGGCCGCAGGAAGGAGCAGATACAATGAGCAAAGCAGTTGTCTTTTTCGCCGATGGCACAGAAGAGTGCGAGGCATTGCTGGTGGTGGACCTTCTCCGCCGCGCCAAAGTCGAGGTCATCGTGGCGTCTGCCATGGGCCGCAGAGAGCTGGTCAGCAGCCATAACATCCACCTGACCGCCGACGCACTGGCCGAAGAGGTGGATTATTCGGATGTGGACATGGTGGTGCTGCCCGGCGGCATCCCCGGCACCCCGAACCTTGCCGCCAACAAGACCGTCACCGACACCTGCACCGCCTTTGCCAGGGCAGGCCGGAAGGTGGCAGCCATCTGCGCGGCCCCCAGCATCCTGGCTTCGCTGGGCCTGCTGGAGGGTCGGAACGCCACCGCCCACGCTGGGTTCCAGGACAAGCTGGCCGGTGCCGTCGTCCACGACGAAGAGGTCGTGGTGGATGGCAGCATCACCACCAGCTACGGTCTGGGCGGTGCCATCCCCTTTGCGCTGGAGTTGGTGCGCCAGCTGGCCGGGCAGGCTGAGGCCGACCGCATCCAGAACGCCATCGCCTACCGCCACTGAGAGGAGGCTTTCCCTATGCGTTTTGTCACCTGCCGCCTGCCGGACGGCGTAGAAGATCCGGCCATTCTTTCGCCGGACGGCACACAGATCTGGCCGCTGAGCTGGCTGGGCCTTTCCTATGAAACCTTGTCCGATGCCATCCCCTTTCTGACCCCGCAGGTGCGGGCAGGCCTGCAGCTTGCCATTGCGGGCATCCCGGCCCTGCCCGTGGATGCCGTGCAGCTGCAAAGCCCTATTCCCTGCCCGGCGCAGGATGTGGTGTGCCTTGGCATCAACTACATGGCCCACTCGGACGAAGCGGAGAAATACTCTGCCGATGCCTTTGCAACCAAACATCAGGATGCCATTTATTTTTCCAAGCGGGTCACGCGGGCGGTGCCGGACGGCGGCTTTATTGAAGCTCACGCTGACCTTGTGCAGAAGCTGGACTACGAATGCGAGCTGGCTGTGGTTCTGGGCAAAGATGCCAGGGATGTGCCCGCCGGGCAGACAAAAGACTATGTGTTCGGCTACACCATCCTGAACGATGTTTCCGCCCGCGATGTGCAGACCGCCCACAAGCAGTGGTATTTCGGCAAAAGTCTGGACGGCTTCACGCCCATCGGCCCCTGCATCGTTACCGCAGACGAATTCGACACCTACCCGCCCAAGCTCGGCATCCGAAGCTTCGTCAACGGCGAAAAGCGGCAGGACTCGAACACCGGCCTGCAGATCTTTGATATCGACCACGTGATCCACGAGCTGACTCAGGGCATGACCCTGAAGGCCGGCACCATCATTGCCACCGGCACCCCGGCAGGCGTGGGCATGGGCATGGACCCGCCGCAGTTCCTCGTCCCCGGCGATGTCGTGCGGTGCGAGATCGACGGCATCGGCACCCTGACGAACCCAGTCCGTTGAACGGTGAGAACGACGGCCCCGGACATGACGCCGGGGCTGTTTTCTGATTTCCGAACTGTAATATAATCGCTGAAATTTTGACTTTGTTTAGAAAAAGAGGGGCAAACCTGTCTTGTTCATAAACTGTTCAAAATAAATTCATATACAGTTCATTGACATCCGGTATACATAGGGCAACGAAAGGCGCACTGCTGCGCCAAACCCCAGAACCGTACAGCAATGCAGACCCCAAAAAGAACGGCCTGTGTTTGAGGAAAGGAATTGGAACGCTATGAAAATTGGTTTTACAGAGCTGATCCTTGTCGTGATCGTGGCGTTCGTGTTCATCGGCCCGGATCAGCTGCCTGTCTACGCAAAGAAGATCGGCAAGATGCTGCGTGAACTGAAAAAGTACACCGGCGCTGCTTCTGAGGAGATCCAGAAGAACGTTGTGGAGCCGCTGAATGAGATCCAAGCTCCCTTGAAGGAAGCTGTTGCCCCGCTGACCGATATCAAGAAGGATATCGACAACAGCGTCAAGGATGTGACCAAGAGCTTTACCGGTATCGGCAAGACCAGCAAGGAAGAGGCCAAGAAGGCCGAGGAGGCCGAAGAGGTCACCGAGCTGGAAGATGCCGTGGAGGAGCTGCCCGAAGAGCCTGCCAAGGCCGAGGCTGCTCCCGCAGAAGAGTCTGCGAAGGCGGAGGAAGCACCGGCTGAGGCTGCGGAACCCGTGAAGGCCGCAGAAAAGCCCGCCGAAACGGAAGCGCCCGCCCCGGCTGCGGAAGCTGCCCCCGCCCATGAAGCCGAGGCCGCGGCCCCGGCGGAAGAGGCCAAGGCATAACAGCCCCTATTTGGATGCACCCGCGCCCGCGGTTGTACGATACATTGTAAATCAGCCCGCCCGCACGGCGCGGCAAGAGTAAAAAGGAGATTTTATTATGAGAATCGGACCTCAGGAGCTTATCATCGTTCTGATCATCGTTCTGGTCATCTTTGGACCCAAGAACCTGCCGAAGCTGGGCAAGATGTTCGGCAAGACCATGAAGAACTTCAAGGAAGGCATGGACGACGTCGATGACAACGGCGAAGTCAAGAAGACCGAGACCCAGTCTGAGGACAAGGCTGAGAAGAAGGACGAGGAGTAATTGTGGCTACGAACGTTAAGCGCAAAAAGAAAAAAGCCGAAGTCATGGCAGAGGACGGCAGCATGACGCTGACCGGCCATCTGAAAGAACTGCGGAACAGGCTGATCATCTGCGCGGTGGTGTTCGTGGTGGGTGTGATCGGTTTTCTGGCAGTTTCGGACAAACTGATCGATCTGCTGACGGCCATGGCCCGGAATGCGAACTATACCTTCGTCTTCCTGGCCCCGCAGGAAAAGCTGATGCAGTATTTCCGCGTCTCGCTGATCGCGGCGGTGGTCATCACCGTGCCGGTGGCGCTGTATCAGATCTACGCCTTTGCAAAGCCGGGCCTGAAGCGGAGCGAGAGCTTCTTCTTCAAGCTGGTGCTGCTGCTCGGCCTGATGCTGTTCTGCGTCGGCATCCTGTTCGCCTATAAGGTCACCCTGCCCTTTATGCTGAACTTCCTGGTCACTCTGGAAGGCACCGATTACATCACGGCGTCCATCAGCATCGAGAGCTATGTCAACCTCTGCTTGACCATGTTCATCATTTTTGGCTGCGTGTTTGAGATGCCTCTGATCACCATCATCCTGTCCAAGATGGGCATCGCAAACCCGGAGATCATGAAGAAGGGCCGCGGCGTTGCCATTGTGCTCATCTTCCTGGTCGCAGCCATCATCACCCCGCCGGACATCGTGTCCCAGTGCTTCGTGGCAGTGCCCATGTGCCTGCTGTACTTCATCAGCATCTTCCTGAGCGGCATCTTCTATAAGCCGAAAGAGGACGATGATGACGAAGAGGATGACGAGGAAGAGGACGAACCCGACGAGGAATAAGCCTTCTGGCCTTTCATTGCAACGAAAACGCGCTCTGCCTTGCGGCGGGCGCGTTTTTTGTGCCCTGCGGCCCACAGAACACAGCCGCGCCGCGCACGAGACTGGAAAAATCCGAAAAAATGGCTCCCCATCTGCGGCAGAATATGTTATAATGGCAACAAGGTAAAACGATCAGCGGGCGACCGCTGTGGAAAAGGGGTAAATGAACTATGAAGGAATACGCATTCGGCATCGATCTGGGCGGTACCACCGCCAAGATCGGCCTGTTCAAGACCACCGGCGAGCTGCTGGAAAAGTGGGAAGTTCCCACCGACACCTCCAACGCCGGTGAACACATTCTGGAAAATCTGGCCGACGCCATTCACGGCAAGATGATCGAGAAGGAGATCGCCGCAGAGCAGGTCGAGGGCGTGGGCATCGGTGTGCCCGGCCCGGTTTTGAACTCCAGCGTCGTGCCCATCATCTGCGCAAACCTCGGCGGCTGGGGCGAGCGGAACGTTTCCGCCCAGCTGTCCGGCCTGCTGGACGGCCTGAAGGTCCTTGTGGGCAATGACGCCAACGTGGCTGCTCTGGGCGAGATCTGGATGGGTGCAGCCAAGGGCTGCCGCAGCGCAGTCATGGTCACGCTGGGCACCGGCGTGGGCGGCGGCGTCATCGTCAACGGCAAGGTCATCGATGGCACCCACGGTGCCGGCGGCGAGATCGGCCACATCACGGTGGACCGCCACGAGACCGCCGCCTGCGGCTGCGGCAAGCACGGATGTCTGGAGCAGTATTCCAGTGCTACGGGCGTTGTGCGCTGCATGAAGAAGCTGCTGGACGAGAACCCGGATACCCCCTGCACCCTGCGCGGCACCGAGTTTGCCGCCAAGGACGTGTTTGATGCCGCCCGCAATGGCGACGCCCTTGCCGCCCGCGAGGTCGAGGATATGTCCAACACGCTGGGCATGGCGCTGGCCAGCATCGCCTCCACAACCGACCCCGAAATGTTCCTCGTCGGCGGCGGCGTGGCCCGCGCAGGCGATGTCCTGTTCGACCCGCTGGTCAAGCACTTCAAGGAATACGCCTTCCGCTCCTGCCGCGAGACCCCCATCAAGGCCGCAAGCCTCGGCAATGACGCCGGCATCTATGGTGCCGTCCGTCTCATCGTGGGCGAATAAGCCGAACTTCTCCACAACAAAAAGCGAAGCCGTTGAATGTTCAGCGGCTTCGCTTTTTTCGTACAGAGATTTCGGGTTACAGCGTATCTTCCCCCGGCAGCTGATTCCACAGGCGGTAGTAGACGCCCTGCTTTGCCAGCAGCTGGTCGTGGGTGCCGGATTCTACGATGCCCTCTTCGCCCAGCACAAGGATGCGGTCGTAATCCTTGATGGTGGTCAGGCGGTGGGCGATGGTCAGGGTGGTGCGGCCATGGGCCAGCTTTTCAAGGCTCTGGCCCACCAGGATCTCGCTTTCGTTGTCCAGTGCGCTGGTGGCCTCGTCCAGAATGAGGATGGGCGGGTTCTTCAGGAACACCCGCGCAATGGCGATGCGCTGCTTCTGTCCGCCGGAGAGCTTGACACCGCGCTCACCCACATAGGTATCAAAGCCATCCTTCAGGGCCAGAATGAACTTTTCGGCCCCGGCCAGACGCGCCGCTTCCATGATCTCTTCGCGGGTGGCGCCGGGCTTGCCGTAGGCGATGTTCTGGGCCACCGTGCCGCTGAACAGATACACGTCCTGCTGCACGATGCCGATATCCTGCCGCAGGCTTTTCAGGGTGACATGGCGGATGTCCTGTCCATCGATCAGGATGCGGCCGCTGGTCACTTCGTAGAAACGGGGGATGAGGTTGCACAGGGTGGTCTTGCCTCCGCCCGAAGGGCCGACCAGCGCCAGCCGTTCGCCCGGCCGGATATCCAGACTGACGTTGTGCAGCACCTTGTTGTGGTCGTCCGGGTACTCAAAGCTGACGTTTTCAAACCGGATGTCACCGGGGCCGGGCTGCAGCGGTACCGCATCCGGGACATCGCCGATGGTCACAGGGGTGTCCATGATCTCGGCAAAGCGCTCGATGCCGGTCATGCCGCGCTGGAACTGCTCGGCAAACTCCACGATGCGGCGGATGGTGGCAATAAGGGTGGTGACGTACAGCATATAGGCCACCATGTCACCGGCGGTGATCCTGCCGTACACCAGCGAGAGGCCGCCTGCCAGAATGACCACCAGATACATCAGGCCGTCGAACAGGCGGGTGGAGGTGTTGAAGGCACCCATGGCGTAGTAGCCGAGGGTCTTGATCTGCTCAAAATCCCTGTTGCCCTTTGCAAACTTCTCGCGTTCCTCATCCTCGGCGGCAAAGGCCTTCACGACACCCTGCCCCAGCAGGCTGTCCTCGATGGTGGAGTTCAGCTCGCCGATCTGCACGCGCTGCTGGCGGAACCGGGCGCGGAGCTTCTGGTTCAGCTTGACCGAGACGACTCCCATCAGCGGCACGCAGGCGAACACCGCCAGCGTCAGCGGCACACTGGCCCGGCACAGGATAATAAAGGACACCACGATCTTGATGGCCGCAATGAAAAATTCCTCCGGGCAGTGGTGGGCGAACTCGGTCACATCGAACAGGTCGTTGGTGATGCGGCCCATGATGGTGCCTACCTTGGTGTTGTTGTAGTAGGTGTGGTCCAGCTTGAGCAGGTGGTCAAAGGCATCGCGGCGCATATCCGTCTCGATGTGCACGCCCATGATATGACCGATGCTGGACATGAAATACTGTGCCGCTCCATCAATGATGCGGAGCACGAAGTAGATGCCCGCCAGCTTGAGCACGATGCCCGCCGTCAGAGTGATGCCCACGCCCATGGCGGCGTTGGTGATAGTGCTCATGATCTTGGGCAGCACGATGTCACACAGGGTGGTCAGCGCTGCACAGAACAGGTCAAAGAAGAGGACGCCCTTGTACCTGGCCAGATACGGCAGAAAGCGCCGGATGAGGGCACGGCTGCTGGTGTGGTGTGCGGCGGGGTCCTGGGTGGATCGGATCTGTGTTTTTGGCATGGTTTCTCCTATTTTTGACCCTCTTAGGCAGCGCGCCAGCGCTGACGGAGAGGGTCGTAACGTTACTTTTTACTGTAATCCCGTTCACCGTAGATGGCGGTGCCGATGCGCACAAGGGTAGCACCCTCCCGGATGGCGTTTTCAAAGTCGCCGCTCATGCCCATGGAGAGGGTCTCCATGGACACGTTGGAATAGCCGCGCTCTCCGGCCTGCACAAACAGCTTGTACACCTCGGCCAGATAGCGGCGGTTGCGGGCATCGTCGTCGTTCACGGGCGGAATGGCCATCAACCCCTTGACCCGGATGTGCTCCTGTGCAGCAGCGGCATCCAGCAGGGGCCAGAGCTGTTCCGGCGAAACGCCGGACTTTGACGCCTCGCCGCCGATGTTCACCTCCAGCAGCACGTTCTGCACGATGCCGGCCTTGGCTGCTTCCTTCTCGATGGCGTTCAGCAGATGCTCGCTGTCCACGCTTTGGATGAGGCTGGCACGGCCCAGCACTTTTTTAATTTTGTTCGTCTGCAGATGGCCGATAAAGTGGCTGGGCTTGCCGCAGTAAGCACCTGCGTCAAAGTTTGCGCACAGCTCCTGCACATGGTTCTCACCGAACACATCAATGGGCAGGGCTGCGCTTGCAGCCACGGTCTGCGCCGTGCGGGTCTTGCAGGCGGCGCACAGCTGCACCTCGGCGGGGTCGCGCCCGGCCTCGCGGGCCGCAGCGGCCATGGTCTCCCGGATGGCGGCAACGGCCTCCCGCATCTCTTCCAGCGTTTTTTCAGCCATACAACTCAGTCCTCCTCGGTATACTTGGCGCGTTCGCCGCCGATGAGCTTCGGGCGGGTGCGGGCGCACAGAATGTTCGCTTCACCAATTTTGGAAAGGCTCAGCCGCACCGGCACCGCCACCCGCTTCAGGTGCATCCCGATCAGGGTGCCGCCGATATCAATGCCTGCATGGGCACGGATCTCTTCCACGGCCACCGGCTCCCGGAACTTCTTCCAGCAGGTAGTGGCCCAGCTGCCGCCTGCGTGGGGGCGCGGCACCACGCACACCTCTTCCCAGCCGTATTTTTCGGCGGCTTCGCGCTCGATGATAATAGCGCGGTTCAGATGCTCACAGCACTGTGCGGCCAGCCAGATGCCGTTTTCGGCCAGCACTGGGGCAATGCCCGCGTACACGGCCTGCGCGGCTTCCAGACTGGAATCCTTGCCGATGTGCCCGCCCACGATCTCGCTGGAGGAACAGCCCACGACAAAGACATCACCTTTGCGCAGTCCGGCCTGCGCCAGAAGTTCGGTCACGGCCTGCCGTGCCTCGGTTTCGATCTGCTGTTTGAATGCTTCCGTCATATGGATTCACCTCATATCTACCCTTGTGCGCAGGGCCCGCCGCTTCTTGGCATGGTGGGCCTGCGCGTTTTGTAAAAGATCGGCCCGGCCCGCAAAGCGGGACGGAGAGGGTTTACACCCTGACCCAGTGCAGTTTTGTTTCCCCGGAAATAGCCAGATAGACCCGGCTGCCCACCGGGCAGAGCGCCGTGGTGCTGCCGGAGCTGCCGCCGGGAATCGTCCGCTGCCAGCTGCCGCTGGCGGGTGCGACCGCCTCGGCGCGGATGTCGCTGGCCGAGAGGGAGAACAGACCCTCCTGCATCGTCTGGCTCAGCCGCAGGGCCATGCCCCGCAGCAGAGTGCGCCCGGCGTGGTCTTCCAGCCAGCCGGACCTGGCCCAGCGGTAGCTGATGTAGAGCGTGCCGTCCGCATCCAGCGACAGGGCACCGGGGTAGCCGGGCAGGCCGTACAGATGGGTCGAGCAGCCTTTGCCCCCGGCCGTCCGGTCGCGGGCGGCGGTGTCCACCGCCCAGACGCAGCGGCTTCCCAGGTCGGAGACATAGAGCGTCTCCGCTGCCTCATCCAGCGCAAGGCCGGAGGCCCCGGCGATGCCGGTCAGGACAGTCTCCACCGTGCGGGCGGCGGGGTCGTAGACGTAGACGCTTCCGGTGCCGGTGTGGGCAGTCAGTTCGGTGCGCAGGGCGCTCTCCACGCCGTGCCGGGCGCGGGTGGCGGCAAGGTCGGTGAAGTAGACCACGCCGTCCGATGCGGCAGCCACTGCCGTGGGGCAGGAGAGGGCGCAGCCGTCGATCTGGCTCACGATGAGCTCCACTGTCACGCCCCACTGGTCGCTGTTCACCCGGTAGAGCCGCCCGCCCTCCGATTCCAGCGTCGTCATCCAGATGGTGCCGTCCGGTGCAAAGGCGAAATCGGTGATCTCGCCGGCCGTTGTCAGCACTTCGGTCCGACCGGTGCCGTCCGGCTGCATCCGCAGCAGGCAGCCATTCTTACCGGATTTGGCAGCGGCGTAGAGCCAGCCGTTGTTCTCCCGCAGGGCGGAGATCTCCGTGTAGGGGGCCAGTTCCAGAACGCCGCCTTCGGCGGCGGTCTGCGCCCCGGTCTCCTGTCGGACGTCCGGGGCAGTGTAGGGCGTGGGCGCGGCCTCGATGGGCCGCAGCACCAGCCCCCAGATGAGGGCCACCGCAGCGCAGAGCACAAAGACGATGCTCAGCTTCTGGAACCGCTGCAGCACCTCTTCCCGCTCGGCGGCGCGCTGGGCCTCCTGCGCTGCCCGGCGGCGGGCCGCTGCGGCGCTGGTCTTCTGGGCGCGGCGCATCCAGCGGTCCACCCAGAGCGCCGCACTGGGGCCGATGGTCAGCGATGCGATGAGCAGGATGAGCAGCAATTCAACAAGTCCGATCCGCATGGAGGACTCCCTTCCTCTGGTCAAAAACAGATGGGTATTCGTATCGTTTCAGTATAGCACAACTGTGCCGGAAAGTGCAAGCGCGCCCCGGCGGGGCAAACGGGGCAAACAAAAAGCAAGCGGCCCGGAACAGAGCCGCTTACGGGAGGGTTCAGGTGCGCCATTTTTTCCGCCGCGCACCCAGAGCGCGGCGGAACGGACGATAGTACCGGTAATAGAACTTTGCGCCGAGGAGCGGCTCCATCACCTCTTCGTCGAACCGCATGGCCCGGCTCTTCTCCTTCCAGCTGGAATGGTAATGGTGGATGGAGTAGGTATTGGAGGTGATGTCGCAGGTGGAACCGGCATAGGCCACCGGGCAGAAATACTCCACCGGAAAAACTTCCATCTCCGGGGTGGACTGGCGGGTGCCGTCGGCCCGGATGCCGAACCGGGCAAAGACGGGAAGATTTCGTTTCGGGCAAGGGGTCAGGTCGCAGCTGCCGTCCGGCAGCAGGAAGGGCAGGCTGTCGTAATCATCCAGCAGGGCTTTCACCACCGGGCTGCGGGCCTCGGCCCCGAAGCCAAGGCCGGTGGCGACCTCGTTGTTGTGCTGGAAGCCGAAGAAGGCCGGATACGCCAGCAGGTCGTCCAGCGGGCGGAGCAGCTCGACGTCGGTGTCCATGTAGATGCCGCCCTGCTCGTACAGGATCTTCAGGCGGGCATAGTCGGCCACAAAGGCCCAGCGGCGGGCATCGTAGGCCTGCTGGGTGTAAAGCGACTGGGAAACGTCGAAGTTCTGCTCGTTCCACTCGATGATCTCATAGTCCGGGCAGTATTTTTTCCAGCTGCGGATGCAGTTCTGGATGTTTTTGGGTTTTGGTGCGCCGCCAAACCAGCAGTAGTGGAGAACTTTCGGGATGCTCATAAACAAAACCTCCGGCTCAGGAGCGGATGCTGCTGCGCAGAGCGCGGAGCTTGCGCAGCAGGTCGTGGTCAAACAGGAAGGCAGCGCCCGCGAAGGCAGCGCCGATCCAGATCATATGCAGCAGGGCTACGCCGATGACGCCCGGCAGGCTGAGCTCCGGGCGGCTCTGGATGCCCACGATGCGCAGGATGAGGGCCATCAAGCCCAGATAACAGCCCCATTTCAGCGCCGGGCGGGCCATGCTCTGGTGCAGGATGTTTCGGTAGGTGTAGCGGAAGATGAGCACCAGGCGGCAGAGCAGCGCGGCCAGAGTGCCGAACAGGCAACCGTAGATGCCGAAGAACTGGATGCCAAAGAGGGTGATGGCCAGATTGATGGTCATCTCGGCCAGAGCATGCCAGCGGGTCTGCTGGAACGCTCCTTCGTACTGGACGACATGGTGGTAGATGCCCTTGCCGCTGTCCAGCACGGCCTTGAGGGCGAAGAGCAGCAGCAGGAAGGCGTCGATGTAGTTGGTGTCCTGAATGCCGCTGGTGTAGATGCGGATGACCGGCAGCAGGAAAGCCGCCGTCATGGTGTAGCAGAATGCGACAAAGGCCAGATACAGCGTCTCGCACAGGTCGAACAGGCCGAGGAACCGCTCCCGGTCGGTGTGGAAGATCTGGCCCATCCGGAACGAGATGCTGTTGAGGAACAGGCTCATCACGAAGACGATCTGGACGAAGAACATGTTGTAGATGCTGTAGACGCTGACGAGCTGGAAATTGCAGAAGTAGGACAGCAGCACCATGTCCGTGTTGTTGAAGATAACGCCGGACAGCTGGTGCATCAGCACCGAGTTCTTCTGGGCGACGGCGGAGTAATCCGGTTTGGCGTGGTGGTCGATCCAGGGGTAGTTCTTGTGGGTGTACCACAGGATGACCGGGATGGGCAGCATGGAGCACAGGCAGTACAGCAGCTGCATGGCCAGAATGTTCCGGGTGAGCATCAGCACCAGCACCTTGCCGATGCCGGAGATCAGGTTGGTGGCAGTCTCCAGGTTGCTGAGCACATAGCGGCGGCCGTCCACATCCATCAGCAGCCGGTACTTGCCCTGCACAAAAAAGCTGGTGACGGAGGGCAGTCCGTACAGGATGGTGTACAGTAAAACGACGCCGCGCGGCAGGGTGAAGTGCACCACCATGGGGTACACGATGCCGATGGCCACCACGATGAGGGCATACAGTGTGCCGGTGCGGCGGTAATAGTGGTCGGTGGCGGCCAGGATCTCGCTCACGGTCTGATGCTCTTCCATCGCCACCGGGCGGTAGAGCGCCTGGGTGGTGGCCAGACCGACTCCCGCTTCGAGCAGGTAGAGGTAGGCGAACAGCTGCTTGATGGTGTTCAGCTCACCGTTGACGCCGGAACCGTAATAGGTCAGATAGAGCCGGGGCATGAGAAAGCCCAGCAGGATGGTCACAAACTGGCAGAACAGGCCGGTGAGCATGTTCCGCTCCACGCGGGAAAGGTTCTTAAATTTCATAGAAACTCCAACGCCTCCGGGAAGGCATACATTTTTCATTCTATTTTTTACTATAAAGGGTGCGGCCCGCCTTGTCAAGAAATCTGGACGAAAAAACAAACGACCTGCGCGTTTTCGCGGCAGGGACGGAAATTCGTTTGGATTGCACCGGTCAGGTGTGGTATACTGAATGTGTTCGGGTTTTCCAAAGCATTCACCCAAACTTCACAGAAATTTCCAAACTTCGCGGTATGATAACCTCAGAATACCAGACACTTTTGAGTGAGGAGGGAGCCATAGATGGCAAAAATTCTGATCGTTGACGATGAGCCGCGTATCCGCGAGCTGATCCGGGAGCATCTGCAATATGCGGGCTATGTCTGCGAGGAGGCAGGCGACGGCTCGGCGGCGCTTTCGCTGCTGAGCGGCGGCGGATACGATCTGGTGATCCTGGATGTGATGATGCCGTTCATGGACGGTATGACCTGCCTGCGGGAGATGCGCGCCCGCCACATCAACACGCCGGTCATCATCCTGACCGCCCGCGGCGAGGAATACGACAAGCTGGCCGGCCTGGAGAGCGGTGCCGACGACTACGTTGTCAAGCCCTTCTCTCCCCGTGAGCTGGTAGCCCGCGTCAAGGCCGTGCTGAACCGCACCATGCCCCGGAGCGAGGCTTCCGACGGCACCATGACCTTTGGTGAGCTGACCATCGACACGGCCAGCCACACGGTGCGCGTTTCCGGCGAGGAGGTGGCCCTGACCCCCAAGGAGTTCGACCTGCTGGTGTTCCTTGCTTCCAACAAGGGCATCGCCCTCAGCCGTGAAAAGATCCTGCAGAAGGTGTGGAACTACGACTACTTTGGCGAGGACCGCACCGTGGACACCCATGTCAAAATGCTGCGGGGCCATCTGGGCAAGTGCCGCAGCTACATTGCTACCGTGTGGGGCATCGGCTACAAATTCGACCCCGATGCGGCACGATAAAACGGAGGAGCGCAGTTGATGCGGCAACTGGGAAAAAAGCGACGTTCCATCGGCATCCGCGGGCAGATGATGTGGTTCTTGTGCCTGATCTGCCTGCTGCTGCTGGGGTTGTTCTGGTTTCTGTCCACCCAGCTGCTGGAACCGCTGTACACCAAGCACATCCAGAAGCAGCTGACGGCAGAGGCCGAGATGATCGTGGCCGAGATGGACGACGCCATCGCAAAGGGGGAGATCCTCTCGTACTGGGCGTTCGGCGGCATTAAGGTGACGAACGACGACTTCTTCAGCCAGCTGGGCAGTGACATCTATTCCAACGGGGAACTGAGCAGCTTTTGCGTGGACATTTCGGACGCAACGCTCCGCACCATCAAAAAATACGAGAACCTCTCCTATTGCAGCCTGCACCAGAAGTCGTTCCCCGATACGCTGGATGACGACATCGTTTATTCCACCGCCCGGCAGGTGCGGCAGTACTGCCGCGAGAACGGGGCCTTCGCCCGTGTGCTCCCGGCGGCCAAGCCGTCGGCCTACAATCAGCTGGTCGTGGGCCGGATGACCGCCGATGGGGCCTATACGGTGCTGGTGAGCACCACCCTGATGCACGTGTCCGAGGCGGGCGAGGTGATGAGCACCGTGCTGCCCATGGCAGCGGCGCTGATCTTTGCCTTTGCCATGACGGCGGCATGGCTGTTCAGTGAGTGGTTCACAAAGCCGCTGCGCCAGCTCTCCGGTGCGGCGCGGCAGGTGGCCCAGGGCGATTATGCCGTCCATGTGGAAACGAGCCGGAACGATGAACTTGGCGACCTGGCCGAGGATTTCAACCACATGGCGAAGGAAGTCCAGCGGGCCTCCCAGATGCAGCGCGACCTGCTGGCCAACGTCTCCCACGACCTGCGCACCCCGCTGACCCTTATCAAGGGCTATGCCGAGACGGTGCGCGACATTACCGGCGACGACAAGGCCCACCGCGATGAGCAGATGAACATTATCGTGGACGAGACCGACCGCCTGACCGCACTGGTCTCCAGCGTGATGGAGCTGAGCAAGGTGACCAGCGGTGCCGACAAATGCGAGCGCGTGCACTTTGATATGGGCCAGCTGTGCGACGAGGTGAGCGAACGGTACGATGCCATCTGCGCCCAGAACGGCTGGCAGCTCCAGCTGGAGCTGCCGGACGAGGAACTGCCCGTTTACGCAGACCCCAACATGATGCAGCGCGCACTGCATAACCTGCTGGGCAACGCCATGCACCACATGGGAGCGGATGGCATCTTCGTGCTGCGGGCTGCACCATCTGCCGAGGGCGTGCGGATCGAGGTGGAGGACCACGGCCCCGGCATCTCTGCCGACGACCTGCCCTATATCTTTGATCGGTACTACCGCTCCCGTTCGGATGCCGGCAAGCAGGGCACCGGTCTGGGCCTTTCCATCACCAAGGCCATCTTCCAGCAGCACGGCTTCCGCTTTGGTGTGCAGAGCACCGTGGGCAAAGGAACGACGTTCTGGTTCATCATGACTTCAGAGTAACAAAAAAATCCTGCGCGAAAGCGCAGGATTTTTTGTTACGAGTCGGCAGAACGGTAGATGCCCAGGCTGTTATCCGGGTCGGGCATCTTGACACGGGAGGCGCGGTCGTTGACCTGGACCAGCATCCAGCCCATGAGGGCCAGCACGGCCAGAATGATGAGCCATTTGACGGCGTTGGGGAGCTTTTTCATCGTGACGTTCCTTTTTCTTGAACTTCCGGGCGGCAGCGCTTCCGGGCACGGGCCAGCAGTGCGGCCGCATCGGCAGCGGAAGGCTCGTTCACCCAGGCCGGGCGGGGCGCAGCCCCTGCGCCGGAACTGCCCTCCTCCGCAAAGGAGGCAAGGCCGGTGTCGGTGCGGTCGTTCCAGGGCGAGAAGCCGTCGGGGGCGATGTGGGCACCGAGGCGGCAGTCCAGCACGGTGGTCTTGCCGGTAGGGCGCCAGGGCCGGCCCAGATAGACCGTCCCGGCCGGACAGTCCGAGACGAGATCGCAGTCCCAGAGAACAAAGCCCAGCCCGTCCGCCGGGCCGGACGGCGCCGTGACGAAGCTGCGGGGGATATGGTTATTCACGGTGCGCAGAGTGCACTGCTCGAACAGGGCGTCTGCCCCGCCGAAGATGAAGTCGATGTCGCCCGCGATCTCACAGTTCTGGTAATACTGCGCGGAGGCCCGCCGGGGCGCAAAGGTGCGAGGGCCGAGGAAACCGTCCTTCTCCCGCTCCTTCTCCGGCAGAGGGGCGCAGAACAGCGTATCCTGATTGCCTAGCAGCTTCACCCGGCGGAACACGGCCCGCGCACTGTCCACATAGGCTGCGATGGCTTGCCCCACCAGACTGCCCGGCCCGGCATCGTTGGCGATAGTCAGGTCCTCCACGGTGAGGCTCTCCCCGCTGAAGAAGGCCGTGTAGCTGCGGAAGGTGTGGGTGGGCCTGCCGTCCGGGTGCGGCAACCTGCCGCCGTCGGCCCAGACGAGGATGGTCTGGTCGGCACCGGCACCCCGCAGGGTGATGCAGCGCTTTTCGCAGACCAGCTTTTCCCGGTAGACGCCGGGTCCGATGACGATCTCGGCTTCCAGTTCATAAGGCACGGCCAGCACCGCTTCGGACACCGAAGCAAAATCGCCGCTGCCATCCTGCGCTACGGTAAGATGTAGCATAGAAAGGGACCTCCCACAAAAAAGATAGTGTTATTATAGTCCCTATTTGTGAATAAGTCAACGCCCGCAGGCTTCCAGCCGGAGCACGGCTGCGGTGATGTCGTCGGGTCGGCCGGTCGCCTCGGCGCGGGCGCGGGCCGTTTCCACCAGCGTTTTGGCCAGCACTTCGGGCGGGTCGGCTGCGGCAGCAGAGAGTTCCAGCTGCTTGAGCACCCAGCCCGGGCCGTCCACCAGCAGCCCGTCCGAGACCAGCACCGCATAATCGCCCACCGTCAAATGCACCACCCGGCTCTGGCCGTTCACTCCGCCCAGAATGCCGATGGGCAGGCTGGCATCCCCCACAGGACGTGCCCGCCCGCCGTGCACAAGGAAGCCCGGTGCCGCACCGGCCTTGAACAGCCTTGCCGTGCCGGTGTAAAGATCCACGCTGATGAGATCGAGGGTCGCGCCGCTCTCCTCATCGCTCTTGAGGGCCAGTGCTACATTGACCAGCCGTGCGGCCAGCTCGGCGGTGAAGCCTGCCTTGAGCAGGCGGGCCGTCAATTCTGCGGCCAGGTTGCCGTCCACAGCGGCCGGGCGTCCGGTGCCCATGCCGTCACAGAGGATCATCTGTGCGGCGGTGGGGCTGCAGAACTGCTGCACCGCATCGCCGGAAATACTGCCCCGCGCGGCGCTCCCGGCAGACCCGAACACGGCCCGCAGCACAGGCTTTTCGCTGAACAGCAAGGTGGTCATTCCCTTGCAGGAAAGCACCTGGGGCGGGTCGAAGGTGCGGCGGCAGAGCCGCCCGACCTCCTGTGCCAGTGCGGCCAGCTCCGGGGCAGAGAACCGGGTGCGGGGCAGGGTGACAGCGGCCCGCGTCCGGCCCAGATCATCCAGCGTGACGGCACACTCCTGCGGCGGAGTGCCAAGCTGCGCAAAAAAGTCCGCCACCCGGCCGGATTTATAGGGTTCCGGGTCGCCCGGACGGCCCAGCTGTTCTCCCAACACGCCCAGCGCTTCGGCCACGGCGCTGTACTGCTCGGTCAGGGCAGTGCGCATGGCTTCGGCATGAAGGCGGGCCTCCTTGCGGCTGCGGTACAGCGCAAAGGAGCGGTTTGCCGCTGCGCACAGCGCTGCCGGGTGGATGCAGCGCCCCAGCTGGGCTGGGAGATCGCCGGTCTCCAGATGGCCGTTCCGTTCCAGAATGGGCCGCAGGGCGTTCATGCCGTCCAGCGTCGCGGTGTATTCCTGCTTCCAGCAGGTATCCCGCCGTCCGCAGTTGAAGCAGAGCGCATCATGGGCGTTGTCGATGACCCAGCGGAAGGTCTCGCACCGGTGGGGCAGGGCGTCGTAGACCTCGTTGACGGTCTCTGCGAGGGAGGACAGGCTTTCGGCCACCGCTTCCAGCCGGGTGGCCGCCGCCGAAAAACGGGGCCGCTCCTCCGGTGCGTCCGGTTCGTCTGTGGGCACCGGGGCCAGCCAGCCGCCGGGCAGCAGTGCGGCCAGCCCCAGCCCCGCCCCGGCGCTGAAGGCAAAGCCAAAGGCACTGCCGGGCGGCTGAACGCAGAGCACTCCCGTCACACAGCCGCCCGCATAGGCGGCAAAGGCTTCCACCCGGCGTCCGGGGGCCAGCAGAGCAGCCGCTGCACTGGCGCAGGAGAGCCCGGCCGCCGCCGGGCCGAGGGAGGCATCTGCCCCGCAGAGGGCCGCACCCAGCACGGCACAGCAGGCAAGGGCGGCTTTCCCCTGGCCCCGGCAGCAGAGGGCGGCTTCCAGCGCCGCGCAGAACACGACGCCAAGGCAGACCGGCCCCAGTGCGACCCCGCCCAGGGCCGCAGCGGCAGCGGCCCCGACGAGTAGCATCCCCGCGCCGGGCGTTTCGGGCGGGAACCGCCGCAGGGCAAAGCCCAGCGCTCCCGCCAGCAGAGCATCTGCCCCGCAGGTGAGCAGCAGGTCGACCCCGCCGCCGGTGGGTCCGAAGGCAAAGCAGACGGCCCCCAGCCCCAGAGCTCCGCAGCCCGCCAGCAGGGCGGGCCGGAACCGGCCCGGCCAGAGCCACCGTGCTGCCACAGCGGCCCCGATGGCGCAGAGCAAACAGATGCTGTCCAGAGACAGCGCCCCGAACCCATGGAGCAGCAGCCCCAGCACTGCCCCGGCCGCACAGGGGGCAAAGCAGTCCTCTGCAAAGCCGAGCGTTAGCCCCAGCCCGAAGGGGATGAGCGCCCCATACAGCACCGCCCAGCCGCCGAGCAGCCCGGCCAGAAAAGCCGAACCCTGCCGCAGAGCCGGGCGGACGGCTGCGCGCGGCAGCAGCGCCGCCGCAAAGGGATGGAGGGTATTCTGCCTGAGAAGATCGTGCATAAAAACTCCCCGCTTTCCGGCGGGGCGTTTTGGTTCTGTTCCCCGCGCTTTCTGCATATACTGTAGCGCGGCCGCCGGGCGGTTTTTGGGAGGGTGAAGCGAAGCGGCATCCTTTTGCTAAAACCAAGAAAAAAGCCCTGCGGCGTACAAAAACCGCAGAGCTTTTTGGAAATTTTAGAAGATTCAGCCGTTCAGCTTTTCAATTGCCGCTTTTACGCGGGCAAGGGTGGTTTCGCGGCCCATCATGCAGGCAAGGTCGGTGCCGCCGCCGGGGGTGCGCTGCTTGCCAGAAAGGGCAATGCCCAGCGGATACAGCAGCCAGCCGTTCTTCTTGCCCAGCTCCTCAGCCTTGGCCTTGCAGGCATCAAAGACGGCATCGCGATTGCCAAAATCCAGTGCTTCGTCGCTGAGCACAGGCAGCAGGGCTTCCAGTGCCTCCTTGGCGGTCTCCGGGGTGGTCTTCTGCTTCTTGTTGGCGTACATGCTCACATCGTACTCGGGCATCGCATCAAAGAAATCCAGCTGCTCCGGGATCTCGCCCAGCACTTCGCAGCGGGGCTGCAGGTTTGCGCACAGCAGCTTCTTGTCGATGGAGGTGTGCACGGCCTTGTCGATCCACGGCTCCGCCTTTTTCTGGAACTCTTCCGGGGACAGGCGGCGGATATATTCCGCGTTGATGGCCCGCAGCTTGAGGGGATCGAAGATGGCCGGAGACTTGGAGATGCCGTCCGGAGACCAGATCTTGACCAGCTCCGGCAGGGAGAAGATCTCCTGCTCGGCATACTCGCCCTTGGGGCTCCAGCCCAGCAGGCAGATGTAGTTCAGCACGGCCTCGGTCAGGTAGCCCTTTGCCACCAGATCCTGATAGCTGGCATCGCCGTTGCGCTTGGAAAGCTTATTCTGCGCATCCTTCATGACCGGCGGGCAGTGGATGTAGGTGGGGATCTCCCAGCCGAACGCCTGATACAGCAGGTTGTACTTGGGGGTAGAGGACAGATACTCGCTGCCGCGGATCACGTGGGTGATGCCCATCAGGTGATCGTCCACCACATTTGCAAAGTTGTAGGTGGGCATGCCGTCGGTCTTGATGAGGATCTGGTCGTCCATCTCGCTGTTGTTCACCTCGATGTGGCCGTACACCACATCGTCGAAGCCGGTCACGCCCTCGCGGGGGATCTTCTGGCGGATAACATAGGGTTCCCCGGCAGCAAGACGCTTTTCCACTTCGTCCTTGGGCAGGTCGCGGCAGCATCCGTCATAGTGGGTCATTTCGCCGTTGGCGCGCTGCTCGGCGTGCAGGGCCTCCAGACGCTCCTCGGTGCAGAAGCAATAGTATGCCTTGCCCTCTGCCACCAGCTGCTCGGCATACTGTTTGAACATGCCCATGCGCTCGCTCTGCACATAGGGGCCCACGGGGCCGCCGATGTCCGGGCCTTCGTCCCACAGCAGACCGGTCTCCCGCAGGGTGTTGTAGATGACATCCACAGCGCCCTCCACATAGCGGCCCTGATCGGTATCCTCGATGCGCAGGATGAAGGTGCCGTCCTCGTGCTTTGCCATCAGGTAGGTGTACAGGGCAGTACGCAGGTTACCAACGTGCATATAACCCGTAGGCGACGGCGCAAAACGGGTGCGGACTTTATTGCTCGGCATAGAAAAACGCTCCTTATCTATATCGGCAAATAAATTTGTGAATTGCTACCCTTTAGTTTAACTGTTCAGCGCGATTTTGTCAACGAGGAGACGCGAAGAACGGCCGGAAGGGGGCGTTCTCTCCCGGAAACGATCAAAATCGTCGAATCTGCCCAATTTTCGGAGAAAAACTTTGGAGCGAAACGCTGCCGAAACGATTGACAAACGGCGCAGAAAACGGTCAAATAAAAACGACACATTTCAACACATTCGGGCGGAGGTAGAGGCAATGAAACAAAAATCGTTCGATGCAGTGCGGCAAAAGAGCAGGGCGCTTGCGGTGCTGCTCTGTCTGGCCGTTCTGCTGCTGACCGGCTGTGGTGGAGGTGGGGCAGCTGCACCGGAACCGCCCGCGTCTGCTCCGGCGGCGGGCAGAACGGACGAGGATACGGCTTCTTCTCCGGCGGCACCCGCGCCTTCGGAACCGGAATCGGTGTCCAGTTCGACGGCCGTGTCTGAGTCGGAAGCTCAATCGCCACAGGAACCGGAGGTGGAAGACTTTCTCCGCTGTGAGCCGATGGACTACACCAGCGTATCGGCGGTCTGCTCCGGGCAGGAGGGCACCCTTATCGTGGTCAAAGTCCGCGTGGAAAATACGACGGAACAGGTCGTCCATGCGTCCAACACCAGCGCATCGCTTGGGAACGTGACGGTGGGCAACGCAGTGGACGGCATGTCTGCGGACCGGGTCGCTGCGGGCAAGGCCGCAGAACATCTGACGGCGGTGCTCCGGACGACGCAGGAGACCGTGGTGAAAAAGCCGGTCGTTGCGGCCCTTGAAAGCGCAGCCGAAGCTCTGCAGCCGGGGCAGAGCGCGGTGGCGTATGGGTATGTATTCCTCCCGGCCAGCGAAGGCAGCTGGACACGGGCGGATTTTCTGTGGAAGGAGCAGGCCATCGGCAGCCTGACGCCGAAGAAAAAGCCGCAGGCCCCTGCGGAGTCGGCTGCGCCGTCGGGCAGTACCGCCGCTTCGGCACCGTCCGCAAAGCCGGAGCCGCCGGCCAGCTCTGAGCGCCCGGCCGCGTCAGAACGCCCTGCCGTCTCGGAGCCGCCCGCAGCTTCGCTGCCCACGGCATCGCCGGGCAGCCCGGCCGGGTCCGAACCGTCCTCGCAGCCGGAGACGTCAGCTGGGTCCGAACACCCCGCTGCATCCGAGCCACCGGCCTCGCCGCCTGCATCCAGCGCACCGTCGGCCCCGGAAACACCGGCAGCGTCCGGGACGCCTGCTTCGTCGGAAGTGCAGGAGCCGGATACGTCTGCGGCGTTCCCGGAGTTTACCGTGCTGGGGCAGACCCTGACGCCGTCCGGTTTCTGTGTACACTTCCGGGTGAAGAACCACACAAAGGAGACGCTGGACCTGGAAAATACCGCCGCACAGTTTACGGATGCTGCGGATGGGACGTTCCGGGAAGACCGGCTTTACCAGGACGGCACGAAGAGCCGCTGGATCGGTTCGCTCTGTTATCTGACGAACGGAGCGCAGACGGACGAATATCCATGCTACGTCGTCACGTCGGCCCGGAGCATCGTGCTGAAGCCGGGGGCCTCGGCGGAGATCTGGGTCTATGGGCACCTGTCGGATACGGAGAAGGTGTCCCTGGTCGCCGTGTCGCTCTCTGCCTGCTGCGGCGGCAAAACGTGCCCCATCCCGGACGAAGATGCCCTGTTTCTGGTGCCGGGACGGAACGGCTCGAAGCGTGGGACGAGCAGCAAAAAATCTTAAAAAATCCAAAGAACCGGAACTTTTCGCCCGGAGGCGGACTGCCTTCGGGCGTTTTTGTGCCCATTCCAAAAACATCCGGGAAGTTTTTGTCGAAACGGACCGCAGGCGTTGACGAAGCAGGAACTATTTTGTATACTAATGAAGCACTGGAACAATTTTCCTATCACCGGATTTGTGGCCGGGCAGCGTGGCCCGGAAAAATGAGGAAAATACGAGAAGCAGTGTGAATTAGGCAAAGGAGAAGCACAAAATGAAAAGTACCGGTATCGTCCGCGGCATCGATGCGCTGGGCCGCATCGTTCTGCCCAAGGAGCTGCGCACCAGCATGAAGCTGGAAACGGATGCAAAGCTCGAAATCTTCGTTGACGGAGACGCCATCGTTCTCAAAAAGTACCGCCCAAAGGGAAGCTGTGACTTCTGCGGGACCGTCGATGAGCAGGCCGTGCAGTTCGCAGGCTACTGCATCTGCTCCGCCTGCCGGAAGAAGATCGGCGCCCTCTGAGCACGGGCCGCAAAAAGGAGAAGACGCTATGAGCCAGATGATCGATTTTACGCTGCCGTCGAGCGCACCGGGGCGGATGCTCCATGCCTTCCGCTGTGTGCCGGAGGGTGAAGTGCGCGCCATCGTGCAGCTCTCGCACGGCATGGTGGAATTTATTGACCGCTACAAGCCGCTGGCGGAATATCTGGCCGGGCGGGGCATCCTTGTTACCGGCCACGACCATTTGGGCCACGGCGGCTCCATCCGCACCAAAGCGGACTACGGCTACTTTGCCGAGCCGGACGGCAACCGCGCCGTTCTGGCCGACCTGCACGCCATGACCGTGCGCACCAAAGAGCTGTACCCGGGCGTGCCTTATTTTCTGCTGGGGCACAGCATGGGTTCGTTCTATGCCCGGCAGTATTTGTGCGAGTATGGCAGCGAACTGGACGGAGCCATCATCATGGGCACCGGCTTCCAGCCCAAAGCGCTGGTCGCGTTTGCCCGCACGGTCTGCCGGGTGCTGGCGGTCTTTTTCGGCTGGCAGCATCGCAGCCGACTGGTGGCGGAGCTTTCGTTCCTGGGCTACAACAAAGGGCTGGAGGGCCGCACCACCCACGACTGGCTCAACCGCGATCAGGCCGAGGTGGACAAATATCTGGCCGACGAACGCTGCACCTTTACCTTTACGCTGAACGCCTACTACAGCATGTTCAGCGGCATCCTGCGCCTGCACGACCCGGCGTTCCTTGCAAAAATGCCCAAAGACCTGCCGCTGCTGTTCTTGGCTGGCGATGCCGACCCGGTGGGCGAGCGCAGTGCGGGCGTCCGGCGGGCCGTGCAGAGCATGAAGGATGCCGGGATGCGGGACGTGCAGGTCAAGTTCTACCCCGGTGCCCGGCATGAACTGCTGGTGGAAACGAACCGCGCCGAAGTCTTTGCTGACATCGGCGATTTTGTGGAACGGCACCTTCCCTGAGCGGCATTGCCGTGGGATCGGGATGGGTGTTCGGAAGATGAAAAAAGGGCTGCGGCTCTATTTTTCTGGATGGCTATGGATGCCGAATCCAGCTCACAGTAGGGGTAAAACAGGTTTTTCTGAATGTGTTGCATTTCGGTCGCACGTTCCAGCATGTTCCGAGCATTTATGTGACAAAGAAAGCCACGATACAAACGTTGTTTCTGACGCTGTATCGTGGCTTTCTTCATGGTCGGAGTGGCGAGACTCGAACTCGCGGCCTCCTGCTCCCAAAGCAGGCGCGCTACCAACTGCGCAACACCCCGAAAAAATACTATTATAGTATACTCTTTTTTGCGGCGTTCGTCAATCCTGAAGTGTGCAACTTCACGCTCCCGCTGTTTGTGCGCATTTTTGTAAGAAAATCCGGTTGCAAAGGCCGGAAGGGATGGTCTATAATGGGGTTAAGAAAGCGGCTGGGAGCCGCTCGATTGCCAAAGTGAGGAGACCGGAATGAACGAGCAGAAAACGCGCCTGCGGAATGCGGGCTTTGTGACTTTCTTTTTCAGCGGCGTCTGCGCCATTTCCAGCGGCGTGGTGGTCAGCCTGCTGCAGGAGTGCTACGGCTTTGCCTACGGCATGACCGGCACCCTGCTCTCGCTGATGAGCATCGGCAACCTGTTGGCGGGTTTTCTGACCGGTGTGCTGCCGGGTGTGCTGGGGCTGAAACCAAGCATCCTGCTGCTGACCATCGGGTACACCGTCGGCTACGGGATCATGGGCTTTACCGGGGCGGAAGTCCTGCTGGCGGCGGCATTCTTCCTTGTGGGCATTGCCAAGGGCAGTGTTATCAACACCTGCACCATTCTGGTCAGCGATCACTCTGCCGACCGCACCCGCGGCATGAACCTGATGCACAGCTGCTACGCCTGCGGTGCGCTGCTGTGCCCCTTCCTCATTGCGGCAGCGGCGAAGGTGAGCACTGAGCTGGCGGTGTTCCTGCTGGCGGCACTGGGCGTGGTGCTCTGGCTGGTCTACTGGAAGACCCCGATGGAAGGTAAGGTCAAGGACCGGAAAGCGGTCATCGACTGGAGCTTTCTGCGTTCGGCACGGTTCTGGATGCTGACCGGCCTTTTGTTCTTCCAGAACGCTGCAGAGCAGAGCGTCAACGGCTGGATGGTCACTTACTTCAAGGGCAGCGGCATCATTGCGGGCACACTGGCGGCTTACACCGTCACGGTCATGTGGGGTGCCACGCTGGTGGCCCGTCTGCTGATCGCATTCGTGTTCCCGTTCAAGAGCCCGCGCAAGGCCATGGTGGTCATGGCTGTGACCTGCACCCTGTTCTATGTGCTCTTGATGCGGGCCGACAGCCAGCCGGCCGCGATCCTGCTGCTGTTCGCCTTCGCGTTTGCGATGGCAGGCATGAACCCCACCGCTGTGGCCAGCGCGGGCCGCATGACCAGCGTGACCAGCATGGGCATCATGCTGCCGGCGGCGTCCAGCGGTGCCATCCTCATGCCCTGGGTCATCGGCCGTGTGGCAGAGCGCGCGGGCCTGGCCGCCGGGATGGCGATGAACATCGTGCCGTGTGTGGGGCTTATCATCTTCTCCGTCCTGGTGGAAAGACTGTCGGAACAGGAATCTGAAAAAAGCTGACGCGGCTGCGTCAGCTTCCGGAACAGATGCTTCATGAAACGACCGATTTATAGTAGGTTCCAAAATCAGCCAGTGCGTCGATGATGGGCAGCATTTTCGTCCCCAGGTCGGTCAGTCTGTATTCGACCCGCGGGGGCAGCTCCTGATAGTCATGCCGGTAAACGAGGCCGTCGTCGATCATCTGCCGCAGGCTGTCCGTCAGAACTTTCTGCGAAATGCCGTCCAGGTCCCGTTGCAATTCGTTGAACCGCCATGGGCGGGTTCTCAGATTACGCAGGATGAGCAGCTTCCATTTGCCGCCGATCAGAGCGACCGCTGTGGCGACCGGACATGCAGGCAGTTCCTCTTTTGTTTTCATCGTCATACACCTCCTGGTCAAGTATAGCACACTCTGTTTTAAGTGTACAGTTATAAAAAAGTGCGTACTTGTTTTTGAATGCGCAGCACAGTAAACTGGAAACAAGCAAGAAACTTGCGAATCTGTTCAGGAGGTCCCTATTATGACAAACTACGAAAAGATCACAGTTGGAAACGAAGGACGTGTGGAGCTTCACGATCAGCTGAAACTGACTGGTGCAGAGGTCAGCATCAACCAGCTTCCGGCCGGTGCGGGGGTGCCTTTCGTGCACTCTCATACGAACAATGAGGAAATCTACGGTATCCTTGCAGGCAAGGGCAAAGCCATCCTTGACGGCGAGGAAGTCGACCTCGCAGTAGGTGACTGGCTGAAGGTTGCCCCGGCGGCAAAGCGTCAGTTCTTCGCAGCAGCGGACAGCGGCATCACCTATCTCTGCATTCAGGTCAAAGAAAACTCTCTCGGTGGATTCACGGCAGAGGATGCAGTCGTGTACTGAGATATGTAGATGAAAATGTCCCGTGTCCGGCATCGCAAGGATGAGGACATGGGACATTTTGCGTTCTGTTCAGACGATGCCTCTTGCTCTGGCGCTGAACTCGCACCCACAGTAATCCTGCCGGTACAGGCCGTATTCCTCCGAAAGCTGCAGGCTGCGCAGATAGCCGTTGTGCTTTTTGAAGTCCGAAGGCAGATGCTTTACGCCGAACTCGGCTTCCAGTTCCTGCCCGATGGCATTGATGCGCTTGGCATCTTTATGCGGGCTGATGGACAGTGTGGTGGTGAACCAGTCGAAGCCGTTCTCACTGGCGTATTGCGCCGCCCGGCGCATCCGCAGCCGGTAGCAGATCGTGCACCGGCTGCCCCGCTCCGGCTCGTTTTCAAGGCCGGTGACAGCAGAGTAGAACTCCTGCGGGTCGTAGTGGTCCTCCACCACGGTCACGCCCAGAGGATGGGCTGCTGCCACGAACTTCTTCAGCTCTTCGCCGCGACGGTAGTATTCCTCTGCAGGCCATGTATTGGGGTTATAGTAAAGCACTGTGATCTCAAAATACTGGCACAGCTGTTCCAGCACTGCGCTGGAGCAGGGGCCGCAGCAGGCGTGGAGCAGGAGCTTCGGCCGGGCGGGACCGAGCGTTTTCAACACTTCGTCCATCTGTTGTGCAAAATTCAACTGCTTTGACATAAAACGCATCCTTTGATATACTGAGAAAATCGTGAAGCTTATCTTCGTACAACCTCTCCGTCATTGCTTCGCAATGCCACCTCTCCTTGTAGGAGAGGCCTTGGCAGTCCTCGCAAAGTTCCCAGTTTCGCCAGAGGCTCCCCTACTAGGGGAGCTGTCGAGCGTGAGCGAGACTGAGAGGTTGTACAGAGGAAAACTAAATCTATTATAGCACACTTTTGAATAAAAGAGGAGAACTTCGATGACGAATGAAAAGATCGCCCGCATCAACGAGCTGGCAAAAAAGAGCAAGACCACTGGCCTGACCGAGGCCGAAAAGGCAGAGCAGCAGGCCCTGCGCCGCGAATACATCGACGACATGAAGGCCAGCCTGCGCGCGCAGCTGGCCAACACCTCCATTCAGGAGCCGGACGGCACCATCCACAAGATTGGGAAAAAGAACTAAAAATGGAACGTCGGGTTTGTGCAAGAATTTGCGCAGACCCTCTTTTTTTGCCCGCCGAATCGTGCTATACTATACTTGTACTGTTATGACTGCTTGACAGTGCGGTACAAGATTCCCAAGGTGGCGTATCCCGGGCAAGGTGCACGGAAAAGGCTGTCTTTTGAAAAAATGATAAAGAGGTCATTTATTATGCTTACTGCAATTACGGGTATCAACTGGGGCGATGAAGGCAAGGGCCGCATGGTCGACCTCATCAGCCAGGAGTATGACATCGTTGCACGTTATCAGGGCGGCAACAACGCCGGTCACACGGTCAAGAACGAGCGCGGCAAGTTCGTGCTGAATCTGCTGCCCTCCGGCATCCTGCGTCCGAACGTGGTCTGCGTTATGGGCAACGGCATGGTCATCGACCCGCATCATCTGGACGGCGAGATCAACAAGCTGCGGGAGCAGGGCGTTGAGATCAGCCCGGCAAACCTGAAGATCTCCGACCGTGCAACCATCACCATGCCCTACCATGTGGAGCAGGACGGTCTGGAAGAAGCACGTTTGTCCAAGACCGGCGCACAGTTCGGCTCCACCAAGCGCGGCATTGCCTACGCTTACGGCGACAAGTACATGAAGAAGACCCTGCGCATGGGCGACCTGCTGCATCTGGACGACGCTGTGAAGAAGCGCCTGGTCACCATGGTAGATTCCAAGAATCTGGTCATGGAGGGCAGCTACAACGCAGCTCCCATCAGCGTGGATGAGATGTGGGCATGGCTCGAAAAGTATGCCGCCATCTTCAAGGATTACATCTGCGATGTGGGCCAGTATCTGGCCGATGCAGACGCTGCAGGCAAGAAGGTCCTGTTCGAGGCTCAGCTGGGCGCTCTGCGCGACATCGATTTCGGCATTTACCCCTATACCACCTCTTCCAACGTCATCGGTGCTTACGCTCCCATCGGCGCAGGCATCCCGGGCCACAAGCTGCACAACTCCATCGGCGTGATGAAGGCTTACTCCTCCTGCGTGGGTGACGGCCCCTTCGCTGCCGAGCTGGCTATGACCGAAGAGGAAAAGCACGACCTGCGTGAGGCTGGCCACGAGTACGGTGCAGCCACCGGCCGTCCCCGCCGCGTTGGCCCCATCGATCTGGTGGCAAGCCGCTACGGCGTGTTCTGCCAGGGCTGCGATGAAGTTGCTCTGACCCTGCTGGACGTGCTGGACTACATGGAAAAGATCCCCATGGTCACTGCCTACAAGCTGACCGATGGCAGCACCACCACCCGCTTCCCCATGGGCGAAGCTCTGGACACCGCACAGCCCGTGGTGGAGTACCTGCCCGGCTGGCACTGTGATATCACCGCAGCCCGCAAGTGGGAAGACCTGCCCAAGGAAGCACGCGATTACGTGGAATATCTGGAAAAGGCTGTCGGCTGCAAGATCACTTATATTTCGGTCGGCGCAGAGCGCGAGGCATACATCCATCGCGCCTGATCCGCTCTGCCTTCCCGGACCGCAATCGAAAAGGAAGCGTCACAGATGTTTGATATCATTACCGACAGCGCATGCGACCTGACCCCCGAAACGGCGGCCAGGCTGAATGTTGAGGTCATCCCCTTCTATGTCTCGCTGGACGGCGAGCACTACCGCAAAGAAGGCAAGGAGATCGCCGTGCGGGACTTCTACCAGTTCATGGTGGACAACCCTTCGGCCTACCCCAAAACCAGCCTGCCTTCGCTGGAGGACTTCGAGACGGCGTTCCGCGCCCATGCCGCGGCGGGCCGCCCGGTGCTCTGCCTCTGCTTCACCAGCAAGATGAGCGGCTGTGTGGGCAGCGCCCGCAATGCCCGGGATCTGGTGCTGGAAGATTTCCCCGATGCCCGCATCGAGGTCATTGACAGCGCGGCGGCTACCGTTACCGAGTCCACCATGGTGGAAAACGCCGTGGCCATGCGGGACGCAGGCTGCACGCTGGAACAGACTGTGGACTGGCTGGGCGCAGAACGTGCGACGAACCAGATCTTCTTCACGGTAGGCAATCTGGACTATCTCATTAAGGGCGGCCGCATTGGCAAGGTGACGGGCCGTGCAGCCAATATGCTGGGCATCAAGCCGATGATCCTGTTCAAGGATGGCGAGATCTTCTCCGGCGGTGTGGCACGCGGCCGACAGAAGAGCTTTGAAAAAGCGCTGGAACAGCTGATGGCTTACCTGACCGAACGGAATGCGACCCCGGACGACTACCGCATCACCGTAGGCTACGGCTACGACGAAGAGGAAGGCAAGCGCCTGTGGATGCAGACCCGCGCTGCGCTCCGCGCCAAATATCCCACCAGCAAGTGCGAAGTAGGCCTGTTGCAGATCGGCTGCACCATTGCCGTGCACACCGGCCCCTATGCGCTGGGCATGGGCGTGATGCGCCGCTGGAAAAAGCAATAAAACGATAAAATGAAATCCCCGCTGTTTCATCTCGAAACGGCGGGGATTTTTTGTGTGCGGTTCAGGAGAGCCGCAGGCTGTCCAGCACGGTGTCCACAACATCCAGCGGCACCTGACCGGGGGCGCTGGCGGTGCCGGGGTTGGCAAAGGTCATGACCGAGCCGAAAGCCTCGCCGCAAAGGCGGCTCACCGCGCCCAGAGCTCCCATGCTCATGGTAATGACGGGCGTTTCGGGGTGGTGGTCGGCCATCTCGGCCGTCGCGGCCAGAAGCTCCAGCACATCGGCACGGCTCTGGGGCATCACAGCCAGTTTGGGCAGATCAGCCCCGGCCTGCTGCATCCGGACCATCCGCTCCACGAGTTCGGCGCGCGGCGGCGTTTTATGGAAGTCGTGGCTGGAACAGACTACCTTCACCCCGGCGGCGTGGGCGGCTGCGATCCATTGGGGCAGGCGTTCCCCGGCAGAAAAGAACTCGATGTCCAGCAGGTCGGCGCAGCCGGAAGCACAGACGGCTGCGCAAAAAGCCGCGTACTGGTCGGCGGTCAGGACCGCTTCGCCGCCCTCGGCCTGGGTGCGGAAGGTGACGAGCAGCAGCTTCTCGCCCAGCGCAGCCCGCAGCCCGCGCAGGCAGCGGCTCAGCGCGTCAGCGTCCAGTGCGTCGGCGAACCAGTCGGCCCGCCATTCCACACAATCGGCGGAACTTGTGGAAAACGCAGCGGCTTTTTGCAGGATGGCGGCTTCGGTGCGCTCCACGATGGGGACGATGACCTTGGGGCGGCCCTCGCCGATGCAGCAGCCGCGGATGGTGATAGATGACATGGCAGACCCCTCTCTTTCCTTCTTATAATAGAGGGGCGCGGCGGGACTTGTCAAGTCCGCAGCGAAAGGAGTAAGGATTTCTTTATTATAGTATATATAGAATAGAGAGAGCAGAAAGCGCCTGTGCGGCCTAAACACATGGACGCTTTTATTGCGTCAAAGGAGGCGTAAGTTCCGCACAAAAAACTGGTAAAAAGGCCGAACCGAGAAAAAAGGGCAAAAAAGTTGAAAAAAGGGGTTGCCAAACGGGCGGGTGTATGGTATTATACTTGAGCGCCAAGCGCTGAGGCAAAAGAATGACTTCCGAAGCCTCAGCAGGAAGCCCTTGAAAAGAACCAATAGACGCTGAAAAGCTTTGCGGTTGCGAAAGCAATGAATCGCCCCAGTGGGGCGTTCAAGCAAACGGAGCGGTCTTGCGAAAGCAAGATGGAGGGGACTCACCCCGACAAGCTCACGGTTTGTTCTGAGAAATCTGAAGCGATCCAAGTTCAGAATGTTCGAAACGCTTCGAAAAAAGTGCTTGACAAAAAACCACTTCGGTGGTAAAATAAACAGGTCGTCAGCCGCAAGGCTGAGGCGCACAGGACCTTGAAAATTGAACAATATCGAAAAACTTGTAAGGAACCTTTTAAGTGTTTGGAAAAACACTAAAAACAATTCCAAAAGTAATTCACACAGGACGCAAGCGATTGCGTGCTGAGCGAACAAGATTTAACACTTTTAAGTGATAAATATCATTTATAAAGAGTTTGATCCTGGCTCAGGACGAACGCTGGCGGCGCGCCTAACACATGCAAGTCGAACGAGCGAGAGAGAGCTTGCTTTCTCGAGCGAGTGGCGAACGGGTGAGTAACGCGTGAGGAACCTGCCTCAAAGAGGGGGACAACAGTTGGAAACGACTGCTAATACCGCATAAGCCCACGGCTCGGCATCGAGCAGGGGGAAAAGGAGCAATCCGCTTTGAGATGGCCTCGCGTCCGATTAGCTAGTTGGTGAGGTAATGGCCCACCAAGGCAACGATCGGTAGCCGGACTGAGAGGTTGAACGGCCACATTGGGACTGAGACACGGCCCAGACTCCTACGGGAGGCAGCAGTGGGGAATATTGCACAATGGGGGAAACCCTGATGCAGCGACGCCGCGTGGAGGAAGAAGGTCTTCGGATTGTAAACTCCTGTTGTTGGGGAAGATAATGACGGTACCCAACAAGGAAGTGACGGCTAACTACGTGCCAGCAGCCGCGGTAAAACGTAGGTCACAAGCGTTGTCCGGAATTACTGGGTGTAAAGGGAGCGCAGGCGGGAAGACAAGTTGGAAGTGAAATCTATGGGCTCAACCCATAAACTGCTTTCAAAACTGTTTTTCTTGAGTAGTGCAGAGGTAGGCGGAATTCCCGGTGTAGCGGTGGAATGCGTAGATATCGGGAGGAACACCAGTGGCGAAGGCGGCCTACTGGGCACCAACTGACGCTGAGGCTCGAAAGTGTGGGTAGCAAACAGGATTAGATACCCTGGTAGTCCACACCGTAAACGATGATTACTAGGTGTTGGAGGATTGACCCCTTCAGTGCCGCAGTTAACACAATAAGTAATCCACCTGGGGAGTACGACCGCAAGGTTGAAACTCAAAGGAATTGACGGGGGCCCGCACAAGCAGTGGAGTATGTGGTTTAATTCGACGCAACGCGAAGAACCTTACCAAGTCTTGACATCCCTTGACAGACATAGAAATATGTAATCTCTTCGGAGCAAGAGGAGACAGGTGGTGCATGGTTGTCGTCAGCTCGTGTCGTGAGATGTTGGGTTAAGTCCCGCAACGAGCGCAACCCTTATGGTCAGTTACTACGCAAGAGGACTCTGGCCAGACTGCCGTTGACAAAACGGAGGAAGGTGGGGATGACGTCAAATCATCATGCCCTTTATGACTTGGGCTACACACGTACTACAATGGCGTTAAACAAAGAGAAGCAAGACCGCGAGGTGGAGCAAAACTCAGAAACAACGTCCCAGTTCGGACTGCAGGCTGCAACTCGCCTGCACGAAGTCGGAATTGCTAGTAATCGTGGATCAGCATGCCACGGTGAATACGTTCCCGGGCCTTGTACACACCGCCCGTCACACCATGAGAGCCGGGGGGACCCGAAGTCGGTAGTCTAACCGCAAGGAGGACGCCGCCGAAGGTAAAACTGGTGATTGGGGTGAAGTCGTAACAAGGTAGCCGTAGGAGAACCTGCGGCTGGATCACCTCCTTTCTAAGGAGTCAGACAGGAAGGAAGCATCGAAGATGATTTCTTTCTGGAACAGGTGACAGAGACAAGCAGAGTAGATATTGTTCGATTTTGAGGGCCCTGAAAAGGGAACTCAATTCCTAATGTGGGGGTTTAGCTCAGCTGGGAGAGCACCTGCTTTGCAAGCAGGGGGTCAAGGGTTCGATTCCCTTAATCTCCACCACATGGGCCAATAGCTCAGCTGGCTAGAGCACACGACTGATAATCGTGAGGTCGATGGTTCGAGTCCATTTTGGCCCACCATGTGATGAAAATCGGAGTTTCAGGAAACTGGGCTTTGAAGAACATCACCAAGACGTACCTTGAAAACTGAATAATAACTGCGAAACAAAGATTATAGTAAGTTCTTTTTAAGAAATATTGCAATTTCAAAAGGAAGGGTAACAATAATCTTCGTTGGCAAGAGAGAATCAAGAGGATACCAAATGTTCTTGAAAGAACGTTTGAAAGGTCAAGCGAACAAGGGCGCAGGGCGAATGCCTTGGCACTGGGAGCCGATGAAAGACGTGATAAGCTGCGATAAGCTTCGGGGAGCTGCAAATAAGCATTGATCCGGAGATTTCTGAATGAGGAAACTCACCTGGGTTCATACTCAGGTACGTTATACTGAACTTCAAAATAGGTATATCGAGGGAACCGCCTGAACTGAAACATCTAAGTAGGGCGAGGAAGAGACATCAAACGAGATTCCGTAAGTAGTGGCGAGCGAACGCGGAAGAGGGCAAACCGAGAGTAGAAATACTTTCGGGGTACGGACTGCTTTTAGGACTTAATCTGTTAACCGAACGGCATGGGAAGGCCGGTCAGAGAGTGTGAGAACCACGTAGGTGAAAACGGAGAGAGCTGCGCAGGATCCAGAGTACGGCCAGACACGTGAAACCTGGTCGGAATACGGGGGGACCACCCTCCAACCCTAAATACTACCCAGTGACCGATAGCGTATAGTACTGTGAAGGAAAGGTGAAAAGCACCCCGGGAGGGGAGTGAAAAAGAACCTGAAACCCTGTGCCTACAAGCACCTAGAGCACGTCAATGTGTGATAGGGTACTTTTTGTAGAACGGTCCGGCGAGCGATTGTATGCAGCAAGGTTAAGGACTTAAGGTCTGGAGCCGAAGCGAAAGCGAGTTTGAAAAGGGCGTTAAGTTGCATATAATGGGCCCGAAACCGGGTGACCTACCCATGGTCAGGTTGAAGTGGAAGTAAAATTCCATGGAGGACCGAACCGACCTCCGTTGAAAAGGCGGCGGATGAACTGTGGGTAGCGGAGAAATTCCAATCGAACCCGGAGATAGCTGGTTCTCCCCGAAATAGTTTTAGGACTAGCCTCAAGTTAGATACCTGGAGGTAAAGCACTGAATAGCCTAGCGGCCGAGAGGTTAGCGAAGCTTATCAAACTCAGAATGCCAGAGTATTGATGCTTGGGAGTCAGACAGTGTCAGATAAATGTCATTGTCAAAAGGGAAACAGCCCAGATCTACAGCTAAGGTCCCAAAGTCAGGTTAAGTGGAAAACGATGTGAAGATACGTAGACAACCAGGATGTTGGCTCAGAAGCAGCCACTCATTCAAAGAGTGCGTAATAGCTCACTGGTCGAGCGTCTTTGCGCGGAGAATTTAACGGGGCTAAACCTGACACCGAAGCTTAGGCAATCCAGTAATGGATTGGGTAGGGGAGCGTTGTATACGCGGTGAAACAGTAGCGCAAGCGGCTGTGGAGTGTATAGAAGTGAGAATGCCGGAATGAGTAGCGCGAATGCAGTGAGAATCTGCATGGCCGAAAGCCTCAGGTTTCTGGAGGAAGGTTCGTCCGCTCCAGGTCAGTCGGGAGCTAAGGTGAGGCCTAACGGCGTAGCCGATGCACAGACGGTAGAGATTCCGTCACCACCAAAAGAGTTAAGCACAGGGACACATAAGAAGTCTCGGAGCCGGGTGTTGGTTCCGGTAGCGATCGAGGGAAATTAGTACCGAAGTCCGAGATGGAAGATGGCGAGAAAAGCTGTGTGTATTTCTGCGGTGCCCGTACCGCAAACCGACACAGGTAGGTAGGAAGAAGATTCTAAGGCCAACGGGAGAAGGGTTGTTAAGGAACTCGGCAAATTGACCCCGTAACTTCGGGAGAAGGGGTGCTGCAGCAATGCAGCCGCAGAGAATCGGCCCAAGCAACTGTTTACCAAAAACACAGGTTTGTGCTAAATCGAAAGATGACGTATACGAGCTGACGCCTGCCCGGTGCTGGAAGGTTAAGAGGAGATGTGCAAGCATTGAATCGAAGCCCCAGTGAACGGCGGCCGTAACTATAACGGTCCTAAGGTAGCGAAATTCCTTGTCAGGTAAGTTCTGACCCGCATGAAAGGCGTAATGATTTGGGCACTGTCTCAACAGCCCGCCCGGCGAAATTGTAGTACCGGTGAAGATGCCGGTTACCCGCGACAAGACGGAAAGACCCCATGGAGCTTTACTGTAGCCTAATATTGGGTTTCGATGTTGCATGCACAGGATAGATGGGACACTGGGAAGTGCTTTGGCGCTTGTGGAGTGGCCGTTGGGATACCATCCTTGCGATATTGGAATTCTAACCTGCGCCTTTGAATCAAGGCGGGGGACATTGTTAGGTGGGCAGTTTGACTGGGGCGGTCGCCTCCTAAAAAGTAACGGAGGCGTTCAAAGGTTCGCTCAGCTTGAACGGAAATCAAGCAAAAGAGTGCAAACGCAGAAGCGAGCCTAACTGCGAGACTGACGGGTCGAGCAGTAACGAAAGTTGGAGTTAGTGATCCGGTGGTATGTGAGTGGAAATGCCATCGCTCAACGGATAAAAGTTACCCTGGGGATAACAGGCTGATCTCCCCCAAGAGTCCACATCGACGGGGAGGTTTGGCACCTCGATGTCGGCTCATCGCATCCTGGGGCTGTATTCGGTCCCAAGGGTTTGGCTGTTCGCCAATTAAAGCGGTACGCGAGCTGGGTTCAGAACGTCGTGAGACAGTTCGGTCCCTATCTGTCGTGGGCGCAGGATATTTGATGGGAGCTGTTCCTAGTACGAGAGGACCGGAGCGGACGTACCTCTGGCGCACCAGTTGTTCTGCCAAGAGCATAGCTGGGCAACTATGTACGGATCGGATAAACGCTGAAAGCATCTAAGCGTGAAGCCGACCCAAAGATAAGATATCCCACTGATTTGATTAGGTAAGACCCCTTGAAGACTACAAGGTTGATAGGCACGATGTGTAAGTGGAGCGATCCATTCAGCAAGCGTGTACTAATAGGTCGAGGGCTTGACCACAATTCGCTTGAGACTCTGAGAGTCAACGAAAAAATGTGAGCAGTGATTATTCAGTTTTGAAGGCACGTCCTTCTAAGAAACACTGGACAAACAGTAGACCGTATGGTATACTGAACCAGTCATATGGTCGGTGTCGATGACGGTGAGGTTCCACCTGTTCCCATTCCGAACACAGAAGTTAAGCTCACTTGTGCCGAAGATAGTTCGCTGGAAACGGCGCGTGAAAATAGGTAGTCGCCGACTTAAACAGAAAGCTCTGAGATGGAAATCTTAGGGCTTTTTTGTTTGCGTTTTGGGGCAAAAAATAGTATCATAAAGGCAGAACCTTATACTTTCTACAGATTTTCCTGTTACACTGAATGCACAAGGAAAGGAGAGCCTGTATGGAAAAATTGACGAAAAAAGGGCTGGACGGTACCCAGCTCAAGACCATTGCACTGGTGCTGATGGTACTGGATCACATTCATTATTTCTTCGAATTCACCGGCTGCATCCCGACGGTGTTCAGTATGCTGGGGCGGCTCAGTGCGCCGCTGTTTCTGTTCTGCACGGTAGAGGGCTTTGCCCATACCCATGACCGCAGGCGGTATTTTATCCGCATCTGGGCTATCGGCGCAGCCATGGCGGCGCTGGAATTTTTTATGATTTACGCCAAGGCCTTCCGGCGCGGGGATGGCTTCTACCCGCAGAATGCTATTTTTCAGGATCTTGTGCTGCTGTGCATCGTCTGGCAGGGCATTGACTGGCTGCGCGAAAAGAAAATTGCAAAGGGCGCAGCAGCCATTGCAGCTGTGCTTTGCTGGCCCTATATGGTCATGGCTTTTCTGCTGCTTTTCCCTCAAGTGCAGGATATGCCCATTGCCTCTGCGGTGGTGGCGTTCCTGATGACGAGTCCGCTGCCCATGTGGACGGCTGTCACAGACGGTAGCTGGAGCTTTTTGCTGGGCGGTGTGCTGCTGTATGCCCTGCGGGGGCATCGCCCGGTGCAGCTGGGTGTGTGGGCGCTGAATGCACTTCTATGGGATTTGGTGCTGCCCTTTGCGATGGTTCACGCTCAGGCAGATTTCGTCTGGACCCAGATGTTTACGGATTATTACGAGTGGTTCGGCGTGGCGGCAGCGGTACTGATGGGACTCTACAACGGCAGGCGGGGCAGCGGGCACAAGCAGCTGTTTTACTGGTTCTATCCGGCCCATATCTATCTTTTGTATGGGGCGTCCTGCCTGCTTTACAATGTGATGAGGTGATCGTGTGGCAAACATTCTGGCGGTGGACGATAACCCGGACCTGTGCATCCTGCTCAAGACGGCCTTGGAGCGGGATGGCCACCGGGTGGTGACATGCAGCTCCGGGGCAGACCTGACCGAGGCGCTCTGCCGCTGGGCAGACTGCATTCTGCTGGATGTGATGATGCCAAACGAAAGCGGCTTTGCTGTCTGCCGCCGGATCCGGGAGCAGACGGATGCACCCATTTTGTTCCTGACGGCCCGCACCGATGAGGCCGCTGTGCTGGAGGGGCTGGGCATTGGAGGAGATGACTACCTGACCAAGCCCTTCCGGGTGGCTGAGCTGCGGGCGCGGGTTGCGGCACATCTGCGGCGGCAGAATCGTGTTCCGGTGTACCGGATGGTGCGTAGCGGGGTGAGCTTTGATATGACGGGCAAATCGGCGTCCTACGCAGAAAAAGAACTGCCGCTGACCCGCTCGGAGTATGCCATCTGCGAGTATCTGGCGCTGCACGCCGGGCAGACCTTTACCAAGGAACAAATTTACGAAGCCGTGTTTGGCGTGGATGGAACAGCAGACGACACCGCTATCACCCAGCATATCAAAAACATCCGGGTCAAGCTGCGGGCCGCAGGGGCACCGGAGACGCTGTTGAAGACGGTGTGGGGAGTGGGCTATCAATGGAAAAGCGAAAACTGATCTCGCTGCGGGCCGTGCTGCTGGGGTATCTTGTGCAGACAGCGGTGAGCTGCATTGTGGCAGCGGTACTTTGGTTCCTGCTGTTTTTCTTGTGCATCGACAGCGGATGGCTTCTTCCGGCCAACCGGGCGGCGCGGGTCTCGAACGAGGCCGTACAGAACATCCTGCCGTACCGGACGGCGAAAACATTTGACCCGGCTGAGCTGGACCCGCTGTGCCGGTATGTGCTGATTGATGCAGAGGGGAATACGGTGCTTGCCACCAACATGGACAGTTCCCATCTGCAAAAAGCAATGCGGGAGTGGACGGGGGATCTTCGCTGGGAGATTGGATACGAACAGTATTATCTGCGCGCGAGATTGCAGGACGGAACGGTCTGTCTGCTGCAATTTGACTATGCCGTGCCCTATGCAGACCCAACTCTGCGCGATATTCTGCCGGATGTGCAGACGATGCACTTGATCTTGGGCATTTTCCTGCTGGTGGGGGTGGTCGCGTGGAGCACCCACCGTTCCGGCGCGTTTCTGAGACGGGAGACGGCTCGGCTGACGGAGGCATCCCGGCAAGTGGCCGAAAAAAAGGGCATCGAGGACATTGACTTTACCGGGGCAAAGGTGCGGGAGTACGATGAGGCTCTGTGCGCGTTGCAGCTGATGGGCGAGGAACTGACCGACAGCCTGCAGACCCAGTGGGAAATGGAGCATCGGCAGCGGGAGAGCATCATCCAGCTGTCTCACAAGCTGAAGACGCCGTTGACTGTCATTCAGGGCAATGCCGAGCTTCTGGCCGAGGATGAGGGCATGACCGGGGAACAGAAGGCCCAGCTCGACGCCATCCTTCGCAGCACCGGAGAGACGCGGAATTATCTGACCCGCATCCGCGCTGAGGTGCAGACGCCCCTGAAATACAAGCGAAGACCATAACAACAGCCGCCCCGCCGCGTTGAGAGAACAACGCGGCGGGGCGGCTGTGTGGTATCGGAAAATGTTACTGCATGTTGGCTTTCTGG
Source organism: Faecalibacterium prausnitzii (assembly GCF_049532945.1). Taxonomy (GTDB): domain Bacteria; phylum Bacillota; class Clostridia; order Oscillospirales; family Ruminococcaceae; genus Faecalibacterium; species Faecalibacterium prausnitzii_N. The sequence continues at coordinate 939,191 of NZ_CP186691.1, forward strand.
ATGAGGCTGCGAATGTGGTGAGCCAGCATTTCAATGGCGGTGGTGTTCTCGCCGCCGTTGGGTACAATGATGTCTGCGTTGCGCTTGCTGGGCTCCACAAAGGCCTCGTGCATGGGCTTGACGGTAGTCAGGTACTGCTCGATCACGCTGTCCAGACTGCGGCCCCGCTCCTTCACATCCCGCACCAGACGGCGCAGGATGCGCTCGTCGGCGTCGGTGTCCACATAGATTTTGTAGTCGAACAGGGCGCACAGCTCCGGCTCCACAAAGGGCAGGATGCCTTCCACGATCAGCACCGGTGCGGGCTCGATGTGCTGCACCTTGTCGCTGCGGTTGTGGTTGGAGTAGTCGTACACCGGGCAGTCGATGGCGCGGCCTGCCTTCAGCTCCTGCAGATGGTAGATCAGCAAGGCGTTGTCAAAAGCATCCGGATGGTCGTAGTTCAGCTTGCAGCGCTCCTCAAAGGGCAGCTCGTCGTGGCGCTTGTAATAGCTGTCGTGGGAGATCAGGCGCACCTCGTCCTCCCCGAACCGTTCCTTGAGCCGGATGGCCAGTGTGGTCTTGCCGCTGCCCGAACCACCCGCGATGCCGATGATGAGATTGTTCATGCTCCAAAATCCTCCCGCCTGCCGATTTCGGTAGAAAAACCGGTCAAAATAAGTTATAATAGAAACACTGTATCTTACTGCCTATCATAACACAAAAACGCGGTTTTTGACAGAGCAAACCATGCTCTTGGAGGAAATTTGATGAAAAAAATCGTTTTGGCTCCCTACATTGACCAGACAGACCGCTGGGTGAACGGCTGCGAGAGCATCAGCGCAGTGATGCTGCTGCAGGCGATGGGCATCCGGATCGACCCGGATACCTTCATCGAGCGGGACCTGCCCCATGCGCCCTACTGGGAGCAGGATGGGAAACTCTACGGCCCGGACCCATGGCAGGTCTACCCCGGTGACCCGCACGACCACACCGGCTACGGCTGCTATGCGCCCTGCATCGTCCGGGCGCTGAACAGTGCGCTGGAACACGAGGGCGCGGCCGGGCAGTTCGAGGTGGTGGACGAGAGCGGCAAGACGGCGGCGGAACTCTGCCGGTACGTCGACGCCGGGATGCCGGTGGTGTTCTGGGCGACGCTGGATTTCCAGCCGGTGCCCGAACAGCGGGACCACTGGCTGTTGGCCGACGGCACCGACTTTGCCTGGAAGTGCAACGAGCACTGCCTGCTGCTGGTGGGCTACGATGCCGAGCATTACTGGTTCAATGACCCATGGCACAACCACGGCCTCTGCTGCCAGCCCAAGGCGCTGGTGGAGGCCTGCCATGCCGCGCAGGGGATGTTCGCTGTGACCCTGCGCAGGAGGTGAGCTGCCATGCAGAAGGACGAACTGAAACAAAATGTCAAAAGCTACGCTCAGAAGTTTGAGGACGGCGGCCTCCGGCTGCTGAAAAAGGGCCAGAAGGGGGTCATTCACGCCATCTTCAGCCGGTTCGGGCTGGTGCTGCTGCTCCTGCTGCTTCAGGTGGGGCTGCTGGTCAGCATCTTCCGCTGGTTCGGCAATCTGCTGCCCCACTACTTCGGCGGCAGTGTGGTCGTCACGGCGGCCATGGTTCTCTACCTGCTGAACAGCAAGATGGACAACAGTGCAAAGATCACCTGGATGGTGGTCATTGCGCTCTTTCCAGTGGTGGGTGTGCCGCTGTTCTTCTATGTGAAGAGCAACTTCGGCCACAACATCCTGCGCAAACGGCTGCTGGAACTGGAAGATGTGCTGCGCACCCAGCTGCCGCAAAACCAATCGGTCGTCCAGAAGCTGGAAGCGTCCGAACCCGGCGCGGCGTCGCTGGCGACCTATCTGTATGGGCGGGGCGGCGGCTTCCCGGTGTATGAGAACACCGCCATGACCTATTTCCCCAGCGGCGAGGCCATGTTCGATGAAATGCTGCGCCAGCTGGAAACGGCAAAAAAGTACATCTTTCTGGAATATTTCATCGTGGATGAAGGCCTGATGTGGGGCCGCATTCTGGAAGTGCTGGCCCGCAAGGCGGCGCAGGGGGTGGATGTGCGTGTGATGTATGACGGCACCTGCGAGTTCTCCACCCTGCCGCGGGATTACCCCAGCCGGCTGGAAGCGCTGGGCATCCAGTGCAAGGTGTTCTCGCCGGTCACGCCCTTCGTTTCCACTCACTACAACTACCGCGACCACCGCAAAATTCTGGTCATTGATGGCCAGGTGAGTTTTACCGGCGGCGTGAATCTGGCAGATGAGTACATCAACCACATAGAAAAGTATGGCCGCTGGAAGGACTCGGCCCTGATGCTGGAAGGCGAAGGCGTGCGCTCCATGACGGCGCTGTTTTTGCAGATGTGGTGCATCCTGGAGGAGCCGGAGTTCGACGCCTTTCTGGCCGAGCCCATCCCGGTGCCGGAAAATGCCGGAGGCACGGCGGCTCCCTATGGGGACTGCCCGCTGGACGGTGAGCGGGTGGGCGAAATGGTGTACATGGATATGCTCAACCGTGCCCGGAAGTATGTGCACATCATCTCGCCGTATCTGATTTTAGACGGCGAGCTGGAAACGGCCCTGCGCTTTGCGGCAGAGCGCGGTGTGGATGTGCACCTGATCCTGCCGGGCATCGCGGACAAAAAGTTTGCGAACTCGCTGGCCAAGACCCATTATTCGTCCCTGCTGGATTCGGGTGTGAAGATCAGCGAGTGGACGCCGGGCTTTGTTCATGCAAAGGTCTTCGTCGTGGACGACCGGGAGGCCGTGGTGGGCACCATCAATCTGGACTACCGCAGCCTGTACCATCACTTTGAAGATGCAGTCTGGCTGACGGATGCCCCCTGCATCCGGGACATCGAGGCGGATTTTCAGGCGACGCTGAAACAGTGCCGCACCGTGGAAAACGACCCCAGAAGCATCTGGCAGGGGCGGTGGCTGTTCCGCGCACTGGGCATGCTGCTCAAAGTGCTGGCACCGCTGCTGTAAAAAAGAAACAAAAAAACGAGGCTGTCCGCGGGATGCGGGCAGCCTCGTTTTTGCTTAGTTGAGTGCAGTCAGTGCCTTGACACAGGCGTCAAAGCGCTCCTGCGGGAGGGTCTGGGTGAAGAGCTGGAACTTCTTCAGCGTCAGAGCGCGGCAGTCGGGATAGGTCTGGACAAGTTCGACCAGCTCCGGCAGATGCTCTGCCAGCAGCGGGGCGCTGGCGGGGTCATCCAGCAGCTTGCCGATCCGCATGTCCGGGCCGTACTCCGTGGCCTCTGCGGGCTGGGGCACAAGCTCGTCATGCCGGAAGATGTGTTCCAGAAAGCGCAGGGCCATCGGGAACCAGTGGGCGAGATCCGGGTTCTCATAGCTGCGGGGCGCGGTGACGTTGAGGGTGCCCAGCGAAGCGCCGTGGTCGCCGTAAGAGAAGATGTGGATCTCATAGGGAGTGTGCAGCGCCGCCAGGCGGGAGGCAAAGTCCAGCGAGTTCGAGGCAGGCACGAGCCGGTCGCCCTGGGTCGCGAACAGGAAGGAAGGCGGCGTCTGGGCGTCGATGTGGTTCAGCACATTGGGCATCTGGACGCCCATGGCGACACCGTCCGCGGCGTAGACGCCGTAGCCCAGCAGCAGGGCGGCGGGGCGGATGCGGCCCATGGTGCCCAATGCACCGGTCAGGTGGGCACCGGCGGAAAAGCCCAGCACGGCGATCTTGTCCGGGTCGATGTGGAGCTCTTCTGCGTGGTCATGCAGGTAGATGAGCGACTCCTCCGCCTCGGCCAGCGCATTGTCGAACACCTCGGCACCGGGGCAGCTGGTGCTGACGGTATACCGCAGCACGAAGGCGTTGTAACCGGCATTCAGAAAGGCCAGCGCCACTGGCTCGGCTTCGCGGTCGGTGCAATAGGCATAGCCGCCGCCGGGGCAGATGAGGACGGCAGGGCAGACATTCAGGTTGGGCAGGGCGCTGCTGGTCTGCTGGACATAGCCGGTCAGGGTGGCGCTGCGCCGTCCGACGGGATGGGTAAACTGGTTCATAGTGGGTACCTCCGTTTGAATTTATTGATATTGCTTTTCCAGCGAGAAACCGCGCCCACTGACTTCGGTGACGCGGCTGACGATGAGAAAGCATTCCGGGTCGATGGAATGAACGAGCTTTTCGAGCTTGGGCAGCTCCCGGTTGGAAACGACGCTGAGCAGCACCTCAGTAGGCTCGTGGGTGTAGCCGCCCTCGCCGTGCAGGATGGTCACGCCCCGGTCGATCTGCTCCAGAATGGCATCCCGGATCTCGTCCGATCGGGTGCTGACGATCTTGACCTGGGTGCGGCTGTCGCCCAGAAGGAGCATTTTGTCCATGACGATGGTGTGCAGGATGACCATCACGATGCCATAGAGCACCTGTTCCAGCGGGCTGAAGAGCGCCTGCACCAGCAGGATGGCAATGTCGAAGACCATCATCGTGAGAGACACCGGCAGGCGGAACCATTTTTGAAGCACCAGCGGAGGGATGTCCATGCCGCCGGTGGATGCGCCTGCCCGGATGACCAGCCCCAGTGCCACGCCGATGCCCAGCCCCGCGAAGACCGTGCACAGGAAGATGTCCTCGGTGAGGACGCGGTCGGCCAGAAGCCGCTCCCACAGCGCCAGAAAAACGGGGCTGAGGATGCTGCTGGCCAGCGTGTTCAGCGCAAAGGCGCGGCCCAGAACGGCCCAGCCCCAGACCAGCATGGCCAGGTTGAACACCAGCAGAAAGCCGGAGACGGACAGGCCCGTCAGCCGCCCGAAAGCCAGCGCGATGCCGGTGGCACCGCCGGTCACGAGCCCGGCAGGCTCCAGAAATAAGGCGACCGCCAGCGCGTAGAGCGCGTTGCCAAGGACGATGACAAGGCTGTTCCAGAAGAGCTGGCGGCGATGCGTGTAGTTCATAGAAGCTCCCTCCTTTCTCCTATGATACAGGATAAATATGAAAAAATCCACGCCTGCGATGCAATAAGATGCAATAACAAGAAGAATGGCACCCGGTGGGTGCCATTCTTCTTGTTATGATTAGGATTCTTCATCCAGAAGCCGCAGGCCCGCCGTATCGGTGACGGGCAGGGAGAAGACGATGGCCCCGGCTTTGGGGTCGGCCTTGCGCATGATGGCTTTCATGATCGCGTTCTTCTGGGCGGTGTGGGAGACGATGAGGACCAGCTCCTTTTCGTTCACCAGCTCCACGCCAAGGAACTGGGCTGCGCCTTCCATGCCGGTACCCTTGGCGTGGATCACCGTGCCACCGCCAGCACCTGCTGCGCGGGCGGCATCCATAATGGTGCCGGTGTGGCCCTGATTGGCAATTACCAGCAGCAGTTCGTAACGGGTATCCTTCAAGGTGCTCTCCTCCTCTACGGTGAAGGTCTGGTGTTCGGTCAGGAATTGCAGGGCGCGTTTGCCGCCGATGCTGCTGACCGGCACGATGAAGGCGATGCCGGTGCCGGGCACATCGATCTGCAGCTTGCGGCGCAGGCCCTTCTGGAGCCTGGGCCAGGTGTCAGCGGTGATCATGGCAAGGAGGACGGCTTTCTCGGTCTTTTCCAGGCCGAGGGTGGAAAGCGTCTCCTGCACGGCGGTGCCGGAGCCGACGGTGCGCAGGCTGACCGTGACGCCGAACTCGGCATACAGAGCCAGAAAGGCATCGGTGGAGCGGCGGTCGGTGATGGTGACCAGCCAGTAAAGTGAATTCACGCAAAGACCTCCTTACAGCTCGATGATCGCGTCATCCGGCAGGTCGGCAAAGGCCAGCGCGGGGGTGGTGTGCACCGGCTGGGCGCTGCGGGCGCGGCGCTGCTTGAGCTGCGCCATCAGGCCCATCAGCTGCACCGTAATGAGCGGGGTCATGGCCACCATGGCCACCACGCCGAAAGCGTCGGTGACGATATTGCCGCCCACGGCCACGCAGGCACCCTGTGCCAGCGGCAGCAGGAAGGTGGCTGTCATGGGGCCGGATGCCACGCCGCCCGCGTCAAATGCAATGGCGGTGAACAGCTTTGGCACCACAAAGGAGATGCCGATGGCAAACACATAGCCCGGCACGAGGAACCACAAAATGGAAACGCCGGTGAGCACCCGCACCATGGCAAGACCCACCGAGATGGACACGCCTGCCGAGAGTGCCATGCCCATGGCCTTGGCCGAAATGGCACCGTCGGTCACCTCTTCCACCTGCTTGTTCAGCACATAGACGGCCGGCTCGGCCTTGACGATGAAGTAACCGATGAGCATTCCAATAGGAATGATGATCCAGCGGAAGCTCTGCCCGGCCAGCACCTGACCCAGATAATTACCGGCGGGCATAAAGCCCACATTTGCGCCGGTGAGGAACAGCACAAGACCGATGTACGTATAGGCCAGGCCCACGCCGATGCGGCCCAGCGTCCGGCGGTCGAGTTTGAGGGCCACCAGCTGGAAGACACCGAACATCAGCACGATGGGCAGCAGCGAGGTGGCGATCTCCTTGAAGTAGGTGGGCAGGCTGACATGGAACAGCTGCCACAGCTCCACCGAGTCGCCCACATCGGGCAGGATGGGCGGGATGTAGGCGCTGTTGCTGGCCCGGAACAGGATGCCCAGCAGCAGAACGGCCAGGATGGGGCCGACCGAACAGAGGGCCACGAGGCCGAAGCTGTCGTCCGCCGCGTGGCGGTCGCCGCGGATGGACGAAACACCCACGCCCAGCGCCATGATAAAGGGCACAGTCATGGGGCCGGTGGTCACACCGCCGGAGTCAAAGGCGACGGCCAGGAACTCTTTGGGCACGAAGGCCGCCAGCACGAAGATCAGCCCATAGAACACGACGAGGAGCTTGGGCAGCGCGATGCCCAGCAGCATGCGCAGGAAGGCCACGACGAGGAAGAAGCCCACGCCCGCCGCGACCGAGAGGATGAGCGTTATGTTGGGGATGGAGGGCACCTGATTTGCCAGCACCTGCAGGTCCGGCTCCGAAATGGTGATGAGGAAGCCCAGCGCAAAGCCCACCCCGATGATGAGGGGGACGCTGCGGCTCCGGGTCAGCACCGCACCCACGCGCTCGCCCATGGGGGTCATGCTCATCTCCGCGCCCAGTGTGAAGAACATGATGCCCACCACGATCATGGCGGCCCCCAGCAAAAAGCACAGCAGGATGCTGGGCGACACCGGCGCAATGGTAAAGCAGAGCACCAGCACGATGGCTGCAATGGGCAGCACTGCCTGCAGCGCTTCCAATAGTTTTTCCCGCAGTTTGGGAAGCGAACCTTTAAGTATAGTGTCCACCGACCTTTCTGGACCTGTTTTGCGTCGGAATGACAAAAACAGATATCCTCTTTGGAATAATCGCGCTGCGATTTATCTTTAGTATACAAGAAATGACGATGCAGGGCAACTAAGAATTGGCTAAGAATGTAAAAGGCTCCGAATATTTACAGATCCGACATAAAAAGCCAGCCCGGCGGCGGGGCCGGGCTGGCTGGGTTCATTCGATGTTCTGTTTGCCGAGCACATCCGAGGTGGGCGTCTCGAAGGTGGGGATGCCGGCGTAGGGGTCGGGGGTGGTATCAGCGGGCAGGCTCTTCATATACTCGTCCATGGACTGCGCCACCTGCTTGGCGATGGCCACAGCCTCCACCACGGTGCGTGCGCCCATCACGGCATCGCCGCCGGCAAATACGCCCTCGCGGGTGGTGCTGCCGTCCTCGCTGACGGTGAGCAGACCCTTCTGGTTGGTCTCGATGCCGGTAGTGGTCTTGACGAGGTTGCTCTCCGAGCCCTGGCTGACCGACACGATCACGCCGGTGTGGGGGTAGAAAGTCTCACTGCCCTCCACCTGAGTGAACCTGCCATCTTCGCCCTTGACGGTATCGCGGCAGATCAGGCCGTTCTCGCGGATCTCCACCGGTGCTTTGCAGAAGCGGAAGCCCACGCCCTCCAGCTTTGCATAGCTCACCTCGTACTCGGAAGCACTGATGCAGCTCTCGTCGCGGCGGGCATAGCAGGTGACGTGGCGGGCACCGTTGCGGATGGCGGTGCGGGCGCAGTCCATGGCAGAGTTGCCCACGCCGATCACCGCAACATCGCTGCCCAGACGGAACGCCTTGGAGTTTGCCAGATAATCGATGCCAAAGGCTACATTTCCCAAAGTTTCGCCCTTGATATGCATGGCGTTGGCCTTCCACAGACCGGCACCGATGAATACGCTCTTGTAGCCGTCGCGGAACAGATCATCGATGGTGATGGTCTTGCCGATGGTGGTGTTGGGCCGCACCTTGATGCCCTTCAGCTCCAGATGGCGGTACTGGAAATCGTCTAGCACGCTGTCCGGCAGGCGATAGTTGGGGATGCCGTAGCGCATGACACCGCCAATTTTATCGCGGGCATCAAAGATGGTCACATCGTAGCCCCAGCGTGCCAGCAGCACCGCAATGGTCAGGCCCGCCGGGCCGGAGCCAACGACTGCCGCCTTCATGCCGTTTTTGGGGGCAGGGCCGGCGGTCATTTTGTTGGCGTAGGTCGTGGAAATGTAGTCTTCAATAATGGAGAAGTGCACCGGGTCGTGGCTGGGCATCCGGTTGCGCACGCAGTGGCCCTCGCACTGGTTCTCGTGGTTGCACACCAACGCACAAACGGTGGTCAGCGGGTTATTCTCAAACAGCATTCTGCCAGCTTCGTCCATCTGGTTTGCCTTGAGCAGCCGAATGACCTCCGGGATGTTGGTGTGGATGGGGCAGCCCTGCTGGCACAGCGGCTTTTTGCAGCCCAGACAGCGGTTGGCTTCGTCCAGAACGTGAAGTGCCATGCAGTTCCTCCTCTTGCGCCCATTCTGGGGACGCTTCGTTGTATCCAATACTGTCTATTATTCTACACCGGATGCCCCTCGTGATACAAGAGCGTATCTGCCAATTTTTTTGCGAAAAATTTTGTCAATTCGTCAAAAAGATAATTTTTTGACGAAGTGCGCCGCCCATAGGCTCCGGTGTTTTCCGGCAGAGCGCGGAAAAATCGCTGGCCGTGAGCTGGGCGGGGACCATCCGGGTGCAGGCGTCGTTTTCGTCCTTCAGGCGCATCAGCGCGTGCGAGACGGGAAGGTGTGCTTCCTTTAATAAAGAAAGGGCTTCTCGGTTGGCCCCCAGCAGGTGGAGATAAGGCGGCAAGGCGGGCAGGGCGTCGTCATAGCCCAGTGCCGCATCCATGGCAAGGCGGCGCATCCGGGCCCGGGGGTAACGCACAGTGGTCAGCGCGTCCAGCAGCTCTTCGTGGGTGGTGCTGGCCCGCACGGCCCGCTCCAGCCGGTGTTCCAGACCCTCCGAAACGCCCCGCACGGCAGCAAACGGCGTCTGCCCCACGCAGCGGGAGCGGAGCAGGGCCAGCTCGCAGCGGCCCGCCGCGTCAAAATCGGTGTATTGACCGGCGGCGAAGGCCTCCCGGTAGAAGGGAAGGACGGCTTCGGGCACATAAGGGGCCACGGCATCCGCCCCGCCGGTCTGCCAGAGCTTCCGCAGGGCGCTGGCGCTGGCAAACCGGACGGCGTCCGGGGCCAGTTCCTGCCCGTGGTCTGCGCCCTGACGGGGCAGCGGGACCGGCGTCATGGCGGGGGCCAGTTCGAGGATGGCCTTGCAGTACTCCACGGCCAGGTTGTTGTTGGGCTTGTCCAGTAGAGCAGCCAGCGGAGTGCCGGGGCAGAGCGCTTCCACAGCGGCCTGCCGCGCGGCAGCAAAGTTTCTGGCACCGTCGGCCAGCTGGGCCTTGAGGGCGGCGCGGTAGTCCGCGCACAGCAGGACGCGGGCTGCCTGCATCAGGAGGGCGGCGTCCGGCGTCTCGGCCCCGAAGACCAGCGTGTCGCACCCGGCGGCGGAAAGGAGCCGCACCCCCGCGCGGGCAAAGGCTTCGGCCCCGGTCCCGGCGCAGGGGGCGGGCAGGGCGAAGACAAAGTCAGCCCCGCAGGTGAGCGCTGCGCGGACGCGGACGGCCTCTGGCAGCAGAGGCAGTGCGCCGCGCTGGGTCAGCCCGCAGCTCATGGCCACGGCGACCCGTTCGGCCCCCAGCGCTTTTGCCTGCGCCAGCTGCCATGCATGGCCGTTGTGAAAGGGGTCGTACTCTGCAATGATACCGGCAAATTTCATAGAGTTCACCTCAATTCCTCGGTCGGACTCCCCTCATCAGAGGAGCTGGCCGCGCCAGAGCGCGGACTGAGAGGTTCGATTCAAATCAAAACGCATCGACAGACACATTGTGAAATATATGTCAGACTAACAACAAAAAATGGCAATATACTGCGGATTCTGGGCAGGATGTACAAAAAAGACGGGATACTTTGTAGAACCCTTTGCCTCGTTTACGGCTTGAAAAGGGGGCAGACCTATTATATAATATTTTTAGGAATCTGTAAAATTCTGCCCGTTCCGGCGGGTGGAAAAACAATATGGAGGCACAAGAAGATGAAAGTTCTGGTTATTAACTGCGGCTCTTCTTCCCTGAAGTATCAGCTGATCGATATGGACGGCGAGAAGGTGCTGTGCAAGGGCCTGTGCGAGCGCATTGGCATGGAAAGCAGCATGATCACCCACGAGGCCAACGGCCATAAGGCCACCACGCCCGCCATCTTCCCCACCCACACCGAGGCTTTTGCCGAGGTCGTGAAGAAGATGACCACCGGCGAAGGCAAGTGCATCAACGACGTCAGCGAGATCGATGCCATCGGTCACCGTGTCGTGCACGGCGGCGAGAAGTTCAAGGAGAGCTGCCTGATCACCGACGAGGTCATCGAGACCATCCGCGAGCTGAGCCCTCTGGCTCCCCTGCACAACCCCGCCGGCATTCTGGGCATCGAGGCCGCACGCAAGGTGTTCGGCAACATCCCCATGGTGGCTGTGTTCGATACCGCTTTCCACAGCACCATGCCTCCGAAGGCTTATATGTACGCCATTCCGTATGAGTACTACGAGAAGTACGGCGTGCGCCGCTACGGCTTCCACGGCACCAGCCACAAGTACGTTGCGCACAAGGCTGCCGAGTATCTGGAAGAGCCCATTGAGCGCCTGAAGCTGATCACCTGCCACCTGGGCAACGGTTCCTCCATTGCCGCTGTGGATCAGGGCAAGGTCGTGGACACCTCCATGGGTATGACCCCGCTGGCCGGCCTGATGATGGGCACCCGCTGCGGCGACCTGGACCCCTCTGTGGTCAACTACCTGAAGTACACCCTGAACATCACCGGCCACGAGCTGGACGAGATCCTGAACAAGAAGTCCGGCCTGCTGGGCATCTCCGGTGTTTCCAGCGACAAGCGTGACGTGGAAGAGGCAGCTGCTGCCGGCAACAAGCGCGCACAGCTGGCTTCCGACATGCTGAACTACCAGATCAAGAAGACCGTTGGCGCTTACATCGCTGCAATGGGCGGCGTGGATGCCATCGTCTTCACCGGCGGCATCGGCGAGCACGATGCAATTGCCCGTGCAAAGGTCTGCCACCACATGGATTGGCTGGGCATCCGCATCGATACCGAGAAGAACAAGCACCCCGTGGGCGATGTGTGCGAGATCACTGCCTGGGGCGCAAAGGTGCGCACTCTGGTCATTGCTACCGATGAGGAGCTGATGATCGCCCGCGACACCAAGGAAGTCATTGAGAAGAAATAATCGAACCTCCAAAGCCACATTGCTAGAGCCGCGTTTCCGCAGGGGAGCGCGGCTCTTTTGCTGTTTTGAACGATGCAAAGTCTGTCTTATTGGGCGGAATCCACAAAAAGGAAGGCGAATGGTTGTTTTTTGGTTGACAAATTTCAAAAAGAACGGTACAATAGAAAAGTCCTCAATTGGAGGACGTCCATTCATTCAAGCCCCTGGTAAGCTTACTGATCAGCGCGATGGTCCCAAAACCAAAGGTATGGTTACAATCCTTCCGTGGGCAAGAACTAACTAAAGAGGAGATACTACTATGTTTGAAGACAAGACTCTGGTCTGCAAGGACTGCGGTAAGGAATTTGTTTGGACTGCTGGTGAGCAGGAGTTCTACGCATCTCGCGGCTTCGAGAATCAGCCCCAGCGCTGCAAGCCCTGCCGTGACGCCCGCAAGAACGGCGGCGCACGCAGCAACAGCGGTGAGCGTCAGATGTTCGATGCTGTCTGCGCAGCTTGCGGCAAGGCTTGCAAGGTTCCCTTCCAGCCCCGTGAGGACCGTCCGGTCTACTGCTCTGACTGCTTCGCTCGCATGAAGCAGAACTAAGCGCTGATTTTACAAGTTTGAATCGCGTGGCCCCCTCTGCCGCAAGGCAGAGGGGGCTTTTTGCGCCAGCGGTCGTACAGAGCCAAAACGTTAAAATTTACAAGAATACTTGAAAATAAACCTAGTAATAGGGTATAGTATATATGGTCGGCCGTCTGGCTGGCGAAATGACCGAAACAGAAAGGAAAACCATCATGTTTGATATTTTCAATATGCTCAAGAAGGACAAGGACGAAAAGAAGGCTGCCGTGAAGCAGGTGACCCGCGAGACCATCATCGGCGATATCCTGGATATGGACCAGACCACCGCTCCCTACTTCATGGAGATCGGCATGCACTGTCTGGGCTGCCCTGCATCCCGCGGTGAGAGCATCGAGGAGGCCTGTGCTGTCCACGGCGTGGACTGCGATGAGCTGATCGAGAAGCTGAACGAGCATCTGGCCGCAAAGAAGGCATAAATTGCTGCCCACACTGGATGCGCGTCTGGCTGCCGCCGCAGAGCTTGTGCGGCCGGGAGAGCCGGTGGCAGACATCGGCTGCGACCACGGCAAGCTGACGGCGGTGCTGGCGGCTTCGGGAAAATACCCGAAGGTGATCGGTGTCGACCTGCGGCCCGGCCCGCTGGCAAAGGCAGAGCAGACGCTGGAACATGCAGGCTGTAAAGACCGCGCTGAGCTTCGGCTTGGCGACGGTCTTTCTGTGTTGTCGGCGGGGGAAGTGGGCACCATCGTGCTGGCGGGTGTCTCCGCACAGACGACGTGGGAGATCATCGAACAGGCACCGTGGGTGATGCAGCCCGGCGGGCCGCGGCTGGTCCTGGTGCCTGCCACCCGCCACAGCGAACTTCGGCGCTGGCTGTGGGCACACGGCTTTGCCCTTGCAGCCGACCGCCCGGTGCAGGCGGCGGGCCGCTGGTACGCGGTGATGGCGGCGGAGTACACCGGCGAGCGGAAGGAAGCCTCCTTCACCGAATGCCTGTTCGGCAGGACCGACGAGTGGCCGGAGGGCGCGGGCTATGCGGCCTGGCAGAAAGCCAAGCTCCCACGGTTCCGGCTGGGTGTGCCGGACGGGACCGCACTGGCCGAAGAGATCGATACGTTGTTAGAATCCTCACCCTCTCAGGCCGCTTCGCGTCCAGCTCTCCCAAAGGGAGAGCCTTTGGCATAAAGAGATGCGCTGTGTGGACTGCCAAAACCTCCCACTTTGGGGGGGCGGCATCGCGCAGCGATGACGGAGAGGGGAAAGCGGGTGAAACTATGAGAACAGTCAACGAACTTTATGAAGCGATGCAGCGCATCGCGCCGCTGGAGCTGGCGGAACACTGGGATAATCCCGGCCTGCTGGTGGACTGCGGCAGACCGGTGGACCGGGTGCTGGTCACGCTGGATATCACCCCGGAAGTGGTGCAGGAAGCTGCAGCCAAAGGCTGCGGGCTCATCGTGGCCCACCATCCGGTCATCTTCAGCCCGCTCAAGCGGCTGGAACCGAGGGACGTCCCCTTCCAGCTGGTGCAGGCAGGCATTTCTGCCATCTGTATGCACACCAATCTGGATGCTGCCGAGGGCGGCGTGAACGAAGTGCTGGCAGGCATTTTCGGGATGCGGAATTGGGAGCCTTTCGCGGGCGGCTGCGGCCGTGTGGGCGAAGTGGACCCCATCCCGGTGCCGGAACTGGCGAAAAAGGCGCAGGACGCGCTGGGCAAGCGGTGCAACCTGCCCGAAACTGGCCCTGCAGTGCAGGTGAAATACACCGACAGCGGGAGGCCCGTGCGGCGGCTGGCTGTCATCAGCGGTGCGGGCGGAAGCCTGTTTGCAGATGCCATTGCTATGGGCGCGGACTGCCTGCTGACCGGTGAAGCCAACCACCACCACGCCATCGATGCCAAGCGGCTGGGCCTTTCGCTCATTGCGGCGGGCCACTATGCCACCGAATTTCCGGTGACTGCCGCCGTGGCCGAAAGGCTGCGGGCGGCGTTCCCGGAACTGGAGGTGCTGGTGAGCACCGCGAACCGAGACCCCTATACTTATATATAAAGAAGGAGAGTGAGGGAAGAATATGGCTTTGGATGCTGCAACGCTGGCGTTGACGGCGGCAGAACTGAAAACGACCCTGACCGACGCCAAGATCGCAAAACTATTTGAACCCACCCGTGATGAGCTGGTGCTCACCCTGCGTACCCGCACGGATACCTATGCGCTGCTGCTTTCGGCCCGCAGCGGTTCCGCCCGCGTGTGCCTGACCGAAGAAAGCTTTGAAAACCCGGAAACGCCGCCCTCCTTCTGTATGCTGATGCGCAAGCATCTCACCGGCGGCAGGCTGCTGGACGTGCACATGGAGCCGGGAGACCGCATCGTCTATTTTGATTTCCAGTGCACCAACGAGATGGGCGACCTTGTGCGCAACACCCTGTGTGCCGAATTGATGGGCCGCTACTCCAATCTGGTTCTGGTGCAGAACGGCAAGATCATTGACGCACTCAAGCGCGTGGATTTTGAGGACAGCGATGTGCGCCAGCTGCTGCCGGGCCTGCCCTATACCGTGCCGCCCAAACCGGCCCGCCCGGATTTTCTGACCGTGAGTTCGGCTTCCATCGTGGCAGCAGCCTGCCAGAGAGATCTGCCGGTGGCAGATGCCCTCAACAAGACCGTGGCCGGTGTTGGCCCGGTGGTCTGCCGCGAAGCTGCATGGCGTGCCTTTGACGGCGAACATCTGCCCGCCAATGAGCTGACCGAGGAACAGAAGCGCAAGCTTATGGCTGCCATCGACGAGCTGAAGGAGATCCACGCCAACGGCGGCTGTCCGTGCAGTGTGACGGCCCCGGACGGCAAGCCGGTGGAGTTTACCTTCTTCCGGCCCCGGCAGTACGGCGAGACCTATGCGGTCAGGGAATGGCCCTCCTTCAACGCCATGCTGGAGGGCTACTACGCTGAGAAGGACCGCGCGGAACGCCTGCGCACCAAAAGCAAGGAGCTGCACAAGGCAGTGCACAATATGTACGAGCGCGCCGTGCGCAAGCAGGCCGCCCGTCAGGAAGAGCTTGCTGCCAGCGGCAAGAGCGAAAAGCTGCGTCTGTACGGTGAGCTGCTCTCGGCAAACCTCTATCTGGCCCAGAAGGGCATGAAGAGCATCACCGTGCCCAACTGGTACGACGAGGGCAAGGAAGTGACCATCCCGCTGGATCTGCGGTTCACACCCAGCCAGAACGCTCAGAACTTCTTCAAGAACTATAAAAAGAAGCAGACCGCCGCCCGGATGCTGGTGGATCTGCTGGCAGAGGGTGAAAAGGAGATCGCCTACCTGGAAACGGTGCTCTACGAGGTGGAGTCCGCTTCCGGTGAGGCGGCCCTCAACGAGATCCGGGCAGAGCTGAAGAGTCAGGGCTACCTGAAATACTACAAGCAGCGGGATAAGCGCCAGAAGCCTGCAGATTTCCTGCGGTTCACTTCCACCGATGGCTTTGAGATCCTGGTAGGCCGCAACAACGCCCAGAACGACAAGCTCACCCTGCACACCGCCCGGGGCAAAGACCTGTGGTTCCATGTGCAAAAGGCCCCCGGCAGCCACGTCGTGGTCATGAGCCGGGGCGAGGAGATCCCGGACACCACCAAGCAGGAAGCCGCGGAGCTGGCAGTCATCTACTCCAGCACCTACAAGGCGGGCACCGGCGCCAAGGTGGCGGTGGACACCACTGAGGTGAAGAACATCTGGAAAGCCAGCGGTGCCAAGCCCGGCATGGTGCTGTACGAGGTGTACACCACGGTCTACATCACACCGAGGGAAGATCTGGCGGAGCGGCTGAAGAAGAAGTAAATAGAACAGACCCTCTCAGTCAAAGCCCAGCGGCTTTGCCAGCTCCCCGAAGGGGGAGCTTTCACGCTGCCCCACAAGTTGGCGCAAAACCTCGCCCTTCGGGAGAGGTGGCATCGCGCAGCGATGACGGAGAGGGTTTTGTATAACAGGAGCTTTTTGGGGGCATCCTGAAAGGGCGGCTCCGGTTTTCCACCGGAAGAGGCTTCCGGAAATTGTGCGTTCTGCACAAAATTTGAGCCGGGAGGCCAAAAGAAGAAAATAAAAAAGAAAAATCGGATTTTTTCTGAAAAATCGCGAAAAAACACTTGCCAAATGCACGAAGGTGTGATAGAATAACTCTCGGCTGCAAAGGGCTTGTGCGATACAAGTCGTGCAGGCCAGCGATATGCGTAGATGCGGGAGGTTGTCATCCGGCGATAGCTGCGATGGGTTATTTCCGCGGAGTATGTCCGATCTTAGAACCGGGCGAAAGAATTACTGACAGCGATGGAATACGTTCCCTCGGCAGAGAAGTTACTCCTCTGCGAAACGGGCGGAACCAATGTTCGGATTTGATTTGCTAATATGTTTCCGGGAGAACTGCCATGCGGTTCACCGGTTTTTATAGTGCCAAATCGAGGAACACCCGGAACTGTGTAGAGCAATTTATCGGCTCGCCTAGGGCAAAATCAATTTTTTCAGGAGGCGTAAGCAATGGCAGTCAAAGAGAAAATCAGAATCCGTCTGCAGAGCTATGATGCTCAGCTGATCGATGCCGCAGCAGAGAAGATCGTGGAGACCGCAAAGCACACCGGTGCACGCGTGTCCGGCCCCATCCCCCTGCCCACCGATCGTGAGATCGTTACCGTTCTGCGCGCTACCCACAAGTACAAGGATAGCCGCGAGCAGTTCGAGAGCCGCACTCATAAGCGTCTGATCGACATTCTGAAGCCGTCCAACAAGACGGTCGAGGCTCTGATGAGCCTCCAGCTCCCCGCTGGCGTGGACATCGAGATCAAGCTGTAAAAGACACTCGATCAAATTCGATGCCCTCGTTTCCCGAGGGGTCATGTTGGCAGTGACGTGCGCTGCCAACCAATAACCTTTACAGGAGGAAAAGAAAATGGTTAAAGGCATTATCGGCAAGAAAGTCGGTATGACCCAGCTGTTCGACGCGAACGGCAAGGTCGTTCCCGTCACCGTCATCGAGGCTGGTCCCTGCACCGTCGTGCAGAAGAAGACCGTCGAGAGCGATGGCTACCAGGCTGTTCAGCTGGGCTTCGGCGAGGTTTCCGCCAAGAAGGTCAACAAGGCAGCTGCAGGCCACTTCAAGAAGGCAAACGTTGCCCCCAAGAAGACCCTGCGCGAGTTCCGTCTGGAAGATGTTTCCGCAATGAACGTTGGCGACGTGCTGAAGGCTGATGTCTTCGCAGAGGGCGACAAGGTGGACGTTGTGGGCGTTTCCAAGGGCAAGGGCTACCAGGGCGTTATCAAGCGCTACGGTCAGCACCGTCTGCGTGAGAGCCACGGCACCGGTCCTGTTGCTCGTCATGCAGGTTCTAACGGTTCCACTTCTACCCCTGCTCGCGTGTTCCCCGGCAAGCGCCTGCCCGGCCACATGGGCTTTGTGCGCGTCACCGTGCAGAACCTGACTGTTGTCAAGGTTGACACCGAGAACAATCTGATCGCTGTCAAGGGTGCGGTCCCCGGTTCCAAGGGCACCATCATCACTCTGGCCAACAGCGTGAAGGCGTAAGGAGGAAAGCTACAATGGCAAAGTTTAACGTAGTCGATATGAACGGTCAGCATGTTAGCGAGATCGAGCTTTCCGACGCCGTGTTCGGTATCACCCCGAACGAGAAGGCTGTCCACATTGCTGTGGTGAACTTCCTGGCCAACCAGCGTCAGGGCACCCAGAACACCAAGATCCGCATGGAAGTTTCCGGCGGCGGCAAGAAGCCCTGGCGTCAGAAGGGCACCGGCCACGCTCGTCAGGGTTCCATCCGTGCACCGCAGTGGACTCACGGCGGCGTCGCTCTGGGCCCCAAGCCCCGCAGCTACAACTACCACATCAACAACAAGGTCAAGCGCCTGGCTCTGCTGAGCGTGTTGTCCGACAAGGCTGCCAATGGCAACATGGTCGTTGTTGACAAGTTCGCTTGCGATGAGTACAAGACCAAGACCGTGGTTGCAATGCTGAACGCTGTTGGTGCCGGCAAGAAGAACCTGCTGGTCAACGAGACTGTCGATGCAAAGTTCGTCAAGAGCGCTGGCAACATTGCCGGTGTGAAGACCACCTTCGCAGGCAGCGTGAACACCTACGATGTGCTGAACGCCGACAAGCTGATCATCAGCGTCGACGCAGCTAAGAAGCTCGAGGAGGTGCTTGGCTAATGAAAACCGCACATGATATCATCCTGAAGCCGGTCATTACCGAGAACTCCATGGCTGGCATCGCTGACAAGAAGTACACCTTCAAGGTCGCTACCGATGCTACCAAGGTCGAGATCGCTCAGGCCGTTGAGGTCCTGTTCCCGGGCGCTAAGGTCGCAAAGGTCAACACCATCTCTGTGCGCGGCCGTTTCCGCCGCCAGGGTATGCACGCCGGTTACACCGCTGCATCCAAGAAGGCTATCGTGACCCTGACCAAGGACTCCAAGGAGATCGAGTTCTTCAACAGCATGGTCTAAGTCGAACCCGCCGAGGGTTCCTCTATGGGGATATGACCCCGATAATAATTCATAAGATAAACAAAGGAGAATAGCACTATGGCTATCAAGAAGTATGGCCCCACTACTCCGGGCCGCCGCGGCATGACCGTCACGGATTACAGCGTCCTGTCTAAGGTCGCTCCCGAGCGCAGCCTGCTGGAGCCCATGAAGAAGCACAGCGGCCGCAACAACACCGGTCGCATCACCGTCCGTCATCAGGGCGGCGGCAACCGCACCAAGTATCGTGTCATCGACTTCAAGCGTCAGAAGACCGATATGCCCGCTACCGTCAAGACTCTCGAGTACGATCCGAACCGCAGCGCATTCATCGCTCTGGTCGAGTACACCGATGGCATCAAGAGCTACATCATTGCTCCCGATGGCCTGAAGGTGGGCGATGTGGTCATCAGCAGCAAGTCTGCCGACATCAAGCCCGGCAACTGCCTGCCCTTCGAGAACATCCCCGTCGGTACCATCATCCACAACATCGAGCTGTATCCCGGCCGCGGCGCTCAGCTGGTTCGTTCCGCTGGCAACATGGCTCAGCTGATGGCTAAGGAGAATGGCTACGCTCTGGTTCGTCTGCCCTCCGGTGAGATGCGCAACGTGCCCCTGAACTGCACCGCAGTCATCGGTCAGGTTTCCAACATCGACCACGAGAACGTCAACCTGGGCAAGGCTGGCCGCAAGCGCCACATGGGCGTGCGTCCCGGCAGCCGTGGTACCGTCATGAACCCCTGCGACCATCCCCACGGTGGTGGCGAGGGCCGCGCACCTGTTGGTCACTCCGGTCCTATGACTCCCTGGGGCAAGCCCGCTCTGGGTCTCAAGACTCGCAAGCATCATAAGCGCTCCGATAAGCTGATCGTGAAGCGTGCAGGTAAGTAAGAGAGGAGTTTAAGACAATGGGTAGAAGCATTAAAAAAGGACCTTTCGTCCAGGCTGCTCTTATGAAGCACGTTGAAGCGATGAACGCTTCCGGCAAGAAGCAGGTCATCAAGACCTGGAGCCGCGCCTCCACGATCTTCCCCGAATTCGTTGGTCACACCTTTGCCGTCCACGACGGCCGCAAGCATGTGCCTGTGTATGTGACTGAGGACATGGTTGGCCACAAGCTGGGTGAGTTCGTTCCCACCCGTACCTTCAAGGGCCACACTGGTAATTCTAAGTAATAGAGGGAGGAACACAACATGGAAGCTCGGGCAATTCTTCGTTATGCCCGCATTAGTCCTCGTAAGGTGTCTATCGTTATGGATCTGATCCGTAACAAGCCCCTGGACGAAGCGCTGGCAATCCTGCAGTACACCCCGAAGGCAGCTTGTGAGCCCCTTCTGAAGCTGGTGAAGTCTGCAGCCGCTAATGCGGAAAACAACTTCAATATGGACAAGAACAACCTCTACGTCGCCGAGTGCTACGTCTGCCCCGGCCCGACGCTGAAGCGCATGATGCCTCGTGCACAGGGCCGCGGCTACCGCATCCTGAAGCGCACCAGCCACATGACCGTTGTTCTGAAAGAGAAAGAGTAAGGAGGGAAAACAATGGGCCAGAAAGTAAATCCGCACGGCATTCGTGTCGGCGTTATTAAAGACTGGGACAGCCGCTGGTTTGCCTCCAAGAAGGATTTCAGCGATAACCTCGTCGAGGACCACAAGATCCGCACTGAGCTGAAGGCTCAGCTGAAGGATGCTGGTGTGCCCAAGATCGAGATCGAGCGTACTGTGGACCCGTCCACTTCCGCTCCTCGCGTAACTGTCAACATCTACTGCGCTAAGCCCGGCATGGTCATCGGCAAGGGCGGCGAAGAGCGCGTTGCTCTGCAGAACAAGCTGACCAAGGAGTATGGCAAGACTGTCATCGTCAACGTCATCGAGGTCAAGAGCGCTGCTACCAACGCTCAGCTGGTTGCTGAGGATATCGCTCGTCAGCTGGAGAACCGCGTGACCTTCCGCCGTGCCATGAAGCAGTGCATGCGCAATGCCATGAGCCCCCGCGATCGCGCAACCGTTCCCGCAAAGGGTATCAAGGCAATGTGCTCCGGCCGTCTGGGCGGCGCTGATATCGCTCGTACCGAGAGCTATCACGAGGGCACCATCCCCCTGCAGACCCTGCGTGCTGACATTGACTACGGCTTTGCAGAGGCTGCTACCACCTACGGCCGCATCGGCGTCAAGGTGTGGGTCTACAAGGGCGAAGTCCTGAAGAGCGCTAAGACCGCTCAGAAGAAGGAAGGAGGCAACAAGTAATGTTACTGCCTAAGCGTGTTAAGTACCGCCGCGTCCAGCGCGGCCGCATGACCGGTAAGGCTACCCGCGGCAACGTGGTGTGCCAGGGCCAGTACGGCCTTGTTGCTCTGGAGCCGGCATGGATCTCTTCCACCCAGATCGAGGCTGCTCGTGTTGCCATGACTCGTTACATCAAGCGTGGCGGCAAGGTGTGGATCAAGATCTTCCCCGATAAGCCCGTGACTGAAAAGCCCGCTGAGACCCGCATGGGTTCCGGTAAAGGCTCTCCCGAATACTGGGTCGCTGTTGTGAAGCCGGGCCGCGTTCTGTTCGAGCTGGCAGATGTCGATGAGGCAACTGCTCGTGAGGCACTGCGCCTGGCTATGCACAAGCTGCCCATCAAGTGCAAATTTGTTGTCCGTGAGGACTCCGTGAAGGAGGATGGCACCAATGAAGGCTAATGAACTCCGCGAAATGCAGACCGCAGAGCTGACCAGCAAGCTGGCAGACCTGAAGGCCGAGCTGTTTAACCTGCGCTTCCAGCATGCCATCAACCAGCTGGAGAACCCCGGCCGCATCGAAGCAGTCAAGAAGGACATCGCCCGCGTGATGACCGTTCTGGCTGAGAAGCAGTAAGGAGGTTAAACGATGGAAGAACGTAATCTGAGAAAGACCCGCGTCGGCGTCGTCGTGTCCGACAAGATGGATAAGACCATCGTGGTTGCCGTTAAGGATAGCGTGCAGCACCCCCTGTACAAGAAGATCCTGAAGCGTACCGCCAAGTTCAAGGCTCGTGATGAGCAGAACGAGTGCGGCATCGGTGACCGTGTTGAGATCATGGAGTGCCGCCCCCTGTCCAAGGATGTGCGCTGGCGCCTGGTCCGTATCGTTGAGAAGGCAAAGTAATTTGCCCGCTGCTTTGAACAGTTTGAAAGGAGATATCTGATATGGTTCAGATGCAAACTTATCTCAAAGTTGCCGACAACACCGGTGCCAAGGAGCTGATGTGCTTCCGCGTGCTGGGCGGCACCCGCAAGAGATACGCAAACATTGGTGACGTCGTGGTCTGCTCTGTCAAGAAGGCAGCCCCCGGCGGCTCCGTTAAGAAGGGCGACGTTGTGAAGGCTGTCATCGTGCGCAGCAAGCATGGCGTCCGCCGCGACGACGGTTCCTACATCCGTTTCGATGAGAACGCCGCCGTTATCGTTATGGCCGACAAGAGCCCCAAGGGTACCCGTATCTTTGGACCCGTTGCCCGCGAGCTGCGCGATGCCGGCTACACCAAGATCCTGAGCCTGGCTCCGGAATCGCTGTAAGGAGGTTTTAAAAATGAATAATCTTCATGTTAAAACCGGCGACAACGTTATGATCATCAGCGGCAAGGACAAGGGCCACACTGGTAAGGTCCTGCAGGTCAGCCCCTCTGAGAACAAGGTCATCGTTGAGGGCCAGAACATGGTTACCAAGCACGTCAAGCCTCGTCGTCAGGGCGAGCAGGGCGGCATCGTCAAGGCTGAGGGTGCTATGTACGCATCCAAGGTCATGCCCATCTGCCCCAAGTGCGGCAAGGCCGTGCGTGTGGGCCACGTCGAGAAGGACGGTAAGATGGTTCGCGTCTGCAAGAAGTGCGGCGCTGAGCTGTAAGAAAGGAGTAAGGAACAATGGCTCGTTTGAAAGAACAGTATGTCAATGAAATTGCTCCTGCTCTGAACTCCAAGTTCGGTTACAAGAGCGTTATGCAGATCCCCAAGCTGGACAAGGTCGTCATCAACGTTGCCTGCGGCGAAGCCAAGGACAACGAGAAGATCCTGGAAGCTGTCATGAAGGATCTGGGCCAGATCACTGGCCAGAAGGCAGTTGTGTGCCGTGCCAAGAAGAGCGTTGCTAACTTCAAGCTGCGCCAGGGCACTCCCATCGGCTGCAAGGTCACCCTGCGCGGTGAGCGTATGTATGAGTTTGTCGATCGCTTCTTCAACATCGCACTGCCCCGTGTCCGCGACTTCCGCGGCATCAACGGCAACGGTTTTGATGGCCGCGGCAACTTTGCATGCGGCATCAAGGAGCAGATCATCTTCCCCGAGATCGACTTCGAGAAGGTCGATGCAGTCCGCGGCATGGATGTCTGCTTTGTCACCACTGCCAAGACTGACGAAGAGGGCAAGGAGCTGCTGAAGGCTCTGGGCGCTCCGTTCGCAGAGAACAACTAAGGGAGGAGATTTCTACAATGGCTAAACTGTCTATGAAGCTGAAGCAGTCTCGTCCTGCTAAGTTCTCTACCCGTGCATACACCCGCTGCCGCATCTGCGGCCGTCCCCACTCCGTGCTGCGCAAGTACGGCGTGTGCCGTGTGTGCTTCCGTGAGCTGGCCTACAAGGGCGAGATCCCGGGCGTGAAGAAGGCTTCCTGGTAATCAAGCCAGAGGGCCGGATAATTTGTCGGATATCCGCCCCGGGGCAACGATGTTTCGGGGCGGTATCATTATAAAACAAACGAGAGCTAATCTAAGGAGGTTAGTGGCAAATGCAGATTACTGATCCTATCGCGGACCTGCTGACTCGCATCCGCAACGCTAGCACTGCCAAACACCCTTCTGTGGAGATCCCCGCTTCCAACATGAAGAAGGCTATCTGCCAGATTCTGGTTGACGAGGGCTACATCAAGGGCATGCAGGTCAAGAACGACACCGTTCAGGGCACCATCGTTGTCACCCTGAAGTATCAGGCTAACGGCGAGCCCGTTATCGCTGGTCTGCGCCGCGTGTCCAAGCCCGGCCTGCGCATCTACACCAACTGCGAGGATATGCCCAAGGTCATGAAGGGCCTGGGCACCGCAATCATTTCCACCTCTAAGGGCATCATGACTGATAAGGCTGCACGTGCTGCACACGTCGGCGGCGAAGTCCTGGCCTACGTGTGGTAAGAAAGGGGTAAAAGACAATGTCGAGAATTGGAAGAAAACCCATCGTCATTCCTGCCGGCGTTACTGTCACTGTCGATGAGGCAGCACATCACGTCGCCGTCAAGGGCCCCAAGGGCAGCCTGAATTCCAACTATCATCCCCTGATGACCGTCAAGGTCGAGGGCAATGAAGTTCTGGTTACCCGCCCCAATGACGAACCCCAGGCCCGCAGCCTGCACGGCCTGACCCGTACCAACATCGCCAACATGGTGAACGGTGTTGTGAACGGCTACGAGAAGAAGCTGGAGATCGTGGGCGTCGGCCTGCGCTGCCAGAAGCAGGGCTCCAACCTGGTCATGAACCTGGGCTTCTCTCATCAGGTGAACATTCCTGATACTGAGGACTGCACCATCGTGTGGCAGGATCCCAACCACTTCACCGTTACCGGTATTGACAAGCAGAAGGTCGGCCAGTATGCTGCCGAGATCCGCGCCAAGAAGCCGCCCGAGCCTTACAAGGGCAAGGGCATCCGCTACGAGGGCGAGGTTGTCAAGCACAAAGAAGGCAAGGCCGGCAAGGGCAAGAAATAAGGTAAGGAGTGAAAGACAATGGTTAAGCAGATCGACAAGAACGAAGCTCGTCTTCGTCGTCATCGCCGCGTTCGTAATAAGATCAGCGGCACCGCAGCACGTCCTCGCCTGGATGTTTTCCGCTCCGCCAAGCACATTTACGCTCAGATCATCGATGATGAGCAGGGCGTGACTCTGGTGTCGGCTTCTACTATGGACAAGGACTTCAACGGCAACGGCGGCAACGTCGAGGCCGCTGCTGAGATCGGCAAGAAGATCGCAGCAAAGGCTCTGGAAAAGGGCATCACCGAGGTCGTGTTCGACCGTGGTGGCTACGTTTATCATGGCCGTGTTAAGGCCCTGGCTGATGGCGCCCGTGAGGGCGGCCTGAAGCTGTAATGAGAGGAGGAAACACATTATGGCTATGAGAAACCGTGAAGACGACGGCATGATCACCAAGGTTGTCTCCATCAACCGCGTTTCCAAGACTGTCAAGGGCGGCCGCATCATGAAGTTTGCCGCTCTGGTTGTCGTGGGCGACGGCAAGGGCACCATTGGTTACGGCATCGGCAAGTCCGGCGAAGTGCCTGAGGCAATCCGCAAGGGCGAAGCTGCTGCTAAGAAGAACATGCACAAGGTTGCCCTGAAGGGCACCACCATCCCCCACGAGATCGTCGGCAAGTACGGCGCAGGCGCCGTTCTGCTCAAGCCGGCTGCACCTGGTACCGGTATGATCGCCGGCGGCCCTGTGCGTGCCGTCATTGAGGCTGCTGGCATCAAGGACATCCGTGCGAAGTCTATGCGTTCCAACAACCCCATCAACGTTGTTTCTGCTACCTTCGCAGGTCTGTGCGGCCTGGTCAGCGCTGAGTCTGTCGCTGAGAAGCGCGGCAAGACCGTGAAAGAAATTCTGGGTTAAGGAGGTAACAAACCATGGCAGATAAGATGCTCAAGATCGAGCTGAAGAAGAGCCTGATTGGCCGCGGCGCTAAGCAGATCGCTACCGCTGAGGCTCTGGGCCTGAAGAAGCCGGGCGACGTTACCGTTCAGCCTGACAATGCCGCTACGCAGGGCAAGATCGCAAAGATCGGCTTTATGCTCAGCGTCACCGAAGCCTAATAGCAGGGGGTATACGCATAATGAAACTTCATGAATTGCACGCGATTCCCGGCGCAAACAAGGCTGTGACCCGCAAGGGCCGCGGCATTGGCTCCGGCAATGGCAAGACTGCCGGCTTCGGCAGCAAGGGCCAGAAGGCCCGTTCCGGCGTGAAGCACGCTGGTTTCGAGGGCGGCCAGATGCCTCTGGCACGCCGCCTGCCCAAGGTTGGCTTTAACAACATCTTTGCTACCCAGTACGCCATCGTCAACGTGGCTGATCTGGAAGCTGCTTTCAATGCCGGCGATGTCGTCGATACCGAGGCTCTGAAGGCAAAGGGTCTGGTCAAGAAGACTCTGGACGGCGTTAAGGTTCTGGGCAACGGCGAGCTGACCAAGGCTCTGACCGTGAAGGCCGCAGCCTATTCCGCTTCTGCCAAAGAGAAAATCGAGAAGGCAGGCGGAAAGGCTGAGGTGATGTAAGGTGTTCCAGACATTCCGTAACGCATGGAAGATCCCCGAGCTTAAAAATCGTCTCCTGTTCACGCTGGCGATCCTCGTGGTGTACCGTCTGGGCTGTGCCATCCCCGTTCCGTTCGTTTCCGGCTCTGCGCTGACGCAGATGTTCGCAAACGGCGACATGCTCTCCTATCTGAACATGATGAGCGGTGGTGCTCTGGCCCGTTGCACGCTCTTCGCGTTAGGTGTGACACCCTATATCAACGCCTCCATTATTGTGCAGCTGCTCACCGTGGCAATTCCCGCGCTGGAAAATCTGGCAAAGGAAGCCGACGGCCAGCAGAAGCTGCAGCAGATCAACCGGTACGCAGGTGCTGTGGTCGCTCTGATCATGAGCATCGGCTACTACTTCGTGATCCGCAATATGGGCGCACTGAAGTACGTTTCCGGCGGTGCCGGCATCTTTGCCGCCATCGTCATCATCGCAACCTTTGTGGCTGGCGCACAGCTGATCACATGGTGCGGTGAGCAGATCGATGACAAGGGCATCGGCAACGGTGTCTCGCTCATCATCTTTGCTTCGATCGTCTCTAACTGGTCTTCGCTGTACACCTCTGTCAAGGGTCTGCTGACTCAGGCAGCGTCCGGCAAGCCCCAGTACTACTTCTTCCTGCCGCTGCTGATCGTGCTGGCACTGGTGGCTGTGGTCTTCGTGGTCGTCATGACCAACGCAGAGCGCCGCATCACCATTCAGTACGCAAAGCGCGTGGTAGGCCGCAAGCAGATGGGCGGTCAGAACAGCTATCTGCCCCTGAAGCTGAACATGAGCGGCGTTATGCCCATCATCTTCGCTTCGGCTCTGGTGTCCATCCCGGGCACCATCGGCAGCTTCCTGCAGATCGACCAGCAGGCACACCCGGTGTGGTATGCATTCTTCCACACCTTCAACTACACCTCCTGGCTGTATGTTGTGATCTACCTGCTGCTGATTCTGGCATTCAACTACTTCTATGTGGCCATCCAGTACAACCCCGTTGAGATCGCCAACAATCTGCGCCGCAACAACGGCTCGATCCCCGGCTTCCGTCCCGGCAAGCCGACCAGCGATTTCATCACCCGCACCCTGAACAAGATCACCCTCATCGGTGCCATCTTCCTGGCTGCGGTGGCTGTGCTGCCGATCATTCTGGGCAACCTGACCGGTATGAGCATCCAGCTGGGCGGTACCAGCCTGCTGATCGTGGTTGGTGTGGCACTTGATACCACCCGCAGCCTCGACAGCTTCATGACGATGCGCAACCACAAGGGCTTCCTTGGTTGATCCACAATACAATAATTAAGATGTGAGAAAGCACTGGAAAGGAGAGTACGCTCGAACTTTTCAGTGCTTTTTTACTTTTTTGGAGTTTACATCCTCTAACAAAGGAAAGGAATGATCCTATGAATCTGATCCTGTTGGGCGCACCTGGTGCTGGTAAGGGCACTCAGGCCGAGATCATCTGCGCCAAGCTGAACATCCCCTCCATCAGCACCGGCAACATTCTGCGCGCTGCTGTCAAGGAAGGCACCGAGATGGGCCTGAAGGCAAAGAGCTTTATGGACGCTGGCGCTCTGGTGCCCGATGAGGTCATCATCGGCATCCTGAAAGAGCGTCTGGCTCAGCCGGACTGCGCAAACGGCTTTATCCTGGACGGTGTGCCCCGCACCATCGCTCAGGCCGAGGCCATCGAGACCATGGGCATCCGCATCGACAAGGTGCTGGAGTTGCAGGTCGAGGACAATGTGATCGTTGACCGCATGAGCGGCCGCCGCGTCTGCGAGAAGTGCGGCGCAAGCTACCACATCGTCAACAAGAAGAGCAAGGTCGAGGGTGTATGCGACCTGTGCGGCGGCAAGACCGTCATCCGCAAGGACGACCAGCCTGCCACCGTGCTGGATCGTCTGAAAGCATATCATGAGCAGACCGAGCCGCTGGTGGAGTTCTACCGTACCCGCGGCAAGCTGGCAGAGATCAAGTTCTGCCCCTCCATCGAGGAGACCACGGCTGAAGTCATGAAAGCTTTGGAGGCATAATCGTGATTCAGATCAAAAATGCGAAAGAGCTGGACGGCATGCGCAAGGCAAATGCCCTGAGCGCAGCTGCCCTGAAGTACGGCGGTGAGCATATCGAAGCAGGTATGACCACATGGGAATTGGATAAGCTGATCTACGACTTCATCGTGAAGCACGGCGGCACCCCCAATTTCAAGGGTCTGTATGGCTTTCCGGGCACGGCCTGCATCAGCCTGAACGATACCATCATCCATGGTATCCCTTCGCATGACATCGTCATTCGTCCCGGTGATATCGTCAGCATCGACACCGGCGCAAAGATCGATGGCTTCAACGGCGACAATGCCTGCACCTATGCGGTGGGTAAGGTCGATCTGGAAGCACAGCGCCTGCTGGACGTGACCAAGGCTGCTCTGTATAAGGGCATCGAGCAGGCTGTGGCCGGCAACCGCATCGGCGACATTGGCTATGCCGTGCAGAGCTACTGCGAGGATGCCGGTTTCTCGGTCGTCCGCGAGTTCGTGGGCCACGGCACCGGCCGTGAGCTGCACGAGGACCCGGAAGTGCCCAACTACGGCCATCAGGGCCGCGGCCCGCGCCTTGTGCCCGGTATGACCATTGCCATTGAACCCATGATCTGCCAGTACGACTGCAAGATCACCCAGTCCAAGGACGGCTGGACCGTCAAGACCAAGGACGGTGGTCTGGCTGCGCACTTTGAGCACTCCAATGCGATCCTGAAGGATCACACTGAGATCATGACCCGCTTCTGGGATGACCCGGATTTTGACCCGGAAAAGTTCAGCCTGAAGTAAGCTGATCCCTGAAATATGAGAAGCGCCGCCTGTGAAGAGCAGAAATGCTCCGCCGCAGGCGGCGTTTTTGCAGGGACAGACCTGCTGTTTGTGCAATTATGACAACTTTTGGTGAAAAAGTTTCATCTTTGCGGTGGAGAAAAACCAAGACCGGGGAGAGAAAGGACAGCTTTTGAATTTCGAGAATTTTTTATCGGAAATACGGAAAAAACCTCTTGCAAATTGACAACAAAAGGTGTATAATCTATAAATGGCTGTGGAAGCCAGATACTTCCTCGGCGGACAGGGATTTTCTGCCCGTTTTGCGGATTTTGTGCCGCGAAAGATGAAGTATGTGGCGATCATCGCCGCCTGTCCGTCTGTGGACCGGCACTGGAACTGGAGAACGCTGAAGCGGCAAGCTGCGGTCAAACGGGCGCAGGCACGTGAAAACCGTAGCGCTTTCAGGGTTCCAAGGCAAAGGCACCGGTTCAGGTTCAACGACAAACTGAGCAGATCCAATGAGGAGGCAAATAGCTTGTCTAAGGAAGACGTTATCGAGATCGAAGGCATTGTGCGTGAAGCCATGCCCAACGCCATCTTTAAGGTGGAAATGTTGAGCGAGGATAAGAACACCGGGAAGCTCACTCCCAGCGGTCACATCCTCTTAGCGCACATCTCCGGCAAGCTGCGGACCAATTTCATCCGTATCCTGCCCGGGGACAAGGTTACCGTGGAAATGTCGCCCTATGATCTTTCTAAGGGCCGCATCACCTGGCGCTCCAAATAAGCACCAGGGTATCAACCAAAAGGAGGTTCAACATCATGAAGGTCAAGCCTTCCGTGAAACCCATCTGCGAAAAGTGCAAGGTCATCCGCCGCAAAGGCCGCGTGATGGTCATCTGCCAGAACCCCAAGCATAAGCAGCGCCAGGGCTAATTCGGGCGCCTGGGGGTCAAGTGCGTAGAGTCCCGGCGCAGACCCCGACACTGACATGGGATGATTTTTGGAGGAAACTACTATGGCACGTATTGCCGGCGTTGACCTGCCCCGCGAGAAGCGCGTTCAGGTGGGTCTCACCTACGTTTATGGTATCGGCCAGACCACTGCTAACAAGATCCTGGAAGCAACTGGCATCAACCCCGATACCCGCGTCAAGGACCTGACTCTGGAAGAAGAGGCTAAGATCCGTGACTACATCGATCAGGCTAACATCATCGTTGAAGGCGACCTGCGCCGCAACGTTGCTCTGGACATCAAGCGCCTGGTTGAGATCCAGTCCTTCCGTGGCACCCGCCATCGCAAGAATCTGCCCTGCCGCGGCCAGCGTACCAAGACCAATGCACGTACCTGCAAGGGTCCCAAGCGCACTGTCGCTAACAAGAAGAAGTAAGGAGGATTTGAGAAATGGCAAGTGCAAATAATGCCAAGAAGGGCGCTAATGTCCGCATGAAGCGCAAAGAGCGCAAGAACATTGCTGCTGGTCAGGCTCATATCCAGTCTACCTTCAACAATACTGTTGTCACCATCACCGACCTGCAGGGTAATGCAGTGTCCTGGTGCTCCTCCGGCTCCCTGAACTTCCGCGGCAGCCGTAAGAGCACTCCGTTCGCAGCCCAGTCTGCTGCTGAGACCGCAGCCAAGGTTGCTATCGAGCATGGCATGAAGACCGTTGAGGTCTACGTCAAGGGCCCCGGCGCTGGCCGTGAGTCCGCTATTCGTGCGCTGCAGGCTACCGGCCTGGAAGTCACCCTGATCAAGGACGTGACTCCCATCCCCCACAATGGCTGCCGTCCCCCGAAGCGCCGTCGTGTCTGATCGAAGGAGGAAATTGAATTATGGCAAAGAATACGCAGCCTATCGCAAAGCGTTGCAAGGCCCTGGGCATTTCTCCTGCGGTCATGGGCTATGCAAAGAAGAATACCACCCGCAACTCCAATGGCAACATGCGCAAGAAGCAGTCTGAGTACGCATCTCAGCTGAAGGAGAAGCAGAAGGTCAAGTTTATCTACGGCGTTCTGGAAAAGCAGTTCCACAATGCTTACCTGCGTGCTGAGGCCCGCCCCGGCAAGACTGGTGAGAACCTGCTGCAGATCATGGAGTGCCGTCTGGACAACGTCGTGTTCCGTCTGGGCTTTGCTCAGACCCGCCGCGACGCTCGTCAGCTGGTGTCCCACGCTCACTTCACCGTCAACGGCAAGAAGGTCAACATTCCTTCTTACCAGGTGAAGGCTGGCGACGTGATCGAAGTGCGCGAGTCCAGCCGCAGCTCTGCAAAGTTTGCAAAGCTGACCGGCCCCGAGGCTCCCGTTGTTGCTCTGCCCGCATGGCTGAACCGTGAGACCGGTTCTCTGAAGGGTGTTGTCGCAAAGCTGCCCGAGCGCAGCGATATCGACTACGAAGTCGCAGAGCACCTCATCGTCGAGCTGTACTCCAAGTAATCCATTAAGAAGGCTGGGCCTTCCCCGTGGACGGCTCACTTTCGCATTCTTTTCTTTGAAAGAATTTAATAATGGGCCGGCGGCAGCGCCGGTTTGACAAGGAGGGCATAGATATGATGGAGATTGAACGTCCCAAAATCGAAACGGCAAGCCTGTCCCCGGACGGCCGCTACGGCAAATTCGTGGCAGAACCGCTGGAGCGTGGCTTTGGCATCACACTGGGCAATAGCCTGCGTCGTGTGCTTCTTTCCTCTCTGCCCGGTGTCGCCGTGACCAGCGTCAAGATTGATGGCGTGGTTCACGAGTTCTCCACCATTGAGGGCGTCAAGGAAGACGTTACCGAAATTGTCCTGAACCTGAAGGGTATTGCTGCAAAGCTGTACACCGATGGTCCGAAGACAGTGCGTGTTGAGGCAGTCGGCCCCTGTGAGGTCACCGCTGACAACATCAAGCAGGGCGACGACATCGAAATTCTGAACCCTGAGTGGCACATCGCAACCCTGGGCGAGGGCGGCAAGCTCGTCATGGAGCTGACCTTCGATAAGGGCCGCGGCTATGTGCCCGCAGAGCGCAACAAACAGGCTATCATCGAGAAGAACGATATCAACACTCTTCCCGTTGACAGCATTTACACCCCTGTGCTCAAGGTGAACTACAACGTCGAGAGCACCCGTGTTGGCCAGGCGATCGATTATGACAAGCTGACCATTGAGGTTTGGACCGATGGCACGATCAATGCGCAGGAAGCCGTTTCTCTGGCTGCCCGTGTGCTGACCGAGCACCTGAACCTGTTCGTCAACCTGTCCGATGAGGCAGCCGGCGCTGAGATCATGGTGGAGAAGACCAACGACGACAAGGAAAAGGCTCTGGAAATGACCATTGAAGAGCTGGATCTGAGCGTGCGTTCCTTCAACTGCCTGAAGCGCGCAGGCATCAACACGGTGGAAGATCTGGTCAGCAAGAGCGAGGACGAGATGATGAAGGTCCGCAACCTCGGTCGCAAGAGCCTGGAAGAGGTCATGGCAAAGCTGGATTCTCTGGGCTTCAAGCTGAACACGGATGACGATAACTAAAAATAATTAAGGAGTGAAACGGGATGCCCGGTACCAGAAAGCTCGGTAGAACCAGCGACAGCCGCAACGCTATGATGCGCGCTATGGTTACCTACCTGTTAGAGAATGGCAAGATTGAGACCACTGTCACTCGCGCTAAGGACGTTCGTTCCATGGCCGAGAAGATGATCAGCCTTGGCAAGGCAAGCGACCTGCACACCAAGCGTCAGGTTTATGCCTACATCACCAAGGAAGATGTTGCAAAGAAGCTGTTTGATGAGATCAGCCCCAAGTACGCTGACCGCAACGGCGGCTACACCCGCATCATCAAGATCGGCGCTCGCCGCGGCGACGCAGCTGAGATGGCAGTTCTGGAGCTCGTCTGATCTGCTCTGACTGTAGAAACAGTGTAACGAAACGCTCTTTCCCTTCGGGGAGAGGGCGTTTTTTGTTGCCCGGAGGCGCGATTCGTGCTATACTGAATACTGTATACGCAGCCGGGAGTTTTCCACAGAGAGGAGGGACTGCGGTTGAAACGACGACACTTCCTGTCGCTTGCGGCCTGCTGCCTGCTGGGGCTGCCTGCCGGGTGCAGCTTCCCCATGACGGACAACATGCAGGTCGAGGATCTGCTGCGCGCTCCGCGTCTTTCGGGCGATTACGGTGCGCTGCAAAGTGCCCTGAACGACTGGCTGGGGGAGAGCGCACAGCTCAAATATCCCATGCAGGGCGACCTGCTTTCGCCTTTCCTGCTGCAGGATCTGGACGGTGACGGCAGGCAGGATGCCGCCGTGCTTTACACGACGGCCCAGTCCTCCAACGTCTGCATCGCCTTTTTGCAGAAGGATGCCGCAGGCGCATGGAAGGTGCAGCAGACCATCGAGGGTCTGGCTGACACGGTGGACAATGTCCGGCTGGCGCAGTTGCAGGACGGAAACGCCGTGCAGCTGGTGGTGGGCTATCTGGCCGCGCAGGGGGACAGCTATTTGGCCGTCTATTCCTACGAACACGGCGAGGTGAACGCCATTCTGGAGCAGTCCTACGAGCAGTATCTGGTGGAGGATATCACCGGCGGCGGCAATCAGGACCTGATCCTGATGTCTACGCTGGAGGACGGCGGCGTGCAGATCGAACTGCTGACCGTGGATAAAGAGGGCAGCTTCCAGCAGGTGGCTGTTATGGGCCTTTCCGCCAATCGGTTCGCCGGCTGCGCCTCGGTGGCGGCGGGTGTGGGTGCGGACGGCAGGCATTATCTGGTGCTGGATGGCTGGACCGGCATTTCCGGCAACAATCTGGCCACAGTGCTCCTGCGCTTCGATGAAGAGAGCCAGCAGATGATCCCGGCCGAGCAGATCAGCGCCAGCGCGCTTTACAGCGCCTCACTGCGCAACGTGCCGAACCTCGTCAGCCGCGACCTGGACGGCGACGGCATCGTGGAGATCCCCACCCAGCCGGACGAAGCGGGCCTGCTGAACATGAGCCAGAGCCGCCGCATGGATTTTATCGTGTGGATGGACTATACCAGCCCGCACCCGGAAAAAAGCTTCGGGCTGCTGGACGAAGAGACCAACTGCTATATCGAGCTGCCCATGGAGTGGGAGGGCAACCTGCTGCTCACCGACAGCGCCGACATCGACGATGCGGTGGAGCTGCGCACGGTGGACGAAAACAAGCTGGTGCTCACCCTGCGGCTGGTGCCGTCCAGCGCCAGCGCGGCGGGCTGGACCCGCCTTGGCATCGTGGCATCCCGCCAGATGCAGGCGAAGCTGGGCGAGGATGCCGTCATCCAGGACCAGACCTATCGGCTGTCCCGCTCGCTGTATCGGCTGAACTGAGCCTGGCCGACTGGATGTAATCCAAAAGAAATCGATTGAAAAAAGACCGGCCCCGCGGTCACACCGGGGCGGAATAGAACGGAGGCATGTTGTAGATGGTCAAGGTACTTGTTGTGGAGGACGAAGCCAACATCCGCGAGATGATCGCGCTGAACCTGCGCCTTGCGGGCATGGAGGCTGTGGAGGCCGAAAGCGCCGAGGCGGCTCTGCCGCTGCTGGAGAAGAAGCCGGGCTGCGATGCGGCCATTCTGGATGTGATGCTGCCGGGCATGAACGGCTTCTCCCTGTGCGAGACCATCCGCCGCACCGATCAGAAGATCGGCATTATCATCCTCAGCGCCAAGGGACAGGAGCAGGACAAGATCCGCGGCCTTTCTATTGGTGCCGATGACTATATGACCAAGCCTTTCAGCGTAAGCGAACTGCTGGCCCGTGTGAAAGCGCTGTGCCGCCGCGTCGGCCGTACTGCAGGCGGGGACGAAAAAGAAAAGGAAAACCCGCTGGGGATGCTCACCAGCGGCGAATTTGTGCTGGACGAGAACCGCCGTGTGCTGCTCAAGGCAGGCCAGCCGATTGAGCTGACGCAGGTGGAATTCCAGATCATGGAGCTGTTCTTCCGCAACCCCGGCATTGCGCTGGTGCGCGAGAAGATCCTGAAGGGTGTCTGGGGCGAGAACTATTTTGGTGACGTGAAGATCGTGGATGTGAACATCCGCCGTCTGCGCATGAAGGTGGAGGATGAACCCAGCCATCCCACCCATATCCTTACTGTGTGGGGCTACGGCTACAGATGGGAAGAATGAGAAGCGGGATCACCCGCCGGTGGCTGCGGGGCAACCTGCTCATCACCGTGCTGCTGGTGCTGCTGGCCGAAACCATGTTCCTGTACAACTACACACGCAGCTATTATAACAGCGTGCAGCAGACCATGTACCGGCGGTTCTCTTCGGTGTCCGGCCAGCTGAAAATGTACACCGGCGATACGGTGCAGAGCACGGCGGCTACCCGCAGCGTGGCCCTGCGCCGCATGGTGGAGCAGTTTGCCGATAAGGACAAATACGAGTTCATGCTGCTGGACAGCTATGGCGGGGTCATTG
Source organism: Faecalibacterium prausnitzii (assembly GCF_049532945.1). Lineage (GTDB taxonomy): Bacteria > Bacillota > Clostridia > Oscillospirales > Ruminococcaceae > Faecalibacterium > Faecalibacterium prausnitzii_N. Next base: position 974,428 of record NZ_CP186691.1, read on the forward strand.
CGTCCTCCAGCGGCACAAATGCGGACGGCATTGTGACCGGCATCGACTTTGAGCAGGCGCAGGAGGCTTCTGACGGCCTTGGTGTGGCGGTCTACCGCACCCAGTCCGGCGAGCTGGTGATGGCGGCCTGTTATCTGGTGCCCTATGCCGCCGAGGATGTGGCGGCGATGCGTCTTGTCACCAGCCTGACCCTTGTGGGAGCGCAGATCAAGAACGCCCTCGCGGTAAGTGTTGTGATCGCGGCGGTGATCCTTGCTTTCACCGTGATGTCCGGCCTGTACTTCATCCGCAGCATCGTGGTGCCGCTGGGGCAGGTGGAGCGCACCGCAGCCAGCATCGCCCGGGGTGAGCTGGATGTGCGCCTGCCGGTCACCGGCAACGAACACGACGAGGTGGACCGCCTGCGCGGCACCATCAACCAGATGGCCGAAGGGCTGGAAGAGACCGAGAAGATGAAGAACGAGTTCATCAGTTCCGTCTCTCACGAGCTGCGCACGCCGCTCACCTCCATCCGGGGCTGGGTGGAGACCCTGCGCACACTGGACGACCCGGCAGACGAGAACTACCGCAAGGGCCTTGAGATCATCAACAATGAGACGGGCCGCCTGTACAACATGGTGGAAGAGCTGCTGGATTTCAGCCGTCTGCAGAACGGCCGCATCCGTATGGACTGCCGCCCGCTGGACCTTGTGGCAGAGCTGACCGATGCGGTGCTGTTCTGTGAAGCACGCATCCAGCGCGAGGGCCTTGTGCTCAGCTACACCGAGCCGGAGGAGATGATCCCGGTCTATGCCGACCCGGACCGTCTGCGGCAGGTGTTCATCAACATCATGGACAACGCCATCAAGTACTCGGCCCCCGGCGGGCGCATCACGGTCAAGCTGTGGGCGGGCGAATACAAGGCTTTTGCGGAGATCATCGATCAGGGCCGCGGCATCCCGCCGGAAGACCTTGAGAATGTCAAGACCAAGTTCTACAAGGGCAGCAATTCGGTGCGCGGCAGCGGCATCGGCCTTGCGCTGGTGGATTCCATCATGACTGCACTGGACGGCACCATGGACATCAAGAGCACGCTGGGCCGCGGCACAGTGGTCACACTGGGCTTGCCGCTGTACCATAAGGCGTGAAGATTTTGTCACAATTCTGTGGTAAAATGGTCGAGAAAAATATGATCCGATAGGAGAACCCAATGAATCAACCCAAAAAGGAACGTTTTAAGACCAGCGTCGGCGGGCAGGCGCTGATGGAAGGCATCATGATGCGCGGCCCGAAGCTCATCTGCTGCGCCGTGCGCAAGCCGGACGGCACCATTGAGACCAAGATCGACCCTGTGAAGAACCACGGCATCTGGACAAAGATCCCGCTGGTGCGCGGTGCCATCTCCATGATCGAAAGCCTGATCGTGGGCTACCGCTACATGATGTACTCGGCTCAGGTGAGCATGGGTGACGACTACGACCCCGAAGAGGAAGAGACTGCCTTTGAAAAATGGGTGGGCGACCACTTGGGCAAAAAGGCAGAGGACGCACTGCTGGCCTGTGCCGCCGTACTGGGCGGACTGCTGGCGATTTTGCTGTTCACCGTGCTGCCCACCCTCATCGTGGGCGGCGTGAACCACTTTGTAACATTGGGCCGCTGGGCCAAGGTGGTGCTGGAAGCGGTGCTGAAAGTTGGCATCTTCCTCACCTATATGGTGGCCATCTCCAAGATGAAGGAGATCCACCGCGTGTTTGAGTACCACGGTGCCGAGCACAAGACCATTGCCTGCTATGAGGCCGGTGATGAGCTGACCGTGGAGAATGTGCGCAAGTACACTCGGTTCCATCCGCGCTGCGGCACCAGCTTCCTCATTCTGGTGGTCATCGTCAGCGTGTTCCTCTACAGCGTGCTGCCGTGGGGCAGCATCGGTCTGCGGGTGCTGTTCAAGCTGCTGCTTCTGCCGCTGGTCATGGGCATCAGCTATGAGCTGCTCAAGTGGTGCGGCCGGTCCGATAACATTGCCACCCGCATCATCCGCCAGCCCGGTATCTGGGTGCAGCACCTGACCGTGTTTGAACCGGACGACAGCATGATCGAGGTGGCTATTGCCGCCGTGACCCCTGTGCTGCCCGAGGACCCGGAGGATGGCAGATGGTGAACGAAGGCATCCTGCCCCGCGCGGCGCTGCGGCAGGTGGAGGCCCGGCTCACCGAGGCGGGCTGCCCCGATGCCGATTTTGATGCCGCCGAACTCTTCCGGCTGGCGGTGGGCGCAGACGCCCGGCTGGCCACGGCTCCGCTGACCGCCGCACAGGCGGCGCAGCTGGAAGCCCTGACCGCCCGCCGTGCTGACCGTGAGCCGCTGCAATACCTCTGCGGCAGCTGGCCGTTCCTCGACTTTGAGCTGGCGGTGGGGCCCGGTGTGCTCTGCCCCCGTGCCGATACCGAAGTGGTGGCCGAGGCCGCCGCTGAACTGCTGCGGGGCGTCCCGCACCCGAAGGTGCTGGATCTCTGCGCGGGGACCGGCTGTTTGGGGCTGGGCATCAAGCGCTTCTGCCCGACGGCGCAGGTGACCTGCGTGGAAAAAAGCCCGGCGGCGTTTGCGTATCTGACCCGGAATGCCCGCCTGCCCAATGGGCTGCATCTGACCCCGGTGCAGGGAGACCTGTTCACTTATTGGGAGACTCTGCCGGAAGGGCAGCTTGATCTGATCGTATCCAACCCGCCCTACCTCACCGCCGAGGAGATGCGGCATCTGCAGCCGGAGGTGGCGCAGGAACCGGCCATGGCGCTGGAAGCAGGAAAGGACGGCCTTGTGTTTTACCGTGCCCTTGCAGAGCATTACCAGAATGCACTGCGGCCCGGCGGAGCGCTGGTGCTGGAGATCGGCTGGCAGCAGCGGGAAGCCGTCACGGCCCTGCTGGAAGCAAACGGCTGGGTCGGGATCGCCTGCCGGAAGGACTACGGCGGCAACGACCGGGCCGTCACCGCAAGAAAACCCTGCAAGTGACCGCGAAGCCCGGCTGCCTGCCGCAAGACGCGTGGGCCTGCCCGGCCTGCCAAAGGGCGAGGTTTTGCGCCGACTTGCGGGTCAGCTTGAGCGGAAAAATAATCGAAAAAGCAAACAACTTCCTGTTGTAATATTCTGGATTTGTGATATACTATTAGAGAAAGAATCGGAATGCCCCGCGCAGGCGGCGGAACGAGCCGCGCCGGGAGAGGACAGCAAAGGAGAACACTATGGCAGCAAAGAATCAGAACACGGTCGTCACCGCGACCCAGAAGACCGAGCCGGAGGCCAAAAAGGATGCGCTGGCCACTGCGCTGGCCCAGATCGAAAAGCAGTTCGGCAAGGGTGCCGTGATGAAGCTGGGTGATAACGCCTCCATGCAGGTGGATGCCATTTCCACCGGCAGTCTGGGTCTGGATCTGGCTCTGGGCGTGGGCGGTGTGCCCCGCGGCCGCATCATTGAGGTGTACGGCCCGGAATCCAGTGGTAAGACCACGCTGGCTCTGCACATCCTGGCCGAAGCCCAGAAGCAGGGCGGCGAAGTAGCCTTCATTGACGTGGAGCACGCACTGGACCCCACCTATGCCGAAGCGCTGGGCGTGGACATCAACAATCTGCTGGTCAGCCAGCCGGACACCGGCGAGCAGGCCATGGAGATCTGCGAAGCACTGGTGCGCTCCGGTGCCATCGATGCCATCGTGGTGGACTCGGTTGCCGCCATGGTGCCGAGGGCTGAGATCGAGGGCGAAATGGGCGACAGCCATGTGGGCCTGCAGGCCCGCCTGATGAGTCAGGCCATGCGCAAGCTGACTTCGGTCATCGGCAAGACCAACACGGTCTGCGTCTTCATCAACCAGCTGCGTGAAAAAGTGGGCGTGATGTACGGCAACCCGGAGGTCACCACCGGCGGCCGCGCCCTGAAATATTACGCCTCGGTGCGCATCGACATCCGCCGCGTGGAGGGCCTGAAGGACTCTTCCGGCCAGTTCATCGGCAACCACACCCGCGCCAAGATCGTCAAGAATAAGGTGGCACCTCCGTTCCGTGAGGCAGAGTTCGATATCATGTTCGGCGAGGGCATTTCCAAGATGAGCGAACTCATTGATGTGGGCGTGAAGCTGGGCATCGTGCAGAAGAGCGGCGCATGGTTCAACTATGGCGATATCCGTCTGGGTCAGGGCCGCGACAACGCAAAGCAGTTTCTGAAGGACAATCCCGAGATCGCAAACGACATCGAGGGCCAGATCCGCGCCAATGCCGATAAGCTGTACGCATCCCGCCGCCCGGCAGGCAAGGGCGCTGCGGCCAAGGCCGAGGAACCCGCCAAGGCTGCAGATGCCAAGGAGCCGGTGGTCAAGGCTCCTGCCCGCAGCAGCGAGAGCGAACTGGATATCATGGTGGAGGACTAAATGTCCTTTTATAAACGCCGCCGCCCGAAGCAGGAAGAAGAAAAGTGCGCCGACCCGGCCAAGGCCCGCGCCCGCGCACTGGATGCGCTGGCCTCGCGCGAGATGTCCTCGGCACAGCTGTATGAACGGCTGTGCTATGGCTTTACCGAGCAGGCTGCAGCGGCTGCTGTGGCTGAGATGGTGGAGCTGGATTACGTAAACGATGACCGCTATGCCGAAGCCCGGGCACACAGCCTGCTTGCCGCCCGCAAGAGCCGCCGTGCGGCGGCCCAGAACCTGCGGCAGAAGGGCCTTTCCGGCGCGCAGATCGAGCAGGCGCTGGAAAGCGTCTATGCCCCGGACGCAGACGGCGAAAGCCCGGAGCTGGAAGCTGCCGCCGCTCTGGTGCGCAGCCGCTACATGAAAAAGCTGGCCGATGGCCGCCGCGACCTTGTGGTGGCCGCCCTGCAGCGCCGCGGCTTTGCGTATTCGGTCATAAAAGAAGCGATAAAAAGAGCGGAAGAAGAATAAAAAGCACCCCTCAAAAGAGAAAGAGAGTATCATCCCCTATGAAAATTGCGTGTATTTCCCTTGGCTGCCCCAAGAATCAGGTCGATCTGGATGTGATGGTGCACATCCTGCTGTCTGCCGGCCACGAGACCGTGGCCGATCTGGCCGAAGCAGATGTGATCCTTGTGAACACCTGCGGCTTCATCGAGAGCGCCAAGACCGAAGCCATTGAAAACATTCTGGAAGCCTGCTCCTACAAGCAGCAGAACCCGGAGCTGAAGGTCATCGTCACCGGCTGTCTTGCCGAGCGCTACCGCAGCCAGATCGAGGAAGAGATCCCTGAGGTGGACGCGGTGGTGGGCTGTGCCTCCAACAAGGCCATCGACACCATCGTGGCCCGCCTGTTCCATGGTGAGGACCATCTGGAAAGCTACGGTGCCAAAAAGGACTTTCCGCTGGGCGGCAAGCGTGTCATCGGCACGCCTGCCCACTATGCGTACTTAAAGATCGCTGAAGGCTGCAACAACCGCTGCCACTACTGCGCCATCCCCGGCATCCGCGGCCCGCTGCACAGCCGCGATATGGCCGACTGCGTGGCCGAAGCCCGCTGGCTGGCCGGTGAGGGCGTGAAAGAGCTGATCGTGGTCGCACAGGACCCCACCGCTTACGGCGAGGACTGGGGCAAGCCCGGCAGCATCTGCGAGCTGCTGGATAAGCTGAACAAGGTGCCGGGCCTCGAGTGGATCCGCATTATGTACGCTTACCCGGAGCGCATCACGGATGAGTTCATTGCCGCCATGAAGCGCAATGAGAAGGTGGTGCCCTACCTCGATCTGCCCATCCAGCACTGCAATGACACCATCCTCAAGAATATGAACCGCCGCTCCAACCGCGCCGAGCTGCTGGAAGTGATCGGCAAGCTGCGCCGCGAGATCCCCGGCATCACCCTGCGCACCACTCTGATCGCAGGCTTCCCCGGCGAGACCGAGGAGCAGTTCGAGGATCTGTGCAATTTTGTCAAGGAAGTAAAGTTCGACCGTCTGGGCTGCTTTGCCTATTCTGCCGAGGAGAACACCGTTGCTGCCAAGATGGACGGCCAGATCGATCAGGAGACCAAGGACAAGCGCGCCGAACTGGTGATGCAGATCCAGACCGGCATCATGGCCCAGAAGCAGGCCGAAAAGGTGGGCCAGATCGTGCATGTACTTTGCGACGGCATCGACGAGGAGAGCGGCCTGTATCTGTGCCGCACCACCGGCGATGCTCCTGAGGTGGACGGCAATGTGTGCGTTTCCAGCGAGGAGCCGCTGTACCCCGGCCAGTTCTACGATGTTCTGGTGGACGACAGCGACCTTTACGATCTGTATGGTACTGTTGCAAAATAACAAATTGGAGGAATCTGTATGAATCTGCCCAATAAACTCACTTTGACCCGCATCCTGCTGGTACCGGTGTTCATGGTCTTTGTGTCCCTCACCAGCCTGAACGGCATTGCGGATGGCTCCTTCCAGCCGACGTATTACCTGATCGCAGGCATCGTCTTTGCTGCCGCCAGCTTTACTGATTTTCTGGACGGCCATCTGGCCCGCAAGTGGAACATGGTAACGGACTTCGGCAAGTTTGCCGACCCGCTGGCCGACAAACTGCTCACCACGGTGGCCTTCATTTACATGATGCGGGACGGCGTATGCAGCCCGGTGGTGCTGTGCATCATTCTGGCCCGCGAGTTCGCGGTGTCCGGTCTGCGCATGGTGGCAGCCGGTGCCAAGGACGGCAAGGTGATCGCCGCCAATATGTGGGGCAAGGTGAAGACCGTGCTGCAGATGCTGAGCATCATCTTCTACTTCTTCGGTATCTCGCTGACCTATGGCAATACCGTCCTCGGCAATCTGAACGTCTGGCTCATCTCCTACTGGCTGTGCTGGCTGGTGGCTGCCGTGACGGCCATTTCCGGCATCAAGTACCTGTGGGACAACCGCAGCTTCATCAACACCGCAAAATAATCCATTCTGGAATAAAATGAAACAAAATTCGCTTTTGGATCAGCTTCGGCGGGTGTTGTCCATTCTGCTGAACCTGGCCGTGGTGCGGATGGAGCCCATCGCCATCCGGATGAGCTGGGAAGCGGTGGGCGAGCAGTCCCTGACCTTCTACACCGAAAACTCCAACCTCTTCTCGGCGGCGGTCTGCCTGCTGGTGGCAGTCTGCCAGCTGTGGGCGCTGCTGTCCGGCCGTGCGCTGCCCCGCTGGGTCAAGCGGCTGAAGTTCATTGCGGCCTGCTGCCTGACCCTGACCTTCCTGACGGTGGTCTTCGTGCTGGCACCCTACTACCCCGATGAGGGCGGTGTGGTGTTCCTGCTGACGGAAAGCTCCATGCTGTACCACCACCTGCTGAACCCGGTCCTCGTTTTTGTCTCCTTCGTCTTTCTGGAACGGGAGCCGCGGCTCCCGGCCCGGAACATCCCGCTGGCGCTGGTGCCGACGGCGATCTACGGAAGCATCGCCCTGTGGGCCAACTACCAGCGTCTGTGGACGGGGCCTTACCCCTTTTTGCTGGTGTATGAGCAGACGCCCCGGCAGACGGTGCTGTGGTGCGCGTGCATCCTGGCCGGGAACCTGATCTGTGCAGCGCTGGTCTGGTGGCTGGGGGGCAACAGCCGGAAACGCCGATAAACTGCAACCAAAAGAGCCTGTTTTCTGACGGCAGCTGCCGCCGGAAAACAGGCCCTTTTTGCGTGAAGCAGGGGGGACGGATCAGTCTGCTTTCTTGTATTCCGCCTTCATAGCAGAATAACCGATGAGAACGGTCCACACATAGGCACAGGTCTTGGGGATCATCAGCAGGCCGATGACCGGGATCACATCGCCCCACAGCACCACCGGGATATAGAACCCGAAGCTCAGCACGATGGTCATCCACATCCAGCGAAAAGCCGAGTCGTCATGCTCCTTGGCACTGCGGTAGAACAACACGATGATCAGCAGGCCCATCAGTGCAAAAGGAATGTTACGGTAAATGCCCCAGGACAGCGGAGATTCGGCGCTCAGCCACTGGTTCTGCGGCATCATGCACAGGATAACACGGGCAGCCGACAGCGCGTAGACGGCCCAGGTCACGGCCTTCTGGCCCTGGATGTGGTAGCGCTCACGCCAGACATAGTACAGCAGCACATAGAATACCGTCATGGTGACCGAGGTAATCCACTTGCCCAGACCCAGCTGGAAAGCGTAACTGTCAAGGCCGGTGGTGCACAGGGCCAGTGCGCGGGGCACCAGATGGAAGGAATCACCGGCACCCAGCACCACAGCCATCCAGCCAAACAGCTGGAACTGGGCGGAGCCTTTGCTGTTCCGGATCATGCGGATGCCCACGGAAAGGACGGTGAGTAGGTAAAAAATGTCAAAAAGCGTTTCAAAGATCGCACGCATCGTAAAAATCTCCTTTGTTGTCTGAAATGGGTGGAATGGGGGAATGCAGCGGGGTCCTGCCTGAGAGAACGGAACCTCACCTCCTTAATTGAACAATGTTCACTTTGACGGATAAAAAATCCCCACGAAACCGTGGGAAATTTTTTAATAGATGGCCCGCCGGACGATCTCCAGCACCATGGACGGGTCGAAATCCTGCTGCACCAGCGCGGAAAGCATCTGGGAAAACAGGACCCCGGCAAACCGTTCGGCAGTGAACTGGTCGTTGAAGGCGTCCGGCCGGACGTTGGGGTCCTGCTGCAAGACGAAACACAGCTGCCGCAGGATGTGCTGCCACGCCTGCTGCATCTGCTGTTTTCCATCCGCCGTGCCCTGGTGCATAAAGCCAAGGGAGTGATGGGTGAAAAAGCCGGGATACTGGGCGCAGCCGTATTCCAGCTGCCGATACATCCAGCGGACACAGGCCAGCGTGTCCCGGAAGACGGCTGCGTCCTCCGGGCGGTGGAAGATATCGTTCCAGATGCTTTCCACCGTGGCGCTCACCAGCTCGGTCTTGGATGCAAAGTAGTTGTAGATGCAGCCCACTGACACACCGCAGGCCGCAGCCACGGCGCGGATGTTGACCGCTGCCCATCCATTTTGCTGGATGAGGGCACGACTGGCTTTTAAGATATCCTCTTTGGAGGTTGCGGTAAGATTCATGCGATCACCTCAAAATGAACTGCGTTCATTATAGGCAGGACACAGCGTTCTGTCAAGGGGAAAAGCAAAAAAGTTTTTGGAAATTTTTGCACAGTGCAAAAAGGCTGCCCCGCGGGAAGACCCATGGGACAGCCTTTGAAAGAACGCTGGTCGTTACAGCAGCGGGATGCCTGCCTTGGCGCAGGCTTCGCGGGTGGCTGCGTCCCAGACGCTGGCCTGCACTTCGCCAATGTGGGCGCTGCCCAGCAGCAGCATGCACAGGCGGCTCTGGCCGATGCCGCCGCCGATGGAGTAAGGCAGCTCACCGTTCAGTACGGCCTTGTGGAAGGGCAGGGCGCGGCGGTCGTCGCAGCCAGCCATGGTCAGCTGCTTGTCCATGCTTTCAGGGCTGACGCGGATGCCCATGCTGCTCAGCTCATAGCTGCACTGCAGCGGGTCGTTCCAGAACAGCAGATCGCCGTTCAGATCCCAGTCGTCATAGTCGGGGGCACGGCCGTCATGGGGCTTACCGCTCTTCAGCGGAGCGCCGATCTTCATCAGGAAGGTGGTGCCGTGCTCCTTCACAAAGGCGTTCTCACGCTCCTTCGGGGTCAGGTCCGGGTACTGGTCCTCCAGCTCCTGCGTGGTGATGAAGGTGACGTTGGGGCTGTGCAGCGGCAGCTCCTGCAGCTGGGGGAACATGGCGTGCAGGTTCATCTCGGTGGCGCAGACAGCGGACACGATGGAGCGCACCACGCTCTTGAGGTAAGCCTCGTTGCGGTCTTCCAGACGGATCACCTTTTCCCAGTCCCACTGGTCCACATAGATGGAGTGCAGGTTGTCCAGATCTTCGTCGCGGCGGATCGCGTTCATATCGCAGTACAGGCCCTTGCCCACACGGAAATCGTAGTCCTTCAGGGCCTTGCGCTTCCACTTTGCCAGTGACTGCACCACCTGTGCCTCAATGCCGCTTTCCTTGATATCAAAGGTGACCTTGCGCTCGACACCGTTCAGGTCGTCGTTCAGACCGGTGGATGCTTCCAGAAACAGCGGAGCAGACACGCGGTACAGGTTCAGTGTGGCGCACAGGGTGTCGGCAAACAGACGCTTGACCGTACCAATGGCGCGCTGCGTGTCGTACAGGTTCAGCGCGGGCGTATAGTTTGCCGGGATGATGGTTTTGCTCATGGCAGTTTACCCCTCTCTTGCGCTCCAGACCGGCCGAATTGCCGGAGCCGGAGACGCTTCCCTTTAATATAGTAAATTATGGCACAAGTTGAGGGAGATGTAAAGGGGAATGCCGAAAAAGCTGCGCTCAGGCGGGCAGGGTGCACATCCCATCCGGCTGCAGCAGGATGAGAAAAAGCCGTTCGGTCAAAAGCTGCATGAAGGACCTCCGTAAAATGATTGACAAATCATAAAAAAACTCTATAATAAAGATGCAAAAGGCGCTACCCGGCAAAACGGCTAGCTCCTTACTGACACGTCAAAGAGAAAATGACCGTGCGTTGGGGAACGTTGGGCGGTCATTTTTCTTTTTGTCGTTTTTATCTTTTCGCGATTCCAGCATCCGAAATGTGATATCGAATGTTACATGTACCGTGGTGACGATCAAGGTCAGCAAAATACCATAAAATTCGACGCTCCGCAAGATAAAATCAAGATTTGCCGCCTTGACTTTCGTAGGCCGGACAGATATAATAAATCTGTATCAGAACAAATGCGTTGATCCGGGCAGAGTAGCGCAGGGAGCGTCTGCACAGAGAGAACGGGCCGTTGGCTGGGAGCCTGTTTGCAGAGGACTGTGGGAAGTGCGCCCGGAGAGCACACTGCGGGAAGGACAGTATCGCAGTGCGGCGGCCGCCGTTACCGGCTTTGAGCGACAAACAGAAGTGGAACCGCGATTTGGAATGAGAACCGCCTTCGTTGCTGTACCAGGGTACAGCGAGGAGGGCTTTTTTGTTTTTGCGGCTTCTGTCTGCCACACAAAAGGAGAGTTTTTTATGCAGATTTTCAATACGCTGACCCGCCAGAAAGAAGAATTCGTGCCGCAGGTGCCCGGTGAATACCGCATCTATGTCTGCGGCCCTACCGTTTATAACTATATCCACATCGGCAACGCCCGCCCGCTGATCGTGTTCGATACCCTGCGCCGCTACCTTGAGTACCGCGGCAACAAGGTGTTCTATGTTTCCAACATCACCGATATCGACGATAAGCTCATTAAGAAGGGACAGGAAGAGGGCACCTCCATGAAGGAGGTCGCTCAGCGCTTTGAGGCCGAGTACCTCAAGGATGCCGCCGGCCTCAACTGCAAAAAGCCCACCGTGCAGCCCCGGGCTACCGAGCACATCCAGCAGATCCTGGATATCGTGAAGGATCTGATCGACTCCGGCCACGCTTATGTTGCCAAGAACGGCGATGTGTACTTCCGGGTGAAGAGCGATCCCGAGTACGGCAAGCTGAGCCATTTGAAGCTGGACGATTTGGAGAGCGGCAACCGTGAGCTGCGCAGCCAGATGGACGACGACCTGAAGGAGGACCCCGCAGACTTTGCCGTGTGGAAGGCCGCAAAGCCCGGTGAACCTGCATGGGAAAGCCCCTACGGCATGGGCCGTCCGGGCTGGCATATCGAATGCAGCGCCATGAGCCGCACCCATCTGGGCAAGACCATTGATCTGCACTGCGGCGGTCAGGACCTGATCTTCCCCCACCACGAGAATGAGATCGCACAGAGCGAGTGCGCCAACGGCTGCACCTTTGCCCGCTACTGGATGCACAACGGCTTCATCAACGTGGACAATCAGAAGATGTCCAAGAGCCTGCACAACTTCTTCACCGTGCGGGACGTGGCGGATGTCTACGGCTACGAACCCATCCGCTATTTCATGCTGACCGCAGGCTACCGGATGCCCCTGAACTACACCGTGGACCTCATTGAAAGCTGCAAGAACAGCCTGGAGCGCCTGTACACCTGCCGCGAGAATCTGGATTTTGCCCTGACCAAGGACACCTTTGGCACCGACGAGACCCTGAAGGAAAAGGCTGCCGAGGCCCGCACCAAGTTCTGCACTGCCATGGACGATGACCTGAACACCCCGGATGCACTGGCTGCCGTGTTCGATCTGGTCAAGGAGATCAACACTCTGTCCGCTTCTTCCACCAAAGAAGCGCTTGAAGCTGCCGCCAAGGCGTTCGACGAGATCACCGGCGTACTGGGCCTGCTGTACAACCGCAAGAAGGACGAGGTGCCCGCCGAGGTGACTGAGCTGGTAGAGAAGCGTGCCGCCGCCAAGAAGGCCAAGGACTGGGCCACTGCCGATGCCATCCGTGCACAGCTGACCGAACTGGGCTGGGCGGTCAAGGACACCGCACAGGGCCCGCAGCTGAGCAAGCTGTAAAGAGCGGAAGAAACTGCCGTGCGTCTGCGCGGCAGTTTTTATATCAAAATTTTGAGTTACTTGAATCCCGTTATTGACCCAAAGGGCAGGATGCGGTAAAATAAAGTTGGTCCAAAGCAATTTTTGGCCCGGCGGGAAGTTTCCCGCCGCACGACCGCAACCTTTGAAATGCAAACAGGAGGTCTGCCATATGAAGACCAAAAGGATGATCTCGCTGCTGCTCGCCGTCCTTCTGACGCTGAGCGTGGCCGTTACCCCGGCGTTTGCAGCGTCGGCGGGGGATCTGCTGCCCGCCGCAGAAAGTGCAGATGTCGAGGAAAGCAATGATGTCGTTTCCATCCGCCTGACCACGTCGGGTGAGTTGGTTTATGGTTCGCCGTTCACCCTCAGCGTCGTGACCAAACCCGCCGACACCCAGTATATCGGCGTGGTCATCGGCACCAAGGGTGAGGCAAAGGGCTATGTGACGCTGGTCCTCTCGGACAAGATCCGCACCCTGCTCAAGCTGATCCCGCTGCCGCGCAAGATGTCCGCTACGCCGGATCAGCAGGAAGAATTCAACCTCTATGCCTACATCAAGCAGCTCATTGACGGCAACGACGTGAGCGTACTGCTGCGGGTGGCCGACGAGGTCGTTTCGGTGATGGATGTGCTGCAATTCTATATGCCCACCATCAAGGACGTTTCCACCGGCCTGAAGCTGGCGCTGGATCTCATCCGAAAATTCCTGCCGGATGGCGCCTTCAGCCGCATCTACGTGGATGAGCAGCCGACCGAGTCCGGCAGCTATGTGGCCGGTGCAGTGGCGCTGGAATCCGGCGACGTGAACACCGCCGGTGTGGCCATGTTCCGCATCAAGCCGAAGACGGAAGGCGTCCGCACCTACTGGGCGCAGGAAGTGCCCGAAACGATGACCGTGGAGGAAGCACAGAACTACGACCTGAGCGCTGTGCTGGAAGTGGACGGCCAGCCCGTTCCGGAGGGCAAGATCAGCTACACCTATAAAAAGGACGGCTGGTTCGGCAGCAGATCCGACACCCTGCCCACCCAGCCGGGCGAGTATGTCCAGACCGCGACCGTGGGCGGCAACTACTCCTGCGAGAAGATCACCCGCACCATCGTCATCCAGTAAAAAAATCAGATGATGAAAAGACCCCTGCCGTGCAGCTGCATGGCAGGGATCTTTTGTATCAGTGTATCAGCATCAGATGCCCCGGAACCGCCAGCCCCAGCCCCAGCCGCCGCCGCAGCAGCAGTTGCAAAGCAGGTTCAGCAGGATCATGCTCCAGCACCACTGCATCAGGCCGCCCGGCTGGGCATAGGTCGTCTGGGTGCGGTAGGTGCGGCCGGAGCTTTGCAGATTGCGCAGATGCACCTGGTATTCGGTGTTGCCCGGCTCCATCTGGGCGGCGCGGCGGGCGTCCTGCAATGCGTCGATGCTGTTGCCCAGGCCCTGGTTCGCCAGCGACGAGAGGTAATACCAACGGGCGGTGCGGTTCGCGATGCCGTCCAGCACGCGGCGGGCCTCCGCATAGCGGCGGTTCACGATGAAGTTGCGCGCCGCCTGCAGTTCGGGCGTGTCCGCGCTGCTGAAGCCCGGCCCACTCTGCTGCTGGTAGCCGCCAAAGCCAAACCCGAAACCGAACGGGTCGAACCCGAAGTCCCAGTCGCCGTCCTGCTGGCTGTAGCCCTGCTGGTAGCCGCCGCTGTAGAAGCCACCATAGCTCTGCTGCTGGCCGTAGGGGTTGCCGTAGCCGCCGTTCTGGGGGCCGGTCTCGCCCTTGGTAATGGCATCGTAAGCCGCCTGCACTTCCTTGAAGTGCTCCTCGGCGGTAGGATCGTTGGGGTTCAGGTCCGGGTGCCAGCGCTTGCACTTGGCGCGGTATGCTTTTTTGATCTCGTCATCGCTTGCGCCGCGCGAAACGCCCAGCACCTCATAGGGGTCTCTCATGGATATACTTCCTCACGTCTCTACGAACTTGCGCGGCCTTGCTGCCGCACGAACAAAATTAAGTGTACAGGACAACGCCTGAAAAATCAAGAGAAACCGCCTCATTCGGCGGCTCTGGGGGGATTTTTTGCATGTTTGCAGTTGTATTTGAGCCATACGCCGGAGTAAAGGATGTTGCGCAGCAGGTCTGCGTCCTCCACGCAGGGCAGGCGTTCAAAGCTCTGGGCACACTGCGCCAGCAGCAGCTCAAAGATCTCTTTCATCTCTTCCTCATAGCCGGGCTGCTGGTGCAGGCTGCGCAGCGGGTTGTAGGCTCCCTTTTTCAGGTCGCGGTCGAGGTCGTCATAGGCATCCAGCAGGTAGATGAACTTGCCCAGATGGAAGCCGATGCTGCGCAGCTCCGGCGACCAGTGATCCTGCCGGTAGTCGAACAGCTCTGCCATCAGCTCGCCAAAGCAGCCGGACACGGCGTCCAAGTCTTCACTGCCCTCGGCCTCGTACTGCGTCAGCCTGTCCAGACAGGTGCGGATGGCGCTGCACTGACGGGGCCAGCGTTCGGCGGCTGCCGCAGTGGGGGCGGCGAGCAGCGCCTCGAACCCCAGCCCCAGCAGGCTGCGGTCGTCCTTCCACTTATCCTCGGCGTTGTAGTAGTGGAGCGCAACGCTCAGGTCGGCGCAGTAATCGGTTGGCCCGCTGGAACGCCAGTCCACCTTTCGGATGGGGTGGATGGGGCAGTGGTCTGCGCCGGTGTGCAGCGCGGTCTCGCCCTCGTACAGGCTGCACAGCAGCAGGTTCAGGAAGGTGAGGTCATAGCTCAGCGTAAAGCGGCCCCGCAGGCCGTGCAGTGCGTCGATGCGGCGGCACAGCCCGCAGTAGGCTGAGCGGTACCGCGCCTGCGCTTCCGGCGAAAGCGCAGCCTGATTCGGGATCACATATCCGAACATGGCTCAGCTCTTTTTGATGAACTGGGTGCCGCAGCGCGGGCAGGAGATCTGGATGCGGCCGCGGCCACGGGGCACACGCAGCTTCTGGCGGCACTTGGGGCAGCGGTAGTAGTGGTAGAGCTTGCGGTTGGCCCACTGATCCTTCAGACCGCGGAACTTGTTGTCCACCCGGTCTTTGAGGGTGTAGAACTTGTAATTCTCTTCGGTCCGCTTCGAGATGTTGCGGCTGAAGGTGCGGTAATAGCAGAAGCCCAGCAGCACCAGACCCAGCCATGTGAACAGGCTGATGCGGCTGACGATGGCGATGAGCAGCAGAACCAGAGAGGCGATGCTCAAAAACTGGTTCAGGCCATCGGTACCGTAGCGGCCGATCATAAAGCGGCGAAGTTTTTCTCTCATAATCGTACAGTCCTTTGTCCTCAAACTCTTCAAAAGGGGACGGCCGAAGCCGTCCCATAAACTCTTTACACCCATAGAATATCAGTCAACCATGATGAAATTTTGAACAGAGTGCAAATCTATCATGAAGGGACGGGATTTAAGAACGCTTGCGCACTGTGAGCACGGCATCGGTATCCAGCGCACCCTCCATGCGGCAGTGCAGCACGGCGCGGCCCGCTTCGCCGGTGGTGGCAAGGTAGGTGCCCGCCATGCCGCCGCGCAGCGGCACCACGCTGGGACCAATGATCTTCAGCGGGCCGTCCACGCTCAGCTGAACGGCTTCGCCGCAGTAGGGCAGCAGGCTGCCGTTCTGGTCGATGGCGCGCAGGCCGACAGCGGCGCAGTCCCAGGTGGGGCCGTCGGTGAGGATGGGGTTGTGCACAGTGCATTCCAGCCGGACGCTCTGCACCGGTTCCCGCACCACGGTGCGCACGGTGCGGCCATGCCACACGGCCTCGAACCGGTAGACGCTGGAGGGCGAGCCGAGGACGCCGATGTACTTGTAGTACATCCGGAGCAGGTCATTCCAGCTCAGCCGCAGCGAAAGCATCCGCGCCCGGCTCAGGGGCGAAAGGCTCAGCGCGTCCCGGCGCATCTCGTTCAGGATAGCGGCCACCTGCGGCGCGACCACGGGGTCCAGCCCCTCATACTTTTCGAGCAGGGAGCCGACGAAATCCTGCACCTCGATGGGCGGATGGGGCAGCGCCGCGAACCGGCCCCGGCGGTCCGGGCTGAACTCGGCAATGTAGTCGTTGCCGCGGTACAGCCGCACGCTTTCGGCGTTGGTGAACACCCAGCAGGCTGTGGGAACGCCGCCGGGCAGGTCGCCCAGTGCCATGCCGGAAGAGACTTCCAGCACGATGTCCGAGGGGGAACGCGGCGTTTTCTGGCTTGCATATACCGCCGCCGAAAGCTTCGGGTTGCGGAACATATCCATCACACCGTGGTAGCAGATGCGGTCGCCGCTGCCAAATTCCCGGTGGGTGTTGTAATCGGCCATGCACCAGCCAAAGCTGCCGGCCACACCCTGCTGTGCGATGGCATCGTTCAGGACGGCCGCGTGGTGGAGGGCCTGGGCCAGCCGGTGGGTCTCGTCGTCAAAGGGCTTGGTGGGCAGCTGCTGCCCGCCGAACTCGCTGATGAGGTAGCCTTTGCGCAGGTCAGGCGTGACGGCGGAGCGGTTCTCGCAGCCAGCCCCCCGCCCGGTGTAGGAGTAATCGTTGTAGGCGTAAACATCCTCCAGCAATTGGTCTTTGCGGCGGATGTGGGCACCGCCGGTGGGACGGGTGGGGTCCAGCCGGTGGATGGCCTCGTTGGTGCGCTTATAAAACGCTTCGTCGTCGGCGCTGCCGTTCACACGGGCACCCCACAAAAAGATGCTGGGGTGGTTGCGGCACTGGCATACCATTTCGCGGCAGTTCTGCAAGGCCTGCGCCTTCCAGCTCTCGTCGCCGATGTACCGCCAGCCGGGCATCTCCACAAAGACCAGAAGCCCCAGCTCGTCGCAGGCGTCGAGGAAGGCTTGGCTCTGGGGGGAATGGCTGGTGCGCACTGCGTTGCAGCCAAGGTCTTTTTTCAGGATCTGAGCATCCAGCCGCTGGATGCTGTCCGGCATGGCATAGCCCTGATAGGCGTAGCTCTGGTGGCGGTTCAGGCCCCGCAGCTCCACGCGCTGACCGTTCAGGTACAGCCCGCCTGCCACGAACTGCACGGTGCGGAAGCCGAAGCGGATGGTCTTTTCGTCCAGCACCCGATCGGGCAGGCCGCTGGTGCCGGGACGGATGAGCCGCACGGTGAGGGTGTACAGGGTGGGATGCTCGATGCTCCACGGGTGCACACCGTTCAGGGTGCCCACGATGGGCAGCGACAACTCGCCGCTGTAGAGCGCTCGGCTCCCGGCGGGGCTGCGGATCTCGGCCTGCAGGGTGCAGCCTACCGTCTCACCCACGGTGGAGGTATAGATGCGGAAATCGCCCTCGGCCTTTGCCTCGATGAACACATCCCGCAGATAGGCGGGTTCCTTGATGTCCAGACTGACGGCACGGTAGATGCCGCCGTAGGTCAGGTGATCGATCTGCCCGCCAAAGGGAGGAATGTTCAGATCCTCACGGCTGTCGCACCGGACGGCCACGACGTTCTGCTCCCCCAGGCGGAGGGATTCGGTCAGGTCCACGGTAAAGGCCGTGTAGCCGCAGCCATGATGAAACACCCGGCGGCCGTTGCAGAACACGGTCGCGTCATGGGCAACGGCACCAAAGGTGAGCAGAACAGTGCGGCCTGCCCACTCTCTGGGTGCAAAAAACTCCCGCCGGTAGCCGCACAGGCACTGGTATTCATTTTCGTTGCAGTAATTGTAGGGCAGCGTCCTGACTGTGTGCGGGATGCGCACCGGGGTCAGGGGCAGATCCGGACATTCCGGCCGCACGATGGCGGGGTCGAATACCGGGATGAAGGTCCAGCCTTCGTTCCAATCGTAGTGTTCCATAGCCTGCTCTCCGTCATGGTAAAAAATACTTATCTTCATGTTACCACAAAGTTATGAACGAAAAAAGGATGCAGGCGCTGTTTCTGCGGGATTTCTCACTTTTTCTGGAATAAAAGCGGCGGATGGCAGCAGAAAAGCCCGGCCGGGCAGTGCCGGTCAGGCTTTGCGGGCGTGGCTGCTTATCGGATGAAGTTCGTCATGGGGCGGCGGGGATTCTCCGGGTGCCGGATGCCGGCGGCCTTGCCGGCTTCGATGCAGTGCAGCAGCCATGCCATGTTGCGGCCCAGCTCCTGCATTACAGCGCAGCCCTCGGCATCCTGCAGCACCTGCTCGGCGTTGGAGCCGTGCACCATGGCCCAGTAGGAGCCGTTCACCAGCGGCATGTGGAAGAACTGCGGGTACTTTACCAGCTGGTCCAGCGTGGTGGTGGTGCCTGCACGGCGGGCCGAGCAGCAGATGGCGGCGGGCTTGTAGGCCAGATATCTGCCGCCCGCGTAGGCAAGGCGGTCCATGAAGCTGGTCATGTTACCGGATGCGGATGCATAGTGCACCGGGCTGCCGAACACGAAGCCATCGGCAGTTTTGGCCTTCTCGATGGCCTCGTTGACCACGCCGCCAAACACGCAGCCGTTGCCTGCGGCACAGCCGCCGCAGCCGATGCAGCCGCCCACGGGCCGGGTGCCGACGTTGAAGATCTCGGTCTCGATGTGGGCGCGGTTCAGCTCCTCCGCGATGAGGGACAGAGCGGTATAGGTGCAGCCTTTTTCGTGCGGGCTGCCGTTGATGAGCAGAACTTTCATACGTTGAATCTCTCCTTTTGACCATGCGCCCCGGAACAGGGGGCGCGCTGCCCTGATTTTAGCACACTTGCGGCCGCAGTGCAACGCGGGCCTTGACAAAGTACGGTGTCTTGACAATAATATAAAGATACATATAACGGAATGCAAAAGGAGGCAACCACATGCGAGTCATTGCAGGAGACGCACGGGGCAGACGGCTGGAGGCCCTGCCCGGCACCGATATCACCCGCCCCACCCTCGACCAGGTAAAGGAGGCGATGTTCAGCATCGTCCAGTTCGACCTGCCCGGCGCACGGGTGCTGGACCTGTATGCGGGCAGCGGCCAGCTTGGCATCGAGGCCCTCTCGCGCGGGGCAGCACGGTGTGTGTTTCTGGACGAGAACCGCGAGGCGGTGAACATCATCATGCGCAACTGCAAGGCCTGCGGCGTGTTCGACCGCAGCCGCGTCAATATCGGTGAGGCTGCGCGGTATCTTTCCGCCTGCCGCGAGCAGTTCGACATCGTACTGCTGGACCCGCCCTTCCGCAATGGTACACTGGAAAAGATCCTTCCCAGCGTGGAAAAGGTGCTGGCACCCGGCGGCATCGTGCTGTGCGAGAGCGAGACCGGCATCGTGCTGCCGGCCGAGGCAGGCGGCCTGACCCTGAAAAAACAGTACAAGTACGGCAGGGTGCTGCTGTGGAAATACACAAAGCCCATGCAGCCTGCCGGAGAGGAAGATGCGGAATGAACGTGAACGAACTTTTGGATACCATTGAGGATGCTCTGGAGGAAGGTGCCAATGTGCCCCTTTCCGGCGGCAAAAAGATCGTGGATGTGGAGCAGATCCGGGATTATCTGGACGAGATCCGCGCAAACCTGCCCGGCGAGCTGCGGCAGGCGCAGTCCATCGTCAGCGACCGCGCCCAGCTCATTGATTCGGCCAACGCACAGGCGCAGGCCATTGTGAAAAAGGCTGAGGACCGCGCCCGCATCCTCGTCAGCGAGGCGGAGATCGTCAAGGCGGCCCAGCAGCGCGCCTCCGAGATCGTCTCAGCCGCCCAGAACGAGGCCCGCACCCTGCGCCAGACCGTGACCGACTATTGCGACAACATGCTCAAGAACACCGAGGAGACCATGGCAGAGAACGCTGCGCAGGTCCGGAACGTCCGCGCCAATCTGCGCCAGACGCCCCGGAAACCCCAGTGAGCGGAATTTGTCGGAAAAACCCATTTGCCCCTGCAAGCAAAATTGACGGCTTGCAGGGGCTTTTTTTGTGACATTTTGAGAGAAAAACCAGCCCGAAAAGCCTTGCATTCGCAGGGCGGTTTTGTTACAATAAAACAGTATCAGAGAGATGCCTTGGGGCAGTGTGCCCCTGCGGGCAGAAAAACACGGCGAAAAACGGAAAAAACAGCGTGAAAACGCCGGATGATACGCAACTTGAAACGACAGAAAGGAGGCTGGGCCCTATGGGCAGTGAAACGATCGGACAAGCCTTTGACCCGGCCTCGTTTGAGCATATCCCCGTTCTGCTGAACGAGTGTCTGGAGGGTCTTTCCATTGATCCGGCCGGCACCTACCTTGACGGCACTGCAGGCGGCGCGGGACATTCCCGCCAGATCGCCTTGCGGCTGGATGCAGAAAAGGGCGGCAGGCTGATCTCGCTGGATCAGGACCCGGACGCGGTGCAGACCGCGCGTGCCCGCCTTGCGGGCCTGCCTGCCACGGTGGTGCAGATCAACTTCCGCTATGCCGGACAAGCTCTGGAAAGCCTTGGCATCGACAAGGTCAACGGCGCGCTGCTGGATCTGGGCGTTTCCAGCCATCAGCTGGACGATGCGGCCCGCGGCTTTTCCTACCGTGCGGATGCACCGCTGGACATGCGGATGAGCCAGCAGGGCGAAACGGCAGCGGACCTTGTGAACACCGAGAGCCGCGAAGAGCTGGCACGCATTCTGCGGGATTACGGCGAAGAACCTTTCGCATGGCAGATCGCGGGCAGGATCGTGGAGGCAAGGGAGAATTCTCCCATCGAAACGACCCTGCAGCTGGCAGATATCGTGGCCAGCGCCATGCCCCCGGCGGAACGCCGCAAAAACAAGAACCCTTCCCGCCGCACCTTTCAGGCGCTGCGCATTGCAGTGAACCATGAACTGGATGCGCTGGAAGAAGGCTTGGATACCATTTTTGATCACCTTGCGCCGGGCGGCCGGCTGTGCGTGATCACCTTCCACTCGCTGGAGGACCGGCTGGTGAAGAACAAATTTCGCCGCTGGTCCACCGCGTGCACCTGCCCGCCGGAGTTTCCGGTGTGCGTATGCGGCGGCAAAGCCAAAGCGAAGCTGATTACCCGCAAACCCATTGAAGCAAACAGTCAGGAATTGGAAGAGAACCGGCGCAGCCGGTCGGCACATCTCCGCGTTCTTGAAAAAATTTAACCACCGCGGAGTATCAGTGAGGAGGAGAGCATACCATGGGTCAGGCAGCATATGATATGACAGAGGTGCGCCGCAGAAGAGCACCCCAGACGCAGCGGAACGTTCCGCTGCGGGTGGAAAAAGGCGGCAAGCCCCGGCTGAACCCGGTGCGCGCTGCCATGCAGCACGCATTGCAGCTGCTCTCGGCGGCGCTGCTGGTGGGGTTTGCCATCAGCCTGCTGTGGAGTGAGTCCAAGCTGGTGGAGCTGAACAGCAAGATCCAGAACGCCAAGGCGGAACTCGTCAGCGAGCAGAGCCAGTACACCTACTACAACAGTGCACTGAACAACCGCACCAACATTACCAGCGTGGAAGAGACGGCCGGCAGGCTGGGCCTGATGAAAATTGATCAGAGCCAGATCACCTACATCCGCCTGGACGAGGGCAGCGTCCTCGTCCGCAAGGAGTCCGCTGTGCGGCAGTGGACTGACCTGCTGCACGACGGTGCCATGATGGTCATGGGCCGCGTGAACCGCGCAAACTAAAATAAAACAGGAAAAGCGTGCGGCAGCGCACGCTTTTTCGGTTTCTCAGGAGTCAAACCAACATGCAGGAACCATCCTCCAAGAACAAAAAAGGGCTTTACCGGCTGCGCCGCGCCGACCCGCACGAGCGGCTGAGCGCACGGCTGCGGCATTTCAGTTTTGGCGCAGCGGTGGTGTTCGTCGTGGCGGCGGCAGGCATCGTCATCCACAGCCTGTACAATATCCAGATCAAGAACGGCGCGACCTTCCGCCAGTATGCGGCCCAGCAGCAGCTGCTGGATACCACCATCAAGGCCACCCGCGGCGAGATCTACGATACCTCCGGCATCACGCTGGCCTCCACCAGCGTGGTGTGGACCATCTGGGCCGACCCCAGCTACAGCACGGCCCTGTTCACCAGCAGCAAGAACGATGACACCGGCGAGGTGACCAGGACAGCCGACCCTGCCGCATTGCAGGAGGTCAGCACCCAGATCACCCTGCGCCTGCTTTCCGGCGACGGCGAGAGCCTGGACAGCGTGGATACCTCCTCGGCGGCCTACCAGACCCAGTATCAGGCGGTGTACGATGCTCTGTCCAAGAGTGACTCGGCCTACCAGACGCTGGCCACCAAGGTGAACAACGCTGTCAAGCTGTCCATTGAACAATACGTCACCGCGTATAACAAGGCTCACAAAAAGGCCGATGCCGACAAGGGCATCCGCAAGGGCCGCATCTCCATCTCGTCCACCAAGAGCTTCCAGCGCAATTACCCCTACGGAGCGTTTGCGGCGGCAGTGCTGGGCTTCTGCGATGCCGACGGCTACGGCACCTACGGTCTGGAAAAATCCTATCAGTCCACGCTGGCCGGTGTGGATGGCCGCACCATTACCCAGCGCAATGCCTACGGCAACGCCATTGCGGACGAGAATGCCACCACCTTTGCAGCCAAGGATGGCTCCAATCTGGTGCTTTCGCTGGATGTGAATGTGCAGGAGATCGTGGAACGGTATCTGAACGAAGCCATTGCAGCCAACACGGTGGAGAACCGCGGCTGCGCCATCGTGATGAACGTCAAGACCGGTGCCATCCTTGCCATGGCTTCCAAGCCGGATTTTGACCCCAATAACGCGCTGGATTACACCGCCAACGAGGCCTATCTCAACGAGCTGGTCCACGCCGAACCGGAACTCTACGGCATCTACCTCAAGAATGAGGACGGCAGTTCTGTCACAGATGCGAACGGCAACAAGGTGCTGGACCCGGAGGGCGATTACTCCGGCTACTTCCGCGATATCCAGTGGAAAAACAAGGCCATCACCGAGTTGTACTACCCCGGCAGTGTGTTCAAGGTGATCACCTCGGCCATGGGCGTGGACTCCGGCAAGGCGACCATCAACACCACGCTGAACTGTTCCGGTGCCTACGGTGTCGCCAAGGAGACCTATCACTGCGCCGGCAAAAAGGCCCATGGCGTCCAGAATCTGGCCGAAGCTCTGCGTCAGAGCTGCAATATCTACTATATCCAGCTGGGCCAGCGCATCGGTTCCAGCCTGTTCTATGATTACTTCGACGCTTTCGGCTTCACCGAGCGCACCGGCGTGGACCTGCCCAGTGAGACGGGCTTCATGCAGTATTACAGCAAGAGCCGCCTGGGTGAAGTCGAGCTGGCCTCGTCGGCCTTCGGTCAGGCCATGGCGGTCACGCCGCTGCAGGTCTGCACGGCCATCTCCGCTGCCGTCAACGGCGGCTATCTGGTCACGCCCCATGTGGTGGATAAGATCACCGATGCAAATGGCAACGTGATCGAGGAGATCGGTGCCAATGTGCGCCGTCAGGTCATCAGCGAGAGTACCAGCAATGTGATCCGCCAGATCATGGAATATGAGGTGGGCAACGGCACCGGCGGCGGCGCCTATGTGTCCGGCTACCGTATCGGCGGCAAGTCCGGCACTTCCGAACAGTTGAACATGGACCGCCGTGCCGACGGCGACTACAAGAAGGTGGCATCCTTTGCCGCTGTCCTGCCCGCCGACGACCCGGAGATCATCGTCTATGTGATGCTGGATGACCCCAACAACGCCAGAACGGACTACTCGTCCCTGCTGGCAGCGCCCGTTGTGGGCAACATCATCAGCGAGATCGCACCCTACCTTGGCATTGCCGCCGACGGCACCGACCGCAGCGGAACCATCGTCAAGGTGCCCAACCTCATCGGCAACGAGTGGAGCAGTGCGCAGGTGCAGCTGAACATCAAGGGCCTCAGGCATCAGCTGGCCGAAAGCACCACCAGTCAGGCGGCAGCAGCTGTCACCTACCAGTATCCGCACGCGGGTGCAAAGGTGGCCTACGGCACCACCGTGTACCTGTATACCGATACCTATGAGGGCAGCCATACCGATGTGCCGGATGTGACCGGCAAGAGCGCGGACTTTGCCCGCCAGATGTTGGCAGCAGCCGGGCTCAACTGCATTGTGGCCGGCGATGCGAACGGCCTGGTCCAGGAGCAGAGCGAGGCGGCGGGGGCCAGCGTCCAGCGCGGCACCGTCGTGACCATTACCTGCGGGTAAACCCTCTCAGGCGCTTCGCGCCAGCTCTCCCCAAGGGAGAGCCATTGGCAGCCGGGTCGTGAGGATCCAATCTGCTGGGGGCTGTTGGTAAGAGGAACGGCATCTCGTATGGAAGACGATCGAGTGATATCAGGAAAAGGGAGAGTATCGTATGGAAAAGATCAGAGCAAGCATTCTGCTGAACGGCCTTGCGCCGGAAGGCTTTGACGCCGGGGACGCCGAAGTGTCCCTTGTGACCACCGACAGCCGCGAGGTGCGGCCCGGCTGCATTTTTGTAGCGTTCCCGGGTGAAAAATTTGACGGCCACGATTTTGCGGCCAAAGCACTGGAAGCCGGGGCCTTCTGTGTGGTGGTGAACCACCCGGTGGAGGGCGTGCCTGCGGAAAAGGCCATCCTCTGCCCGGACAGCTACCACGCCATGATGGTGATGGGTGCGAACTACCGCAGCCAGTATCACCCCAAGATGGTGGGTGTGACCGGCAGCGTGGGCAAGACCACCACCAAGCAGATGACCTACGCCGCCCTTGCAGGCTTTGGCGAGACCATCAAGACCGAGGGCAACCAGAACAATGAACTGGGCATGCCCCGCACGATGTTCCGCATCGGGAACGAGACCGAATATGCCGTCGTCGAGATGGGCATGAGCCACCTGGGCGAGATCGAGCGGCTGAGCCGCTGCGCCCGCCCGGATGTGGGCATCATTACCTGCATTGGTGTGTCCCACATCGGCAATCTGGGTAGTCAGGAGAACATCTGCAAGGCAAAGCTGGAGATCTGCAACGGCCTGCCGGAGGGTGCACCGCTGGTGCTGAACGGCGACGACCCCTTCCTGCGGAAGGCAGAGCTGCCGGAGCATGTCCGGCCCGTCTGGTTCAGCCTGGGCGACGAGGGCGCGGATGTCTGCGCCCTGTCCATCCAGCAGGAGACCGACGGCATGAGCTTTGTGCTGGAAGATCAGGAAGAGGGCACCTTTATGGTGCATATCCCTGCGATGGGCCGCCACAACGTGGCCAATGCGCTGGCCGCCTATTGCGCCGCCACCCGGCTGGGCCTCAATGCCCGGAAGGTGCTGCGGGGCATCAGCAACTTTGAGCAGACCGGGATGCGCCAGAAGATGGTGCACAGCAAGGGCGTTACTGTCATTGAGGATTGCTACAATGCAAACCCCGACAGCATGAAGGCCGCGCTTGCCATGTTCAAGGAATTCCCCTGCAAGCGCCGCTTTGCCCTGCTGGGCGATATGCTGGAGCTGGGAGACCTGAGCCGTGAGGCCCACGAGGAAGTGGGCCGTCAGGCGGCGGAAAGCGGCATCGACACCCTCATCACCTACGGCGAGCAGGCCCGACGCACGGCTGTGGTGGCTGCGGCCAAGGGCCTGACCACCCTGCACGCCAACACCTACCGCGAAGCCGCCGACGCCCTGCTCCGGCTGATGCAGCCGGGCGATGCCCTGCTGGTGAAGGCAAGCCGCGGCATGGCGCTGGAAAAAGTGCTGGAACTCTTCTACAAGGAGCAGCAGTGATATGATCCGTTTTGCCTTGATCGTCGCATCGACACTGGGGTTCGTCCTCACGGCGGCGATGGGGAATCTGATGGTGCCGCTGCTGCGGGCCTTCCAGAGCCGCCAGCAGCCCACCCGCCCGCCGGAGCCGGAACGGCCGGACGCCGCGCCGGGTCTGGACCCGGACGAAGACCCGGAGCGCCCGGCCCAGCCGCCCACGATGGGCGGGCTGTGCCTGATGGTGGGGGTGCTGGCCGCCGTGGGCGTGGGTTGGACCGCCGCCTGCGTGGCCGAACCGCAGCTGCTGGGCACGGAGGGCCTGCTCTCCACCCGGCTGCTCATCGCCCTGTTCGGGGCGCTGCTGTTTGGCGGCGTCGGCCTGGCCGATGATCTGGCCCGCATCCGCCGCCGTGCCCCGCTGGGCCTGCGCCGGGGCACCCGCCTGCTGCTGGAAGCGGGGGCCGGTGCCGTGGTGCTCTTGCTGCTGGGGGCCAGCCGCTGCCTTGCCACCGGGCTGGCCCTGCCGGGCCTGGGCTATGTGGAGCTGGGCGTTCTGGCCCCACTGGTCTGGGAAGCGGGCCTTGTGGCGCTGGCCGAGAGCGTCCGCATCGCGGACGGCATCGACGGCCTGTGCTGCGGCACCGCATTTGCGGCCCAGCTGGGCCTGATGCTCTGCATGACCATCCTCGGCTGGTTCCCGCTGGCCGTCTTCCCGGCGGCGCTGGCCGGGGCGCTGATGGCGTTCCTGCTCTGGAACTTCCCGCCCGCCCGGCTGCGGCTGGGCAGCGTGGGCAGCCTGTTTCTGGCCGGAGCACTGGGCTGTGCGCCGCTGTGCATCGGATGGCCGGACCTTGCGCTCCCGCTGGGGCTGCCCTACTGGCTGGAGGGCGGCATGGTGGCGGTGCAGATCGTGGTCTATCAAACCACGCATGGGAAAAAGCAGCTCTTCCGCACGGCCCCGCTCCACCGCTGGATGGAGGTGCGCGGCAGCAGTGCGGTGCAGATCTTTTATACATTCTGTGTGCTCGCCCTGCTGGGCGCCGCGCTGGCCCTGCAATGGGCAAAAATCAGTTGAGGAGGTGTGCAGATGGCAACCATCCGCCGAAAAAAGCCGGAGCCGTTCGCGCTGCTGCAGCGGGACCCCGGCCCCTGGTCTCCCATTCTGCTTTACTGGCTGGCAACGCTGGCCATTATCATGGTGTTCGGCCTTGTAATGCTGTACAGCGCAAGCTACACCACCGGCTACCTGCGCATGGGCGACAGCCTGCACTACATCAAATCCCAGGTGCTCTGCCTGGGGCTGGGCCTTGTGGCCATGTTTTTGTTCTCCTATGTAGACCACCGGCTGCTCCGCAGGCTGGTCTGGCCAGGGTATTTCCTTGTGCTGGCGCTGCTGGTGCTGGTGCTGTTCAGCACCCCGCTGAACGGCTGCAAGCGCTGGCTGCGCGTGGCCGGTATGACGGTGCAGGTCTCGGAGATCGCGAAGTTTGAGATGATCCTGCTCACGGCCCACATCGCGGCCAAGGCCCCCCGGCTGGAAAAACTGGACCCCAGCCGCAGAGGCCGGGTGCCGGTGGGGCCCTGGCTGCAGCAGCGGCTGGTGCGGGAGCTGCTCCTGCCGCTGCTCCCGCTGCTGCCGGTCATTCTGCTGCTTGTGATGGAGCCGCACATGTCCGGCATCCTGCTGACCACCGCCATCGTGGGCACCATCCTGCTGCTGGGCGGCAACGGCGGCGTCATCACCTGGGTGGGCGGTGCAGCCGGCATCTTTCTGCTGGAAACGATCTTGCAGCACATCGACTCCATCCCTTACCTGCAAAGCCGTCTGGACGGCTGGACGCAGGACCTGACCAAGATGACAGACCAGACCCTGCAAAGTCTGTACGCCATCGGCTCCGGCGGACTGAAGGGCCTTGGCCTTGGCAACAGCGTGGAAAAGCAGCTCTGGCTGCCGGAAAGCACCAACGACTTCATCTTCAGTGTCGTCTGCGAGGAGCTGGGCTTTGCGGGGGCCGTGCTGGTCATCGTGCTGTTCGTGGTCTTCCTCGTGCAGGGGTTCTGGCTGGCCTTCCACGCCGAGAACCAGTTCTGCACCATGGTGGGGATTGGCATTATGGCGCAGATCGCCTGGCAGGTGTTCTGCAACATCGCTGTGGTCACCAACACCATCCCGAATACCGGCATCAGCCTGCCGTTTTTCTCGTCCGGCGGCACCAGTCTGATCTTGCTGCTGGCAGAAATGGGCGTGATGGTGAACATTGGGCGCAACGGAGAGCGCACCCGTCAGGAGCGCTGCCGCGCCCACGAGGAGCGGGAGGCCCGCCGCCGGGAAAAGACCATCGTGCTGGATACCGCGCGCAGAGCGCGGACCGAATCATAAGGAGGAACCAAGATGCGAGTTCTGATCGCTGCCGGCGGCACTGCCGGCCATATCAACCCGGCACTTGCCATTGCAGGTGCTATCAAAAAGGCAGACCCTTCTGCCGAGATCCACTTTGCCGGCCGCAAGGAGGGCATGGAGTACCGCCTGGTAGGACAGGCGGGCTATCCCTTCCACCATATCGAGATCACCGGTTTCCAGCGCAGGCTGTCGCTGAACAACATCAAGCGCAACATCGTTACGCTGTGGAATCTGGCCCTCTCTGGCCCCAAGGCAAAGGCCATTATGAAGGAGGTCAAACCCGATCTTGTGATCGGCTGCGGCGGCTATGTGTCCGGCCCGGTGGTGCGCTGTGCCGCCAAAATGGGCATCCACACCGCCATTCATGAGCAGAACGCCTTCCCCGGCGTGACCAACAAGCTGCTGGCACCGGATGTGGATCTCGTGTTTGCCGCCGTGCCTGCTGCTGTGGAAAAGCTGGGCGCACCTGATAAGACCATCGTGGTGGGCAATCCGGTGCGCCCGGAGGTGTTTGCCCAGGCCGGGAACCGCGATGCCATCCGCGCTGAGCTGGGCGCGGGCGACCGCACGGTGATCCTTTCCTTCGGCGGCAGTCTGGGAGCACGGCGGGTCAATGAGGTCGTGGCCGACCTCTGCGCCTGGGAGCAGAAAAATCAGAAGCCGGTGCTGCATCTCCACGCTACCGGCCAGTACGGTGTGCAGCTGTTCCAGAACCTCGAAAAAGAGAAGGGCTTTGCCCCCGGCGACGGCCTTGTGGTGAAGGAATACATCAACAATATGCCGGAACTGCTGGCTGCGGCAGACCTTGTCATCAGCCGCGCCGGTGCGCTGACGCTGGCCGAGCTGGAAGCTGTTGGCCGTGCAGCCGTGCTCATCCCCAGCCCCAATGTGGCTGAGAACCACCAGTACTTCAATGCCATGGAACTGCAGAAGGCCGATGCCGCTGTGGTGATCGAGGAAAAAGACCTGACCGGCGAAGCACTCGTGGCCACCGTGGCCGACCTGCTGGCCGAGCCGGGCAAGCTGGCGCAGATGGGCCAGAACGCCCGGAAGCTCTCGGTGGACGACAGCCTGGACCGCATCGCCAATGCCCTGCTCCAGCTGGTCAAGACCCCGTAACAGAACGTGAAATCCAAAGGAAAGGAGGTGCGGCCCAATGGCAGACCGACCCCAGAACCGGAAGAAAAATGGGAAGCGCCGCCCGGTCTACGATCAGGCGCGGGACACCCGGCCCAGCCGCCCGGCAGACCGGAGCAATGTGGGTTATCCAAGCTCCACGACGCCCGGCAGACACCCGGTGACCAACCCGAACTATGACCCCGATGCGCCCCGGCCCAGCCGCTATGCGGCGCGGGATACCGGCTCCGGCAGCTACCCGGACAACAGCATCCAGTTCCCCACCGGAGGCCGCCCCGTCCAGAAGCAGAACCCCTCCCGGAACCGGGCATCAAATGCGCCGCGCCAGAACCAGCGGAGAACAAGCGCACCGCAGAGCCAGCGGCCCCGCAATGGAAAGGCCCGGCCTCAGAACCCGAACGCCCGGCGCCCGGCCAGCGGCCAGAGGCTCCGCCCTACGCAGGCGAACCTGCGGGACCCCGCCCGCCGGGAAGGAAAAAAGAAACGGAAGATGACCCGCAAGGCCCTCCGACGCCGCAGAGCCATCCAGCGCCTGACCGCGCTGGCCATGCTGCTCTGCGTCATCGCGGCAGGCATCTATTTGACGGTCACCATGCTGTTTAAGATCGGCACCATTCAGGTGCAGACGGCGGACGGCGTGGTGAGCGAAGCGGGCGGCTACTCCAGCGAGCAGATCCTGCAGGCACTGGGTGTGCAGACCGAAGAGAACATTTTCAGCTTTGACCCCGCCGCCAAAGCCGCCGCGCTGGAAAAGGTCTTCCCCATGCTGGAGGACATCCGGGTGGAGCGGGACTACCCCAGCACCGTGGTCGTGCGGGTGACGGAAGCCCAGCCCGCCTACGCCATGCAGACGGCAAAGGGCTGGCTGACCCTCTCGGCCGGGCTGAAGATCCTGGCGGCGGACTCCGCCCAACCCACCGGCCTGCCCACGCTGTACGGCGGCGAGCCGGTCTTCTCGGACCCCGGCGAGCAGCTGTGCTTCGAGGAGGAAACACCGGCAGACAGCAGCACCGCTTCGGAGAGTGCCTCCGACGCGGCCAGCGCCTCCGCTGCCGTGGAAGAGGAGGCGGGCGATAAGCGGTTGGAAGCCCTCAGCACCCTGCTGACGGCGCTGGATACCGCCGGGATGCGCGGGGATGTCACCCGCATCGAGTTTGCCGACCCGGAGGAGATGGCGTTCCTGTATCAGGACCGCATCAGCGTCCGGCTGGGCACCCTGAACGAACTGGACTACAAGCTCAAGCTGGCCCGGCATGTTCTGCTCAATGAGGACGGCAAGGGCTGCGCAGCCACCGACACCGGTACGCTGGACTTCACCCACATCAGCATGTCCAGCACCCGCAAGTTCACCTTTGCGCAGGGCGAGCCGGAGCTGCCGTCCGGCTATGTCGTGCCGGAGCCGACGACACCGGAGGAGGCCCCGGCAGAGGAAACGGCGGACAGCACCGCAGTGGGTGCCGCCGATGAAGCAGCGCCCCCGGCGGACGCCGCTGCACAGCCTGCGGACGATGCCCAGGCTCCGACCACAGAGACAGACCCGGCCCCCGCCGCACAGGATACGGCAGGCACCGGAGCTGCAAACTGAAAAAGCGAGGTTCATGTATGAAACTGGAACAGTTACTGGAAGGCGTGCCCTTTACCCTTGCGCAGGGCAGTCTGGACACCGAGATCTCGGATATCATCTACGACAGCCGCAAGGCAGCCGAGGGCAAGGCCTTCGTCTGCATCGTGGGTACCCAGCGCGACAGCCACACCTTCGCGGCCGACTGCGCCGCCAAAGGCGTGAGCGTGCTGGTCATCCAGCACGACATCGACCTTTCCGCCATGCCGGGCGTGACCGTGGTCAAGGTGGAAAGCAGCCGCTATGCCATGGCTCTGATGAGCGCGAACCTCTTCGGCAACCCGTCCCGCCAGATGACCATGATCGGTGTGACCGGCACCAAGGGCAAGACCACTACCACCCACATGATCAAGAGCGTGCTGGAAGCTGCAGGCCGCAAGGTGGGCATGATCGGCACCAACGGCATTTATTATATGGGCCGCCACAAGGAAACTGCCAACACCACTCCGGAAAGCTACGAGCTGCAAAAGACCTTTCGGGAATTTCTGGATGCAGGCTGCGACACCGCGCTGATGGAAGTTTCCAGCCAGGGCCTGATGATGGACCGCGTGGCCGGTGTGCACTACAATGTGGGCGTGTTCACCAACCTTTCGCCGGATCACATCGGCCCCGGCGAGCACAAGACCTTTGAGGAGTACCGCAGCTGGAAGGGCCAGCTGTTCAAGCGCTGCGATGTGGGCGTGGTGAACATTGACGATGAGAATACCGAAGCCCTGCTGGAAGGCCACACCTGCCGCCTTGTCACCTATGGCCGCGCTGAGCAGGCGGACTACCGCGAGACCGGCTTTGAACTGCTGCGCACCCACGATTTTCTGGGCGTGAAGTTCCATGTGACCGGCAAGGACGAGATGGATGTGAAGGTGAACATGCCCGGTGAGTTCAGCGTGTACAACGCGCTGGCAGCTCTGGCGGTGGGCAAGGTGCTGGGCCTGCCGGATCAGGCCATCCACGACGGCCTTGGCAAGTGCGTGGTCAAGGGCCGGGTGGAGCTGGTGCCCATCAGCAAGAAGTTCACCATCCTGCTGGACTACGCCCACAACGAGGTGTCCACAGAGAGCCTGCTCACCACTCTGCGGGCCTACAAGCCCCACCGTCTGGTGGTGGTGTTCGGCTGCGGCGGCAACCGCTCCAAGCTGCGCCGCTACGGCATGGGCGAGATCTGCGCCAAGATGGCCGATTTCTCCATCCTTACCGAGGACAACAACCGCTTTGAAAAGGTGGAGGACATCCTTGCTGATATCCGCGTGGGCATGAACAAGGGCAACCCGGACGCAAAGTTCGTGGAGATCCCCGACCGTCTGGATGCGCTGCACTACGCAGTGGATCACGCGCAGGAGGGCGACCTGATCGCCGTCATTGGCAAGGGCCACGAGACCTACCGTGACCGCGAGGGTGTCAAGACCCCGTTCCTGGAGCGGGAGCTGCTGGAAGAGTATGCACAGCAGATCGGGCTGGAATAAGCAGACAAAAAAATACGGAGCATCGCCGCAGCGATGCTCCGTATTTTTTATGCTCAGTTCTCGGCCAGATTGCCGGTGTACAGCTGGTAATACTTGCCTTTTTTAGCGATCAGCTCGTCGTGGCTGCCGCGCTCGATGATGCGGCCCTGCTCCAGCACCACGATGCAGTCTGCATTGCGGACGGTGGACAGGCGGTGCGCAATGACAAAGCTGGTGCGGCCGTACATCAGGCCGTCCATGCCGCGCTGCACCAGCGCTTCGGTGCGGGTATCGATGGAGGAGGTGGCCTCGTCCAGGATCAGCACCGGGGGATCTGCCACGGCGGCGCGGGCGATGGCCAGCAGCTGGCGCTGGCCCTGCGAGAGGTTGGCACCATCGCCGGTGAGCATGGTGTTGTAGCCTTCCGGCAGGCGCTTGATGAAGCCATCCGCGTTGGCAAGGCGGGCGGCGGCGATGCACTCTTCATCGGTGGCATCCAGCCGGCCGTAGCGGATGTTCTCCATCACCGTGCCGGTGAACAGATGGGTGTCCTGCAGCACGATGCCCAGAGAACGGCGCAGATCGGCTTTTTTGATCTTGTGGATGTTGATGCCGTCGTAGCGGATCTTGCCGTCCTGAATGTCGTAGAACCGGTTGATGAGGTTGGTGATGGTGGTCTTACCGGCACCGGTAGAGCCGACAAAGGCGATCTTCTGGCCCGGACGGCCATACAGGTTGATATCGTGCAGGACGGTTTTTTCCGGCACATAGCCAAAGTCTACATCGGTAAAGGTGATGTTGCCTTCCAGCTTGTGGTAGGTGGTAGTGCCGTCGTGGTGCGGGTGCTTCCATGCCCACAGGCCGGTGCGCTCGTCCGTCTCCACCAGCTGGTCGTTGCGGTCGTACTTGGCGTTGACCAGCGTGACATAGCCCTCGTCGGTCTCGCTCTCTTCGTCCATCATCTTGAAGATACGCTCGGCACCAGCCAGAGCCATGATGATGCTGTTGGCCTGCATGGACACCTGACTGATGGGCATGTTGAAGCCCTTGTTCAGGGAGAGGAAGGCCATGACGGTGCCCAGCGTCATGCCGCCGACATTGCCGACGGCCATGGCTGCGCCTGCCAGCGCACAGACGGCATAGCTGATGTTGCCCAGCTGGGCGTTGACCGGCATCATGATGTTGGCAAAGCTGTTGGCTTTGTTGGCGCTGTCCTTCAGCTGGTCGTTCAGCTGGCGGAAGCCGGCCAGCGCCTTCTGTTCGTGGGTGAACACCTTGACGACCTTCTGGCCCTCCATCATCTCTTCGATATAGCCGTTCAACTTGCCCAGATCTTTCTGCTGGGCGATGAAGTACTTGCCGCTCATGGAGGTGATCTTCTTGGTGCAGAAGAGCATCAGAGCCACCATGCACAGGGTCACGATCGTGAGCTGCCAGCTCATCAGCACCATGCTGGTGAGGACGGAAACAATGGTAATGGCGCTGGACACCAGCTGCGGGATGCTCTGGCTGAGCATCTGGCGCAGGGTATCCACGTCGTTGGTGTACACGGACATGATGTCGCCGTGGGGATGCTGGTCAAAATACTTGATGGGCAGGCTCTCCATGTGGGTGAACAGCTGGGTGCGCAGGTTGCGCAGGGTGCCCTGCGTCACGTTGACCATGATGCGGGCGTTGAGCCATGCGGCCAGAATGCCGACGGCGTAAACGCAGCCGATGCGGCCCAGTGCTGCGGCCAGCGGGCCGAAATCGGGGGTGGCCTGCTGGGTCATGGGTACGATGTAATCGTCCATCAGGGTCTTTAAGAACAGACTGGCCTGAACGTTTGCCAGCGCGCTGACCACGATGCAGACAAGTACAAGGATGCAATGGGGCAGATAGTGCCGGAATACCTCATCCATGATGCGCTTCAGCAGCTTGCCCGGGTTTTCCACCTTGGGCCGGGGCTGGCCTGCGCCGCGCGGGCCGGGGCCGCGAACTTCTTTTGCCTGAGCCATTACTGTTCACCTCCCTGTTTGTCAAAGTCGCCGCTGCCCTGGGTCTGGCTGTTGTAAACTTCCTGATAGATGGCGTTGGTCTTGAGCAGCTCTTCGTGGGTGCCCAGACCATCGATCTTACCGTTATCCAGCACAAGGATGCGGTCGGCGTCCTGCACCGAGGAAATGCGCTGTGCAATGATGATCTTGGTGGTGCCGGGGATCTCCTCCCGGAATGCCTTGCGGATCTTGGCATCAGTAGCGGTATCCACGGCGCTGGTGGAGTCGTCCAAAATCAGAACCTTGGGCTTGCGCAGCAGGGCGCGGGCGATGGTCAGGCGCTGCTTCTGGCCGCCGGACACATTGGAGCCGCCCTGCTCGATCCATGTATTGTATTTGTCCGGGAAGCGCTCGATGAACTCATCGGCGCAGGCAAGCTTTGCCACACGGATGCACTCTTCCTCGCTGGCGTTCTCATCGCCCCAGCGCAGGTTATCGAGAATGGTGCCGCTGAACAGCACGTTCTTCTGCAGCACCATGGACACCTCGCGGCGCAGCACGTCGAGGTTGTAGTCGCGCACATCCACGCCGCCCACGCGCACGGTGCCGCTCTCGGCATCATACAGGCGGGGGATCAGCTGCACAAGGCTGGATTTTGCGCTGCCAGTGCCGCCGATGATACCTAAGGTCTCACCGGGCTTGATGCTGAAGGTGATATCATTCAGCACCGGCTGGCCGCTGCCGTGCTTATACTTGAAGGTGACATGCTCGAAGGCGATGCTGCCGTCGGCCACGGTGTCCACCGGAGCCTTGGGGGCGGGCAGGTCGGTGGTCTCGTCCAGCACTTCCACAATACGCTTTGCGGAAGCGGCAGACATGGAGATCATGACAAAGGCCATGCTCAGCATCATCAGGGCCATGAGGATGTTCATGATGTAGCCGAACAGAGCGTTCAGCTGGCCGGTGGTAATGGCACCGTGCAGAACGTACTTGGCACCCAGCCAGCTCAGGGCGATGTTGCAGCCGTAAACGGCGGTGAGCATGGCAGGGTTATTGAAGCTCAGGCGGCTCTCAGCGTTCACAAACTGGTCGTACAGGCTCTGGCAGGCTTTGGTGTACTTCTCGTTTTCAAAGCCCTCGCGCACGAAGCTCTTCACTACGCGGATGGCGGAGACGTTTTCCTGCACGGAAGCGTTCAGGGCATCGTAGTTTTTGAACACCCGGTCAAAGATGTGGAAGGTGGGCACCATGATGCCTGCCAGCACCGCCACCAGAAAGACGATGGCCACCACGAACACCAGCGACAATGCGCCGCTGATGGCGGAAGCCATGAGAAGCGCGAACACCAGATGCACCGGGGCGCGCACGCACATGCGCTCGATCATCTGGAATGCGTTCTGTACGTTGGTCACGTCGGTGGTCATGCGGGTGACAAGGCCTGCGGTGGAGAATTTATCAATGTTGGAAAAAGAATAATGCTGGATGTTCTCATACATAGCATCGCGCAGATTTCCGGCAAAGCCGGTGGATGCCTCGGCGGCGTATTTGCCGGCCAGAACGCCCAGCGCCAGCGCGACCACAGCCACCAGAAAGGTGAGCAGGCCGTACTTGAGGATGGCGTTCATATCGCCCTTTTCAATGCCCTGATCGATGATAAAGGCCATGATGGTGGGCAAAAGCACATCCATCACGGCTTCCAGAGCGGCAAAGAGCGGTGTCAGGACTGCGGCGCGTTTATACTCGCCCAGATGCGACACTAACTTTTTGATCATCTGGTAATCCTCCCTTTTTTACTTTTTTGTTTGACAAAGAACAATTTTATACAAAACATTTTAATTGTCAATGCGTTTTTGCAAAGTTCCTGAAAAAGTTATGAAACTCTCAAAAATCGTACGATTCGCGGGGTCACTGCAGGCCCTTGCGCAGCTTGTTCAGCAGGCGGAGCAGCTCGGCGTTCTCCTCCGGGGTGAGCAGGCTCTCCACAAATTCGTCGGTCTGGTGCAGGGACTGCATGGTCTTTTCGTGGATGCAGGCTCCCTTTTCGGTGAGCACCAGCTGCTTGAGCCGGGCATCCTGCGGTACGCTCTGACGCTCGATGTAGCCTTTGCGCTCCATGAGCTGCAAAATATTGGTCACGGTGGAGCGGGTGATAGAGAACTCCCGCTCAATGTCCCGCTGGTAGACGGGTTCGTCCCTGTGCCAGAACAGGTAGCTCAGGATCCACTCGTGCATCGGGGTCACGTCCTCGACCTCATTTTCGCGGTGAAACTGGTTGATCTTGCGGAAGATCAGGTTGTCCACCCGGCGGATCTGCGCCGGGATGACCTGCGGCGGCTCCCAGGGGGGCGTTACCGGCGGGCAGCTGGAGTTGATTTCGTCACACATGATGGTTCGTCCTTTGAATTGTTGGATGGATGATTGTTTTGAATAAAACTGTTTGATACGATACCATTCTAACCCTTGCATCCCGGAATGTCAAGAGCGTTTATAAAAAAATAAACCCCTCTCCGTCTCGCCGTGCGCCAGCGCTTCCAAAGGGGGAGCTGCATGGCAAGGCAGGAGCGGAGAGGGGTTCTGTTACGTTTCAGTCTGTGCTTTTTCGATCCATTCGCGGATGACGTCGGGGCGGTCGGTGACAAAGCAGTCCGGGCCGAGAGGCACCAGAGAGCGGACGACATCCTCGGTGTTGACGGTCCAGAACGCGGCCTTGCAGCCGGCGTCGTGGAGCTGGTTGACCACCTCCGGGTTGGCGAAGGCGGTGTGGTACTCGCAGCTGACCAGCTCCACCGGGAAACCCAGCGTCCGGACATAGGCGGCGGGGTCTGCCTGCGCGGACAGGGTGGCGAGGATCTGCCGGACCGACATCTGCGGGTAAAGAGCCGCGATGAGGGTCAGCTTGTCCGAAATAACACTGGAGACCATGCCCACCTGTTTTTTCAGGGCGGGGCAGTTCTCCTCGTCCAGCGGCTCGTCCATGCTGTTGACAAGGCCCAGGTCCTGCCAGACCACCGGCGGCGGGAGCATCATGCTGAGCAGGTCGCCCAGGGTCAGGACGCCGATGCGCAGTTCCGGCATCAGCGCCTTGGCCTGCTGAAGCAGGTCGTGACGGAACGAGACGAGGAGCAGCCGGTCTGCGATGCCGGAAGCACGGATGCAGTCCACGACATGGGGCACGAAGTCCGGGTCGGGGAGGATGGGGGCCTTCAGTTCCAGCTGGACGGTGCAGCCCTCCATTTCTTTGCAGCAGGCCAGCGCTTCGTCCAGAGTGGCCAGTCTCTCGGTGGTGAGGCTGACGCCGTTCCATTTGGTCAGGTCGATGGAGCGCAGCTCACCGACGGTCAGGTCGTAGATCTTGGCGGAGAGCTCGGTGCCGATGTCGATGAGGTAGTCGTGGTGGATGATGAGGCCATGGTCGCGGGTCTGCTGGACGTCCATCTCAACGCCGTCGGCACCGAGGTCGATGGCGTTGCGGAAGGCGGACAGGGTGTTTTCGGGGGCAAGATAGGTGGACCCGCGGTGTGCAATGATCTCAGGCAAGGTCTTCACCATCGGTCGCAATGACCTTTTTGTACCAGTAGAAGCTGTCCTTGCGGCTGCGGGCCAGTGTGCCGTTGCCGTCGTTGTCCTTATCCACATAGATAAAGCCGTAGCGCTTTTTCATCTCACCGGTGGATGCGCTCACAAGGTCGATAGGGCCCCATGTGGTGTAGCCCATCAGCGGCAGGCCGTCCTCGTTGACGGCCTTTTCCATCTGCTCGATGTGGGCGCGCAGATAATCGATGCGGTAGCTGTCGTGGATGGAGCCGTCCGCTTCCACGGTATCCACCGCGCCAAGGCCGTTCTCCACAATGAACATGGGCTTTTCGTACCGGTCGTAGATGGTGTTCAGGGTCACGCGCAGGCCCACCGGGTCGATGGCCCAGCCCCACTCGCTGGCCTTGAGGTACGGGTTTCTGGTCGCCGCGCCGAGGGCATTGCCGTCGGCCTGCTCCAACAGCTCCGGGTCCACCGTGATGCAGCGGCTGGAATAGTAGCTGAAGGAGACAAAATCCACGGTGCCCTCGCGCAGGGTCTGGTCATCGTCCGGCTCGGTGCGCAGCTGGATGCCGGCCTTCTCCATCCGCTTTTTTGCCCACACCGGGTAGGCTCCCCGGGCCTGCACATCGGTAAAGAAGTAGTTGTCGCGGTCCGCTTCGGCAGCGGCCTGCACATCCGCCGGGGCACAGGTGCGCGGGTAATACTGGCCTGCCGCCAGCATACAGCCCACCATGGCACCGGGCATCTTTTCATGGGCCAGCTTGACCGCCTTTGCGCTGGCCACCAGCTCATGATGTGCCGCCTGATACTTGACCTGTTCGACGTTCTCGCCGGGCTCAAACAGCAGCCCCGCCCCCATGAAGGGCATGTGCAGCAGCATGTTGATCTCGTTGAAGGTGAGCCAGTATTTCACCTTCCCCTTGTAGCGGTCAAACAGCACTTCACAGTAGTGCACATAGGCATCCACCATGCGGCGGTCTTTCCAGCCGCCATACTTTTTTATGAGGGCAATGGGGGTATCGAAGTGGCAGATGGTCACAAGCGGTTCAATGCCGTATTTGTGGCACTCATCGAACAGCGCATCGTAGAAAGCCAGCCCCTCTTCATTGGGCTGGGCATCGTCACCGTTCGGCAGGATGCGGGTCCATGCGATGGACAGCCGGAAGCACTTGAAACCCATCTCGGCAAAGAGGGCGATGTCCTCCTTGAAGTGGTGGTACATGTCGATGGCTTCGTGCGAGGGGTAGTAGTGCTGGTCATCGCATGCCAGCATCTTCAGCTTGCCGAACATCACCGGGAAGCGGTCCTCGCCAAAGGGAACGACATCCACATTGGCCAGCCCGCGCCCGCCTTCGTTGTAGGCACCCTCGCACTGGTTGGCGGCGGTGGCACCGCCCCATAAAAAGTTTTTCGGAAATCTGCCCATGAAAAAATACCTCCTGAACAAAAATTCTGCTGCCTTCATTTTATCATGTTCCGGGCGGGCATTCAAGGACGAAAGTATGACTATTTCCGTCATTTTGACGAAAATCGAGCGTGATTTTTTGCAGTTTTCACGAGAAAATCTGAAAAACCGGGAGATTTTCCTTCCATTCTGTTTCTTCCCAACGGACAGAAAATATGATAGACTGAATACGTAAGAAAAAGCCGTTCGGCCTGTCCGCACAGGGGAATGGCTCCTCTGTACAACCTCTCTGTCGCTTACGCGACATCTCCCCTGGTAGGGGAGACTCTGGCGAAACCAGAAACTCTGCAAGGACTGCCAAGGGCTCCCCTACAAGGGGAGCTGGCAATGCGTAGCATTGACTGAGAGGTTGTACAAAGGAAACAGTAGAAGATCGAAATAAGGAAAATGGAGTGTTTTGCGATGAAGGAGTTCCAGCCTATCAAAGAAGGCAAGGTTCGTGAGATCTATGATAACGGTGACAGCCTCATCATGGTTGCTACCGACCGCATTTCCGCGTTTGATGTCATCCTGAAAAACAAGGTCACCAAAAAGGGCACCGTTCTGACCCAGATGAGCAAGTTCTGGTTCGATTACACCCGCGATCTGCTGCCCAACCACATGCTGAGCGTGGACGTGAAGGATATGCCGGAGTTCTTCCAGCAGCCCCAGTTCGACGGCAACAGCATGATGTGCCGTAAGCTGACCATGCTGCCCATCGAGTGCATCGTGCGCGGCTACATTACCGGCAGCGGCTGGGCCAGCTACCAGAAGACCGGCAAGGTGTGCGGCATTCAGCTGCCCGAGGGCCTGAAGGAGTCCGACAAGCTGCCCGAGCCTATCTACACTCCCTCCACCAAGGCCGAGATCGGCGACCACGACGAGAATATCTCCTACGAAAAGAGCATCGAGGTGCTGGAAAAGCAGTTCCCCGGTCACGGCGAGGAGTACGCCACCAAGCTGCGCGACTACACCATTGCCCTGTATAAGAAGTGTGCTGAGTATGCGCTCTCCCGCGGCATCATCATTGCCGACACCAAGTTTGAGTTTGGTCTGGATGAGAACGGCAACGTGGTGCTGGGCGACGAGATGCTCACCCCGGATTCCTCCCGCTTCTGGCCGCTGGAAGGCTACGAGCCGGGCCACAGCCAGCCTTCCTTCGATAAGCAGTTCGTGCGCGACTGGCTCAAGGCCAACCCCGACAGCAACTACGACCTGCCGCAGGACGTGATCGACAAGACCATCGAGAAATACCTCGAAGCCTATGAGATGCTGACGGGCAAAAAGCTCTGATCGCTGACATTCGATCGAATATGGAAACGGTGCCCTGCTTTTTTGGCAGGGCACTTTTTTATCGCAATTTTCAAAAAGAGTGCCCATCAACACGGCATCTTTGCGATATGCAGTTTGCGGATGTTGCTTGTGCATTAAAAACGCAAACTGCTATATTTGCAAACTTTTTGTGAATTTCCGTGGAGCAGGGGCCTGCGCTCTTGACATCATAGGGGGTTTGGAATATAATTTTAGCAGTCGAACAGATAGAGTGCTAAAAACAAAATAGCATATCGAATGAACGACTGCTAAATCAACATCCGGTACGAATGGAGGTCGATTCTATGAATACCAATCAATATACGCAGAAAACGCTGGAGGCTCTGCAGGCAGCGCAGCAGCTGGCTGTGGAGTACCAGCACAATCAATTGGAACCTGAACATCTGCTGCACGCCCTCGCTTCGCAGGAGCAGGGCCTGATCCCGCAGCTGCTGCAGAAGCTGAATGTTGACCCCGGCAGCTTTGCTGCCGCCGTGGCCGAAAAGCTTTCGGCTCTGCCCCGGGTCTCCGGCTCCGGCCGTGACCCCGACAAGGTCTATATCTCGCAGGCTGCCGATAAGGTGCTCAGCGCCGCCGCCCGAGAAGCCAAGGCCATGAAGGACGACTATATCAGCGTGGAGCATGTGTTCCTTGGTCTGCTGGACGAGCAGACCCAGAACACCGCAGACCTGTTCCGCGCGTTCAACATCCGGAAGGATGCCTTCTTACAGCAGCTGACGGCAGTGCGCGGCAACCAGCGCGTCACCAACGACAATCCCGAGGAGACCTACAACGCCCTGCAGAAGTATGGTCAGGATCTGGTAGACCTTGCCCGCAAGCAGAAGCTGGACCCCGTCATCGGCCGTGATCAGGAGATCCGCAACGTGATCCGCATCCTGTCCCGTAAGACCAAGAACAACCCCTGCCTGATCGGTGAGCCCGGCGTTGGCAAGACCGCCATTGCAGAGGGTCTTGCACAGCGGATCGTGCGCGGCGATGTGCCCGAAAACCTGAAGGACCGCATCGTGTTCAGTCTGGACATGGGTGCTCTGGTGGCCGGTGCAAAGTACCGCGGCGAGTTCGAGGAGCGCCTGAAGAGCGTGCTGAACGAGGTGAAGAAGAGCGAGGGCAAGATCATCCTCTTCATCGATGAGCTGCACACCATCGTGGGTGCCGGCAAGACCGATGGTGCCATGGACGCAGGCAACCTGCTCAAGCCCATGCTGGCCCGGGGCGAGTTGCACTGCATCGGTGCCACCACGCTGGACGAGTACCGCCAGTATATCGAGAAAGACCCCGCTCTGGAGCGCCGCTTCCAGCCGGTACAGGTGGATGAGCCCACCGTGGAGGACACGATCTCCATCCTGCGCGGCCTGAAGGAACGCTACGAGGTGTTCCACGGCGTGAAGATCAACGACAGCGCCCTGATCGCCGCTGCCACCCTTTCCGACCGCTATATCACCGATCGTTTCCTGCCGGATAAGGCCATCGACCTTGTGGATGAAGCCTGCGCCATGATCAAGACCGAGATGGACAGCATGCCCAGCGAGATGGACGATCTGGCCCACCGCATCACCCAGCTGCAGATCGAGCAGGTGAGCCTGAAAAAGGAGACCGATGCCCTGAGCCAGAGCCGCCTGAAGGATCTGGAAAAGGAGCTGGCCGAGCTGCAGGACAAGTTCCGCAGCATGAAGGCAAAGTGGGAGAACGAGAAGAACGCCATCGGCAAGGTGCAATCCCTGCGTGAGCAGATCGAGCAGACCAATGCCGACATTGAAAAGGCTCAGCGCGAGTACGACCTGAACAAGGCCGCTGAGCTGAAATATGGCAAGCTGCCTCAGCTGCAGAAACAGCTGGAAGAGGAAGAGAAGATCGCCGCCGCCAAGAAGGAGGACAGCCTGCTGCGTGACCGCGTGACCGATGAGGAGATCGCCCGCATCGTGGCCCGCTGGACCGGCATCCCGGTGGAGAAACTGGTGGAGGGTGAGCGCGAGAAGCTGCTGCATCTGGACGATGTGCTGCACCAGCGGGTCATCGGTCAGGACGAGGCTGTGACCAAGGTGAGCGAGGCCATCCTGCGCAGCCGCGCCGGTATCGCCAACCCCAACCGCCCCATCGGCAGCTTCCTGTTCCTCGGCCCCACCGGCGTGGGCAAGACTGAGCTGGCCAAGGCACTGGCACAGGCCTTGTTTGACGACGAGCGCAACATGGTGCGAATCGATATGACCGAGTATATGGAGAAGTTCAGCGTCAGCCGTCTGATCGGCGCGCCTCCGGGATACGTCGGTTACGAAGAGGGCGGCCAGCTGACCGAGGCTGTGCGCCGCAAGCCCTACAGCGTGGTGCTGTTCGATGAGGTGGAAAAAGCCCACCCCGATGTGTTCAACATCCTGCTGCAGGTGCTGGACGATGGCCGCATCACCGACAGTCAGGGCCGCACCGTGGACTTCAAGAACACGGTCATCATCCTCACCTCCAATCTGGGCAGCGACATCATCCTGAACGATTTGGAGCGTGCCCGCGCCAGCGGTTCCAACGAGTTGAGCCCGGAGGCCCGCCAGCAGATCGACGCGCTGCTCAAGTC
Organism: Faecalibacterium prausnitzii; assembly: GCF_049532945.1. Taxonomy (GTDB): domain Bacteria; phylum Bacillota; class Clostridia; order Oscillospirales; family Ruminococcaceae; genus Faecalibacterium; species Faecalibacterium prausnitzii_N. Next base: position 1,017,891 of record NZ_CP186691.1, read on the forward strand.
GAAGTTCCGTCCGGAGTTCCTGAACCGTCTGGATGAGATCGTCTACTACAAGAGCCTGACCAAGGACGAGATGCGCAGGATCGTGGATCTGCAGCTGCAGGATCTGCGCAAGCGCATGGACGAGGGCAAGCACCTCAAGCTGGAGGTCACCACCGCTGCCAAGGACTTCATCATCGATTCTGCTTACGACAGCGTCTATGGCGCACGTCCCATCAAGCGGTTCATCCAGAGCCGCGTGGAGACCCTGATCGCCAAGGCCATCATCCGGGGCGACTACGCTGAGGGTACCACTTTGACGGTGGATTACGACGGCAGCGCCCTGATCCTGCGATAAATCACGTTGATTTTACCAGTTCTGTACCTTCGTGTGAGCAGTAACACTTGCGCGGGGGTGCAGAATATGATATGATAAGCGTTGAACAAAGTGCTTTTCATCGTCGAGAGCAACGGTGAAAAGCATTTTTTAATATTCAGAACCTCTCAGGCATTGCGAAGCAATGCCTGAGAGGTTCACGACAACATAGGAGTGTGATTTCCCTTTTTATGGACGATGGCAGTATTACGCTTTTGGCGGCGCTGATCATTCTGGTGGCATTTTCCGCCTTTTTCTCCGCCTCTGAGACCGCATTTTCTTCCCTGAACCAGATCCGCCTGAAAAGCCGCGCCGACGATGGCGACCGCACGGCCGCCCGTGTGCTGGCAATGGCAGAAAAATACGATAAGCTCCTGTCCACCATTCTGGTGGGCAACAATATCGTCAACATTGCCGCAGCCTCGATCGGTACTATCATTTTCACCCAGATGCTGGGTGCAGAGCGGGGCGCGACGGTGTCCACCTTCGTGCTGACCATTGTGGTTCTGATCTTTGGCGAGGTGACCCCCAAGAGCCTTGCAAAGGAGATGCCGGAGACGGTTGCCACCGCAGTTGCGCCGGTGCTCAGCCTGCTGATGGTGGTGTTTACCCCGCTGACCTGGCTGTTCAGCCAGTGGAAACGGTTGCTGAACCATTTTGTTCACAGCAGCGAGAGCGACACCATCACTGAGGGTGAGCTGATGACCATGGTCAGCGAGGCCGAGAACGACGGCGAGCTGACCGACCGGGAAAGCCAGCTCATCCGCAGCGCCATTGAGTTCGACGATGTGGAGGTGGAGGAGATCCTCACGCCCCGCGTGGATGTGGTGGCGGTGGCGGATGATATCCCGCTGGAGGAACTGGCGCAGACCTTTGCGGAATCGGGATATTCCCGTCTGCCCGTCTACCACGGCACCATTGACAACATCATCGGTGTGGTACATGAAAAGGATTTCTACATTGCCCGCCTGAAAAAGGAGACCAAGATCGACGATCTGGTGGCCCCCACCCTTTATACCACTGGCTCCACCCAGATCTCCCAGCTGCTGCGCACCCTGCGCGAGCAGCACCATCACATGGCGGTGGTGGTGGACGAGTACGGCGGCACCGAGGGCATCATCACGCTGGAAGATATTCTGGAAGAGCTGGTAGGCGAGATCTGGGATGAGCACGACGAAGCGACCGAGGACTTCCGCAGGCAGTCGGACGGCAGCTGGCTGGTGGCCGGTTCCGCCAGCGTGGATGACCTGTTCGAGACGCTGGAGCTGCCCGAAGATGAAGACATCGATTCCAATACGGTGAACGGTCTGGTGCAGGAAAAAACCTGCCATCTGCCCAAGGTGGGCGACCGGTTCACGCTGGGCGAGTACGACGGTGTCGTTACCCGCACGGCCAAGCGCCGCGTGACCGAGGTGCGCCTCACGCCCGCAGAGCCTGTGGACGCCGAGGAGAAGGACGACGAAAAGGAAAAACGATTTCCCCGGCTTTCCGCGCGGGAGAACCGCTGACGCATCCGCAGAAAAGACCCCGGCCTTGCATGAAATTGCAGGGCCGGGGGTCTTTGTTATCGGTTCTTTTCCTGTGCCAGCTCGATAAAGGCTTTCATCTGAGGGGTCAGCCATTTGTCACGGTGGTAGAAGAGCTGCCGCCGCATGGTCACGGTGCAGTCCGGCACAAGCAGACGGGCCAGTGTCCCGGCGGCGAGGGCGTCCCGGACGATGTACTCCGGCAGGAAGGAAAGACCCATGCCCTGCTCCACCATCTGGCACAGCAGCGCAGCGCTGCCCAGTTCGAGATAGGGTTTGACGGCCAGCTGGTGGGCGGCAAAGGTCTGGTCCAGCGCGTCGCGGTAGCTCATGCCGCGCTCAGTGAGCAGAAATTCTTGCCGGGGCAGCTCTTCCAGAGACACGCGCTTCTGCGCGGCCAGCGGGTGCCCGGCGGGGGCCACGAAGCAGATGGCTTCCGGCACATCCAGCGCCAGCACAAGGCTGGGCTGGACCAGCGGCTCATCCAGCGTATAGGCCAGATCGATCTGATTTGTGCCCAGCATCTGCAGCATCCCGTCGGCAGTGGCGGTGCACAGCACCAGCTCCACCTGCGGGCACAGGGCGTGGTAGCGTTTGAGCAGACCGGGCAGGAATGCACTGCACAGCGAGTTTGCCAGTGCGACCCGCAGGGTGCCGCGGACCTGCTGTGCTGGCTGGAGCGCGGCTCTGGCCTGCTGGGCCGTGGCCAGCAGGGTGCGTGCATAGCCCAAAAAGGTCTGGCCCGCATCGGTGAGCCGCACGGTCTTGCCCACGCGGTCGAACAGCGGTGCGCCCAGCTCTGCTTCCAGCTGTGCGATCTGGGAGGACACCGCCGACTGGGAATAGCCAAGCTGCCGCGCAGTGCGGGAAAAGCTGTGCAGCTCGGCGATGTGCAGGAAGGTGTTGACGGTTCGCAGTTCCATGGCGTCTCCTTTGGCTCAGCGGCGGTCGATGCCGGTGACGGTCAGTGTGCTGCCGTCCACCTGGAAGTGGACTTCCAGCCCGGCAAACTCCATGCCGTACACCCGCTGCGGGTCGTGCTGGTAGGAGGGGCGCGGGTCGTTTTCGAGCACGCCCCGCAGGCCGTCCCGCTGGTCTGCGGGGACCCTGGCCCAGAGCGTCTCCGGGCAGGCAACGTCGAGATGGTGGAACTGCGTCTGGCCGGTAAAGCCCTCGGCGGCATCCGGGTGGCAGTCGGCATAGGGGATGTAAGGCTTGATGTCGTAAATGGGGGTGCCATCCATCAGGTCGGCACCGCGCACGATGAGCACCGGGCCAACCTCCGGCCGAACCTCAATGGCTTCCAGCTTCACGCTGGAAAGGCCCAGAGGATTGGGACGGAAGGGCGACCGGGTGGCGAACACGCCCATGCGGGTGTTGCCGCCCAGACGCGGCGGGCGTACAGTGGGGGACCAGCTGTCCCGCACCGCGCCGGAGAACTGCCACACCAGCCAGATGTGACTGAAATCTTCCAGACCGCGCACGGCATCGGCATTGCGGTATTCGGGCGTAAAGATCACCTCGCCGCGCAGCTCGTCCACAAGGCCGCTCTGGCGCGGGATGCCGAACTTGGTGGGAAAGGCAGTATGGATATGGGCAATGACCTTCAGGGTCATGGCCTCGTTGGATGGTTGGTTCATAGGGGGCATCTCCTTATAAAAATGGAAAAGAGTAGTTGACAATGAGTGAATTTCGCTATATAATACAACTAAAGATTGTGAAGCGCGAGTCCTGTGGAAAACAGAAAGGAGAGTACGCATGACAGATGGCGCACAGATCGAATACTACATTTGGGACCGGAAGCTGAAGATGAACCATGTGGCACAGGTGCTTGGCATCAGCACCTCCACATTGAAGAACAAGCTCACCGGAAAAACGGATTTCAAGGTCAGCGAGGCGGACATCCTCTCTTCGCTGCTGGAGCTGACGCCGCCCCAGCGGGACCTCTGCTTTTTCTGCGGCGGCCGGAGGTGAGCGCGGATGACAAAGGAACAGCGGGAAAAGACCAAGCTCGCCCTGCGGCGCTACGGCACCCGCCAGTGGGCGGCCTGCCCGGCCAACGCAGGCTGGCGGCTGGCCATCGAGCGGACGATCGAATATTACGAGCAGGAAGACCCGCTCCGCGCCGATCTGCTGCGGCTGCGCTATCTGGAGCGCCGTACCGAGGATGACACCATCGAGCGGCTGCACATCGGCCGCAGCACCTACCAGAAGGCGCAGAGCGACCTTTTGAGCACGGTGGCAGTCTATGCCGCCCGGTTCGGTGCCCTGTGAGGCAGACAGCTGGTCATGAAACGATGAAAAAAGGCTCCCCATGCGAAACGCCGGGAGCCCTGCATTCACTGATTCTTCTTTTCCGGATGGTTACAGCGCTCATGGCAGGCGGAGCAATTTCCGCCGCAGCCTTTGCCTTCCCAGCCGTCATGCTTGGAGATCCAGATGACCGCGAGGGTAAACAACGCCGCCAGCACCAGGACGGTAACGATTCCGCGAATGGACAACAGCATCAATAAGACCTCTCTTTTGCGCCAACAGGCACAATTTTAGTATACACCATTTTCCGCAAAAGAGCAACCGGGCAGCAGCGCAAAAAAGTTTGCCGAAATCGAAAATTGGGGCTTGCAAATCCACCAAGGCTGTGCTATAATCTTCTTGTTCCGATTCGGAGGATTAGCTCAGCTGGTTAGAGCACCTGCATCACACGCAGGGGGTCTGGGGTTCGAGTCCCTAATTCTCCACCAAATGCAAGGCCGTTTACCTGCAAGGGTAAGCGGCTTTTTTCTTTTCCAGCGATTTACACATACGCAGCCGAACGGCTGTGTACCGGTCGATGTGCACGGTGGTTGTGAGCGGGCAGCACTCCACTTACGAGAACGTTCTACGCGGTTTCCAGTCGATTTTTGAGCCGGACGGTCAAAATGCACAAAAGCAGGGCGGCAAGTTTGGCGGGTCAAGGAACAAAATTTTCAAGCAATCTATTTGAAAATCGCTTGAAGTGTGGTATTATCTTTGTAAAATATGCCACAAAAGCGGAGAGAATGCTCCGTGCGGCGGAAATGAGGGAAAAACCGATATGAAATACGCAAGCAACAACATCCGCAATATCCTGATTGCCGGTCATGCCGGCAGCGGCAAGACCACGCTCACCGAGGCGCTGGTCTATTTTTCGGGCGCTGCCGAGCGTATGGGCCGGGTCGAGGACGGCACTACTGTTTCGGACTTTGACCCCGAGGAAGCAAAGCGCAAGGCCAGCCTGTCTGCATCGGTCGTCCCCGTGGAGTACGAGGGCATCAAGTACAACCTGATCGATGCGCCGGGCCTGTTCGACTTCGAGGCCGGTGAGTACGAGGGCATCCGCGCAGCCGAGAGCGTGCTGGTGGTGGTGTCCGGCCGCAGCGGCGTGACTGTGGGTGCGGAGAAGGCGTTCCAGCTGGCCCGCAAGAATGGCAAGGCTACCATGGTGTTCGTCTCCAAGTGCGATCTGGAGAATGCCAACTACTTCAAGATCCTTGAGGATATGAAGATCAAGTTCGGCTCCACCGTCTGCCCCTGCGTGGTGCCCGCCAAGCTGGACGACGGCACCCCCGTGTACATCAACCTGTTCAGCCAGAAGGCCTTCAAGTACGAGGGCGGCAAGCAGATCCAGGTGGACCTGCCGGACATCGGCCACCGTTTTCAGGGCCTGATCGAGGCCATGAGCGAAGCCATTGCCGAGACCGACGATGAGCTGATGGAAAAGTTCTTCGGCGGCGAAGCCTTCACCACCGAAGAGATCGTGGAGGGCATGCGCAAGGGCGTCAAGGACGGCCTGATCACCCCCGTGTTCTGCGGCAGCGCCGTGAACCAGCAGGCGCTGGATATGCTGCTGTTCAACATGCACAAGCTGCTGCCCAGTCCGGAGCACGAAGCCAGCACGCTGGCCGAGGATGCCGCCGGCGAGCCGGTGGAACTGCACTGCACCGTGGACGAGCCTACCGCCGCCTACGTGTTCAAGACCGTGGCCGACCCGTTCGTGGGCAAGCTGAGCTACCTGCGCGTGGTCAGCGGCAAGGTGACTGCAGGCGAACCCCTCACCAACGCCCGCACCGGCGATGTGGAGAAGATCTCCAAGCCCCTCACCGTCATTGGCAAAAAGCAGGTGGACTCCGACGGCATCATTGCCGGTGACATCGGCGCAGTGGCAAAGCTGGTGAGCGCCAAGACCGGCGACACCCTGTGCGACGCTGAGCGCGTGGTCAAGCTGCCCGCCCCCGTGTTCCCCAAGCCCAGCCTGTTCATGGCCGTCACTGTGGCCAAGAAGGGCGACGAGGGCAAGATCAGCAGCGCGCTGGCCCGCCTGATGGAAGAAGACCCCACCCTGAGCTACGAGAACAACGCCGAGACCCATCAGCAGGTGATCGGCGGTCTGGGCGAGCAGCATCTGGACGTGGTGAAGGCCAAACTCAAGAACAAGTTCGGCGTGGAGATCGGGCTGGAAGCACCCCGCATCGCCTACCGCGAGTCCATCCGCAAGGCCTGCCAGAAGCAGGGCCGTCATAAGAAGCAGACCGGCGGTCACGGCCAGTTCGGCGATGTCGTCATCAATTTTGAGCCCTGCGACAGCGAGCAGGTGGTGTTTGAGGAGAAGGTGTTCGGCGGCAGCGTGCCCAAGAACTTCTTCCCGGCTGTTGAAAAGGGCGTGCGCCTTGCCGCCGAAAAGGGCGTGCTTGCAGGCTACCCCGTGGTGGGCCTGAAAGCCACCCTGCTGGACGGCAGCTACCACCCCGTGGACAGCTCCGAGATGGCCTTTATTATGGCCGCAAAGCTGGCTTACAAGGCCGCTATGCCGGAGGCCGGCCCGGTCATTCTGGAACCCATCCACACCCTGAAGGCTCATGTGCCAAACGACAACACCGGCGATATCATGGGCGATGTGACCAAGCGCCGCGGCCGCGTGCTGGGCATGGAGCCGGACGAGGACGGCCTGCAGACCATCATCGCTGAAGTGCCGCTGGCAGAGCTTGCAAACTTTACCACCTTCATCCGGCAGACCACGCAGGGCCGCGGCTGGTTCACCACCGAGTTTGCCCGCTACGAGGTTCTGCCCGAGATGCTGGTGCCTGCCGTTGTGGAGCAGGCCAAGAAGCTGGGCAATCTGGACGAAGCTGCGGATGATTGAGCACAGCGCCCGCTATTTTACCGCCAATTGAACCCAAGCAGTCCGTATTCGCTGCCCGATCTGCCAATGGCTCGCCCTTCGGGAGAGCTGGCATCGCGCAGCGATGACTGAGAGGGTAAACATCAACATCTTCAAGGCCCCGTCGGCAATTCCCTCTGCCGGTGGGGCCTTTTGCAGTTTTTTGCATTGCAGAACCGTCGTTTTTGTTGACAATATCCCGGCTTGCCATTATAATAGAACAGTCAAAATAGCACTCGTGCGCGGCTTTGCGGCTGTGCAAAACAAATAGACAAGGAGAGATTCTCAAATGGCACAAGAGATCAAGATGTCCGCTGCCGGTCTGAAGGCAATGCAGGAGGAACTGGAATACCTCAAAACGGTGCGCCGCAAGGAGCTGGCCGAAGAGATCAAGGAAGCACGCAGCCACGGCGACCTTTCCGAGAACAGCGAGTACGACGAGGCCAAGAATACGCAGGGTCTGGTGGAGAACCGCATCACCGAACTGGAGCAGATGATCAAGAACGCCGTCATCATTGATGAGAGCGAGCTGAGCGTGGACAATGTCTCTGTGGGCACCCACGTCACCATCCTCATGACCGGCGAGGACGAGAACGAGGAGTACGACATTGTGGGCCGTACCGAAGCCGACCCCCTGAACGGCAAGATCAGCGACGAAAGCCCCGTGGGCCACGCTCTGCTGGGCAAGGCTGTGGGCGACAAGGCCGAAGTGCTGCTGCCCACCGGCCACACCGTGGAGTACACCGTGCTGAACATTACCCACGCTGCAGGCTGAGCAGGCCAAACGAATAGGAGAAACCATGGAAGAACAAAAGAAGAACCCGGCGCAGGGCCTGTCCGAGAGCGAGCAGGTGCAGGTGCGCCGCCAGAAGCTGGCCGACCTGCAGGCTGCAGGCCACGACCCCTTCACCCTGACCAAGTACCCGCAGGATGCCTACTCTGCCGACCTGAAGGCCGAGTTTGCCGACCTGCCCAACGAGACCGACAGCGGCAAGACCGTGGCGCTGGCTGGCCGTATGATGTCCAAGCGCGTAATGGGCAAGGCAAGCTTTGCCCACCTGCGGGACGATAAGGGCGACATTCAGCTGTACGTCCGCCGCGATGAGCTGGGCGAAGAGCCTTACGCCGCCTTCAAGAAGCTGGACGTGGGCGATATCATCGGCGTGAAGGGCGAGGTGTTCCGCACCAAGACCGGCGAGCTGAGCGTGCGCGCCACCGAGCTGACCCTGCTGGCCAAGAGCCTGCGTCCCCTGCCCGAGAAGTTCCACGGCCTGACCGACACCGAGATGCGTTACCGTCAGCGCTACGTGGACCTGATTGCAAACCCCGAGGTGAAGGACACCTTCGTGAAGCGCAGCCAGATCCTGAAGGAGATCCGCGCCTATCTGGACGAGAAGGGCTTCCTGGAGGTGGACACCCCCATCCTGACCCCCTTCGAGATCGGCGCATCCGCACGCCCCTTCTACACCCATCACAACAGCCTGAACATGGACATGGTGCTGCGCATTGAGACCGAGCTGTACCTCAAGCGCCTGATCGTGGGCGGCATGGACCGCGTGTATGAGGTTGGCCGCATCTTCCGCAACGAGGGCATGGACCCCAAGCACAACCCGGAGTTCACCAGCATCGAGCTGTATCAGGCCTTCACCGACTTCCACGGCATGATGGATCTGGTGGAGGAGCTGTACAAGCGCCTTGCCCAGAAGATCTGCGGCAGCATGGTCATCCCCTATCAGGGCAAGCAGATCGACATGGGCCACTGGGAGCGCCTGACCATGGTGGAAGCCGTGAAGAAGTATTCCGGCGTAGACTTCAACGACTGGAAGTCCGACGAAGATGCCATCGCCGCCGCCAAGGAGCACCACGTGGAGCTGCCCGAGGTGCCCACCAAGGGTTCCATTCTGGCCGAGTTCTTTGATGCCTTCGTGGAGGACAAGCTCATCCAGCCCACCTTCATCTACGATTACCCCGTGGAGATCAGCCCGCTGGCAAAGCGCAAGCCGGACGACCCCGCCTTCACCGAGCGCTTTGAGTATTTCATCGACTGCACCGAGTACGGCAACGCCTTCAGCGAGCTGAACGACCCCATCGACCAGAAGGGCCGCTTTGAGCGTCAGGTGGCCGAGCGCAAGGCCATCGAGCCCGACTGCAAGGCACAGGTGGACTACGACTACGTGAACGCACTGGAGTACGGCCTGCCCCCCACGGGCGGTCTGGGCTTCGGCGTGGACCGTCTGGTGATGCTGCTCACCGACAGCGCCTCCATCCGCGATGTGCTGCTGTTCCCCACGATGAAGCCCATTGACCAGTAAAATGCGAAATTAAAACGCAGATACGATAAAATTTTAAGTGAATTTCAAGCGGCATCTGCGGTACTACACCACAACTACACCAATTTTGGGACGTTTTCCCGAAAAGGAGCCTTACAAAGCGGTGTGGTGTAACAAGTGAATAGACGGATTGGTGTAGTAGGTACACCGAACCCCAAACGCAAAAATGCGGCAGCTATGTTGTGAAAATACAACGTAGCTGCCGCTTTTTGTTTCGTATAGAGATTTTATGCTGACAGGCAACTTCTCCTGTGGTTAAATCAATTTGTCGTTGGCAAGTGTCAAACACTCCTGATTTGGCATACGCCCAAATTTACGCCAATTTAGCGCAGTTCCTCAAGCAATGCCGTGCATCCTTCCAGTATATCCTGCCATGTGGCTTCAAAATCTCCCGTGAACCATGGGTCTGCCACTTCACGGGGATGATCTGTATGCGCCATCAGCAGCGAGACTTTATGCTGTGGGTCTCCGCCGACAAGCCGCAGGATGTCGCACAGATTACTTTCGTCCATGCCAATCAGATGATCATACCGTGCATAATCCAGCCGGGTCATCTGCCGGGCGGTCTTGCCGTTGCAGTCGATGCCATGTTCTGCCAGCTTCTGCCGTGCAGGAGGATAGACCGGATTTCCGATTTCCCATGCACTGGTGGCGGCTGATGCGATTTCAAATTGCTCGGATAGTCCTGCCTTGGACGTAAGGTCTTTCATCACATACTCCGCCATCGGGCTTCGGCAGATATTTCCGAGACAAATAAATAAGATCCTGGTCATGCCGGGTCGTTCTCCTTTTGGCTTACAAAAGCATAGCCGCCGTGGGTAGTGCGGATAAAGCTGCCGCAGCCGGCCAGCTTCTTTCGCAGATTGGAAACGGTATTTGCCACGACCTTTAAGGTGTCGTCACAGTTTTGTCCCCACACAGCACGGAAAAGCTCTTCTTTTGAGAAGATTTGTCCTTCGTGGGAGGCAAGCATCAGCAGCAAATCGAACTCCAGTCGTGTAAGGGAGACTTTTCTGCCGTTGCACGACACTTCGTGGGCCATTCCGTCCAGTGTAAGCCCCGGAAGAACCAACTTCTCCCATGAATCAATGGATATTTGCTCTGCCTCGATGTGCTCTCGTTCCAGAAGCATCCGGATCTTCTGCTCCAATTCCGGGTCAGGCTGTCGGGTCTTTATAACGATCATGGCAAACTCCTGCGTGTATTTTACTCTGCGGCGGTATCCATTTCCCGGAGCAGGTTTACCATCTCGATGGCACTGACTGCACAGTCATAGCCTTTATTACCTGCTTTGGTGCCTGCCCGCTCGATGGCCTGTTCGATGTTTTCGGTGGTCAGAACACCAAAGAGGACGGGAACCCCGCTTTCCAGCGAGACCGTGGCAATGCCTTTGGAAACCTCATTGCACACATAGTCGTAATGGCTGGTAGAACCGCGAATCACGGCACCAAGGCAGATCACAGCATCATACTTTCCGCTTTTTGCCATTTTAGAGGCAACCAGTGGGATCTCAAAAGCACCCGGAACCCATGCAACATGAATATCAGCGTCCTGCACATCGTGCCGGAGCAGACCATCCATTGCTCCGCTCAGAAGTTTGGACGTGATAAATTCGTTGAAGCGGGCAGCTACGATACCGACCTTGATGTTCTGAGAAACCAGCTTACCTTCAAATGTTTTCATTTTTAAATACCTCTTTCGTTGTTAATATTCCAGAAGATGCCCCATCCGTGCCTGCTTCGTTTTCAGGTAAAACAGGTCATACGGGGTCGCCGTCATCTGAATGGGTACGCGCTCGGAGATCTCCAGCCCAAACTCGGAGAGCTGATATACTTTGTCCGGGTTATTGGTAAGCAGACGCAGGCTTTTTACGCCAAGTTCCCGGAGGATCTGTGCGCCGAGATAATACTCCCGTTCATCTCCATGGAACCCCAGAGCGAGATTGGCTTCCAGCGTATCCATGCCCTGCTCCTGAAGTTCATAGGCACGCAGCTTGTTGATCAGACCGATGCCCCGGCCTTCCTGCCGCATATAGAGCAGGATACCCCGGTCTTCTTTTTCGATCTGCGTCATGGCAGCGGCCAGCTGCTGGCCGCAGTCACAACGCAAAGAGCCAAATGTATCTCCTGTCAGGCATTCCGAGTGGACGCGGCACAGAATATCCTTTCCATCGCCAATGTCACCTTTTACCAGTGCAATGTGATGCTCTCCGTTCAGGCGGCTCACAAAACCATAAGCTCTGAAGGTGCCATACTTGGTGGGCAGGTTCACTGCCGTCACCTGATCGACCAGTTTATCGTGACACTTGCGGTACTCCTGTAAATCACGGATGGTGATGAATTTGATCTGGAAACGCTCTGCCAGCTTTGCCAGTTCAGCGGTGCGCATCATCGTGCCATCCTCCCGCATGATCTCGCAGCACAGGCCGCATTCTTTCAGCCCTGCCAGACGGCACAGGTCAACGGTTGCTTCCGTGTGACCGTTGCGCTCCAACACACCGTTCTTTTTTGCCAGAAGGGGGAACATATGGCCCGGTCTGCGGAAATCTTCTGCTTTTGCGTGATCGTCCACACAAGCCATCGCCGTAATGGAACGCTCTGCGGCAGAAATGCCCGTAGAAGTAGAAACGTGGTCGATGGACACCGTAAATGCCGTTTCATGGTTGTCGGTGTTATGCTGCACCATCTGCGGAAATTGCAGCTTCTGGATGAAAGCCTCGGACATCGGCATACAGATCAGACCTTTGCCGTGGGTCGCCATAAAGTTGACGTTTTCGGTGGTGGCAAATTCGGCAGCACAGATGAAGTCCCCCTCGTTTTCACGGTCGGGGTCATCCGTTACCAGAATGATTTTTCCTTGCTTCAGGTCTTGCAAAGCTTCGGGAATGGTATTGAAGTTCATCGTAAACTCTCCTTAAAAGCCGCAGCGCAGCAGCATTTCTTTTGTGAGCGTGTTTTGCTTCGGTGTTTCTGATGGAAGCAGCCTCTCGATATATTTTCCAACAACATCGGTTTCCAAATTGACAAAATCCCCTTTGTGCCGTTGGTTCAGGTTCGTCTGACGGACGGTGTGCGGTATCGTGGACACGGAAAAGCCCGTAGGTTCCACCGCAGCCACGGTCAGGCTGATACCGTCTATTGTGATAGAGCCTTTTTCAACGACATAGCGAAGGATCGCAGAATCTGCATGAATGGTGTACCAGATAGCCGTATCGTCTTTTCGGATATTAGCAATGCGTCCGACGCCATCCACATGGCCTGCTACGATGTGTCCGCCAAAACGTCCGTTGGCCGGCATGGCACGTTCCAGATTGACAGCACTTCCAACGGTGAGCTGTGCAAGTGCAGAGCGGTTCAAGGTCTCGTGCATGACATCCGCAGCAAAGCTATCCGGGAAGAGCTGCCTGACGGTCAGACAGATGCCGTTGACGGCGATGCTGTCGCCGATCCTGGTTCCTTCCAGAACCATTTTTGCACGAACAGTCAGTACGGCGGAATGCTGTCCCCGATTGATGGACTTTATTGTTCCGACTTCTTCCACGATTCCGGTAAACACGGGTACTCCACCTCACTTTCGATCAGGAAATCTTTGCCAAGCTGTTCCAATCGGCTGTTCTTCAGGCGGAATGCAGCATCCGGAAGCGGGACACCTGCACCCTCAATGGGTGCTTTGGCATCCCTTCCTCCGAACAGCTTCGGGGCAATGTAAGCCTGTACCTGCTGCACGATGCCGCTTTCCAGTGCAGACCAGTTCAAGGTTCCGCCGCCTTCCAGTAGAATGCTGTCGATCTGCTCCTGCCCCAGCTGTTCCATCAGTTGCAGAAGATTCACATGACCGCAATGCGCTTCCAGACAAAGGACCCGGCACCCGGCCTGTTGATATGCCGCCTGCTTCTCCGGGTCGCCGCAGCAGGTCGCAAGAATGGTCGGAACTTGTTTGGCGGTCATGACCACCTGTGATTGCAGCGGTGTCCGCAAATGTGTATCACAGATGATCCGGACGGGATCACGGCCACCCTCTATCCGGCAGGTCAGCAGCGGGTCATCTGCTAGGATGGTTCCGACTCCCACCATAATGCCGCGGAATCGGTGCCGCTGCCGTTGAACATGATTCCGGGCAATTTCCCCGGTGATCCATTTGGAAGCGCCTGTGTATGTGGCGATTTTTCCGTCCATCGTCATGGCGTATTTCATGGAAACGAAGGGGCGTTTTGTGGTGATATAGTGGAAGAACACCTTGTTCAGCGCATCGCATTCCTCTTGCAGAACATTTTCGGTCACATCTATGCCGTGTGCGCGCAGGATTGCAATTCCTTTTCCAGCCACCAGCGGATTCGGGTCAGCAGAACCCACGACCACCCGGTGAATGCCCGCGTCCAGAATCGCATCCACGCAGGGCGGCTGCTTTCCGTAATGGCAGCACGGCTCCAATGTCACATACAGGGTCGCTCCCTGCGGATCTTCGGTGCAGGATGCCAGCGCATTGCGCTCCGCATGAGCCTGACCGTATCTCTGGTGCCAGCCCTGTCCGATGATCCTGCCCTCTTTTACGACCACGGCACCCACCATCGGGTTGGGAGATGTCCATCCGCAACCTTTTTTTGCAAGCTGCAAAGCCAGACGCATATACTCTTTGTCGTTCATCGTGTCGCCTCCAAAAGAAAAAGCCCTGAACAAAAACGTTCAGGGCAAGCCGAAAAGACACAAGGAACCCTTATGCAAAAAAGAAAGCTCCAGAATGCAAACGCATCCCAGAGCAGCCTCCACAAGCGCAGAACCGTGCGGGCTCTGCGCTTGGTATCTTCTTTCATCCAGACTGTACTGTCGGCTTCGGAGTTTCACCGAATCATGCCTTACGGCTCGTGGGCTGTACCACCGGTAGGGAATCGCACCCTGCCCTGAAGATTTCTGATTCAATTACAGCGGCATTATAGCACGGCTCCTTTCGGATTGCAAGGGCATTCTGCAAACCGGGACGAAACCGGGATGAAGATGGGTACGAAACTTTTTGACTATTATTGCCTTGTCAAGAGGGTAGGCGTCGTCCAGCCCTCTCTCTTTTTGCCAAAGTTTCCCTCGTTTTTTCTTGCACACTGCCGAAAGTGACGTGTTCTCAAAACTTTTTGTTGACACGGCTCGATTTTTGTGGTAATCTATCCCAACAATTGAATATAACATATTTTTACATATTCGTTCTGGCCCTGCGGGGCTGAACATTTTGGCTTTCAGCCGTTACATAACCGACTAGCATGACCTTCCAGAAAAAGCGAAGGCAGGGCTGGTCTGTTTTGTGACGGCTTTTTTGTTGCCGTTTTGCCCGTTGCACCTTGAAAACCACATGACCGTCTGCATGGGATACCCGGCGATGACCCTGAGAAGGAGAGCCGGAAAACGCCGCCGGAAGGGGGGCAGGAAAGCCATGCAGGGAGAACGGCAGGACGTTGATTTCCCAGTTGCGGAGTAAAACGATGTGATCAAAATGATCACATCGTTTTTCCGTAACGCCAAGAAAGGACGGAATGCCTATGAGTAATTTTACCCCTGCATGGTTCAAGAAAGGTTTTTTCAACGAATCCCTGTTCTGTGACGATTTTCTGAGTACCCACCAGCTGCTTTACTCGAATGGCGCATTTTTCACCCCGGATGGCCGCATGACCGATACCATGCCCCTGCGCTGCGAGATTTTCGAGATGATGCGTGAATATGTCGGGGCAAACCTTGCCAAGAAGGTCACCAATGTGGTGGATGTGCTGAAACTGGCGGCACAGGTGGAGGACTTTCCACCTGTCACCGACCGCATTGCGCTGGCAAACGGAACCCTGTATCTGGACGGCACCTTTCAGGAGGGCAAGCCGGAGATCGTCCGCAACCGGCTCCCGGTCAAATATGACCCGAAAGCTGCACAGCCCACCCATTGGCTGCGGTTCCTGTCCGACCTGCTCTACCCGGAGGACGTTCCCACGGTGCAGGAGTTCATCGGCTACTGCCTGATCCCCAGCAACAAGGGTCAGCGCATGATGGTCATCAAGGGCAGCGGCGGTGAGGGCAAGTCGCAGATCGGCGTGGTGCTGTCCCGGCTGTTCGGCTGCAACATGAAGGATGGCAGCATCGGCAAGATCTCGGAGAACCGCTTTGCCCGTGCCGACCTCGAACACACCCTGCTCTGCGTGGACGATGATATGCGGATGGAAGCCCTGCGCCAGACCAACTATGTCAAGTCCATCGTGACCGCACAGGGGCAGATGGACTTGGAGCGCAAGGGCAAGCAGAGTTATCAGGGTTGGATGTACGCCCGCCTGCTGGCGTTTAGCAATGGCGATTTGCAGGCATTGTATGACCGCTCGGACGGTTTCTATCGCCGTCAGCTCATCCTGACCACCAAGGACAAGCCCCTGTCTCGTGTGGACGACCCGGACATTGCCGAGAAGATGGCGGCAGAGGTCGAGGGCATCCTGCTGTGGGCATTTGAGGGCTTGCAGCGGCTGGTGAAGAATGGCTTCCAGTTCACCGAGAGTGACCGTGCCAAGCGCAACCGGGAACTGGTGAAGCGGGACAACAACAATGTGTTCGATTTCCTCGAATCCGAGGGCTACATCCGCCTGAAGGCGGATGCCTGCACCAGCTCGAAAGAGCTGTATGAGGTTTACCGAATGTGGTGTGAGGAGAACAGCCTGAATGCGATCAAGGCCAGAGGGTTCAGCGATGCGCTGATCGCCAACCAGCGCAGATACAATCTGGAATCCACCAACAACATCGTCAATTCGTCCGGGCGGCGTGTCCGGGGCTTTGTCGGCATTGAAGCCCTTGTGCAGCCTGACCTTACCTCCAATGTCTGGCGGGTATAACCCCCCTATAAAGGAGAATTTTGGCGTTTTGCTGCGTACGTGCGTACGCGGCAGATGCCTTTTCTCTGTACGCACGTACGCAGCGATTAGCCGAAAACGCGTCATATAGGGGGCTTTGGTTGGTGGTCAAAACGACCACCAACCAACCCGTAGTGGTAAATGCCGGAAAGCGGCACTTACCAGTTTCTGCCCAAATCCCCAAAATGGGAATCAGGGTGGGATGGCCGTTATCAGACCGTCTATCTGCCTGTTACCATTTTGGGAACAGGCAAAATCAGTGGGTCAAAATGGCCCACTGAAAAAGCCGGACGAGCTGCGGGCAGGGATTCGCAAATCTTTGCCTGTCAGCTTGCCCGGAGCAAGAGTGCAGAGAGCGCAGCTCTTTGCCCCAGTGATATGATGCTGTGCGTCATATCCTACTGGGTATTATCTGGCGCAAAACGGCGGCAGATCCAGCAGCTCCGCTGCTGCGTTCTCCCCGCCAAGCTGTTGAAACGGAGGGATGTCTATCTGAAACTGACACGACACAACGGACGAGCCGGAGCACACGGCACTTACAACCCCAAGCACAATGACCGCAGTTTCAACCTTGCTAACAGTGAGCACATCGACCCGGAACGAGCCAAGGGCAACATCTACTGGGACTGCTTCCACGGCTTCCATTCGGCTCTCGCTCCACCCGACCCGGATGATCTGGCGGCGACCTTTTCAGATGTGGAACGGCAATTCTATGAGACCCACTACACTGCCTTTGTCGAAAGCCAGAATGAGCGTAACGCCAAGATCCGGCACACAGAGCGCAACCGCTCCATTCCCGACCTGTTGTCCAGCCGCAAGACCTGCCCGGAAGAAACCATCTATCAGCTGGGAACGCTGGATGAACACGCCTCCGCAGAGGACTTGCTGAGCGTCGTCACAGAGTTCATCGAGGAGTTCAAGGCCAAGTATGGCGACCACGTTCATGTGCTGGACTGGGCACTGCATCTGGATGAGAGCACACCCCATATCCATGAGCGTCATGTGTTCGACTGCGAGAACAAGTACGGTGAGGTGGCTCCCCAGCAGGAAAAGGCACTGGAAGCGTTGGGTTTTGATCTGCCCGACCCGGCTAAGCCCCTCAGCCGCCGCAACAACCGCAAGATCACTTTCGATGCAGCCTGCCGGAAGATGCTGTTCGAGATTGCCAAGCGGCATGGGCTGGATCTGGAGGAAGAAGCGGAGTACGGCAACTGCAAATATCTGGAAAAGCAGGATTTCATCCTTGCAAAGCAGAAGGAGCAGCTTGCCGCCCAGCAGAACAAGCTGGACGAACTGACCCTCAATGTCAACGACATGGAAACGCTGATCGACGAAGTTTCGGCAGTAGCCTATGACAAGGCGGTGGAGGTCGTGACCGACGTGGTGCGCACCGAGACCCGCAAGGAAGATATGCGGATGATCGAGGACACGAAGAAGTGGGTGCTGTCCCCGGAACGTAAGGCTCCGCAGACCACGAGAGAATACGCCGCCCATCGGTTGGACACCGTGCTGGACAAGTTTCTCAAGACCATGCAGACCACCGCTGCCCGCTTGCAGGAGAAGCTGCTGAAGCCGGAGGCCCGGCAGAAAGGCAAGGAACAGGTCAAGGAGAAAGCACGGGATTCCGTTCTGCAACTGCTGAACCGCTTGCAGGCAGAACAGGCACAAAACAAACCAGCGGCACAACCCCGCACACAGGAGGGGCACTCGGAAATCTGAACCTCATCGGGAACGTTTGGGGCAGAAAGCTGGCACTTTCTGCCCCGGCACCCGGTTACAAGGATATGGAGGTGCAAGTGAAAGAAGTTTGCGTTTGCGAAGCAATGAAGTTCCCAGTGGGGACTTTAAGCAACGGAACGGTCTTGCGTCAGCAAGATGGAGGGACTAAGTCCCGACAAGTTCCGATTTGGCAAAAGAGTAATCTGACCTTGGAGGAAGCGGCGGCTTACTCTGGGATCGGTATCAATAAACTGCGGTCAATGACCGATAGCGATGAATGCAAGTTCGTCCTTTGGAACGGAACCAAACGGCTGATCAAACGCCGTAAGCTGGACGAATATCTGGACAAGGCATTCTCGATCTGATGCGGTGTAGAAAATTGACCGTTTGATGTTGCAGGGAGTCTTGCGTCATGGTATACTCATGGCGTAAGGCTCCTTTTCAACATTCTGTGAATGAAAAGGAGAGTTTATATGCAAAGACGTAAAGATAATAAAGGCCGTGTTTTGAAAGATGGCGAGGTCTACCGCAAGAGCGACGGGCTGTATATGTACCGTTGGACTGCAAAAAACGGAAAACGCCATACCATCTATGATGCAACCTTGGAGGGGCTGCGCGAAAAGGAAGAGAAGATCCAGCACGACTTGGCAGATGGCATCCGCATCCCGGAGTGCAGCCTGACCCTGAATGACCTGTTTGAACTGTGGCGTAAGAACAAGGTGGGCTTGAAAGAGCATACCTTCGCCAATTACGTCTATATGTACAATCGGTTCGTCCGGGATGAGATTGGCGTGATGAAGCTCAAGGACATTCGCAAGTCGGATATCCGCAGCTACTACAATGGCATCGTCCGCAATGGCAAGATGGCGTTGAACACGCTGGAAACCATCCAGAATGTTCTCCATCAGGTCTTTGCGGTGGCGGTGGACGATGAGTACATCCGTGTGAATCCCACGGATGGTGTCCTGACGGCCATTAAAGCCGCCCACCAGTACGAAACGCCCAAACGACACGCTCTGACCCTGCCCCAGCAGCAGGCGTTTCTGAATTTCATCAAGAAAACGCCGAAGTTCCAGCACTGGCTCCCGATGTTCACCTTCATGCTGGGCACCGGATGCCGCATCTCGGAAACGGTTGGCCTATGCTGGAGCGACATCGACTTTGAGAGTGGTTTTATCACCATCCAGCACAATCTGGTGTACCATGACCACGAGGTGGGCGGCTGCTACTTCACCATGTCCACCCCCAAGACTGCCGCCGGTAAGCGGGCAATTCCGATCTTGCCCGAAGTGCGGAAGGCACTGGAGCAGGAGTGCGCCAACCAGCAGGAACTGGAATTGGTGTGCGAATACGAGATCGACGGAATCTCAGACTTCGTATTCCTGAACCGCTTCGGCCAGCCGCAGAACCCGCAGACGGTCAACCGCGCCATCAAGCGAATCAGCGTGGCATACAACGAAGCCGAACTGGAAAAGGCCGAAAAGGAAAAGCGAGAACCGCAGTTGCTGCCGCCCTTCTCCTGCCATAATCTCCGGCACACGTTCTGCACCCGGCTGTGTGAGAATGAGACCAACCTGAAGATCATTCAGGACATCATGGGACACAAGGACATCAGCACTACGATGGAGATTTACGCGGAAGCCACCAAGGAAGCCAAAGCCCATTCCTTTGCAAATCTGAACGGTAAACTGGGCATTTCGGTCTGAAATCTACTACACCAACTACTACACCACTTTTACACCAAATTGCCGGTAAGTTGTGGAGAGTTGCGTAGGGTGACGTACGGGAACGGGAAAAAGGAAGCCGCATGGATAGGCTTATAAAGGAAAATAAAGCCATTTGTGAGCCTTCCTTGACCTGTCCCCACGATGAAGCCGATTGAGCAGTAAATTCCGCGTTTGCGCAGCAATGAAAGCCCCAGTGGGGCTTTTAAGCGGCCGAGCGGTCTTGCGCCAGCAAGATGGAGGGGCCTTGCCCCGACAAGCTCCAATTTAAGCGAAACAAAGCCTGAAACTTCTTGATGTACCGAGAAGTTTCAGGCTTTTTCTTTTGATGGATTTCCAGCAAAAACTACGCCATACGCCAAACGTGGAGGACGAATACGGCAACACCCCGGCACAGCGGGCAGAGCTGGACTGGCTGCTCTACAACAAGCCCTTGGAGTATGCCCAGCTTGTGCTGGGTGGGGAGATTGGACATTATCTCTCGCTTGGTTGCGACCACGGCAGGCTGGAAGATCAATGACATAACAAACACAGCCCCACTTTGGCGAAGGAGAAGCCAAAGCGGGGCTGTATTCAAATGAAGGAGAAATGAAAGGAATATCAGGTTACAGATTCAGCTCAAACTGTTCCACCGTAACAGTTGCTTTGCCATCGGCGGCAAAGGTGATGCCATCGGCAGACTGGGGGGTGTAGATCCATGCGGTCATGGTCTGTTCACCGTCGTTGGCGAAAACTTCGATGCTGTTTTTATCCAGCAGGATGCGGAGCTTCAGGGCACCATTCTGGCTGCGCACCTTGCAGCTGCGGCGGTGAACGATGTCGGCACGGGAACCGGCATAGCTGCGATCCAGCGTCAGCTCGGAGGTGTAGGGGTCGTAGGTCAGGCTGGTGTGATGGTCTGCATCGGCGGCCAGCTTCAGGGTGAAGGAGCGGTATTCGCCGGGCTGCACCGTAACGGTCAGGTCGGCCACACGGCCCTTGATGCCTTCCAGAGAAGTTTCGCTTTGCACCGTTACATTTTCGTGGAAGGTGCGCTTGCCGTGGACGGCGTCCAGCTCCCGCACCGGGGCCTGAACAATGCGTCCATCCTTGATGTGCAGCTCGCGGGGGCAGATGGTCTGCCCGAACCACTTGCAGCCCTTGGGCTTATCCTCGGTGTCCGACCATGTCTGCAGCCATGCGGTCATGATGCGGCGGCCGTCCGGGGCAAGGGTGGTCTGGGTGGCGTAGAAGTCGATGCCGCCGTCCATCAGCTGCACGTTTTCCTTGGTGAAGGTGTGGGTGGCTTCGTCGTAGCTGCCGATGAAGGCAATCACGTTGTGACCGTTGTGGAACTCGCCCTTGGGCAGCATCTCCATGGGGCCGAGCATCAAGACCTGTTTGCCGTCCAGCGGAAAGAAGTCCGGGCACTCCCACATTTTGCCGTACTGATTGTTGCAGCGTTCCAGCACCGTGACAAAGTGCCAGTCGAAGCCGTCCTTGCTCTGGAACAGTGCTGCTGCGCCGCTGCCGTCCTCGGCCAGGCAGACGGTGACGGCGGAGTAGGTGCCGTCGGCCTCACGCCAGATCTTGGGGTCCCGGAAATCAAACTTGCTGAAGCCCTCCGGCAGGTCTTTCTGGGTCAGCACCGGGTTGCAGGCAGGCTTTTCGTAGTTGAGACCGTCACCAATGGCAATGCTCTGGGTCTGGATATCCCGCATCTCCCCATTGGGCTGCTTTTCTGCCACCACGCTGGTGTACATCAGCAGCTGCTTGCCGTCATCCATCTCGGTAGCAGAACCGGAGAAGCAGCCGGGGCCGTTGTCCGCCGGGGAATCCGGGGCGAGTGCACAGGGCAGATACTCCCAGTGCAGCAGGTCGGTGCTGACCGCGTGACCCCAGTGCATGGGCGCCCACCGCACATCGTAGGGGTTATACTGATAGAACTGGTGATACTTCCCTTTATAATAAGAGAAACCGTTGGGGTCGTTGAGCCAACCCACATAGGGAGTCATGTGGTAAGCAGGGCGTTCCGCCGGGGAAATGGCAGCGCCGTGCTCGGCCTCGTAGGCACGGGCTTTTTGTAAAGTCAAATCGTTCATGGAATCCTCCAAAGGAAAGAATTCTTATGCGTAGTAAGCATCCAGATATTTCTGCATAATGCCCAGATAGTCGGACAGGCCATAGTCTTCCAGCTTGCTCAGATATTCGTTCCACTCTGCATCCTTCGTGCCGTTCATGATCCAGTTGGCCTTCTGCGTATTCATGTAGGTCTGCAGATCTGCCTGCAGATTAGAGACCTGCTCGGTGTCCTCGCTGCTCATAAAGACATTGGGATAGACATAATCGTTGTTCATATCCGGGGTGTAGATCTCCTTGATCCAGTCCAGACGATACTGTGCATCGTCCGGGCAGGTAACGTATACACCATAGTAATCATCCAGAACCGCCAGAGGTCCACTGACACACTGCGCTTCACGGACTTCCACGGGAGAAGCATCGCCCAGAGGAGCGTGCTTCAGCATGGGCTCGCCCTTATCGTTGGTGGACAGTTCAAAAATGTTAAAGCCTTCCGCATCGCCGTAAGTACCCCAGTTGTTCTGCGGAGACTGGAGGGGTGCGTACATCTGATCCAGCCATGCGCAAACCAATGCGGGGTTATCCGCCTTTGCGGTGACAACGCATCTGCCGCGGGCAAAGCCGCTGGTGAAAGAACCGTTCTGCGGAGTGATATTCCGGGTATCGGCGGTCAGGGCAGGCAGCGGCTCCCAGTCGGTCAGGTTGTCAATGTTGGCGACATCCCAGCTGAAGCAGACACCATAGCGGCCAGCCTTGCCCTTGGAAACATAGGTGGACCACTCCTGCGTGAAGCACTCCGGGTCGATGAGCTTCTCGGCATACAGCTTGTGCAGCCAGTCCAGACCATCGCGGTAGCCCTGCTGGGTGGCGGCACAGATGACTTTCCGGTCGTTGGTAACGGCGATATGGCGGTCTTTGTCTGCATCGCCGTAGCCTTCGCCAAAGCCATTGATGAGGATGCTGGGGTCCTGATCGCCGTTGTTGACGATGCAGGACATGGGGATGATGTCGCCGTCAATGCCATACTCTGCCTTGATAGAAGCGGCGTTATCACGGAATGCAATCAGCACCTGCTCAAACTCGTCCACCGTGGTGGGCATCGACAGACCGAGGAAGTTCAGCCACTTGGTATTGATGAAGCTCATGTTGCCAATGGTCTGGATGGCGGTCTTTTCCGAGCCGAGCTGCTCGATCCAGGGCAGTGCCCAGATGTGGCCATCGCTGTCGGTGCACATGGTGCGGTACTCCGGGTACTGCTCAAAGACCTTCTGGAGATAAGGCATATTGTTGTCAATGTAGTCTTCCAGATTGAGGATGACACCCTGATCTGCGTAGCGCAGCAGATTGCTGTCGGTAAAATCAGCAGTAAAAACAAAATCCGTCAGGGTGTTGGGGTTGGACATATTCAGGGTGATCTTATCGCTCCACTGGTCGGACTGGATGGCGGTCCAGTCGATGTGCACATTGGTCTGCTCTTCCAGACGCTTGAAGATGGTGCGGTTGTTCGGTTCGGGTTCGCTGCCCACAGGGAAGCTGGTCATACCGGTAAAGGTGACCTTTTCGGACAGCGGAAATGTAACGGCACCGGTCACGTCCACAGCTGCGGCAGCAGAATCGCCGCTGCCGGTGGATTTGCCGCCACAGGCAGACAGAGCAGCGGCAGAGCCCGCCAGAGCGCAGACCTTGAGGAAGTTGCGGCGAGAGATCAGCTTTTTCATGGTATTTTCTCCTTTTTCGTGTTTCTTTTTTCGTGTAACAGATGAGCGTACCTGCTTATAAAATTCTGGAATATCCTCAGCCTTTAATGGAACCAGCCATGATGCCGGCATCAAAATACTTCTGGAAGAAGGGATACATCACCAGCAGCGGCAGACTGGAAATAATAATGGTTGCATATTTGAGCAGCTCTGCCATCTTGGCACGTTCGGCAGTGCTCTGGATATCTGCGATCATGCCGGATTCCGGCTGGCTCTGGATCAGGATGGAACGCAGCACCAGCTGCAGCGGCTGCTTCGATGCGCTGTTCAGGTAGATCATGGCGTCAAAGTAGCTGTTCCACATTGCCACGAACTGCCACAGAGCCAGAACTGCCACCACCGGCATACAGACGGGCAGCAGGATCTTGAAGAAGTAAAGCATCTCGCTGGCTCCATCCACATCCGCAGCTTCGCGCAGCTCACGCGGGACGCCTTGATAATAGGTACGGGCAATAATCATGTTCCACACGCTGAATGCTCCCGGCAGAATGACCGCCCACATGGAATCCAGCAGACCCAGATTGTTGATGAGCAGGTAGGTGGGGATCAGACCGCCGCTGAAGAACATCGTGATCACAAACAAGGTGTTGAAGATCTTTTTGCCTTTGAAGTCCGGCAGCGACATGGGATAAGCGGCAAGCATCGTTACAGCTACCGAGATGATGGTGAAGATGATCGAGTAAAGCACCGCGTTCCTGAAGCCGACCCAGATCTGCTTGTCCGAAACGACACGCTGGTAAGCATCCAGACTCCACTTGCTGAAATCAAAGGAGATGCCCTTGTTTTGCAGAGTGACCGGGTCCATAAAGGACGCGATGACGATGTAGATCATCGGAACGATGATTGCCAGCAGGAACAAGCCCAGAAGTGCGTAGCCGCAGTACAGGATGATCTTATCTTGTCTGGTGTAGAGGGCCATTTTTGATTTTTTCTGTTTTGCCATGGTAAACCCCTCCTTACAAGCCCTTGCCATCGTTCATTTTGGCAACGATCTTGTTCACTGCGATCAGCAGGATGACGTTGACAACGGTGTTGAACAGACCGACTGCCGTGGAAAAGCTGTAATCGCCGTCCAACAGGCCCTTTTTATAAACGTACGTTGCAATGATCTCGGCAGTGTTCAGGTTCAGGTCTGTTTGCAGGGCATAGGCTTTTTCAAAACCGATGCTCATAATGTTGCCTGCCTGCAGGATGAACTGAATAACGACCATATCCTTAATGGCGGGCCACTCCACCGTCATGATCTGCTGAATCAGGTTTGCGCCGTCGATCATCGCAGCTTCCTTCAAATCTTTGCTGGCGTTAGAAAGGGATGCGGTGTACATGATGGATGCCCAGCCGGCACCCTGCCAGATGCCGCTGATGATGTAGATGGGGCGGAACGCTTCCGGCAGCGTCATAAAGTTGATGCTGGTGTGAAGCAGGCCGTTCACCGGACCGGTGACACTCAGCAGCACCCGGACGATGCCGCACAGCACGATGACCGAGATGAAGTTGGGCATATACAGCACCAGCTGCACCTTCTGCTTGATCTTCTTGCTCTCGATACGGTTGAGCAGGAATGCCAGCAGGATGGGGATCGGGAAGCCCCACAGCAGACCGTAGACGCTCAGCTTCAGGGTGTTGATCAGATAGCGCTGGAAGTCCGGCGAGGACATGAAGCGGGTAAAGTTTTTGAAGCCTACCCACTCGCTGCCCCAGATGCCCTTGAAGGGATTGTACTTCTGGAACGCGATCAGCACACCGCCCATGGGAGCGTACTTGAACACCAGCGTCAGCGCCACGGCAGGCAGCAGGAACAACAGGTAAAGCTGCCAATGCCGTTTGATGTAGACCCATGTGTTGTGCAGCTTGCGTTCTGCTGTCAGCACAGCCGTTTCCGGCGAAGCCGTCTTTGCTTTCATGAATCATTCTCCTCCTTTTTGATTTGCTTGCCGTTTGATTCGCACTTTACATTTGCACCTTTGAATTTTACGTTTTTCGTTTCGATTGTGCAAATGTAAAATCCTTTGATTTATTTATACCACCCAAGCAAGCGAATGTCAACGATAATTCATGGTATACATCAAAAATTATTGTGGATTTGTACAGACGCACAAATTCAAAAGTGCGCAAATATGCAAAATGATGATTTGCATTTTTGCATTTGACTAATTTGTGCATTTGCACTATACTGGAGTCGCAAAGAATAAGATCCGTCACCAGACTTTATCTATAAAAGAAAGAACACCCGCTCCTATTTATAAAGAAAGAGGATGACTTATGGCAACCAAAGTCACCATTCAGGATATTGCAAACGAACTGCAGCTTTCCCGCAACACAGTTTCAAAGGCCATCAACAACACCGGTGTGCTGGCAGATGCCACACGGGAGAAGATCCTGCGCAAAGCCGCCGAAATGGGCTATAAGCAGTTTGCCTATCTGCCGCTGTTTCAGGAAGACACTGCAAAAGCAGCAGAGCATTCCATTCTGCCGAGTGACAAACGGGAGATTGCCATGCTGACGACCCAGTTTCTGAGCAGCTCTCACTTTTCCTCCATGATGCTGGATCGTTTCCAGTCGGAAATCGAGCATCTGCATAGCTGTACGACCATTCATCGCATTTCTCCCATAGAGCTGAAAGAGAAAAAGCTTCCATCTTCTCTCAACATCCAGCGCACAGCCGGCATCATCTGCATTGAAGTATTCGACTATGACTACGCACAGATGCTGTGCGATCTGGATGTTCCGCTGCTGTTTGTAGACACCCCTGTGATGGATATGCGTCCTCCCCTTAAAGCCGACCGCCTTTATATGGAAAACCGCATTGAGGTCCAGAATGCGGTGGCCCACATGGTCCAGCGCGGCAAAAAACGCATCAGCTTTGCGGGGGATAAAAACCACTGTCAGTCCTTCTTTGAGCGTTATATGGCTTATAAGGATGCAGTGGAGTACTTTGGTCTGACAGAAGGCCTGAGCACCTGTGCGATGCCATCTGGACAGCAGAACTATCCGGTATCCCTGTACGAAACCATACGCCGGTTCAAAACGATGCCGGATGCCTTTGTCTGCGCCAATGACTTTGTTGCCATGGATCTGGTCAAGGCATTGAATGAGCTGGGGTATTCGGTTCCCGATGATATCTGGGTCTGCGGCTTCGATGACAGTCAGGAGGCTTCCTACTTTGCCCCCCATCTGACTTCGATCCATATCCATGGACAGATCATGGGCTACACCGCTGCCAACCTGCTTATGACCCGCATCGAAGAGCCATCGCTGAACTATCGCACCGTCTATACGGAAACCAACCTGATCCTGCGCGAATCCACAGGAGATTGAGCGAAAGGAGAATCCCCATGCGTGACCTGTGCAATACGGACAAGCCGCTGTTTGCTGTGCTGACGAAATTGACTTACAGTGCTTACCTGAACATCTTATGGCTCGTGTGCAGCCTGCCCATTGTTACCATAGGAGCTTCTACGACCGCATTGTTCTACGTCACGCTCAAAATGGCGGAAGATCGGGACGATGGTCTGACCCGGATGTTTTTTAAGGCGTTCCGGGAAAATTTTAAGCCTGCCACAAAACTCTGGCTGATCCTGCTGACAGTCGGCAGTTTCCTGGCTGTGGATGGCTTTGTGCTGCGCCGAATGTGGAGCGAAAACATTTTCTGGACACTGCTCACTGCTGTGCTTATTGGTGCGGCAGTTCTGTACGGCATCGTTCTGCTGTATGCCTTTCCTCTGCTGGCACGGTTTGAAAACACCACCTTCGGCATCCTGAAAACAGCGTTTCTCGTGGGTGTCCGGTATCTGTTTTGCACCCTGCTGATGGCGGCGATCTATGGCATCATGGGGTACGTCATTGTGTTTGTGTTCACGCCTGCATTCCTGCTGGGCATGGGCTTGTGCGCCATGCTCTGCTCCTTTCTGATGCTTCGGATCCTCTATCTGATCGGTGGAGACCCTGATGCAGTACACGAGGAATACGACCATGACAAAAACTGACCGGGATACGCTCCGCTCCCTCCATGGGCGCAAAAAGTGGGAGCACATCTGGGCATATTACAAGCTGCCCATTGTGATCGTGCTCATCGTCGTCTATATCCTCGGGTATACAGCCTACCGTCATGTGACGAAAAAAGAGGATGTGCTTTACCTTGGTCTGGTAAATATCACTGCCGGGTCTGATCTGACGGAACAGCTTACCACCGGCTTTGCCGAGGCGCAGGGTCTGACCAAAAAGCAACAGGTCGATCTGCTGTCCGGCTTGCTGCTCAGCGAAAGCGACCGCGCAGAGGAGCAGTATGTATATGCTTCGGAGATGAAGCTGCTGGGTGCAGTCAGTGCCCAGCGGTTAGATGTTGTTCTGATGGACGAATATGCACGGGATCGACTGTTGGCAGATGATTATTTTCTCGATCTGCGGACACTGGATGCGTCTTTCCATGCACTGTCGGGTTTGAACGCCGGTGGGACCGTGCTGGATATTTCGGACACGCCGTTTGTCAGGCAGGCAGGTTTTTCTGGCAAGGTCTATCTTGGGGTAGTGCAGAATGCACCGCACCCGGAGCGTGCAGCCGCTTACATTCATTATCTGTTCCAGCGGTGACCGTTGGGTTTTAGCTTATAGGATAAAAATAAGGAGAAAACGCATGGACATTTTAACGATTGGTGAAGTTTTGATCGACCTGACCCAGACCGGCAAGGATGCGCGCGGCATCCCCCAGTTTGCCGCAAACCCCGGCGGTGCACCGGCCAATCTGGCGGTGGCTGCTTCCAGACTGGGCGCACAGACCGCCTTTATCGGCAAGGTGGGTGCAGATGCCTTTGGCCGCTACCTGAAAGAGGTTCTGGCAGAAAACAAGGTGGACGTTTCCGGTATGGCGGTGGATGCAGACCACCCCACCACCATGGCGGTGGTCTCGGTGGATGCCACCGGCGAGCGGGATTTCAGCTTCTACCGCAGCGCAAACGCTGACGTGATGCTGTGCAAGGAGGACATTTCGGACGAGGCTCTGAAAGCTGCCAAAATCGTCCACTTCGGCTCTGTCAGCCTGACCGCTGACCCCTCCCGCACTGCCACGCTGGATGCTGCTGCCCGTGCCAAAAAGCTGGGTGCTACCATCACCTACGACCCCAACTACCGTGCAAACCTCTGGAAGAACAAAGAGGATGCCATTGCCCAGATGAAAGCTCCCCTGCCGCTGGTGGATATTCTGAAGGTGTCCGATGAAGAACTTCCCCTGCTCACCGGAACCACTGACTGCGAAAGCGGCACGGCACAACTGGCACAGAACGGCATCCGGCTGATTTTCGTCACCTTGGGTGCAAACGGCGTATTCTACCGCTTTGGGGGCAAGACTGGCCATGTGGCAGGTGTTCCCTGCAAGGTGGGTGATACCAACGGCGCAGGCGATACCTTCTTTGGGGCTGCCCTGTCCAAGCTCTGCAAGGAGGAGCTGGACACCCTGACGGTGGACAAGCTGGAAGGCATTCTGGCTTTTGCCAACAAAGCGGCCAGCATCACCACCAGCCGCCACGGCGCTATCCCCGCCATGCCCACCCTTGCAGAAGTGGAGGGCTGAACCATGGCAGCAAAACAGGAATTTGAGTCCCGGTTTGCCAAGCACAAGGACGAGCTGGAATGGCTGTTTATGGAGTTGTACCACAACCGGGAAGGGCTGGAAGTTCTGGAGCGGGAGATGGCAGACGCCTACAACGCCCGCAGCGCCGAGCTGAAAGCACTGGACAAGGCACGCTCTGCCGACCCGGAGTGGTACAAGCGGGGCAATATGTTCGGCATGACCATGTACACCGACCTCTTTGCCGGAAATCTGAAAGAACTGGCAAAGAAGCTGCCCTACCTCAAGGAGCAGAAGCTGACTTATCTGCACCTGATGCCCCTGCTGCAGATGCCCCATCCCCACAACGATGGCGGCTATGCGGTGGAGGATTTCGATACCGTAGACCCGGCCCTTGGCACCAACAAAGATCTGGAAAACCTGACCCGGGAGCTGCGGAAAGCCGGCATCAGCCTGTGTCTGGATTTTGTCATGAACCACACCGCCAGCACCCACCGCTGGGCCATGGCGGCAAAAGCCGGAGACCCGTGGTTTCAGGCCTATTACCACCTCTACGAGGACCGCACCATCCCCGACCAGTACGAGCAGACGGTGCCTCAGGTGTTCCCCAACACCGCACCCGGCAACTTTACATGGTGTGAAGAAATGCACAAGTGGGTGCTGACCACCTTCCACGACTACCAGTGGGACCTGAACTACGCAAACCCGGCGGTGTTCGTGGACATGACCAAGAGCATTCTGCATCTCGCCAATCTCGGCGTAGAGGTGTTCCGCATTGATGCCGTACCCTATATCTGGAAGCAGCTGGGCACCACCTGCCGCAATCTGCCGCAGGTGCACACCATCGTGCGGATGCTGCGCATGGTATTGGAATGCGTCTGCCCGGCGGTCATCCTCAAGGGCGAGGTGGTCATGGCTCCCAAGGAGCTGGCCGCCTATTTCGGCACCCCGGAAAAACCGGAATGCCACATGCTCTACAACGTGTCCACCATGGTCAACCTGTGGGGTGCCCTTGCCAGCCGGGATACCCGGCTGCTGAAGGCGCAGCTGGATGCCCTCCACGCCCTGCCGGACAACTGCTGGTTCGTGAACTATCTGCGCTGCCACGATGATATCGGCTGGGGTCTGGACGAGGCGGTAGAGAAACGGCTTGGCATTGACCCGCAAAAGCACAAGGAATATCTGTATCACTTCTACGAGGGCAATTTCCCCGGCAGCTGGGCAAAGGGTGAGTTGTACAATTACGATCCTGCCACCGGCGATGCCCGGAGCTGCGGCACCACCGCAAGCCTGTGCGGTATCGAACAGGCACTGGAAAAAGGCGATAAAACCGCACTGGACTACGCCGTAAAGCGTGACCTGCTGCTGCACACTGCTATGGCGTTTTTGCAGGGCTTCCCCATGCTGAACTGCGGGGACGAGATCGCACAACTCAATGGCTGGGATTATAAAAACGACCCTGACCGTGTGGAGGACAGCCGCAATCTGCACCGCAGCAAATTCAACTGGGAGGACGCAAAGCAGCGCACCCGGAAGGGCACGCTGCAAAACAAGTTGTGGCAGGGCATGGAGCAGCTGCGCCAAATGCGTGCAGACCCCTGCTTTGCCCCGGATGCGTGGGTGACCACATGGGACAGCCACAACCCCGGCGTGCTGGCGCTGGTGCGCAAGCGCGGTGAGGAAACGCTGGTGGGGCTGTTCAACTTTACCGAGTACCCGGCAGGGGCAAGTCTGGACGCTCTGGGCGGCGAGTATCACACCCCGGAGGGCACTTCCGTCTGGCTGGCGGATGTGGAACTGGAGCCGTATCAGGCACTGCTGGTAAAAACAAATAAGTAAAGCGGAATACTCCGGTAACTTTCTCTTGGTTGGAAAGTTGCCGGAGTATTTTTGTTTAGCACATGACCGTAACACAGCCAACTGGAAGAATCACAAAAAAGGCTGCGGCACACAACAACGTGCCGCAGCCTTTTCCGCTTTCTACTCTTTTACAATACCATGAACAAAGTCCCCGCGGCAATGAGCGCACAGCCGATCAGGCTTTTGGCCGTGAACGGCTCATGCAGGATGAAAAATGCCAGTGCCAGCGTGATGACTACGCTCAGTTTATCAATGGGGACCACCTTGGATGCTGCACCGATCTGCAATGCGTGGTAATAGCACAGCCAGCTTGCACCGGTGGCAAGGCCGGATAGGATCAGGAACAGCCAGCTTTTGTGAGAAATATCCCCGATGCCGGTCTGCGTTCCGGTCAGAAACACCATGCCCCAGCTCATCAGGAACACAACTGCGGTGCGAATGGCCGTGGCCAGCGTGGAGTTCACGCCGTCAATGCCGATCTTCGCAAGAATGGAAGTCAGTGCGGCAAATACCGCAGAGCCCAGCGCAAAAACAAACCACATAAAACATCCTCCTTTTCCTCACACTGCCATTGAATGAAGGCTGGCGTGGGCGCGGCTGGTATGACGGCCGCTGTGGGGCTGTTCTGCACCCCCTGCGTTTTCATGCGGGGGATGCGGATCAGATCACATAATCATTTCCAGCCTGCTCCGGTGCGGCGAGATCGGCCAGCGTGATATTGCCGAAGTAGTTGGAGATCAGATCGTCCAGCCCCTTCCACATCTCGTAGGTGCGGCAGTTTGCCATCCGCTCGCAGGCCGGGGCTCCCGGCGTCAGGCAGCTCACCGGCGCAAGGCTGCCCTCGGTCAGCATCAGGATCTCGCCCACGGTGTACTGATCCGGGCTGCGGGTAAGCCGGTAGCCGCCGCCCTTGCCGCGCAAGCCCTCCAGAAAGCCGTTCTGCACCAGCACCTTAAGGATGTTTTCCAGATATTTTTCCGAGATCTCCTGCCGGGCAGCGATCTCCTTGAGAGGGACATATTTTTCAGACTGATGCTCGGAAAGGTCGATCATCACGCGCAGTGCATAGCGCCCTTTGGTGGACACGATCATAGTGCACTCCTTATTGTATAGCAACCTCTCCGTCTCACCGTTGGTCCTGCGGAAATGGGCAGCAGCCGCAGGCGACAACGCCGTAGACCGGCCCGCCCGACCTCCGAACAGGGGAGATGTTACCGCAGGGGAGGGAGAAATTTTGATTTTAACCTATTATACAACAGGGTTTATAACTTTTCAATCTGTTTTTTGCACTTTTCCATTGACAACCGGGGCAAAGAGGGCTATAATACCATCAAACCCACAAACAATGTTGGTTTGCAGGGAATATGGAGAGACGAAATCGTTCCGGGCCGGGGGCCCGCAGAGGGAGGAACATTCTTATGAGCAAGATTTATACTGCCGCAGATCAGCTGATCGGTCATACTCCGTTGCTGGAGCTGACCCACATTGAAAAGGAGCAGGAGCTGCCTGCCCACATCATTGCCAAGCTGGAATACTTCAATCCGGCCGGTTCTGTCAAGGATCGCATCGCCAAAAAGATGATCGATGATGCAGAAGCCACTGGCAAGCTGAAACCCGGTTCGGTCATCATTGAGCCTACCTCCGGCAATACTGGCATCGGTCTGGCCGCTGTGGCAGCCGCCAAGGGCTACCGCATCATCATCGTGATGCCCGAGACCATGAGCGTGGAGCGCCGCCAGCTGATGAAGGCTTACGGTGCAGAGCTGGTGCT
The DNA here is from genome assembly GCF_049532945.1 of Faecalibacterium prausnitzii. GTDB lineage: Bacteria > Bacillota > Clostridia > Oscillospirales > Ruminococcaceae > Faecalibacterium > Faecalibacterium prausnitzii_N. Next base: position 1,050,589 of record NZ_CP186691.1, read on the forward strand.
GAGCGAGGGTGCCAAGGGCATGAAGGGTGCCATTGCCAAGGCCGATGAGCTGGCAAAGGAGATTCCGAATTCCTTCATCCCCGGTCAGTTCGTGAACCCGGCCAACCCTCAGGCCCACATCGAGACCACCGGCCCCGAGATCTGGGAGGATACTGATGGCAAGGTGGATATCTTTGTGGCAGGCGTGGGCACCGGCGGCACCGTGACCGGCGTGGGCCAGTACCTGAAGAGCAAGAACCCGAACGTCAAGGTGGTGGCTGTAGAGCCTGCTTCCTCTCCTGTGCTGAGCAAGGGCACCGCAGGCGCACACAAGATTCAGGGCATCGGTGCCGGTTTCGTCCCCGCTGTGCTGGACACCAAGATTTACGATGAGATCATCCCCGTCACCAACGAAGACGCCTTTGCCACCGGCCGTCTGATCGGCCACAAGGAAGGCGTGCTGGTGGGTATCTCCTCCGGTGCTGCTGTTTATGCTGCTCTGCAGCTGGCAAAACGCCCGGAGAATGCCGGTAAGAACATCGTGGTCCTGCTGCCCGATACCGGCGACCGCTACCTGTCCACCCCGCTGTTCGCCGAATAACCCGCAAGATAGATTCGATGCCGCTGCGCAAAACAGATGCGCGGCGGCATTTTTTGTGCTACAATAGAGCCATTCTAACATTGTGAGGTCTTCTATGAACTATTATGTTGCCCCCATGGAGGGCCTGACCGACCGGGTGTGGCGGCAGGCACACCAGAAATGGTTTGGCGCAGCCGATGCCCCCACGCGCTACTATGCGCCGTTCCTGTCGCCGCCGGAAAACCGCGTCCTCATCCCGAAAAAGATGGCGGAGCTGGCCCCGGAGGCCAATGCAGGCACGGTCGTGATCCCGCAGCTGCTGGCAAAGGACGGCGAACTTGCCGCATGGATGATCGGCGAAGTGCGGAAGCTGGGCTACACGGAGATCAACCTGAACCTCGGCTGTCCTTCCGGCACCGTCACCGCCAAAGGCAAGGGTTCCGGGATGCTGCACGACCCCGTCAAGCTGGACGCTTTTCTGGACGCCGTCTTTTCGGCGGTGGAGGGTCCGGTCTCGGTCAAGACCCGCATCGGCGTCCAGAAGCCGGAGGAGTTTGCGGCTCTGCTGGATATCTACAATCACTATCCCATCTGTGAGCTGACCATCCATCCACGCGTGATGAAGCAGCTGTACCGGGGCGAGGTCGACCGTGCCGCCTTTGCTGCGGCGCTGCCGGAGTGCCGGATGCCGGTCTGCTACAACGGCGATGTCACAACGCCGGAAGAACTGCACGCGCTGGAAGCGGAGTTCCCGCAGCTGTCGGGCATCATGGTGGGGCGGGGGCTCATCGCAGACCCGGCCCTGTTCCGCCGTGCGCGGGGCGGCGCACCGGCTTCCAGAGAGGAACTGCGCGGTTACTGCGACGACCTCTACCACGGCTACACCGAGGCCTTTGGCGCGGCCAGCTGTGCCGTCAGCCGGATGAAGGCGCACTGGTTCTATCTCATCCATCGGTTCGAAGGGGCCGACCCGCTGGAAAAGCCTCTTCGCAAGGCCCGCGAGGGGTGGGAGTATGAGACGGTGGTGAACCAGATCTTCACGCGGCAGCTGAACTGAAAACAGCCCGCCGTCTTCTGCGAGACAGCGGGCCGGAAAGGACAAAGCGGATCAGACGTTCAGATAACTGCGCAGCATGGCCTGCAGCAGATCGTCCCGGTCAACTTTACGGATGAGGGAGCGGGCTCCTTTGTAGGTCGTGATGTAGGTGGGGTCTTCGGACAGGATATAGCCCACCAGCTGATTGACCGGATTATAGCCTTTTTCCTTTAAAGCATCGTACACCTGCTGTACGATCTCATGGATCTCATAGTCCTTTTTGTCGTGGATCGAAAAAATAGCAGTTGCGTCGCCCACGCAGTACACCCCCTTCGGTATTTCTATCCACGCCCAAAGCGGAAGTGGAACTAGAACTATAGTTCATTGTACACGAAGCGCGTGTAAACTTCAAGATTCCAGACTCTATTTGCACATATTCACCAAAATCAACGGAAATTTTAAGTCAAAACAACGGGGCGTTTGCCCTGGAAAGGGGAGAATTTCATGCTGTTCGGGGTAGGATGTGATCTTTGTGAGGTCGCACGGATGGAAAAAAGCCTGTTTGGGGCGCACGGGGCGGCGTTTGAGGCGCGGGTGTTTGGCACCGGGGAGCGGCAGGCGCTTGCGCTGGCCGAGTGTCGGGCCGACCCTTCCGCCCGCAGGTGCACCCACAGAGCCGCCAGCGCCGCTGCGGATTTTGCGGCGAAGGAAGCCTTCCTCAAGGCGGCAGGCACCGGCCTGCGGGAGCCGTTCTCCCTGTGTGAGATCGAGGCGCTGCGCCTGCCCTCCGGGGCACCGGTGTATCGCTTCTCCGGGCGGACGGCGGCCTGGGTGGAGGAGCATCACGTGACGGCTCGCCTTTCCCTCAGCCACGACGGTGGGATGGCGCTGGCGTTCTGCGTCCTGGAACAGGCGGAAACCTGATCCGCTCCGCTGCATAAAATGGAAGAAAGCCCCCGCGTGCATACCGCCGCCCGGCACAGCCCATACTAGAGGCAGACAGGGAGGGTTGATTCCATGGAGGTACACAGAGGAGAAGTTTTTTACGCAGACCTTTCGCCGGTGGTGGGGTCGGAGCAGGGCGGCGTGCGCCCGGTACTGATCGTGCAGAACGAGATCGGCAACCGGCACAGCCCTACCGTGATCGCTGCGGCCATTACATCCCGGCTGGACAAAGCCCGCCTGCCCACCCACATCAATATCCGGGCAGCGGATACCGGCCTTGCCAAGGACAGCGTGGTGCTGCTGGAGCAGATCCGCACGCTGGATAAGCACCGCCTGCGGGAGCGGGCCGGGCAGATCACGCCGGAAGATCAGAAACGTGTGGATCAGGCTTTGGATGTAAGCCTGGGGCTGGATGCCTACTGAAGATGTGAAACCAGAAAAGGGACTGCCGGTTCGGGCAGTCCCTTTTGTGGTTTTGGGTCAGTCTTCGTTTTTCAGGGTGCTCTCGGCGTCGTGGAGCAGGGCATACTCGCGGATCTTTTCCAGCGTCTGCTCACTGAGAATATGCTCTGCCTTGCAGGCATCTTCGGCGGCGGTCTTTTCGTCCACGCCCAGCTGCATAAAGAAGTGGGTCAGCAGACGGTGACGGCTATAGATGCGCTCTGCGATCTCGCGGCCCGGTGCCAGCAGGGTCAGGTTGCCCTCGCCGTCCACCGCGATATAGCCGTTCTCGCGCAGCTTCTTCATGGCAATGCTGACGCTGGCTTTGGTAAAGCCCAGCTCATTGACCACGTCGATGGAGCGCACACGGCCCATACGCTGGGTGAGCATAAGGATCGTTTCGAGATAATCTTCTGCGGTTCGGTTTATTATAGGATACCACATTCTGCCGGGGGATGCAAGTCGTTCGGCAGAAGTTTGCTAAAACAAACTGAGCTTCTTCTGCATGATTTTGCTATTTTGACCGGAAACAGGGCCTGAAATCTTGTGGAACGTGCTTATCTGGACGCGCGGTAGGCTTCCGGGCCAGAGAGATAGAGGTCGCCGCCGTGGGCATCCAGGATCACCGTCAGCGGCATATCCTTCACAGTCAGGCGGCGCACGGCTTCACAGCCAAGGTCCGGCCATGCGATCACTTCCAGCGTCTGCACGCTTTTTGCCATCAGGGCACCGGCACCGCCCAGAGCGGCCAGATACACAGCCCCGTTGCGCACCACAGCTGCCTTTACAGTATCGTCCCGCTTGCCCTTGCCGATCATGATCTTATTGCCAAGGTCCAGCAGGCGCGGGCTCATGGCATCCATGCGGCCGCTGGTGGTGGGTCCCGCCGAGCCGATCACCTGGCCCGGGCGTTCCGGCGTGGGGCCAACGTAGTAGATGGCGCTGCCTTCGAGGTCGAAGGGGAGCGGCTCGCCCCGGTCCAGTGCTTCCAGCATCCGTTTGTGCGCCTGATCGCGGGCGGTGTACACCACACCGGAAAGCAGCACGGTGTCGCCCGCCTTGAGCGGGGCAAGGTCCTGCGCGGTGCAGGGGGTGGTCAGTTCGTATTGCATGTTCATCAAGCCTCCTAATAGGCTCACGCCTTTGACGGAAAGGGAATCGTTTACAGCGTCGCGCTGGCGCGGCGGGTCACATGGCAGGAAACATTCACCGCCACGGGCAGACCCGCCACATGGGTAGGCATCTGCTCAATGGCAAGGCCCAGACAGGTGGTCCTGCCGCCAAAGCCCTGCGGGCCGATGCCGGTCTCGTTGACGGCGGCCAGCAGTTCGCGTTCGAGGGCGGCATAGTAGGGGTCCGGGTTTGGGATGTCCAGCGGGCGGAGCAGAGCTTTTTTGGCCAGATACGCCACCTTGTCAAAGCTGCCGCCCACACCGATGCCCAGTACGATGGGCGGGCAGGGGTTGGAGCCTGCCAGCTTCACCGTGTCCAGCACGAACTTCTTGAAGCCCTCTACGCCGTCGGCGGGCTTGAGCATCTGGATGCGGCTCATGTTCTCGCTGCCAAAGCCCTTGGGTGCCACCGTGATGCGGCAGCCCTCGCCGTCCACCAGATGCACCGTGATGGCCGCCGGGGTGTTGTCGCCGGTATTGCCCCGGCGCAGCGGGTCGGCTACGATGCTCTTGCGCAGATAGCCGTCGGTGTAGCCCCGGCGCACGCCCTCATGGATGGCGGCTTCAAAGCTGCCGTCGATGTGCACATCGGTGCCCAGCTCCACGAACATGCAGGCCATGCCGGTATCCTGACATATGGGCAGGTTTTCTTCTTTTGCGGCGGAAAGGTTCGACCACAAAAGGTCGAGAGTGCTCTTTGCCAGCGGCCACGGCTCTTCCTGCCGGGCCTTGTCCAGCGCCGCCTGCACGTCCTGCGGCAGGCGGGTGTTGGCTTCGATGCACAGCCGTGCAACGGTATCCGTGATCTCCTGTGCGGAAATGGTTCTCATAAACGCTTCCTCCGCTTACAGACGGGCAACGCCGGTCTCGCGGGCAGCCTTTGCCACGGCATTTGCCACAGCCTCGGCCACGCGGGGGTCGAACGCGCCGGGGATGATGTTCTCCTCACTGCGGTCGGCATCGGTGATGAGGTCGGCGATGGCGTAGGCTGCAGCCAGCTTCATCTCATTGTTGATGTCCCGGGCACGGACGCTGAGTGCGCCCTTGAACAGGCCGGGGAAGCACAGCACGTTGTTGACCTGATTGGGGAAGTCGCTGCGGCCGGTGGCCATCACCCGCACGCCGCCGGCCTTGGCCTCGTCCGGCATGATCTCCGGGGTGGGGTTGGCCATGGCAAAGACGATGGCGTCCTTGTTCATGGTCTTGCACAGCTCAGTGGTCAGGATGCCGGGCTTGGAAACGCCGATGAACACGTCGGCACCTTCCAGTGCTTCCTTCAGGCCGCCCTTGACCTGACGGGGATTGGTCACCTCTCCCAGCCAGTTCTTGTGGGCTTCGGCGCTGTTGCAGCCCTTGTACAGGGTGCCGAACTGGTCCACTGCAATGATGTCCTTTGCACCGGCGGTCATGAGCATCTTGATGATGGCAGTACCGGCAGCACCGGGGCCGTTCAGCACGATGTGCACATCTTCCATCTTCTTGCCCACCACACGCAGGGCGTTGATGAGGGCAGCAGTAACGACGATAGCAGTGCCGTGCTGGTCATCGTGGAACACAGGGATGTCCAGCTCACGCTCCAGCGTTTCTTCGATCTCAAAGCATTCGGGGCTCTTGATGTCCTCCAGATTGATGCCGCCAAAGGTGGGCGCAATGGCCTTGCAGGCTGCAATCACGCTGGCAGCGTCGTGGGCATCGATGCAGATGGGGAAGGCATCCACGCCGCCGAACTCCTTGAACAGCACCGCCTTGCCCTCCATGACCGGCAGACCGGCTTCCGGGCCGATATCGCCCAAGCCCAGCACGGCGGTGCCGTTGGAAACGACTGCCACCATATTGCCCTTGAAGGTGTACTTATACACGTCGTCGGGGTTTTCCTTGATCTTGCGGCAGGGTTCGGCCACACCGGGAGTGTAGGCGGTGGACAGGTCATCGCGGGTGGCGACCTCCACCTTGCTTACGATGCCCACCTTGCCCTTGTGGGTCTCGTGCATTTCCAGAGCAGCTTTATTGTAATCCATGGATGTTCCTCCTTGTGTTGATGTGCTTCTCTTATTATAATAAAGCCGCAGGCCCGGCAGCGCAAGAGGCTGCGTGAAACTTGTGGAAATTTCGCAAAATCCTTTTCTTTTTCATTTTTACCCTTTATAATAAGATTTGTCTGAAAAAATTGCAGTTCCCGGCGGCGTCCGGGATACAGGAGGTATCCACTTGAAACGAATCATCTCGAAGGCAGTCTGCCTTCTCTGCGCCGGTGCGCTGGCGCTGACGGCTGCGGGCTGCTCGAAGTCTGCGGCGTCCTCTTCCACATCGGCCAGCTCGGAGACGTCTGTCTACGGCAGCGCTTCGGATTATGACTATCAGAACTTTGCCTACAGTGACGGTCTGGACGAGAACGGCTACTGGTCCGGCATCCGCGCACTGGATTATGTGACCCTGCCGGAGGACTACGCTTCCATCCCGCTGAAGAAGGCGGACATCGAGCCGACCGAGGAGGACGTGCAGTCCCAGATCGACAGCCTGCTCAGCCAGAACACCACCACGCAGCAGATCACCGACCGTGCCGCTGCCGACGGCGACACCGTCAACATCGACTACGTGGGCACCGTGGACGGCGTGGCCTTTACCGGCGGCACTGCCACCGGCTACGACCTGACGCTGGGCAGCGGTTCCTTCATCGATGGCTTTGAGGACCAGATCATCGGCCACAATGTGGGCGATATCTTTGATGTGACCGTCACCTTCCCGGACGGCTACGGCGATTCCACCGATGCCGAGGGCAATGCGGTGGTCCTGAGCAACAAAAAGGCGGTCTTCTCCGTCACGTTGAACTACATCAGCGAGGAGATCCTGCCGGAACTGACCGACGCCTGGGTCGAGGAGAATTTCAGCAGCACCGACGGCGTCCACACCGTGGAAGACCTGCGGGCCGAATACCAGAAGATGCTGTATCAGAACAACCTGAACACTGCGGTGATGGATTATCTGCTGGCAAACTCCACTTTCAAGGATCTGCCCAAAGAAGTGACCGATTATCAGGTCAACCAGTGCCTGAACTACTACTACACCATGGCCCAGCATTACGGCTATGATCTCGACAGCTTCCTGCAGGCTGCTGCCGGTTACAACAGTGCCGACGACCTGCTGGATGCCATGAGCGACAGCATCACCGAGTATGCCCGCGAAGCGCTGCTCTACCAGGCAGTGGCTGAGGCGATGGACATCGCCCCCACGCAGGAGCAGATCGACACCTACTCTGCCTACACCGAGACCTACGGTGCCAACTACTGCACCATGGTCGCGCTGATGGACGCCGTGTCCGAGGCGCTGACCACCGGGGCACAGGTGAAGTAAAAAAGCCAAAAAGAAAATACCGCTGCGCAGAAAATAGCTGTGCAGCGGTATTTTTTTATGCTTTTACCCAGATTGTAATGCTTTTTCGGAGTGCGACGCGGCCGAATTTGGCCATTTGCTGGCTGCTGTTGCCTTTCTTTTGTTTGAGACAGTAGACTTTTTTGACGGTAAAGCCAAACTGCTCGGCAAGAGAACAACTCAAAAAATCAACTGGGATGACTTCACCGCCATAACGGACATTGTCGTTGACGAACGCGACCATGGCGCCCTTTTTGCAAACGCGGAAAAGTTCGGCATAGATAAAGGCCAGCTCTGTAAAGTATCCTTCTACCATTCGGACGATGCCGCTGTTGTTCAAATCACCATGCTGTTCGCGCTTGTGTAAGGCATCCAGCACCTCACAAAAAGCAGGGTTGGAACAAAGTGTCTGATGGATCGTATGGAACCGGTCAATTTGACCGATCTTGGTATAGAAGAGCTTCAACTGTTCCAATTTGGATCGGCTTTCAACGGTGCAGGAAAGCAAGTCCTGCCGCAGCTGTTTGATCGAATCGTTATCAAGTCCAAGGTAAACAAGTTCCAGTGCATAGGTGCGGGTATAATCGTATCGGTTGCAATACGGCGGCGAGGTAATAACGCCTTTCAGAATGTTATCTGGAAGCCTGGGCAGTTCGAACAGAACGCTGTTCTGTTTGTAGGTGATCTGTGCTTTTTCGTGCGTCTGGCTGGAATGCTGGATCACCTCAAGGTCGTGAATCACATGCGATAGTTCCAATAGAACGGTATCACGGCTGTCGAGGATATTTGAACGGACTGTTTTAGCGGACAACGGCTTTTTGCCTTTGGCTGCGCGAAGCTCATTGGCATGGATCACCTTTGGGGAACGGCTGTCCCAGCCGAGATATTGGCCGCTCTTTACGGTGTAGCTGCACGGTTCCAGAGAATTGAGAATGCAGAGCCGAAGAAGATTTTTGGCATTCTCTGAATAGATACAGTGGATACGCCAGTCTTCGATGAACTGAAGGTAGCGTTCGTTGTATTCCGGGTAGGCATCCTGTGTGATGGGAATACAAGGTGTTTTCAAGGAATAGCTGTCTGGCATGTGGAGAGACTTCAGCTCTTCCAGCATGGCACGAAGTTCAGGAAGATCGTACTCCATGCAGGCAGCCTTTGCTTTTAAGGAGACGTCCGCAATGGGCATCACATCGTAGCCAATGCTGTTGATGCCCTGCATCTGGCAGACGAGCGCCGTGGTGCCGGAGCCCATGAAAGGGTCCATGACGAGATCGCCGGGGTGAGCCCCCATCTCATGGAGCAACAGTTGGACAAGGTCCGCTGAAAAACCTTCTTTGTATTTGAGCCAGCTGTGGAGGATCTCGTTCTTGCTGAGCTGATAGCTGACGCTTCGCCGGTCGAAACGGTCAGTGACCTCGAGAAGGGGAGCATAACGAGATTCGAGCATTTTGCGCTCAATGTCGCTGCATAAGGCGTCAGAAGAAAACTGCTCGATCAGATAATCTTGGGAGGAAGGATTCAAAAAGGATAATTGTTCCATTCGGTTCTCACTTGTCTGCGTTAAAGATTCAGCAGCCAGTTGCAATAAGCGACCAGCTGGTTGTCGTTGGTAAGGTTGGCGGCGTTGGTCATGACCCCGGCTTGAAGCTGCGAATAGATTTCCTCCGCCATGGCGGTTTCAATGGCAGCTCCAACGAACGAGGTCTGAACGGGATGACCAGCAGAAGCGAAGGTCGTCCGGATACGTTCCAAGGCGGTGTTGGCCGTTTTCCAGTGTTCGTCTGCCCCGGCGGGGTCGATTCCGCCTTTGAGCTCGCCCATCATAAGGGCTTTGTCTGGTTCAAAAGCGATTTTTCCATTTCGGAATCCGACTGCATCGGAATCGAACAGGCAGATATCCACATTTTTCCGGACTGTGGAAATGTTCATATTGAAAGCAAGCAGCCGCTTTTTCCCTGCGGCGGTCTGCCAGCAGAGGGCTTTCATCCGACGCTCAATGTCAAGGTCGTTGTCTGTCTGATCGTACCACGGAAATTTGCCGGAGATGTTTTCTGCCCACTGGTAGGAGATGTTCTGTACAGCCATACACGATAAGATGCAGCGGATCAGACGTTCCTGCCCCAGGGCCCCGATACGGTTCCGCATCGACCCGCCCACGGCGTCTCCTTTAATAAGAAGATATCGGTAGATCGTTTCGTCAATGAAATGTTTACCTGCGGGCTTCAAAAAATTCTTGATGAGCTCTTCAATGGCTTTGGTTTGGTCAGATTCGTCGAGGTAATTCAGACTTTTATCAGACAAACCGGAGGCACTCAGGAGAAATGGCCGCACTTCGGGTATGGAAAGAAGTGCTTCCGGACAAGTCGCGCCGGAGACCATACTCTTGAAGGCAAGTGAATTTTTTATGTAGGGGTCACCGAGACGATTCTTTTCCAGCGCGATTTTCAAAAATCCCGCGCGTGTCTGCTCGTGAGAGGTGACCAGATCGCCTGCGTTCCGGATATATTTGTTGAAAGCCATTGCGTTCTCCTTTTGTCTGAGAGAGGCTATAAAAGTGGAAAACTTGTGTTTCTCAGTATAACATACTTTGAGGGGGATTGCAAAAAGGAAGCCGCCCCCAAAACCGAATAAGACCACAAACGGCCTGAACTCTGTGCGACACAGAGTTCAGGCCGTTTCGGCTTTTTTTGGGGTTATTTTTTCAGGGCATCTGCGAGGACGCGCAGCAGGTGCGGGACGTCCAGCGGCTTTGCAATATGGCCGTTCATACCGGCCTTCAGTGCGTTCTGACGGTCTTCCTCAAAGGCATTTGCCGTCATTGCAAAGATGGGGATGCCAGCCTTTGCGGCATCCGGCAGCGCACGAATCTGCCGCGTTGCCTCGTAGCCGTCCATGTTGGGCATCTGGATGTCCATGAGGATCAGGTCATACTGTCCGTCTGCCGCCTGCTTCATCTTCCGGACGGCGATCTCGCCATCCTCGGCAGATTCCACCTCAAAGCCCGCTTCCTTCAGGATCTCCACTGCGATCTCACGGTTCAGCTCGTTGTCCTCCACCAGCAGGATCTTTTTCCCTTTGAAGGCCTCCGCGTTCAGCTGCACCGGCCTGCAGGCAGGCTCTGCACCGAACGGCTCTGCCAGCACTCTGCGCAGCTCCGAGAGGAACAGCGGCTTTTCACAGAAGGCGGTAACACCGGCCGCACGGGCTTCCTCTTCAATATCGGCCCAGTCGTAGGCGGTCAGGATGATGATGGGGCGGCTTTTTCCAATCACCTTGCGGATCTGCCGCACGATCTCGATGCCGTTCATATCGGGGATCAGCCAGTCGATGATGTAAACGCTGAATTCATCCCCCTGCTCCATGGCATACCGGGTGCGGATCACCGCTTCCCTGCCGGAGATCGTCCACTCCGGCCGCATCCCGATCTTGGACAGCATGGTGCTGACGCTCAGGCAGGTGTCGGTATCGTCGTCCGCCACCAGTGCCCGCAGCCCTTCCAGCTGCGGGAGCTGCCTGAGCTCCACCTTTTGTCCGCTGAGCGCAAAGCAGAGATTCACGATAAACTCGCTGCCCTTGCCCGGCTCGCTCTCAATGGCGATGGTGCCGCCCATCAGGTCCACAATGTTCTTGGTGATGGACATGCCGAGGCCGGTACCCTGAATGCCGCTGACGGTGGAGTTTTCCTCACGGGCGAACTCCTCAAAGATGTGCTTCTGGAATTCCTCGCTCATGCCGATGCCGTTGTCCTTGATGCGGAACTCATAGCAGGCCCGGCCCGCAGGCGCACCGTTTTTCTCAGCAATGCGAATGCTGATCATGCCGCCTGTGGGAGTGAACTTGATGGCATTGGACAAAATGTTCAGCAGGATCTGGTTCAGCCGCAGCGGGTCGGTGATGATATCCTCGTTCTCCACATCCATGGTATCAATAAAAAGCGACAGCCGCTTTGCCGAAACATTGGGCTGAATAATGGAGCGCACATCGTGGACGAGGTCCGGCAGATGCACCGCTTTTTCCTCGATCTTTACCTTTCCGCTCTCGATGCGGCTCATATCCAGCACATCATTGATGAGGGAAAGCAGATGCTGGCTGGAGGTGGAGATCTTTTTGAGGTAGTCCAGCACCTGTTCCCTATTGTCGATATGGGTCGCAGCCAGCGAGGTGAAGCCGATGATGGCGTTCATGGGGGTGCGGATATCGTGGCTCATATTGAACAGGAACTCCCGCTTGGCGCGGTTTGCCGCCCCTTCGTGCTGAAGCGCGATCTCCAGCTTGCGGTTCTGTTCCTCCAGCTGGGTCTGATACTTCCTCTCCTGCTCTTTTTTCTGCAGCTCCATCTCCTGCACGGAGCGGCGGCGCAGCATCTGCAAGACCGAAACGAGCAGGATGTAACAGACCAGCGCCGTTAAGACCAGCGTGAGCGACTCGTGGAACACGGCTTTTTCATCCGTGTATGCATAGAGATCGAACGACTGGCCGTGGCTGTACATGCCGAAATAGCAGCCGGAGCCGTTCCAGCCGTGGGTGTGCGTCAGTTTTTCCGCAAGCCCGGTGCTGCGGATCTCCTGCACCGGCGGGCTGTCGGTGGTGTCCTGCCCAATCAGCTCCGGGCGGTTTGCGGCAACGACCTGATTGTTCTGCACGATGAACAGCGTGCCGCTGGTTTCTGCCGGGTAGCCATCCAGTATGCTCTGTACCGACAGTGCCGTCCCCTCGACAAATCTGGCCGGGGTGCAGCGATAGGCCAGCAGGATGACCTCTTCGTGGTCGGCCCGGTGCGCCGCAACATCCACAGCAGAGCCATCTTCCAGCAGGACGCGCTTCAGGTAGGTCTTCTGCGGGAAGCGGAAGACGTCCAGCGCGGTCTCCTTTTTGAGCTGGTCTTCCAGCTGGGCATAGCCGATGCCGTTCGCTGTGTACTCACACAGGAGTGTGCCATCCGGTCCCAGAACCGAAATGCCGGTGAGCCAGAGCTTTTCTGTCTGCCTGTTCAGGCACTGCGGGTCGGAGAGGTCGAGTGCGGCGTCACCGGCCAGCTGGTGCACCGAGACCGCCGTGCGGCGGAGTGCCTTTGCCGTGATGGTATCGTTGTGCTTTTCAAAGCTGGTGGACTGGGATTTGACGAACTTGATCGTCTGGCAGAAATGCTCTTCGGTCACATGCAGGGCTTTCCAGCCGGAGGCCAGGATGACCCCCGCCATGAAGAACACACCGACGAGAACGTAGAGCACCCAGGTCCGCGTGTTCGGAGTGGCTTTGTTGTTACGCGCCAATTGTGTCCACCTCCAGATACTGCGAAGCATTTTCAAGGTATCGGCCAATGATCCGCTCCAGCGTGCCGTCCGCGCGCATCTGCGCAAGGGTATCGGTCAGCTGGCTGTCCAGCCCGCGGGTGTCGTTCTTGGCAAAGGCGATGCCCAGCCCGGTGACCAGCAGCGGTTCCTCCAAAATGCGGAAGTCTATGGCATTGTCCTTCATATATTGCAGGATGCCTGTCTCGTGGGCGGCGATGCCGTCCACATAGCCGCAGGCCAGCATTGCGTACTGCACACTGCGGTTTTCGATGCTGAGCACCTCCACCGTCTGCGGGATGCGCGGGTCGGAGCCGCTGAGAAAGATCTCCTCCGGCTTTCCGGTGCTCTGCACGGCGATGGTCTTGCCGGCAAGGTCGCTGAGGGATCGGATGCTGCTGTGGGCATCCACCGCAACCACCTGACGGCTCACCATGTAAGGCCCCGCCCAGCGGTATACCTCTTCGCGTCCATCCATGGAAAAGCAGCCCCAGATGCAGTCGATGGCGCCGCTTTCCACAAGATTTGTTTTCTGCTCCCAGTTGATCGTTTCAAACCGGGCAGCATACCCCATGCGGCGGAACGCCTCGGTGGCGATCTCCACATCGATCCCGGCCGGGGTGCCGTCATTGTTCAGATAAATATAGGGCGGGTAGGTGTCGCTTCCGATGAGGATCTGCGGCAGATCGCTGTTCTTCGCGTCCGTTCCGCCGCAGGCAGTCAGGCCGCCGAGGGCCGCCGAGGCCGCCAGCAGCGTGCATCCGTTCAGGAATGCACGGCGTGAGAGGATGTGTTTCATGGGGGCTTTCGTTCTCCTGTTGTTATTGCGTCCGCTGCTGCAACTGGACTTTCAGGTCGGTCTGCATATCCGTCAGGCATTGCAGCAGCAAAGGGTTGAACGCTCCGCACTCGCCGTTCAGGATCATCTGCACGGCTTTTTCGTGGGAGAAGGCTTTTTTGTAGCAGCGTTCGCTGGTCAGTGCATCGTACACATCGGCCAGCGCGACCAGTTGTGCGCTGATGGGAATTTCATCGCCCTTCAGCCCATCCGGGTAGCCGCGCCCGTCCCAGCGCTCGTGGTGCCAGCGGGTGATCTCGTAGGCGGTCTGCAGCAGCGGCTGCTCGTTGAAGTTTCCCAGCTGGTGCAGCATCTCGGCCCCCAGCATACTGTGGGTCTTGATGACCTCGTATTCTTCCGGGGTCAGCTTGCCGGGTTTGTTGAGGATCTTTTCGTCGATGCCGATCTTGCCGATGTCGTGCAGGGCGGAGGCCAGCGGGATGTTGTCCTGCTGCTCGGCGGTGATGGGGTACTGGCTGCTGATCTCCAGCAGGCGGTGGAGCAGCAGCTCGGTGATGATGCGGATGTGCAGCACATGCTGGCCGCTCTCGCTGTTGCGGAACTCCACCACATGGCTCAGCACACCCACCAGCGTATCCGTATTATTTTCACGAGCGCGGATCTGGTCCGACACCATCTGCACCAGCCGCCGCTGCTTGGCGTACAGCTTGATGGTGTTGGTCACGCGGCGGTAGACGATGCGAGCATCGAAGGGGCGGTTGACGTAATCGCTGGCTCCCAGCTCATAGGAGCGCCGGATCGCGTCGTCGGAGTCGTCGCTGGAGATCATGATGACCGGGATGTCCTCGATGGTGTGGTTGGTGTTCATGGCCTTTAGCACCTCGAAGCCATCCATGACCGGCATGTTGATGTCCAGCAGCACCAGTGCGATGTTCCCGGCCTCCGCCTGCATTTTTTCCAGGCATTCTTGTCCGTTTTCTGCTTCAAGAATGCTGTAATCGCCGCCCAGGATCTCCTTTAGTATCATGCGGTTCATTGCGGAGTCATCCACAAGTAAGATCTGCGACTTCTTCTGTAAAAGTTTTTCCAGCGCTGCAAGACTATGCCCCGGAACCTCCACCATGACGGCATTCTTGCGGCCCTTTGCCTGATACATCAGCCGGTCTGCCCGGCGAACCGCATTCTCCATCGAGTCGGTGATGGCCTGCATCGTTCCGCCGATGCTCAGTGAGAGGCGAAAATGCGGATAACCGGGTACAGTAGCCTGCTGCACGGCGGCTCTGATCTGCTCCAGCTTGGCTTGCAGGATGTCGCTCGGAATGCCGGGCAGCACCAGCAGAAATTCATCCCCGCCGTAGCGGATGAGCAGGTCGGCGTTTCGGATGCAGGAGCGGATGGCGTTTGCCGCTGCTTCCAGCGCCAGATCTCCGGCGTGATGCCCATAGGTGTCGTTGCAGATTTTGAAATCGTCCACATCGATCAGCGCGATGCCTGCGGGGCCGACGATACGGGATGCGATATCCTCATAGTAGCGGCGGTTGTATGTGCCAGTCAAGGCATCGTGGTAAAGTTTTGCACGGTAGCTCTCTGTTGTTTCTTGAAGCTTTTCCTCGGTTTCGGCCTGCATCTTTTCCATGTTGGAGCGCTCGAACTGCCTTTGCAGGTGACCGATCAGCAGAATGTTCGCAGCGATACCAAGGCCGATCACGATGAGCTTTTGAAGGTTCAAAGAGGTGTAAAGAAAAAAGCTGTGGTCGGTAGAAAAGAAAAACGCGGAGTATAGGAATGCAATGAGGCCGCTTACGATTCCTGCTGCATAGCCGCATTTCACGAGCACAGCAGAAAGAACAACAAAAAGCACGATATTTGGATTTGGAATATGAAAATTCCAGACGATCAGGCAGGCGCTCAATTGGGCAAGTGCCGATAGCAACATAGGCTGAATTTTATTTGGCTGTTGTTCCATACGCAATACCATCCAATCCTTTGATTCATCATGATTGCTCTCTCACAAAAAAGAGCAGGGCCGCAAATGGGCGGCCCTGCCAGGTCGTGGGTGTCGGTCATCTGCGAAACCGTGCGATTCCACTATTTATTTTCGGGGGGATAACACGGAAGCGTTTTACCGTCTGCTCCAGCGCAGCGATATCTACAGGTTTGGACAGGTGCTCGTCCATGCCGGCTTCCCTGCTCTTCTGCATATCCTCAAGGAAGGCATTGGCGGTCATGGCAAGGATGGGAATGATCCTGCCCAGCGGGTTTTCACCGCTGCGGATGCGGCGGGTGGCTTCCAAGCCGTCCATCACCGGCATCTGCACATCCATCAGGATCATGTCGTACTCGCCGGGCTTTACGCTGGCAAAGGCATCCACAAGCTCCTGCCCGTTGGGGTAAATTTTGCAGTGTGCGCCATTGGCTTCCAGCAGCATTTCCAGAATTTCGGCGTTGATGGCGTTATCCTCGGCGCAGAGGAACTTCATCCCGCACAGGGGAGAGACGTCCTCCGGCTCCTCCGGGAGCGCCTGCACCTTTGGTACCGCATCCGCTTCGGTGTCGATGGGAAATTCCAGCACCACCTCAAAGCGAGTGCCCTTGCCGGTGGTACTCTCCACATTGATAGAGCCGCCCATCAGGTCCACAATGTTCTTGGTGATGGCCATACCAAGGCCGGTGCCCTGCACCTTGTTGGTGCCGGAGCGTTCCTCGCGGGTAAAGGGGTCAAAAAGGGTCTTCTGGTAGGCCTCGCTCATGCCAATGCCGTCATCCTGCACCACAAAGCGGTATCGGGCGTAGTGCTCGTTTCGGGGCAGCTCGTCCACCTCAAACCGGATATGCCCGCCGGTGGGCGTATACTTGACTGCGTTGGAGAGGATGTTCATCAGCACCCGATTCAGACGGTTGGGGTCTGCCAGCACGTTTTCGTGCTGCAGATGGGTGTTTACCGTAAAGGTCTGGCGGCGCTGGCCTGCCTGCTGGCGGATGATGCTGTCTAGCTGGCTGATCTGCTGGGGCAGATTCATTTTTTCCACATTCAGGGTGGTCTTGCCGCTCTCGATGCGGCTCATGTCCAGAATATCGTTTATGATGCCCAGCAACAACTGGCCGGAATTTTCCAGCTTGCCCAGATGTTCGGCCAGCTTTTCCGGCTGGTGCAGCTCGTTTTTCATCAGAGTGGTAATGCCGATGATGGCGTTCATGGGGGTGCGGATATCGTGGCTCATGTTGGCAAGGAAGTCCGTCTTAGCCTTGCTGGCGCGCTCGGCGGACTGTAACGCCTCTGCGGCAATGTCCTGTGCCTGCCGCAGCTCATCGTTTACCTGCGTCAGATGGATGTTGTATTGCTCCAGACGGAGGTTCGCTTCTTTTTCTGCCTGCAGCTCCTGCTGCTGCTTTTGCCGCAGGAGAAACCAGCCGACGAAAACTGTTATGACCGAGAACACCATTGCAATGACGATGATGATGATCATGACGATGCTGACCAGCTTCTGCGTATTCACGGCCACATATTTTGCCGGAACAAGGAACGCCAGTGTCCACTGGGCGTTTTCCATCTGCTTCAGGGCGTAGAAATACTCGGTCCCGTCCAGCACGGCGTTGGAATAGCAGGAGCCTGTGCGGTCAAGCCGCTCCTTTGCCTCCGCAAAGGAAGAACCGTGCAGATAGGACATCCGGGAGAGCACGGTGTATACGTTATGCCCCTTCAGCAGCTCGGTATCATTGGCGTTGAACAGCTTGAAACCGTTGTCGTCCAGCACATAGACACTGTTGTTATTTTCGTAGGCATCACAGCGGAAATAATCGTTCAGTTGGGTCATGCTTTGCGAAATACCAAAGTAGCACAGGGTGATCTCTTTTTCTCCGCTTTGCAGTGTGATGGGGGTGGAGAGCTTTTCCAGAAACACCATCCGGGAGTCGTCCACGGTCAGCGAGTTGGAAACGTAGCTGACCCACTGCGGAGAGTCTGCCAGATAGTTCATTTCCCTTAGCAGCCCCATGCCGCCATTCTCGGTATAGTAATGTCCGTCAGAGTCCACGGCAACCAGTTCGATCTGTCTTTCATGGTAATTGGAAAGCTCCGACAGCTTTTTCAGATAGCGATAGAACTCGGTATCGGTCTTTAACGGAGTGCAGTACAAATAATTGCATTGTACATTCACCTCGTCCCAGTGGGTGTCGATCACATCCTCCAGACTGCGGAACATCTGGTGGGTGACCTCTTCCATCTGGTTCAGCCGCTCATGGTAGACAAGGTTCTGGATGTAGGTCTGGCTCATGATAAAAAGGGTCAGGATGACCGCAACAATGACAAAGCCGGTGCCCCAAAGCAGCTTTATATATAGTTTGTTGTTCACATCTGGTATCTCCTGTCTGTTCTGTTTCAGACGCACCCTAGCTCCATGCGGTATCTGCCCGGCTGATGGTGGTGTATGCACCAAAGAAGGCTTTTGCAGCATCCATGCCCACCACGCCGCTGTCTGTGACCGTGGTCTCCGCAGCCAACTGGTCGCTCACACCGCAGATGGCAACCTGATAGGTCTTGCCCGCATCCGGCTGCACCGGGCTTACCAGCACATAGGGGTATCCCTTGCCGTTGCCGTAGGCATCGTAGCCCGTGGCCAGCAGGTCGTTGATCTGCTGCCCGGTCAGGGTAACGGTCTGGATGGTGCGGTTCCAGCCGGTGGGCAGGATCACCGAAAGGTCGTAATCCGTAATGCCCTTGGCGTACAGCTTGGCCGCTACGCCGTGATGGTTCTGATCGGTGGGGTTGCCGGGGATCCATGTGCTCAGCGACACCAGCGCAAGGTCGCTGCCGGTAGCCTGTGCAAAACAGCGGCCCACCAGCATGGCGCAGTCCTCCTGCGAAAGCTCCTCCGTAACGGTAGTGATGGTATCCGGGGTGTTGTTCACCACACTATCCTGATCCTCGTCCAGCTGACGGACCACATCCTCCATGGTGGCATTGCCCTTCATGAAGTCCAGCATTTTAAGGCCGGTGGTCACGATGGTGTTTTCCCAGCCGGAATAGATAAAGGGCGCGGTGTTGCCTGCATTCAGGGCATCGGCGATGTCGGCATAGTAGGTGCCGTCCGCTTTTGCGTCCTTGAAGGGCAGCAGGCTGCTTTTCAGCGCCGTTGCGGGCTGCAGAGCGCTGGTGCCTGCAACGGTGGAAAGCACACGCATCACCTTGAGCGCATCTTCCAGCTTCTGGGGGTCCTGCTCCAGCTTTTTATTCAGACCGTAGAAGCGGTTCACATTCAGCACAAAAACGTTCTGGGTGCCGTCCTCCGAGAGAAACGGCATCAGCCCGTATTTATCGGCGTTGCCGTCTGCCTCCACGATGCCGTTGGTGCCGCCCATCAAAAACAGGGTGTTACCTTCGGTCATCCTCTGCCGGGTCACATTGTCGTCAAGAGCGTCGCCGGTGTCGTTCAGCATCCCGATGTCCTTCCACTTCTGGACATAGGCCATCGCCTGCATCATGCCGGGGGTATTGCTGACATTCGCCTTACCGGACAGATAATCCCGCTGCCACAGCCTGCCGTCCAGTGTGCCGAGGAAATCGGCGTCCGCAATGTTGCACAGATACTGGAAACCATAGCCCGGATACTGGATCTGCGGCAGACAGAGATCGACCTCTGCTTTCTTGGCCTTTGCAGCCAGTTCTTCCAGCTCAGCGAAAGAATTGGGCAGCTCCCAGCCGTATTTTTTCAGCAGGGTCTTGTTGTAGGTGATGCCGTAGCAGTTGTAGGTCGAGGGCAGCAGGTAGATGGCACCGTTGTCGAACACGTCCTGCAGACGGGACTCCACATAGTTATCCGTAAAATCGTAGCCGGAAAGGTCCAGCAGTTTGTCGGAGACCAGATCGATCCGGGGGTCGTAGTAGGTCAAGGTGCAGACGTCCGGCAGGTCGCCCGCCGCAAACATATTCTGCAAACAGGTGGTGGTGTTATCGCCGCTGTAGGGCACGACCTCGATGTTCACTTCCGGGTAAACGCTGTGTACCTGCTCAATAAAGGCTTCTATCTCCTTATAAGGTGCCATAAAGGTGATGGCTTCGTGCGCATCCGCTGTTTTGCCGGTCTCGGTCTGGCTGCCGCCGCAGGCGGTCAGAGCCGCCATGGCTGCCAGCACGCCGGACGCCTGCAAAAAAGAGCGGCGGGAGATCTTTTTCATCATAGTATCGTCCTCGCGGTTTCCTGATATTTCCAAGACTGTCATTTCTTCATTTTACAGCAAAGTTGGAACAAACGCAACATAAAATTCGTTCATATTTCTGCAAACCCATGCGGATTTTGGCAAAATGCGGCACATTAGAGCGCAGGAGGACGGCCGCACCGTCCTCTTTGCGGGAGAATAGAGCCAAAAAAGCCTGAGACCTTGCAGAAAAGGCCCCAGGCTTTTTTGGCTGCGGATGCAGCGATCAGGAATATAGGAAATGGAGAATGGCAGAAAATTACAGGATGCGCACCCGGATCACGGCGGGGATGGCAGCCAGCTTTTCGGCCAGCTTCTTGTCCACAGCACCGGTAGCATCCAGCATGGTGTAGGCCATGTTCTTTTTGCTCTTGTTCACCATGTTCTCGATGTTCAGACCGGCTTCGGTGGTCAGGGCGGTGATCTGGCTGATCATGCCCGGCTCATTTTTGTGGATGATGCAGATGCGCTTGCCGCCGGCGCGGGGCTGGTTGACCTCCGGCATGTTCACCGAGTGGATGATGTTGCCGTTCTTCAGGTAGTCGCTCAGCTCCTTTGCGGCCATGACAGCGCAGTTGTCCTCGGCTTCCGGGGTGGAAGCGCCCAGATGGGGGGTGCACACGATGCCGGACTTGCCCAGAATGGCCTCAGACGGGAAGTCGGTCATGTAGCCGGACACCTTGCCGGTCTCCATGGCTTCCAGCAGGGCTTCGGTGTTCACCAGTTCCCCGCGGGCGTAGTTCAGGATCTTCACGCCGTCCTTGCACAGGGCAAGGGTCTGGGCGTTGATGGTGTCCTTGGTGGTGGGCAGGTAGGGCACATGGATGGTGATGTAGTCGCACAGGGGCAGCATGTCGTTCAGGTTCACGCAGTGGCGTACCTGACTGCTCAGGTTCCAGGCGGCGTCAATGGAGATGTAGGGGTCGTAGCCGTAGACCTCCATGCCCAGCTCAATGGCGCAGTTGGCCACGCGGGAGCCGATGGCACCCAGACCGATGACACCCAGCGTCTTGCCCTTGATCTCGTTGCCCACGAACTGCTTCTTGCCCTTTTCCACGGTCTTTGCCATGGCGGGGTCGCCGACAAGACCCTGACACCACTGGGCAGCAACAGCCACATTGCGGCTGCCGGCGATCAGCATGCCGATCACCAGCTCGGCCACAGCGTTGGCGTTGGCACCGGGGGTGTTGAACACCACGATGCCCTGCTCACTGCAGCGGTCCAGCGGGATGTTGTTCACGCCGGCACCGGCGCGGGCGATGGCCAGAAGATTGTCGTTGAAGGCGGTATTCAGCATGTCGGCGCTGCGAACGAGGATGCCGTCCGGCGCGTCGGCACCCACCGAGACGTCAAAAAGGTTTTTATTCAGCTTTGCCAGACCCACCGGGCTGATGGCGTTCAAAGTTTTGATGGTAAACATTACGCATTCTCCTTGCGGAACTTCTCCATGAAGTCCACCAGCTTATCCACGCCCTCGGCAGGCATGGCGTTGTAGATGGAAGCGCGCATGCCGCCCACCAGACGGTGGCCCTTTAGGTTCACGAAGCCTGCTTCTGCAGCTTCGGCGCAGAACTTCTTGTCCAGATCTGCATTGGGGCTGGTGAAGGTGACATTCATGGTGCTGCGGTAGCGGTGCTCCACAGGATTCGTGAAGAAGCCCTGACCGTCCAGATAGTCGTACAGCACTTTGGCCTTGGCTTCGTTGATCTTCTGCATGTTGGCAAGACCGCCGATGTCGTTTTCCAGATACTTGAGCACCAGACCGGTCATATAGATGCACCAGCAGGGGGGCGTGTTGTACATGCTGTCCTTGCCCAGCAGGGTGGTGTAGTTCATCATGGTGGGCACATTGTCGGCGGCATGGCCCAGCAGGTCGTCGCGGACGATGGCAATTGCCATGCCGGCGGGAGCTACATTCTTCTGCACGCCGAAGTAGATGCAGCCGTACTTGGTCACATCCACGGGCTTGGAGAGGATCATGGAGCTCATGTCGGCTACCAGAGGCACACCCTCCACCTGCGGTACCTCGACAAACTGAGTGCCGAAGATGGTGTTGTTCTGGCAGATGTGGATGTAGCTGGCATCCTTATCATAGTTGATGGCGTTCACGTTCGGGATGTAGGTGAAGTTCTTGTCCTTGCTGGAAGCAACGATGTTCACCTCACCGAACTTGGCGGCTTCCTTGGCGGCAAGGTTCGAGAAGTTGCCGGTGACAAGGTAATCTGCTTTGCCGGTGGTCATGAAATTCAGCGGGACCATGGCAAATTGCTGGGTGGCACCGCCCTGAAAGAAACCGACCTTGTAGTTGTCGGGAATGTCCATTACCCGGCGCAGGGTGGCCTCGGTGTCCTTGATGATGGCATCGAACCACTTGCTGCGGTGGCTCATCTCCATCACGCTCTGACCGCTGTCGCCATACTCGAGCAGCTCTGCCTGTGCCTGCCTGAGCACCTTCTCGGGCAGCATGCTGGGGCCTGCGCTGAAGTTGTAAACTCGTGCCATAATGAACTCTCCCTTTCCTGATTCCGCGCCGCCCGAATCTCCGGCGGCATTGTGCTCTGGTTTTGTCCGTAGTATAATGGTTTTGAGGGTGCGAAAACAAGAGCATCTTTGCACAAAGATGCGCGTCTGACCGTGCACTGAAAGCACGGAACGCACAAATGTGTTTGATACAAATACAGAAACGGAGACAAATGTAAAATAGACGGAAAAACAGGGCAGAACAGCCGAAATTCTGCCCTTGAAAAAAGCGGGACTTTTCGGTAAAATCAAACAAACAGAGACAAATGTAAAATCAAAAAAGGAGGGCGAACCCTGCAATGTATGGCATCCCGGACCGTCTGAGACCGCTTTCGGCGGCGGAAGAACAGGTGCTGCTGGCCGTGTGGAGCTGCAAACAGCCCGCCTCCCGGCGGGACATCGGAGAGAAGCTGGCCGCAAAAGGCTGGCGGCCGGCCACCGTGCTGAATTTTCTCTACCGGCTGGAAGACAAGGGCTGGGTGAAGAGCGGCAAGGAACAGAACCGTAACACCTACACGCCCACCCTCACGAAACGCGCCTACGGCGTCTGGACCATGCGCCAGCGTCTGGATGCCGTTTTTGGCGGCGACCTGGCCGAGGCCGTCCGCGCCCTTGTCAGCGAGAGCGGCTGCTCCCAGAGCCAGCTGGAACAGGCGATGGCCGTGCTGGAAGAAAAGCACGCCGAGGCCGAAGAATACGATCTGTATGACCCGTATGGGTGAGCCCTCTCAGTCACGCTTCGCGTGCCAGCTCTCCCGAAGGGAGAGCCATTGGCAGGCCGGTCAAGTTGTGCTGGGTGAAAAGGCTTTTGTAAATGAGGAACGACAGGGCTCCGCTGATTGGGCAGCGGGAGCAGAGATAAAGGAGAGTAAAATGAACTGTAAAAATCGTGCAAAGAACTGCGGCGGCTGCCCGTTGCTGGAACTGCCCTATGCAGACCAGCTGAAGCAGAAGGAGGAAAAAGTCCGCGCCCTGCTGGGCAGATACGGCCCGGTGCACCCCATCCGGGGCATGGAAACGCCGTACCACTATCGGAACAAGGTGATCTCCACCTTTGCCGCCGGGCAGGGTGGAAAACTCGTGTCCGGCATCTATGCCGCCGGGACCCATAAGGTGCTGCCGGTGGAGCGCTGCCTGCTGGAAGACGAGGTGCTGGATACCGTGCTGGAAGCCGTCCGCGCAGCGGCAGCGGCCTGCCGGTATCAGCCTTTCCGGGAAGATCAGGGCACCGGCCTTCTGCGTCACTGCCTGCTGCGCCGGGGCGCCGCCACCGGGCAGGTGATGGTGGTGCTGGTGACGGCTCAGCCCATTCTGCCCGGCGCAAAGAACTTTGTCCGCGCCCTGCTGGCAGAGGCTGAAAAGCGGAAGGTCCCCGTGACGACCATCGTGCAGAACTACAACCCCCGCCGCACCAGCGTGGTGCTGGGCGATATGGAAAAGGTGCTGTACGGCAAGGGATTCATTCTGGACGAGCTTTGCGGCAAGACGTATGCGCTCAGCCCGCGCAGCTTCTATCAGGTGAACCCGGTGCAGACGGCGGTGCTCTACGGTCTGGCCGTGGAGGCTGCCCAGCTGACCGGCAGAGAAGTGGTGCTGGATGCCTACTGCGGCATCGGAACCATCGGCCTGACCGCCGCCGACCATGCAAAGCAGGTAGTGGGCGTGGAGGTGAACCGCGAAGCGGTGCACGATGCCATAGGCAATGCAAAGCACAATGGCGTGAAGAACGCCCGCTTCTTTGCCGCCGACGCCACGGCCTGGATCGGCGAAGCCGCTGCGGCTGGTGAACGCGCAGACGTGATCTTTATGGACCCGCCGCGGGAGGGCTCTACGCCGCAGTTTATCGAAAGCGTGGCCCGCATGGCCCCGAAACGTGTGGTCTACGTGAGCTGCAACCCGGAGACCATGGCCCGTGACCTGGCCCTGCTGACGAAAAAAGGCTACCGGGCCGAGGGCTTCACCCCGGTCGATATGTTCCCGAACAGCGAACATATTGAAGTGGTCTGTGCCCTGTCCCGACAGAAGCGCTGAGCTTCCTGTGCATCCGGACAACGTTCAGCAAGTTCCGGAACAAAAAGCAGAAATAGTTTTTCTGGCCTTTGCGCGGAGCGTGTTGATATGGTGCGTAGGTTGAGCGGAACGAATGTGGCAAGCCATAAACAGAGCACACGCGAAATTTTCATTTTCCCTTATGATACGAATACACACCTTATCATGGAGGTACAAAATGAAAAAAATCAAACTTTCTGCCCGTCATAAAGTAGTGAACACTTCTAAAAAATTGGGAGCTTATGCGGCAAAGCGGGAGCAGACCGAAAAATTCAAACAACTTGAAACGATGGACTGCCCATCCTGTTTCGGAACGATGTTTCTTATGGAGAATGTGTGGCAATGCCAGAATTGCGCGTACTGCATATCACAAAATGATATGCTCAACGGTGCAGTGTTCTGGTTCTGCGATGGATGTGGTGAGTTTTTGAATGTTCAACCGGGGTTTACGACAGCGAATGGAGAATGGGCTTGTGTTCGGTGTCAGTGGACAAATGATGTAACGGCAGAAAACGTGATAGACTGAGGAGAAAGGAAAATCGCAATGGCTACAATAAAAGATGTTTTTAGCAAAAGTTTGAGTTCTGTACAATCTGGTGCAAAGAAATTCAATGATACAGTGACGCCTAAAATAGTTCAGAATATCGGAGATACAGTTCAGAAGACAGGGAATACACTGACAGCTGGAAAAACTGTGGTGTTGGATGCTGGCTCGAATATCAAAGCCGCTCTTATGGAACAACTGGATGCAAACCACGATGGCAAGGTAGATATTGAAGACATTATCGTTCTTGGATTAAAAACACCGGGCGTGAAAGTGGAACGAAGCAAGTTCTTGACGAATGAGTTTCGAGTACATTATGAGACTGAAATCATTGAGAAAGCGATTGCAATAACCCCGATGGAAGCTGGTATACCAATAGAGGAAATCAATAAAATTGCAGATGCAATGATTCAGCACGAGCGGTATTTTGTGTCTGGAATCTCAGCCGCACTGGGAGCACCCGGCGGTGCAGCTATGGCGGCGACCATTCCAACAGATATTATGCAGTATTATGGATACACGCTTAGGGCGGCACAGGAACTGATGTATCTATATGGCTTTCCGGAAATTATATCTGCTGATAATGAAGCACAGATCGATACCTCTACGATGAACACCTTGATTCTGGCTATGGGTGTGATGTTTGGGGTGGCAGGTGCCAATAATGCAATCAAAGCGATGGCGAAAGCACTTGGTGCAGGTGTTGAGAAGCAACTGATGAAAAAAGCCCTGACAAAAGGAGCAATCTACCCAATCGTAAAAAGTATTGCGAAATGGTTCGGTGTCAAAATGACAAAAGAAGTGTTCTCTGGCTTCTTCAAGAAGGCTATCCCAGTTGCTGGTGGGATCATTGGTGGAGGCATTACATATGTCTCCTTTAAGCCCTGCTGTGAGAGGCTGAAAACGAGTCTAATGGATACAATGTTGTCAAATCCGAATCACGTGGAAACAAAAGAAGAATCCGAAATTTTTGAATCAATTGCAAGAGAAGTCGATGAGATACCCGAATAACATGGCAGCTTTTGATTGAGTAGAATTGCGCGGAAGTAGTCTGTGGGTTGTGCAGGACGATGGAGCACTATAAGAAGGTAAAACAAAAATGAGCGAATTTTCACACTTAAAAAACAAGCTGCTGGCTGAGCAGGTCGAAGACCAGATCTACCACTATATTCTGGATACCCCGCTGGAGCCGGGAGCCAAGTTGCCCAATGAATTTGAGCTGGGCGAAAAATTCGGTGTGGGCCGCAGCACGGTGCGCGAAGCGGTGAAGCTGCTTTCCAGCAAGGGCATCGTGGAGGTGCGGCGGGGCTCCGGCACCTATGTGGTCACGACCGCCAAGGGCCTTTCGGACCCGCTGAACCTGCGCAGCGTGCAGGACAAGAACGCACTGGCGCTGGATCTGGTGAACGTGCGCCTGCTGCTGGAACCGGGCATGGCCGAGATGGCAGCGCTGAACGCTTCCGACGAGGACATCGAGCGCATCCAGCGCCTGTGCGACCGGGTGGAGAGCAAGATCCACAATGGCGACCGCTACATTGAGGACGACATCGCATTCCATACCTGCATCGCAGAGAGCAGCAAGAACATGGTGGTGGAGCAGCTGATCCCCATTATCGATACGGCGGTCATGATGTTCGTGAACGTCACCCACAAAAAGCTGACGGAGGAGACCATCCTGACCCACCGCATGATCACTGAAGCCATTGCCCGGCATGACCCCATTGGCGCCCGGTCTGCCATGGTGATGCACCTGAACTTCAACCGCACCTATATCAAGAAGATCTACGACGGCGAAGATCCCGATGACGGGACAGTTGGAATGGCGGGATTTCTCAAATGATACCGGCCCTGCACGGCGAAATACCGTGCAGGGTATTTTTATATCCAAAGTCATCTGATGACTTTTTGCTCCGGCAGTTTGCAAAACCCGGCTGTGAGGGTGAATTTTATGAAAAAGTCGCCCGAAATTGGGCAAAGTGCATGATGTATCCCAGATTTTTTGCACAAATAGCAGGACGTATATGGAACAACTTGCAAAAAGATGTCCGCAGATTTACAATGAAATCACAAAAGGCTCTACGGAAAAAAGAACGGAAACAAGCGATATTTGGAGGTAAGGATTATGGAACTTCGTTCACAGGAAGTCCGCACGCTGGCACCGGAAAACGATCCGCTGAAGATCGGCATGGGCTGGAAGGTGGACGACCTTGCAAAGCCCCAGATCATGGTGGAGAGCACCTTTGGCGACAGCCACCCCGGCAGCGCCCATCTGGATCAGTTCGTGAAGGAGGCTGTACAGGCAGTCAACACCCACGGCGGCAAGGCTGCACGCTATTTTGCAACCGATATGTGCGACGGCATCGCACAGGGCCACGACGGCATCAACTACTCGCTGCCCCACCGTGACGCCATCGTGAATCTGGTGGAGGCTCAGGCTAACGCCACCGTGTACGACGGCGGCGTGTTCATCGCCAGCTGCGACAAGTCCATGCCCGCCATGCTGATGAGCATTGGCCGCCTGAAGGATATGAGCGCCATCGTGGTCACCGGCGGCGTGATGGAAGCCCACACCCTGCCCAAGAAGTACGTGGTCAACGACCCCGCCTGCGCCATCAACGACCTGCTGACGCTGGAACAGATCGGCAAGTTCGACGCATGGGAAAAGACGGGCGTGATCCCCAACGAGCAGCTGGACTACTACAAGCACAATGCCTGCCCCAGCTGCGGTGCCTGCTCCTTTATGGGCACCGCTTCTACCATGCAGATCATGGCCGAGGCTCTGGGCCTGATGCTGCCCGGTACCGCCCTGATGCCGGCCACCGCCCCGGAGCTGAAGCAGGCTGCCTATGATGCCGGCGTTCAGGTGATGAAGCTGGTGGCCAAGGGCATCAAGGCCAAGGACATCGTCACCATGAAGAGCTTTGAAAACGCCATCATGGTGCACGCCGCCATCTCCGGCTCCACCAATGCCACCATGCATCTGCCCGCCATTGCCCACGAGTTCGGCTTTGAGATCGATGCCGACACCTTTGACCGGATGCACCGCGGCGCACACTATCTGCTGAACATCCGTCCTTCCGGCGACTGGCCCGCGCAGTACTTCTACTATGCAGGCGGCGTGCCCCGCGTGATGGAAGAGATCAAGTCCATGCTGCATCTGGACGTGATGACTGTCACCGGCAAGACGCTGGGCGAAAACCTGGAAGACCTGAAGAAGAACGGCTTCTACGAGCACTGCGACGCCATCCTGGCCGAAAAGACCGCCGACTTTGCCCGCCCGGTCAGCCGCGAGGATATCATCCACAGCTTTGACAACGCCAAGGGCACCGACGGCAGCATCGCTATCCTGAAGGGCAATCTGGCCCCGGAGGGCAGTGTCATCAAGCACACCGCCTGCCCCAAGAACATGTTCCACGCCACCCTGCGCGCAAGGCCCTTTGACAGCGAGGAAGAGTGCATCTCCGCTGTCCTGCACGGCGAGGTGAAGCCCGGCGACGCCATCTTCATCCGTTACGAAGGCCCCCGCGGCAGCGGCATGCCCGAGATGTTCTACACCGGCGAGGCCATCTGCGCCGACCCGAAGCTGGCTTCCAGCGTGGCGCTCATCACCGACGGCCGCTTCTCCGGCGCAAGCCGCGGCCCGGTCATTGGCCATGTCAGCCCGGAGGCCGCTGTGGGCGGCCCCATCGCTCTGGTGGAGCCGGACGACCTGATCCAGATCGACGTCCACAACCGCAAGCTGGCCATTGTGGGCGTGAAGGGCGAGCCGAAGACCCCCGAAGAGATGGAGGCTATCCTTGCCCAGCGCCGTGCCAACTGGAAGCCCAAGGCTCCCAAGTACACCAAGGGCCTGCTGAAGCTCTACTCTCAGCACGCTGTCAGCCCCATGAAGGGTGCATACATGGAGTAAAACACGCCGAAGAAATAACAAAAAGGAAACTGCCCGGTGCGTTTTTCCGGACGGCTTGGATAAGTGCAACCAAAAATCAAAAAATGGAGGAACTATTATGACAGCAGTTGCGACTCCCGATGCGGCACGGCTGGTATTTGCTGCCGTAGCAGGCCTGATCCTTTTGCTCATCCTTATCATCAAGTTCAAAGTGCATGCCATGATCTCCATCCTGATCGGTGCGGTGGGCATCGGCCTGATGGCCGGTATGCCCCTGTCTGACATCATCGGCTCGGTCAACGAAGGCATCGGCAACACCTTAAAGGGCATCGCTCTTCTGGTGGGCCTTGGCTCCATGTTCGGTGCCATTCTGGAAGAATCCGGCGGCGCACAGACGCTGGCCGTGACCATGGTGCGCAAGTTCGGCGACGAAAAAGCCGCATGGGCGCTGGGTATCACAGGTCTGGTGGTGGCCATGCCGGTGTTCTTTGATGCCGGTCTGATCATCCTGATCCCGCTGGCCTTCTCTCTGGCAAAGCGCACCAAGCGCTCGGTCCTGTACTATGTCATCCCTCTGCTGGCCGGTCTGGCTGTCGGCCACGCCTTCATCCCTCCCACGCCGGGCCCCGTTCTGGTGGCCAGCATGCTGGGCGTTGATCTGGGCTGGGTCATCCTCATCGGCATCTTCTGCGGCATCTTCGCCATGATCGCCGCCGGTCCCATCTGGGGCAGCATCTGCGGCAAAAAGTACATGGTTGAAGTCCCCGAGCACGTTGCACAGCAGGCAGACATTGACGAGAGCAAGCTGCCCAAGTTTGGCACCATCGTGGGCATCATCATGATCCCGCTGCTGCTCATCATCGCAAACTCCGTGGCAAAGGTAGTGCCCGCACTGGCAGGCATCCAGCCCGTTCTGGCCTTCCTCGGCGAGCCCTTCATGGCGCTGCTGCTGGCTACCATCGCTGCTATGTACCTGCTGGGCACCCGCCACGGCTACACTAACGCCCAGCTGGAAAAGATCATGACCAAGTCTCTGGAGCCCACCGGTATGATCCTGCTGGTCACTGCCTGCGGCGGCGTGCTGCGCTATATGCTGCAGAACTCCGGTCTGGGCGATGTCATCGGCAACGCCGTGGCAAACGCCAGCCTGCCGCTGGTGCTGGTGGCCTTCATCGTGGCTGCTCTGGTGCGTATCTCGGTGGGTTCCGCTACCGTGGCTATGACCATGGCAGCCGGCATCATCTCCGCCATGCCCGGCCTCAGCGAGCTGAGTCCGCTGTACCTGGCCTGTGTCACCGCTGCCATTGCAGGCGGCTCCACCGTCTGCTCTCACTTCAACGACTCCGGCTTCTGGCTGGTGAAGAGCCTGGTGGGCATGGATGAAAAGACCACCCTCAAGACCTGGACCATCATGGAAACTCTGGTTGGCGGTGTGGGCTTCCTGGTAGCACTCATCATCTCCTTCTTTGCCTGACCGCCCGTCCGGGGCCTGCACCCCCGGATGAGCGTCTGGATGTTCTCCGATCCGATTCGTTTACCTGTTTACCTCCTTCGAAATCAGCCGCTCCGGTTTTTGCTTTGCCCGGAGCGGCTGATTTTTATATTTTCAATTTGTTCAAAAACCTCACAAAGAAACTCCATTTTTATCCGGTACAATAAGGGTGCAGTCAGGGAGGAACGAACGATCCTCCCGCAGGATGCCAATGCAGGCAATGAAAACCGCACACCTCGGCAGAAAACCGATGCTGCGGCCCCCTTTGAAAAAAACACTGTCCCCCGCTGATGCGAGGCAATAGCCAATGCGGCGGGCAGACTACCAACCATCTCCTGACAACCGCAAATGTTTGGGAGTTCTCATACCGCAGCCAGCACCGCTTTATCCTCCTTTCCACGGCGCTGCCTGTTTTTGCGTTTTTGGCAGAATGCAGCACAAGACCCCCGGCGCAGGCCGGGGGTCTTGTGCGTTGTACGGGGGCAGATGAAAGGCAGTTCAGAATAAGAGCTTGCGGAGCGTACTTTCCCGCAGGCCGGCCAGCTTGTCCGGCCAGGTGTTCAGGCGGCAGAGCCGGTGGAGCAGTTCGGCCTCGGTAAGGTCGTTTTTTGCCGCAGAAAGCAGTACGCTCCGTGTAAAAAGATGAATATTTTCCGAATCGGCATAAAAAATCAGCTGAACATGGCCGGAAAAAAGGGCAAACAGGGCGGTGCGCAGCTCATGGGAGCCAAACAGCGGGAAAAGGTCGCTGCTTTTCAACAACAAAACGTCCGCCTGTGGAAAAAATGCGCAGGCCGTTTCCCGTAGAGAAGCAGCGTCCGGCCAGAAGGGCGCAGACTCGGCCATCCGAGGTGCATAGCAGACGAAGGTGCCGACGTCCCGCGCGGCGGCGATGGCCTTGAGGTGAGTCAGCCGGGCGGGGGAGTCCAGCAGGCAGGCGGAGGAGAAGCAGAGCGCGAAGGCGTCCCGGAAGGTGTCGGCGTCCAGCTGTTCCGGGGCATAACAAAGCTCGGAGGAGCGGGTGCGATAGGGGAGCGTCTCGCCCGCGCCGGAGAAGACCACCGGGGTGGGGGCTGCATCCGTGAAGCAGAGGCGGGAGCAGTCCACACCGTCTGCCGCCAGCTGGGCCGCTGCCTTGCGGCCAAAGGGGTCGGCCCCCAGCTGGGAGAGAAGCACCGCCCGCCCGCCGCAGCGGGTGTAGGCGCGGCAGAGTCCGGCCCCCCAGCCGCCGACCTGCACCTGAAACTGTCCGGCAAGCTCCGGCGGTGTGTCAGCGGTCAGTTCCAGCCAGGCTTCGCCCAGGCAGAGCAGGGGTTTTTCCGGCATGGCGGCTCCCTCCTTTCCATCAAAATAGGGTACAAGTATACACCCGGTAAAAGCGGTTCGTCAACGGGAAATCTGGCGGGAGCTCTACATGAGCCGCATCTCCGGGAGCTTTTCCCGGCGAGTCAAAGGGCATTCCATGCCCTCCCCAACGCTTCGCGTCGGGTCCCCACCTCGGATACTCGCCGGTAAAACTCCCCTCGTGCGGCTGGGGGAAAAGCAACCGTTCCGTGGGAGCGGTCTGCCGCACGAGATTGACATTTTGCGTAAAACTGTGCTAAACTGGCGAACAAGTGTAAGAATGGACAGAAAGGACGCTTCATGAATCTGACAAAACAGTTCTTTAAATATGTATCACAGAATATCTTCGGCCTGCTGGGCACCTCGTGCTACATTCTGGCCGATACCTATTTCATCTCGCAGGCGGCGGGTACCGACGGCGTGACCCTGCTCAACCTCTGCCTGCCGGTCTACAACTTCATCTTTGCCGTCGGCTCCATGGTCGGCCTTGGCGCGGCCACCCGCTACGCCATCCTGCGGGCGCAGGGGGATGCGCGGGCGCAGCGCTATTTCTCCAATGCCATTTTCAGCGTCTGCATCCTGGCGGTGCCGTTCCTGCTGGTGGGCATTTTTGCGCCCGGCGGCCTTCTGCGGCTGATGGGCGGTGACGCGGGGATCATGGCGCTGGGCATCCCGTATGCCCGTATCTTCCTTATGTTCACGCCCTTCTTCATGTGCAACTATATCGTGTCGGCCTTTGTGCGCAACGACGGCGACCCCTCCCTTGCCATGGTGGCTACCCTGAGCAGCAGCCTGTTCAATGTGGTGTTCGACTATATTTTCATGTTTCCCATGGGTCTGGGGCTGGCCGGTGCGGCGCTGGCAACGGCCATTTCGCCGATATTGAGCATTGCCGTATGCAGCGCACATTTTATAAAGAAGAGCAACACCATCACCTTTGTGCGCAAGGCACCGTCCGTCAGGCTGCTGGGCCAGAGCTGCCAGCTTGGCATTTCCGGCTTTGTGGGTGAGATGTCCTCCGGCGTTACCACCACCGTATTCAACTTCCTGCTGCTGGGTCTGGCGGGCAATGTGGCGGTGGCGGCCTATGGCGTGGTGGCGAACTTTGCGCTGGTGGCAACGGCCATCTTCAACGGCGTAGCACAGGGTGCACAGCCGCTGGTGAGCGAGTGCTACGGCAAAAATGAGATGGCCGGGGCCAGAAAGCTCCTGCTGCTGGGCTGCGGCACGGCGCTGGGGCTGGCGGCGCTGCTGTACGGCGTCGTGTTCGGGTATACCGATGCGCTGACGGCCCTTTTCAACAGCGAGAACTCCGCGCTCATGGCTGAGTTTGCCCACAGCGGGATGCGCATCTACTTCGTGGGATACTTCTTCGCCGGGTTCAACATCGTGGCGGCGGGCTACCTGAGCGCGACCAACCGCCCGGTGGAAGCCTCCGTCACCTCCATCTGCCGCGGCATGGTGGCCATCGTGGTCTGCTCGCTGGTGCTGAGCGCACTGTTCGGGATGAACGGCGTCTGGGCGGCGTTCCCGGTTTCGGAGGCCATCACACTGGCGCTGACCGTCTTCCTGCTGAAGCGGAAGGCCGGAAGGGCATAAAAAAGCGGGGCAGAGCAGCCCCGTACATTAGATATAAAGCTCCTGCTCCCGTTTGCTTTCGGCGGGCGAGAGGGGGCGCACTGCCTGACCGGCCATTGCCCGCCACTGTGCGGGGGATTGGCCGGTTTCTTTTTTGAACACCCGGCACAGGTAGTTGGCACCGGAAAAGCCGCACAGGCTGGCTACCACGTCCAGTGTGTACTCCCGGTGGAGCAGCAGACGCATGGCCGCTTCGATGCGGACGGTGGTCAGATACCGCCCCGGCGGTACCCCCACTGCGGCCGTGAAGGTGCGGACGAGGTGGCTTTTCGAGACGCCCAGCCGTTCGCTCAGCTCCTCCACGCCGTAAAGGCCCGCGTAGTTTGCGCGGATGTCCTCAATGGCGGCGGTGACGAGGGGCGGCAGGGAGGGCGCAGCGCTGTCGGCCCCCGACAGCTCGCACAGCAGTGCAAAGGCGAGCTGGCTGACGGCGCGGCTGTGCGGGGTGCCGAGAAGCTCTGCCCCGGCCTCTGCGGCCAGCCGCCCCATCAGTTCGGCGGCGGCAGGGCAGGTCTCGCCGCGGGCCAGAAAGGGCAGCTCGGTCAGCCCGGCGAGGAACTGCGCCGCCGCCTGCCCGGTGAGCTGGATGCAGAGCAGATGGCAGCCGCCCTCCGGGGCAAGGGCCAGCGGGGCACGGCTCAGGATCAGATGGCCGGCAGACACGCTCTGGGGCGGCAGGACGAGAGCCGACCCCGCCGGGGACGGCCCGGCAGCGGGCAGGGAAGCCGTGCATTTTCCGCTGGACACAAGGCACACCCACAGTCCTTCGCCCGCCAGCGTGAGGGGGCTTTCGGGCTGGACATCCTGTACCGAGGCCAGCGCGGCGGTGGTACTCCAATCAAAAAGCAATATCTGACACCTCTAATCAATAAAATGCTATTTTATATCACAAAATTATCTGTTATTATAGTACCAACGAAAGCACCCCTCGTCAAGAAGCGGTGCGAACCTGATAAAAAATTATGGAGGCAAACGACTATGGCTTCGATCAGCTGCCAGCACATCTATAAGATCTATCCGGGTGCTACCGCTCCCGCTGTTACCGACTTTAACCTGGAGATCCAGGATAAGGAATTCATCATCTTCGTCGGCCCCTCTGGCTGCGGCAAGTCCACCACCCTGCGCATGATCGCCGGTCTGGAGGAGATCTCCAAGGGCGAAATGTACATCGGTGGCCGTCTGATCAACGACGTTCCCCCGAAGGATCGTGATATCGCAATGGTGTTCCAGAGCTACGCTCTGTACCCCCACATGACCGTTTACAAGAACATCGCTTTCGGTCTGGAACTGCGCAAGACCCCGAAGGACGAGATCGACAAGCGCGTGCACGAGGCTGCTAAGATCCTGGAGATCGAGCACCTGCTGGACCGCAAGCCCAAGGCTCTGTCCGGTGGTCAGCGTCAGCGTGTTGCTCTGGGCCGTGCAATGGTTCGTAACCCGGCAGTCTTCCTGCTGGACGAGCCTCTGTCCAACCTGGATGCTAAGCTGCGTACCTCCATGCGTACCGAGATCATCAAGCTGCACAAGAAGCTGGCTACCACCTTCATCTACGTTACCCACGACCAGACCGAGGCTATGACCATGGGCGACCGTATCGTTGTTATGAAGGACGGCATCATCCAGCAGGTCGATACCCCGCAGAACCTGTACGATATGCCTTGCAACATGTTCGTTGCTGGCTTCATCGGCAGCCCCCAGATGAACTTCCTGGACGGCACCCTGATCAAGAAGGGTGAGCTGTACGGTGTTGATCTGGGCGGCGACGTGATCCCCCTGCCCAAGGAGAAGACCGCAGACGGCAAGCTGGATGCTTACGTCGGCAAGAAGATCAAGATGGGCGTCCGTCCCGAGGATATCGACGACGAGCCCGAGTTTATGGCAAAGCACGCAGACTGC
This sequence comes from Faecalibacterium prausnitzii, assembly GCF_049532945.1. GTDB lineage: Bacteria > Bacillota > Clostridia > Oscillospirales > Ruminococcaceae > Faecalibacterium > Faecalibacterium prausnitzii_N. The sequence continues at coordinate 1,085,765 of NZ_CP186691.1, forward strand.
CAGCTGGATGCTCAGGTGGATGTCTCCGAAATGATGGGCGCTGAGATCTACCTGTATCTGGAGTACAAGGGCAACAAGATGACCGCTCGTGTGGCTCCCACCTCCAAGGCACGCAACGGAGACACCGTCCGCGTTGCATTCGATCCCCACAAGGTCCACCTGTTCGACATCGAGACCGAGCTGACCATCCTGAACTAAGTTTTTCCAGGGATCGCTTTTGGTCCTCCTAATAGCAGCAGCCGCCGGGAAGAGATTCCCGGCGGCTGCTGTTTTTGCGTATTTTATTCGCTTGAAAAAACGGATGTCAGGCGTCTGCCTTTTCGGTCAGCACAAAGGTCAGCTCGGCGGTGGCGGCGCACTTGCCGTCCACCCACGCCGAGGCTTTGCCCACGCCCACCGGGCCGTGCTGCTCTACCAGTTCACAGTGCAGGGTGAGCACATCGCCGGGGGTGACCTGTTTGCGGAAGCGGGCATTCTTGATGCCGCCGAAGAGGGCCAGTTTGCCCTTGTTCTCCGGCAGGCTCAGCGCTGCCACCGCGCCGGTCTGGGCCAGTGCTTCCAGAATGAGCACTCCCGGCATCACCGGCTGGCCGGGAAAATGTCCGCAGAAAAATTCCTCATTGCGGCTCACGCACTTGCGGCCGATGGCCCACTGGCCCGGCTCGTAGTCCAGAATGCGGTCCACAAGGGCAAAGGGATAGCGGTGCGGCAGAAGCGCCGCGATCTCCTCACTGTTCAGGGCGTTTGCGTCTGCACGCACGGTGCGGGGTTCTGCCATGGGTCAGCCCTCCCATCTGCGCAGGGCGATGCAGGCGTTGTGCCCGCCAAAGCCCAGACTGTTGCTCAGTGCGTAGGTCATGGCCTGCGCACGGCCAGTGTTCGGCACATAGTCCAGATCACATTCGGGATCGGGCTGCTCATAGTGGATGGTGGGCGGCGCAAACTGGTCATGCAGGGCCAGCGCTGTAAATACGGCTTCAATACCGCCTGCACCGCCCAGCAGATGACCGGTCATGCTCTTGGTGCTCACCACGGTCAGCTGCTTTGCGTGTTCGCCGAACACCGCATGGATGGCGGCGGTCTCGCAGGCATCGTTCATGTGGGTGCCGGTGCCGTGGGCGTTGATGTGGTCCACCTGCTCCGGTGCGATGCCTGCATCCGCCAGCGTCAGCGCCATGCAGTCGATGGCACCTGCGCCGCCGGGAGCGGGGGCGGTGAAGTGGTAGGCATCGCAGTTGGCACCGTAGCCCACCACCTCGGCGTAGATGTGCGCACCGCGGGCACGGGCATGCTCCAGCTCTTCCAGCACCAGCACACCGCTGCCTTCGCCCATCACGAAGCCGCCGCGCCGCGCGTCAAAGGGCAGGCTGGCTGCATCCGGATCGGTCGCGGTGGAAAGCGCTTTCATGCTGGTAAAGCCGCCGATGCCCAGAGGGCTGATGCAGCTCTCTGCACCGCCGCAGACCATGGCGGTCTCGTAGCCGTCACGGATGCGATGGAAGGCATCGCCTACGGCATTGGTGCCGCCGGCGCAGGCCGTCACCGGGCAGGTGCACATGCCCTTCAGGCCAAAGCGGATGGCCACCTGTGCCGCTGCCATGTTGGCAATGGACATGGGCACGAAATAGGGGCTTACCTTTTCCATGCCCTTCTCTTCACCACGGGTGTGCTGCTCCTCAATGGTGGGCAGACCGCCGATGCCGCTGGAAAGGATGACACCGATCTGCTTGGCTTCCGCTTCGGTGTCCAGACCGCTGTCTGCAACTGCTTCAGCGGCGGCAGCAAGGGCCAGAACGGTAAAGCGGGCCATCTTGCGGGCTTCCTTTTTGTCCACGATGGTTTCCGGGTCAAAGCCCTTCACCTCGCCTGCCAGCTTACATTTAAAATCGGTGGTATCGAACTGGGTAATGGGGCCGATGCCGCATTTGCCCGCTTTGGCAGCGGCCCAGCTGTCGGCGGTGTTGTTGCCCAGCGGGTTCACGGTGCCAAGGCCGGTGATCACGACTCTGCGTTTTTCCATGAGAGTTTTCTCCTTTTACATTGCCATGCCGCCGTCTGCACAGAGCACCTGCCCGGTGAGATAGCTGCTTTGTTCTGCGGCAAAAAATGCCACTGCATTTGCCACATCCTCCGGCTTTCCTGCGCGGCCTGCGGGGATGCCCTTTGCCATTTCGGCACGGACGGCTTCCGGCAGGGCGGCGGTCATGTCGGTCTCGATAAAGCCCGGCGCGACCGCATTCACGGTCACATTGCGGCTTGCCAGCTCGCGGGCAAGGCTTTTGGTCAGGCCGATCAGGCCCGCCTTGCTGGCGGCGTAATTGGTCTGGCCGGCGTTGCCCCGCAGGGCCACCACACTGGAAAGGTTCACGATGCGGCCCCAGCGCTGGCGCACCATGCGGCGGGCGGCCTCCTTGCAGCAGAGGAACGCACCCTTGAGGTTTGCGTTCAGCACTGCATCGAAGTCCTCTTCGCTCATGCGCAGGATCAGATTATCGCGGGTAATGCCCGCGTTGTTCACAAGGATATCCACCCGGCCAAAGGCGGCCGCAGCGGCGTCAAAGAGCGCTTTGCAGCCCTCGGCAGTGGAAACATCGGCCTGCACAGCCACGGCATTTGCGTTTTCGGCCTTGCACAGAGCCACCGTCTCGGCAGCTGCAGCTTCGCCGTGGCAGTAGTTGACCACCACGTTCACGCCCTGTTTTGCCAGTGCCGTGCAGACGGCGCGGCCGATGCCGCGGCTCCCGCCGGTCACGACGGCGGCGCGGGTCAGAGTCTGTTCGCTCATACGGTCTCCTTTTTCCATGCGTCCAGCACGGCGTCCAGTTCTTCCGGGGTCTCCACCGAAGCGCAGACCACGCCGGGCAGGGTCTTTTTCACAAAACCGCTCAGGGCCTTGCCGGGGCCAACTTCCAGAATATGGTCTACGCCCAGCTCACCGAGGCGGTGGAGCGTATCTTCCATGTAAACGCTGCTCTGCACCTGCTTCACGAGCAGGGCGGGGATGCTGTCCTGCTCAGCTTTTTCACGGCCAAGGCAGTTGAACAGCACCGGAACGCGCATTTCGCCGAAGGATTCGGTCTCGAACCGGCGGGCGAGGGCATCCCCGGCGGGGGCCATGAGGCGGGTGTGGAACGGGCCGCTCACCTTGAGCGGGATGCAGCGGCGGGCACCGGCTTCTTTGGCCAGTGCGGCGGCTTTGTCCACAGCGGCTTTCTCGCCGCCGATGACCAGCTGACCCGGGCAGTTGTAGTTGCAGATCTGGACACAGCCCAGAGCCGAAGCTTGTTCGCAGCACTGCGCAAGGGTCTCGCGGTCAAGGTTCAGCACGGCGGTCATGCCGCAGTCAATGCCCTTTGCAGCTTCAGCCATGGCTTTGCCGCGGTAAGCGGCCAGCTCGATGGCCTGCTTTGCGGTGAACACCCCGGCAGCTTCCAGCGCGGAGTATTCGCCCAGCGAAAGCCCGGCCACATAAGCGGGTTCCACGCCCTGCTGGGCCAGCACTGCGGTCACGCCGCAGGCAAAGGCCACCATGCAGGGCTGGGTGTATTCGGTCTGATTCAAAAGGCCGTCCGGGTCCTCAAAGCAGACGCGGTGCAGATCGAAGTCCAGTTTTGCACTGTCAAATGCCGCCCGGAACGCGGGAGAGCCTTCGTAAAATTCTTTGCCCATGCCGGGGTGCTGTGCCCCCTGACCGGCATATAAAACGGCAAGCTTCATTGATTTTGCCTCCATTCGGTCACAAGTTCATCCATCAGCTCCTGTACCGTGCGCATCCGGTCCAGCCTGCCCACGTTGGCCCCGCAGAAGAACAGGCCCTCCTCCACATTGCCCTTTACGGCTTCGATGAGCGCGTGGGTGATGCAGTAGGGCACCTTGGCGGGGTCGCAGGTCTTCAGGCAGCGGGCACAGTGCCGGGGAGGGAAGCGGGTCCCCTCTGCCAGCGCCTGCACCAGCGGGGTGTTCAGTGCACGGCCCGGCATTCCCACCGGGCTGTGGATGATCCGTACATCCTCGGGCCGGGCGTTCAGCAGAACGTCCTTGTAGCCCTGCGCAGCATCGCACTCCACCGTTGGGATGAAGCGGGTGGCCAGCTGGACGCCTGCGGCCCCCAGCTTCGTAAAGTGGGCCATATCGGCACCGGTATACACTCCGCCTGCCACAAACACGGGGATGCTGTGGCCAAACTGTGCTTCAAAGGGCTTTACCTCGGCCAGCACCTCGGGCAGGATGTCGTTCAGCGTCTGGCAGGCCCCGGCAAGAAGCTCTTCTTCCGAAAAGCCGAGGTGTCCGCCTGCCTTGCAGCCTTCGATCACCACAAAATCAGCGGTGCGACCAAACTCTTTGGCCCAGCGGCGCAGGATGAGCTTTGCGGCTCTTCCGCTGGAAACGATGGGCGCAATGGCAACATCCGTTGTGCCCACGATGCCGGGCAGCTCCAGCGGCAGGCCCGCGCCGGACACCACCGCGTCCACGCCCGCTTCCACAGCGGTGCGGATCGCGGCCGCATAATCCTGCGTTGCCACCATGGCGTTGATGGCTACCATGCCCGCGCCCTTGGCGAGGTCTTTGGCCTTTCGGATCTCCGCCGCCAGCGCGCGGTGGTTGGCGCTTGCCGGGTCGCGGGCAAAGTCCGGCTCCCGGTAGCCTGCATCGGCAGTGGAGATGCACCCCATGCCGCCGCAGGCTGCAACGGCACCGGCCAGCCCGCCGAGGGAAACGCCCACACCCATGCCGCCCTGTAGGATGGGCACAGACAGGGTCTTTCTGCCGAGGGTCAGCATTCGGTGCTCAGCGCGGCAATGCGCTGCCTCCCGCCGTTCCACAGGTCTGTAAGAATATCCGCCACCGGGCGCACCTCGTGCAGCATGCCTGCCACCTGACCGGCCATCAGGCTTCCGGTGGTGGTGTCGCCCTCAAACACGGCGCGGCGCAGGCTGCCAAGGGTATACTTTTCCAGCTCCATCTTGTCGGCACCGGCGTTTTCCTGCCGGACATATTCGCGGCTCATTCGGTTTTTCAGCACTCGCACCGGCGCACCTACGCTTCGGCCGGTCACGATGGTATCGCTGTCCTTGGCCTTGAGCAGGGCGGCTTTGTAGTTTTCATGGATGGGGCACTCCTCACTCACCAGCAGGCAGGTGCCTACCTGCACGCCGCAGGCGCCCAGAGCCAGAGCTGCTGCCAGCTGGCGGCCATCGGCGATGCCGCCAGCTGCAATGACAGGTACATTTACGGCATCCACCACCTGCGGCACCAGCGCCATGGTAGCCATTTCGCCCACATGGCCGCCGCTCTCGGTACCCTCAGCAATGACAGCATCGATGCCCAGCGGCTCCAGATGCTTTGCCAGCACGGCGGCGGCGACAACCGGGATCACCTTGATGCCTGCCGCTTTCCACGCGGGGATATATTTGCCCGGGTTGCCTGCACCAGTGGTCACAACGGGCACGCCCTCTTCCACCACGATCTTGGCAAACTCATCTGCCTGCGGATGCATGAGCATGATGTTCACGCCAAAAGGCTTGTCGGTCAGCTCTTTGCAGCGGCGGATGTTCTGGCGCAGGGTGTCGGCGTTCATGCCGCCCGCACCAATGATGCCCAGCGCACCCGCGTTGGAGCAGGCGGCGGCAAACTCGCCGGTGGCAATGTTGGCCATGCCGCCCTGAATGATGGGGTATTTTGTGCCTAGAATTTCATTTAAAAGTTTCATACGCACTCTTTGTATTGAAAAATCGCGCCGCCCCATGTCAAGCCGCCGCCAAAGCCGATGCAGGCCAGAAGCTGGCCCGGCTGCAGCTGCCCGTTCTCGGCAAGCTCGTTCAGGGCTACCGGAATGCTGGCGGCGCTGGTGTTGCCGTGGCGGTCCATGTTCTTGTAGAACTTTGCCGGGTCGGCCTTCAGCGCCCGCACACAGTGGTCGATGATGCGGCTGTTGGCCTGATGGCAGACCACCCACTCAAGATCATCGAGGGTCAGCTGTGTTTCATCCAGCACAGTGTGCAGGCACTTGGGCAGGGCATCCACTGCAAAGCGGAATACGGCCTTGCCGTCCATGGTGATGGGCGCAGAACCTGTGCGGTTCGGCCCGCCCGCATGGAGAACATCGCTGCCGCGCGCGCCCAGCGTCAGAGCAAAGGGAGTGTCCGACAGCTGAAAAATGGCAGCACCGGCTCCATCCCCAAACAGTACACAGGTGGAGCGGTCGGCGGGGTCCATCAGGCGGGAAAGGGCTTCGCACCCAATGACGAGGGCATACTGTCCACCCAAAGTTGTCAGCAGTCCCCGCGCCACGGCTATGCCGTAGAGGAAGCCGGAACAGGCCGCGTTGACATCCAGCGCAGGCCGGTCCTCGGGAAGGCCCAGCGCCGCCTGCACCTGACAGGCTACACTGGGGGTCGCGTCTGGGGCGGACAGGGTGGCACAGATGCAGCACCCGATCTGCGCAGGGGCAAGGCCGCTGCGGTCCAATGCCTGTTTTGCCGCCCGGATGGCCAGCGTTGCGGCAGATTCATCCTCCGTGCACCAGTGCCGGGTGCGGATGCCGGTGCGGCTGGTGATCCACTCGTCGCTGGTATCCACCATGCGGCTCAGATCTTCGTTGGTGACCGTTCGGCCGGGGATGGCCCCGCCGGTGGCGATCAGCTGTAAACCACTCATGCGTTCCTCGTTTCTCCGATCTGGCGGTATTTTTTATAGCGCTGGTCGGCCAGCTGGCGGCCGCTCATGCGGCACAGCTCTTTCAGGTGCACCCGCAAAGCAACATCCAACTGTTCAAACAAGGCTGCGTGGCTGCGCTGTGCGCCGCCCAACGGTTCCGGGATCACCTGCTCCACGATGCCATCGCTGTACAGATCCTGCGCGGTCAGCTTCATCATCTCGCAGGCTTCGCCGCTGCGGGAAGCATCCTTCCATAGAATGCTGGCAAAGCCCTCGGGGCTGAGCACCGAGTAAACGGCATTTTCCAGCATGAGGATGTGGTTTGCCACACCCAGTGCCAGCGCACCGCCGGAAGAGCCTTCGCCGGTGACAACGGCAATGACCGGCACGGTCAGGCCGCTCATTTCCATCAGGTTGCGTGCAATGGCTTCGCCCTGACCGCGCTCCTCGGCATCCTTGCCGGGGTAAGCGCCCGGCGTGTCAATGAAGGTGATGATGGGCCGGCCAAACTTTTCGGCCTGCTTCATCAGGCGCAGGGCCTTGCGGTAACCCTCCGGCCCCGGCATACCAAAGTTACAGGCCAGATTTTCTTCCAGTGTGCTGCCCTTGCGGTGGCCGATGACCGTCACCGGCAATCCGTGAAAACGGGCGATGCCGCCCAGAATGGCAGGGTCTTCCTTGCACTGACGGTCGCCGCGCTGCTCAAAGAAGTCGGTGAACAGGGCAGAAACAGTCTCATCAATGTGGGGGCGCTCCGGGTGCCGGGCCAGAAACACCCGATCCTCGGCGGTCAGCGGGCCGCAGGTGCGCAGGATCTCGTCCTCTTCCACAGCCAGCTCTGCCAGCTCGGAGGCATGGGCCGTGATGGCATCCATCTCGTTGCCGCTGCCTTTCAGCGCGGCGATCTGGGCATCCAGCGGAGCCAGCTGCTCTAAAATTTCCTTGATCATTCGTGTTTTCCTCCTGCATGGAGCTGCAAGACCTGGATCAGGGTATCCCGCAGCTGGCTGCGGGGCACCACCTGATCCACAAAGCCATGCTCCATCTGGAACTCGCTGCGCTGGAATCCGGCAGGCAGCTTTTCGCCAATGGTCTGCTCAATGACCCGCGGACCTGCAAAGCCGATCAGCGCGCCAGGCTCTGCCAGCATGATGTCGCCAAGGCTTGCAAAGCTGGCCGTCACACCGCCGGTGGTGGGGTGGGTGAGCACACTGATGTACAACCCGCCCTTTGCTGAAAAGCGCTGGATGGCGGCACTGGTCTTTGCCATCTGCATCAGACTGAAAATGCCCTCCTGCATCCGCGCGCCGCCGCTGGCCGAAAAAATAACCAGCGGCAGGTGCTTTGCGGCGGCGTACTCGATGGCGCGGGTGATCTTGTCGCCCACGGCAGTGCTCATGCTGCCCATGAAAAAGCGGCTGTCCAACACGGCAGCCACGCAGGCCACCCCGCCGATGCGGCCGGTGGCCGTTACAGCGGCTTCGCGCAGGCCGGTCTTGTTCTGGGCGGCGGCAAGCTTTTCACGGTAGCCCGGAAAATGCAGCACATCCTGCGGAGCAAGGTCGGCATCCAGTTCCCGGAAGCTGCCGTGGTCCAGCACCAGACTGAGCCGGTAGTACCCGCCAATGGGCATGTGGTAGCCGCAGTTGGGGCAGACGTAAAGGCTTCTTGCCCACAGGGTGCGTGCGGCGCGGCGGCCGCACTGCTTGCACTCCACAAACTGCTGCTCGTGCCAGACGGCACCGGCATCCCGCTTGGCCTTCAGCTGGAAGGTGCGCTCCCGCATTCGGCCGGGGAAAAGATCTCGGATATCGTTCATTGCTTTTTGCCTCAGATATGTGCGGTGATGTAGTTGTAGATATCGCCCACGGTCTTGAGCTTTGCCAGCTCTTCGTCCGGGATGGACACGCCGCAGGCATCTTCCAGAGCCATGTTCAGCTCCACGGCATCCAGACTGTCGGCCTCCAGATCCTCGGTCAGGCTGGCCTCCATGGTCACCTTGTCCTCGTCGCAGTTCAGGGTATCAACAACGATCTTCTTCATTTCTTCAAACGTCATGGTAGTAGTCTCCTTTGAATTGTTTTGAATATCTAAATTTTTTGAAGTTTCTTGCGAACACGACCATTATAGCCGAATCGTTGGATAAGTCAAGAATAATAGTTAAAATATTTTATCTTTTACAATTCTGACACACTTTGGCTCCTCCGATTGCACGAAAAAAGCGCGGAGTTTTCAGCCTTTCGGCCAAAAACTCCGCGCTTTGCGGTCCGTACGGTCCGGCAGACCGTACCTATTTTACTTTCTACAGAACCGTTCGTCAGACCAGATACCCTTCAAAGCAGTGCAGGTCTTCCGTCTTGACGATGCCCTCCAGATACAGCCCGTCCTCCCGGTATTCCTCCACCTGCACGCTGCCGCGCTCCCGCATGGGGGCGGCAAGGCCCAGTTTATCGTAGGGCAGCAGCACCTTTAAGGTGTGCACCCGGTCGCTGAGCACCTCGTCCAGCTTTGCCAGCAGGGTGTCCAGACCGTAGCCGGTCTTGGCACTGGTGAGCAGGATGTCCGGGTCAAAGCTCATGGCACCCGGCTTATCGCACTTGTTGTAGACGGTCAGGCGGGGGATGTCCGCACAGTCCAGCCCGTCCAGAACCTCGTCCGTGACGGCCAGCTGCTCTTCCCGCTGCTCATCGCCTGCGTCTGCCACACGGATGATCACGTCCGACCATGCCGCTTCTTCCAGCGTGGACTTGAAGGCTTCCACCAGATTGTGGGGCAGGCGGGACACAAAGCCCACCGTGTCCACCAGCAGCACCGCCATGCCGCTGGGCAGTATCAGCTTGCGGCTGGTGGGGTCCAGTGTGGCGAACAGCATGTCCGCTTCCGCTACGCTGGGGCCGCACAGAGCATTCATCAGGCTGGATTTGCCCACGTTGGTATAGCCTACAAGGCTGACCACCGGCATCCCGGTCTTGGCACGGGCCTTGCGGCTCTCGCCCCGGCGCTTTTCCATTTCGGCCAGCTTTTCAGCCAGCGCATCGATGCGGGCATGCACATGACGGCGGTCCAGTTCCAGCTTGGTCTCACCGGCACCGCGGCGGGCACCACCGCCGCCGCCGCCACCGCCGCCCTGACGACTGAGCGCTTCGCCCATGCCCTGCAGACGGGGCAGGCGGTAGCGCAGAAGGGCCAGTTCGGTCTGCAGCTTGCCCTCGTTGGTGACGGCGCGGCTGCGGAAAATTTCAAGGATCAGCATGGTGCGGTCGATCACTTCCAGTCCGCCCAGCGCATTGGAGATGTTGCGGATCTGGCTGCCGGTCAGTTCACCGTCAAATACGGCGCATTCCGCGCCCAGCGTTTCGGCGGCAAGAGATGCTTCCTCCAGCTTGCCGCTGCCCAGCACGATGCCGGTCTCCGGGGTCTGGCGCTTCTGGGTCACCTGTGCCACGGCTTCCATGTGGTTTGCTTCGCACAGGGCGGAAAGCTCTGCAAGGCTGCGCTCGCAGTCCCACAGGCCCTGATCCAGCGCCAGCAGAATGACCTTCGTCGGGGGTGTTTCTACCAAAATATCGTAAAGTTCGCTCAAAATAGTTCCTCTCTGTTGAATTGCTCATTCACTCAACAAAATGTTGCGAAAAACGGGCGGAAAATGCTGCCCTTACCAGCAGGCAAGGGTGTTGTAATGTTCTCTTGTCAAAGCATAGCACTTGCAGGGGACCGGGGTGCCGTCGAATTTGTGGTATGCGGAATCATGGTCGTAGACGAAGCCTGCCCTGGTCATGACCCTGCCGCTGGCGGGGTTCTCGAATGCGTGTGCGCAGGCCAGCCAGTTACTGTCTGTATTCTGGAACCAGTATTCTACAACTGCGCGGAGGGCTTCGGTGGTAAACCCTTTGTTCCACCACGCTCTGCCGATGCAGTAGCCCACTTCCCACACGCCGTTCGTGTGGTCGAAACCGGGCCAGGGGTCGCGCTCCGGTTCGGCGGAACTGGATGTGAAAATACCGATGCTGCCAAGCACCTGCCCGGAAGCCTTTTCCATAATGGCCCACTGGTAGTAATCTCCATTCGGGTAGAGCAGTGCCCATGCGGTCAGCAGTTCGCGGGTCTCTTCGGCGTTTTTGTGCGGCTCCCACCGCAGGTATTTGGTCACCTGCGGGTCGTTGGCCCAGTTCGTGTACATCATCCCGGCGTCCTCCGGGGTCAGGCGGCGCAAGATCAGCCGCTCCGTTTCGATCTCCTGTGTGCCTGCATGGCGCATGGTTCTTCCACTCCCATCCATAAAAGTTACGCATAGGATAGCACAAAATTGCCCCCGGTGCAAGCAAAACCGTCCCATGCGCCGAAAAAATGCTTGACAAGGGCGAAAACTTCATTAAACTGAAGAGAGAACGAAAAAATCCCCGAAGGATCGGGGAGAGGGTTCAATGAGGTGCAAGATCGGTCTTCAGGATGGATTCCCAACTGCTTTTGCCGTAAAGGAACCGAAGGATATGGACGGTCTGTGCAGCTTCATCGACCTGATAAAAGGCCAGGTAGCTTTGCACAGGCACAAACCGGATGCCAAGGCTGGCCAGAAATGGGTCACGGACAACGGGATAGCGTTTGGGAAAAGTGGAAAGCTGTGCCAGCTTCTTTTCGGCGGTATCGACAAGAACATCGGCAGCCAATGGATTTTTCAGAGTAAGGTCAATAGAGTCGAATGACTCTCCCAAGTCCTGGTCGGCCTTGTCGGTTACATGGACGAAATAATTCATCGGAAATTCCTCCGGCTGCGCAGACCGGAAATAACATCTTCCAGTGGGCGCGTCCGCCCGGCGGCGACATCGTCAAGGCCTTCCTGAAGTTTGCCGTACAATTCAAAACGGCCGACCATCTCTTCGTAGGTCTCGATGCTCATCACGGCCAGATCTCCCTTGCCGTTTTTCGTGATGAACACGGGTTCGGCATAGGTGTGGCAGAACGTGGAAATATCGTTGTAGTTGTTGCGCAGGTCTGCGCTGGAACGGATCTTGGGCATAGAATACACCTCCCTTATAACAAAATTATATCTGAATTTTTGTACAAAAGCAAGCGAAATAGGAAAAAGGGGCTTTTATATGAACGATATTCGAGAATTCTTATCCCGCAGGCCGCTGCTGTTCGATGGCGGCATGGGTACATATTATAAAGCGGCACCGGGCATTGAGTGCGAGCGGGCGAACCAGACTGACCCGGCCGGGGTGCAGGCAGTTCACCGGGAATATCTGGAAGCGGGTGCCGATGCTATCAAGACCAACACCTTCGGCCTGCCCCGGATGGCGGCGGCGCATATGCCGGGCTGGGAAGCGCTGGCCGAAGCGGGCTGGAAGCTGGCTGAGGCGGCAGCGGCACCGGCCGGTGCCTTCGTGTTTGCCGATCTTGGCCCGGCCCCGGACACCGAGGCACTCCCGGCAGCGCAGGTCTACACGGCAGTGGCCGAGCAGTTCCGGAAGCTGGGGGCAAAGAACTTCCTGTTCGAGACGCTGAGCTCGGATGCAGGCATTCTGGAGGCTGTGCGTACGCTCAAGGCCGCGGAGCCGGATGCCTTTGTGCTGGTGTCCTTTGCAGTGCTGCCGGACGGCTACACCCGCGAAGGTCTGTATTGCAAAGACCTTGTCCGCCGGATGAGCGAGAGCGGCTGCGTGGATGCGGTGGGCCTGAACTGTGTGTCGGCCCCCGGCGCGATGCGCACGCTGGCCCGGAGCCTGAGCAGTGCACTGCCGCTGTCGGTGATGCCCAACGCGGGCTACCCGGTGGTCACACGCACCCGGGTGCAGTATCAGGGCAAGCCGGAATATTTTGCGCAGGAACTGAGCGGGCTGGCGGCAGACGGCGTGGTCCGCATTCTGGGCGGCTGCTGCGGCACTACGCCTGCCCACATTGCGGCTCTGCGGGCTGCGCTGGACGCCCTGCCCGAAACAGTGGCTCCGGCGCGGACGAAAGAATTTTCCACACCGGAGGCAAAACCGGTGGAAAAAGACGATGCCTTCCTGCGCAAGCTGAACGCGGGCAAAAAGGTGATCGCCATTGAGCTGGACTCCCCCCGCAATGCAGACCTGACGGCTTATCTGGAGGGGGCACGGAAGCTGCAGGCGGCGGGCGCAGACCTTTTGACCATTGCGGACTGTCCCATTGCCCGGGCACGGATGGATTCTTCGCTGGTGGCCTGCCGGGTGCACCGGGAGCTGGGGCTGAACGTCCTGCCCCACATGACCTGCCGCGACCGCAATCTGAACGCCACAAAGGCCCTGCTGCTGGGCCTGTACGCCGAGGGCGTGCGGGAGGTGCTGGCCATCACCGGCGACCCCATCCCCACCGCGGAGCGGGACGAGGTGAAAAACGTATACCAGTTCAACTCCCGCAAGCTGGCGCAGTACATCGTCTCGCTGGCAGGGGAGGGACGGGAGATGCCCTCGCCCCTCACCGTGTTCGGTGCGCTGAACCTGAACGCCCGCAACTTTGATGTGGAGCTGCGCCGGGCGGGTGAGAAGCTGGAACACGGCATGTCCGGCTTCCTTACCCAGCCGGTGCTCTCCGCACAGGCGGTGGTGAACCTCCGCCATGCGCGGGAGGTGCTGGGCAGCCGGGCCAGGATCCTGGCCGGCATCATGCCGGTGGTGAGCCAGCGCAACGCCATCTTTATGGAGAACGAGGTCAACGGCATCCATGTGGATGCTGAGATCATCGAGCGTTTTGCCGGGCTGGACCGTGCGCAGGGCGAAGAGCTGGGCCTTGCCATCTCGCTGAAGATGGCGCGGGAGGCCCTGCCCTATGCAGACGGCTTTTATCTGATGACCCCCTTCAACCGCATCGCCCTGATGGAGCGGCTCATCGCCCGGCTCCGCACCGAGGTGCTGCAGGAGTCCTGAAGAGGGAAACGGCAAAACGATTCGATGAAAGGAGCGACAGTCTATGGCAGAACCGACCATCAGCATCATTGTCCCGGTCTATAAAACGGAAGCCTACCTCGAAAAATGTGTGGATTCCATTCTGGCGCAGACCTTCCGGGACTTTGAACTCCTTCTCATAGACGATGGCTCCCCGGACAACTGCCCGGCGCTGTGCGAGGAAGCAGCAGCGCGCGACCCGCGCATCCGGGTCATCCACCAGAAGAACGCCGGGCTTTCCGCTGCGCGGAACACCGGGGTGGAGGCTGCGCGCGGGGAATGGATCGGTTTTGTGGACAGCGATGACAGCATCGCCCCGAAAATGTACGAGACACTGCTCACCTACGCCCGGCGGGACGGGGCACAGATCGCGGTCTGCGATTACCTGCTGGTGACGGAAGCCGGAGAACCGCTTCCGTCGTCGTATCGTCTGGAGGAAGACAAGGTGCTCGACCGTGTGGGGGCGCTGGAACAGATGAACCGGGGCCACTTCAAAGTGGCATGGAACCGGCTATACCGGCGGGAGCTCTTTGAAACGGTGCGCTTTCCGGTGGGGAAGATCCACGAGGATGAATACACGGCGCATCAGTTCTACTGGCAGTGTGAACGGATTACGATTGCAGCAAAGCCGCTGTATTTTTATGTGCAGCGGGGCGGCAGCATCATCCATACCGATTCGCCCCAAAAAACGATGGATCTGACAGAAGGCATTTTCCAGCGGGCCTGCTTCGAGCAGGAGCAGCAGCTCACCAGGCTTGCCATAGAAGCAGCCAAGACGTCGATGCTGGTGTTTGCGCAGGCCCACAGGCGGAAGGACCTGCAGCCGGCGCAGCGGCGGTGGTGCGCAGAGATGCGCGGCCGGATGAACGCGCTGGCAAAGACCCTGCTGAAAAGCGGGAGCGGCTCGCGGGCCGACCGGATCAAGTTCCGGTTGTTCCTCTGTTCTCCAACGCTGTACCGCGCGGCGCTGTTGACCAAAAGCTGGATGAACAAGATCGGTTTCTGAAAAAAGAGATTGACAAATCGCACAAAAAACGCTATATTCTTTTTATAAATGCGTTGAAGAAGAGTGTGCATCGCAGGTAGCTTTCCAGAGAGCCGGGGCAGGTGAAAGCCGGTAAGTGTGCGGAGATGCGCTGTCGCTTTTGAGCAGAGGCGGGGAAATCAGTAGTCGCCTCCGGGCCTGTCCCACGTTACCGGGGCATCAAGGGGCACAAAAATGCAAGGCGCTTTTTGTGCAATTTGGGTGGTACCGCGGTTATTACAGCCGTCCCATGGAACGTTCCGTGGGACGGCTTTTTTTCGTCCCACTTCATCATTTTTTACTGGGAGGACCCTATGAAAGAACTTGCAAAACAGTACGATCCCAGCCAGGTGGAAGACCGCATCTACCAGTTCTGGCTGGACGGCGGCTACTTCCACACGAAGGCAGACCCCGACAAGAAACCCTACACCATCGTCATGCCGCCCCCGAACGTCACCGGTCAGCTGCACATGGGCCATGCGGTGGATAACACCATGCAGGACATCCTCATCCGCACCAAGCGGATGCAGGGCTATGCTGCCCTGTGGGTGCCCGGTACCGACCATGCATCCATCGCTACCGAAGCCAAGGTGGTGGAGGCCATGCGTGCCGAGGGCCTGACCAAGGAGATGGTGGGCCGCGATGGTTTTCTGGACCGTGCATGGGCATGGAAGACCAAGTACGGCAACCGCATCGTCAGCCAGCTGAAGAAGCTGGGCAGCAGCTGCGACTGGGATCGTGAGCGCTTTACTATGGACGAGGGCTGCTCCGAGGCTGTCAAAGAAGTGTTCGTGCGCCTGTACGACAAGGGCCTGATCTACCGCGGCAACCGCATGGTCAACTGGTGCCCCCACTGCAACACCTCCATTTCTGATGCCGAGGTGGAGTACGAGGAGAAGGACGGCAGCTTCTGGCACCTGCTGTA
Source organism: Faecalibacterium prausnitzii (assembly GCF_049532945.1). Taxonomy (GTDB): domain Bacteria; phylum Bacillota; class Clostridia; order Oscillospirales; family Ruminococcaceae; genus Faecalibacterium; species Faecalibacterium prausnitzii_N. Next base: position 1,101,276 of record NZ_CP186691.1, read on the forward strand.
CCCGGTCAAGGAGACCGGCGAGATGCTGGAGCTGGCTACTACCCGTCCCGAGACCATGCTGGGCGATACCGCTGTTGCCATCAACGGCGATGACCCCCGCTATGCCCATCTGCACGGCTGCCATGTGGTGCTGCCCCTGCTGAACAAGGAGATCCCCATTGTGTGCGACGAGCACGCCGACATGACCAAGGGCACCGGTGTGGTCAAGATCACCCCCGCCCACGACCCCAACGACTTTGAAGTGGGTCTGCGCCACGACCTGCCCATCGTGCGCGTGTTCACCTACGACGGCCACATGACCGGTGCTGCCGACAAGGCTGCTGCCGATGCCCTGTTCGCCGCCGGCAAGAACGCCATCAATGAGCCGGAGGTGCTGGACTGCGGCAAGTACGCCGGCATGACCACCCTCGAGGCCCGCAAGGCCATTCTGGCCGATCTGGAAGCAGGCGGCTTCCTGAAGGAGATCGAGCCCCTCAAGCACGAGGTTGGCACCTGCTACCGCTGCCACTCCACCATCGAGCCCATGGTGTCCAAGCAGTGGTTCGTCAAGATGGAGCCGCTGGCAAAGCCCGCCATCGAGAGCGTGGAAAAGGGCGAGATCAAGTTCGTGCCCGAGCGCTTCACCAAGAACTATATGAACTGGATGAAGAACACCCGCGACTGGTGCATCAGCCGTCAGCTGTGGTGGGGCCATCAGATCCCGGCATGGTACTGCGACGACTGCGGCGAGACCGTGGTGGCAAAGTCCGCTCCCTGCGCCTGCCCTAAGTGCGGCAGCGCAAAGCTCACGCAGGACCCCGATACGCTGGATACCTGGTTCTCCTCCGCTCTGTGGCCCTTCAGCACACTGGGCTGGCCCAATGAAGAGAGCGAAGACCTCAAGTATTTCTACCCCACCAACACCCTTGTTACCGGCTACGATATTATCGGTTTCTGGGTCAGCCGCATGATCTTCTCCGGTCTGGCCTACACCGGCAAGGCACCCTTCAGCACGGTCTGCATCCACGGTATCGTGCGCGACAGTCAGGGCCGCAAGATGTCCAAGAGTCTGGGCAACGGCATCGACCCGCTGGAAGTCATTGCCCAGTACGGTGCAGATGCCCTGCGCTTTATGCTGGTGGATGGCTCCACCCCGGGCAACGACATGCGTTATATCGAAAAGAAGGTGGAGGCTGCCCGCAACTTTGCCAATAAGCTGTGGAATGCTACCCGCTTTGTGCTGATGAACCTGCCCGAGGACTTTACCCCGGGTCTGCCCAGTGAGGACAAGCTGGACATGAGCGACAAGTGGGTGCTCACCAAGCTGAATCAGGTGGCCGGTGCCATGACCGACAACCTCGACCACTACGAGATGGGTCTGGCCGCCGCCAAGATCAACAGCTTTATCTGGGATGTCTACTGTGACTGGTTCATCGAGATCGCAAAGCCCCGCCTGAACTCCGGCGATGCCGAGCAGGCCGACACCGCCCGCCGTGTGCTGGTGTATGTGCTGGACAAGGCCCTCAAGCTGCTGCATCCCTTCATGCCCTTCATCACCGAGGAGCTGTATCAGGCTCTGCCCGGCTCTGCCGAGACCATCATGACCCAGAGCTGGCCCACCTTTGACGAAGCTCACAACTGGGCCGACGAAGAGGAAGCCTTTGAAAAGGTCATGGACTACATCAAGGCCGTGCGTACCATGCGCACCGAGATGAATGTCCACCCCGCCAAAAAGACCAGCATGATCATCGAGACCGCCGACGCTGCACCCTTCCAGAAGGCACAGGTCTATCTGGCAAAGTTCGCCTTTGCCACCGACGTGACCTTTACCGAGAAGTACGAGGGCAGCACCGACGGCATGGTGCAGGTATCCACCCACGCCGCCCGCGGCTTCATCCCCATGATGGAGCTGATCGACCGCGACAAGGAACTGGCCCGCCTGAACAAGGAAAAGGCCAAGGCCGAAAAGGAAATGGCCATGTTCGCGAACCAGCTGAACAACCCCAAGTTCGTGGAACGCGCCCCGGCGGCACTGGTGGAGGATATCCGCAATAAGTACGCCAAGAGCCAGGATAAGCTGGCCAACATCGAGCAGAGCATCAAGGCTCTGGGTTAAATACAATGGCAGAAATATCAAATCGCACCTCGCCCTGGCTCATCGCCTGGCGGGTCATCTTCACCTTTGCGCTCATCGGTTGCATCGTCTTCATCTTCTCGAACTCGATGCAGGTGGCGGCTGTCTCCGAGGGAGCCAGCGGAAGGGTGCTGGACTTCATGCAGAAGGTCCTGCGCAAGCTGGGCATGCCCGGTGCGGCGAACCATCTCACGATGCACATCATCCGCAAGCTGGCGCACTTCTCGGAATATCTGCTGGAGGGTTTCCTGTTCATGCTCTGCCTGCGGGTCTACACCAAACATGTGCTCAAGCATGTCTCGTGGCCCATGCTGGGCGGCGTGCTCACTGCGCTGACCGATGAGACCATCCAGCTGTTCGTGCCGGGGCGCAGCAGCCAGGTGACAGACGTCTGGATCGATTTTTCCGGCGTGATGACCGGCCTCATCGTGGGGCTGATCCTGCTGGGGCTCATCCGAATGTGCATCCTGCTCTATAAACATCGAAATGAGGATTGACGCAATGACCATCGAACAGGCAAATCAGTATTTTGCCGCCCTGCCGGAGGGGTTCGCCCCGGCGGAAGAACTGCGCGCGGCGCTGCCCGCAGCGGCGCAGCAGGTGGCCTATGTGGGCGTGGCAGGCACGGCAGGCAAGACCGCTGCCGCCGCCCTGACGGCAGCGGTGCTTCAGGCCGCCGGTTTCGTCACCGGCCTGTACCGTGCAGGCTGCGAGCCGCTGGAACAGCGGGTCCGCATCAACGGCGAGCCGGTGGCAGATGCCCTGCTCTGCGCCGCAGCGGAAACGCTGAGCCGTGCAAAGCCGCTGCCCCGCGCAGCGGCAGAGCTGGCCGCAGCAGCCGTCTGCTTTGGCGCAGCGGGCTGCACGCTGGCCGTGGTGGAACTGCCGGATGCGGGCCTTGCGGAAGCGCTGCCCGGCATGCCGGTGTGCGCCGTCACCTCGGTCGGCCCGGACGGTGTGAGCCGCTCGGTGGAGCGCCTTGCGGCTCTGGCAGCAGGTGTCATGCGCAAGGAAAGCATCTGCGTCACCGCGCCGGAGCAGCCCAAGGCCGCGTTGAGCGAGCTCATCGTGGCGGCTGGCCGCGAGGACTGTGAACTGGTCGTGCCGGACCCGGACGACATCACCTTCCTCGAAGCCGAGAAATTCACAAGCAGGGTGGACTACGGCGGATATACCGTGCCGCTGGCTTTTCTGGGCCGTCATGCGGCGGGCAGCGCTGCCATTGCAGTTGAGACGGCGCTGGCCCTCTGCAAAAAGGGCCTCGACATCCCGGACGAAGCCATCCTCGAAGGTCTGGCTGCGGTGGAGAACCGCAGCAGCATCCGGGTCATCTCGCAGCGCCCACTCATCATTCTGGATGCCTGCCGCACCCCGCAGCAGGCAGCAGCCTTGCTGCGTGTGCTCAACATGGCCAAGGTGCGCCATATGAGCGCCATCATCGGTCTGGCAGAGGAGGAGGGAGCCGAAGCGTTCTTCTCCGCACTGGAGACCGGCCTGACCCCTGAAGAGCAGAAAAAGGATAAGTCCACCATGCCCGGCATGAGTGAGAACCCCTTTGATAAGGTGTTCCTCGTCACGCCGCAGGGCATCGACGACGCCCTGACCGAGCGCCTGCTGGAAAAGGCCCGGTATCACTTCGACGCCGAGCGCTGCACGAGCCTGGACGAAGCCATCGGTCTGGCCAGAGCCAACAGCCGCCGTGGTCTTCTGATCTGCGGCAGCGAAGCCATCGCGCTGGAAGCCGAACAGAAGCTGGAAGCCCGCTGAGCGACACCGTTTTCTAAAATTTATCCCGAAGAGCCTGTACACTGAAGCTGTGTACAGGCTCTTTTTATGCCATCAAGGAGTTGATAACATGGCGACTGTGACCTTCAGCGCGGCGGACGATCTGCTCTATGCCTATCTGGCGGGCGAGATCGACCACGATGCCGCGCAGGACCTTCGCATCCAATTGGACGATGCGCTGCTCACCCGCACACCCCACACGCTGGTGCTGGATCTGGGCGGGGTGGGCTTTATGGATTCGTCCGGCGTGGGGCTCATTCTGGGGCGGCAGCGCTGTGCGCGGAGCCTCGGCGGGACCCTGCGCATCCAGCACGCCCCGGAACAGCTGCGCCGTGTGCTGCGGCTTGCGGGCATTCCGTGCGCGGACGAGCCCGGCCGGGAAGAACAGGAGGAATGAGGATGAAAGCGGAAAACACCACAAAAATTCAATTTGACTCTCTCAGCGTCAACGAGGCCTATGCCCGCGGTGCAGCGGCGGCCTTTCTTGCCCGGTACGACCCCACCGTGCCGCAGCTGGCCGATATCAAAACGGCAGTGTCTGAGGCGGTGACCAACTGCATCGTCCATGCCTACCCGGACCGGGTCGGCCCGATCGTGATGACGCTGGCGGTCTATCCAGGGCGGCTGGTGAAGATCACGGTGGCAGATAAGGGCATCGGCATCCCGGATATCCCGCAGGCCATGGAACCGCTGTTTACCACCGGAAACCCGGAGGAACGCTCCGGGCTGGGCTTTGCGGTGATGCAGAGCTTTATGGATAAGGTGCGGGTCAGCTCCACGCCGGGGCATGGCACCCGCGTCACCCTGACCAAGCGACTGGAGGAAAAGCCCTCTACATAAAAAAGAAAACGAGGGGATACGATGGTAACGGACAAGACCCGGCGCAGTGAATTTATCGAACAGAATCTGGGGCTGGTGCACGCCTGCGCCGGGCGCTTCCGCGGGCGGGGCATAGAGTACGATGACCTGTACAGTGCCGGATGCATGGGACTTGTAAAAGCCTGCGATGCCTTTGACCCGGAGCGCGGCGTATGCTTTTCTACCTATGCAGTGCCGGTAATTTTAGGCGAGATCAAAAAGCTGTTCCGGGACAGCGGCACAGTCAAGGTGAGCCGGTCGCTGAAAGAACTGAATCTGCGGATCAACGCAGCGCGGGAGCATCACCGGAAGCTCTGCGGCACCGAGCCGACCCTTTCTCAGCTGGCGGAAGAGCTGGGGGAGAGCGTGGAGAACATCACACTTGCCATTCAGGCGGCACAGCCTGCCATGAGCCTGACCCCGGAGAATCGGGATGAACCGGACCGCCAGATCGACATCCCGGTAGAATCGCCCGAAGAGGCGCTGGCGGATAAGATCGGTCTGGCAGAGGTCCTGGGGACGCTGCCGGAGGAAGACCAGCGCCTCATCCGACTGCGCTTCTATGCGAACCGCACCCAGAGTGAAACTGCAAAGGTGCTGCATACCACACAGGTGCAGATCTCCCGGCGGGAACGCAAGCTCCTCAAGCTGATGCGGGCAAAATTGCTGGAAGAGTAAGAAAATTGGATTTTCTTGAAAAAAGTTGAAAAAAGGGCTTGCTTTTTGTCCGGGGCTGTGATAAAATACATTACTGTCAGGTGGACGTCTGACAGACAAATCTCAACAAAAACGGATGAAAAAGTACGAAGTTCCACGAGTTCTTCCAAGAAATTCAAAAACTTCCGAAAAAAGTGCTTGACATTCAAAACCAAATCTGGTAAAATGTTTAAGCTATCAACCGCTGAGGTTGAGAGACAGGACCTTGAAAATTGAACAATATCGAAAAACTTGTAAGGAACCTTTAAGTGTTTGGAAAAACACTAAAAACAATTCCAAAAGTAATTCACACAGGACGCAAGCGATTGCGTGCTGAGCGAACAAGATTTAACACTTTTAAGTGATAAATATCATTTATAAAGAGTTTGATCCTGGCTCAGGACGAACGCTGGCGGCGCGCCTAACACATGCAAGTCGAACGAGCGAGAGAGAGCTTGCTTTCTCGAGCGAGTGGCGAACGGGTGAGTAACGCGTGAGGAACCTGCCTCAAAGAGGGGGACAACAGTTGGAAACGACTGCTAATACCGCATAAGCCCACGGCTCGGCATCGAGCAGGGGGAAAAGGAGCAATCCGCTTTGAGATGGCCTCGCGTCCGATTAGCTAGTTGGTGAGGTAATGGCCCACCAAGGCGACGATCGGTAGCCGGACTGAGAGGTTGAACGGCCACATTGGGACTGAGACACGGCCCAGACTCCTACGGGAGGCAGCAGTGGGGAATATTGCACAATGGGGGAAACCCTGATGCAGCGACGCCGCGTGGAGGAAGAAGGTCTTCGGATTGTAAACTCCTGTTGTTGGGGAAGATAATGACGGTACCCAACAAGGAAGTGACGGCTAACTACGTGCCAGCAGCCGCGGTAAAACGTAGGTCACAAGCGTTGTCCGGAATTACTGGGTGTAAAGGGAGCGCAGGCGGGAAGACAAGTTGGAAGTGAAATCTATGGGCTCAACCCATAAACTGCTTTCAAAACTGTTTTTCTTGAGTAGTGCAGAGGTAGGCGGAATTCCCGGTGTAGCGGTGGAATGCGTAGATATCGGGAGGAACACCAGTGGCGAAGGCGGCCTACTGGGCACCAACTGACGCTGAGGCTCGAAAGTGTGGGTAGCAAACAGGATTAGATACCCTGGTAGTCCACACCGTAAACGATGATTACTAGGTGTTGGAGGATTGACCCCTTCAGTGCCGCAGTTAACACAATAAGTAATCCACCTGGGGAGTACGACCGCAAGGTTGAAACTCAAAGGAATTGACGGGGGCCCGCACAAGCAGTGGAGTATGTGGTTTAATTCGACGCAACGCGAAGAACCTTACCAAGTCTTGACATCCCTTGACAGGCATAGAAATATGTTTTCTCTTCGGAGCAAGGAGACAGGTGGTGCATGGTTGTCGTCAGCTCGTGTCGTGAGATGTTGGGTTAAGTCCCGCAACGAGCGCAACCCTTATGGTCAGTTACTACGCAAGAGGACTCTGGCCAGACTGCCGTTGACAAAACGGAGGAAGGTGGGGATGACGTCAAATCATCATGCCCTTTATGACTTGGGCTACACACGTACTACAATGGCGTTAAACAAAGAGAAGCAAGACCGCGAGGTGGAGCAAAACTCAGAAACAACGTCCCAGTTCGGACTGCAGGCTGCAACTCGCCTGCACGAAGTCGGAATTGCTAGTAATCGTGGATCAGCATGCCACGGTGAATACGTTCCCGGGCCTTGTACACACCGCCCGTCACACCATGAGAGCCGGGGGGACCCGAAGTCGGTAGTCTAACCGCAAGGAGGACGCCGCCGAAGGTAAAACTGGTGATTGGGGTGAAGTCGTAACAAGGTAGCCGTAGGAGAACCTGCGGCTGGATCACCTCCTTTCTAAGGAGTCAGGCGAAAGAGCGACATCGAAGATGGAGATCTTTCGGACAGGTAATAAACAAGCAGAGTAGATATTGTTCGATTTTGAGGGCCCTGAAAAGGGAACTCAATTCCTAATGTGGGGGTTTAGCTCAGCTGGGAGAGCACCTGCTTTGCAAGCAGGGGGTCAAGGGTTCGATTCCCTTAATCTCCACCACATGGGCCAATAGCTCAGCTGGCTAGAGCACACGACTGATAATCGTGAGGTCGATGGTTCGAGTCCATTTTGGCCCACCATGTGATGTTTCTCAAAGTTCCGGGAGACCGGGCTTTGAAGAACATCACCAAGACGTACCTTGAAAACTGAATAATAACTGCGAAACAAAGATTATAGTAAGTTCTTTTTAAGAAATATTGCAATTTCAAAAGGAAGGGTAACAAATAATCTTCGTTGGCAAGAGAGAATCAAGAGGATACCAAATGTTCTTGAAAGAACGTTTGAAAGGTCAAGCGAACAAGGGCGCAGGGCGAATGCCTTGGCACTGGGAGCCGATGAAAGACGTGATAAGCTGCGATAAGCTTCGGGGAGCTGCAAATAAGCATTGATCCGGAGATTTCTGAATGAGGAAACTCACCTGGGTTCATACTCAGGTACGTTATACTGAACTTCAAAATAGGTATATCGAGGGAACCGCCTGAACTGAAACATCTAAGTAGGGCGAGGAAGAGACATCAAACGAGATTCCGTAAGTAGTGGCGAGCGAACGCGGAAGAGGGCAAACCGAGAGTAGAAATACTTTCGGGGTACGGACTGCTTTTAGGACTTAATCTGTTAACCGAACGGCATGGGAAGGCCGGTCAGAGAGTGTGAGAACCACGTAGGTGAAAACGGAGAGAGCTGCGCAGGATCCAGAGTACGGCCAGACACGTGAAACCTGGTCGGAATACGGGGGGACCACCCTCCAACCCTAAATACTACCCAGTGACCGATAGCGTATAGTACTGTGAAGGAAAGGTGAAAAGCACCCCGGGAGGGGAGTGAAAAAGAACCTGAAACCCTGTGCCTACAAGCACCTAGAGCACGTCAATGTGTGATAGGGTACTTTTTGTAGAACGGTCCGGCGAGCGATTGTATGCAGCAAGGTTAAGGACTTAAGGTCTGGAGCCGAAGCGAAAGCGAGTTTGAAAAGGGCGTTAAGTTGCATATAATGGGCCCGAAACCGGGTGACCTACCCATGGTCAGGTTGAAGTGGAAGTAAAATTCCATGGAGGACCGAACCGACCTCCGTTGAAAAGGCGGCGGATGAACTGTGGGTAGCGGAGAAATTCCAATCGAACCCGGAGATAGCTGGTTCTCCCCGAAATAGTTTTAGGACTAGCCTCAAGTTAGATACCTGGAGGTAAAGCACTGAATAGCCTAGCGGCCGAGAGGTTAGCGAAGCTTATCAAACTCAGAATGCCAGAGTATTGATGCTTGGGAGTCAGACAGTGTCAGATAAATGTCATTGTCAAAAGGGAAACAGCCCAGATCTACAGCTAAGGTCCCAAAGTCAGGTTAAGTGGAAAACGATGTGAAGATACGTAGACAACCAGGATGTTGGCTCAGAAGCAGCCACTCATTCAAAGAGTGCGTAATAGCTCACTGGTCGAGCGTCTTTGCGCGGAGAATTTAACGGGGCTAAACCTGACACCGAAGCTTAGGCAGCATGTTTACATGCTGGGTAGGGGAGCGTTGTATACGCGGTGAAACAGTAGCGCAAGCGGCTGTGGAGTGTATAGAAGTGAGAATGCCGGAATGAGTAGCGCGAATGCAGTGAGAATCTGCATGGCCGAAAGCCTCAGGTTTCTGGAGGAAGGTTCGTCCGCTCCAGGTCAGTCGGGAGCTAAGGTGAGGCCTAACGGCGTAGCCGATGCACAGACGGTAGAGATTCCGTCACCACCAAAAGAGTTAAACACAGGGACACATATGAAGTCTCGGAGCCGGGTGTTGGTTCCGGTAGCGATCGAGGGAAATTAGTACCGAAGTCCGGGATGGAAGATGGCGAGAAAAGCTGTGTGTATTTCTGCGGTGCCCGTACCGCAAACCGACACAGGTAGGTAGGAAGAAGATTCTAAGGCCAACGGGAGAAGGGTTGTTAAGGAACTCGGCAAATTGACCCCGTAACTTCGGGAGAAGGGGTGCTGCAGCAATGCAGCCGCAGAGAATCGGCCCAAGCAACTGTTTACCAAAAACACAGGTTTGTGCTAAATCGAAAGATGACGTATACGAGCTGACGCCTGCCCGGTGCTGGAAGGTTAAGAGGAGATGTGCAAGCATTGAATCGAAGCCCCAGTGAACGGCGGCCGTAACTATAACGGTCCTAAGGTAGCGAAATTCCTTGTCAGGTAAGTTCTGACCCGCATGAAAGGCGTAATGATTTGGGCACTGTCTCAACAGCCCGCCCGGCGAAATTGTAGTACCGGTGAAGATGCCGGTTACCCGCGACAAGACGGAAAGACCCCATGGAGCTTTACTGTAGCCTAATATTGGGTTTCGATGTTGCATGCACAGGATAGATGGGACACTGGGAAGCAGGTGCTTTGGCGCTTGTGGAGTGGCCGTTGGGATACCATCCTTGCGATATTGGAATTCTAACCTGCGCCTTTGAATCAAGGCGGGGGACATTGTTAGGTGGGCAGTTTGACTGGGGCGGTCGCCTCCTAAAGAGTAACGGAGGCGTTCAAAGGTTCGCTCAGCTTGAACGGAAATCAAGCAAAAGAGTGCAAACGCAGAAGCGAGCCTAACTGCGAGACTGACGGGTCGAGCAGTAACGAAAGTTGGAGTTAGTGATCCGGTGGTATGTGAGTGGAAATGCCATCGCTCAACGGATAAAAGTTACCCTGGGGATAACAGGCTGATCTCCCCCAAGAGTCCACATCGACGGGGAGGTTTGGCACCTCGATGTCGGCTCATCGCATCCTGGGGCTGTATTCGGTCCCAAGGGTTTGGCTGTTCGCCAATTAAAGCGGTACGCGAGCTGGGTTCAGAACGTCGTGAGACAGTTCGGTCCCTATCTGTCGTGGGCGCAGGATATTTGATGGGAGCTGTTCCTAGTACGAGAGGACCGGAGCGGACGTACCTCTGGCGCACCAGTTGTTCTGCCAAGAGCATAGCTGGGCAACTATGTACGGATCGGATAAACGCTGAAAGCATCTAAGCGTGAAGCCGACCCAAAGATAAGATATCCCATTGTTTCAAACAAGTAAGACCCCTTGAAGACTACAAGGTTGATAGGCACGATGTGTAAGTGGAGCGATCCATTCAGCAAGCGTGTACTAATAGGTCGAGGGCTTGACCACAATTCGCTTGAGACTCTGAGAGTCAACGAAAAAATGTGAGCAGTGATTATTCAGTTTTGAAGGCACGTCCTTCTAAGAAACACTGGACAAACAGTAGACAAACATGTTATACTGGTTCAGTCAGATGGTCGGTGTCGATGACGGTGAGGTTCCACCTGTTCCCATTCCGAACACAGAAGTTAAGCTCACTTGTGCCGAAGATAGTTCGCTGGAAACGGCGCGTGAAAATAGGTAGTCGCCGACTTTTATATGGCCCGTTGGTCAAGCGGTTAAGACAGAGGCCTCTCACGCCTTTAACATCGGTTCGATTCCGGTACGGGTCATATTTGCACCTCTAGCTCAGTTGGTAGAGCAACTGACTCTTAATCAGTGGGCCCAGGGTTCGAGTCCCTGGAGGTGCACCAGATATTGAACGTCAAATCGTAAGATTTGGCGTTCTTTTTTGTTATGTAACCCCGAAAAATCGGGGCTTGCACGGTCAATGCACGGTTTTTGCACGGTTGGAGTTTTCATAGGAATCCTCTGCATGGGCTGGAATTACTTTGAAATGCGTGGTAAATTTTGCAGGTCAGCAGAGCCAGACGGAGCTGCGCCTTTACTTCGGGGTCTGCATTCTTCAGCAGTTCCAGCAGAGCGGTCATAGAAATGGTCGATTCGTCTGCGGCGGGCACAGCCTGCGGGCTGGGGTTTTCCTGTTTGGCATAGAAACCTTCCTCAAACTTCTTGCCCAGTTCTACACGAGAGGACTTCTGGATATGTGCGCATAGGTGTTCACCAGCATATCCGCCGTAGCGTGTCCTGTGGTGCCCTGAACGGCCTTCACATCGCCGCCAGAGATCATCAGCTGATAGGTGGGCACTGGAATGGCGCAGACCGTGAAAGACGATGCGGGGAAACTCCGGGTGGGCATCCTGCCACTTGAGGAACTTTTTGCGAATGAGCACCGGCTCCACCGCCAGACCGTTGGGCAGACGGAACAGCATCCCACTGTCATGGTAGCGTGTCGGGTCTTTTCTCTCATCTGTCGCCAGCTGATTCAGCCACTTCTTCAATTCTTCTTTTAGTGCAGAGGTCATGAAGATGGTGCGGCAGGAGGATGCGGTTTTGGTGCTTTTCAGGATGAGGGAAGTGGTGCTGCGTTCCAACTTATCCGGGAATACCTTGATGATGCAGCCATCGTCTACCTGATTCAGGGCTTCTTTTCGCACCCGCTGCATGGACTTGTTGATACGGAAGGTTCCAATGCCATCCGCAGCGTCAAAATCGAGATCTTCCGGGGTCAGACCTACGATCTCGCCCTCTCGCAGTGCGCCCACCAGTGTGAGGTGGACTGCCAGATGCAGGATGGGGTCCTCCATGCTGTCCAGAGCCGCCCGCATCTCCTCTACCGTCCAGATGGTGCGCTCCTGCGTAGACTTCTTGGGGCTGTCCACGGGAACAGGGCTTTTGACAAGGATGCCCCACTCTACGGCATACTGGAAGGCAGTGCCCAGCAGCCGGTGCACCTCATGGATCGTTGTGCCGGAAAGGAAACGCTGCTTCTGCTTTTCGGTCAGTTCCTGCTTCTTGCCCTCGATATACGAACCACAGGGCGTTTTGCTCAGGGTCGTGTAGAGGTTCTCCATGTGGTAGGGCTTGAGCTTCTGCATCTCCATGCTACCGATATAGGGGATAATGAGATTCTGAATGGTGGAAAGGTTGGATTCGTAGGTTTTGGGTGCCCACTTGTGCTTGCTGCACTGTTTCGGCAGCCAGTCCATCAGGAACTCTGCCACCGTTACCGAGGACGGAATCAGGAAAGTGCCAGCGGCCAGTTCATGCTCGATTTGCTTTTTTCGGTTCGTTGCCTCCTCTTTTGTGGGAAAGCTCTCCCATTTGTCGCAGCTCTTGCCGTGCTCATCTTCGTAGGTGTAGCGGACGCTGTAAGAGTTGCCGCGTTTTGTAATATATGCCATACTGTTGCCTCCTTATCAAGCTGCCCGGTTGAGCCACGCATCGAAGCTGTCCTTCGGTATACGGATGCTTCCGCCTACCCGCAGGACGCGGAATTCGGTGGTGCGGTTGCACAGGTTGTAAGCAGAGCGCAGGCTGATGGCCAGCATTCGTGCGATTTCTTCCACCGTGTACACCAGCTTCGTGGTTGCCGGGCTGTCAGTCGGAGACTTGACGGCATTGGTTTGAGTGACCACCTCCATTGTAGTCGTAGTTGAGTCCTTTTGCAAGAACTTATTCGTATAATTTTCGGATTTCACAGTTTCGGTCATGTCAGGCCGATTCATATTCATAGGCAGACCTCCAATTCCTTGTAGCCGGGTGACTATTGCACCCGGCAATTTTGGCTTTCCGATGTTATCGGTTTATCCGATCAAAAGTTTCACGCGTTCCAGCTTTTCCTGCGCTGTTTCTTGGCGGAAACTCATGCCGATGCAGGAAATCGGAACGCACATTTCCAGCAGGCGGTCATAGATGCGGGCATGGGCGGTATCCTGTGGGTGGCGTATCTCGTCCAGTGTCAGGTTGGTGGTGACGATCAGAGGCTTCTGGCTGCGGTATCGGCTGTCTACGATGTTGTAGATTTGCTCCAGTGCATATTCTGTACCACGTTCCATGCCGAAATCGTCAATGATAAGCAGGGGATAGCGGCAGAGCTTGTCCACAATATCATTCCGCCCGGAAAAGCTGCCGTTCAGCTCGTTCAGGATTCGGGCGATGTTTGTCATCCGCACAGGCACTTCCTGCTCCATCAGAGCGTTCGCAATGCACCCGGCAAGGAAACTCTTGCCGGTGCCTACGCCGCCCCAGAGGAGCAGTCCTAGGTTCTCTGAACGCATGGTCTGCCATTGTTCCACATAGTGATGTGCATGGTGCATCTGCGGGCTGCGGCCATTGTCGTTTTCAAAGGTCCAGTCTAGCATTGCTGGGTCTAAAAATCCTTCTGCTTTCAGTCGCCGCACAAGGTCGAGGTGTTTTTGCTGGTTGATAAGGGCTTCCTGCTTTTCTCTTTCCATGCGCTGACAGCAGCATTCGACTGGGTGCTTATTCTTGCCCATCAGGACAATGCCCTTTGCAAAAAATGCTTCTTTAGGGGTGTAACATTTTCCGCAGTAAAGCAGACCGTCCTCGCCATAATAATCTTCGATATTTTCGGGAATACTAGATAGGGGCTGTTCCAAAATTTTTTCGATCGTCTTTATAGGCTTTCTCCTTTCTTGAATGTGTAGTCCGGAATACCCGGTGTTTGCTTCTGTTCTAACTTTTGCCGTTTCGCCCAGATGCACAGGGTAGCGGCATGATCAGAGTACTTTTTGCCGGTAGACTGGATATAATCCGAAAGCTGTTCGACCAGGCTGTCCAGCCCGGAAAAGTCAGTCTGGAGCTGCTTGTACTCTTTTTCTGTCAGAAAGACATTGCGATATTCTCCGAAGGTTAAAGGGGCATCTGTTGTTTTTATCAGGTGGTTATCTTTCAGGTTGCTCTTATTACGTTGGTTAGGTGTGCATTTTTGCGCAATCATACTGCTCGTTTCTGCACAGTCATCCTCGGCATTTTTGCATACTGCGATGGTGCAATTTTGCGTAGTATGCGGAACCTTGAGCAGAATACGGCTGGGCTTGGAAAATCCACTGCGGATACGTTCCATGAGTTGTGCGTTTTCCAGTTCGGAGAAAGCGCGTGTTACACTGGAAATGCAGCACCCTAAATCTTTTGCCAGATGGGAAAGCGGATAGATCACATAAATGTGCCCCTGTGTATCGATCCAGTTGTTCTTTTGGGAAAGTGTTGCACGATCCAGCAACAGGGTGTAGAGCAGCTTTGCTGTGTGGCTCAGGTCGGTGTCCAGCAGAAAGCGGGGATAGGGCAGATATTGCGGCAAAGGTGTAGTGACAGTCAGGTAGTCGGAAATAGAATTCACCTCCAGCATTTTATATCAAAAAATGGCGCAAAGGTCTGCAACTCCTGCTCCGAAAAAGTTGACAGGCAAAGATTTGCGAATTTCTGCCCGCAGCTCGCTCGGCTTTTTCAGAGGGCCATTTTGACCCACTGATTCCGTTACGGGTAAAATCAAGTGCCGGGTGGCGGCACCTGATTTTCAGCCAACCTTGAAGTGTTACAGGTGGAATCAGGTTGTCATCTTGGCAACCTGATTTGCAACGACATTGCAGCGTTACAGGCAGAATCAAGTGGTCATTTTGACCACTTGATTTTTACGGAGTAGGAGTGACGTGCTACAGATAAAGCCGAAGTTATCAAAATGATAACTCCGGTGGCTCTGCCACGGATGCAATCAAGTTATCATTTTGATAACTTGATTTTGATACGGCTACAACCAAGTTCCCGAAGTGGGAACTTGATTCGGCAGGAGTTGCAAATCAGGTTACGGAAAGCGTAACCTGATTTCAGATGACAGCCCAAATCCCCACTTTGGGGATTTGGGAGTGAGCAATTTAAGCATTACGGTTTTTTGGCACTTCCCAGAATGGGAAGTGCCACTTTACTGAACAAAAGCGAGCGTAGATAAGGAACTTGACAAACTTCATCAAGCTCCTCAAAGAGAAGCGTGAGCCGTTACTTTACGCTTGCGGTAGCCTTTCTGCCGACAGGCGTTGCTGCAATATCTGGCATCCGCCCGAATCGGCAAGAACTGCTCACCACAGCAAGGGCAGGTGTAGGCTCCGCGCTCAATGCGCTTTTTAAGACTTTTTCGCAAGTTCAGCATCCGGTGACCGCAGGTCTGGAAGCTGCAATATTTGCGGTTCCGGGTCTGGGTGTAGATGACCTTGCGGCAGCATTCACACTGGATTCTGTGCACACTGGGGTCACCGTCAATGAAATATTCCATCAGGGTGTCCTGATTTTCACGTTCCCATTGTTCTGTTGTCATAGGCATCCTCCTTTGGCTGTTACAGGTGTGTGGTGGATAATGAAAAGCATTATTTGCCCCAAATGTTACGGGTATATGGTGGTTATCAAAATGGTAACCACCACTTTCACACAATAAAGCGTTACGATTGTCTGGTTGGTGATCAAAATGATCACCAACTAAAATCTGTGCGTTATGGCTGGGTGGTAAGTGGACAATTTGTCTATTTACCACTTCCAAGTGGTGAGTTACGGTTTTCGTAACCCACCACAGAGTGACCGTGTTACGGTAATTTGGTAAGTACTGAAAAGCAGCACTTACCAGATTTCACCGTGGCTTGACAAAATGTCAAGTCGAGGTTAAGCGTAACATGGATAGAATCAATGTGTTCAATTTGAACACATTGAACGAGCTGTAACGTAGAAGATGTTTCTGGTGAATGACGCTTTGTGTCATTCACCACATCAACTGGCCATTTTGACCAGTTGATATTGGGTGTGCCGTTCTCCCTGCATGGATTTCCTGCCCCCTTCCGGCGGCGTTTTCCGGCTCGCTCTTGCGAGGTCTTTGCCGGGTATCCCATGCAGACGGTCTTTCGATTTTCAAGGTGCGGTGCTGGATCTGACAATAAAAAATCGCCACACAACAACCGAAACCTGACCATCCCTTCCGGGATGGCCTTGGTTCGGGTTCGTTATGTAGCGATAAGAAAGTCAAAAACTTGCTCCGGCTCCTTCAGGAGCCGAGCTGGAACTCTAAGTAAATATGTTATATTAAATTGTTGGAATAGACTACCACAAAAATCGAGCTGTGTCAACAAAAAGATTTGAAAATACGCCACTTTCGGCGGGTTGCAAGAAAAGGCGATGAAAACTTTGGCAAAAGGAGAGAGGGCTGGACGGTACCGGCCCCCTTGTGGGTCATAATGCCTTTAGAGGATAAGATGCACGGTCAGCGCAATTTTGTGCTGAATGTCGGGTTTGGGAGAAGCCCAACAAGCGTTTTTGAATTCGGATTTGTAAAATCTGATTCAAAAATTGCGAGTTGGTACCGGCTTGCCCTGCTTGCTGCGGATGCAAACACGAAAATTTTCTAAGAAGAAAAATAACCGTCCACTTCAAGTTGAACTTAAAAACGGATAGTCTCAATCGCAAAGTGATTTTCAAATTTGGAAAGCACATTGAGGGGCTTCATAGTTGTTGCAAGCAGGGCAGACGTATATACAACGTCTGCATCTGCAAGCAATGTGTCTGTCTATACAAACACCATTTGCGTTGCAAAATGCTTGTTGGGAACACCCAAACCCTTGAACTGCACCGTTCCGATGCAGGCTATATGCTCTCGCAATCCTCAAACCAGCTTCTCCCACAGCGCATTCAAAGCGGCAGCGGCATCCGCATTCATGCCCTCGTTCAGGCGGCGAGCGGCGTACCAGAGGGTAGAGCTTTCGCTCTGCACATCATTGGCAAGGGCGGTGTCTTGCAGCGGCAGAGCAAAGTCTGCCACCGACAGAACGTCTCCTTCCTCCGGGTCGGTGCCGTCCAGCGTCTGGAAGCAGCCATACCGCTGCTCCATGGCGGCGGGGTCGTCCACGATGAACAGGGTGCTCTCGCACAGATAAAAATCAGAGTTCAGCTTGTCCTCGCTGGACTGCATCAGCCGCTGCAGGGCGGCATCCTGCGTTTCAAAGTCCAGTGCCAGCCAGATGCCCTTTACCGTGACCTTCACCTTGCCATCGCCGTTCACGTCCCCGGCAAGGGCTTCCAGCCGGGTCTCCAGCTGGCTGAGGAAAGCAGTGTCCGGGTCGGTGCGGCTCACCACTGCCACGGTGTAGTCCGGCTGCACCTCGGTGACTCGGTTCCAGACGAAATACCCCACCGCCAGCAGGGCAGCAGCGATCAGCACCACATAATACCAGTGGTAGTGCCACCAGTTGGCACGCTGCTGCGCCGGGGTCAGGGGAGGGGGCGTTTCCTGGATCAGGTCTTCGGGTTTGATATCCCGTTCGTAGCGGTAGGATGCCATGGCTGTGTCCTCGTTTCGTCTGTTTTTCTGCATCTATCATAGCACAAATTCCCGGGCAGCGGCAGACTGCCCGGGAATTTTTCATGCTTTATTTACACCCGTGTACGCAGGCACTTGAGGTCTGTGCCGGTTACGGCGTAGGCCCCGGTGCCAGCGGGCAGGAACAGGCTCTGCCCCTTGCGGATTGGCAGGCTTTCGCCGGTGGCGGTCTCGGTCAGGGTACCCCTGCCTTCCAGCACCAGCAGAGAGGTGAAGGAGGTCTCGTCGCAGACATCCTCAAAGTCACCCTCTACGGCATCCACCGTGAAGTAATCACACTGCGCCAGATGGCCGTGGAAGTCCTGCGCTTTCGGCGGCTCCCGGAGGGTAACATCCAGTGCCTGCGGGATGTGCAGCTGCCGGGGCTTGCCATCTGCGCCCAGACGGCCATAGTCGTAGATGCGGTAGGTGACGTTGGAGTTCTGCTGGATCTCTGCCACCACGATGCCCTTGCGGATGGCGTGCAGCGTGCCGGAGGGGATGAAGAAGCAGTCCCCCTTGTGCACCGGCACGGCGTTCAGCGCGTCGGTCAGGGTGTTATCCTGAATGCGGCGTTCAAACTCTTCCTTGCTGATCTCATGGGTGAAGCCGTAGTAGAGGGAGGCACCCGGCTCTGCTTCCAGCACATACCACATCTCGGTCTTGCCGTACTGGTGTTCGTGCTCCAAAGCGTATTCATTGGAGGGGTGCACCTGAATGGACAGGTCTTTTTTGGCATCAATGAGCTTTGCCAGAACGGGGAACTCGCTGAACTTTTCGCAGTGGGTGCCAAGGCAGCCGGGATGAGTGTTGATGTACTGCTGGAAGGTGGAGCCGTCCGGCAGGTAGCTGGGGCCGTCCGGGTGGCAGGACAGCATCCATGCCTCGCTCAGGGGGTGTAATTCGCTCTGGATGCCGTACTCGGTGCGCAGCTTTTCGCCGCCCCAGAGGTAGTCTTTGCAGCTGGGAGTAAGCTGAATCGTTTTCATTTTATATACCTCGAATATGCCTGAAATTGAACACAAAAGGCGATTTTTCCGAAAAAGGGTGCAAAAAGCTGCCCCGTCCATTTTTCGGCGGGAACGAGGCAGCCAGTTTGCAGGGGATTATGCTTTCAACAGGGCAGAGGCAGCTTTGCCAAGAGTGTCATTGATGGCATCGGCTGCTTCTTCGGTGGGAGCAACGGCAGAGAGATACACCTTGATCTTCGGCTCGGTGCCGGAGGGGCGTACCATCAGCTTGGCACCGCCCGCCAGACGGAACTCCAACACATTGGCCTTGGGCAGTCCGGTGCCGGCGGTGTTGTAGTCCACCAAGCTTTCCACGGCCATGCCGCCGATGGCGGTGGGCGGGGTCTGCCGCAGCTGCTTCATGATGGCGTCCATGGTGTGCATTCCGCTTTCGCCCTCAAAGGCGAAGCTGTGCAGGGCGTTGCGGTAGCAGCCGAACTCGGCATACAGCTGATTGATGGCATCCAGCAGGGTCATGCCCTGCTTTGCGTACCATGCGGCGGCTTCGCACACCAGCAGGGTGGCGTTGACGGCGTCCTTGTCCCGGACGTGAGCGCCGGACAGGTAACCGTAGCTCTCCTCAAAGCCAAAGATGTAGCGGTCGGCTTCACCTGCGGCTTCCAGCAGACCGATCTGCTCGCCGATGAACTTGAAGCCGGTCAGGGTGCGGCGCAGCTCCACGCCGTACTTTGCCGCCACCGGGGTGGCCATATCGGTGGAGACGATGGTGGTCACAGCCACCGGATGCTCCGGCATGGTGCCCAGTGCCTTGCGGGTGCGGCAGATGTAGTCCAACAGAATGATGCCCATCTCGTTGCCGGTGATGAGCCGGTAGCCGCCCTTGCCGTCCGGCACGGCGGTGCCGCAGCGGTCACAGTCCGGGTCGGTGCCCAGCAAAAGGTCCGGGTGCACTTTGTCGCACAGCTCCAGACCCTTCTGCATGGCTTCCCGGATCTCCGGGTTCGGGTAGGGGCAGGTGGGGAAGTTGCCGTCCGGCTTTTCCTGCTCCGGCACCACGGTCACATGGGTGACACCCAGCTTTGCCAGCAGTTTTTTCACGCATTCCAGACCGGAGCCGTTCAGCGGAGTGTACACCAGCTTTAGGTCGGCGGTGCCAGCCCCATCGCCCACACGCTGGGCATAGACGGCATCCACAAAGTCGTCCAGACATTTCTCGCTGCTGTATTCGATCTTGCCCTCGGCAAGGGCTGCGTCAAAGTCCGCAGGCTGTACGGCAAAGCAGTCTACTGCTTCAATGGCGGCAAGGATCTTTGCTGCCACCTCAAGGGTGATCTGGCAGCCGTCTGCGCCGTAGACCTTGTAGCCGTTGTACTTGGCGGGGTTGTGGCTGGCGGTGATGCACACGCCTGCGCCGCAGCCGTAGTACCGCACCGCCCAGCTCAGCGCCGGGGTGGGTTCCAGACGGGGGTAGATGTACGCCTTGATGCCGTTAGCAGCCAGAACAGCCGCCGTTTCTTTTGCGAACACATCGCTCTTGATGCGGCTGTCGTAGCCGATGGCCACCTTCTTGGGCAGGTCGGAGGCGTTCAGGTAGTTGGCAAGCCCCTGCGTTGCCTTGCGGATGTTGTAGACGTTCATCCGGTTGGTGCCTGCGCCGATGACACCCCGCAGACCGCCGGTGCCGAATTCCAGCTCCCGGTAAAAGCGGTCGGTGATGGCGTCCTCGTTGCCTGCAATGCTCTTCAGCTCCTCGGCAAGGTCAGCAGGCATCCCGGCTGGGAAAGCCAGCGGTCATACTGCTGTTTTACTTTTTCTTCCATAGGATCACACTTTCTTCCAATAAGGACAGTTTCGGTGCAGACGATCATTGCACGCTGTCCTCCGTGTCAGGTTCTTCTTCCGGTTCCTCTTCCTTGCGCCCGGCTTTTTCCAGCTGAGCAAAGGCGGGGCGCATCAGGCTTGCCATGCCAAGGGCAGAACCTGCGCCGCCGATGAGCAGCCACAGGGGCAGCAGATAGACGAACCACGCAGGGGCGGCTTTTGCCAGCAGAGGAAACCACGCCAGAAAAGCCAGATTCCCCACAGTGGGCAGCAGGTTTGCAAGGGTCATGCGGCCGCTGTCCGCCAGCACCGGCAGAACGCCGGGATAGGTGAAACGTGCCAGCAGGGCAAAGCCCCAGCTGCCGCAGCAGCCCGCCAGCACCAGCAGCAGAAAGGACGCTGCCGCCAGAATGCCGGTGCTGGGGGTGTCCTGTGCGGTGGCGGTGCGCAGCCCGGTGAGGGCGGCAAAGCCTGCCAGCAAAAGCACCAGCCACAGGGCAGTAGATTGCTTAAAATCCCGCTTGAACGCCTTGAAAAAGTCGGTGTGGACGGTGTAGTCCTCCTTTGCCGCCATCTTGTTCACCACCGTGAACAGCCCCAGGGTGGAGGCTCCGGCGGTGACGATGGGCAAACAGCACACCAGCCACAGAAGGTTGGCAAAAAGCAGATCGCCGATCTTCCCCATAGTGCGGTAGAAGGGGCTGTCGATGTTGGTCTTTTTCATGGCGTTTCCTTTCGGGTGGAGGGCTCAGAGGGGCGGTTTACTCGCCGATGCTCTTGAGGTACTCCAGATTTTTGTCGATGAGGGCGCACCGCTGCTTTACGCAGTCCACACTGCGCAGCGGGTCGGCGGGGGTGTTGAAGGCGAAGTCCAGCAGTTTGTCAATGGTGGTAGAAGCTACATGGAGACGGGTATCGCTGGCTGCATAATAAATATACACGCTGCCGTCATCGTCTGCAATCGCGCCGTTGGTAAAGACCACGTTGGAGACATCGCCCACACGCTCCCAATCCCGGGGAGCGATCAGGAAGCCGGAGGGCTCTGCAATCACCTTGCTGGGGTCGTCCAGTGCGGTGACGAATACATAAATAACGTACCGCAGCCCGGCGGCGGTATTCCGCACGCCGTGGGCAATGTGCAGCCAGCCCTTTTCGGTCTTGATGGGGGTGGCACCCTCGCCGTTCTTTGCCTCGGTGATGGTGTGGTAGCGGCGGGGGCTGGTGATGATCTCCTCGTCAATGACGGCGTGAGTGATGTCCTCGCACAGACCAAAGCCTACGCCGCCGCCGGAACCGGTGTCGATGAAGTCATCCATGGGGCGGGTGTAGAAGGCGTACTTGCCGTTGACAAACTCCGGCAGCAGATCCACATTGCGCTGCTGGGGGCTGCGCTTGGTGACAAGGTTCGGCAGACGCTCCCAAGTCTTGAGGTCTTTGGTGCGGACGATGCCCGCAGCAGCCACGGCAGCGGACAGGTCATTCACGCTGTTGTCCTTGCTCTCGGAGCAGAACACGCCGTAGATCCAGCCGTCCTCGTGCTGGGTCAGGCGCATATCGTAGACGTTGGTCTCCTCCGGGCAGGTGTCCGGCAGCAGGATGGGCTTTTCCCAGAAGTGGAAGCCCTCCACCGGGCTGTCACTTTCTGCCACGCCGAAGAAGCTCTTGCGGTCGTTGCCCTCGATGCGCGCCACAAGGTAATACTTGCCGTTCAGCTTGATGGCACCGGAGTTGAACACGGCGTTCACGCCCAGACGCTCCATAAAGTGGGGGTTCGTCTCCGGGTTCAGGTCGAACCGCCAGCTCAGCGGGATGGATTCGCGGGTCAGCACCGGGTTTTCCCACCGGTCGTAGATGCCGTTGTAGAAATCGGTCTTTTTGTTTTTGCGGGCCAGGTAGGCATCCTGCAAAGCCTTCTGGCGCAGGTATTCGGGGTGGAGTTTAGACTGTGACATCGGGGTTCCTCCTTATCAGTTCCATGCACATTCTGCCGTTGTGGTAGGGGCACTTCCACGGCTCAAGGATGGGCTTGCGGCTGGACGGTTTTCCGTCTGCGTCCACCTCCCAGAACCATTCACTGCCGGGGCGTTTGTCCACCATCACGTTGCAGATGTAGTGGTAAATATCGGCGGCGGCATCGCGGTATTTTGTATCGCCGCTCTTGTTGTATTCGTTCACGAAGCCCAGCACGGACTCGGCCTGCACCCACCACACACGGGTGGTGTTCACCTTGCCGCGGTCGCACTCGTTGACCACCGAGTGGTCAATGTAAGCTTCCTTGTAGATGTGGGCGGCAAGGTCGGAGTTGATGGCGTGGATGCGCTTGGAAAGCGCTGCATCTCCCAGTAAATCGCAGCCCCAGTCGATGAGCCAGCTGGACTCGATATCGTGGCCGTAGCTGTACAAATCGATGATAGAGTTGTAGTGCTGGTCAAAGAACACCAGCTGCCGGTGCAGCTCCGGGCTGTAAATCTTGTGCTCGTAGATATCAAGGATGCGGCGCAGGGCTTTTTCCACCTCCGGGTCACGGCTTGCCTGATAAAGCCCGGCGTAACCCTCGAACACATGGAGCAGGGTGTTCATGGTCTTTGCCGCCATGACACCGTTTTCGGAGAGCTTTTCGTTGCTCTCCGGCTTCCAGTCGATGGTAAAGGCCTCCAGATAGCCCTCGCTGTCGGTGCAGTGCTGCTCGATGAGATGAAAGATCTTTTTTGCGTAGGCCAGCGCAACGGGGTCTTTGGTCAGCCGGTAGTAAGCGGAAAGGGCATAGATGGCAAAGCCCTGATTGTAGGTGTGCTTGGTGGTGTCCTGCGGCTTGCCGGTGTAATCGCAGCTCCAGTACACGCCGCCGTTTGCCTCGTCGTAGCAGTTTTTCAGGAAGAACTGGTAGGCGTGGCGGGCATCTTCGGCAAGGTCTGCCCGGCCGGTCAGCATGGCCGCCTCGGAGAAGAACCACAGAATGCGGCTGTTCAGGATGCAGCCCTTTTCGGCTTTTTTATCCAGCTTCAGGTCAAAATCCATGTAGCCGTAAAAGCCGCTGTTTTCCTCGTCCCGCAGCCCTTTCCAGAAGGGAATGATGGTTTGCAGCAGCATTTCTTCTGCTGCCTGTTTGATGGAAGACATAATACAGAACTTCCTTTCTGTACAAAGTAAAACCCTCTCAGTCACGGCTTGCGCCGTGCCAGCGCCCGGTAGGGGACGTAAAATCTCTTTTTGCAGAGATGGCGATGCGAAGCATTGACAGAGAGGGTTGCGCTTGACGCTTAGCGGATGCCCACCTCGTGGTCGGTGGGGCCTGCGTTATCGTGGGTCTTGATGTAATCCACCACCTCGTCTACGGTGGTGAAGGCCAAACCGACATAGCTGTCGGCGCAGCCATAGTACAGAGCGATGCGGCCGGTGTCGGCATCCTGCAAGGTGGCGCAGGGGAAGCAGACGTTGGGCACGAAGCCACGCTCCTCATACCACTTTTCCGGGGTCAGCAGGAAGTTGCCGCAGCGGTACAGCACCTTGCTGGGCTCGTCCTTATCCAGAATGGCACCGCCGATGGAGTAGACGAAGCCATTGCAGGTGCCGGTAACGCCGTGGTAGAACAGCAGCCAGCCCTCGCTGGTCTCAATGGGGGCAGCACCGCCGCCGATCTTCACGCTCTCCCACCAGTTGGAGCCCTTGCTCATCACATGGCGGTGACGGCCCCAGAACTCCATATCCGGGCTCTGGCTCAGGAAGATGTCACCAAAGGGGGTATGGCCGCTGTCAGACGGGCGGCTCAGCAGGGTGTACATGCCGTTGATCTTGCGGGGGAACAGCACGGCGTTGCGGTTGAAGGGGATAAAGGGGTTCTCGATGCGGACAAAGGTCTTGAAGTCGGTGGTCTTGGCGATGCCGATGGACGCACCGTAGAAGTCCTGACACCAGATGATGTAGTAGGTGTCCTCCACCTTCACAAGACGGGGATCGTAGGCGTACACCGGCATAAACGGCTCGCCCTTTTCGTTGACGAAGGGGATCTTGTCCTTGTCAAAGTTCCAGTGGATGCCGTCCTCGCTGCGTCCCAGATAGATGTAGGGGATGCCATCGACCTGCTCGCCACGGAACACGCCGATGAACTTGCCCTCGTAGGGCACCACGGCACTGTTGAAGATGCGTGCCACCCCTTCCACAGGGTTGCGGTCGATGATGGGGTTCTCGCTGTACCGCCACACCGGGGCGGTAACGTCAGCGGGCTTTTCCTGCCAAGGGATGTTGGGCAGTGCGTCGCAGAACATTTTTACGTTGCTCATAAGATAAACTCCTGTAATAGAAGATTGTTTGTTTTCCTTCTGCTGTATTCTCCCGGCTCCTGCACAGAAACCGGGAGAAGCAGCAGATGATGAAGGAAAAATGTGGATGTCTTGAAAAGACTGTACTGGCCGAAAACGGCTTTCCTCTTGCGGTGCCCAGCGTCCACTTCGGCCCTTGGGCGGGCCTCGTGTCCTGCTGACCGCGGCGCCAAAAATTGCTCCCTGTTTCCGCCGCAGGCGGCGGTCGCAATTTTAGCCCTTCACAGCACCGGCAGCCATGCCGCTGTAGATCTGATCCTGACACAGCAGGAACACGATAAGGGCGGGGATGATGGTGATGATGACACCGGCGCAAATGTAGTTGTACTGGTTGCCCATGGGGCCGGAGAACACATACAGGGAGGTAGCAACCACCTGATACTTGGTCTTATCCTGCAGATACAGGTTTGCCATGTAGTATTCGTTGTAGGTGGACACACCCTTCAGGATGGCGCTGGTGACGATGGCGGGCTTCAGCAGGGGCAGCAGGATCTTGAAGAACACACCAAAGTAGGTGCAGCCATCCAGAATGGCGCTTTCGTCCAGCGTGGGGGAAAGGTTCTCGAAGAACTGCAAAAAGATATAGATGGTGATAACGTCCGTGCCCATCATCAGGATGATGTAGCCGGGCATGGAGTTTACCAGATGCAGAGCGGTCATGATCTGGTACACCGTGACCTGGGAGGCGATGCCGGGGATCAGGGTGGCAATGGTGAACAGGTTGCGGATCAGCTTGTTGCCGGGGAACTTGAACCGGTTCAGCACATAAGCCAGCATGGCGCTGATCATAATGCTGCCTACCAGCACGCAGATCAGGATAATAAAGCTGTTGAGGAACGCCTTACCCATGTTGGCCTTGTTCCATGCGATGATGAAGTTATCGAAGTTCAAAAAGTTCTTGGGCAGGGTGATGACGTTGGTGCTGGCATACTCTTCCTCCGTCTTAAAGGCGGTGAAGATACAGGACACGATGGGCACCAGTGCCACGAAAGCGGCAAAGATCAGCAGCACATACTTGCAGATATTGATGAGGATGCGCTTCATTTTGATTGCGTTCATACGTTCTGCCTCACTTTCACTTGGTTACGCCGCTGCTGCGGTTTTCCAGCCATTTTTCCACAGCCTTCTGGGCGTAGGTGACGATCACGATGAGCAGCAGCAGAACCACAGCCATGGCGGATGCAAGACCCACCTTCTGGTCGGTATGGGCGATCTTGTCCATGACCACGAAGTAGGTGGAGGTGTTGAAGCCGCCGCCGGTGACAACATAGGGCATCTCGAAGGCGGACAGTGCGCCGGACACCGAGATGATGAGGTTCAGCACCACGATGGTGCTGATGGAGGGCAGGATGATGTCCTTGAAGCGGTGCCATGCGTTGGCACCGTCGATCTCAGCAGCCTCGTACAGCACGGGGTCCACAGAAGCGATAGCACCGATGAACATGACGATGTTCTGGCCGATGTATTTCCAGATAGAGCAGGCCACCAGCACGACGTTGTTGATGGACTCATCCCGGAGCCAGAAGGGCAGCTTATCCACGTTGAAGCCCACCCAGCTCAGCAGGGTATCCAGCACAAAGCCGTGGGTGAAGAAGAACTTGAAGATGAAGCCCACCGAGATGCCGCAGATGAGGCAGGGAAAGTACAGTGCACCACGGAAGAACTTGCTGCCCTTGCACTTGAAGCTCAGGATGGTGGCAAACAGCAGCGCCAGCGCCATCTGCACCACCGAACCTACCATGTAGTAAAGGCTCAGGCTCAAAGCATGGAAGCAGTCTTTGCGGGTAAAGACCGAGATGTAGTTCTGCAGACCCACAAAGGTACGTCTGCCGATGTACTTCATTTTGAAGAAGCTGAACTCTACCATTTTGAAGAAGGGCAGATAGGTGAACATGAACAGCAGCACCAGCGGAACGAACAGGAACACCAGCGTGACGATGAGCTGCTGCCCGCGCATACTGTGAAAGTATTCGCTGAAGCTCTTGCGCTTTTTAGGCGCGGATACGGTTGCGGAAGATGCCATGTAAAAGACCTCCTTTCACCAAAAGCAGGGCGGACACGGGCCCGCCCTGCTGATTTATAACGATAGATCGCTTACTGCGGTGCGCAGGCATCCACAGCCGCGTCCCATGCAGCGTTCCAGTCGGCCACGATGTCGTCCAGAGTCTCGTCGCCGTTGATGCCAGCCTCCACCACACGCATGACGTGGGTCTGGTCGGCATTCAGCATCAGCTCAGCCTCCTGCTGCACCTCGGTGGCAAGGTCTGCCAGCTCTGCGGGGGCGGGGGCATCCTCGACCAGGTCGATGCCGTCGAATGCCTTCAGGGTATCGGGGTATTCCTGGCTCTTCAGCACCGGCACACCGCCCTGATCATAAGCAAAGTTGGAGCTTTCGGTCAGCCACTTGATGTA
Source organism: Faecalibacterium prausnitzii (assembly GCF_049532945.1). Taxonomy (GTDB): domain Bacteria; phylum Bacillota; class Clostridia; order Oscillospirales; family Ruminococcaceae; genus Faecalibacterium; species Faecalibacterium prausnitzii_N. Next base: position 1,128,358 of record NZ_CP186691.1, read on the forward strand.
GAGCATGGCAGCCAGCTTTTTGTCATCGGTGGTGTTCTTGTTCACACCGTAGCAGTAGTCTGCACCTGCGCTGGCGTACTGGGTACCCTTGACGGTGATGGGGAACGGCATATAGCCAATGTCGTCGGCGTGGTCACCGGCGGCCTGCATCTGCACGATGGCCCAGCTGCCCAGAACCATGGCACCGATCTGGCCGTTATTGATGCGGGGCTTGGAGCCCTCCCAGTCGGTGGTGGTGGGGTCGGCCTCGGTCAGACCGCGCTTCACTGCTTCGTACAGGATGTAGTACACAGCGTAGGGACCCATATCGTCCGCACCCAGAATGCCCTTCTGGAACGGATCCTTGGTCTGGGGCATGGTAATGTTCATCCAGTCCGGGTCGCCGGTTGCGCCGCCGCTGGTGTAAGCATCCCATGCGGTCATGGTCCAGCCGGCGGCGTAGTTGGTGTACAGGGGATCGATGGAAGGATCATAGTCCTTGATCTTCTGCAGGTCATCCAGGAACTCGTCCGGGGTCTTGGGCAGGGTGGTGATGCCGGCAGCCTCAAAAACCTTCTTGTTGTAGACGATGCCCTGTGCATTGCCGGTGGAGGGGATGCCGTACACGCTGCCGTTATAAGCGCGGTTGGAAGCGAAGTTGTAATCGTTCTCAATGTCGCTCAGTGCGCACAGAGGCTCAAAGTAGTCGCCCAACTCGGTCAGGGGGATGTTGGTGGGGATCATGCACAGATCACCCCAGTCGTTGGAAGTCAGACGGGTGGTCATGTCGGTGGCATAGTCGGTGATGCCCTCGTACTTGATGGTGATGTTGGGATACAGCTTCTGGAATGCGGCAACGTAGCCGTCAAAGGTGCCGTCCTCGATGAGGTCGGTGCGGTGGCTGACGAACTTCAGATCGGCCTTCAGGTCGGTGTTGTCGGTGCCGACGGTCAGCTCGTTGTAAGCCTTTGCACCGTCTGCGCTGGCAGCGGAACCGGCGGTGCTGCCGGTGGAGCCGGCGGTAGAAGTGCTGCTGCCGCCGCAGGCGGCCAGAGCAGAGGCTGCGGCCAACACACCAGTGACCTTCAGGAAGTTACGGCGATTGATCTTACGCATAGAAATGTCCTCCTTCTTTATGTGGAACCTTTTTCTGATTTGCGAAAGCTTTCGTTAACTTGATTTAGCTAACTGCTTGCTTTCGCTTTTTGTGATTTAAGTATAGTCTTTTCACGATGCACTGTCAATGTCACCAAAAAGATTCGGTGTTTTGGTGGCAATTCGGCGATTTTCTTGTGAAAACTGACCCGCAAATCCGGGATACAACACGAAAATTGAACTTAAAATGTTTTGTTAGCTAACAAAAATAGAGAAAATTAGCCTAAATGGTGGTTGGCTTAAAGGTTTTCAAGGTTTTTGTTGACGAAACTACCGAAAACTGTTATGCTAATTATAAAGTTAATCGGAATTTTATTTACCTCATAACCAAATCAAGAAGAAAGCTGGTCAGGAACATGGCAAAAGCAGTACGCATGGCGGACATTGCACAGCGGCTGGGCATCAGCACCGTTTCCGTTTCCAAGGGTTTGGCAGGGAAGGAAGGCGTAAGCGCCGAGATGCGTGCCAAGATTGTTGCCACCGCGGAGGAGATGGGCTACCAGCCCCCCGCCCGGACCAACGCCCACCCCGGCGGCGAGAGCATCGGCATTCTGGTGGCAGACCGCTTTTTCAACGAGAATGCCTTTTATTCCAATCTGTACCGTTCCGTGTTGAAAGCTGCCGCCGAGCAGGACATCTCGGTTCTGATGGAGATCGTTCTGCCGCAGGCAGAAAAAGCTGCAATATGCCCACCTTCCTTGTAAACCGGAAAGTGGACGGCCTGATTTTTATGGGCGAGATCAGCCGCCGCTACCTTGCTACGGCGGTGCAGACCGGTGTGCCCTTTATGCTGCTGGACTTCTACGACGATGCCATTGCCGCCGACTGCGTGCTCAGCGACAACACCAGCGGCAGCTACACGATGACCGAGCACCTTATCTCCACCGGGCGGCGGAACATCGGCTTTGTTGGCAGCGTGCTGTCCACCAGTTCCATCATGGACCGGTATCTGGGCTACGTCAAGGCGATGCTCCGTGCCGGTCTGCCCATCCGGGACGACTGGCGGCTGGAGGACCGGGACGATCAGGGCAAGTTCATGCCGTTCTCTCTGCCTCATGAAATGCCGGACGCCTTTGTCTGCAACTGCGATGCGGTGGCCTATAATCTGGTGGAGACCCTCAAGCGCAACGGCTACCGGGTGCCGCAGGATGTGGCAGTGACCGGCTACGACGACTACCGTTATTCCACTCTTTGCAGCCCCCAGCTCACCAGCTACCGGGTGGACTTGGACGGCATGGCAAAAACGGCGGTGGCGCAACTGCGCCGCAAAATGGCGCATAAGCCTGCCATTGCTCCCACCGTCATCGTGCCCGGCGGCTTTGTAAGAAGAGAATCTACCTGATAAAAAGGGGCTGATGCACGAAGGTTTGTGCATCAGCCCCTTTAGCGGAAAATATAGTTTATATTGGGGATGCCGGAGCGTCTGCGGACGCTCCGGCATCCTGTTTCCATTTTTACAGGATCGTTCTCAGAAAGGCGGTCAGAACCTTTGCCGCCTGCCGGTGGTTCTCTGCGCCGGGGTGCTGCCGGGCACCCACGGTTTCCGGCGTGGTGTTGGGCAGCTCCAGCAGATAGACAGAGCTGTCTCCGGTAATGGTCTTGTACTGCTCCATGCCCTGCCGCAATACCGGCAGCAGCTCGCTGCCCAGCATCCCGATGCACCACACCAGCTTTGCCCCGGGTTCTTTGCCCGGAGCATGGTCAGGAAATGCTGTACACCATTTGCCACTTTTTGGGCGTCCGCAGGGTGGAAGCCTCCATTGGAGAGCCGCCGCAGCTGGTGGGGCTTGCCAGTGGCAGGGTCTTGCCACGGCGGGTTATCAAATGCGCCCGTGTCGTTGGTGCCCAAGTTGACGATGACGGCATCCGGTTTCCATGCAGCAAAATCGTTTTCCTGCTGTGCGCCAAGGGCGGCATTGCGCTGCCCCATAGCTACACCGCACACCTGCGTATAGTAGGGCGGCATTACATGGCGCACATCGTTGTCCCAGCCGGTCACGATGCCCCAGCCACTTTGCGAGATGCAGCGGTATTCGGCGCCCAGTGCATCGGCGGTCAGGCGGCCGTAGTGGTTCTCCGCAGAGAAAAAGGCTCCCACCCAGTCCTCCTCCGGCTTGGCTCCGATGGCACCCTCACCGCTGGTGATGCTGTCGCCCACAAACTCCAGCCGATACTGCGGCTCCGGCAGGGGCAGAAAATCGCCGCCTGCATATTCCAGTCCGGTGATCTGCAACAGATGCGCCGGGTCATCGTGCATGGCCTGCACATCCTTTAGCAGCCGGAGGTGCTTTGCCTTGCCCGGTGTCATGCCCCGGAAAAGACAGACCCGGCTTTTGCCGGGGTTCACGGCAAACCGTGCCACCCATGCGCCGTTCAGCTCCACGCTGACCCACGGTTCTACCATCTCATAGTCGGCGAAAAGATCCACCCACAGCTCACTGCCGGTAAATTCCAGCTCCATGCCGCTGGCTGTCCAGAACAGGGTCAGCGGGTCAAGCCCGGTGTGCCGCCCCAGTGCCCGCACCTGCGGCAGTTGGGCCAGCGTCGCAGTTGTAAGTTGCTCCATTTTCTGTTCCTCCCCTTGGTTTTTGCCTGAAGCATAGCAGATTCTACCCAAAATCGCAAGCTAAATCTGTAAGCTAACAAAAAGCTAAAATTTAGTTTAGCCTTTGCACCTCCCGGTGCAGGGGCTTTTTTGGGTCAGGTTGACCAGTGCTTTGCCCCTCTCCTTGTATCATACGCTGAAAATGAAGCGGCATATTGACGGAACTTCCAAAACTGTCTTATACTTATTGTGCAATCTGACGTTGATTTTTGAGAAAACGAGGAAGATGTCATGGAGCTGGAACATAACTTTTACGGGGTGAATTTTGCACCCTTTCCCCGGCGGGGCGCGTTGAATAGCGAGACTGCCCACCGCAGTATGGCAGCCATGGTGGAAGCCACCGCCGCCAACTGGGTCATCCTGTCGCCCTCTGGAATACAGTCTGGGCCTTACAGTGAAGAGATCGACTGGCGCACCGATGCCACCCCCACAGACGAGGAGCTGTGCGGTGCCATCCGCTTTGCCAAGCAGTTGGGCTTGCAGGTGGCGCTGAAGCCTACCGTCAACTGTGCCAACGGCGTGTGGCGGGCGCGCATCAGCTTTTTTGACCACGATGTGCCCTGTGAGACCCAGTGGAGCGGATGGTTTGCCAACTACACCGCCTTCCAGACCCACTACGCGGCTCTTGCCGAAGCCGAAGGCTGTGGGCTGTTCCTGACCGGCTGCGAAATGACCATGACCGAGCACCGGGAAGCAGAGTGGCGCGCCCTCATTGCCGCCGTGCGGCAGCAGTACCACGGCCCGGTGAGCTATAACTGCGATAAATACGGCGAGGACCATGTAAACTGGTGGGATGCGGTGGACTGCATCGCTTCCAGCGGCTACTACCCCCTGAAGGACTGGGAAAACCAGCTGGACCGTATCGAGGCGGTGAGCCAAAAATACAAAAAGCCCGTCCTCTTCAGCGAGGCAGGCTGTATGAATATCACCGGCTCTTCTGCCGTGCCCAACAACTGGGAGTTGAAGGGAACGCGGAACGATCTGGAGCAGGCAGATTGGTATGAGGCAATGTTTTCCGCCTGCGCCAAGCGTCCGTGGGTCATGGGCTTTGGCGTGTGGGACTGGCCTGCCGACACCAGAGCAGTCAGTGCCTACGCCGTGTCCGGCCGTCCGGCGGCAAAAATTATCCATAACGCATATCAGGGAGGAGTTTTAGAATGAATACGTCCAATTTTGCTCGCTTGAAAGAACTGTTCCGCCGTGCCGCGGCAGGGCAGGAACTGACCATCGGCTTTCTGGGAGGTTCCATCACCCAGGGCAGCCTTTCCACCCAGCCCGGCAATGCCTACGCTTTCCGGGTGTATCAGTGGTTCGTGGATACCTTTCCGCAGTCGAAGTTCCACTACGTCAACGGCGGCATCGGCGGCACCAGCTCCCACTATGGCGTTGCCCGTGCCGTGACCGATGTGCTGATGTACCAGCCGGATTTTGTGGTAGTGGATTTCAGCGTCAACGATCTGGACGTCCCCTTCCGGCAGGAGACCTACGAGGGTGTTGTCCGTAAGCTGCTCACATGGCCCTCTCACCCGGCGGTGGTGCTGCTGAACAACATTTATTACGATACCGGCGAGACGTCACAGGACGAGCACAACGCCGTGGGCGACCACTACGGTGTGCCCCACGTCAGCATCCGGGACAGCATTTACAAGGATCTGCATGCCGGTAAGTATGCCAGCCGCACCCTGCTCAGCCCTGATGGGCTGCACCCCAACGATTACGGCCACGGTCTGGTGGCAGGGGAGATCATCAAGCTGCTGGAGGCAGTCAACGCCCACCGGGAAGAACCGGAGCAGGAGCCTGCCTTCCCGGCACCGCTCACCGCCAACGCCTACGAGAACGCCCGGCGGCTGACCATCCGGGAGATCTCCCCCAAGCTGGAGGGTTTCCGGGCAGACCCGGAGGAAAAGCTGGGGCATCTGGACCACTGGAAAAACGGCTGGGTCGGTCAGAAGCCCGGGGATAAGATTACCTTTGAAGTGGATGCCTCCTGCATTGCAGTACAGTACCGCAAGACCATCCGCCGCCCGGCGCTGCGGGCACAGCTGGTGCTGGATGGCGACACCGCCCACGCCGCTGTGCTGGACGGCAACTTCGATGAGGATTGGGGCGACTGCCTGTATCTCCAGCCCATTCTCCACCATGGTGAGCAGAAGACCCATACCGTGGAGATCACCATTCTGCCCACAGAAGATGAAACTCCCACGGAGTTCTACCTCATGGCTCTGATTACGGCGTGATGCTGAATGCCCCTTCTGGATTTGATTTTGGTGTGCGGCCGCTCAAACCAATACCGTCAAGCCGGTGGGGGATAGGGTGATTTTATTTGTCGGGAAGTAAGTGCACGGTTTCTGCACGGATTTTGCACGGTTTCAAAACGTGCAGAGGGTGCTTCTCGGTGCAAAATCCGACAAGGGATGCAGAAATTACCGGGCGAAAAATCACGTTGCTTTGTTCTAAAATAACGATGACTCGAAACTTCCAGAAATTGAGACGAACCGGCGGCTTGCTCTCTTAATCAGTGGGCCCAGGGTTCGAGTCCCTGGAGGTGCACCACAACAACAAAATCCGAACTTTTTTCCAATAGGAGAAGGGTTCGGATTTTTTGTATTCTTTGGAAAACAGAACGAATCCCTTGCTTCCATCGAAAAACGTCCTAGACCTTATCATAAGAAAGCACGACAGACCACTGTGAGAGTGCCGTAAGGCGGAAAGGACACAAACATGAAGTACGATGAAAGAGCCTGCAAATTCAACATGGACACCGGCTGTGTGGAGTTGACTCTCCAAGATGGGAGAAAAATTTTTATTGACTCCATTGGGGTCGAGGATGCGCTGGACGTGACCATGGCGCAGAGGTCGGAGTTGGATTATCTCGTCTACAATGACCCACTGGGCTATGCGGATTTGATTCTGAACGGCGACCCGAAGGAATATTTGAAGAATGTGACTGGGAGCCACGGATTAGAAGATTGATTTTCCCATAAAACCGCCATTGACAAAAACTGCCGCTCACCTGCGTAACGGAACGCAGGCGGGCGGCAGTTTGCACTATCGGCTCTGGGACTGCCGGAAATTATGAAAGACTTTCAATGATCTCCGCACTCTTTTCAATGCCGATGACCCCACTATCCAGCGCAATATGATAGTTGGCGGCATTGCCCCAGTTCATATCGGTGTAGAAGCGGTAGTAGGCGGCGCGGCGCTTGTCCTTCTCCTTCAGCCTGGATTCGGGAGATTTCTCCCGCTCGCCGTAGACCCGCACGATGCGGTCAGCCCGGAACTTCATGTCGGCATGGACGAACACCTTCAGGCAGTCGGTGCGGTCCTGCAGGATAAAATCGGCGCAGCGCCCCACGATGACGCAGGGCTCTTTTTCCGCAAGCTCCCGAATGAGCCGGTATTGCAGCTTCCAAAGCAGGTCCTCGTTGGTGGGGCCGAAGCTGCGGTCGGTGAAGGCGGAGGCAAGGAAACCGCCGGGGGTGTACTCTCCGGCCTCCTTGACGTAGCTTTCGTCAAAGCCGCTTTCAGCAGCCAGTTTCTGGATGAGTTCGGCGTCATAGCACCGGATGCCCAGATGCTCTGCCACCAGTTTGCCGATGGTTCTGCCGCCGCTGCCAAATTCGCGGCTGATGGTAATGATATGTTTTTCCATTAGACTTCTCCTTTCTGGTTCAGTTCACGGTAGGTTTTGAAGATCAGATAGCCTGCAATCAGGAAGGTGAGGATATCCGACATGGGCATGGAGTACAGTACGCCGTCCAGCCCGAAGAACCGGGGCAGCAGCAGGGCAAAGCCCACGCCGAACACCACCTCACGCACCATGGACAGGGCGGTGGATTCCACTGCCTTGCCCATGGCCTGCAAAAAGATGAAGCAGGCCTTGTTGACACAGGCCAGAATGATCATGCACAGGTAGATGCGGAAGGAGCGCACTGCAAAATCGGTGTAGTAGACGCTCTCGTTGGCGGCACCGAACAGGGCGATCAGCTGCCGCGGGAAGCCCTCTACCAGCACCAGCGCAACAACGCCCACGGCCGCTTCTGCCAGCAGCAGTTTTGTGAACAGCTCCTTCACACGGGCAGGCTTTTTTGCGCCCATGTTGAAACCCACCACGGGGATGCAGCCAGCCGCCATGCCCACCACGATGGAGATGACGATCTGGAAGAACTTCATCACGATGCCAACAACTGCCATGGGAATCTGTGCATACTGCTCCTGCCCGAACACGGTGTCCAGTGCGCCGTATTTGCGGATCATGTTGTTGATGGCTGCCATAGCCGCCACAAGGCTGATCTGGGACAGAAAGCTGGTCATGCCAAGGGTCAGGGTGCGGCCGCAGATGGAGCCCTTCAGCCGGTAGTCACCCTTTTCAGGGCGAATGATCTTCATGTGCAGCAGATACCACACTGCCAGCGCTGCGGTGACCAGCTGACCGATCACAGTAGCCACCGCCGCGCCCATCATGCCCCAGCGCAAGCCGAAAATGAAAACGGGGTCCAGAATAATGTTCAGCACCGCACCCGCAAGGGTGGAGATCATGGCAAACCGGGGGTTGCCATCCGCGCGGATGATGGGGTTCATGGCCTGCCCAAACATATAAAAGGGGACGCCCAGCGTGATATAAAAGAAATATTCCTGGGAGTGGTGGTAGGTCTCGGCGTTGACCGTTCCGCCGAACATGGCGAGAATGTTGTCCGCAAAAACCAGATAGAGCGCCGCCAGCACAATACTGCTGACCAGACACATCACCACCGCATTGCCGACGCTCCGCCTTGCCTTGGGAACTTCGTTCTGCCCAAGGCTGATACTGACGAAGGCGCAGCAGCCGTCACCGATCATCACGGCAATAGCCAGCGCTACCACCGTCAGGGGGAAAACGACCGTATTGGCGGCGTTGCCATAAGAGCCCAGATAGCTGGCGTTTGCAATAAAGATCTGGTCCACGATGTTATACAGTGCGCCGACCAGAAGCGAAATAATGCACGGGATCGCATACTTCTGCATCAGCTTGCTGATGCGCTCCGTGCCGAGAAATTGATTGGAGCTTTCCATGGGATTCACCTTTACCTTTCCATTTTGGGGCAAATAAAAACAACGGGCAGCCCTCATGCAACCGGTTTTACGCATGAGTGCTACTCGTTGTACGAAATCATTATAGCCTGCCTGTCTGGAATTTGCAAAGGCAGTTTTGCACAAGAATTGTACTGGGCATTCTGCGCAGATTGCACGAGGAAAACTTTGTGAAAGATGTCCTTTGAAGCCCGCCAACCTACCGTGGTACAATAAAGTAAAAAGTAAAATTACGCTGGAAAGTCTGTTTTTGCAGCCTTTTCATACAAGGGAAAGAGGCAATACCATGTCACGGTTTCAGGCGGGAGCGCTGGTGGTCTACGGAAATCTGGGAGTGCACGAGGTGGAAGGGGTCGGGCTGCGGCACTTTTGTGATGAGCCCGCCAGAGAGTATTACACCCTCCGGCCCTATTTTTCGGATTCCCACGACCGCAGCTATATCCCCACGGCAAAAGAGGGTGTTCTGCGCCCGGTGACCCCGGCACAGCAGGCAGCAGCCGACCTTGCACGGATCAAAGCGGAGACGCTGCCCATCCCTACGGGAATTCAGACGGCGCTGGCAGAACACTATCAGGCGCTGCTGCACACCAATGATTTTTACCAGTACCTGACCCTGTTCAAGGAGCTGGGACAAAAACAGACCCAGCAGCAAAGCCGTGGCCGGAAGATCAACGCTATGGATGCGTACTTTTACCAGATGGTAGAGCGTGTCCTGCGGGAGGAGCTGGCGGTGGCGTTTGGGGAATCGCAGCAGGAAGCCGGCAGGCGTTTGCTGGAGATTTTGCGCTAAAGCCGCATGGTGATTTTTACCAATAAATGCAAGGGCGCTTTTTGTGAAGAATCGCCTTTGCATTTATTTTTTGCATTTTTTATCGTATATTTTAAAATTCAATCCTATACTTTTTGGTGCGTATATAAATCGGAGCAACTTTGTAGGAATTAACAAAGCATGGCGGTTTGTTACGAAAAACCTTCGTGAGAGTTTGCCACTTGAAACCCATCGATGCCTTATGATATAATCCCTTCAGCAGAACGCGCTGTGTGTGAACACGTAAGACCAGTTTCTTCACACGCAGGCGTTCTCTTTTTATTTTCAAAAAGTTAGTTTGCACTAATCTTGAGGAGGGCTTTTCATTCGTAATCATCGTTCCACTGTTTTTCTCGGCGTTCTGCTGATGATTCTTTCGGTTTGTTCTTTGTTTGTCGGGGTGCTGGACATCCGGCCTTCTGACCTGCTTACAGGCAGCGTGGAAACATGGGAGATCTTTCTGATCTCCCGCCTGCCGCGTCTGCTTGCCATCCTCTGCACAGGCATCGGCATGAGCGTGGCGGGGCTTATCATGCAGCAGCTCTGTATGAACAAGTTTGTTTCGCCCACCACAGGCGCGACGATCTCTTCTGCACAGTTTGGCATTCTGTTGGCTTTGCTGTTTGCACCGGGTTCTACCCTGTGGGGACGTGCTGCCTTTTCCTTCGTTTGTGCCGTTCTGGGTACATGGGTCTTTGTCTGGTTCATCCAGCGTATCCAGTTCAAGGATGTTGTCATGGTCCCGCTGGTCGGCATCATGTTCTCCAACATCGTAATGGGTGTTACCAATTATCTTGCCTACAAATATGAAATGACACAGGCTCTTTCCAGCTGGCTGGTCGGTCATTTTTCCACCGTCATTCGTGGGCGGTATGAGCTTGTCTGGCTGACGGTACCGCTGGTGGTTCTGGCATTTGTATTTGCCAACCACTTCAATATCGTGGGCATGGGAAAAGATTTTTCTCAGAACCTCGGCGTTCCGTATGATCTGGTGCTGTTTATGGGGCTGACCATTGCTGCCATGATCACGGCATCCGTTGTTGTCGTGGTCGGCTCGATCTCCTACATCGGCCTCATCGTGCCCAATATCGTAGCAATGTTCAAGGGTGACCAGATCCGCGGAACGCTGGTGGATACCGCTCTGTTTGGCGCTGTGTTCGTGCTGGTCTGCGATATGATCGGGCGGGTTGTGATCTATCCCTACGAGCTGCCCATCGAGCTGATAGTTGGCGTTATCGGCAGTATCCTGTTTGTCGGTCTGCTGCTGTATCGGCTTCGGCATGGACGCAAGGCAGTCCGGCTGGGCAAAGCGGCCAAGAAAACCGGAGGTGCAGCATGAAAACGCACAAAAACCATCTGCGACTGCTGATCCTTCTGCTTCTTGTTCTGCTGGCCTGCGTAGGCTATATGACAGTGGGTGTCCACTTTGAAAACCAAAAATTATTTGCCTACGCCATGCGTATCCGCACACCCAAGCTGATCGCCATGCTCATCACGGCATTTGCCATTGGAAGTGCTTCCATCGTGTTTCAGTCCATCATCAACAACACCATCGTCACGCCCTGCCTGCTGGGTATGGACCAGCTTTATTCGCTGATCCACACAGCGGTGTTCTTTGTGGCGGGTTCGGGCAGCTTTCTGGCGGTCAATGCCAACGCAGCCTTTGCGGTAGACCTTGCCATTATGGGCGCTGTTGCCACCGTAATTTACAGCTATTTGTTCCAGAAAACGAACCACAATGTTCTGTACGTTCTGCTTATCGGCACGGTGCTGACCTCGTTCTTTTCCAGCATCCAGACGACCTTGACCCGTGTGATGGACCCCAACGAGTACGACACGCTGCTGACGGATCTGGTTGCCAGCTTTTCCAATGTCAATTCGGCGATTCTGGTACTGTCCGTTGCGGTTCTGGCGCTGGTCGCCTTTGCCCTCCGAAAGGAGCTTGCGCTGCTGGACGTTCTGACACTGGGCAAAGATCAGGCCATCAATCTGGGCGTGGACTATGACCGCTGCATCCGCCGGCTGCTGCTGGGGGTCACACTGTACATTGCAACAGCCACCGCTATGGTCGGGCCGCTGGCATTTCTGGGGCTTATCATTGCCAACCTTTCCCGGCAGTTCCTGCGCACCTACCGGCACAGCCAGCTCATCACCGGCTCTGTTTTGTTCGGTATGGTCGTTCTGATCGGCGGACAGCTTCTGGTGGAACGGGTGTTCGTTTACTCGGTTCCGGTCAGCGTGTTCATCACCGTGGGCGGCGGCGTGTATTTCCTGTATCTGCTGCTCACCCAGAGAAAGGCATAACACCATGTTTGTAAAAGAGATCACCAAACGCTACGATGGCAAAGCCGTTGTCGATGGCGTGAGTTTTGAGATTCCGAAAGGCAAAGTCCTTTCCCTTATCGGTCCGAACGGTGCGGGAAAATCCACCGTGATGGGAATGTTGTCCCGCCTGATCGCACGGGACAGCGGAATTGTGGATTTTGAGGGGACGGAGATCACGCGCTGGAAAAGCCGGGAGCTGAGCAAGCGGCTCGCCATCCTGACCCAAGCCAACAATGTCCAGATGAAGCTGACCGTCCGGGAGCTGGTTGCATTTGGCCGCTTTCCGTACTCCGGCGGGCGGCTGACCCAAGAGGACAACGAGATCATTGACCGTGCCATTGCCTACATGGAACTGGGCGATTTTGAGGAGCAGTTCATCGATGAACTGTCCGGCGGTCAGCGGCAGCGTGCCTATATTGCCATGGTCATTGCGCAGGATACCGAGTATATCCTGCTGGATGAACCGACCAACAATCTGGATATTTACCACGCAACCAACCTCATGCGCATCGTCCGCCGCCTGTGCGATGAGCTGGGCAAGACGGTGATCCTTGTTCTGCACGAGATCAACTATGCTGCGTTTTATTCCGACTACATCTGTGCCTTTGTGGATGGAAAAATCGCAAAGTTTGGCACCGTGCAGGAAGTGATCACCAAAGAAAACCTGTCCGATATCTACAAGGTAGACTTTGAGATCATGCAGATCGAAGGCAAGCCTTTGTCGATATATTATTGATTTCAGTACTTTTTAAAAAGGAGCATTCTTATGAAGAAAATTTCTCGTCGTTCGTTTTTGACCGCTATGGCCGCTGTGAGTGCAGCGGGTGTTCTCGCCGCCTGCGGCGCTTCCTCCTCCACGGCAAGCTCCGTGGCATCCTCTGTGGCTGCATCCAGCGAAGCCGCAGCCTCTTCGGAAGCGGTGCCGGAATCTGTGACCATCAAGGCGTTCAACGGTGCAAAGGAACTGGTAGATGTGGAAGTGCCCTTTGACCCGCAGCGCATTGCAATCCTCGAACTTGCTTCTCTGGACATTCTGGATGAACTGGGCGTTGGCGACCGTGTGGTCGGCACGGCATCCACCTCTCTGGACTATCTTCAGAGCTATGTCACCGATGACAGCATTGCGAACCTTGGCAACATCAAGGAAGCCGATATGGAAGCAGTCATGGCTTGCGAGCCGGACATCATCTTTATCGGCGGACGCCTGTCCAAATCCTATGATGCCCTGTGCGAGATCGCACCCGTTGTTTTCCTTGCGACCGACGCCGAAAAAGGCGTTGTGGAAAGCACCCGTGAAAACGCCATGACCATCGCTTCTATCTTTGGTCTGGAAGACCACGTGGAAGCTTTGATGGCGGATTTTGACAGCCGCATTGACGCCCTGAAAGCCTTTGCAGAGGGCAAGACTGCCATCGTCGGCATGACCACCAGCGGCAGCTTCAATGTTCTGGGCAACGATGGCCGCTGCTCCATCATCGGCAAGGAGATCGGCTTTGAGAACATCGGCGTAGATGCCAATATCGACACTTCGACCCACGGCAACGAGGCTTCCTTCGAGTTCATTGTGGACAAGAACCCCGACTACATCTTCGCCATGGACCGTGATGCAGCCATTGGCACCGATGGCGCACAGATGGCACAGGAGATCCTGGAAAACGAGCTGGTCAAGAGCACAGATGCTTACAAGAACGGCCACGTCGTTTATCTGGCACACCCGAATGTCTGGTACACCGCAGAGGGCGGCATTCAGGCACTGAGCGAAATGCTGAGCGATCTGGAAAACGCACTGCTGTGATTTTTTCAAAATTCTTCTTGCAATTTTGAAAAAACTCCGGTATAATACCTTCCGTTAAGAATACAAAAAGCCGGCTTACAAAGCGTGAAATCCTGAGGAGATGCTACCCCTCAACGATTTCACGCTTTTTTGTTTGCCCGAAAAAGAAGGACCTATGAACCCGAAAAACAAACTGGCAGAAATGCCCATCCGCCCCCTGCTGTACACTATGGCAGTGCCGCTGATGCTGTCACTGCTCATCCAATCGCTGTACAACATCGTGGATAGTATTTTTGTGGCGCATCTGTCGGAAACTGCCCTGACTGCCGCCTCTCTTGTATATGCCATCCAGTTTTTGATGATCGCCATCGGTGTGGGCACCGCCGTTGGTCTGAACGCCCTGCTCTCCCGCAAGCTGGGGCAGAAAAAGCCGGAGGAAGCCTGCCGTGCCGCCACCACCGGGCTGTTTCTGATGCTGGGCACTTCGCTAGTGTTTACGCTGGTGGGGCTGCTGTTCTCGAACCAGATCGCTGCCGCCTTGACCAACGATCCCGAATTGCAGCAGCTCTGCCGGGAATACCTCTCGGTGAACCTTGTGTTCTGCTGGGGCATCTTTCTGCAGACCTACGGGCAGCGGCTTTTGCAGGCTGTGGGTGACACGGTGCTGTCTATGGTCTCCCTCATCATCGGCGCAGTGGTCAACATTATTCTCGACCCCATTATGATCTTCGGTCTGCTAGGCTGCCCGGCCATAGGCATCCGGGGCGCAGCCATTGCCACCGTCATCGGGCAACTCATCGGTGCAGCGGCGGCGCTATGGTTCAATCGTGTCAAAAACCCGGTCATTCACGTCCGGCTGAAGGGCTACCGCTTTCTGTGGCAGGATGTGGCCGATATCTACCGGGTGGGTCTGCCCACCATCGTGATGCAGGCCATCGGCAGCGTCATGACCTTTGCAGTCAACGGCATTCTGCTGGGGGTGTCCTCTACGGCAGTGGCGTTCTTCGGCATCTACTATAAGCTGCAAAACTTCCTGATGATGCCGGTAAATGGTCTGGGACAGGCAGCCATCCCGGTGGTAGGCTTCAACTACGGCAGTGGGCAGTCCCACCGGGTAAAGCAGGCATGGAAGGTGCTGCTGCCCACCGGCGTGGTATTTGCCCTGTGCGGCACGGCGGTGTTTCTGCTGTTCCCGGCGCAGCTGCTGGGGCTGTTCTCTGCCAGTGACGAGATGCTGGCTTTCGGTGTGCCCGCTCTGCGCATCATCTCGGTGACCTTCCTGTTTGCGGTCATCACCATATTGTGCGGCTACTTTGCCTCTGGTCTTGGCAACGGCGTGGTCAATATGATCGGCGCTGCCTTGCGGCAACTGGTGGTGCTGGTGCCCTGCCTGTGGCTCCTCATCCGCACCATGGGCATCGACAGGGCGTGGTTTGCGTTTTGGGTGTCCGAGGTGATTGCCTGCGCTTACAGTCTGTGGGCAACGAAAAAAGAACTGCGGAACAAGGGAAAATAAGGCAAAACAAAAACAGGGTGCGTCCCTGAATAGGACGCACCCTGCCAAAGACCACAGACAACAGCGATATGTACAACAGGGCGTTCCCCGTCGGGAACGCTCTGTTTTTCTTTGCTGGTGGTGTGATGAGCCTGCTCCGCCTGCCATGCGGCAAACTCCCGCTGGCCTTCCTCGCTGTTCCAGCAGGCAAGGATGGCCGGGTAGAATGCCCGTGCCAGACGGTCGATGACTTCATCGGGATAGGGGGAAGTGTTTGTGGACTTTTTCTTTTTGTTCAAACGCACGCTCCTTTGATCGTCCCACCGTGGCAAAGCCGGGCGAGAAAATCAAAGTTCCAATTTCTTATCAGGCGCAAGGGCGCGGATGTTTTCTGCCCTGCACTTGCGGCTGGTGGCTCGTTGATGGCTTACAAGTGCCTGTCGTTATGCGATTTCTTTATCGTTCAGCATTTCTTCAAACTGTGCCATATACGCTTTGTGCTGCTTGAGGATTTTTAGCGTTTCAGTTTTGGCGTAGGAATCGTCCGGTAGCTTAGGCAAGTATCTCATCAAAAAATCAAAGTCCTGCTGAATCCGCCGGACGGCGACTTCCAGCGCAGAGTAGTTGATTCCAGAGTAGTGTGAGTAGCTCGACTGCGGAGCGGGACGGTCTTCCGGGTGCAGAATCTCGTGCACGATCTGCTTGCGGTTCGGAAAATCAGCTCTGGCGAGGCGGTGCATATCGGCATCACGGACTTTGAATTGCCCGGACAGGATCTTTTCTTTTGTACCGGGCATCATCTGCTCCATGATCTCCACGCCCCGCATGAACTTTTCAGAACGGGCAACGTAGGATTCGCTGACATTGTTCCGCTCTGCAATCTGCTTACGAACGCTTGCTTCTGTGGCAGTGGGAGGAATTGTGTCAAATTGACACAATTCCTCCGGGGCGGTTTTCTTGGCAGCAGCCGTGTGCTGGTTGTTGCCGTTTCCACCGGGCTTCCGATGCTCCATGCTGTACTGCTTTCCAACAAGGAACTTCTTCTGCTCCGGCGTGAGATTGCGTCGCCCCAACTGATTCTTGCAGATCCATGCGAGGACTTCTTCTCTGCTTTCAAATCGGAGCGGCATGGTGGAAAAGTAAATCTCAGGATGCTTCTGGAGAATGGCATAACGGTTGTGGCCGTCAACAAGGGTGTTGTTCCAAACGATCAAAGGAGAGAGCAGCTTGCCTTCCTTGAGGATGTTTTCTTCAAGCTGCTTAAATTCATCATCGGTCAGAGGAGGAATCTGAGACTGGAACTCCGGGTCGATTTTCAGGTTGATCATACGCACACTCCTTTATCTCTCCTGCTGCGCCGGTTCTTCCTCCCGGAAAAAGGACGCAACATTCTGCTTTGCGGTTTTCAGCTTGAGCAGTTTTTCCTTTGTTTCCTTGTACTGCTCATAGAACTTTGCCTTTTCGGATGCCAGTTGCGCATACTCGGCTTCCAGCTTTTTCGGGCTGGGCAGCTTGGTGATGTCGTTTGCCTTGAAATAGGCTGCTGCCGCCCGGTACGCTGTCAGCTCTGCACGATGCTGCTCCTCAAAGGCTGCGGGTCGTTTGGCAGTCTTTAACTGCTGTGCGACGCTCTTGGTGCTGGCGTAGGCTGCGACATGATAGCGCAGCTCTTTGTTGGCTTTCATGCGGCCTTCGAGGTCTTTCACCACCGCCAGCGAGTCGTGATACTTGGTTTCCAGTTCAGCGATGCGCTGGTTCAGGGCGTCCTCGTCGGTCAAGCCCTTTTCCTGCAGAAGCTTCACGGCCTGTGCCATAACTTTGAGATTGTGTTTCGTGAGCCAACGCTTATAGCCGATGCCCTTGCCCTCGGTCATCCTCGACTGGATGTCGATCAGTTTCCCGATGGTATCCTGCTTGAACTGCGCCTTGGGTTTGCGCTCGGTGTTTGCCTGCAACGTGGCAAGCACTGCCGCCTTATCGAACTTGTCACCGAGATGTCTTGCCCGGATGAACTTTGTCCTTCCAGCAGGCAGATAGCTGAGCCGTCCACGGCTTTCCTTGACGGTAATGCCGTACTGCTGCAAGAGCCTGTCCGAGAAATCTTCAAAGCTGGTAGCACGGTACAGCACAGACGAAATCTGCTTCCGCAAAGTGTCTTTTATGGTTTCAAACTTCTTCTGCTTGGGCGGCTGTCCGGTTGCGGCGAGGCCTGCGTTTTCACGGTCAAGTTTCAACTGGCCGCGCCTGCGCGCCCAATACTCAGCTTCGCTTACGCGCTCTTTCGAGCCGTTGAGCAGGTCGATCTGGTACAGTCCGGCACCCTCGCACAGCTCCATGACCTCGACACGCAAGTGCCGCATGGTCTGGGCCGTGCTGGAGTGCTTCATACCCTCTAGCCAGTCGCGGGGCTTCTGCATATAGGGCTTGCGTTCCACTTCTCGTGTTCGGATGCTGCCGATCACGATGTGGACATGGATGTTTCCCGAATGGTTGTGCCCATCCGGGTGGGTGCAGACGATGGCAGGATGACCGGGGAAGTTTTCTTCGCAGAATTTCAGGCCAAGTGCCTGTGCCTTTTCCATGGTCAAGCCGTTGTCGGCTGCATCTCTTGGGTCAAAGCTGATGATATACTGGTGGCTTTTAATATCACCATGCTGGGTGTTCTTGCCATACTTGCGGTTTGCCAGCAGACAGGCCGTTGCAAATGAGAAATCACCGCACTCAAGGGTATCGAGGATGTACGAATCCCGCAGCATGGGTCGGCCTTGTTCGTCCAGAATTACCTTGCCGGAAAATTCATCGTGCTGGTAAACGAGGTACGCTTCGATGGCGGTGTAGTCCGAGTTTTTAGAGGCGATATGCTTGAGCGTTGCCATACAGTTCACCCAGAACTTTCTCGGCGTGCAGCCGAAATGCGGTCAGGTCTGCAAGTTCGTCAAGGAGTTTCGCCCGGATCTGCTCGGTGTCCGCACCGCCGGAATTGAAGTGCCTTGCAAGCTGGTTGAGGTTGCCGCCCACCTTGCTGCACTGGGCAAGCAAGGTGGAAACAGCGGTCAGGGTTTCTTCTCCGCCGCCTGCAACGATGACCGTTTTCTCGATCTTGACGTTGTGAATGGCTCGGCGGATAAAAGTGGAGAGGGAGAGATTCAGGAGTTTGCAAGTGAGTTCCAGTGACGCTTTTTCCTCCGCTGTCACACGGAACTTGATGACGTGCGTTTTGTTGTTCGGCGTGTCGTGGTGCTGGGAATTGCTAGGGGTCGATTGAACATTCGTTTTGGTCATTGTACCTCCTGTCTGTTCGATAACTCCTCGGTGAAGTTATGTAAGCACGACACGCCGTTCTTTCGCACCGCAAGGTGCGAATATGAGCAGGGTTTGGGGCAGGTACGCCCCAACAAGATCACTTCGGAAATCGCATTGCAGAAGTGAAGTCCCGGTGGAGCACAACATTTTCAAGAATTGAAAATTTGTGGCCACGGGACGGTTCTTGCCCTCTACCGCTGCGCTCAAAACGCATTTTCAACAAATGTTTCCGAATTGTTAAGACGCAAAAATAAGTAGAGAGTTCCGCTGCTCGTGTATGTTGATCACCGTTTGCTCCGAACGAAGTTCCTGCCCCTGTTTTGCAGCGGCGTTGGCCGAAAAGCCGGTATCACGCTCGGACGGCTCATGAAATTCTCAAGGTACGGCTTCCCCAAAAAGAAAATACCGCCCACGCAGTACAGGCGAAGGATTTTGTCGGGTGAAACAGACGGCAAAACGATCGGGTGTGTTGCGGGGCGGTACGTTCTTTCTGGGCAATCATCCGCTGAAAGTGGTGGTTATCATGGTGAGAACCACCACTTTTCAGGCAGGATTTGGAATAGAGGGTATCATGGAAGCGCAGGTGCGTCAAGATGTTTTTGCAAAATTTATTGAGGTAAAACGGTAGAAGTAAGACTTATGACGCGATAGAAATGAAAACAGCGGACAGAGATATTCCTGTCCGCTTGGTAAGAGATATGATAGAAGAATAGGCTAATGTAGTGTGGTTACAGATACTCCACCAGCAGTTCCACAAAGATGTCGAACAGCACCGGAGAAATGGGATCTGCCTCGGGGTTGGAAGAAAGGTGGGGGAGCACGACAAGCTTATCCACCTTATTGGTATAGCGTGGATCTGGTTTGGCAGCAACCAGCATAACTTTTCCGTTCGCACGCAGAGCCTCTTCCATGATGTGTTCACCGCCGCTTACGGAAAAAATGACCAGAAGATCATCGGATTCCATGTAATCCGTCAATTCGTTCAATGCGTCATGGCTGACCGCCTGTGCAAAGCGTTTGTGTTTCCGCATCAGGATCTCCAACAGTTCAGCAGCATGACGGCTTTTGCCGATGCCGCTGGCAAAGATGCGGGGAAACTGGCGTAGGTAGTTTGCCAGATCATGCAGATACTCCGCAGTGAGCAGCTGCTCTGTTTCGTGGAGAAGATGATACAGCTGGCTGAAATACAAAAGATGCTCCTGCCCCTGTTCGGCCTGTTCTGTCTGCTGTGCAACCATGCTAATCAGTTCTGCACGGAAATCCTGATAACGGGAGTACCCCAAGCTCTTGACAAACCGGGATAAAGCAGGCTGAGAAACGCCACACAATTCGGCAAGTGTACTGGTGGACATATGGGTGATCGCAGAGGGATCCTGCATGATATGATCGTAAATGATTTGATCGTTCTGGGTAAAGGTGGCTTTGTGAAGCTCCATGCGCTGCAACGGATTCATAGTAGATACCTTTCTTTCGGATGATACGATAAGATAAGTTTAGCAGAATTTTGCAGAAATACAATCCGTAGGCTTCCTTTGAATGAAACTTTCATACAGAAACGGCAGCGGATAACATTTGTTCGGGGAATGGTCCGTCAAAAAGAAACGAAGCAAGGAGATATCCAATGAAATTGTGCAAGATGGCAAAGAAAAAGCAAAATCTTTGCATGAAAGTCATATTTACAAATCTTGAAATATTTTGTATATTATATTCACAAGCCCGGGCAGCTGACACATCTGAAACAGGAGGAAATGCAAAGTGGCAAACAAATACGATGCTCTGGCCGCATCGATCATGCAAAATGTCGGCGGCAAAGAAAATGTAGTCAATCTGGCGCACTGCTTTACACGGTTGCGCTTTACCCTGAAAGATGAATCCAAGGTGGATCAGGATGCCCTGCGCAAAACACAGGGCGTGATCCAGCTGATCATGGCTGGCGGACAATGTCAGGTCGTGGTCGGCAGCAAGGTGGATGCCCTGTACGATCTGATTTGCGAGACCTACGGCATCAGCACTGCGGCAGCGGAAAATGATGTGGCAGATGGGCAGAAGCACAACCCCATCAATACGCTGATGAATACCATGTCCGGTGTTCTGGCACCGACCCTGGGCATCCTGACCGCAGCCGGTATCATCAAAGGCGTGATCTCGCTGTTTGCATCGCTGAGCTGGGTCTCGACCACCAGCGGCGTGTACATGCTGCTGTATGCAGTCGGTGACGGCTTCTTCTACTTCCTGCCCATCCTGCTGGGCTTCTCGGCAGCCCGCCGTTTCAAGTGCTCGGAATACCTGGGCGCGGCGATCGGCACAGCACTGGTTTATCCGGCCATGGTAAACATCGGCTCCACGATGGAAGTGGCGGGTACGATCCTGGCAGACACGCCGTTTGCCATGGACTATTATAATACCTTGTTCGGCATCCCCATCATCATGCCGGGCAGCGGCTACACTTCAAGTATCATCCCCATCATGCTAGCCGTTTATGTGGCCTCCAAATTGGAAAAGGCCTTCAAAAAGTCCCTGCCGGAAGCGATCCGCAGCATTCTGACCCCGGTGCTGGTGCTGCTGATCACCGTCCCGCTGACCTATATCGTCATTGGCCCGGTCTCGCAGGGCATCTGCGGTGCGATCTTCATGCTGGTGAAGAACTTGTATGAGATGGGCGTTGTCGGCGGTATCATTGCCGGTGCACTGGTCGGCGGCGGCTTCGGCGTGCTGGTCATGTTCGGCCTGCACTGGGTCATCATCTCTCTGGCGCTGTCTAACATCGGCATCAACGGCTTTGACTATATCATGGCTTCCGGAGGCATCGGCCCGATGATCGGCGTAGCACAGGGCCTGTGCATCACCCTGCGCACCCGCAGCAAAAAAGTGCGCGATCTGGCACTGCCCTCCTTCATTTCGCAGGTGTGCGGCGTTGGCGAACCTCTGATGTACTCCATCCTCATCCCGCTGAAAAAGCCCTACGTCATCAACATCCTGTCCGGTGCTGTGGGCGGTGCTGTGATGGGCGCGCTGCGCACCAAGATCTATCTGTTCGGTGGCAGCGGCATCTTCGGCTTTGCAAACTACGTCAACCCGACCGGTGACATGAGCGACCTCATCAAGGCACTGATCGGCACCGGCATCGGCATGCTGTTTTGCTTCATCGTCCAGTGGATCACCTACGATTTCGAGGCAGAGAAGAAACTCTGATATCATTTGCTCCGAGGGGACAGACCAAGGGAACTTTCCCCGGTCTGCCCCTTTGGTCATTTTCAGAAAACAGGGGGGTACGATGCAAGCGTTCAAATTTCAGCCGGTATCCCGGCACCTCAATCGGATAATTCTACCCTGCGGCGTATGCGTCTATCTGGTACAGGGCACGCACGAAGCGGTCCTGCTGGACACAGGCTTCGGCATCGGCGATCTGAAAGGATTTGTGGAGCAGAAAGTCGCGACACCCTATCAAGTCTGGTTGTCCCACGGCCATCTGGATCATGCGGGCGGTTCGGTGCAGTTTGAAACGGTGTATCTGAGTCCGGCGGACTTTGCGCTGGAAAAGCAGCATAATGTCTGGCAGCGCCGGTATGATGAGATCCTTGGCGGGCCGGGCGGCGCACCGGAAGGGTTTGCGCCGGAACTGTTGCAGCCCAGCCGCACGGAACCATATCGTCCGCTGGAAGATAACACGGTGCTGGATCTGGGCGGGGTTCGGGTGCAGGTGATCCCGGTCTCGGGGCATACTGCCGGCATGATGGTATTCCTCATTCCGGAGGATCGCATTGCCATCTTCGGGGATGCCTGCGGAGAAATGACCCTGCTCAAGCGGGAGATGCTGCCAATCTATGCAGAGGCCTTGCGGAAATTGCAGACATGGGAAGGTCAATTTGATACTGTGCTGCGGAACCATGGCACGTTCTGGTCCGATAAGCGCATCCTGCGGGACAATCTGACGTTGACAGAAGACATTCTGGCAGGCCGGGATGCCGTCGTTCCGATGCAGATGATGGGCGTGCCGGGGTTTGCAGGCCGCCCGCTGGAGCACCCCGGAAAATATGGCAATATCTTCTATGCTGCCGCGCAGGATGCAAGGTGGTGAGAGGCGAATCTACAGAATGATGATAAGAGGAGAGAAAATTTTTATGGCAAACGCTCTGTGTTTTGATCCGGCTGGATATGCTGTGAAGGAATGCACGCTGGAGGAGATCACGGTGCGATATCGCGCCTACGAAGGGTTGGAATGCTGCGCTGCACCCGTTGACCCGATCCAGAAGCTGAATCTTTATGTGCTGGCGGATTATTACGCAGGTGCGCAGCACAACGGGTATACCCTGCAAACGGCTCCCATTTTTCTACCGAATACGGTGGGCGGTTATCTGCCCGGCCCGGCGGACTGTCCCGGGCCGGATCGCTTTGGCCGTCCGAATGCAACACTCTGTGCGCTGGCGCATGGCTATGTTGTAGCTTGCATTGGTGTGCGTGGCCGCACCTCCGGTCACCGGAATACGGAATTCTTTGAAGGCTCAAAAGCAGCGGAATCCGAAGCGGAAACCGGTCGCAGCGTGGGCAAAGCCCCGGCATTTGTGGTGGACCTGAAAGCAGGCATCCGCTGGCTGCGGCACAACAAGGCACAGCTGCCCGGTGACACGGAACGTATCATTACCAACGGTACCAGTGCAGGCGGTGCGCTGTCGGCGCTGGCTGGTGCCAGCGGGAACAGCCCGGAATATGCCGCAGAACTGGCTGCGATCGGTGCACTGGAAGAACGAGACGATGTCTTTGCTGCCAACTGCTTCTGCCCCATCCACAATCTGGAAAATGCGGATACGGCCTACGAATGGATGTTCTGCGGCTATGATGAT
The DNA here is from genome assembly GCF_049532945.1 of Faecalibacterium prausnitzii. Classification (GTDB taxonomy): domain Bacteria; phylum Bacillota; class Clostridia; order Oscillospirales; family Ruminococcaceae; genus Faecalibacterium; species Faecalibacterium prausnitzii_N. The sequence continues at coordinate 1,151,713 of NZ_CP186691.1, forward strand.
TTCAGCACCCTGCGTATGAGTGTGAAAGACGGTAAGATCGTCCAGAAAGGCACGACCGGCACGCAGACCGAGCAGCAAAAACAGACTTCCTGCGAGCTGAAAGCGCTGTTCCCTGCCTACCTGAACAGTCTTGGGTTGAAGGATGCGGCAGGCCGTCCGCTGACACTGGACGAAAACGGGAACGGTAGCTTTCTGGAAGCCGTCAAAGCAGCCGTGATGCAGTCTGCACAGCGGGAGATCGATACCCATCATACCGCGCAGGCGCTGTCTGCACTGGCAGTCAACGGCAGCGAAGTGGAAAAGCAGCCGTACCTGACCATCGAAAATAGCAGAGTGACAGCACTGGATTGGGACGGTTTCCGGGCTGTGATCCTACGCATGAAAACGGCACCGGCCTTTGACGCACTGGATCTGATGTCGCCGGAAAACGAAGAATTTGGCACAGAAAGCGTCGAACGCCGCCACTTTACTGCATACAGTCAGGCACACGATACTGCGGGCGGTACGCTGGCCGAACCGGAGTTGATTGCCAAAATGAATCCGCTGACCTTCATCGGCAAAGCGAATACGGCAAAGCACTGGCGCATCCGGCATGGAGCCTATGACAGGGATACTTCTCTGGCTATTCCGTTTATCCTTGCAACGACCCTGCAAAATCACGGCTTTGATGTGGATTTTGCCTATCCCTGGGGCCTGCCCCACAGCGGCGATTATGATCTGGACGAATTGTTTGACTGGATCGATGGTCTGTGCCGCTGAAAACCAAATCATAAATGAAAGGAAGCTGAATATGAAACAGATCCGAAAACCTCTGGCGCTTCTCCTTTCTGCCGCGTTGGCGCTCTCCTGCGGGAGTACGCTGGCGCTGGCTGCCGGGCCGGACAACAGCGAAAACTGTCTGTCCATTTTTGCACAGCAGAATAAACCGGCTGTGACCGTGACCAGCAACATTCTGGGCCTTGCAGACACGGGCAACAAGACTTCATTGAAAAAGACCCTGCAAAAGACATCCGGCCCGGTGACATCAACATTTACTATTATAATGAAGCGGGAAAGCGTGTGACATATGCGCCCGGAACGGTTGTACAGCTGGATCCGGTACAGTACACCGGAAGTGCACTGATCTCGCTGGGCGATAACATTGACGACAGCAAGATCGACAGCAGTCAGGTTGTTGTGCGGCTGGTGGATGGCAACACCTACCATGCAGATGAATTTGTTCTGAGCACGGCCGCCAGCACGCTGAACGGAACCTGGCAGAATGGCACCTATACTTATGCGCTGAATACCGGTGATCTGGAATGGAACACCTGGGGCTATACCTGGAACGACTACAACAGCGGCCGTGAATGGTCGATCATGGGCGGAGATGGTGCAGGCGACTATTTCTTTACCTTTGAGGTCAGCGGCATCCGGTATGACGGGAAGGAACTGGATCCTGTGACCTTCCCGGTGACGGTGTACTGCTATGGCCGTACCGTAACCGATCTGGCATTGAGCCATGTGTATGAAGCGAATACCTACGATGCGTCTTATACCAGCGGAAAGCAGCAGAGCCTTGTCCCGCAGTGGACATGGTACACGGAAGGAGCAGAATCTGCTGCGGATAAACCGTATCTGAACGATACCTACACGGATTACTTCTCTGTTACCTGGCCGCTGTATGTCAACGGTGCGGATGTGACCGCTGAGGATGTGCAGATCACGCTGAAGAGTGCCTACGGCGATACCTATACCCTGCAACCGGTGAATGCCTATGGCGAGCAGGAGTATGCGGTAGCTTCCAACAAAGCGGAAACCAATATATTTGTGACATACCAGCAGTGGGCACCCAGACCGGTCTATAACAAGATGACGATTTGTGTGTCACACAATGGAATCCAGTACCAGAAAACTTATGATATTGCTTCGGTTGCTGCTTACATGGTGCAGACCGGTGGCGGCGGTGTTGCTGTGGATAGCACTGTGACCTGCTATAACTATTATGGGCTGCTGGAAATGAATGAGAATGCAGCCGGTTCCGCAACCTATACGCTGACCACAGAGCAGGACGGTACAACGTATTATTACATGGAAAATGCGGATGGAACGTCTGCTCTGACAGCGGATGCAGCCGCTGCAAAGGTTTTCGATGCAAACGGCGAAGCAGATTGTAATGTGAAAGTTCTCCACAACGTGGTATTTGTACAGACCCGGATGGGCCAGACGGAGCAAAAGACCGTGAACGGTGAGGCGGTTCTGTTCCAGAAAAATTACAGCAACCGCATTTCCAAAACACCGGCTCAGATCGTAAAGGATAAGGGCGCAGTTCTGGATGATGGATTCAATCTGACAGGCAGCTACAGCAACTGGGCATGGACGATGCGCTATCAGTCCGGCTGGACGACCGACACGGCACAGCCCACCGGACTGCCCTTTGTGCAGTATCCTTACGGCTTTGCAGCGGGAAGCGAAAATCCTGTTTGTGCAAATCTGCTCATCCCGGCTGCAGGGCCGATGGGAAAGCTGCCGCCATTGTAAAAAAGCAATTCAGCCCCTGAAGATCTGAGGCAGGAAAATCCCCGACCCGCGTTGGCAGGCCGGGGATTTTGGGGCTACAAAAGCAGAAAGAAGGTAATGAATATGGATCATAGAACGGAAATACTGGATCTGCGCACGGCACTGGAAGTATTGCGCCAGACACCGGGGCAATTGGTGGAAACAGATGTGGTGGTGGACCCGGAAGCAGAACTTTCTGGCGTGTACCGCTATGTGGGCGCAGGCGGCACGGTCATGCGGCCCACCAAAGTGGACGGTCCTGCCATGGTGTTCCACAACATCAAGGGTCACCCGGACACCAGTGTTGCCATCGGCGTTCTGGCCAGCCGCCAGCGGGTGGCAAATCTGTTTGGTGTGAAAAAGGAAGAACTGGGTCATCTGCTCTGTGAGTGCGCCAAAGCGCCCATCCAGCCGGTGGTGACGGACAAACCAGCTCCCTGCCAGGAAGTGGTACACAAAGCTACGGATCCGGATTTTGACCTGTTCAAGCTGGTGCCTGCACCGACCAATACCCCGGTGGATGCGGGCCCGTATATCACGCTGGGGATGTGCTATGCCACTCACCCGGACACTGGCCTTTCGGACGTGACCATCCACCGGATGTGCATCCAGTCCAAAGACGAACTTTCCATCTTTTTGCAGCCGGGCAGCCGTCACATTGGTGCCATGGCAGAGCGTGCCACCGAACTGGGTCGGTCGCTGCCCATCAGCGTTTCCATCGGTGTGGACCCGGCCATCGAGGTGACTGCCTGCTTTGAGCCGCCCACGACACCGCTGGGCTTCAACGAACTGAGTATCGCCGGTGCGCTGCGCAAACGTCCGGTAGAGTTGTGCCCCTGCCTGACCGTGAAAGAAAACGCCATTGCCAATGCGGAATATGTCATCGAGGGCGAGATCGTGCCCGGCAGCAACCATGTGATCGAGGATCGGAACAGCCATACCGGCTATGCAATGCCGGAGTTCCCCGGTTACAACGGCCACGCCAGTCATGAGTGCTGGCTGCTCAAGGTCAAGGCCGTCACCCACCGGAAACACCCCATCATGCAGACCTGCATCGGCCCCAGCGAGGAGCACGTCAACATGGCTGGCATCCCGACTGAAGCCAGCATCCTGAACCTGATCGACAAGGCTCTGCCCGGCAAGGTGCTCAATGTCTATTCCCACCGTGCAGGCGGCGGCAAGTATATGGCTATTTTGCAGTGTAGAAAGACGGTCCACACCGACGAGGGCAAGCAGCGGCAGGCCGCATTGCTGGCATTCAGTGCCTTCCCGGAGCTGAAACACGTCATTCTGGTGGACGAGGATGTGGACATCTTTGATACAAATGATGTGCTGTGGGCGATGAACACCCGCTTTCAGGGTGACCGGGATATCATCACGATCCCCGGTGTGCGGTGCCATCCGCTGGATCCCAGCTCCTACCCGGAATATACAGGCTCGATTCGGGACGTGGGCTGCTCCACCAAGACCATCTTTGACTGCACGGTGCCGTTTGCACTGAAAGAAAAGTTCAAGCGTGCAGCTTTCAAGGAAGTGGACCCGAAACACTGGCTGCCGGATTTTGAACTGTGAGGAATTTACCCATGAAAAAACGACTGGTCGTTGGCGTATCCGGGGCCTCCGGTGCGCCGCTGGCGGTGGAACTGCTGCGGGCATTGCAGGCAAACCCGGACGTGGAGACCCATCTCATCCTGACACGTGGCGGCGAAATGACTCTGCGGCAGGAGATGGGCATAACGGCTGCAGAGCTTTCTTTGTTGGCGGATTTCACCCACGAGAATTTGAACATCGGTGCTGCACCGGCCAGCGGCAGCTGGAAGAGCCTTGGTATGGTGGTGTGCCCGTGCAGCATGAAAACCGTGGCCGGCATCGTGGCCGGCTACAGCGATAACTTGCTGCTCCGGGCGGCAGACTGTATGCTGAAAGAACGTCGCAAGCTGGTGCTGGTGGCGCGGGAAAGTCCGCTGTCCACCCTGCACCTGGAAAACCTGTGCAAAGCAAGCCGATACGGAGTGGTGATCCTTCCGCCGATGCAGACATACTATAACCACCCAGCAACGGTGCAGGAGATGACGCGCCACACAGTGCAGCGCATCCTGAGCCAGTTCGATCTTGACAATGAGCTGTACGAGTGGGAGGGCATGAACGAGTGAAAACTTTCCACGCAGAACGGACATTCCGGGGAAAATCATCGCGGTGGATGCCACCATCACGGACAGCGGAGTGCAGATCGGCCTTTTCGGCGGGGATAAGCCCCACATCGGTGCGGTGGGAGTTCTAGCTCCGGATGGGAACATCACGGTGACCCAGTTTGAAAGGCACAAAGAGGGCATCCTGTGCCAGCAATGGTGCGAGGTACTTGCAAAGACTGGATACACCCCGGCAGTCGTTTCAGCTGGTGTGCATTACGACAAGGCCAGCAAAGAAGAAATCGTGCAGATCGTCCAGCTTTGCCATGAGTTGTTGAAGGATATGTTAGATAACTTGTAAGTGAATAGTCCATTCTCCGGAACAGCATCAGGAGAATGGACTATTTTCGGAAAATGGGCAAGAAATACTTGAAATATAATAGAAATCATGGTATATAAATTATACGAAACACTGATTTGAAAGAACGCTCCACCGTTCAATGATGTATAAATGGAGGTGCTTGCCATGACTGCTGTGATCTATGCTCGTTATTCAACTGACAGCCAGCGCGAGGAATCCATTGAAGGTCAGATCCGGGAATGCACCGCCTATGCGGAAAAGAATGGCTTCACGGTGGTGAAGCATTACATTGACCGTGCCGTCTCCGCAAAAACGGACAACCGCCCGCAGTTCCAGCAGATGATCAAAGACAGCGAACGCGGCATCTTTGATGTCATCATTGTCTGGAAGCTGGATCGCTTTGCCCGGAACCGCTACGACAGTGCCCGGTACAAGACCCAACTGAAACGCAATGGTGTGAAGTTAGTATCGGCAACGGAAGTCATTTCGGCTGGCCCGGAGGGTATCATTCTGGAATCGGTGCTGGAGGGTTATGCCGAATATTACTCGGCTGATCTGTCGGAAAAGGTCGTGCGTGGTATGACCGAAAATGCTCTCAAGGGCATTTATAATGGCGGCACGATTCCGTTCGGCTACATGATTGATGAGACCCGGCATTACCAGCCCGACCCGTTGCTGGCTCCGTATGTGGAGCAGACATTCCAGAAGTATGCAGATGGCGCGACCATGACTGACCTGCGTGATTGGTTGAAAGAGCATAACATTAAAAATACGCTGGGTGGGGAAATGTCCTATAATACCATTCAGCGGATGCTGAGTAACCGCCGATACATCGGCGAATTACGCCTGCGGGATGTGGTACAGCCCAATGCGATTCCGGCATTGGTGTCAGGTGAACTTGTCGGGGCGAGGCCCCTCCATCTTGCTACGCAAGACCGTTCTGTCGCTTAAAAGCCCCACTGGGGCTTTCATTGCTCCGCTTCGCTCCGCAAACGCGAACCTGTTCAACAAGGTGCAGGAAAAGCTGGTGAAAAACAAAAAAGCCCCTGCCCGTCATAAGGCAGAGGAAAGCTATCTGCTTACCACCAAGCTGTACTGTGGCAAGTGTGGTGCATTGATGTTCGGTGAAAGCGGTGTCAGCCATACCGGCAGGATGTACACTTATTACAAGTGTGCTGCCGCCAAGAAGAAAAAGACCTGCGACAAAAAGACCGTGCGAAAGCAATGGCTGGAAGATTTGGTGGTCAACGAAACCATGAAACTGGTAGAAGATGATGCTTCCATGAATGCCATTATTGCCAAGGTCATGGAACTGCAAAATCAGGAAAGCACGGATTTGCCCATCTACGAAAAGCAGTTGAAAGAAACGGAAGTTGGCATCACCAATATGCTGAATGCCATCCAGATGGGCATTCTGACCAGCTCCACCAAGGAGCGGCTGGAAGCGCTGGAAGAACAGCGGAAAGAACTGCAAGCCCGCATTGCAGAGGAGCGGCTTGCCAAGCCGAGGATGAAAGAAGAGTTCGTCCGGTTTTGGCTGCTTCGTTTCCGCAAGCTGGACATGACCCAGCCGGAGCAGCGGCAGGCACTGGTGGATACCTTCATCAATGCCATCTATCTCTACGATGATAAGGTCCTCATTACCTTTAATTATAAGGAAGGTACAGAAACGGTCGCTTTCGGGGAAGCCGTGAAAGCGGAGAAAAGTTCGGATATGAGTGCGCGAGGTGCACCAGATATTGAACGTCAAATCGTAAGATTTGGCGTTCTTTCTTTATGTAAGAAAGCGGCTGCTCACTTTCTGCACACCGTTTGCACATTTGCCCGAATCAAGGGCGTTTCTACGCAAGGTTTGCACAGCCTGCTTTCCTTTGCATAAAAAGAAGAAATTTTAGGCGAACAAGGCTCTCGTCAATTCTCTGCGTTCGTCTGCGTCCATCAGCCGGATGGCTTCAAGGATCTCCTTACCAGAGATTTTTGTTGCCACCGGCTGTTTGCTTTCCGGGGGCTGCTGCGGTGCTGCCGGGGTCAGGTCTTGGGAATAGATGTTTGCTTCGATCTTCTCGGTCAGTTCCAGCCGGGGCTTGTCCTGCGTGTGGGTGTAGGTGTCCATCAGGACAGACGCTGTCGCATGACCTGTGTTGCCCTGAACAGACTTGAAGTCACCATTGCAGGGCGGGGTTCTCGATGGTCTGCAAGGCTGCCAGCATGGTTTTCTCGTCCAAGATGGTGCGTTCTTCGATGTTGACCTTGGGCGCATCACGGGGCAGAGGAACCTTGTGGATCAAGTCCCATTCCACCGCATAGGAAAATGCGGTCTTGAGCAGCGTGTGGACTTCGTGGATAGAGGTGCTGGAGAGCAGCCGCTTCTTCTGCTTTTCGGTCAGGGCCTGCTTTACGCCATGAACGTACTGCCCGCAGGGGGTCTTGGCAAGGGTAGCATAGAACTTCTCAATGTCGTAGGTGCGCAGCTCCTGTACCTTCCGCTTCCCGATATACGGCACGATAAGGTTCTGCACCATCGCTACGGACTGGGTGTAGGTCTTGGGAGACCACTTGTGTTTGCTGGACTGAATGGGGATCCACTTGTACAGCATCTCCTCGACCGTCATGGTGTCGGGCACGAGGAAGGTACCATCCAGCAGTTCCTTCTCCACCGTGATCTTGCGCTCCTGCGCCTCCTTCTTGGTCTTGAAACTCTCCCATCCCTCGCAGGGCTTGCCGGAATGGTCTTTGTACTTGTAACGGACGGAGTAGGAATCTCCGCGCTTCATGATAGATGCCATAGATTACCTCCCTCAGACTGCCGCAAACCAGCTGTCGAAGCTCTGCTTGTTCACCCGGATGCTGGTGCCGATGCGCAGCACCCGAAAATCCTTCGTGGTGTTGCACAGGTTGTACGCCGCACGGGGAGAAATCGCCAAAAGCTGGGCAATCTCCTCCACCCGGTAAACAAGAGGTTCGTGCTTGGCTGCTTTGGTCTGGTCAGAAGATTCAATGGCAGGGGATTTAGACATCTCCATTGTAGCGAGGTTCGAGTCCATTTGCAAGGATTTATTCGTATAATCTTTGCATTTCACAGAGGTGGTATTGCTGGGGATAGTGGTGGTGCGGTTTTTTGTCATAGGCAAGTCTCCTTTTTCACATCTGGTTTGTTAAAGCTCAGCGTTCTGCTCGTGATGGCGGTCTTTGGGGCTGCTCGCTGTGCGCTCCGGTTTCTGGGAGAGAAGATTTTCAAGAAAATTACGCACACGCTCTGGGGCGTGGAGCAAAGCGTTCAGATAGGGTTGGACATCATTCCGCAGGTCACGGTAACGGGTTTGCCATTCGGCGCAATCCCGTTTGGCAGCCGCCAACTGCTGTTTCAGTTGGCGGTTCTCAACATCTACGACATAGCCGTGTGCTGCCTGCTTTTTCTGGGAGGATAATTCTTCTTCGGTCAGCGAATAGTTGCCCAGCAGGGTACGCTTGCCCAAGGATTCCACGTCCTGTGCGTGGATGAGAGCATCTTTTATAATAACAGTTTTCTTCTGAACGACGGCAAGCTCTTTCTCCTTTTTTGAAAGGGCTTTACTGGTCTGGGTAAGGTGCTGCTCTTTCTGGTCGATCTTGGCGGATAGGCTGCCCAGACGCTCCTGCTCCCGTTGAACTTTGAACTGGGTGACGGTCAGGTGTTCTTCGGTGCTGCCACGTTCGCCGCGCTCTATATCGGTGTACCCGGCAGCGCGCATAAGCTGGCTCAGTTTTGTCATAGGCAAACCATCCTTTCTGAAATGAAATAGAATATCATTGTTCTTATGCCGTTCTCTCTGCATGGACTTCCTGCCCCCTTTCGGCGGCGTTTTCCGGCTCTCCCTTGCGGGGCCATGGCCGGGTATCCCATGCAGACGGTCATGCGGTTTTCAAGGTACGGTGCTGGATTTGGCAATAAAAAATCGCCACACAACAACCTGAACCTGCCCATCCCTTCTGGGATAGCCTTGGTTCGGGTTTGCTATGTAGCGATAAGAAAGTTAAAAACTTGCTCCGGCTCCTTCGGGAGCCGAGCTGGAACTCTAAGTAAATATGTTATATTAAATTGTTGGGATAGGCTACCACAAAAATCGAGCCGTGTCAACGTGAACTTGTTGGGGCGAGGCCCCTCCATCTTGCTACGCAAGACCGTTCGAACGCTTAAAAGCCCCACTGGGGCTTTCATTGTTCCGCTTCGCTCCACAAACGCGAACTTTTGAGAACACGCTGATTTCGGCAGCTTGCAAGAAAACACAAGGGAAACTTTGGCAAAAAGAGAGAGGGCCGGACGGTGCCAGCCCTCTTGACAGAATTATGAGATGCTCAAAAATTTCTGCTGCTTTTATTGCGGTTTTCAAAAATAGCGCCGAACAGAACGACATATTTACGATATGCAGTTTGTGGATACTACTGCGGTGGGAAAATAGAATCAGGCAAAAGGATAAAGTGTCGGCAGGAAAAATACGGACACGACAATGAGGATGAGCGCCAGCGGGGTACCACACTTGAGATAATCCTTCAAGGTGTATCCGCCCGGCTCGATGATCATGATCTGGCAGGGAGCTGCCATGGGGGTCATGATGGACACACAGCTGGCTGTGATCACGCCGACCACGGCGGCGCGGGGGTCTACGCCCATGCGGATACAGGCGGAAGTGACCAGTGGGATGAAGATGGTCAGGGTAGCCAGATTGGACATGACCTGTGTCAGAATGAAAGGAACAAGGAAGAACACCAGCATAATGATGTACGGATTGGTGGTATCGCCCAGCAGGCGGATCATCCAGTCTGCCACCACATCGCCTGCACCGGTGGTCTGGATGGCGTCCGACAGAGCCAGCACACCGGCAAACAGGAAAATGGTCGGCTGGTGGATGGAGTTGAGGGCTTCCTTCTCGGTCAGCACACCCGTCAGCACCAGAGCGGCAGCGCCGATGCAGGAAGTGAGATACATCTTGACACCAATGACATTTTCCAGCAGCATCATTGCAATGGAGACCAGAACGATCAGGACAGCCAGTTTGCGCTTGAAGGGGCTGAGTTTTTCGCTCTCAGAAGCCGTATGTGCTGCATCTGAAAACTGCTCGTTGGGAATATCCGGCATCAACTTATAGCCAACAAAGGTCATGTACAGGATGGCAATGGTCAGCATCGGGATGCGCGCAATGGTGAAATCCCAGATGTGCAGCGGTGTCGGTGCGCCGGCCTGCATCATGACATCGTTCCATGCCATGTTGGAAGCACCCTGACCGAGAAAGGTCATCTGGGTGGCAATGTTGGCACAGGCCATAGAAGGATACAGCAGCTTGCTGCGGCTCACGCCGATGTCGTTCGCAATGCCTACCAGCAGCGGGATCATGATAGCGGCAGTTGCGGTGGCACTGGTGATGGCGCCCAGAAACGCACCTGCCACGCAGGAAAGAAAGATCAGCATCCGCATATTGTCCTTGTAGCGGATGACCAGACTCTGGGCTTTGTCAATCAGGGGCGTTTTGGTCAGCCCTGCACCGATGACGAACATGGCTACGAACATGACCACGTTCGTGTTGATGAAGCCGCCAAAGGCCTCGGCAGGGGTCTTGATGCCGGTGAGGATCAGCGCCAGAATGATGCCGGTAGAAATGACCGAGAACGGGACTTTACCGGATACAAAGGCGATGATCGTTACAAGCAGGATGACCAGTGTGATCTCCAATGGGCTCATTTGGGTTGTCCTCCTGTGGATTACTTCCACCTTGCAGATGCAAAGCAGTGACACTTGAATGTTTATATTTGATAATGTATCCAATAAGCAAGAAAAGAATACACCGAAAGACCACGCTTGTCAAGGGATTTGTTATACTTTTGTCGAAAAACACAATTTTCCAAAGGAACTTTATATAAGGTGTGTAGAACAAAAAGAACGGGCAAGATCGTCTTTGTCTGCATTTCCTTCCAGGAACAAATAACGCCCCGGAACCCTTTACGCGGAAAAGGGTTCCGGGGCAAATTGCGGAGAACAAATACGTGGCAAATTAAGCTGAGCAAGAAACTTAGGCTAAGAAAAACGATTTAGGAGAATCGTATGAAAGGAAATAATGAGTGAAGTCTGTCCCCCGCTGAGAGGATATCCGGATTACTTAATAAAGCCGACGTGCTTGCAGATCTCTTCGATGGCCTTTTCCTTGCGCTCATTGAAGATGACCTTGTTCTCTTCGAACAGGTTGCGGCCTTCGGCGTCAATGGAGACGATCAGGGGGCCGAACTCGTTGACGTGGCAGTGCCACAGAGTTTCCGGCATACCGAGGTCACGCCACTGGGCCTCGACGATCTCCTCCACCTCGGTGGCAGCCACAACGGCGTTACCGGCAGGGAAGACACAGTGGATGGCACCGAACTCCTTGCAGGCGCGCTCGGTGTTGGGGCCCATGCCGCCCTTGCCCACGATGACGCGGACACCGGACTTCTGCACGAACTCATACTCGAACTTCTCCATGCGCATGGAGGTGGTGGGGCCCACAGACACCATCTCGAACTTGTCGTTCTCCAGCGGGCGGATGATGGGGCCGGCGTGGAAGATGGCTGCGTCCTTCACGTCCACAGGCAGCGGGCGGCCCTCTTCCACGAGGCGGCGGTGCGCCACATCGCGGCAGGTGGTCAGGTCGCCGTTCAGGTAAACGACATCACCGATATGGATGTCCTTCAGGTCTTCTGCGGAGACCGGAGTGGTAAGAATTTTCTTTCCGTCTTTGATGGTCAGCATTACAAAGTCACCCCCGAATGAGTATCAATGGTGTAGTTCAGATCTTTATCAAACGTGATGTGGCCGCGGCGATGGCTCCAGCAGCCCACGTTGACGGCAACGCCGATGGCAGAAGGATGGCGGGCAGTGTTCTCAATGTGCACGCCCATGACGGAGTACTTGCCGCCCATGCCCTGAGGGCCAAGGCCGATGGAGTTGATGCCGTCTTCCAGCAGCTTCTCCATATAGGCTGCGCGCTCGTTCTCGTTGTGGCTGCCCAGAGGACGCATCAGAGCCTTCTTGGACAGCAGAGCAGCGGTCTCAACAGAGGTGGCAACGCCCACGCCCACCAGCAGCGGAGGGCAGGCGTTGATGCCGTAGCTGGTCATGACATCCATGACGAACTTGGTCACGCCTTCGTAGCCTGCACCGGGCATCAGAACCATAGCCTTGCCCGGCAGGGTGCAGCCGCCGCCTGCCATGTAGGCGTAGATCTCGCACTTGTCGCTGTTCGGGATGATATCCCACCACACGGTGGGAGTGCCCTTGCCGACATTGCGGCCGGTGTTGAACTCATCGAAGGTCTCAACACTGTTGTGGCGCAGGGGCGCTTCGAAGGTGGACTTGACCACAGCCTCCTTCAGCAGACCCTCCACCTCACCGATGAGGGGGAAGTCCACGCCGCACTTTACCCAGAACTGCAGCACACCAGTATCCTGGCAGCTGGGGCGGTTCAGCTCCTTGGCCAGCTTCTGGTTCCGCTTCATGGTCTCGTAGATGACCTTGGACAGAGGAGCATCCTCCTGTGCGCCCAGCTCATCGAGCTTGGCAATGATGTCGTCCGGCAGCACCTTGGCGATATGGCTCACAAAGTTGGCCATATAGGTCGTCATCTGCTGCACCTGTTCCTGTTTGTTCATTCCAATGCCTCCTTAGATTTGGTACATTTTGCGCGTTGGTTCACTCATATTCAACGTTCCTGTCCGCTTTACTGCGGGAAGAACGGGAATGCGATGGGAAGAATCACCATGCTGACAACCGTTGCGATGAGGATGAGGGGCAGGCCAGCCTTGGCATAATCCTTGAAGGTGTACCCGCCGGCGGAAACCACCATGGTGTTGGCGGGCATACCGATGGGCGTTGCGTAAGCGCAGGAGCCGCCGATGACACAAGCCATCAGGACGGCACGGGGGTCGGCACCCATGCCCTGTGCGATGCTCAGGCAGATGGGAACCATCAGGGCGGTGGTTGCGGTGTTGGACATGAAGTTGGTCATGACGCAGCAGAGCAGGAAGACCACCAGAGTCAGGACGTAGGGAGAGGGATTCTCGCCCAGAGCACCAATGACGATGTTCGCAATCTCTGCGCCTGCCCCGGTCTTATCCAGTGCAGAGGCCAGAGACAGCGTACCACCGAAGAGGAAGATGGTCTTGAGGTCGATGGACTTCAGGGCGTCTTTCTCGGAGATGACACCGGTGAGGATCAGAGCCAGCGCACCGATACAGCCGGTGATGCAGAGTTTGATGCCGATCTGCTTTTCAAAAATCATGCCCAACAGGGTGAGCACGAGGATGACAAGGGAGAGCACCTGTTTCCACTTGGGAACATTGCTGAAGTCCTGCTCGCCGCCGAAGGAGTCATCATCGGAGACGGGGTGGTTGGGCAGCAGCTTCATGCCAAGGGTGGCGTAGAAGAGGATGCCGACGGCGAGGATGGGCAGGCCCACGATAGCGTACTCGAAGAAGCCGAAGGACATCCCGATCTCACCCAGAGCACTCTGGGCGATGAGGTTGCCCGGTGCACCGATGAGGGAAAGGTTGCCGCCCATGGCCGCTGCAAATACCAGCGGCATCAGCAGCTTGGAGCGGGCATAGCCGGACTTTGCCGCAATGCCGATGACCACGGGGATCAGGACGGCGGCGGTGCCGGTGTTGGAGAGCACACCGCTCATCAGGCCAACGATGACCATGATAGCCACGATGAGGCTGCGCTCGGATCTGGCAAAGTGGGTAACAATGCCGCCGATCTTGTTGGCCATACCTGTTTCAAACAGGGCACCGCCGACGATGAACATGGCGACGAACAGGATGACGTTGCTGTCGATGAAGCCCGCAAAAGCAGTCTTGATGTCCAGAACGCCGGTGACGACCAGACCGATACAGACGATCATGGACGTTACGCCGAGGGGGATCTTCTCAAACACGAACATGACGACCGCGAAGAGAAGAAAGAGTAGGGTGATAGTTGCTGCTGACATACTGGGGAATCCTCCTTTAATGAAATATAATGTATCCATTTCATCAGAGCATAACAGCCCTGACTTTCGGAACGCCCAGCTGCACCTCGTTGTGCAGAGTCTTTGCCGCCGTGCTGTGCCCTCACAGCCCTTCTTTGTTCTGGAAGGATTTGCCCGGAACCTTAGAATTCCGGGAATCTCGGCAGCGTCTTTTTTAATTTTTATATCTAATCTGTGATAATGTATCCACTTGACGACACGAGAATACACCCAAAACAAAGAATTGTCAATCCCTTTTTTCGAGTTTTGTCGCATTGCACGGATTATGTACCAATTTTTGTGCACGCCAGACAAACAGTAGGATACAAGAAAATCTCCCTTCGCCGCCTTCTGCAAAAAACGTGCGATCTCCAAAGCAGATGGAGATCGCACGTTTTTTCCTTCTTTTATTCCAGCCGCTTTTTGAAATACCCCTCGGCACAGTAAATGGCACCGCAGGGATTATGCGCCAGAACGCGATCTTTGGCCACTAGCGTTGTGACCATGGCGTCCGAGTACTTATAAAACATCGAGTCGTGTCCCACACAAAGTCCGACCTCAATGTTGAAATCGGTGTGCTGTTCGTTCAGAAGCTTTGCCTGTGCGATGGGGTTGCACATGGCCTCAAATTCGCCGGGGTGGATCTTGACCTCTTCCGGGATGCCCACTTCTTCTTTGGAGATGCCGCCGGTCTTGCAGATGACCGACACCACCTCAAACCCCTGCGCACGGAGCAGGTCGGCCACGATGCGGGCTTCCTTCCGCAGACCTTTGCAGAATGCAAGACCCAGCTTGTGGTAGCCCATCCGCTTGCAGAACTCCACCGTCTCCTTCAGGCGGGGCCATTGACAGTAGCCAAGTCCCTCAATGGCCGAACAATTGATGTAGAAATCGTGATTCTCAGGCAAATCATAGCCGGCGCGGGCGGCCTCCATCACCGAAGCATTCCGCATAGGGCAGTTTTTGGGCATCTTTTCCGGCGCGTTGTTGGCGCAGGCCAGAACCGTACAGTTCGCACAGGTATACACTGTCTTGTCCTCCTTGATCTTATAAATAATAGGTCAGCGCATCGTCCATGCTGCGCAGGATGTGCTTTTCCATTTCAGCCCGTGCGGCCAGCGCATCCCGTGCTTCCAGCGCTGCATAGATCTTTTTATGCTCGCTCTGGGAGTTGAGGGCATAGTCCAACTCGCTCATCTCCACGCCAATGGACAGACCGTTCCACAGCTCCGAGAGAAGATTGCGCATTTTTTCATTGCCGGAAGCTTCCCAGATCTCAAAATGGAAGGACTGGTTGTAGTCCGTATAATTTCCGGCCTGCTGATGAGAAAGAGCCTCCTCAGCAGTATCCACGCAGTTTTTGATCTTGGACAGGTCAGCATTGTTCTGGCAGCAGAGCATACATGCTGTCCCTTCCAAGGCAGCGCGCAGCTGGTAGTGCTCCCGAATCGTTTTTTCCGTTACACCCAACACAATGGCGCACTTGTTTTGCTTGACTTCCAGCAGACCGTCACGGGCCAGGATCTGAAAGGCCTCCCGCACCGGCGTGACCGACACGCCCAGTTCCTGTGCGGTGTTTTCCAGCGTGAGTTCTGCGCCCTCCGGGATGCTTTTTGAGATAATGGCTTTCCGCAAAGCGGAAGCTACCCGCTCGCGGGCAGGCAGCAGCTTAATGGGTTTCAGTCCCAGCATATTGACTCCTTATCGTTAAAATCAGATGCAGCAGTTCTTCTTCATAGGCGTTCCATGCATCCAGCACATCAGGGGAACCCTGACGGTCCAGCATCAGCAGGCGGGACAGCCGGTCGTTCACCGGCGCAGGACGTGCGCTCACGGCAAAGGCAATGTAGGTCTCCTGAATGCTCTCCAGCAGCTTGCGATGCAGCGGATAGGGCAGGACGGTCTGCAGGGTACGGTGCTGCAGCATCTCGCCGCCTGCCAACATCGCATCCTGCGGCAGCGTACGCATAGCCTGCCGTTCCAACTGAGCCCCCAATGCCAAAATTTGGCGCAGTGTCTCTTCGGTCAAATCTGCCGTTTTTATCCGATTGTTGGGCAGGCGGATGATAAGGCCCTGATATTCAAGGATCATCAAGGCCTCCCGCACCGGCATCCGGGAGACACCGAGACTCTCTGCCAGTTCATTCTGGGTCATTTCAGTGCCCGCCGGGATCTGCCCAGATAAAATGGCCTGCTGCAGGGCTTCCACTACACCGCCGTTTTTCTTCTGGATGCCGATATATTCCATAGAGTCCTCCGTGCAAATGTCTTTTTTATATTGTATCCAATTTTACAATAAAAAGCAAGACTTCCTTTATGACAAACAAAAATACCCGGCAGATTTTTTATGAAAAATCTGCCGGGTATAGACCGGATGCCCTTGGGGCGTTCCATTCTGAAAAATTGCAGGGCAAATGCAAGCTGTGTTAACTGTTATGGAACCTTGTCAATCAATCTTCCATTCTTCCATGGTCACAGCCAAGTGACAGGTAGTGCTCAATCTCCCCTCTCAGCACAAGCTGAGCATACTCCAAGGGCTTATTGTACAGCAGCCAGTCAAGTTCAGCTCGCTGTGCCGGGGTATTGCCGTATTCGTCCTCAACGGCGATACAGTCGATGGCAAGGGTGGTGCCATCTTCAAATCGGGCTTCCACCCGGTTGGTGTCCATGTTATAGTGGCAGGAAAGCAGTTTGTTCATAAGGAAACCTCTTTCTATATAAGGTAGTGTCTATTCGATTGTCCAAATCCCTGCCATGAATCGTAGTTGTTGATGTACATTTGATGCTCGGTCTAAACAGATAATATCGTAGCTGCCGTTTTGGGCTCGAACCTGACCGGTTTCCCGGCTTTGCATAAAAACTCAATGCCTGTTTAAGGGGCTGATTTTGGCTCTGCACATTTTTGCACACCGGAACGGCTGGATAACGGATGCAAGAGGGAATAACAGGTGCAAAGGATGCAGCAGATGCAAAACATAAATTCACGATAAATCGATAAAAACAACGGATTAACGCGATTTCGAAAATTGACGATTGTTGCACGTTGGTTTCTCTTAATCAGTGGGCCCAAGGTTCGAGTCCCAGGAGGTGCACCACATCAACAAAATCCGAACTTTTTTCCGATAGGAGAGGGGTTCGGATTTTTTGTATTTTTCGGAAAACAGAACGAATCCCTTGCTTCCATTGAAAAACGTCCTAGACCTTATCACAAAAAAGCACGACAGACCACGGTAAGAGTGCCGTATCCTGCTTTCTGAAGAAAACGCCAGACTGTATCGATGCTGACAGACAAATTCAACGTTTCAATGATCTCCAGACAAGTGATATCCGGCTATTTCTCCAGAAGCGAAAGAATGTGTTGATGATCTGCATCGGACAATTTGGGCTTTTTTCCACGGAGATTCGTTTGAGTTTCGTAGCTGCCTGTTTCGTTCCGACGCTTCAGCAAACGATATATCGAACAGGTGTTTACAGAAAAGCACTTTGCCAGTTCTTTTACGCTAACGCCTTTGTCGTATGCTTCCAGAATCAATTTTCGAGCTTCATTGTGCAGCATAGTTCTCACCTTCTTTGCCTCTGTTATACCTCTTTTTGCTCAAAAGTTAAAGTACTGTGCTGTATTATTGAAAATTGCTATAAAATTGCTCTTGTTTTATAGCTATCTTGACTGTACACAAAATTTGGGAAAGACCCGCAGAGAACGGCTCCTGTCGCTTTTTTGTTTGCAGTCAGTTTTTACGGTTCGATCACATTGAAAGTCTTCTCGAACTTGGAGGCGTACGCCAGCAGGCGCTTCAGAACGGTGGCATCGCCGCTGATCTGTACCTGACCGGCCTGCTGACCTGTCATCAAGGCAAAGAGCTGCAGACGCTTGCAGGTGACGGAAGCCTGCGCATCCGGATGGTTCTCGCCGGGGTAAGACAGCAGGATGCCATTCTTACGGGTTACATAGAACTGTTCATTCACATCTGTCACCGTCAGATTCAGAGTCAGATCATCGTTCTGGGCGGCATTGGCATCGGTCATGATAGCGATGTAATCCAGCAGCATGGCGATGGTCATCTCGCCCATTGTCGCGGTCAGTCCATTGGCTGAGCGTGCCAGTTTGGACAGGTTGCCTTTGCGCAGCTCGGCGGCACCCATCAGATAGGCATTGCGCCACGCGCCGGACTCTGCCTGATAGCCAAGCTGTTCCAGTGCATCTGCACACAGATTGCGTGCTTTCTGATTGGACGGGTCGGCGTAGACCAGTTCTTTGGTGATCTGCGCTACCCATTGATACTCGCCCTTTTCGTAGTCTTTTTTCGCTTTGCAGAGCACCAGCTCTGTGCTGCCCAGATATTCCACCAGCTTCCTGGCGGTATCGCTGGGCGGGAGCGGGTTCAGGTTGACCGGGTTGGCATCGTACCAGCCCAGATACTTCTGGTAAACGGCCTTGGAATTGTGCGCCAGTGTGCCGTAATACGGCCGGGTGTACCAGACCTTTTCCAGTTTTTTGGGCAGGGTCAGCATCGCCGAGATCTCATTCGAGGTATACCCCTGGTTCATGTAATGCAGGGTCTGGTCGTGGATGAACTTATAGATGGCGGCTGTGTTCAGCAGATACTCATGGATCTCCTCGCCCCAATGCGGCCAGTTGTGGCTCTGGAACACCACATCGGTCTTATCGCAGAAGCGCTGGTCGGCCTCGATGATATACTTTGCCCACTCGTTGGCATCGCGCACCTCTGCGCCGCGCAGGGTATACAGATTATGCAGCGTACCGGTGCAGTTTTCCGCCATCCAGAGGGCGCGGTATTTCGGGAAATAGGCGTTCATCTCGGCGGGGGCTTCGGTGCCGGGGGTCAGCTGGAACTCGATCTCCAGCCCGTCGATGGTCAGTTTCGGGAGATCTTCCCCGATCTCGTAGGTAGGAGCGATGAGGGACACCGTACCGGTGGACTGGCCCATGCCGATGCCCACGCTCAGCGCACCCTTTTCGCCCTTGTCAAGCACCGTGCCGTATTGGAACTGTGCGCGCCGCGCCATGGCGATGCCCGCGTAGACATTCTCGCTGATGGCGTGCTTCAGAAAGCCCGCCGGCGCAAGCACAGGGACCTTGCCGGAAGCCAGCTGGTCTTGGAGCGAAAGGCTCGCATCTGCTGCCTGTGCGCGGTCGATGATACCCTCCACTCCGCCGAAGTGATCCACATGAGAGTGGCTGTACAGTACGGCCTTGATCTCCAGCGGGCCGAAGCGGTTTTCCATCAGTTCCTTGGCGGCTTTCATGTTTTCCCTGCACATCAGCACGTCAAACACGATCCAGCCATGGTCGGTGCGGATAAAGGTCGTGTTGGCCATATCGAAGCCGCGCACCTGATAGATGCCGTCGCACACTTCAAACAGACCGGCTTTGGCGTTCAGCTGCGTGTTCCGCCACAGGCTCGGATTGACGGTGTCCGGCGCGTCCCGGTTCAAATCGCCGTAGCTCTGCAGATCCCATGCAGATCTGTTATCATCACCATCGATGATCCTGCCTTCTGCGTTGTCCAGCCAGCCGCGCTCTGCGTTGGCAAACTCCCGCCGGTCGGAAAAATCCAGCGTTTCATACCATTCGGCGTTCTTTTCTGCCGTGATAGTCGTTGCCTCTTCGATCTCGCCCGGTTGGGTGGAGTCCTTGAAAATGTCTGTGATAAAGTTCAGACTGTTTTCGTCGGTGCTGCCTGCTGCATGCGCAGTCAGGGATACTCCGCACGCCAGCATTGTAGCAGCCGAAGCTGAAATAAAATTCCGACGGGTCATTTTCATAGCAGGATTCTCCTTATTACGGATCAGTTTGTGCGGACGACCGGCGGCTGCCAGTCTGTCAGTGCGGCGGCATCCGGTTTATAGATACGAAGGAAGAGGTGGAAATCTCCCTCTCCTACCGGCAGCCAGTTGGTCGTGTCCGCCGGTGCCTCTTTGGAAAGGGTGATATCGATCGAGCCGTCCGGATTACGGTGCAGACAGGAGCGGTCGTTGACGCAGTAGCGGTCAATGGGGTTTTCAATGAGGAAATCGTTCTCCCCGTAGGCGGTCACCGACCAGAAACCCTTTTCCAGTGTGGGAGGATCTGCCTCGATATGCAGCGTATAGGTCTTTTTGCCGGTCAGGACTGTGCCGGTGCTGTCCACATCTGTTTTAGGGTAGACGGCAACATCGGTGGTGTTGGCACCCAGACCCCGCAGCGCAACCATGGCACGGTAGGTATATGCTGTGCCAAAGTTGCCGATGGGGTCGCCGAAATAGGTCCACTGACCCATCTGGCGCGTATAGCCCTTCGATTCGCTCAGCAGCTTTTTCTTCAGCTGGAGCAGCATCAGCTTCCAGCGCAGCCCGCTGAACAGACCCAGCGCCTTGTCATCGAACTTCTCACCGGGGCCGACATGCAGTGCTGCAAGCTCCCGGAGTACCGGCGCATCTGCCGCAGCGGGCGGGTTGGTTTCCATCAGCTGGTTAGCGGTATCAAAGAATTCCTTTGCGTCCATAGCAAGAACGTGCTTTACCGGCACAAAGTCATTGGCAGGGTCATAGCTGCCTGCGGGGGCGGTCCATCCACCCGCCTGATAGGCGGAAAGCGGCATCAACTGCATCCTATCCTGAATGGCCCGGACGTTGGGCAGATCTTCCTGCCCGGAGAGCACGATGCGGGCAATGGTCCAGACCATATTGGTCGGCACATTGATCCGCTGCACCCCTTCCGGCAGTTTGCCCTGCCAGTCCGAGCGGGTGATCGCGTAAAGGCCCGGTGCTTCCAGCACTGCAACGGTATTTGTCCACGCATCCAGCACCTGTACATTGAAAA
Source organism: Faecalibacterium prausnitzii (assembly GCF_049532945.1). GTDB lineage: Bacteria > Bacillota > Clostridia > Oscillospirales > Ruminococcaceae > Faecalibacterium > Faecalibacterium prausnitzii_N. The sequence continues at coordinate 1,172,572 of NZ_CP186691.1, forward strand.
ATCGGTTCGTCTGCGGTACACCGTAAAGCATCGGTTCTGCGCTGACATCGAGAAATGCCTGCGTATAGATGGTATCCACATTCGGCGTGACGACTGCGCGAGATGCGGCGTCTGCCAGCTTTTTCGCATGGATGAACTGGTTGATCGGCGCACGGGTATCGTTCGGTGTTTCTGTGTTGGTTGAAACCTTTCGGGTCGCATCCATCAGAACCAGTGGAAAGGCGTACAGATACGCCTGTTCCAGAAGTTCCTGCGCCGCCATCGTCTGCTGTGCTGCGGCGGCTTTCTCTACGGGCAAAAGTGTAGCTGCGCAGACCACCGCAGCCGCAGTGGAAATGTTCAGAAATTCCCGGCGGGTCATTTTCATAACATGAAACCTCCTGTTATGCTTTTTGCTTTATGCGTATGCGCTTTATGGGGAAAACCATTCGGTGTTCTGTGTTCATCATACGAAAAGAATGCTGGAAAGTCAATAGTTTCTATGCGAGACACGCAAAAACGTAAGTTTTAACAAAAAATACCTCGGATTATTGTTGAAAGCTCCATTGAATTGCGCTTTTTTAGAATCCTCCTTGTCGGCCGCACGGCAGTATGTTATACTAAAGTCATCAACTGACGAAGGAGCACTGCAATGAGCGACCTGAATAAATGGATGCAAAAACACGATCTCTGCCCGGAAAACATTTTATATCTTTACCGCAACGACCGGAAAACGGTCGTTCACCGCATGGACGGCGTGGAAGCCGCGCTGTATGCGCCGATGCACGGCGTCCTGTCTGTTCTGCCGGAAGATCAGTTCCTGAACATCAGCAAGGGAATCGCAGTGAACCGCAGCCAGATCGTAAACATCGGCAACGATGGCGTTTATACCATGTCGGACGGCCGCACGTTTCAGGGACGCAAGCGCGGCCTGAGCAGCCACCGCCGCCTGCGCATGGAGATCGGGCGGTCCGACACGAAGCCTCGCCCCATGAGCATGAGCCTGCTGGAAAAATGCAGCCTGCTGGACGATATGCCGCTGGCGTTCTGTGTCATCGAGCTGGTCTTCAATGAGGACGGACGCGGCGTGGATTTCATCTTCCGCTATTGCAATGCGGAAATGGCCAATATCGAGGGTATGCCGGTGGAGGAAATGCTGGACCGCTCGTTTTACAAGGTGTTCCCCAATGGGGACAAAAAGTGGCTGGTGTCCTATGCAGATGTGGCGCTGAACGGTACGAAGCATACCCTCCACGATTACAGCCCGGAGGTGGACAAATACCTGACCATCCACTGCTATCAGCCCGAACCGGGGTATTGTGCCTGTGTGCTGCAGGCAAACGAGCCCTGAAGCAAAAGGCGACGTGGCCCATACAACGGGTCATGCCGCCTGTTGCTTTACATGGAAAAAGGCTGTCGCTCCCTGTTCAAAAAATCTTGCCTTTTCCCCAAAAAAGGCTTACAATAGCCTCGGCAAACCGAAAAGATAAGGAAACAATTTCGGAGGACAGAACAATGGCTTGTACTACAATCTTAGTCGGCAAAAACGCATCATACGATGGCTCCACCATGGTCGCCCGCAACGACGATTCTGGTTCGGGGCATTTCACGGCCAAAAAGTTCGTGGTCGTGCAGCCGGAGGAACACCCGGCCGTCTATCGGTCGGTGATCTCCCATGTGGAGGTGCCGCTGCCCGGCCATGCGCTGCGGATGACGGCCATGCCCAACGCGGTGGAAGGCGAGGGCATCTGGGCGGCAGCGGGTGTCAATGCGGCCCATGTGGGCATGACGGCCACCGAGACCATCACGTCCAACCCGCGCGTTCTGGGCGCAGACCCGTTGGTGGTGTATCAGCCCGCCAAAGGGGAACGGCCGGAAGTGCCTGGCGGCATTGGCGAGGAGGACATCGTCTGCCTCGTGCTGCCCTATATCCGCACGGCCCGCGAGGGCGTGGTGCGCCTGGGCGAGCTGCTCCGGACGTACGGCACCTATGAGATGAACGGCATCGCGTTTCAGGATGTGAACGAGATCTGGTGGCTGGAGACCATCGGCGGCCACCACTGGATGGCCCGCCGTGTGCCGGACGACAGCTATGTCGTGATGCCCAACCAGCTCGGCATCGACAGCTTCGACTTTGCCGACGCCTGCGGCGCACAGGAAAACTACATGTGCTCGGACGACCTGAAGGCCTTTGTGGACAAGCACCACCTCGACCTCTCGCTGGACGGCAGCTTCAACCCGCGCGATGCCTTCGGCAGCCACGACGACGCCGATCATGTGTATAACACACCGCGCGCCTGGTTCATGCTGCGGCATCTGAACCCCAACACCTGGGTCTGGGAAGGCCCCGATGCAGACTATACCCCGCATTCGGACGACCTGCCCTGGTGCATGGTCCCAGAGCGGAAGATCACACCGGAAGACGTGAAATACCTGCTGTCTTCGCACTATCAGGGCACCCCGTATGACCCGTATGCCGCCTATGGCGACCCGAAGAGCAAGGGTGCCTACCGTACGATCGGCATCAACCGCAACAGCTTCATGGCGCTGACCCAGATGCGCCCGGATCTGCCGGAGGAGTTCCGCACGGTGGAGTGGATCGCCTATGCGTCCAACGCCTTCAACACGATGGTGCCGTTCTATGCCAATGTGGACACCACCCCGGCCTACCTCGCCTGCACCACCGGCGAAGTCTCCACCGAGAGCTTTTACTGGGTCAGCCGGATGATCGCTGCCATGGCCGATGCCGCTTACGGCAAGTCCATCTTCCATGTCGAGCGCTACGAGGAAGGCGTCCTCTCCGCCACACGCGCTCTGTTGAACGCCTACGACGAAAAACAGGCCCAGGAGGCCGACCCGGCCCGCCGTGCCGCCCTGCGCACGGAGGCCAACGAGGCCATCGCCAGAGAGCTGAAGGCCCGCGCCGCCGATACGCTGAACAAGGTACTCTTTGAACTGAGCTGCAATATGAAGAATGCCTTCTCCCGCTCGGATGCCTGAGCGGACAAACAAATAAGGGAATAAAAGGGAGCGCCCCCGTGAACTGCACCCCATTTGTTAGACAGTATAGTATACTGTCTAACAAATGGGGTGTTTTTGTATGCCAAAGGGAATACCACAAAAAATATAGTGGGGAATTCAAAATAAAAGTAGTGGAAACAATGCGTGCGGAACATTTAGCATTCGTGAACCAGTCCATACAGCCGTAACTGGTGTGATGGACAAATGTTTTCAATAGAAAAAGACAGAGCTTTCTGAGAGAAAACTCTGGCCTATGTAACAGTATGATTGGAAATGTGTATTTACGGACGGACTACTTCAGGCACAGGAACGCGGAGAAGTACAGCTGCTTACCCTTGCCGATATTTTTGAATAACACAAGAAACGCTCTTGCCGGTGCAAAACCGGCAGGAGCGTTTCTTGTTGAAGTGATTATAAAAGACCTTTGATTTTTTCAAGATGATCTATAGCGGCTTGCAGTTCATTTTGAAACTGATCCCTAGAAGGATCTCGGCCCAAAAGAAGATATATGATGACTGTGGATAAAACAGATTCTGATTCAGGGACACCCTAAAACCCATTTTGTCGGAGCCCCGGCCCAGCGCAAAATCCCAGGTGGATACCCCTGCGCCGGGTGTCTGCCGCTCACTTTTTCCGCGTGGCAATGTCCTGAAAGCAGAAATAGTCCGGCTGATGCCGGGACTGGGTGTACTCGAACAGCATCCCGTCCGAGTTGAAAGTCTGGTTTACCACCACTGCCACGCAATCATAGCCGTCCATATCCAGCAGCTTTTCATCACGGGCAGTTGCGTGTTCCACCGTGATGCGCCGTTTGCTGGTGATGATCTGCATTCCAAGCACGTTTTCAATAAAATCATAGATGGAATGGGATGCGATTTCCTCTGTCAGTCCGGGTACAAATTCCTTTAAAAAGTAGTTGATGTCCAGAATCAGTGCTTTTCCGTCCAGATAACGCACACGCTGTACCGCCCACAATTCATCGCCCTCAGAAAATCCGCTTTCCGCAGCAAACTGTTCCGTTGCGATGATGGTCTCAAACTTCGTGACCTTCGTCACGGCGCGAAGGCGGTTGCGGCGGGCGGTTTCTTGAAACGTCTCGATGCCGCCGATGGTAAACGTCGTTTTGCCCACCGGCTGGTAGATGACCCGAACGCCCCGTCCCTGCATGGACTGCACATAGCCGTCGGCTACCAGCTCCGCCAATGCGCGTCGAACTGTGTTGCGGGAGCAGGCGTATTCCTCTATTAAGGTATTCTCGCTGGGCAGCAGCGATTGATAGGGGTAATCCTGCGCCTCGATGCGTTTTTTGATGCTGTGATAAATGCCCTCATATTTTGCCTTTGGCATGGTGTGCACCTCGCAACTTGTTCAAACATTTACTTTAGTATACCGTCTTTTCGGCTAAATTTCAAGTGGGCAACTTGTGAGCAGTGCCGAAAATAGGCATTCTGCAATGCTTTTTTGCAAAAGCATATTGACTTGTATGAACAAGTCTGGTATTCTGTGGCTGTAAGGAGAACTTGTATGAACAAGTTCGAAAATACCCGTATGAACAAGTTCAAAGATGCCCGCTCTACCGGGCAAAAGGAGGAAAACATTATGGGTAAATACGAACAGGACGCGCGGCGGCTGCTTGAGTACGTTGGCGGCAAGGAGAACATTGCAGCAGTATCCCACTGCGTATCGCGTATGCGATTTGTCCTCAACGATCCCGCCAAGGCGGACGTTGCCAAGATCGAGGCACTGAAATCTGCCAAGGGCACTTTCACCCAGGCGGGCCAGTTCCAGGTCATCATCGGCAATACGGTCAGCGATTTCTACAACGACTTCATTGCCGTCTCCGGCATTGACGGTGTTTCCAAGGATGCCGTCAAGAGCGCGGCCAAGCAGAACCAGAACGCATTGCAGAAGGTCATGAGTGTGCTTGCGGAGATTTTTGCCCCATTGATTCCCGCCATCATCACCGGCGGTTTGATTCTCGGCTTCCGCAACTGCATTGACAGCATCTACTTTTTTAATAACGGCACCCAGACGCTGTGCGACATCAGCCAGTTCTGGTCCGGCGTTGACAGCTTCCTGTGGCTAATTGGCGAAGCCATCTTCCATATGCTGCCGGTCTGCATCTGCTGGTCGGTCACAAAGAAAATGGGCACGACCCAAAGCCTGGGCATCGTCCTCGGCCTGACGCTCGTCTCCGGCCAGCTGCTCAACGCTTACGCCGTCGCGTCCACGGCAGCGGCGGACATCCCGAAATGGGATTTTGGCTTCTTCACCATCAACATGATCGGCTATCAGGCGCAGGTCATTCCCGCCATGCTGGCCGCGTTCACGCTGGTCTATCTAGAAAAATTCTTCCGCAAGATCTGCCCGCCGGTCATCTCGATGATCGTTGTGCCCTTCTGCTCGCTGGTGCTGTCCGTCATCATCGCCCACACTGTCCTTGGCCCCATCGGCTGGAAGATCGGCACCTTCATTTCTGACATCGTCTACGCCGGCATTTCCGGCTCCTTCCGCGTGGTCTTTGGCGCAATCTTCGGTTTTGTTTATGCCCCGCTGGTCATCACCGGCCTGCATCACATGTCCAACGCCATCGATATGCAGCTGATCGCCGACTTCGGCGGTACGATGCTGTGGCCGATGATCGCGCTGTCCAACATTGCGCAGGGCTCCGCCGTCCTCGGTATGATCTATCTGCAGCGCAAGAATGCTGCCGCACAGGAAGTCAACGTTCCCTCCTGCATCTCCTGCTACCTCGGCGTTACCGAGCCCGCTATGTTCGGCGTCAACCTGAAATTCCACTTCCCGTTTATCTGCGGCATGATTGGATCTGCCATCGCAGCGGTCGTCTGTGTGGCAACTTCCACCACGGCCAACGCCATCGGTGTCGGCGGCATCCCTGGTATTTTGTCAATCCAGCCCGCCTATATGCTCAGCTTTGCGCTGTGCATGGCCATTGCCATCGTCGTCCCATTTGTGCTGACCGTCATCGTCGGCAAGAAAAAAGGCGTTGCCTGATTTTGTGAGGTGTGTACCATGAATGATTTTAAAGATAAAGTTGTCTACCAAATTTACCCGAAATCCTTCATGGATTCGAACGGTGACGGCTTCGGCGATTTGAAGGGCGTCACCGCGAAACTGGACTACCTCGCCGACCTGGGCGTTGACTATCTCTGGCTGACGCCGTTCTTCCCCTCGCCCCAGCGCGACAACGGCTATGATGTGGCCGACTACCGTGCCGTTGACCCGCGCTACGGCACGATGGAGGATCTGGAGGAGCTTATCCGCGAGGCGGACAGGCGCGGCATCGGCCTGATGCTGGACATGGTGTTCAACCACACCTCCACCGAGCATGAGTGGTTCAAAAAAGCACTGGCGGGCGACAAAAAGTACCAGGACTATTACATCTTCAAGGACGGCACGCCCGACTGCTACCCGACGAACTGGGTGTCGAAATTCGGCGGCCCCGCGTGGGAATACGTGCCGTGCCTTGGCAAATGGTATCTGCATCTTTACGACGTTATGCAAGCCGACCTGAACTGGGAGAACCCCGCCGTGCGGGAGGAAATGGCCGACATCCTGCGCTTCTGGAAGGCGAAGGGCATCAAGGGTTTCCGTTTCGACGTCATCAACGTCATTTCCAAGCCGGAATTTTATGAGGACGACTACGAGGGCGACGGCCGCCGCTTCTATACCGATGGCCGAAACGTCCACAAATATCTGAAAGAGCTGGTCGCCGCGGGCGGCATCGACGGCATGATCACGGTGGGGGAGATGTCCTCCACCACGCTGGAAAACTGCATCGGCTACACCGCTGAGGGCAACCACGAGCTGACGATGTGCTTCAATTTCCACCACCTGAAGGTCGACTACAAGGACGGGCAAAAGTGGGAATTGAGGGAGCCTGATTACCTCGCCATGAAGAAACTGTTCCAGACCTGGCAGGAGGGGATGCAGGCCCACGACGGCTGGAATGCGCTGTTCTGGTGCAACCACGACCAGCCCCGTGCGGTCAGCCGCTTTGGCAGTGACACGACCTACTGGAAGGAAAGTGCCGAGATGCTGGCGGCAGCGATCCATTTTATGCGCGGCACACCGTACATTTATCAGGGTGAGGAGCTGGGCATGACGAACCCGCACTTCACGAAAATCGAGCAGTACCGCGACGTCGAGAGCCGCAACTACTACAGGATCCTGCGAGAGCAGGGCAAGACCGAGGCCGAGACGCTGGACATTATCGCCCAGCGCAGCCGCGACGACAGCCGCACCCCGATGCAGTGGGACGCGAGCGAGAACGCCGGGTTTACCACCGGTACGCCGTGGATCGGCATTGCCGACAACTACAAGGCCATCAACGCCGCTGCCCAAATGGACGCCCCGGATTCCATCCGCAGCTTTTACAAAACGCTGGTGGCCCTGCGCAAGAAAATGCCGGTCATCAGTGCGGGAAAAATCGAGTTCTTGTACCCCGACAACGCGGATTTGTTAGCCTATCGCCGGTACGACGGCGAGACGGAGCTGCTGGTTCTCTGCAACCTGCGGGAGCGGGAAATTGCCAAGCCCCTGCCCGTAGGCTGGACCGATGCCGAGAAACTGCTGGGCAACTACCCCGACACCGCCGACACGCTGCGCCCCTATGAGTGCGTAGTGCTGAAAAAGTGAAGGCTGCCGTATTATCTTTTCGCTATTGGGAGTTGACTGTATCCTTTGCGATAGTAACCTCATAGTGAGCAAGACAAAAGCACTTTCCCTTATTTGCAATGCAAATATAAGGGAAAGTGCTTTTTTGTAAGGGCAAAATTCCGCGTTTAAAGCTGTGCAAGACCTGCCGGGTGCCATTCGTCCCGGATGCTGATGTCGGCACAGACGATTTCACCACAGAAGGGTGCGGAGCTTGGAGCTGTGTGCAGGGGCTTGCAGCTGTCAAACGTCACGGTCAGGTCTGCGCGGACGGCTCCCTCGGCGGCCTCACCCGTATCGGTGTTGATGACGCTGGGCAGATCGACGGCCAGCACGAATGCGCCGCTTTCCCGCTGACGATTCATCAGCGTAGCAGGGAACCAGCCCGGCCGGGCGAAGGCTGTCGTGAAACCCGGTGCCATACAAAGCATCCACGACGGCGTCAAAGGGCTGTGCTGCCAGCGCTGCCGCATCGCGGCATTTGGTGACCGGCAGGTCTGCCAGGCGTGCATAACTTTCTCCGAACTTCTCCGCCACTATGGCGTCGATGTCAGTGACAAGGGAATCAGTAAATGGGAAAAAGGATACACCACTCCCAGCATCTACCAACTGGTTGCAATCTGCCACGCATTGAACATCAAGGAAGGACCTTCCTACTTTACAAAGACCTTTCAGAAACCCGCCCTTCTAAATGCCATCGGGCAAAAAAAGTCGCTGAGTACGAAATGGACTTGATTGCATCTCGGCGCTACCAGCCAGACACAGAAGAGCCTGCGGAAATCGACTACATAATGATGCCTGTATCAGAGTTGCCAGTATCGGCAGGTCTAGGAGCTTTTCTTGAGGGTGAAATGTTCCAGCAGATACAAGTGCCTGCCAGTAGCGTTCCGGCTGGTGCCGAGTTCGGGATATACGTTAGCGGTGATAGTATGGAGCCACGTTATCATAGCGGACAAATCGTATGGGTAAAGCGCTGCGAAGAACTTGAATGCGGGGATATCGGGATATTCGTATATGATGACTGCGGATATCTGAAAAAATACGATGAACATACCCCGGATAAAACCCAAGCAGAATTCCTTACCGACAGCTATGGCGTGGTGCATAACCAACCGGTTTTGATTTCTCTCAACACCAAATATTCGCCGATCCTTATATCTCCAGAGCAAAGATTCGAGGTTGTTGGAAAAGTTTTGAACTAAAAAGATGGGAGGAGTTTTCGTGGATACGATCAAGCGTGTTCAGGATTTGATGCAAGCGCGTGATATGAATCTGTGTGTATTGGCAAAGAAATGCGGAATATCGTACTCCACGATTCAAACAACTGCTCGTCGGGGAGGCCAGTTGAGCGTAGTAGGTCTTTATCCTGTAGTAGGTCTTTATCCTAAAGAGTCTGGGACGTCCCGGACTTCTTGCAAATCGTGAATCATCTTTGCCAGGGCCAGCGCAACCTCCTGCTGGTGGAACGAGAGTTTCAGCAGCTCCATCACCTGGTCATCGGTCAGCTCCCCCGGGCAGATCAGAAAACTTTCCAGCATTCCCCCGCGCGTACAGAGACGATGGGTGCGGGCCTTGCGGGTTAACCCCGGTATCCGGTGCTCCAACATTTTCTCTTGGTGCTGGTAGTAAAGGATCATTCGGATTGCAATTACTGTATGAATATGATATGATTACGTTGAAAACCGTTTTGTGTTTCAACTGATCAAACAGGGAGCGTATGAACAGCCATGAAGCGTTTGCAGGATATTGCAGATCAAGTTGGTGTAAGCCGGACAACAGTGTCCAATGTGCTGCACGGCAACACCAAAAAGGTTTCCAAGGAAATGATCCGGAAAATTTCGGAAATTCTGAACCAGGAGGGCTATGTCCCGAATACATCTTCCCGTGAGCTGACCCGCAAAGGGTCCTGCATCATTGGACTGGTGCTGGGCTACAGCTGTGTCCACGGCATCCCTTCTCTGCGCGATACCTTTGTGGCAGAATTTCTGTCTGGTGTAGAAGAGACAGCCCATCGAAACGGATATTATGTCATGCTGATCAATGGCCAGGACAAAAATACGGACCAGGTGGCAGAGATTGCCTCCCGATGGAATGTGGATGGTCTTGTCGTCCTGGGACTGGACGAAAAGAAATACAAGGAGCTGCGCAGGCAACTCAACAAATATATGGTCCTGATTGACACCTATCCCGAAGCGGAGTACCACTACGTCAACGTGGGGACTGATGATTTCGGCGGCGGTGCCATGATTGCAAAGTATCTGCTGGACAACGGGTACACCCAAGCCATCTTTGCCGCCGAGTGTGATACCGGCGCAGACCATTACCGCTGGAAAGGATTTCAGCATCAGATGCGCTCTGCCGGGATTGACTGCGGAGAAGAGCGCCATATTCTTCTCCCCGAGGATCTTTCTCTGCGCCGTGTCATGTACGGCCACTATTTGGATCGCTTTGTCCAGGCCGGGGCTGTGGCCCTAGCCTCTGACTATGATGCGGCGGAAGTGATGAATTATCTGCAGGACCACGGCATACAGGTGCCGGAGCAGGTCTCCGTCACCGGGTTTGACGACTGCATCTATGCAGAACTCCTGCATCCTCCTCTGACGACAGTGCGTCAGAACGTCCCGGCCAAAGCAGAGGCCGCCGTGGAACTGCTGGTGCGTCTGATTCGGCAGGAACCGGTGGAGTGTAAAAATTACGTTCAGCCGGTTGAACTGATCCACCGCAACTCGGTGCGCGAATCAACCCCCAACGCCGCGCCCTGGTCACAAGATCTGCACAAAACCCACAAATAATTCTTGTGGTATTTATCAGTTTCGTAGGAAACGTTGCGCAAAACCCACAAATAATTTTTGTGGTATTTATCAGTTTCGTAGGAAACGTTACGCAAAACCCTTTTCAAATCCTCTTCGGTATTGTACAATGAGCTCGTCAAAAAGACACGCTGCGCAGCCTGTCAGAACGAGACATATACAAACTGGAAGAGGATTTGTTTTTTGTATCCTGGATGGAGCAGACAAAAAACGAATTCCGGAAAATCTGACTGAACATCGTGGAGGATTTTATCATGAGAAAGATTTCGCGCAGATCGTTTTTGAAGGCTGCCACCGTTGCCTGCGCACTCACCGCACTGACCGCCTGCGGAGGCGGCGATGAATCTGCCGCCGTTTCTGTGGCCAAGGACGAAAACGGAGCCTATGTGGACACCCTGACCATCACCCTGGGCCGTTTTGCGGAACCTTCTGCTGCTGCCCTGTTCCCGGAAGGCCAGACTTTTGAAGACAACGCCTACACCCGTTACATTGAATCCAAGCTCAACGTGGATCTGGTGGACAGCTTTGAAGCAGGCGGCGACGCTTTCACCAACCAGCTGGCCACCTGCGTCGCCTCGGGCGAACTGCCCGACATCATGACCGTCATCAGCTACGACACCTTTGTCGAGATGGTGAACAACGGCCTGACCTATGACATGACCGATGTGTACGAGGAGTACGCCTCTGACTACATCAAGAGCCTCTACGATTCCTACGACGGCCGCTGCCTGAGCATGGCAACCTTTGACGGCCGGCTGATGGGTATTCCCGGTACGAACCCCGACAACAGCGTCCCTGTCCTGTGCTGGATGCGCAAGGACTGGCTGGACAAGCTGGGCATCAACCCCGACCCCGACGGCGACCTGTGCATCACGCTGGATGACATCGCCGCTGTGGCCAAGGCCTTTGTGGACGCCAATGTAGGCGGCGGCAACAGCACCGTGGGCATGGCTTTTTCCGGCAATGATATCGGCGATGCCATGTGCATCGCCAACGCCATGGGCGGCTACATCGACCGATGGATCGAAAACCCCGACGGCACCATGAGCTGGTCCACCCTGGCGCCCGAAGTCAAAGCTGCCTGGGCCAAGATGAACGAGTGGTACGAGGAGGGCATCCTGGATCCCCAGTTCGGCACCCGCACCACCGATGACATCAACGCCATGATGATCAACAACGAGCTGGGCATCGTCTTTGGCGCATGGCATATCCCCGACTGGCGTCTGAGCAGCGTCAAGGCCCTGGTGCCGGAGGCAGAGTACATCGCCTATACGGTGGCCGATGACAACGGCATCGTCCACGCCTACCACGAAAACGCCGCCGAGCGGTTCCTGGTGGTCAGCAAGGACTGCAAGTATCCCCAGGTGGCAGTGGAAATTCTGAACATCCTCTATGACGATCTGGCCCGCGCCACCGCGGAAACCGCACCGGATGTCATCGCCTACATCAACGCCGGCGGACACAACGAGGGCCGTCCCTATTACATGGAAGTCCTGCCCTCCAACAATCCCTCCATTTACTATACCGAGCACATGGCCGTCATCAACGGCGAGATGACCCCTGAGGAAACCACCATTGCCGAGAACAGAGGCTCTTCCCAGGCCATTCTGGACTACCTGAAGGATCCCCAGAACGTCACTGAGGAAACCCTGGGCGGTTGGCACTTCTATGAGTCCCGCATCATCGGCCTGGGCGCATCCATCGATGCGCTGGAAAAGAACGGCAACGCCGAATGGATCACCCCCAAGTATCCCCCACCACCCCCACCAGCGAGCAGAAAAAGGCAACCCTGGACAAGACCGAGCTGGAGGCCTATGTGGCAATCGTGACCGGCGCACAGCCCATCGATTATTTCGATACCTTTGTCAGCGAATGGAAGCGTCTGGGCGGCGACGCAATCGCCCAGGAAGTCCAGGAATACTTTGCACAGTAACAAAGGGGGTGGAAACGGATGAAAAATCAGGTCAAAAAGAGCCACGCAAACCAGGCCTATCAACTGTATTACCACGGCATGATGCTCCCTGGTTTCATCTTCCTGATTCTGTTCAACTTTGTTCCGATGTTCGGCGCCATCATGGCCTTTCAGGACTACAGACCCGCCAAAGGTTTTTTCGGTTCTGACTTTGTGGGCCTCAAACATTTCAAATACCTGTTCGAAATGCCAGACAGCTTTGAGCTGTTCCGCAACACCCTGATCATCGCCCTGGGCAAAATCGTCCTTACCACCATCATGTCCATCGCCTTTGCGATTCTGCTCAATGAGGTCAAGAACCGGACCCTGAAAAAGTCGGTTCAGACGGTGGTTTACCTGCCTCACTTCCTGTCCTGGGTTGTGCTGGCTCTGGTCGTCAAGAATCTGTTCAACCTGGACGGCTCCGTCAACGCAATGCTGGGCACCTCGCTGAACTGGCTGGGCAGCAATTCCCTGTTCCAGCCCCTGCTGATCCTGACCGACACCTGGAAAGAGTTCGGTTATGGCTCCATCGTCTATCTGGCAGCCATCACTTCCATCGACTCGACCCTTTACGAGGCTGCTTCCATCGATGGCGCCACCTGGTGGAAAAAGGTCTGGCATGTCACCCTGCCCGGCATCCGCACCACCATCGTCCTGATGGCCGTCATGAATTTGGGCAACATCCTGAACGCCGGTTTCGACCAGGTCTATAACCTGTACAGCGCATCGGTCTATGCCACCGGTGATATTCTGGACACCTATGTGTACCGCGTCGGCCTGCAGGGCCTGCAGTACAGCTTCGGTACCGCCGTGGGCCTTTTGAAGTCCGTGATCGCCTTTGTTCTGATGATCGGCGCCAACAAGCTGGCTCAGAAGTACACCGACAGCAAAATTTTCTAAGGAGGTCCGTCTGGCAATGAAAGTTGATAAACTCCGCACTGTCATCATCTACATCATTATTATTCTGCTGGGCCTAGTCTGTCTGCTGCCGCTGCTGAACATTGTTGCCATCTCCTTCTCCTCCTCTGCAGCAGTGGAAGGCAACATGGTAGGGCTGATTCCGGTGGGATTCAGCACCGCAGCCTATAAGAAGATCCTGGAGGACTCCCAGTTCTGGCACTCCTTCCTGATCTCGGTGGAGCGGGTTGTGCTGGCCCTGATCATCAACTTTGTGCTGATCGTACTGATGGCTTATCCCCTCTCCAAAACCAACGCACAGTTCCGGGGCCGCAACATCTATGCAAACCTGATGATTTTTGCCATGCTTTTCAACGGCGGCATGATCCCCACCTTCCTGGTTGTCAAATCCTACGGCCTGCTCAATACCGTCTGGGCCCTGGTTTTGCCGGGAGCCGTGCCCATCTTCAATGTCATCCTGGTGATGAACTTCTTTGCTGCCGTTCCCAAAGAGCTTGAGGAAGCCGCCTTCATTGACGGCGCCAACCCGTTCCAGGTTCTGACCAAGATCTTCATCCCCATTTCCAAGCCGGTTCTGGCCACCGTATCCCTGTTCAGCATTGTGGGCAGCTGGAACGACTTCTACAGCGGCCTGATCTACATGTCCAAAGCCGCCTATTATCCCCTGATGACCTATATCCAGAGTCTGCAGATCAACGTGGAAGATCTGATCAAGCAGGGCAATCTGTCTGCCGTGGTGGATTCTGCCTCCCTGGGCAACACCAACCTCAATGCAGCCAAGATCGTTATTGCAGTTATCCCGCTGCTGCTGATCTATCCCCTGCTGCAGCGGTACTTCGTTTCCGGCATTGTGGTGGGCTCGGTTAAGGGCTAATTTATATAGGGCTAATTTATATTCTTTCAGAGCGCTCCGGAGACGGGGCGCTCTATCTGACAAAACAACCATTCAATCGCTTTTATTTGGGAGAACGGTATGATTCAAAAGTATCTCTATGGTGCCCCCTTTGACACCGAGTCGGTGGTCGCACCAATCCCTGCAAGCCAAGGCGAACCCCCTGTGGGAACGGTCAAAACCAGCGAATCCGGCTTCTGCTTTGCCTGCCCCCTGGCGGAGGGCGACCGGGTCTACGGCCTGGGCGAAGCCAACCGCGGCATCAACAAGCGGGGCTTTGTCTACGTCAGCGACAATGTGGACGACGGCCTCCACACCGAAAACAAGCAGCGAATGTACGCCGCCCACAACTTCATCGTGATCTCAGGCCAGCAGAATCTGGGGCTGTTCTTCGACTATCCCGCCCGGATTCGGTTTGACATCGGCTTCACCCGCAGGGATTGGCTGGAAGTCACCTGTGAGCGGGCCGACCTAGCCCTTTACGTCATCACCGGCGACAGCGCCTGCGATGTGGTCAAGCAGTTCCGGGCCATCATCGGCCGCAGCTACATCCCGCCCAAATTTGCCTTTGGCTTTGGCCAGAGCCGCTACGGCTACAAGACCCAGGCCGACTTTGAAGAGGTGGTTGCCAAACACCGCCAGGCCCACATTCCCCTGGACATGGTGTACATGGACATCGACTACATGGACCACTACAAGGACTTCACCGTCAACCCGGAGAATTTCCCCGATTTTTCCGGCTTTGTATCCAAGATGAAAGAGCAGGGCGTCCGGCTGGTGCCCATCATCGACGCCGGCGTCAAGGAGGAAGCAGGCTATTCGGTCTGCGACGAGGGCAAGGAAAAGGGCTACTTCTGCAAGCGGGCCGACGGAACCGATTTTGAGGGAACCGTCTGGCCGGGGTGGAGCCACTTCCCCGACGTGCTGAACCCCGAGGCGCGGGCCTGGTTCGGCCGGCAGTACAAGGCACTGACCGACTGCGGCATCGAGGGCTTCTGGAACGATATGAACGAGCCCGCCATCTTCTACTCCCGGGAGGGGCTGGCCGAGCGGCTGGATCACCCGCCGGTTCTCCATGAAGACGGCACCATCGAGCATTTTGGCCAGGCC
Source organism: Faecalibacterium prausnitzii (assembly GCF_049532945.1). Lineage (GTDB taxonomy): Bacteria > Bacillota > Clostridia > Oscillospirales > Ruminococcaceae > Faecalibacterium > Faecalibacterium prausnitzii_N. Next base: position 1,187,933 of record NZ_CP186691.1, read on the forward strand.
ATCGGCTGGCTCAATCTGTCCAATGCGCCGGAAGACTACGCCCGCTTTTATCACAAGGTGGACGGCAAAATGGTCCGCCACGACCAGGTCCACAACCTCTACGGCTACAACATGACCCGGGCCGCCTCGGAGGGGCTGGCCAGCATTGCCCCGGGCAAACGGTTTCTGCTGTTCTCCCGTTCTGCCTGCATCGGGATGCACCGGTATGGCGGCATCTGGACTGGCGACAACCATTCTTGGTGGAGCCACCTGCTGCTGAACCTCAAGATGCTGCCCTCCCTGAATATGTGCGGCTTCCTGTATGTGGGAGCCGACCTGGGTGGCTTCAACGCCGACACCAGCCGGGATCTGCTGCTGCGGTGGCTGGCGCTGGGGGTGTTCACCCCCCTGATGCGCAATCACTCGGGCTGCGACACCCGCCGGCAGGAGTTCTACCAGTTTGAGGGCCCCGAGGACTTCCGCAGCGTCATCGAGACCCGCTACCGGCTGATCCCCTACCTCTACAGCGAATACATGAAGGCAGCGCTGAACGGCGATATGCTGTTCAAGCCCCTGGCCTTCGTCTACCCCGAAGACGAGATCGCCCTTCAGACCGAGGACCAGCTGATGCTGGGCAATGAGGTGATGATTGCCCCGGTCTACACCCAGAATGCCACCGGACGGATGGTGTATCTGCCCGAGGAGATGCTGTTTGTCAAGTTCGGCCCTGAGGGCCGCATCACACAGGAAGTCCTCCCCGCCGGCACCCACTTTGTGAAGGTGGCCCTCAACGAGGTACCCCTGTTCATCCGCAAAGGCGCCTGCATCCCGGTGGCGGACCCCGCCCAGACGGTGGCCGGCATCGACCCCGCCACCATCCGGATGATCGGCTGGCCCGAAGCCAGCTATGACCGCTACGACGACGACGGGGTTACCATCCCCGCAGAAGAATAAGGAGGCATTGCCATGGACCGCAAATGGTGGAAAGAAAGCATCGTATACCAAATCTACCCCAGCAGCTTCCAGGACTCGGACGGGGACGGCATCGGGGACCTGAACGGCATCCGTTCCCGGCTGGATTACCTGAAGGATCTGGGGGTCAATGTGCTGTGGCTGTGCCCCGTCATGGACTCCCCCATGGATGACAACGGCTACGACATCTCCAACTACCAGGCCATCAACCCCCGGTTTGGCACCATGGAGGACTTCGACGCCCTGCTGGCCGAGGCCCATCAGCGGGGCATCCGCATTGTGATGGACCTGGTGGTCAACCACAGCTCGGACGAGCACCCCTGGTTCATCGAGAGCCGCAAGTCGGTGGATAACCCCTACCGAGACTACTATATCTGGAAGCCGGGCAAAGACGGCCACGAGCCCAACAACTGGGGCGCCAGCTTCGGCGGCTCGGCCTGGAAATACGACCCCCAGACCGATATGTATTACCTGCACCTGTTCTCCCCCAAGCAGCCCGACCTGAACTGGGAGAACCCCAAAGTCCGGGACGAAGTGTTCAACATGATGACCTGGTGGTTTGACAAGGGCATCGACGGGTTCCGGATGGACGTCATCAGTATGATTTCCAAGGACCAGCGCTTTCCGGATGGCGAGAAACACGGACTGTATGGCAATGGCGGTCCCTACTATGTCAATGGGCCCCGCATCCATGAATTTTTGCAGGAGATGAACCGGCGGGTCCTCTCGAAATACGACATTATGACGGTGGGCGAGACCCCCGGTGCCACGGTGGAAAACGCCCCCCAGTATGCGGGGCTGGACGGCAAGGAGCTGAACATGGTCTTCCAATTTGATCACGTCGGCATTGGGGACGGACCCCTGGGCAAGTGGACCACCCAGCGCTACGATTTTATGCAGCTCAAGAAAATTCTCAGTCACTGGCAGACCGGCCTAGACGGCAAAGCCTGGAATAGCCTGTTCTGGGACAACCACGATCAGCCCCGGGCTGCATCCCGCTGGGGCGATGACTCGCCCCTCTCCGCCAAGATGCTGGCCACCTGCCTGCTGAGCCTGCAGGGTACTCCCTACATCTATGAGGGCGATGAACTGGGGATGACCAACGCCTATTTCAAAGATCTCAGCCAGTACCGGGATATCGAAAGTCTCAACGCCTTCAAGGAGCTGACCGGCGCAGGCTTGATTTCTGCAGACGAAATGATGGAGTGCCTGGCCCTCCGCAGCCGGGACAACGCCCGCACCCCGGTCCAGTGGGACGACTCCCCGAACGCCGGTTTTACCACCGGCACCCCCTGGATTGAGGTCAACCCCAACTATACCGCCATCAACGCCGCCGCCGAGGAAAAAGACCCGGACTCGGTGCTCAACTACTACAAGCAGATGATCACCCTGCGCAAGAGCCATTTGGGGCTGATTTACGGCTCCTTCCAGCTTCTGGCCGAGGAGAACCCCCAGGTCTTTGCCTACCGGCGTACCCTGGCCGAGACCGGCGAGAACTACCTGATCGCTTGCAACTTCTCAGACAAGGACGCGGCCTTCACAATTCCCGCTGATTTTGCGGGGGCCCGGCGCCTGATCGGCAATTATCCTGACACCGCTCTCACCGGCGCTGTGACCCTGCGCCCCTATGAGGCCTTTGTGCTCCAGAAGTAAACCAGGTGATACCCTATGAATGACTTTTTCGACCTGGATGCCCCTCTGTTCCGTTTCTTAACCCGGGTTGCGGATATGGTGATTCTCAGCCTGCTGTGGCTAATCGGAAGCCTGCCGCTGTTTACCTTGGGCATTTCCAGCACAGCCCTCTATTATGCAGTGAACAAGTCCCTAATTGAGGACCGGGGAACGGTCAGCGAGGAATTTTTCCGGGCCTACCGCCGGAGCTTCCGACAGGCAACTTTGAGCTTTCTTGCTCTGGCAGTGCCGGAGAGCATTCTGCTGGCTGACTGCTTTATGACCCATTACCTCAAGAGGCAACAGGCAGCGACGGGTAATCTCTGGATCATTTTTACGGTGCTGAGTACCTGTGGGCTGGCCTGGATGATCTACAACGCAGCCTATGCGGCAAGATTCGACGACCCGGTCAAAAAGACGATCTTGCAGTCCGGTGCCATGGCATTGCTCCATTTTGACAAAAGTCTGCTGCTTTTGGTGGTGCTGGCTGCGTTCGGCCTGCTGACAGCATTCTGCCCGCCGCTGATCCTTCTGGCACCTGCCGGATATGCGCTGTTTGCCCGGTGGGTCCTTGAGAAAAAGGTGTTCTATCAATATCTTCCCGATATAGACGATGGCATAGACAAGGAGAATAAAGACTGTTCCCATCAGGATTGATCGTTCCTCCAATTTGACCATTCTTTTCTAGAAACCATCGAAAGAATCTGTCTGGCTTGGGAATCACCTTAAAAGACTTCTTTGATTCCTCATACTTGTAGTAAAAAGCCGCTCACCATGCTGGAAACCTGCACGGTGAGCGGCTTTAATACTGCCTCTATTTTATCCTTGGGCCATCTCCAGATAAATGTTAAGCTGCATCTGTCTGGCGATCCTATTCGTGATCCTTGGAATCGGCATCAACCTGTGACAGTGCATTTCTCACATCCCTATTTACTTCTTCCAAAGCCTGTCTGATGGGTTTGTTATGGCTCCCCATCGCCGCAGCAGTCCACAGGCGGTTTTGAAAGATAAATCTCCTTCATTTTCATTTTCTGCTTAACGGCAGTAATAAAAAAGACCCCCGCAGCGTATGATTTGACGCCGCGGGGTTTCTCAATTGTTCGGTTTGTATTGCAGCACCTTCTGGGAGAACGTCCGATCGAAGAACTGGATGAAGGGCCCAAGGCAGAACGCACAGATCAAGGTGCCAAGGCCCACAAGGCCACCCAGCAGCCAGCACAGCAGGGCGCTGAGCGCATCGGTGAAGATGCGGCACCCGAAGTACGGGCAGGGTGTGTAGTCCCGCAGACCGAGGGAAAGGTAATCGTAGGGCGCGATGCCGAGGTCGGCGGTCTGGTAGAGCGAAGCGCCCAGCGCCGTGACCAGCACCGCCGCGATGACCCACGCCAACTGCACCGCCAGCGACGGCGCGTCGCCGAAGTGGGCGTGAATGGGGTCATAGAACGCCGTGACGATGTACCCGATGCAGATGCCGTTGACGAAGGTGCCAAGGCCGATGTACTTGCGCCCGAACCAGAATTCCAGCAGGAAAAACAGGATGTTCGTGCACAGGTTCTGGGTGCCCAGCGAGATGCCGAGCAGCTCCGCCAGCCGCATGTTCAGGGCGCTGATGGAGTCGTTGCCGAGGTGGGACTGCTTGAAAAGCGCAATGCCAAGGGCGATGATGACGATGCCCGCCACCATGCCCACCACCCGCCGGGCAGTCGGTTTGCGCAATGCGGTGCCGTTCATAGGGGATTCTCCTTTAGCGTTTCTTTTCCCCTATTATACGCCTACTTTGGGCGGGAGACAAACTATTTATGGAAAGATACAACGATATACGGGGGATCCGCCTTACCCCTTTAATCTCACCTCAATCCGTTCTTTCTCCAGCCTCTCCCCGATCACGATGAGCACTTTCTGCCCCTTGGGGATAGCGTTTGCCGTCAGGCCGTCGGCGGTGGCGTTCAGCTCCACCCAGCCGTTCTCGTCCTGTACGAAACCTTTCGCCCGCAGCACATGGCCGCACGCGGGGTCGGTGAAGAGGGCCGGGATATTCTGTTCGAGCTGCTGGCACGAGAGGCCCAGCTCCAAAAAGTAGGCCGAACCAAAGGCCCTATGCGGTTGGCGTTACCCGCTTCTAATTATAGCAAAAGGAGGTTCTTTTTCTACCGTTTCGACGCTACGGCTCTTTTCTTCCACAAGCATAGCTTGTGGTTTTCTCTATGAATAAGAGCGGGGCCTTGCAAAAGGCTCCGCTCTTGTTGTCTAAGAAAGTATTGCCATTTCGAGACCGAAAGAATATACTTATATTAGCTAAATTCCAATACTAGATGGAGGGACTATTATGGCTAGACCAAAAGGAAGCAAGAATGCAGTGCGTACCAAGAAAGCAAATATTGACTATGCGGCTATTGTTGCTGAAAAGACCGCAGCCAAGGAACAAATTGAAACCGAGATTGCCGCACTGTCTGACAACATTAGCACACTGAAGGAACAGTTGAAAAGTAAAAAATCTGCTTTGAAGGTTGCAGTAAAGGAACTTTCTAAAGCAGAGGCAAAAAAGGTTGCAGCCGAAAAAAAGGCCGCAGAAGAATCCAAAAAGGCCGAAGCGGAATCCGTATTGAAAAAGCTACTTGCCAGCGGTATGTCCGCTGATGAAATTATCGCCAAGCTCCAGTAAACTTTTATGGGAGCCAGCAAGCGGATCTGTCCGAACTGCGGACGTAAAATGAAGCAGCAGTTCATTGGTCTGTTCCACTGCAAATGCAGCACAAGCTGGCGGCGTGATATGGGATTTTTTGAACGTACTCCAGATATGGTGTTCTCACTGGAACGCAAAAAAGTCAGCTTCCGAGACTTGTGTCACTTGAGGAGAAAAGAGATATGAAGGATTTTGAAAATGATTTGATTTATTATCCTAATCCGGACCCGGTCAAGGAACCGAGATTTATTTTAAAATCTGTAGATGAATTGGAAAAATCAACAAAATACAGTGTTACCTGCAATGGAACAGAGCGTGTGGTATACCATACAGATTCGTTTGACTATGTTGTAGTAGTAGATAACGAAGCGTATGATCTGGAGATTTCAATCCATACACCATATGAAAAACTTGAAATCCGTCCGTCCAGCTTTGGCATAGTTCCTTTTGTAAAAGGAGAAACAGTCCATATCCATCTTGATGAACCGAGAAAGTTTACTGTAGAGACAGATGGTGGTCTTCATGATGCATTGTTTGTGCTTTGCTCGCACAGGATTGAGAAGCCGGCAGATACCACCATCTGCTTTGAAAAGGGCAAGGTATATAATGTAGGAGTTCTTACCTTAAAGTCCAATGATACGGTTTACATAGAGGAAGGTGCTGTTGTATCAGGTTGTGTATACGCAGACCATTGTGACAATATTTCCATTGTAGGAAACGGAATTATCAACGGAGCCTGCTGGCATCTGCCGGACAGTAATGCAGACCGTTTCTTTATCTATGCCAAGTGGTGTAATAATGTACTCTTAAAAGGCTTTACTGCTGTAGACGGTCCTTCCTGGCATGTAGTTCCTGCGGCGTGTGACCATGTTGTGATTGATGATATGAATATTATGTCGAGGATTGTAACGGGAGACGGTATTGATATTACGAGCAGCCAGGACGTAGAGGTAAAAAATTGCTTTATCCGTTCCACAGACGACAGTATCTGCATCAAATCCCAAAGATTGTTTGAAGATCCGTCAACGGTACGTGACGTAACAAAAGTGCGTGTTCACAATAACGTGATCTGGAATGCAGAACCCGGTAATGCCATAGAGCTTGGTTATGCCCTCCAGAGCGAAATCCACGACCTAGTATTTGAGGATTGTGATATTATACACTGCCAGTATGAAGGAAACATGGGTGGTGCGGCGCTTTCCATCCATCAGGCAGATGGCGGCCATGTTCATGATATACATTATAAAAATATCAGAGTAGAGCAGGCAGAACAGAAACTGTTCGATATTAAGGTTCTGCTCTGCAGATATACGGAACAGCTTGCCAAAGGAGAGATTAATGATATCTATTTTGATAATATCCAGGTGCTGAACGGAGATATCCCGGTCTCCATGATCCGGGGGTATCAGACACCGACAGAAGAAGTACGTGTCCATGATGTCCATTTTGATAACATTACTTTTATGGGGAATAAGTGTGAAACCTGGCAGGATATGCGGCTTGTTACAGAACTGGCAAATGACATTTATGTCAATGGTGCCAGAATATGCAGACAGATGAAATTCTGAGAATATCACCATATAGAGATGGTTTTATTACTTGCAGCAAGGAGGGTATTTATGGAACAAAGCAGCATGCTTTTCCAAAAAGACGGAAAAAAATATTTACAGCTGGACTGTGAAAATGCAAAAGAGCTTTCTATGAAATGATATGTACCCGGTTTTCTGGACACCGGTTCAAAATTGAATAATTAAGCTTCCATCATGGATGCTTCCCTGAATTTAGAGGGAGGCATCCATTTTGTTTTCGCTTGAATCCTGCTGTTATTGTAATAGTCGATATAATCAACAATAGCTTTGGAGAATGCTTCAAAGGAAGGATAATCTTTCTCAAAACCATAGAACATTTCATTTTTCAATCTACCAAAGAAGGTCTCCATAATACAGTTGTCATAGCAGTTACCTTTTCTGGACATGGATTGAATGATTCCGTGTTTCTGAAGTTCACTGCGGTAGAATGCGTGCTGGTATTTATCCTTTGGTAATCTCCAGATAAACACTAATCTCCATGATTGTTACCATTGAAGGAATATGGAGAAAAGTGTTTTACACGGCTTCCAGCAGAAAGGTGGAAAATAGATTCACACAGATTATCTTGTATTTACATGGATTTACAGGAAAGCGTTTACCAATCTTAGCAGAGAGCCAGAAAACAGGGTTCAAAAGGCGCTTTATGAGGCTTCATTAGCTGGAAACCTGATTTTATTAGCTGGAACCGAAAATTCTGCTAATGGCATTCGCTGGCTGATTTTGGTGATCGGTTCAAAATGAAAAATGCGAAGATCGTCTTTCACATGGAAAAATGACCTTCGCATTTTCTTAAAAGGATGTCCCTACCCGGATTCGAACCGGGGGCCTCAGGCTTAGGAGTAGGGGCTGAAGCCATAAATCCTAGGCAAAAGTAGGTAAAACAAGTAACGTTTTATCAATTGATTTTTTGTTGCGCTGTCAATCTGAGTAAAGAACACAAACCCCGAAATAAAACGAGTAAAAGGCTTTTCATTAGCAGAAAATTAGCAGAGCTAATGAAAAGTGGAAGGTTCATTGTAAAATGCCCACCTTTCATTAGCTGGGAAGTGTACGTTTCCCTACGGATATTTGCTTGTTTAGCATTCGTGAACCAGACCATACAGCCGTAGCTGGTGTGATGGACAAATGTTTTCAATAGAAAAAGACCAGAGCTTTCTGCGAGAAAACTCTGGTCTATGTAACAGTGCGAATGGAAATGCGCAGTGTCTTGTAAAAGGAAGGGGCTTATGGTATTCTTACGGGAGTAAAGGCACTGGATGCAAGGAACTTTGCGTGATTTTAGGAGTGTGCGATGGAAAAGAAATTTAATATTGTAGTCGGTGAAGATGGAACTGTAAAACTCCCAGATGCGGTTCTGGAAAAACTTGAAGTCAAACCCGGAGAGGAAGTTCGCTTCGAGGTAGATGACAATTTCTATGCAGTCAGGCTTCTATCGCGGATAGAAGCTGAACGCTTGGATTACTTGAATTGGATGCATAATAAACATTGCCCCTCTATTGAGGAAATGATTGCAGAGTCGAGAAAACAAGCCACTCAGAACATTGTGATCTCCCGTATCCTTGATGGGATGCCGGCAGAAAAAATCGCAGAAGGCTATGAAGTTTCACTCGATTATGTAAAACAGCTTACACATCAGCTGAAGATGGACATAGAGGAAGCTAAGGCGAAAAAACACAAAGAAACGGGATCATCCTAAAACAGATAGCGGCAGTTTTCCATATACGGAAAACTGCCGCTGTTTATGTATAGAGGCTTATAGGTTCTTTGCAAGATTTTTAATGAGTGTAGCCATAGAGGGGTCAGCCAGCAGTTTAGCAAGAGCTGCTGCCGCATCTGTATCGACGGGACTGGCTTTGGGAGTGGATTGCTCTGCGCGAGGGAGGACTTCAGGCTCTGCACCATGATGCTGATAGAAGAAATCGTCGAATCGTTGTGCGTTCAAACGCCGATCATCATCCAGAATGTGTGCGTACTGCTCGGTGACCATCGAAGCCTGTGCATGACCGGAATCGCCCTGCACGGCTTTGATATCGCCGCCGTTCAGCTTGAGCTTGTATGTAATGCTGGAGTGTCGGAAGCTGTGGAAAACCACTTTGGGGAGATCGTTTTCCTCAATCAGCTGCTTCAATGCACCGTTAATGGTGGATTGTTCGGTCGGCATTCCCAGCGGGCCGGCAACCACGAGATTATAGTCTGCATACTCTGCACCCAGTGCGTCCTTTGTCATGTCCTGCTCGGCTTTATAGTGGACAAGCATTTCAGCAACTGTTTTGGGGAGAAAAATGGTTCGGATACTGCTGTCTGTTTTAGGGCTTTTCAGAACCTGGACCGTGGTGCAGCGGGAACTCAGCGAGGGAAAACGAGTGATGACATTTTTATTTTCCAAGGCGTTCAGCGAAGCAATATCTACACGCTGCAATTCCTTATTTATGTAAATGGAGGCTCGCCCGGCTTCAATGCTTTCGGGGGAGATATCCACACAATCCCATGTCAGACCGAGCAATTCCCCTAAGCGCAGGGAACAAGAGAAGGAGAGGTTGATGCAAAGCCGGAGCCGTGGATCATCACAGACTTCTAAGGCATGGAACAGGGTCTCGGCAGTCCAGATATCACGCTTCTTTGCAGTGTATTTGGGCAAGGTGGCATAAATACAGGGATTCTTTTCCATAAGTTCCCACTTTACGGCCTGCTCAAAGGCACTTCTCAAAATTTTGTGAACCGAACGAACTGTGCCGGGAGAAACGTATTGATGCTGACGCTTTCCACACATAGGGTCAACGGCTTCGTATTTAAGCAGCCGCTGATAATATCCCTCAATTACGCGGGTGGTGAGATCTTGCAGCTTCATTGAGCCGATAAGCGGTTCTATGTAGTTTGAAATCAGTGCAGTGTTTGATTGATAGGTTGAAAGTGCCCATTTGGTTCTTCCGTACAGGGTGACGTATTCTTTAAGCAGGTCTTTTAGAGTTCGGCACTGGGGTGCCACAAAGGTACCGACGGATTCTTTGTATTCGACCTCTTTCTTACGGTTTTTGGCATCTGCAAGGTCGGTAAAGGTTTCCCATTTCTGCTTTAGCGTTCCATTAGTGTGTTTGTAGGTATAGACAACGCAGTATCGGTTATTGCGTTTGACAATGCTAGCCATTATACATCCTCCTCTACTTTACGTTTGGACTTCAGAACTTCATCGAAAGCATCTTTTTGGATGCGTTTTACCCTTCCCAACTTCATCGTTGGAATTCCTTCTTTGAGAACCCACGAGTCAAGTGTTGGGCGGCTGATTCCGTAAAAAGCCTGAATTTCCTGAAAACTGTAGTATTTCCCATTCTTGGGACATTGCAGTTTTAGCGGCGGCTCCTCATGCGTTTCTTTTTTCGGTTTTTGAAGTTGGTATGTAGATTGGCTTTTAAGCCATGCCTTAAAACTTTTTTTGGTAATGCGCGGCCTGTCGGCCACGCGCTCAATGACGAAACAATCTCGGTATTTTTTGCAATCAAGAATCCCATAAACATTCTTGCGTGGGATACCGAGTAGTTTTGCCATTTCCGGGATGGAGATGGTTTGCGCTTCAATCTCCCGGTCACGCTCACGGTCGGCTGCTGTGCGGTAGCGACTTTGTGATCGGTACCACCGCTCAAAGTCCTCTTTGGGAATTCTCATACAGAAGTCTGCCGTTTCTGTTTTCAACTTGCCCTGTCGGATGAGTGTATAGATCGTTTCGGGTTTCACCTTCAATATCTCGGCGGCGTCAGGAACGGAATAGGACCGTTTGCAAAGTTCCTCGCCCGGTGGCGAACCATTGACCTTATGATATTTGACCTGATTGGCATACCATTTCTCAAAGCTGGAAATAACGATACGCCTTTTGTCGTTTATCAGAATGACTTCAAAGAGATTCTTATGAAGCAGCCAATAGCTGTCTGTTTTGCCAAGGCCGAGAAGCTGCCGCATCTCACGAACCGACATGGTGGTTTTGGTAGTGGCAGGTTCAGCTTTTCCGTATAAGGGAGCCGAAGTATTCCGCATATCATCCATGAAAGACACCTCTCTATCTATGTAAAAGTTTAGCCGGGATTTCTCGTCCCGGCTAAAGAATAGCAGATTTCGCGTGAAATGTTGAGGATGTCAAACAGCAGGATTGCGTTCAACAGTGCCATCATTGAGCCATGCTTCAAAGCTGGCTTTGGAAATACGGTAAGCGCCGCTTACCTTGAACCAGCGAAATTCGTTCTGCTTCAGTAGACGGTAGACAGTGGGACGGCTCAGGAGCAGCATTTCCATCAGGTCTTCTACGGTATAGCAGCGGCTGTCCTTTGCTGTGGAAACAGTGGAGGAAACCGAGTTGGGCGAAGGTTCTTCATGGATAATCATTGGATAATACCTCGTTAAATATACTTAAAGTTAAAACTTGAGCGGCAATGCAGCCCGGCGGCTGCCACCATTATAAATAGTATAGACCTGCTGAAGGTACTTCGTCTTGCCGGGAAGGCTTACGCCTGCGGTTCGTGCAAGGCGAAAAATCGTGAATGCATCGACCTGCCGCAGTTTGGCAATCAGACGGCTTTTACTGTATTCGGAGTGGTACAGTTCTACAAAGCGGCAGATGCCGAGCAGATTTGCAGAACTCATGGAATCAGGTTCTCCGTCCCACGCATTCAGCAAAACATCAAGGGATTCGATATACAGTTCAGGACCAAGCCGGATGAATTCGTGATAGGCGGTTGCGATGCAGCTGATCCGCTGCTTGCCCCGGCCTTCTTCAAAAGAAAGATGAACGCCAGCCAATTCGGTGGCCTGCTGAAATGCAACGGCAGCAGGCTCCCCTGCAAAAATCAGGGCACGGAGCTTCTGCCCTGCACTCAGCCGTTCCGAAATGCCTGTCTGCTGTGCAAACAGGAGGGCTTCTTCCTGCTCGGTCATGTTAAAGTAGACCTTGCAGCGAATCTGCAGATCATCACCACCGTTCAGGAACTTCCGGGCAGCGATGGTGTTCTGCCCGTCCATCACATAGTAGTGACCATCCCGGAAGCTGATCTTCGGCTCATTGGCAACCCGCTCGTCAAATTCTTTTGCGATACGGGCAACACGAGCGGGGTGAAGAGCACGCTGATAAGTGTCGCGCGGCACGATCAGCTCACTGCTGTTCAGGCACATTTCATGGTAAGGTTTTACAACTGCGTTCATCATAAAGGAACCTCCTTCTTTTTTTGCAGAAAATCAATTCCTGATTGGATAATCGAACCGATTTTCTTCTTTTCGTTATCGGATAAGCGGAAAGTGGAATACCGTTCATAACAGATATTCCAGCGGAACATAAGCGATTGAAGCGCATCATCCAGTTCTGCAACCATGAACTCAACAGAAGATTCCGTCGGGGTGGAGAGCATCCTTTCCGATATCTGCTCAATGCTATGTAGATCGCCTTTTGTGTGCTTGGCGAGAGCAGGGGGCTGACTGTTCAGCACCCGAAGATTCTGAAACTGCTGGGAGAGCAGCTCTTTTGCAGCGGCGAGAACATCCTCCTGCGGAGGAGCCGTAAGGTATTTTCGGAATGACTTGTATCCAATGAACCCAAAGCTGTATTGCAGACACACTGACACTTGCCGCATTTCATATTTGGACAGGTGCCCAAGGTAGCTTAACACTCTGGATTTATCTGCGGGGCGCGGGCTTTCGCAAATCGCCATAGATGGCGCACTCAAAAAACGATTGTGCAGAATAAAATGCGTTGGCATATTTCGCTTTTTGATCTGTGTTGTCAGTGGAACGACCAGAAGAACATTGGAATAAAAATTACCGTCATCGTTTTGGACAACAATGGCAGGTCGGATGCCGCCTTGCTCGGAACCGCTGTAAGGATTCAGATCCATCATGTAGACATCCCCGCGCTTGTACATCCAGTTTGCGGGCATAGGCGGATACTCTTTCTCTTTTTTACCTCGTGTGGCCAATTTGGATTTCTCCTTTCTATCCGTATATGTAACAGTGGGCTGCTCGCACAGCCCACCCTACTATCTCAAACAGCAAATTGCTGTGATTTATAGTTCTATACCTTTCCGTATTTGTCCCCGACATCCCCGGAAACCGAAAACTCTGTTTTCGTGTGGGAAATCTTTCAGCCGTCCGGCAGCGTACCGAATCCATAGGGTTCTCACCTCTCCGTGGTTCTCACCGAGCTGCCCGAAGGCAGAAGTATCATTATTCTGTGATGGCTCTTAGCTATGGAGAAGCTGTCATCCATTTACCGTCAACCTACCGCTCATTCCCTCAGTGGGAGATCATCGCATTTGTTACGGACGTGGCTCATCATCACAGGAACGTGACTGAAGAATGCGTGTTCAATTTTCAAGGGGCGGGATAGCTTGAGGGCTGCTTTGAACGCTTGCCGAAGCTATGGCTGTATTGTAACCGATGCGGAACGAAATGAACAGGAACTCAGAGTTCACAATTTTTGAGGAAAATAGGAAGTATCGTTCCTGTTTCTCGATGAGCCGTCAAAAATATATTTCCTGACTTTATGTAAGAAATGAAGTATTATACTCGTAAGAAACTAACTTACGAGTATATAAATTCGATAAATACACTTTGGGGAGGGAACAAACTACCACTACTACATTTTCTCGAAAGGCGGATTTACGGACGGACTACTTCAGGCACAGGAACGCGGAGAAGTACAGCTGCTTACCCTTGCCGATATTTTTGAATAACACAAGAAACGCTCTTGCCGGTGTAAAACCGGCAGGAGCGTTTCTTGTTGAAGTGATTATAAAAGACCTTTGATTTTTTCAAGATGATCTATAGCGGCTTGCAGTTCATTTTGAAACTGATCCCTAGAAGGATCTCGACCCAAAAGAAGATAATCCATACTGACATGGAAGTATTCTGCAATATCGATCAGGATTTTTACAGAGCCATTGGAGCTTCCCCTTTCAAGATCGCCGAGGTGTCGATGGGAAACACCAAGTTTTTCAGCAAGTTTTTCCTGCGATAACTTCGCATTTGTACGCAAAGTAAAAATACGGTTACCAATAGCATTCGGATCAAAACTCATGTGTGACCTCCAAATTTTCGATAAAGCGTGAGAAGTCAAAAACTCGGAGTTGCTACGGATATCTAGCCGCTTGGGGCATCCACGAAAAACGGACAAACATAAAGCCTGCTCCTTTTTACGGGAGCAGGCTTCCTGAAGGCTAAAAAAATAGCCGGACAACAGCCAACTGAGGGACCTTCAAAGAAAATTCCTCAATCAGCTGTTGCCCGGCTATTTGGAGCGCGTTTCATTCATTGCCTTGCGGCAATGGCCCGTTGCTCGGAGCGAACAGTCCATATTCAGGGTGCAATGCACCCGTATTTGTTAAAATGACTGGAAAATCACCGGCGTCTGAACGCCAGATCAAGCCTCAGGGTCTCCTTGCACTTACTGCATTTTACTTGCAGTGTACCGGAACACCCATCAATTTTTTTGTATAGCTTATTACCGCAAACAGGACAAAACCTCCAGCCGATGCTAAATTCTGCCTGCTGTGTAGTAGTCGGTGCTTTACCGGCAAAGGGACGGTTCTTTAACTGAATCATATTCATTCTCCAAATCGCATGATGTCCAATGGATGGCAGTGGATGGGTTTGCCTTTTATAACCTGCATCTGCTGCAGTCTGATCCTGATTGCAGACCAAGAAACCCTAATCCGTCGAGCCATCTCCAGAATTTTTTCATAGTTAGGGTCAGACACTGATTTGTACAGAATCCCATTTGGCAGAGTCAACGCCACACGTTCTATTTCGGCATTGATCAGAAATGTTGGCATCAGCAGCTCTGCTGCAAGGGTATCCGCCTGCCATTCTTCCCACGAGGCCTTTCCGTTTCTCTCCCGATAGGCAATGTGCCCACGGCACTTGACTGCTTTTCCGTAGTCGTTCGGAAACAGATCAGCCAAAATCTGATGTGCTGCTTCATGCGCTATTGTGAAATTCCGGCATCCAGTGCATCTGTCTGCCGCAAGAGCAGAATCGATTACGATATCCCTCGGCATAAATACTTCAACAAGCTTTGTTCCATCTGGGTGAAGCGCTGCGAAGAACTTGAATGCGGAGATATCGGGATATTCGTATATGATGACTGCGGATATCTGAAAAAATACGATGAACATACCCCAGATAAGTCCCAAGCAGAGTTCTTTACCGACAGCTATGGCGTGGTGCATAACCAACCGGTTTTGGTTTCTCTTAACACCAAATATTCGCCGATCCTTATATCTCCAGAGCAAAGATTCGAGGTTGTTGGAAAAGTTTTGAACTAAAAAGATGGGAGGGGTTTTCGTGGATACGATCAAGCGTGTTCAGGATTTGATGCAAGCGCGTGATATGAATCTGTGTGTGTTGGCAAAGAAATGCGGAATATCGTACTCCACGATTCAAACCACCGCCCGTCGGGGAGGGCAGTTAAGCGTAGAGACGATTGAAAGAATCTGTTTGGGTTTGGGAATCACACTAAAGGACTTTTTCGACTCCTCATATTTGTAGTAAAAAGCCGCTCACCATGCTGGAAACCTGCACAGTGAGCGGCTTTAATACTGCTTCTATTTATCCTTTGGCAACCTCCAGATAAACGCTATTCTCCATGCTCATTACTATTGAAGGAATATACGGGATCGTATTGTCATTATACCGTGTGGAAATAGTGGTCGATTTCATCTCTGTATGAGTTGCTAAATCATAAAGTGACCAGTTGCGTTCTTTACGGTGGGCGGTTATAGTATTCAGAATATTATCCGCCGCCGCTCCTCACTTTCACACAATAAACTTTTGCTTATTATACTGTACTACGCAAAAAACATAAGCCTTCTCGTCGCATAAAAAGTACGAAGTTCGGGAGTGCTAAAATCATGGATAGCCTGTCCGCATTTGACGATTTATACACTGCCATCGAAGCGTGCCTCATTTACCCTGATGAAGTCATCAATCGTTTGGCACGGGCATTCTACCCAGCCATCCTTGTCTGCTGGAACAGCGAGGAAGGCCAGCGTGAGTTTGCTGCATGGCAGGTGGAACAGGTTCATCTTGCTGGAAAAGAGAAGCAGGAAGTTCCCGCTGAGGAACTCCCTGCTGTACATATCATTCTTGTCTGTGGCTTTTGGCAGGGTACGTCCGGGTGGGCGCACCCTGTTTTTTGTTTTTAATAAACAAGATGGAGCAAATCGGCCAGTACGATCATAGCAACAATTATAGCAAAAAGAAACACGGGCAATCAATCTCCGGGCTGTGATATGGGATTACCCGGCCAAATTGATTCTTTTCCGCAAGCTCCCGGCACTGCATTGCATCCAGATGCACCGGATACCGCAGGAAGAGCATCTGCCCGTTTTTCAGCATTTCTGCGCTCAGGCTGCCCGCATCCGGGGTGCCTGTCATGATGCCGTGTGCTCCGTGCGCCACCATTTCGCGGGCGCGCTGCCCGGCTTTTCCTGCCAGCTGCGGTCCGCTGAGAAAGACAACGCTTTTTTCCCGGCTGAGGAAAGCATCCGGCTGCACCCAGTCCGCAAAATGCGGCGGCACAGGCAACAGCCACGGTCCACCCAGCTGGATCTGCTGTAGCTGACGAAGGAAATGCGCATCGCCGTAAAATTTCAGATTCGGTGCAAAGCGTTTCAGCAACAGAAGGATCTCCGGCCCTCGGCCATATTTCGGCACCGGGAAGAACAGGAGCTGTGTCTGTTTCAGGCACTGCACGGTCTCCACACAGAGTTTTTTGACGCAAGTGTTCCAGTCTGCGTCCGTGCTGCCGTAAGCCGCATCCAGAACGGCCAGATCTGCCGTCTGGCTCCGCAGCGGGTCACAGGGGTAGAGCGGGCTGTGCTCTGCATAGTCGCCAGAAAAGAGAATACTCTTTCCGTTCCATTCAAATCGCAGCCAGACGCTGCCTGCGCAGTGCCCGGAACGCCCCCATGTGACCTGCAGGCCGGGCAGTTCCGGCACAGAGCCGGAGCCTTTGCAAGGGCAGAGACTTTCCAGCGTTTGGATATGATTCAAGGAAAAGGGCAGTTGGGTCAGAGTAGGCAGCGTAGCATAGACCGGCCCCTGATACCCCTGCTGCGCCAGCCACGGCAGCGCCCCGGTGTGGTCTGCGTGGCTGTGGGTCAGAAAGACAGCCCGCAGTTTTTGAATCTGCTCTGCATTCAGCCGGGGCAGGTCGTCCTCTGCGCCAGCCAGCAGACCGCAATCCACCAGAAAAGCAGCACTATTCTGTTCCACATAAAAGCAGTTGCGGCCATGTTCGCCGCAGCCCCCGGCAATAAAAAGTTCCATCTCAATGCACCTTCCGATGATCGATCACCGTGTTCAAGATCAGCAGTGCCGTGGTCGAAAACAACACACACAGCACCGCCATCGCCATGCCAACCGAAACGCTGCCCTGCTCAAATTCCCGCACGATAAAGGTGGAGACCACCAGTGTGTTGGGCGGAGCGATCAGACTTGCCGTTACCAGTTCCCGGAAAGCGATGATGAAGGTCATCATCCAGCCGGTGGCGATGCCCTGCCGGATCAGCGGCAGGGTGATACGCCGCAGGATGTAAACCGGGCTTCCGCCGAACACCTGTCCTGCCGCCATCAGGCTGTCACTGATTTGGGTAAAGGACGAAGTGACGTACTGCACCGTATAGGGAAGAAACAGCACCACATAGGCCAGAACCATGATGCCCATAGTGTTGTACAGCGGCAGGATGTTGTAGATTTGGTTCCAGAATAGCATAATTCCAATGACCAATACAATACCCGGCAGCATTTCCGGCAGCAGACCAATGGCTTCTACCACCTTGCGCAGTTTGGAGTGCGACTTCCGCACCGCCAATACCAGCAGAGTGCCCAGCACTGCACAGATGGTAGCCGAAGTGACCGCAAGAAAAACGCTGTTCTTCAGAGCACTCAATCCCTTTTCGTTCTCTGTGAACAGTTCTACATAATGTGCGATGGTAAAGTTGCCCGGTGCCAGACCGTAGCCGCGGAGATTGATGAGAGATGTGGAAATGACCGAGAAGTACGGAACCCCAACTGCAATCAGCAGCACCAGAACGATGTATGCCCACGCAGCGACGGTGGCTCCTTTGCCCATGGACTGCTCTACGCGGCGGGCACCCTTGCCGCTGACCAAATTGTAACTTTTGCGCGTGGTAATGTAATTTTGCAGCATCCACATACACAGACAGATGCCTACCAGCACGGAGGAGAGCGTGGCTGAACTGCCAAAGTCGATGGGGGCTACGGTGGCGTGGCGGTGGATCTCGGTGGTAAACACCTCAAACCCGATGCGCTTGCCCAGCGTAGAAGGCGTGCCGTATTCAGACAGCGTTTTCACAAACACCAGCAGCGCACTGATGGCGTAGTTGCCGGAGAGCAGCGGCAGAAAGATCTTGCGCATCCGGGCAGAGAATCCGGCCCCAAACACAGCACCTGCCTCTTCCAGACTGGAGGGGATATTCAGCATGGCGTTTTTGAGCATGGTGAGCATGAACGGAAAAACGTGCAGGCTCATCACCAGCACCAAACCGCCCAGAGTGAAGAAGATCTTTTCGCACCCGGCAGCTGCGGGGATCAGCTGCTGCAAAAGCCCCTTTTTCTGCATAAATAAGATCCAGCCCATGGAGGCAATGTAGGGCGGCGTCATGAACGGGATCATAAAGAGGATGTCAAAGACACGGTAGCGGGCAAACTTTGTCCGGGAGAACAGATAGGCCAGCGGTGCGGCAATCAGAGTAGACAGCAGCACCACCAGCACACCCAACAGCAGCGAATTGCCGATCATGTGGGCGTTTTCCGGGTTCAACAGCGTCTGCACAGCGGGAGAAAAGTCAAGGCGGCCATTCTGCATGACCGCCTTGGCAAAAATCATTCCCACAGGACAGACAATCAGAAAGATCAACACCACTGCCAGCAACAGCAGCGGAAGATCCGCCTTACGATTCGTCTGTTTCATGGAGCGTTACCCGTTGCTGGCACCGCAGATCTGGTTGATCTTTGCGGCATCATCGCTGGCTTCCGCCATCATCTTGTCCCAATCGGGCGTGATCTGAGGAATATCCTCCAGATTGCTGCGCTTGTCGCACTTGATGTCGGTGCGGCCGGGCAGCAGATAAGCATTTGCCACCAGCTGCTGTGCCTCATCGCTGAACAGATAATCAACAAATGCCTTGGCATTGTCCATGTTGGGAGCCGTTTTCAGGATCATTGCCGGGCGGGGGTTCACGATGGTGCCGCCTGCCGGGTAGTAGATGTCCAGCGGCTCGCCCTTATTCTTGGAAGAATAGGCGTTGTAGTCCACGCCGGCCACAAGGATGCCCACTTCGCCGGTGGTGACAGCTTCCAGTGCAGCCTTGTTTGCGCCGGGGACCGTCATACCGTTGTCGGCCATAGCCTGAAAATCATCCCAGCCATTCTTGACCACATAGCCTGCCACAAAGTCCTTGCAGGCACCGGACTTTTCCGGGTCGGGGATGGCCAGCTGATCCTTATACTCTGCGTTGCCAAGGTCTTTCCAGTCGGCATCAAGCGTGGAGAACACCGTGGTGTTATAAATAACGCCCACAGCGGATGCACTGTAACCAAACAGCACACTGTCGTCATCCAGCCAGCCGTCCACGGTGAGGTCGGCGTTTTCCGGGGTGTAGCTTTCCAGCTTGTCATCTGCTTTCATGGACAGACCATCCGACCAGGAAGCCAGAATCACTACATCGGCCACAGGGTTTGCGGCTTCGGCTTCCAGACGAGCGAGGATCTCGCCGGTAGTGCCCTGAAACTGCTCTACCTCGATACCAGTCTTTGCCGTAAAGCCCTCGGCCAGCTTATCGGCCAGACCAGCCGGAGAAGGCATATAGACCGTCACTTTGCCGGTGCCGGATGCGGCAGCGGGAGTGCTATCGCTTGCCACGCTGGAAGAAGCTGTGCTGGAAGCAACCGTGCTGCTTGCGGAGCCGCCGCAGGCGGTCAAGGCGGCAGCGGCAGTCAGAGTACCCGCCACAGCAAGAAAATTACGACGGCTGATTTTATAATTACGCATAAGGATTCTCCTTTTTCATTTCCAATGATGTATCATCAAGCCGCACCTTGCGGCAGGAAGCTGATTCAGACGGCAACGATGGCACTACGGGGCAGATAAAGCGAGATCTTTTCGCCCACCGAGACCCGTCGGGGGCTGATATATGTCCAGTCCTGTCCGTTGTGGTTCAGCTGTAGCTGGTAGCTGCTGCCAAGGAACTGCACCGCCGTGACATCGGCATCGTATTTTTCGGCCTGCTCGGTGGGAACCGTCTGTGCCTGTTCCGGGCGGAACAGATGATTCTGGTCGAGCCAGTTGGAAGAGCCTACAAATCGTGCCACGAACTCCGTTGCCGGATGGGAATAGATTTTTTCCGGGGTATCATACTGCTCAATTTTTCCGGCGTGACAGACCGCAATTGCATCGCTCATGCTCATGGCCTCAATCTGGTCGTGGGTCACAAACACGCCGGTAATGCCCAACTTGGTGATCAGCGTCCGCAGTTCCGAGCGCATCTCTTCCCGCAGCAGTGCGTCCAGTGCGGAAAGCGGCTCGTCAAACAGGATGCAGGCCGGTTCAATGACGATCGCGCGGGCAAATGCCACACGCTGCTGCTGACCGCCGGACAGCTGATGAGGATACCGCTGGGCAAAATCATCCAGCTGTACAGCGTGGAGTGCATTTTTCACCTTTTCGTCCAATTTGTCCGTCTTGCCAGCCGCCCGCAGGCCAAAAGCCACATTTTCAAAGACAGTCATGTGCGGCCAGAGGGCAAAATCCTGAAACACAAAGCCAAGGCCGCGCTTTTCGGGCGGGATATTGATCTTCTTTTCCGAGGAGAACACACAGCGATTCTCAAACCAGATCTCACCGCTGTCCGGCGTTTCCAGTCCGGCGATCATCCGCAACAGGGTGGTCTTGCCGCAACCGGAAGGTCCCAGCAATGTGGTCAGGCTGCCGCTTTGAATGACAAAGCTGGTAGGCTGGATCACCTGCTTTGCGCCAAAGGATTTTGTAACATGAACGAGCTTGATCTCCATATTTTGCACTCCTACTTTTGATACCTGCTCTATGGTAGCACGAAGGATTTGTGCAAACTATCCCAGTGGCGTAAATCTCATGTAAAAGTTTGGCAACAAAAAGTCCCCGCTGAACCTTAAGATCCAGCAGGGATTTCATGAAGATATAAATATCCGAAAATAAGCCCATCCAGAGGAAAGTCAGGCAAGATGGAACAGATCAATCAGCACCACCATTGCAAGGCCATAGTAAACGACAACCGCTACCAAATCGTTGATCGTCGTGATCAATGGTCCGGAAGCAACAGCCGGATCAATATGAATTTTATGGAACAGCATCGGAACCAATGTGCCCACCAGACTGGAAACGACCATGGCGACAACAAGTGATGCGCCTACACAGCCAGACAGCAGAAGTGCCGTATTCCAAGCGTAGCCTTTGAAAAAGTGGATATAACATCCCAGAAAACTCAGCGCCATTACGGCCAGAATCGTACCATTCAGCAATCCAACTCTGACTTCTTTCCAGAGCAGCTGAAATTTCTTGGATACCGTCAGATTTTCGTCTACCAGAACTCGAATCGTAACGGCCAATGACTGCGTGCCGACATTTCCCGCCATACCCAGCACCATAGACTGAAAACAGATCACAACCGGAAGCACTGCTACCACCGATTCAAATGCGCCAACGACCGAGGAAACCAGCATTCCAAGAAATAACAGAGCGGTCAGCCACGGAAGACGCTTTTTCACACTTTCAAAAACGCTTTCCCTCAAATCTTCCTCGCCGGTCAGACCACCCAGCTTTGCGTAATCATCGCTCATCTCATCGTCAACCAGTTCCACCACATCGGACGATGTTATGATACCCATCAATTTGCCTGCCTCATTCAGCACCGGCAGACTGCGCTCCGCATAGTCCACAATGCGCTCGATACAGTCGCTGATTTTTTCCCGATCTGTAACGTAGGGGTAAGACCCAACGATGAGTTCCGCAAGAGGATCTTCTGCACGTGCAATAATCAAATCTTTTAAGTCGATTGCACCATAGAAATGTTCATTTTCATTCACCACGTACAACACAGAGATGTTGTCATTCTCCCCGGCCTGCTTGACCAGCTCACTCATAGCCTGCCGGATGGTCATATCATTTTTGATGCGGATATAATTCGTCGTCATTTTGCTGCCGATCTCATCTTCGCTATAAGAAAGCAGCATCTTTACGTCTTCAATCGAATCTCTGTCCAGTTTGTTGACGATTTCACCCTTGTCTATCTCGTCAAGGTCTTCCAGCGCATCTGCCGCATCGTCCGAGTCCATGTTGGAAATAACTTTTGCAGCCTCATCTCTGGATAATTCTTTCAGATACGGCTCTGCATCGTCCAGATAGGCGAAGATCTCAGCCACTTTGTCTACTCCCAAAATGGGATAAAGCGACTTGCGTTCTGCAGGCATGAGCGCTTCCAAAGCATCCGCCAGATCTTTTTCATGGTAATCCGACAGTTTTTCGGCCAGTTCAGCCTGAGGTATATTGCCATGAATGATGTTCAAAATTTCCTGCACATAGTTTTTCTGCATGATCTGTCCTCTTGATTCTGTTATGTCAATCAAAAAATATCGTTTCACTTCAAAAATTCGAATTCTATCATAGCACGTCCGTCCTGTGACAGCCACCATTCCGGTGTAAACCCTTTGTAAAATCAGATATAAAAAATTCCCGTCAAAGCAGCAGACTTTGACGGGACGAAGAAGAAAAGAAAGATACTCAATTGATGCACAGAGCCATTCAAGCTATAACCTGATCTCTTGCACAGAGCATACGTTGATGCCGCTCTGCCCTGTACCATGGCAGATAAAGAAGCAACAGGACTGCAGCAAGAACCGGCAGAAAGCCCAGTAGATAAAAACGTTCTCCAAAGCAGTGGGCGAAAAAGGCAGTAATCGCATTGCCCTGCGGATCATTGAGAAAGAAAAAGTTTGTTTTCAGCAGCCGATTCAGGAAAAAGATCGGCGTTGCGATTGCACACAGAAACGCCAGTACCCAGCGGATATGATGCACCTGCGGGCGAAATCCGCCAGCAAGCAGAAGGACCGGATAGAGGATCAGCAGAACGTGAATGCTATAGGAATGCAGCTGCAGCAGGTTCCAGACCGGGAGCCGCTGCCATGAGGGGCTCAACATTGCGACCACTGCTCCCGGAATACAGAGCGCATAAAGGATTTCCTTGCTCCAACGGCTCTGGTGTATGGCATCGTACCAGCAGACAAAGATGTTGATGCTGCACAGGTGGAGAGGCAGATAGGTCACGTTCCATTGACCGGTGTACAGCAGGACGGCCTGCTTCATAAACTCATCGGCCAGCATCAGGACAAACACAGCGCGAAGGATCTGATGCCGGGTCACTTCCCTGCAGCGGTAGTAGATCACCGCACAGAGAAAAATGACCGCCGCTGCTCCCAGCAATTCTGCCCAATGCGTTGCACTGAACAAAGAGAAGGCGCGGTAATCCGCCCCGCGTTCTGCCTGTATCGTCTGCACGGATTTCCAGAAATCTTCCATAGGATTCTCCCTTTCTGCGATTTCATTCTACAATAAAATTGTATCATCGAAATCCAGTCGAAGAAACCGTGCTGCGGTCAAATCTGTGTGAAATCCGAGTGCATCTCACTTCAGACTGGAGTGCACGTTGGCCTGATAGGCTTCCTCGTAGAACTGTGCCTGACAATCCACGGCATCGGCACCGGGCATCCGGCGGACATAGCTGCCGTCCGGCTGCTGCACGCGGGCGTTGCAGTTGTCGGCCAGCATCGTGTCAAAGATGTGCTGCAAACGTGCCTTCAGAGCCGGAGCCGTGACCGGAGCCGCGATTTCCACGCGGCGGAGCGTAGAGCGGGTCATCCAGTCTGCCGAGCCGATGTAGTACCGGGCACGCTCTCCCTGTCCGAAAATGTAGATGCGGGAATGCTCCAGATAGCGGCCCACGATGCTGATGATATGGATATTCTCGGTCTCATCCGGGACACCGGCACGCAGGCAGCAGATGCCGCGCACCACCATATCGATGTAGACGCCCGCCTGACTTGCCTCGATGAGCTTGTTGATGAGCACTTTGTCGGTCAGGCTGTTGATCTTGATGCCGATGTAGCCGCCCTCGCCGCGGGCGGCAGCTTTGATCTCACCGTCTATCCGATTCAGCAGACGGTTCTGTAAGCAATGAGGCGCCACCAGCAGGTTCTTGACCGAATCCACCGTTTCGCCCTGATCCAGTGCGCGGAACACTTCGGTGGCTTCCAGACCGATTTCCTTGGATGCGGTCAGGAAAGAAAGGTCGGTGTACAGGCGGCTGGTCTTTTCGTTGTAGTTGCCGGTGCCGATCTGGGTGATGAAGGAAATACCCTCCTTCGTTTTGCGGGTGATCAGGCAGAGCTTGGAGTGGACTTTCAGCCCTTCAATGCCATACACCACATGACAGCCGGCACGTTCCAGCAGGCGGGACCACTCGATGTTGTTTTCCTCATCAAAGCGGGCTTTCAGCTCCACCAGAACATCCACCTGCTTGCCGTTTTCGGCGGCTTCCACCAGTGCATCCACCACCTTGCTGTGGTTGGCCAGACGATAAAGAGTCATCTTGATGGAGACCACGTCCGGGTCGCAGGCGGCCTCGTGCAGCAGCTGCAGGAAGGGACGGATGCTCTCATACGGATAGTGAATCAACTTGTCCTCTTCCAGGATCTGCGGAATGATGGGCTTGCGCTCGTCCAGTGCAGGGCTGGGCTGCGGGTGGCGGGGCGCAAAGAACAGGTCGGTGTGGCTGCGCAGCTGATCCTCGATCTGGAACAGGAAAGAGTGATCCAGCGGAGAATCGTATTCAAACACCCGCTTGGGGTCCAGTTTCAGGTTTTTGCACAGGGACTGGATAATTTCTTCGTCGATCTCACGGCTCAGTTCCAGACGGACAGGTGCCAGCTTTTTGCGCTTCTTGACCACTTCGGCCATGTGATCCCGGTAGTTCAGGTCTTCGTCATAGATCAGGTCGGCGTCAATATCCGCATTGCGGGTGATGCGGGCCAGCGTTTTGCTGGTGACCTTATAGCCCTTGTAGAGCAGTGGCAGGAAGTGCAGGATCAGTTCTTCCGACAGGATAAAGCAGCCAGTACGGCCCGGCACCGGCACCAGCCGGGGAAGATCTCATTGCCGCAGGGCACAATGCCGATCTTCTTCTTTTCTGCCTTGGTGCTCAGCACCGCAACCGCATAGATGCCCTTGTTTTTCAGGAACGGAAATGCCTGCTTTTTGCTGATGATGAAACTGGACAGCGGCGGCAGGTAGTCCTGCCGGAACAGCTTTTCCAGTTCGGTACGGCTTTCTTCCTCCATATGGGCAAAGTCCAGCAGACGGATCCCCTGCTCTGCAAGCTGTTCCAGCAG
Organism: Faecalibacterium prausnitzii; assembly: GCF_049532945.1. GTDB lineage: Bacteria > Bacillota > Clostridia > Oscillospirales > Ruminococcaceae > Faecalibacterium > Faecalibacterium prausnitzii_N. Next base: position 1,213,301 of record NZ_CP186691.1, read on the forward strand.
ACCATTATAAGCAGCGTCCCGGCGGGCTGTCAGCTTGTGGATAAAAGCCAGCGCTGCATCGATCTGTTCGCCGCTGGTCATATTCGTCTTATTTTCCCGTGCGTTTTTGTCCAGCAGCATCTGGTCTTGCAAGCTGCCGATGCGCACCATGAAAAATTCATCCAGATTGCTCTGGAAAATCGACAAAAAACTCAGCCGTTCACACAACGGCAGACGGGAATCCTCTGCCTCCTCCAGAACGCGTTCGTTGAACCGCAGCCACGAAAGCTCACGGTTTGCATAGCAATGATAGGTGTTTTCCATATTCCTCTTCCTTTTCTCTGACCGGAATGCTTCGGATTGCATGATACAAACGTTTTTATTGTACCGTGCAAATGTAAAATCAGAAATCAGGAATGTGTCTGGAATATGTAAAATCGCTTCTGCACACAGATTTTACCGCAATTTGATTGCAACCGCCTCGAAATCATCTTACAATAGTAGATACTTTCTTTTAATATATGAATCGGGGGCAGAGAACCATGACGTATAAAGACATCAAACACAATGAGGAAGTCAACGAACTGCTGAAAAAAGGCAACCAGAATCTAGGCCTGCTGGGCTACACCGAGCACTCACAAGCCCATTGTGTCCGGGTGGCAGAGACCGCCGCCCACATCCTGAAAAAATTCGGCTATCCGGAGCACGACATCGAGCTTGCCCGGATCGCAGGCTATATGCACGACATCGGAAACGCCATCAACCGCAGCCGTCACGCCGAATACGGCGGGCTACTGGCCAACGAGATTCTGAAGCAATATGACCTGAGCGTCCCGGACCGCATCACCATCGTGTCCGCCATTTCCAACCACGATGAATCCACCGGCGGGGCCGTGGATCCCATCTCGGCAGCACTCATCATCGGCGACAAGACTGATGTGCGCCGCAGCCGTGTGCGGGAAAAGCCCAAAGCATCCTTCGACATCCATGACCGGGTCAACTATGCGGTCACAGACCAGACCCTGAAGATCAACACCGAGAAAAAAGTCATCTCGCTGAATCTGCAAATCGACACCGATATTTGCAGCATGTACGAATATTTTGAGATTTTCCTGCAGCGGATGCTGATGTGCCGCGGGGCTGCCGATATGCTGGGAGCAACCTTCAAGTTGACGGCCAATGGGGCCAAAGTTCTTTAATGTGTGGCCATCTCCGCAAAGAACAGGAACTAGCCTTTATAATAAAAAACAAAAAGTCCCGCCTGAAAGTAAAGCCTTCACTTTCAGGCGGGATGTCTTTCAATATGACTGCTATGGCGGCATGCGTGACCATACCCTGTCAGATACAGCGTACTCCAGAGGTTATCTTCCGAGGCGTGCAGATAATCATAGGTCAGGTTTTCATCCACACGCTCAACGATGCAACCACCCGCCATCAGCGTTTCCAGTTTTTTTGTGATCGTACTGCCGGCATAGTCGATAAAGGAACGGATGATGGCATTTCTTCCTTGGTCAAAATGCGCTTGGTCACCCGCTCGGTGCGCTGCTTTTCTGCGGCAAGTTGCTCATCATAACGGCAGCAATAAGAGCGGGGCCTTGCAAAAGGCTCCACTCTTATCATAACGGACAGATTGTATGGGTGAAGCGCTGCGAAGAACTTGAATGCGGGGAAATCGGGATATTCGTATATGATGACTGTGGATATCTGAAAAAATACGACGAACATACCCCAGACAAATCCCAAGCAGAGTTCCTTACCGACAGCTATGGCGTGGTGCATAACCAACCGGTTTTGGTCTCTCTTAACACCAAATATTCGCCAATCCTTATATCTCCAGAGCAAAGATTTGAGATCGTTGGAAAAGTTTTGAACTAAAAAGATGGGAGGGGTTTTCGTGGATACGATCAAGCGTGTTCAGGATTTGATGCAAGAGCGTGATATGAATCTATGTGTATTGGCAAAGAAATGCGGAATATCGTACTCCACGATTCAAACCACCGCCCGTCGGGGAGGGCAGTTAAGCGTAGAGACGATTGAAAGAATTTGTCAGGGTTTAGGAATTACATTAAAAGACTTCTTCGATTCCTCCTACCTGTAAATATAGGGGCAGCAAAAAAGCCGTTCGCCACGCTGGAAAATCTGCGTGGTGAACGGCTTTAATACTGCTTCTATTTATCTTCTGGTAATCTCCAGATAAACACTAATCTCCATGATTGTTACCATTGAAGGAATACATTTGCGACGATCTTCGGGCATACCGAATAAGATTTGCATTGGCAGTTGAAAACAGCTCAGGTTACCTATTGCAATTCTGACTATTTGGAATATACTTGTAAGTATCAAATTATTTCACTGTATGAGGACATCCGCACCAAACTTATCCAGTCCGGTGTAATGAAATGCAGAGAATAAAAGACAAAATTGGTATGTTCCACGAAATTTAGGGAGAAAACTGAGCAAGTAGGAAGGCGGAATATATATGAAACAAGATACTTTAGAGGGCAAAGCAAAAACAAAAAATGGGGTAAAACGGCTGTGTTTTTCCATAATCTGCATTCTTCTGGAAGTGATTTTTATTATTACTATCGTAACACGCTTGAATGAATATGCAGAAGTCATAAATTTATTTACAAGGATTTTGAGTGGGATCTTGGTTTTGGGATTGTACGCATCAAATAAGACATCCTCTATGAAAATGCCTTGGGTCATCTTAATTCTAATTTTCCCAATTATGGGTGTAGGCCTGTATTTGTTGATTGGTTTGAATGGTGGCACACATAAAATGCGTGAGCGGTATGCAGAAATTGATAGCAAATTGTTACCAATGCTTCCGGACAGTCAGGAGTGTTTGAGCAGAATAAAAGAAACAATTCCGAAAGCAGGAAATATAGCAAGTTACATACAAAGAAATTCGCAGTATCCAATCTATCAGAATACGGATATTGTGTATTTTGATGAAGCAGTGAAAGGATTAGAGGCACAGCTTAAGGATTTGGAGAAAGCACAAAAGTTTATCTTTATGGAATATCATGCGATAGAAGACGCTGAAGCATGGCATAAGATTCAAGATGTTCTGGAAGAGCGAGTAAAAGCCGGTGTGGAAGTTAGAGTATTCTACGATGACATGGGTTCTATAGGCTTTATTAACACAGATTTTGTGAAAAAAATGGAGACAATAGGAATTCATTGCCGTGTATTCAATCCGTTTATGCCAGGTTTAAATCTGTTTTTGAACAATCGTGATCATAGAAAAATAACAGTTATTGATGGAAAAGTCGGATTTACAGGTGGATATAATCTAGCAAACGAATATTTTAATTACACACACCCGTATGGACAGTGGAAAGATACAGGTATTCGTTTAGAAGGAGATGCTGTTCAGTCGCTTACAGTGACATTTTTAGAAATGTGGAATGCTGTTAGTGAAAAAGCTACGAATGATACTGATTTTAGTAAATACATTATTCATTACGATTATAAAGCACAGCAAACAGGTTTTGTTCAGCCTTATGCAGACAGTCCTATGGATAATGAGCAGGTCGGAGAAGAAGTTTATATCAGTATGATAAATAAAGCTGAAAAATATTGTTGGTTTATGACTCCATATCTAATCATAACAGATGAAATGACGCATGCGTTATGTCTGGCTGCTAAGCGAGGGGTAGACGTAAGAATTATCACACCTGGTATCCCTGATAAAAAATTCATTTATAGTGTAACTCGTTCTTTTTATCATGGATTAGTTAAACATGGTGTTCGTGTTTATGAGTGGACTCCTGGTTTCTGTCATGCAAAAATGAGTGTGGCAGATGACTGTATGGCAACTTGTGGAACAATTAATTTGGATTATCGAAGTTTATATCACCATTTTGAAAACGGCTGTTTTATGGCAGATTGTCAGGCAGTTGTGGAAATAAAAAATGATCTGATAAGAACGATGGGAGAATGTCGTGATGTGACAGACCAATATCAAACCGGACGAAGTGCATATTTGCGACTGGGACAATTATTTATGAGATTATTTGCTGGATTGCTATAAGAATCTGATGATACGACCTTTCAAAAAACAGTTGATTTAGAAGTTAACTGTTTTTGAAAGGCCGTTTTTGCTATATCTAACAGTCTGTTGTACAAAGAAGATTTTGCATGGATGAAAAAACAAACCTTGTTGAGGTTAAATTGAGTTTTCTATTGTATTGTATTGCTAATGAATAAGAATAAGAAATAAAAAGGAATCAAGTGATGTACAATGAAAAAGCATAAAATATGTAAAATCCTTCTTGTTATACTGGCAATTTTTTTATGTGTGGCTTTTTATGAATTGCTCGGAATCTGCGTTGCATATAAAAAGCAGCCGGAAGTGTCCAATACAACCAAAAAAGAAACAAAAAATGGGTCATGGAACGAATGCAGTGAAAATACAGAACGGGCAGTAATCATAGAAAAGAATCCAGAAGCGCTTTTACAAAGAGTGCGTTTGATCAAGAATGCAAAAAAGGAAATTATTCTTTCTACTTTTGCATTTCAATCCGATGAAAGTGGAAAATTGATCTTAGGAGCACTGCATGATGCGGCAGACAGAGGTGTACATATTCGTCTGTTGGTAGATGGAATGGAGAGCTGGATTGATATGGAAGGAAATCCGTATTTCTATGGATTATCTTCCCATGAGAATGTTGAAATTAAACTGTATAATAAGGCCAATCCGTTGAAACCGTGGAAAATGATGGGTAGAATGCATGATAAATATTTGATTGCAGATGGAAAGAGATATATTCTTGGGGGAAGAAATACATACAATTATTTCCTGGGTGATTTTCCGGGACATAAGAACTATGACAGAGACGTGTTAGTGGTTTGCGATGAACCTGAGAAAGAAAATTCAGTTAACCAGTTGTTAGAGTATTTTGAAACGATATGGGAACAAGAAGACAGTGATTATTTTCATGACAATAAAAAACTGGCAAATAGAAAATCTGTAAAGAACGCAGTTTTAGAGCTGCAGAACGGCTATCAGAAATATTTTGAAGAGAATAAGGAAAGAATCTGCGATACCGATTACACGGACGAAACTTTTGAGACAGAAAAGATTGCATTAGTGTCAAATCCTATTCACACAGGTTCCAAAGAACCAGTAGTGTGGTATCAGTTGGGAGAATTGATGAAAAATGCAAAAAATCGTGTGAAGATCCACACGCCATATATTATCTGTAATGATATGATGTATAATACATGGGAGGAGATTGCAGAGAACGTTTCAGATTTTTCTATCATGACAAATTCAGTTGCGAATAATGGGAATCCATTTGGGGCTGCCGATTATGCGAAAAACAAAAATAGAATCTTAAGTACAGGAATTAATATCTGGGAATATGAAGGCGGTTATTCATACCACGGAAAAAGTATTCTGATTGACGATGATCTGTCTGTAATCGGTTCCTTTAATATGGACATGAGAAGTGCATATCTGGATACGGAACTGATGCTTGTAATTCGCAGTAAAGATATTAATAAACAGTTGGAAGAGGGCATGATGGAATATGAAAGAGTGTCCCGCCAGGTATTGGAAGATGGAACCTATCGTGATCCATATCATGTAGAGCCAATCGAATTAACAAAGAAACGTCAGAGAAAAATTTTTTTGGTACAGCATCTGCTTGGATGGGCAAGGTATCTGTTTTAATAAGGAGGAAGGAAAACGTGTTTCAAATATTGATTGTAGAAGATGATAAAGAATTAAGCCAGCTATTCCAAAAAGTGCTTGAGAAGAATGGATATCAAGTCAAAAGTGCATCGGATGGAGCAGAGGCATTAGAAGTATTGGTTAAGGAATATATTGATCTGATCATTTCTGATATTATGATGCCGGTTATGGATGGCTATGAACTGGTGTCGGAACTTCGCTCAGCAGGATATCAGATACCAGTGCTTATGATCACTGCGAAAGGTTCCTTTGATGATATGCGCCAGGGATTTCTTTCGGGAAGTGACGATTATATGGTAAAACCGGTAAATGTGAATGAAATGGTTTTAAGAGTCGGAGCACTGCTTCGCCGTGCACAGATACTGAATGAACACAAAATTGTGATCGGTTCAACAGAGTTTGATTATGATGCAATGACGGTTACAACTGATAAGGAAAGTCTTGTTTTGCCTAAAAAAGAATTCCTGCTTTTATATAAGCTTGCAGCTTCGCCAGGCAGAATATTTACAAAACAACAGTTGATGGATGAAGTATGGGGATACGAGACGGAGGCAGACCCACATACGATAGAGGTACATATAGGAAGAATCAGAGAGCGTTTTAAAGATAACCCTGATTTTGAAATCGTAACAATGCGTGGAATTGGATACAAGGTGGTGAAAAAATAATGGAACAAAAGAAAGAAAAAGGATTGCGGATCCGATCCTGTCTGACTGGTGCAATCTGGCTGGCACTTGTATTTTCAACAGTCATATCTGCTTTATTATTTGCTTTTTTGAATCATTTTTTTAATCTGCCGGGCAGCATACCTGTGCTTGGCTGGCTTTTGATTTTCAATACATTGATTGCAGGGCTGATCACTTCCTTTATTAATGCAAAGTTACTGGAACCAATTACAAGACTTAGTAAAGCAATGAAGGAAGTTTCTCGGGGAGATTTTGAACAGCATTTGGAAACGAACAGCCGTATAGCAGAAGTTGGAGAATCTTATCAAAGTTTTAACGTTATGACAAAAGAACTTCGTGCAACAGAGGTGCTGCAGATGGATTTTGTATCTGATGTTTCTCATGAGTTTAAGACCCCGATTAATGCCATTGAAGGATATACAATGCTGCTTCAGGGAGAAGAACTGTCTCCGGATCAAGAGGAATATGTAGAAAAAATCTTATTTAACACCCAAAGACTTTCCGGATTGGTTGGTAATATTTTGCTGTTATCCAAGTTAGAGAATCAGAATATACCAATGAAAAAAACAGAATATCGTCTGGATGAACAGATCCGCCAGGCAGTTCTTTCATTGGAAACAAAATGGACAGAAAAAGAAATTGGTTTTCAGGTAGAATTGGAGGAAGTTAAATATACTGCGAATGAAGGACTTTTTATGCATATCTGGATAAATCTTTTAGATAATGCGATTAAGTTCAGCCCTTCAAAGGGGACAATTACGATGTTTCTGAAACAAGAACAGGATTCTGTTAAGTTCATTCTGGAAGATGAAGGACCAGGAATAGAGGATGATGTAAAATCCAGAATATTTGACAAGTTCTATCAGGTAGATGGATCTCATAAAGCAGAAGGAAATGGCCTAGGTCTTGCACTTGTAAAACGGATTGTAGATAGTGCCGGAGGAACAATCAAAGCAGAAAACCGTGAATATGGTGGATGCAGATTTGTTATAGAGCTGCCAAAGCAGAAAGATGAGATTATCTAGTTTTAAGATAAATTAGAAGATGAGAGGATTTATATGACATTTTATCAGGAGTTGCAGTTAAATCAGGCAGGTTCTAAAAACCTGTTGAAAAAGAGTGAAACACTAAAAGAAAAACTATATCATATGTGGGTATATCTGGTGAAGATAGCTGCTACAATGGCATTTTGTTTTTTCTTTGTTAGTATTTTCAGCATCCTATTTGGAAATGAGAACAGCATTGTAGGTGTAGTAGTCTTATTATGTCTCATGGTGTTTAGGAATGCGGATCTGGGGATCCACACCGGACAATCTACGATGCTTTTGGCTTTGTTCTTTGTAATTATGACTGTATGTCCGCATTTAGCAAATCAGTTTTCACCGGTATTGGGAATGCTGTTAAATATTGCGGCACTGGCTGTGTTGATTCTGTTCGGATGCCATAATCCATCCATGTTTAATCAATCTACATTGGTTCTTGGGTATCTGCTGCTATATGGTTATGATGTTACGGGAAAAAGCTATCAGATGCGATTAGTCGGAATGGCTTTAGGTGCAGCACTTACCTGTTTCGTATTTTATCGAAATCATAAAAACAGAACTTATAAAAGAAATCTGAAAGATCTGATACAAGAATTTGATATCACTTCTTCCAGAACAAAATGGCAGCTATGTCAGATTTTATGCGTACCGATTGTCCTTTGCATTGCAGAACTTTGTAATATGCCACGTGCAATGTGGGCTGGTATTGCGGCCATGTCCGTGATTTTGCCGTCTATGGAAGATATGCACTACAGAGTCCGTAAAAGGATTGTCGGAAATATTGCAGGTGTTATATGTTTTACAGTATTATATTTTCTGCTTCCTTCGTCAATCTATGCATATATAGGAATTCTTGGTGGAATCGGTGTAGGATTTTCAGCACAATATGGCTGGCAGGCAGTATTTAACACATTTGGTGCTTTAGCCATTGCTGCAGAGACATATGGACTACAAGGAGCGGTTAGTCTTAGAGTGAGTCAAAATGTTTTTGGTGTTGTGTTTGCTTTAGCATTTTGTGTTATATTTTATTGGTTTATGCCTAAAAAAAAGGAAAGTGAGGTGACCGTACATGCAGAGTGAAGTGAATCAGGAAGAAAATTTGAATACCACTGATTTTGACGAGCACTTCGCTAAAATTTCGTCCTATATTGTAGACACATTGCACGGCGTTCCACTTGAGATGACCGAGGATGAAAAAGAACAATTTCGCATACAGGTTATTTCAAATCAGTATGCAGAACGGTTGCTAAGTGAAGCCGAAAAGACAGAAACGTATAGAGGTTTATCAAAAATTGATATTCTCCATACAGTTTCTATCCCTCAACTGGCTAGAACAATCCCACTTAAAGGTTTGAATCTCAGTTTAGAAAAATACAGAATGCCGGATGGTGTAATAATAGAGGTTGAGAGTTCGTCACATTATTTGGGGTCATTTAGTGAGAAAAATGATTCTTCCACAAATTGGATAGAAAAGATCATGGAGGGTGTCGGTATTCACTAGATGGATTCTCAAGAAGCATATGCACGAAAGTTCTGCACGCGATAAGTATCTTGCCATTATGAAGCCCTACCTTCTGATGTGGCACAGTAGCAGTTGAAAACAGCTCAGGTTACCTATTGCAATTCTGACTATTTGGAATATACTTGTAAGTATCAAATTATTTCACTGTATGGGAGGAAATTATTATGGCAAGACCCAAGGGAAGCAAGAATAAGACCCGTATTGTAAAGGCCAACGTTGATTATGCAGCCGTCGTTGCAGAAAAGACCGCTGAAAAGGAAAAAATCGAATCTGAGGTTGCTACGCTGACTGCAAATCTCGATGATCTGAAGACGCAGCTGAAAGCCAAGAAAGCAGAATTGAAAGCAGCCACCAAGGAACTTGCCAAAGCCGAAAACAAAAAAGCTGCCGCCGAAGCAAAGGCAATGGAAGAAGCAAAGAAAGGCGAAGCAGAAGATGTGCTGAAGAAGCTGCTGGCCAGCGGTATGACGGCTGAGGAAATCCTTGCAAAACTCCAGTAATGCAATGCCGAGAGGAGGGAACACGATGACCGAGCAGGAACAGCCCAAAAACGATTTTATGCACAAGCTCGCGCTGCAAATTGTTGAGCGGCGCAACCTTGTGTTCCTCATCGTCATTCTGGGAACCATCTTCACCATCTTCTCCCGCAGCTGGGTCAAGGTGGAAAGCGACCTGACCACCTATCTGCCCAAGACCAGCGAGACCCGCATGGGCCTGGACATTATGGAAAAAGAGTTTACCACCTACGGTTCTGCCGATGTCATGGTGGCAAACATCACGCCGGACGAGGCAGACCAGCTGAACGACGAGCTGGCGGGCCTCAGGGGCATCCAGATGATCGAGTACGATGATACCACCGCCCATTATAATAATGTATCGGCGCTGTACTCCATCACATTCGATTACCCCGAGGACGACGACCAGTGCCTGGAAACGCTGGAAAGCGTCAAGGAGTACCTGAAAGACTACGATATCTACGTTTCCACCTCGCTGGGCAATACGCAGGAGGAGACGATTGAGCGTGAAGTCAATGTCATCATGGTGTATGTTGCCATCATCATTGTGGTGGTGCTGATCTTCACCTCCCAGACCTATGCGGAAGTTCCCGTGCTGCTGCTCACTTTCGTGGTGGGCATGATCCTCAACATGGGCACCAACTTCCTGCTGGGCACCATCTCGTTCGTTTCCAACTCGGTCACGAACATTCTGCAGCTGGCCCTTTCGCTGGACTACGCCATCATCTTCTGCAACCATTTTAAAGAAGAACACGAGACCCTGCCCTTGAAAGAGGCGGTCATCGAGTCGCTGGCCAAGAGTATCCCGGAGATCAGTTCCAGCTCCCTGACCACCATCGGCGGTCTGGTGGCCATGCTGTTCATGCAGTTCAAGATCGGCCCGGATATGGCCATCTGCCTCATCAAGGCCATCCTGTTCTCCATGCTGTCGGTCTTCGTGGTCATGCCCGGCCTGCTGATGCTGTTTGGCCCTTACATGAGCAAGACCAAGCACCGCAACTTTGTGCCCAAGATCTCGTTCGTGGGCCGCTATGCTTACAAAACCCGCAAGATCGTTCCCATCGTCTTTGCAGTGGTGCTGGTGTTTGCCTACCATTTCCAGACACAGTGCCCCTACGCCTATGGCTACGGCCCGATCAAGACGCCAGTGTTGAATGAGACGCAGATCGCCGATAACATGATCGACGAAAACTTTACCAAGTCCAACCTGGTGGCTCTCGTCGTACCAAAGAACGACGATTACCGGGTGGAAGCAGCCATGATCAAAGAACTGGAAAGCCACGATGAGGTGGACCACACCCGCGGCCTTTCCAACATTGAGGCCATGGACGGCTACATGCTGGAAGACCGGCTCACTTCCCGCCAGTTCTCTGAGATGGCGGGCCTGGATTACGAGCTGGCCCAAGTGGTCTACACAGGCTACGCGTTGGAAAATGATGAGTACGGCCAGGTCATTGGCAACTTCTCCAACTACAGTGTGCCGCTCATTGATATGTTCCTCTACGTCTGTGACGAGGTCGATTCCGGCATTGTCAGCCTGGACCAGGATCAGATCAACGACCTGCATGATGCCCAGACCCAGATGCTGAGCGCAAAGGCCCAGCTGCAGGGTGCGGATTACAACCGTATTCTGGTCTACCTGAACCCCAGCCTCCAGAGCGGGGATGAAATGTATGAGTTCACGGACCAGATGCGCACCATCGCCCGGAAGTATTACCCGGACGGCGACATCTATCTGGCGGGCGACGCCACCAACGAGTACGACTTCCAGAAGTCGTTTGCCATCGACAACATCGTGGTCAGCGTGGTCTCCGTGCTGATCGTGCTGATCGTCCTGCTGTTCACGTTCCAGTCGGTGGCAATGCCCATCCTACTGATCCTCGTCATCGAGGGCGCGATCTGGGTCAACTTCTCCGTCCCCGCTTTTATCCACACGCCGCTGTACTTCATGGGCTACCTGATCGTCAGCTCCATCCAGATGGGTGCAAACATCGATTACGCCATCGTTATTGCAACCCGCTACAACGAGCTGCGGGATAAGATGGACCATAAGACAGCCATGATCGAGACGCTGAACTTTGCGTTCCCCACCATCCTCACTTCCGGCACCATCATGACGGTGGCCGGTACCCTTATCGGTCAGATGACGTCCGATGCCTGCATCGTGGGCATCGGCCAGTGCCTGGGCCGCGGTACCATCATCTCCATCTTCCTGGTGCTGTTCGTCCTGCCGCAGATCCTGCTGGTGGGTGGCAAGCTGGTGGATAAAACTTCGTTCTCCATGCATCATGTGGTGCTGCACACCAACACGGCCAGCGGCCGGGTGCGTGTCAATGGCATGGTGCAGGGCGAGGTGAACGGCTCCGTGGCCGGTACCATGAACGCCGTTGTGGATGGAAACGTACATCTTACCGTTCTTTCTGGTAAAATCTCACAGGAGGTGCAGGATGAAAACGACTCCCATGCGGACGAATGAGTCTGCGGCGGGCAGCACCCGGCTGCTGCACCGCCTGACCGCTGCGCTGCTGGCACTGGTGCTGGCGGCTTCGGCGGCGCTGCCGGTATTTGCGGCCGACACCGCGCCGACGGATACCATTTACATCAACAGTGTTTCGGACCTGCTGGCCTTTGCCGACAAATGCGGCTTTGATCAGTGGTCCAAAGGCAAGACCGTGATCCTGCAGGAAGACCTCTCGCTGGAGGATACGGAGTGGGCCCCCGTTGCGTCGTTCAGCGGCGCGTTCAAGGGCAACGGCCACACCATCTCGGATGTCAGCCTCGTGGGGGCTTATTCTCCAGCCGGCTTCTTCGGCATCCTGGAAGAGGGCGGTTCCATTCAGGACCTTACCATCAAGGGTGTGGTCAATCCCGCTGGTACCCAGAAGACCGCAGGCGGTCTGGTGGGCACCAACTACGGCACCATCATCAACTGCACGTTCTCCGGTGCTGTCCACGGCGAGGAGGAGGCGGGCGGTCTGGTGGGCCGCAATGAGACGAGCGGAACCATCGACCACAGCACTTCCCGTGCCATGGTCAGCGGTGCGTATGCCACCGGCGGCATCGTGGGCTACAACCTCGGTGTCATCACCGGCTGCACCAATGTGGGCGCCGTCAACTCCGAGTATCAGGAGTCCGCCCTCGATATGGAGGGCCTCCCGGCCACCCTGCTGGAGCTGGTCAAGAAGGATATGGGCGATGACCTGAGCAATAACATCTCCAATGTCTCCTCGGATACCGGCGGCATTGCAGGCCGCTCCTCCGGCCTGATCCTCAGCAGTGCCAACGCGGGCGACGTGGGCTATGCCCATGTAGGCTATAACGTGGGCGGCATCGTGGGCCGGACCGATGGCCTGATCTCCGGCTGTGTCAACCAGGGCCTGGTACAGGGCCGCAAGGACGTGGGCGGCATTGCCGGCCAGGCAGAGCCCTATGTGGAGCTGGACCTGGACCAGAGCACCATCAACCGTCTGCGCACCGAGCTGGACACGCTGCACACCATGGTCAACGGCGCGGCCGATGACATGGACGGCAGCACCAGCCTCCTCAATACCGACCTCAACACCCTGAACTCTCAGATGGACACTGCCGTGCAGGCAGCCCGCCGTCTGCAGGAGCAGGGAGGCGATTACTTTGACGAAGTGGCGGACGAGGTGGACCGCACGGGAGACCTCATCTCCGATACATTTACCCGGCTGGAGCCCGTGATGGACACGGGTGTCGACGCACTGGATAAGATGACCACCGCCGTGGGCCAGCTCAAGTGGGTCACCGCGGAGATGGCGGCCGAGATGCTGACCGCCTCCACGGCACTGGCCAAGGCTTCTTCCGGCGCGCACAAGGCCAGCGACGCGCTGGATTCCAGCAAGCAGGGTCTGGAGCAGATCAGCAAGGGCCTGGACGACCTGATCGCCTCGCTGCCGGGCAAGGATGACAGCGGCCTGAGCAGCGCCATCAGCACCATTCTGGGCGGCTATTCCAGCGTGTCCGGTGACGCGGTGGACGATCACATCAAAACAGCCATCTCCCTGCTGCAGGTGGCGAATTCCGCCATGAGCATCCTCTCGTTGGGCTCCGGCATGAGCGGCCAGATGAAGCTGCTGACCACCGGCCTGGGTCTGCTGCGGAGCGCCACGCTGCTGGCCGATGACGGCCAGCTGGCTTCCGCCGGCAAGCAGGTCACCCGCGCCGTGGGCAATATGGCAGGCCGGGCCACGCAGATCGGCGCGCTGCTGGGCAACACCGCCAACCTCGTTTCGGAGCAGGGCAATCCCCAGATGGCTTCTGCCCTTACCAGCATGTCCGGCGCGCTTGGCAATGTGGGCGACCAGCTGGGCAATCTGGAAGATATTCTGGATAAGCTGGGCTTCAACACCGGCAACATCAGTTCCGGCAATGCCTCCATTCAGGCGGGTCTGGATTCCCTGAGCGATGCCGCACAGGATCTGGGCAAGGCTGCGGATGATTTTGACAAGTCTCTGGATATCCTCAAGACGGATTCCGCCCTCACCAGCGCAACGCTGGGCCACATGTCCGCCAGCCTCGGCATCATGGCGGAGGGCATGAGCGGCCTGACCAGCATGACCAGCCAGGCGGCGGATATCGTCCACTGGCTGGCGGAGCAGGATCCCATCCATGTGCCGCGCCCCTCTTCCGAGATGACCGCGACCAAGGATGAACTGTTTGACGCTGTGACGAACATGACCGACCAGATGAGCACCCTCAACCGGGATATGCTCTCGGCCAGCAACACCCTCACCAGCAACCTCCGCTCCATCAACGACCAGATCAATGTGGTCTCCAACCTGCTGCTGGATGCTGTGGAAGAGATCAGCGACCCCGGCAGCAAGAACATCTTTGAAGATGAGTCCGAGAACCTGACGGCTCAGAACGAGGGCAAGATCGAGGGCTGCACCAACCGCGGCACCGTGGAAGCCGACATGAATGTGGGCGGCATCGCGGGTACCATGGCGGTGGAAAACACCCTTGACCCCGAAGACGACGATAAGGATGAGAACCGTTCGCTCCTGCGCACCGAGTACACCATCAGCGCGGTGGTGATGAACTGTGTCAACGAGGGCACCGTTACCTCCAAGAAAAAGGCGGCAGGCGGCATCTGCGGCGAGATGGATCTGGGCTACATCACGGGCTGCGAAGCTTACGGCAAAGTGGATGGCAACAACAAGGTGGGCGGCATTGCAGGCCATTCCTCCGCAAAGCTGATCTCCAACTGGGCCAAGTGTGAGCTGACTGGCAGCAAGTACATTGGCGGCATCGTGGGCCAGGGCGCGGACAGTGTCCTGACCGGCAACAGCTGCATCATCAAGGATAACCGCGCCATGGTGGAGATCCATGAGCCGGACGATGACGGGGATGACTCCGAAGTGGCCCTCTCCACGAGCAGCAGCAACACCGACGGTCAGTATTGGGGCGCCATTTCCGGCGGCCAGGATGGTACGTTCACGGGGAACCTGTTTGTCTCCGATACCCTGCGCGGCGTTGACCGCATCAGCCGTGCCGGTCAGGCAGAGCCCATTGATTACGATACCATGCGGGCACTGGAGGGCGCGCCCAAGGGCTTCCAGAAGCTGACGCTGACCTTTATGGCCGACGGCCACATCGTGGACCAGCGCACCTTTACTTACGGTGCATCGTTTACCGAGGCGGATTACCCCGAACTGCCCCAGAAAGACGGTTACCTTGCCGAGTGGAACACCCCGGTGCTGGATGACCTCCATCTGGACACCGTGGTCACGGCGCTGTACACCTCTTACACCCCGGCACTGAAGAGCATTGATGTCCGCATCAACGGCCGTCCGATCTTCTATGTGGATGGCCTGTTTGGCGGCTCCAATGCCCTGAGCGTTACCTCCCAGACGCCGTCCGGCGTGGCCAATGCCACCGAGCAGTGGCTGCTGGACTTCTCGGACGACGGGCAGGAGACCCACACTATCCGCTATCTGCCGCAGGGCAAGCAGGGCAGCGTCTATGTCCAGCAGGATGGCAAATGGATCAAAGTGCCTACCGATACCTTTGGCAGCTACATCACCTTTACGGCTGCCGGGACCGAGATCGTCATGGCCTTTGTGCCCAAGGGCATCCCGCTCTGGGAGCTCTGCGGCGGCACGGTAGCCGCGCTGCTGGTGGCAGCATTCCTCGCACGGAAGCTGATCCACAAGCGTAAGGCCCGTAAGGCCAAAAAGAACGCTGCCCCCGTGGAGGAACTGGATACGCCGATTGAATCGGACGACCAGAGCACCGAGCAGCACACCAAATAAAAACCAGCCCTTGGGCTGAAACGGAAAAGGCTCCGGGCTTGCCTCCCTGTGAAAGGGGAGTGCAGGCCCGGAGCCTTTTTTGCGTATACGGAAAACGTGTCAGACGCTCTTTTTGTAGACGATAAGGGAAACGATGGCGGAGAGCACTTCCGTGGCCCAGAACGCGTTCCAGACGCCCACAGGGCCAAACTGTCGGCAGAGCACCCAGGCCAGCAGCATGATGAAGACGATGTAGCGGCACAGGGAGATCACCAACGACTGCGTGCCCTTGCCCAGACCCTCCAGCGCGCCGGAAGAGGTGGTGGAGATGGCGGAGACCACAAAGCCCAGGCAGATGATCCGCAGAGCAACTTTTCCGGCTTCCACCGTCTCCGGGGTAGAGGTAAAGAGCCGCATGAGAGGCTCCGAGGCCACCAGACAGCCAAGGGTGCCCGCTGCCATGATGGCGGCGCTCAGGATGAGGGTGATCTGGTAGAGCCGGCGTACCCGTTTGTGCTCCCCAGCACCGTAGTTGTAGCTGATGAGGGGACGCATTCCCTGCACGATGCCGTTGGCGGGCAGGTAGAGGAATGTCTGTAGTTTGTAGTAGATGCCCAGCACCACCACATAGCTGCCTGAGAACGCGGCCAGCAGGCTGTTGAGGAACGTGACCAGCAGAGAGGGAAGCGCCAGGTTGAGGATGGCCGGGATGCCGATGGAGTAGAGCCGGGTGTCCAGCTCTTTGTCCAGCTTCAGGCAGGCGCGGCGCAGCCGGACGGGCAGCTCCGTGGAAGCATACACCACGAGGTAGATACCAGTGCTCAGTGCCTGGCCGATACCGGTGGCCAGCGCCGCGCCTGCAATGCCCATGGCAGGGAACGGCCCGATGCCAAAGATGAGCAGCGGGTCCAGGATAATGTTGCCCACACAGCCCACGATGAGGGCTACCATGGTCACTTTCATCCGGCCCACGGACTGGAAGATCTTCTCAAAAGCCAGGGAGGCCATGTTGACCGTGGCAAAGCCAAACACGATGTAGGAATATGACATCATCAAGCAGAATGTGGACGGCATCCTACGGACAACACCGGGAAAGGAGCAGATGCAGGAACGGTAAATCTGCACAAAATATTGTTCGGATTTTTGAATCCCAAACGCTTAGACCGGGTGGCGTTTCCGCCCGAAATCATGTAAAATAGACTTAGACAACGAAAGCGAGGAACCCTCTATGGCAGAAGTGAACGATAACAGCTCTATCCAGCTTTTTGAAGATCAGAAAATCCGTACTGCATGGGATGCAGAAAAGGAAGAATGGTATTTTTCGATTATTGATGTTATTTCTGTTTTAACTGGAACAGCCAATCCACGGCGTTATTGGAGCGACCTTAAGCGTAAGCTGAAAGCTGAGGGGGCAAATGAGTTGTACGAAAAAATCGTACAACTGAAAATGTTGTCCTCTGATGGAAAACGGTACAAGACAGATGTCGCCAACACCGAACAGCTTTTGCGTATCATCCAGTCCATCCCGTCCCCGAAAGCTGAGCCGTTCAAGGCATGGCTGGCAATGGTAGGCAAGGAACGCATCGAGGAAACCATCGACCCGGAGCAGGCCATCGACCGCGCGCTTGATACCTATTTGAAGAAAGGCTACTCCGAAGAATGGATTCATCAGCGGCTTTTGGCAATCCGCATCCGAAATGAGCTGACGGATGAATGGAAGAAGCGCGGAGTGCAAAAGGGTAAGGAGTACGCTATCCTGACCGACGAAATCTCCCGTGCATGGTCCGGCATGACCACAGGACAGTATAAGCGGCTGAAAGGTCTAACAAAAGAAAATCTCCGGGATAATATGACCGATTTGGAACTTGTGCTGACCATGCTGGCGGAAGCATCTACCACGGATATTTCCAAGACTGCAAAGCCACAGACCTTTGAAGAAAACAAGCAGGTTGCCAAACGCGGCGGCAAGGTGGCCGGCATTGCGCGGCAGGCTCTTGAAGCGGAAACCGGCAAGCCCGTTATTACAGAAAAAAATGCGTTTGACTTCCAGCAGCTTGTGACCGACGTTGTAGAAGATGCCGCCGAACTGCCGGAAAATCCCACCGAGAAAAAAGATAAAGACTGATACATGAAAAATAGCCGGACACAGCAGCCACAAGGCCACCGTGTCCGGCTATTTCTGTGTTGACAATGGCACATTACTTTGATTGAAAATAATGTGTGGATGTCAAGCTGGCGGTATTATTCACCCGTGAAATCAAACCTCTGCCCGTCAAAGTCAGCATCGGTCATTTGCTCCAATTTTGCAATGGTGCTGTTTGCCAGTTGCCGCATTTCGGTGTCCATATCCGGCAGGGCGGCCAGCATCCGCGCCATCGTCCGGCGGCGGTCAGAAGTGTGGTACATACAAATCAAATTTTCTTCTTCCACGCTAAAATTCATGTGTCAGACCTCCCTTTCGTGTTGCTTATTGCGGGCCGCTGCCTTTTTCGAGCTGGCGGCCTGTTTTGTTTCGGAAAGCTGCTTGCGAACGGAAGCACGGGCTTATGGATGCCCTTATCTCGGTTCTCGTTTTTGTCAATCAGTGCGTAGATACCGAAACAGTCTTTCACGCTGGACAGGTGCAGGGATTTATACGGCAGCATGGCAATCAGCCGGTTCGTGTCCCAGCTGGATGCCAGCTTGGTAAAATAGGGCGACACCTCCACCATAAAATGATTTTTGTCCGGGCTGTTGGGAGCAGCCAGATGCTTCATATCAGCTACAATGCGCTGAGCCTCGTCCTCGATCAGCCCGGTGTGCAATGCCGCAAGGTGTTCTTTGAAATCACCGGGCTGTGCAGATTCCCGACTGCGCTGCTCCTGCCGGATGGCCGCTTGCAGAAGTTCCGGGTCACGGGGCTGCATTTCATATCGCACGAACTCTCCAAAATATTTGTCCGGGCGGCTGTCGAAATGCTCTTTGGGGCCAATTTCCCGCATCCCACTTTCGTAGATCAGGCGATTGGCACCCACGGGCAGAGCGGCATCCCGGATATGCTGGAAATGCTGCTGGTAGTCCAGTTCATACAGATTGCCTTGCACGGTTCCGTTGGATGTACCGGTCAGCTCCACCGCATAGGCAAGAATCCTGTCACGGGTCTGCTCGCCGCAGAATTTCCATGTGTTGTAGGCTTGGGTGTCTTTGAGCAGCACATCCCGTTCCCGGAAGCAGAATGTTCCAGAGGGCCGGGACAGCCACAATAGCAGCTTATCTTCCGGCTGGTCGCTGCGGGCGGTCTCCCGCAGCATCTTGATGTCATAGGCAAAATCGCTCTGATAGTACGCAGTGTTCTGGTGCATAATGGCTTCCAGTGCAGCGATCACATCCATTCTCTGCAAATAAAACGAAAGACCGCGCCGTATAAGGAACACAGCTTATGCAAGCAATGCCGTCGTATATACAACAGCGACTTTTGCGTTGCAAAATACTTGTTGGGGAGCGCCCCAAACCCCTTTGATCTGCATTTTTCAATGCAGGCTGCGCGTCCCGGCGGGACGCTTTTTACCCGGTGATGCTCTCCGGGTCTTTGAGGACTTGCATGAGGCGAGAAGTGGCTTCTGCCAGAGAAGCATACTTCATCTGTTCCGGGACAGGCGTATCCAGAAGTGTAATGCCCCATTTCTGCATACATTCCGCAAGCTCCTGCTGTGCTTGCAGTGTAGCCTCCCGGCGCACCTCCGTGGAAGCGTCCGTGTCCAGCACATAGGCAACAGTAAATGCGCCGTTGCGATCTTCCGTCAACTGCACCATGGAATCGTGGTCAATCCAGAAATGGCAGAACCAGACCCTGCCGCCGATGTTTTCCATGTTATGGCGGAGATCTTCTTCACCGCTCCATTGCGGCACTTCGGAAAGAATACTCTGCAACTGCTCATACGCCTGCTGTTCGGCAGGGGTGGCTTTCTTGCATCGGTATTCCCGCTGGATGGTACGCTGCCAGTACAATGCCAGCTTGCCGCACTTTGCCTGCTCGATTGCATCCTGAATATCGGCTAAAATGCTGTACCGTGGTTCTCTCATCTTGACACCCCCAAAAAAAATCAACTCTTTAGGAAATAATACATCTTATAAGAATGATTATAGCCGAAAGGAATGCAAAAGAAAAGCGCACCGGCTAAATTTCAGCCGATGCGCTTGCAAAGTTTGCGATTTTATTCCTCGTTTGTGAGGTAAGGGAGATTGCCGATATAGGTGTCCAGCAGATCGAGTGCCGCTTTTTTCTGGATGGGAGTCAAGCCTTCCAGCCGCTTGCAAACCTCGTCGTCGGTCACATGGGATGCGCTGGGAACCAGATCGCACAGCAATGTGTCTGCGGAAATGTTCAGAGCATTCAGAAGTTTAACGATGGTGGCAAGACCGGGTTCCTTTAAGCCGCGCTCTACCATGCCGATATAGTTGGAAGAAAGCTCGGATTTTTCCGCAAGCTGTTCCAGCGTCAACCCATGCTGTATCCGCTGCTCCCGTAGTCGCTGTCCAAAAAGCTCTTTCATAGTGCAACCTCATCCTATCGTGTTCTTTACACTCCATAGGATACCTGTTGACCGCACCAACATACACAATCGAAAGAAATGAACCATTCCGTTAAAGATTGAACCAACGAAAAAAGATTGCCGAGTGCCGACCTCTTGCGGTCAACTCCCGGCAATCTTTTCTTATCGAACTTGCTCGTTCTCCTGTACTGTTTTTTCTTCCGCAAAAAATCGCTCCACGTTTTTCTGTGCCCGAACCAGTTCTTGCATCTCGTTCCGTGCCTTGCGATAGTCCGGGTAGGCTGCTTTCTTTTGGGTCAGTAGTTCTGCAAACTCCGCATCCAACTCCTTGACCTTCGGCAATTTTTGAAGCCCGGCTTTGTCAAAGGCAGCTTTCGCCGCCTTGTGCAGAGTGATTTTCTCTCGATGGGCTTCCAGAAATGCTTTGCTGTACCCGGCTTTCCGATAAGCGGTGTACACCTCACGGGTCTTGGCGTAATTGACGATGTGCGTTTTCAGCACAGCAATTTCCGCCATCCGTGTTTCGGCGGCTTTGATGGAATCTCCCATAGCATGATAGCGTTCTGTTGCCGCCGCTGCACGCTCCCGCAGTTCGTCGGCACTGCCGATTTTCTGCTCCTGCAAAAAAATCAGCGTTTTGGACATCTCTTTCAGGTTAAACTTCGTTGCCCACTTTTTGTAACTAACGCTTTTGCTCTCTGCCATTTTCCCCTGAATGTCAACCAGCAACTGGAACGGCTGCTCTTTGGGAGGTTGCTTCTGATAGGGGTGGTGCTTCGCCTTTCCCTCCAACACCGCCTTGATCTCGTCCTCGTCATAGCCGGTGCCCAGAGTACGGAGCCGGATAAAGCGTTTCTGTCCCTTGCCCTTGACGGAAGTGTACTTGCCACGCTTCACCTCGTAGCCCTGCTGTATCAGCTTTTGAAGAAAAACTTCAAAGTCCTTCGGCTGCTCTGCAAGGATGGTGTCGATGATTCCGCACAGGCGGTCACGGTTGCTTTCCTTGGGCGGGTAGACGATGCGCTTCTGTCGTTCCCGATAAGGCTTGTACTCAATGGTAGAGAGTTGATGCTCCAGACAAATCAGGTCGCTCAACCGCTGCACTGCAAAGGTGGAAAGCCAGAAATTTTTGAATTTGCGGGTCCCATCCAAGGCAGTAGAATTATAGATAATGTGATTGTGGATGTGTTCCCGATCGGTATGCGTTGCAACGATAAAAGCGTGTTTGCCTTTCAGAAACCGGGAGGCCAACTCATAACCGATGCGGTTTGCTTCTTCCGGCGTGACCTCCCCCGGCTTGAAGGATTGTCGCACCTGATAGGCGATGACATCACTTTTCTGACTGCGCCCGGTGGCCTGCTCGTACAGCCGTTTCGTCAGCAGAAATTCCTCGTCTACCGTCAACGGGCTGCACTGGTAGCTGCTGACCAACTCGCCCTGTTCGGTCTTGTCCGGGTTTTGGACATAGCTGGTGTGGCTGTGCAAACAAGCCCCGATGGACTTGCCTTTGTTCTTCCGCATGGGGATTAACCGTGTTGCTGCCAGCGTCATCACCCTCTTTCAAAAAGAAAATGCCGCACATCGGCGGCATCAAGATCATTTGGATAATTTTTCGTAATCGGCTACACCTGCCAGATACATCGCCTTATATCGGGCGCATTCCAACTCGTTGCAGATCTCATCTAAGGCGAGGTATTGCTTCCATGCTTCTTGGCAGATGACGCTCTGCAGGGCTTTCTCAGCCGCTATTTTGGCTTTTTTCAGTCGCTGATAATCTTCGTCCTCACCCAGCATTTCAGAAAAAATCGTGCTGCTGTGCTCAGAATAACAATCCTCTAATTTCTGGCTTTCCATAGCATCCTCACAATCCGGCAACCCAGCCACTAAAACGCTCTGCTACATCTGCAATCAAAGTGCCCATAAAAATCAACACAAAGCATCCAAACTCCGCCACCAACAAGATCAAAAACTGCAGCCACTCTCGGCAGTACAGCGTATAAAGACCGCAGCCGAAAATATACAGCATGGGCAGAGCCAGCACAAACGCCGACAGGTTCAGCGTCCATTTCAGCATCAGCGCAAGGAAAGCAGTAATCAGCCAAAATGGGAGAACGATCATCTTAAAAACAAACCTCATATCCAGCACCTGCCCTTCTTTTGTCCCTATTATAAAGGTGGCAACCACTGCATTGCAAGGATGTCGCCCCCTTATGTAGTCCCGCAGTCCTCCAACTGCGGGGGAAAAATTTAGAGTTCTGCCAGCCGGGAGAGAATCTGCCGACCAATGTCGATCAGCTCATCCAGCCGTTGCCGCAGGTCCTCCATGTCGGCGGCGTAGACCCGACCATTTTCATTGGCGGCTTTGGCATATTGGTTCAGGTTGTTGCTGCACATCTGCAAGAGATACGCCATGCGCCGCAGTTGCGGCAGGTCAAGGTTCAGGCAGTAGCCATCCAGTGCCATCTTGCGGATATAGGCACTCAGGCTGCGGATGCCCATGCCCAGCATCTTTTCATAAATGCGGCTCTTCTCGGCTTTAGTGGTTCTCAGGATAATGATCTCATCCCGCTTTTCCTTCACCGGGCATCACCGTCCTTGTCGTAATAACTGCGAAAGGGCTTCACCGGCTCCGGCTTGTCCGACTTTTCTTCCAGTGCCGCCAGCACCGAGGGGCGGCGAGGGGCGTCCTCCTGTTCTTCCTCATCCTGTTCCGGCTCGTGGCTCTTTTCGTCCACATCCAACTGAGCGTTCAGTTCCGCAAGCCGTGCGGACTTCTCTGTCAGTTCTTCCTCCTGTGGGAAGGGCTTTTCCACTTCGATTTGCGCCGCCGCCTGCTGCTGATGCAGAGTGGCTAGTTCATTCTCAGCAGAGTTAATGCGCTCCGGGAAGTTGTTCAAGGAGTTGTCCAGACGGATAATGTTGCCCAGAGGGTCGGTGCCCAAGGGCACCGTGTACTTCCGCTGCCCTTTCAAAAGTGCCTGATATTCACTGCGGAAGGTATCGAACCGCAGGGACAGTTCAAAGCCCCGGTAGCTGCCGATCACTTTTTCTTCGGCGTTGGGCAGTTCGGAACAAGCAAGCACCAGACGCTCACCGGCGGTCTTTTTCTCATCGTAGGTCACGCCCTTGATGGTCATGCCGCAGAAACCCTCTTGCACCTGCGGATGGGCGGCGGCAAGCTGTGCGTCCGCTTTCACCCCAGCAATATAGGCGTTCGTTTCCCGAATGTCAGCCGGGAATTTGGTCAGCAACTTATCTTGCAGACGGAACTTTTGGCTCTGGTGATCGGCTTTCAGAACCTTGAGTTTTGCGACCTGAACATCTAAATCCATCTTCTCCTTGATGAGCGGATTTCCAGCGCACAGTGCCTTGATTTCGGCGTAAGAAAGTGCCTGCTCGTCCACATCCTCGCAGGAGCGCACTGGAGATTTAGAAGTCATGATTTGGCTGATAAATCGCTGTTTATTTTCCAAAGTTTGGAACAAATAACTGTCAAATGTCCCTTCCGTGACGTAATTGAACACCTTGACTTCCTTATTCATATTGCCCTGACGGATGATGCGACCATTGCGCTGGGTCATGTCGCTGGGTTTCCAGCCGACATCCAAGTGATGCACCGCCACGAGCCGGGACTGCACGTTGGTGCCTGCTCCCATCTTTGCCGTACTTCCGAGCAAAACTCGCACATCGCCGGAGCGCACTTTGGAGAACAATGCCGCCTTTTTGGCTTCGGTGTCGGCGTTGTGGATAAACTCGATCTCGTTTTCCGGCACACCGGCAACGACCAGCTTTTTGCGAATATCATCGTACACGTTAAAGTTGCCGTCGTTTTTCGGAGTGGAGAGGTCGCAGAACAAAAGCTGTGTCAGCTTCTGGTCTTTGCCCTCCTCCCAGATCTTCAACACGTTCTGCACACAGACGTTCAGCTTGCTGTTGGGGTCATCCGGCAGCATGGGGTTCATCAGGCGCACGTCCAAGCCGATTTTTCTGCCGTCGTTGGTGACGCAGAGCATATTGTCCACGGACGCATCCACTGCACCGGAGTGGATCTTTGCAGCACGTTTGCTCAGTTCTTGCACCATTTCTTTCTGAATCTCGGACGGCTTTGCCACCACGGTCTCAAACTTTGCTTCGGGCACAGGCAGATGAAGCTGGTCAGATGTTTTAATGTCCGCAACCTCCTTTAACATCGACATTAACTCCGGGAGATTGAAGAACTTTGCAAACCGGGTGCGGGCACGATAGCCGGTGCCCTCGGGCTGGACTTCGTCAAGAGGTTTTCGGTAATTTTTCTAAATTCATCAGGTTGTCTGCAAGGAAGTCCCTTGTGACCTCATGTCTGCACATATCCTTGAACATCTTTTCAATCGGCTTTTTGGCGGTTTCGGACTGCTTCACGCACACAATAAAGGTGGTTTTGCCAATCTGCACCGAATAACTCGAATTCTGATTTTCCATTCGATTTCTCCTTTTATCGTCATTTTCTGAATTTGGCTGGCAGACTGGCAACTGTGGGTGTACCATGATTTTCTTGCCAACCAAAATTTTCTGCCAGCCAAATGGCTTATTCCATCCAAAAGACCTTTTTGCGGCCTTCCACGATCTTGCTTTTCAGGGCGTCGCCCAGTCCCCGTTTTGCATCCCGGACGGTTCTGCCGGGGATGCCCCTTTCCAGAGCCGCCTTGTCGATGTCCTCGCTGAGCACCTGCTTTCCTCCGGCAAGCAGGGAACAGATCAGGTCTTTGGCTTGCTGGGTCTTGGTTTCCCGCTGCGGCTCGATGCCGGACAGCATTTCGTCTGCGGTAATGTCGTACTCGCCGACCCAGCGGAAGCCATCCTCGTCCCCCAGAGAGAACGCCAGTGACGCTCCCGGCGGGGCAAGAGAACTTTTCTCGTGGGTCAAGATGCGCATGGTGGGGTCGTGCTTCAGCTTGCCGATGAACATGACGCTGCGCACGGCGGCAGCAATGTCGATGGAGCCGAGGCCCCGCTGCAAGCTCTGCATTCCAGCGGCCTTGTTCAGATGCCCAATCAGCAAAATAGCGCAGCCTGTTCGCTGCGCTACCTGTCCCAACCGCATGAAGATGGGCCGGACTTCGTTCGCCCGGTTCATGTCCACATCGGCACCGAGATACGCCTGGATCGGGTCGATAATGACCAGTCGGGCATTGTTCTCGATAATGGCTTTTTCAATTCGTTCATCGGAGAGCGTCAGCTGCACATCGCTGTCATCAATGACCAGCACCCGGTCAAGGTCTGCCCCGGCTTCGATCAGGCGGGGCTTGACCGTATCGCCCAGACCTTCCTCGGCGGTCTGGTAGATCACGTTGAAGGGCTCCATGTGCTCCATGTTGGGCAGCAGCTTTTCGTTGGTGCAGGCAGCTGCAAGGTGCATGGCAAAATAAGTCTTGCCCTCGCCCGGATTGCCTTGCAGCACACTGAGTTTTCCAAAGGGAAGATATGGCTTCCAAAGCCACTCCACCGGGGTCAGCTCCACGTCGCTCATGCGGATGATCTTCACCGTTTCCGGTTTTGACGGCTCTTTCAGCACAATGCTTTTGAAATAATTGCGGTTCGGGATCTCTGCCCGGTGCACCAGAACATCGTTCCAGTCCTTCATGCAGGGCTGGATGCGGGTCACGCTCACCGTGTCCGGCAGCAGCGCCGTCAGCCGCTTGCAGGCATCCTCTCCAGCCTTGTCGGCATCCAGACAGAGGAACACCCGCTCCACGTCTGGGCGTTCCGAGAGAAACTGCTGCAGCGCCTTGCCCGACACCCCGCCCAGCGACAGATAATTGTGCTGCTGCCAGTTTTTCGGGAACAGTTCGATGAAGGACAGCAGGTCGATGGGGGCTTCAAAGACCAGCAACTGTTTGTCGGTGCCACGATGAGCAAAGCCAAACGCCTTTTCTGCGCCGGCTGCATCCTGCCGGAACTTCTCATGGATCCCACGGCTGCTTGCGTAGCGGGGATGCCCGTCTGCATCCCGCCCCACAAAGACCACGTTGTGGTGGGAGGAATCCTCGTAAATATCTCCGGCGGCGATGAAGAAGTTCACCAGTGATGGACTGAGTTTCCGCTCCTGCGTCAGGTAATTCAAGATGTTGGCATTGGTGACGTTTCGCAGCGGCAAACGAAACGCCGGAGAGGGGGCGGGGTCAGCCTCCGGCTGGACTTCGCCCGTCTCTCCGGTCAGCATCTGCACCGCTTCGGGAAAGGACTTGCCGTAAAATTCCATCACAAAATCCACCGGAAAGCCGCCCTTGCTCTGGCTGTGCCGGAACCATTTGTTGCCGCAGACGGTCAGGCTGTCGTGGGCTTTCCAGCGGTACTCTTTTCCGCTGCGCACCAGCGTTTCGCCCTGTGCCCGGAGAAATTTTTCCAGATCCACCGCATTGGCTTTGTCGATCTGGGCTTGGGTGTAGGTCATGCTACTTCCTCCTTAAAGCTCCTGTGTGTGATTTTTCGTTTCCGTTTTCTTTGTGGTCTGCGTTGCCTTGACTTCTTCCAGCTTTTTCAGCACCGATTCTTTTTCCGAGGTCTTGCCGCCCGGTGCAGAAAGCTGCTGCTTATTCAGCACCATGTCAATATACTTGCGGATATTTTTCAGGGCAAAGACGTCCGGTTGCAAGGTTTCCAGTTTGGTGCGCAGCTCTGCGCTGCTGGATTGCAGCGCAGAAAATTCGGCATCCAATGCCGAAAAGTCCACCGCGGTGCTGCCGTTCAGCTTCATCAGGGTGCGGACGGCTTTATTAAAGGTGTCCAGCTCCTCTTTGTGCTGGGCGGCATAAGCGTCCTTGGTCAGCTTGAAGTTCCTCTTGATAAAGGTGTCGTGGATAGGTTTCAGCTTGGCATGGACGGCAGCAGCGTCCTTGATCTGAGCGATTGCCCGTATACGGTTTTCGTTCTGCTTCAACTGCCCGCGGAGAGGAGCGGTGGTCTGGTTCAAATGTGAGATGGCGGTGTCCAAATCCTCGATGGTGTTCAGAGAATGGGCTTTCAAATAGTCCACCGCCTGTTTGACTTCCTCAAAGTCTCGGACAGTGCATTTCAGTTTTGCCTTGCCAGACCAATCGCTGCGCTGCTCATTGCGGAGATTGAAGTAGTCCACCAGCAGGTCGGACAGTGTGGGTTCCTTCGCCTTTTCCAGAGCGTCCAGAAGAAGCTGCTTCTTTTCGTTCAGGTCTGCGATCCAGCGTTGCAGACCACGAATTGCACTGCGGATGGACTGCATCAGGCTGTTGGCGGCTCGAATATCCCGGTTCAGATTGCCGAGAAAGGTTTCCACCCCGCGCTTTTCCATCTGGTGTGCAGCGGGGCCGAGATGCACGGTCGGTATCTGCTGGATGCCCTGTCGCTCAAAGGAGCGCAGGTCAACACGTTCCGGTCTGCCCGCTACTTCCAGATAGCGGTTGGTGATGGTCTCCCAGCCATGCCGCCAGACCTCAGCGTACTTCTGGTCGTTCCAGTCCACGGTGTTTTCCTTGTGGCACTTCCAGTTCCCAGAAGGGAGCTGGATGCGCTCACCGTTCTCGTCAAGGTCGTACACCTTTCTGGCTTTCGGGAGCCACTTGCCGTGTTCGTCCATTGCCCGGATGGTCAGTAGAATGTGGGCGTGTGGGTTTCCATCTCCCTTGTCGTGGATGGCAAAATCGGCAATCATGCCCTTGGAAACAAACTGCTCGTTGCAAAATTCTTTGAGCATGGGAAGATATTGTTCCTTCGGCACCTCTACCGGGAACGCCAGCACGATGCGCCGGGCAAGCTGGGAGTTCCACTGGTTCTCCACGGCTTCCACGGCGTTCCAGAGCGTTGCACGGTCTGCAAATCCGGGTGGTGCATGGGACGGCAGCATGACTTCGGCGTGGACAAGTTCTTTCTTCTTGTTGTAGAATTTCGTTTTCTGGTCGTACTCGCTGAACAGCCGTTCGCCGCTCTGATAAGCGGCCCCGGCAACAGCGGACTGCCCTTGGCTGCGCTTGACGATGGTGATTTTGAAATGCGGACACGGAATAGGCATCACCCCCAAACAAAAAGACCGCCCAGCAAGATTGCTCTTGTGAACGGTCTGGAATCGTATTCGGTTGTGCTCGCCGCCTTGGACCGGAGTGCCATGCGCTTCGGTCTTAGGCGGGAGCCGCAAAAGGATAGCTGCAAAGCAGCGCAAGGAAAATGCAGTTTTCCTTGGGATGGAATCGGGCTGGCGCACAAACGCCAGCTTCGATTTCATCAAGCCGTCTGCAAGACCACAATTTCACCGGAACGGTGTATAATTGCGCCCTTTATTCTAAAGGGTTTTGGACGTTGTTGCGTTCGTGAACATCATGCACCATCTTTGCAAGTGTCAGCACGACTTCAGGCTGGTGGAACGAGATTTTCAGCAGTTCCATCACCTGATCGTCGGTCAATTCTCCCGGACAGATCAGAAAACTTTCCAGCATTCCGGCACGGGTGCAAAGACGATGCACACGCTCTCTCCGATTCAGTTCCGACATCTGGCGTTCAAGGATTTTCTCCCGGTGCTGGCAAGAGCGCAGCTTCTGCTCTGCTTTGGCTTTTTCGCTGCGGAGGTAGGCAAGATTGGTTTTCGGTTGGGTCATGGCATCACGCTCCTTTTGTTTTTGACGCATATTGGCTTCTTTTTCTTCTTTGTGGGCCGCCAAATGGCAATATTTTTGTAATATTATAAAAATATTGCCAAAATATTATTGACTTTATAGTTCTATGGGCCTATACTTGGTGATAGAAGGAGGGCATTCTTATGAAGAGCAAAGCGGAAGAAAGCAAGCACGAAAAGTTTGTTCGTCTTGCAGAAGCAAGAACCAACAAGATAATCGACACCCTTCAACTGCTTGGGAATTGTGCTAACACATCCTTCTATGAATACACTCAAGATGATGTAGATCAAATTTTTCAAGCGATTGAGATTGAAGTAAGAGAAGCGAAACGAAAATTCAACAAAACGGATGCTGAAAAGTCGCCTCGTTTCACTTTAAGATAAGGAGGGGCATGATGTTTAATTTGTCTCCAAAATGGAATTTCCCATCTAACAACCACAGCCAAATCATTGGCATTGCGGATTCCGGTGTTGAGATGTTCAAGGGAACGCCTATCAAATCTCTTGCTCGTGAAATTTGCCAAAATTCGTTGGATGCTCGGCTCGACAATGCTCATCCAGCTAGACTCGAATTCGAAACATTCACAATCAATCCGAAGACTATTCCGGATTCTTCTAATTTGGAAGATGCCTTTGAACGATCTCGCGACTTCTGGAAAATTCAGGATTCCACGCAAGCGAGAAATTTTTTCAAACGTGCCTTAAAAGACATGAATGCCAACACCATCAAATGCCTTCGAATCAGCGATTTTAACACCTCTGGTTTGACAGGTTCACGTGATGAATATAATTCACCATGGTGTAATTTGACAAAATCTTCTGGTGCTTCTAATAAGTCCGGTAGTAATGGCGGCTCGTTTGGTATTGGAAAATTCGCACCATTTGCCTGCTCAAGTCTTCGTACAGTTTTTTATAGCACCTATGACGTAGATAATATCTCCGCCTCTCAAGGCGTTGCAAGACTGACCACTTTTAAAAATAAAAAGAAAGAAACAACTCAGGGAATTGGTTTTTATGGATGTGACAAGAACTCTCCGATGTATAACCAATACTCCTTGAATCCTAATTATACCAGACCTGAAAAATGTACCGGTACTGACATCTTTATTGCTGGATTCACTGGCGAAACGGGTTGGGAGCATCAAATGGTAGCGTCCATTCTGGATGGATTCTTATATGCGATTTATACCGGTTCGCTAGTTGTAGATGTTGATGGCATAACCATCAACAAAGAAACGCTTCCGGATTTGATGGATTCCCATAAGGAATATTTCAAGGAACACGCTGACGAGTACTATCGTGTGTTGACCGACAATGAAAACGCACGTTCTTTTACGCTTGAACTTAAGGATGATCCTGCAACGAGTGGAACCCTGACACTCCGGTTGATGATTGAACCTACATTCAACCGTCGAGTCGCTATGATTCGTCAGACCGGTATGAAAATTAAGGATAAGGGCAACATAAATGGTATTGTTCCCTTTGCGGGAACCTTGCTCATCGAAGGCGATGCCATCAATTCGTATCTGAGAAACCTTGAAAATCCACAACATCTTGCATGGGAAAAAGAGCGAGCGGATAATAAAGCTCAATATAATCAGCTAATGAAAACAATGCTCAAATTCATGAAGGATTCGTTGAATTCGATGAAGGATGAGATTGCAGAAGAGGAACTCGATCCGTCTGTTGGTGAATATCTGTCGGCAAACGATGCTGAGGACGCTGCTAATCAGGAACGAGCCGAATCCATCACTGATGAAATCAAGGAGATAAAGGTTCGTGTAGTTGAGGCACCGCCCAAACCCTCGGATGCAAATATCCCTGACAACAAACAAACCATGGTTGACGCTCCTGACGATGAAGATGGTGATGCCACTGTAACCGACCTTCCCGGTGAAGGCGGTAGTGGAAGTACTGGAAATGGTGGCGGCGGTGGAAACGGCGGCGGGAGCAATCCCGGGAATGGTGGCGGAAAAACTCCTGTTGAGCATCATAAAAAGTTCATTTCAATCTCCGCAGCACGTATTCGCAACGTCCTGCGTGATAAGGCTACAGGACAGTATACTATCGTTTTCACTCCTATGATTTCTGCACAAAACGGTATTATGGACGTCTTCATGTCCGCCGAATCGCAGAATTACGAAGCTTCCATCGTCAGTGCAACCTGTGCTAGCTGCCCTGATTTGAAGATTTCAAATAATAGAATCTCTAATCTTGTATTCACTGCCAACCAGCCTTTGCGCATCGACATACAGTTGGATTATCATGACTACTGCTCCATGGAGGTGAAAGCTTATGGAAATCAAGTATAAACTTTATCCTTATCCGGTACTTTCATCGTATTCAGATGACTATAAAAACGGCAGTTTTGATGCGACTATTGATGTTGTACGCGATGGCTATAATTATCGTTTGGACTTTCTTGCAACGCTGACATGCCAAAGTTTATTAGAGCGCATCAAGAATGGCGACGCAAAGTATGTCTACCATCTTGAATGTGCGCAAACCGGGTTCCGTACTGTTATTCAGACAGATCAATTAAGTGAGACATATACGCTTTTCAGCCAAACTGTGAATGGAAAACTTCAAATTTGCCCGTTTGTGGTGGCCGTTAAAGACTTAAATGGCTATAGCAGTTCGGATTTTCATGACGACTACCAAGGTGAAGTTTTTGACATTGAGGCAGGCTGTGTTTTGGCGGTTGGAAAGATGGTGGTTTTGGACATCACAAAAAACACTGATGACATTGCAAATACACCGTCTATTTTTAGTATCACGCGAAATCCCGACACTAGTTGTCATCAGATGCTTGTCGATATGTCGCAGCGAAAGATCATGATAAAACTTCCTTGGGATGACTTTACCAATTACAGTGCCCTTCAGTCTCTTCCTGAGGCTCAATCCATATTAAATTCGTTGACCGTTGTCCCTGCGCTTGTGTATGTTCTAGGACAACTACGGGCGCAAAGTCCCGATGAACGTAACGAAAACAATTCGGATACATTGTGGTATAAGGTTCTTTCAAAAACTCTTTCAACAAAATTCGATTGTGAGATTGAATCCACACAATTTGATGCGCTGAATTTTATGGAACTAGCTCAAAAATTAGTCAACGACCCGTTAAGTGATGCTTTCAAATTTTTAGTTAATAGTCCCACATCATCGGGAGGTGAAGATGAATGAAGTTGCAATTTGTGTGTTATGATAATATCGATGTAATTAAAAGCAACCTCGATAGCTGGGTGAACAAATTCAAGCAGCCATCGTCTGATTGGCTTTCTGAGGAGCTAAATCAGCCTCTCTTCTCCGATACCAAGTTCAAAGAAATCAAAGATTTTTCGCTCGATATGTCAGCTGATCCAAAGAAGGCATTTCTTACAGAAGCGGAAAATGCAATCCGGGTCTATAGTAATTTGAAGTTTTTGACCGATTCACAGGCTTCGGATGAGCGGCTTTGGGCTGGACTTTGTTTGGGACCCTTCTGGACGTATGTTCAATACCGTTGGGGAATCGACCAAAAGTGTACTGTTAGTGCAGTAAAAGATCACTTCTTTTTCGGACAGAAGGCTGGACGTCGTTCTCTTACCCGAAATGCGCTGTCCCGGTTGTGGTGGATTGGACGGCTGACATACGATGAAAAAAGAAAAGACCCTTGGGAATTGACAAAGTTCATCTGTGAAAGTTCCGATTACATCATGCACGCACTGGAACGTAATACATCTAACAATCCGGCCATTATTCGTCCGTTTCTGAGTGCTATAATTGATGTCAGAAAATCCGGAAGAGAAATTAACACAGACCAGTTCGGACTTCTTGCAAAGTACCTGAATCTTCTCGGAGGAATCTATATTTTGGATTGCCTGCCAGAAGAAAGAATCTACGAGAAAATCCATGCAAAGGCATTGGAAATCTCCACACCGTCTTCTCCCAAGCAGGAAGTTCCGTCAACAGAGGTTCAATAAAGAAAGCGGGTTGCTCTATGACAGGGCAACCCGCTTTTTTATTGAACCTGATCTAGGATACTGATAATACTCTCTGCTACTGCCTTAGCAAGAAAAGGCGGAACCGCATTTCCAACTTGCTGATACTGGGAATCTTTCGTTCCTTCAAAAATAAACGAATCGGGGAATGTTTGAAGCCTTGCAGCCTCTCGTATTGATATGGCTCGATCAAGTTCAGGATGAATCCACATGGATTTCCGAACATTGACTACCGTTCCGGAGGGCTCATCATATTTCAAACGCATATAAATCGTATTTTGGGTTCGTTCTGCATTGCTATAGGTGGTTTTTAATTCGGGGGAAAGATCGTGGAAGTTTTCTCCCGCCTTTAGTGCTTTGAATCGAGACAGTGCAGTTTCTCTCGTTGCAGTTGTTATGTGGTTATGTAAACATCTTCCTCTCAGTTCTTTTTCCAAACCTTGCGCTTCTGGATGCGGCGGAAGAGTGAAATAGGAATCCGTTACTTCTTTTCCCGGTTCAATGTCCTGAATATCAGAAATCGCATCCCGAACAGTTCGATAAGACCCCTCGGTGAAGGTAGTTTCAGGATAAGTATATTCAATATTCAGATCTTTTTTCAGACCAACCATGATAAAACGTTCTCTTCGCTGCGGCGCACCAAAACTGATTGCATTAAGCGTGTCACATTTTAATGTATAGTTGTATGGCTCATTTTCAAGTATACCCTGTAAATAATCTAGCACCGAGTAAGATTTAACTGTAGCATACAGCCCGCCATCTTTTTCAACATAATCGAAAACGTGGATATTATTATCACTTAATTCTTTGACCTTAAGCAGTGCTCTTTGAATCAAGAGTGAATCTCTGATAGCTTGAATCACTCTATCAAATGATTCTTCCCGCTTTTCCTTATTCTCAATGTAATTCAAAATCTGAATTGCCATGAAGGAATCTTTTTGCTGGATTCGATTTGAAGATTCTGTTCCATTAAAGCCGCGGAACAGTTCTTGTAGTTGCGGAACCAGCTTCTTTTCATATTTTGTCAACGAAAGATCGAATTTGGGCTGGTTTATTCTATATCGATAGAGTAGATTTATCGTCTTGTAAAAAGTCTCTGCCCACGCATATTGAACACCATTCGGCGCAAACAAAATTAACTCTCGTGATCCCTCAAAATTCATGTTTTGCGGAAGTATTTCGATGTTATCTTCTCGAAGGGGCAGATTTAGAATTTTAGCATTGGTCATGTCATTTTCTTCAAGAAAGAATCGATGAACCTGAGATTTCAGCATCGCAACATTTTCCATGACAAATGCTGTTGGTTGCAACTCACAAATAGCGCGCACATATTCTTTGACTAGGCGATTATTCATACTGATTATCGTCGAATGTTGCCTATTAGCGTTAGAAAAGCCCTGACAAGGCGGGCCGCCGATAACGATGTCTACCTGTCCAACGGCTTCTTTTAACTCGTTATAGTCAATAGTTCTCACATCAGGGTACAATCTCTTTACTTCTGCAAAGTTACGCTTGTAGGTTTTTCGTGCATTGGGATTGTTTTCGGCAGCAGCCACAATGTTGATTTTCCCGGTTTGCTTGAACCCAAGACTTAGACCACCAGCTCCGGAAAACAAATCAATTATATTGTATGTTTTGATAGTAATCACTCGCTTTCTGGAGACTCTTCAATAGAAATCTCTCCGTTTTTTCGTTCGTATTCTGCAACATATTTCTTTAAAATATTTTCAATTTGTGCTCTGTACGAACGATCATTGTCCTTTGCTAGTTTTTTTATTTTTTTCTCTAGGACATCATCAATCCGAAGAGGATAAGGGGCCTTTTGCTTCATATAAGATGTACCTTTCTATCTTTTTTACATCTAAAGCTCTTCTGTGCTAGTATAGCAGCCTTGAAAACATTTTGCAAGATTATTCGTTAAGATTTATGTATACCCTCCAAATACTTTGCAGTATAAAAGTCATCTGAAGGGCATTTTGCAACATTATGCTATAATCAAAAAACTACTTGGGCTTAATTTCCACGAGATCGCTCCTGACCTGATACGTCACCCCACCCGCTTCGCCCCTTGCCTTCCGCTGGCACACCTCCGGGTGCTGCGTTGCAAGGGCATCAAGCTGTTTCTGCAAGTCAGGATTCAGCGTGAACACGCTGTAAGTCCCGTCCTCGCTGGCGTAGATCATGGTCTCCAGCTTAAACATCGTCAATCAGTTCTCCCTCCTCGGATTTGTCAAAGATGGTCGGTCCCCAGTCCTCGTCCTCCTCGATGTCCTGCATCAGGAGCAGCATGTTGGTGTAGCACTCCATCTCAGCACGGACAAAGTAGAACATCTGGTCGTACCAGTCTGCCAACGTTTCGTCCTCCAGCTTCCGGCAGAAGTCATACACCAGTTTGTTCTGATTGGGGTCAACCGTCAGCCCGGCAATCTCGTACAGCCGCTTGCGTGTCAGTTCCAGATCGGCGCAGCCATAGGTATAGAGCAGCTTCTTTTCTTCAAACGTCAGTTTCATAGGCTTGTTCCTCCGTATTAAAAAAGGGCCTGCCCTGTGCAGACCCGATGTAGCAAAAAGACCGCCGTGCGTTGTGCAGGGCGGTCTTGAACTCAGGATTGGAGAAAATCTCGGAGTTCCTCAGCGAAAAAGGAGATTTTGGCGATAGCTGCTATCGCTATGTAAGGCAGGACGAAAACCACAAATGCGGTAATCAGCATTTTCAGGACTTCGCCGCCGTCTGCCAGCTTCATGACCCAGCTTGCAAGCGCCACGAAAAAAAACAGTCCCGCCAGCAGATTCGTCAGGATCGTGGAGAAGGTCGTAAGGAAGA
The DNA here is from genome assembly GCF_049532945.1 of Faecalibacterium prausnitzii. Lineage (GTDB taxonomy): Bacteria > Bacillota > Clostridia > Oscillospirales > Ruminococcaceae > Faecalibacterium > Faecalibacterium prausnitzii_N. The sequence continues at coordinate 1,248,957 of NZ_CP186691.1, forward strand.
TGCCCACCCACTGCGCCAGAATCAGCAGCAGAAGCAGCGGAAAAAGGGCAAGTTTCAGCATCCATTTCAGCACAGCCATCGTGGGCACCTCCTTATACAAAAATCAGCTCAGACTTGATGATCTCCTCGGCACGGTTGCGGATGCTGTTCATTCGGCGCACCCATTCCAGTTGATCGGCGGCTTTCAGTGCTTCGGTCACGCCCTCAGCTTCCTGCATCTGCCGGACGGTCAATGCAAGCTGCTCCTCGGTCTGTTTGTCCAGCTTGGCAAGGTAGCTATCCAGCTCCCCGGACAGGAGCAGTTGATTGTACCGGACGGGATGATGTTCTTTCAGATACCTGTTATGTAAGCGGCCCCACCGCCCGGTGGGGTGCTGCTCTGTCGGGGCTGCTACAGTCAGATTCGGCAGATAGTAGCCGTTGACCATAGTGTAATCCAGACCGTTGTTGCTGTCGTGGAGCGTGTTCTTTAAGGTAGTCATGCTGCATTATCCTCCTTTGGTTTCGGCGTTGGGGTTGCTTCTGGGTCTGGTTTTAGATTTCCTTTTTTCTTGTGATAGAATTCCAAGGTTTTCTTGTTGTGGTTGATTCTTCTGCACTCATCGGAACAAAATTCCTGCTGGCTGTGTGTAGGCCAGTAGGAGTGACCGCACACGGCACAGGTGCGCTGCCGGTAGTAGTGAGTTCCTCTCTCGGCTTCTCTAGCCGCTTCCTTTTGCTCCTGTCTTGCCTGATTCCAGCAGTCTCTTGAACAGAAAAGCTGTCGGTTGCTCGTAGGTGTAAACATCTTCCCGCAGTGCGGGCACGTTTTGGTTTTAATGATCTCGCCACCGTTTTCAGCGATTTTCTTTGCCTTTCGCTTTTCTCGGTAGGCTTTTTCACGTTTGCGCTGCTTTTCCATGTGCTGCCGTTCTTCCTGCTCCTTCTGCGCTTTCAGTTCGGCAAGTTCTTCCTCGGTATAAGCAATATCGACTTGGCCGACATAGTTGAAATAAATGTCAACCTTTTGTGTGCGGGCATTGCCTGCACCCTCGGCTTCATAAACAACGATTTTATCGACAAGTTCGTTAAACATTGAATCGGAGATTTCTGTTGGATTTTTGCACTTACGAATCAGCGAAATGAAATGTTGAATATCAACAGAACTTGATTTATCTTCGGCAATTTCGGATTTCATCGTTTCCATCTGCGATTCCAATTCCGCTTGCTCGCTATCATACTGTGTCATCAGCTGCTTGTACTGTCGTTCGGGCAATAGTCCAGACATAAGATTTTCGTACAGACTACGAATAAGGGCAGAAAGCTCATCATAGCGTTTTTGACAACGTTTCAATTCCGATTGGTTCTGCTTCGGCTTTTCTTCACGTTTCTCTTTCCAAAGTGATTGCAGTTCCAAAGCGAAGGTTTCTTCATCTTTTAGAACAAATCTCGAAAAGCGTTTGACCGATGCCAATATCAGGGCTTCAACATTATCGGCACTGATTGAATGGGCAGTACAGCCATTCACCCGACTTGCATATCCACCACAACGATAAGAATATTGAGTAGACCCATCCTTTTTACTGTAGTGTGTTTGCAAGGTCAATCTTCTGCCGCAGTCGGCACAATACAGATACCCGCTTAAACGGTTGGTGTGCGTTCTCCAAGCAGAAGCACGATTCACTCGGCATCTGCGTTTCTGAACACTATCCCAAAGTTCTTGCGATATAATCGGTTCATGCGTGTTCTGGAAAACGTACTGTTCATCTTCATCTGTTTCTTTTCTCTTGTGAAGTTTGAAATTTGTGCTTACAGATTTTCGTAAAACAGTGTGTCCCAGATATTCCTGCCGACCTAAAATTGTTCTTACGGAGGAGGTGCCCCACAGGTACGGATTGGAGAACTTTGTCCCATTGTACTGCTCCGGGTGATATTTCTTTGCGTATGCAGCAGGAATCAGGACTTTTTCCTCTGTCAACAGTTCTGCGATTGTCCGTGGGCTTTTTCCTGCGTTCGCAAGAAGAAAAATGCGCTTTACGACTTCGGATGCCACCGGATCAACAACAAGTGTCTGCTTGTCGTTCGGCAAACGGTTATATCCATACGGAATAGAGCCGCTGCAACGTTTTCCATCCTTCATCCGGGCATCGAACACAGCCTTGATTTTATTACTCGTGTCTTTGGCATACCATTCGTTCATAATGTTCAAAAACGGAGCAAAATCATTGTCTGAAGCATTGTTGCTGTCGATGCTGTTGTTGATTGCAAGGAATCGGACGTTTTTCTGTGGGAACAGAACTTCTGTATAAAAACCGACTTGCAGATAATTTCGTCCTAAGCGGCTCATATCCTTCACAATAAGCGTTTCGACATTTCCTGCTTCTACCTCTTTTATTAGAGATTGAAAGCCGGGACGATTGAAATTCACACCTGAAAAGCCATCATCTGTAAAATGGTGGATGTTCTTGAAGCCGTTCTTTTGGGCGTAATCTTCCAGATATTTCTTTTGGTTGGTGATGGAATTCGATTCACCAGCAAGATCATCATCTCTTGACAAACGCTCATAGAGTGCGGTGATTTTTGGCTTTTTAGGCATTTGTTCTACCTCCTTTCTTATGGAATCTTTCAATTTAGGACAATCACGTTTATCGTCCTATTAAAGTATAGCCTTCGGGCGCAAGCTCGATTGCAGTGGTGGTCTCTCCAAAAGTGGATGCCCAGCAGTCGAAGTGGGTCAGCTTTTTCTGCTGCAAGGTGCTGTACTGCAAATACCGCATGACCGTGTACAGTTCGGTCATGGAATTGCTCACGGGCGTTCCCGTGGCGAACACCACGCCACGCCCGCCGGTGATCTCGTCCAGATAGCGGCACTTGCCGAACATATCGCTGGATTTCTGCGCTTCGCTGGTGGATAATCCTGCGACATTCCGCATTTTTGTGGTCAAAAAGAGGTTCTTGTAAAAATGGCTCTCGTCCACAAAAAGCCTGTCAACGCCCAGTTGCTCAAAGGTGATTACATCGTCCTTGCGCTCATCGGAGCGCAGTTTTTCCAGCTTGGTTTCCAACGTTTTTCGGGTCTTTTCCATCTGCTTAATGGAGAAATTCTCACCTGCGTGGGCTTTCAGTTCGTTGATGGCGGCAAGCGTTTCATCAATTTGCTCCTGAATGATGCGCTCCTGCCGTTCAAAGGACAGCGGTATGCGCTCAAACTGCGAATGCCCGATGATGACGGCATCGTAGTCCCCGGTGGCGATGCGGGCACAGAATTTTTTGCGGTTGGCAGTTTCAAAATCCTTGCGCCGTGCTACCAGCAGCTTAGCATTGGGGTAGAGGTTCAGAAACTCCGATGCCCACTGCTCCGTCAGGTGATTGGGCACCACAAACAGCGATTTCTGGCACAGCCCCAGCCGTTTGGCTTCCATAGCAGACGCCGCCATTTCGTAGGTCTTGCCCGCACCAACTTCATGTGCAAGCAGCGTATTACCGCCATAAAGCACATGGGCGATGGCGTTGCGCTGGTGTTCCCGAAGGGTGATTTCCGGGTTCATGCCAACAAAGTGAATGTGGGAACCGTCATACTCACGGGGTCTGGTGCTGTTGAACAACTCATTGTACTGTTTTACCAGCGCAATGCGCCGCTGGGGGTCCTGCCAGACCCAGTTGGCGAAAGCATCCTTGATGACCTGCTGCTTCTGCTGCGCCAGCATGGTCTCCCGCTTGTTCAGCACACGCTTGGGCTTGCCCTCGGCATCCTCGATGGTGTCGTAGATGCGGACGTCTTTCAGGTTCAGGGTCTCCTCCAAAATCTTGTAGGCGTTGGCACGGGATGTGCCGTAGGTCTCGGAGGAGATAATGTCGCCCCGCCCCGTAGCCGTTTTGCCCTCCACACGCCATTCTGCGGTATAAGGAGAATATCTCACCTTGACTGCATGGCGCAGATAGTAGGGAATCTGGAAGGTCTCGGTCATAAACTTTTGGATAATATCCGGGTCAAGCCATGTGGCACCCAAGCGCACATCAATTTCAGATGCTTCCAGTTCTCTGGGCTGTGCCTTAGTCAGCGCATCCACATTGACCGCAAATTCCGGGTTGGTCTCGACGGCAAACTGCGCCATCCGCAGCTTTGCCCGGACATCGCCGGACAGGTACTCGTCTGCCATCTGCCAGCCCGCTTCCGGGTCGGTGGGGTCGGCGGCAGGGTCCTTGAAGATCACGCCGGACAGTTCAGTGGTGATGCGCCCGTACTCACCGGGAGTGCCCAGCAGTTCTGCCATATAGGGCAAATCCACCTTGCCGTGTTCCCCGATGGACACCGCCAACGCTTCGCTGGGGGTATCCACGCTGGTGACGGTGCGCTCCGGGCGAATGGTGCGCTTGGTGAACATCGCCGCCTTGCTCTTGAGCTGCCCCTGCTCGTCCAGATTTTCCAGCGAACACAGCAGATAATACGAGGAATCCTGCTCAAACAGCCGCCCATTTTTGCGGTCGTTCAGCAGACCGTATTTTGCGGTAAAAGCATCGTAGGTGGCGTTCAAATGCTCCTGCGTTGCCTTGATGTCCTCGTCCGGGTAGTCGTTCAACTGCTGGTCGATCAGGTCATTGACGATCTGCCGCAGTTCCACCATGCCGGTGACACGTCCCTTGGCGGTGTCGGACAGTTCTACCTGCGTCATCACGGAATTTTCCCGGTAGAAAACTTCGCCGTCCACTACGGTGTAGCTGAAATTCTTCACGTCCGGGTCGGCAGGCAGGGTACGCCGGGCGGTTTCTTCCTCGGCAATGTCGGGAGCATCCACCTCGGCGGCAGTGTACTGTCCCTCGATGTGCTGTACCGCTTCTGCAAGCTGGTCTGCCAGCACTGCACCCTCAATGGGGCGCACAGTACATTCTTCCTTGCCGTACTGAGTGCTTTCCATCGTCAGTTCACCTAGAACCATCTCCGGGTGGTCTACGAAATACTGGTTGATGGCAAAGCCATCCTCGGTCTTGCCCAACTGCACCCATGCAGGTTCGATGTCCGCAGGGCGGTCACGCTTCTGCAAAAAGATAATGTCGCTGACAACATCTGTGCCTGCATTGGCCTTGAACGCATTGTTCGGCAGACGGATAGCACCCAGCAGATCGGCACGCTCTGCCATGTGCTTGCGGGCGGTGCTGTCCTTGCTATCCATGGTATAACGAGAAGTCACAAACGCCACAATGCCGCCCGGACGCACTTGGTCGATGGCTTTCGCAAAAAAATAATTGTGGATAGAAAATCCCAGCTTGTTGTACGCCTTATCGTTGACCTTGTACTGACCAAAGGGCACGTTGCCCACCGCCAGATCGTAGAAATCACGGCGGTCGGTGGTTTCAAAGCCAGCCACGGTAATGTCGGCCTGCGGATACAGTTTTTTCGCAATGCGCCCGGTGATGCTGTCCAGTTCCACGCCGTACAGCCGACTGTCTGCCATGCTGTCCGGCAGCATTCCGAAGAAGTTGCCCACACCCATGGAAGGCTCCAAGATATTTCCAGACTGGAAGCCCATCTTTTCCACAGCATCATAAATAGCGCGAATCACCACCGGAGAGGTATAGTGGGCGTTCAGAGTGCTGGAACGGGCGGCGGCGTATTCATCCTCAGAGAGCAGCCCTTTCAGTTCTGCATATTCCTTTGCCCAACTATCTTTACCGGGGTCAAAGGCATCCGCCAGACCGCCCCAGCCCACATACTGGGAAAGCACCTGCTGTTCCTCGGCAGTGGCACCCCGGTGCTCCTGTTCCAGCTTGAACAGGGTGCGGATGGCTTCAATGTTCCGGGCATATTTCTGCTTTGCGCCGCCCTCGCCCAGATGGTCGTCCGTGATGTGGAAATTCCCGGCAAGTTCAAGTGTGGATCGTTCCGGTTCAACTGCATCCAGAGTAGGTGATTTTGAGCCAATCGTCTGGATCACAATATCATAAGGCATACGGTTTTCTTCAGCAGGGTATATGGCAACCGTTTTTACAGTATCATCTGGCCGCGTAGTAACCTGTTCATTCTGCCGCAAGCCCTCCTCGAATTGTTGCTTATTGACAACTTCGTTATCCCATGACTGACCGTGCGCACTGGTGTCGATGCGCACATCGGTTTCGCCAACATAGCCAACTTTCCCCTCAATAGTTCGAGTGAGGAGTTCGACCACAACATTGTCACCGACCTTGTAATCGGGCAGGGGGGATTCCATCATATCCTGCTCCTCGTACAACTCCCGGACAACAGCCAGCGGCGCTTCCCGGAAAATGGGCATCCGCATTTCTGCCAGTGCCACATCCTGTAGGGTCACGCTGTCTTTATCAAAATTCACCGTATCAACCCGGAAAGTTCGCCCTTCCATGTGGATGGTAGCACCCAGCGGCAGATAATCCTCCCGGCGCAGGTACTTGGTCTGGTGGTGGGTGCCATCCTCGTTCAGCCCGGCAAGATAGACGTTCTCGCCGCACTGCCACAGCTGCTTGGCACGGTATGCCCACTGGTCGGTGGGGAAACCAGTGACCGGAACGGTGCCCAGCGCAGTTTCCTTCTCCAGCAGTTTCCCGCCTACAAGTTCGCAGACCTTCCGGGCATCTTCGCCGTAAAACTCAAACTGTCCGTTCTGCTCAAAGCCCACCAGCGCATCCGGGTGCTGTTCCTTCAGGGCGTTGTACTCGGAGGCGGCATCCAACGGCAACAGTGCCGGGCGTTCCTCTGCTTTGCTGTGGTAGTGCTCCAGTTCTTCGTCCGTAATGCTGACCAATTCCGAAAAATCCAGAGCCTCCAGTTCGGTTTCGGTCAGATCTTCCAGACTTTCGTACTGCCGTTCGTCGATCAGCACTTCGCCCAGATACCGCTCCACACGGTATCCCACCAGATCGACGTTGACCTGAATGGGAATTTCCTCGTCTGTGGCATTGGTGTAGGCAACGCCGATTTTGGACAGGTCGGAAAAGTCCGGCTCGGAGTCGTATTCCTCCAGACAGAAATCCCGAATCAGGTTTTTGGCATGGGTCAGGGCGGCATCTGGCTTTACGCTGACCGGCGCAGGGGCAGGGGGCGTGTAGTGTTCCTTCTCCTTGTCCGTCAGGTAGCGGTCGGACTGGATCATCAGGTCGATATACTTTTCCACCTGTGCCCATTTCAGGATGATTTTCTGGTGCTCAGGGTAATGGTCAAATTCCAGTCCTCTCCCGTCGTGGTTGACGAAGCCCCGGCTTCCGTCCAAATAATCATGGGAGTGCCCGCCAATGCCGTACTCCTTTGCCAACGCTTTGGCACGGAGATTTCGGTCAAGCTGGGTCTGGTACAGAGCCATAATGCGCTGTTTACCGCCCATAAATCCCGAACCGTGCTTGCGCAGTTCGTTCTCAATTTCAGCCTGCGACAAAACAAAAGCGGAGGGCGTTTTTTCGCTCTCCGCTCGGTCGATTTTTTCAATTTGCTGGGCTTCGGTGGGGATGTGGGCATCGAAGAAACTCAGCTGTAAATCAGTTCCGTCAGCACCAGTTCCTTGGCCTGTGCCCGCAGGCTGTTCATGTGCTGCACCCATGCCATCTGATTCTGCTCCTTGTCCGGGGCCGGGTTCTGCTTCAGAAGCTGTTCCATGGTCTGCTGCATCTGGCTCTCTGCCGTCTGCTCCACCTCCATCAGGTGCGGGTACAGGCTCCCGTTCAGGAGCATCGTGTTGTACAGCACTGGGCGATGATTCATCAGATACGTCCGGCGCAGCCTGCCGTACTTGCCCAGCGAGGTCTTCGGCTGATGCAGGGTCAGGTTCGGGAGAAGATAATCCCCGGTCTGCGTGTAGTTCAGATTGCTGCTCATATTCATATTGGCTCCTTTCGTTGTTTCTGCGGCGAATGGTTGTTTTTACGGTGCGTTCGATTTGGCGTAAGACTTCCCGGCTCATGTCGCTGACGGCTGCGCCGAGGGCAAAGACGGCATCCGGGGTAGAGAAATTGTAGATTGCCTGAAAATCGTCCTTGTCGAACCACCCGGCAGGCTCAAAGCCGCAGCGTTCCAGCAGCGTGTAGGTGACACTCATTGCTGCTGCGCTTTTGAACTGCATCTCCACCCCGGCTTCATCATAATCCATCAGGAGCGAGCCGTCAACGATGGCACGGATGTCGCCGCCGTTGTTGTCCCAGTAATCCGCCACCAATTTTCCGGCAACATCGGCAAGCTGCTGGCTAACACGCTCTCCGCTGATGCCGTAGATAGCGGCGAGCATTTCCGAAACAGGCTGTTTCAGATCATCGTTGTACTGCCACACCTCCGGGTCACGGGAATTGCGGCGCACTCCGGTGTCGCTTACGTCAAAGACGTAGTGCAGACGAGGAAATCCGCTGGATTCGTCCAGCAGGGCGATGCCCTTGGCTCCCCGGCGCACATAGCGGTTCATTCGGCTGTTCCAAACATCATAGTCGGCGCAGGCGGTGGCATCGGGGCGCTGGGCGTAGATCATCAGCTGGTCTGCAAAGGGGTACTTGTACAGCCGGGATGCGGTGGTCAGGTAGTCCGTCCAGCTTTCCCAGTACCGGGTCAAGCCGTTGGCCGTGCGCTGGGCAAGGGCGAGATATTCTTCGGTTTTGCTTGGCATAGCGTTCCTCCCTTCAATCTCGTTGTAAACAAAAAAGCGAGCGGCCTTTTCAGGTCACTCGCTTATGGAATCTATGGTAGTTTATTCGTGTTTTGCGGCAAACTTTTCTGCCATCTCCAGCAGGCGGTCGATGGGTGATCTTTTTTTGGTGTCCATTGGCTATGCTCTCTATGGCACCGGGTTCCATGGTGCACTTCGGCCTTCCGGTCTTGCTGCCTGCGGGCTGATACGCCGTCTGCATAAGAGCGACACCTTTGTGCTGGCTGTAGACCTGCCCAGCGGCATCAACACGGATACCGGGGAGGTTGCCGAGGGTGCTGCCCATGCAGATTTGACCGTAACCTTCGACAGTTATAAGCCTTTGCATATGGCAGAAGCTTCTGCGCCGCTGTGCGGAAAAATCATCTGTGCTGACATTGGCATCCGGGATGAATGGCACCCGGAGTTTTGACGAAGGCTTGCCGCTGCGGAAAAATACCGGGAAACAAAAAATGCCCCCGGAGGGCTTGTTGCGGCTCTCCGGGGGCATCTTATGTGCGTTGTGCCTTGGCGCACACGACCGGCGTTTTACTCGATTGCAATCAGATTCGGGTTCTCAGGCAAAGCCTTCGTCTGCTGAGGAGCAGGCAGCTCGACGTGCAGGACGCCATCCTCGAACTTTGCGTGGATGTCTTCCTTCTTCACATCGCCCACGTAGAAACTGCGTGCGCAGGTGCCGGAGAAGGATTCGTGCCGCAGATAGCGGCCCTTCTTATCCTTTTCGTCATTACTGTGGCTGCGCACTGCCTGAATGGTCAGGTAGCCGTCGTTCAGATCCATCTGAACGTCTTCCTTCTTGCAGCCCGGCAGGTCAACCGCTACTTCGTAGCCGTTGTCCGTCTGTTTGACATCGGTCTTCATCATGTTTGCACCACGCTTACCAAAGGTATCACGCGCCTCACGGTTCATCATACGTTCCAGTGCAGCGTCATTCCAGAACGGATCGAAGAAATCATCGAACAGGTTTTCATGGAAAACAGTCGGCATAAGCATAAATCATTCCTCCAATCCCGGCGTTCGGGTCGGGGCAAAAAATCTGAAGCGTCCATTCAGAAGGGCTTTCCGGGGAGCCTAGCGGCTCTCCTTTTGCCCTTCCTCCTGAGCACGCCACTGTTATAGCATTGTTTTTTAGCACTGTCAATATAAGAGCGCTAATATTCACGAAAAAATAATACTTTTGCAACAATATCTTGTATCTGTCTTTCCCCCATTACCACAATGAGACAAAAATCAACACCGGGAGATGAAATCGCACACCGTTTTCTTTCCGGCTTATCCCATTTTGGCGCAAAAAAGCTAGGATTCAGTTGTTTTCCTGCTGCTTTGTATGATTTTTGCCATCGTTTTGCAGCCGCTTTTCCAGTGCGGACTGCTTGGCAAGAATGGCGTTTACTTTATCGTACAGGTCCTCGATCATGATCTCGGTCTTCAAGTTGACTTTATAGTCATTTTCCGCTCTGCGGCGGTCTTTTTCCTCCTGACGGTTCTGGCTCATCATGATCAGCGGTGCCTGAATCGCCGCCACACAGGACAGTACCAAATTCAGCAGAATAAACGGATACGGGTCAAATGCCTTGGCAGCCAGCACCGTGTTGACCACCATCCAAAGGATCAGAACACCGGTAAAGGAAAAGATAAACGCCCAGCTTCCGGCAAATTTTGCAATGGAATCCGCTGCACGCTGCCCCAGCGTATACTTTTCTTTTTCGCTTTCAGGACTGACGGAGATCTTACTGTCTGCCAGCAGATTCAGCACTTCCTCATCGGTCATGTCGTGCCGGATGTCCTTGAGCACTTCTTTTAATAGTTTTCTGTTTTCCTTCATAACGGTCACTCCTCTCTCATGGATGTTCTTGGGTGGTAAACGGGAATTTATCAGTATCTCTTTTTGCATGTTTTGGGTATCGTTGCTTCATAACTCATATCAAGCAACATTTTGATTTTGTCATCTGATACGCTGCACATCCAGTGCAACAGTAATCCAGCTATCCTTGCTCATGTGATACGCCGGGAAGAAGCCGGGCTCCTCTCGTAGTGTGCCAATCAGAATTGGGTCACATTTGAAATCGACCACTTCCAGCATTTCTTCGCCTTGCAGCCCCAGCTTGTTCTTTGGTACATCCATAATCAGAGCAAACCACTTCCGATTATTACAATGCCGGAACACCTCATAATTCGGATACTTGAGCCACGGATAATCTGTCTCGGCGTTATATGTCTGATTCTAATTCTGCGCGTTTCATAACCTCACCTCTACAACTTCTAGCTTTCTGCATGTTACTATATAGTTTTGATTACCTGTTCTTCTGCATTTTGGCCGAGGGATAATCTCTTCGTTGAAAAAATAATTGACCACGATAGGCGGATCGTTGAACGGGCGTTTGATGGAATCATCATCCCGGACATACAGTAGCCCGTCCTCTTGGCAAAACTGCCGCATCTGCGCATCCAGCATTGACCAGTAGCTGCGTTCTTTTTTATTGTAAATGGTATCGTACAGCGGCAGCAGGTCTGGATGTTTTTCCGTTATATAGTCAAAAATCGTTTTCTTATAACCGCCCCGCAAGTTTAGGTTTTCCAGCCAGACCAAATTACATTGATTCTTCGCCCGGTGGATGATGGAGGGCAGGTCGGTGAGGCCGGGGAAAATCGGCGAGATAAAGCAGGTGGTGCGCACACCAGCATCATGGAATGCTTTCATAGCGGCCAGCCGCCGCTCAATGCTCACTGCATTGTCCATATCAGCGCGAAAATCTTCGTCCAGTGTGTTTGATCGACCAGGATACCCGCGCATTGGGGAATGTTTTAATGAGGTCAAGGTCACGCAGCACCAGGTCAGACTTGGTAGCAATACTGAGGCTACATTCGCTGCCCTGCATCTGCTCCAAAATGGCGCGGGTGCGGCAGGCGGTTTCCTCCAGCGGCTGATATGGGTCGGTCACGTAACAGAGAAACAGTTCTTTCCCTGCATACCGCTCCGGGTGTTTGATTTCCGGCCAAAATTTAACGTCGATGAACTCTCCCCAGGGCTCCGGGTGATTGGTAAAACGCTTCATAAAAGATGCGTAGCAATATTTGCAGCCGTGGCCACAGCCCACATAAGAATTGACCGAATAATCACTCACAGGCAAATTGGATTTTGTGAGGACGCTTTTTACTTCAACGTTTCAGATGATTGGCTCCATTGTATGTATGCTCCTTTGATTTTGCTTATTTTTCACGGGACAGTTTCATCATATCCTTCATATCGGCAAAACCGATTGTTTGATACAGCGGCCTGCCTTTGTTTGAGGTTTCAAGATAAATTTTTGAAATATGCCGCTGACGAGCCTGCTCTACAAGCCACCTGACGATTCTGTTCCCTATGCCGTGTCCGCGAAACTGCGGCCGGGTATAAATGTTCATCAGGTAGGCACATTTCCCGTTTAGATTGTCCGGTGAGGGCATCTCATGATAGAGGCATATCCCGCCGCAGCCGACGATTTCCTCCCCTACGTAGGCAAAGCAGGCAATATGTCCGCCCTGCGGCAGTTCTGTTTGATAGTAGCGGCGATTTTCCGATTCCAGCTCTGTTACAGACCGCTCCGAGGGGATGGAGAATACCTCATGCAAGACTTCCATTCGCCATTGCATCAATACATTCAGGTCCTGGATCGTGGCCTGCCGGATCTGAATCTCCATTATAATGCCCCCGCTTTCATTACCACCGGCAGTTTCGACACATCCGGCTTACCGTTGATATTCAAAGGAATCTGCTTCATCTTCACAAAGAACTCTGGGATCATAAAGGAAGTCAGATTTTCAGACAGTTCTTTTTTTACTTCCGAGACTTTCAGCTTATTGTCGGAAGGCACCACATAGGCGGTCATATAGGACAGTCCATCCTCGTCGGTAAAAGCCCGGACAATAGCCTGCTGCACATCCTTGCACCGATAGAGCCGGGACTCCACCTCGGCAAGTTCCACCCGCTTGCCGTAAATCATGATCTGGTCGTCCTTGCGGTGCAGGAATGCAATGTTGCCATCCGGCAGGATATAGCCCAAATCGCCGCTGCGGTACATGGTGCTGCCGTCCGGCTGCCGCTCAAAAGCTCTGTTTTCCTCGGCATGGTCGCCAATGTAGCCCAGAGATACACCGCCGCCATAAATGCAAATCTCACCCGTCTGCCCTTTGGCAACCGCGTTGCCAGACTGATCCAGAATCCTGATCTGCGCACCCAGTACAGGATGACCGATGGGATAGGTACCGTCCGCCAACACAGTTCCACTATTGCAACGGTAATAGGAGGCGCAGACCGTTGTCTCGGAGGGGCCGTAGGTGTTGTAAACCTCTGCTTTGTCCAGCAGGTGATCCACATAAACGCCCCGCAACACATCGCCGCCGCTGATAAGCAGCCGCAGAGAGGACGGAATGACAGACAGGTGGTTCATTTCTGCCAGCAGATACGGAAAGCCGCTGATCATAGTCACATGGTGGCGTTCCACAAAAGCCATCAACGCATGGATGTCGGCCTTGTCCTCGTCAGAGGGGATGGCCAGAGCGGCGCCATTCAGCAGGCTGGTGAACACTTCCTCCACAAAGATGTCAAAGGAACAGACGGAATATTGCAGCATGACATCGCCGGGGCCGGGGTGGAACTCATTCGCAAAGGCGCGCACATAGTGGCAGACATTGCGGTTGGTAACACAGACGCCTTTGGGCCGCCCGGTCGTGCCGGAGGTATACAGCACATAGGCGGGGCGTTCCGGGTCCTCCACGGCGTTGCGCTTCCAGGAGGGCGTCTCCACGCCGCAGATCTCACAATCTGTATAGCGGATGGGGAAACTGTTCAGTTTGGGCGCAAAGGCGTGTTCCGTCAGCACAAAATCCACCTGTGCCTCGGTCATCATGTCATGGATGCGCCCGGTGGGAAAATCCGGCTCGGCTGGGACGTATCGGCCGCCGCATTTGAGTACCGCCAGAATCGAGGCAATCATCTCGGTTCGGTGACGCATGACGATGCCGATGCTGTGTACTTCCTGCGGAAAGCTGCACGTGATCATATCCACCATGTTGGACAGCTCTCCAAAAGTCATGGTGCGGTCGTTTTCAATGATAGCCGGGGCATTTTCATGTTCTTTAACTACTTTCTGAAAAAGCGAATAAATCGTATCCATCGTTTTATCTCCTTGTCGGTTTATCTATTTAATATCCAGTGAATGCCAGCCGCTGTGCGCTTGTTGCACGCCTGATAGTGGCTGCCACTGTTCAGTACGAAGGTGGTTTCGATGCCTTTCCCGTGGCACAGTGTTTCTATCTCCTGCGTATTCTGATGCACAACGTTCAAAATCGGATTATCGGTGGAGCTCTCCTTGTCTCCGAGAGAAAAATACAGACAGTCAGGTTTGCGCTTCATCTCATGGGAGCACACATATTCCATGATGCCCTCAAACCAGAAGGAACCTGACATACTCGCTGCGCGGGCAAACACATCTGTTTGGTAGAGAGCGTAGAGGGTGAACAGCCCGGCCAGCGAGTAACCGGCGAGGCCCCGCCAGGCGGGCGCACCGGGAAGGAGTGCTTCCGCTTCCGGCATAATTTCATCCAGAAGCAGTTTCAGGTAATCATCCGCACCCCCGGTGCAGGGCGTATCGTGTTTAGAGATCGGCCCCATATACCACGGTGTCATGTCATGATCCCATTTCAGCTTACTGACCGCCACCAGACTGAAATCTGGGCAGCCGAGCGCCATCAGGTTTTTATACACACTGTTAACGGCATTGGAAAAGGTGTTGAGATAGATAACTGGGCTGCCCGGCTTTGCGCTTGGGTATATGTCCACTCTTTTTTGTTCTATGGTTAAAGAAGTCACCTTGTTGCCTCCTCTCTTGACGATTCATTGTATAAATATTGTACGGTATCCGAAAACGAAAGCAAGTACGCAGAAAGTTCGTACATAGTATCAAACTACTGACCAAGGCTATAAACAGGAGGAAGTAGCCGTTGGCGATGTTGTCTGTCTATATGTTACGGCCCCGGTTTCCGCTGTTCTATATCGGTGCGAAGCTACAGAAGTCAATATTCCTTACCATTATGATGATGGCAACGTACATATGAACCATGTGATGAGATTGAAAAAGCTGGATCAGTACAACCCGTCTTTTCTCCCGTTTGAGAAGCTGAAAGCCTATGGGATTGGTGCGGTACGTGGGCCACGAAGAATGCCTCACAGTCTGATTTGCGAACTGGAAAGGAATCGGTATGAGCAGTGATATTTGGAATCCCTGGCATGGCTGCCGCAAATACAGTGAGGGCTGTGACCACTGCTATATGTACTATCTGGACAATGAACGGGGCAAATCAGGCGGGGAATTTTATAAAGTCAAGACAAATTCCGAGTTGTCGAGTTCAGTATACCACACCGAATCCCATTGTAAAAGAGCCTATGTACGCCGCCCGCAGGCGGCAAAGGTCAGTCCGGGGGAAATTCCAGTTCGGCAAACTCCGCATCGGTCAGCAGTTTCAGCTTTTCGATAACACCCTCCGACAACTCCCGCAGGGCGGTCTCATCCGGCATCAGGTAGCACTGCATGAGCCGCAGTTCGTGGATAAGCCCCAGCCGGGTGCCGGTGTTGTAGAGCATCATCAGCATGAGTTCCTCATGGTTAAAGTTCATGTTCAGCCCTCGCTTTCCGGCAGGCGGTGGGATTGCACTCCGGGGCATCGCACTTCTCTTTGAGATTCATCAGCACCGAAGGGCGTTCCGGCTGCTTGTCCAGAAACCCCTGTAAATCTTTGAAGCCGATGCTGTCCACATAATGCACAGACACCTCGCCATTGCGTTTGAGTGCGATCACATCGCTGACCGACAGGCTGTGCCCCTCAAAATCCTGCGGACGGGAGAGGTTGAACATCTGAAACAGTTCTTCCAGAACCTCGTTGTCCGGCACATCCTGCCACATGACGGGCAAATCAGCATAGTAGGTGACCTCGTAATGCTCCGGGTCGGGCGTTTTGCCCCAACGATGCAGTTCCCGCATGGAAGCAAATCTTTCATCGAGGATTTTTTCGTCATGCCGCAGCTGCATCACCATATAAACATCGCACCCTGCGTTCAGAAATTTCTGCGGGATGTCCGTCATGGGTTCACCGTCAAAATTCTGGTTCCACTTTTGCTGCATCGTCCACCTCACAGTTCTGGCGCAGAACGTGCAGACGATTTTGGCGCAGACGTATCGCTTGCCAGTTCTGCCAGCTTTTCCAGTGTGGAAGAGCGATGGTCTGCACTCAGTTCCTCGGTTTCCGCAACTTTGTCCATGGCGGCATCGTAGTCCTGCAACAGCCGCCGCCCCTTTTCCATGTGGTGCGCTTCCAGAATCTGCTCACGGGCTTCCTGAATGGTCAGTTCCGGGGCATCCAACTGCCCGCCGTCCATCACAGAATAATCGCTGTGGTAGAGGGTGTAGTCCCATCCATCCTCACAGGACTGGATGGCAAGATAGCCTTTGCCGCCCAGTTCCCATGCCGCCTGCTCGTCTTGTGTCTGAATTTCCGGGTAGAAGTCGGCATGGTTCCGTTCCATGACCTCGGCAAACTGGCAGATGTGGAACACATTGCCCAGACCGCCCATGTCAAAGTGATAATCATCCAGATGTTCCACCCGTGCCGTAAAACTGCGCCCATCCGGGTAATCCACCTGAATCACGCCGCCATCTGGAATGCGATAGAGGTCATCATAGTGGCTGTTGATGAGACGAATATCCTTCGGCAGCGTTTCCGGCTCCCAGATGCGCCGCCTGCCGATGCCCGCCTGCGGGATGTTTTCGAGGATCTTTACGCTTTCCTGTTGGATGACCTTGCGGTCATCGTCCGAAAGTTCAAACAGATACCAGTTCCGGGCGGCAGGAATGGCGTTCCTGCCATCGGGCGGCAGGTTCTTTTCGGAAATCTGCCCGCTTTCCAGCGGCTCGCCGGTCACCTTGTTGTAGGTGGCAAAGCCGACTCCTGCACCGTTTTCCCGGAGGTGGAGATAGCGTTCATCGTTGATAAGGTAGACCGCTTCTTTTCGTTGCTCCATCAGCACCCACCTTCAAATTCCAGCGAAAACTTGCTGCGGCCATCGGCTTCACAGGACAGCAGCACGATAGCATTGTAGGTCTTGCCCTTGGCGCTCTTGCAGTCCTTCAGGCGCACACGACCGTCCCGAAGCAGCTTGTCTGCCACATGAGCGTCCATGCGTTTGCCGAGCCGTTTCAGAAAAGCGTTATCCTTCCACAGCACGAAACGGCACTCCCGGTTCTCGCAGAACCAGCCCTTTTCACGCTCCACGACAGGCTTACCGCAGTTCGGGCAGACACCAATAATTTTGTTTTTCATAAGTGCATTCGCTCCCTTCGCAGCCTCGGTGGTCGTTACCAGCGAGGAGATCATCTCTTTAATTTCAGTCATAAATTCACTCGGTTCCATTTCGCTGCGTTCGATTTGCAGCAGTTTTGTTTCCCAATCGGCGGTCATTTCCGGGGATTGGATTTCTTCGGGCATCACGGTAATGAGGGCTTTTCCCTTATCCGTGGGCAGTAACACCTTGGTTTTCTTGCTGCCTTTGCGCTCCAGAAAGCCCTTCTGTACCAATTTCTCAATGGTTGCGGCTCTAGTCGCCGGAGTGCCGATGCCCTGACGCTCCACGCCCTCCGGCATACTGTCTGCACCCGCTGCCTGCATAGCTGACAGGAGAGTATCTTCCGTGTAGGGTTTCGGCGGGGACGTTTGACCCTCTTTCAGTTCGGCACCGGCAACGCTGCACTGGCTCTGCTCCTTCACATCCGGCAGAACAACCGCTTCTTTCTGCTTGCCAAGCAGATCCCCCAGCATTTTCCGTTCCACAGTTTTCCATCCCTCGGACAGCACCACCTTGCCCTTTGCGGAGAACTCCTCCCCGGCGCAGATGGTGGTGAGTGTGGTTTCCGCATAGCGGTGCGGCTCACCTACGGCACAGAGCAGCCGTGCGG
Source organism: Faecalibacterium prausnitzii (assembly GCF_049532945.1). Classification (GTDB taxonomy): domain Bacteria; phylum Bacillota; class Clostridia; order Oscillospirales; family Ruminococcaceae; genus Faecalibacterium; species Faecalibacterium prausnitzii_N. The sequence goes on from NZ_CP186691.1 coordinate 1,266,556, forward strand.
CAATCAGCCGCAGGACGTTCCGCTCCCCGGCAGGGAGGGCGGCAAGGTCTGCTTTTGCCATGCTTTTCGTAGGCAGCAGCGCATGGTGGTCGGTGACTTTGCTGCCGTTGATGACCTGCTGCACATGGATGGGAAACGGCTCTTCCACAGCAAACGCCTTGCCCGTGTTCGTCACCAGCCCCGGCAGGGATGCCGCCATATCCTCCGTCAAAAATCGGCTGTCCGTGCGGGGGTAGGTGATGAGCCGCTTTTCGTAAAGACTTTGGGCATAATCCAAGGTCTGCTGTGCCGTAAACCCCAGCAGACGGTTTGCATCCCGCTGCAATGCGGTAAGGTCGTAGAGCTGCGGCGGACTTTCGGACTTTTCCTTGCGTTCCATCTTCTGCACTGTGACACGTCCCTCCTTTCGGCATTTGGAAAGCAGTAGTTCAGCATCCGCTTTCTGTGCAAATCGTTTGCTGGATGCGGTGCCGCCGTCTGCAAGGGTCAGGGCAACCGTGTAGAATTTCTCTGGCACAAAGGCAGCGATGGCGGCTTCCTGCAGTACCGTCATAGCAAGCACCGGGGTCATAACACGCCCCACTGCCAAGGGCTGGTTGTACAGACACGAAAAAAGCCGGGATGCATTGATGCCGACCATCCAGTCGGCGCGTTCCCGGCAGAGTGCTGCGTTGTACAGCGCATCGTATTCAGTTGACGGTTTGAGGTGGGCAAAGCCCTCCCGGATGGCGTTTTCCTCCATGCTGGACAGCCATAGGCGGGAAACAGGCTTTTTGCACCCGGCTTGCTGATACACTAAGCGGAAGATCAGTTCGCCCTCACGTCCGGAATCTGTAGGATAGTTCTCGGAGGTGACTTTTCTGACATTGTTACTCGATGGCATCCAATGGGCCGATAAAGCGGTAGAAAATCTGGATTTTCTGGACGTATTCGCCATCAACCTTTTCCGCTTTGGATACCAGAATCTTGTCAATCAGCTGATGCAGAATCTTATAGTTCAGTTCGGTGATACCAGCGTACTTGCTGACTTCATCAATAAAATCCTGAATCTTGTCCAGCTGACCGTGTTCAGCACGGCCTTCCCGCTCGTACTGCTCAATCTTCTCGGTCAGTTCAGCCTGTTCTTTGTCGTAGCGATCTGCAAGCATTTGAAAACGTTTCTCCGGGAGAAGTCCCTTTGATACGTCCTCATAAAGTTTTGCATACAGGTCTTCGATTTCTGCGATTCGTGCTTTACACTGCTTCAAATCCCGTTTGTGCTGCGCCCGGTCAGAGGACACCCGGAGGTGCATCTGATTTGCAATCTTCTTCACAAGGGCTTCCCGATTACTCACAGCGGCCTTTGCGTGTGCCTGAATGTCCGCAAAGACAGCTTCATGCAGAACACGGGCTTCCAAATTATGAGAGTCACAGGCTTTCGCACCATATTTCCGATAAGTGCTGCAACAATAAAAGGTCTGTTCCAGAACGCTGTTGCGTTTGCGCCTGTGCTCAACCTTGACTAACATCGTTCTGCCGCAGTCTGCACAGCGGATAATTCCCTTGAAAATATTGTCGTAGTCGGTCTTATCACACATAAAGCAGCCAGAACGGCTGTAAAGGATGCGCTGCACGTTCTCCCAACGGTCTTGTGGGATGATTGCTTCATGTGTATTCGGAACGATGGCACGTTCTTCAAACGGAATATAACGTCGCTTTTTGGATTTCATGGACACGGTGGGCTTGGCTTCGTAGATGATGTGTCCGGCGTAGACCGGGCTGTGCAGAACCTGACTGATATAGGCACTGTCCCAATCATACATCTTTTCATCATCAATAAAGCGGCCAAACATCTCCTTCTTGTAGTAACACGGCTTCAAAACTTTTTCATCGTGGAGCCGCTTGGCGATGCGGTGAAGCCCCAGCCCTTCCTCTGCCATTGAATAGATGTACTCAACAACAGGGGCGGTGTTCGGGTCAATCACAAGGTGATTGTGGTCGGCAGGGTCTTTCTGGTAGCCAAACGGTGCGCCGCTGGAGATATACTTTCCACTTTTCTTGCGTGTCCAAAGGGCACTCTTGATTTTTCGGGAAGTGTCTTTGGCGTACATTTCATTGATGATGTTTCGGAACGGGGCAATATCCATCTGAGATTGCTCGTTGGAATCATAACCATCGTTGATTGCAATATAGCGGACACCGTGCTCAGGAAAGAAGATTTCCATATACGTTCCGGTTTCGATGTGGTTGCGTCCAAGTCGGGACTGGTCTTTGGTAATGACTGTTGCCACCTTTCCTTCCCGGATATCATCCAGAAGTTCCTGAAAGGCAGGGCGGTCAGAGTTCGTACCGCTGTAACCATCATCGACATAGTACTGGCAATTCCCGAAACCGTTGCGTGTGGCATACTCCATAAGCATCGCCTTTTGAGTGCGGATGCTCAGGCTTTCGCTGTTTGAACCGTCATCTTTTGACAGCCGGCAGTATAAAGCAGTTACTTTTTTGTCCTTTTCCATGTGTACCTCCATAATGGAAAAGAGACCTCATCAATCACATTGTAGCGGATGCTGCGTGATGATGCAAGCCCTTTTCCGCAGTAAAACGTCCAATTAACCAGCGGCGAGATACGATTCGGCAGTTTTACGAATTTCTTCTTCCGCAAGCCGCTGAAAAAGCGTATTCATCGGCACATTGCCGATATAATGGCGTTCCACGATCAGGCGCACAGACTTCGGACTTCTCGGCGCACGTTTGCGTGTAGTGGGCTTCTTCTCAGATTTTTCTTTGTTCAAGGGCAGACCTCCTCATTCATGTGGTGCAAATACGGAAAGGAATGGATGGATTCTATTCGTTTTTCTCTTTTTGTTTTATTACGTTGGTTAGGTGAAAGTTTTCTTTGATACAGTCTTAAAGGCTGCTATACTGCATAGGAAAAATCTCTTTTGCAGATGCCATTAAGAATCTGCATCGCAGAATCGTGATTTTGGCGGTTCTTGAATCGTGAAAAACGCAGAACTATTCAACATTTGGAATTTTTACAAAGATGTGATTGGGCGAAGAAAACCGCGTTCGTCTGCGCTCAATCAATCCCGCAGCGTCCAATTCCTTAAGCGCACTGGAAACACTGACCGTGCTGCGCCCTAGCTGCTCAGCCAAAGAGCAAATCGTAAAAATGACAAACACGAAACCTCGTTCATCTGTCCAGAGATTTTTCTGCGAGAGCGTGGCACGGTCGAGCAGCAGCGCATAAGTCATTTTTGCAGTCTGGCTCAGGTCAAGTTCCAAAAGAAAGCGTGGGTATGGGAGAAACGGCGGCAGCGGAGTTTGCGTGGTAAGATATTCTGAAATGTTGATCACCTCCAGCTGAAGCAGAAATCGGAAACAAAGCGTATGTAACGAGAATTGGTGGGTTCCAATTCTCCAGTCGCAGAAAAGCACGAAACAAGTGCTCAACTGCGTTAATAAGTTAAGGTCTCCCATATTGGTCCTCGACTTCCCTAGGAGTGGGGAATCGTCCGGCGGCGGACTTGCACCGCACCATTGGCGTTTCAGCCACCCCGTCTTCGTTATGACCGGGCTGCGAGTTACAGAAGTACCTTTTGTGAAGTACCGGACGATTGAACTATTCACTTGTCAAGGAACATATGGAAGATTTCTGGACTTTGACGGACGAAAAACATCCTTCTACTTGGTAGCCGATGAAAAAGGCCATTTCGTAGCATTGCAAGCAATTTTGTAAACAAAACGTCATAATAGTCCGAGAATGGTCTTGAAAAAGATGCCCTACACTTGGTAGGCATCGAGAACGCCTGTTTCGTAGCATTGGTGAGAAACTTGTAATTGAATTGTAATTCTTGAGACCAAATCTCCGCTTTTGAAAAAATCCTCTCAATAGGTAGGCAACGAAAACAGCCCAAAGACAACCATCTTTTTGAGAATTAACAAAAAGGTCACAAATGACCGGCTTTCAAAGAGGCGCTTCTACTATTAACAGAAAAAGTGGCCTAAAATGGGGGGTGTTGGAGAAAATTTCTGCCTTAAAAGTACGCCTCTACTCACTAGCCAGCGAGAATAGCCAAAAGCCAGCAAAAAACAAATGAATTATGTACTTCTGCCACTGATTGCAACGGCATATCGGTGACAGAAAGATCGTTTAGAGCGATTCTTCGCGGTTTGGGGTGGTAGAAATCGTTTTGTAGTTGGACTTTTTCTGCTGAAGCTGCTCCAGCTGTTTCAGCACTGATTTCTTCTCCGGGGTCTTGCCGCCCGGTGCGGAAAGCTGCTGCTTATTCAGCACCATGTCGATATACTTGCGGATATTTTTCAGGGCGGAGATGTCCGGCTGCAAGGTTTCCAGTTGGGTGCGCAGCTCTGCGCTGCCGGATTGCAGCGCAGAAAATTCGGCATTCAATGCCGAAAAATCCACCGCTGTGTTGCCGTTCAGCTTCATCAGGGTGCGGACAGCTTTATTAAAGGTGTCCAGTTCCTCTTTGTGCTGGGCGGCATAAGCGTCCTTGGTCAGCTTGAAGTTCTTCTTTATAAAGGTATCGTGGATGGGCTTCAGCTTGGCATGGACGGCGGCAGCATCTTTTATCTGGGCAATTGTCCGCATACGGTTTTCGTTTTGCTTCAACTGCCTGCGGAGAGGAGCGGCAGTCTGATTTAAGCTGTCAATGGCTTGGTTCAAATCCTCAACGGTGTTCAGAGAATGGGTTTTCAGGTAGTCCACCGCCCGTTTGACTTCCTCAAAGTCTCGGACAGTGCATTTCAGTTTTGCCTTGCCAGACCAATCGCTGCGCTGTTCGCTGCGGAGATTGAAGTAGTCCACCAGCAGATCGGACAGTGTGGGCTCCTTCGCCTTTTCCAGAGCGTCCAGAAGAAGCTGCTTCTTTTCATTCAGGTCTGCAATCCAGCGTTGCAGCCCACGGATGGCGCTGCGGATGGACTGCATCAGGCTGTTGGCTGCACGAATGTCCCGGTTCAGGTTTCCGAGAAAGGTTTCCACTCCACGCTTTTCCATCTGGTGCGCAGCAGGGCCGAGATGCACGGTCGGTATCTGCTGGATGCCCTGTCGTTCAAAGGAGCGCAAGTCAACACGTTCCGGTCTGCCAGCTGCTTCCAGATAGCGGTTGGTGATGGTTTCCCAACCATGCCGCCAGACCTCTGCATACTTCTGGTCGTTCCAGTCCACCGTGTTTTCCTTATGGCACTTCCAGTTGCCAGAAGGAAGTTGGATGCGCTCACCGTTCTCGTCAAGGTCGTAGACCTTGCGGGCTTTTGGAAGCCACTTGCCGTGTTCGTCCATTGCCCGGAGCGTCAGCAGAATGTGGGCGTGTGGGTTTCCATCTCCCTTGTCGTGGATGGCAAAGTCAGCAATCATCCCTTTGGAAACAAACTGCTCCTGACAAAAATCCCGAATCATTTTCAGATACTGCTCTTTCGGCACCTCCACTGGGAACGCCAGCACGATGCGCCGTGCAAGCTGGGAGTTCCACTGGTTCTCCACGGCTTCCACTGCGTTCCAGAGCGTTGCCCGGTCTGCATATCTGGGCGGCGCATGGGATGGCAGCATGATCTCGGCATGGACAAGTTCTTTCTTCTTGTTGTAGAATTTCGTTTTCTGGTCGTACTCGCTGAACAGCCGTTCGCCGCTCTGGTAAGCGGCCCCGGCAACAGCGGACTGCCCTTGGCTGCGCTTAACGATGGTAATTTTGAAATGCGGACACGGAATAGGCATCACCCCCAAACAAAAAGACCGCCCAGCAAGATTGCTCTTGGTGAACGGTCTGGAATCGTATTCGGTTTTGCTCGCCGCCTTGGAGCGGAGTGCTGTGCGCTTCGGTCTCAGGCGGGAGCCGCAAAAGGATAGCTGCAAAGCAGCGCAAGGAAAATGCAGTTTTCCTTGGGATGGAATCGGGCTGGCGCACAAACGCCAGCTTCGATTTCATCGAGCCGTCTGCAAGACCGCAATTTCACCGGAACGGTGTATAATTGCGCCCTTTATTCTAAAGGGTTTTGGACGTTGCTGCGTTCGTGAACATCATGCACCATCTTTGCAAGTGCCAGCACGACTTCCGGTTGACGGAACGAGATTTTCAGAAGCTCCATCACCTGATCATCGGTCAGCTCTCCCGGACAGACCAGAAAACTTTCCAGCATTCCGGCACGGGTGCAAAGACGATGCACACGCTCTCTCCGATTCAGCTCTGACATCTGGCGTTCAAGAATTTTCTCTCGGTGCTGACAAGAGCGCAGCTTCTGCTCTGCCTTGGCTTTTTCGCTGCGGAGATAGGCTAGGTCAGTTTTGGGTTGGGTCATGGCATCACGCTCCTTTACAGCATTAGTGACATTCGATATTTTTGTTGGTTCATGGTACACTACACATAATCAATATGGATAATCTCTCGCTAAAACTGTCATAATCCATTGGAAAAGTGGCGAGCGAAAACATGGACGCTGTTACGATCATTTTCTTAAAGTAAACAGAAAGTAGAGAAGTAAATGAAGGACTCTACAAATCGTAGGTGGAAATAAATCGGAAAACGTGATATGGATTGAGACAGTTCAAGAGAAAGGACAATCGACATGGATAGTCAAAAATTTGGTACGTTCATCTCGGAATTAAGAAAGGAAAGGGGGGTGGACACAACTGGAACTTGCACAAAAGCTAAATGTTACGGATAAAGCAGTTTTAAAATGGGAGCGGGGAGTTTCCCATAGTTAAAGATACCACACCAAATATGATGAACCCACGCTTATACACTACCAGCTATAATAAACCGCAAGGACAGCAATTTGATGATACTGCTGTCCTTTCTTTTATAAAATTGCAGTACACATAAAAAAGCTGTAAAATGATAAATATATTTGTCCTTGTAACATTTCACGGACATTTGCCTGTTATACTATCTGCAAAAAGCAAAGGAAGTGAGGATATGAAGCAGATTTTAATTGTCGAGGACGACAGTTTTTTGAATAAGATGTTGGCCTATAACCTAACCGCAGACGGCTACGGCGTGACTTCTGCCCTAAATGCCAGAACCGCAGCCGAAGCCATCCGCCAGCGGGAATTTAATTTAGTGCTGCTGGACATCAACCTGCCGGACGGGAACGGTTTTGAACTGTGCAAGCTGATAAAGCCCCAGCACCCGGATACCATCGTGATTTTCCTGACCGCCAACGATCAGGAGAGCGACCAGATACGGGGCTATGAGGTGGGCGCGGTGGACTACATCACAAAGCCCTTTGTGATCGGGGCCTTGCAGCGGAAAATCAAAGCCATGTTCGCCATGCTGGAACACCACAAACCGGCCAAGGACATTTACGACGACGGGCGGCTGTTTCTGGACTTCTCGGAACAGACGGCTTCCTTAAATGGCAAGCCCCTGACCCTATCCCCGATGGAGTACAAAATGCTGAACCTGTTCCGCAAAAATCCCCGGCAAGTGCTGACCCGTGGGCAGCTTTTGGAAAAGCTGTGGGATATAGACGAAAGGTTTGTAGACGAACACACCCTGACAACTTCTATCAGCCGGATTCGCAGCAAGATTGAATCCGACGGCGGCGCGCCCTACATCAAGACCGTTTACGGCATGGGCTATCAATGGACGGGAGGCGAGGCAAAATGAAGTTTCAAAACCTCTCGGTAAAGCGGCTGTTTGGCCGGGTGGCAATAGGGTTTGCCCTCTCCATGTCCGGGATCACCATAGCCCTTTTTCTTGTGACAAAACAGACGGTGGTGCTGCTGACGGGCGGGGCGCTGCTGTTGTGCGCCCTTGTAGGGATTTTTGTACTGACGCAGGCGTTTGGAAAACGGTTATCACAGTTTACCGCTGACCTGTGCCAGACCTTAGACCACATGATTGCCGGAAATGAAGCGCCCCAGCGGCCAGAGGACAGCGAAACCCAGCTTGCCAGAATCGGACACCGGCTGGCAAGGCTTTACCAGATCATGCAGGAGAACCGCCGCCGGGTGGACGAGGAACGGCAGGAGTTACAGACCCTTGTATCGGATATTTCCCATCAGGTGAAAACGCCGGTAAGCAATCTGAAAATGGCGACGGACACCCTGCTGGAAAAGCCTATGGCCGAGGCAGAGCGCACCGACTTTATCCGGGGAATCCGCAGCCAGACGGATAAGCTGGACTTTCTCTTTCAGGCCCTTGTGAAAACCTCCCGTCTGGAAACAGGCGTGATCCAGTTGGACAAGAAACCGAGCCGCCTCTTTGATACCGTGGCACAGGCCATGAGTGGGATCGTGTATGCAGCGGAGAAAAAGGAAATCGCCGTGTCCGTGGACTGCCCGGAGGATTTGACCGTTTCCCATGACAGCAAGTGGACATCGGAAGCCCTCTTTAACCTGCTGGACAATGCGGTGAAGTACACCCCGGCAGGCGGGAAAATCGCTGTGTCTGTGGTGCTGTGGGAAATGTATGTGGAAATCAAAGTGACCGACACTGGCAAGGGCATTTCCGAAAGCAATCAGGCCGCTATCTTCCAGCGCTTCTATCGTGAGGAAGAAGTACACGAACAGCAGGGTGTGGGCATTGGCCTGTATCTGGCCCGCGAGATCGTAACGCGGCAGGGTGGCTATATCAAAGTGGTTTCGGAGCCGGGCAAGGGTTCGAAATTTTCCATTATGCTTCCCTTGCGTTGAGAGAAACTTTCTGCTTCGGGTCAAGTTGGCCCGAAGTGCAGAGATAAAATGAAATGTCCGAGCGTTGTAACATTTCACCTCAATTTTCAATGAATTTTTTTAGCCGCTGTAACATTTCGCGGACATTTGGGTTTTACAATACACTCATCAACAGGTAGGAAGCCTTGAAAGGAGTTTTGAATATGAGCGTTTTACAGACGATTGACCTGAAAAAGTATTACGGTACAGAACCGAACATTACCCGCGCCCTTGACGGCGTAAATTTCTCCGTGGAGGACGGCGAGTTTGTGGCTGTTGTGGGAACCTCTGGTAGCGGCAAGTCCACCCTGCTTCACATGATGGGCGGGCTGGACACTCCCACCAGCGGAACCGTGATCGTCCGGGGCGAAGAACTGGCAAAGAAGAACGATGAACAGCTTACCATCTTCCGCCGCCGCAACATCGGCTTTATCTTCCAGAACTATAACCTTGTTCCCATCCTGAATGTGTATGAGAACATCGTCCTGCCGGTGGAGCTGGACGGGGACACGGTGGATCAGAAATTTTTGGACGAGATCGTACACCTGCTGGGACTGGAAGATAAACTGAAAAATATGCCGAATAATCTTTCTGGCGGACAGCAGCAGCGTGTGGCGATTGCCCGCGCTCTGATTACCAAACCGGCTATTGTGCTGGCCGATGAGCCAACCGGTAACCTTGACAGCAAGACCAGCGCCGAGGTGCTGGGGCTTATCAAGCGCACCAGTGCAGAGTTCCGGCAAACTGTTGTGATGATTACGCACAATGACGACATTGCCCGTCTTGCAGATCGGATTGTCCGCATTGAGGACGGCAAGATTGTGGAGTAAGGAGGTGGCAGGCTATGACATGGCCTTTTGAGAATGATACCAGCGCCATTACAAAGAAGCTGGCAAAGAAAAGTTTGCAAAGCGAGAAGCGCCGGAATCTGATGGTGGTGATTGCCGTTGCGCTGGCGGCATTTCTGATCTGCTTTACGGGAATTGTGTCTACCTCCCTGACACAAATGCAGCGCAATCAGGTTGTCGATACTTATGAGGCGGTCTGGCTGGGCGTAGAGGAAAACGACATTGAAACCCTGAAAGGACTGCCGGAGTTTGAGCGCGTAGGCGGCTACTATATGCTGGGTGAGGAACTTTCAGAACAGGGCTATCATGCGTCCTATGTGTATTGCGACGCGCAAATGATGGAGATTGCCAAGGCGCAGATGGAGTTGTTAGAGGGCCGGGTTCCTGAAAAAGCAAATGAAGTTGTTGTAAGCGAATACTTTCTTTCCACCTATGGAAACAATGCCAAGATCGGGGACACTGTGACCTTAGATACAGAGAGTTTTCATGGTGATTATGTCGTTACCGGCATTACGGACAGCGTAAATGAAAAAGAAGCGAATACCTGCGCTATCATTCTTTCCAACGCTGCCCTGACAGAATGGAACGGGTTTGACCCGGCTGGCTATCGCGCCTATGTCCATTTCAAAAACAGCGACCAGTTGGGCGAAGAACTGATGACCTCTTATTGCAGGGAGATTGCGGAGGAATATCAGCTTCCTATGCCCAAAATGAACAGTAAGTATTTTGCCTATGCTTCTAAATCCTTTGATTTTGCACTGATGGCAGGTGTGATTGCCCTTGTTCTGATTGGCGGCTATATTGTGATCCAGAGTATCTTCCGTATCTCCATCAATGACAAAATCCAAAGCTACGGGCAGCTTCGGACGATTGGTGCGACACCAAAGCAAATCAAGCGGATTGTAAAGAACGAGGGACGCAAACTCGGCAGTATCGGGATTCTGATTGGCACAGTGCTGGGCGTATGCGGCGGTTTCCTCCTGTTTTCCAAGGGTTTTAACGCTGTTTCCTATGTGGCAACGGTTATTTTAACGCTTATAAGCAGTTGGATCATGATATCTGTTTCCATCCGTAAGCCGGTGAAAATTGCGGCAGGGATTTCCCCCATTGAAGCCGTCCGTTTTACCCCGGCGCAAAAGGACATCCGCAGCCGGAAAAAGAATATCAAGCTCAATCCTGTTTCAATGGGAATTGCAAATTTTAGGCGTGACCGAAAAAAGACCGTTGCTATTGTAGCCTCATTGAGTTTGGGCGGAATTATCCTGCTTGTGGTATCCTCCATTGTTTTGCTGCGCTCACCAGAGGCGCTTGCAAGACAGTTTTTCCCAGACGGCGACTATAAAATTTATTTGGATTCTGAAATGACAGAAGAAAAGGTTATGGCAGCGGGAAATCCATTGAATGAGGAATTAAAGCAGAAAATCTTATCTATTGATGGCGTTACAGATATAATTCCAAGCAGGCAATCTCTCCATGCAACTTATAAAACAGAGATTCATCAAGCTGGTGGTATGTGCGATATGCTGACCGACCAGAATTATGCGGCAGTTGAAGCGGCTCTGACAGAGGGAACCATGCCAACAGATTCCCGTAGTATTGTAATTGACTATAATGTGCTAAAGCAGAATGAGGATATGGGTGTTGGTTCAACGGTTGAGATTTCTTTGGGAGAAGAACAGCCATCCGTTTCTGTTACCATATCGGGGTTATACGCTCCTGCAAAGGTATATTCAGGACATGGCAGGATGCACTTAGATGGGGCAACTCTTTTTGCACCAGAAGCGTTGTTCCACGAACTGCACCCGGAAATCACCTCTTTTGACTATTCATGGAGCATTGTAAATGACGCTAAAAAAACGGACTATGTGGGAGCTGAATTGAAAAATATTGTTGCCAGCCATAGTAATATTGCCTTAGATGAAATCAATACAGTGATTGAATATGAAGAAATGACAAATTCTTTTGCGTTTGGCAGTATGGAGATACTTTCATGGTTGGTATTTCTCTTTGGCGTTATCAACCTTATCAATACGACACTCTCTAACCAGATAGCCCGAAAGCAGGAAAACAGTATTCTGCGTTCTATCGGCCTAACACAAAAACAGCTATGTAAAATGAACATCTGTGAGGGGCTGTGCTATGCGCTCTTTGCAACATTGGCGACGCTGATCGTTGGGCTTCCGGCTTCCATCTTTGCTTGCAGAAAAATGAGTATAGGAGCTTTTGCCGGAAATGTAGTGCCTTACAAATTCCCGGTTTTGGAAATGGGACTGTTCATTCTGGTATTGTTCGGAATGGAACTGATCTTGTCTGTATGGACAATCCGCAGACAGAAAAAGCAATCCCTGATCGAACAAATGCGGGCGATGGAATAACCGTATGGGATCGGCGGGGCGGCGTGTGCTGCCCCGCTTTTTTCGCCATTTCTCAAAAAATTTTTGAAATGTCCGAGCTTTGTAACAATTCAGCCTGTTTTTCTGTCGAAATCAAAGGCACCTCGGACATTTATAGTTCTTCCAAAAGTTTGATGATAATATTACCATTCATGGAAGAAGCAATCTGTTATTACAATAATGCGAAATTGACGATAGTGCCATCATTAAATTGGGCTTCCACCCGGTTGGTGTCCATGTTGTAGCGGCAGTAAAGCGCTTTTTGAGAGTGATTATGGTCGAAATACTGATTTCGTTTCATTTGAATTGCTCCTTAAATGATTTTTGGATTTGATTTTCAACGATATGAGGTCTCTTTTTCCTTTCTCTTAAGTCACCCAACCGCACTGTCCTGCATCGCAACTGTTCACGATGCTGTCTACGTCCGGGCGATTCATCAGCTTTTGCAGGATACCAAACTGCTTTTTGGTGGACGCAGACACCAGATACTGCCACTTTTGCGGCAGGATGGGCAAGTCTGCGATGCTCCACTTGACGTACTTGGCATCGTAGACATTGGGTGGTGCCAGCTCCACCAAGTGCCCCACGCACCAGCTGACCAGATAGCCGTTGCCCTCAAGGTAGCCGTCCTGACGGCTGGTGGCACCGAGGACTTTGGCATAGGACATGGCGACGGACGGTTTCTCCGCCACGATCAATTTTGCGATAAGAATCCCTCCAATCTGTTTCGGATTGCAATATGTAAGGCGGCAAACGCCGCCAATAGAATTATTCTTCTGCGTTATCCTCCTCGCCGGTCTCCTCCGGCTCATCCTCCACAGGGATTTCAAAGTCGCCCTTGTCCTCAGTGTAGTTTGCATCGGGGTCAAGGGCTTCTTTTTCTGCCTGCTTTTTCTGCTTCTGCTTCATAAAGGTGTAAATGCCGCCGCCAGCAACCAAACCGACCAGTGCCAGTACGCCTAAGAATGTGGCAGCATACTTCGTAACTTTGTTGCCACCAGTCTGTTCAGAACCGGATGCCGCCGCTTCTTCCGCAGCCTTTTTCGCATCCTCCTCGGCCTGTTTGCGCTCCTGTTCTGCCTGCGCCGCCGCTTCCTTTTCGGCGGTATAGGCTTCGGCATCTTCATCTTCCATCAGGGAGAGCAGGTCGGCTTCATCCACAAGATTCATGAAATGAACGGTGTTTTCCCCCTTGGCGTTGCGGTCGATGACCAAATAGAACGTATTGCCTGACTTCGACACCAGCGTGATGAACTGCTGACCAGAGCCATCCGAATAACTGGTGTGGTAATCATCCACCAGCGTCAGATTGCCCTCCGGGGTCAGGGCACCGGTTTCCTCATCGGTCACGGTGACAACATCTTCTTCATCGGTGGTAGAAGTCAGGACAGGCTGTTCCACTTCCTCCACAGGCTCACCGCCATAGGCAAAAGCAGGAGCCGCCATGCCAGCGCACAGTGCCACCGACAGCATCAGGGCACAGAACTTATTCATCATCTTCATTATCAGATTCCTCCTTGTTGAACGTAGCACCGACTGCGGACAACGCAGCCGGGGTCGGGGTGGAAGTTGCAGACTGGCGCAGCAGGGCGGCAAGCTGTTCCGGCGTGACCTTGGCGGTGCGCACCATCTCGTTGACCTCGGCAGCTTCTGCTTCCTGAATCCGCCGTTCAAGGCTTTCAATGCGAGTGTTGATCTTAATGCGACGCTCCCTTTCCTTTTCCAGAGAAGCGCGCAGCTTATCGAGTTTTTCGCTCATTTCTTCCTCCAATCATTTTGAGAGCCGCCCAAAACCGGACAGATATTTCTGCCAGTAGGACGAATGAATGTTTGCGTACTTGATGGGGTCTCCAGCGCTGACCATCATGCCGTTGCCAAGGTAGATGCCCACATGACTTTTTCCCGGAGTATCATACGTTCCCTCGAAGAAAACAAGGTCACCGGGCTTTGCTTCGGCTTCGCTGATGTGCTGGCTCTTGTTCCATAAACCGTTGGCGGTCGTCCTGCCCACGTTATACCCGTTCTGGTTGTAGACCCAGCAGACATAACCGCTGCAATCGAACCCGGTTTCCGGGGTGGAGCCGCCCCAGACGTAGGGCGTGCCCACATACTTTTGGGCTTCCTTGTAGATGGCGGCGAACTCCTCATCCGTCAGGGCTTCTGCCGGAACCTGATAATCAATGCCCGGCGCGCCAGAGCCATCGGAGCCACCGGGCGGCAGACCGCCGTTGAACAGATAAGGCCGACCACCCAAGGTATCCTGAAAGATCTCGTACCGTTTCCATTGGTCGTTGTCCAGTTCCTCCCGGATAACGACCTCCAGCCCTTTATTCACCAGCTTTGTGTGAAAAATTCGATACTCATAGGGGACTTGCACGGTGTAGGGGATGCCAGTAAAAATGTCAATCATCACTACCGTGCGGTACCGGGTCTGGACTTCCACCCATGTGGTCAGCTTGTATTGCTTGGCAAACGTCTCCTTGAGTTTTGCCTGCACCTCGCTGCGGGTGTAGTCGTCATAAAGAGTAGTCAGGAACGAAGTGAGCTGCCAAGGATCATGTTCAATAGCATCCAGATGGTATCGGTATTCGTCATAGCCGGGGTGGTCGGTGGGGGTGCGCTTGATCTTTTTATCCAGTTCCTTTTCCAGCTTCTTGTAGTCGGTTTCGGCTCCCCGGATGTCCCGGTCCTCTGCGGTGTAAATGGTCTGACCGGATACCTGCGTGGTGCCGGAAAACAGAATGGAACAGGACGAAAATGCCGACATGACCAGCAGCAAGAGCAAAAGAAAAACGCCCACGATCAAAAGAACGTGCGCGTTGCTTTTTGCAAAATTGGCAATGCCGTTGACTGCGGTGCTGACCACCGATCTTCCTTTGTCGATGACCTGCTCCACGCCGGATCGGGTGGCAGATGCACCGTTGGATGCCGCTTTGCCGCCTGCGGTCTGCGCCGCCGTGCCCGAACGGGCAGCGGCATAGTAGCTTTTGTGGATTTCTTGCCGCTGTTTCCAGCGTGAAAGCCAGTTGGAGCCGCCCTCGCCGGTGCCGGATGCGCCTGCATCTTGTGCCGCAGTCGGCTTCTGTGGGGAAGATTGTGCGGTTTTGGCACCCTTCTTGCCCTGCATCTTGGCTTTCTTTTTCAGCTTCCGGGCATAGATGCTCTTGGAAATATCCCGGACATTTCCTGCTGCCTTTTCGCCCTCGCTTAAAGCCTGCGTGCCCACATTATCGTCCTCGTACTGGTCAACCTCCCGATGCACCGCAGACCGGGCGGCGGCAGCGGCATACATAGCACGTTTCTGCTGCTTTGTCATGCGGGATGCTTCATCCGGGGTGATCTCGGCTTTGCCAAAACGCAGATGCTGGGATTTCTCCGCAGCTTTGTCTGCATCCTGTTTCAGTTTCTGCTTTTTGGGCACCGACTGCTCCACTTTAGACTTTTTCGGAGGGGAGCGTGTAGCCGTGCGCTCCTTTTCCTCCTCGAATTTCAGCTTCGGCTGTTTCTCACTCATGCTTTTGCGCCTCCGCAACTTCGGAAAGGCGGGTCGTAAGGATGCGGTAGAGTTCAAGGTCTTTCGGGAAGTGGTCAACAAAGGGCAGGATCACGTTACCGAAAAACAGCAGCCCTTCACCTTCGCCGGAGTGGGTCACATAGGAAAGCTGATGGGGCGAGATGTTGAGCTGCTTTGCGAGAATCTGCCGGTCTCCGTTGGCCTGATTGAGCATATACACAAAGTCCGAGTTTTCAAAAATATTCGATACTTCGGGACTTGCCAGCAGATCTTTGACATTCTGCGTTAGGGCTGTCGGAATGCCGCCCCACTTACGGAAACGCTTCCAAATCTCAACGGAATAAGCAGCAGTCTGCTCTTCCTTCAAGAGCAAATGGAACTCGTCTGCATAGTACCGGGCGGATTTTCCGGCACTGCGGTTGGCGGTCACACGCCCCCACACGGCATCCTGCACGATGAGCATACCCAGCTTTTTGAGCTGCTTGCCCAGCTGCTTGATGTCAAAGCAGACGATGCGGTTATTGATATCTACGTTGGTGTGGTGATTGAAAATGTTCAAACTGCCCTTGACGTAGATTTCCAGCGCAGCCGCCACATGGCGGGCTTCCGGTTCGTCTTGCGTCAACAGTGCATTGTAGAGGTCTTCCAGCAGCGGCATATTTTCCGGGATGGGGTTCTCGAAATACTTGCGGTAGACCACATGGACGCAGCGGTCAATGACCGTCTTTTCCACCGGCTGCAAGCCCTCTTTGCCGCCGACCACCAGTTCGCACAGGGACAGCACAAAGTCGGCTTTCAAAGCCAACGGGTTGTCCTCCTCCGAGTAGTTGCTGTTGATGTCCATCGGGTTGATATACTGGGTGCTGGCAGGGCTGATGTGGATGACCTGCCCATGCAGACGCTCCACCAGCGGAGCGTAATCGGCTGGGTCAGCGGTGTTACCACCGCCTTCCCGCCTAAGAACCGTACGTGACAGTTTCCCGTCATACGGCTCAAGCATTTCATCACTTCTTCAAGCGGTTCTCAGCATAAATACGCTGACAGGTGCAATGAACGTAGCGCATATTGCGAACATCTTCCATGCCAGCCTTTGCCTTTGGTGCAAGGTAGAAGATTTCTCTTTCTTCCGTTACATCCATCGGCATTCCGCAGTGGTAGCACAGTCCGTTCTGGTTTTTCCAAATCATCTTGAATTTTCCAGTCAGCCGGTGCATTCCTTTATCGAATTTCCTTTTTTGGAAATACGCCTCATCGAGGAACGGATTTGCAGTAGCTTTTATCTTGGTATGTCGCACAATGGCTGTGCTGTCCACCCGTATCAGCTCCTTGTTTTCCGTAGAGAACACCCAGTTCCGATTACCGACACGATGCCAGTATCTCGTGGAAATCCACCACTTGTTCTTCTTTGGGTGCCGTCTTTTAGCCCATCGCCACAGCAGTTCGTACAGGACATAGTCCAGATGCGCGAACGCATCACTTGCGCATACGGACTGGTGGTAATTAGTCCAACCTCGAATTTGTTCATTCAACTTCATAATCAGAACATCTTGCTGCCACGCTTTTCCTCTGCGGAGAATCGTGTCAGAGATATTGGAAACGATAGCCTTGACCGCCTTTTTGGAAGGCTTGATAATCAGCTTTTCGTTATACTTTCTGAAGTTCCAGCCGAGGAAGTCGAAACCATCGTCAATGTTGGTGACAACGGTCTTTTCATCAGAAAGTTCCAATCCGCGTTCAGCGAGAAACTCTCGAATCAGCTCCTTTGCTTCAAGAGCCAGTTCAGGTGTTGCCGCTGTGACCACAAAATCGTCTGCATAGCGGACGAAGTTTACTTTGTGGGCATTCTTAAATCTTAAATCGACCTTACCGAGCGCGTTCGTGTGAAAGCGTTCGACCAGCTTCTTCTCGATACCATCCAGCGTCATGTTCGCCAGAATGGGGGAGATAATACCACCTTGCGGAGTTCCTTCCTCGGTAGGAAAGAGTTCGCGCTGATAGATAAATCCCGCCTTTAAGAACTGCTTCAAAATGTTCTTGTCCATGGGGATGTTCGCCAGAAGCCAATCATGGCTGATATGGTCGAAGCAACCTTTGATGTCACCCTCCAAAACCCACTTCGGAGAAATGTGCTTGCGCGACAGTGCATTGAACAGATATTCGCAGGCATCCTGTGCGCATCTTCCTTTTCGGAAACCAAAGGATTTCCCATCTGCTGTTGTTTCCGCCACCGGTTCCAGTGCCAAAGCATAAAGAGCCTGCATTGCGCGGTCATACATCGTGGGAATCCCCAACGGACGTTTTTTCTTCTTGTCCTTCTTTTCGATATACACTCTACGGAGAGGACGTGCACGATACCTTTTATCTGTCAGCGATAGAGCCGCTGCCATTTTCTTCGCCGGAGTGTTCCAGAGAACACCATCCACACCGGGAGTTCTGCGCCCGTCGTTGGTTACGACACGCTTGACAGCCAGTGCTTTGGCGTAAAAGGAATGTGTCAGAAGATACTGAAGTCGTTTTACTGCGTTGTAGTCTTTTTGCTGAGTTGCCTTGACAATCCTGATTTGTAGCCTGTTGACTTCCCGCTCTGCCTTATGCCAGTCAATGTTTTTCCATTGGGCACTCAACATAGCTTCGTCCGACAGCTTCTCAGAAGTTTTACCTTCCGTCGTTGAATACTTATCGTTCACAGGAATACCTCCAATCTTGCCATGAAATACCCGGAATAAGTCAGCACCCTTTCAGGTCAGGGCAAATTTTGAACCCCTATGCTCACCGTTACAGTGAACCTTTCGCTTTTTATTCCATCTCATACCCTCTGCGCCATTTCTTCCTCTTGCGAGGTCGATACCTTTGTTCAAGGAACGCATAGGGTTTTCCACGTTCCACGTAATGCATAATTCTCGAATGCCTTAGCCGCCATCTTTGAACCGGGAGGATTTGTGTCCATTTGCTTCGGGGTAGCGAAAGGCCCCTCGGTCACCTCCAACACCTTTTGGTGTAGGTGTATCAGCCTTATTTCACCTATTCCCTGTAACGATCCTTACGATGATTCACATTACGTTCGACATAGCATTCTTTACCCTAACAGTACATCCGCTTTAGGCTGGCAGATTTCCCATATTGTCCTGTGAGCTTCCCAACGCCGGCTTTTGACCAGTGCAGGTCACAGTAGGGTTACTCCAAATGGATAGAGCAGTGTTTATACACAATACATTACGCGACTTCGTGTCGCACCTCACATTCTGGGTCGCAGATGATGATATCATCGTCCGTCACGAGGAACGCATTGCAGATCTCACGCTTTGCGCTGAAGGATTTACCGGAGCCGGGAGTGCCCAAAATCAGACCGTTGGGGTTCTTCAGCTTTTTGCGGTCCACCATAATCAGGTTGTTGGACAGGGCGTTCAAGCCATAATACAGGCTTTCCTTGCCGTTGTCGAACAGTTCCTGTGTGGTAAACGGCACAAAAATCGCTGTGCTGCTGGTGGTAAGACCCCGCTGGATCTCGATTTGGCAGTCTGCCAGTGGCAGGCTGCTCATCAGCCCCTGCTCCTGCTGGAAGTCAAGACGGCACAGTTCGCAGTTGTGCTTCTGCGCAATGCTGACCGCCTGAAACACGTTGGTTTCCAGTTCCTGCTCGGTCTTGCCGGTGTTCAGCACCAGAAAAGTGACAAGGAACATCCGCTCGTTTTGCGACTGTAATTCTTTCAGCAGGGCTTTTGCATCCCGCCCGTAAGTCGCTAAATCGGACGGCAACACGTCCATGTCGTATCCGGCGCGGACGGCTTTTTTCTGCTCCTCGATCTTTGATCTATCGAGTTCGGTGATGGTGTGCTTGATGGTTTTGATGGCCTTGTTCTGGTCAACGGACTGGATGTGCATGGTAACGATCTGGCTGGAATCCATGTCCAGAAAATCCTTCAGCAACTGGTCGCTCAGGTCAGAAGCCGTGATATTCAGAAAGCTGACCGCTCCGAAGATGCCGCCCATCTGAAAGGTGCGGCTGTTCTTAAACGCCAGCGCAGTGGGGGCAATGGCATCCTTTACGGACAGACCACTGGGCACAAGGTCTTTCCAGTTGAAGTGGAACTTGTTGGCTCCATCCATGTTCAGCATCCCGTGCATCAGCCGCAGACGCTCCGTACCGTCCAGCGGCTTTGCCAGAACGCCCAGCCTGTGAAAGTTGTTCATCAGGTCGTTCTGGATGTGCTCCAACCGAGGTTTGACCTGCGCCATGCTGTCGCCCTCGATGCCGTAGGTCAGAAACTTCGTTTTCGTCAGGCCGTTGTTGCCCTTGGAAAGCTGCTGCCGCAGCATCTGGCTGTACTCGGCGCGCACATCGTCAAAGCCATCCTGCTGGTACGGGATGCGGATGGACTTTTCGAAGTCTGCCGAATCGGTGGCGGTATTCACGAAAGACAGTTCAAAGTGGATAGAGCTGTCGAAAAAGTTGAGAAAAGAGCACCATTCCTCAAAGATGGCGGTCTTGTCCTCCTGCTGCGCCAGCTGATAGTTGATATCCTGATACTGGATGGTGCGGGTGTAGTAGCCGGGACGGACACGGCAGGTGCCGTCCTCAAACATCCGCTGGAACGGGATGCTCTCCTGTGCCGTGCGGGGCACTGTGGGCTTGGGCGGCTTTTTGCCGTCTTTATTCTTTTTCAGAAACGGAATCATGGGCGTCATCTCCCTTCATAAGCAGTGCATAGTAATTGCGGGTCTGGTACGGACGCACCTTCGGGCGAACAAAGCGCGCCTGAAAGTAGTACCGCAGGATCTTTTCGGCGGGCTGACCGTTCTTCTGATACATGGCCAGAAAGAACATGGGCAGCATGACCGCCATCATGCCGAGGGTAGCACCGGAATTGCCAGCGGTGTCCCGCAGAACAAAGAACAGCGGCACGCCTACGACTGCCGCTGCACCAAAACAGATAAGCTGCCGGGCGGTCAGGTTGAAGGCTACTTTGGACTTCACCTTGCTGAAATCGCGCGGCACGGAAATATAAGCTGCCAAAATTTCACCTCCAATCAATGGGCACCCAGCAGAGTTTTGGCGACAGAGCTGGTCTTGAACAGCGAGAAGCAGAGCAGCACCGTGTACCCCACGATGCTCCAGATCGAGTTGATGGCATCCCCGGATATTGCAACATTCTGGAGCAGAACAGCGTAGATCGCCACGCAGATCAGGATCAGGAAGCCCTGAAATCCCAGCGCAAACAGAGAACGAAGATAGTTCTGTCCAACATGGGATTGCTCGTGGTTGCCCCATGTTGCCATGGGCACCGGAGCCAGACTGACCATCATGTAGATTTCAATCATTCTTCCGTAGACGATGACGAAAATCACGATGGACAGGATGCGCATGGTGATACCGATGAAGAAGGACTGCAAGAACAGCCCGAACAGGGGGCCGACGTCCATCTGCATCATGCTGGATTGCAGCATGGAAAGCCCGATGTCGTTCACCCGCGTGTTGCCAGAAATAATGCCGCTGGAATTTGCCACCACCTGCTGCGTCACGTCGAACACCGCCATGATGATGTCAAACGTATTCGAGATCATCCAAACCGAAATGGCAGTTTTGAAAATCCACTTCAAAATCAATGCCGGTTCAAACTGTGCCATATTGTTGTGTTCAGTAATCATCTGAATCAATTCATAGCAAGCAATGAAGGTCAAAATCACACCTGCAATGGGCAGCACCACATTCCGGGAGAGGGCTTCGATCATAGCGAAAACGCGCGGTTCAAAACTGGATGGTTTGGTGCCCACCTGCTGTGCGATGTTGCCCACCTGCGTGTTCACATCATCGAACAGGCCGGAAAGATTGGACATGATCGCCGCTGTCAGCAGCGACTTGATCCAATCAGAGATTGCTTTGAGAACTGTTTCCACTCAGCGCCACCACCTATCAAGAAAAATGGTTGATAAGGGTCTTGAGCAGGTTGAGCAGAAAAATAATGTGAGTCAGAATCTGCATAAATAGCACCGTCCTTTCAGAGTAAAGGTGAATATTCGATTTGCAATGCGTTTCCTCTTTATAATAAGAATCCGTTTGCCACGGAGGGGCTGGAAATGCTTGCAAGTAAATATGTACGGGGCGGCAATCGCCGCCCGGAAAAGATCAGCCGAACAGACCGCTCAGCAGGGGGATCAGGGTGATGCCGATCAGGGCAACACCGCCGCCAGCCATGAGCTGCTTCATGCCCTGACTCTTTGCTTATGTGTGATAAAGAAGTAATAGAAGTGTAAAAAATTTTGCCGTTCCTATCCGATACTTGTCTTTGGTATCGGATAGGGCGGGCAGTCATTCGGGCAAGTCCACCTTGCCGACGAAAGAATAGTAAATCTCAATATCCTGTCTGCGTGTGCCGTTTTCATCGTAGCTGCACTCATGCACAACGATTTTCTCTACAAACTCACGTAAGAGGGTGTGGGTCAGTTCTTCAAAGTTCATGTGCTTGCGGACAATGTTCATAAACTTTTCTGCGTTTACGGTAGCTTCCTGTGCTTTGGAAAGCTCCGCCTGTATTCTGGCAACACGCTCTTTCAATTCCTGCTGTTCGGCTTCATAGTCTGCCGAAAGCTCCGTGAAACGCTCGTCAGAAATGCGACCGCTTACGCTGTCCTCATACAGCCGCTTGAAAATAGCGGAAAGTTCACCGATACGCTTTTCGGCAGCTTCCAGTTCCTTTTTCTTGGCGGCGTTCCGGCGTTTGCCGCCGTCCTCGTTCTGCTCGATCAGCAGCTTCATAAACCGGGCTTCATGCTTTGCCGCATAGCTCGTCACTTTCCGTAGATTGGAGAGAACGCCCGCAGTCAAAAGGTCGGTGCGGATAAAATGTGCGGTGCAGTCATGGGTGCGTTTTTTGTAGTTCCCGCAGATATAGCAGTCCTGTTTCCGCTTATCGGTCTGGTAACGCTGCTGATACATGACGCTGCCGCAGTCCGCGCAAAAGAGCATACCAGAGAACAAGCCCACATCATCGTAGCGGTTGGGGCGTTTGCGCTGCTTGCGTAACTCCTGCACCCGTTCCCATGTCTGCAAGTCGATGATTGGCTCATGGTGGTTCTCGAAAATCGCCTGTTTCTCAATGGGGTTGTCTATGCTGTGCTTCATCTTGTAGGACGGTTTTTCCGTCTTGAAGTTCACAAGACAGCCTGTGTATTCCCGGTTTTCCAACAGATGAACAACGGTATTGGTCGCCCACTTACATTCATAGCCGGGGTGGTAGCGGCGTATGCTGCCTGTGCGCTGGTATTCCAGCGTTCCCGGCGTGGGGATTTCCTGCTCGGTCAGCATACGGGCTATCTTGGTCGGACCGTTCCCGGCAAGGCAAAGCTGGTAAATCTGCTTGACTACCGGGGCGGCTTCCTCGTCAATGATGAAATTTTCGTCCTCGTCCATGAGGTAGCCGTACACGGGCTTGCTGGTAACAGGCTTACCGCTCATGCCTTTTGCTTTCTTAACTGCCTTGATTTTTTTGCTCGTATCTCTCACCATCCATTCGTTGAAAAGATTACGCAGCGGGGTAAAATCGTTGTCGCCCTGTGCGCTGTCTACTCCATCGTTGATGGCGATAAAGCGGACGCCTTTTTGTGGGAAAATCATCTCGGTATACATTCCCACCTGCAGGTAGTTTCGCCCTAACCGTGACATATCCTTTACGATAACGGTAGCCACTTTCCCGGCTTCAATGTCTGCAAGCATGGCTTGAAATCCGGGTCTTTGGAAGTTCGCGCCGGAAAAACCGTCGTCGGTGTACCAGCGCAGATTGGTAAAGCCGTTCTGTTTTGCGTAGGTTTCAAGGATACGCTTCTGATTGGAAATGGAATTGCTTTCGCCTTGCAGCTCGTCCTCATGGGATAGTCTTGGGTAAAGGGCGGTAATTGGTTGTTGGTTGGTCTGTCTTAACATAAAATCCTCCGTTTCCGACAGCCAGCCCCACTATTCCGTACCTTGATTGTACCACATGGGGCGGCTGTCTGTATAGCGGCTTCTGCTTCTTTACCGCCCGTCAAAATGACGTTTTTTCTGTGCGGCTTGTAGCGTTAGGGCGAAAGCTGGGCTTTGTGTCCTGCGGCGGCTTCCGCTTCCAGCACTTTCATCATCTTGTCGGCTGCGGTGTCGGTTGCGCCCTGCTTGAAGAAGCCGGAAACGGTAAGGACGGAGTTGCCCATGCGGATTTCCGTCACACAGTCCGGGCGGCGTTCCGGGGTGGTGTTCTGCTTGTTCTCTGCCATAGGCAACTCCTTTCATTTCATCAATTCTTTTAGTCTGTTCAGCTTGGCTTGCGCCGTTTCACGGCGGAAGTTCTCTCCCGTAAAGAGGATAGGGGCGCACATTTCAAGCAGTCGGTCATAAATCCGGGCATGGGCGGTGTCCAGCGGATTTTGCAGGCTGTCCAATGTCAGATTGGTGGTAACGATTAAGGGCTTGCGGCTGCGGTAGCGGCTGTCAATCACATTGTAGACCTGCTCTAAGCCATACTCTGTGCCACGCTCCATTCCAAAATCATCAAGGATAAGCAGAGGAAAACGGCAAAGACGCTCGATATACTCGTTGCGCCCCTCAAAGCTGGCGGTCAGGTCATTCAAAATCGCAGAGAAGTTCGTCATGCGGACGGAGATTTCTTTCTCCATGAGGGCGTTTGCGATACATCCGGCAAGGTAGCTTTTGCCTGTGCCGACGCTGCCCCAAAGCAGATAGCCGATATTTTCCTCGCGCATGATTTCCCAATGCTCCACATAGAAGTGTGCAATCTCCATTTGCGGACATTTCCCGTTGTCGTTGGCGAAAGTCCATTCCTGCATGGTAGGATTGGTAAAGCCCCGGCGTTTCAAGTCCTCCACGGTGTCAAGGTGCTTTCTGCGCTGTTCGGCGGCTTCACGCTCCATGCGCTGCGCCCGCTGGCAGTCACATTCAGCCGGATGTCGGTCACGCCCAAACAGGGTAGCCTTATCATCCGGGAAATAGGCTTCTTTCGGTGTCCGGCACTTGCCGCAGTAGAGCAGACCGTCCTCACCTGTGTAGTCCTCCGGCTGTGGGGTAACAGCCGCCATATTCAAAACTCGTTCTGTAAACAGATTACTCATAAGCTCTCGCCCTCCTTGTAGCTGTAATCGGGTATGCCCCTTTTCGGGGCAGCTTTAGCGGTATCGTCAGCCACCCATCTGCGGATAGTGGCTGCATGGTTCTTGTATTTCCTCCCAGTGGAAGCGATATAGCCGGATAGCCGGTCAATGTAATACTCCCACTTGTCGGGCAGTTCTGCTTGCAGTTCGGAAAGCTCCGTATCAGTCAGAAATACATTCTCATATCTGCCATAGCTACGGGCGAGGGCTTGTCCCTTTAACTCTCTCTCTTTTTCTATCTCTATATCTATCTCTTTCTTTATCTCTATCTCTGGTGGACAAATGTCGGACAAATGTCCGCCATTTGTCCGCGGCGGCAAAAGTGCCTTATTTTCAAGCCTTGCGGCGCGTTTCCGTTCCGCTTCGGTAGAGGATTGACCGATCATCAGCTCGATGTCGGTCATATAAAGCAGCCCGCAATCAAGCTGCTCCACAAGCCCTAACTGCTGGAAGATGGCTAATGCCCGTTCCACCGTCCCGATTTGGTGACGGGTCAGCGTGGCTATCATCTGGGCGGTGTAGGGGATATTCTCGTCAAGCTGCAAAGTGCCGCCGTATTTCAGCGATTTTAAGTACAGCTTCAAGAGGATATTGGAATACAAAATCCCGTCTTTCATGTCCTCCAACAGCACAATGGAATCGCTGTCGAAGAAGTTTTCTTTCAGTTTGAGGTAGTAATATTTGCGGTTATCTGCCATTGGCGGTGTCCTCCCTGTGTTTCCATCTCTTAGAGAAATACCGGGGGCAAAGGACGATAATCGCCCGGAAGCTCTGCTTGCAGCCGTGTGTGCAGCCCCGGCAAAGGTCATTGTAGGTAATACGGTTTCGGTGGTTGAGGAAAAAGCTCCATTCCAACCGCCGCTTTTTGCTCATGCGTGGCATTTCTCGCTCCTTTCTGCCGTTTCCGCTGGTATAAGCGGATAGGTCGGTAAAAATGTAGTTTCTCGGTGTCATTTTCGGGGATTTCCTGCGCTGTGCGCCCCGTTTCAAAGGTGGGCAGTATTGCGGATAGGGTGCAGGGCATATCCCCGTTTTGGTATCGTTTCGGGGCGGTTTTTAACGCTCATGTTCGTGCTTTTTCTCTCTGTCTTTCTCGCCTTGCAGGATTTGAGAAAGATTGCTTTTCACGGTATGCAGCTCCTTGACACGGGCTTTTTTCTCCCGGTATTCGTTGTAATGGGCGTTCTTTTCGGCGGTAAGCTGCTCGATTTCCGCTTGCAGGGCTTTATGGCTTGGCAGCTTGGAAACGCCATGCGCCCGAAAATAACGGGTGGCTGCGTCCGCTATGATAAAATCGCTTTCGTGCCGTTCCCGGTAGGCGCTGCGGGCTTTTTCCGTTTTCTGCGCTTTCAGACCGTCACGGGCAGGCTTGGTCTTGGCATAGGCAAGCACCTGTGTCTGAAGCTCCTTTTTCTCCCGGATAGCAGCGTCCAAGGCTTTCAGCTTGGCGGTGCTGTCCTGTAAATCCGCATTGGCGGATACAAGGGCTGCGTCCAGCTCCTCCGGCGAATAGCCGTACTGCCCGTAGGCGGCAACGGTAGCCGCCATTTGTTTCAGATTGTGGACTGCCGCCCAGCGGTCATAGCCTACGCCCTTGCCCTCGGCTCGTTTCGTTTCCCGGTCAACCATGCGCTGTAAACCGTCCTTTTCCGGGGTGGTTTGGACAGCTTTTTTGCCCTGCAAACGCTCCCTTATGTTGCGGGGGTATTCGGGTATGGGTGTGGTCTGTTCGGCGGCTCTGTGGGCGTTCTGCTCCAAAAGGGCAAGGACGGCGGTACGGTCAAAATCATCCCCCAGCTTCCGGGCGGTAATGGGCTTGGTTCTGTCCGGCGTGAGATAGGACAGCCGCCCCCGGCTCTCCTTGACAGTCACGCCCTGTTGCAAGAGAACGGCGGCGAACTCGCCATAGCTTGCGGCAGAGGACAGCGCGGTGCGTATGGCCTGCCGCAATTTTTCCTTGTCTGTTTCAAACTTCGTGGGCTTGGCTGGCTGCTCCTCTGCTGGCAAGGCGGCAGCTTCCTTGTCCAGCTTTGCCTGCCCTTTCCGCTGCGCCCAATACTCACGCTCAGTAATGCGGTTTTTGCTGCCATGCAAGAGGTCAATCTGATACAGATTTTCCCGGTGGCACATCTCCATGACTTCGGACTTGAAATATTCCATAGCTGCGTCTGTGCAGCGGTGTTTGCACCCGGCGCGGGTGTCTGCCGGTCTGTCCATGTAAGGCAGGAACGGAACTTCCTCTATCCGCAGAGAATTGATAACGATATGCACATGAATGTTGCCAGAGTGATTGTGTCCGTCCGGGTGGGTGCAGACAATGGCTTGGTGTCCGGGAAACTGCTTCCGGCAAAATTCCTCGCCCAACGCCTGCGCCCGGTCTACGGTCAAGCCGTTGTCTGTCCCGTCCCGTGGGTCAAAGCTGATGATATAGTGGTGGCTTTTCACATCTTCCCGTTTTTGGTTTTTGCCATAGCGGAGATTGGAGCGCATACAGGCTACGGCAAAATCTTCATCGCCGCAGTTCAGCGTGGCAAGGCGGTAGTCCTCACGGGGGACAAGCCGCCCGTTTTCATCAAGGGTGGGCTTCATGGTAAACTCGTCATGCTCAAAGGTGAGGTACTGCTCGGCTGCGCCATAGTCCGCATTTTTAGAGCTGATATGTTTGAATGTTGCCAACAGCGTCACCTACTTTCTGCAAGACTTCAAACTTCAAGGCAGCAAGGTCGGAAATGGCGACTCGGACTTCGCCGGACAGGGCGTTGTACGGCACACCGTATTCGTTCAGATACCGGGCAATCTGATTGAGGTTGCCGCCGATCCTGCCGTATTCGGCGGTCAGCTTCCCGACAGCGGCAAGCAATTCATCATTGACCGGGGAAACGGTAACAATGGGGCGTATGGTTGCCCGTGTAATGGCTTGCCGGATAAATTCGGCTTGGCTCATGTCATAGTGTTTCAGCCGCTCGGTAAAGTCGGCGTATTCTTCCTCGGTCATGCGGGTTTTGACCACATGGCAGCGGTGGGGTGTGTTGTATTTTTTCTTCAAGCGTTGACCTCCTTTCTCGCCCGACAGGGCGCATAAGCAGGGTTTGGGGAAGGCACTCCCCAACAAGATTTACCAAAGGGGGCAAAACCGCAGATATGCGGATTTTGGCACCGTGGTAGAATCTTGCTCTAAAAAACTACCGCTTTCCTCGGCGGCTCTGGTCTGCGGATATACTGGCTTGCTCCACCAATATAGCGATTGCGGCGGCGTGTTCTGCCCGCTGTTCACCACTACAACGGTGAAAAGGGTGCGTTTTGGCAAACGCAGCGGAAATTTTTTTATTTTCCCTGTCTGCTCCCTACAACAATCCGGCGGTGTGGTTTGCCAAAGATTTTTGAAAATGGGCGCAAAAAAAGCAGTAAACCTTTTCAAGATTTACTGCTTATCTGCCGCTGTGATGGGCGGCGGTATTAAATTGTCAGCCGTTTTTCAAATGGAATTTATCTGCAATCGCTTTCTTTCCGCTTTCCAATTCCTTTTCTGTAATCTTCCATAATCCTAACGCAATGATCTGCTATCTTTTGCATTCCGAGTTCTTCAAAAAAGGCAATTTGTATTTTCATCAGTTCTTCACAAACAGTCAACTTCTGCTCATCCATATTGCTAATAGCAAGCCATGGGAACGCTTTATATTTCTTAGTGTCCCCAATGAGAAAATTGTACCCTATCAACTCATTTTCACGGAAAACGAAATAGAATTGTGGGCCTGAACCTGGAACTGACTTTTCCATAATTTGCTGCATTGTTCTCACGCCGCCGTATGCCGGAAAAAAACCTATTCGCTCAAGAGCATTTAATATGTCAATCCTTTTATCTGTGGGTATGTCTCTATAATTGATAATCTGTTCCATTTGCTCTACCCTCATTGAAGTTTAATTTGTCAGGCTCTAATTATACAACTTTTCTGTTTAGCGGTCAAAGCGGAACTTCAACAGGCTTTCTATCAGTTGCCTGACGATATGCTCCTGCATATCCGTGTT
This sequence comes from Faecalibacterium prausnitzii, assembly GCF_049532945.1. Classification (GTDB taxonomy): domain Bacteria; phylum Bacillota; class Clostridia; order Oscillospirales; family Ruminococcaceae; genus Faecalibacterium; species Faecalibacterium prausnitzii_N. Next base: position 1,295,125 of record NZ_CP186691.1, read on the forward strand.
AATCTGTCCGTCCATTTTCGCACAAGAGCGGACATATCCCGCATAATGGGATAGGACGGCGGCAACAGCTTCCGGGTCGCCCTCGCTTGCCTTAACGATTGTCTCATAAGGAAGTAGCTGGCTCATAGGACAAACCCTCCAACTCTGCCCGTAGCCGCCGTAAAATCATCTGAATACGCCGCCCGGTTGTGTTGCCAGCCCGTCCATATCTCCGTCCAATCTCCCTATGCGTCAATCGTTGGAAGTAGTACAAGAAAATGATTTCCTGTTCCATCTGTGATAGTGCGGACAGGGCTGCGGCAAGCTCTGGACTTTCCAAAAGCACCATCTGACCACAGACGAAAAGCGGATAGCTGGTCATGCCGGATTGCTCCGCAAAGTATTTATCTGTGGTACTGAATGGATAGTGTTTTTCTTCTATCAGATATTCAAGCGAGATTTCCCGCTTGCGGCGGCTCCGTATGCTCCGGGCTGCGTCTATGGCAGCGTGGCGAATAACAGTCTTGCAAAAGGCATCGTGTGTATGCCGGATATGTTCTTGATACTTTTCGTGTTCGGTCATGGAAAATCCCCCTTTCTGAATAATGGCAGAGGGCGGCAGCATCTTGTGCTGTCGCCCTCTTGATTACCGAACAGCAAAGACGGGCGGGGCTGTCAACGGCGGCGCATTTGCGCCGTTCATCTTGACCGTTGACAGGCTCGGCTGGGTTTGCTATCTGCTCACGGCAATTCACTCTCATTGATAGGAATTGCCTCAAGTTCCGTATTCAAATTGTTCCAATAAGAGCCGATATCCGCACTTGTGAAATACTTAAAACCGCCTGCTGCTGACTTCAATTCGCCGTTTTTAACCCCATAGCAGGCGTAAATCAAATCGTAGCTTGTTCCATCTGAGAGGTTAAATCTAAAGCTGGTCACATCTGCTCCGGCAGTTTCCTCAGTCGTTTTGTCTTTTAGGGATAAGCCCTTGAACTTATCATACAGGGTCTTTATATCATTTTCAGCAACAACTACTTTCTTTTCTGCTGATGCAGGCACTCCGTCATAGTGGTACATTTCAACGTTTTCGACATCTTCAACCTCAAATGGGAAGTCGATTTTGACAGGCTCATAAGCAATGTTTATAGGTAACAGAAAGAGAGCTGTAAAAATTGCAATGATACAAAGAGCGATGGAAACGAGAACAGCAATCGTTATCTTTTTTCTGCCTCTCTGCTTTTCTTTTGCCTCATGGCGCATAATAACGCTTTCGCTTTCTTCGTGAAGAACATCTTCGCTCGTGTGAGAAAGCAATTTCTGATAAATTACGTTACAGTCAGCACAGGCGTTCAAATGCTCTTTTACCATCTCTGCGCTTGCTTCGCTGCAAGCACCGTCAACATACAGCGGAAGAATATCTCGAACAATATCGCATTGTTTACTCATGCTTTTCATCCATCCTTTCTTGAATTTTTAGCTTTGCACGATGATAAGTAACTCTCGCCCATGATTCTGTTTTTCCAAAAATTGCAGCGATTTGTGAAAAAGATAGTTCCCCGAATACGCGAAGCTGAAAGACTTCTTTGTATGGTTCTTCCAAACGGTGAAGAACGAGGTGTATGCGGAACGCCATGTCAGAATCTGCAACTGAGTTCTCAACATTTTCATTTGATGGCAAGTCATTGATTTCACTCACATCAGCTACTCGCTGACGGCTTCGCATTTCATCATGGTAAAGGTTTTTTGCTATGGAGCAGAGCCATGTCAATTCATCTGACTTACCTTTGAATTGTGATGTTGTAGAAACTGCCTTATAGAATGTGTTCTGCGTGATTTCCTCTGCTATCTCACGATTTTTGGCAAGAGAAATAGTATACGAGTATACCTGTAAATAGTAGGCTTTATAGAGCTTTTCATAGTCCATACTTGTCATCACCTCCTTCAGCTTCATAGGTTAGACGGAGAAATCGGAATTTCGTTACAAAGAAGTTTGAAATTTTTATACCTTTACGCTACTCTTGCTTTGTACGGACTATTGGTAGACGCGCATTAACGGCAAGTAAAGAGATTGCTGTGTCAGCTTGATATGTTCAAATGCTAATTAAGTATAGCATACAGCTATGAATTTTTCTATTGCGTTCCCCTGACTTCGGAATAGTGGCAGGGCTGGCTATCCTTGTTTTGCTTTGTGCTTCTCTACCGTACATGAGCATTGGCGGAGGGGTTATCGCCGCCGTAACCTTCCATCAGGTTGACGGCACCCCACACGCCCAGACCGGCACCCAGTGCCACAACCAGAGTCTTCAGAACGTCCACTGCACTGTTAAAGAATTCCATAGTAAAATCTCCTTTGTTTTGAAAAAAGTGACCCTGCACACACCTGAAATCCGTTTGCAAAAAGCCGAAAGCCACGGCGAAGGCCGATTTTCCGGTGTACCTGTTGGGTCAATGGGTAAAAAATAACCGCTCGTCTTATCAGGCGGGCGGGAGTGAATCGGCATCCACCATGATGAAGGTATCATCCGGGTGGATTTTTTCTTTTCGTTTCAAGAACTTCTCGATATCGAGTGCGTTCTTGGGGTCATAGTCGGAGGTGTACTTGTAGTTCGGGTGCTGGGTCAGGTCGTACTTGTCGCTCAAAAATGGGCGCACACCACGAAGCTGCAGGATGCACTTGCCGCCATCCAGCACCGCCAGTTCATCCCGGCTCATAAGTTCGTGGCCGAGTTTTTGATAGTTGGTGCCATAGCTTGGGCTATTGCCACGGGTATCAGAATTGTTGTAGCTGTCGATAGTTTCTTTTCCTAGTGCTTCGGCAAGATCTTTCAGGGTGGTAGGCTCGCTGCCGCCGAGGAAGATCTGCGAATCCATATTGCCGACAATGGTGTCGGCGTTGTCCTTGTAGATGGCTTTCAACTGGCTGCGGGTCTGTAAGACCAGACACGCCGAGATCTCACGGCTGCGGATGGTAGCCACCAGTTTTTCCAGCTGCGGAATTTGACCGATGTTGGCACATTCGTCAATCAAGCACCGCACATGGACGGGCAGTTTGCCGCCGTATTGGTCATCTGCCTTATCGCAGAGCAGATTGAAAAGCTGCGTGTAGATCATGGAGATCAAGAAGTTGAAGGTACTGTCGGTATCACTCATAATCAGGAACAATGCCGTTTTCCGGTCGCCCAGCTTGTCCAGCTCCAGCTCATCGTACATGGTGGCATCCCGGACTTCCTGAATGTCGAAAGGTGCCATCCGGGCACCGCAGGAGATCAGTATCGAACGGGCCGTCTTGCCGGCAGCTAATTTATAGAGCTTGTACTGGCGCACAGCGAAGGAATTGGGCTTTTTCTTGCCCAGATCCTCAAACAACAGGTCTACCGGATTCTGGTAAGTTTCATCATCTTCCGAGACCTGCATGGTGTTGAGCATTTCCAACAGCGTTGCGAAGTTTTGCTCCTCGACAGGGGCTTCGTAGTGGAGGTACGCGATCAGTGAAACCAGCAAAAGCCGTTCAGCCTTGTCCCAGAAAGGGTCGCCGCCCTGACCTTCACCTTTGGTGTTGGTCATCAGTGCGGTCACGAGTTTCAGAACATCCTTTTCACTGTGGATGTACGCCATGGGGTTATAGCGCATACTCTTGGAAAAGTTGATGGTGTTGAAGAATTTTAGCTTGTAGCCGTGCTTTAACAGGGCTTCTCCACATTCCACGCCGATACTACCTTTCGGATCTGTAACCACGAATGATACCGGAAAATTCTTGGAATCACATTGCAGCAGATTCGGCTTGATAAAGAACCTTGTCTTACCGCTGCCGGAACCGCCGACTACCAGCACATTTTTGTTCCGGGCGTTCTTGGGGTCCGGTGGGCGATTGCTCATCATCAACCGTTCTGTTTTGGTGAGGATGATATTGTCGGCAAACTTCGGAGCCATGAACGGCTCAATGTCCTTGGGTGTGCCCCACCGGGCAGAGCCGTACTCCATGCCATGCCGGTACTTTTTGGCGTTTTTGCCTTTCAGGTACACCGCCAGCCGCATTCCAGCACCGCAGCACAGACCAATGAACAGGTCAAACGGGTGCAGGCTGGGCAGCGGATTGGAAAATGCAGCCGGGAGCGTATCCATCAGCGATACGATTTTATCGCCCAGTTCCTTGCCCACGGCCAGCCGCCACGCCTCGCCCAGATTGGTGGCCAGCAAGCCAATTACCACATAGGGCAGATAGAGCGCCAGCAGCTTGGAAAGCTTCTTTTTGCTCATAGGCCGCGCTCCTCCTGCTTGTGCCGCACTTTGTCCGGCAGATTTGCAACGGACTGCGCCAGATCGTGCAGCTTTGCCAGCACGGAAGGACGCTTGGTTTTATCCAGCACCGATGCCGAATATTCCTTGAATGCTGCGCTCAAAGCGTCCGTGTCCTGTGCCTTGAAGTAGACCAGATATCGGGGCGGCGTGCAGGACAGGTCTTTCTGGATGGAGTAGTCGATGTGATACCGCTTAGCATAGCGGTCAAAATCCTTGATGCCGGTTTTCTGAATCTCCACATTGGTCACGCCACGGTTCTGCCGTACCAACCGCTTCATGGACTGCTTGCCCTGCGAAGCGTGCTTGTCATACTGCCGCAACAGAAACTGCATTCCGCGCAGCAGGGTGCGGGCGGACAGTTTTGTGGTCGAGATGGCAAGGTTGACCGTCTTATGCTCGATTTCTTCCTGCATCGTTACCACCTCCTGTGCAGAAAATCGTCTTAGCGGTCATGTTCCACCGGGGGCTTGTTTACGGCCTTTTCTGCGTCATTCTGAACCGATTCATCCGGCACCGGAATGACCATCAGGCGACGCCCCAGAGGGAGAAAAGCTTCGGGTTGATGGAATTCTTCTTCATACTTCTGAGCCAGCTCCGGAGAGAGCGACACAAAATCTTCCTCTCCCAGCCCCACCACCAGAAAGGTTCCGGCAATAACATCGTACATCAGCCCGTCCTCGTCCCACAGGGCACGGTTCAGCGGCAGACCCATGAGCTTGCCATCATCGTTGTAGACGATGGCGACCGGATCTTCAAAAGGGTAGCTTGCGCCGATGGAGCCGCCCACCGCCTGCTGCAAGGCTTTCAGGTCGTTATCGATCTCGACCTGCTGCGGATACTGTCCCGGTGCAATTTTCAGCACCGACAGAGTGTTCTCGTTCTGCTCCATTATCTTCCTCCTCGAATTTGATAGTGATCTCCTGCCCGGCACGGGCGGCGTTCAACAGAGCTGCCACAAAGAAGCCGAAAAAGGCACCGGCTTCAAAAATGATAAACGAATAAATATAATTCATAGCGAACCCCCTGCATTGACTGAACTGTGAGAAGAATCCTCTCAGGGAGGACGGGGAGCGCAAGACGCGACAACGGTATGCTTAGTGAAAACATTGGTATGAGTATGCGGTGCGGCATCGGTAGAAAAATAGTTGTACAGAGCATCCCGCAGAGAATGGAAGCAACGAGCATGGTAGTCGTGCAGACGGAGAACCAGAATCTTCAAAACATCAACGGCGGAACAGTAAAAGTCCTCCGTGACTTCTGCGAAACTCTCATAGCAGGCCATTTCAGTATCCATGCTGCATCTCTCAGTCAATGCAGATGCAGACCATCTTCTCGCGTCCAGCCATCAGAGGAACACTGTTCTCGCCCAGATAACACTGGATCAGGTACAGGTCACTGGTGGTAAGGGCAACAAAGTTGCCATCGGTGTCATAGCGTACAAAGATGACTGCGCCGGACAGGTAACGCTTGCCAGCCAGCGTAATGACCTGACGAGGATCGTAGCAGAGTGCCAGCGGCACATCTTCGCTGATGCTGTAGCAGGAATCAGTTTCATCGAAGCAAGGCAGGTAACTGCGAACGTTTGCCAGCGGGGTGATGGTCAGTTCGATCTCCGGGGCAATCACGGCGGCGTAAACTTCATCATCGCCGAGCTGCCGCTCCAGCACATCGCTCATCTTGTTGAAGAAGTCGGTCACAGCATTGTCCATGTGGTTGATCTTCTGGTTCATGGCTTCGATGGTCTTTGCGGTCTTGAGATCAATAGTAGTGTTCATAGTGTTTTTTCTCCTTTTGTTTGCAAAAGAAAAAGGCCCCATCGGGTCTTTCGTTACGGTATAAGTCAGCGTTCGTTCTGCCGCTGGAGTTTGCGCTGCCACTGTTCCAGCAGCTTGATGATAGTGTCCTCCATCTGTTTCGGGGTGTAGCTGCGAGGAAAGTATTTCCGCAGGGTGTCGTTTTTGATGACCACCTTGTCCAGCTCGTCCTTTTTCTCTTCGCCCATGACTGCAAAGGCAACGTCATACGAGAAGTGCCCTTCCTGCGCCAGCTTTTTGAGCCGCTGCGCTTGAGAAAGGGACGGCGCATTCTGGGTGTCATTCATCGCTTCTAAAAAATCCCGCTGTTGGCTTTCGTCCAGATAGGACAACTCCACAGCGGGATTAAAAGCGATTTTCTTTTCGTCTACCATGTCCAGCAGTTCGGGGATAAGGTTGGTCAGGCGGATAAAACGCTGGACTTGCTTATAACTTTCGCCTGTTCCTTCAGCAACAATCTCTGTACTGCGTTTCCCGAAATAATCTGGGACAACTTGTCCCACATTTTTGGGTTGTCCAACAGTTCGCTCGATTGCTTCCAGCTTCATTTTGTAAGCGAAAGCCCTTTCACTGGGCAAGATGTTTTCACGTTGGAGATTGCTGTCCACCATGAGCAAAACTGCGGCATCATCATCCATGTGACGGACAATGACAGGCAGGGCATCCAGCCCAGCAAGCTGTGCAGCGTGCTGACGGCGGTGCCCAGAGATGATCTCGTAGCCACCTTCCGGGCGTGGGCGTGCAATCAGCGGAGAAAGCACGCCGTACTGTTCTACGCTTTCCACCGTGCGCTGCATGGACTCATCATCCAAGACCTTAAAGGGGTGGTTCTTGAAAGGGAACAGCTCCCCGATGGGAATTTGCTGAACCTGTTCCCGCTGCTGTTCCTGTCGGGATTCTTCGGTGGAGAAGATGTCATCTGCCCCTTTCAGCGACACGTTTAAGCTGTTTTTCGGCATTCGCCATCACCTCCTCGTATTATAAAAGAGTAGTATTTATAGACCGCTCTCCAGCGGTATGCTACACTGTATAGGATGCTGTGGATTGGTGAACACCTCCTACCGCAAAGACGGTTTGACAAAGGCTCCAACCACAGCTTCTTTGTTGAAATGTTAATCAGTTAGATACCGCCAGACGGTTTATTTAGAACGAGGTTACAACTGCAAAGAAGTCTGTGGTCCTAAGCAGCATTAAATACTATAGCGGAGGTATCAAAAGTGATCTGTGTTGGAATTGACGTTGCCAAAGATAAGCATGACTGCTGCATCCTTGATTCAGAAGGAACAACCCTCGCTGACTGCTTTACCATCCCCAACAACCTAGATGGGTTTAAAAGGCTGCTGCAAACGATTAAAGACTGTACTCAAAAATCAGACAAAATAAAAGTAGGGCTTGAGGCTACCGGACATTACAGCTGCAATATCCTTGGGTTTCTTCTTGACAACGACCTGCCCGTCTATGTCATGAATCCCTTGCATACCAACCTGTATCGAAAGAGCCTCAGTCTTCGCAAAACTAAAACCGATCGTGTGGATGCAAAAACGATTGCAACTATGCTATTGTCCGATGTAGACCTCAAGTCCTACACAGATACAGCATATCACAACGAAGAACTAAAGTCACTCACGAGATACCGATTTGATAAAGTTCAGGAACGCGCCAAACTAAAGCAGTCGGTGTCCAGATTGGTTACGATCCTGTTTCCAGAATTAGAACAGCTTGTTTCGTCTATCCACGGCACTTCAATCTATGCTCTTCTCAGTGAATATCCCGGTGCAAAGCAGATTTCAGAAGCTCATCTGACCAGATTGGCTAACATCCTCGTGACAACATCCAGAGGCCATTACCGAAAAGACCGAGCTACTCATATCCGAGATGCAGCCAGAACATCCATTGGTTCTGTTATGCCTGCTAAGTCTTTGGAATTAAAGCACACCATTAAGCTCATTCAAGAACTCACCTCCGAAATCAACGAAATAGAAGATGCCATTCGGAAAATCATGGATGAATTGAAACCGCCAATCCTTTCGATTCCCGGAATGGGATTTTATTCTGCTGCGATGATTCTTGCAGAGGTGGGGGATTTTTCAAATTTCAACTCTCCTGATAAAGTTTTGGCTTATGCCGGATGTTCTCCGTCCACATACCAGTCAGGAAAACTCACAAACTGCTATGCACACATGGAAAAGCGTGGCTCTCGTTATCTTCGATACGCTCTTTACACTGCAACCAAATACGTCTGTTACTGGAATCCTGTTTTTACTGAATACCTTACCAAAAAGCAAGCTGAAGGCAAGCACTACAATGTTGCCCTATCTCATGCCACAAAGAAACTCGTACGACTTATTTACGCTTTGCAGAAGTCCGGTAAAGCATATCTTGCCATCACTTGATTTTCTCCAGAGCTTGAGTTAAACCTAAGAACAACTTAGCTGGCGCAGCGAACCCTTGACAAACCGAAGCATTCAAATGCTATTCTGTTTTTGCGAGGGTTGGCTGGGCTTGCTTTGCTGTTCTCTCCGTCACCCTCGCTACTCCAAGGCCAGCATTTGAATGATGTTTGTCATGGGCAGCGGATGGTTGGCGGATTTTTTTATTTTAGGGCTTGACTTTTAATAGTTAGTCTTTGTCAGAGAGCGGTAGGCTTCTGTCACCTTGCCTTTGGGGTCGTGCTGGAAAATACTCTTACCCACGGCACTGATTTCCGCAGCACGGACAGACCGGGGAATGGTCTGGTCGAACACCTTGATCTTGCTGCCATAGGCACCTCGAATCAGGTTGTCAATCTGCTGCCCGTAGTTGGTGCGGCTGTCGGTCATAGTCAGCAGGATGCCCTCAATTTTCAGCTTGGGGTTGATCTGCCGCCGGACTTTCTGCACAGTCTGCAAAAGCTGCTCCAGACCCTTTGCAGACAGGTACTGCGCCTGCACCGGAATCAGGGTGGTGTCTGCCGCCGCCAGTGCATTTACGGTCAGCATCCCAAGGGAAGGGGTGCAATCCAGCAGAATGAAATCGTAGTCGCGCTTTGCGCCTTCCAGCACCTGTTTGAGCATCTTCTCCCGGTTCATGCAGTTAACGAGAGACACTTCCATCCCTGCCAGTTCGATGTTTGCCGGAATCAGGTCAACGCCCTCTGCATGGTGCAGGATACCTTCGCCGGGCGGAATGCTCTGGTCGTTCATGGCTTTTGCCATCAGGGTGGAAAGGGTAGTGGGCAGTTCATCGGGCTGCTGCCAGCCCATGCTGATGGTCAAGCTGCCCTGCGGGTCAGCGTCCACCAACAGGACTTTTTTGCCCTCCATCGCCAGACCGATGCCCAGATTTTCACAGGTGGTGGTCTTGCCGGTGCCGCCTTTCTGGTTGACGATGGCAATCGTGGTTGCTTTCTTTGAAATTTTCATCACCTCCGCATCGCTAAGTCATGGTTGGTTTGGTTCTGATAGAAAAGCTGCATTGTGGTGGGTGCGTTGTACAGAGAAGCGAGCAGATATTGTTTCATGTTTCGGATTGGGCTGCTGTTCTCTGCAAGGCACTTCAGCACAAAGTAGATATGGTCAGCGTTCAGCTTCATAAACCGACTGCGTACCACCTCGGCGGGCTTATCGTCCCCGGCAATGCGCAGCGTCTTGCGGTTGGTGGCACAGGTGTCCACCAGCAAATCCACGATCTGATAGATGGTATCCTCATCATCCGGGCAAAGCCGGAGCAGAAGGTCTACCTCCAAAGAATGTGAAAAATATTCTTCCAGTTGGGCGCGTTTGCTCATCCAGTCGTTTTCATCGGAATAGATAGGATCAGTATCGCTTACCTCTGTGTTATTTCTATCAGTCTTATTACATCGTAGTTTGGCCGGGTCTTGAAGCGTATTCTGGACGACTCCAGAATCGTCATTATCACGATTCAGAAAGCGTAGTTTTGACGATTCTGACGAAAAATTCTTCACATAGATGAGATCGGGCTTGCCCAGCCCCCTCCGTTTGCGTTCAATCAGGCCGTACTCTTCCAGTTCTCGCAGCAGCTTGGTCGCCTTTTTATCGGCACAGCCCAGTGAATCCTGCACCTCCTGCATAGTATAGATGATGAACACCCGCCCAGCTTTGTCCAACCAACCATTCCGGGCTGAAAGGCTCATGCGGTCCAGCAGGATACCGTACAGGGTTTTGGCATCTGTGGAAAGCGGTTGGAAGCGGCTATCCTGAAACAACAGCTTGGGAATCCGGTAGAAGGAGAACAGCTCGCTGGACTGCCCATAGAAGTAATCAAGGTCTGCGGTTCTTGTCGGCTTTTTTTCGGGCATAGAGAATATCCCATTTTTCAGGTGTGGAACGGAATACATTGACCTGCTTCTTATAAGGGCAGTGGGCATACAGGCAGGTGCGGAACTTGAAATCGGGTCGATAGTACGGGCACAGCTTGCAACTGTCCGGGGCACGGTCGGAACCTTCGCCAGCGGCGATCACATGGTGCATGGAGTGCTGAACATGGCGCAGGGCTTCGTTTCGCTTGTGGCTCACTTGGCATCACCTCGTTTCTCCAGCGGTGCCATCAGGTCTTTGTAGCAGGGAACCAGCACACAGGGCTTTGCCCGCTTGTAGGGGCACCCTTCGCACTTGCTGGGGCCTTTGGGCGGCTCGATCAGGTAGTAGCAGTTCTCTTTGCCGAGAACGCAGCCCTTCTTTCGATTCTTCCAGAAGAAGCAGTGCCGGCAATCTGCCGGGCGGGAAGCATGGTAGCGGATACCGTCGATCGTGACGGTCAGAACTTTTTTCATCGGTAAACCCTCCTTTGGTGGATTCGGGAAGTTCGGCCCGAAAACAAAAAAGCGCGTTCCTCTTTCTGTTCCGAGAGAACAGCGAGTGAACGCGCTATGTATGGAGAAAAGTGTTTTGCACGGCTTCCAGCAGAAAGGTGGAAAATAGATTCACACAGATTATCTTGTATTTACATGGATTTACAGGAAAGCGTTTACCAATCTTAGCAGAGAGCCAGAAAACAGGGTTCAAAAGGCGCTTTATGAGGCTTCATTAGCTGGAAAGCCGATTTTATTAGCTGGAACTGAAAATTCTGCTAATGGCATTAGCTGGCTAATTTTGGTGATAGGTTCAAAATGAAAAATGCGAAGATCGTCTTTCACATGGAAAAATGACCTTCGCATTTTCATAAAGGGATACCCCAGACAGGATTCGAACCTGCGGTCTCCTCCTTAGGAGGGAGGCGCTTTATCCAGCTAAGCTACTGAGGCATATTATGTATTATCGTTGATTTTTTGAAATTCAACGCACTTGGAAACAAATGTGTGGAATGCTTTTCACAACGAAGTGACCGACTGCGTTGCAACCGGAACGGTGTTAAACTTGTTGCATCAAAAATTGTTGAGAAAACTTCGATTCCCGGTCTTGCTTTTGATTAGAGCAATCACTTCTGCACCCAAGGTATCAGGTTGACCGAATTCTTAGGAGGCGAACCCTCTATCCAGCTGAGGTATAGAGACAGAACCACACCTCATTATAATACCGCAAGTTGGAGAGAAAATCAAGTTGAACGAAAAAGAAAAAAGGTGTATCCTATAAGGGAGATGCCGACCCCGGAACGGGGGAGGCAAGAACGATGCTGCATCGGGAGCGCAGAGGCTGCCGGTGCGGGAGAAGGAGCACTTCATGGGAAAAACCAGAAAAAAGAAGAACCACCCCAAAGGTTGGCTGGTGGGCAGCAACGCGACACAGATCATCTGCGGGAGCTTTGTGCTGGTGATCGCGCTGGGGACGCTGCTGCTGACGTTGCCGATCGCCAGCCGCAGCGGGCGGCTGGGTGTGGTGGATGCGATGTTTACCGCAACGAGTGCGACCTGCGTGACAGGCCTCGTCGTGCGGGATACGTGGACGCAGTTCACGATGTTCGGGCAGGCGGTGATCCTGCTGCTCATTCAGGTCGGCGGCCTGGGCCTGGTCACGCTGACCAGCTTTTTTGCACTGGCGGCCAAGCGGCGCATGGGCTTCCGCGATCTGCGGCTGCTGGGCGAGAGCGTTTCGGCCAGCGGCTATTCGCAGGCGACCGAGGTGCTGAAGATCGTCATCCGGCTGGCATTCCTGTTCGAGGCCATTGGCATTGTGCTGCTGCTGTTCGCCTTTGTGCCGCAGTTCGGGCTGGAAGGCATCTGGGTGAGCGTGTTCACGGCCATCTCGGCTTTCTGTAACGCGGGCTTTGATCTGTTTGGCCGGTTCGGCCAGTATTCCTCACTGGCACCCTATGTGAACAATTACTATGTTCAGGCCGTTGTGATGTTCATGATCATTTCCGGCGGTCTGGGCTTCATGGTATGGGTGGAGCTGGGCGAATTTCGCAAAAAACGCCGCCTGTCCCTCCACGCGAAGGTCGTGCTGGCGTTCTCGGCCATTCTATGGGTCGGCGGCGCGGCGCTCATTTGTCTGATGGAGTGGTCGAACCCGGCCACCATGGGCGGGCTCTCTGTGCCCGGCAAGCTGATGGCGGCACTGTTCCAGTCGGTGTCCACTCGTACTGCGGGCATGAATACCATCGACCTTGCGGCCTGCGGCCCCATCACCAAACTGCTGATGAGCGTGCTGCAGTTCATTGGTGCGGCACCCGGCTCTACCGGCGGCGGCGTGAAGGTGACTACGTTCGCTGTGATCATCCTGACGATCCGCAGTGTGGCTCAGGGTCGCGACGACTGTGTGATCGCAGAGCACCACATCGAGTCCAAGACGGTTTACCGCGCACTGACCATCATCATGCTGGGCATCGTGGCATCGCTGGGCTCGGCTGTGGTGGTGTTCTATAACACCTCGGACGCTGTGTCGGTCATTGACGCTATTTTCGAGTCCTGCTCTGCCTTTGGCACAGTTGGCCTTTCGGTGGGCGTTACCAGCCAGCTGAATGTCGGGGCCAAGCTGCTGTATATGCTGGTCATGTTCATGGGCCGTGTCGGCCCGGTGTCGCTGGCCATGAGCCTGACAGCAAAGCCGGACGACAACAAACGGAAGATCATGCCGGTGGGGCATATCAACGTGGGCTGACAAACAAAAAAGGAAGAGCGACACCGCCGCTCTTCCTTTTTTGCTGTCTTTGTATTTACTTGCTGTAGATCTCCACGATATTCAGCAGGACTTCGGCTGCCTTGTCCATCCGCTCGACGGTGATGCACTCGCATACGCCGTGGAAATTGAAGCCGCCGGTGCCCAGATTGGGGCAGGGCAGGCCTTTCCAGCTCAGCATAGCACCGTCGGTGCCGCCGCGGACGGGGACTTCCTCCGGGGTCAGACCGGCCTTTTCGATGGCCTTGCGGGCGGTCTCTACTAAGTGGAAATGCGGCTTGATTTTTTCCAGCATGTTGCGGTAGCTGTCCTTGATCTCCACGGTCACAGTGCCTTCGCCGTACTTTCCGTTCAAAAATTCGGCAATATCCAGCATGTTGTCCTTCTTGAACTGTAGCTTTGCGGCATCGTGGTCGCGCAGGATGTAGCCCAGCTTTGCGGTGGTCACATCGCCGTACATCTGGCACAGGTGGTAGAAGCCCTGCCGGCCCTCGGTCGTTTCGGGGCGGGCGGTGATGGGCAGCGCCTGATGAAACTCCATGGCCACATTGGAAGCGTTGATCATGGTGTCCTTGGCGGTGCCCGGGTGCACCGAGAAGCCGCGGATGGTCACGGTGGCGGAAGCGGCGTTGAAGTTCTCGTACTCAATGGAGCCGGCATCGCCGCCGTCCACCGTATAGGCAAAGTCGGCACCGAAGCCCGGAATATCGAACAGCTCTGCACCCTCGCCGATCTCTTCATCCGGAGTAAAGGCGATACACAGCTTGCCGTGGGGGCGGCCCTCGGCGATAAGGGTCTCGGCGGCGGTCAGGATCTCCGCTACACCGGCCTTATCGTCGGCACCCAGCAGGGTGGTACCGTCTGAGGTGATGAGGGTCTCGCCCTTCAGGTCTTTCAGGAAGGGGAAGGTGGAGACCTTCATCACCATGCCGGTGGCGGGCAGAGTTACGTCGCGGCCATCGTAGTTCTCGTGCAGGATGGGGTTCACGTTCTCACCGGAAGCGTCCGGTGCGGTGTCCATGTGGGCAATCAGGCCCAGAGCGTGTTGATCCTCACAGCCGGGCGTGGCAGGCAGGGTGCCATAGACGTAGCAGTGCTCGTCCACATGGGCATCCTCCATGCCAAGGGCCTTCATATCCTCCACAAGGATATGGGCCAGGTCGAATTCCCGTTCGGCAGAGGGGTGGGTGCCGGAATTGGGGTCAGAGGTGGTGTAAACGCGGGCATATTTTAACAGTCGCTCATAAGCACGCATAGGTTGATGCTCCTTTGTTTTTTATTTGGTTCTATCATAACCGTTTTGGCCGGATTTTACAAGAGGGAAAGCAGCTGCAGCCTGCTTCTTATCACAAGATCTGGAATTGTCAAGAGGGAAGAAGCCCCGAAGTTCCGTCCTGTTTTTTGTGGAAACAGCGAATAGCGCCCGGCGGCGGGAAGTGCTACAATAGAACGCAGTGTGTGCACGGCACACCAAAAATCAAACAAAGGAGAGCTGCGGCTTTATGGAACAACTTTTTCTGATGCCCGGACAGGAACGCTGTGAAAAATTCCGAGATCCCAATGGGGTGCCCAAAGTCCGCTACTCCTACTGCTCGCTCCACGGTGCATTGTTCCACTGTGTCAGCCGCAGCGTGGAGGAAGCCCAGCGCCTGTGTGAGGACTGGCTGGTAGGTCAGGACCGCTGCTACCGCAACTGAAGAGCAAAAACGGACGCCCGGAGCGCACGATCTGCACTCCGGGCGTTCTTCTGCGTTCAGCCGATGATCTCGTACTGGAAGTATTCGCACTTGATCTTGCTGCCGACCTCGATCTCCGGCGGCAGGAGCGCCAGCGCAACGGGGTTCAGCTCGTCGCTGGCGATGTCGGTGCGGCGCAGGTTGACATAGTCGCCGTCAAAGCTGACGACCTCATAATACCAGGGGCCCATAGACCATCCCCCTTTCGTTTTTCTTTTATCATAAGGGACCGGGCCGGTTTTGTCAACGATGTTTTTGCTTGACAAATGGGGAACATTCTACTATACTTATACTCACGACAATGCGCCATCGCCAAGCGGTAAGGCAGGGGACTTTGACTCCCCCACCGCGTGTTCGACTCACGCTGGCGCAACTGAAGACCGTCTGCTGAAGGAAACGTTCGGCAGGCGGTCTTTGTGTTTGCAGCTGCCTCCGGGGCGGCGGAACATTTCGCAGGCGGAGGCGCTGTGCTGCGGAAAAACAGGGTATTGCGGGAGGGCTGCGCTCGGTGTTTGTGCGGTGTTTCGTTTTGAGGATGCCCGAAGCTATGCCGGAAGTTGGTTGGGATGACCAAAAAATAATGGAAAAAATATCGTATTTTTTATCCGAAATCTTCTTTTTTGCCGGGAATGCTTGACAAGAAAGTGCTTTTTGCCATAATAGATTTATAAGAAAAATTCTTTGCAAGAAGATCGATCCTGGAGGTAGAAAAACGATGCCGATCAGTTTGAACAAGGTCAACGCGGAGGCATATGCAAAGGTTGCCGCTGCGTTGGAACAAAACGGAAAAGCGGCGGTGGAACATGCCACCGGCACGGGCAAGAGCTGCATTGCATGGCAGCTCATCGCGGACCATCCGCAGGCGTCGTTCATCTGGCTGGTGTACGGTGCGGCGCGGCTGACCCTGCGCAGGGAGGATGTCCGCCGCTACAACGACGGTGTGCTGCCGGAGAACCTCATCTTCTGCGACTGCGGTGTGCTGGCCGAGGCGTCGGCCGAGGAGTGGGTCCGGCTGGCCTCACGCAAGCCGGATTACCTGATCTTCGACTGCTACCATGAAGTGACGGCGGCCTGCTGGGCAAAATCGGCCCAGCGGCTGCTCCGTCTGTGCCCGGAGGCAAAGCTGCTGGGCCTGACAGTGCCCAACAGCACCGACCAGAAATGCCAGGCGGCTGCGGAACTCTTCGAGGGGACGGTCGTCTCCCGGATGACGGTCGGCAAGGGAATGGCGCTGGGCACCCTGCCGGTGCCGTCGAACTACGCCGCGATGCTCTGGCCGCAGGAAGGGCAGATGAACCTGCTCCGCGCCCGGATCAAGAACCTGCACCTGCCCGCGCAGACCAACGCGCTGAGCGCACAATACGATGAGATCAACTGGTCGGTGCGGCAGGCCGAGAACCCCATCGCCCTGATGCCCCGCGTCCTGACCGACACCCAGGGCCGCTATCTGGCCATCTTTGAGTCGGAGGACTACCTCGACGAGGTGCAGGAACAGCTGGAAGAGTTCCTCCGCACCGTGGATCCGAATGCCCATTTCTACCGTGCCGAGTGCGATTGCCTGCGCGACGCCGAGGCGGTAAAACAGTTCTGCACCTCCACCGAAACGGGGCCGAAGGTGCTGTTCTGCGTCAACTCGCCGGGCGTCCAGCAGCCCATTGAGGGGCTGGCGGGTGCCATTCTGGTCCGCGAGACCGGCGAGACAGGCCGGTTCCGCCAGATGCTCTGCCGGGCGTTGGTGGCCTGCGGCCGCAAGCCCATCCCGGTGTTCGACCTGACCGCCCGGTTCGACGGTCTGGGCAATGGCCGTGTGCTGCAAAAGGAATGCACTACCGCTATGCTCCGCGCAGGCAGCGAACACCCCGGTTTCCAGCAGCAGAAGCCCATGCGCCAGAGCTATCACCTGTACTGCCGCCTGAAAAAGGAACTGGAAGCCCGGTGGGAGGCTTTTTATGCAGCGGCGGCGGCTGTGGCTGCAGAGCGGGGCGATTTACAACTGCCCTATAACTATCTGACCGAGGACGGCCTGCCCTTGGGCCGCTGGCTGGAAACGCAGCGCCAGGTCCGGGCCGGGCAGAAGCCGGGCCGTCTGGATGCAGACCGCATCGCCCGGCTGGACAAGCTGAACATCGGTTGGAAGCAGCGCTCGGAGCTGGCCTGGGAAAAGGCCTTTGCCTCGGCGCAGAAGTACCGCGACGACCACGGCGACCTGCTGGTGCCGGTGCGCTACCGCGACCGCAGCGGCTTTGCCCTGGGCGAGTGGATCGTCTATAACCGCCAGCGCTACGTCAGCGGCAACCTGAGCCGCGCCCGCATCGAGCGGCTGGAGAGCATCGGCATGGTGTGGAACGCTTCCACCGACCTGTGGGAGCAGAGCTACGCCGCAGCCGCCCGCTATTATCTCGAACACAAAGACCTCGAAGCGCCCATCAAGTACGTTACGCCGGATGGCTTCGCGCTGGGCGTCTGGCTCAGCAGCCAGCGCAGCGCCTATAAGAACGGCGAGCTGACCCTGGAGCAGGTCGAGCGGCTGGAAGCCATCGGCATCAACTGGGTCAACCGGAATGTCCGCAAGTGGCAGGAGAACTTCGAGGCCGCTAAGCGGTACGCCGAGCAGTTCGGGGATCTGGAAGTGCCCTCCAATTATGTCACACCGGACGGCATCCTGCTGGGCAAATGGATCGCCCGCCAGCGCTATGCCTGGCAGAACCCGGACAATTCCAGCGCCCGCGTCACGCCGGAACGCAAGGCCCAGCTGGACGAGATCGGGATGGTCTGGGACAAATACGACCCCTGGCGGGAGCGCTTCGAGCTGGCCCAGAAGTATCGGGCAGAGCACGGAGATCTGGAGATCCCGCTGAATTATAAGACCGAGAACGGCATCTGGCTGGGCAGCTGGCTCTACCGTCAGCGTCAGTACCGCCGCACCGGCGACCCGCGCCTGGGTGAGGTGCACCGCCGCGAGCTGGACGAGCTGCTCAAGGACGAAAAGCCCCACAAGCAGAGTGCGGCACCCTCCGGCAAGGAGAGCCTGCGGGAGAAGAACTGGGAGCACAACTTTGAGGAAGCCGCCCGCTATGCCGAAGAGCACGGCAACCTGCTGGTGCCCTCCAATTACGTCACGGCCGGTGGGTTCCGGCTGGGCGTCTGGATGTCGAACCTCCGCGTTGCCCGCAAGACCCGGCCCGACTCCTTCCAGGTGACGCCGGAGCATGTGAAACGGCTGGACGGCATCGGCATGGAGTGGGACGCCCGCATAGCCAAGTGGGACCTGGCCTATGAACACGCAGCGGCCTATGCCAAGGCCAACGGCGACCTGCTGCCGTCGGCCACCTACCGCAGCGAAGATGGCTTCGGTCTGGGCGACTGGGTCCGCCGGATGCGCACGGCCCGCGCGGAAAATGACCCGAAGCTGACCGAGGACCGCATCCGCCGTCTGGATGCCATCGGCATGAAGTGGTAAACCATAAAGCAAAAATACCGTGTCCCCACGCCGGGGACACGGTATTTTTTGCTTGCGGGAAGATCAGAGTGCATCCAGTTCCGTTTGCAGCTGGGCCAGCGCAGTGCGGATGGGCAGGTGCTGGGGGCAGGCGGCCTCGCACTTGCCGCAGCGGACGCAGTGGCTGGCCTTTTCGGCATCCGGGAATTGGGCGGTCCACTGGTGCCGGACGGCGTCCGGCTGGCCGAACATGCCCAGCTTGTTCCAGATGCTGAAATTGTCCGGGATGTCCACCCCCATGGGGCAGGGCATACAGTACCGGCAGCCGGTGCAGCCAATCTTGATGCGGCGGTGCAGGATGCGGGCCGTCTCGGCCACAGCGGCATCTTCCGCCGCGTTCAGGGGGCGGAAGGGCGCAAAGGTGGCAAGGTTGTCGGTCAGCTGATCCTCAGCACTCATGCCGGAGAGGATCACATGCACATTTTTGTGGCTGCCCACCCAGCGCAGCGCCCAGGAAGCCGCACTGGCGGCGGGGTCGAGGGCGGTCAGCGGTGCCGCAGCGTCCGGCGGAAGGTTGGCCAGCGTGCCGCCCTTGATGGGCTCCATGATGATAAGCGGCACGCCGCATTCTTCGGTCAGCTGATAGCCCCGGTCACCGGAGATCTCCTCGGCACGGTCGTCCCGGTCCAGATAATTGTATTGCAGCTGGCAGAAATCCCACGGCTGGTCGCGCAGGATGTGTTCCAGCCCGTCCGCGTTGTCGTGGCAGGAGAAGCCGAAGTTCCGGATGCGCCCGGCCTTCTTCTCCTCCCAGAGCCAGTCCACGATGCCCAGCGCCTTGGCCTTGTCGTACCGTGCCCGGTGCAGGGAGTGCAGCAGGTAGAAGTCGATGTAGTCCACGCCCAGCCGCTCGAACTGACTGCGGTAGATCTGCTGGGCTTTTTCCAGCGAATCGCACAGCCACAGGGGCAGTTTGGTGGCCAGATAAAAGCTCTCGCGGGGCCATTTTGCGATGACCCGCCCCACGAACGGCTCGCTCTCGCCGCCGTGGTAGGGGTAGGCGGTGTCAAAGTAGTTGACGCCCGCGTCCCGCGCGGTGTTCAGCAGGGCTTCGGCCCGCACTTCGTCGATGCGGCCGTCCGGCAGGGTGGGCAGGCGCATGCAGCCGTAGCCCAGCAGGGAGGTGGTGATGCCGGATTTTTTCCAATGACGCTGTTCCATAGAACGCTCTCCTTTTCTTCAGTGCTTCCGCTTTTTCCGATCGTCCCAGGCAAAATATCTGGTGTAGAATACGAAGACCACGAGCGAAAGCAGCGTGACAGGCTTGCCCAGCCGGATGCCGTCCGGCTGGTAGACAAAATCAAGGGTGTTTTCCCCGGCGGGGCAGAGCACCGCCATCAGGCCCTCGTCCACCCGCAGGATGTCGGTCTCTTTGCCGTTGACCGTGGCCGTGAAGCCGTCGTCGTAAGGCACCGAGAAGAAGACGAGGTTCGGGGCGTCTAGCGTGATCTCAGCGTGGAAGCCGGAATTGGTCATCTGGAACACCGAACAGGCCGAGGTCCGGCGGTCGGCGCAATCCTGCACGTAGCGGTCGTAGGTCAGGTCGTTCAGCTCAGCGGCGGGCAGCGGCTGCAAATACTGGCTGTATGCGGCGGCATCCGCATCGGAGAGCACCAGCGCCCGCATCAGTAGATTGGAGCGGGTGACCGTCACGGTGGACTCGTAATCGTCCTCGGTGAGGTAGTAGTCGTAGGTGAAGCCCATGGGGACGTAGTTGGTGTTCTCGTAGAGGGTGTAGCCATCCTGCGTGTCGTAATAGGCCCAGCCCTCATCGGCCTCTTCGAGGAAGTCGGCCTGCCGGTCGGGCTTGGTGATAAGGTACTCCACACTCAAAAGGCCCCGCAGTGCATAATTGGAAAGCTCCGGCTCACTGCGCACATCCCGCTTGACCCCCAGCGCCGGGTAGAAGCTGAGGATGCTGGGGGCCGCCGTGCTGCCAAAATACTGCAGGCAGCTCTTATCCAGCCACATACCGATGTTGTCGTGGATCTTGTAGGTGTCGATGCGCCAGTCGCCCTCCGGCAGGTCTTCCTTCAGGGCCAGGGCGCTGGTGTACTCTTCCACCAGGTCGCTGTCGGTATACCACTGGCCGAACTTGCCAATGCCGATGTGGGTGATGCCGAACAGGCAGCTGAACGCCAGCACTGCCGCCAGCATCCGCTGGGGCAGGCGCTTGTCGGCCCGCCACCGCTGCGCGACCCAGCGGTAGACCAGCAGCCCGATGAGGGCAAAGCCGAACACGGCGGCGTACTGGCCGGGATTTTGCAGGACGCCCAGCGACCATTCTTTGGTGCTGGCATCCTGCACCGGCACCACCGCAAAGGCCACCGTGGCAATGACGAGCCCACTGATGTTCCGGGCCGGGCGGTCCAGCTCGACGGCGGGGTCTTCCAGCGCGTTCACGGTCATTGCGGCCAGCACCAGCACCGGCATATAGTACCAGCGCGCATAGTAGCTGGAATTGAGGGCGTAGAACGCACTGTTCAACACCGGCACCAGCGCAAAGACAGCGCAGGTGGCAACGATCCGCTTTTTGCTGTCGCCCTGCCGGTCGCGCCAGTAAGCCAGAGCACCGGCCAGACTGCACAGCGGCAGATAGGCCGACATGCTGGTCCACTTGATCACGCCCTCCGACCAGATGGAGGTCATATAGGGCGAGTCGGGCGGCAAAATCCAGCTCAGCAGGATGGCAAGGTACTGCTGGGGCTTTGCGTAGGTCAGAAAGCCCCAGCCGGAGGAAAGGTCGATGGTGCGCGGGTTCTGCAACAGCGAGAGGACGGCGGGCCAGAGGATGACGGCCCCCAGCCCCACACCGAGGAGGCTTTCGAAGGCCAGATGGACGAACAGCCGGGGCGTGAGCTTGAAATCCCCCGCGCTGACTTTACAGATGAAGTAGAGGAGCAGGAAGAGCACCTGCCCCACAAAGAAGAAGTAGTTGTTCAGCAGGTTGACGCCGACCCAGAACGCGAACAGCCCGTGCCGCCCATGGTAGACGGCCTCGTCCAGCGCCCAGAGCATCCACGGGAAGAGGGCCAGCACATCAATGAAGTGGTTGAAGAAGATGTTGTAGAGCCCCCAGCCGGAAAAGGCATAGAGCACCGCGCCCAGCACGGCATAGTTTTGGTCTTTCACGTAACGGCGCAGATACAGGTACGCACCGCCGCCCGCCACGGCAAACTTGAGCACCAGCAGCGGTACCATGAGGTAGGGCAGCCACCCCTGCGGGAAGAGCAGCGAGAACCAGAAGAACGGCGAGCCGTACAGGTAGAACGAATAGGCGTTCATCACGCCGCTGCCAAGGTCAGTAGCCCATGAGAAGGTATTGTGGACACTGCCTGCGCCGTCCGGGTAGCCTAGCCCCTTGAGGAAGCCGTTCATATAGCGGTAAAAGCTGATCTGCTGGCTGTTGAAATCGCCTGCATAGTGGAAAAAGCCGCCGTCCAGAAGATAGAATGGCAGGAAGATCAGCGCCGCCGTCAGCGCACACAGGCAGACCGTGAGCAGGAATTTGTTCTGTTTTTGCCCCAGAAGCCGGGGGCTGTGAGATGAAGTCATGGCAGAGAACCTCTTGTTTCAAAAAAAGTCCGGATCGTCCGGGAAGATCAGGGGAACGGCACCTCGCGCACGTCGTCCGGGTCGATGCCCGCTTTGCGCTGCTGGTCGAACACTGCCTCGATGAGGCGGTCGATGTCTTCCAGATGGGTCAGGGTGCAGCAGTAGCGGCGCAGATTGGCCGCACCTTTCAGCCCCTTCATATAGTGCATGGTCTGAGAGCGGGCCTGCGGCATGGCGACGAACTCGCCCTTCTGCTCCACCATCTCCTCCACCTGACGGTGCAGCGCATTCATGCGGGCCTGCAGATTCGGCTCTTTGGGGGCCGGGGTGCCCTCCAGCGCGGCGTTCACCCGCTCAAAGAGCCACGGGTCGCCCAGCGCGCCCCGGGCGATCATCACGCCGTCACAGCCGGTCTCTTTGACCAGAGCGACGGCGTCTTCAGCCGAGTGGATGTCGCCGTTGCCCAGCACCGGCACTCTGACGGCATCCTTCACCCGGGCAATGATCTCCGGGTCGATGCCGGGGGTGTACATCTGCTCCCGGGTACGGGCGTGCACCGCAATGAGGGCTGCGCCGGCCTGCTCACAGGCCTTGGCACACTCCACTGCAGTGATGTGGTCGGCATCCCAGCCCTTGCGCATCTTGACCGTGACGGGCCGGGAGGTGTGCGCCACTACCTGCTCGACGATCCTGCCGCAGCGGTCCGGGTCCAGCATCAGCTTGCTGCCTGCGCCGCCGGAAACGATTTTGGGGGCCGGGCAGCCCATGTTGATATCCACAAAGTCGAACTCGTACTGTTCGATGGCGGCGGTGGCTTCGCCCATGATCTCAGGCACTTCGCCAAAGATCTGCACACCATAGGGTGCACCGTTGGGTTCGGCCTTGAGCAGGCTCACCGTCTTGTGGTCGCCGTACACCAGCGCCCGACTGGACACCATTTCGCTCACAGTAAAGCCTGCACCGTGCTGGGCCATCAGGCGGCGGCAGGGTGCATCCGTAAAGCCCGCCATCGGGCCGAACACCGCCCGGTGCGGCAGGGTGATGTGTTGAATCTTCAAAGGTTCCATTGTGTTCCTCTTCTGCTTGACAAAACGATAAAAAATTACTATACTACAAATAGAGAAAGACGCTGGCTGCAAAATGGTCAGCTCCTCCTCGGCTCAGGTGTCAAAAAGAATGACCGCTTGCTTTGTGAGGGCAGAGGCGGTCATTTCTTTTTGCTGTTGGAAATCGTCCATGTAATCTGAAACGTCACAAAAACTGCACCGCCGATCACGGCGAGCAGCTGAAGCACTTCACTCAGCGTCATAGAACATCCCCCCTTCCGCGTTTGCGTCAGGGGAAGCAAAGAAGAACGCGTTCCCCCCAACGCTTCGCCGGGGAGAGGAGCGTGACCACCTGCATTTGCAGACAGCGCCTGTCAGCCAGATGGCTGCAAAAACAGTATATCATAAATGAAAGCACAGTACAAGCACTGTGCTTTTTGTGTTAGCTCTGTTGTTTTGCGCCGATCCTTGCCAGCAGCGCGGCCAGCGCAAGGCCGACGGGGGCGCTGATCCAGGTGGACAGCCAGAAGCCCGAAAAGCCGATGCGGGGCACCAGCAGAACGCAGGCGGCCAGATTCAGCCCAATCTGCCCCAGGTTCGAGACCAGATACAGCCCCATCTTCTGGGCACCGCGCAGCCGGGCCTCGCACAGATGCTTCTGCGCGGTGAACACATACGAGATGCCCTCAAAGGCCAGCATGGTGGAGCCGTAGGCGGCGGCAGCAGCGTCGGTGGTGAAGAGCCGAAGCAGCGGGCCGTTCAGCCCGATGCAGAGCGCTGCCACCAGCAGCGAGTAAAAGAACAGGATGCGCCGCCCCTCCCGCAGGCCGGTGTGCACCCGGTCCGGCTGCTGGGCAGTGGTGTTCTGGGCAATGAAAAAGACGATGGACTGCACGAAACCGTACACCGGCATCATCAGCAGGCTGGAGAGCTTGCCCGCGCAGGAAAAGCCCGCGATGGCCGCGACGCCCAGCCCGCCCAAAAGCCCCTGTTTGACTGTCGTGATGATGGTGCCGCTGGCCTGCTGCAGGGAGTTGGGGGCAGAAAGGCGGAAGATGTCCTTCGCGTAGTTTGCCTTGAGCATCTCCCGGCGGAAGGGCAGGCTCAGTTCGGTCCTGCGCAGGTGGGCCAGCATGTACCCCGCTCCGGTGATCTGTGCGGCGGCGGTAGCACCGGCCGCACCGGCGACCCCGAAGGGGCCGACGAGCGCCAGGTCCAGCACAATGTTCATCACGCTGGTGGCGACCACGGCCCGGAGCGGCGTTTTCGAGTCTCCGCAGCCCATGATGCACTCTTTGGTCAGGTCATAGAGCATCAGAAAGGGCAGGCCGACCAGATACACCCGCCCATAAAGCACCGCCTCGGCCAGGATCTGCTCCGGCGTCCGGATGAGCCGGAGCAGGGCGGGCAGGGTGAAAAAGCCCAGTGCGGTCAGGCCCAGCGCCAGTACAAGATCGACGAACAGCAGGTTATAGAGCAGCTCGGCCATCTCCTGCCGGGTGGCCGTGGGCCGGCCCGCTGCCACCAGCAGGCCGCCGCCCAGCTCCATGCCGCCGGAGATGAACAGAAAGAGCATCAGGATGGTGGAAGCATTGGAGACCGCCGCCAGCGCGTCGGCATCCAGCCGCAGGCCGATGATCATGGTATCGGCCACCGAATAGAACTGGGTGGCCACCATGCTCAGGATGATGGGCAGGGCGTACCGCAGCAGCGCCGGACGCACCGGCCCATGCAGCAGGGTGTTTTCGGTCGGATTCGTGAAGAACACCTTCTTTCGGAAAACTATAATGCACACAGTGTACGTTGTTTCACAAAAGAAGTCAAGGAAACGAAAACCGGATTCATCTGAACCATTGCATAGATGAAAAATTCCCTCTTGACTTTACACGAATAAAGCGTATAATGCAATCAAACCGATGAGGCGGAAGAGAACCTGCACAGCGCATCTTCAGTGAGCCCGGACAGTGAAAACGGGCGAGAGCGGGGCAGAGCTTCGTGGGCCGCCGAGGGCCGGGCAAATGGGCAGCAAGCCTTAGTAGCTTTGGACGGAAGTCTCCGTTACAGGACAGGGGAGTGTTGGCTCTCCGTGAGAGGCTCTGCAGTTTGCAAAGCAGGGCAAGCAAGGTGGCACCGCAGAATCGAACTTTACCGATCCTGTCCTTGTGGATAACACACAGGGACGGGATCTTTTGTTACCATAAAAAGGCCCGTTCCGCAAGTGGAGCGGGTCTTTTTTACTGCCGCCCGCTCCAGGGAAGGAGCAACCGCTATGAAAACCATGAACATGATCTCCCGCCGCAGCTTCCTCAAGGCCGCTCTGGGCGCTGCCGCTGTCTCTGCATTCAGCCTGACTGGCTGTGGTGGTTCGGCCTCGTCCGCTGCCTCCGGCACCGCCTCCAGCGCCGCCGCCTCGTCGGCAGCTGCTTCGGCAGAAGCGGGCCAGACCTTCAAGGTTGGCATCGTCAACTATGTGGATCATGCTTCCCTCAACCAGATCGTGGAATCTGTGGAGAGCCGTCTGGATGAGGTGGGCAAGGAAAAAGGCGTGACCTTTGATTATGCCGACTACTACGCAAATGCACAGGCTGACCAGTCCAACCTGAACCAGATCGGTGCCGACCTCGTAGGGGACGGCGTGGATGTGATCGTGGCTGTGGCTACCCCCACCGCCGCAACCATGCTGGCCGCTGTGGAGGATACCGATATCCCCGTTGTCTACTCTGCTGTCACCGACCCCGCCGCTGCAGGCTTTGACGGCGAGGAGAACATCACCGGCACCTCCGACGCACTGAACACCGAGGCCATCATGAAGCTGATCACTGCCGTCAACCCGGACATTGACACCATCGGCCTGCTGTACGACCTGAGTCAGGATGCCTCCACGCAGGCCATTGCAGACGCAAAGGCCTTCTGCGACGCCAACGGCATCAAGTACATTGAGAAGAACGGCACCACCACCGCTGAGGTGCAGATGGCGGCTGAGGCTCTGATCGCCGCCGGTGTCAAGGCCGTGTTCACCCCCACCGACAACACCGTGATGACCGCAGAGCTGTCCATCTACGAGACCTTTACCGAGGCAGGCGTGCAGCACTACACCGGTGCCGACAGCTTTGCACTGAACGGTGCGTTCGTAGGCTACGGCGTGGATTACGTCCAGCTGGGCGAAGCCACTGCCGACATGGTGGCAGAGATCCTCTGCGACGGAAAGACTACCGCAGACCTGCCCTACCAGACCTTTGATAACGGCATCGTCACCATCAATACAGAGACGGCCGCAGCATTGGGCATGGATGATAAGACTTTGGACATGATCAAGGAGGCCTTCAAGCCCTACTGCACCGAGATCGTGGCAGTGACCACGCAGGAGAACTTCTAAATCCATCTCATTTCATAAAAACAAGAGCGATTCCGTCACAGTGCAGCTGTGACGGAATCGTCTGTTATTAAAAAATAAGGAGTACACACCATGCTGGCGAGTATCTTTTCGCTCAACGTCCTACAGACGGCGCTGGAACTGGGCTGTATCTATGCCCTGGTGGCGCTGGCACTGTTCCTGAGCTATTCCATCCTGAACATCGCAGACCTTTCCACTGACGGCTGCTTCACGCTGGGCTGCGCCGTGGCCTGTCAGGTGGCTTTGACCGGCCATCCCATTCTGGCTCTGCTGGCGGCGATGGTGGCTGGCGTGTGCTCCGGTTTCATCACAGCCTTTTTGCAGACCCGCCTTGGGGTGGAGAGCATCATGGCAGGCATCATCGTCAACACCGGCCTTTACACCATCAATCTGGCCGTGATGGGCTTTTCCTCCACCATGTCGCTGGTCAAGACCGACACTGTTTTCTCGCTGGCCAAAACAGCGCTGGCCTTTACGGGCGGCTGGTATAAGCTGGTGCTGGCCGTGGTGGTCATTGCGCTGGCTTGTGCCGGGATGGTGGGCTTTCTGGGCACCCGGCTGGGCCTGTCCATCCGCGCCACCGGTGACAACGCTGCCATGGTGCGTGCTTCCAGTATTAACCCGGCTTTCACCATTACGGTGGGCCTGTGCATTTCCGGTGCGCTGACGGCTCTGTCCGGCGGCCTGCTGGCACAGTATCAGAAGAGCTGCGATATCAATGTGGGCACCGGCATGGTGACCATCGCACTGGCTTCCCTCATCATCGGCGAGACTCTGCTTGGTAAGCGCACCATGCTGCGCCGGATCATCGGCGTGGTGTTCGGCAGCTGCCTGTACCGTTTTATCGTGGCTGTGGCCCTGCGCTTCAATGTGCCCGCCGCCGCCATGAAGCTGGTGTCCGCCATCATCGTGGCCATCGCCATTTCGATGCCGGCCATCCAGAACCGCCTGGCCTTTGAAAAGCGGAAGCACGCAGCCCAGAAGAAGGAGGCGGTCTGAGATGGAAATGCTTCAGCTGAACGATCTGCACAAGACTTTCAACCCCGGCACAGTCAATGAAAAAGTGGCCCTGAACGGTGTCAGCCTGCACATGGAAGCCGGGGACTTTGCCACCATCGTGGGCTCCAACGGCGCGGGCAAATCCACCCTGTTCAACGCCATCACCGGCGGCTTCATCGCCGACGAGGGCAGCATCCTGCTGGGCGGACAGGATATCACCTTTGAGCCGGAGCACCAGCGCAGCAAGGTCATCGGCCACCTGTTTCAGGACCCGCTCAAGGGCACGGCACCCAACATGACCATTGAGGAAAACCTTGCACTGGCCTATCTGCGTGCCGGCACCGCGCCCCACGCCATCTTCTCCCGCATCTCCCGCAAGGACAAGGAAGTGTTCCGCGAAAAGCTGGCGCTGCTGGATATGGGCCTTGAGGACCGCATGAAGCAGCCGGTGGGACTGCTTTCCGGCGGTCAGCGGCAGGCGCTGACCCTGCTCATGGCCACCCTCGTCACCCCCAAGCTGCTGCTGCTGGACGAGCACACCGCAGCACTGGACCCCGCCACCGCCGAAAAGGTACTGGAGCTGACTAGGAGCATCGTGGCTGAAAAGAAGATCACCTGCCTGATGGTCACCCACAACATGCATCAGGCACTGGAGCTGGGCAACCGCACCCTGATGATGGATTCCGGCCGCATCGTCTTTGATGTGAAGGGCGAGGAACGCAGCCGGATGACCGTGGACGGCCTGCTTGAAAAGTTCCGCGAGAATGCCGGCAAGAATCTGGACAATGACCGCATCCTGCTCAGCAAGGTGGAAGCGAACAACTGAAAAGAAACTCAAAATGCCTTGTCTGGACCCGAAAGCGTGTCAGACAGGGTATTTTTGATACAACAAGGAGAAAGCGAGATGAAAATAACGATCCGTACCCCGCAAATGCAGGATTATGACCGATTTTCTGCTATTATGGATCAGGTGCAGCAGATGCATGTCGAGTGGCGGCCGGATGTCTACAAACCGGCTAGTCCGTTGATCACAAAAGGGTTGTTTGCTGAGCTCCTGAAAGGGGACAGCTGGTATATTGCCGAGACGGACGGCATCGTTGTTGGTGTTCTGGAAGTCTTCAAGCGCCATGTGGAAGGCCCGGCGCAGGTAACAAAGGATGTTTTGTTTGTCAGCACCATGGCGGTGGAGGAAGCGTACAGGGGCAAAGGCATCGGCCACCAGTTCTTTGAAAAAGTGAAGCAGCTCAAGGCGGAAAAGGGATGTGACACCATCGAGCTGCAGGTGAACGCCAGAAATAAAAAGGCGTATGAGATGTACCGGAACTACGGCTTTACGGAAAAGTCCATCAATATGGAACTGAAATAAGCAACAAAAAGAGCAGAGCGTTCCAGCCAGCTGGCTGGAACGCTCTGCTCTTTTTAATGCAATATACTGAAAACTCAGAACTTACTTCACGTATTCAACCGTGTACTCGAAGCCGTACTCTTCCTGCAGCTTCTTCACCTCGGCCTCGCAGTCCTCGATGAAGGTGGGGGCGTAGACGGAAGCGCCATTGTGGGCCTTCTTGTAGTCCTCAACGATCTGCTGCAGCTTTGCCCAGCCCTCGTTGGCCTTGTTCTGGTCGATGCTGTCGGGGAAGTTGATGATGAACTCGCGGTGCTTAGGAATACGTGCTTTCATGGTAGGTTCTCCTTATAACAGTTTGGATTTTGATTGTTGATTTATACAGAAGCTGATGTAAACTTCAGCTTTTGCAGGTGAAATGATGGGGTACAACCTCTCAGGCGCTTCGCGCCAGCTCCCCTACCAGGGGGGCTGGCATCGCGAAGCGATGACTGAGAGGTTATACGGCGTTAAACTTTACAACTGGTAGACCCGCCTTGCATTCTCAGCGGTCTGCCGGAACACTTCCTCAGCGGAAACTCCCTTGACCTGTGCGATGTATTCGCCCACATAGCGGATGAGGGAGCTGTCACAGCGGGTGCCGCGCACCGGCTCCGGTGCCATGTAGGGGCAGTCGGTCTCCAGCACGATGCTTTCCAGCGGCAGGGCGCTGATGGCTTTTGCCGCCCGCTTGGCACCCTTGAAGGTACACGCCCCGCCAAAACCGATGAACAGTCCCTGCTTTGCCAGCCACGCCGCATCGTCGGCACTGCCGGAATAGCAGTGGACGATGCCCTTGGGCTGGTATTTTTTCAGCAGGGCGTAAACGTCGGCGTGGGCGTTGCGGTCGTGCACGATGATGGGCTTGTCCAGTTCCAGCGCCAGCCGGATGTGCGCCTCAAACATGGCCAGCTGGGCATCCTTGGGCACAGGCCAGTGGTAGTCCAGCCCGCACTCACCCACAGCTACCACCTTGGGGTCCTCGTAATATGGGGCCAGAGCGCGCATCTCTGCGGCCCAGTCCCCGCCGTACACCGAGACCGTAGGAGCCGGGCCTTCCTCGCCGCAGTCGGCGGCGGGCAGCAGGCTTTCCGGATGGATGCCAACGGCAGCCACCACCCACGGGTAGCGGTGCGCCAGCTCCAGCACCCGGGGTGCATCCCCGGAGTGGGTGGCCTGTTCACACACGCCCACCACGCCTTTGCCGGGCAGGCTGTCCAGCAGGAAATCGCGGTCTGCGTCAAAAGCGCGGGCACTGTAGTGCGCGTGGGTGTCAAAAATGGGGCCGGTCATTTGCCGCCCTCCTTTTTGGCGGGGGCCTTGTTCACCAGCCAGATGCCAACACACACGAACACCAGCGCCGCCAGATACTGCCAGCGGAACAGGGGTTCGCCGTTGAGCACGGCGCTCAGCAGTACGTTGACCACCGGGTTCACGAAGCCAAAGATGGCAATGCGGCTGACCGGGTTGTTCTTCATCAGCAGAGCCCACAGCACATAGCCTGCCCCGCAGATGAAGGCCAGATACAGCATGACCACCATCGCCAGTGCGCTCTGCACATGGAGACTGCCGCCCAGCACAGTGCCCAGCACGAACAGTGCCAGACCGCCCACGAACAGGTTGATGAAGCAGACGGCAAAGCTGTCTGCTTTTTTGGTCACGGATTTGTTCCACGGGCCGGACAGGGTAAAGATGATGGTAGCGGCCATCATGCAGAACACGCCCCAGCCGCTGCCGCTGCCGTGGTTGCCCAGCGTGCCGATGAGCACGCCCGCAAAGCCGATGACACAGCCCAGCGTTTTGGCAGGGGTCATGCGGTCGGCGTTGCCGTAGATGAAGTGGGCAAAGATCACGCCCAGAAAGCTCTGGGTGCTGTTCAGGATGCCGCCAAAGGCACCCGTGAGCATGGCAACAGCAATGTAATAGAATGCGTACTGGGTCGTGGTCTGCCACAGGCCCAGAGCACAGCACTCCGCTGCCACTTTGCCGCGGGGGAACTTGGGCAGGCGGCTCTGCAGCAGAACACTGCCCAGCAGCACCAGAAAGCTGCCCAGCATGAACCGCACACCGGCAAAGCAGAAGATGGAGGCGGTGTTGCCGGTCTCAATGGAGAACAGCCGGTAGCCCAGCTTGATGAAGGGGAATGCCGAGCCCCACAGCACATTGCAGAAGATGGCCAGCAGCACGGCGAACACCGGCGTGCCGAAGATCTTATCCAGCCATTCCGCGCGGGAAAGCGTTTTGTTTTCCTGCATGGCGGCTCAGTGGATGCGGCTGCCTACGGGGGTGTCGTCGCCGTAGAAAGCGATGGAGCAGCCGCCGTCGGCGGTATCAGCAGCAAAGATCATGCCCTCGCTGACATACTTGCCCTTCATCATGGGGCGAGGTGCCAGATTGCACACAATGCCGATCTTCTTACCGATCAGGTCTTCCGGCTTGAACCACTTTGCAATGCCGGAAAGGATGCAGCGCTCCCGCTCGCCGTCAAACACGGTCAGGTGCAGCAGCTTCTTGCTTTCCTTCAGGTTCTCGCAGGCGCGCACTTCGGCCACACGCAGTTCCACCTTGCAGAAGGTGTCAAAGTCGATCTCTTCCTCGTGGGTAAAGTCCACGGTGCTCTCCTCGGCGGGGGCGGCAGCCTTCTTCTCAGCTTCAGCCTTGGCCTTGTTGGCAGCTTCGGCAGCAGCCTTGCGCTTCTCGTCCTCTTCCTTCAGGTGGGCAATTTCCTTTGCCACATCGATGCGGGGGAACAGTGCCTCGCCCTTGTGCACGGTGTAGGTCTCCTGTGCGCCGTAGGTGGTCTTGGTCAGGTCCAGAGCAGATGCGTCCAGACCCAGCTGTTCCATCATCTTGGGGGCAGTGGTGGGCAGGTAGGCGTTCAGCAGGATGCCGCACACGCGCAGTGCCTCGCACAGGTGGTACAGCACGCTCTCCAGACGGGCCTTGTTGGCCTCGTCTTTGGCCAGCGCCCAGGGAGCGGTCTCGTCGATGTACTTGTTGGCGCGCTGGATGACCGCAAAGATCTCCATCAGGGCCTGCGGGATGGTCAGGCTGTCCATGTCGGCCGTGACCTTGGCGGTCAGCTCGTTGACCATGGTCTCCAGCTCGGTGTCGATGGCTTCGGTACCGGCAACGTTATGCACGGTGCCGCCGAAGTACTTCTCGCACATGGCGACGGTGCGGCTGAGCAGGTTGCCCAGGTCGTTCGCCAGATCGCTGTTGATGCGGGTGATCAGAGCTTCGTTGGTGAACATGCCATCGTTGCCGAAGGGAATCTCACGCAGCAGGAAGTAGCGGATGGCATCCACGCCGTAGCGGTCGCACAGGATCACGGGGTCCACCACGTTGCCCACGGACTTGGACATCTTGCCGCCGTTCATCAGCAGCCAGCCGTGGCCGAACACCCGTTTGGGCAGGGGCAGATCCAGAGCCATCAGCATGGCGGGCCACAGAATGGTGTGGAAACGCAGGATCTCCTTGCCCACCATGTGCAGGTCGGCAGGCCAGAACTTGTCGTAGTCGTGATATTTTTCGTTGCCGTAGCCCAGCGCGGAGATATAGTTGCTCAGGGCATCCACCCACACATACATGGTGTGCTTGGGGTCGAAGGGCACGGGGATGCCCCACTTGACCGAGGTACGGGACACGCAGGTATCCTGCAGGCCCTGCTTGATGAAGGCGATCATCTCGTTCTTGCGGCTCTCGGGCTGGATGAACTGGGGGTTCTCCTCGTAGAGCTTCAGCAGGCGGTCGGCATACTTGCTGGTCTTGAAGAAGTAGGCTTCCTCGTGGGCGTCGTACACTTCGCGGCCGCAGTCGGGGCACTTGCCGTCCACCAGCTGGCTGTCGGTCCAGAAGCTCTCGCAGGGCTTGCAGTAGTGGCCGATGTACTCGCCCTTGTAGATGTCGCCCTGCTCATACAGCTTGGTGAAAATTTTCTGGCAGGACTCCATGTGGTAGTCGTCGGTGGTGCGGATGAAGCGGTCGTAGCTGACGTCCAGCAGCTTCCACAGATCCTTGACGGTGGCTACGATCTTGTCCACATACTCCTTGGGGGTCACACCGGCATCGGCAGCCTTGTCCTGAATTTTCTGGCCGTGCTCGTCGGTGCCGGTCAGGAACATGACATCATAGCCCTGCATCCGCTTGAAGCGTGCCAGTGCGTCGCAGGCGACAGTGGTATAGCTGTGGCCGATGTGCAGCTTGTCGCTGGGGTAGTAGATGGGAGTGGTGATGTAGAATGTCTTGTGCTCACTCATGGGGATATGCTCTTCCTTTCTATCGTGGCTGTGTCACAAAAAAGCTCCCGCCCTGCCGGATGTGCCGGACAAGGACGAGAGCCTGAAACTTTCGTGGTACCACCTTGCTTCGCCGCGCCCTTGCAAGCGGGGCCTTGTGGGCTGATGAAAGACCAGCCCACGCGCAGTAACGGGCGCACCCGTCGCAGGCTCAATTTTCACCTGCGCAGCTCCGAGACCATCTTCGGCATCGCGCGGCCTGCCCGGTTCCATCCTTCGGGCTTTCTGTCAGGTGCCTGCTGTGCATACTCTTCTCGTCAAAGCCAGTTTGTGTGTGTCAAAGGGGCATAAAATCCCCTTTGACATTATAATACGCAAAAACGGTGGGTTTGTCAATGAGAAACGCTCAAATCATCCGCGCGGCGAACAGGCTCTGATCCATGCGCTGGAAGAAAACGTAGTGGTAATGCGTGCCGGTATAGTCGGCGGGGCAGGCGGGAACGGCGGAACGATCCCATGACAGGCCGGTGGATGCGGCATAACTGTTATCCGACAGCAGGAAGAATGCCTCGAAGCCGGAAGAGTCATCGCCCTGCACATCCAGAATGTACCACTGGCCGTCGATCTTTACGGTGTTCCACTGGTGGCTTGGATTGGAAGCTGCCGCGTCCGCATGAACGTAGCAGCATTCCACTCCGATGGAGTCGCAGAGAGCTTTCATGGCGCGGGCATAGCCGGAACACTGCGCCTGCCGGTAGACCAGCGCACCCCACGCCGTGTTGGCACGGTTCTTCGACCAGTCGGGGGCATAGGAGCAGAACTGGATGAGGTAGTCCCGCGCAGCCATGACCTTATCAACGTCGCTCATGGAAGAAAGCGGCAGGCTGGAAGCAAAGCGGCTGACGACACCGGCCACCTGATCAAGTTCAGTCTGGTTCAGCTTGGGGCCGTAGACCGTTCCCGGTGTATAGTTCCCGGCAGGGTAACCGTTGCCCATCTGGGCCTGTACCGTGGCGCTGGCCGCATTCATAAAAGCGATGTCCTCGGTGAGGATGTTGTTGATCTCGGTCAGCGTGCCGGCATCCAGCGTGGCAAGATTCCCCTTTGCGGAGCCGGTGGCGTAGAGGTTATCCAACACAAGGTCAACACCGTCGTAGTAGGCGCGGACAGAATCTGAAACATTCTGTGTACCCAGCATGACCAGATAGGACTCGTGCAGGTCGGCGAAGTTGTTGTAAGCGTCGATCAGTGTCCGGTAGCTGGCCAGGACCGTATCGCCGGTGACACCAGCGGCCTGAACCGAAAGCGGACAAAGACAAAGGAGCATTGCAAGGAAAAGGGCTGTAACATTCCGAAGTGCTTTATTCATGATGCCATCCTCATTTCGTGCTATGGCTGCATCTCCGGGAGGATGCAGCTGGTGTAAGCATGTTAGACCTCGTAATCCAGGCAAACGCGGTTCTTGTAATAAGGCCGCACTTTGCTGTTGGCGACGGCGACATGGGCGGGATGGACGGAGTAGCCCTTGAGGGCCTCGGCGCTTTCAAAGGTGGTGTCCAGCATCAGGTCGGCGGTGGAAGAGGGGAGAGCGTCGATGTTGACGCGGATGTCCACCAGACCGGGGATCTGACCGGCCAGACCTTCCAGACCCTCCTTGATGCCTGCCTTGACGGCGGCTTTTTCGGCATCGGACAGTTCGTCCTTCAGCTGCCACAGGATCACATGCTTGACCATAATGAAAAAACCTCCTGCGTTTTTTCTCCATTGTAGCAGAGAACGGCAGAAGGAGCAAGAAAAATTTTGGAATGGAACCAGAGCAGAACGATTCAATCGGCGCTATGGTTCCAACTCTCATACGCAACGAGATAAAGAAGATCGCCCCCGATGGCAACACCGAAGAGGATGCGGTAGATCAGCGATGTAACAGGTGTGAAGGCTAAGATCAGAAAGGCGATGCTGTTGAGAATGTAAAACACGCCGTTCTTTTTCTGCCAGAAGGCGCGGTACTCCGGGTCGCGGTGATACTGGTTGAACGGCAGATCGAGGAACGGGTCTTTGCCTTGAAGATCCCGAATGCCGGAGATGAACCAGATAACGGTCAGCACAAGGTTGAACAGAGTGGAAGACGAGAAGAACGAATCCATACGATACACCTCCATCTTTTTCCACAAGTATAACATAGGAGAGTGAAAAAGCAAGGACGGGATTCAACCCGGAACGGAACATCCTGCCCGGAAAATGTGCGAAGGAACAAATAAAAAACCAGCCGGACGAGGCGGTTGCAAGCCCTCGTCCGGCTGGATACTTACTTCTTCGGAGTCATAAGCCTCTTCTCCTTGGGGTTCCTCATTTTCGGAGTAAACGTTTCATAGGGTGACTCTCCTTAGAAACGATCAGAAACTGGGAATCTGGTTCAAGGGGAACTACTCGTTACTCGTGTACATTGGATTGACCCTTCTCTTAACTGATGGAGTGCGGCACCGAGATTCGGAAGATGAATTTCATATTACCACATTCTTTCGAGTTAGATTTGCGGGGGATTCCATTGCTTAGTACATTGGAGTTGCTCCTTTTCGGTCATTCAAATATTCTCGTCCGCGCAAAAGCTTTCATCATGGGGATCACCTCATGCGGATCTATTTGAATCGCCAGGGGATTTATACTCGACAGACTGTTCTGTTTTCGCGTGATTGATGCTCAAGACTGGCTCATTGTTGTTGTGTTTTTATACGGGGGAAACATCCCGTTTGTGGTGAGCCTCTATTTTGCTTCTCAGCGAATCCCGACAGCCTGTCCCTGCTGTGCGGGTTCCATATCGACCATCGGTCTCGCTCCTTTCTGCTTCAAGTCAGCGGGATTAGCTCTCTCTTGAGCTTCTGCTGTACTTCTCTGGTTTCTGGCTTTATTATACACGACAAAGGCGGAGTTGTCTATTCGCAGAGTGTACAACAAATGAGACGCATTTTTGCACCAAAAATCCAAAAAACTGGGATACATCAACTGCGCCAAAAAGTTCGGGCCGTTTGTGGATGATTTGTGGAAAAAAGCGAGAAACCGACGGCGGACTCTTATGTGCAGCGAAAATTTGTGCTATCATAGCAGACAATGAATGGTAGTCGCGCAAAGAAGTCAGACGAAGGTTCCCTCGTCCGGCTTCTTTTTTTGTTTTGGTGCGGTGAACGTTTTCCACAACCGATAAAAAGGAGCTTATAACAATGCCGAAAACTCTGCTTGAAAAGATCGTCTTCACCATTGTCATGGCTGCAATTATGGTCTATGGCATGATCGTTTACAATGTGGCGCTGAACACAGGCGGTGTCACCAATGCCACCTTTGTTATGGCTCTGCACGAGATGCCGATCATGGTGCCTGCTGCCTTTATCCTGGAGTTCTTTGTGGTCGAGAAGCTGGCCACCCGGCTGGCCTTCCGCTTTATGCGGCCCACAGATCGTCCGCAGTTCATCACCTATGCCATCTCGCTGATGATCGTGTGCATCATGTGCCCGGTGATGAGCCTGATCGCAACGGTGCTGTTTAAAGAACCCGGCTTTGGCACTTGGGTGCATACATGGGGCTGCAATATGCCCATGGCCCTGTGCTGGCAGATGCTGTACTGCGGGCCGCTTGCCCGTGCCATCTTCCGGCTGGTGTTCCGCCGGGGCGAAAAGCAGTAAACGGCCATATTAAATCTGTATTACAATTATATAAGGGCAGTATCACAGCCGCGTTTGGGGGCTGCATCGCAGTCGGTCTGCCTATATAAATTTGATATACCGGATATACATATAGTGAATAATATGCCGATTTTGCCCCGTTTTTGACTCGGAAAACGAAGCGAAAGGAAGAGAATCCACTTGGAAATTGTGCAATTGGCATAAGACAAGATCGGAAATTTGCACAAAATACACAACACTTCTTCGGCTGTTGTGAAATGGAATATAACAAAACGTAGAATGTTGGGCCGGGGGCTACAAAATTCGGCACAATCGTGCTATGATACGTCACGTAAAAAGCGCCGGGCAAGGCGTGAGCGAAGGAGGATGTGGGACGAGGACGTCTCGGCCTCCTGCTTTTTTTCGCGCATTGCAGCACTTTTTCGGAAAAACGATAACAAGGAAAGGAGATAGAGCAAAAGAATGAATGCGTTGACTGCTGCTTTGAAAGAAGAGTTGAACGTGGAGATGGTCTCGGTGTTTGGGCTGCAGATCCCGGAATCCGTGGTCATCAGCTGGGGCATCATGGTGTTTCTGGTGCTCGGTTCGATCCTGCTGACGCGGAATCTGCGGGTCGATCACATCACCAGGCGCCAGGCCATCCTGGAAACGGTCGTGACTCTTATCAACGATTTCTTTGTCGGGCTGCTGGGCGAGAACGGCAAACGGTATGTGCCGTATCTGATGAGCGTGGCGCTGTATATCGCGTGCTCCAACCTCATTGGTGTGTTCGGCATCAAGCCCCCCACAAAGGATCTGGATGTGACCGCAGCGCTGGCGCTGATGAGCATCGTGCTCATCGAATACTCCGGCATCCACGCGCGCGGCGGGAAAGGCTTCTTCAAGAGTCTGGCTGCCCCCACTCCGGTCATGACCCCTATGAACATCCTCGAGATCGCCATCCGCCCCACCAGCCTCTGCATGCGACTGTTCGGCAACGTGCTGGGCGCATTCGTCATCATGGAGCTGATCAAGCTCGTGGTGCCTGTGTTCGTCCCGGCGGTGTTCAGCCTGTATTTTGACCTGTTCGACGGTCTGATCCAGACCTACGTGTTCGTGTTCCTGACCTCCCTCTTTATGAAGGAGAGCCTGGGAGACGAAGAGTAACCTCTCAGTCTGCTGCGCAGACAGCTCCCCTGGCATTGCGGAGCAGGGACGGAGAAGTTGTACAAGAAAAACGATAAAAAGATAGGAGATTTTATTATGAACGGACTCGTAGCTCTGGGCGCTGGCATTGCAGCGCTGACCGGCATTGGCGGCGGTATCGGCATCGGCATCGCAACGGGTAAGGCAACGGAGGCTATCTCCCGTCAGCCCGAGGCATCCGGCAAGATCCAGACCAACCTGCTGCTGGGCGCTGCTCTGGCAGAAGGTACTGCAATTTTCGGCTTCGTCGTTGCACTGCTGATCATCCTGTTCCTGGGTCAATAACGGAGGCATGACGAATGCTGACACTGAATCTGAACCTTTTGTGGACGGTCGTCAACGTTCTGGTCCTGTTTTTGCTGCTGCGCAAGTTCCTGTACAGGCCTGTCATGAACATCATCGCAGAGCGCCAGAAGCAGGTGGACGCCGCCCTTGCTGCTGCCGAGACTTCCAAGAGCGAAGCCGCTGCGGCACTGAATGCTGCGCAGGATAAGCTGCGCAATGTGGACAATGAGGCCGCTGCCCGCCGCAAGGCTTACGAGCAGCAGGCGGAGAAGGAAAAGCAGCAGCTGCTGCTGGACGCCCAGAAGCAGGCTGACGCCATCCTTGCCGAGGGCAAGACCGCGGCTGAGGCAGAGCGCCAGCACAAGCTGCGGGAAGCCGATGCCCAGACCACGGCACTGGCCCGTGCGATGTGCGAGAAGCTGCTGGCCCGCAATCTGACCGCCCAGGACGACGCACGTCTGCTGGACGATCTGCTGGAGAAAGCAGGTGCAGGCAATGGCAACTGAATTCAGTCGTGAATTTTTTGCGGACAACCGCATCGTCAAGGCCGAGCTGCGCGCTGCCCACCAGCTGCGCGAAGAGGACATCGCCCGCATCAAGAACGAGGTAAAGAAGCTCTACGACGCCACCGAGGTCATCCTGAACGTGACGGTGGACGAGAGCCTGCTGTCCGGCTATGTCCTGCAGGTGGGCGACCGCGTGTTCGATAACTCCGGCCGTCATCAGCTGGACAAGATGATGGAGGGCAAGCCCTCGCTGGCTACCCTCAAGACCCGCATTGAGGACTACAAGCCCGCCGAGACCTCTGCCGAGGGCGGTGTGGTCATCTCCTCTGCCGACGGCATCGTGCACGTCGAAGGCATGAACCGCGCCGTGTACGGCGAGATCGTCACCTTCGACAACGGTGCCAAGGGCATGGTGGAGAGCGTGGACCCCGAACAGCTGGGCATCATGCTGTTCGACGGAGCTGAGACCGTCGGTGTGGGCACCATGGTGACCCGCAGCGGCAAGCGTGCCGGCATCCCGGTGGGCGATGCCTTCCTGGGCCGTGTCATCAGCCCGCTGGGCGAGCCCATCGATGGCAAGGGCCCCATTGAAGCTGTGGGCTACAACCCCATCGAAAAGCAGGCCCCCGGCATTCTGGAGCGTCAGAGCGTGGATACCCCGCTCCACACCGGCATCCTCGCCATCGATTCCATGTTCCCCATCGGCCGCGGCCAGCGTGAACTGATCATCGGCGACCGCCAGACCGGCAAGACCTCCATCGCCACGGACGCCATCCTGAACCAGAAAAACACTGGTGTGCTGTGCATTTATGTGGCCATCGGCCAGAAGGCTTCTTCCATTGCCCGTGTGGCAGGCGATCTGCAGAAGCACGGTGCCATGAGCTACACCACCATCGTGGCGGCTACTGCTTCGGATTCCGCTCCCCTGCAGTACATCGCACCCTATGCCGGCACCGCACTGGCCGAGTACTTCATGAGTCAGGGCAAGAGCGTGCTGATCGTTTACGACGATCTGTCCAAGCATGCAGTGGCCTACCGTGCCATTTCTCTGCTGCTGCGCCGCTCTCCGGGCCGTGAGGCTTACCCCGGCGATGTGTTCTATCTGCACTCCCGTCTGCTGGAGCGCTCCTGCCGGATGCGCGACGATCTGGGCGGCGGTTCCATCACCGCACTGCCTATCGTAGAGACGCAGGCAGGCGACGTTTCGGCCTACATCCCCACCAATGTCATTTCCATCACCGATGGTCAGATCTTCCTCGAGAGCGCCCTGTTCAATGCAGGCAACCGCCCGGCCGTCAATGTGGGTCTGTCGGTGTCCCGTGTGGGCGGCGCTGCCCAGACCAAGGCCATGAAGAAGGCCAACGCCAACCTGCGTATCGAGCTGGCACAGTACAAGGATATGGAGTCCTTTGCACAGTTCAGCTCGGATCTGGACGCGGAGACCCGCCGCCAGCTGGATCACGGCAAGGCTCTGATGGAAATGCTCAAGCAGCCGCTGTATCAGCCCAAGTCCGACGCCGAGCAGGTCGTCATCCTGACGCTGGCCTCCCACGGGATGCTGGACACGCTCCCGCTGGCTGAGCAGCGCGCAAAGGTCAACGCCTTTGTGCGGTCCTTCCACGCCGATGTTTCCGGCGCGATGGATGCCATCGCTTCCACCGGCAAGATCACGCCGGAGCAGGTGGACGCCATCCTGACCGCGTGGAAGACCTATGCGGGAGGCGACAGCCATGCCGTCCAGTAAGCTGCTGAAGGAGCGCATCGAGAGCATTCAGGACACCATGAAGATCACGAACGCCATGTACCTGATCTCCTCGTCCAAGCTGCGCAAGGCACGTAAGAACTACCAGAATGTATCGCCCTACTTCAACCGTATGCGCGATACCATTTCCCGCGTGGTGCCCCACCTGCCGGAAGAGCCGGTGCATCCGTTCTTCCATGAGCGGGAGAAGGAAGCCCCCATCCGTGCCTATGTCGTGCTGACGGCAGATAAGGGCATGGCAGGCGCTTACAACCAGAACCTGCTCAAGTTCCTGAAAGAGCAGTGCGGCAGCGACCCCAATGCCCGCTTCTACGTCATTGGTCAGACCGGCTACCGCGCCCTGTACCACAAGGACCCGCGGCTGGTGGAGGATTTCCACTACGGTGCCACGGAGCCTACGCTGCAGCGTGCCCGCGATATCACGATGGATGCCATCGATGATTTCAAGACCGGCAAACTGGATGAGATCTACCTCATCTACACCAAGATCCAGAACGCGCTGACCAGTGAGCCGGTGATGGAGCGTCTGCTTCCGCTGGACCGTGAGCATCTGAAGCCCGCCCCGAAAGGTCTGGGTGACCCCCGCGGCGAGGTGGAGATGTTCCCGGACGCCAAAACGGTGTTCGAGCAGACGGCCCCCATCTACATGCACGGCATGATCTTTGGTGCCATGACCGAGAGCTTCTGCGCAGAGCAGAGCGCCCGCATGACCGCCATGGATTCCGCCACCAAGAACGCCAACGATATGATCCGGGAGCTGCAGCTGGAATACAACCGCACCCGTCAGGGCTCCATTACACAGGAGATCACCGAGATCATCGGCGGCGCTGCGGCGGTGCAAAGTAACGAATAACCAGGAACCCTCTCCGTCCGTGCTGGCGCACGGCCACCTCTCCCGAAGGGCGAGGTTTTGAGCAGAATCGTATCACTTGAAAAAGCTCCCCCTTTCGGGGGAGCTGGCGAGCGAAGCGAGACTGAGAGGGTTTATACAATCAGTAAGTAAGAGGCAATCGTATGATACAGGGAACTATTATTCGCGTAGCCGGCCCTGTGGTGGACGTGCAGTTCACCGCAGGCAAGCTGCCTGCCCTGCAGGAAGCGCTTACCGTGACCGCCGAGGGCACCGAGCGCACGATGGAAGTGACACAGCATGTCAACGAGACCACTGTGCGCTGCATCATGCTTTCCGCCAGCGAGGGTCTGGGCAAGGGCATGACCGTGACCGCTACCGGCCACGGCCTGACCGCACCGGTGGGCGAAGCCACGCTGGGCCGCATGTTCGACCCGCTGGGCAGACCCATCGACGGCAAGGGCTCTGTGGATGATGTGCCGCATTGGCCCATCCACCGCAAGGCCCCCAGCTTTGCAGAGCAGAAGCCCGCGACCGAGATCCTGGAGACCGGCATCAAGGTCATCGACCTGCTGGCCCCCTATGCAAAGGGCGGCAAGATCGGTCTGTTCGGCGGTGCAGGCGTCGGCAAGACCGTGCTGATCCAGGAACTGATCCATAACGTGGCCACCGAGCACGGCGGCTACTCCATCTTCACCGGCGTCGGCGAGCGCTCCCGCGAGGGCTGCGACCTTTGGGGCGAGATGAACGAGTCCGGTGTTCTGAATAAGACCGCACTGGTCTTTGGTCAGATGAACGAGCCCCCAGGAGCACGTATGCGTGTTGCCGAGACCGGCCTGACCATGGCAGAGTACTTCCGTGAGGAGACCCACAAGGACGTGCTGCTGTTCATTGATAACATCTTCCGTTTCGTGCAGGCAGGCTCCGAGGTGTCCGCTCTGATGGGCCGTATGCCTTCTGCTGTGGGCTACCAGCCCACTCTGGCCAACGAGCTGGGCGCTCTGCAGGAGCGCATCACCTCCACCAAGGAAGGCTCC
This sequence comes from Faecalibacterium prausnitzii, assembly GCF_049532945.1. Classification (GTDB taxonomy): domain Bacteria; phylum Bacillota; class Clostridia; order Oscillospirales; family Ruminococcaceae; genus Faecalibacterium; species Faecalibacterium prausnitzii_N. The sequence goes on from NZ_CP186691.1 coordinate 1,337,419, forward strand.
ATCACCTCTGTGCAGGCCGTCTACGTCCCCGCCGACGACCTGACCGACCCGGCCCCCGCCACCACCTTTGCACATCTGGATGCCACTACCGTGCTGTCCCGTAAGATCGTGGAGCAGGGCATTTACCCGGCCGTGGACCCGCTGGCATCCACCTCCCGCATTCTGGAAGCGGATATCGTGGGCGAGGAGCACTATCGCGTGGCCCGCAAGGTGCAGTCCATTCTGCAGCGCTATCAGGAACTGCAGGACATCATCGCCATTCTGGGCATGGACGAGCTGGACGAGAACGACAAGCTCACCGTTGCCCGCGCCCGCAAGCTGCAGAAGTTCCTGTCCCAGCCCTTTGCTGTGGCCGAGAACTTTACCGGCCTGAAGGGCAAGTATGTGCCGCTGCAGGATACCGTGCGCGGCTTTGCCGCCATTGTGGACGGCGAGGCCGATGATCTGCCGGAGTGGGCTTTCTTCAACGTTGGTACGCTGGAAGATGCCCGCCAGAAGGCAGCGGAAAAGCTGGCTGAGGAAAAGGGCGGTGCCGTCTGATGAACAAGTTCATGCTGAACATCACTGCGTCCAGCGGTGAGTACTATCAGGGCGATTGTGAGAGCCTGACCCTGCCCACCGGCGACGGTGTGTACGGTGTGCAGGCCGGACACAGCCCGGTGCTGGTGGCCATCCACATGGGGATGCTGCAGTTCACCGTGAACGGTGAGACCCGCGATGTGCTGGTGGGCGACGGCATTGCCGAAGTGACCCCCACCTTCGTTCTGCTGCTGGTGGACAGCGCCGAGCGTCCGGAGGATATCGACAAGAACCGTGCCGAGGCTGCCCGCATCCGTGCCGAGGAGCGTTTGCAGCATCAGCAGAGCATGCATGAATATTATCAGAGCAAGATCGCGCTCGACCGTGCGATGCAGCGCCTGCAGACTGCCGCAAAGTACAAGCGGTAAATCAGGCCGTTCCGTTTTTCCCTTCCAAGATATAACAAACAATGAACGCCCCCTGCCCGGTTCCGGAGCCTATGCCTCCGAACGGACAGGGGGCGTTTGTTTCATGCACCTTCCGACTCCTTGCCGAATACGCTGTGAGTGAACCAAGCGAACATTTCGGCAAAGGAGTTTTTGTTTATGGCGACTGGAATTCTGCGCATTCAGGCATTTGCGGCCCGGCAGTCGGCACCGGTGGAGGGGGTCACGGTGAACATCGTCGGCGACGGCTTCACCGCGGCCCGGATGACCGACGCCGAGGGCAATGCCGCGGACGTGACCCTGACCGCCCCGGACTGTGCCCTCTCACTGGAGGAGGACAATACCACCCGTCTGCCCTATGCGGTGTGCAGCCTGACGGCTTCGAAGGCGGGGTACCGCACCGTCCGCATCCAGGGCATCCAGGTCTTTGCGGGGCAGGTCACACTGGCCCAGCCGGAGATGATCCCCGAGACCGAAGAGGATCGCGACGTGGTAAACCCGCCCATAGTCATCCCGCCCCACCCGCTGTTTGCGGGCGGCGGGGGCAGCGGCAGAGCGCCTGCCGATCCGTGTGCGCCCCGGGTGCTGGACAGAGTCATCATTCCCAAAAACATCACGGTGCATCTGGGCAAGCCTGCGGCATCCGCCCGCAATGTGACTGTCTCCTTCCGGGATTATATCGCCAATGTTGCATCCAGCGAAGTCTACCCTACCTGGCCGGAAAGCGCCCTGCGGGCCAACATCCACTGCCAGATCTCGCTGGCACTCAACCGCATCTACACCGAGTGGTACCCCAGCAAAGGCTACACCTTCAACATTACCAACTCCACCAGCTACGACCAGTATTACGTTCACGGACGCACGGTGTTCGATGTGATGGTGCGCATCACCGACGACATCTTCAACACCTATATCCGCAAGACCGGCACCGTAAACCCCTACTACTCTGAATACTGCGACGGTAAATCGGTCACCTGCCCGGGTCTCAAGCAGTGGGGCACCGTGACGCTGGCAAAGCAGGGCAAAACACCGCTTCAGATCCTGAAGTATTACTACGGCAACGACATCGAGATCATCCGCACCTCGAACATCCAGTCCATCCCCCAGAGCTACCCCGGTTCGCCCATCCGGCAGGGCGACAGCGGCACAGCGGTGTTCACCCTGCAGCGCCAGCTGAACCGCATCACCAAGGACTATCCCTTCCTCGGCCTGCTGACTGTGGACGGCGTATTCGGCCCCCGCATGGTGTCCACGGTCAGGGCGTTCCAGAAGCAGTTCAACCTGACCGCCGACGGTGCAGTCGGACGACAGACATGGTACAAGATCAGCTATATCTATGTGTCGGTCAAGGATCTTGCGGAGCTGACCAGCGAGGGCGAGGTGTCCAGCGGCACTCTCTCGGACGGCACATGGGGCGGCACCGTACTGCGCACCGGCTCCACCGGCAGCGCCGTGGAACAGCTGCAGTTCTGGCTGAATACGCTGGCACAGTACGAATCCGCCATCCCGTCCCTTGCGGTGGACGGCAGCTACGGCGCGGCCACGGCCAGCGCGGTGCGGGCCTTCCAGCGCAAATACGGCCTGACCGTGGACGGCGTGGTGGGCCGTGACACATGGACCGCGCTGTACGACCAGTTCCGCAGCATCCAGTCCGACAACGGCACCCCCAATGCCTACCCCGGCACCGCCCTGCGGGAGGGTGCAAGCGGACAGAATGTGCGGCTGGTGCAGTTCTGGCTCAAGATCGCCCACACCGTCTATTCCAGACTGAACGACCTCACCGTGGATGGCAGGTTCGGTGCGGCGACCACAGCGGCAGTCAAGCGGTTCCAGACCTACTTTGGCCTGACCAGCGACGGTGTGGTGGGCCGCACAACATGGAACAAGCTATACGAGGTGTACAACGACATCGCCAACAAGCTGCTGTCGTCCAGCCTGCGCCCCGGCGAGTACCCGGGCATCCTCCGGCGGGGCAGCAGCGGCACAGCGGTGCGGGAGCTGCAGTTCTACCTCTACCTCATGAGCGCCTATGAATCCAGCATCCCGGCGGTGGGCATCGACGGCAGCTTTGGCGCGGCCACCGAGAACGCCGTGCGGGCCTACCAGCGCTTTGCGAGGCTGACTGTAGATGGCATCGTGGGGCGGGCGACCTGGGAGTCGCTCTACGGCAAAGCCTCGGCCCTGCGCAGCAGCGGCCCGGTGGTCACCCTGAAACGCCTGCCCTACCCCGGCCAGCCGCTGACGGTGGGCAGCGAGGGCAGCGACGTGCTGTATTACACCATCCTGCTGCGGCGGATCGCCTATTACTTCGAGAGCGTGGAGACACCGCCGCTGGCCACCGGCTACACCGGGGAGACTGCCGCTGCGACCCGCAGTGCCCAGGCGCTGCTCGGCCTGCCGGAGACCGGCATCGCAGACGCTGAGACCTGGACGGCGGTGGAGGCGCTGAGCCTGCAATTGGCGACCGGGATGCCCAACCCCGACCGGGATGCGGCACGGGAGATGGCATATCCGGGCCGTGCCATGAAGGAGGGGAGCGTCGGCCCGGATGTGATGCAGATCGAACAGTGGATTAACGGCCGGGCGAACCTCTGCTGCGGGGAGGGCTTCGTGCGGGATAATTCGTCCTTCGGCCCGGCGGAGACGGTGGCTGTGAAGGCCGCGCAGGCGCGGGCGGGCCTGCAGCAGACCGGCACCGTTGGCCGCGAGACCTGGGCGGCACTGCGGGCGCAGAGCTGCGCATGTGATTTGGAGGAGGGATGACCCAATGGCACGGCTGCTTATTTACGATGCCTACGAGAACAAGGTATACACCTATGCAAACCTGAACGAGAACGACCCCATGCCCTACAGCACCGGCCGGACCCTGACCCTGCGGGAGTTCCGGGGCAGATCGAACAGCCCGGTGCTCTGGACCACCATTGCGGCCATGGAAGCGTGGAACCTGACCCGCCGCAAGTACGGCAAGGGCATCCCGGTGGGGTATGCCTTCCGCCGCATCTGGGAGGGCGGCCACGGCACCCGCAGCCAGCACTACGCGGGCGTATCCTTTGACGTGGGCCAAAGCCTGACCCAGACCGCCCGCACGGCCATCTACAACGCAGCCCGGGGCACCGGGGCATGGGGCTATGTGGAGCCGCTGAGCCAGACCCCCACATGGGTGCACATGGACCGCCGCTACGGCACGCCCGCCTGCAGCGGCACCACCGCCGGGTATCCTACCCTGAGGCGGGGAAGCCGCGGCTGCTATGTGATGATTCTGCAGGACGCGCTTTCCACGCTGGGCTACCAGACCGGGAGCCGCATCGACGGCCTGTTCGGCACCCGGACGGAAGAGGCGCTCCGGGGCTATCAGCGCCGCACCAGCCTCGCGGTGGACGGTGTGTGCGGCTGCAGCAGCTGGAAAAAGATCAGCACTGCCGTCATCGGCGTGGGACGGACAAAAACGACGATCGACTGAACGAAAACGAGGGCAGGAACCGGTCTGGTTCCTGCCCTCGTCTGTCAGCGGCGATGGATCTTCTTGGTCGGTCTGCGGCCATGCCAGACATTGAGCAGCCACCACAGGCCATAGATGGCGAGGGCGAGCAGGCTCATGACGATCACGACCTTCAGGTAGAGGCTGTGGAAAAAGTCCTGCACCTTCGAGACGGTGAAGAGCAGGACGTTCTGGCGGACATCCTGCCCGGCGATCAGGTCCACCACGCCAATGGTCTCACCGGCAAGCTTCAGCTCCACCGTGCCGATGACGTCGCCCTGATGGATGGGGGCGGCGGCATAATCGGGCAGGTGGAAATATTTCTGGGTCACGCTGCCGTCGCCGGTGGAAGGCAGCAGGGTCATCATGCTGTCGGCGGGATACAGCTGCAGGGAGCTGGTATCGGAGGAATACTTCACCGGGATCTCGGCCAGCGTAAGGTCGGTGTCCAGCGCGGCCTGAATGGAAAAGCTGTCGAACACCCAGTCCATCAGCTTCACGGTCTCGCACAGGGCCGGGCGACGGTTGGCGTAGCCGAAATCGTCGCAGGTGTCCGGGCTTTGCATCACGCAGAAAATATAGGTGGCACCATCCTTATTGGCCCATGAAACATAGCTCTGGTCGCCGTTGTCGTTCTTGTAGGCCATCACGTCGCAGAGGCCGCCCTGCATGGCGCTGCGGTAGTATTTGCCGCCGCTGGATTTGCTCAGCGCGGCGTTCTGGCTGACCAGAACGAAGCTCTTGGCGTGTTTTTCCTTGGCGGGCATCGTGAAGGTCGGTGCACTGGAGATCTCCCGGAAGGCATCAAAGCTCATCAGATAGCGCAGGATCAGGTACATATCCACGGCACAGGTCACGTTGCCGCTGTCGATGCCGCAGGCATCCGTCCAGGTGCTGCCGGTGGTGCCGATGCGCTGGGACAGGGTGTTCATCTGGCTCACCCAGCCCGCGAGGTCGCCGCCGGAAAGGGCATAGGCAAGGCCCATGGCGGCTTCGTTGGCGTTGCGGGTCAGCATGGCGTACATGGCTTCGCGGTAGGTAAAGGTCTCGTTGGAGCGCATATCGGCGTTGTTGGTGTTATAAACGTAATCCGAGATGGCGAACGGCATGGTAAAGGTGTTGTCGAGCTGGTCGGCGTAGTTGGACATCACCAGAGCGATGGTCATGTATTTCGTCAGGCCGCCGGCCGGCACCTGCTTCTGGCTGTCCTTATCATAGACGATGATATTGGTATCGGTGTTGACGATATAGGCACTCTGTGCCTGCACCTGATAGACCGGGGTGGGGTCGAACATGGCGCCTGCCGTCACAGCCAAACAGCTGAACAGGACCGCCAGAGACAAAAAGAGGGCAAAAATACGTTTCATGTGGACAATTCCTTTAAAAAGCGATAAAATAGAAAGACCGGGGCGCAGGATGCGGCCGGATAGGACAACAGGAAGAAGCCGGAGCTTCATTCTTTTATAATAACAGGTTTGCCCTGCGGAGACAAGGGCTTTTACAGCTTTCACACAGGGCGGGAGGAAACGAATGGTATATCTGACAGGGGACACCCACGGCGACATCGACCGCTTCAAGCACGGCAAGCTGCGCTGGCTGGGCAAACGGGATACCGTGGTGGTACTGGGCGACTTTGGCTTTGTGTGGGACGGCAGCAAGGAGGAACAGAAAAAGCTGGATTGGCTGCGCAAGCGCCCGTATACCCTGCTGTTTCTGGACGGCAGCCACGAAAACTACGACCTGCTGGCCCAGTACCCGACCGAGGAGCGGTTCGGCGGAACGGTCCAGGCACTGGGCGGCAATGTGTACCATGTGTGCCGCGGCAGCGTGCTGACGCTGGAGGGCAAAAAATATCTCTGCTTCGGCGGGGCCGAAAGTCAGGACAAAGAGGAACGGGAGCCTGGGGTCAACTGGTGGCCGCAGGAGATGCCCTCGGATGAGGAATATGCCTTCTGCGAAAAGACGCTGGAAGAAAACGGCTGGCAGGTAGATTATGTGCTGACCCACGATGCGCCAAGCAGGTTCCTGGATTTTACTGCGCTGGCGCTGGGCGAGTCGAACCGGCTGCACCTCTTCCTCGACAAGATCCTGCTGAAACTGCACTATGAAAAATGGTTCTTTGGCTGCTACCACAAGGATGTGGCCCTTTCCACCAAGAGCCGGTGCGTTTTCTGCGAGATCATTCCCATGAAATAATAGAAGATAGAAAACGAGGGGCAGGCCGCTTTTGGCCTGCCCTTCGCTGTTGGTTCAGTTCATCGCACCGGCCTTTTCGAACATCTGCTCGACCTGCGCGGCCAGAAGTGCGTGGTCTGGTGCGGTGAGGAGCGGGTCGTCGGCCAGCATGGCAACGGCTTCCGCCTGCGCAGCGTGCAGGGTGCGGGTGTCGTTCATCAGGTCGGCGATCTGCAGGGTGGGCAGGCCGTGCTGGCGGCTGCCGAAAAAGTCGCCGGGGCCGCGGGTCTCCAGGTCGTACTGCGCCACTGCAAAGCCGTCTGCCGTGGAGCAGAGGAATTTGAGCCGCTTCTGGACTTGCTCGCTCGTGTTGTCGCTGACAAGAAAGCACCAGCTCTCCGCTGCACCGCGTCCCACGCGGCCGCGCAGCTGGTGCAGGGCGCTCAGACCGTAGCGCTCTGCGTTTTCGATCACCATTACGCTGGCATTGGGCACATCCACACCCACCTCAATGACGGTGGTGGACACCAGTGCGTCCAGCCGTCCGGCTTTGAAGTCCTCCATCACGGCAGCTTTCTCCTTGGGTTTGAGCTTGCCGTGCATCAGGCCTACCCGGCGCTCCGGCAGCAGGGCTTTGGCAATGTCCTCGTAGTAGCTCTTAACGGCGTTCAGCCCGCCATCCGGTGTGTCCTCGATGGCGGGGCAGACCAGATACACTTGCCGCCCGCGCCCGATCTCCTGATCGAGAAAATGGTAGAGGTCGCGCCGCTTTTTGCCGGTGATGCAGCGGGTCTTGACCGGTGTGCGGCCCGGCGGCAGCTCGTCCAGAATGGAGATGTCCAAATCGCCGTAGATGAGCAGGCCCAGCGTGCGGGGAATGGGCGTTGCGCTCATCACCAGCAGGTGCGGATTCGCGGCCTTTTCGGCCAGCATTCCGCGCTGCCGTACCCCAAAGCGGTGCTGCTCGTCGATCACGGCAAGACCCAGCCGGGCAAATTCTACGCCTTCGCTGAGGATGGCGTGGGTGCCCACCACAAGGTCGGCTTCGTCGTTCCGGATGGCGGCAAGGGTGGTGCGGCGTGCAGCGGCCTTCATGCCGCCGGTCAGCAGCGCCACTCGCATCCCGAAGGGGGCAAGCATCCGGTTCAGGCCTTCGGCATGCTGGGCGGCCAGAATTTCTGTCGGGGCCAGCAGCGCGGCCTGATACCCCGCCCGGATGCACGCCCAGATGGCGGCAGCCGCCACCAGCGTTTTTCCGCTGCCCACATCGCCCTGCAAAAGGCGGTTCATGGAAGTCTCGCCCGCCATGTCGGCCAGAATCTCGCTCACGGCCCGGCGCTGGGCTCCGGTGGGGGCGAAGGGCAGCGCGTCCCAGAACGGCTGCGGGTCGAGAAGCTGCATCGGTGCCCCGGTGGCGGCGCTGCCCCGGTTTTTCATCCGGCCAATGCCCAGCTGCAAAACCAGAAGTTCTTCATAGATCAGCCGCCGCCGGGCCGCAAAGGCGGCTTCCTCGCTCTCCGGGCAATGGATGGCCCGCACGGCATCTGCCTTGGAGAGCAGACGGTATTTTTGCCGCATTTCCGGCGGAAGAGGGTCGGGCAGAAGCTCTGCATGGGGCAGCAGCTGGCGGACACACCGGGCGATGACGCTGCTCGAAAGCCCATCGGTCTGGGGGTAGACAGCCTCAAAAGGGGCGGCAGCGATCTGCGCCTCGGTGCGCACCTGCGGGTTGACCATCTGGCGGCGCAGCATCCCGCCGGTAACGATGCCCTGAAAATAATATTCCTGCCCAAGCTGCAGCTTCTGGGCGGCATAGGGATTATTGAACCATGTGATCTCCAGACTGGACACATCGTCCCCGGCAGTGATGCGCTCCATCCGCCGCCCACCCGGCAGGATACGCCCGCCGGGTTTGGCGAACACCTCGGCCCTGACGACGCACTCGGTGTCGCACGGTGCCTCGGCAAGGGAGTAGGGCTTTGAAAAATCCATATATCTGCGCGGGTAGTGGCACAGCAGGTCGGCCAGCGTCACGATGCCCAGCTTCTCGAACCGCTCAGCGGTCTTGGGGCCAACGCCCTTCAGGTAGCGCACCGGCGTATCCGGGGTGAGGGTGGTGTGGGTCTCGGTGGTTTGAGCGGGCATGGCATACGCTCCTTTCTGCACAGGATACCGCTATTGTAACACGGGGAAGGGGAGGATGCAATAAAACAAAAAAATCCCGAACGCTTTCACGTTCGGGAATCTTTTGGAGGTGACGACCAGATTTGAACTGGTGGATGAGGGTTTTGCAGACCCTTGCCTTACCACTTGGCCACGTCACCATATTTAGGAGTGAATTTCCACTCCTGTTGGAGCGGCCGACGAGGCTCGAACTCGCTACCTCCACCTTGGCAAGGTGGCGCTCTACCAGATGAGCTACGGCCGCATATTCGGTGCATTTGTCCCTGCACCATTAGGATGAGCGACCCGGATCGGGCTCGAACCGACGACCCCCAGCGTGACAGGCTGGTGCTCTAACCAACTGAGCTACCGGGCCATATTGGAGCAACCGTTGCTGCTCCGTTATGGAGCGGCCGACGAGGCTCGAACTCGCTACCTCCACCTTGGCAAGGTGGCGCTCTACCAGATGAGCTACGGCCGCATATTGGAAACCCTGCTGGGTTTCCTTGACTGGTGCCTCCGATCGGAATCGAACCAATGACACGGGGATTTTCAGTCCCCTGCTCTACCGACTGAGCTACAGAGGCGCACCGGACGATGATTATTATACCTGAAATTCTGGATTTGTAAAGAGGAAAATGCAAATTTTTTCGAAAAAAATCAGACTTTTCTTGAAAAATGCGTCCGGACGATAAATAATAGAAGTGGATTTTTGATGCTCTCCGGCCGGGCCGGGCCGACGGCGGGGGACGAAACGCAAAATTGACATTGACAACAACCTATGGTTTAATAGAAAACTAGAAAACGATTCGGCCGGCAAAGGGTACGGGGCGTATCCGTGCAGACCGGGAGGGTGAACATGGCAAAAAAACAGGAATATGGCAACGAGAGCATTACTTCTTTGAAGGGTGCCGACCGTGTGCGTAAGCGCCCGGCCGTTATCTTTGGCTCAGACGGCGTGGAGGGCTGCGCCCACTCCATCTTTGAGATCGTCTCCAACTCCATCGACGAAGCCCGCGACGGCCACGGCGATACCATCAACGTGACCCGCTGTAAGGATGGCAGCGTCATCGTTGAGGACTTTGGCCGCGGTATGCCCGTGGACTGGAACAACGGCGAGGGGCGCTACAATTGGGAGCTGTTGTTCTGCGAGATGTATGCAGGCGGCAAGTATGGCGAGGGTGAGGATAACTACGAGTTCAGCCTTGGCTTGAACGGTCTGGGCCTGTGCGCTACCCAGTATGCTTCTGCATGGATGACCGCCGATATCTACCGTGACGGATACCACTATCACCTTGATTTTAAAAAGGGCGAGAATGTGGGCGGCCTGCAGAAGGAAGCCTACAAGGGCCGCCGCACCGGCAGCATCATTCACTGGAAGCCGGACGACGAGGTGTTCACCGACATCGATGTGCCTGGCAGCTACTATAAGGATACCCTGCGCCGTCAAGCGGTGGTCAACGCAGGCCTGACCCTGAACTTCACCGATGAAAAAGAGAAAGACCCTGCCACTGGCAAGGCGTGGTACGAGAGCTGGTGCTATGAGCACGGCATCGCGGACTATGTGGCCGAGGTGGCAGGGGAGGATACCCTGACCCCGGTGTTCAGCTGCGAGAGTGAGGCATCCGGCCGAGACCGCGAGGACCAGCCGGATTACAAGGTGCGCATGAGCGCGGCGTTCTGCTTCTCCAATAAGGTGCAGATGCTGGAATATTACCACAACTCTTCCTGGCTGGAGCACGGCGGCAGCCCGGAGCACGCGGTGCGCACCGCCTTTGTCTACCAGATCAACAAGTACCTGAAGGAAAAGAACCTCTATAAAAAAGGTGAGAGCGCCATCAGCTTTCAGGATGTGCAGGACTGCTTGGTGTATGTCTCGTCCAGTTTTTCCACCCGCACCAGCTACGAGAACCAGACCAAAAAGGCCATCACCAACAAATTCGTCTCGCAGGCTATGACCGACTTCCTCAAGCATTATCTGGAAGTGTATTTTCTGGAAAAGCCGGACGAGGCCCAGAAGATCTGCCAGCAGGTGCTGGTGAACAAGCAGAGCCGTGAGCATGCGGAAAAAACGCGCCAGAGCATCAAAAAAACGCTGTCCACCCAGATCGACCTTGCCAACCGGGTGCAGAAATTCGTGGACTGCCGCACCAAGGATGCATCCCGCCGCGAGCTGTATATCGTGGAGGGCGATTCCGCTATGGGTGCGGTCAAGTCCAGCCGCGACAGTGAATATCAGGCCATCATGCCCATCCGCGGCAAAATTTTGAACTGCCTGAAGGCCGACTATGCCCGCATCTTTAAATCGGATGTCATCGTGGATCTCATCAAGGTGATGGGCTGCGGCGTGGAACTGGGCGGCAAACACAACAAGGAGCTGGCCACCTTCAATCTCGATAATCTGCGGTTCAATAAAATCGTCATTTGTACCGATGCCGATGTGGACGGCTACCAGATCCGTACGCTGGTGCTCACCATGCTCTACCGCCTGACCCCGACCCTGATCGAGAAGGGCTATGTGTATATCGCAGAGTCGCCGTTGTATGAAATTACAACGAAAGACCGCACTTATTTTGCATACACCGAGCCGGAAAAGACAGCGTTTCTGGAAGAGATCGGCGAGAAAAAATACACCATCCAGCGCTCCAAAGGTCTGGGTGAGAACGACCCCGAGATGATGTGGCTGACCACCATGAACCCGGAGAGCCGCCGCCTTATTAAAGTGATGCCCACTGATGTGGAGGAGACCGCCCGCGTGTTCGACCTGCTGCTGGGCGACAACCTCGCCGGACGCAAGGAGCACATCGCAGAGCACGGCGCAGAATATCTGGACGATCTGGATGTGTCTTGACCTCTCCGTCCATGCTGCGCAGTGTCGCTGCTCCTGACAGGAGAGCTGTCGAGCGTGAGCGAGACTGAGAGGTTTATTTAGAGGATAAAAGAAGAATGGCAAAACGAACAACAAAGAAAACACTCAAGCCGGTGCGCCCGCAGCTGGGCGACGGCGTTGAAATTTTAAATGCCGGCAGTGTGCTGGAGGACCCCATCACCCGCACGCTGGAAACCAACTATATGCCCTACGCCATGAGCGTCATCGTCAGCCGCGCGCTGCCAGAGATCGACGGCTTCAAACCGGCGCACCGCAAGCTGCTGTACACCATGTACGAGATGGGCCTGCTCAAGGGCGCACGCACCAAGTCTGCCAACATCGTGGGCAGCACCATGCACCTGAACCCCCACGGTGATGCCGCCATCTACGACACCATGGTGCGCATGGGCCGCGGCAACGAGAGCCTGCTGGTGCCCTTTGTGGACAGCAAGGGCAACTTCGGCAAGGCCTACAGCCGGGATATGTCCTGCGCTGCTGCCCGTTACACGGAGGCAAAGCTCGAGGGTGTGTGCGAGGAGCTGTTCCGGGATATCGACAAGGAGACCGTGGACTTTGTGCCCAACTACGACAGCACCACCACCGAGCCTACCTTGCTGCCGGTCACCTTCCCCACCATTCTGGCCAACAACACGCTGGGCATCGCGGTGGGCATGGCCTGCAACATCTGCTCGTTCAATCTGGCAGAGCTGTGCGCCACCACCGTGGCCCTGATGAAGGATGAAAAGCACGACATCTCCACCACCATGCCTGCCCCGGACTTCGTGGGCGGCGGCCAGATCTTGTACGATGAAGCGCAGATGCGTGAAATTTACGAGAACGGCCGCGGCAGCGTGAAGGTACGCGCCCGCTACAATGTGGTGCCGGGCGAGAACATGATCGAGGTCACCCAGATCCCGCCAACCACCACGGTGGAGGCCATCATGGATAAGATCGCGGAGCTGGTCAAGGCCGGCAAGGTCAAGGAGATCAGCGACATGCGTGACGAGACCGACCTGAACGGCCTGAAGCTGACACTGGACCTCAAGCGCGGCGTGGATGCCGACAAGCTGATGGCAAAGCTGTTTAAGGTTACCCCGCTGGAGGACAGTTTCAGCGCAAACTTCAACATTCTGGTGTCCGGCCAGCCCCGCGTGATGGGCGTGCGCGAAATTCTCAAGGAGTGGACGGCCTTCCGCGTGGAGTGCGTGCGCCGCCGCACCTACTACGACCTGCACGGCAAGGAAAAGCGCCTGCACCTGCTCAAGGGTCTTGCTGCTATCCTGCTGGACATTGACAAGGCAATCAAAATTATCCGCACCACCGAGGAAGAGACCGAAGTGGTGCCCAACCTGATGATCGGTTTTGGCATCGATGAAGTGCAGGCCGACTATGTGGCCGAGATCAAGCTGCGTCATTTGAACCGGGAATATATCCTCAAGCGCACCAGCGAGATCGAACAGCTGGAGAAGGACATTGCCGACCTGAACGATATCCTTGCAAAGCCCGCCCGCATTCGCCGCATCATCATCAATGAGCTGAACGATGTTGCCAAGAAGTACGGCCAGCCCCGCCGCAGCGAGATCCTGTACGATCTGCCTGAGGATGAGAACGGCTCCGAGGAGGAAGAAGCGCCGGATTACCCCGTGACGGTGTTCTTTACCCGCGAGGGCTACTTCAAAAAGATCCCGCCGCAGGGTCTGCGCACCGCCGGTGCCCACAAGCTGAAAGAAGGCGACGAGATCGTGCAGCAGATCGAGACCCGCAACAACGTGGAGGCGCTGTTCTTTACCGACCGCCAGCAGGTGTACAAGGTGCGTCTGGCAGAGCTGGAGGACGGCAAGGTGGCCCAGATGGGCATTTTCATCCCGGGCCGTCTGGGCATGGACGAGGGCGAGAACGTGCTCTCCATGGTGATCACCAGCGACTACAGCGGCTTTATGCTGTTCTTCTTTGCCAGCGGCAAGTGCGCGAAAATCCCCCTCAGCTCCTACGCCACCAAGCAGAACCGTCGCAAGCTGCTCAAGGCCTACTGCGACAAGGAACCGCTGGCAAAGCTCTTCTTCCTGCCGGAGGAGACCGAGCTTGCCATCCGCACCAGTGCCAGCCGGATGCTGCTGGTTGGCACGGCACAGATCGCCGCCAAGGCCACCCGCGACAGTCAGGGCGTGGCGGTGGTCACCCTGAAAAAGAACCAGACCATTGCTTCGGTGGTGCCGGCGGACACGCTGGAACTGGCGAACCCCCACCGCTACCGTGTGCGCAGCCTGCCCGCCACCGGTGCGCTGCTCCGCGCCGAGGACGAGGGCGAGCAGCTGACGCTTCTGTAAAGGAGACGACGTTATGCAAAACATCGACCTGATCTGTGTGGGCAAGCTGAATGCCAAATATTTCGCCGAGGGCGTGGCCGAGTACCAGAAGCGCCTTGCCGCCTTCGCGTCCTTCCGCATCATCGAGCTGCCGGAGGAAAAGATCGAGGAGAAAAACGCCTCGGATGCCGTGGTAAAAAAGGCACTGGACAAGGAGGGCAAGGCCATCCTGTCCAACGTGCGCAAGGGTGCTGCCATCGTGGCCATGTGCATCGAGGGCAGGCAGATCTCCTCCGACGAGCTGGCGCAGTTCCTTGCGGACCGCGCAAACAGTGGGGCAGGAGACGTGGCCTTTGTGATCGGCTCGTCCCGCGGGCTGGCCGAGGAGGTCAAGCGGGCGGCGGCGCTCAAGTTCAGCATGGGACGCATCACCATGCCCCACCAGCTGGCCCGCCTTGTGCTCACGGAACAGATCTACCGTGCCTGCACCATCAATGCAGGAATGAAATACCACAAGTGACGGCCCGCAGCGCCCGGCCCCCATATTTGGGGGCGCAAAGCATTGACGGAGCGGGCAAAACATGGTAGCATAAAGATATACGGCAGTGGGGAAAGCTGCCGGAACGATACAACAACGACACGGCAAACCAGCCGCGGACGGAAAGGATGTACTACAATGGAACAGAGCGAAAAGACCCTTGATATGATCGTCAATCTCTGCAAGAACCGTGGTTATGTGTTCCCCGGTTCCGAGATCTACGGCGGTCTGGCCAACAGCTGGGACTACGGCCCGCTGGGCGTCGAGTTCAAGAACAATGTCAAAAAGGCATGGCTGAAGAAATTCGTGCAGGAGAGCCCCTATAATGTGGGTCTGGATGCAGCCATCATCATGAACCCTCAGACCTGGGTGACCACCGGTCATGTGTCCAGCTTCTCGGATCCCCTGCTGGACTGCCGTGCCTGCAAGGCACGCCACCGCGCCGACAAGCTGATCGGCGAGGAGCACCCCGAGGTGAATGTGGATGCCATGAGCTTTGACGAGATGGATGCTTTCATCGCAGAGCATGAGGACATCGTGTGCCCGGTGTGCGGCAAGCATGACTTCACCCCCATCCGCAAGTTCAACCTGATGTTCAAGACTGCCATCGGCGTTACTGAGGACAGCTCTTCCACCTGCTATCTGCGTCCTGAGACCGCACAGGGCATCTTTGTCAACTTTGCCAACATCCAGCGCACCACCCGCCGCAAGCTGCCCTTCGGCGTGTGCCAGGTGGGCAAGGCTTTCCGCAACGAGATCACCCCGGGCAACTTCACCTTCCGCACCCGTGAGTTCGAGCAGATGGAGTGCGAGTTCTTCTGCAAGCCCGGCACCGATCTGAAATGGTTCGCTTACTGGAAGGACTATTGCGAGAACTGGCTGCTGAGCCTTGGCATCAAGAAGGAGCACCTGCGCCTGCGTGACCACGAGCCTGCAGAGCTGGCCTTCTACAGCCGCGCTACCACCGATATCGAGTACGCCTTCCCGTTCACCGACTGGGGTGAGCTGTGGGGCATCGCGGATCGTACCAACTACGACCTGACCCGCCATCAGGAAGCTTCCGGCAAGAGCCTGGAGTACTTCGACAGCGAGACCAACGAGCACTACATCCCCTACGTCATTGAGCCGTCTCTGGGCTGTGACCGTGTGGCTCTGGCTTTCCTGTGCGAAGCCTACGACGAGGAGCACCTGACCGACAGCAAGGGCAAGGAGGATATCCGCACCGTGCTGCATCTGCATCCGGCTCTGGCTCCCTACAAGTGCGCCGTGCTGCCCTTGAGCAAGAAGCTGGGCGAGAAGGCTATGGAGATCCGCAACGAGCTGAGCAAGTACTTTATGGTGGATTACGACGATACCGGTTCCATCGGCAAGCGTTACCGCCGCGAGGACGAGATCGGCACCCCGTACTGCATCACTGTGGACTTTGATACCGTGGGCGACGAGGCCAAGGGCATTGCCGCCGACAACTGCGTCACCGTCCGTGACCGCGATACCATGGAGCAGGTGCGTATGCCCATCTCCGAGCTGAAAGCTTATATCGAGAGCAAGATCGAGTTCTGATAAAAAGAGAAGCCCTTCCGTTTGCAGAAATGCAAATGGAAGGGCTTTTTGCGTTGAAAAAACGCGGAATGTCTGGTATACTGATATCCGAGAATGCTGCCCACATACGGCAGGCGGTCTTGCACCTTTCGGACTTGGCGTCAGGAAGGTCTGCATTGCTGCACCCCTGACGCTTTCTTGCGAAAGGGGGGATGATCCATGACGCTTTTAGAAACGTTGGCACTGCTTACGCTGCTTGCAACGGTAGGCTTTGGCATGTTCGATGTAGCTTGGAAAATCTTTGGCAACAAAAAATGACCGCCCCAAGTCTAGCACACTTAGCGGTCATTTTTGTATGACAGGTTGAAAGGTGCTGACCGTTTGCCGGGCAGCATTCTCTTTCTACCTGTAGTATAGCACAGCACCGCAGAAAATGCAACGCCATAAAAAGATTCTGGGTGGACATCTCCTCGGAAAAAAGGTATACTGGACACAAGATCAACTGTGTGCCGTTTTTGCACGGCGGAAAGGAACTTTAGTGGAAAACTTTGACGAACTGCTGAAAAAATATGCCGATTTCATCGTCCGGGTGGGGGTGAACCCACAGCCCGGACAGACCCTCATCATCAACTGCCCGCTGGAGGGCGCGCCGCTGGCGCGGCTGTGCGTGCGCAGTGCCTACGAAGCCGGTGCCCGGGATGTGCAGGTGAACTGGAACGACAATGCCGTTTCCCGCAGCCGCATGGAGCTGGGCAGCGAGGAGGCCCTGACCGACCTCAAGCCATGGCAGCTGCGCCGCTATCTTGACTATGCCGAAAGCGAGGGCGGCGTGTGTGTACTGCATCTCATCGCCGATGATCCGGAGGTCTACGCCGGGCTGGACAGCGCCAAGATCAGCCGGGTGAACGCCGCCAACCGGAAATTCATGGCTCCGTGGCAGGAGTACACCATGAACGACCGGGTGCAGTGGTCCATTGCTGCCATGCCGAGCGCGCCGTGGGCGAAGAAGATGTTCCCCGACCTCGATACCGATGCCGCCATCGAGAAGCTGTGGAAGCTGATCTTTGACGTGTGCCGGGTCACCGGCGGCGACCCGGTGGGCGAGTGGAAAGCACACCTCGACCGCCTGATGACCCTGCGCGACAAGATGAACGCCTTCGACCTCGAAAGCGTCCACTTCAAGAGCAGCAATGGCACGGACCTGACCGTGGGTCTGGCCGACAAGGCCAGCTGGGAAAGCGCCGCCAGCAAGAGCGAAAAGGGCGTGGTGTTCCTGCCCAACATCCCCACGGAGGAAGTGTTCACTGCGCCCCACAAGGACAGGGTAGAGGGCGTTGTCTACGGCACAAAGCCCTATGTGTTCAACGGCCAGCTCATCAAGGACTTCCATGTTACCTTCAAAGACGGCAAGGTCGTGGAGCATGGCGCTGAGGAGGGCGCTGACCTGCTGGGTCAGCTGCTGGACACCGATGAGGGTGCCCGCAGCATTGGCGAAGTGGCACTGGTGCCGGCAAGCAGCCCCATCAACCGCAGCGGCAAGCTGTTCTACAGCACGTTGTTTGACGAAAATGCCGCCTGCCACATCGCTTTTGGTGCCAGCTACCCCGGCACCACGGCCGACGGCACCCGCCTTTCCAAGGAGGAGCTGCTGGCCCGCGGCATGAACCAGTCCCGCCTGCATGAGGATGTGATGATCGGTGCAGAGGACAGCCATATCACCGGCAAATGCCGCGATGGCCGCACCGTGACCCTCTTCCAAAACGGTGTCTGGGCGCTGTAAGAGATTTTTCAACGAAATCTCTTGCATATTTTGCCGGAGTATGGTATATTCTATTTGTACGATATAACTTTTATGGAACGTGGGCCGCAAGGTCCGCGTTTCTTGTTTGTTTGGAGGTTTTTTATGGCGAAGCAGTCTGGCGGCAACACCGCCCAGAGAGTCGAAGCGCTTGTCCGCCCCACCGTGGAGGGCATGGGCCTGCGCCTGTGGGATGTGGTTTTTGAAAAGGAAGGTCCAGACTGGTATCTTCGCGTGCTCATCGACAAGGACGGCACCATGGATACCGACACCTGCGCGGATGTTTCCCATGCGCTGGACCCCATCCTTGACGAGGCAGACCCCATCGACCAGAGCTATTATCTGGAAGTGGGCAGCCCCGGCCTTGGCCGTAAGCTGACCCGCCCGGAACATTACGAGGCCGTCAAGGGGCAGAAGGTCAGCGTCAAGCTGTTCCGCGCCAACGAGAACGGCACCAAGGAGTTTTCCGGTATCCTGACAGGCCGCGAGGGCAGCACCATCACGGTCGAGACGGAGAAAGGCACCGTGAACTTTGAAGCGTCGGCCGCCAGCACCGTGCGTCTGTGCGACGACGAGGATCTGTTTGACTGAAAAAGAGAAAGAATTAGGAGGAACCCGAAAAATGGCAGCAGCGAACAATGAATTTTTTGAAGCTCTCTCCATGCTGGAGCACGAGCGCGGCATCACCGCAGAATACCTGATCGAAAAGATCAAGGCTGCGATCATCATTGCCGTCAAGAAGAACTATGAGGTCGAGGACGACAACGTCATGGTCGAGATCGACCCCGCCACCGGCAAGTTCAATGTGGCCCTGATCCAGGACGTTGTGGCCGACGAGGACTGGTACGACGAGCACTCTGAGATCGGCATTACCGAGGCACAGAAGATCCGCAAGAGTTACGAAGTGGGCGACCGCATCGTGACCCCCCTCAAGACCAAGGACTTCGGCCGCATTGCAGCCCAGACCGCAAAGCACGTGATCCGTCAGGGCATCCGCGAGGCTGAGCGCAGCCAGCAGCTGAGCGAGATCCAGTCCCGTGCACACGACATCGTGCAGGCCACCGTTACCCGCGTGGACCCGGAGAAGGGCATCGTTGCTCTGGATCTGGGCAAGGGCGGCGAGGCCATCCTGCCCCACAACGAGCAGGTGCCCGGCGAGGTGTACACCGAGGGCCAGACCCTGCAGGTCTACGTTGTGGACGTGGTCAGCACTGAGCGCGGCCCCCGCGTTATGATCAGCCGCACTCATCCCGGCCTTGTCAAGCGCCTGTTTGAGCTGGAAGTGCCCGAAATTTTTGACGGCACTGTGGAGGTCAAGGCCATCAGCCGCGAGGCCGGTGCCCGCACCAAGATGGCTGTTTGGAGCAAGGACCCCAACGTGAACCCTGTTTCCGCCTGCATCGGCGAGCACGGTGCCCGTGTAGCTGCTGTTGTGGAAAAGCTGGGCGGCGAAAAGATCGACATTGTGAAGTGGAGCGAGGATATCTCCGAGTTCATCTCCGCAGCACTCAGCCCGGCCAAGGTGGTCAAGGTGGAACTGCTGCCCGGCGAGACCCGTTCCTGCCGTGTGACCGTGCCCGACCAGCAGCTGAGCCTTGCCATTGGCAACAAGGGCCAGAACGCACGCCTGTGCGCACGCCTGACCGGCTACAACATTGATATCCGCCCCGAGAGCGGCTATTATGGCGAGGAAGAACCGAAGAAGGAAGCCGAGACCGACACCGAGTAATTCTGGCGCAGATGGCCAAAGGAGGGAAACCGGATGGCACAGAAAAAGATCCCTTCCCGCCAGTGCATCGGCTGCATGACCAGCCGCCCCAAAAAGGAGCTGGTGCGTGTGGTGCGTGCACCTAGCGGAGAGATCAGCATTGATCTGGTCGGCAAAAAGCCGGGCCGCGGCGCGTATCTCTGCCCGAACCCCGACTGCCTGACCAAGGCAAAAAAGAAAAAGGCGCTGGAGCGCTGCTTTGAGCAGCCGGTTCCCGCCGAAGTTTACGAGGCTCTGGCCGCACAGCTGGCCGAAGCCGCAAAGGAGGCAGCAGCAAATGGCAAAGAAGAATAACACCCCCGCAAAGCCCAAGCTGCCGCCGGAGGAAGCGCTGTTTCAGGCGCTGAGCCTGTGCCGCAAGGCGGGCGCACTGACCATGGGCTTTGATGCCGTGGAAGATGCCTGCGTCAAGAGCAAGGCATGGCTGGTGATGGTGGCAAGCGATGCCAGCGCCAAGACCGTGCAGCGCCTCGACTATTCTGTGGGCGATCTGGTGGATGTGATCACCATGCCGCTTACGCAGGATAAACTGGCCGATATCAGCCGCAAGCCTGTGGCTGTTTACGCGGTGACTGACCGCAACCTCGCAAAGCTCTGCTTTGACCGCCTGTCGGACTGCGGAGCAATCAAAAATGAGGAGGATATGACCGAATGATCGTAAAATATAAAGTGAGTGATTTTGCAAAGGACCTGAACCTTTCCGCCAAGAAGGTCCTGGATGAGCTGAACGCCATGGGCAGCACCGGCAAGAAGAACAGCTCCAATCTGGAAGAGAACGAGCTGAACTACCTGCTGGAAAAGTTCAGCAAGGATAACAGCGAGGCAGACCTGTCTGCCTACCTGAACAGCGCCCGGCAGCCGGCCCCGGAGAAGAAGGCCGAGCAGCCCAGAAAGGCCGAAAAGAAGGTAGAGCCCAAGGCTGAAAAGCCCGCAGCCCAGTCCGCGCAGCCTGCAAAGAAGGCAGAGCCTCAGAACAACCAGAACAGCCAGAACCAGAAGAACAAGAAGAACGAGCAGCACAAGAAGCGCGAGGAAAAGACCGTTTCTCTCAGCGAACTGGCTCGTGAGACCGGTGCCAAGGCATCCGCTGCTCCGGCACAGGCTGTGTCCGTGCGCCGCGAGGACAATCAGGTCACCGTGGATACCCGCACTGTGGATATGAACGTGGACCGCTTCGATGCCCGTTACGATGATCTGGCTTCCACCAAGAACACCGAGAACCGCCGCAAGCCCACCCCGCAGGGCAACAAGCAAAAGTTCACCCAGCGCGGTCAGCGCCAGCGCCAGCAGTTCCAGAAGGGCAAGCGCGAGACCGAGTTCGAGCGTCTGCAGCGCATCCAGCTGGAAAAGGCCCGCAGCGCACAGCTGAAGGTGATGATCCCCGACGAGATCACTGTGGGCGAGCTGGCTGCCCGCCTGAAGCAGCAGGCCGGCAAGGTCATTGCCAAGTTCATGCAGATGGGTGAGATGCACGCCATCAACGACGTGATCGATTTTGATACCGCTTCTCTGCTGGCAGAGGAGTTCCACGCAAAGGTCGAGCACGAGGTGCATGTGACCATCGAGGAGCGCCTGTTCACGCAGGAAGAGGATTCGCAGGAGGATCTGGTGGAGCGTCCCCCGGTGGTCTGCGTTATGGGCCACGTTGACCACGGCAAGACCAGTATTCTGGATGCCATCCGCAAGACCAACGTTACCGCAGGCGAGGCCGGCGGCATCACGCAGGCCATCGGTGCATATCAGGTCAAGGTCAACGACAGCCTCATCACCTTCCTGGATACCCCGGGCCATGAGGCATTCACCTCCATGCGTGCCCGCGGTGCCAACATGACCGATATTGCCGTTCTGGTGGTTGCTGCCGACGACGGCATCATGCCCCAGACCATCGAGTCCATCAACCACGCCAAGGCTGCAAATGTCAAGATTATCGTGGCAATGAACAAGATGGATAAGCCCACCGCAAACCCCGAGCGCGTGATGGAAGGCCTGACCAAGTACGGCATCATCACCGAGGACTGGGGCGGCGATGTGGCCTGCATCCCGGTGTCTGCCCTGACCGGCATGGGCATCAACGACCTGCTGGAGCGCATTGCTCTGGAAGCTGAGGTCATGGAGCTGAAGGCAAACCCCAACCGCCGCGCCAAGGGTGCGGTCGTCGAGGCCCGTCTGGACAAGGGCCAGGGCCCCATTGCCACCATTCTGGTGCAGAACGGCACCCTGCACTCCGGCGACGTCATCATTGCCGGTACCGCTGTGGGCCGCGTGCGCACCATGCGCAGCGACAAGGGCCAGCTGCTGAGCGATGCCGGCCCCTCTACCCCTGTGGAGATCACCGGCCTGACCGCTGTGCCCGAAGCAGGCGATCTGTTCGAGGCTGTTGAGGACGAACGTCTGGCCCGTGAGCTGGCCGAACAGCGCGTTGCTGCCGCCAAGGAAAAGCAGTTCTCCTCCTTCCAGAAGGTCACTCTGGATAACCTGTTCAGCCAGATGGCACAGAACGACATGAAGGAACTGGCCATCGTGGTCAAGGCCGATGTGCAGGGCTCTGCCGAGGCTGTGAAGCAGAGTCTGGAGAAGATCTCCAACGAAGAGGTGCGCGTGCGTGTCATCCATGCCGGTGTCGGTGCCATCAGCAAGTCCGACGTGGATCTGGCCGATGCCTCCAACGCCATCATCATCGGCTTCAACGTCCGCCCGGACAATGTGGCCAAGGAAGAAGCTGCTGCCACCAAGGTGGAAATGCGTATGTACCGCGTCATCTATGATGCCATCAACGATGTCACCGACGCTATGAAGGGCATGCTGGCTCCCAAGTTCCGCGAGGTGTCTCTGGGCGAGCTGCAGGTCCGTCAGGTGTACAAGATCTCCAATGTGGGCACCGTTGCAGGCTGCCGCGTGACCAGCGGCAAGATCACCCGCGACAGCCAGGTCCGTGTGGTCCGTGACGGCATCGTCATTGCCGAGGACGAGATCGCATCCCTGAAGCGCTTCAAGGATGATGCCAAGGAAGTGGCCGAGGGCTACGAGTGCGGCGTTACTCTGGCAAAGTTTGCCGACGTTAAGGAAGGCGACGTGTACGAAGCCTTCAAGATGGAAGAGTACCGCGACTAAATAAGGAGAAACCGAATGTCTCAGAAGAATATGGGCCGTCTGGCGCAGGATATGAAGCGCGAGATCATTGCCATCATCGGCAGGCTGAAGGACCCGCGTCTGGAGGGCGGCCTGCTCACCGTCACCCGTCTGGATGTGACCCCTGATCTGGATGTGGCCAAGGTGTATGTGAGCGTGATGGGCCGCGAGGACGGCCCAAAGCCCGCCATCGAGGCACTGAACCGCGCGGCAGGCCATGTGCGCACTGAAGTGAGCAAGAAAATGCACATCCGCAAGGCTCCCCGCTTCATCTTCGTAGAGGATGACGGTGCCGCCTATGCAGCCCACATCAACGAGCTGCTCCGCACGCTGAACGTGAACGGCGACAGCGAACAGCCGTCGCAGACCGAGGAATAAACAGCCTGCGGAAAGGATGGATCATGGAATGACAGAACAGTTGAATGTGCAGCAGATGGCCCAGCGCCTGATGACGGCGGACAACATTTTGATTCTGTGTCACAAAAACCCGGATGGCGATACCATTGGCTGCGGCAGCGCGCTGTACTACGCGCTCAGTGCGCTGGACAAAACAGCGGCGGTGCTCTGCTCTGACCCCATTCCCAACCGGTATGCGTTTACCAACCCGCGTCTGTACAAGGGCGAGTTCGAACCCCAGATCGTCGTGGCCGTGGACGTGGCAAGCCTCCAGCTCTTCGGCGAGAACAACGGGATGACGCAGTTCTCACGCCATGTGGACCTGTGCATCGACCACCACGCAGGCAACAGCGGCTATGCCGACTTCACCCTGCTCAATGGCAGCGCCGCAGCGGCGGCAGAGCTGCTGTACGAGGTGATCAACGCCATGGGCGTTGCCATTACGCCGCACATTGCAGACTGCCTTTACACCGGCCTTGCAACCGACACCGGCTGCTTCCGGTTCTCTTCCACCACGGCAAACACCCACATCGTGGCGGCCAAACTGATGGAAGCAGGGGCGCGGGTGGAAGAGCTGAACACCCTGCTGTTCGATACCAAGCCCCGTGAGCGCATGGAGGCCGAGCGCATTGCCCGCAACCATCTGGAATACTATCTGGATGGCCGGTGCGCGCTCATCTACCTCACCCGGGACGAGATCGAGCAGAGCGGGGTGGACCCGGCCGATCTGGAAGAACTGACCAGCCTGCCTGTGAGCATTGAGGGCGTAAAGGTGGGCCTGACTCTGCGGCAGCAGCCCGGCGGCAGCTATCGTATCAGTGTGCGCACCGCAAAGGGCGTGGACGCCTGCGCTATCGCCCGGCGTCTGGGCGGAGGCGGTCACAGCCGCGCTGCAGGCTGTGAGCTGCTGGGCAATCTGGAAAACACAAAAAATGCAATTCTGGCAGAGGTGGAAGCCGAGCTGGACGCACCGCAGGAGGAAGCATAAATGCAGGGCATCCTGATTGTTGACAAGCCCATGGACTGGACCAGCTTTGATGTGGTGGCAAAGCTGCGCGGCGTGCTGGGCACCCGCAAGCTGGGCCACAGCGGCACGCTGGACCCCATGGCCACCGGCGTGCTGCCGGTGTTCTGCGGCGGTGCCAGCAAGGCAGTGGACCTACAGCTGAACCACACCAAGGCCTACCGCGCCGTGCTGCGGCTGGGGGCCCGCACCGATACCGGCGACAGCACCGGCACTGTGCTGGAAACGGCTCCGGTCACGGCGGGCGAAGGGGAACTGCTGGCCGTGCTGCCGCAGTTCATTGGCCCGCAGATGCAGGTGCCGCCCATGTACTCGGCCATCAAGCTGAACGGTCAGCCGCTGTATAAAATGGCGCGGCAGGGCATCGAGGTGGAGCGGAAGGCCCGCCCCATCGAGATCCTGCACATCGAGTACGAGGGTAGCCCGGCAGAGAACGAATACACCCTGACGGTGCGCTGCTCCAAGGGCACCTATATCCGCACATTGCTGGAAGACATTGCCGCCGCCATGGGCCAGAAGGGCACCATGAGCGCACTGCGCCGGGTGGCCGCCGGTGTTTACACCGAGGCCGACGCCCACACGCTGGAGGAGATCCAGGCGGCAAAGGACGCAGGCCCTGCGGCACTGGAAGCGCTGATGCTGCCGGTGGAAAGCGTGTTTGAAAGCCTGCCGCTGCTGGTGGTGGAGCCTTGGGTGGAACAGCATTTGTACAACGGCTGCCCCACCAGCCGCTACCCCGCCGCCGACGGGCGCTACCGCGTCCGGAACGAGGCCGGGCAGTTTCTGGGCCTTGCCAACATCGTGGGCGGAGTGCTCCGAGTCGAAAAGCTCTTTGTGGAGCGAAACTAACACAAGAAGGAACAAAATTTGATGCAGATCTTATCCTCTCTTTCGCCGCTGGCGCTGGAACACGAGGGCGGCACCGCCGTCGCCATGGGCTTTTTTGACGGCATCCACATCGGCCACCGTGCGGTGATCGAAAGCGCCGTGCAGTGGGCCAAAGAACACGATGCCGCCCCGGCGGTGTTTACCTTCAAGCTGCCGATGGTGAATAAGATGAAGGGCAAGCGCCTGCTTTCCACAGCGGATAAGCATGCTCTGATCGCAAGCCTTGGCGTGGAGTATTACCTCACGCCGGACTTTGAGGAGATCCGCGCGATGACGCCGGAACAGTTCGTGTACGGCATCGTGCAGGACTGCCATGCAAGGGCACTGTTCTGCGGCGAGAACTTCACCTTCGGGGCAAAGGCAGCAGGCGACCCGGAGCTGCTGCGCACCCTCTGCGCTCCGTTGGGCGTGGAGGTGATCGTGGTGCCCATGGCGCAGTTTGAGGAAAAGCCGGTGTCTTCCACCCGCATCCGCACCGCGCTGGAAGGCGGCGACATCCCGGCAGCAAACGCCATGCTGGGGATGCCCTACGCCATCCGGTTCGAGGTGCAGCACGGTGCAGGTCTGGGCCACACGCTGGGGGTGCCCACCATCAACCAGCTGTATCCCGAGGGCTTTCAGCTGCCCCGCAGCGGCATCTATATCACCCGCACGAAGATCGGTGATGTCTGGTATCCTTCGGCCACCGGCCTTGGCAGCCGCCCTACCGTCAACGATGATGCCACCAAGGTGACCTGCGAGACCTTTATCCCGGGATTTTCCGGCGACCTCTACGGCACCGACCCGGTGGTGGAGTTCCACGCCTACCTCAGCCCCAGCAAAAAGTTTGATACGCTGGACGAGCTGAAAGCCTGCATCAACCATGCAGCCGAGCGGGCGCAGGCGTATTTCCGGGCAGAGGCCTGAGCGTGAGCCGGAAAAGAAAGCACAGAATGGAGAATTTTTTCTTGCTTTTTACGTTGGTTTCTGTTATACTAGCCTTGTTACCGCAGCACGGGGCTGGGAGTATGCCCATTTTTGGGAGTACCGTTTTTCCCGCATTCTGTGCCGACGGCAAATAAAATTTTATAAAGAGGTATGTAACTATGAACAAGCAGGAAGTTATGGCCAAAGTCGCTCTGACCGAGAAGGACACTGGCTCTCCCGAAGTGCAGGTCGCTCTGCTGACCGCTCACATCAACGAGCTGAACGAGCACCTGAAGAAGAACCCGAACGATCACCACAGCCGCCGCGGCCTGATGAAGATGGTTGGCCGCCGCCGCAATCTGCTGGCTTATCTCCAGAAGAAGGACATCGAGCGTTACCGTGCTCTGATCGCAACTCTGGGTCTGCGTAAGTAATTTAAACAGAGGGCAGGTACCGCAAAGGTGCCTGCCTTTTGCTTTTATGTACAAAATGGCGGCGGCAGCGTATTGCAGCAGTAAATCGAACGCCTGTGCCCCGGGTACGGACGCTGGATTTATTGCTATGATGCGCGCGCCACGGCCTTTTTGGATAGAAAAATCCGGAAAAACAAGGAGGCAAAAACAATGGCAATTGAATTTGGTTCCCGCAGAGAGACCTTTGAGAATTTCAAGGTCTACGAAACCATGCTGGCAGGCCGCCCGTTCAAGGTCGAGATGGGCAAGATGTGCGGCCTGTCCAACGCCAGCGCCATGATCCGCTACGGCGAGACCTGCGTTCTGTGCAATGTGGTCATGAGCCCCAAACCCCGCGAAGGCGTGGATTTCTTCCCGCTGAACGTGGAGTATGAGGAAAAGCTCTACGCCGCAGGCCGCATCCCCGGCAGCTTTATGCGCCGTGAGGGCCGCCCCGGTGAGCGCGCCATCCTGACCAGCCGTGTGGTGGACCGCCCCATGCGCCCGCTGTTCCCCAAGGAAATGCGCAACGACGTGTGCATCACCATGACCGTCATGAGTCTGGACCCCGACTGCAGCCCTGAGATCGCCGGTATGATCGGTGCTTCTCTGGTCACTGCCGTGTCCGACATCCCGTGGAACGGCCCCATCGGCGGCGTGCAGGTGGGTCTGGTGGACGGCGAGATCGTGCTGAACCCCACGCAGGAACAGCGCAAGGTGAGCGACCTTGCCCTGACCGTTGCCGCCACCATGGATAAGATCGTCATGATCGAGGCCGGTGCCAACGAGGTGGACGAGGACACCATGCTGAACGCCATCAAGGCCGCTCACGTGGAGATCAAAAAGACCATTGAGTTCATCAACCGCATCGTGGCCGAGCGCGGTAAGCCGAAGATCGATTTTCAGGTGGTGGGTCTGGATATGGACGTGTTCCACGCCATCCAGAACAAGTATCTGGACGACTTCAAGGCCGCTATGGACACCGACGACAAGAATGTGCGCGATGCCGCTCTGCTGCCCATCATGGACAAGATCGCCGAGGAGTACCCCGATCTGACCGCTGCAGACCTTGATCTGGTCAGCTACAAGATGCAGAAGTTCGTGGTGCGCCGCTGGCTGCTGGACGAGGGCAAGCGCGTGGACGGCCGCGGCATCAACGAGATCCGCCCGCTGGCTGCCGAAGTGGGCATCCTGCCCCGCGTGCACGGCTCCGGCATGTTCACCCGCGGCCAGACGCAGGTGCTGACCACCTGCACTCTGGGCGGCACCAAGGACAACCAGCTCATGGACGACCTGACCGATGAGCAGACCAAGCGCTATATCCATCACTACAACTTCCCGCCGTACTCTGTGGGCGAGGCCCGCGCACCGCGCAGCCCCGGCCGCCGCGAGATCGGCCATGGCGCATTGGCAGAGCGTGCTCTGGTGCCCGTGCTGCCCTCTCTGGAAGAGTTCCCCTACACCATCCGCTGCGTGTCTGAGGTGCTCTCCTCCAACGGTTCCACCTCTCAGGCATCCATCTGCGGCTCTACGCTGGCCCTGATGGATGCAGGCGTGCCCATCAAGGCACCCGTTGCCGGCATTTCCTGTGGTCTGATCACCGAGGGCGACCGCTGGATGACCATGCTGGACATTCAGGGCGTGGAGGACTTCCACGGCGATATGGACTTCAAGGTGGGCGGCACCCGCAAGGGCATCACTGCCATCCAGATGGACATCAAGATCGATGGCCTGACCTACGACATCATTGCTGAGGCTTTCGAGAAGTGCCGCAAGGGCCGCCTGTATATTCTGGACGAGATCATCAAGCCGGTGATCGCAGAGCCCCGCCACGAGCTGAGCCGCTACGCACCCAAGATGTTCAGCATGATGATCCCCACCGATAAGATCAAGGACGTGATCGGTAAGGGCGGCAAGGTCATTCAGGACATCTGCGCTACCTGCAACTGCAAGATCGACGTGCAGGAGGACGGCCATGTGTTCGTCTCTGCTGTGGATCAGGAGGACGCAAAGCGCGCCATCTTTACCATCAAGACCATTGTGGAGGACCCCGAGATCGGTGCCATCTACAAGGGCAAAGTGACCCGCCTGATGAACTTTGGTGCCTTCGTTGAGATCGCACCGGGCAAGGAAGGTCTGGTGCACATCTCCAAGCTGGACACCAAGCGTGTGGAGCGCGTGGAGGATGTGGTGGCCGTGGGTGATGCCATCGTGGTCAAGGTGACCGACATCGACCAGCAGGGCCGTATCAACCTGAGCCGCCGCGATGCCATTCTGGCGCTGGAAGCCAAGCGCGCCGCACAGGAGCAGGGCTGATTCGCGCTGAATCGTAAAGAACCAAAGCCCCCGAAGGGAATCGAACGCAAAAGCGTTCGGCCTCTTCGGGGCTTTTTTTCGTTTTGAATGAAGAAAATGCAGAAACCCCCTTGACAAAAAACCGAAATTGTATATTATTGTATTAAGCGCTTAACACAACAACACAAGGAGAGAAGACCATGAGCGAACAGTTTGATTCCAGCCGGCCGATCTATGCCCAGCTGGTGGAACGGCTCAAAGCCAGGATTCTGGCGGGCACCTACCAGCCCGGCGGGCACCTCGACTCGGTGCGGGACCTTGCCGCAGCGGCAGGGGTCAACCCCAACACGATGCAGCGGGCGCTGGCCCAGCTGGAAGCCGAGGGCCTGGTCCGCACCGAGCGGACGAGCGGCCGGTTTGTAACGGAGGATACCGATTTGATCGAACAACTGCGGGCGTCTGCGGCCCGGAACATCGCAGCAGATTTTTTGGAAAAAATGCGCAGCATCGGCTATACGCCCCAGCAGGCGGCAGAGCTGCTGCGCAGCTGGAATGAAACGGAGGGAAAACAGCATGAGTAAGATCCTGACCTGTGAACATCTGACCAAGGCCTACGGGAAAGAGAAGACCGCCCTGAACGGCATCGATCTGAACCTTGATTTTGGCCGCATCGTGGGGCTGCTTGGCCCCAACGGCAGCGGCAAGACCACCCTCATCAAGCTGGCGAACGGTCTGCTGCAGCCCACCGAGGGCGTGGTGAAGATCGCGGGCATGATCCCCGGCCCGGAGACGAAGGAGATCGTCTCCTACCTGCCGGATGCCGATTGGCTCCCCGACTGGATGCGGGTGGAAGAGCTGGTGAACATGTTCCGGGATTTCTACGGGACGCCCTGCGAAGCCAAAGCGTACATCGGGTTCGATGCCGCCAAAGCCAACGAGATGCTGGCCCGGCTGAACATCGACCCCAAGGCGCGGCTCAAGACCCTCTCCAAGGGCAGCAAGGAAAAGGTGCAGCTGATCCTGGCCATGAGCCGCGCCGCAAAGCTCTACCTGCTGGATGAGCCCATTGGCGGCGTGGACCCTGCCGCCCGGGACTATATCCTGAACACGATCATTTCCAACTACAGCAAGGACGCAACGGTCGTCATCTCCACTCATCTCATCGAGGACATCGAGCCGGTGCTGGACGAGGCCGTGTTCCTGAAGGACGGCAAAATCTTTGCCCACCGCGCCGTGGACGACATCCGCGAGACCGAGGGTATGAGCGTGGATGCATATTTCCGGGAGGTATTCAAATGCTGAAACAGCTGTTAAAATATGAATTCAAGGCCACCAAAAGCCTGTACTTCGGGCTGTATCTGGCGCTGGCGCTGCTGAGCGTGGTGCTGGGCGTTTCGTTCCGGCAGGAAAATGCATGGGCCGACAATACGAATTTCGGGCGGCTCGAAGTCATTCTGATGGTCCTCTATCTCTCTGTCATCTTCGCCATTGCGGTGCTCTGCTTTGTCAGCACGGTCCAGCGCTTTTATAAAAATCTGCTGTGGCGTGAAGGCTACCTGATGCACACCCTGCCGGTGACGGAAAGCCAGCTCATCCTTTCCAAGCTGATCTCCAGCGTGGTGTGGATGCTTTGCAGCGGCCTGGTGGGCATCGTCTGCATCACGGTCATGGTTGCTGTCGGCGTGTTCGACCCGGAGACCTTCGGCATGGTGGACTGGGACAGCTGGAAGCAGCTGTGGGGGATGCTGTATGGGGAACTGGGCGCGAAGTTCTGGCTGGTGACGTTCTGGACCATCCTCATCAATCTGGCCCGGCTGGCCGACCTCATCCTCTGCGTTTACGCCGCCTGCATGATCGCCCATCCATTCCAGAAGTATAGGATGGTCTCCGGCATCCTCGCCTTTATCGGCCTGAACGTTGTGGAGAACCAGATCGACAAGCTGCTGGGCACGAACCACGTGAACCTGTTCATGGACATTACCTATCGGGTGGCCGATGTGGACGTGACCGGTGTGACCTATGGAATGACCCCGATGCAGACCATGACCACAGCGTTCGGGGCCGTCTCCGGCTACCTGTTCTGCTTTGTTGTGACCTCGGCCTTCGCGGCAGCCTACTTCTGCCTGACCCGCTGGCTGATGAAGCATAAACTGAATCTCGAATGATGGACAACAAAAATGGCTTCCGGCAGTTGCCGGAAGCCATTTTTTGTCAGGTGTTAAAGATCAGCGGGCGTCGCGGTTGGCCTCGTACTCCTCCATGGAGACGTAGTGGTCCAGCACATGGATGCCCTTCAGGCGCTTGTTGGAGAAGCCGATGGAAGCGTACTGGCCCTCCCAGTAGTTCAGGCGGGTGGCCAGATAGGCGGGCACGCTCATGCCGCGCGGGATGACCAGCGCGTTGTTGATGAGCAGGGCCTCGGCATCGGCGAAGGCCTTGTAGCGGGCGTCGATGTCATCGGTGATCTGCTTGGCAGCCTCGATGGCGGTCATATACTGCATGATGGTGTCCGCAGTATCGCCGGTGATGAAGCCGTCCTCCACGCCGGTGCGCAGATACGCATAGCGCATTCCGCGGGAATCCTCGGCCTGATAGAACGGGTCGGTCTCGGTCTCGGGGTCGGAGTAATCGGCACCCCAGTTGCAGAGCAGGAACTCGAATTTGCCGTTGCGGCGGACGGCGGACAGGAAGCTGTCCGCAGGGCCTTCGGTGATGATGACATCAATAAAGTCGAAGCCGTCGTTCAGCACAGCTTCCACCTGCTGCTTGAACACCTGACACTGCTTGTCCCAGTCGGTGGAAGAGGGGTTGTAGGGCAGCTGCACCTTGATGGGGAAGGTGACACCGGCGGCGGTCAGCTCTTCCACGGCGGCATCACGGTACTCTTTGGCCTTGGCCTCATCGAAGAACTCGGTGATGTTGGCCAGGTCGCCGCACTGGGTGTAGTCCACACCGGCAGTGGTGGCGCAGAAGTTCGGGGGCGTGATGGTGTTCAGCTTGTAGCCGTCATAGCCTTCCGGGGCAGAAACAGCCAGCGTGACGGCGTTGTTGATGCCGTACAGGAAAGCCCTGCGGAAGTTGGTGGAGTTGATGGCCTTGGCCCAATTGTCCGGCTCATACTCGGCGTCCACACCCTCGACGCTCCAGTTGGAGAACTCGTGGGCGTAGGGCATGAAGTTGAACATGTAGAAGTAGGTGTAGTTGGTGTTGGGGCGCTCCATGGAAACCATGTCCTTGGTGGTGTCGTCGGCCAGCCAGCTGTCCAGAATGTCGGAGCTGATGGTAGCCTGATCGATCTCGCCGCGCTTGACCATCTCCGGGCCGTTGACGGCGGCTTCGGCGTTGTAGATGCGGCTGATGGTCTCGATGAAGACGTTGTCGGCATCGTAGTTTTCGGGGTTCTTCTTCATGATCCAGGTCTCCAGAGACTCGTAATCCGCCAGATAGAACGCGCCGCAGCTGTACATGGTCTCGGCAGAGGTGGCGTACTGGTCGCCCAGCTCGTCCAGCAGCGGGCCGTAGGCAGGCTCGTAGGGAGCGTAGCTCAACAGGCTGAGGAAGCCGGGAAAGTCGAAGTTCAACGTGTAGGTCAGGGTGTGGTCGTCCACAGCCTTCACGCCCACGGTGTCGAAGTCCAGCGGCTCATAAGTGCTGGCGGTGCCGTCCGGGGCGGTCACGGTGACCAGACCGCTGGCGTCGGCAGTGTAGGTGGTGCCGTCGTCGTCCACAACGCCGGTGTTGGCGTTGTTCAGGTAGACGTAGTAGTTGTAGTAGTCATCGGCACCGGCGATGTAGGCGGTGACCAGACCGACGTTGGAGGAAGCGTAGTCCGGGTTCAGCACATAGGCCAGCGCATCCACAAAGTCCTGCGCGGTCACAGGGCCAAGCACCTCGCCGTTGCAGTCCACCCAGTTCTCATCCCGCAGGTGGAACGTCCAGGTCAGGCTGTCGGCATCCCACTCCCAGCTGGTGGCCAGACCTTCGCGCATGACGCCCTTGTTGTCGTACTCGACCAGCGTATCCACGCAGTTGGCACCCACGACCATTTCCAGGTCGGTGGCGGTGGTCAGGTAGTTCAGGGTGGCCGGCTGGCTGGAGTACAGGATGGTGTACTTGGAGGTGTCCACCGTGCCGGAAGCCGCGCTGCCGGTGCTGCCGGCAGAGGAGCTGCCGCCGCAGCTGGTCAGCAGACCGGCTGCACATGCGCCTGCGGCTGCCAGACCGCTGGCTTTGAGGAACTGGCGGCGAGAAATCGAATGATCCATGATAAAATCCCTCTTTCTTCGTATTTCGTGTTTTTGTGTGCGCCAGCGGCTGGGGTGCACTGTTTCCCATCAGCGGGGAATTGCAAAAAAGGCGCAACAGAATCCTTCCGTTACGCCTTTGTAACAGTCCCTCCCGACCACAGCCGTGTGGTTACAAAAAGTATAGCATCCTTTCGGGCGGACGTCAATTCTTTAATTCATTTTGGTTTCGGCAGCGGGCGCTTCCGGCACAGCGGCGGCGGGGGCCGTTTCTGCGGCTGCGGCAGCCGACTCGGCCTGGACTTCCGCCGACAGTGCCTTGGCGGCTTCCTCGGCGGCGCGCTTGGCCTCACGCTCGGCCTGGCGCTCCTTGGCCTTGGCCACGGCTTCTTCCTGCCGCTTTTTGGTGCGGGCCTTGATGCGGCAGACCGAGCAGATGCCGTCCTTGCAGGTGGGGGCGATGGGCTTGCCGCATTCCTTGCACAGGGTCTTGGTGCATTTGTGTACACTTACCGGGCCAAGGGTGGTGAGCTGGCGCAGCTTCAGCCCGTCCAGACCGCCGTTGGAGCAGGAGGCCACGCACACCTCGCACTCGCTGCACTTCCACGGCGTGATGACGATGCGGGTCTGGCCGTCGGGCAGGTCCTCCAGCTTCAGCGCACCGGCGCGGCAGGCCTTTTCGCACTTGCCGCAGCCAAAGCATTTATCGGTAAAGTTGGGCAGGTAGTAGCCGTACTTCAGCGGCGTTTCCATGGATGCCTTCAGCTGCTTTGTGCGCTGGTGCAGCAAAAGGCGGAAATCCACCGCGCTCTGGTCATCGTCCCGCAGGCCGGGCAGCATCCGGAGCAGCTGCTTCGTGCCCGCCTTGGAGCCGGCCGTCACCTGCTCCATCATCTCGCGGCGGGAGTATTCCTTGCTGTGGAAGGGGGCCGCATCCTGCTCGTAGGCCAGAGTGAACCGTGCCTCGAACATGGGCTGGCCAAAGAAATCCACAAGCCTTGTCAGCTCCTTGCGCAGCTGGGCGGCGCACAGGTCGTTCTCACATTCACCGCAGGGGGTCAGGTCCAGCACGATCTTTTTGTTCAGGGCAAGGTAGGCCAGCGCTTCCCACGAGAGGGCCGATACGCAGGCCCGGACGAGGGTGTTCTTGCGGGTGCTCTTCTCGCAGCCGATCCAGATGGTGTCATTGTCGCTGTCAGCGGGGGCCGTATCCCGCTGCACCTGCTCCGGCGAAGGGATGATGCAGCCGCTGCGGCAGGCAGAGACACACAGGCCGCACTCGGTACAGGGGTCCCAGTCCTTCACAAGGTTCGGGCGGGTAAAGATCGCATCCCCAAAGGGGCAGATGTCCTTGCAGGCCGTGCAGGGGGTGCGGTGCGGGTGCAGGTTCCAGCACTGGCGGCGGTTGATCTCGGGATGGGTAGTTTTCATCAGCGCATCCATGGCGTAGCGCGTAAAGAAACTCATCGAATCACTCCTTATCCGGGTCCATGACCGAAGTCACGACGGCATTGTCCAGCAAAAAGCGCTGGACCTTCTGGGCAGCCAGAGCAGCGGCCACGGTCTCCGGGGCCAGCACACGGCGGATGTCGGCTTCGGGGGTGTCCTGCTGCACGGAGAGGCGGCGGTATTCGGCGTTGACCTCTTCGGGCCGGACGGTGATGTTCTCGGCCTCTGCGATGGCGCGGGCCGCGTACATGGTGCGGATCTTCCGCTCAGCGTCGGCGCGGTAGCCTGCCCGCAGGGCCTCGGCGGTGGTGCGGCTGTTCTTGCAGTGCTGCTCCATGCTGATGCCGCTGCGGCTCAGGCGCTGGCTCAGCAGCTTCATCTCGTTGTCGGCGGTGCGGTCGAGCACGGCCTCCGGTACGGTGACGGTCAGGTTGGCACCGGCCATCTCCAGCAGCTTCTGCCCGGCGGCGCGGTCGGCACCGTCTTCGTGGATCTTCTGCTTTTTGGCGCGGACGGCCTCCCGCATGGCGGCGAGGGACGCATAACCGGCAGACTGTGCGAACTCCTCGGTCAGCTCCGGGGTGGTCTTCTCGGCCACAGAGTGGAGCGTGATCTCGAACTGCGCCGTCTTGCCGGAAAGCTCCGGCACCCGGAACTCGGCGGGATAGGTAAAATCGAATCGGAAGGTCTCACCGGCCTTGTGGCCATAGATGGCCTGCTCAGCGGCAGGCATCAGCTTGCCGTCGCCCAGCACGACCATGACCTTCTCCATCCGGCTGTCGGGGATCTCCTTGCCGTCCATGAAACCGGCGAAATCCAGCAGCACCCGGCTGCCGCGCTTCGCGGCCTCGGTGGAGTTGTGGTAGGTGGCGCGCATCCGGGTCTGGTGGACCATCTCGATGTCCAGCGTCTTCTCGGAAATGCCGCGCACATGGCGGGTGACGGCCAGCCCTTTATACGGTCCGAGCTTTACTTCAGGGAAATTGTTCTGCTGATTTTCCATTTTGCAATACTCCTTCTGACGATAGAACGTTTATTCAAAAAATGGGAGGGTGCGGTGTTATAACCCGTGGGCGGCAAGCCAGCTCTCGGCGACCTGCGAGAACATTTCGGGGTATTGGGCATTTTCGGCGTCGAAGACGTGGAGGTAGGTCTCCACTTCGGCACGGGTGGGGGCGGCGACCCGCTCCCAGATGGTGAAGGTGTAGCCGTTGCCCATATCGAATGTGGCGGCAAGGGTGTGGGTGCCATCCCGCAGCTCGGCGAATTTGGCGTTCAGCTTGTGGCCCAGCTCCGTGTCCGATGCGTAGGACAGGGGGTAGGGGTCAACGGTGACGACATACTTTGCCTCAAAGAAGCTCATGGGGAAGTTGTGGGTGCCCGGCACCGAGAAGCTGTCCGGCAGTTTGCCGTCCAGCGGCTGCTCCGGCAGCAGGCAGTTGCGCAGATGGCCGGGGTTGTAGAGCATGTCGTCGGTGATCATGTACGCGGTCTCGCCGTCGCCGAGGTGGACGCTGAGCCACTCGGTCACAGTCTGCAGCTGGCTCAGGTCCCTGCGGTCGCAGGTCAGGCCGTCGAGCCGGACAAAGTCTGCGGTGCTCTTGAGCGGAAAGCGATCGATGAGAAAATCGGGCAGGGCCACCACCGTCAGCGGCGAGCAGCGCACGGACACCGCAAACACCAGCGTGAACGCCCAGTAGCCCAGCTTGAGGGCCTTGCGGCGCTCGATGCCCTCCGCCAGCGCCGCAGCGCCTGCCAGAAAGAGCAGGAAGTAGGCGGGGAGGAAGAGGAGCATCTGGTGGGAGCCGGTGTTCTGTACCCGCGTGAAGAGCACGAGGCTGACCGCCAGCTCACAGGCACCCAGCGCGGGCAGGGCGAACCGCTTGCGGCGGAAGGCATCTGCGATGCCCAGCCCGATGAGGATGAAGTTTAGCAGGCCGATGCGGAGGATGTGGTAGTAAAGCTCGGTGGCCATGCCGCCGAAGTTGTAGTAAGAGTAGCGCCCGGCGTAGTCAAAGGCCAGAATCTTGCGGACCATGGGCCAGAGCAGGGCGACCATTGCGGCCAGGGCGCAGAGGCCGAAGGCGATGAGGTTGCGCACCCGGCGGACGGCCAGCGCTTTGTTGGTCCTGGCGAGCTTTGCGCTGCTGATCAGAAGCAGCAGTGCGTAGGAAAAGTAGTAGCCGACCACGAAGTAGAGATACCACCGGCGGGTCAGAATGACCGCTGCCGTGGCCAGAAAGAGGAGGGCGAACCGGCCCGGCTCCAGCTGTTCAAAGCGGTAGTCCAGCGTCAGCACCAGGATGGCGAAGGCGAAGATGAGGCCGAACCAGTCCGGCTGGGCCAGCATCGCGCTCATCCGCAGAAACGGGAAGGT
This sequence comes from Faecalibacterium prausnitzii, assembly GCF_049532945.1. GTDB lineage: Bacteria > Bacillota > Clostridia > Oscillospirales > Ruminococcaceae > Faecalibacterium > Faecalibacterium prausnitzii_N. The sequence continues at coordinate 1,374,178 of NZ_CP186691.1, forward strand.
GAGCAGCCACGAAAAGCCGATGAGGAAATACCAGAACCGGTTCTTTACCCGTAGCATCCGGCCCACCTTGACCGTCAGGCCCGCCAGCAGCACCAGCAGGCTGGGCAGTACGCTGAATACCTGACAGAATGCGTAGTCGTCGCCGGTCTTGCCGCTCAGGCAGAACGGAAACTCGGTGAACAGGGTGATGAAATTCGTATAGTCCTCTGCGAAGGAGCCGAAGATGTATGCGAAGCCCGCCGCCGGGCCGGCAGCAAAGGCCGCCTCGGCGCTGTACTGCTTGACGAGGTAGTTGGCGTAGTCCCAGGCGTAGACGAAATCGCGCCGCCCCAGCGCCCAGTAGAAATAGAGCACCGCCGCCGCCCAGCAGCCCACAAGGACGGCCCGGTGGAAGAAGTCCAGCGTAACGCCGGACACCCGCAACACCCACAGCACCCCGTAGAACAGCGCACAGCTGCACCACAGGCTCACCAGCGGGAAGAATGCCGCCCCGGTGGGGAAGAGCAGCCCGACGGCTGCCAGGACCAGTACCCCGATGCCGAGCGCGGCCCCCGCTTTGCCCCAGGGGATGAGGCCGCGTTTCAGCAGGGACGAACGTGTTTGTTCCATAACACAAAACCTTTCACAAAACCTGATATTTCATGTTACAGTATAACGGTTCTGCCCGGCGCTGGCAAGGCCGCAGCAGCGGCAAAACGCAAAATATCCCGCTGCATTTTCAGCAGACGGGATATTTCAAACAAAAAATTACTTTTTGGAATGGATTGCGGGCTTTGCAGCGGCCTTGCGCCGGGCAGCAGCAGCCTTCCGGGCCGAAGCCTGTGCGGCCTCGGCATGGGGAGCCTCCGGCGTCAGACGGAGCAGTCGGCTGCCCATGGCGGGCAGGTCGATGGTGAGGGTGTAATCCCGGCCATAGACGCCGCCATCGGTGGTGTGGAAGCTCCGGGTCCGGCTCTTGTCGGCACCGTTCCAGCGGGAGGCCTCGCTGTTCAGCAGCTCTTCGGCCCCGCAGGGGAACTTGAGGTAGAGCGGGAACTTTTTGTGGGCGGTGTTCTGGGTGTTCATCACACAGAGCAGAGTCTGGCCTGCGCCCTTGCGCAGCCATGCGTACACGCCCTCGCTGCGGCTCTCGCAGGCCACCCACTCAAAGCAGTCGGGATTGTACTCGCCATCGTAGAGGGCGGGCTCGGTGGCGTAAAGGCGGCCGAGTTCGGCGAAGTATTTCTGGAAGCTGTCGTGGAAGGGGTATTTCAGCAGGTCCCAGTCCAGCTCTCGTTTTTCGTCCCACTCCCGGAAGTGTCCCATTTCGTTGCCCATGAAGTTCAGCTTCTTGCCCGGGTGCATGTACATATAAAAATAGAGGGTGCGCAGCTGGGCGCATTTTTCCGCATAGGTGCCCCACAGCTTATCAATGATGGTCTTTTTGCCGTGCACCACCTCGTCGTGGCTCAAGGCCAGCAGATACAGCTCGTTGTAGAAGTAGTGCATGCTGAAAACGATCTTGCCGTAGGCATTCGGCCGCTCACCGAAGGGGGTGGCAAAATAGTCCAGTGTGTCGTGCATCCAGCCCATGTCCCACTTGTAGTCGAAGCCCACGCCGTCGTAGCGGGTGGGAGCTGTCACCTTGAGGAAGTTGGTGGAGTCCTCGGCGGTGTAGATGCCGGTGGGCCAGCGCTCGTTCAGGCCGTGGTTCAGGCTGCGCAGAAAGTTCACGGCACCCTCGTTCACGCCGCGGTTCGGGTCGCCCTGCCAGTACAGCGCGCGGGAGATGGCATCCATACGGATACCGTCGCAGTGGTATACGTCCATCCACAGGGCAGCGGCACTGTTCAAAAAGCTGCACACCTCCCGGCGGTAGTAGTTGAAGTTGCAGGTGCCCCACTCGCTGTGGCCCACATCGCTGTCGTACTCGTAGAGGTAGGTGCCGTCAAACTTTGCCAGAGCGTCGGCGTTGGCGGCAAAGTGCACCGGCACAAAGTCCATGATGACGCCGATGCCCATGCGGTGGCAGGCGTTGACGAAGCCGGCAAACTGGGCGGGGGTGCCGTAGCGGCTGGTAACGGAAAAGTAGCCGGTGGTCTGGTAGCCCCAGCTGCCATCGAAGGGATGTTCGGCCAGCGGCAGCAGCTCCACATGGGTAAAGTGATGGTCCAGCAGCCATGGGATCAGCTCCTTGGCCAGCTCCTCATAGTTGTACCAGCCGTCTGAGCCGTCCTCGCAGGTGGCGTTGGGCTTGTGCTTCCAGCTGCCCGCATGGAGCTCGTAGATGTTCAGCGGGCGGTTGCGGCATTTGTCGCGGCGCTCCATCCAGGTGTGGTCGTCGAACGGGAAGTCCAGCTTGGTCAGGATGCTGGCCGTGCCGGGGCGCAGCTCGGTGGCAAAGGCGTAGGGGTCGGCCCGCATCACGGTGCTGCCGTCCCGCCCGTGGATGCGGAACTTGTACATCTCGCCCTCCTGCAGACCGGGGACGAAGCCGTTCCAGATGCCGGTCTCGGCCCGCTGCATGGGCACACCGGGGCCCCAGCCGTCAAAGCCGCCGCAGATCTCCACGGCTACGGCGCTGGGGGCCCACACCGCGAACCGCCAGCCGTCCCGGAAGGGATGTGCACCCAGTGTGCGGTAGGCGTCAAAGCAGTCGCCCAGAAAGAACGAACGATCGATCGAAGGAAATTCCATGCCAAAAACTCCTTTTCTATTCACAGCCCTGCCCCCTCCGCCATTGCTTCGCAATGCCGCCTCCCACAAAGTGGGAGGGTTTGGCAGTCCATGCAGACACGAAGCGGCCGGAGAGGGCGAGGCACCTTTCCTTTTTGTCATTGTTACTAAGAAAACCAAATCGAAATCGTCAAACCTGCTGATTTTGCAGGAGACTTTGTATGAAAATTAGCAAAGTTCCACACTTTGGTCCGGAACTATGCTATACTATCTCTGTCGCCCGTATGCGGCGGGCGCAGGAAAAACTGCTAGAATGGGAGAGACTGTAACGATGGCTTGGTATGACAACGCGGTATTTTATCACATCTATCCTCTGGGGCTGTGCGGCTGCGCACATGAGAACGACGGCCAGCCCACACCCGGTGCCTTTGCAAAACTGAACGCCTGGGCCGAACACGCTTATGAGGACCTTGGCTGCACGGCCATTTATATCGGCCCGCTGTTCGAGAGCGGTTCCCATGGCTACGACACCATCGATTACCGGCTGGTAGACCGCCGCCTTGGCACGAACGCAGAGTTCAAGGACTTTGTGGCCCGGTGCCATGCCCGGGGCCAGAAGGTGATCGTGGACGGCGTGTTCAACCATGTGGGGCGCGATTTCTTTGCGTTTCAGGACCTGAAGGCAAACCGCGAGAACGCCCGCTATAAGGACTGGTTCTGCGATGTGAATTTCTGGGGCAACAACGAGTACAACGACGGCTTTTCCTACGGAAACTGGGGCGGCTTCAATCTGCTGGTCAAGCTGAACCAGCGCAACCCGGAGGTGCAGAACTACCACTACGATACCATCCGCTTCTGGGTGGATGAATTTGACATTGACGGCATCCGTCTGGACGCAGCCGATGTGCTGGACTTTGACTTTATGCGCGGTCTGCGCCGCCTTGCCAACGAGGTAAAGCCAGAGTTCTGGCTCATGGGCGAGGTGATCCACGGCGATTACAGCCGCTGGGCAAACCCGGAGATGCTGCACTCGGTGACCAACTATGAGCTGCACAAGGGCCTGTGGAGCGGCCACAACGACCACAACTATTTCGAGATCGCCCACACCATGCGCCGTCTGCAGGGGCTGTGCCATGATACCCGGCTGTATCTGTTCTCGGACAACCACGATGTGGAGCGCCTGCCAAACAAGCTGCGCAACCGGGAGCACATCCGCCACATTGCAATTCTAGTATATACGCTTTGGGGCATTCCGTCCATCTATTATGGCTCAGAATTTGGCATTGAAGGCAAAAAAGAGTGGGGAAGCGACTGGCCGCTGCGCCCCTGCCTGGAATTGGATGACTTCAAGGATGCGCTGACCACCAACCCGGTCACCAGCGTATACGCAGCGCTGGGCCGACTGAAGGCCGCGTGCCCGGAGCTGACCTGCGGCGAGGTGAAAGAGCTGCAGCTCACCACCCAGTGCTATGCCTTTGCCCGGGTGCTGGATGGAAAGGCCTGCGTCGTGGTGCTGAACAACGGCGACAGTCCCGCACAGCTGGAGTTCCAGCTGCCGGTGGAGGCCACCGGTGCTGAAGACCTGCTGGCCGACTGCGTGGGCAGCCAACCGATCCTGACGGAGATCGAGTGGGGCCGCATGAAAGTACAGCTGCCCTCCAATTATGCTACGCTCCTCCGCCTGAAATAAACTTGCACATTCCTGCGGGGTCTGTTATTATAAGGTAAAATCAGAAAACAGGGGGGCATTCGGATGAATGCTGTACAGCGCAGAGAAGTGATATTGGAGCGGCTGAGCAACGCCGACGCACCGGTCAGCGCCAGTGTGATGGCGGCGGAGCTGGGGGTCTCGCGCCAGATCGTGGTGGGGGATGTGGCTCTGCTGCGGGCAGGCGGTGCGGCCATCGAAGCCACGCCGCGGGGATATCAGTTCCACCCGGCCCCCGGCGGCTACACCGGCATCCTGGCCTGCGTGCACAGCACCGAGGACGAGATGCGCACCGAGCTGTACACCGTGGTGGATCAGGGCGGCATCGTGGTGGATGTGGCCGTGGAGAACAGCCTGTATGGCGAGCTGCGCGGCAACCTGAACCTTGCCAGCCGCTACGATGTGGACAACTTCATCCAGCAGGCGGCGGATACCCCCGAATGCCTGCTCAGCCGGATGACCGGCGGGGTGCATCTGCATACCCTCCGCTGCCCGGACGAGAAAACGTTCCACCGCATTGAAGCAGCGTTGGAAAACGCGGGTGTCCTGTATAAAAAAGAGTAACAAAACCCGCAGATTCTGTCTATCAACAAAATCCGAAAAGGGTTGGGTATCCGACAAAATACCGAAAGAGGTGGATTATTTTTGGACATCCGCATCGAAAAGACCGACCGCGCCATCGAAAAAGCGTTTCTGGAACTGCGCAGCAAAATGCCGCTGGAAAAGATCAAGATCAAAGACCTGTGCGCACTGGCCTGCGTGAACAAATCGACGTTCTATGCCCATTATGAGGATATCTATGCACTGTCCAGCCGGTTGGAGGACAAGCTCATTGCCGACATTCTGGCCAGTGTCTCGGCGGTGGAGCTGCACCCGGTCCGGACGGAGGCGCTGACCCGCGAGCTGTTCCGGGCCTTTGTCCAGAACAAAACGGCGGTGAACATCCTCTTCGCCGATTCCCGTCAGGGCATCTTTGCCAACCGCATCGAAAAGGGCCTGCGGGAGCGCCTGACCGCGCAGGACCCCACCTTCGCCAACGACCCCAAGCGTGGCATCCTGCTGTCGTTCTGTGTGCAGGGCTGTTTCTATGCCTTTACCAACAACAGCAGCCGGATGGACGAGAGACACCTCGTGGATCTTCTGGCAGAGATCGCCAGGGCGGCGCAGAAGGTGATGATGTAAAAGGTGAGACGGCTTCAATAGCACAAAAAAACTCCTAATACGATTGAACGTATTAGAAGTTAAGATAAAGACTTATTATAAGTTTAACGAGATAGAACACCAGAACGAGCCTGCTGTTTGCTATATTCCTGCTCCTGAGCAATGCGGTCCAAGTAAGAAGCGGTGGACTTAGCCATTGCAGACAGAGATGCAGAAGTGATAGTAATGTTTTGTCGAGGCAATGCCGTTTTTAACGAAGGAACGGATCTTTTGCCGGACAGTGTTGCATATCGCATGACTAATTAACACCCTTTCAAAATAATGAATTGATAAAACATAGATATAGTATACAGAATGAACTATGAATTGTCAAGATAAAAATCTACTATACATCAAGAAAATTTGGTAAAAAATAGGGGATAAAGGTTTTCAACGAAAGGAGACGTTTACAAATGATGAACTATGAAGTTACCGGAACGCCCAGTCAAGTTGTAGAGAATGTCCAGTCGATTTTTAGTGTGACAAAAGCAGAAGCAGAACTGATTGTGATGAGTCTGCTTTATAACCAAGATGAAGAAGTAGTAGATGAGGTTGCAGTAAGAAATTTTATAGGGAGTTTGGATCAGGAAAAAGCTTCTGCAGTGATTCGTGGGGTTCCTTTGACAATTCAGATAACGGGAATTTTGCCAGATATTGTGAAAAAGTGTGTTCAAAAGTTGATCAAGTATTCAGCAATTCAAATTGTGACAGGCAGTTTGTCGTTAGAGAATGTGAAAAAGGCTACTGTGATAGCAGAAGTTTTGGGAGCTGTTTTTGATGTAATGCAGCAACATACAACATGGCTTGGTAAGGAGCTAATCCAAAGAGATTCATTTGTTGCGCTGATGGATTATACTGGATGCCAAGTAGCGAAGGGAATCCAAAGCTCTATTTATGATGTTCAATTTACGCTGGAGGATATCCAGAAGTGGATGCAGGATGAAATACCTGAAAATCCAGATGCGGGCAAAGGACTTGAAAAAGATTTTAAATTGTTTGAAGAAAAGAAACTAATTAAGAAAAGAGCAGAAACAATTGGCAATGACGGAGTAAAACAGGTTATTTATCAAATCGTATTTTGAAAGGGGATGAAGATATCATGGATCAATCCTCTTTATTGGATTATGTTAAGGTTGTCAAAAACGAGATGGATGCGGCTGAATTGATGCAGTATTGTCTACGCGACTGGTATCTGATTGAGGAACCAGATGAGAAAACGGCAAGCTATGGGAGATTTGAGATTCAAGATACGGTTGAGCAGCAAATCCTTGCAAATCTTCTTGGATATCATATCGTAAGAGAAGGACCGGATAACTTTGAACTGAAAAAATGGGACGAACATGAAAGAACCGTTATGACGGAGCTTTACTATGTGGATCGTGAGTATCGGGATAGCTACTACATGTATTATGCACGAAAACATTCAGACTATGAACGCTTTACGATGCGTATTATTATCTTTGATGGAGATGTGATGTCAGAAATTGAAAACTATCACTCAGATGCTCTCCAGAGATGTTTTATTGGTAGCTGTGTCCTTCGCCCTTTACAAGTGGGGGCGATTGGAAGGTCGTTGATCTCTCCGCGATACATCTTATGCCAGAAAGGAAAAGATTACTACATCAGAACTTCAACATACCGGATTTCGCCACTTGGAATTTCGCTGACCGTAGAAGCATTTCCCTATATGATGCAGGATGGCGAAACAGTTACCTGTGCAGAGGTGACGCTGGTCAACCTTTTTGATTATTTCAGTGCACAATATACCGATTATCGATATCTCTGTCCAAGTGAAATTCAAAAAATCGTTTCACGGCATAGCTTTGAAAGAAGCCTTCCGTCTAGAGGCCTGAATTATGAGATGCTGTCAAAAGTGCTTTCGGATCAGGGATTTGAGCCGAAACTGTATATGTCTAAGCAAAAGCGTGCAACATGGGATATCCGGCGATGTCTTAGCAGATATGTGGAGTCAGGTATTCCAGTAGCAGTGGAACTGAAAAATCCCTGGACAGGAGTATATCATTCGGTAATTTGCATTGGCCGAGAAAACAGAAAGACGGCAATGGATGTGGTAGGGAGCATTATTCGGAGGTACTCTTTGATTACAGAAGAGGATCAGAGTAAAAGCGTTCTCCATTTCTGTGATGCAGCGGATGCGTATACCGAGTATGTGATCATGGATGATAACTGTGTTCCGTATCAACCAGTTGAAATTGTTCCGAAGATGATTCCGAATGACAAAGGAAAGCGGAAAAAGAGTGTTTACTGTATGGGAGAGCAGGTCATCTATGGATTTGCTGTCCCACTTCATACGAGAATGGTCATTGATGCGGAACAGGCGGAATCATTGTGCCTGACGTTTTTGGCAAGCGCAGAGCTGAATGTCGCTACACTTTATCAACAGATTGATCCCCATAAGATTGACGGGGCAGATAGAGGATATGAAACGCTGGGAAAAATGGATGAGAATCCATTGATTATTCGTCTGTTTCTTACTTCGGCAGCAACTTATAGGAAACAACGTGTGGAGGCAACAGAACATTTAGGAATGCGGGATGTTTATGCGCATCTTCCACTGCCACATTTTGTATGGGTCTGTGAACTGTATACACAATGCTCCTATGATGAACAAAAAGCGGTCGGAGAAATCGTTCTGGACGGAACGGCATCGCCGAATGCAGAACAAGGAAGTATTGTTTTGATGCAATACCCTTATCGGCTTGGTTTCAGATATCCCGATGAACCGAGTGCAATGCTGTTTGAAAGGCTGAATGGAGTGATTCAAGATTGGAAGCCGTTCAAGGCATTCGATCGCAATGTGTTCAAAAACGGCATAAGGAAAAAATGGTAAGATGCACAAAGAGCTTCCGGCATCCCAAACGGTGCCGGAAGCTCTTTGTATCTGTGGGAGAGTTACACCCCCGATGCGCCGTAGTTTGCCAGCACGCGGGCCGAGGGGTCGTTGACGTTGCAGTTCGGCCATGCCTTGTTGGGCATCCAGAAGCCCACGATGGTGCGGCTCTGGTCGTGGTAGTACTTCTCGAAAATTTCGCGGTAAAACAGGCTTTCCTTGGTGAACGGCATGCAGTGGGCCGAATAGTTTGCCCGGCGCAGCTGGAACTCCTCGTCGGTGTAAAGACTTTCGGCATACTCTTTGATATCGTCCACCATGCTGTGGCCTACAGCATCCGAGAAGGCGGCCTTTTCGCGCCACAGGATCTCCGGCGGCAGCCAATCGCCCTCAAAGGCCTTGCGCAGCAGGTACTTGCCCTTGCCGTAGCTGTTCAGCTTCTTTTCCGGGTCAATGGCCATGACGTAACGCACAAAATCCAGATCACCAAAGGGCACGCGGGCCTCGATGCTGTTGGAGGAGATGCAGCGGTCGGCGCGCAGCACATCGTACATGTACAGCTCACGGATGCGCTTCTGGCTCTCCTGCTGGAAGGCATCGGCGGTGGGGGCGTAGTCGGTGTACTTGTAGCCGAACAGCTCATCGGAAATCTCGCCGGTCAGCAGCACCCGGACATCGGTCTGCTCGTGGATGGCCTTGCACAGCAGGTACATGCCCATGCTGGCGCGGATGGTGGTGATGTCCCAGGTGCCCAGCAGGCGGATGACCTCTTCCAGACTGTTGATGACCATATCCCGGTTGATGATGATCTCGTGGTGCTCGCTGCCCAGATATTCTGCGGTCTGGCGCGCATATTTCAGATCAATGGCATCGGTGTCCATGCCAATGGCAAAGGTGCGGATGGGCTTGCCAAGCTTCTTGGCGGCAATGGAGCACACCAGCGAGGAATCCAGACCGCCGGAGAGCAGGAAGCCCACAGGGGCATCTGCGTCCAGACGCTTCTCTACGCCGGCGATCAGCTTTTCGCGGATGTTCCGCAGCACGGTGTCCATGTCGTCCTGCATGGGGGCGGGCACATCGGCAATGTCCTCATAGCGGACGAAGCGGCCATCGCAGTAGTAGCTGCCAATGGGGAAGGGCCGGATGTCGTCGCACCAGCCAATGAGGTTCTGCATCTCGGAGGCGAATGCGATCTGGTGGCTGGACTTGGAGTAGCCGTAGAACAGCGGACGGATGCCGATGGGGTCGCGGGCGGCGATGAGCCGGTCCTTGCGGGAATCGTACATGATAAGCGCGAACTCGGAGTCCATGTGGCGGAACATATCCAGACCGTACTCATAGTACAGCGGCAGCAGGATCTCACAGTCGCAGTCGGACTGGAACTTGTAGCCGCGGCGCTTGAGGATCTCTTTCTCAAAGCGGAAGCCGTACAGCTCGCCGTTGCACACCACACAGTCGGCACCGCGGTAGAAGGGCTGCATGCCTTCCGGCGTCAGGCCCATGATGGCAAGGCGGCCAAAGCCCATCAGACCAAAAGGCCCTTCCACCACACGTTGGTCGTCCGGGCCGCGCATGACCGTGCGCAGCAGGTATTCCTTGAATTTGGCGGCACTCAGATCGTGCCCGGTATAGCCCATAACACAACACATATTTCTTACCCCTCTTTTTAAATAAAAAATACGGCAGCTCATTCATCCCAATCGCTAGGACGAATATGCTGCCGTATCCGTGGTGCCACCTAAATTACCGGCATAAAACCATGCCAGTCACTTTTGTGCGCTCTCCCCGTTGAAAGCACTGCCGCGATAACGAGCGGCGCACGTCGGCCCCTACTGCTGCACAAACAGGTTCAGGGGGAAGCTTGCGGGTGTTCGTTCGGGTTTCGCTCTCTGCGCGGCTTCCACCTACCCGCACTCTCTGAAAGAGGACATTGAAACCTTACTTTTCCCGGTCAACGCTTTTTCTTGCATGCATTGTATCACGGCTTTTTGTCCGTGTCAACACAGCAGGCGCATTTTTGTGCGGTTTGACCATCAGAGTCAGACTGTTCCTCTTTTTGGGCGCAGTGGCGGCACAAACCATACAGAACGCTGCCCTCGCACTGCAGGGTAAAGCCATGCTCTGCCATCAGGTGGGCGCGCACCTCGTCCATGAAGTGGCAGTCCAGATGATAGATGCGCCCGCACTGTACGCATTTGAGGTGCAGATGCTCCCGGCAGTGGCGGCCCTCGTCCACGTACTGGAACACAGCTTTTTCGCCCTTGTCGGCAACGTATTTCATGATGCGCTGCTCCCCGGCCAGCTTGTCCAGATAGCGGTACACCGTGGTGGGGTTGGGGCTTGCGCCCTGCTCTTCCAGATGCTCCAGAATGTTGGAAGCACTCACCGCGTGCTGCCGGTTGTTGATGAGATAATCCAGGATGAGCTGCCGGGTTTTGGTGTTGTATCCGCCGCGACCTGCCATGATATCCGCCTTCCTTTCCGCATCAAGTGTATCACAATTTATCCTTCGATGCAAAACAAGATGGGAGAGTTGGTGACAAGCACAAAAAACTTTGTGAATAATGCGAGAAAATACGGCAGAATATCTGTGCAAAACGGAAAAGCTCCCAATCTTTTGGAAAAACTCTTGTAAAGATTGACAAGTTGTGTGATAATATTCGTATGAGATGAGTTGGATTATTTCAGGGATACAAGCTGCCTTTTGGGCGGCTTTGCGTTGTTTGAGACGAACATCGGAACATCGGAATGAAATGATCTGTTCGGTTAGGAGATTGGAAAGATGAAAGAGATGGAACAGCAGGCAAAGCAGAGCTTGAAGCTGCAGGCATACCAGTACCTTAAGACCAAGATCCTGAACTGCGAGTACCGGCCCAACGAGTTTTTGAACGAGCAGAAGCTTTGTGCCGAGATGGGCAACATCAGCCGCACCCCCATGCGGGATGCTCTTGGCCGCTTGGAGCAGGAAGGCCTGATCACCATTCTGCCCAAGAAGGGCCTGATGGTTTCCGGCATCACCGAGGAGGACGTGCACAGCATGTTCGAGATGCGCCTGCTGGTGGAGCCGTATGCGCTGCGCAATTACGGCAACCTGATCCCCCGGCAGGCACTGGAAGACTATAAGGAACTGATGCATCACCCGGACAGCATCACCGACTTCTGCGAGTCGGACGATGAGTTCCACGAACTGCTCATGAGCACTTTGCCCAACAAGTACCTGCGTTCGGCGTATGACCGCATCACCGGTCTGAACACCCGCTTCCGCATCATGACCGGCAAGGTGAGCATGATCAATCAGGAGCAGACCTGTGACGAACATCTGGAAATTCTGGATGCCGCTCTGGCCGACAACTGGGACAGTGCTGCAGATTCCCTGCAGCACCATCTGGAGCTGGCCCGCGATAAGGCTGAAAGTGTGATCAAGGTCATCCGGCTGTGGTAAGACTTATCCTCTCAGGCGCTCCGCGCCAGCTCTCCCAGAGGGCGAGCCACTGGCGAGCCGGTTTTGGTCGTGCTGGATGAGCAACATTTCTTGAAACCATAAAATAGAGTGCTCCGCTGTTTCGATTTACAGCATCCGTACAAACGCTCTTTTGTCAGAGCCATTGTATTGATGCCGTTGGTCTTGACGACGGAGCACTTTTGTTTCCAATTCAAACTGCTTTCAGCATCCAGCAGAGCCTGTCCGGCCTGCCAAGGGCTCCCCCATCGGGGAGCTGTCAAACCCACAGGGTTTGACTGAGAGGGTGTTTTTTTGCACAAAAACAGCATATTTGTCCAGAAACAGTGTACTATGTATAAAAAATTCATAAAAATCATAAGAATTTGACATTGCATAGTTTTTAACAATATGGTAAAGTAAAAGGCAGAGAGACCCGGCTGAAAACGGGTACAATGATTTGGAGGATCGTAATTATGGCTGACCGCATCGTTCTGAATACCATCTCCTACCATGGCCACGGTGCCATTGAGAACATCGTTCCCGAACTGACCGCCCGCGGCTACAAGAAGGCATTCGTCTGCTCCGACCCCGACCTGATCAAGTTCGGCGTCACCAAGAAGGTCACCGATCTGCTGGATGCTGCAAACTTTGCCTATGCTGTTTACAGCGAGATCAAGCCCAACCCCACCATCGCCAACGTGCAGGACGGCGTGGCCGCTTTCAAGGCTGCTGAAGCTGACTGCATCGTGACCATCGGCGGCGGCTCCTCCATGGATACCGCAAAGGCCATCGGCATCATCATCAATAACCCCGAGTTTGCGGATGTCCGCTCTCTGGAAGGCGTTGCTCCCACCAAGAAGCACGCTGTGTTCACCATCGCTGTTCCCACCACCGCCGGCACTGCTGCCGAGGTCACCATCAACTACGTCATCACCGATGTGGAGAAGAAGCGCAAGTTCGTCTGCGTGGATACCAACGATATCCCCGAGATCGCCGTGGTCGATCCCGATATGATGTCCTCCATGCCCAAGGGCCTGACCGCTGCCACCGGCATGGACGCTCTGACCCACGCCATCGAGGGCTACATCACCAAGGGCCACTGCGTCATCTCCGATATGTTCCATCTGGAAGCCATCAAGCTCATCAGCCAGAGCCTGCGCGGCGCAGTGCAGAACACCCCGGAAGGCCGCGAGGGCATGGCTCTGGGCCAGTACATCGCCGGCATGGGCTTCTCCAATGTGGGTCTGGGCATCGTCCACTCCATGGCACATGGTCTGTCCGCTCTGTACGACACCCCGCACGGTGTGGCCTGCGCCATCCTGCTGCCGGTGGGTTTGGAGTACAACAAGAGCGTTGCCGGTGAGCGCTACCGCGCCGTGGGCAAGGCCATGGGCGTTGTGGGCATCGACGAGATGAACGATGTGGAAGCCGCTGACGCAACCATCGCCGCCGTCAAGCAGCTGAGCGCAGACGTGGGCATCCCCACAAATCTGCACGGCATCCTGAAGGAAGAGGATATCCAGTTCCTCGCCGAGTCCGCATTTGCGGATGCCTGCCGTCCCGGCAATCCCCGCGACACCAGCGTGGAGGAGATCGTGGAGCTGTATAAGAGCCAGCTGTAACCCGCTCCGGTCCGGCCTGCAGTAACATCCAAAACCTGAACATGCCATCTTCGGCCGCAGTGCCGGAGGTGGCATTTTTGCGGTTTGGGCTTGTCAAGCGCCCCGAAACCGGGTACAATCAGAGTATACTTTGTTTCAGGAGGGCAGCAGCCGATGGAATTGAATTTATATACCCTCAGCGTCATCTATCTGGTCTACTCGTTTTTGGGCTGGGTGGGGGAGACGGTCGTAGCCACCGCCAAAGGCCGCCGGTTCACCAACCGCGGTGTGGCTTCCGGCCCGTTCTGCTTCGTCTACGGCACGGCGGGCGTTCTGCTGGCCGTGGGTCTGGCCGACCTGCGCAACAACTGGTTCGCGCTGTTCGCGGGCAGTTTTCTGATCGCGACCGTGGTCGAGTGGATCACGGCGAAGCTGCTGGAACGGGTGCACCACCGCCGCTGGTGGGATTACTCCGATAAAAAATTCAACCTGGACGGCTACGTCTGCCTGCAATATTCTGCCCTGTGGGGCGTGCTGGGCGCAGTAGCAGTCCGCTGGGGCAATGACCTGCTGCTGCGGTTCTGTGCCTGGCTGCCGCCGCTGCTGCTCCACATCGCGGTATGGGTCAGCATGACGGTCGCCGTGCTGGACCAGATCGGTGCGGTGGTGGTCGTGGGGCAGTATGCCGCCAGACACCCCCGGCTGGAACAGCTGGGGCAGGAGCTGGGCAAGGGCACCGACCGGCTGCAGCAGAAGATCGCCGCCCGCGTCGAGCGCCGCATCCAGCGGGCCTACCCCGCAGCGGCCCGCCCGGAGCCGACCACCAGCGCCGAAAAGGCGATGAGTGTATCCGACCTGGTCTGGCTGTTCGTGGTGGGGGCCTTCCTCGGTGATGTGGTGGAAACCCTGTTCTGCCGCATCACGGCTGGTGTCTGGATGAGCCGCTCCAGTCTGGTCTGGGGGCCGTTCAGCGTGGTGTGGGGTCTGGCGCTGGTGCTGGCCGCCGTCCTTCTGCGGGGCAGCGAGCACCAGAGTGAGAGCCGCATCTTCTGGTTCGGCGTCATCCTCGGCGGTGCGTATGAGTATGTGTGCAGCGCCGTCACCGAGCTGCTGTTCGGCACCGTGTTCTGGGACTACAGCAAGTTCAAGTTCAATCTGGGCGGGCGCATCAACCTGCTGTACTGCTTTTTCTGGGGCATTGCGGCGGTGATGTGGATGCGCTACGGCTATCCGCTGGTGGCAAAGTGCATGGGAAAGCTGAAATCCCGCATCCGCCCCTGGATGACGGCGGCGCTGGCCGTCTTTATGGCAGTGAACATGCTGGTGTCAGCGCTGGCGCTGGCCCGGTACGATGCCCGCACCAGCGGCGTGGAGGCGGCGAACCCCGTCGATGTGGTTCTGGATGCGCACTTTGACAATGCCCGGATGGAGCGCATCTATCCCAATGCGAAAAAAGTCTCTTCATGATCTGCATCTATGCCGCCTTCTGCGCCGCACAGTTCACGATGGGCTGACCGCTGCCCGATAACATGAAAGCCCCCGCCGACGAACGGCGGGGGCTTTCTGTGTCGCAGGAAAAGTTACTGCTGTGCGAAGATCTTTACGTCATCCTTATCCATAAAGGCGGCACCGGAAAAACCGGAAGCTTCCAGCTGGCCCAACTGTTTGCCCAGCTTCTTGCCCTGGGGCAGGATGGTGACTTCGTAGTTGTCGCGCAGAGCGGCGGCTTTGGCGAGGACGGCGGGGAAATCTGCCTCCTTGCCGTACAGCAGGGCGATCTTCTGCTTTGCGCCGGGGATCTGGTAGCCCTGCTCCAGCAGGATGCCACACACCCGCTCGAAGCCGATGGAGAAGCCCACGGCGGGCACCTGAGTGCCCAGGAACTTGCCCACCATGTTGTCGTAGCGGCCGCCGCCGGCCACGGCACCGCTGAACTGCGGGCAGGTGATCTCAAACACCATGCCAGTGTAGTAGCCCTGACCGCGCACCAGACTGGGGCAGTAGGCTACCTGATAGCGGCCTGCAGCCATGGCGTTGGCGGTAGCAAGGACATACTTGAGGTCGTCGGCAATGGCGGGGTCTGCGCAGCGGGCAGCCACGGCATCCAGCGTGACTTCGCCTGCGGCAATGAAGTCGGCCAGTGCGTTGATGGCATTTTCCGGCAGCTGCTTTTCGGTCAGCTCAGCCTTCACACCATCGGCGCCGATCTTGTCCATCTTATCAAAGGTGATGCAGACGGAATCCAGCGTATCAGCGGAAAAACCCATGCTCTCCAGCATCCCGCGCAGGATGCGGCGGTCATTGATGTTGACGGTGAAGCCGGTGAAGCCGATGTTCAGCAGAGCGCGGGTGGTCACGTCGATCAGCTCCACCTCGGCATTGGGGGAAGAATCGCCCAGAATGTCGATATCGCACTGTACGAACTCGCGCAGACGGCCCTTCTGCGGGCGCTCGGCGCGGAACACACGGTCGGTCTGGATCACCTTGAAGGGACTGGGCAGTTTATCCTTGTTGGCGGCATAGTAGCGGCTCAGCGGCAGGGTCAGGTCATAGCGCAGGCCCATATCGGAAAGCTGCTTGGGATCGCCGGTGTTCAGGGCAGCGGTGAGCTTATCGCCGCGCTTGAGCACCTTGAAGATCAGGTTCAGGTTGTCGCCGCCGTCGGATTTGTCCAGATTCTCCATATCCTCCAGCATGGGGGTGGAAATGCGCTCGAAGCCGGACGCACGGTAGGTCTCCAGAATTTTGCCCTGAATGTAATCGCGCAGGGTCTGCTCAGCGGGCAGCAGGTCGCGCATGCCCTTCAATGCCTGTGTTTTCATGGATGATCCTCTCTCTATACCCTCTCAGTCACGCTTCGCGTGCCAGCTCCCCCCAAAGGGGGAGCCATTGGCATGTCGGGCAGGTCTGCACGTTGTCGCCTTCGGCTCTTACGCGGCTGAGCCTTGTCCTCATGGGCAGCATCTGCCTGCCCTTTGCCGCAAGGCCCACGGCTTTTCGGAAGGATGGGCCTGAGCAGCCAGCAGGGCCAGAAACGGCCCGCCAGAGGCTCTCCCTTTGGGAGAGCTGGCGCGTAAGCGCCTGAGAGGGTTATTCTTTTCATAGTACCTCCAATTATAAAAGAATCTGCTCGTTTGTCAATCAAAAAGGGCAGACTAAGGGCAGAGGTGATGCAAAAATGCAGCAGTTTTCTGCAAAACATCCATGGACCATCCTTGCGGCGGGCGCAGCCATTCAGGTGCTCACGGGCATCCCGGCGGCGTGGGGCGTATTCCAGCAGCCGGTCATGGACGAGTACGGCCTGAGCGAGCAGGGGGCAGGCTATGCCTTCGGCATCCTCATTGCGGCGTTCGGCGTGGGGTGCGTCCTCGGCGGCTTTCTGCAGGACAGCCGAGGCCCCCGGTGTGCTGCGCTCTGGGGCACGGCCCTGCTCTGCGGCGGTTTCTTTGCGGCGGCGCTGCTGCCGGGGGAGAAGGGCGGCTTTTTCTTTGGGACGTTCAGCATCCCGGCGGGGCTGGGCACGGCGTTTCTGTACCCATCCATCCAGTCCTGCGCACAGAAGTGGTATGCCGGGCGCAAGGGCCTTGCCACCGGCGTGATCGGCGGGGCGGTGGGCCTTTCCGGTGCGTTCCTCACCGTGTTCGTGCGCACGGCGGTCAGCGGCTTTGGAATCGTGCAGGGCATCCGGGGCGCGTTCTGGGCACTGGGGGCATTGACCCTTCCGGTCTGTCTGGCGGGCAGTCTGCTGCTCATCGACCCGCCACCCGAAAAGCAGCGGCCGGACGAACAGGGCCGGGGCAGGAACACCCCGCCGCTCGACCTGGCCCCCTTGCAGATGCTGGGCACGAAGCAATACTGGCTCTGCGCGGGGGCGGTCTGCTGCTCCACCCCGGCGGTGCTTCTGTTCAGCCCCATCATCCTGAAGCTGGGCGTGGAGCGGGGGCTGGACGAGAACGCTGCATTGTGGAGTGTGGTGCTGGGCAGCGTGGGCAGTGCGGCGGGCCGCCTGCTGATGCCCATGCTCAGCGATAAAATTGGCCGCAGGCCCACCGATCTGCTGCTGTTCGCGGCGTCGTTCGTGCTGTCCGGCGTGTTTCTGTTTGCGCAGGGGTGGGCCGTGGCGGCAGTGTATGCCAGCCTGACCTTCTGTTACTCGGCGCTGGCGGCGGTGCTGCCCGCCCTTTCCACCGATCTGTTCGGCCTGCCGCACGCAGGGGTGAACTACGGTTTTCTGGCACTGGGGCAGAGCGTGGGCAGTCTGGCCTTTCCGTTTGCAGCAAATCTCTGGGGGTTGGAAGCCGGGCGGCACGGGCTGGCCATCGGCGGGGCGGCGGCAGGTTTTGCAGCCATCTGGGCCTTGCAGCCAGTCCAACGGCAAAAACCACCAAAGAAAAACTGAACCTTTTGGCAGACCTGACAAAAAAATATCAAACGAAACGGGAAAAGCATAAAATGTGGCAGTTAGTTACAAATAACAGTCAAAAACTTTGTAGAAAAATTGTCGGAAACGTCTTGAAAATTGCGAAAATGTCCTCTATAATGAAGCTATGCGTGGTAGTACTGGGCGTACCGATGAGAGCGGCGGGCCCGGTCGAATGCAAACGGCAGGGGAGCCCCCCTGCTGCGTGGCATCAATTTGTCAAAAGGAGAGTATGATTATGACCTATTCGCAGCAAGTACAGAATATGTGCCCGATCACCAAAGGTCCTAAGCATGGTCCGGCTCCCATCCCCGAAGAGGGCGCATGGGTCAAGGCCTATGAGATCAAGGACATCAGCGGCTACACCCACGGTGTGGGCTGGTGCGCACCTCAGCAGGGTACCTGCAAGCTGTCCCTGAACATCAAGAACGGTGTCATCGAGGAGGCTCTGGTGGAGACCATCGGCTGCTCCGGTATGACCCACTCTGCTGCTATGGCAGGCGAGATCCTGCCCGGCAAGACCATTCTGGAAGCTCTGAACACCGACCTGGTGTGCGACGCCATCAACGTTGCTATGCGCGAGCTGTTCCTGCAGATCGTCTACGGCCGCAGCCAGACCGCTTTCTCTGAGGACGGTCTGCCCATCGGCGCAGGTCTGGACGACCTGGGCAAGGGCCTGCGCTCCATGACCGGCACCATCTTCTCCACCAAGGCAAAGGGCGTCCGTTATCTGGAGCTGACCGAGGGCTACATCAACAAGCTGGCTGTGGATGCCAACGATGAGGTCATCGGCTATCAGTTCGTCAAGCTGGGCAAGATGATGGAGGATATCCGTCACGGCAAGACCCCCAACGAGGCTTATGAGAAGAACGTGGGTACTTACGGCCGCTTCAGCAAGGAGCAGGGTGCTGTGAAGTACATTGACCCGCGTGAGGAATAAGAGAGGAGGAACAACTCATGGCAACTTTTGAATCTATGGATCGCCGCATGCCGAAAATCGAGGCATGCCTGAAGGCTAACGGTCTGGAGTCTCTGGACGCTTGCAACGAGATGCTCCTCGCTAAGGGCATCGACTGCGACAAGATCGTGCGCGGCGTTCAGCCCATCTGCTTTGATAACGCTGTCTGGGCATACACCCTGGGCACCGCTATCGCCGTCAAGCGCGGCCTGACCGATGCTGCCGAGTGCGCTGCTGCCATCGGCGAAGGTCTGGAAGCCTTCACCATCCCCGGCTCTGTCGCTGAGCAGCGTCAGGTCGGTCTGGGTCACGGCAATCTGGGCGCTCGTCTGCTGAGCGAGGACACCACCTGCTTCGCTTTCCTGGCAGGCCACGAGTCCTTTGCTGCTGCTGAGGGTGCTATCGGCATCGCCCGCACTGCAAACAAGGTCCGCAAGACCCCCCTGCGCGTCATCCTGAACGGCCTGGGCAAGGATGCAGCTTACATCATTTCTCGTATCAACGGCTTCACCTATGTTCAGACTGAGTACGACATCCCCACTCAGACCCTGACCGTCGTCAAGGAAATCCCCTTCTCTGAGGGCGAGCGTGCTGCCGTCAAGTGCTACGGTGCAAACGACGTTATGGAAGGCGTTGCCATCATGAAGAAGGAGGACGTTCAGTGCTCCATCACCGGCAACTCCACCAACCCCGTCCGCTTCCAGCATCTGGTTGCCGGCACCTACAAGAAGTGGGCCATCGAGAACGGCAAGAAGTACTTCTCTGTCGCTTCCGGCGGCGGCACGGGCCGTACCCTGCATCCCGATAACGTGGCTGCAGGCCCCGCAAGCTACGGCCTGACCGACTCTCTGGGCCGTGTGCACGGCGATGCTCAGTTTGCAGGTTCTTCTTCTGTGCCTGCACACGTTGAGATGATGGGCCTGATCGGCATGGGCAACAACCCCATGGTCGGCGCTACCGTCGCATGCGCTGTTGCTGCAGCTCAGGCTAACGCCTAAGTTCGTTTTTGAAATAAGCGTTTCAGCGGTCTCCCGGAACACTCCGGGAGACCGTTTTTGCATTTTCAGGGGCCAAAACTCCACAAAAACTTCCCTTTTTGTTAAAAATGTGGGGAAATGAAATTTGGACGCTTGTGCAAGCTGGGAAAATGCGATACACTACACTTATACAAGTCTGCAACCTGCCGGGTGGTCTGCCCGGACATATAGGAGGAGCATAGCAACATGAACTGGAAAAAGAAGAAGGACACCCCGGAAGCGCAGACGCCCGAAGCGGCTGCCGCAGGGAAGGGCCCGGTCCCGTTCCTGAAAAAGAACTGGAAGTGGCTGGTGCCGGTGCTCTGCGTGGCAGTGGCAGGCGGCGTGTTCCTGCTCCGGCCCCAGCAGGCCAAGCCTGCGAGTGTGGATGCCAGCTACACGGAGGCCGCCCCGGAGCGCCGGGATGTGTCCAACACCCTCAGCGGAACCGGCACTCTGAACCCTGCCAATACCTACACCGTCAAGAGCCTGGTGGATGGCAAGGTGTTGACCAGCAGCTTTGAGGAAGGGGACATCGTGGAGGAGAGCAATGTGCTCTACACCATCGACAGCTCGGACGCTTCCACCAACTTTGAAAAGGCCGAGATCGCCATGCAGCAGGCACAGCGCAGCTACGACAAGACGGCAGACCGCCAGTATGTCCGCGCCGAGGTGGCAGGTGTTGTGAGTGCCCTCAAGGTGGCCAAGGGTGACGAAGTGACCAGCGGTCAGGAAGTGGCGGTCATCCGTGACAGCTCCAAAATGGTGCTGCGGCTGGAGTTCCCGGCAGCAGATGCCGCCACCTTCTCGGTGGGCCAGAGCGCAGAGGTGACGCTGGACGGCACCTTTGAAATGCTGACTGGCACCGTGACCGCTGTGACCGGCACCGATGCCCTGAGCACCGGCAACCTGCTCACCCGCACCGTGACCATCACGGTGAAGAACGCAGGCGGCCTGACCACTGCGCAGGCGGCCACCGCCTCCATCAACGGGGTCAGTTCCATCGGCTCGGCCACCTTTGCCTATCAGGCTGAGCGCACTCTGACGGCGCAGGCGGCCGGCACGGTGACGTCCATCAATGTGCAGGAAGGCTCGGACGTGGCGAAGGATGACATCATCCTCGGCCTGTCCGGCGACGACCTGACCGAGTCCATCCAGTCGGCGTCCGAATCCCTGCGCAGCGCGGAGATCTCGATGCAGAACCTGCAAGACGCCATGAACAACTACACCGTCACCGCCCCCATCAGCGGCACCATCATCGAAAAGGACGCCAAGGTGGGCGATGCCGTCAAGGCCGGCGACACCCTCTGCATCGTCTATGACCTGAGCTATCTGGAAATGAACATCAACGTGGATGAGCTGCAGATCAGCTCTATCTCGGTGGGCCAGAAGGTCCAGATCACCGCCGACGCAGTGCCGGATAAGACCTATGTGGGCACCGTGACCCGCGTTTCCATGAAGGGTACCTCCAACGGCGGCACCACCACCTACCCGGTCAAGGTGCGCATTGATGAGACCGATGGCCTGCGCCCGGGCATGAACGCCAATGCTGAGATCGTGGTGGCACAGGCGGACAACGCCCTCGTCGTGCCCAACGCGGCGGTGGTGCGCGGAAGCTATGTGCTCGTCACAAAGGATTCCCCCAGCGCCGCCAACGCAGACACGGCGATGGAGGCCCCGGAGGGCTTTGTCTATGTGCCGGTCAAGACCGGCGTCAGCGATGACAACTACACCCAGATCGTCAGCGGCATCCAGGAGGGCGACACCATCGGCTACGACCCCAGCTCCGTCAGCAGCGACAGCTACTATGACGACGGCGGATATATCGTGCCATTCTGATAGGAGGAACGATGAGCGCTCTGATCGAGTTTGATGAGGTGTGCAAGTATTACCAGATGGGTGACACCACGGTAAAAGCTGCAGACCACATCACCATGAAAATCGAAAAAGGCGAGTTCGTGGCCATCGTGGGCCAGTCCGGCTCCGGCAAATCCACCTGCATGAACATCATCGGATGTCTGGATGTGCCCACCCACGGAACCTACCGCCTGAACGGAAAAGACGTTGGCAGGATGAGCCGCAATGAGCTGGCATCCGTCCGCAACGAGATGCTGGGTTTCATCTTCCAGCAGTACAACCTTTTGCCAAGGCTCAACCTGATGGAGAACGTGGAGGTGCCGCTGGTGTATGCGGGCATCGGCCGCGCCGAGCGCCACGCCCGGGCCAAAGAGGTGCTGGAGCAGGTGGGTCTGGGCGATAAGCTCAGGAACCGCCCCAACCAGCTTTCCGGCGGCCAGCAGCAGCGTGTTTCCATCGCTCGGGCGCTGGTGCGGAACCCGGCGGTCATTCTGGCCGACGAGCCTACCGGCGCACTGGACAGCCACACCGGCCGCGAAGTGCTGGGAATGCTGCAGCAGATGCACGATGAGGGCCACACCGTGGTGCTCATCACCCACGATAATTCCATTGCGGTGCAGGCAGACCGCATCATCCGTCTGGAGGACGGGCGGGTGGTCTACGATGGCGATGCCCATGCACCGGAAGCCATAGTGCAGCCCACGCTGCTGCCGGAGACCCCGGAAAAAACGCCGGATGAGGAGGAGAAAGCATGATTATTGAAACCTTCCGTCAGGCCATCCAGAACGTGTGGAGCAACAAACTGCGCACCTTCCTTACCATGTTGGGCATCATCATCGGCGTTATGGCAGTCATCGTCATCGTGGGCTTGGGCAACGGCATGACCAAAAGCATGCGCGACAGCTTTTCGGCACTGGGTACCAACACCCTGAACATCAACGTCTGGGGCTATGGCTCCCGCACCATCTCGGTGGACGACGTCTATGCCATCGCCGAAAAGAACCCGGAGCTGATCCAGTCCATTTCGCCGCAGATCGATTTCAGCGGCAGCGGCACGCTGAAGATCGGCACTACCAGCTACCGCTGGCTCAGCATCTACGGCGTGGATGAAGACTACACCACCCTGAAGAACTACACCATTGCCAAGGGGCGCGGCCTGCAGTACATGGATATGAAGGATAACAAGCATGTGTGTGTCATCGGCGATTACCTCAACCGTGTGGCCTTTGGCGGCAACGGCCTTGGCCAGACGCTCAAGATCGGTGCCAACAAGTTCCGCATCGTGGGCGTGCTGGCGGCCAAAGTCAGCGACCCCAGCCTGCAGGAGGGCTCGGATGACGCCTGCGTCTATCTGCCCTACACCACGGTGATGCGCCTGTCCAACACGTCCACGGCTCAGAGCTACATCGCCATCATGACCGACGAGAGCAAGGCCAACGATGCCAAGGCCGTGATGGAGGCAAGCCTGTACAACCTGTTCAAGAGCGAGAACGCCTACTATGTCTACAGCGCCAGCGAGTGGCTGGAGGAAATGAACAACATGATCAACATGGTCATTGTGATCCTGACCGGCATTGCCAGCATTTCGCTGCTGGTGGGCGGCATTGGCATCATGAACATCATGCTGGTGTCGGTGACTGAGCGCACCCGCGAGATCGGCATTCGCAAGGCACTGGGTGCCAAGGAACGCACCATTCTGTCGCAGTTCGTGGTGGAAGCAGCCACCACCTCGGCGCTGGGCGGTTTCCTCGGCATCGTGCTGGGCTATGTCGTCTCGATGGCGGCCAACCGCATCCTGCCCATGGTCGCATCCGGCGTGGATGTCACGGTCAGCCCGTCCTTCAATTCCATCGCAGTGGCCTTTGGCATCTCGGTGGGGATTGGCGTGCTGTTCGGCTACCTGCCCGCAAAGCGCGCAGCGCGGCTCAACCCCATTGAAGCCCTGCGGTATGATTAAGGAGGTTCCCCAGATGAAAAAACGTCTTCTCGCATTCCTTCTCGCGGTCAGCATGGCCGTGTCGATGCTGGCGCTCCCGGCCGCAGCGGCGGGCAATGCCAACACTGCCGTGCAGCTGTCCATCACGCTGGACGGCATGGACTCCAGCCAGACGGCGGCGCTGAACGCCGTGGTCACCCGCGGGGCCTTTGCCCGGATGCTGGTGGCCTATTCCGCCTTCCGGGAGAGCGTAGGCTCGCAGGGGGCCGTGGGCACCCTGTACAAGGACCTGCCCGGCAGCTCGGCGTATGCGCCCTATGTGCGCATTGCGGTGCAGCAGGGCTGGATGAACGGCTATACTGATGGTACATTCCGCCCGGATAATACGGTCACGCTGGAAGAAGCCTGCACCGCAGCGCTCAAGCTGCTGGGCTATAAAATGACCGACCTGAGCGGCTCTTTCCCGCTGGCGCAGCTAAACAAGGCCAGCGAGCTGGGTCTGCGCAATCAGCTGGAGCGTCAGCAGGGCGAGGCTCTGAATTATGAGGAGTGCGCCATCCTGTTCTACAATGCGCTCACGGCCAACGCCGCCAGCGGCAGCGCCTACGGCACCTCGCTGGGCTTTACGGTTTCGAACGGTCAGGTGGATACGTCCAGCGTCATGCTGAGCAGCCTGAAAGGCCCCTTCATCGCGGACGGTATTACACAGCTGCCCTTTGCCCCTGTGAGCGTCTACCGCAACGACAAAGTCTCTTCTTCCGCGGAGCTGACGAAGTACGATGTGTATTATTACAGCGAAAGTCTGCAGACTGTATGGATCTACACCCGCAAAGCAGCAGGCCGCATCACTGCCGTTTCGCCCAGCGCCAGCGCACCCACGGCCATTACCGTGGCGGGCAGCACCTACACCCTCGGTTCCGCGGCCGTGGCCTCGCAGGTGTCCTCCCTGAACGGCGGCGGCGTGGGTCAGGTCGTGACCCTGCTGCTGGGCATGAACAATGAGGCTGCCGGCATCGTGACCGGCGAGGAGGCCGACAGTGTCTTCTACGGCGTCGTCCAGTCCTCCGCCCGCAGCCTCATCGAGGAGAACGGCGCGGACGTGCTGCAAAAAGTGGCCGTCCTCTGCACCGATGGCATCACCCGCACCGTGAATGTGGATAAGAGCCTGAATTTCCCGGCGGGCTGGCTGGTGGAGATCACCGTAGGCCCGGACGGCGAGAATGTGGAGCACGTCAGAGGCCGCTCGACCAGCGGCACCATCAACGAGAACGCCACGGCCCTGGGCGATGCCGCCCTTGCCGACGATGTACAGATTCTGGATACAACTGCGGAGGGTGTGGCTGGGACGGTTCGTCCCAGCCGCCTAGCGGGGGTCACACTGAGCAGTTCGGACGTCCGCTACTACACCGTCAATGAGGCTGGCCAGATCGACCGCCTGATCCTGAATGATGTCACCGGCGACCTGTGGACCTACGGCGTGCTGGATGACGTGAAAAACCTCGCGGCCAATTACACCGACCTCAAGAGCTTCATCACCAGCTTCAACGCCGATGCAAATTCGTCCGGCGGTTCGTCCGCGGCGGGCGGAACCACCACCGGTAACAAGAACGGGACAACGGGGTCTGCCGATTCCACGACGCAGGGGACCGTGACCGACCAGGTCACGAGCCTTCTGGTGCCCACGACGAGCGAGATCCTGTGGGGCATCGTCTCCGGCGATATCCTCTCCACGGCCTGGCAGAAGCTGACCAGCAACACCGGTTCGCTGCTGAGCATCGGCTTCAAGCAGGTGGCCGAGATCACCGGCACCCCCTTCAAGCAGATCCTTCAGTTCATCGGCGGCGGCGCGACCTACGTGTGCTACGTGAACGGCTCGCCCGCCAGCTTCAGCACCGCCATCAAGTACCCGGTCATCGCGGGCGGCGTTGCAGTGCGGCAGGAGACCACCGGCTCGGTCAAGAGCATGGTCCAGCTGATGCCGCTGAAGATCGACCGCGTGGGTGCAGCGTCGGTGCTGTCGGGCAATACCCGCTATGAGATGGCCGACGATGCCCAGGTCTACCTGTGGTACAAGGGCCAGTATTACCCCACCAGACTGGCCTCCGTGAACACCGACGAGTACAAGCTCACCGGCTGGTACGACAACTTCGGCTGCACGGCAGGCAAAAAGGTGCGGGTCATCATTGCGGTCAAGAACGATTGATGCAAATCGAAAACGGCGGCGTTGGCCGCATTCTGCGGCAGCTGCGCTGGGTGCTTTACCCGCGCCGCTGCCCTTTTTGTGACCGGGTGCTGGGGTCGGTGAGCGCCTGCCCTGACTGCAAAGAGGAACTGGAAACGCTGCGCCGCCGCCCGACCTTTCGTCTGGCCAGGGAGCGACACTACATCAAAAATCTGGAAGGTGCCGCCGCGCCCTACCGCTATGCGGGCTGCGTCCGGCGGGGCGTGCTGCGGGCGAAGTTCCAGGCTGCCCCGTGGGCTGCCGATGAGCTGGGCGTGGAGATGGCACGGCTTCTGTTCGGGAGCGAAGTCCGGATGCGCAGCTTCGGGCCGGAGGTGGAGACCGTACCAGGCCTTGCCATCGGCTACAACTGCGTGGTGCCGGTGCCGGCTTCCAGCCGGGTGCGCGGGTACAACGTGCCGGAGCGGATGGCCCGGTCCGTGGCCCGCGCAGTGGGTGTCCCGCTGGAGCCGAAGCTGCTGGTCCGCGCCCGCTCCGGCAAGCGGCAGGAGGGCCTCTCCTTCGATGAGCGGCTGGTGAATGTATCTGGCGCGTTCCGTGTGACAGACCCGGAACGCGTGGCAGGGAAGCGCATCCTTCTCGTGGATGATGTCATCACCACCGGTGCCACCGTGACCGCCTGCACCCAGGCCCTGCTGGCAGCCGGTGCCGAGAGTGTTTTCGCCGTGGCGCTGGCGACCGTGGAACTCGACACCCCGCGAAGCCCGACCGAAGCCATCTTGGAAAATTCTGAGGAGGATTTTTGAAAAAAGTGCTTGACAAAACCGCCCTCGTCGGGTATACTAATTGAGCTGTGAGCGATAACCGCTTGCAGATATCCGGGTGTAGCGCAGTTTTGGTAGCGCGCTTGAATGGGGTTCAAGAGGCCGTGAGTTCGATTCTCGCCACTCGGACCATAAATCCAACGATTTCACGTTAGAAATCGTTGGATTTTTTTGTTTATAGGCTGACCTCATTTGGTTTTGACCACAATTTTGACCACAATGCCAACGATTTTATCTGGTCTAATTAGTGCCGTTCCATCCAATTTTCAGGCCGAAAACGCCTCACTGAACAACTGGATCGCACTCTGCCGAATGGATTCCTGAACATGGAGATAATGCTCAGTCATCTCGGTGTCGGCATGGCCTACGATGCTCTGGATGGTCTGGATATCCACGCCCAACGCCTGCATCTGCGATACATAGGTGTGGCGGCAGCTGTGCGGTGTGAGCAAGCGGACATCGCCCGCTTCTTCCAGAGATTTGCGGAACACATCCCGGAAATGGGTGGGGTTGCAGGGCAAGCCGGTCTTGGGGCTTTCCCAGATGAACTGGTCGGTGGTATCCCGCAGCTTGATGGCACACGGGCGAACATTCAGCGGCACCGGAATATCCCGGATACTGTCTTTGGATTTCGGACTGCCGATGCTGACTGTACCTTTTACGACCTTTACTGCCTGCCGGATGTGAATGACAGAGCCATCTTCTTCAATAAACTGCGGCTCCAAAGCCAGAAGTTCCTGCATTCTCATTCCAGTGCCGAGCAAAAGCCGGATGCTCAAGCCCATGCGGTCATCGGGCAGCACCTTCATCAGGTGCGCGACTTCCGCTGTGGTGAAGGCTTCCTTGCGTTTTGCAGTGCCGGATGCCCGCATCTTTTCAGCAAGCCGAACCGGGTTGCGGCGCACAAGGTCATTGGCCTCTGCCTTTTGAAAGATCTGGTAGAGCATCCCTCGTGCCTTGCTGATGTAAGAATCCGAGCGGCCATCACGCCGCATCCCTTTCAGAAAGTTTTCAATGTCGATGGGGCGTATGACGGTCAAGGGGCGATGGTAAAATCCCTCTTTGAGCATTTTCAGGCAGTATTTATAGCTTTCCTGTGTCGTGGGAGCGATATTATCCCTGTGACCCTCGAACCATGTATCCGCCCAATCCTCGAAGTACAGGATCGTGTCCAGCTGGACACCGCTGATAAGCGCATCCTGATACTCTTTCAGTTTGAGCTTGACCTCCTTCTGAGTCTTGCCATAGAAGGTCTTGAAGCGCGGCGAACCATCTTTCTGGTAGCCGTCCATCATACGTAATTCCCAGCGACCATCGCTGCGGTGGCGAAGCGTACCCTCGCCGTGTGAACGTTTGCTTGGCATATTGCCTCCTTCCTGATGTCAAGTCGTTTCGGGAATAGTATAGAAAAAGAAACCTCTTGAATCAAGGATGTCAAATCAGCCATTTACGCTGTCCGTGATCCACTGAAGAAAACGGTCTTTGGGTACAACCATCCGCTTACCGATGTGGAGCGTGGGAAAGCCGTCCGAACGGAGCAGGATGTAAGCGTTGGCGCGGGAGATGCCCAGCGCAGCAGCGATATGATCGGCTGTCAGGGTGATGGGAAGCTGCTCATACGAAGTGAACTGAGAGCGCATAGAATACCTCTTTTCTCTATATGTTGTGTTGAATGAATACAGGAACACTATATATTGCACTTTGATATGTAACAAGGGGCATCTGCGGTTTGCGGATGCCCCTTGTGTATATGGGAGGAATGCCTGTGAATGTCAGAATTTCATCGGCAGGGCATCCTTGCGGCACTTGCCGTTGTAGGCCATATAGATGGGAAAAACGTATTTCTTCCATCCGCGCAGCTTTGCGGGGTCGTCCTGCCCGATGCGGTAAATATCGACCGGGTGGATGTTGCGCAGAGCACGGATCAGCCGTTCCTCGCTGAACTCACCGTGATACAGTTCCACAAAGTGCATCATGCCCCGCAGGACAGATGCCCGGAACGAATCAGGCTTGCCCTCCCATGCAGCCACGATCAGCCGCATCGTTTCACAGTAGAGCGGTTCGCCCATCTGCTTGTAGAGTCGGAAAGCCGTACCAACGCAGCCGATGCGGTAATCGGTCAGCTGCTGGCTGTCATAATTGAGACTCAACCCCACCCGGTTGGTGGCTGCGAGGAAAGCCTTGGAAATAGCATCGCCGCCTACGACCTTGGCGCGGAGCTTGATGCCAGCAGTCAGCGGAGCGGAAAAGCCGTTCTGTTCGGCAAAGAGCAGGGCTTCCTGCTCCACGGTCATGCCCGTGTACACCTTGCAGAGAATCGGCAGATCCTTGCCGCCGTTGCGGAGGATGCGCCCCTCGATGGTGTGCTGCCCATCCGTTACGATGAACTGACCGTTGCGGAAACTGACCTTCGGCTCATTTGCCACATATTCGTTGAAGTGGGCGGCAATCAGTTCCACACGCTTGCGCTCCACACCGCGCTGATACAGTTCGCGGGGGTAGACCAGCTTGCTGCTGTGGATGACCATGAGCTGGTACGGCGGGTTGACATGGATGAAGGGATTGGTGTTGTCTTTCAGGCGCATCTCATTTCCTCCTTGATTCGCCAGATGTATTTTTCAGCTTCTTCCAGAATCTCAGCGACCTGCTGCTTACGCTTCGGGATGGTGAGCAGACTTGGGTTGAATGTGAAGCTGTATTCCAGCCGCTGGATCATTGCGTGTACCGCAGCTTCCAGTTCGGTATACACCATCATCTCCTCTACGCTCCCAGCGTCCTCAAAGGACGATTTGATGGGTGTGTAGGGATAGAGGGGCGGCTTGCCGTCAACCACCTCAGGCGGCGCGTAAGCCGCCGTAGAGCGGATGATGGGTGGAAGCCGCTGAATGCTCCCCATCGGGTTCAGGGCAAGGCTGGCACGGACGGCATCATCCACCCGGTTCATTTCCTCCGGGGTGAGGTGTCCGAGGAATTTCAGCACCCTGCTTTTGTCTATGGTAAAGATCTGCTCTGCCTGAACGATGGACGGAACGGAGAGAAAATCGTTCACCAGCAGGCAGTGGGTCGGCTGGGTATACTTTTTTGCAGACTTGCTTGTCAATGTGGCCACGATCAGCGTGGGCGAGTAAAAATTTCCCACATTGTTCTGGAGAACGACTGCGGGACGATTCCCGCTTTGCTCTGAACCGATGGCGTTGTCGAAACGGGTGAAGAAAATGTCTCCACGCTGGAATTTCCAGTTTTGAATCAAAAGCTGCCCTCCTTTTACAATATGTACACCGCCCGCTGCACCTCCTTGGCAGTGTGCGGTGTGTTTGTTCAGCGGTTCATCACAACGTAGTCATGACCGCGCCGGGTCTGGCAGACAGTGCAAGTGTCCATGCTCCGGTCTGCGCTGGGAACAATGGCGATTTTGAACGCTTTGGATTCTACAAAACTGCAAAGGCAGACACCGCAGAGGGTACGGATGGAACGGATCATTTCCGGGGTCAGTTCCATTTCCTCGTAGATCGCTTGCTCTAAGATGGTACGGTCGTTCTCGTTCATAAAACCTCCTATGTAGGACAAAAATGTGGATATATGGAATAAGTAAAAAGAACAGACGTGGACGAAGACCGAAAACAGCATTCGGCCACGCCTGATTTAATAAGTTAAGGTCTCTCATATTCGCCCTCGGCTCCCTGAGAGTGGGGAATCATCTGGCGGCGGGCTTGTACCGCTCCATTGGCATCTCAACCACCCCGTCTACTTTCTGACCGGGCCGCGAATTACGGAAGTATCATTATCGGAGTACCAGATGACGGAACTATTCAGTTTTCAAGGAACGGCTGTTCGGACGTTTCACTCTGCGGCTTGTGCCGTCTGGTGAATTGCCCTCTCACTTGGTAGGCATCGAGAATGGTCAATCCATAGCATCAAAATCAAACTTTTTCAGAAAATTAGTAATTCTCTTGATTTTTATGCTAATAGTTGGCTGCGACACCCCTAATACTTTAGAAATTTCAGTAACCGTGTAGCCCTCATAGGCGTACATGGTGACGAGATTGAGGTCTGCATCCGATAAATTTTCAAGAGCAGACAGCAAACGCTCGTGCTCAATTTCGCCGATCCATGTGAAGCGGCTCTTGGTTTCACGGTAGTGTTCGGTAATAGAAATGGCTTCCTGATACTTGTTCATAAGGGGCGAGTAGGCTTCTTCGCCCTGCTCAAAGGACGGGGCAGCGATTTCCTGTGTGTGGTTCTGGTAAGAACGCGTAGCATTGAAAACAGACCAGTCATACTCATACATTGCCTGAATCACTTCAATGCTCATGCCAGCGTCCTCATACTGCTTGCGCATGATAGCCCACTGACGGTCAAAGTTCTTCTTTTCCAAACCATAATTAAAGCCCATGTGTAACCTCCAAATTTTCGATAAAACGTGAAATGTCGAAAATTTGGAAACACTACGGATATTTCGCCATCTGGGGCAGCCATGAAAAGAGGGTAAACATAAAACCTGCTCCTTTTCGGGAGCAGGCCATCTGAAGCTATAAAAAATAGCCGGACAACAGCCGACCGAAAGATTGAAGATCTTTCAGTCAAGCTGCTGCCCGGCTATTTGGTGCTACGTTTCATACATCACCCGGAGGTGACGGCCCGTTGCTCGGTGCGAACAGTCCATATTCAGAGTGCTTTGCACCCGATTCTTATGAAACCAATGCTTACTTGGCTCGAATGGAAAGGTTGAGCCATAACATTTCCCGGCAACGCCAGCATTTTATGTGGATGAATCCAGTGCAGTCGGCGGTCATTCGATAGAGCTTTATATTGCACTTGGGGCAAAACTGCCAGAGTTCTGTAATTGCTACCTTCTTATGATCGAGCATGACTTTCCCTCCCAAATATAAAGTTTGCTGCGGTATTATGGGAGAAACGGCGGACTGCGGCACTTTTGTTCCAAAAGCGCAAAAACGCCAGCCTCCCATTGAGGGAAGCTGGCGCAGTACAGCATATCGGCACGATTGTGGGTGGCAGAATGGAACGATTGTGCCTGTTTCGGAGCGGTCTGGTCTACGGCAGCAGACAGGCTTTTTTTGATGCGTTACCCCAATAAAAAATCACAGTACCCTCCATAGACGGTAACTGTGATCTTGTGGCGCAAGGAATCGCCCGGACGAGTTACCGTTTTTTTATAACTCGACCGGGAAACGCAAAAATCGGCATTATACTTCCTGCTCGCAGGAAATACAAGGTTATACCGCATCATTCACCAGAACGATACAATACTATTGAGGTGAACGATGATGCCGAATTCCGACTTGAAGTTACTTGGAGAAAAGGTTCGCACGGAGCGCAAGCTGGCAGGTTTAACACAAGAACAGCTTGCTGAACGTTGCCATGTTTCAACAAAGCATATTGCCAACATTGAAAAAGGTAGCATGAATCCATCTTACGAAATTCTTTTGGCGATTGCTCGCGTTCTGCCGATTTCGCTTGATGCACTGATTACTCCGGGAATGGACAAGACGGAAGTAGAATTAAAAGAGTTCAACCGAATCTATCTTTCCTGTCCAGAAGCGGTGCGAGAAACCTTAATGGACTCGACCCGCACACTGGCAAAGCATCTGACAGAGTTTTACAGTAAGATTGAAAATCCCTGAAAATGTTTTGCTTGTGGTACAGTATAGCACATTTTTCAAAGTCACTATACCAAAACGAACCCAAAAACAAACCAATTTCATACCAATTCAGTCGATTCCCAAGCTGATCTGAATCTCTGTTTCCAAATCATTTGCCAATGCCGTATATAGTTCTTGTGGTGTGCGGCAAAGAATTGCATTGAAATTGATAGGGTCGCCCTCATTGAAAAGCCTTACATATCCCCAGCGGCATGGAACAACGTCCAAATAGGTCGCAGACTCTAAAAAGCTATGGAAGTGGGTCAATACTTCTTCAAATGTTTGCATGGTTTGACCTCCTGAATTAAGTCATCTCTATTTTAGAATATTCTTGGTCATCTATGCAAGGATGCCGATTTTGTACAGCACAGAAAACGATAAAAGCCATACCGAAGAATCCTACTAGGATCTCACGGTATGGCTTTTATTACAGATTGCGATTCAATCGCACCGATTCCGATGATGGGACAAATTGATATCCAATGTTGGAAACCGTTTTAATATAACGGGGGTGATCTTTGTCATCCTCTATTTTCTGGCGGATTCGACCGATCGTGCTGGTGACGGCTCTCAAATAGCTTTCGCTGTCCTTATGCCAGACTGCTTCAAAGATTTGCTCCTTTGTAAACAGTTTGCCCGGATGCTGTGCCATCAAACTCAAAACACCGTATTCATAACGACTCATGTACACCTCTGTTCCGTGTTTGAAAACACGGTGGTGTTCCAAGTTGATTTCCAGATCGGGACGGCTCAGAGCGTCTGTGGGATTTCGCATCAAATCGAACCATTCAAAAATCGTCTGCTCTTGCGGTGGGCAGTGATCCTTCGTGATGCGAACAACAACTTCGATTTTTTGCATACAATAGACAATCCTCCCCCCAAAGCCAAATCTATATCACTCGATATGGAAAATCGGGTGTAGCTCGCATTTCCGCATTGACCGTGCACTACGATGCCGTGTGCTTTAGCCGCCGTCGTTTTTGGAATCCCGAAAGTTCAGAGCTGCCATCAGGCATCCAAACGCACCCGCCCAGAGAAGGCCGGTATAGAGCCATCCTTGGAGAATGGCGAAAATCCCCCCTGCGATCAGCAGCAGGATGCCAGCCGTTAACAGCAGACGTGCCGATAACAGCTCCATCTTAGGTATCCCTTTCTGTGCGAAGATAGTGCTGCACCCGGTGGACGTCCCCAGAACGAACTGCAATGTACCACAAGGATTGAGTCACTGCTCCGGTAGGCATTGGTGTATTCAGCGGCACCAGAAGCAGTGCCGCCCGCACCTTGTAGGGAATATTGTTTTCGCCATACGACGGCTTTTTTTCTTTTGCCGTCGTCCGGCAGAATGTTATTCAATATTTAATTCAATGCTTCCTGTGAAACTCTCGCATTCAATTCCGATATAATTTCCACCATCAGGAAGTGTAATTGTGTCACTATAAGTTCCGGTTGTTTCAATCAAAGTGACTGCTTTATCAGATCCAGAAATCCAAAATACTTTTGCAGTACCTTCCGTAACCTCCAAAGTGCAGTCAATAGACAGTTCCTTACCGGCTTCTCTTTTTATGGAAGTTCCTCCGAACAAATACTCTGTATCTGAAAAATCCTCATAATCAGCCGTATAAGTTCCCGTATAATCATCGATTCCTTTTTCTTTTGTTCCTTCCAAAGATGACTTTCCTGTAAGCTCTATGGCTCCAGCCGACTGAACGATATTATTATAATGATCGAGAATTTCATCTTTTGAACAGTCAGAAAGCATAAAACTTCCCAAAAGGACAAATGCCAATGCTAAAACTATTTTCTTCATAAAATCATCACCAGCCTTTCTTTGGAGCTACCTTTTTGGCCTTTTTCTTTGTTTGGGTTGATTCTCGTTCTTTCATGCACAAAATCAAGATGGCAGAAATAACGACAGCAAGCGCAAGACTGCAAGAACAGGTTCCGATATTCCAGTTGACTGCGGTATCATAGCTACGGTAGCCTACCATTCCAAGACTTGCGGTAATCGGATAAAGGTTTGCTAATGTCATATTTCCTGCGGCAAACATCCCTCCATATCCATAGACAAAAGCAATGATTACACCGACTAAAAAGCTGCCTGCCCTCCGACAAGTAAGAGCGATAATCGGCAGAACCGCAAGATATAAAAAGAAATTAACCGCAGTAATCTGCAAGGTTGCTTTTAGAGCTAAGGAAATCTCAAAGCCGGGAAATCCCACAATCATTTCTGCTATGATTGTAAACAGACTGCATATCAGCCCGAAAATAATAGACAATACGCCGCACACAATCAATTTTCCGGTCAACAGTTTTTTAAAAGAAATCGGCACAGTCAGAATATTTTTCAATGTGTCATCCGTCTGCTCACGAGAAATCATATATCCAGCAATTAGGCTGATACACATCGGAAAAATCATGGACATATTGTTTTTGATGACCTGTTCTGTA
The DNA here is from genome assembly GCF_049532945.1 of Faecalibacterium prausnitzii. Taxonomy (GTDB): domain Bacteria; phylum Bacillota; class Clostridia; order Oscillospirales; family Ruminococcaceae; genus Faecalibacterium; species Faecalibacterium prausnitzii_N. The sequence continues at coordinate 1,408,936 of NZ_CP186691.1, forward strand.
AGATAGGCAAAATCCCAAACGGAACCATCATTCGCCATAGAGGTAAACAAGGTCAGCAGGACGGATAGGAGCATGAGTGCAACGCCCGCCCAAAGGATATGATACCTTTTCAATTTATAAAATTCTGTTTTTACAATGCGAACCATGTTTATTCCCCCCTCTGCTTATATAATCTGTCAATCAGTAAGAACGAAACGAATGCCATAATCCCAAGAATGAATACAACTTGAAATGTTGAGGGAATTAGCCCTGTCATTTGCTCCAAGTCCATTTTTATTCCATGAGCCGCCATATCTCCCGCACTCCAAAATGTAGTCAGTGGCGTGGGCAGAAGCCATAACATAGTTTTAGGCAGTGTGTCAAACAATGCCGTAGCACTCATGTTCAGAACGCTGTAAAAGACACACAACAAAATGGAAAAAACATAGGTCTTACTGAAAAAGACAACAAGGACAATCAACGGGAGTGTTCCTGCCGTAATGAAGATCCCCGTTTCAACCGCCAAAAACAGCTTATAACCAATTCCATAAACTTCTAATGTTCCAATTCCGCAAAGAATTGTTGCAATGGTAGAAGCCACGCAAAAAACAATTCCAAAGATAAACAGGACAATAATCTTTGCAAGTACCATTTGCGTGCTGGTTACGGGAATTGTACGCAGATTTTTGAATGTATCGTTGTCGCGTTCCATAAAAAACAGAATAGCGGCAATCACTCCGATAATGCAGGGCAGTAAAAACTGGATACCATATCCCAACACCATGTTAAATAGTCCATCGAAAGCATCTGCCCGATCCGTATATCGCTCCATCATAGAGGGCGTTGTCATCAGATAAGTCAGCGGGATTGGAAACAGGAACGCAGCCAAAATAATCAGCGGAATAAATTTCTTCCGTTTCAATTTCAAAAATTCGCATTTGATTAGTTTAAGCAATTCCTTCGCCCCCTGTCACACGCTTGAAGTAATCTTCAAGACTTTCTTCACAGGTATGTGCTTCTGATACCTCCAATCCGTTTTCTACAAAAGCAGTTACAATTTTCCCCACGGGTAGCTCCATATTGTGTAGACGCAGATTGTGGTCGTCCTGTATGGAAAAATGGTTTTCATGGAAATTGCGTTCCAAAATTCTTGCTGCCTGTGCAGTATCAGAGAGCGTAAAACGGATATGCTTACTGCTTTTTTGCTCCAGCTCCGCAAGGCTTTCTTCTTCCAGCAACGCGCCGTGGTCGATAATTCCAATATCGTCAGCCAGCAAAGAAATCTCCGAAAGAATGTGACTGGAAATCAAAATAGTTTTTCCTCTTGCGTCGCAAAGCTCCCGAATAAAGGAGCGTACTTCTGCAATACCGATGGGATCGAGGCCGTTGATCGGCTCATCCAAAATCAAAAGCTCCGGATCGTGCATAACGGCAAGGGCGATGGCAAGCCGCTGCTTCATACCAAGAGAATACTGTGAAAAGAGCTTTTTATCTTTGTAGGGCAGTCCTACCAGATCCAGAGCATCTTTGATAGCATGATTGTTTGGTACGCCCCGCAGAGTAGCAAAGATACGCAGGTTCTCTGTGCCGGTCAGATTGGGATAAAAACCGGGGGACTCAATCAGGCTTCCGATACGGGGCAACAGCTTCTTTTCGTTCCCTTGCAAAGACTTTCCCCAGATTTTGACCTCCCCGGAAGTCGGCTTCGTTAAGCCCAACAGCATTTTCATGGTAGTGGTTTTTCCGGCTCCGTTTCTGCCCAGCAGACCGTAAATTCTCCCAAACTTCACATGGATATTTAAGTCAGCCACACTCTTTTGTGAGCCGTATTGCTTCGTCAGATTTTTTGTTTCAATGATATAATTTGTATCCATATTCAAAACCTCCTGTTCTGTAAGGTATTCTATCATGCCAACCTTGCATTAACCTTGCCGCAACCTTGCATTAACCTTGCAATTTGAAATCCAGTAAAATGACAAAGGCTCCCGCCATAAAGACGGGAACCCGCTTAACTCTCCAAAGGAAAAAGCAACATAAATTCAGTTCCTTTTCCCGGCAAACTTTCAACTGTTATACTCCCACCCATCTTTTCTACAAGCTGATGGACAATAGAAAGACCAAGACCGCTTCCTTTTTCAGACCGTCCTTTGTCACACTTATAGAGCCGTTCAAAAATGTGTTTCAAATCTTCCTTCTCAATTCCCACTCCATTATCCGCCAGCAGCAGCTCCATGTTATTTTCCTTCTTTGACAGGGCAATTTTGATTTTGTCTGCATGGCTGTGAGTGATTACATTTTGAATGAGATTATTGACAATCCTCATATAGCTGTCCATATCCAATCTTACCCGGACAGGCTGTTCGGGAATATCGATGTCATACTCAACCTGTTTATCCTCAAAAATCGGTATCCAGTCAATGAGGATATTTCTTGTCAGCTCTGCGGCCTCAACGCTCTGGATCTCCAAAGCAAACTCGTTTGAATTTAATTTGAACCAGTCAAAGAGTACATCAATATATTCTTTCAGATCATGGGCTTTCCGGCGGGCGGTTTCAATATAATCATCCCGGTCTTTTCCTGTGACCAGTCCTTTGTGTGCAGCGTCAAGATACCCAATCAGAGTAGTAAGGGGCGTTCGCACATCATGTGAAAGGCTCGTCATAAGCTGGCGGTTGGTTTCTTCTGTCTGCCGTACAGTTGAAAGTCTGCTTTCATAGGCCACAACGATCTCGTTGATTTCATAGGCAAGAGGTGCTGTCAGTTCATTTGTTGCAGATAGAATACGCCGGTTGCCATTTCCGTTTTTCACATCAACCAGCACATCGGTCATTTCTGCTATTTGTTTTTTTACACGCCGAACGAGAACGATGGAAGTCAATACAGCCCCAACAGCAATCACAATGGACAAGAATACAATGATTTCCATACTGACTACACCTCCTTATTAAACCGGTAGCCAATCCCTTTGACCGTTTGTATATACTTTGGGCTTGAAGGATTGACTTCTAATTTTTTACGAAGTCGGCTGATAATCGCCATAATGTTACTGTCATCATAGAAATATTCTTCGCCCCAAACTTCCTCATAAATCTGCTGTTTTGTCAAAATTTTCCCTTGATGCTTTGCACAGTACAGGAGCAGATCGAATTCCTTTGGTGGAAGTTCAAAAGTGCCATTTTCCGTCGTAACAGAACGATTTTCAAGGTCAATTTGCAATCCATCAAAATCCAGTTTTTGCACAGCTCCGGCTTGATGATTAAAACGGGTGTAGCGGCGAATGAGGGACGCAATACGGGCAATCAGTTCGTCCATATCAAACGGTTTTGTCAGATAATCGTCCGCTCCGGCCCGTAAGCCCCGTACTTTAGAAATGCTGTCATTTTTAGATGTGAACATCAAAATCGGCAGACTGTTCTCATTGCGGATTTCTTCCAGCGTTTCAAAGCCATCCATACCGGGCATCATCACATCCAGCACTACAAGCTGGTATTCCTGCTCTCTTAATTTTTGCAAGCCTTCTTTCCCGGTATTACAAAAATCAGCTTCTATGTTTTCTGCTTGTACGCTACGTTTAATCAAAGCGCACAGCTCTCTGTCATCATCTATAATCAGGATTTTATTCATGGCGCAACTCCTTCCCTTGTTTTGTCCTTCCGTCAATCGGCTTTTCTGCGTTCTTTGGGATCAGCCAAACACCAGCCATCTTTACAGCGCCGGGGATACGCCCAGCAGCGCAATAGTAATTTACTCTACGAGGTGTCACGCCCCACTTCTCGGCGGCCTCTTTCAATGTCATATAGTCCATTTCGCACCTCCACAAAGTACATTATAGTTCCTCATCTCGAATAATGCAAGAAACATAATATGAATTATAAAGTTTAATCTTACTGCATTCTCTGAACTTAGGATACTCATTAGAATGGGGGTTAAGATAACGATATAGATGCACTTCACCTTGCCCTCATACTGCGGCAACAGGGCTTTCAGTGCTTCAAGATTATCGCCGTGGATGATCATGTTCTCACTGTCGTTGTTCTCGGTGTGCTGCCCCTGCTCACCAAAACTGTATTGCCGCTCCAGCACCCGGAAGGGAACTTCCTGATGATGGTTCACGACTTTATTTTTACCGATCCATTCCAAGGTTAGCATGGCTTTTTTCTCCAATCTGAAAATTACAAATTGCGGACAAAAAGGACGCATTGTTGTGGCAAGCAGTGCATTCGTCTATACAAATGCTATTTTGCTTTGCAAAAATGCTTGTTGGGCTATGCCCAAACCCCATTTGTTCTGCATCGTGCCGATGCAGGCGGCGCGTTTGTTCCAAACACTTTTATAACAAAAAAGATAGCCTAGGGTTCTTCCATGAGGGAAGAATCCTAGGCTATCTTCATTTATCGGGACTTCATTTTTTCGGCAATGCTCTTTTCCTCTGCAAAGAACATTTCTACGTTTCTCTTTGCACGAAGAAGCTCCTGCATTTCTTCTTTCGCTTTGCGGTAGTCCGGGTAGCGTGCTTTCTTTTCTGTCAGCAGTTTGGAATATTCCGCGTCCAGCTCCTTGACCTTGGGGAGCATTTTCAAATTAGCTTCATCAAACGCTGCTTTCGCTGCCTTGTGCAGTGTGATCTCCGTGCGGTGCGTTTCCAGAAAGCGTTTGCTATATCCGGTCTTGCGGTAGGCATCGTAGACTGGTCGAGTTTTGGCGTAGTTGATGATGTGCGCTTTCAGCACCGCAATTTCTGCCAACCGCTTCTCAGAGGCTTTAATGGAATCGCCCAGTTCGTGATAGTGAGAAGTAGCGGCATCCACACGCTCCTGCATTTCTTCGATGCTGCCGATTTTATTTTCCTGCAAAAAAATCAGGGTCTTGGACATCTCTTTCAAATTGTAGCGTTTCGCCCACCGTGCATAGCCTTCGCTTTTGCCCTCGGAGAGCTTTGCCTGAATGTCCACCAACAGGTGGAACGGCTGCTCTTTCGGTGGCTGCTTCTGATGCGGGCGGTGTCGGCTTCTCCGGCAATGACCGCCTTGATTTCATCTTCACTGTATCCTGCGCCCAGTGTCCGAAAACGGATAAAGCGTTTCTGCCGTGTTCCTTTGACCGAAGTGTACTTTCCCCGTTTGATTTCGTAGCCCTGCTGTTCCAGCTTTTGAAGGAAGCCCTCGAAACTTGCAGGTTTCTCGTTCAGTAGGACGTTGTCAATTACGGCACACAACTTATCTCGATTACTTTCTCTGGGTGGATAAAGGGTGCTCTTCTGCCGCTCTCGGTACGGCTTGATTTCAATGGCAGACAGTTGATGTTCCAGACAAATCAAATCGCTCAACCGTTGCACAGCCAGCCCGGACAATAAAAAATCCCGGAATTTCCGGGTGCTGTCCAGCGCAGTGGAGTTATAAATAATGTGGTTGTGGATGTGCTCCCGGTCCGTGTGGGTGGCAACGATAAACGCATACTTGCCTTTGGTGAAACGCATTGCCAGTTCGTAGCCCACCTTGTTGGCTTCTTCGGCGGTGATCTCTCCGGGTTTGAAGGACTGTCGAATCTGATAGGCGATCACATCATTTTTTTGTCTGCGCCCAGTCATCAGTTCATACTGGCGTTTGGAGAGCATAAATTCTTCGTCTGCGGTCAATGGGCTGCACTCATAGCTGCTGACCAACTCTCCCTTGTTCGTTTTGTCAGGATTCTGCGCATAGTCCGTGCGGCTTTTCAGGCAGGCCGCAACCGACTTGCCCTTGTTTTTGTGCAGCGCGATCAAACGTGTTGCAGCCAATTCTACCACCTCCCGGCAAAAAGAAAATGCCGCACAATGGCGGCATAAAAATTTTATAATTCTGCAATCCAACCGCTGAGCCATTCTACGGCTTCCACAATGACCGTTCCGGCGGTGATGAGCAGGAAGCAGCCAAACTCTGCCACCAGCAAAATCAAAAACTGCATCCACTCCCGGCAGTACAGCGTATAAAGGCCGCAGCCGAAAATATACAGCATGGGCAGCGCCAGCACAAACGCTGACAGGTTCAGCGTCCATTTCAGCATCAGCGCAAGGAAAGCCGTAAGCAGCCAAAACGGGAAAACGATCATCTTAAAAACGAACCTCATATCTAGCACCTGCCTTTCTTTCACCCCTATTATAAAGGTGGCAACCACCGCTTTGCAAGGATGTCAACCCTTATGTACCCCCGCAACCCTCCAACTGCGGGGGGAAAATTTTAGAGTTCTGCCAGCCGTGCGAGAATTTTTCTGCCAATGTCAATCAGCTCATCCAGCCTCTGCCGCAGGTCCTCCATGTCCGCAGCATAGACCCGACCATTTTCATTGGCAGCTTTGGCATACTGGTTCAGGTTGTTGCTGCACATCTGCAAAAGATACGCCATGCGCCGCAGTTGCGGCAGGTCAAGGTTCAGGCAGTAGCCGTCCAGTGCCATCTTGCGGATATAGGCGCTCAGGCTGCGGATGCCCATGCCCAACATCTTTTCATAAATGTGGCTTTTCTCAGCTTTTGTTGTTCTCAGGATAATGATTTCATCCCGCTTTTCCCTCACCGGGCATCACCGTCCTTGTCGTAATAACTGCGGAAGGGCTTCACCGGCTCCGGCTTGTCCGACTTTTCCTCCAGTGCCGCCAGCACCGAGGGGCGGCGGGATGCATCCTCGTCTGGTTCTTCCTCCTGTTCCGGCTCGTGGCTCTTTTCGTCCACATCCAACTGGGCGTTTAATTCGGCAAGGCGGGCTGACTTCTCTGCCAGTTCTTCCTCCTGTGGGAAGGGCTTTTCTACCTCAATCTGTGCCGCCGCCTGCTGCTGATGCAGGGTATCCAGTTCGTTTTCTGCGGCGGTGATGCGCTCCGGGAAGTTGTTCAAGGAGTTGTCCAGACGGATAATGTTGCCCAGAGGGTCGGTGCCCAAGGGCACCGTGTACTTTCGCTGCCCATTCAAAAGTGCCTGATACTCCGTGCGGAAGGTGTCGAACCGCAGGGACAACTCAAAGCCCCGGTAGCTGCCGATCACTTTTTCTTCGGCGTTGGGCAGTTCGGAACAGGCAAGCACCAGACGCTCACCGGCGGTCTTTTTCTCATCGTAGGTCACGCCCTTGATGGTCATGCCGCAGAACTCCTCCTTGCCCTGCGGGTGGGCGGCGGCAAGCTGTGCGTCCGCTTTCAGCCCCGCAATGTGGGCGTTCGTTTCCTGAATGTCTGCCGGGAACTTGGTCAGCAGCTTGTCCTGCAAGCGGAATTTCTGGCTCTGGTGGTCGGCTTTCAGCACCTTCAGCTTTGCCACCTGCACATCCAAATCCATCTTCTCCTTGATGAGCGGATTTCCGGCGCACAGTGCCTTGATCTCCGCATAAGAAAGTGCCTGCTCGTCCACATCCTCGCAGGAGCGAACCGGGGATTTACTGGTCATGATCTGCGAGATAAACCGCTGTTTATTCTCAAGGGTCTGATAGAGGTAGCTGTCAAATGTCCCTTCCGTAACGTAATTGAACACCTTGACTTCCTTATTCATGTTGCCCTGCCGGATGATGCGACCATTGCGCTGGGTCATGTCGCTGGGCTTCCAGCCAACATCCAGATGATGCACTGCCACAAGTCGGGATTGGACGTTGGTGTCCGCTCCCATTTTTGCAGTGCTTCCGAGTAAAACCCGCACATCGCCGGAGCGCACTTTGGAGAACAATGCTGCCTTTTTTGCTTCGGTATCGGCGTTGTGGATAAACTCGATCTCGTTTTCCGGCACACCGGCAGCAACCAGCTTTTTGCGAATGTCCTCATAGACATTGAAGTTGCCATCGTTCTTTGGTGTCGAGAGGTCGCAAAACAAAAGCTGGGTCAGCTTCTGGTCTTTGCCCTCCTCCCAGATCTTCAACACGTTCTGCACACAGACGTTCAGCTTGCTGTTGGGGTCGTCCGGCAGCATGGGGTTCATCAGGCGAACGTCCAAGCCGATTTTGCGCCCATCGTTGGTGACGCAGAGCATATTGTCCTCGGAGGCATCCACGGTGCCGGAGTGGATCTTTGCAGCACGTTTGCTCAGTTCTTGCACCATTTCTTTCTGAATCTCGGACGGCTTTGCCACCACGGTCTCAAACTTTGCTTCGGGCACAGGCAGATGAAGCTGGTCGCTGGTTTTAATGTCCGCAACCTCCTTGAACATATTCATCAGCTCCGGCAGGTTAAAGAACTTGGCAAATCTCGTCCTCGCCCGATACCCTGTACCTTCCGGCGCAAGCTCGATTGCAGTGGTGGTCTCTCCAAAAGTGGATGCCCAGCAGTCGAAGTGGGTCAGCTTTTTCTGCTGCAAGGTGCTGTACTGCAAATACCGCATGACCGTGTACAGTTCGGTCATGGAGTTAGACACCGGGGTGCCGGTCGCAAACACCACGCCACGGCCACCGGTGATTTCATCCAGATAGCGACACTTGCCGAACATATCGCTGGATTTTTGTGCCTCGCTGGTGGATAATCCTGCGACATTCCGCATTTTTGTTGTGAGGAACAAATTTTTGAACGCGTGTGACTCGTCCACAAACAGCCTGTCAACGCCAAGCTGTTCAAAGGTGATCACATGGTCCTTGCGCTCATCGGAGCGCAGTTTTTCCAGCTTGGTTTCCAACGTTTTTCGGGTCTTTTCCATCTGCTTAATGGAGAAATTCTCACCTGCGTGGGCTTTCAGTTCGTTGATGGCGGCAAGCGTTTCATCAATTTGCTCCTGAATGATGCGCTCCTGCCGTTCAAAGGACAGCGGTATGCGCTCAAACTGGCTGTGCCCGATGATGACGGCATCGTAGTCGCCGGTGGCGATGCGGGCACAGAATTTTTTACGATTGGCGGTCTCAAAGTCCTTGCGCCGTGCTACCAAAAGTTTTGCGTTAGGGTAGAGGTTCAGAAACTCGCTTGCCCACTGTTCTGTCAAATGGTTGGGCACCACAAAGAGGGATTTCTGGCACAGCCCCAGCCGTTTTGCTTCCATGGCAGATGCCGCCATTTCGTAGGTCTTGCCCGCACCAACTTCGTGTGCAAGCAGCGTGTTACCGCCATAAAGCACATGAGCGATGGCATTTCGCTGGTGTTCCCGAAGGGTGATCTCCGGGTTCATGCCAACAAAATGAATGTGGCTGCCGTCATACTCACGGGGGCGGGTAGAGTTGAACAGTTCGTTATACTGTTTTACCAGCGCAATGCGCCGCTGGGGGTCCTGCCAGACCCAGTTGGCGAAAGCATCCTTGATGACCTGCTGTTTCTGCTGCGCCAGCATGGTCTCCCGCTTGTTCAGCACACGCTTGGGCTTGCCGTCGGCATCCTCGATGGTGTCGTAGATACGGACATCTTTCAGGTTCAGGGTCTCCTCCAGAATCTTATAGGCATTGGCACGACTGGTGCCATAGGTCTCGGAGGAGATAATGTCGCCCCGCCCCGTAGCAGTCTTGCCCTCCACACGCCACTCTGCGGTATACGGAGAATATCTCACCTTGACTGCATGGCGCAGATAGTAGGGAATCTGGAAGGTCTCGGTCATAAACTTTTGGATAATATCCGGGTCGAGCCACGTTGCACCCAAGCGCACATCAATTTCGGAGGCTTCCAGTTCTCTGGGCTGTGCCTTGGTCAGCGCATCCACATTGACGGCAAATTCCGGGTTGGTCTCTGCCGCAAACTGCGCCATCCGCAGCTTTGCCCGGACATCGCCGGAAAGGTACTCGTCTGCCATCTGCCAGCCGGCTTCCGGGTCAGTGGGGTCGGCGGCAGGGTCTTTGAAGATCACGCCGGAAAGTTCGGTGGTAATGCGCCCGTACTCACCGGGAGTGCCCAGCAGTTCTGCCATATAGGGCAAATCCACTTTGCCATGCTCACCAATAGATACCGCCAGTGCTTCGCTGGGGGTATCCACGCTGGTGACAGTGCGCTCCGGGCGAATGGTGCGCTTGGTGAACATTGCAGCCTTGGATTTAAGCTGCCCCTGCTCGTCCAGATTTTCCAAAGAGCAGAGCAGATAGTAGGAAGAATCATCCTCAAACAAACGCCCATTTTTGCGGTCGTTCAGCAAGCCGTATTTGGCGGCAAAGGCATCGTAGGTGGCGTTCAAATGCTCCTGCGTTGCCTTAATGTCCTCATCCGGGTAATCCTCCAACTGCTGCTGAATCAGGTCATTGACGATCTGCCGCAGTTCCACCATGCCGGTGACACGGCCCTTGGCGTTATCGGACAATTCCACCTGCGTCATCATGGAATTTTCCCGGTAGTACACCTCACCGTCCACCACGGCATAGGAGAAATTCTTTACATCCGGGTCAGCGGGGAGCGTCTTGCGCTCGACTTCTGCATCCGCAACATCTGGTGTTTCCACCTCGACTTCAACATACTGGCCCTCAATATGCTGTACCGCTTCGGCAAGCTGGTCTGCCAGGATTGCACCCTCGATGGGAGCAACGGTCAGTTCCTCTCGTCCGTACTGGGTGCTTTCGGTGGTCAGTTCGCCCAGAATCATCTCCGGGTGGTCCACGAAATACTGGTTGATGGCAAAGCCGTCCTCGGTCTTGCCCAACTGCACCCATGCAGGTTCGATGTCCGCAGGGCGGTCACGCTTTTGCAAAAAGATAATGTCGCTGACAACATCCGTGCCTGCATTGGCCTTGAACGCATTATTCGGTAGACGGATAGCACCCAGCAGATCGGCACGCTCTGCCATGTGCTTGCGGGCGGTGCTGTCCTTGCTGTCCATGGTATAACGAGAAGTCACAAACGCCACAATGCCGCCCGGACGCACTTGGTCGATGGCTTTCGCAAAGAAATAATTGTGGATGGAAAATCCCAGCTTGTTGTACGCCTTATCGTTGACCTTGTACTGACCGAAGGGCACGTTGCCCACCGCCAAATCGTAGAAATCACGGCGGTCGGTGGTCTCAAAGCCAGCCACGGTAATGTCAGCCTGCGGATACAGTTTTTTCGCAATACGCCCGGTGATGCTGTCCAGTTCCACGCCGTACAAGCGGCTGTCCTGCATGGTGTCCGGCAGCATTCCGAAGAAGTTGCCCACACCCATGGACGGCTCCAAGATGTTGCCAGACTGGAAGCCCATCTTTTCGACTGCATCATAAATAGAGCGAATCACCACCGGAGAGGTATAGTGGGCATTCAGAGTGCTGGAACGGGCGGCGGCATACTCCTCTTCGGTGAGCAACCCTTTCAGTTGGGCGTATTCCTTTGCCCAACTGTCTTTACCGGGGTCAAAGGCATCTGCCAGACCGCCCCAGCCTACATACTGGGAAAGCACCTGCTGTTCCTCGGCGGTGGCACCACGATGCTCCTGCTCCAACTGGAACAGGGTACGGATGGCTTCGATGTTCCGGGCGAATTTCTGCTTGGGGCCTCCGACACCCAAATCATCATCCGTGATGTGGAAGTTCCCGGCAGGCATAGCATTCAGGGCTTCGTCCAAGGCAGCGGCATCCGGGAAGGTCTGCACCTTTCCGTCCATCACGGTAGAGATGGGCAGTTCGTCCAGTTCTTCGTCGGAAAGTTCAGGCTCAACCTGCCGCAGACCGTCCTCGAATTGTTGCTTATTGATAAGTTCGTTATCCCACGACTGCCCCTGCGCGCTGGTGTCGATGCGAACATCGGTTTCACCTACATAGCCGATTTTGCCCTCGATGGTTCGGGTGGGAAGGTCAACAACAACTTCGTCACCGACCTTGTAATCAACGACCTTTTCGGGAGCAGCGTCAAGGGCCTCGTCCTGCTGTTCGTATAATTCCCGGACAACAGATAGCGGTTCTTCCCGAAAAATTGGCATCCGCAGGTCGGCCAGTGCCATATCCTGCAAGGAAACCTTGCCCTTATCAAAATCCACTCCGTCAATCCGAAATTTCCGGCCATCCATATTGATGATGGAGCCGATGGGCAGATAGTCCTCTTTGTGCAGATGTTTAGTCTGGTGATGAGTCCCATCTTCGTTCAATCCGGCAAGGTAAACATTATTGCCCGCAGACCACAATTCTTTTGACTTTCTTGCCCATAAGCTAGGTGGAAAGCCTGTGACCTGAACTTCGCCCAGTGCTGTTTCTCTCGTAAACAAAGCACTGTTGAGAACTTTTGCGACCTTGGCAGCATCTTCTCCATAGAACATAAAATTGCCGCCAGCTTCAAATCCAACCAGAGTATCCGGGTGCTGCGCCTTTAATGCAGTGTATTCGGCTGCACTGGCGGCGTTCAGTTCAAGGGGAAAGTCGATGGTTCTTCTTTCTTTGTCCGACAGGTAGCGGTCAGACTGAATCATCAGGTCGATGTATTTCTCGACCCGATCCCAGCGGAGAAGCACTTTCTGATGGTCGGGATAATGCTCAAACGTTAGACCCTTGTTGTCATGGTCAAGCCAACCACTGCTTCCGTCCAGATAAGTGTGTGAAGAACCGCCGGGGCCATACGGTGCATATTCTTTGGCAAGAGCTTTTGCCCGGAGTTTTCGGTCAGGCTGCAACTGATAAATTTTCCATATCCGAAGTTTGCTGCCTTCAACATTGGAACCTCTCCGCAGCGCGTTTTCAATCTCAGCCTGCGACAAAACAAAAGCGGAGGGCGATTTTTTGCTCTCCGCTTGGTCGATGGATTCAATTTGTTTGGCTTCGGTGGGAATGTGGGCATCGAAGAAACTTAACTGTAAATCAGTTCGTTCAGCACCAGTTCCTCGGCCTGTGCCCGCAGGCTGTTCATGTGCTGCACCCACGCCATCTGATGCCGCTCTTTGTTCGGAGCTGGGTCCTGCTTCAGAAGCTGCTCCATGGTCTGCTGCATCCGGCTCTCTGCCGTCTGCTCCACTTCCAACAGGTGCGGATGCAGAGTCCCCGACAGGAGCATCGAATTGTACAGCACCGGGCGATGCTTCATCAGGTAAGTCCGGCGCAGTCTGCCGTATTTGCCCAGTGCTTTCTCCTGCTGGGGCAGGGTCAGGTTCGGGAGCTGGTAGTCCCCGACGGTCGAGTAGGTCACGTTCCTGCTGTTCGTATTCATACTGGCTCCTTTCTACATTGCGGCGGCGGATTGTCGTTTTTACGGTTCGTTCGATGTTGCGCAGCACATCCCGGCTGCATTCGCTGACTGCGGTGCCCAGCGCATACACGGCGGCAGGCGTGGAAAAAGAGAAGATGGCCTGAAAATCGTCACGGTCAAAATGACCGTCCGGCTCAAGGCCGCAGCGTTCCAGAACCGTATACAGGATGCTGATTGCGGCGGCAGATTTGAACTGGAACTCCTGTCCGGCTTCATCATAATCTATCAGGAACGAACCGTCAACGATGTCGAGAATGTCGCCGCTGTTGTTGTCCCAATAGGAATCCACCAGCTTGCCCGTCAGGTCAGAAATCTGCTGGCTGAGCCTTTCATGGCAAACGCCGTACTCTCTGGCAATCATTTCCGACACAGGCTGCACCAGATCGGGGCCGAGCTGCCACACCTCCGGGTCACGGGAATTGCGGCGCACCCCGGTGTCGCTCACATCAAAGACATAGTGCAGACGCGGCACACTGCTGGACTGGTCTAACAGTGCGATGCCCTTGGAGCCGCGCCGGACATAGCGGTTCATGCGATTGTTCCAGATGTCGAAGCTGGCGCAGGCAGTGGCATCAGGCCGCTGGGCGTAGATCATGAGCTGGTCTGCAAAGGGGTACTTGTACAGCCGGGATGCAGTGGTCAAATAGTCCGTCCAGCTTTCCCAGTACCGGGTCAGACCATTCGCCGTGCGCTGGGCAAGGGCGAGATATTCTTCGGTTTTGCTTGGCATAGCGTTCCTCCCTTCAATCTCGTTGTAAACAAAAAAGCGAGCGGCCTTTTCAGGTCACTCGCTTATGGAATCTATGGTAGTTTATAGCATGAATGAAAGTATTCTATCAAGCCCACTTTCTTGCGGGTTATGAAAATTTTTCGGAGTGATGGCTTATGACAATTATCCCAGTTGACAACCATCGACAAGCTGAAAGTCGTCATCGTATTCCTGTTATATAAGGTTGATCGTCGTTTCATCAAAATTCTTAATACTGAACATTGTGCACCACTCTACATCATCCCGAACCGGCTCAAAGTGCAGTGCTGAGCAAGCAGCATGAAGCCTGCCTTGTGATTTTTCTCCAGGCATAATCACTGTTGGTCCGTCAGCTCCACCGATAATGCCTACGCAAGCATTATTTTGGGTTTCCGGCGTGAAGGTGTCTCCCTCCACAGCAATTTCCATAGGCTTATCTCCATCGCAGCAATCACAAATCGAGATATCTTCCTCCGATTCAGGGAAAAGCGTATAACGCATGACGGTAAAGTGTGTCGGATAAACCCAGCGGTCAGAACCGAAACACTTTTGAGGAATTGTTTGTTGCTCTATTTCCTGCACGGTCAATGTATAGTTTGTTCCGCTGACCGGATGGAGGAAAGAAAACGAATCACCGGGAGCGTGTGTCTGGAAATGTGGTCCCGGCACACGGCATGGCCGTTGCTCCATCGTAAGGGAGAGGGATTTTATTTCAGGACGGCGTTTGCTTGTCCACGGAAATGCCGCCCGAAAAATCATCCACCCATAGGATGTATCCAAATCATAGTGTTCCAATGCCCACTTTGCTTCCGCTTCATTGATCATCCCGTCTGGCAAACATGGATTAAAGACCACCGAGCAACCGTGGGAGGTCGGCATTGTTTTCCCGTTCAATTCCAAACGAGGAATAAAGTCAAGACAAAGTGGATTTTCTAAATCTATTTGCAGTTGCTGCTCCTGCGTGAAGTATTCACAAGAGTCGTTTTCGGGGTGTAAATCCCATTTAGTCATGAACTTGCGAATGTCTTCCTCCGGGGTACGCATACAAAAGTCCACAACGAACCCCTTGCTGCACGAATACGCCGCAGGAATGATCCAATGATGCCCGGCCCATTCAAATTGCTGATTCAAGGGGACTTCTGTTCCGGCACGTTCTTTTCCCGAATGTCCCCAGAAGTTTCCCTCAAAGTAGACTTTCCACTCCGGGATAGCTGGTTTTGCGTTCTGGTCCACAACATCGTAATATTCTTTGGTGTACTTGATTTTGCTGTAATCAAAAGATGCCTGAAGCTCTTTGATATATGCCCATGGCCGCTCCATTGGCATCAGCTTTAATTTCGTAGCGACAAGCGCAAGGGTTTCCTGCTGCTCCTGCGTGGGAGGGTTGTCCTGTAAGAAGGTTTCAAATTGTGCCTTATCCCACATCCATGCCTGCTCCAATGCTGCCACATCGCCGCAGGCAAGCAGTAGCCGCAGAAAATCAGCGAAATTTTTTGCCAACGGATGAACATAGTTTGGAAATGTGTTCGCCGGGCTGACAGCAAAAACCATACCGCCAAAGCCACGAACAAAACAGAAGTGGATTCCATCCACACCGGTCCAACCAAATACAGACGCACCCTTTGGTGTGCAAAAATACGGTTCGTTATCTGTACGGCGTTCTACGCCTAAGGATGAAAGATCAATGTCAGTCTGTAATAATTTCTGAAATGTTTTGTCCATCGGCTGATCCTCTTAAACAGGAAGTTGGCAATTTCCTATACCTATGATTTCTTATCAAAGAGTTTGCATCATTTCAAGGATAATGCCATCCGGGTCTCTGAAATAAAAAGCTCGGCTCTCCCCAAATCCATTTGCTCTAAAGTCGAAATACTGCGGTTCAGATAAGCACTCAACATGGTTTTCGATAAGGGTTTTATAGACAGAATCAATGTCATCCGTATAGAAACATACTTCCGAGATGGATGTCGTAAACAAATCTGATTGTTCTTTATGGATCTCGCTATCTACGAACTGAATCAGCTCGACCGGTGGCGTTTCAATAGCCTTAGAACCGTTCAAATAAGCGACCCTTGCTTTGCAATTCGACTTGCGAAACATTTTATCGGTTTCTTTGCCTTCCATAAAAATCTCTCCTTGAAACGCAAGTCCAAGGATGTCTCTGTAGAAAGCAACCGAGCGATCCAAGTCAGAAACGGTCAATCCAACATGATAAATTCTTCCAATCATATTTTTATAGCCTCCTGAGAAAATTCCGAGTTGTCGAGTTCAGTATACCACACCAAATGGCATTGTAAAAGAGAATATGTATGCCGCCCGCAGGCGGCAAAGATCAGTCCAGTGGAAATTCCAGTTCGGCAAACTCTGCATCGGTCAGCAGTTTCAGCTTTTCGATAACACCCTCCGACAGTTCCCGCAGGGCGGTTTCGTCGGGCATCAGGTAGCACTGCATCAGCCGCAACTCGTGGATAAGCCCCAGTCGGGTGCCGGTATTGTAGAGCATCATCAGGGTCAATTCCTCGTGGTCAAAGTTCATGTTCATCCCTCGCTTTCCGGCAGACGGTAGGATTGCACTCCGGGGCATCGCACTTTTCTTTGAGATTCATCAGCACCGAAGGGCGTTCCGGCTGCTTGTCCAGAAACCCCTGTAAATCTTTGAAGCCGATGCTGTCCACATAATGCACAGACACCTCGCCATTGCGTTTGAGTGCGAT
Organism: Faecalibacterium prausnitzii; assembly: GCF_049532945.1. Taxonomy (GTDB): domain Bacteria; phylum Bacillota; class Clostridia; order Oscillospirales; family Ruminococcaceae; genus Faecalibacterium; species Faecalibacterium prausnitzii_N. Next base: position 1,425,424 of record NZ_CP186691.1, read on the forward strand.
CACATCGCTGACCGACAGGCTGTGCCCCTCAAAATCCTGCGGACGGGAGAGGTTGAACATCTGAAACAGTTCTTCCAGAACCTCGTTGTCCGGCACATCCTGCCACATGACGGGCAAATCAGCATAGTAGGTGACCTCGTAATGCTCCGGGTCGGGCGTTTTGCCCCAACGATGCAGTTCCCGCATGGAAGCAAATCTTTCGTCGAGGATTTTTTCGTCATGCCGCAGCTGCATCACCATATAAACATCGCACCCTGCGTTCAGAAATTTCTGCGGGATGTCCGTCATGGGTTCACCGTCAAAATTCTGGTTCCATTTTTGCTGCATCGTCCACCTCACAGTTCCGGTGCAGAACGTGCAGAGGATTTTGGCGCAGACGTATCACTTGCCAGTTCTGCCAGCTTTTCCAGTGTGGAAGGGCGATGGTCTGCACTCAGTTCCTCGGCTTCCGCAACTTTATCCATGACTGCATCGTAGTCCTGCAGTAGCCGCCGGCCCTTTTCCATGTGGTGTGCTTCCAGAATCTGCTCACGGGCTTCCTGAATGGTCAGTTCCGGGGCATCCAGCTGCCCGCCGTCCATCACAGAATAATCGCTGTGGTAGAGGGTGTAGTCCCATCCATCCTCACAGGACTGGATGGCAAGATAGCCCTTGCCGCCCAGTTCCCATGCAGCCTGCTCGTCTTGTGTCTGAATTTCCGGGTAATAGTCGGCTCCATTGCGTTCCATCACCTCAGCAAACTGGCAGATGTGGAACACATTGCCAAAACCACCCATGTCAAAATGGTAATCGTCCAAATATTCCAGCCGTGACGTAAAGCTGCGGCCATCTGGGTAGTCCACCTGAATCACACCGCCATCGGGAACGCGGTGGAGATCATCATAATAGCTGTTGATGAGCCGAATATCTGGCGGTATTGTTTCTGGTTCCCAGATACGCCGTCTGCCGATGCCAGCCTGCGGGATGGTTTCAAGGATTTTTACGCTTTCCTGCTGAATGGCCTTGCGGTCATCGTCCGAAAGTTCAAACAGATACCAGTTCCGGGCAGCAGACATCATGTTCCTGCCATCCGGCGGCAGATTTTTTTCGGAGATTTGCCCGCTTTCCAGAGGTTCGCCCGTCACCTTATTATAGGTAGCAAAGCCGACACCTGCGCCGTTCTCCCGGAGGTGCAGATAGCGTTCATTGTTGATGAGGTAGATTGCTTCCTTCTTCTGCTCCATCAGCGCCCACCCTCAAATTCCAGCGAAAACTTGCTGCGGCCATCGGCCTCGGAGGACAGCAGCACGGTGGCGTTGTAGGTCTTGCCCTTGGCACTCTTGCAGTCCTTCAGCCGGACACGGCCATCCCGCAGCAGCTTGTCCGCCACATGGGCATCCAGCCGCTTGCCCAGACGCTTGAAGAACGCATTGTCCTTCCACAGCACGAAACGGCAAGGGTTGGATTCACAGAACCAGCCTTTTTCACGCTCCACAACATTTGCACCGCAGTTCGGGCAGACACCAATGATTTTGTTTTTCATAAGCGCATTCGCTCCTTTCGCAGCCTCGGTGGTCGTTACCAACGAGGAAATCATCTCTTTGATTTCAGTCATAAAAGTTTCCGGCTCCATTTCGCTGCGCTCGATTTGCAGCAGCTTTGTTTCCCAGTCGGCGGTCATTTCCGGGGATTGGATTTCTTCGGGCATCACGGTAATAAGGGCTTTGCCCTTGTCGGTGGGCAGCAGCACCTTGGTTTTCTTGTTGCCCTTGCGTTCCAGAAAGCCCTTCTGCACCAGCTTTTCAATGGTGGCGGCTCTGGTTGCCGGGGTGCCGATGCCCTGACGCTCCACGCCCTCCGGCATACTGTCTGCACTGGCGGTTTCCATCGCATGAAGTAGAAGGTCCTCGGTGAAATGCTTCGGCGGGGACGTTTGACCCTCTTTCAGTTCGGCACCGGCAACGCTGCACTGGCTCTGCTCCTGCACATCGGGCAGAACAGCCGGTTCTTTCTGCTTGCCCAGCATTTTCCGTTCCATGGCTTTCCATCCCTCGGACAGCACAACTTTGCCTTTTGCGGTAAATTTTTCGCCTGCGCAGATGGTAGTCAAGGTGGTTTCTGCATAGCAGTAAGGCTCACCCACGGCACAGAGCAGCCGTGCAGCAATCAGCCGCAGGATATTCCGCTCCCCGGCAGGGAGGGCGGCAAGGCCTGCGTTTGCCATGCTTTTCGTAGGCAGCAGCGCATGGTGGTCGGTGACTTTGCTGCCGTTGATGACCTGCTGCACATGGATGGGAAACGGCTCTTCCATGGCAAACACCCGGCCCGTGTCCATCACCAGCCCCGGAAGGGATGCTGCCATATCCTCCGTCAAAAAGCGGCTGTCCGTGCGGGGGTAGGTGATGAGCCGTTTTTCGTAAAGACTTTGGGCATAATCCAAGGTCTGCTGCGCCGTAAATCCCAACAGACGGTTTGCATCCCGCTGCAATGCGGTAAGGTCATAGAGCTGCGGCGGGCTTTCGGATTTCTCCTTGCGTTCCATCTTCTGTACCGTGACACGCCCCTCCTTTCGGCATTTGGAAAGCAGCAGTTCGGCATCCGCTTTCTGGGCAAACCGCTTGCTGGATGCGGTGCCGCCGTCCGCAAGGGTCAGGGCAACCGTGTAGAATTTCTCCGGCACAAAGGCGGCAATGGCAGCTTCCCGCACCACCGTCATGGCAAGCACCGGGGTCATAACACGCCCCACCGCCAAAGGCTGGTTGTACAGGCATGAAAAAAGCCGGGACGCATTGATACCGACCATCCAGTCGGCACGTTCCCGGCAGAGTGCTGCGTTGTACAGCGCATCGTATTCAGTTGACGGTTTCAGGTGGGCAAAGCCCTCCCGGATGGCGTTTTCCTCCATGCTAGACAGCCACAGGCGGGTAAAGGGCTTTTTGCATCCCGCTTGCTGGTACACCAAGCGGAAGATAAGTTCTCCCTCGCGCCCTGCGTCTGTAGGATAGTTCTCGGAGGTGACTTTTCTGACTTTGTTACTCGATGGCATCCAATGGGCCGATAAAGCGGTAGAAAATCTGGATTTTCTGGACGTATTCGCCATCGACCTTTTCCGCTCTGGATACCAGAATCTTGTCAATCAGCTGATGCAGAATCTTATAGTTCAGTTCGGTGATGCCAGCGCACTTGCTGACTTCATCAATAAAATCCTGAATCTTGTCCAGCTGATCGTGTTCAGCACGGCCTTCCCGCTCGTACTGCTCAATCTTGTCGGTCAGTTCAGCCTGTTCTTTGTCGTAGCGATCCGCAAGCATTTGAAAACGTTTCTCCGGGAGAAGTCCCTTTGATACGTCCTCATAAAGTTTTGCATACAGGTCTTCGATTTCTGCGATTCGTGCTTTACACTGCTTCAAATCCCGTTTGTGCTGCGCCCGGTCAGAGGACACCCGGAGGTGCATCTGATTTGCAATCTTCTTCACAAGGGCTTCCCGATTGTTCACAGCGGCCTTTGCGTGTGCCTGAATGTCTGCAAAGACAGCTTCATGCAGAACACGGGCTTCCAAATTGTGAGAGTCACAGGCTTTCGCACCATATTTCCGATAAGTGCTGCAACAATAAAAGGTCTGTTCCAGAACGCTGTTGCGTTTGCGCCTGTGCTCAACCTTGACTAACATCGTTCTGCCGCAGTCTGCACAGCGGATAATTCCCTTGAAAATATTGTCGTAGTCGGTCTTATCACACATAAAGCAGCCAGAACGGCTGTAAAGGATTCGCTGCACGTTTTCCCAGCGGTCTTGTGGGATGATTGCTTCATGTGTATTCGGAACGATGGCACGTTCTTCAAACGGAATATAACGTCGCTTTTTGGATTTCATGGACACGGTGGGCTTGGCTTCGTAGATGATGTGTCCGGCGTAGACCGGGCTGTGCAGAACCTGACTGATATAGGCATTATCCCAATCATACATCTTTTCATCATCAATAAAGCGGCCAAACATCTCTTTCTTGTAGTAACACGGCTTCAGAACTTTTTCATCGTGGAGCCGCTTGGCGATGCGGTGAAGCCCCAGCCCTTCCTCTGCCATTGAATAGATGTACTCAACAACAGGGGCGGTGTTCGGGTCAATCACAAGGTGATTGTGGTCGGCAGGGTCTTTCTGGTAGCCAAACGGTGCGTTGCTGGAGATATACTTTCCGCTTTTCTTGCGTGTCCGAAGGGCACTCTTGATTTTTCGGGAAGTGTCTTTGGCGTACATTTCATTGATGATGTTTCTGAACGGAGCAATATCCATCTGGGATTGCTCGTTGGAATCATAACCATCATTGATTGCAATATAGCGGACACCGTGTTCAGGAAAGAAGATTTCCATATACGTTCCGGTTTCGATGTGGTTGCGTCCAAGTCGGGACTGGTCTTTGGTAATGACTGTTGCCACCTTTCCTTCCCGGATATCATCCAGAAGTTCCTGAAAGGCAGGGCGGTCAGAATTCGTACCGCTGTAACCATCATCGACATAGAACTGGCAATTCCCGAAACCGTTGCGTGTGGCATACTCCATAAGCATCGCCTTTTGAGTGCGGATGCTCAGGCTTTCGCTGTTTGAACCGTCATCTTTTGACAGTCGGCAGTATAAAGCAGTTACTTTTTTGTCCTTTTCCATGTGTACCTCCATAATGGAAAAGAGACCTCATCAATCACATTGTAGCGGATGCTGCGTGATGATGCAAGCCCTTTTCCGCAGTAAAACGTCCAATTAGCCAGCGGCGAGATACGATTCGGCAGTTTTACGAATTTCTTCTTCCGCAAGCCGCTGAAAAAGCGTATTCATCGGCACATTGCCGATATAATGGCGTTCCACGATCAGGCGCACGGACTTCGGACTTCTCGGCGCACGTTTACGTGTGGTGGGCTTCTTCTCAGATTTTTCTTTGTTCAAGGGCAGACCTCCTCATTCATGTGGTGCAAATACGGAAAGGAATGGATGGATTCTATTCGTTTTTCTCTTTTTGTTTTATTACGTTGGTTAGGTAAAAGTTTTCTTTGATACAGTCTTTAAGGCTGCTATACTGCATAGGAAAAATATCTTTTGCAGATGCCATTAAGAATCTGCATCACAGAATCGTGATTTTGGCGGTTCTTGAATCGTGAAAAACGCAGAACTATTCAACATTTGGAATTTTCACAAAGATGTGATTGGGCGAAGAAAACCGCGTTCGTCTGCGCTCGATCAATCCCGCAGCGTCCAATTCCTTAAGCGCACTGGAAACACTGACAGTGCTGCGCCCTAGCTGCTCAGCCAAAGAGCAAATCGTAAAAATGACAAACACGAAACCACGTTCATCTATCCAGAGATTTTTCTGCGAGAGCGTGGCACGGTCGAGCAGCAGCACATAAGTCATTTTTGCAGTCTGGCTCAGGTCAAGTTCCAAAAGGAAGCGTGGGTATGGGAGAAACGGCGGCAGCAGAGTTTGCGTGGTAAGATATTCTGAAATGTTGATCACCTCCAGCTGAAGCAGAAATCAGGAACAAAGAGTATGTAACGAGAATTGGTGGGTTCCAATTCTCCAGTCGCAGAAAAGCACGAAACAAGTGCTCAACTGCGTTAATAAGTTAAGGTCTCCCATATTGGTCCTCGACTTCCCTAGGAGTGGGGAATCGTCCGGCGGCGGGCTTGCACCGCACCATTGGCATTTCAGCCACCCCGTCTTCGTTATGACCGGGCTGCGAGTTACAGAAGTACCTTTTGTGAAGTGCCGGACGATTGAACTATTCACTTGTCAAGGAACATATGGAAGATTTCTGGACTTTGACGGACGAAAAACATCCTTCTACTTGGTAGCCGATGAAAAAGGCCATTTCGTAGCATTGCAAGCAATTTTGTAAACAAAACGTCATAATAGTCCGAGAATGGTCTTGAAAAAGATGCCCTACACTTGGTAGGCATCGAGAACGCCTGTTTCGTAGCATTGGTGAGAAACTTGTAATTGAATTGTAATTCTTGAGACCAAATCTCCGCTTTTGAAAAAATCCTCTCAATAGGTAGGCAACGAAAACAGCCCAAAGACAACCATCTTTTTGAGAATTAACAAAAAGGTCACAAATGACCGGCTTTCAAAGAGGCGCTTCTACTATTAACAGAAAAAGTGGCCTAAAATGGGGGGTGTTGGAGAAAATTTCTGCCTTAAAAGTACGCCTCTACTCACTAGCCAGCGAGAATAGCCAAAAGCCAGCAAAAAACAAATGAATTATGTATTTCTGCCACTGATTGCAACGGCATATCGGTGACAGAAAGATCGTTTAGAGCGATTCTTCGCGGTTTGGGGTAGTGGAAGTCGTTTTGTGGTGGGACTTTTTCTGCTGAAACTGCTCCAACTGTTTCAGCACCGATTCCTTCTCCGGCATCTTACCGCCCGGTGCAGAAAGCTGCTGCTTATTCAGCACCATGTCAATATACTTGCGGATATTTTTCAGGGCAGAGACGTCCGGCTGCAAGGTTTCCAGTTGGGTACGCAGTTCTGCGCTGCTGGATTGCAGCGCAGAAAATTCGGCATCCAATGCCGAAAAATCCACCGCTGTGCTGCCGTTCAGCTTCATCAGGGTGCGGACAGCTTTATTAAAGGTGTCCAGCTCCTCCTTGTGCTGGGCGGCATAAGCGTCCTTGGTCAGCTTGAAGTTCTTCTTGATAAAGGTATCATGGATCGGCTTCAGCTTGGCATGGACGGCAGCAGCGTCCTTGATCTGGGCGATTGCCCGTATACGGTTTTCGTTCTGCTTCAACTGCCCGCGGAGAGGAGCAGCGGTCTGGTTTAAGCTGTCAATGGCTTGGTTCAAATCCTCAACGGTGTTCAGGGAATGGGCTTTCAAATAGTCCACCGCCTGTTTGACTTCCTCAAAGTCTCGGACAGTGCATTTCAGTTTTGCCTTGCCAGACCAATCGCTCCGCTGCTCGTTGCGAAGGTTGAAGTAATCCACCAGCAAGTCGGACAGCGTGGGTTCTTTCGCCTTTTCCAGAGCGTCCAGAAGAAGCTGCTTCTTTTCGTTCAGGTCTGCGATCCAGCGTTGCAGACCACGGATGGCACTGCGGATGGACTGCATCAGGCTGTTGGCGGTTCGAATATCCCGGTTCAGGTTGCCGAGAAAGGTTTCTATCCCACGCTTTTCCATCTGATGTGCAGCGGGGCCGAGATGGACGGTCGGTATCTGCTGGATGCCCTGCCGCTCAAAGGAGCGCAGGTCAACACGCTCCGGTCTGCCCGCAGCCTCCAGATAGCGGTTGGTGATGGTTTCCCAGCTATGCCGCCAGACCTCGGCGTACTTCTGGTCGTTCCAGTCCACGGTGTTTTCCTTGTGGCACTTCCAGTTCCCGGAAGGGAGTTGGATGCGCTCGCCGTTCTCGTCAAGGTCGTACACCTTTCGGGCTTTTGGAAGCCACTTGCCGTGTTCGTCCATTGCCCGGAGCGTCAGCAGAATGTGGGCGTGTGGGTTTCCATCTCCCTTGTCGTGGATGGCAAAATCGGCAATCATGCCCTTGGAAACAAACTGCTCCTGACAAAACTCTTTTATCATGGACAAATACTGCTCTTTCGGCACCTCCACCGGGAACGCCAGCACGATGCGCCGGGCAAGCTGGGAGTTCCACTGGTTCTCCACGGCTTCTACGGCGTTCCAGAGGGTTGCCCTGTCTGCATATCCGGGCGGCGCATGGGACGGCAGCATGATCTCGGCGTGGACAAGCTCTTTCTTCTTGTTGTAGAATTTTGTTTTCTGGTCGTACTCGCTGAACAGCCGTTCGCCGCTCTGGTAAGCGGCCCCGGCAACAGCGGACTGCCCTTGGCTGCGCTTAACGATGGTAATTTTGAAATGCGGACACGGAATAGGCATCACCCCCAAACAAAAAGACCGCCCAGCAAGATTGCTCTTGTGAACGGTCTGGAATCGTATTCGGTTGTGCTCGCCGCCTTGGACCGGAGTGCCATGCGCTTCGGTCTTAGGCGGGAGCCGCAAAAGGATAGCTGCAAAGCAGCGCAAGGAAAATGCAGTTTTCCTTGGGATGGAATCGGGCTGGCGCACAAACGCCAGCTTCGATTTCATCGAGCCGTCTGCAAGACCGCAATTTCACCGGAACGGTGTATAATTGCGCCCTTTATTCTAAAGGGTTTTGGACGTTGCTGCGTTCGTGAACATCATGCACCATCTTTGCAAGTGCCAGCACGACTTCCGGTTGACGGAACGAGATTTTCAGAAGCTCCATCACCTGATCATCGGTCAGCTCTCCCGGACAGACCAGAAAACTTTCCAGCATTCCGGCACGAGTGCAAAGACGGTGCACACGCTCTCTCCGATTCAGCTCTGACATCTGGCGTTCAAGGATCTTCTCACGGTGCTGACAAGCGCGCAGCTTCTGCTCTGCTTTGGCTTTTTCGTTGCAGAGGTAGGCGAAGTCTGTTTTCGGTTGGGTCATGGTATCACGCTCCTTTGCAAAATAAAAAGCCAAACAATCAGTATGGATGTACACTGATTATTTGGCTGGGGAACATATTTAATTCTCACAGTTTAAACGGATTTGCACAATAAAATTTCCATCAACTTTCTCCAGCTGAAAATTACCATTGTTTTGATTCACAGCGCGTTCTACGTTTTTCAGCCCGTAACCATGATGTTTTCCTACGCGCAGTTGGGTGACAGCATCTATATATGGATTTTCGATACTGTAAAACAGGATTCGGTTCTGTTTTCGTAGTTGCAAGTGAATCATCCTTTTCTCTGGAGCGATAAGTCGGCAAGCTTCAATTGCATTATCGAATGTATTACCAATAACAACACTTAACAACAACGTTGAGATAGCGAGAACTTCTGGAATTGTTATATCCAAAAGAACTTGGATTTGGTTCTCTTTTGCAGAACGGAGATATTGATTTAGTAAAGCATCGACCACAGGATTGCCAACAGCAGAGATGTCTTTCACACGTTCATAAGCATCCGCAGCTGCTTGAGCAATCTGACGGAGTTGTTCGGAGTCATTTTGCGCTGCAACCGCTTGCATTGCGGCGGTATATTTTTTAATGTCATGCCAAAGGGCTTTTGTTTCCTGTTGTTTTTCCAGAAGTTGCTGATAGTACTCTATTTGTAAATGATAGTGCTGTTCTGTTAGTTCTGCCAAATACTTTTCTTTTTCATTTTTCCGCAGGGCTTCCACATAGAAAACGATCATAATATTCACAAAAAGCAGGACAGCCATAAAGAAAACCATATAGTCCGGAAAGTCTTTATCTGCTGCATGGCACTGTACGACATAGCACACGGAGATACTTGCAAGTTGAATACTGATTAGAGGAAGAAGCCATACAATCCGTAAATCACTTTCTTCGCGGTTGAAAAAATGCGACACTAAAATAAGAAGTGGTATTTGAATCAGATTAGAGAACACAACATAAATCACTCGCGCTGCTCCGGCCTGCATTAAAAGATCTGTATCTGGCAGACGAACGCCAATCAATAACATCGCAAGAATCTCTACCACGGAACCCAAGACAAAAAATGAACCGCTTGCGAAAGCCGCTGGCCAAGTCTGAACTTCATAGAACAGCCTTGCTAGTAAAAAACCTCCAAGCAGTAAGTAAAGCGTCCTCGGTATCACCCAATTCGGAAAAAGACTTAGAACGCACTGTCCTGTGCATAGTAAAATAAGAAAGGCGAAGTACCATTTGCTTTGAATCTTGTTTCGCACAAACAATCGACTCATAAACAGACTGAGCAGTGCAATGTTTGTAACACTTCCGGCTAATTCTATAAAATAATACATTTTACCGTCCTAAATATGTGTTAAACGCTTGATTGAATTCCTGACGTTTCCTTCGGCTAATAGGCAGCTTTGCCCCGTTGGAAAGCATAATTTCGTCCGATGAAGTATAAAGGATGTGTTCCATATTAACAAGATAGCACCTATGGGGTGCTGTAAAACAGCGTTTAGGAAGCTGCTTGGCTGCATCTTGAATATTCATCCGAAGCTGAAAGTCTTTACCTTTACTGTGAACTAAGATTGTATGTCCATAACTTTCAATATAGTAAATATTTGCAGTTTCCAGCGATAATGTTCCACCATCACATTCAACAAGGAATCGGCGTGATGCAAGTTCTTGAGTTGCCGCATCCATTGCGGATTTAAACAATAGGTCGTTTAATGGCTTTGTCAAATAGCGAAAAGCTATTCCATAACCTTGGACGGCATACTCATGTTGTCTAGTCACAAAAATCACCATTGGATGTTTTGGCAAAGCTTGTAGAGTTCGTGCAAGCTGAAATCCATTGGATGGCATCTCTATGTCCAAAAGCAAGAGATCAATGGATGTTTTTTGTGATTTTAATTCGTCAAAAAGTAGTTCTCCATCTGTATAGGTTTTGATCTCAAAGAGCTGGTGTGTGTCATATTCTGTGATTTTTCTTACGATGAAACTTAAGTCTTCTTTTTCATCATCGCAGACCGCGACTGTATATTTTGCCATCTGAAGATCCTCCAATTAGATTTGGTGTTTACAACCATTATAAATGGTAGGATAGGAATCAGCAAGTCTCCAAATTGACCGTTCGTGCCAGAAAGCTAACCATTCACGACAAATAGATTGCTTTTGTTTGAAATTATGGTATCATCAACTAAAAATTATGATGTATAGCGTTAGCTATATGTCTATGATTTGTAAATTTCATTTTAGAAGGTCGATCACCATGAAAAAGCTTTCTCGGCGTAGCTTCCTTGCACTATCCGGTAGTGCTGCCCTTTTGATGGCAGTAAATCCTTTAATGGCAAACGCCGCAATCACCGAGCCGGAACTAAAGTCCTATTATGTTGCACCCATCGGTGAATCTGGTACGATTCAGTTGGACAACAGCGAACACGGAACCATTACGATTCGTCCAGACACTCCGATTCAGGGACGAGCAAATGGTGATCCCGTTATCCACGGTACTTATACGGTTGAATACAACTCCATCGGTTCGCATTTTGAGTACAAGGTTGACACTAACAGTAGCTATAAAATCACAGCCGCCTATGACTTGGACTATACGACGGTTCATGAGATTCTCTCTCATAGTCTTACACACACATCGACTATGGCGAGCCTGAAAATTGAATTCAAATATTTCAGCGTTGCAGGAACTGCTAATGCATACCTTAATTTTGTAATCCGAAACGGAAAAATCTATGTTGAAACAAACATGTGATTTCAACATACGCTACCGGGAGATATAATAATGGAAAAATCAACTGGAATTCTGTTACTAATAGCCGTAGCGTTTCGATTGTTGGTTCTTTTTTTCTTTTCGCAAAGCATCTTTTTAACCCAGCTTTCCATTTCTACTTTTATCGTGGTGATGATCATTGCCATTATACTGTTGATAAGGAAATGGCTTCATTGGCGAAACTCGAAATAAAATCAATTACTGCTATCTACTCGCTTAGTTAAAAAGTTTCATTCTTGTTAACTTCTTGTGAACAGACGGGCATCCGACAATACAAGGAGGATGCCCGTCTGTTTCTTTTTATAAATGAAAATTTTATGTTAGAGCGTACTATCTCTCGAAAAGTCGTCGAATGGCTATATGGTCATGAAATTATTGAACGCAGTGAATCAAATATTTATGTATATGCCTATGAATTGTTGATTTCATCAACAATAAGTATTTTCCTCATTCTTATCGCATCATGTGTTTGCGGTAATATATGGTACTCATTGGCTTTTCTCCTCGGCTTCATCCCACTTCGAATATACCTAGGAGGATATCATGCATCCTCACATTTTAACTGCTACTTGGCTTTCTTATCTGTCTTTCTTGCAAGTGTCGTTTTAAGTTATCAAATTGTGGCGACATATGGATTTCGGTTGATGACGACTTGTTTACTATTCATAATTGCATTTTTGTATGCCCCTGTTGAAGCCAAAAACAAGAGACTTCCCACAGAAAAGAAGCGAAAGTATAGGCATATTAGCATCTGTTTGACTGGTTTTGATGTCATCCTTGTGACAACTGATATTCTACCACTCTCAAGATTTACAACAATTTACTATTTTTCGAAGTGGGCATTGATTATATTTGCAGTCATTCCTTGCCTGACACGAAAATTTCAAAGATGAACTCGGTTTTCCTTTTGGGTGACCGTTTTCAAAAATCAAAAGAAAGGAGAAAGGAGAAAAAAATGAAAAAAATAATATATTGGCTGAGTAAGCTCACTTGCGTTGTTGCAATGGGCATGGCAGTAGCAAGTGTAAATAGCACCTGCTTCTTCACCGCATATCAGCCGGACGTTCCCGAAGATCTAAAATAAAATGAAGGAGAGAAATATTATGGATACTGAGTACACTTCTCCGATAATCGAAGAATTCGATGATCCCACTGATACTTTTAAAGACAATGAATTTGTCTATACCTATGCTATCCTCGCAGTCGTAGGAGTAGTCGCAATAACCTTTGGGGCAGTTTTGATAGAGATGGTTCCGCTTGATGCAGATGGTAAGCCCGTAGCATAATAGAGGAGAAACCGTCAGCCGTTGTGAGTGGTCTCGTCAAGGCTGACGGTTTTTAGGTGAAAATATGATCTCGATTAATTTGAATAATAAGGAAAATTTGAAACTGACACCTATATTCGTGAAGAATCGTATTCCATATATAAGAAACGAAAATAATGGTTGCATTACTATAGCACTTCCGGAAAAGCGTATCCCACAATATAAAATCTTAAATAAAAGTGCTGTTGAATTTTCCAATCTTATGGATGGGACCAATACGGTACAAATGATTTTAGACTTACTCGCAAAAAAATACGGCGAAAATCATCGCACCGCTATAACAGCCGATATGGGCATAGTGCTTTCGACTTTTTTAAGTTTGAAACTTATTATTTTTAAAAAAGGAGAATTTCCAACTATGGATGGGATAACAATGCCTCTCAATGATAAACTGGTCGTCAAGTTTGCATTTGAGCACGATTTAAAAAATATCGTGCTTGCTCTTGATTCAGTTAAAACATCGGATAATTTCACGTTTTCTAGTCCCCTTGCATATAATGCTATTCCAGATCTTCTACAATTAAGATCTTCTGTATTTGAACTCGGAAAAATTTATTTTTTACTCCTGGATGACACGGAAACTATCCGTGGAATTGCAGAATTTGAAACATCTGCGATATCCAGATATATAACTAATAGTGTTGCGATTCTGTCATATGTGAGCTGCCCATCTAAAAATCTGGATGAATTTGTAAAAGGCTGTGCATCTCTTATTAACAAAGTAGCTCTTTGCCGTACAACAAAAATTCGAACATATATCCCAGTAGATCAACCTGAAGCAATAGAAAGCTTCTCGCATTCCGGATTTGAAAAAGCTGCATTTTTAAAAGAAGAGTATGGAAAAATTGATGTTTGTATGATGGATTATTTCGTGTGAGGATAAGTATATGGGAGTTTCAAAAACAAAAGACTCGGTGACGGGTCCACTGCATTTGGCTTTGGATATAACCAACAAATGCAATTATCGTTGTCTGCATTGCTATAATGCCAGCGGTGAAAATTGTGTTGTTGATAATGAATTGACTGATGAAGAAGTCCTAGAGCTTATTAATCAAATTTCAAAAATCAAGCCGCACACTTTTTGCTTCTGTGGAGGAGAACCGCTTTTGCGCAAAGATTTAATTGTAAATTGCGCTGAGATTCTCTACAGAAATGGGGTTTCCGCAATATCAGCTGTATCAAATGGTTACTATTTAACCGAGGAAATAGCAGATGAGTTAGTACAGGCTCATGTATCTGGAATTCAAATAAGCCTTGATGGGTTTTCAAAAAATAGTTGTTTTGAATTAAGACAAAATGTTGATGCATTTAGTCGAGCGGTTAGGGCAATCGAAATTCTATCAAAATATAGGGACAAGATTTCAATCGGTGTGGCTTTTTGCCCCACAAAATTCAATACTGGAGAGTTTGAAGCCGTATATAATTTTTGTAAAGCTAATGGTGTACGTCAATTGCGAGTCCAACCATTGATGATTATCGGTCGTGCAAGCAAGCATGTGGAAGAAATCAAACCCTCGGATGAACAATATGTACAATTAATAAGGAAAATCTATGAACTGAACAAAAGTTCTATTCAAGTTGTTTCCAACGAAAAAAAACATGTTCTATATAAAAATCCTATTTGTATTGAATGGGGTGATCCACTAGATCATATTTTCAGGTATCGTGAAGGGAATGATAGTTGTTATACTACAATGTCGATTAAAGCAAATGGAGATATTGCTCCTTCACCATATTTGCCACTTTCGATTGGAAATATTCGTTGTCATACGCTTCAAGAATATTGGGACTCCGGTTATCCCAAAATTTGGAAGCTCCCAATTTTGAAGAAAATGGCCAGTACATTAAACACCGTAGATGATATGCAATGTGATTCAATGGGCTATAACACCTGGATCGATAGGGACTATTCTTGCGATATTATTGATGAACATCTTATGGAATGATTTTAGGTTTGAGGTGAGAAAAGATGAAACACGACAAACTGTTCCTTATAAGAATTTTGTGTTTGATCGGAATTGCAGGAGAATTATTGATTCCCAATAATATCATTCGTATGTTATTTGGTCTGTTTTTTGCAATAATAAGTGTTGCTTTTTTGTTGATGCACAAGAATGATATAATTTTGGAAGAAATTGACAGAAAAACCAATTATTCAATTTCTATAATATGTATTAGCGTTATCCTACTTTTATTTATTATCGTTGGTTATATAATATTAAAAGAGTTGCGAGTCATTGTGCTATCTGATTCGCAGGAAATTTTTCTTTCAGAGATTCTCGTGTTTGGCTTTATGGCTATCTTTGGAAATTGCTCTAAAAAACTTCCATTCAATAAGTATGTTGGTTTGCGTTTACCATGGACATTAGATGATTGTCAAACATGGAGATATGCACACATGCTTTTATATGAATTAACTTTTCCTACCATACTTTTAGGTATTACAATTCTTTTTGCTCTGCCCAATAAATCGAAAACGGTCATGATTTGGTCAATACTATTATATATTGGCACTCCGTCCATTCTTTCTTATTTTTACTGCAGAAAAAGGCATTAATAAGATGCACGATTCAAATATGAAAACCATAATATGCTTTTTGCAGAAACATTTTTTTGGACAAACATCCAAAATTCTTTTTGTGACTTGTTTTTCGATGGTTGTCGCTTTACTTTCCCAAAGTTCTGTGTATATTTCTGGAAAATTTGTGGATTTTTTGACAACCACTCAAAATGACATGTCCACATATAAAACGCTTCTAGACTATAGTGTTCTTTTTGTGATTTTGAATTTAACAGCTGTGTTAATAAACTTTGCGATTAACCGGATGGTTACTATTCTTTATTCAAACACTTTTTACTCGATCACAAGAACTGTTTCACATCATATACAAAGCATATCTTTGTACAAAGAAATTAAATTCAACTCTTCAAAAATCACACATCAACTTCAGGTTGATGCCAATGAGATCGTTTCCTTTTCGCTGGGGATTTTTCAGAATTTTCCACTAAATACATGTAAACTTCTTTTTTCCATTATAATGCTATATTTTTTGAGCAAGAGTGTATTGCTGATTATTCTCCTCTTGGTTTTCGTGTATGTCTTTTTTTATGCAACATTAAAACCAAAACTCTTTAAGTCAATCAAAGAGTTGAAAAACGTTCAGTCAAAATTTTTTTCAAAGCTGTTTGAACAGATTCAGTTTTCATCTTATGTAAAAAGACACGGCCTTTTAAGTTCTTTTATTAATCGACTCAATCTTCCGTTTAAGAGCCTATATGAAAAAATGTTAGAGAATCAAATTCTTCAATTTCAATTTTCAGGGATTGATTCAATTATTCTAACGATTGGACAAATAATGCTCTTTATATTGGGCGGCTATTTGGTTCTCAGTCAAAAATTATCGGTCGGAGAATTTTCAGTCATTAATCTTTATTTTTCATCTATCATTACAACTATTCGATATTTTTATTCAGTCGGCACATCTTTTCAGAATATGCGAGTTTCATTTAATCGAATTTATGAATTCTTAAAAATTCCATGTATTGAAAATGGAAGTGAAACCATCGATAGCATTATTAACGTGTCAATTGAAAATTTGAAAATCCAGTTTGACTCCAAAATTGTCATAAGCGAATTTCATAAAGAATTTATCCAAGGGAAAATGTATATCATTGCAGGAGCAAATGGTAGTGGAAAATCAACCCTGTTACATACAATGGCCGGACTATATAATGACCTATATCTGGGAAGTATTAAATACAATAATATTGATATAAGAAAACTGGATATGGAGATGTTGCGTCAATCCAAAATTGGTTTTGTCGAACAGGATGCGCCACTTATTGAAGGCACAATTTTATATAATCTTTACCCATCAAAAACGCAAGAAGATTATTCGGCTAATGAAATTCTTCGTGCAAAAGAAATGGTTGACATATTTGGCCTCCACGATCGTATCTCAAAATCATGTGATGGACTAAACATGAGAATAGACGAGAAGAATCATCTGCTTTCAGGAGGAGAAAGGCAAAAGATAGCAATAATCCGCGAATTACTGAAACAGCCATCGTTACTTTTGTTGGATGAACCAACGGCGTCTATGGATCAAACAAGTGCTGAAATTTTACTTAATGAATTGAATTCTATCAAAAAGGACGTTATTGTTGTTATCACAACACATGACGAGAGAATATTATCCTATGGAGAAGAAATTTTATATCTATAACTCATAAGAAGCTGAGCTTTATAATAGCCCTCTATTTGCAACGACTGCAAGTAGAGGGCTGCTATTTGGCTTTGGATATTTTAATTAAAGGTTAGTCTTCCATTCTACCGTGGTCACAACCAAGTGAGAGATAGTGCTCAATCTCACCAATCAGCACAAGCTGGGCGTACTCCAAGGGCTTGTTGTAGAGCAGCCAATCTAGCTCTGCTCGCTGCGTAGGGGTGTTGCCGTATTCGTCCTCAACGGCGATACAGTCGATGGAAAGAATAGTGCCATCATTAAATTGGGCTTCCAGCCGGTTGGTGTCCATGTTGTAGCGGCAGGAAAGCACTTTTTGAGGGGGATTATGGTCAGAATTCTGATTTCGTTTCATTTGAATTACTCCTTTAATGATCATAGAATTTAATTTTCAACGAGATGAGGTCTCTTTTTTCTCTCTTAAGTCACCTAACCGCACTACCTTGCATCACAGGCATTGACGATGATATCCACATCCGGGCGGTGCATCAGTTTTTGCAGGATGCCAAACTGCTTTTTGGTGCCAGCAGACACGAGATACTGCCACTTCTGCGGCAGGATAGGCAGGTCAGCGATGCTCCACTTAACGAACTTCTCATCGTAGATATTGGGTGGCGCAAGCTCTACCAGATGCCCGACGCACCAACTGACCAGATAGCCGTTGCCCTCCCAATAACCATCCTGTCGATTGGTCGCACCGAGGACCTTTGCGTAAGCTGCCCCGACAGAGGGTTTCTCGCTGACCACAAGCTGATAAGACAATAAGCATCAACTCCTGTTCTTTTCAGATTTAGATATGTAAGGCGGCAAATGCCGCCTTAAAATCAGATGGGTTCGGTATCCTCCTCGCCGGTGTCCTCCGGCTCGTCCTCGGTGGGAATTTCAAAATCGCCCTTCTCCTCGGTGTAGTTTGCATCGGGGTCGAGGGCTTCTTTTTCTGCCTGCTTTTTCTGCTTCTGCTTCGCGAAAGCATAGAAGCCGCCGCCTGCCGCCAGCGCAATCAGCACGACCACACCCAGAAAGCCGGATGCGATCTTTGTGACCTTGTTTTCCTTGGGCTGTTCCGTGCCGGATGCTGCCGCTTCTTCTGCGGCTTTCTTGGCTTCTTCCTCGGCTTTCAGCCTGTCCTGTTCAGCCTGCGTCGCCGCTTCTTTTTCGGCGGTGTAAGCATCGGCGGCATCTTCCTCCATCAGAGCCAGAAGGTCGGCTTCGTCCACAAGGTTCATAAAGTGGACGGTCTGCTGCCCTTTGGCATTGCGGTCAATCACCAGATAGAAGGTGTTGCCGGACTTCGACACCAGCGTGATAAACTGCTGCCCGCTGCCATCGGAATAGTCGGTGTGGTAGTCATCTACCAGTGTCAGATTGCCCTCCGGGGTCAGGGCACCAGAGGTTTCGTCCGTGACGGTGACAACATCTTCCTCCACGACTTCCGGCAGAACCGGCTGCTCCACCGGGTCAGCTTTGCCCTCAAAGGCAAAGGCGGGAGCCGTCATGCCAGCGCACAGTGCCGCCGATACCAGCAGTGCGCCCAGTTTCTTAATCTTCATCAGCATCGACCTCCTTCTCAAAAGTTGCACCCACGGCAGACAGCGCAGCCGGGGTCGGGGTGACGGTAGCCGACTGCCGCAGCAGGGCGGCAAGCTGTTCCGGTGTGACCTTTGCCGTCCGAACCATCTCGTTGACCTCGGCGGCTTCGGCCTCCTGAATCCGCCGCTCCAGACTTTCGATGCGGTTGTTGAGCTTGATGCGCCGCTCCTTCTCTTTTTCCAGCATCGCCCGCAGCTTATCCGATTTTTCACTCATAGTTGAACCCTCCATTTCATTTTGAAAGCCGTCCAAAACCGGACAGGTATTTCTGCCAGTAGGACGAGTGAATGTTTGCGTACTTGATGGGGTCTCCGGCACTGACCATCATGCCATTGCCGAGGTAGATTCCAACGTGACTTTTTCCGGGGGTATCATACGTTCCCTCGAAGAAAACAAGGTCACCGGGCTTTGCTTCGGCTTCGCAGATGTGCTGGCTCTTGTTCCACAGGCCGTTGGCGGTGGTGCGTCCCACATCGTAGCCGTTCTGGTTGTAGACCCAACAAACGTAGCCTGAACAGTCAAAGCCAGTTTCCGGGGTAGAGCCGCCCCACACATAGGGCGTACCCACATACTTTTGGGCTTCCTTGTAGATGGCGGCAAATTCCTCATCCGTCAAGGCTTCCGCTGGAACCTGATAGTCGATGCCCGGTGTGCCGGAGCCATCGGAGCCACCGGGCGGTAACCCTCCATTGAACAGGTAGGGTCTGCCGCCCAGAGTATCCTGAAAGATCTCGTACCGTTTCCATTGGTCGTTGTCCAGTTCCTCCCGGATAACTACTTCCAAGCCACGGTTCACCAGCTTGGTGTGGAAGATGCGGTACTCGTAGGGCACCTGCGTGGGAACCGGGATTCCTGCCGGGCTGATGACCCAGACGGTCTTATACCGTATCTGCACCTCTACCCATGTGGTCAGCTTGTACTGCTTTTTGAAGGTCTCCTTCAACTTGCCCTGCACCTCTGACCGGGTGTAATCGTCATACAAGGTGGTCAGGAACGAAGTCAGCTGCCATGGGTCATGCTCGATGGGGTCGAGGTGGTACTGGTACTCGTTGTAGCCGGGATGGTCGGTGGGGGTGCGCTTGATCTTTTTGTCCAACTCTTTTTCCAGTTTTTTGTAGTCCTGTTCTGCACCCCGGATGTCCCGGTCCTCGGCAGAGTACATGGTCTGCCCGGACACCTGTGTGCCGCCGGAAAAGAGGATGCCGCAAGACGAGAAGCCGGACATCACCATGAGGATGAGCAAAAGAAAAACGCCCACAATTACCAGAACGTGCGCGTTGCCCTTGGCGGCATTCATCAGCCCTTTTACGGCGGTGCTGACGGCAGTTTTGCCTTTCTCCACCGCCTGTTCCACGCTGGACCGGGCAGCAGATGCACCGTTGGATGCCGCTTTGCCGCCTGTGGTCTGCTCCGCCGTGCCCGACCGGGCGGCGGTATAATAGCTTTTGTGAATTTCTTGCCGTTGTTTCCAACGTGAAAGCCAGTTGGAGCCGCCCTCACCGGTGCCGGATGCGCCTGCATCTTGTGCCGAAGTCGGATTCTGTGCAGAAGATCTTGCGGTTTTGGTGCCTTTCTTGCCCTGCATTTTGGCTTTCTTTTTCAGCTTCCGGGCATAGCGGCTCTTGGCAATATCGTGGGTGGTCTCGGCGGCTTTTTCGCCCTCGCTCAACGCCTGCACACCGACGTTTTCATCCTCGTACTGGTCAACCTCCCGATGCACCGCAGACCGGGCGGCATGGGCGGCGTACATTTCTCGCTTCTGCGCTTTGCTCAACCGGCTCAACTCGTCCGGGGTCAGTTCCGCCTTGCCAAACCGTAGATGCTGTGCCTTTTCCGCAGCTTTATCCGCATCGGTTTTCAGCTTTTTCTTTTTGGGCACCGACTGCTCCACTTTGGCTTTTTTCGGGGGCGAACGGGTCTTTTTGGCAGACGTTTCCTCTTTGATGTTCAGTTTCGGCTTGCTCATTTCTGCCCCTCCGAAACCTCACCCAACTTGGTGGTCATAATGCGGTAGAGTTCCAGATCGGTGGGGAAACGGTCAACGAACGGAAGAATGACATTGCCGAAAAAAAGCAGCCCCTCGCCCTCGCCGGAGTGGGTCACATAGGAAAGCTGGTGAGGAGAGATGTTGAGCTGCTTTGCGAGAATCTGCCGATCTCCTGCCGCCTGATTCAGCATGATGATCATGTCACTGTTCTCGAAAATATTCTCGACTTCACGGGAAGAAAGAAGGTCTTTCACGTTCTGGGTCAGCCCCGTGGGAATACCACCCCACTTGCGGAAACGCTTCCAGATCTCCACGGAATACGCCGCAGTCTGCTCCTCTTTCAGAAGCAGGTGCATCTCGTCCATATAATACCGTGTGGACTTTCCGCTGCTGCGGTTTGCCGTAACACGCCCCCACACCTGATCCTGCACGATGAGCATTCCGAGCTTTTTCATCTGCTTGCCCAGTTCCTTGATGTCATAGCAGACGATGCGGTTGTTGACGTTCACATTGGTGCGGTGGTTGAACAGATTCAGGGAGCCTTTCACATAGATTTCCAGAGCCGTGGCAACATGGTGGGCTTCTTTTTCGTCCTGTTGGAGCAGGGCGTTGTACAAATCCTCAAGGATGGGCATATTCTCCGGGCAGGGGTCCGCAAAATATTTGCGATAAATGAGATGCACACAGCGGTCAATGACGGTTTTCTCCACCGGCAGCAGACCCTCCTTGCCACCCACCACAAGTTCGCACAGGGAAAGGATAAAGTCAGCTTTCAGGGAAAGCGGATTATCCTCCTCGGAGTAGTTGGCGTTGATGTCCATGGGGTTGATGAACTGGGTACTGTTGGGGCTGATTTTGATGACCTGCCCCTTCAGCCGATTCACCAGCGGAGAATAATCGGCTGGGTCAGCGGTGTTACCACCGCCTTCCCGCCTAAGAACCGTACGTGACAGTTTCCCGTCATACGGCTCAAGCATTTCATCACTTCTTCAAGCGGTTCTCAGCATAAATACGCTGACAGGTGCAATGAACGTAGCGCATATTGCGAACATCTTCCATGCCAGCCTTTGCCTTTGGTGCAAGGTAGAAGATTTCTCTTTCTTCCGTTACATCCATCGGCATTCCGCAGTGGTAGCACAGTCCGTTCTGGTTTTTCCAAATCATCTTGAATTTTCCAGTCAGCCGGTGCATTCCTTTATCGAATTTCCTTTTTTGGAAATACGCCTCATCGAGGAACGGATTTGCAGTAGCTTTTATCTTGGTATGTCGCACAATGGCTGTGCTGTCCACCCGTATCAGCTCCTTGTTTTCCGTAGAGAACACCCAGTTCCGATTACCGACACGATGCCAGTATCTCGTGGAAATCCACCACTTGTTCTTCTTTGGGTGCCGTCTTTTAGCCCATCGCCACAGCAGTTCGTACAGGACATAGTCCAGATGCGCGAACGCATCACTTGCGCATACGGACTGGTGGTAATTAGTCCAACCTCGAATTTGTTCATTCAACTTCATAATCAGAACATCTTGCTGCCACGCTTTTCCTCTGCGGAGAATCGTGTCAGAGATATTGGAAACGATAGCCTTGACCGCCTTTTTGGAAGGCTTGATAATCAGCTTTTCGTTATACTTTCTGAAGTTCCAGCCGAGGAAGTCGAAACCATCGTCAATGTTGGTGACAACGGTCTTTTCATCAGAAAGTTCCAATCCGCGTTCAGCGAGAAACTCTCGAATCAGCTCCTTTGCTTCAAGAGCCAGTTCAGGTGTTGCCGCTGTGACCACAAAATCGTCTGCATAGCGGACGAAGTTTACTTTGTGGGCATTCTTAAATCTTAAATCGACCTTACCGAGCGCGTTCGTGTGAAAGCGTTCGACCAGCTTCTTCTCGATACCATCCAGCGTCATGTTCGCCAGAATGGGGGAGATAATACCACCTTGCGGAGTTCCTTCCTCGGTAGGAAAGAGTTCGCGCTGATAGATAAATCCCGCCTTTAAGAACTGCTTCAAAATGTTCTTGTCCATGGGGATGTTCGCCAGAAGCCAATCATGGCTGATATGGTCGAAGCAACCTTTGATGTCACCCTCCAAAACCCACTTCGGAGAAATGTGCTTGCGCGACAGTGCATTGAACAGATATTCGCAGGCATCCTGTGCGCATCTTCCTTTTCGGAAACCAAAGGATTTCCCATCTGCTGTTGTTTCCGCCACCGGTTCCAGTGCCAAAGCATAAAGAGCCTGCATTGCGCGGTCATACATCGTGGGAATCCCCAACGGACGTTTTTTCTTCTTGTCCTTCTTTTCGATATACACTCTACGGAGAGGACGTGCACGATACCTTTTATCTGTCAGCGATAGAGCCGCTGCCATTTTCTTCGCCGGAGTGTTCCAGAGAACACCATCCACACCGGGAGTTCTGCGCCCGTCGTTGGTTACGACACGCTTGACAGCCAGTGCTTTGGCGTAAAAGGAATGTGTCAGAAGATACTGAAGTCGTTTTACTGCGTTGTAGTCTTTTTGCTGAGTTGCCTTGACAATCCTGATTTGTAGCCTGTTGACTTCCCGCTCTGCCTTATGCCAGTCAATGTTTTTCCATTGGGCACTCAACATAGCTTCGTCCGACAGCTTCTCAGAAGTTTTACCTTCCGTCGTTGAATACTTATCGTTCACAGGAATACCTCCAATCTTGCCATGAAATACCCGGAATAAGTCAGCACCCTTTCAGGTCAGGGCAAATTTTGAACCCCTATGCTCACCGTTACAGTGAACCTTTCGCTTTTTATTCCATCTCATACCCTCTGCGCCATTTCTTCCTCTTGCGAGGTCGATACCTTTGTTCAAGGAACGCATAGGGTTTTCCACGTTCCACGTAATGCATAATTCTCGAATGCCTTAGCCGCCATCTTTGAACCGGGAGGATTTGTGTCCATTTGCTTCGGGGTAGCGAAAGGCCCCTCGGTCACCTCCAACACCTTTTGGTGTAGGTGTATCAGCCTTATTTCACCTATTCCCTGTAACGATCCTTACGATGATTCACATTACGTTCGACATAGCATTCTTTACCCTAACAGTACATCCGCTTTAGGCTGGCAGATTTCCCATATTGTCCTGTGAGCTTCCCAACGCCGGCTTTTGACCAGTGCAGGTCACAGTAGGGTTACTCCAAATGGATAGAGCAGTGTTTATACACAATACATTACGCGACTTCGTGTCGCACCTCACATTCTGGGTCGCAGATGATGATATCATCATCCGTCACCAGAAAAGCGTTTGCAATCTCACGCTTTGCCGAGAAACTTTTGCCGCTTCCCGGAGTGCCCAAAATCAAGCCATTGGGGTTCTTCAGCTTCTTCCGGTCCACCATGATCAAGTTGTTGGACAGGGCATTCAGCCCATAGTACAGGCTTTCTTTACCGGACTGGTACAGTTCCTGTGTGGTGAACGGAATGAAGATGGCTGTACTGCTGGTGGTCAGGCCGCGCTGAATTTCGATCTGGCAGTCAGCCAGCGGCAGGCTGCTCATCAAGCCCTGCTCCTGCTGAAAGTCAAGCCGGCACAGGTTGCAGTTGTGTTTCTGTGCAATGCTGGATGCCTGAAAGACGTTGTTTTCCAGTTCCTGCTCCGTGCGCCCGGTGTTCAGCACCAGAAAGGTGACAAGGAACATCCGCTCGTTCTGGCTCTGCAATTCTTTCAGCAGGGCTTTTGCATCTCTGCCGTAGGTTGCCAAATCCGACGGAATGATGTCGATATCATACCCGGCGCGGATTGCCTTTTTCTGCTCCTCGATCTTGCTGCGATCCAGTTCCGTAATGGTGCGCTTGACGGTCTTGATGGCACGGTTCTGATCGACACTCTGAATGTGCATGGTAACGATTTGCGAGGAATCCATGTCCAGAAAGTCCTTCAGCAGCTGGTCGCTGATGTCGGATGCCGTGATGCTCAAGAAACTGGCGGCGCAAAAAATGCCGCCCATCTGGAACGTCCGGGAGTTTTTGAAGGCAAAGGCGGTGGGTGCAATGGCATCCTTCACCGAAAGGCCGCTTTTTACAAGGTCCTTCCAGTCAAAGTGGAACTTGCTGGCACCGTCCATATTGAACATATCGTGCATGAGTTTCAGCCGCTGGGCACCGTTCAGGGGCTTTGCCTGCACCCCCAGTCGGTGAAAGTTGTTGAGCAAATCGTTTTGGATGTGGTCAAGCCGGGGCTTGACCTGTGCCATGCTTTCGCCCTCCACACCAAAGGTGATGAATTTGGTCTTGGTCAAACCATTATTGCCCTTGGCAAGCTGCTGGCGCAGCATCTGGGAATACTCCGCACGAACATCGTCAAAGCCGTCCTTCTGGAACGGAATGCGGATGCTCTTTTCAAACTCGGTGCTGTCGGTTGCCATGTTCACGAAGGACAGCTCAAATTTGATGGAGCTATCAAAGAAGTTCAGAAAACTGCACCATTCCTCGAAAATGGCGGTCCTGTCCTCCTGCTGGGCGAGCTGATAATTGATGTCCTGATACTGGATGGTGCGGGTGTAGTAGTTTGCTTTCACCCGGCAGGTGCCATCCTCAAACATCCGCTGCATGGGGATGGATTGCTGGGCGGTCCGGGGCACAGCAGGCTTCGGCGGCTTTTTCTTGCCGCTTTTATCGGTCTTTTTCCAAAACGGAATCATTGGTCATGCCTCCCTTCATCAAAATCGCATAGTAGTTGTTGGTCTTATAGGGGCGAATCTTCGGGCGGAGAAATCGGGACTGCACATAGTACGACAGCAGCTTTTCCATGGGCTGACCGTTTTTCTCGTACATCCCAAGGAAGAACGCCGGCAGCATCACCGCCATCATACCGAGGGTGGCGGCAGTGTTTCCGCCGGAATCCCGGAGAACAAAAAACAGCGGCACTCCAATGAGAGCCGCTGTGCCAAAGCAGACAAGCTGCCGTTTGGTCAGGTTGAATGCCACTTTAGACTTAACCTTGGTCAAATCACGAGGCACAGAGATATACGCAGCCAATAAAGCACCTCCTTTAGTGCGCTCCGAGGACGGATTTGGTTACGGAGCTGGTCTTAAATAGGCTGAAACAGAGCAGAACGGTGTAGCCGACAATGCTCCAGATGGAATTGATTGCATCCCCGGAAATTGCCACGCTCTGGATCAGCACCGCGTAAATCGCCACGCAGATGAGGATGAGAAAGCCCTGAAAGCCCAGCGCAAACAGGCATCTCAGGTAGTTCTGCCCCATGTGCGATTGCTGGTGGTTGCCGAAGGTCGCCATCGGGATGGGTGCAAGGCTTACCATGCAGTAGATTTCAATCATACGCCCGTAGACGATCACAAAAATGATGATGCTCAATATCCGCATGGTGATTCCGATGAAGAAGGACTGCAAAAACAGCCCGAACAGGGGTCCTACATCCATCTGCATCAGGCTGGATTGCAGCATGGACAAACCAATGTCGTTGACGCGGGTGTTTCCGGCGATGATGCCGCTGGAATCGGACACAACTTTCTGCGTAAGGTCAAAGACTGCCATCACAATATCGAAGGTGTTGCTGATGAGCCACACCGAAACAGCGGTCTTGAAAATCCAGCGCATGATGAGGGCAGGCTCGAACTGCGCCATGTTGTTGTGCTGGGTGATCATCTCGATCAACTCATAACAGGCGATGAAGGTCAGGATGATGCCTGCAATGGGCAGCACCACATTCCGGGAGAGGGCTTCGATCATGGCGAAAACGCGCGGTTCAAAGCTGGAGGGCTTGGTGCCCACCTGCTGGGCGATATTGCCGACCTGCGTGTTCACATCGTCGAACAAACCGGAAAGGTTTGACATAATGCCTGCCGTCAGGATGCCTTTGATCCAGTCGGCAATGGCTTTAAGAACGGTTTCCATTCAGTCACCGTCCTTAGCTGAAGTGGTTGATGAGGGTCTTGAGAAGGTTCAGGAGAAAAATAATGTGGGTCAAAAACTGCATAAAAGCACCGCCTTTCGTTGATGGGTGGATAAACTAAAAGCACGATTTTTGCAGACAACATTCAAAAACTGCAAACCGCAGGGGGCTGTTGTGACGAAAAATCGTGCTATGGAAACAAAAAATGCCGACTGCTTTTCGGCAATCGGCATAGTAAAAATTCAGTTAAGCGAGCATCTTGCCCTCCAGATAGGAGCAGCGGAGATAATCAGGATTAGTGTAGTATACATTGGAATTGAAATCGGAAATCTCATCCGTGATAAACGACGAAAAAACGTCCAGAATTGCCTGTGCTGCATCATCATCCTTCATGGTGGACAGCACCAGCCCCTGGTACAGCATTCCGATGGAGGTTGCAGAAGGAACTTCGTAGCGGCACTCGGCTACGGTATCAAAATTACCGTTCGGAATGTTGAACCAATCAATCAGTTCTTCCGACACCTGTTCAAAGGATAAGCAGTGGTTTACCTCAGCAGCATAGAGCTGGTGTTCAATATCCTTTTTGGAGAAGCAGCGTATCACATCCTGCCGATGATTTTTGGTCTTGCGGGCAATGTATTCGATCAGGCTGCATACATAAAAAATATCATTCATCTGTTTTTCCGTCATGAATGTGTTCACTCCTCTCGAATGTTAGGCAGCGCAGAGCATTGGCAGTGTGAAAACTAATCTGGTGTGTCGGATGCTTGAATTTCGCCAATGCCCAAAATGCTTCACGGCTGATCTGCCCGGACGTAAATCCGTTGACGTAATCCCAAATGGTGTCGTCTGCCATGGGTCCCTCAACAATATCGTAGGGATGGGTTTCGCCTGCACGACATTTTGCAATAAAATCCAGCCATTCGTCCGACATTTCAGGGAAACGCAGGATTTTTAGGTCGGGATTTTCTACATAGCGATAGACGTTCACAAGGCCATCGGCAGAACGGCGGTCTGCCCAGCGGTAGGCTTGCTGATAGTTGTTCGTGCAGTAGAATCCCCAAGAAAAGTCTTTTGTATACCGTGTGATGCGGATTTCGGGATAGACAACTTCTTCTTTACTGCCATGATACAATAAAATCTCGCTCATCTGCTTCACCTTCTCTATGTGAGATCGTTACTATGGCTTTCCTTATTATAGTATGTACCGGGCGGCAATCGCCGCCCGCCGTTCTTAACCGAACAGACCGCTCAGCAGGGGAATCAGGGTAATGCCGACCAGCGCAACGCCGCCGCCAGCCATGAGCTGCTTCATGCCCTGAGACTTGGAGCCGGGGTTGTCGTTACCATAACCCTCCAGCAGATTGATAGCACCCCAAACGCCGAGACCGGCACCCAGAGCCACGACCAGAGTCTGAAGAACTTCGATAGCAGAGTTGAAGAATTCCATAGTCTTTTCTCCTTTATTATAAAGCGTTTTCGGTCATTTGTACACACCCGAAATCTTGTAGTTTTACGCTGCATAACCGCAGCAAGGCTGATTTTCTGGTGCACCTTTCTAGCCGGGATAAAAATAAAACCGCCTACCGGGTCAGGCAGACGGGAGTGAATCAGCATCAATCACAACAAATTCATCATTGGGATTGATTTTTTCTTTTCGGTTCAGATATTTTTCTATATCGAAGGTGTTTTTGGAGTCGTAGTCCGAGGTCAACTTGTAGTTGGGGTGCTGGGTCAGGTCGTATTTGTCCGAGAGAAACGGTCTGACGCCACGCAGCTGCAAAATACACTTGCCGCCGTCCAGCACCGCCAGCTCGTCCCGGCTCAATAATTCGTGCCCCATCTTCTGGAACGTAGTGCCGTAGCTGGGGCTGTTGCCACGGGTATCTGAGGTATTGAAGGCATCGATGGTCTCCTTGCCTAGCATTTCGGACAGGTCTTTCAGGGTGGTAGGCTCACTGCCGCCGAGGAAAATCTGGCTGTCCATGTTGCCTACGATGGTGTCCGCATTGTCTTTGTAGATGGCTTTCAACTGGCTTCTCGCCTGCAAAACAAGGCAGGCAGAGATTTCACGGCTGCGGATGGTCGCCACCAGCTTTTCCAGCTGCGGAATCTGCCCGATGTTGGCACACTCATCAATCAGACACCGCACATGGATGGGCAGCTTTCCGCCGTACACATCATCTGCCTTGTCACAGAGCAAATTGAAAAGCTGGGAGTAGATCATGCTGATAAGGAAATTAAAGGTGGAATCCGTGTCCGACATAATGAGGAACAGAGCTGTTTTCTTATCACCCAGCTTGTCCAGTTCCAGCTCATCGTACATGGTGAGATCACGCAGTTCTTGGATGTTGAAGGGCGCAAGCCTGGCACCGCAGGAAATCAGGATGGATTTTGCGGTCTTACCTGCAGCCAGCTTGTAAAGTTTGTACTGCCGCCCGGCAAAGCTGTTTGGCTTCTTTTTTGCCAGTTCTTCAAACAGCAGATCCACCGGGTTCTGATATTCCTCGTCCTCCTCCAGCACCTGCATGGTGTTGAGCATTTCCAGCAGCGTAGCAAAGTTTTGTTCCTCTACCGGGGCTTCATAATGCAGATAAGCGATAAGTGCTGTCAACAAAAGACGTTCGCTTTTTTCCCAGAAAGGGTCCCCGCCGGACCCTTCGCCCTTGGTGTTGGTCATCAGGGTCGTGACCAGTTTCAGAATGTCCTTTTCGCTGTGGACATAGGCGAAGGGGTTGTAGTGCATCGACTTTTTGAAGTTGATGGTGTTCAGGATTTTCACCTTATAGCCGTTCTTCAGCATGGCCTGTCCACATTCAAGCACGATAGTACCTTTTGGATCGGTGACCACATAGGAGCTGTGGCATTGCAGGAGGTTCGGCTTCAGCCAAAATCTCGTTTTGCCAGAGCCGGAGCCGCCGACCACCAGCACGTTTTTGTTTCGTGCATTTTTGGGGTCAGGTGGACGGTTGCTCATCATCAACCGTTCTGTTTTGGTTAAAATGATATTGTCGGAAAATTTGGGAGCCATGAACGGCTCGATGTCCTTGGCATTGCCCCACCGGGCAGAGCCGTACTCCATGCCGTGTCGGTACTTCTTTGCATTTTTGCTCCGCAAATATACGGCAAGCCGTAGTCCTGCGCCGCAGGAAAAGCCAATAAGCAAATCCAGCGGATGCAGACTGGGCAGCGGGTTCACAAATGCCACCGGGAAAGTTCCCATCATCGCCATGATTTTATCGCCCAACTCTTTGCCCTCGGCAAGCCGCCATGCTTCACCAAGGTTCGTTGCCACCAGCCCCAGCAGGATATAGGGCAGATACAGCGCAATCAGCTTCGTCAGCTTTTTCGTGGTCATAAGCCGCGTTCCTCCTGCTTGTGCCGGACTTTGCCGGGAAGTTCCGCTGCGGCCTGCACCAGTTCGTGCAGCTTTTCCAGCACGGAGGGACGCTTGGTTTTGCTCAGCAGGGATGCCGAATATTCTTTGAAAGCGGCATTGAACGCTTCCACATCCGGGGCTTTGAAAAAGACCAGATACCGGGGCGGCACTTCGGAACTGTCCTTACGGATGGCGTAGTCGATGCCGTACTTTTTGGCGTACCGCTCAAAGCCCTTAATGTTGGTTTTGTCGATTTCCACGCTGGAAACACCCCGGTTCTGCCGCAGAAGCATACGGACACTCTGCTTGCCGCTGGATTTATCGGCCAGTAATTTTGACTGATACTGCTGAAGTGCCGTTCGTCCAGCGTTCAGAATTGTCCGGGCGGTCAGCTTCGTGGTGGACACCACGATGTTGAATGTTTTCTGCTCGACTTCTTCCTGCAATTTCACCACCATCCCTTGCCGCCTGCATCAGCGCAGCCACGAAGAAGCCGCAGAGTGCGCCGAACTCAAAAAATGCGAAACCGATGAAAAAATTCAGCATAACACACCTCAGACGATGCAAATGCAGGGCAGCTTCTGATCGTCTGCCATGAGTGTAACGCTGTGGCTCGCCAGAAACTTCTGGAAACGGTACACGTCATCAATGGTAAGCGAAATGAAGTTCCCGTCCATGTTGGTGCGTACCAGAATGACCGGGCCAGTCAGGTAACGCTTGCCCGCCATCTTCAGAACCTGTGCCGGATTGTAGCAGAGCAGCAGCGAAGTGTCGGGAAGATGGATGCTGGCATCGCTTTCATCGAAGCAGGGCAGAATGTCAGGGGCTTCATCCAGAGTAATAACCGTCAGTTCCATATCTGGCGCAATGGCGGCAAAGTAGACTTCACCGGGCTTCTTGCCACCTGCCAGAATGGTGCAGATGCGCATATCAATGGTGATCTCCTCGGAACGAATCATACGAGTAGCGGTGTTGTTCATAGGCTTTTTCCTCCATGTTTGCAAAAGAAAAAGACCCAAAGTGGGTCTTGCGTTTTATCTGATCGTCAGCGTTCAGCTTCATGCTTGCGCTTTTTCATGCGCTGGTCGAGCATCTTGAGAATTGAATTTTCGATTTGTTCTGACGAATAGTTGCTCGGAAAATATTTTTTGATAGAATCGCTCCTGAATACAACTTTTTCGGTTTTACTTTCTTCCAAAAGCCCAATGATTTTTTCTTCCATCTCTCTCGGAGTAGAGCTTTCGGGAAAATATTTCCGCAGGGTATCGTTTTTTATAACAACTTTGTCCAATTCGTCCTTTTTCGGTTCACCCATCACGGCAAAGGCAACGTCATACGAGAAATGACCTTCCTGCGCCAGCTTTTTGAGCCGTTGCGCCTGTGAAAGCGATGGGGCGTTTTGCGTGTCAGCCATAGCTTCAAGAAAATCTCGCTGCTGGCTTTCATCAAGATAAGAGAGTTCCACCGCAGGGTTAAATGAGATTTTCTTTTCGTCTACCATGTCCAGCAGCTCAGGGATAAGGCTGGTCAGGCGGATAAAGCGGTGCACTTGATTTCGACTATCGCCAGCTTCCTGACCAACAATATCAAGGGCTTGCAACTTCATCCCAACTTGGGATGAAGTTAAATCCGACCTAGCACCTTGCCTTTTCAGTGCATCCAGTTTCATCTTATAGGCAAATGCCCGCTCACTCGGCAAAATCTGTTCGCGCTGAAGATTGGAATCAACCATGAGCAGAACGGCGGCATCGTCCGACATATCACGGACGATAACCGGTAGGGTTTTCAGTCTAGCAAGCTGTGCAGCGTGTTGGCGGCGATGGCCGGAAATGATTTCGTAGCCACCATCCGGGCGCGGACGAGCAATCAGCGGATTTGTGACACCCAACTGCTTTATGCTTTCTACTGTGCGCTGCATAGCTTCATCATCAAGCACCTTAAAGGGATGGTCTTTGAACGGATACAACTCATCAATGGGAATCTGCTGCACCTGCTCGCGCTGTTCTTCCTGCCGGGATTCTTCGGTGGAAAAAATATCATCGTAGCTGCTCAGACTGGCGTTTACGCTGCTTTTCGGCATCGGCCAGCACCTCCTTCGTCAGAGATTTATAGGCTTCTGCCACTTTGCCTTTCGGGTCATACTGGAAAATGCTTTTTCCGGTCGTGCTGGTTTCGGCAGCGCGGACAGAACGGGGAATTGTCTGGTCGAACACTTTCAAATGCTTTCCGTAGGCTTGCCGAATTAGATTGCTGATTTGCTGCCCATAGATGGTGCGGCTGTCCGTCATGGTGAGCAGGATGCCCTCAATTTTCAGTTTCGGGTTTATCTGCCGCCTTACTTTCTGCACTGTTTGAAGCAACTGCTCCAGCCCTTTTGCCGAAAGATATTGTGCTTGCACCGGAATCAGTGCGGAATCTGCCGCTGCCAGCGCATTGACCGTCAGCATACCGAGAGAGGGAGTGCAGTCAATCAGAATATAGTCGTACTCGCGTTTTGCGCTTTCCAACACCTGTTTCATCACTTTCTCCCGGCTCATGGTATTCACCAGAGCCACTTCCAGTCCGGCCAGTTCGATGTTGGCCGGGATAAGGTCAACGCCCTCCGCATGGTGCAGAATCCCTTCGCCGGGTGGAATACACTGGTCGTTCATGGCTTTCTGCATAAGAGTGGAGAGTGTAGTGGGCAGTGCATCCGGGTCTTGCCAGCCCATACTGACAGTAAGCGAACCCTGTGGGTCAGCGTCCACAAGCAGAACTTTCTTGCCCTCCATTGCAAGCCCTACGCCCAAATTTTCACAGGTGGTGGTTTTGCCCGTGCCGCCTTTCTGGTTGATAACGGCTATCGTTGTTGCCTTTTTGGAAATTTTCATCACCTCCGAGCTGCTAAATCATGGTTGACTTTGTTTTGATAATAGAGCTGTATTGTGGTTGGAGCATTGAATAGTGCGGCCAGAAGGTACTGCTTCATATTCCGTATCGGGGAAGTGTTCGCTGCCAGACAGTCCAGTACGAAGCGGATGTGGTCTGCATTCAACTTTTTTAGCCGACTGAGCACAACTTCGGCGGGCTTATCATCGCCAGCGATTCTTATGAGGTTACGCTTGCTGTCACAGGTGTCCACCAGCAAATCTACGATCTGATAGATGGTATCTTCATCATCCGGGTAAAGCCGGAGAAGAAGTTCTATCTCCAAAGAACGTGAAAAATATTCTTCGAGCAGTTTACGATTCTTCATTTTCTCCAATTCATCGGAAAGGATAGGATTCGTATTATTCCGCTCTGTCTTACTCTTTTTATTCTTATTACATCGTGATTTGGGCGGGTCTTGACAAGCGTTTTTAGGACTTCCAGAATCGTGATTTTCACGATTCTGGACACGCTCATTTGAAAGGTCTGACGAAAAGTTTTTCACATACACCAAACTTGGCTTTCCCAGACCTCGGCGTTTTCGTTCAATCAGACCAAACTTTTCAAGTTCCCGGAGCAGCTTGGTCGCTTTGTTGTCTGCGCAACACAATGCCCTCTTGACATCCTCGATCGTGAAGATGATGAACACCCGGTTTTGCTTGTCCAGCCAGCCGTTTTTCACCGACAGGCTCATGCGGTCCAGCAGGATACCATACAGGGTTTTGGCATCGGTTGACAGATTTTGAAACCGCTGCTCCTGAAACAGTGCTTTGGGGATGCGATAGAACGAAAAAAGTTTTCCGGCCTGTCCATAGAAGTAGTCGAGCGTCATACAGTTCTGTCAAGGATGAAAAAATGACGATGTTTCATTGACATGGTTGACAAATCCTCCTTATGAATAATTCGTGCAAACAAAAAAGCGCAATCTCGATTTTTGAAAATCGGAATTGCGCCATGTAACTTAGTAGGGGAGAATGGTCATTTGTCAGGGTCGGTTGACCACAATTTGACCACAAAAGAAACGAAACATCTTGACATCTAACGAAACAGAATGATAAAATAATTTTGAAATTTGATGATACTGCGTACAAGTGGTATCGGAGTGTCCATTGCGTTTTTGAGAGAAGCACAATGGGGTTCAAGAGGCCGTGAGTTCGATTCTCGCCACTCGGACCAAACAAAAATAATCCGAACTTGTTTCCGATAGGAGATGGGTTCGGATTATTTGTTTTCTTCGGAAAATTAGCGTTTGCGAAGCAATGAAAGCCCCAGTGGGGCTTTTAAGCGACGGAACGGTCTGCGTTAGCAGATGGAGGGGCTTTGCCCCGACAAGTTCCATGCAGGTGTCCGTGGAAGATGAAATCCGAAATCATAGATTGACCGACATAAGCCACAACATGATTTCAGGAGGACATGAACATGAAGTACGATGCAAGAGCTTGCAAATTCAACATGGACACCGGGTGCGTGGAACTGCTGCTCCGGGATGGGAGAAAAATTTCCATCGACTGCACCGGGGTCGAGGATGCGCTGGACGTGACCATGGCGCAGAGGTCGGAGTTAGACTACCTCATCTACAATGACCCGCTGGGCTATGCGGATTTGATTCTGAACGGTGACCCGGAGGAATATTTGAAGAATGTGGCTGGAAGCCATGGACTAGAAATCTAAATGAATGCTGGATATTACTGTTTTTTAACTGGTGATGTCCAGCATTTATTATTTGGTGTTGATCGATCCATTTTAATGGAATCTTTATACTTCTACAATTTTCTTTACGGCTCTTTTATCTATTCCATGCTAATCTTTATGCACACGGATAGGTAAAGGAGCTTTTATGATTCAATATCCTCGTTACAAGCGGCACCGTTTTTCTTCTTTTCAGGTTATTATTGCAGGCTTTGCGGCAGTCGATCTGGTGGGCGCATTGCTTCTGATGCTCCCGATCGCTGCACAGCAGCGGTGCGTCACACCGTTCCATGAGGCACTGTTTACCTCCACCTCTGCCCTTTGTGTGACCGGACTTGTGGTTCAGGATACCGGCAGCTACTGGTCGGCTTTTGGGCAAAGCGTGATCCTTCTTCTGATCCAGATCGGAGGATTGGGCGTCATTACGGTGGGCGCTGCCTTTGCGCTGCTTTCCGGGCGAAAGATCTCCCTCAAGCAGCGTAGCACGATGCAGGAAGCTACTGCTGCCCCGCAGATGGGCGGCATCGTGCGGCTGACAGGCTTTATTCTGCGGATCACCGCCCTGTTTGAATTGGTCGGTGCTGCACTGCTGCTGCCGACGTTCTGCGCCGATTATGGTTTGCGCGGGATCTGGTACGCGTTGTTTCATTCCATTTCGGCGTTCTGCAATGCCGGCTTTGACCTGCTGGGAACAGAGGGTGCAAAATTTGTTTCGCTGACACGGTATGCAGGAAACCCATTGCTTACCACAGTGATCGCGGCCCTGATCGTCTTTGGCGGACTTGGCTTTCTGACATGGGAGGATATTTGTACATATCGCCTTGATTTTCACCGCTATCGGATGCAGAGCAAGGTGATCCTTGTCACAACGGCATTTCTTCTGGTACTGCCGACGCTGTACTTTTATTGCTTCGAGTTCACGGCAGGCTCTGCCCGGCAGCGCATTTTATTGTCGATGTTTCAATCCGTTACCCCCCGTACTGCCGGTTTTAACACCGCCGATCTTGCTGCGATGGGCAGCACTTCACAGGCATTGATGGTGGTTCTGATGCTGTTAGGCGGTTCGCCCGGCTCTACGGCAGGCGGCATGAAAACCACAACATTTGCCGTTCTGCTGGCCAATATGTGGGCGACCTTCCGCCGCAGAGAAGATGCCGAATTTTTCGGGCGGCGCATAGATGGTTCTGCGGTCAAGAATGCTGCCACGATCGCAGGGATGTATTTGACGCTGTTCTTCCTCGGAGCCTTTGTCATTGCTGCGGCCGAGCAGCTGCCGATGTCAGTCTGTCTGTATGAGACTGCTTCGGCTGTGGCAACGGTGGGTCTGACATTGGGCATCACGCCGCAGTTGGGCATCCTTTCGCAGGGGGTGCTGATCGCACTGATGTTTTTGGGACGTGTTGGTGGATTGACGTTGATCTATGCGGCATTTGGCAGCAGCCCTGCCCACTCTCGTCTGCCGCAGGAGAAGATCGCAATCGGATAAAGGAGACAAGTATGAAATCGATTCTTTTGATTGGGCTTGGCCGTTTTGGCCGCCATATTGCGCAGGAACTGAATGAGCTGGGTCATCAGGTCATGGCAATCGACAACAACGAAGACCGTGTGAACGCCGTGCTTTCCTATGTGACGAATGCACAGATCGGTGACAGCACCAGCGAATACTTTCTGCGTTCCCTTGGTGTCGGCAATTTTGATGTGTGCATCGTAACCATCGGCGGTAATTTTCAAAACTCGCTGGAAACCACTTCACTGCTCAAAGAATTGGGGGCAAAGCTTGTGGTCTCGCGTGCAGAGCGGGATGTACAAGCCAAGTTTCTGCTGCGCAACGGTGCGGATGAAGTGGTCTACCCGGAAAAGCAGCTGGCAAAGTGGGCGGCGATCCGATACAGCTCCGAACACATTCTGGATTATATCGAGCTGCAGGACGACCACGCTATCATGGAAGTGACCATTCCGCCGGAATGGATGGATCGCACGATCGGTGAGATCAATATCCGAAAAAAGTATAACATCAACATTCTTGCGCTGAAAAAAGACGGAAAGCTCGATATGAGCATCACGCCGGATACGCAGCTGTGCCGGGATGAAAGTATGCTGGTTTTGGGAAAATACGCATCGATCCAGAAGTGTTTCCGGCTCTGAAAAGATAGGACGGATCATATGGATGTCGTTTTGTTACTGATGGTTCTTGGAGTCATGTTGAGTGGTTTTTGGGCAGCAGATGCGCTGGATCACATGCGGAAGGAGATCCTTCAACAGGAAGGAAAAAGACGTGGCTGGTGGTCGTGACCATCAAATTGTGCTATACTGTGGGCAAGGCAGGTGATTTTTATGAATCAGAACGACCCACCCACTGAACATATTCTGGCGTGTCTGTCGTCCTCTCCCTCCAATGCAAAGATCGTGCGGACGGCAGCAACGATGGCAAAGGCGTTTGGAGGGACCTTTACAGCTCTGTATGTCCGGACTCCGGATTCGGATCAGATGGGACAAGAAGACTGTCGGCGCTTGCAGCAGCACATTCGTATGGCAGAGCAGGCAGGTGCCGACATTTCTACGATCTATGGGGATGACATTCCGCAGCAGATCGCAGAGTTTGCCCGCATCTCCGGCATTACAAAAATCGTACTGGGGAGCTCCAGCGTACATCGCCGCCATTTCTGGAGTGGACCGTCACTGACTGAAAAATTGACGATGACTGCGCCTAATCTGGATATTTACATCATCCCGGATGCTTCTGCAGAGAACGGCTACGGTTCAGGACGGAAGCTGTTCACCCGTCCGCTTCTGCCGTCTGTCCGTGATCTTCTGATTACCGCAGGCATCCTGAGCTGCATCACGCTCATCGGCTTCTTTTTCCTGCAGCTGGACTTTGCGCGTTATAACATTATTATGCTCTATATGCTGGGGATGCTGTTCACCGCATTGTGTACCAGCGGTTACACCTGCGGTGTGCTGGGGTCCGTTGCCAGTGTTGCGCTGTACAATTTTTTTCTGACGGAACCGCGCCTGACATTCCATGCGTATGACCCCGGTTATCAGGTTACGTTTGCCCTGATGCTGACCTCTGCAATGATTACCTGTACGTTGACGACACGGTTGAAAGACCATGCAAAAATGTCTGCGCAGGCAGCATTCCGGACAAAAGTACTATTTGATACGAATCAGCTTTTACAGAAAGCCAAAAGTGAAGAAGAAATCTTTTCGCTGACAGCTTCCCAGCTGATGAAGCTGCTGAACCGGAGTCTGATCGTCTACCTGGAACAAAACGGAGGTCTTGGGGCAGAACAGGTTTTTGGAGTTGACGGGGAAACGGCGCAAAACATCTTTTCTGCACCGGAAGAACGGGATGCAGCAAATTGGACGTTTGCCAACAAAAAGCGTTCCGGTGCAGGCACGGATAGCTACCCGGATGCAAAGGGACTTTATCTTGCACTTCGGACCGGAGGCGGCGTGTTTGGAGTGATCGGGATCGATCTGTCCGAAAAACCGCTGGATGCCTTTGAAAACAGTGTGCTGCTTTCCATTCTGGGCGAAGGTGCGCTGGCCATTGAAAACCGCAGAAATGCGCTGGAAAAAGAGCAGGCAACCGTGCAGGCAAAAAATGAAGAGCTGCGGGCAAATCTGCTGCGCACGATCTCGCATGATCTGCGCACCCCGCTGACCTCCATTTCCGGCAATGCCAGCAATCTGCTTTCCAACGGAGAAACGCTGGATACAGAGACCCGGAACAAGATCTGCACCGATATTTTTGACGATGCACAATGGCTGATTGGTCTGGTGGAAAATCTGCTTTCTATCACCCGCATTGAGGATGGGCGGATGAATCTGCAGATCTCGCCGCAGCTGATGGACGAAATGATCGAAGAAGCGCTGCACCATGTCAACCGGAAAAGCTGCGAACACACCATCACAACACAGTATGGGGACGAGATCCTTCTGGTCAATGTGGATGCACGGCTGATCATGCAGGTCGTTGTCAATTTGGTGGATAACGCTATCAAATACACCCCCGTGGGCTCGGTCATTCAGATTTCGGCTTACCGGAAAGACCATCAGGTCGTAGTGGAAGTGGCAGATAACGGCCCCGGTATTCCGGATCGAGCAAAAGCACAGGTGTTCGAGATGTTTTATACCGGGCAGAGCCGCATCGCAGACAGCCACCGCAGCCTTGGACTGGGCTTGCCCCTCTGCCGTGCAATCTTGACGGCTCACGGTGGAACATTGACCCTGCGTGACAACATTCCCAATGGCAGTGTCTTTTCCTTTGCATTGCCGCAAAGCGAGGTGAATATTCATGAATAAGCCGTCCATTCTGGTCGTAGAGGATGATGTTCCTGTACGGTGTCTGATCACAACGACCCTGAAGACCCACGGCTATAAATATCTGACTGCTTCCAATGGGGAAACGGCGATCATGATGACTACCAGCCACAATCCGGACATCATGCTGCTGGATCTTGGGCTGCCCGATATAGACGGCATCGAGGTCATCCGCAGCGTCCGCACATGGTCGAACCTGCCCATCATTGTCCTGAGTGCCCGGAGCGAAGATTCTGATAAGATCGAGGCACTGGACAACGGCGCAGACGATTATCTGACAAAGCCGTTTTCCGTGGACGAGCTGCTGGCAAGACTGCGTGTAACGCAGCGCCGATTGAATCTGCTGGCTTCTGACGGCATAAACAGTCCGGTTTTTGTCAATGGTCCTTTAAAGATCGACTTCTCGGCCGGGTGCGTCTGGCTGGGTGAGAATGAATTGCATCTGACCCCCATCGAGTACAAACTGCTGTGTGTGCTGGCGCATAATGTGGGCAAGGTGCTGACGCATACCTCCCTCACGCAGAAAGTATGGGGCAGTACGCAGGAAAATGACATTGCTTCCTTGCGAGTTTACATGGCATCCCTGCGCAAAAAATTGGAACGATACCCGGATGCGCCGCATCTGATCCAGACCCATGTTGGTGTCGGATACCGGATGCTGCGCGCAGAAAATGATGAAGCATAGTAAAAAAAACAGGGTGCGCCCTGCGGACGCACCCTGCAAAAGACCACAGACAAGCGATATGTACAACAGGGCGTTCCCCGTGCTGGGTGTTCGTAAAACAGTTTTTGAGAACCAACACGGCAACTGCCGGTCAGGATTGGTTACGAGTACCCGGCTAGACCGAGGGAGCATCTAAATCGGAAGTTATGGGAGGGAAGCTCAATGGAGGAACGGACATATCAGACCCGTTGCGGAACGATTCGCTATTGGGTGAGTGTGTCAAACCCGGATGCAATTACGCTTGTTTTTCTGCCGGGATTGACTGCGGATCATCGATTGTTTGATAAGCAGATTCAGTATTTTGAGAACAGGTATAATGTTATCGTCTGGGATACGCCGGCACACGGTTCCTCATGGCCGTTTCAATTTGATTTTGATCTGTTCGATAAGGCAAAATGGCTGAACGATATCTTAAACCAAGAAGGAATCACAAAGCCTGTCATTGTCGGGCAGTCTATGGGTGGATATGTGGGACAGGCTTATGCGCAGCTTTACCCAGACAAAATGACAGGCTTTGTCTCCATTGATTCTGCACCGCTGCAACGAAGCTATGTGACGGCAGTTGAAATTTGGCTTTTGAAACGGATGGAACCGGTATATGCTCACTATCCGTGGAAATGGCTCCTGAAATCGGGGTCGGAAGGCGTTGCCACGTCTGATTACGGTAGAAATCTCATGCGTGAAATAATGCTGACTTATGACGGCAATCAGAAACGCTATGCACAAATTGCCGGACATGGTTTTCGTATTTTGGCAGCGGCTATGGAGAAGGACCTGCCGTATGAGATCAAGTGTCCGGTGTTGCTGATATGCGGCACACAAGATCACGCGGGTTCGTGTATACGGTACAACAAAGCATGGCATCGCAATACGAAAATTCCTTTGACGTGGATAGAAGGAGCAGGGCACAATTCCAATACAGACAAACCCGAACAGGTGAATCGTTTGATAGAGGAATTTGTTGCTGATATTTTATAATAGACAACTTCCAGTTTGCCGTAAACAATCTTAGCAGGGTTTGGGGTGGGACCGCGTTTGCGAAGCGCAGCGGAGCAATGAAAGCCCCAGTGGGGCTTTTAAGCGGTAGCGCGGTCTGCGACAGCAGATGGAGGGGCGTTGTCCGGCTCGCCCACAGAAAGCGTGAGGTCATGGCACGGTAATTTGCTGCAGCGCATCATCTCCTCTACGCTCCCAGCGTCCTCAAAGGACGATTTGATGGGTGTGTAGGGATAAGCTGTAAAAAGAAGCATGGACGCCCCCGAAAAGGAGAGCGTCCATGCTTCTTGCTGTATCCGAATGGAGGAGATTGCGAAATCAGTGATTGTCCGGGCAGACGATTTCCAGCATCTGATCGAAAACCTCTTCCATCTGCCGCACCAGTGTGAACTGGGTGCGGGCGCGGTCGAGGTTGTGATCCGGGCGAGCAATATGGAAATAATGGTCGCCCTCCAGATAGTCAGTCAGAAAACGGATGCCGCATTCCAGCGTCATGAGCCTTGCACCCCATGCAAGACTCTTTTTTTCTGCCATGCTCATGGATGCCCCGGCAGTGGAGAGAT
Organism: Faecalibacterium prausnitzii; assembly: GCF_049532945.1. Classification (GTDB taxonomy): domain Bacteria; phylum Bacillota; class Clostridia; order Oscillospirales; family Ruminococcaceae; genus Faecalibacterium; species Faecalibacterium prausnitzii_N. Next base: position 1,466,244 of record NZ_CP186691.1, read on the forward strand.
ACCCTTTGGCGAACACTTCGTACAGATGCAGGTCAAAATGGACTTTGCTCTGGTCAGGTTCGTCCTCAGCGCAGTCGTTGGCACCGGTGCGGATGGAATCGCCGAAGTCGTAGGCCGAAAGTCCCGGCATCACGGTGTCGAGGTCAATGACACAGATGCCTTTTCCGGTAGCGGCATCGATGAGGACATTGTTGATCTTGGTGTCATTGTGGGTGACGCGCAGAGGAATTTCGCCAGCTGCCAGCTGATCCAGCAGGACATGGCAGTCTTTCTCCCGCGCATGGATAAATTCGATTTCCGGCGCAATGTTCTTTGCGCGGCCCAGTGCATCGGCGGCGAGGGCTTTTTCAAAATTGGCATAGCGGTTGGGCGTGTCGTGGAAACGGGCAATTGTCTCGTGGAGGGTGGAGGCCGGGTAATCCGCCAGCTGGTTCTGGAACTTGCCCAGCGTCTCGGCCACGGTGCAGAAATCGGCTTCGCTGCCGACCCGCTGCAAACAGATGGTATCTTCTACAAAGTCATAGGCACGCCATGCACCGCCATCGGCATCCAGATAGCAGCAGCCGCCGGTCAGGGTGGGGATGACGTTCAACGTTTCCCGTATGGGGTCGCCGCCCTCGGCAAGAATTTTCGCCCGCAGATGCCGGGTCACGCCGCAGACATTCTCCATCAGGCCCACCGGGTTAGTAAAGGTATCTGTGTTGATGCGCTGCAAAATAAAGCGTTTGGAATGATCTTCCCGCCAGACCACAAAGGTGTCGTTGATATGCCCCTCACCATAGTGGTGAGCATCGCAGAGCACAGGCCCGCCAAAATCAAAGGCATTTGCAGCAGACTGGAGCAAAGAAAGGGTAACGGATTTCATCATAAATTCCTCGTTTTCGTTATACTTCATGCCGTTTTGTCGGGGCGGGGCGTTTTCCCTGCCGCGTCTGACGGCGGTATTCGTTGGGGGTCATGCCCTCCGCCTTGCGGAAGCACTGGGAGAAATAGCTGGGGGAGGAAAAGCCCATCAGCTCGCTGATCTGCGCCAGACTGTAGCTGGTGTTGCCTAGCATATGCTTGCTCTCCTCAATGCGGCGGCGGTTCAGGTAAGTAATGGGGGAAATGCCGTACTCCCGCTGGAAGGTGTGGGCCAGATAGTATTTGTTGATGTGGGCGATTTCAGCAAGGATATCCAGCGAGATATCCTCGCGGTAGTTGGTGTCCAGATACCGCTTGATCTCCACACACTCCCGGCTGTCGGAGCAGGGCGTTTCCTCTACCTGCAAAGAAAGCGTGGTACACCGCACTAGCCAGATCAGCAGTACCTCCAGCAGGTCCTGACAAACGGTCTCGCAGCCGTCTAAGCTGCGGTCGGCCTCGGCCAGCAGCATGTGCAGCAACGTGACCATCCGCTCCCGGTTCTCCCGGCAATTGAAGATGGCGTAGGAAGAATCTGATTTTCCAAATAAGATCTCGATGCCAGCAACGCCCAATACAATGTATTCCAGCGGTGAAGCATTCAGGCTCAACTCGGTATGCTCTACCTGCGGATTGACGATAATCATATCATCCGGTTTGACCGGATAAAGCTGACCGCTTAAATAAAACTGACCTTCTCCGCTCAGACAGTAGAACAGCTCCGTGCAGGAGTGGGTGTGGGTGGTACTGTTCCAATCGCCGCCAAATTTGCTTTTGCTGATGTACAGCAGCCGGAAGGATTCCCGCGGAGCGGGCGCGTGGCGGATATCAAAGCGCTGGGTACTCATAAATGGCTCCTTTTGAGGCGAAGAACAAAAAACATAAAAATAAAAGCAAGATACTAAAAATACGAGCTTAAAAACGATGCGTTGATTCGTACGTTTTTTCTTATTATAGAGGCAATGAAGAAAAAATGCAAGCCCTGATTTTTGGATAGGATCAATACTTTTGCCTTTGATTGCGTGAAAAATATGTCAAATTGGTTACAGATGGGGAAATGTTCCAAAACAATCCGACCAATTTTAGTGCTTTTGCTGAAAGAATTTCCAAAAAAGCAATATTTCTAAAAAATGAAACAACAAAGACCTTGTTGCGAACCGTAAAAACCTCTATATTGGAACCAGAAAAAACCACAGCCCTCTCGGACGAAGCCTGTTTGCCCCGGCTGTGTTTTGAACGGAATTTTATGATGGAGGATACACTATGAAACGCATTTCTCGTCGTAATTTCCTGAAGGCGGCCGGCGTTGGCGCCGCTGCACTGGGTCTGGCTGCCTGCGGCGGCTCTTCCAGCTCCACCGCGTCCAGCACGGCATCTTCTGCCGCTACTTCTTCCGCAGTGGCTGCGGACGTCACCATCAAGGTAGCCGCCATCGAGACCGGCTATGGCGCTGAGATGTGGAAGAAGGTCGCCGAGGCCTTTACCGCACAGACCGGCATCAAGGTGGACCTGACCACCGACAAGAAGCTGGAGGACGTCATCGGCCCCTCCATGCAGGGCGGCGACTACCCCGACGTGGTCCATCTGGCCACCGGCCGTGAAGCTGCCTTGACCGAGCAGTTCATCAAGGGCAACCTGATCGCCGACATCACCGATGTGCTGAGCATGACCGTGCCCGGCGAGAGCAAGAAGGTGAGCGAGAAGATCGCCGGCGGCTTTACCGACACCTCCCTGACCAACCCCTACGGCGACGGCAAAACCTATCTGGCTCCCATGTTCTACAGCCCCTGCGGCCTGTTCTACAACGCCGGTTTCCTGAAGGAAAAGGGCTGGGACGTGCCCAAGACCTGGGACGAGATGTGGGCACTGGGCGACAAGGCTGCCGCTGAGGGCACCTACCTGTTCACCTACCCCACCACCGGCTACTTCGACGCATTCTTCTATGCGCTGATGTACGCTGCCGGCGGCCCGGAGTTCTTCAACAAGGCCACCCACTACACCGAGGGCATCTGGGACACCCCCGAGGCAAAGACCTGCTTTGATATCGTGGCAAAGCTGGCTTCCTACACCAACCCCATTACCCCCGCACAGGCCAACGATCAGGACTTTACCCAGAACCAGCAGCTGGTGCTGGACAACAAGGCCCTGTTCATGCCCAACGGCACCTGGATCGTGGGCGAGATGGCCGAGGCTCCCCGTGCAGACGGCTTTGAGTGGGGCATGACCGCCCTGCCCGCTGTCAAGGCCGGCGGCGATGGTTACAGCTACACCTGGTTCGAGCAGGCATGGATCCCCGCCGGTGCCGAGCATCAGGATGCCGCCAAGCAGTTCGTAGCTTACCTGTACAGCGACGAAGCCTGCAAGCTGTTTGCCGAGAGCGGCGCTATCCAGCCTGTGCTGGGCATCGCCGACAGTCTGGAAGGCGACAACAAGATGTTCTACTCCATCTACGACAACGGCGCAAAGGCCGCCATGGGCAACTTTGCAGCCTTCAGTGCCATCCCCGGCGTGGAAGTGCGCACCGTGTTCTTCGACCCTGTTAACTCTCTGGTGTCCGGCAGCATGACCGAGCAGCAGTGGATCGACGGCATCAAGTCCGCCAGCGACCAGATGCGCGCCAACATCATCGAGTAATTAAGCCCTGCCCAGCGGGGGCGGTTTTTACCGCCTCCGCTTTTTTGGGCTGTACAGTACCATCAAGAAAGGAGCGGTCAATCCCCTATGAGAACGGATAAAAGCCGCAAACGGTTCGTATTCCTCTGTGTGGCACCGGCTACCATCCTGTTTTTCCTCTTTATGATCCTGCCCACCCTCAACGTGTTCCGCATGAGTTTGTATGAGCGGGGTGCCTATTCTCCCAACGAGACCTTTGTGGGGCTTAAAAACTTCCAGCATCTGCTGCGGGACGCCCAGTTCATCCGCTCCATGCAGAATATGATCCTGCTGGTGGTAACGGTCACCCTGATCACCTTCGCCTTTGCACTGGTATTTGCCGCCATCCTCACCCGGGAGAAAATCAAAGGACAGAACTTTTTCCGCATCATCTTCTATATCCCCAACATCCTGTCGGTGGTCGTCATCTCCGGCATCTTCTCTGCCATCTATAAGCCGGAAAACGGCATGCTGAACAGCATCATCGGTCTGTTCCGCAACATGAGCGACCCCATTTTGTGGAAGGGTGAAAAGCTGGTCATTCCCTCCATCATCATTGCCATGGTGTGGCAGGCCATCGGCTACTACATGGTCATGTATATGGCCTCCATGTCTGCCGTGCCCATCAGCCTGTACGAGAGCGCCAATCTGGACGGTGCCGGGCGGCTGACCCAGTTCTTCCAGATCACCATCCCCCTCATCTGGACGAATATCCGCACCACTTTGACCTTCTTCATCATCTCCACCATCAACATGGCCTTCCTCTTCGTCAAGGCCATGACAAGCGGCGGCCCCAACGGCGCATCGGATGTGGCGCTAAGCTATATGTACAGCCAGAAGGACGCCGGTCTTTACGGTTACAGCATGGCCATCGGCGTGGTAATCTTCCTGTTCTCGTTTGCCCTGTCCGCCTGTGTCAACAAGGTCACCAACCGCGATACGCTGGAATTTTAAGGAGGGAAGAAGATGCAGAATACCACCGAAAAATCTTCCCGCTCTGCGGAAGGTCTGTACAAGTTTTTCATCTATTTTGTGCTGGTTCTGCTGGCCGTTACCATCATCGTGCCGGTGGCATGGGTGTTCATGGCCTCCATCAAGCAGAATGCAGAGTTCTACGGCAACCCGTGGGCACTGCCCGCCGGGTTCTACTGGCAGAACTTTGTCAACGCATGGAACGGCGCGAAAATGGGCGAATATATGCTCAACTCGGTCATCGTCACCGCGCTGGCGCTGGCGCTGCTGCTGGTCGTTGCCCTGCCCGCCGCCTACTGCCTGTCCCGCTTTCACTTCAAGGGGTGCAAGGTGCTGAACACCCTGTTCATGGCGGGCTTGTTCATCAACGTGAACTACATCGTGGTGCCCATCTTCCTGATGCTGCGGGACGGCGATGTGTGGCTGAAAAGCCATTTTGGTAGCGGCTTTCTGCTGAACAATCTGGTGGTGCTGGCGGTGGTATACGCCGCCACCGCGCTGCCCTTTACCATCTACCTGCTGTCGGGCTACTTTGCCACCCTGCCCCACGATTTTGAGGAGGCCGCCTATATCGACGGTGCAAGCTATTTTTCCACCATGACCCGCATCATCTTCCCCATGGCAAAGCCCTCCATCATCACCATTATCCTGTTCAACTTCCTGTCCTTCTGGAACGAGTATATCATCTCCATGACCCTGATGAGCTCCACCAAGGCACCCCGCACCCTGCCGGTCGGTCTTTTGAACCTGATGCAGGCGCAGCAGAGCGCCGCCCAGTACGGCACGATGTATGCAGGTCTTGTGCTGGTGATGCTGCCCACCCTGATTTTGTACATCTGCGTGCAGCGGCAGCTGACGCAGGGCATGACCGTGGGCGGCCTGAAAGGTTAAGGTGACAAACGATGAAAGCATACTGGAAAAACCATCCCGCCCTGCGCATGGTCCTGATGCTGGTGCTGTTCGTGCTGGCACTGGTGCTGGTGGTGTCCGGCTGGAAAATGACCGGACAGCTGGCAGGGCTTGGCATCATGCTGGTGGGCGTAGCGCTGCTGCTGGCTGTGCTGGCGCTGTATAACGCCGCCTACGATTGATCCCCTACGATTCAAAGAGAGGCAAAAGGAGAGTTTCCCATGGATGAAATAAGAAAGACCGGGCGCGTGACCATTCCCACAGACCTGGACGTTGTGCCCGAAACGCTGGAAATCTTAAAAAAGTGGGGTGCTGATGCCATCCGCGACTGCGACGGCACCGACTTCCCGCAACAGCTCAAGAATGCGGACGCCAAGATCTACTCCACCTACTATACCACCCGCAAGGACAACGCATGGGCAAAGGCAAACCCGGACGAGGTACAGCAGTGCTACATCATGACCGGCTTTTACACCGCCCCCGGCGACACCGTGACCATCCCGCTGATGAAGGGCATCAGCCCGGAGCTGATGCAGGTGAACACCAACGACGACATCACCCGCTGGTGGGAGGTCATGGATCGAACCACCGGTCAGCCCGTGCCGCCGGAGCAGTGGAGTTACGCCGACGGCAGTGTGACCGTACAGGCCGTACCGTTCCATGAGTATACCGTCAGTTTTCTGGCTTACCTCATCTGGGACCCGGTGCATATGTACAACGCTACCACCAACGGCTGGACGAATTTTGAGCACCAGATCACCTTTGACGTGCGTCAGCCCAAGACCCACAAGTATTCCATGGAGCGCCTGCGCAAGTTCATTGCAGAGCACCCCTATGTAAACGTCATCCGCTACACCACCTTCTTCCACCAGTTCACCCTGATCTTCGACGAGCTGAAGCGGGAGAAGTTCGTGGACTGGTATGGATACTCTGCTTCGGTCAGCCCTTATATCCTCAACCAGTTTGAGCAGGAAGTGGGCTACAAGTTCCGCCCGGAGTACATCATCGATCAGGGCTACTATAACAACCAGTATCGGGTGCCCAGCAAGGAATTTCGGGATTTTCAGGCCTTCCAGCGCCGCGAGGTGGCAAAGCTTGCCAAGGAGATGGTGGATATCACCCACGCGTGCGGGTGCGAAGCCATGATGTTCCTCGGCGATCACTGGATCGGCACCGAACCTTTCATGCCGGAGTTCAAGACCATCGGACTGGATGCCGTAGTGGGCAGCGTGGGCAACGGCTCCACCCTGCGCCTGATCTCTGACATTGAGGGCGTGAAGTACACCGAGGGCCGTTTCCTGCCGTACTTCTTCCCCGACACCTTCCACGAGGGCGGCGACCCGGTGCGGGAAGCCAAGGAGAACTGGGTTACAGCCCGCCGCGCTATCCTGCGCAAGCCCATCGACCGCATCGGCTATGGCGGCTATCTGAAACTGGCCTTGCAGTTCCCGGAGTTCGTGGACTACGTGGAGAGCGTCTGCAACGAGTTCCGCGAACTGTACGAGAACATCAAGGGCACCACACCCTACTGTGTCAAGCGGGTGGCCGTGCTGAACTGTTGGGGTAAAATGCGGGCTTGGGGCTGTCACATGGTGCATCACGCCCTCTATTACAAGCAGAACTATAGCTATGCCGGTGTCATTGAGATGCTGTCCGGTGCGCCCTTTGATGTGAAGTTTATCAGCTTTGAGGATATCAAGAACGACCCGCATCTGCTGGATTCGTTGGATGTCATTATCAATGTCGGCGATGCCGACACCGCACACACCGGCGGCATCTGGTGGGAAGATCCGGAGATCTCCTCCGCTATCCGCAAGTTCGTCTGGAACGGCGGCGGCTTTATCGGCGTGGGTGAGCCTTCCGGTCACCCGTATCAGGGCCACATTCTCCAGCTTGCCAGCGTGCTGGGCGTGGAGGAAGAAAACGGCTTCACCCTCAACTACGACAAGTACAACTGGGAAGAACACCCGGACCATTTCATTCTGCAGGATGCCGACCAACCCGTGGACTTTGGCGAAGGCAAGAAGAACATCTATGCGCTGGAAGGCACCGAAGTACTGGTGCAGCGAAACAAAGAAGTGCAGATGGCGGCACACGACTTCGGCAAGGGTCGTGCCGTGTACATCAGCGGTGTGCCTTACAGTTTTGCCAACAGCCGCACCCTTTACCGCGCTATCCTGTGGAGTGCCCACAGCGAGGAGGAACTGCATACATGGTTCAGCTCCAATTATAATGTAGAAGTTCACGCCTACGTCAAGAACGGCAAGTACTGCGTGGTGAACAACACCTACGAGCCGCAGGACACCACCGTTTACACCACAGACGGCAGCAGCTTTGCTCTGCATCTGGATGCCAACGAGATCAAGTGGTATGAGATCTAAGTTCTCCTTTTCATAAACGAACACAACGGGCAGCTCTGTTATCAGAGCCGCCCGTTGTGTTTGCTGTATCTGCCGATAACTCAACCTGTGTCAATCGAACGCGCAATGGAGATGGCTGGAAACGCAGAAATTCAGTAATGCGAGCGTAATAGACCTGCAGAAAAAAGAAACTGCCCGTGCGAGTATGCGTAAGATGGTGAAACACTTACTGAAAAAATTTAAGTATCGACAATTTTCCGTACAACTTCCAAGACCGGCTTCAGCCGCTACCCTTTGGTGGTACAAAGGTGCAGTTCTATACACCCAGTCTGGAGGACTTGGTGATTGCAAAGCTGTGCTCTTTCCGGGACACCGACAAGGCAGACGTAGAGAGCGAGGTTGTGCGGAACTCCTTGGATTGGAATGTATTGGAACACCTTGCAACGGGTGAGGATGAGTTGAGAGCCAGCATTCTGAATGACTGGCGGTATCGGGATTTCTATATCCGCTATCAGGAGTATGTAGAGAGGTGGAGACCATGTGAAAGCTGACATTTGAAGGTTTCTTGAAGCAGTATGTGGCAGAGCTTTCCGGGGTACAGACGGCTAGTATGCGGTGCGCTGATGTTCGGCGAAAGCGGAACCAGTGCCACCGGGCGCACCTACTATTGTTATAAATGCGCCAACGTCAAGCGGCGTAAGGGCTGCAACAAAAAGACCGTGCAGAAGGATTGGCTGGAAGATCTGGTCGTCCGGGAGACCATGAAGCTGATTCAGGACGATGCGGTGATCGACAAGATCGTTCAACTGGTCATGGATGTCCAGAATCAGGAGAACACCACGATCCCGCTGCTGGAAAAGCAACTGCGAGAGGTTAACAAAAAGCTGGACAACCTGATGAAGGCGATCGAGGACGGCTTGTACACCCGGACAACGAAAGAGCGTCTGGAAGCACTGGAGAACCAGAAAGATGAGCTGACTGCAAAAATTGCAGATGAAAAATTGAAGAAGCCCAGCTTCAATGAGGATTTCATCCGGTTCTGGCTGATGAAATTCAGAAAGTTCGATATTTCGCAGAAAAAGCAACGAAAAGCGTTGATTGAAATTTTTGTCAATGCCATTTTCCTGTACGATGACCGGATGCTGATCACGTTCAACTACAAGGATGGCACCCAAACCGTCCGTTTTGAGGACACTCTGACCACCGATTCGGTGGAGGAAAAAGTTCGGATTATTTGTTTTCTACCTTGATTTTATTTGGCTTATAATGCCCGCCAATCACGAACAAAGCCCCGCCCTGCGCCGCACGGGAATGTGTGCGATGCAGGGCGGGGCTTGCTGCTTGTTAAGTTTCCGGTTCCGCCTTGGCGGCGTCGAGGAAGGCTTTGATCTTGTCGATCTGGATCTGTGCCACGGCACGGCCGGTCTCGTAGACGCGGCGCAGCTGGACCGGATCGCGCTCCATGGAGCCGATCTCCAGCGGGATGGGCGGGCGGATGACGTAATCGGCACCGGCCTGCTCCAGCATGGAGATGTAGCTCAGCGTCTCGTTGTAGCGTTCGTGACGGTCGGCAACGGCTTCCACAAAGGCCGGATAGCGCAGATACCGCGCCCGGATGGCGGGCAGCAGGGGGTTCTTCTTTTTCACAAAGCCCTTGGGCTGGGTCAGCACAATGAGGTTGCGTTTGTAGCCGATGGACTCGAAGAACCGCACGGGGATGGAATCGGCAATGCCGCCGTCCAGCAGGCCGTAGTGGCCGATCTTTACGATCTTGGCCGCCAGCGGCATGGAGGCGGATGCCTGCATCCAGCGGACATCCTCGGCGTCACCCTTGCGGCATTTGTGGTAAATGGGTTCGCCGGTCTTCACGTCCGTGCAGACGACGAAGAAATCCATGGGCGAGGCCGCAAAGGCCGTTTCGTCGAACGGGTCCAGCTTTTCGGGGACATCGTGATAGCAGAACTGCTCACTGTACAGGTTGCCGGTGCGCAGCAGGTTGCCGAAGCTTGCGTAGCGCTTATCGTTGCAATACTGGGTGTTGTAGCGGATCACACGGCCGATCTGATGGGACTTGTAGTTGCAGCCGAACACCGCACCGGCCGAAACGCCAATGGCACCGTCTACCGTGATGTCATGTTCCATCAGCACATCCAGAACGCCTGCGGTGAACATACCCCGCATCGCGCCGCCTTCCAAGACCAATCCTGTTTTCATATGGTGTTGCTCCTTCTTGTCCTTCGTATCCCACAGTGCGGGAGGCTCTCCACAACCTCCGCAGCTCCTCGGCCTCGTATTCCGAGGATTACCTTCAGTATACTCGAATTTTTGGAGAAAACAAGAGAGAAATTGCCCAAAAGACCTTGAAATCCGGTAGGGGAATCCGGTATACTAGGTGAAATCGAAATGCTGTATCAAAAGCTTGGAGGAAGAGACTGAAATGAAACTGCTGGAAGATCGTATTCGCAAAGATGGTATCGTACGCGAGGGCAATGTGCTCAAGGTGGATAGCTTTATCAACCACCAGATGGACATTCCGCTGTTCCGGGAGATGGCAAAGGAGTGGAAGCGCCTGTTTGCAGGCAAGCCCATCAACAAGGTGCTCACCATCGAGGCCAGCGGCATTGGCATTGCAGCCATCGTGGCCAGCGAGTTCAACGTGCCGGTGGTATTTGCCAAAAAGTCCATGAGCATCAATCTGGACTACAACAACTACGAAACCAAGATCCAGTCCTTCACCCACAAAAAGATCTACAATGTGATCGTCTCCAAAAAGTTCCTCACCCCGGAAGACCATGTGCTGATCATTGACGATTTCCTTGCCAACGGCTGTGCCCTGATGGGCCTGCTGGATCTGGCCAAGGAAGCCGGTGCCACAGTGGAGGGCATCGGCATTGCTGTGGAAAAGGGCTTCCAGCAGGGCGGCGAGCTGATCCGCAGCAAGGGCATCCAGCTGGAGAGCCTTGCCATTGTGGAGTCCATGGATGCGGCCACCGGTGAGATCCGGTTCCGCGAGCAGCCGCAGCAGAATTAACCACGAACCTTTCAGACCGCTTCGGCGGTCTTTTTTTGTTAGGGTGTATCTGAAAAGTCGAAAATTTAGTCTATTTCTACAAGCACAGCCGGATCTTGCGTGAAACAGCCTTGAAATCCACAAAGGATTCCTGCGGCTCTTTGCCTTAAATCCTGCTTGTGCTTGCGAAATATTCGTCATTTTCTTTGTTTTCAGACACACCTTAGGCACCATCGAAGCTGTCACCGTCGGCGGGCAGGTCGGCAGCGGTGGGCTCGGAGGCAGCTGCATCCGGCACAGCGGCGCGGGGCACGCCCTTGTACACCAGCGTCTGTTCCAGAACCTCGGCGCACACCGGGGCTGAAAGGCTGCCGCCGGCAGTCGTCCAGCTGTGGGGTTCGTCCAAGCACACCAGACACAAAAACTGCGGGTCGTCGATGGAAGCCACGGCCACAAAGCTGGCAATACGGGCTTTTTCGTCGGCGCTGTCCAGCTTCTGGCTGGTGCCGCTCTTGCCGCCTACCCGGTAGCCCGCAATCTGTGCGTTCCGTCCGCCGCCGTAGAGCACCACGGCTTCCATCATCTCACGCATGACGGCGCTGGTCTCGGCCTTGAGCACCTGCCGGGTGCAGGCGGGGCCGATGTGTTCAATGAGGCTCCCATCCGGCGCAAGGATGTCGGAGACCACGTAGGGCCGCATCAGCTTCCCGCCGTTGACTACGGCGCAGATGGCCGCTGCCATTTCGAGGTAGGAGATCTTGCTGCTCTGGCCGAAGGCGCAGGAGGCCAGCTCCACCGGTCCCATGCGGTCGGCGGTGTAGTACAGACTCTTTTTGGGCTCGGCGGGCAGATCGACCCCGGTTGGCTCCCGCAGGCCGAAAGCGGCAAAGTAATCGCAGAAGGCTTTCTTGCCCAGCCGCGCGCCAATCTGGATAAAGCTCTGGTTGCAGGAATTTTCCAGCGCCTGGGTCACGGTCTGGCTGCCGTGGCGCTTGTGGTTGGCGCAGTGGAACCGTGTGCCCGCCACCGAGATGGACTCGCCGCAGTAAAAGGTGGAGTTTTTGTTCACAGCCCCGGCATCCAGCGCGGCGGCGCAGGTGATGAGCTTGAACACGCTGCCCGGCTCGTACAGGTCGCTGACGGCCTTGTTGCGCCACTGGGTCTGCTGGGCCAGCTGCAGGGCGGCACGGCGCGCCTCGCTGGAAAGGCCCTCCACCTGATTCCGTGCGGCTTCGTCTGCGATGACGCGGGGCTCGTTGGGGTCGTAGGCAGGCGTGGTGGACATGGCCAGCACGGCCCCGGTGTTCACGTCCATCACGATGCCCACGGCGCGCGCCGCCACATGGTGTTCCTGCACCGCGTACCCCAGTGCGTTTTCCAGATAGTGCTGGATCTGGGTGTCGATGGTCAGCCGCAGGCCGTCGCCCTCGGTGGGGAAACGCTCGGTCTCGTAGCTCTGCTCCAGTGTGTAGCCCCAAGCGTTGACGGCGGTGAGCACCACGCCGTTCTCGCCGGTGAGCAGGCCGTCGTATTGCAGCTCCAGCCCGGAGACCCCGGCGTTGTCCACATTGGTGAACCCCAGCACCGACGCGAGGAACTGCCCCTGCGGATACCACCGTTTGGAGTCCTGATTGATGCGGATGCCGGTGATGCCGTTCTCTTCACAAAAATCCCGCACGCGGTCGGCGGTGTCGCGCTCCACGCGGTAGCGCAAAAGGCAGTCGTTGGAGCGGCGGTCGCGGAACGATTCCAGCAGGCTGGCCGCGTCGAGGTCCAGGATGTCCGCAAGGCCCTCGGCGGCGAGGGAGAGCTTGTCGTCTGGCATCTCGCGGGGCGAGGCGCGGAGCGTCCAGCAGCTGCTGTTGGCGGCAAGCAGTACACCGTCGGCGCTGTAGATACGGCCCCGGTCGGCAGGCACCACAGTATCGCGCAATTGCTGGCCGAGGGCGCGGTCGGTGTACCAGCGGCTGGTGCGCAGCTGCAAATAAAACAGCCGCGCTGCCAGCCCCAGGCAGACGGCGCAGAATACCACGGCCACCATCCGCGCCCGGCGGCGGAAGGCCTTCTCCGGGAGGGTGCGGAGAGGCATGACATCATCTCCCTTCGCCGCTATTTTATGTACCGGCGGCTCCAAAAAGACTAACGCCCCGGCCTCCGGCGTACAATAAGAGGACAGGGGGTGAACGGATGAAAGAAACTGCTGCGGCCCGGCCCGGCGGGCGGCACCGGGTCGGGCTGCGGGCGTTGCCTGCGCCGGACCTGCCGTTTCTGATGCTGGTGCTCACGCTGGTGGGCTTTGGCCTTGTAATGCTGGGCAGTGCCAGCAGTGCAGTGGCGCTGTACCGGCGGGGCGATGCTTTTGCCTACCTGCGGCCGCAGCTGCTGTATGCTGCGCTGGGCATCGCCGGGATGGGCCTTGCCAGCCGGGTGGATTACCACATCTTCCACAAACTGGCGTGGCCGCTGCTGGGCGTTTCGCTGCTCTTGTTGACGGCGGTGCTGTTCATGCCGGAGTACAACGGCTGCAAGCGCTGGCTGGTGCTGCCGGGCCTGGGTACACTGCAGCCCAGCGAGATCGCCAAATTTGCGGTGGTGCTGGTGTTTGCGCATATCATTGCGCTCAACCACGACCGCATGGGCAGCTTTGCGGTGGGGGTGCTGCCCTTTGCACTGGTGCTGGGAGCGGTGGCGGTGCTCATGCTGCTGGAACCGCACCTTTCCGGCACCGTGCTCATTTTGGGCATCGGCGCGGTGCTCATGTTCGTGGGCGGCACCGGCCTCAAGTGGTTCGTGCTGGCGGGCGTGGGCGGTGCCGGAGCCATCGCGGCGGCGGTGGTCATCATGCCGGATCTGGTGCCCTATGCGGCAGACCGCCTCCGCTCCTGGCAGGACCCCTTTGCCGATCCGCTGGGCGACGGCCACCAGACCATCCAGAGCCTGTATGCCATCGGCTCCGGGGGCGCGGCGGGCCTTGGCCTTGGCAGCAGCCGCCAGAAGCACCTGTTCGTGCCCGAACCGCAGAACGACTTCATCTTTTCCATCCTGTGCGAGGAACTGGGCTTCATCGGGGCCTGTGCAGTGGTGGGGCTGTTCGTGCTGCTGCTGTGGCGGGGCATCACCATCGCAGCCAGAGCGCCCGACCGGTTCGGTGCGCTGCTGGTAGTGGGCTTTGTGGTGCAGGTGGCCCTGCAGGCAGTGCTGAATATGGCGGTAGTCACCAACACCATCCCCAATACCGGCATCAGCCTGCCGTTTTTTTCCTCCGGCGGCACCAGTCTGATGATGCTGCTGGGCGAAATGGGCATTGTTCTGTCCGTTTCGAGGGGCGAGACGTAAAAAGAGTGCAGGACCCGCCTGTTTCCGGAAACCACGCTGTGCTTCCGGCCTGCCAAAGGCTCCCCCTTTGGGGGCGCTGGTACGCGAAGCGGGACGGAGAAGGACAAACAAAACGACAAATTCCAATGCACATGCAGCCCTCATTTCGCATACCGTGGGGTATCTTTTGCGAAATGGGGGCTGCATTTATGGAAAACCGGATCGTGGTGATGGGCGGCCGCCCGCTGAACGGTGCAGTGCGCATCCCGGCAGCCAAAAACAGCGTGCTGCCGCTGCTTGCGGCGTCGATGCTCTGCGGCGATGTGCGCCTGCGGGCCGTGCCGCGCCTTTCGGATGTGGCGGCGAGCCTGGCGCTTTTGCGGGGCGCAGGCTGTGCGGCCCGGTGGGAAGGGGAGGATATCCTTGTCTCTGGTACCCCGCAGAACAGCAGCCTTCCGGGGCAAACTGCCGAACAAATGCGGGCGTCCATCCTCTTCTGTGCGCCGCTGCTGGCAAAGCTGGGCCGTGCCGAGACGAGCCTGCCCGGCGGGTGCAACATCGGGGCGCGGCCCATCGACCTGCATCTGGCCGGGCTGCGCCAGATGGGGGCGGTGGAGTGGGAGGCAGGCCCCGGCCGGCTGGTGCTGACGGCTCCGTCCGGCCTGCACGGGGCAGAGATCACCCTGCGCTTCCCCAGCGTGGGGGCCACGGAGACGCTCGTGCTGGCAGCGGCCTGCGCCAGAGGCACCACCGTGCTGCGGGGTGCGGCGCGGGAGCCGGAGATCGCAGACCTGGCCGCATTTCTGAACCGCTGCGGCGCACACATCCAGGGGGCGGGAAGTTCCACCCTTTGCATCGAGGGGCGGCGGAACCTTTCCGGCTGCGTGTTTTCGCCGCTGCCGGACCGCATTTTTGCCTCCACGCTGGCCTGCGCGGTGGCGGCAGCGGGCGGGCGCGCTGAACTGAGCGGCTGCCCGGCTTTGCTCTATGCGCCGGTACTGGAAATTCTGGAACAAATGGGGTGCCGGGTGGAGAAGGGCGGTGACAGCGTCCGACTCTCCCGCTTCGGGCGGCTGTATGGGGCCGGGCGGGTGTTCACGGGCGTTTACCCGGCCCTTGCCACGGATGCGGCCCCGCTGCTGGCGGCGGCTATGCTCTGCGCCGAGGGAGGGAGCAGCATCGAAGACGTCATCTTTGAGCGGCGGTTCGGCTGCGCGGCCGGTTTTGAACGTCTTGGCGCGAAGGTTCAGGTCAATGGACGAACGCTGTGTATCCGGCCGGGCGGGGTGCTGCGGGGCACGGAGCTGGCTGCGCCGGACCTGCGGGGCGGGGCTGCGCTGGTGGTGGCGGCGCTGGCCGCGTCCGGGACCAGCGTGATCGGCCACCCGGAACATATCGACCGGGGGTATGCCGCTTTTACGGAGATTTTGTCATCTTTAGGGGCACAAATTCGCCGTGAAGAGCGCTCCCGAAACTCATCTGCGAAAAAAACCTCTTCAAAAAAGCAAAATCATCTTGCAATCGGAACAAAAAGATGATACGATACAGTTATATAAATGTAGGTTTGATATAATTCTGTGCGAAATGCTCAGGTCTACGATAAAATCCGATGGAGGACAAAGTTATGGCACTCATGCTCGATGAAGAAATGGACGAAAACGTTACGACGATCAAGGTGATTGGCGTGGGCGGCGGCGGCGGCAACGCTGTCAACCGCATGGTCAGCGACGGCCTGCAGGGCGTCGAATTTATCGCAATGAACACCGACCAGCAGGCTCTGGCCAAGAACCACGCTGCCACCAAGGTGCAGCTGGGTTCCAAGCTGACCAAGGGCCGCGGTGCCGGTGCAGACCCCGAGATCGGCCAGCGCGCCGCTGAAGAGAGCAAGGACGAGATCGCAAATGCGCTCAAGGGTTCCCAGATGGTGTTTATCACTGCCGGTATGGGCGGCGGCACCGGCACCGGTGCAGCACCCGTTGTGGCCGAGGTGGCACATGATCTGGGCATCCTGACCGTTGGCATCGTCACCAAGCCCTTCTCCTTTGAGGGCAAGCGCAAGATGGGTCTGGCAGAGCAGGGCATTGCAAACCTGCTCATGCATGTGGACAGTCTGATCGTCATTCCCAATGAGCGCCTGAAGATGATCAGCCAGGAAAAGATCACCCTGATGAATGCCTTCCAGGCAGCCGATAACGTGCTGCGTCAGGGCGTTGAGTCCATTTCCGCTCTGATCAATGTGCCTGCCTTCATCAACCTGGACTTCGCCGACGTGCGCTCCATCATGAAGGATGCCGGCTACGCACACATGGGCGTGGGCAGCGCCAAGGGCGCAGGCAAGGCCGAGAACGCCGCAAAGGCTGCCATTTCTTCTCCGCTGCTGGAGACCAGCATTGCCGGTGCACACGGCGTGATCATCAACATCACTTCCAGCCCGGACATCGGTCTGGAGGATGTGGAGACCGCAGCAGGTCTCATTACCCAGAGCGCACATCCCGATGCAAACATCATCTGGGGTACTGCGTTCGACGAGAACCTCTCGGACGAGATGCGTGTGACTGTGGTTGCTACCGGTTTTGACAACAAGATCCCCGAAGGCCTGCGCAGCACCCTGAACGGTGCCGCCGCTTCCGTCAGCTCTGCTCCGTCGGCTGTGTTCAGTTCGGATGTGGCGGCAGCCAAGAACAGCGCAGCTGCCGCTTCGGCTCCCGCTGCCGGTGCTGAAAAGCCCGTGGAAGAGGAGAGTAGCGACAACCGTTATTATGACGAGCTGCTGGCGATCCTGAACAAGCGCAAGTAAAAACAGCAAATGGCGTGAGCTCTTTGCACGGAGGTGTGAGGAGGGCAGGAGGATGCTACCGCAGGACGTATGGCTGCGCACCGAATGGCTGAGCTGCCGCAGGAACAGCGTGTTGCGCTGTGTGGAGCGGTACAGTGCCGCTGCGGCCAGCGAATACCGCCGCGCTCTGCGCAAGGTGCAGGAAGTGGAGGAAACTATGGCGCAGGTTGGAACAGAGACCGGGCCCCATGGCACGGCCTCTCAGCCCGCTGCACGGCTGGCAGTCGGGTGAAGTGGAAGCCTTGAACCGCCGCCTGTCGGCAGCAAATGCCGAGATCCGGCGTTATCAGACCCGCCTTTTTGCCTGTGAGCGCGAAGTGGTCGCGCTGCGGCAGGAGAATGCGGAACTGGAAGCACTCTGCGATCAGGCGCGCAAAAATGAGCTGTTGCCGCCCAAGACGCCTCAGCCCCCGGTGCTGGACCAGCCCGGCCTGCCGGTGATCGTGTTCCCCGGCCAGGCAGAGCAGGAAACGGCGCTCCCGGAGGCTGCTCCGCAGAGCACCCCCGCCCCGCAGGCGGCAGAGCCTGCACCGGCTCCCAAAGCCGCCGAAGCACCCGAACCGGAAGAAGTGCGGGAATCCCCCTTTGCACAGAAGGATTGGAAACCTACCACCCGGCTGGACTACCTTTCGGTGGACATCGTGCATCAGCTGGAAGCACTGATGGGATAATACAAAACACAAAGACGACCGGAAACGCACTGCGCTTCCGGTCGTCTTTTGTCATGTCTGTTATCTTACGCTGCTGGTGCGGTGCTCCATCAGATAGGTGGCTTCCAGATCAGCGATGTGCAGCTTGACGGCAAGGGGATACTTGTCGTAGGCTTCCGAGATGGCAAAGCAGCCGCCCCGGGCCGCATCGTCAAAGCCGCCCATGTGCCAGCGGATGGCAACGGCCTCCTCGACCCGCAGCTTCATGAACCGCTCGATGAGGAATACGCTCTTTTCGCCGTGGCCGTAGGGGAACAGATCCTCCACGCTGTAGCTGGGCACCTTTTCCCACTGGCCGGTGGCTTCGTTTTTCACGTTGCGGGTGCCGGGCTTGTAGTAGTTGGCCTTGCACAGATCGTGCAGCAGTGCACAGATGGCAAAGGTCTCCTCGCTGTCGCCCTCGGTAAAAAAGGTATCGTGCAGTGCATGGTAGACGTTCAGGCTGTGCATGCACAGCCCGCCCTCACAGGCACCGTGGAACCGGGTGGAGGCCGGTGCCGTAAAGAAATCGGTCTTATGGTCCAGCCAGTCCAGCAGCTTTTCGCTGCCGGGGCGGGTGATGTGCTGCTGCCAGATCTGCAAAAACTCTTCGCGGCCGCCCATGCTTACAGCTCCAGCTCGTCCAGAAGGCCCTTGAGGATGGCCATTTCGTCGTGGCTCAGGGAAATGCCCTTGCCCATGCGGGTGCCGTCCGGGGACCAGTCGCGGATGTCGTACTTGGGTTCGCCGTCGTTCCAGCTGATGAGGTTCAGCTGACGCTCCCAGCCGCGGGGACGCTCCGAGAGAACTGCAATGCGCTGAACAACTTCATATTTGATCTCTGCCATAGTTCCTTTACCTGCCTTTGCTTTGTTTGCTACCATAATAAAAGAACACGGCGCAGATTTCAACCACTAATTGAAAATTCTTTGAAAAATTTACAGTCGCTTAACCGTAGGGGGCATCTTCCCGCCAGTCGACAAGGTCCTGAACGCCCTCGGAGTCGTCCGGGGCGGGCTGGCGGCTGTGGAGCCGCTGCTCGGTGGAGAACAGCCCCGGCGCGTATTCGGCCATCACGCCGGGCACCTGCCCTTTGAGGAACGCCGCCGCATTCTTCTGGCGGCAGGCCACGGGGGTGCCGTCGGTCATGGGCACTCCGGACGGCTCGTTGGGCGGGATCTCCGGCGGTGGGAGCTGCACGTCCGGGCCGTCGGGCGGGCTGGGCGGCTGGACCGGGCCCGGCTCCTTGCCCAGCGGCGGGGAACACCGGCTGCACGCGGCCTCCGGGGCCGCCGAAACGCCGGGCCTGTCTTCCAGCTCGTGCCGGATGAAGGGCGTCAGAGAATCCATAAAAAACACCTCCAACGGTAGGGTGCCCGTTGGAGGTGCAGATATGCGCGGAACCTCCGCGCACGAACAAAAGCCCCACTGGGGCTGCTTGCGGCACTGTGCGGCAGGGCCTTACGGGTTGCGTTTGCTGATTTTTCTGCAGCCCCTTGGCAGGGCTTTGAAAAATCAGAACGCGGCCCCAACAACTCCTCCCTGTTTCAGCCGCAGGCTGCGGTCGTCGTCGTTGCTGTTCAAGTCCTCTTATCCGCATAGAAGAGCGCAAGGAAAAAACAAATCAGAGGGAGTTCTCCCGGTAGACATTCCTACAGGTTGGGAACCGCGCACTAACAAAAGCCCCACTGGGGCTTTTGTTGCCCCGCCTGCGGTGGGGCCGTGCTGTTCAAGTCCTCTTATCCGCATAGCGGAGCGTTTCCAAAAGGACGGATACAAAAAGAAAAACGACAGCCTTTTTGAAAGCTGTCGTTTGAGAGTGCGGATAAGAGGACTTGAACCTCCACCGAGTTGCCCCGATTAGAACCTGAATCTAACGCGTCTGCCAATTCCGCCATATCCGCATATTTTGTTTTCGTTCGTGAGCCGTGTCGCTCGGAACGATAGTAATTATACCATGGAAACCGGAAATGTCAAGCGCTTTTTTCGAATTTTTCTGACAAAAATTCCGGATGAAATTTTGGCACTGGAATGAGGACGATGGGGCGAAATTTTCGGTGAAATATGATACAATAAGACCTGAGCTGTCCGGGGCCGGAGGCCCTGCGGCAAAATACGATGGAATGAGGGAACCACACATGTTCAACTTTCTGATCTTTATCATCGGGGCGGCGCTCATGCTCGGCATGGGGGTGCGCAGTGTGCTTGCGCGGCGGCGCTTGCAGACAAAAGGCGAAAAGGTCACCGCCCGCGTTGCGGGCACCGCGCAGGGCCGGGACGGTCAGGCCTATGTGCTGGAATTTGAGACGGCAGGCGGCAGCCACCGCCTCCATTACCCGAAAGCGGCCAAGGGCAAGAGCTTTGCGGTGGGGGATACCGTCACCTTATACTATGACCCCGACGACCCGGAGAAGATGTACGTGGAAGGCGACCGGGCCACGCTGGGAGCCGAGGTGCTGTACTTTGCTCTGGCGGTGGTTCTGGTGCTGCTGATGGCCGGATTTGTGCGGTGAGGAGGAAATGCCATGAAACTGGAACATTTTGGCATGGCTGAGCCGGGCGACTGCCGGGTGGTCTTTTCGGCTAGTGCCGAGGAGCTGGAAGCAGCGGTGCAGGCCGAGCAGGCGGCACCGGATGCGCCCAAAGAGGAAGAAGACCTGCTGACGGCAGCGGTGAACCGCGCCATTCTGGAAGGCTTTTCGCCGCTGTTCGCGCAGCTGATGGAAGAGCACCGGCTCGTCCCGGTGACCGACCCGGATTTTGAATTGCTGGCGGTGAACCGGGCCGAGGGCTTCCGGGCGGGTGCGCAGTTCTTCTGCCTGCCGCCGCTGGAGCTGGGGCGGTACACCGGCTTTGTGCAGCCCATCCGGCCCCGGCCTATCCGGAAACTGACCATTGAACTGGAGATCAACCGTCACCACGGCGACGAGGACCGCGCCGCCGACGAGGCGGGCAAAAAAGCCCTGCGGGACCGTGTGGCGCGGGAAATCTACAAGACCCGCTGCGCCCAGGCCGAGACGCTGGCCGAGCGGGAGCTGGTCTACCAGCTCGGCGGCGAGGTGAAGGGCGCGCTGCCGAAGCAATTGGTGGCGGGCAACTACTTTGCCGAGCAGCGGGAGTTCAACCTGCGGATGCAGGCGAACAACATCAACTTTGACCAATACCTGAAGGTGCAGGGCCAGACGGTGGAACAGTTCCGGGCGGAGCTTCACGCGCAGGCAGAACAGAAACTGCGGGGGCGTCTGGGGCTTCTGCTGGTCGCCGAAACGGAGCATCTCTGGCCCACAGAGGCCGAGGTGCAGGCTGCGCTGGAGGGCTGGAACGGGGAGCGGACCTTCCCGTCCAACGACCTGCGGAAGCTGCGGCAGGGCATTGCCAGCCAGCGCGCAGCTGCCTTTGTTCGGGCGCACTCCACGCTGACCCCGCCGCCGGAGGAGCCAGTGGTGGTCGAGACGGTCTGAAACGACGGGCGGCAGGATTCTGGAAAACAAAAATGGGATGCTTGTTTCAAGCATCCCATTTTTTGTTTGTGCCGGTCAGGTCTCCACGCCCTCGAACTGGCTGTTGTAGAGCTTGGCGTAGAAGCCGTTTGCAGCAAGCAGCTCGTCGTGGCTGCCCTGCTCCACAATGTGGCCGTCCTTCATCACAAGGATCACGTCCGCCTCGCGGATGGTGGAAAGGCGGTGCGCCACAATAAAGCTGGTACGGCCCTGCATCATGCGGGCAAAAGCTTTCTGGATACGCACCTCGGTGCGGGTATCGATGGAGGATGTTGCTTCGTCCAGGATCAGCATCGGCGGCAGGCAGAGCATCACGCGGGCAATGCACAGCAACTGCTTCTGGCCCTGACTGATGTTGCCGCCGTCCTCGGCGATGACGGTATCGTAGCCCTCCGGCAGGCGGCGGATGAAGCTGTCTGCATGGGCGGCTTTGGCTGCTGCCACGATCTCTTCAAGGCTTGCATCCGGCTTGCCGTAGGCAATGTTTTCCCGCACGGTACCGGCCCGCAGCCATGTATCCTGCAGCACCATGCCGTAGCTGCCGCGCAGGGAAGCGCGGGTCACATCCCGGATGTCGGTGCCGGACACCTTGATGGAACCGCCGTTCACATCATAGAAGCGCATGAGCAGGTTGATGAGGGTGGTCTTGCCGCAGCCGGTAGGGCCGACGATGGCAATGCGCTGGCCGGGCTTTACGTCGAGGGAAAGGCCCTCGATCAGCGGGCGGTCGGGCAGGTAGCGGAAGGAAACATCCTCCAGCTGCACATGGCCGTCCGGCTGCAGCACGGAGGCGTTCTCGACTTCCGGCACCTGATCGTCGGCATCCAGCAGCTCAAACACGCGGGCGGCGCAGGCCAGAGCATTCTGCAGCTCGGTGACTACACCGGAAATTTCATTGAAGGGCTTGGTGTACTGGTTGGCATAGCTCAAAAACACGCTCAGCTGGCCGATGGTGATGCCGCCCCGCACCGCGTACACGGCACCCACAAGGCCCACGCCTGCGTACACGATGTTATTCACAAAGCGGGTGGCGGGGTTGGTCAGGCTGGAAAAGAAGATGGCCTTCAGGCTCACGTCCTGCAGACGGCCATTCACCTCGTCAAAGGCGGTAAGGCTCTCGGCCTCGTGGCCGAAGGCCTGCACCACCTTCTGGCCCTCGATCATCTCGTTGACCAGCGCGGTCTGCTCGCCGCGCACGGCGCTCTGGCTCTGGAAGTAACCATAGCTGCGCTTGGCAAGGAAGCTTGCCACCACGAGACTCAGCGGGGTGATGCACACCACCACCAGCGTGATGGGTACATTCTCGCTGAGCATGAACAGAAGGGTGCCGAGGATGGTCAGCACGCCGCTGAACAGCTGTGTAAAGCCCATCAGCAGGCCGTCCGCAAAGGTATCCACATCGGCCACCATGCGGCTGACGATATCGCCGGAGGGATGGCTGTCGAGGTAGGAAAGCGGCAGGGTCTGAATTTTGCGCAGGGCTTCGTTGCGCAGGTCGCGGCTGACAAGGAAGGTGATGCGGTTGTTGCACACGCTCAGCAGCCACTGCGCAAAGGCTGCGAGGATGGCTACGGCCACGATCTGTACGATGATCTGCATCACACCAGTAAAGTCCACATGGCCCTTGCCCAGCATCATATCAATGGCGCTGCCGCAGAGGATGGGGATATACAGCTGTGCGCCCACGCTCACAGCGGCCACCATGAGGCTGCACCCCACGAAAAAGCGGTAGGGGCGGATCTTTTCCAGCACCCGGCGGAGCGTTGCCTTGCGCTGTTCCGGGGTCAGGCTGCTCTTTGCTTTTGCACTCATTTCTGCGCATCCCCTTTCTTGAACTGGCTCTCGTAGATCTCCTCGTAGACGGGGCAGGAGGCCAGCAGGTCGGCGTGTTTGCCGAGGCCGACGAGTTTGCCGTCGTCCAGAACGAGGATCTGGTCGGCGTGCTGCAGGCTGGCGGCGCGCTGGCTCACGATGAACACGGTCAGGCTGCCGGGCAGAGCAGCCAGTGCCTTGCGCAGGGCGGCATCGGTGGCGTAGTCCAGTGCGCTGGCGCTGTCGTCAAGGATCAGAATTTCCGGCTTGCCCACAAGGGCGCGGGCGATGGTCAGGCGCTGCTTCTGTCCGCCGGACAGGTTGCGACCGCCCTGCTCCACAGGCTCGTCCAGCCCAAGGGGCTTGGCTTTGACGAACTCCGCAGCCTGTGCTGTTTCCAGTGCAGCCCACAGGTCCGCATCGGTGGCATTCTTGTTGCCCCACAGCAGGTTGGAGCGGATGGTGCCGCCAAAGAGCTGGGCCTTCTGCATGACGACGCTGACGCTGCCGCGCAGAACGTCCCGCGGGTATGCCTGCGCCGGACGGCCCATGATCTCCACCGTGCCCTCGGTGGCATCGTAGAAGCGGGGAATCAGGTTGACAAGGCTGGATTTGCCGCTGCCGGTACCGCCGATGACACCAATGGTCTGGCCGCGCTTTGCAGTGAAGCTGATGTCGGAAAGGCTGGGTGCACCGGCACCCGCATAGGTCAGGCTGACATGGTCGAACCGGACGGCGTCGTCGGCCTTGCCGGCCTCCACGGCATCCGGAAGGGCAGCAGGGAACGCCATCCCCGGTTCCGTGTCCAGCACAGCCTGCACGCGGCCTGCGCAGGCCAGCGCCTTGCTCACCTGCACGATCAGGTTTGCCAGCTTGACCAGCTCCACAAGGATCTGGTTCATGTAGTTCACCAGCGCGATCACGTCGCCGGAGGCCATGCCACCCACATTGATCTCAATGCTGCCCACATATAGCAGTGCCACAATGGCAATGTTGATGAGCACATAGGTCAGCGGGTTCATCAGGGCAGAGATATGGCCTACATGGAGCTGCATCTTGGTCAGCAGGTCGTTGGCATTCTCAAAGCGCTCTACCTCGCTCTTTTCCTTATCAAAGGCGCGCACCACGCGCACGCCGGTCAGGTTTTCGCGGGTCAGGCCCAGCACCCGGTCCAGACGGGTCTGGGCGGTCTTATACAGCGGGTTGGTCAGGACCATGACACCGAAGACCACGATGGACAGCGGCGGGATGGCCACCACGAAGATCCATGCGGCCCGCGCATTGACCGTAAAGGCCATGACCATGGCACCGATCACCACGAACGGGCTGCGCAGGAACAGGCGTAAAAACAGGTTCAGGCCGCTCTGCACCTGATTCACGTCGCTGGTCATACGGGTGATCAGGGTGCTGGTGCCGAGGGTGTCCATCTCGGTAAAGCTCAGGGTCTGGATGTGCTCAAACAGGGCGTGGCGCAGAGCTGTGGAATAGCCCACGGCCGCCTTTGCGGAAAAATACTGTGCCGTCAGGCTGCAGGCAAGGCCGATCATGGCCAGCAGCAGCAAAATGCCGCACCGCACAAGAATATAGTGGAAGTCGTGGGCGGCAATGCCAATGTTCACGATATCCGCCATGACCAGCGGCACGAACAGGTCGAACGTGGCTTCCAGCATCTTGAAAAGGGGCGCAAGCACGCTCTCGCGCTTGTAGCCGTTCAGGTGGGTAAGCATTTTGTTCAAGGCGAAAGACTCCTTTTCTGAAATGTAAATTTCTGAAATGTAAATCGGGGGAAACTTTCCCATCGCATATTATAATACAACCGGGGTCGGAATGCTATTGTTTTGCGGAAAAATGCGGTGCGTCTTCCCCATTGTGAAACTTGGGAAATCCTGCTATAATAAACTATTATGACGGATGGAAAAAGAAGGGTGATGCAAATGGCATACGAGAAAAGCGCACGGCGGTTCCGCCCGGTGGGCAGCCGGAAGAAAAAGGCCGCCCCCCAATACAGCCCGGCGGGCACGGGCTGCCCGGTGGTGGAGCAGGCCGTGGAGCGGCTCTACCGGGAGCAGAACGAGACGCATTTCTGGAACCTGATGAACGCCCTGAACTATGCACTGGAGCTGAAAACGCGGGTGCTGGTGCCGCTGGATGCCGCAGCCGACCCGCAGAGCGGCCCGGCCCCGTGGGCTTCCATGCCCATCCCGGCGGAAAAGGCAGAAGGGCTGGACCCCTGGCTGCTCCACACCCGGAAGGAGCGCAGCTACCTGCCCCTGTTCACGTCGGTGAAGACGGCGGAAGCCGAGCGCGCCACGGCCACCCGGCCCATGGCCGAGCGCGGGATGCGGGAGGCCATGGAATATGCCCTGAACACCGACGGCATCGACGGTGTGGTCATCGACCCGTGGACCAATTCCGCTACGCTGGATGGCTCCATCCTGAACGGGCTGCTCAAGTCGGAGCGGGGCAGCGAAGGCCCCGGTCTGGAAGAACTGGATGCGGGCTACGATGCCGCGCGGCAGGGCAGCTGGGCCGAGGCGGTGCAGCACTATGAAAAAGCCGCCGAGGCGGGCAGCGCCGAAGCGCTGGCGCTGTTGGGCGACTGCCTGTATCAGGGCCGGGGTGCCCGGCGCAGCAAGGTACAGGCCCGGCGGATGTGGAAAAAAGCCGCCAAGGCCGGGGAAGTGCAGGCCATGATCGCCCTTGGCGATGACGCAGCGGCCTCCGGGCAGGAAGCCGCCGCCGCGCTGCAATACTACCGCCGCGCCCAGAGTGCCGCCCGCGGGATGCCGGATGTCTCCTATACGCCGCAGATCCGGCTCCGCATCGCCCAGTGCGAAACGCGGTATGTCTCCCGCAAAAAGGCGCTGATGGAGCTGGCGGAGGCCGAGCAGGGCTTCTGCATCCAGCTGGAAGAGGGGGCACCGGACGCGGAGATCTGGCTGGACGAGACCCGGAAGACCGTGGCGGAGCTGATGAACGAAGGGCTGGAGAACCGATGAAATCGGCAGGAACACAAAATCTTTACATTTGTTCTATGAAATCGTCATAGGAAATCAGTAAGATGATTCTGGAAAAAAATCTGTGCTGCAAGAAAAGAGGACAAGCACTATGAGCAAAGTAATCGGCATCGATCTCGGCACGACCAATTCCTGCGTGGCAGTGGTGGAGGGCGGCAAGCCCGTGGTCATCACCAATGCGGAGGGTGAGCGCACCACCCCCAGCGTTGTGGCCTTCACGAAGGACGGTGAACGTCTGGTGGGCGGTGCGGCCAAGCGACAGATCGCCACAAATTCCGGGCGCACCATCTCCAGCATCAAGCGCCATATGGGCAGTGACTACCGGGTGCACATCGACGGCAAAGACCTGACCCCGCAGGAGATCAGCGCCATGATCTTGGCCAAGATCCGCCGCGATGCCGAGAGCTATCTGGGCGAGCCGGTGACCGAAGCGGTCATCACGGTGCCCGCCTACTTCGACGACAGCCAGCGCAAGGCTACGCAGGATGCAGGCCGCATTGCAGGCCTGAACGTGCTGCGCATCATCAACGAGCCTACTGCTGCCGCTGTGGCCTATGGTTTGGATAACGAAGCGGCGCAGAAGATCCTCGTCTACGACCTCGGCGGCGGCACCTTTGATGTGTCCATCATCGAGATCGAGGACGGGACTTTTACGGTGCTTGCCACCGGCGGCGACACCCATCTGGGCGGTGACGACTTCGATCAGCGCATCGTGGAATATGCCGTGGCCGAGTTCAAAAAGTCGGATCGCATCGACCTCTCCCGCGACCCGGCGGCTATGGGCCGGCTGAAAGAGGAAGCCGAAAAGGCAAAAAAGGAGCTTTCTGCCGCGCCGTCGGCACAGCTGAACCTGCCCTTTATCGCAGTGGGCAAGGACGGCCCTCACCACTTGGATATCTCGCTTTCCCGCCCGCAGTTCGAAATGATGACCGGCGACCTGCTGGCCCGCACAGTGGCTCCTGTGCAGAATGCGCTGCGGGATGCAGGCATTTCTGCCAGCCAGCTGGGCAAGGTGCTGCTGGTGGGCGGCAGCACCCGGATGCCTGCGGTGGAGCGTCAGGTGAAGGAGCTGCTGGGCTGCGAACCCAGCCACAGCCTGAACCCGGACGAGTGTGTTGCCATGGGTGCGGCTGTGCAGGGCGGTCTGCTGCAGGGCGGCGGCAAGCTGGCCGGTGCCACCGGCGCAGCGGCGCAGGGCCTTGTGCTGATGGATGTGACCCCGCTGACCCTCTCCATTGAGACGCTGGGCGGCGTGGCCACCCCGCTGATCACCCGCAACAGCATGATCCCCACCCGCAAGAGCCAGATCTTCACCACCGCACGGCCCATGCAGACCAGTGTGGAGATCAACGTGCTGCAGGGCGAGCGCCACTTTGCCCGCGACAACAAGAGTCTGGGCAAATTCAAGCTCACCGGCATTCGGGCAAGCTTCTCCTCCAAACCGCAGATCGAAGTTACCTTCGATATCGACGTGAACGGCGTGGTGAAGGTGTCTGCCAAAGACCTTGGCACCGGCCGGGAGCAGAACATCACCATCACCGGCAGCACCAACCTTTCGGAAAATGAGATCCAGCGCGCCATGGCAGACGCTGCCGCCTACGAGGCCGAGGACAGCCGCCGCAAGGAGCGGCTGGACCTGCACAATCAGGCCGAGGTGCTGGCCTACAAGGTGGACGAGGCTCTTTCCAAATGCAAAAAGGAGCTGGACAAGGACGAGAAGAACCGCATCAAAACCGACCTCGCCAACCTCCGCCGCTGCCTGCGCAAGGATAAGCCGGAAAAGATGAATGAAAACGAGGAAGCCAATCTCCGTCAGGCCAAAGAGCAGCTGGAAGCCTCAGCCAACCACCTGATGATGCTCTACACGAGCGAAGAACAGAAAGAACAATAAGAAGACAAACAAAAAATCTCCGCGCAGCTGCGCGGAGATTTTTTTCGGCAGGGCCGGAACGGAGGGTGGAGAAACGGACATGTTTACACGATCAGCTCCACCGTGCTCCCCGCTGCGGGCCTTTTTGACGAGGACCTGATGGTCGATGCGGTCTTTCAGAGCACCTACGTGGGAGATGATGCCCACCAGCCGGTCGCCCTCGGTCAGGCCGGAGAGGACCCGGATGGCCTGCTCCAGACTTTCGTCGTCGAGGGAACCGAAGCCCTCATCGAGGAAGAGCGTGTCCAGACGGATGCCGCCTGCCGCGCTCTGTACTTCGTCCGAAAGGCCCAGTGCCAGCGCCAGCGATGCCTTGAA
This sequence comes from Faecalibacterium prausnitzii, assembly GCF_049532945.1. Lineage (GTDB taxonomy): Bacteria > Bacillota > Clostridia > Oscillospirales > Ruminococcaceae > Faecalibacterium > Faecalibacterium prausnitzii_N. Next base: position 1,494,467 of record NZ_CP186691.1, read on the forward strand.
GCTTTCGCCGCCGGAAAGGGTCTTGACGCTGCGGCGGGTGCCGTTGTAGTGGTCGATGATGCCAAGGTCCAAGCCGGACTGGCTGCGCTGGTTCTCGGCACCAATGCGCTCCAGCTCGTACTGCCCGGCGGTCATCTGCATCAGGCGGGTGTTGGCGTGGCGCAGGATGCGGTCCAGATAGTTCATCTGGATGTAGGCTTCCAATTTGATCTTCTGTTTGCTGGTCAAGGTGCCGCCCGCTGTGGAGGCCAGCGCGTTGACCCACTGCCAGCGGGTCTCCAGCACCTGCCGGGCCGCGGCCAGGCGGCGGTAGTCGGCGGCGGCGCGGCGGTTGGGCACGAGCTGGGCCGTCAGGGCTTTTTCCCGCTCGGCGGCCTGCTGGCGGGCCGCTTGCAGTGCAGTGAGCTGGGTGCGCAAAGCGTCGAGGTCTGCGGCCCCGGTCTCCGGGGCCTGCTGGTCTTGCAGGGCCTGCACGGCGGCTTCGGCGGCAGCGACGGCGTTTTCCGCGGCGCTGCGGGCGGCTTCGGCCTGCTCCATGCCGGTGCGCAGGGCGGTGCGCTGGGCCGTCAGGTCGGCGACCGTCTGCTGGGCCTCGGCGCGGCTGGCCGGTGCGCTCTGCCGGGCTTCGGTGATCTGCTGTTCCAGCGCCGCAGCCGTGGCTTCGCGGGCGGCGGCAGTCTGTTCGGCAGAGGCCGCTGCTGCTTCCAGCGCAATGCGCTGGGCCGTTTTGGTCTTGCGGGTGGTATCCAGCCGGGTGCGGCGGGCACAGTCGGCGGCGGCCTTTTGCAGGGCTGCGCGGTTCTCGGCCTGTGCGGTCTGGAGCGCGGCAGTCTCCTCGGCAAGGGCCGTTTTCAGCAGGGCCACGGTCAGAGCGACCGGCCCCTCCGGCGAGGTGAAGCGTTCGGGCAAAAGGCTTTCGGCGTCCCGGCGGAGGGTGGCTTTGCCCTCCCGCTGGGCGGCGAGGGCTTCGCGGGCTGCGGCCGCGCGATCCTGCGCTTCACGGTCTGCTGCTTCGGCCGCCTGCTTGGCGGCATCCACCTGCGCCTGCGTGGGGGCTGTGTGGGGCAGAGCTGCTTTGGCCGGGTGGTGGACGCTGCCGCACACGGGGCAGGGCGCACCCTCGGCCAGCGCCTGCGCCAGCAGTCCGGCCTGTGCGTCCAGAAACGCCCGCTCGCAGGCGTCCCGTTCCGCGTGGGCGGCTTCCTGCGCGGCGGCTGCGGTGCGGTAGGCGTCCTGTGCCTGTCGGGCTGCGTGGGTGCGGCGCTGGTCTTCGGTCAGGCTCTGGGCCAGCGCGGTGAGGGCGGTCTCCCGGCGGGTGAGCTGCTCGGCCTGAGCAGTCAGGGCCACGTTCCGGGTCTCCGGGTCGCCGAGGGCGGCCGCTTCGGCGTCCAGTGCGGCGAGTTCTGCATCCAGCGCGGTCAGCTGGGCCCGCGCCTTGCGGGCTTTGGCCTGTTCGAGGTCGGCCTCGCTGCGGGCGGCGGTCTGTGCGCGGCAGAGCTTGTCCAGCGCGTCGCAGGCGTCAAGGCCCGCTCTGGCCCGCTCAAGCTGGGCGGTCAGAGCGTCCAGTGCGGCGGCATCGCCTGCATGGCGGGCCGCATCGGCGCGGGCTGCGTCCCGGCGGGGGAGCAGGGCGGCAAGCTCGGCCTGCTTTTCGACCCGCTGGCGGCGGAGGGCTTCGGCCTGCTCGGCCCGGCCCAGCGTCTGCTGCAAAGCGTCCAGCTGCGTCTGCGCGGCGGTGTGGGCGGCGGCAGCAGCGGAGAGTTCCGCTTCCTGCCGGGTGAGGAGCCCGTCCAGCAGGGCAGTGACTTCCTCGGCGGGGCGCTGCGCCGAAAGCCCGCTCAGTGCTTCGGCGTCGGGGTCGGTCTCCGGATAGCGGATGCCGGAGAGCACCGCGTCCAGCTGGACGTTCTGGGCTGTGCGCTGGGCCGTGAGGCGGGCGTTCTCCTCTTGCAGCGCGTCCTGCAATTTCTGGTAGCGCTGGGTGCGGAACAGCTTGCGGAAAATGCGGCTGCGCTCCTCGGTGGAAGCGTTGAGCAGCTTTGTGAACTGACCCTGCGCGATCATGGCAATCTGGCAGAACTGGCTGTAGTCCAGCCCGATGATGGCGGTGACGGCGGCGGTGACATCCTTCGACCGGGTCACGGGCGGGCGTCCGTCCGGGTAGGTGAGGACGGCGTCCGCCTTTTCGGTGGTCATGCCCTCGCCGCGGTTTTTGGGGCGCTGGTACTCCGGGTTGCGGCGTACGGTATAGCGCTGGCCGTTCACCTCAAATTCCAGCTCCACAAAGGTGGGCGTTTTAAGATCAGCATATTTGCAGCGCAGCATGGCGCCCTCGCGCACGCCGCCGCTGGAATGATCGTACAGCGCATATGTAATGGCATCGAACAGGGTGGTCTTGCCTGCGCCGGTATCGCCGGTGACGAGATACAGGCCGCCTTTGCCTAGGCGCTCCAGTTCTAGCGTGACGGCGCTGGCGTATGGCCCGAAGGCCGAAAGAGTGAGCTTCAGCGGTCTCATGCGTCTTCGCCCTCCTTCCAGATCTCCTCAATGAGCTGCTGGCAGAATGCCGCCTGCTCGGCGCTCAGGGGCTGATTGTTTTGCAGCGCATAAAAGGCCGCAAAGTGTTCCAGCGGCGTTTTCTGCTCGGTCTGGGCCGGGGCGTCGAGGTCGGCCTGGGTGCGGGTGCGGAGGTTATCGTAGTCCAACCGCATCAGGTTGGGGTAGATCACCCGCAGGCGGGCCAGCGCGTCCGGCACGTCCTGCTCATCGGTCAGGGTAATGTGCAGGTAGTCGTCCACCGCAGTGCCGTCGTAATTGCGGCGGTCGGTCAGCTCCATGTAGCTGCCGCGCACTTCCCGCAGGTCGTGCTTCGGGGTAAGCGGCGCGGTGGAAAGCGTGACCTCTCCCTTCGGTCCAAGCTCCACAAAGGTGGCGCTCTTGTGCTGGTCTGCTTCCGAAAAGGAGTATTTCAGCGGGGTGCCGCAATAGCGCACGGCATCGCGGCTCACCTTCTGGGGGCTGTGCAGGTGGCCCAGCGCCACGTAGTCAAAGGCATCGAACAGGCTGGCATCCACGCTGTCCACACCGCCCACCGAGACTTCCTCGCTCTCACAGCAGGCGGCACCGGCCACGAACTGATGGGCCACCAGCACGCTGCGGTGGGCCGGGTCGGGGGCACAGCGACGCAGCACACAGCCCAGGGCGTCGCTGTAGCTTTCGATGGGCTCGTCCGGGTAGATGTGGCGCACCATGGCGGGCTTGAGGAAGGGCAGAAGGTACACGTCCAGCGTGCCGTACTCGTCGGTGAGGGGGATGGGGGCCGGGGCCCCTTCGAACACCGGGCTGACGTAGACCTGGCTCCCCGCCAGCAGATGGGCACCGAACGCGACCCGCTCGGCGGAGTCGTGGTTGCCGCTGATGGCGAACACGGGCAGCCTGCGTTCGGCCAGCTGGGTGAGGAACCAGTCCAGCAGGCGCACGGCTTCGGCAGGGGGAACGGGCTTATCGTAGAGGTCGCCCGCCAGCAGCACACCGTCCACGGGCTTGCTGTCCAGCAGGGAGAGGATCTGTTCCAGAATGTACCGCTGGTCGTCCAGCATGGAGAACTCGCACACCCGCTTGCCCAGATGCAGGTCGGAAAGATGCAGAAAACGCATGGGAGCACCGCCTTTCAGTTGAATGGTTCTATTATAACATGAAGAAGAAGCGAGCAGAAGAGGAAACTCCTTCTGTCTGCTCGCTTCGCTCACATCCACCTCCCTCTGAGAGGGAGGCTGTCTGGCCCCCTCACCGAGGGGGCTGCCGCCGAAGGCGGCTGGGGGAGCTAGAACATCTTCTCCCAGGTGGCTTTGCCGACTGCGCCGTCGGCAGTGAGGCCGTTGCGGCGCTGGTAGCGCTCCACGGCGGCTGCGGTGGAAGCACCGTATTTGCCGTCGGTGGAGAGCTTTTCACCCAGAGAGTTGAGCTTCTGCTGCACCAGACGCACCGTGCCGCCGGAAGAGCCGCTGCGCAGGGCAATGCCGGGGTAGGGCACATGCAGGCCGTGCTTGGCCGTGTAGCGGGTGTAGAGCACGTTCCATGTGTTCGCGCCCACCTTGCCGTCCACATTCATCTTGTTTTTGAGCTGGAACTCCTTCACGGCGTTCACGCTCTTGGTGCCGAACCGCCCGTCCGTGGTTAGCTCGTGGTACCATGTGCAGGCGTCGCGCACACCGTTGAGCCAGGTCTGCACCAGTGCTACATCGGGGCCGGTGGAGCCGCGCTGGATGAGGGAATAATAGGCAGGAATTGCCATGGTCAAACTCACACTCCTTCCACTAGGAGCTTATGCGGCGGAAGGTGGAAGTGTTCGTGGGAACCTTTGTCGGATCCAGCAGGCAATACCCGACGGCCAGGGCCTCTCCTGCCGGGAGAGGCGGCATCGCGGATGCGATGACGGAGAGGTTATCCCAGCAGGATGACATCTTCCCGGCGGGCGGTGTGCTTCTGCCACCACTCCACGCATTTGAACCGCAGGAGATACCGCCCGCAGACGAGGTCGTTCTCGGCGGGGGTGGCATAGCCGCCGCAGGCGGTGCGGCAGAGGCCGGGGTAGAGCACACACCACCAGTTCCGGCCATAGGGGGCTGCGCCGATGTCGATGCGCAGGGCCTGATACCGCCCGGCGGGCAGGGCCGAGGCAGAGTAGCGGGTGGTGCCGAAGTACATTTCCACCAGACACACCCGCACCGGTGCAAAACTGCCGCGCCCGGCCAGCACGGTGCGGGCGACCCGCTGCAGCTCGGACAGGTGGGCCGCAGCCCAGCGGAGGGCGGCGGGCTGGTCTGCCGCCGGGCAGGCCGTGTCCAGATACGCGAGCACGGCGTCCCGCACGGCCAGCTTGTCGGTCTGGTCGGCAGTGGTATCACTGGCAGCGCGGATGTGGAGCCGCAGAGTGTCGGCGGCAAGCGCGGCTCCGGTGTCGAGCTGGGTGCGGCCCCAGCCCAGCAGGCCCTGCAGACCGATGCAGAGCGCGAGCGCACCGCTGAGTGTGATGCACCAGACAGTCATCTGGCGGCGGGATAAAATGCGGCTGTACATAAAAAACAGACCCTTTCTCTGGAAATACTATCCAGAGTCTGGGTCTGTTTGGGTGTGATTATACAGCGGAAACCCTCTCAGTCGCCTGCGGCGACAGCTCCCCCGAAGGGGGAGCTTGAATGGAAAAGGGAAACATCATAAACGAGATTGGATCGTTTGATGAATCTTTTCGCAGACAGAGTCAAAATGAAAATCCACTTCCGCATTCGAAAAACGCAGGACTTGTAAATAGTATTGCGCTAAAATAGCGCTTCGTTCGCGGTCATAAGTCTGTCCCTGTTCAGAAAAATGCTGTGTGCCATCCACTTCGATGACCAATTGAGCCTTTGAACAATAAAAATCGACGATAAAGGATTCAATGATACGCTGCTTGTAGATTTTAACAGGATAGTTTCGTAAAAATTGATACCACAACTTTGCTTCCTGTGGAGTCATATTGCGGCGCAACGCACGAGCCTGCGGGAGCATACCATGATTTTTGGGAACAATATCAAGTTTCATAATGAATAGAGCGTACACACGTCACTGCTGAAGCTCCCCCTTCGGGGGAGCTGGCAATGCGAAGCATTGACTGAGAGGGTCCTTTAGTTCTTCAGCGACTGCATGGGGGCAGGCAGGCGGCCGCCGCGGTTGATGAACACGGACGGGTCGTGCTGGTTCACGGCCATGATGGGGCCATAGCCCAGCAGACCGCCAAAGTCCAGCACCTCGCCGGCCTTGCGGCCAATGGCAGGGATCACGCGCACGGCGGTGGTCTTGCTGTTCACCATGCCGATGGCGGCTTCGTCAGCGATCAGGGCGCTGATGACAGCCGGGGTGGTGTCGCCCGGGATGATGACCATATCGATGCCCACCGAGCAGACGGCGGTCATGGCTTCCAGCTTTTCAATGGTCAGGCATCCGGTCTCGGCGGCGTGGATCATGCCGGCATCCTCGCTGACCGGGATGAAGGCACCAGACAGACCGCCCACGTGGTTGGAGGCCATCACGCCGCCCTTCTTCACGGCATCGTTCAGCAGGGCCAGACAGGCGGTGGTGCCGCAGCAGCCGCAGGTCTCAAGGCCCATCTCTTCCAGAATATTGGCCACACTGTCGCCGATGGCGGGGGTAGGTGCCAGCGACAGGTCGATGATGCCGGCGGGCACGCCCAGTGCCTGAGAAGCCAGATTGGCCACCAGCTGGCCCACGCGGGTGATCTTGAAGGCGGTGCGCTTGACCAGCTCTGCCACCTCGTCGATGGGGGCATCCTTGGGCAGGCGGGCCAGTGCAGCGCGCACAGCGCCGGGGCCGGAAACGCCCACGTGGATCTCACAGTCCGGCTCGCCGGGGCCGTGGAATGCACCGGCCATGAAGGGGTTGTCCTCCGGTGCGTTGCAGAACACCACCAGCTTTGCGGCACCGATGCACTGACGACCAGCCGTCAGCTCACTGGCCTTCTTGACGGCCTCGCCCATGAGCTTGACAGCGTCCATATTCAGTCCTGCCTTGGTGGCACCAATGTTCACCGAGCTGCACACGATGTCGGTCTCGGCCAGTGCGCGGGGAATGGACTCGATCAGGCGGCGGTCACCGGCAGAAAAGCCCTTGTGCACCAAAGCACTGTAGCCGCCCACAAAGTTTACACCCACCTTTTTACCGGCGGCATCCAGAGTTTTTGCAAACTCCACAGGGTCGGCATCCGGGCAGGCACCCAGCAGCATGGCGATGGGTGTGACACTGATGCGTTTGTTGATGATGGGAATACCGTACTCGGCACTGATATGCTCCACCGTGGGCACAAGGTTTGCGGCCTTGGTGGTGATCTTGTTATAGATGTTCTCGCACGCCTTCTTCGGGTCCGGGTCGATGCAGTCCAGCAGGCTGATGCCCATGGTGACGGTGCGCACGTCCAGATTGTCCTGAGTGAACATCTCGATGGTCTCGAGAATGTCACCGGTATTCATCATGCTCATAATAGATTCCCTTCTCTCTTAGATTCCTCTGTCGCTGACAAAAACGCGAAGCCCGGCTGCTTTGGAGCCGCAGGCGATTGGCACGTTCAAAACCGGCTTGCCAAGGCCTCCCCTCAATAGGGGAGGTGGCATCGCGTCAGCGATGACGGAGAGGTTAGATCGTGTGCATCGCGTCGAACACTTCCTGACGGGTAACATTGATCTGCATGCCCATCTCGGCAGCCAGCGCGTCGGTGCGCTTGTGCAGCTCTTCGTGGCTCACATTGCAGTTGCTGATATCCACCAGCATGATCATGGCGAACATGCCCTGCAGGATGCTCTGGGTCACGTCCTCGATATTGATGTTGAGCTCACTGCACAGGGCAGCAACTTTTGCGACGACGCCGACGGTGTCGTGGCCGATGACCGTGATGAATGCTTTCATATTCCTTACCCCCAATAGTTGATGGAAAACCCTCTCAGTCAAACCCTTTGGGTTTGCCAGCTCCCCAAAGGGGGAGCCGCTGGCGTGTCGGTTTTGGATGTGCTGGATGAAGAAGCCTCATTCTGCACAGGCTGCCGGGCTCCGCTGCAACGGTCAGCAGAAGCTTGCCTTGCGCGTCAAGTCGGCAGATGCTGCCAATGAGGACAGGGCCCGGCTGTGCGGGAGCCGCAAGGCAATCACACCGACCTGCCCGGCCTGCCAAGGGCTCTCCCCCTGGGAGAGCTGGCGCGAAGCGCCTGAGAGGGCAAGATTTCCCTTCCAGTATAGCAGATTTACCGGTTTTTGAACACACTTTTTGTAAAAAAGAACGAGAACTGAGCGGAAAAGACGGTCTATCCAAAAAACAAGATGCAAATACGGCGCGCTTGTGCTATACTGAAAGATACAAATCGACGCGGTACGCCGCGGATACAAAGGAGTAACGACGATGGAACAGCTTTTGAAGATCCTGGAAGACAATGCGCGGCTGCCCATTGAGGATATCGCCACGATGCTGAATAAATCCCCCGCCGAGGTGGCGGCCATGATCGATCTGGCCCGGGCGCAGGGCATCATCAAGGGCTACAAGACCCTTGTGGACTGGGAAAAGGCCGGTGTGAACCGTGTGGAGGCCGTCATCGAGCTGAACGTCAGCCCCAAGAAGAGCCGCGGCTTTGACGAGATCGCAGCCACCATTGCCGCCTTTGACGAGGTGGAGAGCGTGCTGCTGATGAGCGGCGGCTACGACCTGCAGCTGGTGATCAAGGGCCAGACCTTCCAGGAGATCGCCCTGTTCGTGGCAAAGCGCCTTTCTCCGCTGGACGATGTGCTGTCCACCGCCACCCATTTTGTGCTGCGCACCTATAAAAAAGAGGGCCGCCTGTATCAGGACGAAGAAATCGATGAAAGAGAGTGCACGGTGCTGTGATGGACTACGATAAATTGATCGCGCCTGCCGCTGAGGCCATGCGCCCCTCCGGCATCCGCAAATTTTTCGATCTGGCTGCCGAAATGCCCGAGTGCATCAGTCTGGGCGTGGGCGAGCCGGACTTTAAAACGCCATGGGCCGTGCGCGAAGCCGGCATCGAGAGTCTGGAGCATGGCCGCACCCGCTACACCTCCAACGCAGGCCTGAAGGAGCTGCGCGCCGAGGTGGCAAAGTATCTGGAGCGCCGCATGGGCCTGCACTACGACCCGCTGCACGAGGTGCTCATCACGGTGGGCGGCAGCGAAGCCATTGATATGTGCATCCGCACGCTGGTGCAGCCCGGGGACGAGGTCATCATCCCGGAGCCCTGCTTTGTGTGCTACGAGCCCATCACCACCCTGTCCGGCGGTGTACCGGTGCATGTGGCCTGCCGTCAGGAGGACGAGTTCCGCCTGCGTGCCGATGCGCTGAAAGCAGCCATCACCCCCAAGACAAAGCTGCTCATCATGCCGTTTCCCAACAACCCCACCGGTGCGGTGATGGAGCGCGAGGATCTGGAAGCGGTAGCTGAGGTGCTGCGCGGTACCAACATCATGGTGCTCTCCGATGAAATTTATGCAGAGCTGAACTATGGCCTGCGGCCTCATGTTTCCATTGCCACCCTGCCCGGCATGGCCGAGCGCACCATCGTGGTGAACGGCTTCTCCAAGACTTACGCCATGACCGGTTGGCGTCTGGGCTATGCCTGCGGCCCGGCACCCATCATCCGGATCATGACCAAGATCCACCAGAGCGCCATCATGAGCGCTCCCACCACCAGCCAGTACGCCGCCATCACTGCCCTGAAGGAGTGCGACGGCGAGATCGACCGCATGCGCGACGAGTACAATATGCGCCGCCGCCTTGTGGTGAAGTCCTTTAACGATATGGGCCTGACCTGCTTTGAGCCGCGCGGTGCGTTCTACGCCTTCCCCTGCATCAAGAGCACGGGCATGAGCAGTCAGGATTTCTGCACGAAGCTGCTGGAACAGAAGCATGTGGCCATCATCCCCGGCGATGCCTTTGGCGCTTCCGGCGAGGGGTACTGCCGCGTGTCGTATGCGTACTCGGTGGAGCATCTGACCGAAGCCATGAAGCGCATCCGCGCCTTTTTGGAGGAAAACGGCATCGCAATGCCGCAGTGAGGAGAGTTGAAAATGGCAAGGCTGAACTGCGTGACCGTTCTGGCCCCCGCAAAGCTCAATCTGGCGCTGGACGTGGTGGGCCTTCTGCCGAGCGGCTACCATGATCTGGACATGACCATGCAGGCCATCACCCTGTATGAAAAGGTGGTGCTGGCCCGCAGCAGCGGCCTGAACCTCTCTCTGCCCGGAAGCCCGGTTGCCGCCAACGACAGCAACACCGCCATCAAGGCGGCCATCGCGTTCTTCCGCTACACCGGCCTTCTGGCGGGCGTGGACATCACCATCTATAAGGACGTGCCCCGGTGCGGGCGGGCATGGCGGGCGGCAGTGCCGATGCTGCCGCCGTCCTCGTGGGACTGAATGCTTTGTATGGGGCACATCTGTCCATGAGTGAGCTGTGCGCGCTGGGCGCAAAGATCGGTGCGGATGTGCCCTTTGCCCTGATGGGCGGCACCTGCCGGGTGCAGGGTGTGGGCGATTTTCTCAAGGCGCTGCCGCCGGTGCCGGAGTGCTGGTTCACGGTGGTGATGCCGGACTACGGCGTTTCCACCCCGGAGGCCTTTGCGGCCTATGACCGGGTGGGCAGCAGCATCCACCCGGACTGCGGAGCGCAGGAAGCCGCTATCCGTGCCGGAGATCTGGATGCCCTTTGCGCCGCCGCCGGCAATGCGCTGGAAGAGTGCAGCGGTGCCAAGGACAATGAGGCCATCAAGGCTGCGCTCTGCGAACACGGTGCGCTCACGGCTCTGATGACCGGCAGCGGTGCGGCGGTGTTCGGCATCTTTGCCGATGAAGCCGAAGCCCGCACGGCGGCTGCGGCCCTGAAGACCCGCTGGCCGCAGGTCTATGTGGCCCAGCCCGACAAGGGCGGTGCACGGGTCACCGCCCCGAAGTGGATGCTGTAACGCAAAACGGAATAAGACCCTCTTTCCTGGGAAATGCTATTCCCAAAGGAAAGGGGGTCTTTTCGTGCAGACCTTTTATAAAATCTGTCTGATCTTAATGATCGTGGGCGGCATCAACTGGGGCCTTGTGGGGCTGTTCCAATTCGATTTTGTGGGCTGGCTGCTGGGCGGCAGCGCATCCATCTGGTCGCGCATCGTGTTCACCGTGGTCGGCATCGCCGCAGTCTGCGGCATTCCGGGCTTGTTCACGGACGACGACATCGAGTGAGACGAACCAAAAAGGGCCACGGCCGCAGCCGTGGCTCTTTTGCTGGGTCAGGTCCCGTCATCCCAGCCTACCAGATCCGGCAGGGTGAGCGTTTCGTCGGAGCAGTGGGGGTTCGCGTCGGTGCGGGCCTGAACGGTAGCTGCCTCTACGGCCCGGACGACCTCGTGGATGGCGGCGCAGTCCTCGGGCAGGTCGGTCTGGCTGCGGCCGGAGTGGGTGAACAGGATCCTGCCCTGATGGCCCACCACCAGCGTCAGCGGCAGCAGCTGCGGGGCAGACTTGTCGTAGTGATAACCGGCATCTTTGGCGGCCTTGTAGATCTTCTGGGCCGCAAAGCTCCAGCTCAGGATGCCGCGGGCCTGTTCTACGCCAAGGTAGCCGTACAGCACCCCCGGCGCGTCGCAGATGAGGGTGAAGGGAAACTCCGACCCACGGGTGGCCGTGGCCACCGCCTTGGCGCTGGACCGCACCACGCAGGCCAGCCGTGCGCCCTTGAGGGCGGGCAGGGTCTTGAGGTAGCGGGTGATGTACTCACGGCTGACGGGATGGTCGAACCCCGGCAGGAAGATCATGCACAGGGGCCGACTGCCCTCGCACAGGGCATAAAAATCGTTTTCCGGTACCGTGGGGGTGTCGTAGGTGAATCGGGGGATGTTCGTCCCCACCAGATGTTCTGACTTCATGCCGCAATGCACATCCTTTCAAACACGCTGACAAATCCGCGAAGCCCTGCTGCAAAAGAGCCCGCAGGGCGAAAAACAATAGCCAAAACCGGCTTGCCAAGGGCTCTCCCTTTCGAAAGACTCCCCCGGTCGGGGGAGGTGGCACATTTGCGCCAGAAGGGGATAAGCTGGCGAGCGCAGCGAGACTGAGAGGGTATAAAAAAATCCACACACTGTTCCTCCTGGCAGAGGACAGCGGTGGATGGATTGCTATAAAAAGATCCCGCCCGGTCGTCTGCGGTCAATCAAACCTACCCTTACGGACAGGTGGGTGCCCTGTCTCCGGGTTCGCGCTTCCTCATCGAGCCTTCATGGTCGCCCCATGACGGGGAGGTCTGCAATCCACCGGGGAACTCCAAGCTCCCGTTGAATGATTAGTAGGATCATATAAACCGCAACAAATCGAGCCGGGCAGGAAGTTTTGCACGGGTCAATCGTCTGAAAAACTTATTCGATCTCGAACTGGTCGCTCAGCCGCTTCTCAAACAGCTTGCTGACTTCCAGCAGGGTCTCGTCGTCGTCCACAACATCCAGATATTCGCCTTCATCATCCTCGCCAACGCTCAGAATGACCAGCTGAGCATCCTCGTTCACGTCTTCCTCGGTCTCGGCGTATTCCACAGCAGCCAGATAATGCACGCCCTTGTGGTCCAGCGCATCGATCACCTCAAATGTGATCTCGTTGCCGTCCTCATCCTCCAGGGTCATCAGGTCGGGCTGATATTCCTCTTCGGCGTTCGGGTTCTTGATCTCTTCTGCCATAAGATACGTTCTCCTGTTACAAACGAAAAATAAAGTTGGGGCAGCCGGGGCTTTCTGTGCTCCCACAGGCCCTTGCTGTGCTTATAGTGTAGCGTTTTTTTGCCTGCTCGTCAAGATGCTTTTTCGCACAGAAATCTGCGGACAAATTTTCACGCATTTCCCTCTCGCATCCGGCGCAGAAATATGCTATACTGAACTCTGTGTACCGCCTGCTCGGTTCCGGGCGAGCGGGAAGCTGTTACTATGCTATTCACCGAGAGGTCAGAGTTATGAATCGTTTTTATAAAAAAGCGCTGGCGGTGCTGGCGCTCCTGGGCTGTGTGGCGCTGACGGGCTGTTCGCTCAAGGACAAGTTCAGCGGCACTTCGGGGCCGAAAGCCATCTCCCGCCCGGCAGTGGAATCGGCAGAGCTGCAGTTTGCCCACCCTGCGGCGGGGGACACCATTGCGGTGTTCGATACCTCGGCAGGCGTGTTCAAGGCGGTGCTTTTCCCGGACAAGGCCCCGCAGGCCTATGATAACTTTGCAGGCCTTGTGCAGGCAGGCTACTACAACGGCCTGACCTTCTCCCGCGTGGAGAGCGGCTTTGTGGTGGAAGCCGGGCAGGGGGCCGACGGCAGGGGCAGTACCATCTGGAACGGCAGCCGCTACCCCATTGAGGCCACCGACCGGCTCCATCACTACGCCGGGGCGCTGTGTGCGGCCACGGATGCCTCCGGCCAGTGCGCCAGCGTCTTCTATGTGATGGAGTCGCTGCCCGGCGGCGATTCCGTGACGCAGGAGCTTGTGGATCAGATGAATGCGGCCTCCTACCGCGCGGAGGTCGTTTCTGCCTACCAGACGGCAGGCGGCGCACCCTACCTCGATTACACCGACACCGTCTTCGGCCAGGTGTACGAGGGCATGGACGTGGTGGATGCCATCGGCCAGACCGCCGTGGACGAAAACCAGAAGCCCCGTGAGGACATCACCATCAACAGCGTGAGCATCGAGACCTATCAATAACAACTGCGCAATGCAAAAAGGCTCCCGTGGCAGTGGGAGCCTTTTTGCTGCTCAGATCTCGCCGGGGTGCTCTTTGCGCCAGGCGAGGTAATCTTCGAGGATGACGGTGGCGCTGACGGAGTCGAGGATCTCTTTCCGCCGGGCACCGAAGGTGCCGGTCTCGGAGAGGATATCGGCGGCTTCGCAGGTGGTCTGGCGCTCGTCCCACATGCGCACCGGCAGGCCGCTCCAGATCTCGACCGTCTTTGCCAGCTTGCGGCTCTTGATGGCGCGTTCGCCCTCGGTACCATCCATGTTCAGCGGCAGGCCCACCACGATGAGTTCGGCATGGATCTCGGCGGCAATCTCGCACACCCGTGCCGCCACCTTGTTGCGGGCTTTCAGGGTGATCTGCGGGGTGATGGCCGTTGTAAGGAACTCGGTGCGGTCACAGGTGGCAAGGCCGGTGCGGCTGTCGCCGTAGTCAACAGCTAATATCTTCATAATGGCATCCTTTCCCATTCGGTTTTCCCCAGTGTATCACAGAATAGATGTTCTTGCAATTTTGTGTTACAATAAGAGCAGGTCACGCCCTCTCAGGCGCTTCGCGATGACGGAGAGGGCAAGCAAAGAGAGGTTTTTATGTTACAACTGGTTTTAGGCGGCTCCGGCAGCGGCAAGACGACGCTGCTGTATCACCGCATCCGTGCCCGCGCTGAGGCGGGTCAGAAGAGCATCCTTCTGGTGCCGGAACAGTTCACTTCCAGCACGGAGGGCCGCATCTACCGGGAGCTGGGCGATGCTCTTTCCGGCATGGTGGAAAGCTTTTCCTTTACCAGTCTGGCCGAGCGCATCCTCTCTGCCGAGGGCGGCGCGGCGGTGCAGACCCTTTCGGACGCGGGCCGGGCCGTGCTGGTGCGCCGCGCGCTGGAAGAGCTGCAGGATCATGTGCACTACTACTACCGCCACCGCCGCAGTGCGGCCTTCTGCCAGATGGCGGCCCAGACTATCGACGAGCTCAAGAGCGCGGGCCTGTCCGGCCGGCAGCTGGCCGACCTTGCCAAAGGCTGCGGGGCTGAGAGCGGCAAACTGGGGGAGCTGGCACTGATCTTTCAGGGGTACGAAACGCTGCTGGCGGGCACCGGCATGGACCCCGCCGACCGGCTGGAGCTGGCCGGAGCGCGGCTCGAAGAGGCGCTGGCCTGCGGCGCAGTGCCGGGATTTTTGAAGGAGCGGGAAGTGTTCATTGACGAGTTCGATACCTTCAACGCACCCAAAAAGCGGCTGATGGGCGCGATGCTGGCGGCGCTGCCCACCGTCACAGTGGCCCTGTGCGACGATGGGGCACCGCTCGTGCCCGGCGATGTGAGCCTGTTTTCGGGGGCCAAGCAGGTGGCCGCACAGCTGCGGCAGCTGGCCCGCAAAAATGGGGCCGAGGTGGCTGCGCCCCAGCTGCTCCGGCGGGACCTGCGGCACACCGAGGCCCCCGGCCTTGCGGCAGTGACCGCGCTGCTGGAGACCGGCACCTGTGCACCGCTGGAAGCGCCAGCGGACGAGGTGCGGCTGTTTGCCGCTGCCAGCCGGGAAGAGGAAGCCCGCTGCACCGCTGCGGCCATCCGCCGCCTGATGCGGCAGGGCGTGCGCTGCGGCAGGATCGCGGTGGTCTGCCGCGACATCGGCAAGTACCGCGCCGCCGTGCGGTATGAGTTCCGGATGGCGGGCATCCCGCTTTACTGCGATGAACCCACCACCCCGGAGTTCAGCGCCCCGGCTACGGCAGTGCGTGCACTGCTGGCGCTGGCCCGCGGGGCCGACCTGACCGAGAATCTGACCACGCTGGCCAAAACGGGCCTGTGCGCCCTGACCGAAGAAGAGGTCTGCGCGCTGGAAAACTATGCCTATACCTGGTCACCCAATGCGGCGGCATGGCGGGCAGCGTTCCGGAACGATCCCAAAGGCTTCGGCGATCGGGAGCTGACCGAAGAGGACGCCCGGAATCTGTCCGATGCCGAAAAGGCCCGCGCTCTGCTGGTGAACGCCGCCGATGCCCTGCGCGGCAAGGTGCGGAACGCCAACGCCGAGGCCATCAGCCGGGCGCTCTACTTCTGCCTGAAAAAGCTGGGTGCAGAAGAGCAGCAGGCAGCGCTGGTGGAAGCCGTCCGCACTGCCCGGGGCATCCCGGCGGCAGAGGAAGCGGCCCGCGAGTGGAACGTGGTGATGCAGCTGCTCAACGAGATGGCCCACCTGCTGGGCGGGCAGGGTGTGACCTTTGCAGAATATGAGGACCTGTTCAGCCTGCTGCTGCGCTCTTCGGACCTTGGGCACATCCCGCAGACGCTGGATGCCGTGGTGCTGGCAAGCGCGGGCAAAATGCGTCTGGACGCGCCGGACTATGTGTTCGTGCTGGGCCTTGCGGAGGGCGAATTTCCCTGTGCACCGTCCGAGACGGGCCTTCTGACCCACGCCGACCGCGATGTTCTGATGGCAAAGCAAATCGATCTGCCGGACTGCTTTGAGAACCGCGTGGTGCGCGAGCAGGTGTGCGTTTACAAAGCCCTCACCGCACCGGCAAAGGGGTTGTGGCTCAGCTGGCCCAAGGGGCAGGGCAAGACCCTGTGCGCAGCGCTGGAACCCATCGTGGAGGCGCTGGAACCGGCTCCGCCGGAGCTGGCTCTGCCCGACCTGGCCGCGACCCCTGCCGACGGCCTCGACTGCCTGGGCGGCGGCTGGCCGATGACCGACACGGAACGCGCCAGCCTGACCGAGGCGCTGCGCACCCCCGGCGGCGAGGAGCCGGAGGGCCTGAAGCTGCTGCGCCGGATGGCGGACGCTTCGCCCCGGCAGGTCAGCGACCTGGATGCACTGGAAGAACTGCTGGGGCAGCGGCTGCGCATCTCGCCCAGCCAGCTGGAAAAATACTATACCTGCCGGTATGGCTATTTTTTGCAGTATGTGCTGGGCCTGAAGCCCCGCAGACGGGCCGAGCTTTCTGCCGACCAGAGCGGCACCCTGATGCACTGGGTGCTGCAAATGGCGCTGGACCCGGACCCTGCGCCGGACAACCCCTGCGCCGCCATGCTGGCTCCCTTCATCGAGCTGGACGACGACGCCATGGCGGAGCTGGCGGGGCTTCTGGTGGACGAATACGCCCGCCGCTATCTGCCCGAAGACACAGCCCGTTTTGCCTACCTGCTCTCCCGCCTGAAAAAGAGCATGGCGAGCCTGCTGTGCTACCTGCGGGATGAACAGCGCCAGTCCAGCTTCCGGCCTGTGGCCTGCGAGCTGAAGATCGGCAGCGGCGGGGACGGCGTCCGCGCCCAGACCTATCATCTCTCGGATGGGCGCACGGTGCAGCTGGTGGGCACGGTGGACCGCGCCGACGAGTGGGTGGAGGAAGACGGCACCCGCTGGGTGCGGGTGGTGGACTATAAGACCGGCACCAAAAAACTGAACCTGAAAGAGGTATACTGTGGGCTGGACTGCCAGATGCTTTTGTATCTGTTCAGCCTGACGCGGGATAAGAGCGGCCGCTTTACCGGCGCGGAACCGGCAGGCGTGCTGTATCTGCTGGCAGACCCGGCCCCGGAGAACACCACCCGCGCCAACGCAGCCCGCAGCGTGGAATACAAGCTGGACGGCCTGGTGCGGGACGAGCAAAAGCTGTTCCGCGCCATGGACGCCGACGAGACGGGGCGGTATCTGCCCTTCTCGTATCTGCGCGGTGTGCCCAGCCCCTACCAGAAGGACAAACGCGCCGACAGCGCCAAGCTTGACCGCATCCAGCTGCATCTGGATGATCTTGTCACCCAGATGGGCCAGCAGCTTTACGATGGGCAGATCGCTGCGGAACCGCTGGTCACGGGCCGAAGCCCCTGCCTGTGGTGCGACTACAGCTTTATCTGCTGCCACGAGACCGGCATCGGCGAGCGGGCACTGGAAGCCCCGGCCAAACCCTTTGAAGTCCCTGAGACTCCGCCGGAAGAAGGAAAGGAGGAACAGCCGTGAGTGAAACCAAATGGACAGCCGCCCAGCAGGCCGCCATCGACGACCGGGGTGGTGCGCTGCTGGTGAGCGCAGCGGCGGGCAGCGGCAAAACGGCCGTGCTGACCGAACGCGCGGTGCGGCTCATCACCGATCCGGACCACCCGGTGGATGCGGACAAACTGCTCATCGTCACCTTTACCAATGCGGCGGCGGCAGAGCTGCGGGCACGCATCGGGCAGGCACTGCTGCGGCTCAGCCAGCAGCAGCCCCACAACACGAGCCTGCGCCGCCAGCGGATGCTTTTGCAGCGCGCACCCATCTGCACCATTGACGCGTTCTGTCTGGACCTGCTGCACAAGCACTTTCAGGCACTGGACATCCCGCCGGATTTTGCCCCGGCAGACCCAGGCAGCGTGGAGGTGCTGCGGGCTTCGGCGCTGGCCGAAACGCTGGAAAATGCCTACCGCGACCCGGACTTCTGTGCCTTTGCAGACCTTTACGGAAAGGGCCGCACCGATCAGGCCGCAGGCAATACCATCCTGCATGTGTACGATTTTCTGCGCGCTCTGCCGGACTACGACCGCAGGCTGGATGAATTTCTGGAACCGTGGCAGGCCGGGCATGGATTCGATGCGACCTGCTGGCATGACCTGCTGCTGGCCGAGGCAGTCCGCGCTGCCAGAGCCGGGCGGGAGCTGTTCTGCGCCGCCTGGAACGACTGCAAAGAAGACCTCATCCTGGCCCGCATTGAGGCCGAGAATAAAGGAAAGACCGATGCCGCCCGCGCCAAGGCCGTGGCCGGTGTCAACGATAAATTCGCCGAACCGCTGGAACGGCTCGAAGCGGCCGCCGCCCTGCTGGGCGAGGTGGAACGGCTGGCTGCGGCAGGGCAGTGGACACCGCTGTACGATAAGCTGACACCCTATGTGCTGGGCATGGAGGAGATGCCCGGCTTCAAGGGCATGAAAAAACGGCTGACCGGAGAGCACAAAGCCGCCGTCAAGACCCGCGCCGACGAAGCGGCTGCGCTGTTCGGGCAGATCCTGGAACTGATCTCTTGCAGTGAAGACGAGGCCGAAGCCGACCGCGCCGCCGCCCTGCCCCGGCTGCGGGCGATGTTTGCCGCCGTGCGGGATTTTGATGCCCGCTTTGCGGCCAAAAAGCAGGAGCGGAAGCTGCTGGAGTTCAGTGACTTCGAGCATCAGGCGCTCCGGCTCCTCCGCAGCCCGGACGGCACCCCCACCCCGCTGTGCCAGAGCATCCGGCACAGCTATGCCGCCGTGATGGTGGACGAATATCAGGACACGAACGCTTTGCAGGATGCCATTTACCGCTGCCTTGCTTCCCCGGCGGGGGATGACCTGTTCCTTGTGGGCGACCTGAAGCAGAGCATCTACCGCTTCCGTCAGGCCGACCCCAGCATCTTCCGGGAAAAGCTGGATGCCTGGCCGCTCCTGCCCGGCGGCGCGACCCGCCACCGCCCGGCGGAAGGGACGCCCGGCCAGAACGCTCTGCTGGCGCTGGATGCGAACTTCCGCAGTGCGCCGGAAGTGGTGCGGGGCATCAACTTCCTGTTTGAGCAGCTCATGACACCCCAGCTGGGCGATACGGCTTACGGTGACGGCCAGCGGCTGGTGTGCGGTGCACCCGGCGAATACGCCGGCAGCGTGGAAGCGCACTTCCTGCCCGACGACACCGCTGAGACCGACGCGGCGTGGATCGCCCGGAAGATCGAAGTATTGATGGCCTCCGGGGAGCAGGTGCGGGACGGCAGCTCCACCCGCCCGGTGCAGTACGAGGATTGCTGCATCCTGCTGGCGGCGCGCGGCGACTTCCTCGCTTATGAGGAAGCGCTCACGGCCCGGGGCATCCCGGTGTATGCGGATGCGCGCGAAAACTTGATGGAAGCAGCGCACATCCGGCCGCTGATCTCGCTTTTGAAGGTCATCGACAACCCGGCGCAGGATATCTACCTTGCCGCCGCCATGCTGGGGCCGATGTTCGGCTTTACGGACGACGACCTTGTACGCCTGCGTGCCCGCGCGGAGGAATTGCAGAAACAGCAGGACGAGGCCCGCCGTGCCGCACAGGAGGCGGCAGGGGAGACGCCTGCACCGCAGCACCGCCAGCGGATGAGCCTGTACGGGGCACTGCTGTTGACCGTGAACAGCGCCGAAGAAAGCCCCTTTGAACAGAAGGTCCGGGCGTTCTATGCCCGGCTGACCGAGCTGCGCCGGATGGCCCGGAGCGTACCGGTGGAACAGCTGCTGGAAGAGATCTTTGTCTCCACCGGCTATCTTGCTGCGCTGGGCGTACTGGAAAACGGTGCGCACCGCCGGGAAGATGCCCGGCGGTTCGCGTCCTTCTGCGCCGGGGCCGGGGCAAACGGCATCTCCGGCCTCATCCGCGCCATCGACGCGGCGGCGCAGGCCGGTTCTACCGGGCAGGACACTGTGCCCGGCGGTGCGCGACCTGGCTGTGTGACCATTATGACCATCCATCGCTCCAAGGGTCTGCAGTTCCCGGTGGTCTTTGTGGCGGATACGGCCCGGCGGTTCAATGCTGCCGATACCCGCCAGCCGGTGCTGCTCCACCGGGTGTACGGGGCCGGGCTGCGCCTACGCCCCGAAGACGGCGAAGGTTCCTATAAAACGGCGGCCTACGCGGCGCTGGCCAATGTCCACGCTGCCGAACTGCGCAGCGAGCAGATGCGTCTGCTGTATGTAGCGCTCACCCGCGCACAGGACAAATTGATCATGACCATCCCGCTGGGCATGACCAAAACGACCAACCCGCTGGCGAAGGCGGCGGCCTTCCTCGCGGCGGGCGCAGGGGAGACGCTGAACCGGCAGGCCAACAGCTTCGCCGACTGGCTGCGCACGGCCCTGCTCGTCCATCCCAACGGCGGGCCGCTGCGCCGCCTGGCCGAGAACCTCGAACTGCCGTTTGCGGACACCCGCAGCACCATCGACTTTTCCTTTGAAGAGGCTCCGGAAGAGATCCAGCCCGCCGCGGAAGAAGCCCCGGCCCCGGAAGCCCCCGCCGCCGACCCGGTGTTGACGGAACAGCTGCGGCAGGGCTTTGCCTGGCAGTACCCGGCGGCTTCGCTGGCGGAGGTGCCCGCCAAGGTCAGCGTGACCAGCATCGTGCACAAGGCCGAGCAGACCACGCTGGAACGCCCTGCCTTTCTCTCCAAGGACGGCCTGACCGCCGCCGAGATGGGCACGGCTCTGCACGCTTTTCTGGAACACGCGGACTTTGCCTCCCTTGCTGCTGCAAAGACATCCGGCACCCTCGATGAGGCCATCTGCGCCGAACGGGACCGTCAGGTGGCCGTGCAGCTGACCCCGCCGGAGATCGCGGAAAAGCTGGACGTCCGCCGCATCCGCCGCTTTGCCGAGAGCGAAGCCTTTGCCCGCATCTGTGCGGCAGATGCCGTGCTGCGGGAGCTGGCCTTCATCACGGCGCTGCCCGCGTCGGCCGTGCTGACGGCACAGGGCAGCGCGGCCCCGGAGGGCGAAGCGGCGAAGGCCAGCGTCCTCGTGCAGGGCATTGCGGACATCGTACTCATCTTCCCGGATCATCTGGAACTGCTGGATTACAAGACCGACCGCCGCAAGACCGAAGCGGACTTCCTGCGGGCCTACCGCCCGCAGCTGAACCTCTATGCTCTTGCCATCGATAAGCGCTTTGCGCCGAAGAAGGTAACGTATAAGGGCATCTACTCGCTGGAGCTGGGGAGGCTGATCGAGGTGAAGGGATAATTTTCTGCAAAATCGCATAAAAATGCTTGACAGGCTTTGCCGGGTGTGGTAAACTGTTCCGGTAAAGAAAGCAGCTACGGCCTGTGCCGCGCTCGCCTTGCGAGGGGCAACATCCTCCGGGCTATACGAAAACCGGTTCGTTTTGTGCGAACTGCGCTTTTGAGTGAATTTTTGCGCGGCTGTCCTGAAAATGGGCGGCCGCGTTTTCTATGCCAAATATTGCAACAAAATGGATTTTGTTTGGAGGTGCATTCATTATCGCTACCGCTGGAAAGTCGAAGGAACTGGAGATCAACGGTCAGATCCGTGACCGTGAGGTCCGTCTGATCGGTGCAGACGGCGAGCAGAAGGGCGTTGTGTCCATTCAGGTGGCCATGCGCGCTGCTGAAGATGCTGGTCTGGATCTGGTCAAGATCGCACCGCAGGCTGTTCCGCCTGTGTGCAAGGTGCTGGATTACGGCAAGTACCGTTTTGAACAGCAGAAGAAGGAGAAGGAAGCCAAGAAGAACCAGAAGGTGGTCGAAGTTAAAGAGACCCGCCTTTCGCTCAACATTGACACCAACGACTTCAATACCAAGCTGAACCAGACTGCCAAGTTCCTGGCAGCTGGCCACAAGGTTAAGGTTTCGATCCGCTTCCGCGGCCGTGAAATGGCGCACAGTGCTCTGGGCGCAGACGTGCTGAAACGTTTTGCCGAGGCTCTGCCTCAGGCATCCACCGATAAGCCGCCGGTGCTCGAGGGCCGCACGATGTCCATTCTGCTGATCCCGAAACCCAATAAGGACTAATTTTAGGAGGAAACTAAAATGGCTAAGATGAAACTGAAGACGCACTCCGGCGCTAAGAAGCGCTTTAAGCTGACCAAGAACGGCAAGATCAAGCGCGGCCACGCATTCCGCAGCCACATCCTGACCAAGAAGACCACCAAGCTGACCCGTGGCTACCGTCAGCCCAGCTACGTTGATAAGACCAACGCAGCTACCATCAAGAGCATGCTGCCCTACGCCTAAGAGCGAGCCGCAGGCAAACACATTCTATTGAGACAACTAAAGGAGATATAAAAAATGGCACGTATCAAGGGCGCAACCATGACTCACAAACGTCGTAAGAAGATGCTGAAGCTGGCCAAGGGCTTCTACGGCTGCAAGAGCAAGCACTTTAAGATGGCCAAGCAGCAGGTCATGAAGAGCGGCAACTACGCTCTGGCTGGCCGCCGCATGAAGAAGCGTCAGTTCCGCAACCTGTGGATCTGCCGCATCAACAACGCAGTTCGTCCTCTGGGCATGAACTACTCCACCTTCATGGCTGGTCTGAAGAAGGCTGGCATCGAGCTGAACCGCAAGATGCTGTCTGAGATGGCTATTAACGATCCCAAGAGCTTTGCAGCTCTGGTCGAGACCGTCAAGAACGCCTAATAGAACTTGACAAAGACGCCCGCGCGTATACGCGGGCGTCCGTTTTGTATCTTTCTGGATTCGGGAGGAGCCTGCATGGACGAAAAAATCACCAGCCGGGAAAACGCAAAGATCAAATACGCCTGCCGCCTTTCTTCCAGCGCGGCATTCCGCCGCAGCGAGGGCCGCTTTCTGGCCGAGGGCCGCAAGCTCTGCCCGGAGCTCTGCCGCGGGGCTGAGCTGGAAACGCTGTTCTACACCGGGGCCGCTGCCGAAAAATGCCCGGAGCTGCTCACGCTGCCCGGTGAACACTACCTTGTGGAAGACCATGTGGCTGATAAGCTGGCCGATGTGGGCACCCATCAGGGGGTGTTCGGCGTGTTCCGCACCCCGGTGCACACACTGGACGAAGTGAAGGCCGGTGGGCGGTATCTGGCGCTGGAACGAGTGCAGGACCCCGGCAATGTGGGCACCCTGCTGCGCTCTGCTGCGGCCTTTGGCTTTGACGGTGTGATCCTGAGCGACGGCTGTGCCAGTGTGTATGCCCCCAAGACCCTGCGCGCTTCCATGGGTGCGGCGGTGCGGGTGCCGGTCATTGAGGCCGGAGCCCTGCCGGAGGCCATCGCAGCCCTGCGGGAAAAGGGGATCACCTGCCTTGCTGCCGCGCTGTACAAGTCTCAGCCGCTGAGCGCGGCGCAGGCAAGCTACCCCGGCGGCGTCTGCGTCGTCATCGGCAGCGAGGGTCAGGGCCTGACCGATGAGACCATTGCTGCCTGCAGCAGCACGGTGCGCATCCCCATGACCGACCGGGTGGAAAGCCTGAACGCCGGCATTGCGGGCAGCATCCTGCTGTGGCATTTCCGGGAGGAAAGCCTATGAGCGGGCCGGACCCTGCCTGGGGTCAGACCAGCTTCTTCCCGCCCGAACCGGCCCCCGACCCGCTGCTCTGCTGGCTCTGGCTGGCCGGGACGCTGGGCGTGGGCAGCAGCCACAACGGCAGCGTTCTGGATGCGTTTGGCGGGGCGCAGGAGGCGTGGGAGCAGCGGGGGAGCGATGCGTTCCGCCGCGCGGCAGGGCCGGGGGCAGCGCAGCGGGCGCTCCTGCCCGACCACACGCCGGAGCATTACCGCGCCTTTGCGCGGCGGTGTGCGGCCCGGAATATCCGCATCCTGACCTATGAAGACCCGGACTATCCGCTGGCGTTTTCCCGCATCCCGGATATGCCGCTGGTGCTCTACTGCACCGGCGATCCGCTCTGGCTCAACGAGCCGGGCGCGGTGGGCATCGTGGGCAGCCGCAAGCCTACCGAATACGGCCTGCAGGCCGCAGAGGACATCGGGCGGGGGTTGGCCAGAGCCGGTGCCATCGTGGTGAGCGGTCTGGCCGACGGCCTCGACAGCGCTGGGCACCGCGCTGCCGTGCGGGAAGACCGCCCTACCATCGGGGTGCTGGGCGTCCCGATCGACAAGACCTATCCCGCCACCAACCGGGAACTGCGCCGGAAGATCGAGGCCAACGGCTGCGTTATCAGCGAGTATCCGCCGGAGAGCGCAGCCATTGGCCGCGTGGGCTTTTTGCAGCGCAACCGGCTCATTGCGGCGCTCAGGTCTGCATTGCTGGTGGTGGAAGCGCAGGAAAAAAGCGGCACCATGTCCACCGTGTCTCACGCCGAACGCTATGGCAAGCCGGTGTTCGCGGTGCCAGGCAGCATCTACTCGCCCAATTCCGCAGGCACAAACGGCCTGCTGCGGGAAGGGCGGGCAAAGGCCGTCTGCAAGGCGGAAGATCTGTTTGAGACGCTCCACCTGACCCCGGCTGCGCTTCGCCCGGCGGTGCCCCGCCCGGCACCTGCCGCGATGAGCGAGAACGAGCGGAAGGTGCTTTCCTGCATCGGGGCCAAAGCAAAGGGCGTGGAGGAACTGGGCCTGCAAAGCGGCCTGCCCACCGCGCTGCTGCTGGGTACGCTCATGAAATTGGAGCTGACCGGCCGGGTGGCCTGCCTGCCGGGTAAACGGTATATTCTGCGCTAGGTGCGCACATGTTAAGTTGAGCATTCAAACCTCTCAGTCATCGCTGCGCGATGCCAGTGCCCCGGAGCGGGGAGCCTTTGGCAGGCCGGGCAGCAGATGGCAAGGTTTTTTATATAGGAGAGAAACTATGTCAAAACTGGTTATCGTGGAGTCGCCTGCTAAGGCGAAAACCATTGGCAAGTATCTGGGCGATGATTACGAGGTCACCGCAAGCATGGGCCATATCCGTGACCTGCCCGCTTCCCAGCTGGGCATCGATGTGGAGCACGGCTATGCCCCACAGTACATCAGCATCAAAGGCAAGGAAAAGCTCATCAAGGAATTGAAGAGCAAGGCCAAACACGCAGACGGCGTGCTGCTGGCAACCGACCCGGACCGTGAGGGCGAAGCCATCAGCTGGCATCTGGCAAACATTCTGGGGCTGGACCCCCACGAGCCGAACCGCGTGACCTTTGACGAGATCACCAAAAAGGGCGTGAAGGAGGGCATGGCCCATCCCCGCGCCATCGACGAAGATCTGTTCAACGCACAGCAGGCCCGCCGTGTGCTGGACCGTCTGGTGGGCTACAAGCTCAGCCCGTTCCTCTGGCGCAAGGTGCGCCGGGGCCTTTCCGCAGGCCGCGTGCAGAGCGTGGCCGTGCGCCTGATCGATGACCGCGAAAAGGAGATCGAGAGTTTCAAGCCCGACGAATACTGGAACGTGGATGCCACCCTCGGCGCAGGCCACAAGAGTTTTACCGCCCGGCTGGCCACCGATGCCAGCGGCAAAAAGCTGCTGCCCAAAAGCGAAGCCGAGGCCCGCGCCATTGAAAAGGGTCTGGAAGGGGCCGAGTACGTGGTGGCAGAGCTGAAAAAGGGCAAGCGGGCAAAGCAGCCCACTCCGGCTTTTATCACCAGTACCCTGCAGCAGGAGGCATCCCGCCGCTTGGGCTTTACGGCCACCCGCACCATGCGCGCTGCCCAGACCCTGTACGAAGGCGTGGACATTGCGGGCCACGGCACCATGGGTCTGATCACCTACATGCGTACCGACAGCCTGCGCATCTCGGATGAAGCCGTTGCCGCCGCAAAGGAATATATCGCAGGGGCCTACGGTGAAGCCTATATCTGCCCCTACAAGCGCACATGGAAGACCAAGAGCGCCACTGCCGCACAGGATGCCCACGAGGCCATCCGTCCCTCGGTGCCGTCCCTGACACCGGACGAGGTAGACAAGAGCATCAGCGGCGACACCGCAAAGCTCTACCGCATGATCTGGAGCCGCTTCATGGCCAGCCAGATGGCAGACTGCCAGCAGGACACCGTGTCCGTCACGGTCAGCGCGGCGGAACTACCGTTTCAAGGCCAGCGGCTATACCGTTACCTTTGACGGCTTCACCGTCCTGTACGAGGAAGCTACCGACGAAAAGGAAAAGAAGGAGACCGCCCTGCCTCCGCTGGAGCAGGGTCAGGTGCTGAAGCTGCGCGACCTGAAGAGCGAGCAGAAGTTCACCCAGCCGCCCGCCCGCTACACCGAAGCGACCCTCATCAAGGCACTGGAAGAAAACGGCATCGGTCGTCCTTCCACCTACGCACCCATTATCACCACCATCATCGACCGCGGCTATGTGGAGCGCGACCAGAAAAAGCTCAAGCCCACTCTGCTGGGCCGGGCGGTGGATGGCCTGATGCTGGAACAGTTCCCCCACATCGTGGACGTGGACTTCTCTGCCCAGATGGAGAAGAATCTGGATAAGATCGAGAGCGGCAAGGCCGACTGGCACAAGACGGTGGATGACTTCTATCAGGGTTTTGCCGCCAGTCTGGAGCAGGCCGAAAAGAACATGGAAGGCAAGAAGGTCAAGGTGCCGGATGAGCCTTCCAGTGAGGTATGCGACCTGTGCGGCCGGCCCATGGTCATCAAGGTGGGCAAGTACGGCAAGTTTTTGGCCTGCAGCGGCTTCCCGGAGTGCCGGGGCACAAAGCGGCTGGTCAAGGATACCGGCGGCATCTGCCCCAAGTGCGGCAAGGGCCGTATGCTGGAGCGCAAGAGCTCCAAGGGCCGCATCTATTATGGCTGCGAGCGCTACCCGGACTGCGACTTTATGACATGGGACATGCCGGTGCCCACCAAGTGCCCCAAGTGCGGCAGCACCATGTTCCGCAAAGGCTCCAAGCTGTATTGCGCAAAGGAAGGCTGCGGCTACGAGATGCCAGTGCCGAAAAAGGACTAAAAGGATAAAACTATGAACTATAAAGTAACCGTGCTGGGCGCTGGTCTTGCGGGCTGTGAAGCCACCCTCTGGCTGGCGGGCAAGGGCGTGCAGGTAGACCTGTACGAACAGAAGCCCGTGCATTTTTCGCCCGCACACAAAAGCGCAGGCTTTGCAGAGCTGATCTGCTCCAACAGCCTGAAAGCTGAGCGGCTGGACTCTGCTTCCGGCCTGCTGAAGGAAGAAATGCGCCGGATGGGCAGCCAGCTGTTGACCGCCGCCGAGACAGCCCGCGTGGCCGCTGGCGGTGCGCTGGCGGTGGACCGCGACGCATTCAGCGCCGAAGTGACCCGCATGGTGGAAAGCTGTGAAAATATCACCGTCCACCGGGAACGGGTGGAGCACATTGACGAGACTGCCCCCATTCTGGTGGCTACCGGCCCCCTGACCGATGGCGCACTGGCCGATGAGATCGGGGCCTTGACCGGGGACGAGCGGCTGCACTTCTACGATGCTGTGGCCCCCATCGTCACCGCCGAAAGCCTTGATTACAACAAGGTGTTTGCCGCCTCCCGCTATGACCGGGGCGAGGCCGACTACCTGAACTGCCCTTTCAACAAGGAAGAATACGAGAATTTCCACGCAGCTCTCGCTTCGGCAGAGCGTGCCCCTCTGCACGACTTTGACACCGGGGCCGAGCAGTCTGCTCAGCCCGACCCGGATGCCCACGGCAAAAAGGCCGATACCGTCACCGTGTATGAGGGCTGTATGCCCATCGAAATTATGGCCGCACGCGGTGCCGACACCATGCGGTTCGGTCCCCTGCGCCCGGTGGGCCTTGTGAATCCCAATACCGGACACCGTCCGTGGGCCAATGTCCAGCTGCGGGCCGAAAATAAGGAACGCACCCTGTATAACATCGTGGGCTTCCAGACAAACCTCAAGTGGGGAGAGCAGAAGCGGGTGTTCAGCATGATCCCCGGGCTGGAAAATGCCGAGTTCGTGCGGTATGGTGTCATGCACCGCAACACCTTCCTCGATGCGCCCCGGGTGCTCAGCGCCCAGCTGTGCCTGAAAGAACACCCCAATGTGTTCTTTGCAGGGCAGATCACCGGCTTTGAGGGCTATATGGAAAGCGCTGCCTGTGGTCTGCTGGCGGCCCGCAGCCTGTATGCCCGGCTGGAAGGAAAGGAACTGCCCGCCCCGCCTGTGGATACCATGTGCGGTGCGCTGGTGCAGTACCTGACCACCGAGAACAAGCACTTCCAGCCCATGGGCGCGAATATGGGCATCCTTCCTCCGCTGCCGGAGGAGAGCCGCCCGCGGGACAAGCGCCTGCGTTACATGGCACAGGCTCAGCGCGCTGTTGCCAGCTTCCAGCACTGGCTGGATGAAACTTCTCTTTAAGAAGGGAGAAAAACTATGAAGATTATCGTGGATATGATGGGCGGCGACAACGCCCCTCTGGCGGTGCTGGAGGGTGCCGCACAGGCCGTGAAAGAGTACGGCATCACCGTCGTAGGTGTGGGTAACGAGGCGCTGGTGCGCAGGACCGCTGCCGAGCACAGCATCCCGCTGGACGGCATTGAGCTGGTGAACTGCACCGAGGTCATCGACATGTGCGATGAGCCTGCCCGCGCCATCCGCCAGAAGAAGGATTCCTCCATCGTGGTGGGCCTGAACATGCTCAAGGACGGCAAGGGCGACGCCTTTGTTTCCGCCGGCAGCACCGGTGCGCTGCATGTGGGCGCAAGCCTCATCGTGCGCACCCTCAAGGGCATCAAGCGCCCGGCTCTGGCTACCATGGTGCCCGCCAAAAAGCAGGCCTATCTGCTGCTGGACTGCGGTGCCAATGTGGAGTGCCGCCCCGAGATGCTGGCGGCGTTCGCTGTCATGGGCAGCTGCTATGTGAACAGGGTGGAAGGCCGCCGCCCAGCGTGGCGCTCGCCAACAACGGTGCGGAGGAGAGCAAGGGCACCCCCATGCTCAAGGAAGCACACCAGCTGCTCAAGACCACCCCCGGCATCCGCTTTGTAGGCAACATCGAGCCCCGCGATGTGCCGGGTGGCGAAGTGGACGTTGTGGTGTGCGACGGCTTTACCGGCAATGTGATCCTCAAGCTGACTGAGGGCGTGGCAAAAATGCTGCTGGGCATGCTGAAACAAATGTTCCTCGCAAACCTCGGCGGCAAGCTGGCCTATCTGCTGCTCAAGGGCAGCGTGGCAGACCTGAAGCACCAGATGGACAGCGAGGAGTACGGCGGCGCACCCTTCCTGGGGGCCAAGCAGCCGGTCATCAAGGCCCACGGCTCTTCCAAGGCCAAGGGCATCAAGAACGCCATCCGTCAGGCAAAGATCTGCGTGGAGAACGATCTGTGCGGCACCATGCAGTCTGCGCTGGACGAGCTGGCTGCGGCACAGAAAACTGAGGAATAAAAGGGAGTAAAAACGACCATGAGCCATCAGTTGGAAACAATTATTGGTTATAAGTTCAAAAACCCGGAGCTGCTGGAGATCGCGCTCACCCATACCAGCTATGCCAACGAGAGCCGCACCCCGGTCAAGCACAACGAGCGGCTGGAATTTCTGGGCGACAGCGTGCTGCAGATCGTCTCGGCAGACTATCTGTTCCACGCCTATGCCGACCGGCCGGAGGGCGATTTGACCCGCATCCGCGCCAGCCTTGTCAGCGAGGGTGCACTGTTCCAGTTCGCGCAGGAGATCGATCTGGGCGAGTACCTGCGCCTTGGCCGCGGCGAAGAGCGCTGCGGCGGACGCAACCGCCCCAGCGTTGTGTCCGATGCGTTTGAAGCGCTGATCGCGGCTTTGTATCTGGATGGCGGCATGGATGTGGCCCGCAGCTTCATCCTGCCCTTTATCACCGAGGGCAAGCACGCCGAGGCTGACTATAAGACCCGCCTGCAGGAGATCGTGCAGCAGAACCCGGAGGAAAAGCTCAGCTACGTGGTCGAGCAGGAGTCCGGCCCGGATCACGACAAGCATTTCGTGGTGGCTGTGCGGTTCAACTCTGACCGCGTGGCCCGTGGCGAAGGCCGCAGCAAAAAAGTGGCAGAGCAGCATGCCGCCCGTGAGGCGCTCAAGCTGCTGGGTGTGATAAAGGAAAAGTAAATGGTATTCAAGGAACTGGAGATCCAGGGCTTCAAGAGCTTTCCCGATAAAGTCAAAATTCGGTTCGACGCAGGCGTTACCGGTGTGGTGGGTCCCAACGGCTCCGGCAAGTCGAACCTTTCGGACGCAGTGCGCTGGGTGCTGGGCGAGACTAGCTCCCGCCAGCTGCGCGCGGCAGGCAAGATGGAGGACGTGATCTTCGGCGGCACCCGGCGGCGCGGAGCCATGGGCTTTGCGCAGGTGCGGCTGACGCTGGACAACAGCGCCCACACGCTGGATCTGGACGCCGACGAAGCTGTCATCGGCCGCAGGTATTACCGCTCCGGCGACAGCGAGTATACCATCAACGGGCAGGTGTGCCGGTTGAAGGATGTGTACGAACTTTTGCTGGATACCGGCATTGGCCGCGACGGCTACTCGGTGATCGGGCAGGGCCGCATTGCGGAGATCGTGGCCGCAAAAAGCAGTGAGCGCCGCGAGATCTTTGAGGAAGCCTGCGGCATTGCCAAGTACCGCTACCGCAAGACCGAGGCGGAACGCCGCCTTGCTGCGGCGGGCGAAAACCTTGAACGCCTGCGGGACATCCTTGGCGAGCTGGAAAGCCGGGTAGGCCCGCTGGAAAAAGAGAGCGCCAGGGCCGAGACCTTTCTTGCCCTGAGCGCGCAGCGTAAGACGCTGGAAGTCACGCTCTGGACCGACGACGTCCACCGCGCCAGAGAGGCCGTCCGCCGCCAGGTGCGGGATCACGAGACGGCCCAGGCCGACTATGAACGCTTCGACCGGCAGGTCAAAGCCGCTGAGAGCGAGGCTGAGGAGATCCGGATGCAGGCACAGCAGCTTACGGTTGCTGTTGAGCGCCTGAATGGGGATATCCGCAGCATCACCGAGCAGATCAGCGGGTCGGAGAGCCGTATCGCTGTGCTGGAAAACGACATCCTCCGCAACGAGGAGAGCGCCGAAGAACTGCGGGCCGAGCTTGCTGCCGGTCAGCAGGACAGCACCGAAGCCGCCGCCGCATTGGAGCGCCACCGCGCGGTGGCCGCCTCCATGGAAGCCGCCGGGCAGCAGCTGGCCGCAGAACTGGCGGCACTGAACGAAGCACTGGACCGCCTGACCCACGACAACGACCGCAGCGGGGCACGGAAGGACAGCCTGCGGGCGGAGATCACGGCGCTGACAGCCCGGCGCACCGAAGCGCAGGTGGCCAGAGCCGCCGCCGAGGCCGCTGCCGAAACGGCGAAGAGCCGCCTGCCTGCGCTGGAAGAAGCC
The DNA here is from genome assembly GCF_049532945.1 of Faecalibacterium prausnitzii. Lineage (GTDB taxonomy): Bacteria > Bacillota > Clostridia > Oscillospirales > Ruminococcaceae > Faecalibacterium > Faecalibacterium prausnitzii_N. Next base: position 1,525,474 of record NZ_CP186691.1, read on the forward strand.
GCCGGGGCGCTGACGGCCCAGCGGGACGACGCCAAGCAGGACCTTGCGGATACTGTGAAGTACCGCGCGATGCTGGCAGAGAACGAAACACAGCTGGCCAATGTCCGCGCGGGCCTAGAACTGAAGCACAAGGCCCGCCGCGCCGCGCTGGATGCCGCTGACGACGACGAGCAGAAGCTCAGCCGCGCACTGGATGCGGCCCGCCAGCGCCTTTCCGTGCTGCGGGAACTGGAAAAGAACATGGACGGCTACCAGAACTCGGTCAAGACCGTCATGCGTGCTGCCGGTGCACGCCGCCTGCGGGGCATCATCGGGCCGGTGTCCGCCATCCTGCGTGTGGAACCGGGCCGGGAGGTCGCCATCGAGACCGCACTGGGCGGTGCGCTGCAGAACATCGTGGTAGAGAACGAAGCCGCTGCCAAAGCGGCCATTGCCCTGCTGCGCAATGACAATGCAGGCCGCGCCACCTTCCTGCCGCTGGATACCGTCCAGCCCGGCGTGTTCCGTGGCCGACTCTCCGGTACGGCACGGCTTGCCTCCAGTCTGGTGCAGGCCGACCGCCGGTATGACAACATCGTATCGAACCTGCTGGGCCGCATCATCGTGGTGGACGACATCAACGAAGCTTCTCGCGTGGCGCGGGACCTCGGCTACCACAATAAGGTCGTCACGCTGGACGGTCAGGTCGTCAATGCAGGCGGCAGCTTTACCGGCGGCAGCGTCCAGCGCAGCGCAGGCCTGTTCACTCGCAAGCAGGAGATGGAAGAGCTGCGGGTGAAAGCGGCCAAGTTACAAAAAGACTGCCTTGCTGCACAGGAAAAGACCGACCAGTGCAAGGCGCAGATGGATGCCGTTTCCGCCGAGCTGACCGCCGCGAACAGCGAACAGATCACGGCTGCGAACGACCGGGTCCGGGCCGAAGCGGAGCAGAAGCGGCTGGAAGCCGCCGTGGAGCAGGCCGAAACGGCCCTCGCCGCCCGCCGGAAGGAGATCGACACCCTCAACGCCCAGCGGACCGAAAGCCGCACCAGAGCGGCCGAGGCCGAGGGGCAGGAGGCGGAGTGCGCTGCGGCCCTTGCGGAAAAGTCGGCGGAACTCCAGCGCATCGCCGAGGGCGACGATGCCTTCCTGACCCGCCAGCGGGAGCTGGCCGACCAGCTCAGCGCAAAGCGGCTGGAACAGATCACCCGCCAGAAGGACGCCGAGCTGGCTCAGGCGCAGATCGCCGCGCTGGAACAGCGCACCAGAGACGCTGCTGCCCGCAAAGCATCGCTGGAAGAGAGCCTGACTGCGCTGGCCGATCGCAGTGCGGTCTGCCGGGCGGAGATCGAAGCCATCCGGAAGGCCAAGAGTGAGAGCGCAGAGCAGATCGCTGCGAAGGAAGCAGAGATCCGCCGGGCCACCGAAGAGCGCCTGACCCGCCAGAAGGCTGAGACCGAAGCGCTGGCCAGGGCCCGCACCGCCGCCGATGAGCGGGAGGAGATGAGCCGGGAGATGGCCCGTCTGGCCGAGCGGAAAGCGGCAGCGGAGAGCGAGTACGATGCCACCGCCGCCAAGCTCTGGGATGAATACCAGCTGACCGTCTCGCAGGCCGAAGCGCTCTGTGTGGACTTCGACAGCCTGCCTGCCCTGCGGGCGCAGGTGGCCGAGGTGCGGAACAAGATCCGTGCGCTGGGCAGCGTGAACGTCCGCGCCATTGAGGAGTACCGGGAAGTCAAGGCCCGGTACGACACCCTGCGGGTGCAGGTGGCGGATGTGGAGGGCAGCCGGAACGAGCTGAGCCGGATGATCTCGCAGCTGTCGAGCCAGATGCGGGAGATCTTCTCCGACAGCTTCCGCGCCATCAACGAAAACTTTGGCCGCGTATTTACCGAGCTGTTCGGCGGCGGCGAAGCCAGCCTTGTGCTGGAGGATGAAAGCGATGTGCTGTCCTGCGGCATCGGCATCCGGGTGGCACCGCCGGGCAAGGTGATCAAGAATCTGGAAGCGCTTTCCGGCGGCGAGCAGGCGCTGGTGGCCATCAGCATCTACTTTGCCATTCTGGCGGTCAACCCGGCCCCGTTCTGTATTCTGGACGAGATCGAAGCCGCTCTGGACGATGCCAATGTGGTGCGTTTTGCCCAGTACTTACGCCGGGTGAGCGACAAGACCCAGTTCATCGTCATCACCCACCGCCGCGGCACAATGGAAGCCGCGAATGTGCTTTACGGCGTTACCATGCAGGAGGACGGCGTGTCCAAGCTGCTCAAGCTTGATCTGGAACAGGTTGACGCAACGCTGGTTTCGTAGGTATAATAAAAGAAACCCTCTCAGAGCGCGAGGCATTGGAAACGAACCTCTCAGCCTGCCCTCGAAAGAGGCCGCACGGAGTAAAACGTAGGAGAAAAGCCGATATGGGACTTTTTGGATTTGGTAAAAAAGAAAAAGACAAGATGAAAGACGGCCTCGAAAAGACCCGCACTGGTTTCTGGGGCAATATCCTCAACACCCTCACCGGCAGCGTCATCGACGATGATATGTACGATGATCTGGAAGAGCAGCTCATCCTTGCAGATGTGGGCGGCGAGGTGGCCGTGCGTCTGGTGGATAAGCTGCGCGACCGTGTGCACGAAAAGGGCCTGAAGACCGGTGAGCAGGCAGCGGATGAGCTGCGTGAGCTCATCGCGGACGAGATGCGCCCCGAAGCGGAGATGCAGCTGGACGGCCACCCCGCCGTCATTCTGGTCATTGGCGTGAACGGCGTGGGCAAGACCACCAGCATTGCAAAGCTGGCCGATCACTACACCCGCGAGGGCAAAAAGGTGATGCTGGCCGCAGGCGATACTTTCCGTGCTGCAGCCAGCGAACAGCTGGAGATCTGGGCCGACCGCGCCGGTGTGCCCATTGTGAGCGCAGGCGAGGGCGCAGACCCGGCGGCTGTCATTTTCGACACCGTAAAGTCTGCCACCGCACGCGGTTATGACATGGTCATTGCCGACACTGCAGGCCGTCTGCACAACAAGGCAAACCTGATGGCAGAACTTTCCAAGATCAGCCGCAGCGTCAAGAAGGCCAGCCCGGAAGCCAGCCTTGAAACGCTGCTGGTGCTGGATGCCATCACCGGCCAGAACGCCATCAGTCAGGCCAAGGAATTCTGCAAGGCTGCAGATGCTACCGGCATCATCCTGACCAAGCTGGACGGCACCGCCAAGGGCGGCTGCGTGGTGGCGGTCAAGCAGCGTCTGGGACTGCCGGTGCGCTTCATCGGCGTGGGCGAGGGCATCGACGACCTGCTGCCCTTTACCCCGGAAGGTTTTGTGGAGGAACTCATCCCCCGCACCGGCTGGAAACACTGAGGAGGTACACCCATGAAAATTTGTGCAGCTACCGGCAACGCCGGAAAGCTCCGCGAACTGCGCCGCATTCTGGAAGCGCAGGGCCACGAGGTGGTCAGCCAGAAGCAGCTGGGCATCACCATCGAGCCGGAGGAGACCGGCACCACCTTTGCCGAGAACGCCCTCATCAAGGCTGAAACCATCTGCAAGGCATGCGGTCTGCCCACCATCGCCGATGACTCCGGCCTGTGCGTGGAGGCGCTGGGCGGTGCGCCTGGCGTCTACAGTGCCCGCTACTGCGGCCGCCACGGCGACGACGAAGCCAACAACGACAAGCTTCTGGACGCTATGCAGGCTGTGCCTGCCGGGCAGCGGGGTGCAAAATTCGTGTCCGCGGTGTGCTTCATCCTGCCGGATGGGCGGCATCTGACCTGCATGGGCGAGTGCCCGGGCAGCATCGCCTTTGAGCGGCTGTGCGGGGACTACGGCTTTGGCTACGATCCGCTGTTCATCCCCACCGACTGCGGCGTGGGAAAGCACGATAAGCGCCCCAACACCGAGGGCCGCAGCTACGCCCAGCTGACCCCGGACGAAAAGGATGCCATCAGCCACCGCGGCAATGCGCTGGCGGTGCTGGAACAGCAGCTGCCGGGATTTCTGGCAGAATGAACTCCCCCAGTCTGCTTCGCAGACAGCCCCCTCTCCGAGGGGGCTGGCAAAGCCGTAAGGCTTTGACTGAAGGAGTTCCTCACCGCAAGCGGAGACAATTCTAAATCGTTTCTTTATCGAAAGATCAACCTCAAAATAAAGGAGAAAAAACTATGCTGACAAGCAAACAGCGCGCCATTCTGCGCGGCAAGGCAAACACCATGGACCCCGTTTTCATCGTGGGTAAGGGCGAGATCGACGAGACCATGATCCAGGGCGTGAAGGACTGTCTGGATGCCCGTGAGCTCATCAAGCTCAAGGTGCTGGAAAACAGCATGTACAATGCCCGTGAAGCTTCGGTCAAGCTGGCTGAGGCCACCGGTGCCGACTGCGTACAGGTGATCGGCTCCAAGTTCGTGCTGTATCTGCAGAAAAAAAAGGACAGCGCCTACGCTGATCTGCTGAAATGAAAGTTCTTCTCTACGGCGGTACATTTGACCCGCCCCATAACGGCCACCTGAACAATCTGCGGGCGGCGGCGGCGCGGGTCCGGCCGGACCGGATCGTGGTCATGCCCGCCGGAACGTCTCCCTTCAAGCGGGGGACGAGCGCTTCCGGTGCGCTGCGGCTGGAGATGTGCGGCTGCTTTTCCGCGCTGGCGGAGGAGGGCGGCTTCCCGGCTCTGACCGTGAGCGGCTGGGAGGTGCAGCAGGCTGCGCAGGGGAAGCGGAACTACACCGTCCTCACGCTGGAGATGCTGGCGTCGGGATCCCCCGGCGCAGAGCTTTACCTCGCCATCGGCAGCGATATGCTGCTGAGCTTTGACGGCTGGTACCGCTGGCAGGACATCCTCAGACTGGCCCGCCTCGTGGTCACAAGCCGGAATGTCGGCGACGACCCGCTCCTCCACGAAAAGGCAAAGCAGCTGGACCCCACCGGGGCACGCATCCTGTTCGCGCCGGTGGAAGCGCTCCCCATGGCGAGCAGCGCCCTGCGCGCCCGCCTTGCCGCCGGGGAACGCTGTGAAAACGAACTCCCGCCCCTGGTGCGCCGTGTCATCCAGCGCGAGGGGCTGTACCGGGAAACAAAAGGAGACGAAGATCGGAATGACTCTGAAACAGGCAAAGGAGCTTGTGCGCGGCCGCTTGAGCGATAAGCGCTATGAGCATACCTTGAATGTGAAAAAAATGGCCGTCAAGCTGGCGAAGCGCTATGGGGCCGACGAAGAGCAGGCCGCGCTGGCAGCCCTGCTGCACGACTCGGCCAAGGAGATCAGCAAGGATGAGATGCGCGAGATCCTGCGCGCTTACCCCCAGTATGCCGAGGGCGGCGAAGAGCGCCCGGCCCCGGTGTGGCACGGCGTGTGCGCCGCCATTCTGGCCCGCACCCAGTGGGGCGTGGAGGATGAGGCCGTCCTCTCGGCCATTGCCTGCCACACGGCGGGCAAACCCGGCATGACCCGGCTTGACAAAATTTTGTATCTGGCCGATATGACCAGTGCGGAGCGGGACTGGCCCGGCGTGGAAAAGCTGCGCAAGCTGGAACGGAACGATCTGGATGCAGCCATGCTGGTGGCCCTCAAGCAGACCAACGATTTTGTGCTCTCGCAGGGCAAGCCCCTTGACCCGATGTCCAAGGCCGCTTACGAGGACATTTACGCGCAGGTGGAGGCCCGTGCCGGAACGGCTTGCGGTTCGTCCGACTGACCGGAAATGAAAACCGATTGCAGATTGTGGGGAAGGATGCTATACTAAAGGGTATCATGAATGTGAACCGACCCCGAATGAAAAAGCTGGAGGAAATCTAGGAATGAGTCAAGCTCCGCGCCGCATCAACACCCAACGCTCGCTGAACCGCCCGACGGAACAGCGGCCGACGGAGGCTCCTGCTTCCCGCCCGGCTCCGCTGCAGGGCCAGCCGGATTTCTTCGAAGAGCCGTCTGTGCCGCATCCGGAGCAGAGGCCCCGTCCGGCTGCCCCGGCGCATCCGGCCCCGGCAGCAGGCACCGGTGGAAACAGCGGCAGAACCCCGCCGCCCCGCCGGGGCGGTGCCCATGCGGCCCCCAGTGAGCCGCCCCGCCGCCGCAGCGCCAAGCCCAGAAAGAAGAAAAAAGAGCCCCCATGTGGCTTCCGCTGGCCGTGACGCTGGCGGTGCTGGCCGTCATTTCGGGCGTCGTGGTCTATGCGGCCAGCATGGTGAACCGGGTGGAGGAGAACCTGAAGCCGGAGGAAAACGCTGCTTCGCTGGTGGAGGAGATCCAGACGCTGGAGGAATACAAGGGCGATGTGGTGAACATTCTGGTCTGCGGCATCGACTACGAGGACGGCCGCGGCTATTCTTCCGATGGCACCAACGACGGCATGACCGATATGATCCTGTACGTGCAGTTCGACATCAAGAACGGTGCACTGCGGATGCTGCAGATCCCCCGCAACAGTCTGGTGGCGACCAAAAACCGGAAGATCACCCTTTCCAATGGCAAGACCTATTCCGTCTCGAACTACCAGGTCAACTCGGTGGCTCTCTCCAACGGCGGCAATGTGGCGGCTCTGGCAGAGGTCATCTACGACCAGTACAAGCTCCCCATCGACTACTATGTCACCATCGACATGCAGGCACTGGTGGATATGGTGGATAACTTTGGCGGCATTGAGGTGTATATCCCCCACGACATGTCCTTTGCAGGCAGTGCCCTGAAGCAGGGCTACCGCAATCTGAACGGTGCATCGGCAGAGTTCTTTGTGCGCTGCCGCCACGGCGACGGCTACGCCAATTCCGATATCGACCGCCTGAACATGCAGCGCTATTTCTATGCCGGCCTGTTCAAGCGGGTGCGCAGCATGGGCGTGACCGACGTCATCAACCAGCTGCCCCTGATCTTCAACAATTATATCCACACCGACATGGACCTGACCACCATCGCCAAGATGCTGGTCTCCTTTACCCGGATCGACAGCTCCAACATCATTCTGGCGCAGACACCGGTGTTCATGGGCGTGCCCAACGTGGGCAAGACCGACACCTTTGCCGGTTACTCCTGCGTGGTGCCGGATGCGGGTTCCATTGCAAACCTGCTCAACACCTACTTCCGCAATTATACCGGCCCCGTCAGCGCCGAGGAGCTCAACCTTGTGACCAACGACTGGCCCCACGGCACGGCTTCCACCAGCGCCAACGTCCAGTTCGTGGGCCAGCTCGACAAAGAGTCGGATGACGCCATCCTCAGCGGCGACACCGACGTGGCGGGTGCCACCACGACCGACGGCCAGGCGGCCGGGCAGTAACGCAAACAACAGATAGGAGAAATCAGATGGAGAACAACATCGACAGCAAGGCGCTTGCCATTGAGATCGCAAAGATCCTGGATAAGAAAAAGGCCCACGATGTGCGCGTGCTCAAGGTGGAAAGCCTGACCGTGCTCACAGATTACTTCGTTATTGCCTCCGGCACTTCCACCACGCAGGTGGCATCTCTGGCCGACGAGGTGGAGTACGAGCTTTCTCAGAAGGGTCTGGAGCCCTACAGCACGGAGGGCTACGATTCCAAGAACTGGGTGCTGCTGGATTATTCCAACGTCATCGTGCACGTATTCGTGCCCAACACCCGCACCTATTACGATCTGGAGCACCTGTGGGCAGATGGTGAGCCCATTGACATCTCGGAGTATCTAACGCCGGATCACAGCCTGTAAGGGAACATATCCCGGCCCGATGTTTTTCGGATGCTCTCTCCGTCTCGCATCCGCTCACCAGCTCCCTGGCAGGGGAACCTCTGGCGAAAACGGAACCGTTGCAAGGACTGCCAAGGCCTCTCCTACAAGGAGAGGTGGCATTGCGAAGCAATGACGGAGAGGTTGTATCGAGAAACACCGGACAATGACCGGGATTGTCATAAAAGAATCTTTGGTAGTGAAGAAAAGTCTGGAGCTGATTAACAACATGAAGTACGATTACAAGGCAGTTGAAGCCAAGTGGCAGAAGGTGTGGGAGGACGAAAAGACCTTCCATGTCGAGATCGACCACAAAAAACCCAAGTTCTATGCACTGGTCGAGTTCCCGTATCCGTCGGGTGCCGGCCTGCATGTAGGCCATCCCCGCAGCTACACCGCGCTGGACGTGGTCAGCCGCAAGCGCCGTCAGAACGGCTACAATGTGCTGTATCCCATGGGCTGGGACGCTTTTGGCCTGCCCACTGAGAACTTTGCCATGAAGAACCACATCCACCCGGCCATTGTCACCAAGAACAATGTGGACCACTTCCGCAGTCAGCTGAAGGCTTTGGGCTTCTCCTTTGACTGGGACCGCGAGATCAATACCACCGACCCCGAGTACTACAAGTGGACCCAGTGGATCTTCCTGCAGCTGTATAAGCATGGTCTGGCTTACAAGAAGGAAATGAACGTCAACTGGTGCACCGGCTGCAAGTGCGTGCTGGCCAACGAGGAAGTTGTCAACGGCGTGTGCGAGCGCTGCGGCAGCGAGGTCGTTCACCGCGTCAAGAGCCAGTGGATGCTCAAGATCACCGCTTATGCCGATAAGCTGATCGATGGTCTGGACGGTCTGGACTACATTGAGCGCGTTGCCACCCAGCAGAAGAACTGGATCGGCCGCAGCCACGGCGCAGAGGTCAACTTCGGCACCACCGCAGGCGATACCCTGACCGTGTACACCACCCGCTGTGACACCCTGTTTGGTGCCACCTACATGGTCGTTTCTCCGGAGCACGCCATGGTCAAGGAGTGGCTGGACAAGGGCATCCTCAAGAATGCCGATGCCGTCAAGGCCTATCAGGCCGAGGCAGCCCGCAAAAGCGACTTTGAGCGCAGCGAGCTGAACAAGGAAAAGACCGGTGTCAAGCTGGAAGGCGTCATGGGCATCAACCCGGTCAACGATACCGAGATCCCCATCTTTATCTCCGACTACGTTCTGTCCACCTACGGCACCGGTGCCATCATGGCTGTGCCCGCCCACGATACCCGCGACTGGGAGTTTGCCAAGAAGTTCGGCCTGCCCATCATCGAGGTGGTCAAGGGCAATACCCCGTCCAATCTGGACGAAGCCGCTTTCACCGATGTGGCCACCGGCACGCTGGTCAACTCCGGTTTCCTGAACGGCCTGTCCGTCACCGATGCAAAGAAAAAGATGATCGAATGGCTGGAGGCAAACGGCAAGGGCTGCGATAAGGTCAACTACAAGCTGCGCGACTGGGTGTTCAGCCGTCAGCGTTACTGGGGCGAGCCCATCCCCATGGTCAAGTGTGAAAAGTGCGGCTGGCAGCCCCTGCCCGAGAGCAGCCTGCCCCTGACCCTGCCGGACATCACCGATTTTGAGCCGGGTCCGGACGGAGAATCTCCGCTGGCCCGCCACAAGGACTGGGTCAAGACTACCTGCCCCTGCTGCGGCGGCCCCGCTACCCGCGAGACTGACACCATGCCCCAGTGGGCCGGTTCTTCCTGGTACTTCCTGCGCTACATGGACCCCCACTGCAAGGATGCCATTGCTTCCAAGGAAGCTCTGGAATACTGGTCTCCGGTGGACTGGTACAACGGCGGCATGGAGCACACCACCCTGCATCTGCTGTACAGCCGTTTCTGGCATAAGTTCCTGTATGATATCGGCGCTGTGCCTTCTCCGGAACCCTACCAGAAGCGCACCGCTCACGGCATGATCCTGGGCCTGAACCCCCACAGCTTTGTCAACCTGCCCGCTGAGGAGCAGGAAAAGCTGCTGAAGGAGTACGGCAGCCAGAAGGCCGCTGAAAAGGCTCTGGAAGAAAAGTACGGCGAAATGGCACGCCACCCCATCGTGAAGATGTCCAAGTCTCTGGGCAACGTCATCAACCCGGACGAGGTGGTGGACCAGTACGGTGCTGACACCATGCGTCTGTACGAGATGTTCATGGGCGACTTTGAGCAGGCTGCACCGTGGCAGACCTCTGCCATTGCAGGCTGCAGCCGCTTCCTGGACCGCGTGTGGGCGCTGAGCGACAAGCTGGTGGAGGGCGAGGGCTATCGCCCGCAGGTCGAGACCCTGATGCACCAGACCATCAAGAAGGTGGGCGCTGACATCGAGACCCTGAAGATGAACACCGCCATTGCCCAGCTCATGACGCTGGTGAACGCCCTGTACGACAACGGCGGCGCGACCAAGGCCGAGCTGGAGACCGTTGTTCAGCTGCTGAACCCGTTTGCTCCCCACATGACCGAAGAGCTGTGGGAGAAGCTGGGCCACAGCCACGACGAGCAGCTGGCTTACTACCCCTGGCCCAAGTACGAAGAGGCCAAGTGCGTGGAAAGCACGGTGGAGATCGCTGTGCAGGTGAACGGCAAGGTGAAGGCCCGCCTGAAGGTGGCTGCCGACATTGACGCTGCTGCCGCCATTGCTGCCGCCAAGGCTGACCCCGCTGTTGCTGCCGCTCTGGAAGGCAAGCAGCTGGTCAAGGAGATCTACGTCAAGGGCCGTCTGGTCAATCTGGCTGTCAAGGGCTAAACCAACCGATACCCTGCCGAAAGGCTGGATATACAACTACCCGCAGAGGCGGACTGGCGCATAAAACACCCGGGAACGTTTATTCAAAATCTTTTCAAAGATTTTGCGCAAAAAACTTTCAAAAAAAGGTTGACGAACCGGAGAAAATGCGCTATACTGTCTACTGTTAGTTACCATGTAACAACGAAATTCCTGCCTCACGGTCCAAGGGAGGGAATAAGATGTCGGAAATTCGTGTTAAAGAGGGCGAGTCGCTGGAAAGCGCACTGCGTCGCTTCAAGCGCAGCACCGCTCGCAGCGGTGTGCTCGCAGAGGTCCGTAAGCGCGAGGCTTACGAGAAGCCGTCTGTCAAGCGCAAGAAGAAGTCCGAAGCAGCCCGCAAGCGCAAGTTCAAGTAATTGATCACTTGAAGTCGCTGTTGCTTTAGATTTCATACGCGTTGCTAACGCCGATGTAGGGGAGCCTGTATTGCAGGCTCCCCTATTTTCATTGCAGGGAGAAATACTATGCTCATCACCCCCGAATACGTTTTCAAGGATGTCACCCACATCACGCCGGAATGGCTGGCGGCAAAAGGCATCACTGCGCTGGTGCTGGATATCGATAACACCCTCACCGCCGACCGCAGTCAGGAGCTGCCGGAAGATGTGGCCGTGTGGTTGGACACTATGCGCAGGGCGGGTGTCAGGCTCACCATCGTGTCCAACGGTGCGGAAAAGCGGGTGCGGCCCTTTGCCCAGAAGCTGGGCCTTGCGTACCTGTACCGCTCCGCAAAGCCGCTGCCCTTTGCTCTGATGGCAGCGCAGCACCGCATGGGCGTGAAGCACCGTCAGATGGCGATGGTGGGCGACCAGCTCTATGCCGACCGCATGGCGGCAGCGCTGTACGGCATTCCGGGCTTGATGGTGGTGCCCCGCGGCCCGGACCTCGGTGCGCAGGTCATCCTCAAGCGTAAGTGGGAGAAAAAACACTGGCAGAAATACTATGACCGGGGAGGCAAGACCCTGTGAGCGATTGGAAGATCCGGTTCGGCACCGCAGGCACCAGCGACAGCTTTGCCGCCCAAGGCTACAAAAGCAGCTTGGATGTGCCGGAGTACACCGCAAAGATGGGACTGAACGCCTTCGAGTACCAGTGCGGGCGCGGCGTGCGTCTGGGGCTGGACAAGGCTGCAAAAATGGCCGCACTGGCCGGGCCAAAGGATATCCTGTTCAGCGTGCATGCACCGTATTATATCAGCATGTCCAGTCTGGAAGAGGAAAAGCGGCTCAACAGCATCCAGTATCTGCTGCAAAGTGCGGCGGTGTGCAAAGCGCTGGGCGGCAGACGCATCATCTTCCACTCCGGCAGCTGCGGCAAGCAGAGCCGGGAAGCGGCCCTTGAAAAAGCATTGGATACCATGCGCCGTGCCGTGGAAGCGCTGGACGAAGCAGGCTTTGCCGATATGACTCTCTGCCCGGAAACCATGGGCAAGATCGGCCAGCTGGGCACACTGGACGAGGTGCTGGCGCTGTGCAGCGTGGATAAGCGCATTATGCCCTGCATCGACTTCGGCCACCTGAATGCCCGCACTCTGGGCGGCATCCGCTCGAAAGAGGACTACGCTGCCATCCTTGACCGCATGGCGGAAAAGCTGGGGGACCAACGGGCAGAACGGTTCCATGTGCATTTTTCCCGCATCGAGTATTCGGCGGGCGGCGAAAAGCGCCACTGGACCTTTGCCGAGACCCAGTTCGGCCCGGAGCCGCAGCCGCTGATGGAACTGCTGGCTGAGCGGAAGCTGCAGCCGGTTATCATCTGCGAGAGCGCGGGCACGCAGGCTGAGGATGCCGGGACTATGCAGCAGATGTACCATGCAGCGTGCAAAACGTAAAAAATTTTGTGTTTTTATCGTCTTTTTTGCCGAAACCCCTTGCCAAATGCAAACGGATTGGGTAAAATAAATAGAGATATGCGTTAAGCATTTGAGATTAAACTAATGGAGGAATTCCTATGATTTCTGCAGGCGAGTTTCGCAATGGCGTGACCTTTGAGCAGGACGGCCAGGTTCTTCAGGTCGTTGAGTTCCAGCACGTGAAGCCCGGCAAGGGCGCTGCCTTTGTCCGTACCAAGACCAAGAACGTGATTACCGGCTCTGTGGTTGAGACCAGCTACAACCCGACCGCAAAGTTCCCGCAGGCTTTCATCGAGCGCAAGGACGTGACCTATAGCTACGAGGATGGCGATCTGTACCACTTCATGGACAACGAGACCTACGATGACATCCCCGTCAACGCAGCCGATGTGCCCGATAACTTCAAGTTCTGCAAGGAGAACGAGCTGTGCAAGCTGCTGAGCTACAAGGGCAAGGTGTTCAGCGTCGAGATCCCCAACTTCATCGAGCTGGAAGTTACCCAGACCGAGCCGGGTGTCAAGGGCAACACTGCCACCAACACCCTGAAGCCCGCTACCGTCGAGACCGGTGCTGAGATTCGTGTGCCTCTGTTCATCAACGAGGGCGACCACATCCGCATCGATACCCGCACCGGCGAGTATATGGAGCGCGTCTGATCCCTTTAACGCCAAACCGGGCTGCGGGCAACCGTTTGCCCGGTTTTTTGTTCAGGAAAACGGCTTTGCCTTCTCAGGCCGCTTCGCGTCCGTTGCATGGACAGCCAAAACCTCCCGCTTCGGGGGGAGGTGGCATCGCACAGCGATGACGGAGAGGGTGAGCCCGTTGACCGGCTTAGAAATTTTATAGACTAGGAGGCATTCGTATGGAACTGAACAAAAAGGCAGCTTATCTGCAAGGTCTGGTCGATGGTCTGGGCATTGATGATACCACCAAAGAGGGCAAAATCATCAAAGCCATGAGCGAGCTGCTGTGTGAGATGGCACAGGCCGTGGACGGCATTGACGAGGATGTGACCCAGGCTTACGACCAGATCAACGACCTGAGCGATGAGCTGGAAGATCTGGAAGCAGATCTGTACGAAGACGACGATGCCGACGAGGAAGACGACGAGCCTGAAGCAGAGGACGACGCCGACGACAACGCCGATGTGGCCAGCGAGCCGTTCTATGAAGTGGCCTGCCCCAACTGCGGCGAGACCGTTTACGTCAGCGAGGATGATCTGGATGCAGGCGAGGCCATCTGCCCCAGCTGCAAGGTCGCCTTTGAGGTGGCTCTGGCCGACGACGAGGAGCCCGAAGAGGACGACGGCCCCGTGCAGTACGAAGTGACCTGCCCGGACTGCGGCACCACCGCCGTGTTTGAGGAAGACGAACTGCTGGACGGCGAGCCTACCTGCCCCAACTGCGGCAAACCGCTGGACTTTGAAGTAACCGAAGAGTAAATCCGATGCAAAAGGGCCTGTCTCCCATGGGAGACAGGCCCTTTTTTGACGGCCGCCGAACGATCAGCGGCTCTCGTTTGCCTTCTGCAGCCAGATGCTGCCGATGTCCAAAGCGTTGTACAGGCCGATCTTGGTGGTCTGGCGGAATACGCGGGCTTCGGGGGCGAGGCTGTCGTTGGTGGAGAACACCTGGATGTGGACCTTATCGGCCACCTCCATCCCGCCCACGGGCTTGGTGCTCAAGATCTGCATACGCAGTACATATGGGTCGGTCATATTGCCGTAGTACAGCTCATTGTCCTTGCGGACGAGGGGCTTGCCTTTATAAGTCAGTTTTGGAGTAAATGCCATCGTGAAAGCCTCCCTATCGTTTAGATTCACTTTAGTATATCACACATCCGGGGGTGGATGCAAGCCAGATGGGCACTTCACACGCACTTTTTTGGCGCGGGAAGTTTTTCCTTGACAAAGGGCGTTCGGGTGTGTTATCATTCGGTCAGAAGAGGTTTTTGTTGCTGACGGAACCTTGTGGAGCACCACAGTGCAGCAGAGACCGGGTTTGATGTCAATGCCGACCGTCTGGGCAGCCTTGCGCAATTGCTGTGCAAAGCTGCCTTTTTTGTTTTGAAGGAGGATGTTCCATGAAGTCTGATATCGAGATCGCACAGGAAGCCAAAATGAAACCCATCACCGAGATTGCCGCCCAGCTGGGCCTTTCCGATGAGCACGTGATCCCCTATGGCCGCTACAAGGCCAAGATCGATCACCGCCTGATCCACGATGCCAAAAAGCAGGGCAAGCTGATCCTTGTCACTGCCATCAGCCCCACCCCGGCGGGCGAGGGCAAGACCACCACCAGCGTGGGTCTGGCCGATGCCATGAACGCTCTGGGCAAGAAGACCATGCTCTGCCTGCGTGAGCCGTCCCTCGGCCCCGTGTTCGGTGTCAAGGGCGGCGCAGCCGGCGGCGGCTATGCACAGGTGGTGCCCATGGAGGATATCAACCTGCACTTCACCGGCGACCTGCACGCCATCGGCACAGCCAACAACCTGCTGGCTGCCATGATCGACAACAGCATCCAGCAGGGCAACCCGCTGAACATCGACCCCCGCCGCATCACATGGAAGCGCTGCATGGACATGAACGACCGCCAGCTGCGGTTCATCGTGGACGGTCTGGGCGGCAAGGTGAACGGCACCCCCCGCGAGGACGGCTTTGATATCACCGTTGCCAGCGAGGTGATGGCAATTTTCTGCCTTGCCACCAGCATTTCCGATCTGAAGGAGCGTCTTTCCAAGATCGTGTGCGCCTACACCTACGACGGCAAGCCCGTCACTGCCGGTGAGATCGGTGCTGCCGGTGCCATGACCGCCCTGCTGAAGGACGCGCTGGACCCGAACCTTGTACAGACGCTGGAAAACAACCCCGCCATCATCCACGGCGGTCCCTTTGCCAACATCGCCCACGGCTGCAACAGCGTGCTGGCTACCAAGCTGAGCCTTTCTCTGGCCGACTACACTATCACTGAGGCCGGTTTCGGTGCTGATCTGGGCGCAGAGAAGTTTTTGGATATCAAGTGCCGCTACGCCGGTATCGTTCCCTCTGCCTGCGTGCTGGTGGCCACTGTGCGTGCCCTCAAGAGCCACGGCGGCGTGGCAAAGGCCGACCTGAGCCAGCCCAACCTCGAAGCCGTCAAGGCCGGTGCATCCAACCTCATCCGCCACATCGACAACCTGAAAAATGGCTTCGGCCTGCCGGTGGTGGTCGCCATCAATGCCTTCCCCACCGATACCGCCGAAGAGCAGGCCTATGTGGAGCAGGTGTGCGCCGAGCAGGGTGTTCCCTGCGTGCTGAGCGAGGTATTCGTCAAGGGCGGCGAGGGCGGCAAAGCTCTGGCCGAGAAGGTGCTGGAGGTGCTGGAGGATCGTCCCATCCAGTACACCTACCCGCTGGAAATGCCCCTGAAGGACAAGATCAACGCCATCGCCACCAAAATTTACCGGGCCGACGGTGTGAACTACAGCGCCGCCGCCAGCAAGACACTGGCCGAGCTGACTGAGATGGGTTATGGGAACCTGCCCGTGTGCATCGCCAAGACCCAGTACAGCTTCAGCGACAACGCAAAGCTCATCGGTGCCCCCACCGGCTTTACCATGGAGGTGCGCGAGGTGCGCCTTGCTGCCGGTGCAGGCTTTGTGGTGGTCATCTGCGGTAATATCATGACCATGCCGGGCCTGCCCAAAAAGCCCGCCGCTGTGAACATCGATGTGGATGCCGACGGCAAGATCACCGGCCTGTTCTGATTTTGCACAAAAAGGAAGGCTCCCTCGACAACCGCCGGGGGAGCCTTCCTTTTTTGTAATCGTATCATGCCGCAGCGGAGGTCACGCCGGGGTTGATGGTGTGGGTGCGGAGGTAATCGACCCAGGCGGTGTAGCCTTCGGGCTTGACGTGGTAACCGTCGTTCTGGGCATATTCGGCCTTCAGGTCGCCGTTCTCGTCGGCCAGGGCCTCCCACAGGTTGAGGAAGACGCAGCCTTTTTCGAGCGCGATGGCGGAAAGCTCATCGTTGATCTCGCACAGGCGCTCTTTGTAGAGGCCGGGGTGAGAGGCCCGGACTTCCGGCCGCACCGGCGTGATGGACTGCACATAGATCTGCGTGTTGGGCAGAGCCTGTGCGATCATGTCTAGCATGAGGCGGTAGTAGGTGAGGAAGCTGGAATAATCGCCGTCCCGGTTGAGCACGTTGGTGCCGAGCAGGATGTAGAGCACCTTTGGCTGCTGGGCCGTCAGCACCTCCATCGGAATCTCCTGGACGCCATCCCGGCGGGTGCAGGTGGTGCTGTTGACCACGGCGTTGGGGCCGATGCCTTTATAGGCGCAGAAGGAGGCTTCCGGCAGGCCGGTGCTGTAGATCTGCATGCCCTGCGTCAGGCTGTCGCCCAGAAAACAGGCGTCGTTGAAATAGCTGCGGTCCACGGCCGGGCTTTCGGCCAGCGCGGCCAGACGGAAATCCATGGCGGTGGTGCCGTCGGCGCTGAGCTGCACCGCCAGCCGCCGGGCGGGCGTGTAGTTGACGGTGTTCCACTCGCTGCCCTGCAGCTCCTGCTGGAAGATGGTCGGCCCCTGCACGGCGGCGGGGGACTGCTCCCGGTGGAGCCGTTTCCACAGTGTGCCCACGACGCTCACCAGCACCAGCAGGAAGAGCAGCCCTGCAACGGAGAAGGTCCGGAACCAGCGCTTGCGGAGGATACGGCGGCGGTATTCCTGATAATCAGCCATAAAACACCCTGCTTTCTGTAGCTTATTTCCTTCATTATACAGCATGGCAGGCCCCGGCGCAAGCCATGCCGCAAATCCTTTGCGTTAGGACAGGGTTTGTGCTATAATTATTCTGGTTTATTATGAGAAAACGTCGGTTCAGGGCAGAACGCTCTGCCGACGGCAAGCAAAGAAAGCAGGAATCGAATCTTATGCTGCAAAACCCTGAATTGCATTATCTGGATAACGCCGCTACCACCATGGTGGCTCCCGAGGTGGCGGATGTCATCGACAAGGCCATGCGGGAACACTGGGCAAACCCGTCCAGCCTGTACGGCCCCGGTGCCCGCAGCGAGGAAGCGCTGAACGCCGCCCGTGCCGCTGTGGCCCGTACACTGGGCTGCAAGCCAAAGGAGCTGTATTTTACCTCCTGCGGCAGCGAGAGCAACAATCTGGCCCTGCTGGGCGCGGTGCGCACCCGCACTTTCGGCAAGGGCATCGTGGTGTCCGGCTTTGAGCACCCCAGTGTGCAAAAGCCGCTGGAACGTCTGGCCGCGATGGGCTATGACGTCACGGTCGTGGCCCCCCGCCCGGACGGCACATTGGATATCAACGAAATGCTGGAGCATGTGGACAAGAACACCATCCTCGTGGCCTGCATGATGGTGAACAACGAGGTGGGCACCCGCAACGATGTGGAACGCCTTGCCGCCGAGGTCAAGCGCCGCAACAGCCGCACCATTGTCCATGTGGACGCAGTGCAGGCGTGGATGCGTGTGCCCATCAAGCTGACGAACATCGACATCCTGTCGGTGAGCGGCCACAAGATCCACGCTCCCAAGGGCGTGGGGGCGCTCTACCTCAGCGACAGTCTGGCACAGGCGTTCCGGCCGCCCTATCTGGGCGGTGAGCAGGAGCGCGGCCTGCGCCCCGGCACCGAGAACCTGCCCTACGCGGTGGGGCTGGCCGCTGCGGTCAGCCGCCTTTCGAAGAACATGAAGAGCCGGGACACCGCCGTCCGCGCCCTGAACCAGCAGCTGCGCGAGGGGCTGAAAGCTTTCCCCGAAGTGGAGATCAACAGCCCGGAAAACGCCGTGCCCGAGGTGCTGAACTTCAGTGAGATGTGCATCAAGAGCGAGACCATGCTGGCATGGCTGGCCGAAGCACAGGTGTATGTTTCCTCGGCAAGTGCCTGCGGCCGCGGCCAGCCCAGCCATACGCTGGCGGCCATGGGCAAAGACCCGCTTGCCATCGACACGGCCATCCGCGTGTCCTTCTGCGGCGACAACACCCCGGAGGATGTGGATGCTTTCCTCAACCGCTTTGAGGATGGCATGAAGCATTTGCAGAGAATAAGGAGATAATATATGAGAGAGATCATTATGGGCTATCAGGGTGAGATGTCCCTGAAAGGCCTCAACCGCAACCAGTTCGAGTCGGCGATGATGAAAATTCTGCGCTACCGGCTCAAGACCGTGGGCAAGTTCAAGGTCTACTGCACCCAGTCCACCTTTTACATGGAGCCTGAGGAAGAGGACGTGGATATGGACCTCGCCTTTGACCGGGTGAGCAAGGTGTTCGGCCTTGCGGCGCTCAGCCGCGCCGTGGTCTGCGACAAGGACTTTGACACCATCTGCCAGACCGCTGAGGATTACCTCGGCGCCAGCCTGCACGGCATCCGTACCTTCAAGGTGGAAGCCCGCCGCTCCGACAAGACCTACCCCATGACCAGCCCTGAATTGATGCGGGAGCTGGGTGCCTATCTGCTGGGCAAACACAACTACCTCAAGGTGGATGTGCATAACCCGGATTTCAAGGTCATCGTGGAAATTCGCGATTACGGCGCGTATATTCACGGCCCGAAAGTACCCGGTGAGGGCGGTCTGCCCGTGGGCACCAGCGGCCGTGCATTGAACATGCTGTCTGGCGGCATCGACAGTCCCGTGGCAGCTTACCGCATGGCAAAGCGCGGTCTGGCACTGGACCACATCCACTTTGCGTCTCCGCCGTACACTTCGGAGCGTGCAAAGCTCAAGGTGAAGGCTCTGGCGCAGCTCACCAGCATCTATACGGGCAGTTCCAATCTGTTCGTCGTGCCCTACACCAAGCCGCAGGAGTACATCCGGGATAATGCTCCGGATGTGCTGTTCACGGTGCTGATGCGCCGCAGCATGATGCGCATTGCTAACGTCATTGCCAAAAAGCAGGGCTGCGAAGCCCTTGTTACCGGCGAGAGTCTGGCTCAGGTAGCCAGCCAGACCGTCAAGGCCCTGCAGTGCACCGATGCTGCGCAGGATCTGCCCATCCTGCGCCCGCTCATCGGCATGGACAAGACCGAGATCGTGGAGACGGCACGCCACATCAACACCTTTGAGACCAGCATCCTGCCCTACGAGGACTGCTGCACCATCTTCACCCCGCCGCACCCGAAGATCCGCCCGGAGCTGGCCGAAATTCTGGAAGCCGAAGCCGCCATGCCCGGCCTTGCCGCGCTGGAAGCCGAAGCAGCAGAGAGCGCCGAGCGCATCCGCATCCGTATCACCGATCAGGTCGAATTTGAGGGGTGAAAGCCATGACAGCAGAGATCATCAGTGTGGGCACCGAGCTGCTGCTCGGCAACATTTTGAACACCAACGCCCAGTACCTCAGCCGGGAGCTGGCGGCTCTGGGCATCACCGTCCAGCGCGAGAGCACCATTGGCGACAACCACGGCCGTTTGGCAGATTTCGTCAACGAGGCAAAGCAGCGGTGCGACCTGCTGGTGTTCACCGGCGGCCTTGGCCCCACGGCGGATGACCTGACCAAGGAGACCGTGGCGGCCTGCTACGGCGATACGTTGGCCTTTGACGAAGAAGAGTGGGCGAAGATCACAGGCTATTTTGCCCGTTCCGGCCGCGAGACGACCCCAAACAACCGCAAGCAGGCCATGGTGCCGGTGCACGGGCGGAAGATCGTCAACCACCACGGTACCGCCCCCGGCGCCTGGTTCGAGCAGGACGGCCGCTGCGCCGTTCTGATGCCGGGCGTCCCCAGCGAGATGAAGGCGATGTGGACGGAGAGCATCCGCCCGCTGCTGCTGGCCCGCCAGAACTGCACCCTGCATTCCATCACGCTGCGGGTGCTGGGCGGCGAAAGCGATATCGAATACCGTGTGCGGCATCTGCTGGAAAACACAAATCCCACCGCCGCCATCTACTGCAAGACCGGCGAGTGCGAGATCCGCATTACTGCCCGGGCAGAAACCGACAGTTCAGCCGAAAAAATGTGCCGCGCATACGCCACAAAGTTCTATGATCTGCTGGGTGATGCGGTGTATGATGAGGATGTGACCGGTCTGGAAGAGACTCTGGTGCACACCCTGAAGAAAAAGGGGCTCACCATTGCCACGGCAGAAAGCTGCACAGGCGGCATGATCGCAGAGCGTATCACCGCAGTGTCAGGCTCCAGCGAGGTGTTCGGCTTCGGCTTTGTTACCTACTGGGAGCAGGCCAAGGCGAAGCTCGTCGGCGTGGACCCGGACGTCATCGCGCGATACAATGTGGTGTCCGCACCGGTGGCAGCACAGATGGCACTGGGCGCGGCGAAGGCGTCCGGCTCGGACATCGCCGTCAGCGTGACCGGCGTAGCAGGCCCCAACGGCGGCGATGCCGTCCGCCCGGTGGGCACGGTGTATCTGGGTGCGGCCTGCGGTGAGACCGTCTATGTAAAAAAGCTCTTCGTCTCCCGCCCCGACCGTGCGCTGGTGCGTGCCCGCGCGGCACAGGCGGCACTGGAACTGGCGCTGCGTCTGGCTCAGGGCAGGACCCCCGCAGGCACAAAGCCCCTGACCGCAGCCCAGCAGCACGACACGGCCGTGCTCGATGCGCTGGACGCGGCATTCTTGAGCGAATAACACACGCAGGGGTGAGCAGCATTGACAGAAGAAAAGAAGGCCGAATGTGTGCTGCGGCTGTTCGGAGTGCCGGACGCCGCCGTGAAAGAGGCTGCGGGCGGGTTTTCGCCCCAGTGGAAGGCGGAGGCACGCTGGAAGAGCCGGGGCGCAGAGACTCTGGTGGCGCTTTCGGCCCAGAACCCGGCGGGCCTGAAAAAGGCCGCGCAGGCGCTGCGGGAGAAGTTTTCCGCCGACCTGTACGGGGCCGGGGAGACTACGCTGGCCGAGGCCGCCGTGCAGGAACTGGAACGGCACGACCGACTCCTCATCTGTTCGGATGCTGCCGCCGGGACCCTTCTGGAGGCCCGGCTGGAGACCATCGCCGGGGCGGAACGGGTCTTTGACTTTGGGGCGCTGAGCTATGCCCACCCCAAGACCGGCGCAAAAATCGAGCAGCAGGCGGCGGCGCACCTGCCTGCCGACACCACCGACCCGGTGCGCCGTGCGCTGGCAAAAGCGCAGGCGGCCCGCCGGGTGGTGGGCTGTGACCTTGCCGCCGGGTGCGCCGAGCGGGAAGGGGACTGTGTACTGGTGCTCAGCTGCAAAAAAGGCTGCTGGCTGCGCACGGTCCCGCTGGCGGACAGGCCTGCCCTCTGGCTGCTGGACATGATCCGCCGCGCAGCCTGTGACCTGCCGCAGGCCGCAGGCACCGGCTTTCTGCCCGCCCGCAAGGCCGCCCGGACGGCCCAGCCGGAGGCGGCCCCGCCTGCCCGCAGGCCTCGCCGCGCCCGGCGGGTGCTGGTGGTTCTGCTGGTGCTGGCTGTGCTGGCCGCGCTCTGCACCGCCGGGGCATGGGTGTACACGGGCGGCAACTTCTACGCGCTGCCCCAGCGCCTGCGTTCCCTCTGGGCCGACGGCCTGCCGCATTCGGGGGCTGTGCTGTTGTAATAAAAGGCTGCTGGATACTCCTTCAGTCACGGATTCGCCGTGCCAGTTCCCTCCAAGAGGGAGCCTTGACGTGCCGGAACGCTGTGAAAGCCTCCCTCGTTGAGGAAGGTGGCATCGCGCCAGCGATGACGAAGGGAGTTTTCAGCGGCCTTTTTGTTGATTTTACAGAAAATTCATTGGAAAATGGCCCAAAACGGAGCCTGTGGGTTTGACGGGTTTTCTGCTTTGGTGTATCATATAACTGTATGATGAACTCCCCCTGCCGGGCGGTCTCCGCCCAGATTTCAATAGATGAGGTGTAAGAATGTCCCTAGCTGAAAAGATCTTCGGTACCTTCTCGGACCGGGAGCTGAAAAAGATCAACCCGATCACCAAAAAGGTGCTGGCCCTGGAACCCAAATACCAGGCACTGTCCGATGCCGACCTGCAGGCCCAGACCCCCGCACTGAAGGCGCGTCTGGCCGGCGGCGAGACGCTGGACGATATCCTGCCCGATGCCTTTGCCGTCTGCCGCGAGGCCGCATGGCGCGTGCTGGGCATGAAGCACTTCCCTGTGCAGGTCATCGGCGGCATTGCCCTGCACCGCGGCGATATTTCCGAGATGCAGACCGGTGAAGGCAAGACTCTTGTGGCTACCCTGCCCGCCTACCTGAATGCCCTAACCGGTGAGGGCGTGCATGTTGTCACCGTCAACGATTACCTTGCCAAGCGCGACAGCGAGTGGATGGGCAAGCTCTACCGCTGGCTGGGCCTTTCTGTCGGCCTGATCGCACAGGGCATGGACGGCGATGCACGCCGCGCCGCCTATGCTGCCGACATCACCTACGGTACCAACAACGAGTTCGGCTTCGACTACCTGCGCGACAACATGGTGACCTATAAGGCCAACATGGTGCAGCGCGGCCACGCCTATGCCATCGTCGATGAAGTGGACTCCATCCTGATCGATGAAGCCCGCACGCCCCTGATCATTTCCGGCCGCGGCGAGGATTCTTCCAGCCTGTACACACAGGTGGACCGCTTTGTGCGCACCCTGCGCAAGAGCGTGGTGGTAGAGCTGGAGGATAAAGTCTCTACCGACGAGCAGACCGACGGTGATTACGTCGTGGACGAAAAGCACAAGACCTGTACCCTGACTGCCAGCGGCATCAAGAAAGCGGAAGCCTACTTCAAGGTCGAAAACCTTGCCGCCGCCGAGAACATGACCCTTGCCCATCACATCGATCAGGCCATCAAGGCTTACGGCGTGATGCAGCGGGACATCGATTACGTGGTCAAGGATGGTCAGGTCATCATCGTGGACGAATTCACCGGCCGTCTGATGATCGGCCGCCGCTACAACGAAGGCCTGCATCAGGCCATCGAAGCCAAGGAGGGCGTGAAGATCGCCGCCGAGAGTAAAACGCTGGCTACCATCACCTTCCAGAACTACTTCCGCATGTACAAAAAGCTGTCCGGTATGACCGGTACCGCCAAGACAGAAGCCACCGAGTTCACCGAGATCTACGGCCTGAACATCGTTACGGTGCCCACCAACCGCCCCCGTCAGCGCATCGATTATCCGGATGCCATCTACAAGACGGTCAACGGCAAATACAATGCCGTTATCCAGCAGGTGCTGGAATGCCACCAGAAGGGCCAGCCCGTGCTGGTGGGTACGGTCAGCGTGGAAAAGAGTGAGACCCTTGCCAAGATGCTGCAGAAATACACCCGCGACTTCAACGTGCTGAACGCAAAGAACCACGAGCGTGAAGCCGAGATCGTGGCGCAGGCCGGCAAAAAGGGTGCCATTACCATTGCCACCAACATGGCAGGCCGTGGTACCGATATCATGCTGGGCGGCAACGCCGAGTTCATGGCCAAGGCCCAGATGCGCAAGGAACACTTCTGTGAAAACCTGCTGAACCCGGAAAAGCCCGAGGATGCCGACCCGGCTGCAGTGGAAATGCTGCTGACCGAAGCCAACGGCCACGGCGATACCGAGGATGCCAACATCCTTGCTGCCCGCAAGCGCTTCGATGATCTGTACGCCCAGTGCAAGCCCCAGATCGATGCCGAAGCTGAGCAGGTGCGCGCTGCAGGCGGCCTGTTCATCATCGGCACCGAACGCCACGAGAGCCGCCGCATCGACAACCAGCTGCGCGGCCGTGCCGGCCGTCAGGGCGACCCGGGTGCTTCCCGCTTCTACCTGAGCTTGGAAGATGACCTGATGCGCCTGTTCGGCGGCGACCGCGTCTCCAGCCTGATGGATACCCTCAAGATCGATGAGGACACTCCCATCGAGAACCGCATGATCACCAACACGCTGGAAAGCGCCCAGAAAAAGCTGGAAGGTCGCAACTTCGAGATCCGCAAGAACGTGCTGAAGTACGACGACGTGATGAACCAGCAGCGCGAGATCATCTATGGTCAGCGCCGCAAGGTGCTGGATGGCGAGGATATCAGCACCGAAATGCACAAGATGCTGCGCGAGAACATCGATTCCAGCTGCGACCAGTTCCTGGCCGGTGATGTGAAGGACGACTGGGACTTTGGTGCCCTGCGCCGCCACTATCTGGGCTGGCTGACCACCGACGCCGACTTCCACTATACTGTGGCAGATTACGACAGCCTCTCGGTCCAGGGCATCGCCGATCTGCTGTACGACCGCGGGATGGACATCCTGAACGACAAGGAACAGCGCTACGGCCCGCAGCTGATGCGTGAGCTGGAGCGCATCTGCCTGCTCAAGTGCGTGGACCGCATGTGGATGGACCACATCGACAACATGGACCAGCTGCGTCAGGGCATTGCGCTGCGCGGCTACGGCCAGAAGGACCCCGTTGTGGAGTACCGCATCGAGGGCTTTGACATGTTCGACCAGATGGTGGATTCCATCCGTGAGTCCAGTGTGAAGATGCTGCTGACCATCGAGATCCGTCAGGCCGGTGCTGCCCCCAAGCGTGAGCAGGTGGCAAAGCCCACCGGCGAAGGCTTTGTGCCCGGCAACGGTGCACCCGGTGCCAAGGGTGCACCCCACGGCCAGCCTGTGCGTGTCATCAAAATTGGCCGCAACGACCCCTGCCCCTGCGGCAGCGGCCTGAAGTGGAAAAAGTGCACCTGCGCCAAGTACCACCCCAATGGTTCCGACGGCGGGGAGCAGTGAACTGTAAAAGAAAATCGCGACTGTTTTTAGTTGCAATTCTCTCCGATCGTGGTATACTATAAGCAGGGAGTGAGTGTACAATGGGTCAGAAGGAAAAGCTGATCGAACGCCTGAAATCGAAACCGAAGACCTTCACATTTGATGATGCGGAAAGCCTGCTGCGGTATTTCGCCTATGAGCGCTCCAACAAAGGCCGAACCAGCGGGTCCCGGATTATGTTCGTATCTGAGGAACATCCGCCCATCATGATGCACCGACCCCACCCCAGAAAAGAGCTGCTGGAATATCAGGTGAAGCAGCTCATCCAGATTTTGGAACAGGAGGGACTTCTATGAATAACACGATGGAATACAAAGGCTATGTGGGAAGCGTGGAATTCTCGGAAGAAGACGGCCTCTTTTACGGAAAAGTCATGGGCATCCGTGCGCTGCTCTCCTATGAGGGGACCACGGCGGCGGAGCTGGTCTGCGATTTCCACAATGCCGTCGATGATTACCTGACTCTGTGCGAAGAGACCCACAAGGAACCGGAGCGGGCGTATAAGGGCAGCTTCAATGTCCGCATCTCGCCGGAGCTGCACAAGCAAGCCGTGATCTTTGCTGCGGCACACAACATGAGCCTGAACAGCTTTGTGGAAAATTCCATTCAACAGGCTGTGCACACAAGATAAAAAAGGGAGCTGATTTGAAATGATGGACCCGAAGGAACTGATGGCAGAAGCCGCCGTGCTGGAACCCCAGCTGCAAAACTGGCGGCGCACCCTGCACCGCCACCCGGAGGTAGGCTTTGACCTGCCCGAGACAAAAGCGCTGGTCAAAAAAGCCCTGACCGAGATGGGCTACACCCCGCAGGACTGCGGCAAGTGCGGCGTACTCGCGCTAGCGGGCGGCAAGCGCCCCGGCAAGACCATCCTGCTGCGCGGTGACATGGATGCTTTGCCCCTTCAGGAGGAATCCGGCGAAGAATTTGCTTCCGAGGTGCCGGGCAAGATGCACGGCTGCGGCCACGATATGCACACCGCCATGATGCTGGGTGCGGCAAAGCTGCTCAAAGAACACGAGGACGAGATCGAGGGCACCATCAAGCTGGAATTCCAGCCTGCAGAGGAGATCTTTCAGGGTTCGCTGGACATGCTGAAAAACGGCCTGCTGGAAAACCCGAAGGTGGACGCCGCGGTCATGTTCCATGTTCTGGCCGGGATGCCTCTGCCCGTGGGCACCGTGCTGGTGCCGGGCGGCGGCATCACCATGGCAAGCTGTGAGCAGTACCACATCACCGTACACGGCAAGGGCGGCCATGGCTCCATGCCCAACGCCTGCATCGACCCCATCACCGCAGCGGCCCACATCCACATTGCCCTGCAGGAGATCAACAGCCGTGAGCTGGACCCGCACAGCTTCGGCGTCTTTACGACCGGCCGCTTTCAGGCAGGTGCCGCCTCCAACGTCATCCCCGACACGGCGGAGATGTGGGGCACCATCCGCACCATCGACCCCGAAAACAAGGTCGGTGAGCTGATCCACCAGCGCATGACCGAGATCGCGCAGGGCGTGGCGGCAGCCTATCGCTGCACTGCTGATGTGGAGTTCAGCGACCACTGCCCCTGCATGGTGGTGGACCACGCCCTCGCCGGAAACGCAATGACCTATATGACCGAGCTTGTGGGTCAGGGCGCAATGGATATGTCCAAGCTCACCGGCGGCAAGCCCGGCGGCGGCAGCGAGGACTTTGCCTTTGTCAGTCATGAAGTGCCTACCGTGAGCATGTTTCTCTCCGCAGGCAACGCCAAGGAGGGCTATGTTTACGGCCAGCACCATCCGAAGGTCAAGTTCGATGACAGCATCCTCTATGAGGGCAGCGCGGCCTACAGCTGGTTCGCCCTGCGCTGGCTGAGCGAGAACAAATAACTCATTATCACACAAAAAACAAAAACCAGAGTTGCAAGGCAGACCTGCCAAACAACTCTGGTTTTCTTATTGGAGCATGTTGCGCTAAATTCTTTTTGTGAGCGAGTGCGGCAAACTGGAATTTTCAAATTAGTCTTTGCAAATAACCTTTGAACCTTCACCATCAATTACAATTCCCTGACGGTTGTTAATTGGGCATAGATTCAAATCCGAAAACTCAGTCATTATTTTCTCGGTAACTTTCTTAAATGGTGCTGTAAGATAATGCGGAAGAACATAGAAATCAATCAAATCAAGCCCTGCATCATCTTCTTGTGAGTAGTCCTCCGGCTTTTCATCCATTTGCTCGATATATTGGATGCTTGGAGCGCATATAATCGCACCTGCCGATTCACCAATCATAAGTTTTCCCTTTGCCAATTCTTTCTTCAACAGCTCATCCGTTCCCGTTTTACGGAGCTGGTCTATAAGGAAAAAAGAATTTCCGCCGGTAAAATATATCACATCCGCATCTTCAAAAACAGACTGTATCGTTGAATAAGCCTCCGTTGAAATATCAATTTCAGTTACGATTGCTCCCAACTTTTTGAATAATTTTCGAGCCGAGCCGACATAACCGGTGTAGCCTTCACGCAGCGAAGCTGTTGGAATAAATGCGACTTTTTTATTTTCAATTTCTTCCTTTATCAGACTTCCTACACTTGAAAAGTGCGAACATAAAAACAGTTTCATCAATATTCTCCTTTTATATATAAATTCCGATTTGTTGAACTGAGTATAGCATACTTTCAATCAAAAAACACCCCCAATACAAAAAGAACCCCATGCCAACACCATCCGGTGGAGACATGGGGTTCTTTTTGGTAAAGGCCGAGCAACAAAACGAAGCCTTTTTAGAAGCAATGCCGGGCCTGCTGCTCGATCAGCAGGCGGATGCTTTTTTCGCTTATTCGGAGACGAAGACCTTGCGCAGGGCGGCTTTGGTCTCGATGATCTTCACCAGCAGCACACCCAGAACGGTGCAGCTGATGAGCTCGCCGATACCTACGGAGATGCCGTTGGTGATGCAGGCCAGCCACAGCGGGGCCGAAGAAGACGGATCGGGGAAGAGGACGGCGATCTCAATGCCGATGATCACGGCATTGAACAGCACCGGCGGCAGGGAAGCCGCCACAGCCAGACCCTTGATGCGCACATTGCGCAGCTTGTAGGTGACAAGGCAGGCCAGCAGGGTGGCAAGGGTGCCAAAGATGACATCCACGATGGTGGAGCCCAGCAGGTTTGCCAAAAAGCAGCCCAGTACCACACCGGCAATGTACTCGGCACCGAACACCGGCAGCAGGCAGAGCGCCTCAGCCACACGCACCTGTACCGCACCATAGGAGAGCGGCTGCAGAGCCATGCAGAGAACAACATAAATGGCTGCGACCACAGCGCAGCGGGCCAGCTTGCGGACAGACGAATTCTGATTCATAATACAATACTCCGGCGGATGGAATTTTGACCATCCGGGGACCGCCAGCCCCTGTGGGTTTGGCCCGGCATGGTTCGAGACACGCCGGGGAGCCTAAAATCCTAAGTTGCTCTTTAAGGATACCGTGCGCAGGGACGCGCAACGAAATGCAGTATAGCATAAATTGGGACGGATTGCAACGGAAAATGCGGAAAATCAGCGGCAAGCCTGCACCTTTCTGCCGGAAGTGCAAAAAAGAAGCTGCCGGGATGCGGCAGCTTCGGGGGAACATCAGCCTCTGGGGTGGCCAACGTAGACCAGCGCGATGGTGTCGGGGCCGGTGTTGGCGGAAACGACACCGCCCAGCGGGAAGACGATGAGCGGGTCTTTGCCGAAGGCTTTGCGGCAGGCCCGGATGAGGTCGTCCTTCTGGGGGATGTTGGTGTGGCCGATCATATAATCAAAGTTCTCCACGCCTTCGCTGCGCTGTTTGCACAACTCCACCATGGCGGGCACCACCTTGTCATCGCCGCGTACCTTGGCTTCCACCTTGGTCTTGCCGTCGATCAGGGTGATGATGGGACGAATGCCCATCAGCTCGCCCATAACAGCAGCAGCGGCAGAGATGCGTCCGCTCTTTTTCATCTGCTTCAGGCTGTAGGGGCCCAGAACGATCTCCATGCAGTCCATCTGCTTTTCAAACTCCCGGATCACATGGCTGATCTCTGCACCGTTCTTCAGCTTGCGGGCCATTTCGCACAGATACCAACCGAACACCATGGAATAGGTGTGGGGGTCCAGCAGATGGATCTTCAAGTGGTGCTCCGGGCGCTCTTCCCGCAGCATCCCCTGTGCCATGAGGGCGTTATTGTAGGTGGAAGAGCCGGATTTGTTGATGGGTACATGAATGACATCCGTATAGCCTTCGTCCACGTACTGGCAGTATTTTTCGCAGAACTGGATGGGGGTGATGGCGGCAGTGGAGGGCACGCCCTTAGCGGCACGCATCTTATCGTAAAATTCGGTGTTGGTGCAGCTTTCACGCTCCACGTAGTCCACATTGTCCAGCAGGATGTGGAAGCTCATGATGTCGATGCCGTATTTTTCGGCCATCTCCTGCGGGATATCGCAGGAGGAATCGGTCAGGATCGCGATCTTGCTCATAATGTCCCTCATTTCCATTCGTAGTCTCGTAAGTGTCCGTGGTCCAAAAGCTCCGGAAAGTCCCACTGGCGCAGCACTTCATACACGCCCACGGCCACGCTGTTGGAAAGGTTCAGGCTGCGGCAGGTGTCGCGCATGGGCATTCGGATGCAGTGCTCCTGATTGGCGGCAAGCAAGGCTTCGGGCAGGCCGGCATCTTCGCGTCCGAACACGAGGTATGCACCGTCCGGGTAGCTCACATCGGTGTAGCGCTGCGGTGCCTTGGTGGTAAAATAGTAATAGGGGCCGCTGTTTTTGGCAAAGAACTCGTCCAGACTGTCGTAATAGCTGATGTCGAGGTAGTGCCAGTAATCCAGACCCGCATGCTTGAGCTTTTTATCATCGATGGCAAAGCCCATGGGGCCTACCAGATGCAGCCGACAGGCCGTGCAGGCACAGGTGCGGGCCACATTGCCGGTGTTCTGCGGGATGCGCGGCTCCACCAGAACGATGTTCAAGGTTGGCTTTTCGTTCATCGTCCGGCCTCCTCAGAACTCGCGCTGCGGGCAGAGCCGGGCAGCAGCGGCTCGAACCAGACGCCGAAGCGGGTGTCCTGGTCGGCAGGGGTCTTCTGGATGGCCAGTGAGACGAACTCGGCAGCGTTGTCGGCGGCGGCACTCAGGGCGTTGCCCTGCAGCAGCGAGCCGATGAGCACCGCACCGTACAGGTCGCCGGTGCCGGGAAAGCTGCGGCTGATGTGCAGCTTCCGGATGACGAAGCGGTCCCGGCCGGAACCGGCACAGCCGATGTATTTGCCCATGGGCAGCCCGGTGACGACGGCATTGGGGGCCAGTGCGGCCAGTTCATCGGCCAGCGCCTGGGCTGCGGCGTCGTCCAGCGGCCCGGCTGCGGCATCCTTTTGCAGCAGCAGTGCAGCCTCGGTGGCGTTGGGCAGGATGAGGTCTGCCCGGCGGGCCAGCTCCCGCATCCGGTCGATGAAGGCCGGGGTCACGGTGGAATAAGCATGGCCGTTGTCGCCCATCACAGGGTCCACGATCTTGCGGGCCGCAGGCCAGAGGGCAAAGGCTTTTTCGGCCAGTGCCACCTGATCCTCACCGCCCAGATAGCCGGTATAGATGCACGCAAAGTCCAGCCCCAGGTCGTGGTAATGCTCCAGCGCAGCCATGCCGTAGGCGGCACCGTCCATCCGGGCCGGGGTGCCGAAGCCCCCGGTGTGGGTGGAAAGCACCACCGTGGGCAGGGCCACCGGCTGCACGCCCATGACCGACAGCACCGGCAGGATCACTGCAAGGCTGCAGCGGCCCATGCCGGAAAGATCGTGGATGCAAAGGACTTTTTTGGGTTCAGTTGGTTTCAACAAAAATGTGGCCTCCTTCGCGCCATCAAGCGGGCCTGTATCAAACCCGGTGTATCAGCGTATGATACAGTATACCACATTTTGCGGGACAAAAAAAGCGTATAGTGTGTTCTTTTGACGGAAATACTACCCTCAGCGGCCAAAAATGCAGGGAACGAAAGGAGAAATTTTTATGAGAAATGAACACCGACAGAGCGCAGGCAGCGGCCTGCTGCTGGGCATGGCGGCAGGTGCGGCGCTGGGAGCCGCCAGCGTCGTGGCCATGAACCAGAACCCGCGTCAGGTCAAGCGGACCGCCCGCAAGCTGGCCAAAGGCGCAGAACACGCTGTGACCCAGCTGGATGAGATGGTCAGCGGCTTTGTGGAACGGAAGATGGACCTGTAACAACAAAAAAGGCGCTGCCGCACGGTTCGATGTGCGGCAGCACCTTTTGGGTCGGGCAGACGGTCACTTTTTGTTCCAGATGCACATGCGGGCCGAGGTGTTGATCTCGCCCAGCACGCTCAGATCCATCTGAATGTTGCAGGTAACGGTGAGTGCCTTGTTCACATCGCTGCCGGTCAGCACCGAGGCGGGCATGTTCTTGATGGTGAGGGAGGCGGTGCTCTTTTCAAAGTCGCCGGTCAGGGTGCCGTCGTAGGTCACATCACCAATGGTCAGGCCGGACAGACAGCCGGTGACACCCATCTTGCTTACCTGCTGGATGGGCAGGGTGAGCGTGTAGGTGCCGTTGGACTGGCGGGTGAGGGTGGCGGTGCGGTCGGCGTCGATGCCGGTGTTGGCCATGGATTCCTTATCGGATCTTTCTTTCCAGAATTTGACGCCCACCGTCTGGCTGGACGCAGCACCGGCACCTATGGCCAGTACACACAGCAGCACCAGCGAGAGCAGCGCTGCGCCGGAACGTTTCAGGAATGTCGTCATACTACAAATCGCCTTTCTTTCGCCGCAGAGGCGGCCCATGGACCGGCACAAAAAAATTTTCCACCGGTTTGTCACCGCTAAAATATCATAGACGAAGCAAAATGTCAACCCAAACAAAACAACCGCCTATCGGTCACGATAAGCGGCTGCTCTGCACGACTTCTCCGTCTCGCATGCGCTCGACAGTTCTCCTGGCAGGAGAGCCTTTGGCATCGCGCAGCGATGACGGAGAGGTTAATGCTTAAAGTTCAAAGTCGGGGTCGTCCTTCAGCACATGGATCTCGCTCATAAAGGGGCTCTGCTCCGGGTCGGCGAAGGGAGCTTCCTTGACGTACTTGTTCAGCTGGATGGCCGTGCGTGCAGGGTCGGCAATGGTGCCTGCGCCGCCGATGCAGCCGCCCGGGCAGCCCATGCCTTCCAGCAGGTAGCCGTTGTACTTGCCGGCCTTGGCCAGCATGAGCAGCTTCTTGCACTCGGCAAGGCCCTGTGCGGATGCGATCTTGACATCCATATCCGGGTGCCATTCCTTGATCTTATCGGCAACAGCCTTGGCAACGCCGCCGGACTGTGCAAAGCCACGGCCTGCTGCGGATGCAGCGTGCAGAGCTTCGGCCTCGTCCACTTCCAGCAGGCTGGTGTCCACATCCTTGGCCTCGATGATACCGGCCAGCTCTTCAAAGGTGAGCACGAAGTCCACATCGGAGCGGACGGTGCGGCGGGAAGCTTCCAGCTTCTTTGCGGCGCAGGGTCCAATGAAGCACATACGGGCCTCGGGGTCCTTCTGCTTCATCATGCGGGCGGTGAACACCATGGGGGTCATGGTCATGGAGATATTCTTGGCAAGATCCGGGAAAGCGGTCTTTGCCATCATGCTCCATGCCGGGCAGCAGGAAGTTGCCATGAAGTTGAGCTTCCCGGGCACTTCCTCCAGGAAGTCGTGTGCTTCGTCCACGGTGCACAGGTCGGCACCAATGGCAACCTCCACCACATCGTAGAAGCCGACGGCCTTCAGGGCGGCCTTGAGCTTGCCGGTGGAAGCCAGACCCGGGAACTGGTTGATGAAGGCGGGAGCTACCAGCGCATAGATGCGGTCGCCGCGGTTGAAGCCCTGGATCAGCTGATAGATCTGGCCCTTGTCGGCAATGGCACCGAAGGGGCAGTTGACCAGACACTGGCCGCAGGAAACGCACTTGCTGTAATCGATCTCGGCACGGCCCAGCTCATCGGAGTGGATGGCACCCATGCCGCAGGCTGCAGCGCAGGGACGCTCGGTCTTGACGATGGCGTTGTAGGGGCACACGCCGACGCAGCGGCCGCACTTGATGCACTTGTCCTGATCGATGATGGAACGGCCGCTCTCCCATGTGATGGCCTTCTTGGGGCACACTTCCATACAGGGGTGGGCAAGGCAGCCCTGACACAGGTCGGAGACCTTGACCAGCTTTTCCGGGCAGCGGTTGCAGGCAAACTTGATCACGTTCACCAGCGGGGGATCATAATACTTATCGGCGATGGATGCATCCTCCAGACCGGAGACGACGCTGTTGTGCTCGTCCATGCGGCGGGTGGGCAGGCCCATGGCCAGACGCACGCGCTCCTCAACGATGGCGCGCTCCAGGAAGATGTCCTTGCGCAGCTTGCCCTCCTCGCCGGGGATGATGGTGTAGGGAATCTTGCGCATCAGGTGGTTGGCCTGCTCGCCCTTGACGTTGGCGTAAGCCATGCGTGCCACCTCGGTGAACACCTGACGGCGGATCTGGATGACCGTGGTATTGATTCCTCTGAAACTCATTCCAAACTCTCCTTGTACAGATACAAAACATCCCGCAGCGGCGCGGCTTTGCAACGCACTCTGCGGCTTTCTCTCCTGCAGGCCTGCTGGTACTGCGCCGCTGCAATCGGCACACCGGCCCCAAGATTCCATCCTCATTTTAACACAAAGACGTCTGCCTGAAAAGAGCAAACGCCAAAATATGTTAAAGAATTCTCAAATGGCAAAGATGAAGGATATTCAACCGTGAAATTCAGCAAAGTGCTGCACGCACGCGCTCGCCGTCGTAGCTGCCCAGCCGGACGCGGACGATCTCGCCGCTTTTGCGGCCGGGGGCGGACACCACCACCGGAATGTACAGCCGGGTGTAGCCGGTGAACAGCGTCTCGCTGAGGGCCGTTTCGAGCAGAACCTCGTCCTCCATGCCCTCATACGTCGTGAGCACGTCCCGGCGGAGTTCTTCGGCAAGGGCGTTCATGGTGCGGCTGCGCTCCTGCTTTTCCCGCTCGTGTACCTGCTCCGGAAAATCGTAGGCCGGGGTGCCGCTGCGGCGGGAGTAGGGGAACACATGCACCTTGAGAAAGCCGATCTTCTTGAGGAATTCGCAGCTCTCTTCAAAATCGGCCTGCGTCTCGCCGGGGAAGCCACAGATGCAGTCGGTGGTAAAGCTGACCGGGCGCTCCCCGTAGGCGGCGCGTAGCTGGTCCACCACCTGTGCATACTGCTCGGCAGTGTAAACGCGGCGCATCCGGCGCAGGGTGGCAGTGCAGCCGCTCTGCAGGCTCAGGTGGAACTGCGGGCAGAGCTTTTCCACGGCGGCAAGGCGGGTGATGAACTCCGGCGTGAGCATATCCGGGTCCAGACTGCCCAGACGGATGCGCTGGATGCCCTCCACCTGAGCGCAGTGCTCCACCAGCTCCACAAGGTTGGTGCCGGTATCCAGACCATAGCTGGGCAGGGAGATGGCACTGAGCACCACCTCGCGGTAGCCGGAAGCCGCCAGCTGGCGCAGCTCGGCAAGGATGCTGGCTTCGTCGCGGCTGCGCACTGGGCCGCGGGCGCGGGGGATGACGCAGTAGGCGCACTGGCGGTTGCAGCCGTCCTCTACCTTGATAAAGGCACGGGTGTGGGTCTCGAACCGCTCCACGGGCAGCTCTTCAAATTTTTCGCCGCGCTGGTGGGGCGTGATGGCCACAATGCGCTCATGGCCGTCCAGCAGCTTGAGAACGTTATCTAAAATGGCCTTGCGGTCGCCGTTGCCGCAGACGAGGTCTGCTTCCAGAAAATTCGCGGCCTCTTCGGGGAAAGCCTGCGGGTAGCAGCCGGTAAGCACCGTGACCGCGCCGGGGTTCTCGCGCTTTTTGCGGCGCAGCCACTTGCGGCTTTTCTGGTCGCCAAAGTTGGTCACGGTGCAGCTGTTCACCACAAAGACGTCGGCCTCTTCGCCTTCCGGCACGATGGTGAAGCCGGCCCCCCGGAACATCTGTTCCAGCGCGCCGGTCTCATTCAGGTTGACCTTGCAGCCAAGGGTATAAAAACAAACTCGCATGAGGGGGTATCCTTTCTATGGGGAACAAAACCCTCTCAGTCTCGCTTCGCTCGCCAGCTCCCCCAAAGTGGGAGCCTTTGGCACACCGGGAAATCGGTGCTGTTCGCATGGGCCTGATTTGTCAGAACGCAGTGGGCCCTGTCCTCATTGCCAGCAGATGCTGGCCTCTGTCGCGGAGCCCGGACATGTTCGATCCAATAAAAAACCTGTTCGTTCAGCAGTTTCAAAACCGGCCTGCCAAGGGCTCTCCCTTCGGGAGAGCTGGCAAAGCCGACAG
Source organism: Faecalibacterium prausnitzii (assembly GCF_049532945.1). Classification (GTDB taxonomy): domain Bacteria; phylum Bacillota; class Clostridia; order Oscillospirales; family Ruminococcaceae; genus Faecalibacterium; species Faecalibacterium prausnitzii_N. The sequence continues at coordinate 1,560,887 of NZ_CP186691.1, forward strand.
GCTTTGACTGAGAGGGTGAGTTCATTTGCAAATAACAGAAACCATCTAATTATAGCAGATTTTTCCCCGTGAGAAAAGAGCATCCCACCCGAATTTTTTGCATAGAATGCAACCAGAGAGTTTACTGCGGGGAGGTACGAGGAATGGAACGGAAAAATCTGGCCCTGCTCTGTGCGGGGGTGCTCTGTTTCTGGCTGTTTGCGCTGGCGTTCGGGTCGGCGCAGGGCGCGGGATTGCGGGCGGTGAAAACGGAAGCCCCGGCACAGGCCGCTGCGGCGGATGCCCCGGCTGCACAGACTGCCGCCCCGGCAGACAGCCTGTCGCTGCCCTGCCGCGCCGCCGTCCTCATCGAACCGGCGAGCGGCCGGGTGCTCTATGAAAAGAACGCCGACCAGCAGATGCCCATTGCATCCATTACCAAGGTAATGACCCTGCTGCTCACCTTTGAAGCCGTCCGCGATGGAAAACTCACGCTGGACACGCTGGTGCCGGTAAGTGAACACGCCTACCACATGGGCGGCAGTCAGATCTGGCTGGAGCCGGGGGAGCAGTTCACGCTGGACGAGATGCTGCGGGCCATCTGCGTTTCCTCTGCCAACGACGCTGCGGTGGCTGTGGCAGAGCTGGTGGGCGGCAGCGAGCCGGGCTTTGTGCAGATGATGAACGCCCGCGCCGCCGAACTGGGGCTGCAAAATACCTCGTTCCGGAACGCCTGCGGGCTGGACACCGAAGGGCATCTTTCCACCGCGCGGGATGTGGCGGCGCTGAGCTGTTATATCCTGAATACCTGCCCGGAGATCCTGCATTATACGGGGATCTGGACCGACAGCCTGCGCAACGGCCAGACCCAGCTTGTGAACACGAACAAGCTGCTCAAGCGATACAGCGGCATCACCGGGCTCAAGACCGGCACCACCGGCGGGGCAGGAGTCTGCATCTCGGCCAGCGCCACGCGGGATGGGCTGACCCTCATCGCGGTCATCCTGGGTGCGCCGTCCAGCGCCGAGCGGTTCCAGGCCGCGACGGCCCTGCTGGACTATGGGTTCGCAGCCTATGCGGCTGTTCCGGTGCCGCAGCTGCCGAACCGCCCGCTGGAGCTGACTGTGAAGGGAAGCACGGAACAGACGGTGCCGCTGGATTACAGCGCTCTGCCCCAGACCGTGCTGCTGGAAAAGGGGGCCGGGGCCGACCTGCGCACCGAACTGACCCTGCCCGAAACACTGGAAGCGCCCGTGGAGCGGGGGCAGACGGTGGGCACGGCCGCAGTTTATGCAGGCGAAACGCTGCTGGCCGAGGCCGAGGTGAAGTCTGCTGCGGATGCGCCGCGGCTGACCTTTGGCGGCGCAATGGAGCTGCTGTGGCAGAGCCTGCTGGGCGCATGAAGCGCAAAAGAAACACAACAGCGCCCAAAAGCGGTTCGCTTCGGCAAATCGGCTTTGGCGGGGCTGAACAAAAGATGTCGGGACGACCAAAAAAACACTATTAAAATTGTATGAAATCCAAGGATTTTGACCTTGACTTTGCCCGGAGGGAACGGTACACTTATACCAAGATATTTCCTCGCAGGGCAAAGGCCCGGCAAATCGTTTGGAGGTTATAATAAAATGAGCGTCGCACTGAACACAAAACACCTCTCCAGCTTTATCAGCGAAGAGGAATACAAGGCCATCTACCCCCAGGTGGAGGCCGCACACCGGCAGCTGGAAGCCAAGAATGGCCCGGGCAATGATTTCCTCGGCTGGATGTATCTGCCCCGTGATTATGATAAGAAAGAGTTCGCCCGCATCAAGGAAGCCGCCGCAAAGATCCGCGAGGATTCCGATGTGCTGGTGGTGGCCGGCATTGGCGGCAGCTATCTGGGCGCACGCGCTGTCATCGAGGCCGTCAAGGGCCAGTTCCACAACGAGCTGGAAAATGGCCCCAAGATCTACTTCTGTGGCAACAGCATCAGCCCCACCTACCTGAACAACATCATCAGCCTGTGCAAGGGCAAGCGCTTCTCCATCAACGTCATTTCCAAGTCCGGCACTACCACCGAGACTTCTCTGGCATTCCGCGTGCTGCGTGAACTGCTGGAAAAGGAGATGGGCGTGGAAGAAGCCAACAAGCGCATCTACGCCACCACCGACCGTGCCAAGGGCACCCTGAAGCAGCTGGCCGACGCACAGGGCTGGCCCACCTTCGTGGTCCCCGACGACGTGGGCGGCCGCTACTCCGTGCTGAGCGCTGTGGGCCTGCTGCCCATTGCTGCTGCCGGTATCAGCATCGACGACCTGATGAAGGGCGCTGCCGATTCCATGGAGCGCTTCTCCGTTCTGAGCAAGGACAACGACGCTTACAAGTATGCTGCCATCCGCAACATCCTGTACCGCAAGGGCAAGAGCGTTGAAATTCTGGAATGCTACGAGCCGGACTTCGCCCTGATGAACGAGTGGTACAAGCAGCTGTTCGGCGAGAGCGAGGGCAAGGACAACAAGGGCCTGTTCCCCGCAAGTTGCATCTTCTCCACTGATCTGCACTCCATGGGTCAGTTCATTCAGGAAGGCTCCCGCACCATGTTCGAGACCATCGTGGACGTGAAGAAGCCTGCACAGGATCTGTTCATCGACCCGCTGGAAGGCAACTTTGACGGCCTGAACTTCCTGGCAAACCAGAACATGAGCATTGTCAACCGCAAGGCCATGGAGGGTACCATCCTCGCCCACACCGACGGCGGCGTGCCCGAGGTGCTGATCGAGGTGGACGACCTGACCGCTTACAATGTGGGCTACCTGATCTACTTCTTCTGGCGTGCATGTGCCTGCAGCGGTTATCTGCTCAGCGTCAATCCCTTCAATCAGCCGGGCGTTGAGAGCTATAAAAAGAATATGTTTGCTCTGCTGGGCAAGCCGGGCTACGAAGGCCTGACCGCCGAGCTGGAAGCAAAGCTGAAGTAAATAAAAATGATCTCCCGCCGCAAGGCGTGGAAAATACAGGAGGACTGAACTATGATTAAACTGATTGTTGGTACCAAGGGCTCCGGCAAGACCAAGGCTATGATCGACCAGATCAATGATGCGGTCAAGACCTCCAAGGGCAACGTGGTCGTCGTTGAAAAGGGCATGAAGCTCACCTACGACATCGCTCCTGCTGCACGTCTGATCGACCTGGACGAGTACAAGATCTCCGGCGGCGAAATGCTGTACGGCTTTGTTGCCGGCCTGATGGCAAGCAACTACGATATCACCGACCTGTACATCGACGGCATCCTGAAGGTGCTGGATCATGACATCAACCGTCTGGGTGTTGTGCTGGACGAGATGGCAGCCATTGCAGGCGACAGCGTGAAGGTGACTGTTACCGTCAGCGCTGACGAGGCTGCACTGCCCCACGATGTGAAGAAGTACCTGTAATTCCGGAAAATCGGGATCTGAACCACTTTGAACAGGCAGAGAACCGGGAAATTTAAATTTTTTCGGTTTTCTGCCTGTTTTGGTGTTGACAAAGGGCTGCGTTGGCGCTATACTAACAAAGCAGCCTTTTAGAGGTGTACTATGCAATTTGACCTGAGAAAGTTTATCGCCACCGGCAGACAACCCTATCATGCAGAGTTTCAGTGTGATTTATCTGCACATGATTATGCCGGGGCAAGGATCCCGCAGCCGGTCACCGCTGTTTTTGAAGCGGAGACGGACGGCGACGAGGTCCGGATGACACTGCGGGCAAACGCATCGGTGCACGGAGAGTGCGCCCGCTGTCTGGACCCGGTCATTCGGGAGGAGACGGTCGATACGGAGTGGACGGTAAAGGAACGGGATCTGGATGACCCGGATTTTGACCTTCCGCTGGACGAAAAAGGACATCTGGATGTAGATGAATGGCTCAATCAGGAGTTTATGTTCCAGATTCCCACGGTGCTGCTTTGCAGTGCCGACTGCGCCGGGCTTTGCCCCGTGTGCGGCAAAAAGAAGGCGGAATGCACCTGCCAACCGGCAGAGCATGCCGAAGCTCCCGTAGACACAAGGCTCGCAATCCTTAAATCACTGCTGAACTGATAAACCCATCAAGGAGGTGCAAAAATATGGCAGTACCTAAGAGACATCTTTCCAAGGCCCGCCGCGACAAGCGTCGCAGCAATGTTTGGAAGCTGGAGGCCCCCGCACTGGTCAAGTGCAGCAACTGCGGCTCTCTGAAGCTCCCCCACCAGGCATGTGGCAACTGCGGTTACTACAAGGGCGAGGAAGTCATCAAGAAGGCCTAATTTGCGCGTAATTGGTGGCATAATGGTGTTATGTACAGAAGGGGAGGGCGCTGCCTTCCCCTTCTTGTTCTGTCTGAAAGGAGGTGGGTGCGGTGGCAATGAAAATCGCACGGGTGGAACCTGGCAGCGAAGCGGAAGTGCTGGGCCTTGGCCCGGGTGACGAGCTTTTGAGCGTGGACGAAAACGAGCTGAACGACAGTCTGGACTACGATTTCTACACCGACAGCAAAAGCTTCCACCTGAAAGCAAGGGTGGCAGACGGCATCCGCGAGTGGGATGTGCAGCGCACGGAGCGCGGTCCCTTTGGCTGCGATTTCCAGACCTATCTGGGCGATCAGAAGCACTCCTGCTCCAACCACTGCATGTTCTGCTTCATCGACCAGCTGCCCCCCGGTATGCGCGAGAGCCTTTACTTCAAAGACGATGACGAGCGGCTTTCCTTTTTGTTCGGCAACTATATCACCATGACGAACATGCAGGACCACGAGATCGACCGCATCATCAAGATGCACATTTCGCCCATCAACATTTCAGTGCACACCACGAACCCGCAGCTCCGTGTGCGGATGCTGGCCAACAAGCGCGGCGGCGAGGTGCTCAAGTATCTGCCCCGTCTGGTGGAGGGCGGCATCGCCGTCAACTGTCAGCTGGTGCTGTGCCGCGGCATCAACGACGGCGACGAGCTGCGCCGTACCCTCTCCGACCTTTTGGAGCTGACCCCTATGGTGCAGAGCATCGCTGCGGTGCCTTGCGGTGTGACGGACTACCGCGAGAAGCTGTTCAAGCAGACACCGTATGATGCAAAGACCAGCGCCGAAGTCATCGACATCATGGAAGAATTCGGCGATGAGTGCAAGCGCCGCCACGGCAAGCGCATCATTTATCCCAGTGATGAATGGTACCTCAAGGCAGGCAGGCCCATCCCGCCGGAAGAGTTCTACGAGGACTTCGACCAGCTGGAAAACGGCGTGGGCATGATGCGCCTGTATGCCTCGGAATTTCTGGCGGAGCTGGAAAAGCCCCACCGCATCTACGGCACCAAAAAGATGGACGTGGTCACGGGCGAAATGGCTTCGCCGCTCATCCGCCAGATGATGGCTGAGCTGCACCGCCAGTACCCCATGGTCGAGGTGACGGTGCACACCATCAAGAACAAATTCTTCGGCGGAAATGTGGGTGTGGCCGGGCTTGTAACGGCGACCGATATCATTGCTCAGTGCGAGGGCAAGCTGACCAGCGGCACGCTGGGCGTGCCCGCCGTGATGCTGCGGGAGGAAAAAGACACCTTTCTGGACGACATCACCACCGACCAGCTGGCCCAGCGCCTTGGCGTGAAGGTGGAGGTGCTGCCGACCTCTGGCGGCGACGAAGCCCGCGCCCTGCTGCGCAGCGGCCTGCACATTGCAAGGAGAAGAAGAGCATAAAAGAAAACCCTCTCCGTCATCGCTGCGCGATGCCACCTCTCCCGAAGGGCGAGGTTTTATGCATCTTTCGGCAGAAGTGATAAAAGCTCCCCCTTTCGGGGGAACTGGCGCGGCGTAAGCTGTGCCTGAGAGGGTTGTAAGAAAGGAGGAACCCCTATGAGCAAACCGATCGTAGCAGTGGTGGGCCGCCCTAACGTGGGCAAATCCACCCTGTTCAACAAGCTGTGCGGTCAGCGCCTTGCCATTGTGGAGGACACGCCGGGCATTACCCGTGACCGCATTTTTGCCAACTGCGAATGGAACGGCCATGACTTCCTGCTGGTGGACACCGGCGGTATTGAGCCCAAGGCTACCGAGGGCATTCTGGCCCACATGCGGGAGCAGGCCCAGATCGCCATTGACACTGCAGACTGCATCATCATGGTGGTGGACGTGCGCGACGGACTGACCGCCGCGGACGAGGATGTGGCCCACATGCTGCGCCGCAGCCACAAGCCCATTATTCTGGCCGTGAACAAGTGCGACAAGGTGGGCGATGCCCCCATGGAGATGTACGAGTTCTACAACCTCGGCTTTGACGAGGTGATGCCCATTTCGTCCGTGCACGGCCACGGCACCGGCGACCTGCTGGACGCTGTGTGCGCCCATCTGGACTTCAGCGAGACGGTGGTGGAAGAGGACCGCATCCCGGTTGCCATCATCGGCCGCCCGAATGTGGGCAAGTCCAGCCTGACCAACCGCATTCTGGGCGAGAACCGCATGATCGTGGCAAACGAGGCGGGCACCACCCGTGATGCCATTGACACCCCGGTGGACAACGCTTATGGCAAGTTCATCTTTACCGATACCGCCGGTCTGCGCAAGCGCAGCAACATCACCGACGGTCTGGAGCGTTATATGGTAGTGCGCGCACTGGCCGCTGTGGAGCGCAGCCGTGTGGCGCTGATCCTTGTGGATGCCACCGTCGGTTTTACCGAGCAGGACAGCAAGGTGGCCGGTTATGCCCACGATCAGGGCAAGGCGTGCATCATCGTCGTCAACAAGTGGGACGCGGTGGAAGGCAAGGAGACCAACACCATGGAGCTGCAGCGCCGCGATTATGCCGAGTGCTTCAGCTTTATGGGCTATGCTCCTATCATCTTCATCTCGGCTCAGACCGGCTACAACGTGAACAAGCTCATGCAGCTGATTCGCGATGTGGACAGCCAGAACGGTGCCCGCGTGCCCACCGGCGTACTGAACGAGATGCTGGCCCGCGCCACAGCCCGGATGCAGCCGCCCAGCGACAAGGGCCGCCGCCTGAAGATCTTCTATCTGACTCAGGCATCCACCCGCCCGCCCACGTTCGTGGCCTTTGTGAATTCGAAGCAGCTGTTCCATTTCAGCTACCAGCGGTATCTGATCAACCAGATCCGCGAGAACTTTGGTCTGGAACACACTCCCATCCGTCTGGTGATCCGCGAGCGCGGCTCCGGCTCGGTCGGTGCAAAAGATGTGTAAGGGGGCAGACTGTTGATGATGACGATCCTGATCGTCCTCGCTGCCGCGGCGCAGGCGTACCTGCTGGGCAGTGTGGATACCGGCATCCTCGTCAGTAAGTACCTCTACCACGATGACGTCCGCAACTACGGCAGCGGTGCGGCCGGCATGACCAACATGCTGCGCACCTTTGGCAAGAAAGCTGCCGCCATGACCGCGACAGGCGATGTGCTCAAGGGCGTGCTGGCCGTGTGCATCGGCCGGTGGCTGTTTGGCTTCCTGCCCGAAAACGCAGCCGTTTCGCCCTACCTCGGCGTTTATCTGACCGCCATCCTGGCCGTGGTCGGCCACCTGAAGCCTCTCTACTTTGGCTTCAAAGGCGGCAAGGGCGTGCTGGTGGCAGCTGGTGCCATTCTGGCCATCCAGCCGGTGCTGCTGCCGTTTCTGGCCATTATCTTTCTGGTGTGCCTGATTCCCACCGGCATGGTGTCGCTGGGCAGCATCGTCATGGCCGCGTCCTACCCGGTGCTGACCCTCCTCTACGGTCTGCTCAAGGGGCTGGCCGTGAGCGACCTTGTCGTCTGCGTGACCGGTGCGGCCATCATGGGCGGCATGGTGATCTATATGCACCGCGCCAATATCCAGCGCATCTGCGCAGGGCAGGAGTACCGCTTCGGCCGGAAACACAAAAAATAAAAAAACTTGAAAAAAGAAGTTGACAAATCTCTCCATTGCTGGTATAATAACTCACGTCGCAAGACACGAAACCAAACATCTGGGGGATTAGCTCAGCTGGGAGAGCGCTTGCATGGCATGCAAGAGGTCACCGGTTCGATCCCGGTATTCTCCACCAAAAAAGCACTGTACTTCGTAGGAAGTATGGTGCTTTTCTTTTTTCTGAAGTCGATTTTTGGGGCTGCATTGCTTCGCCTGCACGGTTTTCAGGATTTTGCAGGCAGTCAAGTTACGCCCCCGCGATTCCGCGCTATGCAACAAAAGAGAGGCATCTTCGTCTGGGTACAGCACAGACGGAAACGCCTCTCTTTTCGTTTTTTGGACGGTATTATTCGTAGTCAATGGGCAGGGTGGGCAGGCCGTTGAGCTCCAGCCCGGCGGTGTGCCCGGCGATGTACTGATAGTAGCCCTGGGCGGCGATCATAGCGCCGTTGTCACCGCAGAATTTCAGCTCCGGCAGATAAACTTTTGCACCCAGCTTCTGGGCACCGTCGTTCACCAGCTGGCGCAGCCGTCCGTTGGCGGCAACGCCGCCTGCCAGACACACCTGCTTTGCGCCGGTGTCCGCTGCGGCCAGCAGCAGCTTTTCGGCCAGAATGCCCGCAATGCGGTCCTGAAAGCTGGCGGCAAGGTCGGGCACATTCACTTCTTCGCCCTTCATCTGGGCCTTGTTCACCTCATTGAGCACGGCGGTTTTCAGGCCGGAAAAGCTTACGTTGTACTTGCCGTCCACATGGGGCACCGGCAGGCGGTAGGCCTTGGGGTTGCCGGTCTTGGCGGCATTGGCCACGCTGGGGCCGCCGGGGTAGGGCAGACCCAGCGTGCGGGCCACCTTGTCAAAGGCTTCACCGGCGGCATCGTCCACCGTGTGACCGAGGATGTGGTAATGGGTGTAGTCCTGCACCTCCACGATGTGGCTGTGGCCGCCGGATGCCACAAGGCAGAGGAAGGGCGGCTTCAGCTCCGGGTGGGTGAGGTACAGTGCGGCAATGTGTCCGCGCAGGTGGTGCACCGGCACCAAAGGCTTATTAGCCGAGTAGGCCAGACCCTTGGCAAAATTCACGCCCACCAGCACTGCACCGATCAGGCCCGGCGCAAAGGTGACGGCCACGGCATCCACATCGTCGATGGTCTTGCCTGCATCCAGCAGGGCTTTTTTGACCGTAGCACTGATAAATTCGCAGTGGCGGCGGCTGGCGATCTCCGGCACAACGCCGCCGTAAAGAGCCTGTTCTTTTACGCTGGTGGAAATGATGTTGCTCAGCAGGTGCCGGCCGTCCTCCACCAGAGCTGCGGCGGTCTCGTCGCAGGTGGATTCAATTCCCAAAATAATCATGTTTTAGTGGGCCTCCAGCCAGTTTTTGCCTGCGTGCACATCGGTGCTCAGGGGCACGGCATACTGCACGCAGCCTTCCATTTCCTCCCGCAGGATCTGCGCAGCCTTTTCGGCTTCAGCCTGCGGTGCTTCCACGATCAGTTCATCGTGGACGGTCAGGATCAGGCGGCTTTCCATCTTTTCGTCCCGCAGCCGCTTCCATACCCGCACCATGGCCAGCTTGATCACGTCGGCCGCAGTGCCCTGAATGGGGGTGTTGCGGGCCATGCGTTCGCCGCTGGAACGCACATTGAAGTTGCTGCTTGCCAGCTCCGGCAGAGCACGGCGGCGGCCGAACAGGGTGGATACATAGCCCACGGCCTTGGCATCGGCAATGGTCTTATCCATGTAGCCGCTCACCTTGGGGAACGCGGCCAGATAGTTCTTGAGGAAGGCATCTGCCTCCTTCACGGTCACGCCGATGTCCTTGGCAAGGCTGTAAGCGCCCTTGCCGTACATGATGCCAAAGTTGATGGCCTTGGCAGAAGAGCGCAGCCGGGAGGTGACTTCTTCCTGCGGGATGCCGTAAATTTTTGCGGCGGTGCTGCGGTGGATGTCCTCGCCGTTCAAAAACGCCTGCTGCATGTGCTCATCGCCGGTAATGTGGGCAAGGATGCGCAGCTCGATCTGGCTGTAGTCGGCATCCACCAGCACACAGCCCGGCTTTGCAATAAAGTAGGCGCGCAGCTGGCTGCCCAGCTCGGTGCGGATGGGGATGTTCTGCAGGTTGGGGTTATCGGACGAGAGCCGTCCGGTGCGGGCCTCGGTCTGGTTGAAGGTGGAGTGGATGCGGCCATCCTCGCCGATCACCTTCAAAAGGCCCTCCACGTAGGTGGAGTTCAGTTTCTGGTAGGCGCGGTACTGCAGAATGTCCTCCACCAGCGGGTAATCCCGCAGGCTTTCCAGTGTTTCGGCATCCGTGGACCAGCCGCGCTGGGTCTTTTTGCCGTGGGGCAGGCCCATGGTGTCAAACAGCATTTCGCCCAACTGCTTGGGGCTGTTGGGGTTGAAGCTGGCGCTGCCGGTCTCCATGTGGATGCGGGCCAGCACCTCCGAAAGTTCGCTGCGCATCCGCAGGCCGAACGCCTCAATGCCGTCCCGGTCCACCAGGATGCCGGTGCGGGTCATATCGGCCAGCACCTGTGCCAGCGGGAACTCGATCTCATTGTACAGCGCATCCTCGTCCCGCGCGGTGATCTCGGCCTTCATCCGGGCAAAGAGGTCGGCCAGCGAACCGGCATCGGGCCAGGCCTCACAGGTGAATGCGGCCTGTGCCTTGTAGCTTGTCAGCAGCTCGGAGACCTGATACTTGGAAGCGGATGCATCCAGCAGGTAGGCGGCAAGCTTGCCATCCCACACGATGCTGCTGCCCCAGCCGCCGTGGGCCATGGCCAGCGCGTAGAGCGGGGCGGAGTCGAAGACGTCCAGCGTCACGGCGGGGTCATCCAGCAGGCGGACCAGCGCGTCGTCCGACAGGGGATAGACGGTGGTGTCCTGCACGGCATACCAGGCTTCCGGCTGAAGCACGACGTTTTTCGTGCCCTGCTTGCCGGTCACTGCAGGGCGCGCGGCCAGCAGGTAATGCCCGGACGGCGTCAGGGGCAGGACGTCCACGCTGCCCTCCACGGCGGGCAGCGTCTCCGGGTCGGCTGCCGGGGCGACGCCGTCCAGCCCGAACCGGGGAATGAGGGAGTGGATCTCCAACTCCTGCAGGAGCTTCACGGCAGCGGCCTTGTTGCCCTCGCCCACCTTGTAAGCGCCCTCGGCCGTGTCGATGGGGGCATCGGTGCGGATGGTGCCCAGCAGATGGCTCAGCTCGGCATCGGCCTTGCATTCCAGCAAATGTTCCCGCTGTTTGGGCTTGATGAGCTTATCGTCGATATTGGCATACACGTTTTCCAGTGTGCCGAACTTCTGCACCAGCGCGAGAGCGGTCTTTTCGCCGATGCCCCGCACACCGGGGATGTTGTCGGACGTGTCGCCCATCAGGCTCTTCACCTCAATGAGCTGTCTGGGCTGGATGCCGTATTTTTCCTGAATGGCGTCCACGTCCATCGTCACCGTCTTGCTGCGTCCCATGACAGTGGCGGCAAGCAGCACAGTGGTGGTGTCACTGACCAGCTGCAGGCTGTCCCGGTCTCCCGTAGCAAGGAAGCAGTCGTCCCTCCGGGCGGCGCAGGCAGCGGCCAGCGTGCCAAGGATGTCGTCGGCCTCCCAGCCCTCGGCCGTCACTTCCCGGTAGCCGAGGTCTGCCAGAAGTTCCTTGAGCACCGGCATCTGCTGGGCCAGCTCTTCGGGCATGCCATGGCGGGTGGCCTTGTAGCCATCGTACATTTTGTGGCGGAAGGTGGGAGCCTTCAGGTCAAAGGCAACAGCCACCTCGTCGGGTTCGCACTCCTTAAGCAGGGAGAGCAGGATATTCAGAAAGCCATAGATGGCGTTGGTGTATCGTCCGTCCTTGGTGGTCAGCAGCTTGATGCCAAAAAAAGCACGGTTGGCAATGCTGTTGCCGTCAATGACCAGTAAACGCATAGGCTTTGATCCTCCGTAACATAATTTCACATCTTATAGTATAGCACAAAGCGGAGGATATCGGAGGATTTTTTGAAAATTTTTGATGTAGAACTCCCTTCGTCATCGCTTGCGCGATGCCACCTCCCTCTAAGAGGGAGGCATTTGCAGCAGACCGCCACGCGAAGGCCCCCTCACTGAGGGGGCTGGCACAGCGCAGTCGTGACTGGGGGAGTTTTCGCCTCACGCCTCGATGCGGATCGCGCTTACCGGGCAGGCGTTGGCTGCGTCCACAGCCTGCGGCACTGCCTCGGCGGGGATCTCACCCAGAAGGGCCACGGCCAGGGTGCCCTCCATCGTGAATACCTCCGGGCAGAGCCCTGCACACTGGGTGCAGCCGATGCAGAGGTCTGGGTCAACGAATGCTTTCATGGAATGCTCCTCCTTCCAATTTGGGGTGCTGCTAGTTTTCCCGCCGGGGCGTGGAAATATCCCTATGCTTTTCGGTGCAAGTATGGTACAATAGGCTGAGACTTTCCGGGAGGATGAAACGATGAATATTCAGATCTTTGGCACAAGCAAGTGCTTTGATACCAAAAAGGCCCAGCGCTATTTCAAGGAGCGCGGCATCAAGTTCCAGATGATCGACCTGAAGGAAAAAGAGATGAGCCGCGGCGAGTTCGAGAACGTGGCCCGCGCTCTTGGCGGCTGGGAAAAGCTGGTGGACCCCAATGCGAAGGACAAGCAGACCCTTGCACTTCTGGACGCACTGGTGGACTGGCAGAAGGAGGACAAGCTGTTTGAGAACCAGCAGCTGTTTTTAACGCCCATTGTACGCAATGGCCGCAAGGCCACCGTGGGCTACCAGCCCGATGTGTGGAAGACATGGGAATAACACGCGCTTTCACAAAAAATCCACGCGCCGGATTTTGCACTTTGGGGCGAATCGTGGTATACTAAAATACAGTGTGGCCCCTACGATATCCAATTAGGAGACGAATATAATATGAAAACCTATATGACCCCGGAAGAACACGCCCGGCTCCACCGCCGCCGCGCCCGGCAGGCACTGGGCCTGCTGGTGGCGGTGCTGGTGCTGGTGGGTGCCGTGACCGTGGTGCGCGCCGGTGTGCGCACCGTGGCAAACCTGTTCGACGATACCCAGCAGCGGCAGGAGTATGAGGACAAGCTCGAAGGCCTGGTCCTGTTCGACCCCGTTCCCTTTGACGGCATCGAAAACATCGACGATCTGACCCTGCGCGAAGCGGCGGTCTGGGGCTGCGTGTACAGCATCCAGGAGACCCAGGGCGGCTTCGACAACTACAACACCGACCCCGACACCGAGCAGCTGCTGCTTCCCTCGGTGGATGTGGACGCCTATCTGGCCAAGCTCGTGGGCCCCAGCTTCAAGCTGACCCACCGCAGCTTTGAGATGGAGGATATGACCATCGAGTTTGACGATGCCACCCAGTGCTATAAGATTCCGGTCACGGGCAGCGTGGGCACCTACCGCGCCACCGTCACCCGGCTGTTCAAGAAGGACGGTCTGCTCCATGTCACGGTGGGCTATATCCCCACCCAGAGCGCGGATGACAGCATCCTGAACGCAGCCTCCGATACGCCCACCAAGTACATGGATTATCTGTTCGAGCGCCAGAGCGGCAGCTGGTATCTCACCGGCCTGACCGAGAGCGAGACCAAGGCCGAGAGCACCGCGTCGTCGGCTGCCGCCGAGCCGATGCCGTTGGCGGACAGCGAGGTGCAGGACGCCATCCTCGCCACAGCGGGCGACTCCGCTGCCGCCAGCGAAGCAGCTTCCGGGGAAGCAGCCCCCGATTCAGAGCCTGCCGACAGCACCGCCGCCGAGAGCAGCGCAGCCGATGCCGACAGCGCTGCCGCCAGTGAAGCCGCATCGCAGAGCGCGGCAGGGTAAGCACCAAAACCGAATAGAAAAGCAGAGTCCCCGCCATGGAAGGAATGTTCCTCTCGTGGCGGGGATTTTTTGCTTGTCAGTTATAGTTTGGATAGATCCTCCAACAGAGCCAGCGCAATGGGTTTGACACGCATGGAGCAGGAATTGAATAATTCCACCACGCGGTCATTGGCGTAGTCTTTGCGAGCGATTTCGGTGTTGGTCAGGATCTCGGCCAATTCGGTGTCCAGTTCGGTACAGATATTGGAGAGTGTTTCCAAGGTGGGATATACGCGGCCATTTTCTATTTTGGACAGATAGACCACCGAAATGCCGACCTGCTCGGCCAATTTTTCCTGCGTGATGTTCCGCTCCTGCCGTCTGGTTTGAATGCGTTTGCCGATTGTAGCATAGTCAATCATAGAAGTTGACCTCCTGTATGTATCTTATACTGACAATACAGGATTAAACTGAAAGAATAATAATTTAATAGATTAACTTGACTTGACAAAACAATATGCCTATAATGAAATCAAACAGGAGAAAATGGTTTTCTCCAAAAGCTTTGGAATCACAAAATCAGTGAAGGAGTGGAATTATGCGTTTACATCTTCGAACGTTCTATGCTTTGTCGGTCAGCGCTGTCATTGCGGCAATGTTTCTGACGGGATGCAGTGGCGGTGGTGAGGTTCCGGAGGCCCCCGCTGATTCAATGCCGTCCAGTGCAAGCAGTAGTACGGAGGCTCCGGCCACATCGGAGAGTGCACCAAGTGCGCCTTCCTCGGAAAGCACTTCGTCTGAACCGCAGGAATCTGAACAGACGGATGGCATCAAGTGGATGTACAGCAAAAATGTGGACGGAACGATTACACTGAAAGGCTATGATAAAACTGCCGAAAAGGTGCCATCCGGTGAGCTTCGTATCCCGGAAAAATACGATGGATATGTAGTGAGTGCAATTGGCTACCAATGTCTCTATAAAAATAATGACATAGAAAGTCTTGTTATCCCAAACTGCGTGCAGAGTATTGGTGACCAGGCTTTTTACCAATGTACAAATTTGACGAGTGTTGTTCTGCCGGAAGGCTTGAAAAAGATTGGAACAATAGCGTTTAAGGGTACAAATCTGGATGAAGTGACTTTACCAAAGAGTTTGGTAAGCGTTGGTTCGTCAGCGTTTGAAGAGAATGCGTCTTTATCTAAGGTGTCGATCAAGGGAAAAACGGAGTTTGCCGGGGCAACATTTAGAAATTGCAAGAATTTAGGAAGTGTTACATTCGAAAACAGCATTCGCAGTTTGCCAAGTGAAATGTTCAGGAATTGCGAAAAGCTTCAGAATATAGTGTTTCCTTCGGAGGTGAAAACACTCGGAAACTATATTTTCTATGGATGCAGATTGCTGGAAAACATTATACTGCCGGATTCTGTTACGGATATTGGGAGTTATGCCTTTGCCTGCTGTACCTCACTAAGATCGGTCGTAATTCCAAAAGGTGTGACGGAAGTCAAAGATTGGACTTTCCAGGAATGCAAAAATCTAAGTGATGTAACGATTCCGGAGAGTGTCAAAATTCTTGGAAAAGGTGCATTTGACAATTGTAGTGCGCTTGTAACTATTAAACTTCCAAAGTCAATGTCTTCGATTCGCGAAGTGGCATTTTGGCATTGTACGGCATTGGTTAAAATAGCGCTTCCAGAAAATATTTCTGAAATCAGTAGTCAAACATTCCAGTTCTGTAATTCGCTTCGGGATATTTATATTCCGAGTAGTGTAAAGAAAATTAACTCTTGTGCATTTGATAAGTGCACATCGCTGAGCAATGTATATTTTGGTGGTAGTGAAGAAACGTGGAATAATATACTTATCAGTGATGGAATGCCTTCGTATGATACATACAATGGCAATAAATATCTGACGAACTCTTTTATAAAACGTTACTGGAACCAGACAGCGACAGTTATTGGTTATTGAGTAAATAAGCAACACCCCCGGTCCGGGACGCGGCAAACGTCTTAGGCCGGGGGTGTTGATTTATCAAAATTATTTCAGGTCGAACCGTACAATGACCAGCCGGTACCACAGGTACGGCACCATGTTCCAGATCATCCACAGCTCCATCAGGATGTAGTTGGGCAGATCCTTCAGGCGGAAAGGCCGCTTGCCCAGCCTGCCGCTTTTCAGCAGGGCAAAGGCTTCGTGCATCCCCTTGTCCCATGCCTCGCCAAAGCCCTGTTTGTGGAACTTGTAGCACTTGAGCAGGTAGCCCACGGCCAGCGGGATGAAGTTTAAAATCAGCATCAGCAGCGGTTCGTTCTTGAGGGGCAGCAGGATGCTGTTGCGGCCGCTCTGCTGGCTTTTGAAGGCGTTGTACTTCACCGCGCCGGTGCTGGCACCGCAGATGTGGGAGCACTTGGCGGTGGGGCAGAGCAGGTTTTTATAGCCTGCATTGTTGGCGCGCCAGCTCAGGTCCACATCCTCAAAGTAGGCAAAGAAGTTCTCGTCAAAATTGCCGATCTCGTCCAGAATGCTCTTGCGGTAGAGCGCCGCACCGCCGCAGGCCGAGAAGATGCGCTTTTGCCGGGTGTAGCGGCTTGCGCGGCGGCCATCGCCGGTCTTGCAGGCAAAGCCCATCCAGGTGACATAATCGCCCGCGTCGTCGGCCAGCTCCCGGTCGAAGTGGCGGATCATCAGGCTCTGCACTGCAAAGATTTTCGGGTCGGTCTCAGCGGTGCGGATCAGCTCTTCCAGCCACTGGGGTTCGGCAAAGGCATCGTTGTTGAATAGCACCACAAACTCGCTCTTGGCGCGGGCGATGCCCTGATTCACTGCATGGGAAAATCCGGTATTGGTGCCGTTTTCGATGAGGGTGAAATTTTCGCGGCTGCAATAGCTGCGGGCCTGCTCAAGGCTTTCGTCGGTGGAACCGTTGTCCACCACAATGAGCCGGAAGTTCTGTTCGGTCTGGGCATAGACCGACTCGATAGAATCCTTCAGCCAGCCCTTGCCGTTGATATTCGGGATGACGATGGTTGCTTTCATATCTACCTGCTCCTGCAAAGTTTCGGTTTCGTTGGTCCTGCTTGAAAGTATACCATAATCTGCACAAAAAGAAAACGGAAAGAACAAACAGACTTTTGTACGAAAGCCACAACAGACAAAAGTGCCTTTTGTGCAATCTGCTCCTGAATTGTGACCAAAACGTGTAAAATATGAGAAAAAAGCCGAGCAACTGTTTACAAAAGAGTAACAGACTGGTATACTTTACGGCAGTGAATAACGACGCGATTCAAGGGAGATGGAACAACGTGGAAACTGCACCGCATCACGCATGGAAAAAACTGTCGGCGCTGCTCATGACGCTGGCGCTGATGATGACGCTTCTGCCTGCGGCTCTGGCTGTGGACTTAAACGTTGACGCCGGGTTCTACTTCAAGCAGAGCCGCGGCGGCACCTGCACACTGGCATCCGCAGCCATGATGCTGCGCCGCCGCGCTTACTTCGATGGTTTGGACGGCTGGGTCGATGTGACCGAGAACAGCATCAAGAGCACGGCGTGGGCCGGCGGTCTGTCCCACAGTTTTACATACAATGCGATGCACGTTGGCTACGCTACCCTTCCTTCCGGCAAGGCGGCCAAGACCGAAGCCCTCATCCGGATCTTGCAGGAGCACCCGGAGGGCATCGTGCTGTATGACCGCGGCCAGCCCCATGCAGTGCTACTCACCGACTACACCAACGGCGTCTTCTACTGCTCAGACCCGGCGAACGGCGTTTCTGCGGGCCGTGTGCCGCTGTCCAGCGCCAGCATCTCGATCGCTGGGGCGTCCTGCTACTGGTACATCACTTCCGATGCCAACGACGACGGCATCGGTCTGGAAGAGCTGGAGGCCGCAGTCGTGGCCGAAGAGACGGCTGCGGAGACGGCCACCGAGACCACCGTGGTGGAACAGACCCCCACGACGGAGACGACGACTCAGAGCAGCGTGTTGAGCTGGCTGGACAGTCTGTTCCAGTAAAAGATACCGAAAAACCGCCGGGTGCAGATCAGATGCACACGGCGGTTTTTTGTCGGCGCGGCTCACTGCCGCAGCTGGGTGCCGGGAAAGTAGTGGGCGAGGATCTGCGAAGCCGTCTGCCCCTGCTCGGCCAGCGCTCTGGCTCCCCACTGGCTCATCCCGACCCCGTGGCCATAGCCTCTGGTGGTGAAGAAAAAGCTGCCGTTCTGATACTGCACCGTGAAGCAGGCGCTCCGCAGGCCCAGCGCCTTCCGCAGCGCCGGGCCGGTCACGGTCTGCCCGCAGACGGGCAGGGAGGCTACATAGCCGGAGGGAGTGAGGGCAGCCTCCCCGAACCAGCCCTCCGGCGCGGCGAGGTCGGGCGTGAGGCCCAGCCCGGTCAGGAGCTGCTGTAGCTGTGCGGCAGAAAACGAGACGGTGTAGATGTAGTTGTCGGCGTTCTGGTCGGTGCTGCTGTCCACCGGGATGAGATAGGGGACGGCGGTGCCCCAGACGTTCTCGCTGGCTTCGGTCTGCCCGTTGGAGATGGCGAAATAGCTGGTCCCGGCGGGGGCGTTCTCATAGTAGAGCACCTGCGTCAGGACCGAATCCACCAGAGCCGAGAGCCGGGCGTAGTTGGCCTCATAGGCCGTGCCCCAATAGCTGCGGAGAACGGCATCGGTCAGATAGCCCTGCCGCCGGGCTGGGTCGGCGGTGAGCCAGCCTGCGGCGGTGTCCTGTGCGTGGTCCCGGCAGTAGAGGGCGTAGCTGTGGGCCGCGATGGCCTGGGCTTTCAGCGCCTCGTCCGGCCAGGTGATGGGCATTTCCGCCGCCACGGCCCCGATGAGGTAGTCCCGGCGGGGCACCGACACGACCGCGCCATCGCTCTGGTCGGCAATGAGGAAGGTCTCGCTGTCCCTGTCGGAGGGCGGCAGAGAGGCGGCATCGGGCGTTTCCGGTTCCGGGGCCGCGGCGGACGACGCCGGTGCCGAAGGGCCCAGCACGGTTTTGGCCAGCCGGTATCCGGCCAGCGGCAGCAGACTGCCCAGCACGAACAGCACGGCACAGAGCAGAAAAAAGGAACGTTTCATAGCAGCCCCTCCCGGACAGGCAGTTTCGTTTGGGCCAGTGTAGCAGGAACATGCGGAGAAAAAGCGCAGATTTCATCTTCTTCTTGAATTTATTTCACAAAAGCGCTATGATAGATATGTGCCATCAGCGCGGATGGCAGGGAAAGGTATAAGAAATTCGAAACAGAAAGGGGAATCTGCGCATGAACTATCAACATGCAGAAGTGGCAACGCTGGACCCGCAGACGATGCAGACACTCTGCGAAGAGTACATTGCCAACAACTACATCGATCCGGAGACGAGCGAACGTCTGGGGGTCAAGCGCGGCCTGCGCAACCCGGATGGCACCGGTGTGCTGGCCGGCCTGACCAACGTCTGCGACGTTGTGGGCTATAAAAAGGATCAGGAAGGCCATGTGATCCCCACTCCCGGCAAGCTGATCTACCGCGGTGTGAACATCAACGAGATCGTGGACGAGGCCTACCGCAATGACCGCTTTGTGTTTGAAGAGGTGATCTGGCTGCTGCTGTTCGGCAGTCTGCCCAACCGGGAGCAGCTGGACGATTTCTGTGAGATCCTGGCAGAGCACCGCGCCCTGCCGGAAGGCTTCATGGACACCATGAACGCCCCCTCGCCCAATATCATGAATAAGCTGCAGCGCTGCGTGCTGGGCCTTTACTCTTATGATGAGCACGCCGAGGATCTGAGTCTGGAGAACATCCTGAGCCAGAGCATCAATCTGATCGCCAGCATGCCCACCATGATGGTGAACGCTTACCAGATGAAGCGCCGCTACTACGATAAGCAGAGCATGTTCTTCCACCTGCCCAAGCCCGGCCAGAGCACGGCAGAGCACATCCTCAGCACCTACCGTCCGGACCAGAAGTTCACCCACGAGGAAGCAAAGCTGCTGGATATGTGCCTGCTGGTGCACGCCGACCACGGCGGCGGCAACTGCTCCACCTTTACCGCCCGTGTGCTGTCCTCCTCCGGCACCGATACCTACTCCGCAATCGCGGCGGCCATCGGTGCACTGAAGGGCCCCAAGCACGGCGGTGCCAACCTGATGGTGAACCGTCAGCTGAAGGATATCCTCAAGCATGTGGAAAACCCCGAGGACGACGATGAGGTGCGCGAGTATCTGCGCCGCATCCTGCGCAAGCAGGCGGGCGATGGCTCCGGCCTGATCTACGGCATGGGCCACGCGGTGTACACCATCAGCGACCCTCGTGAGGTGATCCTGAAGCAGCGCGCCCGCCATCTGGCCTACGACAAAGGCTTTGAGGAAGAGTATAATATGCTGTGCAGCATCGAACGGCTGGCCCCCGGCATCTTTGCCGAGGAAAAGGGCAGCACCAAGCCGGTGTGCGCCAACGTGGACCTGTTCAGCGGCCTGATCTACAACATGCTGGGCATCTCTGAGGATATCTACACCCCGCTGTTCGCCATTGCCCGTGTGCCCGGCTGGTGTGCACACCGCGTGGAAGAGGTGGTATTCGCCAACCGTATCATTCGTCCCGCTTACAAGTATTTGGGCGTGCGCCAGAAATATAAGCCGATCGAGGAACGCTGATGAATCCATTACTCACACTTGTTTTTGTTGTAGGAACGGCACTGGCCCTTGGCCGGGGCCTGGATCTGGGCTTCTGGACCGACCTGGAAAGCGGCCTGTGCATCGCCGGTTCGGTCTGGCTGCGGTATGCTGCGCTGGGCATCGCGGTGCTGGTGAGCCTGTTTGCGGGCCGGAAGCTGGCCTGTGAGCCGAAAAATCTGCAGGGCCATTGCAAACCGTCCGGCATCGTCACGGCGATGGCAGGGGCGTTCTTTACTGCCGCGGGATTTTTGCGCTTCGCCGTTGGAATGACTGGCGCAGGCTCGTTTGTTCGCGCGATACTGGAAATTCTGTGTGGCCAGTGGCTGGCCCGGCTGGCGAAGAGCTGGCTGCGGAAGGACTGGCAGCCGCCCACAAAGAGCATGGCCTCCGGCATCTGGGGCACACTGGTGTTCTACTGGTGCGTTCTGAGCCGTTTCATGGAGAACAGCTCCAGTTGGCACCGCGTCTCACCCACGGCGCAGGTCTGGGTGCTGCTGGGGATGCTCGTCTTTCTGTCCAGTCTGGTGCGGGCGCTCTGGCTTCCCGAAACGTCGGATGGGAAAGCCCTGTGCGCCTCCGGTCTGGCAGCCTTTGTCCTCGGCTTCTGCTGGGAGCTGCCCCAGACCCTGACGCTGGCGATGCCCTCACAGTTCGTCCTCACGGCGCTGCCCTCCATCTTTTTTGGTCTGGGCATGGCCTGCCTTGGGACGCTGGGCGTGTTCTGCACCGTGCGCACCGCAGGGCCTGCGGCCAGAAAGAAGTAAAGGCCAGCACTCTGTTGGCTGAATTGCTGAAAACCGGCCCGGATAAGGGACAAAAATCATACAAAAGCCAAAAAGTGAACAAATAAGTTGTTAATTTTTTGGCAGACACTTGAAACTTTCTGCGTTTTGGTCTAAAATAAAGATACCGTGATTTATCCGATTATGGGTAAAATAATTAGGAGGTACTATTAACATGGCTGTTAGAGTTGCTATCAATGGTTTCGGTCGTATTGGTCGTCTGGCTTTCCGTCAGATGTTTGATGCTGAGGGTTACGAGGTCGTCGCAATCAACGACCTGACCAGCCCCAAGATGCTGGCTCACCTGCTGAAGTACGATACTGCTCAGGGTTCTTTCTGCGGCAAGATCGGCGAGGGCAAGCACACCGTCGAGGCTACCGAGGACTCCATCATTGTTGACGGCAAGGAGATCAAGATCTACGCTGTTAAGGACGCAAAGGACGCTCCCTGGGGCGAACTGAACGTTGATGTCGTTCTGGAGTGCACCGGCTTCTACACCAGCAAGGAGAAGAGCATGGCTCACATTCAGGCTGGCGCAAAGAAGGTCGTTATCTCTGCTCCCGCAGGCAACGATCTGAAGACCATTGTCTTCTCCGTCAACGAGAAGACCCTGACCGCTGAGGATCAGGTCATTTCTGCTGCTTCCTGCACCACCAACTGCCTGGCTCCCATGGCTAACACCCTGAACAAGACCTACCCCATCGTCTCCGGCATCATGACCACTGTTCATGCTTACACCGGCGACCAGATGATCCTGGATGGTCCTCAGCGCAAGGGCGATCTGCGCCGTGCTCGTGCTGGCGCACAGAACATCGTTCCCAACACCACCGGCGCTGCTAAGGCTATCGGCCTGGTCATCCCCGAGCTGAACGGCAAGCTGATCGGTTCTGCTCAGCGTGTGCCTGTTCCCACCGGCTCTACCACCATTCTGGTTGCTGTCGTCAAGGGCAAGGACGTCACCAAGGAGTCCATCAATGCTGCTATGAAGGCTGCTACTTCTGAGTCCTTCGGCTACAACGAGGATCAGATCGTTTCTTCCGATGTCATCGGCATGCGTTACGGCTCTCTGTTCGATGCTACCCAGACCATGGTCGCTAAGATCGACGACGACACCTATCAGGTTCAGGTCGTGTCTTGGTACGACAACGAGAACTCCTACACCTCTCAGATGGTCCGTACCATTAAGTACTTCGCTGAGAACTGCTAATTGCGTTCTTACGCTCAAAAGTGCTTGAGGTGCCGTGCTGAATGACGGCTGGTACCAGCTTTGCTGGTACGGACATGCTGTGATTGGTACGACAACAGGATAACGAGTTCAACACCCTTCCTTTTGCGGGTTTCCGCAGAGGGAAGGGTGTTTTTTGTGTTGTTAAAATCCGGGAAACACGGTATGTTACGTAAATGATATACGGAAAGCATTCACAGAAGAACGATCAGCAATAAACATAATAAGGGACAGCTGCAAAAAAGATGCAACCGCCCCCTTGTGGTGTTATTCTTTGCGAGATACGATATAGGCGACTATCGCAAGTTAAGAAATTAGCGCAACACTTAAACCGCATATTTGCGATATGCAATTCAACGATGTTTCTGTTGCATTATCGCAATCTTCAAAAATAGTGCCAATCAGAACGGCATCTTTGCGATATGCAGTTTGCGGATGTTGCTTGTGCATTAAAAACGCAAACTGCTATAAAAAGCTGAATTGCTATAATAGCAGGAACAGTGGTCTTGTGTGCGGCTGTACTCGCTGGGTGTAGTAACTCTGACCCAGCACTATGGACAACTATATGACCATACTTTTTGCTGCTGGTGATTTCATCTGGAGTTTTCATGCGAAACTGGGTAATATGTAAAAAAGATTAGGTTGAATCGCAAATTTTTTAAAACGTGGATGGATACATTTCCTCGGATTTCTATTGATTCCCAGATATAACCATGATAAAATAATAAAAGAGGCCAAACAACAATGTTGAAAGATTGGTATCCTCCATTTTCCATCTAGAGGATACCTCTGATTTGCGGGGGGGGGGAGTTGTATGGCATTGCGTTTAAGCTGATCGAGGACAACTCGGAGAAGGTCGTGATCTGGCTTTATTAAAGTTATGTCCGAAAGCAAAACTGCTGAGGCTGACGACAACAAACATCCGATACCTGGATAATAACTGCGACACGGCCGAAGAACTTTTCAGTGGACATATTGCAATCGACATGACCCTTGGCGAAGCCGTTGTCAGAGGCATTTTGCCTATCCCGAAGTATGTGACCACCGTCTACCAGTGCCAGAAAACGCTTGCAAAGTATCAGGCACGGGTAGACAACCTGCGGGCATCAGGCATTCAGGATGTGAACCAGAAATATCTGGACGCACTGCGCCGGGCACTGGAACAGGCGGACGGTCTGGACAGGGTCTTTGCCCATCATATCACGAATAAGACTGGCAAATACATCGTGTTCTGCGCCAACAAGGAGCATATGGACGAAATGGTATCCCATGTGCCGGAGTGGTTCGCCGGGGTCAACCCGGACGTTGTGGTGTATCAGGCTTACTCGGATGACCCGAATACGGACAAGGCTTTTGCAGATTTCAAGACGGATACGGGCAACTGGCTCAAGCTGCTGTTCTGCATTGATATGCTCAACGAAGGCGTCCATGTGGAGGGCATTTCCGGGGTCATCCTGTTCCGACCAACGATTTCGCCCATCATCTACAAGCAGCAGATTGGCCGGGCTTTAACCGCAGAGGATAATACGACACCACTTATCCTGGATGTTGTCTATAATTTCGAAGGTCTGACCAGTATTTCCAGTCTGCAAAGAGAGATGCAGGAGGCAGTTCACCGGCTCTATGCCAACGGCGGGGGCGATAAAATTGTCACCGAGCGGTTACAACCTCGGAAAATTGGGTCAAGCGGCAGCGGTATACCCGCCAGAATCCTGAAAAAAGCTGCGCTGTTCTGACGGAAGAGCGGATAGCAAAGCTGGATGCCATCGGGATGCAGTGGGAGAAGGTGGATTCGAGGCCACATCGGTTGGAGCTGGCGCAGGGGTCTAAGAGGAAAAGCGAAAATCTGAATGTTTCAGCTAACCACAAAACGGGAGAGGATGTCGGTTTGTGTGGATGATAGCGCGCCTCAAAACGGTTTCTGTAAAGCGCATTGGAAAAGTGCGTTGAAGAAGTTGAGTGAGTCGTAAAGAAAAGCTAAAGGAGTTATTGGAGAGGATTATGTCAAAGTTTCAGCATGATGTGATGCTGCGGATCGTAAAGATCTTGAACGTTCTGATGATCGAGCTGCCGTTTTCGGCCTGCTGGTTCCTGTACTACTCGCACCAGACCTACGCAAATCTGGCATGGAAGGGAAATCTGGCGATTTTGAGCCTGTTTTTCGTTCTGTATATCATTTTGGGTAAGGTATACGACGCATTTTTGATGTCGATGCAGCGGATCTCGGAGCTGGTGTACAGTCAGATCCTTGGCGCGATGGCAACCGATGGTATTTTGTACATTGTGATCTGCCTGATGTCGGCAAAGCTTTGCAACTTGTGGCCTGGAATTGCAGCAATTGCGGGGCAGCTGGTGATGTCTGCAATTTGGGCATCCTGCGCACATAAATGGTACTACACGGCCTTCCCGCCGCAGAAGACCGCAGTTGTCTACGATGTACGACACGGCATGGAAAAGCTCATCGGCGAGTACGGCTTGAGTAAGAAATACGATGTGCAGGTCACCCTGAGCGTGTCGGAGTGCTTGGCGGACCTGAGCATTCTGGACGGCATGGAGACGGTTTTTGTCAGTGGTGTTCACAGCCATGAGCGAAACATTATCCTGAAGCACTGTGTAGGGAAGGGCATCAATATGTTCGTCATCCCCCGCGTTGGCGACGTTATCATGAGCGGCGCTCATCCGATGCACATGTTCCATCTGCCGATGCTGCGGGTGGGCCGCTATATGGCAAGCCCGGAATTCTTGTTCGTCAAGCGTATGATGGATATTGTGATCTCGCTGGTGGCACTGATCATTCTGAGTCCGCTGTTTCTGATTACGGCGATTGCGGTGAAGTCGGATGGTGGTCCCGCCTTCTACAAGCAGGTGCGCCTGACCAAGGATGGTAAGCCCTTCGAGATCCTGAAGTTCCGCTCCATGCGTGTGGATGCTGAAAAGGACGGCGTGGCTCGCCTTTCCACCGGTGACAAGGATGACCGCATCACGAAGGTTGGCCATATTATCCGTGCTTGCCGTCTGGATGAGCTGCCGCAGCTGGTGAACATCCTGAAGGGTGATCTGTCCATTGTAGGTCCTCGCCCGGAGCGTCCGGAGATCGCAGCACAGTACTGTGAAGAGATGCCGGAGTTTGCGCTGCGTCTGCAGGCAAAGGCTGGCCTCACCGGTTATGCACAGGTGTACGGAAAATATAACACCACACCGTATGATAAGCTGCAAATGGATCTGATGTATATTGCCCACCCCAGCCTGGTCGAGGACCTGAAGATCATGCTGGCTACGGTGAAGATCCTGTTTATGCCTGAAAGCACCGAGGGAGTTTCTGAGGGCCAAACCACTGCAATGAGTGGAGAAAACCACTAAATATCGATGGTTTTGTACATTTTAAGCTGCTGAAAATTGGAAGAAATTCCAGAGTGGAGTCAGGCATAAATGCGACGCTTACAGTAGCGTCGTAGTAAGAAACCGGCAAAATGCCCTGTACATGGGCGATGTAGCGCACCTGATAGTGCAAAATGCCGAGAATCCAAGCGTGAGCAAGGGCAAAACGAGGTAATTTCGAGGTTTTTACGCCCCGAAAAAGCACTTTTATGGATGCGACCGTAGCTCGCGGGTTTATGCCGGATGGCACCGTGAGGGGATGTACCGAGATTACGGTGACTTTCACATAGCGGTTTCGGGACTTGACGATGATAACATCATCTGCGATTTCATCTCGGTCTTGAAGATAACAAGGCGGCTGTGAGCAAGATGGTGATAAACACATGGTCGCAGAGATGCTCATTCGTGTGGGATAATCCGGCATAAGCAAGGGAGCTACCGTAGCGTGGATGAGTGGAATCGGAAATAAAGGCAGGAGCTACCGTAGCCAGTGATAGTGTCATCAGGACTAAAGACGGGAGCTACCGTAACGTCAAAAATGGTGCAATTTAGAGCGTAGTGGAGAATCAATGTAGCGGTACAAGACATTGTGGCGGTACAAGAGACATAGCAGCGTGTGATTCACACTGCTGAGGACGATTGGTAGAGCTTTATAGGGAATAAACGGCTCAGACTCTTTGAGATTGAGTCTGGGCTGTTTTGTGGTTGATAATATTTCATTGATGAGGAGTACAAAGATATGAAGGTGGCGTATTGCACTGGATTCTGGTGCACGAATATCGGAAACGGCTTTTTTAGCTTGGGTGTGGAGTATGTGCTTAAGAAAATTCTGGGCGCAGAGAATGTGACAGTCGTTTCAGATTATCAAACTTACACAACAAGTTACGGAAAGCGGCTGTATCCTCATAAGAATCAGCTTGAGTACATCGCAAAGCTCGATGTGGATTATATTGTGCTTGCCGGCCCTGTGATTTCTAAGTATTTCCTCCCGCTGTGGAAAGATATCCTGTTGGAACTCAAAGAACGTGGCGTTGGTTATATGATTTTGAGTGCTGGCACTATGAAGCTTGATGCTACTGCCAGATGTGAAGTTGAAGAGTTCTTTAAGCAGTGTCCTCCGTTTGTTTTTTCGTCTAGAGAACATGAAACCTATGAGGCGTTTGGGAAATACGCAACCAATGCGTATGATGGAATCTGCTTCTCCTTCTTTACCCCGGATTACTATGCTCCCTGCAAGATTGATTTTGGGCAGCCGTACTGGATTTCCAATTTTGATAAAATTATTGAGCCGGAAATCTGGGTCGATGATTCTAGCCGTAAACACACCCATGAATTTGAATTTGAAAATCAAAGGATTTTCGTTAATTCACCTTCTACGGTTGCAGCAAAAACAGATCGGTTTACAGATGCATTGATTTATGTTCGAAGTCTTCTGCCAGCACCAAAACGTGAAAACGAAATCGGGCGGTACAAGCTGATAAGAACGGATCAGAGATTCCACCCGCATTTTAGGAGCAAAATCTACGCATACAAAAACTCCTTCTGTGCAGATATCCCTTACGGGTATATTAATCTGTATGCAAATTCTCAGTTAACTCTGTCCGATAGAGTGCATTCCTGTGCGGTAACACTTGCATACGGTCATTCTGCAATGCTCTTTGTGAAGA
Source organism: Faecalibacterium prausnitzii (assembly GCF_049532945.1). GTDB lineage: Bacteria > Bacillota > Clostridia > Oscillospirales > Ruminococcaceae > Faecalibacterium > Faecalibacterium prausnitzii_N. Next base: position 1,588,276 of record NZ_CP186691.1, read on the forward strand.
CTAATCGGGTGGGGCTGATCGAGAGAGTTGGAGCAGGTGAAATAACAAAGAAGCCTGTCAAATTGGATATGGAACTTGTTTCGGAAGAGAAACATAAACTTGTACAGTGGTTAAAAACTGTGCTTCTATAAAGTGCTATCAAAAAGGAGAAGTTAATGAATATTTTATTGTTCATGTCCAGTGGCCTTGATACACCGGGTCCTTCATGGCATCTATACACAGCTCTAATCGAGGATCTTGTCTCTTATGGACATAAGGTGCATCTGATCGAGAGTCATTCTACCGGAATTAATCCCGATTGTCCTGAGAAACTGAAAGAACTTGAAAATTTCTCTTATGAAACCATCAATATAGAAACCGTTGCCAAAAAAGCATTCGCCAAGAGATATCTGGTGGGTGTTAAATATTGTTTTAAGGCTCGGAAGCTTTTCAAGGCTCAGCAGGATTTTGATGTAATGATGGTTCAATCGTGTCCGTGGGCTCCTTTTGCAATCACATTTGCTAAAAACTGCGTGAAGACCCCGGTTATTTATAATAGTCAAGATATGTTCCCGGGGCTTCTATTGCGAATGGTGCTATGAAGCAGAAATGGATGCAGAAGATTTTCTATATGTTTCAGAAGGTTGCCTATCGAAGAGCCGATCATATCTCGGTGATTTCAGAGGATATGAAGCAAAAGGTGATAGAGCAAGGCGTTCCGGCTACCAAAATTACGGTTATCCCGGACTGGTATGACGATAAGAGCGTTCGAGAAATTCCGTGGGAAGATAATTTGTTTGTAAAAAAATACGACTTAAAAAAAGATTGCTTTTATGTTCAGTTTGCAGGAACCATGGGCATGAACTTTGATTATAAGATGGTGCTCCAAGTTGCCGAGAAATTGAAACAGGAAAAGAAAATAGTGTTCCAGATGATTGGTCAGGGAAGCCAGAAGGATGATTTCGTTCATGCGGCTCAAGAAAAAAAGCTTGATAATATCGTGTTCCTTCCCCTTGAGCCGCAGGAAATGGTGCCGCATGTATATAGCGCATGTTCAGTTTGCTTGATACCGTTGCCCAAAGGCGTTATCGGTAATTCGGTTCCAAGCAAAGCTGGACTACTGATGGCGTGTCACCGCGTTATTGTTACCTCGGCCGATGAAGGGTCGGAGTATAACAAGATGTTTGAGAGAGAGCAAATCGGTATTGCTTGTTCCACAGATGATCCGGAAGGGATTGCAGATGGAATTATCAGGTTAAGGGATAACCCTGATTTGAGAGAGAAGTATGCAGATAACGCACAGAAATATGGAAAAGCAGTCTACGCTAGAACGGTGAACACCAAGCTCTATGAGGACTTGTATCGTAGAATTGGAGGAAAAGCATGATGAAAGTTCTATTATTGGGCTTTGGGAAAATCGCATATATGCCTTATATGAACTTTTATCTGGATACGCTCAAGGAACGGGATATTCAGTTTGAACTGATTTACTGGGATCGCGACGGAAAGCCTGATGCGGAAGTGCCACAAAGGATTTCAAAGGCATATAAGTTCGAGGAGCATCTGGAAGAGCAACTTCCGTTCAAGAAAAAACTGAAGTATTTTGCAAAATATCGTAGGTTTGCATTGAATGTTCTGAGTAATAACTCCTATGACAGAATTATTGTGCTGCATACGACACCGGGATTGACTTTGCTGGACTATCTGGTGCGAAAGTACAAAGGACGGTATCTTCTGGATTTTCGAGATGTATCTTACGAATATATCCCGGTATATCGCAAGCTGGTTGGCATCCTTTCTAAAAACAGCGCCGTGACTTTTGTTAGCTCTAATGCGTTTCGGAAGTTTCTTCCCACTGAAGAAAATGTTAGGACGATTCATAACTATCTGGAGGACTCCCTGAATCATAAAATGCTCCGTAAACAGGATGCAAGAGAGCGTAATGCGATTCGCATTAGCTATTGGGGGCTTGTCCAACAGGTTGATGTGAATAAAAAACTGATGGACGCTCTGGGAAGTGACCCTCGTTTTGAACTGCATTATTACGGAAGAATGCAGCAGGACGGAAGAGATATGGAACAGTATGCCCGGAATAAGAAATATAATAACGTTTTTTTCCACGGTGCTTATATGCCAACCGATCGGTATGAGTTTGCTAAAAATACGGATATGATCCATAACGTTTATGACTGTGGGCACACGATGGGGAATGCAATGGGAAATAAATACTATGACGGTATTATTTTTGGTATTCCCCAGATATGTACGGCAGGCTCCCACATGGGCGATGTTGTTATGGAACGACAGGTCGGTATGGCGGTGTCGCTTGACGGTAATAACATGGCCGATGAAATTTGGGCATATTACCACGATATCGATTGGGAAAAGTTTGAAACAAAATGTGCGGATGCCTTAGAAAGCGTTCTGAATGAACAGAAAATGACGAAGGCAAGGCTCTTAGATTTTATTGGTTAATAGAGCGGGGAACACAGATGAGAATTGATTATGCGTCCAGCGCAATGGATGCGCAAGACTTCGCAAACCTATTTGAGAATAGTCCGAAAGCACCGGGGCAGCAGGCGCAAAAATTCAACCGTCTGATGATACAGGGCTTGGCAGAAAATGGTGCAGTAGTACGGGCAATAACGGCACGGCCTGTGACTGGAACAAATTGCCCGAGCAAGTTCCTCTCAGCCAATCGTGTCCAGAGGGGAAAGGTAAGGTATCATTATTGTTCAGTACTGAATGTAAAGGGTATCAGGATCTTATGGCAGACGTTTTCTGCATTTGTAACAGTTTTATTTGGCGGCTGTGATGCAGTCGTTACGGATGTGCTGAATGCCTCGGTAGCCTATGGCGCTGTAACAGCAGCTCGTTTACGAAAGAAACCATGTATCGGAATCGTAACCGATCTTCCAGAGTTGATGGTGACTGGGACTAATCAAAATCATGTAAGACTTGTACGGAAGATAATGCAGAAGTGTACCGGGTATGTTCTCCTTACAGAGGCGATGAATGAACCGGTAAACCCTGAGCATAAACCTTATGTGATCGTTGAAGCATTGTGCGATTCAACAATAAAACCGCAGCCGGAAGTAAAAACGCATACGAGTTGCATGAAGAAGTGTATGTATGCCGGTTTACTAGATGCTCGATACGGAGTAAAAGCTATGGTGGACGGATTTGTCCTTGCCAATGTACCGGATTCAGAACTGCATATCTATGGAAATGGTCCTTATGTGGATGAGTTGCAGAGGGTGACGCAGGAGCATCCGAATGTGATTTACCACGGAATTGCTATGAATGATGAAGTGGTTCAGGCAGAAATAGAGGCAGACTTGCTTATCAATCCGCGCCCGACTCATGAAGAGTTTACCAAGTATTCGTTCCCTTCAAAGAATATGGAATATATGGCATCTGGCACACCGGTTCTTACGACGAATCTTCCCGGTATGCCAGAAGAATATAAGCGGTATGTCTACTTGATCGAGGATGAGTCCGCAGAGGGGATTGCGAGAGCAATAAAGACTACTTTCGATACTGTGCGAAGCGAAAGAGACAGAAAAGGATATAGTGCACAAGAATTTGTTTTAAATGAGAAAAATAATTTATTTCAAAGTAAACGTGTTCTCTCAATGCTGGAGGCAAAGTAAGAGGGCGATGTTGCAGTAACGAGAGAGGAAATTCAAAATATGAATCAATCTTTGACTTATAAAAAACTCAGGGACTATATACTGATAGTGTTTGTGTATCTGTTTTTTCGAATGAACTCCTATTTTACAAGAGGGTCGACTATCGAGCAATTCTTACTTATTGGAAGGATTGCTATTATTGCACTTTCGTTTTTGTTGATTTTTCGTGTACGGTTCATTCCGAATAAAAGCATGATCATTCTCACAGTGGGAAGTAGTTTTTGGTTTTTCTTAACAGGGCTACAAAACTATTCAGGTGCAATAGATATACTGACAAACTTTCTAACCCAGATGTGGTGGGCATCTTTCTTGATCATTTCGTACCTACTTCTCATACGAGTCAGGGATGATGAGAGAAAGAAGATAATTAACATTGGTGTAATCGCATTTTATGTGTTCTCACTAAGATATGCTATATGGCTTCTGAGTGGAAATAGATATTGGAGCTCTGGGGGAATAAACTCAATATATTATTGCGTTCTCCTCTTGCCATTATGTTATTTGGCTGATAAAAAGACGATCAAATACTCAATGATTTTCATCGCGGCATTGTTGACAATTATCTCCGGAAAAAGAACAGCGTTGATTTCCATTATTCTCTGTGGATTTCTTCCACCGCTGCTTGAAAAAGACGATAAAAGAGGAAAGAAAAAAACTGGGACAATGGTGTTCTTGATGATCGTGTGTATAATGCTTGTGTATGTATCGGAGTATCTATCTAAATCAATAAATATAACTATTATTGAACGTATGCAGAGTTTGCAGGAGGATGGGGGGTCAGGTCGGACAACAACCTATGCACTTGTTTGGGATGCATTTAAGAGTTCAAACATTGTTAAGCAGGTAATCGGGCATGGATATAATGCTGTTTATCTTGATAAAATATCGATTTCATCTGCGCACAATGATTTTTTGGAAGTGCTTTATGATTATGGTGCAATCGGATTGCTTTTTTATGTCTTACTTTTATTTAATTTCATTTTTGAAGCAGTAAAACTGAGAAAAACACAATGTGAATCCTTTGCTGCTGTTACAGCTTCGATACTAATTTATATCACTCTATCCTGTGTTAGTCATTTGATTATATATCCAACATATAATGTTTTCTTACTGTTTATTATATCCATGGGATTTTCAGAGTATGAAAAGAATCAGAAAAATTCAGTAGGGGGTGAGGCAACTAAATGAAAGTTTTGCATATTAATTGTGCCGATTATGGGAGTACTGGTGCAATAATTGACAGCATTGCAAAATATAGCAATTTTGAGCATGTTTTATGTGCCCCTTATATTACTAAGCAACACGAGAAGTTGAAGACGTATGGTGTGTGTGTTCCACATGAACTGGGAGTGTACAAACGTATAGCGTATGTCTTGGGCTATCAGTATGGATTTGCACCTGTATCAACACTTAAAATTAAACGGATTATTGAAAAGGAGAATCCAAACGTTATTCATATTCACTCGGCAAATTGCAATGTTGTTAATATATACTCTTTATTAAGATTTCTTAAACAGAATAAGATTCCTTTTATCATTACCAATCATGCAGAGTTCTTTTATACGGGATCGTGTAGCCATGCATTCAATTGTGAAAAGTGGAAGTCTGGTTGCGGAAACTGTCCTCAGCTAAGGTTTGCAGCAAATACATGGAGAGACACAACGGCAAACGCTTGGCAGAAAATGAAAAAGGCATTTGCCGGAGCCAAACAATGCTATGTAGTATCTGTTTCCCCATGGCAAAAGAAGAGAGCGTTGGAGTCACCAATATTTTCGGGCGTGCAGCAACGCTGCATAATGAATGGAATAGATGCAAGCATCTTCTATGAAAAGAGATTTTTGAAGGAGGATGATTGGCGTACAGTTTTGTTTGTTACAGCTGATTTCAGCATTACAGACAAGTACAGCAAGGGTGGATTCTATTTGCTAGAACTAGCAAGACTCCTGAAAAATGAAAAAATACGATTTGAAGTTGTAGGAAGAACAGCAAGCAAAAAGGTAGAAGAGGATAATGTTCGAATAATTGGACCCGTGCATGATAAGAATGAATTAGCTGATTTCTATTGTAAGGCAGATGTGGCGTTAGCACTAAGTCAGAGAGAAACATATGGAATGACTGTTGCAGAGGCGCTGCTTTGCGGAACTCCGGTTGTGGGGTTTAAAAATGGTGGGTCCGAGAGCATTGCGCTTTCTAATCATACACAATTTGTTGAGTTTGGCGATGTTAAGAAACTGGCAGACATAATAAGGAACAAGTGGATTGACTATAAGGATATTCATTCAAACCAAATAGCACTTGAAGCTGAATATATGTATTCTGATAAAGCGATGGCGACAGCATATGAAAATTTGTATTTGGAGGTGATTAAGTGAAAAAAGCGTGTATTTTTACGTTTCATAATGTCCCTAATTATGGTGCGGTTCTTCAAACATATGCCCTGGCGCATTATATTGAGGCGAATTTTGGCTATCATGTAGATATTATGGACTTTCAATGTGAAGGAAATGGATCTGAGTTTGAACCAACTGAGTTTATAAAAATTGCTTGTAAAAGTAAGAAGAAAATCGTATCAATTTATAAAAAAATGATGATGTCTTTGTACTTCGAAAAAAGCTACAGAAGAAAGTATCTACGATTTCAGGAATTTAAAAAACGTAACCTATCGGTGATTCCATACGATATGACTCACATATATGATGCTGTGGTACTTGGTAGTGATCAAATATGGAATCCGGATATTACAGGTGGATTTCAAGCAGAATTTTTTGGACAGTCAAAGCTTATCAAAGGAAAAACTAATGTGGCATATGCTGCAAGTTGTGGGGATGTTTCTGCTTTATCTGAAGCTCAGACTAATGACCTAATTGAATATACCAGTAAATTGGATTATGTGGGAGTAAGAGAAAAAAGTCTTTCTGTGTTTCTTCATGAAAAGGGTGTTAATAATACCTGTACATTGGATCCAACTTTCTTGCTTTCTGCCAACGATTATAATACCTTAGTGCAAGATAAGGCGCAAGAAACTGATCCGTATATTCTCGTATATGAATTGCAAAAGAATGAGGGAATGGAAAAACTTGCGTTTAGAATTGCAAATGAAAAAAATCTCAAAGTTCGAATGCTTGTCGGGTATATAAGTTACTCTAGGAAGAAATCATATGAAATACGAGACGCAGGACCGACTGAGTTTTTATCACTTATAAAGAATGCTGATTATATTCTCACAAATTCGTTTCACGGGACAGCATTTTCGCTGATCTACAAAAAAGATTTCAACGTGGTTTTACCAAGAACAAGAACAAGCCGCGTTATTGATTTACTAAACGAAATAGGATTGATGAACCGTATTGTGGCAGCAAATGAATGCGAATTGAATTTCGAACATATTGACTATGAAACGATTGAAGATAGCATAAGAAAAATTGAGGTTTCTTCTAAAAGCTTTTTGAGAGAAGCACTAGGAGGTGATACTGATTGAATAAATACAAAAAACTCCTATCTAATACAGCTGCAATGACAGTTGGCCAGTTTTCTAGTAAGATCCTTAGCTTCCTTCTTATACCATTATATACGTCAATTCTTTCTACAGAGGAGTATGGAATTTACGATATAATCGTTACGACCGTTACACTAATGACACCATTTCTGACGCTTGTAATATCTGAAGCTATCCTGCGTTTCGCAATAGACAATGATTACGACAATCGATATGTACTTACTATTGGTGTAACATTAGTTGTGCTGGGTAGTGGAGTTCTTATCCTGCTGTCACCAATATTTTCCTTTGTTAGTTCAATAGCGAAGTATAGAATCTGGATAGTTGTTTTTTTCTTTGTGATGAATTTGCACACGGTGTTAATTCAGTTCCTGAAGGGAATTAATAAGGTGACACAATATTCGATAATGGGTGTTATTAGTACAATGACAACCTTGAGTTTGAATATTTATTTTCTGGTTATTAGAAATTACGGAATTGTTGGATATCTTCTAGCGGCAACGATGTCACATCTGCTTGTATCGCTCATAATTATCATCTATAACAAATTGTGGACGTATGTAGTCAATCCGCTTTCGATACCGAGAAATGTATATAAAGATATGTTGCGTTTTTCCGTCCCTATGATCCCGAACTCCATAAGTTGGTGGGTAAGTGACTCGTCGGATAAATATGTAATACTATGGTTTCTGTCATCTGCAGAAGTTGGATTATACTCGATTGCGTATAAAATTCCTACTCTACTAACGATGGTTATGTCTCTATTTGTTTCTGCTTTTCAAATATCAATATTTGACGAGTTCAAAAAAGAAGATGGCTCGAATTTCTTCAAAACTGTATATACAAGCGTTATGATGGCACTGCTTGTGGCTGCCTCCATGCTTATTTTTGCATCTAAGTATTTAGCAGTTGTTCTATACAAAAATAGTTTTTATAGCGCCTGGATGGTTGGCTGTATTCTAATTTTTGCATTTGTTTTTAATTCACTGTCATCTCTTATTGGTACGATATACACTGCAACAAAAAAGACGAGCGTTTTATTTTATTCAACCTTGGCAGCAGCATGTGTGAATATAGTACTAAATATTATTCTTATTCCGGGCTACGGTTTGTATGGAGCTGCATTTGCAACGCTTGTCAGCTATGTATGCGTTTGGCTCATTCGTGCATTGCTTGCAAAAAAACAAATGGAAAAAGGATTTATAGACAGGAACTCTCTGATAATAATGGTTCTGATTGCTTTTCAAATAGTGATTGAATTGTCATCTCTTGAGTACAGAATGTTTTTGTCATTTGTTATTGTACTACTTGTCATTGCTGCCGCATACAAAAAACTAAGGAATAGTATTTTGTATGATAAGATTACGACAATTATAGAAAGAAGGAAATAAAAATGTCTGCATTTGATAACGCAACCCTTATGATCACTGGTGGTACTGGTTCTTTTGGTTCTACCGTTCTGAAGCACTTCTTGGACTCTGACCTGAAGGAGATCCGTATCTTCTCCCGCGATGAGAAGAAGCAGGATGATATGCGTCACGAGCTTCAGGCCAAGCACCCGGAGAACGCCAAAAAGGTGAAGTTCTACATCGGCGATGTCCGCAATCCCCAGTCCATCCGTGACGCTATGCCCGGTGTTGACTACATCTTCCACGCTGCTGCTCTGAAGCAGGTTCCTTCCTGCGAGTTCTTCCCCATGCAGGCCGTTCAGACCAACATCATCGGTACCGATAACGTCCTGCACGCCGCCATTGATGCCGGTGTCAAGCGTGTTGTCTGCCTGTCCACCGATAAGGCAGCTTACCCCATTAACGCTATGGGCATCTCTAAGGCTATGATGGAGCACGTCATCTACGCCAATGCCCGTGTAGCTGCTGAGCGTGGTGGCACCACCATCTGCTGCACCCGTTATGGCAACGTTATGTGCAGCCGTGGCTCTGTCATCCCTCTGTTCATTGACCAGATCAAGGCTGGCAGCCCCATCACCATCACCGACCCCAACATGACCCGCTTCCTGATGAACCTGGACGAGGCTGTGGATCTGGTGATGTTCGCCTTCCAGCACGCCAACCCCGGCGACCTGTTCATCCAGAAGGCTGACGCTTCCACCATCGGCGATCTGGCAAAGGCAGTCCAGCAGCTGTTCGGCGATACCGGTACGAACATCATCGGCACCCGTCACGGCGAGAAGCTGTTCGAGACCCTGATGACCCGTGAGGAGCGTCTGCGCAGCCAGGATATGGGTCATTACTTCCGTGTTGCCGCTGACAACCGTGACCTGAACTACGATAAGTTCGTGGTCAAGGGCGAGGTACATACCATGGCGGACGAGTCTTACACCAGCCACAACACCGAGCGACTGGATGTGGAAGGCACTGTCAAGAAGATTCTGACCACCGAGTATGTCCAGAACGCACTGAAGGGTATCCCGAATGTCTAAAGAAAAGCTGCTGCTGGTTGGAGCCGGTGGTTTCGGGCGCATGGTGGCGGAGCAGGCGATGCTCCAATACGATTGTGCTTTTGTGGATGATGGACAGTCTGTGGGTGCTGAGATCTGTGGCATTCCAGTGGTTGGTGGCCTCGCCGATTTGCCGGAGCTGCGGAAAGAGTACAGTTTGCTGGTGGTCGGCATCGGCAACAATCAGTTCCGGGCACAGGTGTATGAGAAAGGAAAATTACTTGGTTATGCGTTCCCAAACATCGTTGCTCCCAGTGCCTATGTCAGTCCGTTTGCTGAAGTCGGCTGTGGCTGTGTGGTGCTGCAAAACGCTTGTATCCAAAATGGAGCCTCTGTCGGAAACGGTGTTTTGCTGAATGCCGGAACGGAAGTCCACTGTGATGCAGCGGTAGGGGATTACGCCCTGATTTACACTAACAGTGTGATCCGCACTGGTGCGACCGTGGGCAACTTTACCCGCATTGGCAGCAACTGCACCATCTGCAATCATGCAACTGTGCCGGACGGCGCAGATATTCCGGACTGCACCGCAGTACACTAAGAGGTGAGAGAATGAACATTCTAGTCACAGGTGCCAAGGGCATGGTGGGAACCGCCCTGTGCAACAACCTGAAAAACATCCGGGATGGGAAAAACAAGACTCGCCCGGCATTGGATATTAAAGAAATCTACGAGTACGATTTGGACTCCACCCCGGAGGAGCTGGACGAATACTGCCAGAAAGCAGACTTCGTATTCAATCTGGCAGGCGTGAATCGCCCGGAGAACCCGGAAGACTTCATGAAGGGAAACTTCGGCTTTGCATCCGACCTGCTGAACTGCCTGAAAAAGCACAACAACAAGGCAACCATCATGCTGTCTTCTTCCATTCAAGCCACGCTGGCTGGTCGTTTCGGCAACAGCGAGTACGGACGCAGCAAGAAGGCTGGCGAGGAACTATTCTTCCAGTATGCTCAGGAGACCGGGGCTAAGGTTGCCATCTACCGTTTTGTGAACCTGATGGGCCACAGCCGCCCCAAGTACAACAGCGCCGTCAGCACCTTCTGCTGGGCGGTTGCCAATGACGAGCCCTTCACCGTTAATGACCGCAGTACCGAGTTGGAACTGCTGTACATCGATGACCTGGTAGAAGGGATGTTCGACCTGCTGGAAGGCAAGGAGCAGCACTGTGAATTTGACGGTGTGGAGACTGTTCTGCAAGCAGATGGTCGTTACTGCTGCGTCCCTGTGACACACAAGGTAACACTGGGCGAGATCGTAGATCTGCTGCAGGAGTTCAAGGCGCAGCCGAGTACGCTTATGATGCCCAAGATGCCAGACGGTTCCTTTGCTAAGAAGTTGTATTCCCTGTACCTGACCTATCTGCCGACGGACAAGTTCAAGTATGCCCTGAAGATGAACGTGGACAACCGTGGTTCTTTCACGGAATTGGTTCATACCGCTGACTGTGGACAGGTGAGCGTCAACATCTCGAAGCCCGGCATCACGAAAGGACAGCACTGGCACAACTCCAAGTGGGAACTGTTCATTGTGGTGGCTGGGCACGGCTTGATTCAGGAACGGAACATCAACACCGGAGAAACGGTGGAGTTTGAGGTTTCTGGGGACAAGATCGAGGCCGTCCATATGATTCCGGGCTGGACCCACAACATCATCAACCTGTCGGAAACGGAAAATCTGGTAACCGTGATGACTTGCAACGAGATCTTCAACCCGAACCACCCGGACACCTTCTTCGAGCCGGTGTAAGAGAGGATACTGGTTGTCGATAGGAGATTTTTATGGAACACAATTTTACATGGAAAAACGACGGGCGCACCAAGGTCATGATTGGCTGCGGTACCCGTCCGGAGATCATCCGTCTGGCTGCGGTTATCAAACGCTGTCGGGAATATTTTGACTGCTGCGTGGTGTACTACAACCAGAACTGGGACAGAAACCTCTCCACCGTTTTCTGGGAAGACTTTGAACTGAAGAACACCTTCGGGGAGTATGGCCCTGACATTCTGGTTCCCGTGGTGGGCGAGAATTTAGGCGTAACCTGCGGAAATATCATGGGCCGCAGCTATGAGCTTCTGTCTGAATTGCAGCCGGAGGGCTATCTGGTGCTGGGTGATACCAACTCCTGCCTGTCTGCAATCAGCGCAAAGCGGTTGCATATCCCTCTGTTTCACATGGAGGCAGGCAACCGCTGCAAGGACGAGTGCCTGCCGGAAGAGACCAACCGCCGTATCGTTGATGTGATCTCTGATGTGAATATGTGCTATTCCGAGTTCGCCCGGAAGTATCTGGCGGATACCGGCCTGCCCAAGGAGCGTACCTACCAGACCGGCTCTCCCATGGCAGAAGTGCTGCACATGAATCTGGAGAAGATCCAGAAGAGCGATGTGCTGGAACGTCTGGGACTGGAAAAGGATAAGTACATTTTGCTGTCCGCCCACCGGGAAGAAAACATCGATTCCGAAAAGAACTTCCTGAGCCTGTTTACCGCTATCAACGCTCTGGCAGAGAAGTACGATATGCCCATCCTGTACTCCTGCCATCCCAGAAGCAAGCACCGTCTGGAACAGAGCGGCTTCCAGCTTGACCCTCGTGTCCGGGTCAATGAGCCGCTGGGCTTCAACGACTACAACAAGCTGCAAATGAACGCTTTAGCAATCGTCTCCGACTCTGGCACTCTGCCCGAGGAGAGCAGCTTCTATCTGTCCATTGGTCATCCCATCGCCGCCGTGTGCATCCGTACCAGTACGGAACGCCCTGAGGCGCTGGAAGCCGGTGACTTCATTTTGGCTGGTATTACCACTCGGGAACTGCTCAACGCCACCGATATGGCGATTGAAATGAAACAGAAGGGCGTTCTGGGTAAGCCCTGCCCCGACTATGTGGACGAAACCGTGTCCATGAAGGTGGTTCGCATCATTCAGGGATATGTCAACGTGGTTAATAAGATGGTGTGGAGAAAATACTGATTCTCTACAGCAGCCATGTGTTCAACCACATGGCTGTGCTGCTCAAATATGCTACCTCTCCGTGGTGAGCAGCAGGCAACGGATAATTATCCGGCTAAAGGCACATTTCTATTCGTTAATTCACTCTTTGGATGAGGAAAAAACTATAATGGGAAAGTATTTTGGAACCGATGGCTTCCGTGGTGAGGCTGGAATAACTCTGACTGCAGACCATGCCTATAAGGTAGGTCGCTTCTTAGGCTGGTACTACAACGCCCTGCGTGAGCGCAACGGTGATACGAATCCTGCCCGCATCGTCATTGGCAAGGATACCCGTCGCAGCTCCTATATGTTCGAGTACAGCCTGGTCGCAGGTCTGACCGCTTCCGGTGCGGATGCCTACCTGCTCCATGTCACTACCACCCCTTCTGTGGCTTACATCGCCCGCGTGGATGACTTTGACTGTGGCATTATGATCTCTGCCAGCCATAATCCCTACTACGATAACGGCATCAAGCTGATCGACTGCTATGGCGAGAAGATGCCGGAGGAGATTTTGCTGTTGGTCGAGGATTACATTGACGGAAAGCTCCATGTGTTCGATAAGGACTGGCCGGAGCTGCCTTTCGCTCACAGGGAACACATTGGCTGCACGGTGGACTATGTGTCCGGCCGCAACCGCTACATGGGCTATCTGATCAGCCTTGGTATCTATTCCTTCAAGGGTGTCAAGGTTGGTCTGGACTGCGCCAACGGCAGTTCCTGGAACATCGCTAAGTCTGTGTTTGATGCTCTGGGAGCTGACACCTATGTTATCAACAACCAGCCCAACGGTCTGAACATCAACAACAATGCGGGCTCTACCCACATTGAGGGTCTGCAGAAGTTCGTGGTAGAGAAGGGGCTGGACATCGGTTTTGCCTATGACGGTGATGCTGATCGTTGCCTGTGTGTGGATGAAAAGGGTAATGTCATCACTGGCGACCATATCCTGTACATCTACGGCTGCTACATGAAGGAGCGTGGCAAGCTGCTGACCAATACCGTCGTTACCACGGTCATGTCCAACTTTGGCCTGTATAAGGCTTTTGATGAGAAGGGCATCGGCTACGCCAAGACCGCTGTGGGCGACAAGTACGTCTATGAGTACATGGCTAAGAACGGCTGCCGTATCGGCGGTGAGCAGAGTGGTCACATTATCTTCAGCAAGTACGCCAGTACGGGTGATGGTATCCTGACCAGTCTGAAGATGATGGAAGTCATGCTGGCGAAGAAGATGCCCATGAGCAAGCTGGCTGAGCCCCTGAAGATCTACCCGCAGGTTCTGGAAAATGTTCGTGTGACCGACAAGAAGGCCGCACAGGATGACGAAGCAGTACAGGCAGCAGTCAAAGCCGTAGCCGAGGCGCTGGGCGATACCGGCCGCATTCTGGTGCGCGAGTCCGGCACGGAACCTGTTGTGCGTGTAATGGTGGAAGCTCCCGATCACGACACCTGCCAGAAGTACGTTTCTCAGGTCGTGGAGACCATTAAGAGCAGAGGCTACGGAGTTTGAGTGCAAATCTGAAACGAGGATGCGGAATCCTGCTGATTGCATCTGTGGTTCTTCTGTCTATCTTGGCGTTGTTGCCTGATGCGGATGTTGACCACGATGCAGGATACACTTCCTCAGAGCTGAGTATCCGAGAAACCGTAGATGGAAGCGTGACCAGCACAAGCTATGTGAATCCTGATGGAGTAATCACAGAAGCTATTGATATGGGCTATGCGACCGTGTGTAGAATATGGGATGATAACGGCCGAGTTGTGGAGGAACGTTATCTTGATGCAAACGGAGACTCTGTGGCAAGGTATGGCGATTATTACGGGTTGTCATATGAATATGATGAAACGAGTACGGTCATCACATATCTTGACGCAGAGGGTAATCCAATAATACGCAGTGACGGATACTCTACTATTGTCAGAACGCAGGATGATGGCAGGGCTTCCGATGATTTCTACTACGATTTGAACGGACAGCAGGTACAGTGCTCCGGTGGATACTATGGGCTTCATCGTGGGTATAACTCTAATGGTCAAAACATTAGTTTGACCTTTTTCGATAAAGATGGTCATGCGGTGAGCACTTCATCTGGATATGCGATTAAGACATATCAGCGTGATATGGATGGTACCATTGTCGGTGAGCAGTATTTTGACACAGAAGGGAACCCAGCGAGGTCTTTGCTGGGTCAGTATGGCGAGTTATACCAACGCAACGAGCAAGGATACATCGGTCAGATTACCTATCTTGGTGCAGATGGCAAACCCACCCCTACCAATGCAGGCTATACTATCCTCAAACGTACCTATCATAGAGATGGCACAGCAGATACGGATATGTATTTTGATACGAATGGCAATTCAAAGGCATTGTCTAAAGGGCAGTACGGTATCAAACGCAGTGGCAAGGTGAACCTTCTGCTTGACAGAAACGGCAACACTATGCTGTGTGTGGACAACCTTCTGAATGGTTTCCCATGCATGGTAGTTGTTTTTGGCAGCGTTGTCTGTTTGCTGATGATTGTTTTTCCGAAGAGTTTAAGCGTAGTACTGACGATTGTTTATGTGGCTTTCATCCTTTATGAAACACTGATGTTTCGTGAGTCAGGGGATGTAAGAACGAACTTTGTTCTATTTTCCTATGCTGGGAAGTTCTTGAAAGAGCAATCTGTGAGAGTAGGGGTCATCAATAACATCTGGCTGTTCATTCCACTTGGAACGGGGCTGTATAGGTGGTTTCAGAAGAAGTGGGTGTTGCTGATTCCTTTCGTGATGTCTGTGGCAATCGAAACAACCCAGTTTATTACGGGACTTGGCATTGCAGAGTTCGATGATGTGTTCGGTAATACGACGGGCGGATGGATTGGTGTGCTGACAGCATGGGCGTGGTTGAGCAGAAAAATGAGTGTGAAAAATAGGACATATTGAAGTATACATATCTGTTTTTTCCCGTCATCCTTGAAAACAGATCCTATATAGTATATATTTGAGCTGTGAGAGTTATCCTCAACGGATGCTCACAGCTTTGTCGCTCGAAACTTTGCACACCTCTATGCGGTGAGCGGCAGACAACACAGTATAGATGCTGTGGCTAAGATGCAGAGAATAATAGGTTTAGGCCAGTCGAGCTGGGGTCGCTGAGTTTGTTTGCCATAGTTTTAGTGTCCATAGTCTGTGTACTGTCTTGCCCCTTTCAGAGATATCTAACAAGTGTCGCCGTGAAATACAAGGAGGAAAAGTCTATGAAAGCTAAAATGATAAAAGTTTCTGCCACTGTCACCGCCGATGTTCTGTTTGTTTTGCAGGCTGTGGGCACTAATCTTTTGGCAACAGCTCTGCTGGCCTAAGCTTATTGTATTACAGAGATTTTTAGAAAAGAGAGGAATAAAACAAAGATGAGCAGCTATACTGATACGGAGCGACACGCTATTGCAGAAGCCGGTAAATTCGATGCAGACGATATCTTGGCCTTTGGCCCGCATTATTTTAGTTGCGGATGGAAAAAGGAGACGTACTATAATTTTAACTATGCAGTTGCAATAGCTCTTGTAGGAAAACTCTACGGGGATAGAGAATCTAAAAATAGCGATTACCATAAAGGTGTGGAGTACATAGCTGATGCAGTAGGGGTTTCCAAAAGGCAAGTTAAAATTTTAAGAAAAAAAGTTAAGGGGAAATATGGATATTGGTTTAAAACTCCCTATACAACGGCTAAGATTATCCAGAAGGTAATAGATAAACTGCGTGAACAAGAAGGTGAAGCGAGTGTACGTACTTTCCTCAAGAAGAGCGAAAGTGAAGTATATAGAGAGATTTTGATTGCGGAACAATATGGAGCAATCAAGGCTGCATGCAAGGGGAACAGGGCGAAGGTCATTAGCTTGGCTAACGATTTGAGATATATTACCGTAAAGATAGGAGATATTGAATGAATGGTGATTTTGATCCAAATGGACATAAGAACCTTGAACTATTTAGATACTATCTAAATAGAGATCTCCAGAAAATAGATAGTAGCATTCAGGATAATCGAGGCGAATTAAAAGGATATTTCATTGCTAGTCTGGTAGATATTTTAGTGGTTTTTCTGTTTAGCGAAAACTGGATTGATTTTGGCAAAAAATGGATAGACGAAGAAATACTGATAAAACTAATAACGATTGTTGTATTAATTGTTTTGTTTATTGGTGTTTCTTGGATTTCCAACAAAATATTGCAATATTGGCATTTGAAAAGGAAAGAATCAGGTCGAGAAGAGTATATTGTTGATGAAGCAAAACAAAGAATGATTGACGGATTTGACAATATTGCATGTGATGGTCTATTAATATGTGAGAGCTATATGGAAAGATATGGCCTTACAGAAAAACCTTATGTTAAGGAATTCTATTTTTATGAAATTATTCATCATTTGACTAAATCGACTGACCTGTTTGAAGAAATATATGGGCATATAGACCTATATGTTTCATCGAAGGAAATAGAACTAATTGACACATATAGAGTCAATAATTATATAGATTTTACCAAGAAAATTAATGATTTTTTGAGAAGCGAAATGAAAGAATTTACAAAAGATGATGAGGTAAAGAGGGATATAGATAACCTTGATGCCGTAGTTGCAAAGTGGAAACACATTGATGGATTGGGCAATAAAATAGAATGTAACGAATCGAAATCGGTATCGGAAGAAGGAGTCCACATCATGGAAGAAGTAGAAAAGTTTCTGAAAGAATCCGAAACATATTATCTGGCAACGGTAGAGGTCGACCAGCCGCGTGTCCGTCCCTTTGGTACAGCCCATATCTTTGAGGGCAAGCTGTACATCCAGACGAGCAAGAAGAAGGATGTTTCCAAGCAACTGCACGCCAACCCGAAAGCAGAGTTGTGTGCATTCAAGGGTGGCGAGTGGATTCGCGTTGCCGGTGAACTGGTAGAGGATGACCGTGTTGAAGCACGGCAGTCCATGCTGGATGCGTATTCTGGGTTGAAGAAGATGTACGCCGCCGATGATGACAACACCGAGGTGTTCTACTTCAAGAATTGTGTGGCTACCATTGGTTCCTTTACCCATGAGCCGAAAGTAATCAAGTTCTGATAAGGCAGCCGTGTGGACAAACTGAACTCCAGGAGTTCACACGGCATTTTTTGATGTGCGTTTTATAGTTTATGACGGAAATAATAGCGAGGAGGTGTGGTCTAATGGGTAAGCAACGCAGACCCGGCGGTGGCCGAAAGAAATCAAAACCGGAGTACAGTGCTGACAGAAATCTGGCACAGCAGATGGAAGCGGCAGTACTACTCTATAAGGACAACATGCCCCTGCAAGCTATCGCGGACGCGCTGTCCCTCAATCCCATCAAGGTGCGCAAACTGCTCATCACAGCAGGGGTCTATGAGTCGGACACGGCAAAATTCGTCCAGCAGACGTTCGGTTCTTTTAGAAGCACGCAGAGTTATTCTGCTGCTGTCACCTCCACGATGTCTGCCTTGCGATTGTCCCGTCCTTCTGTGACCTCTTATCTGCCGTATGAGAAAGGCGTGTACTTCCCGGAGGACGCTGAAGCGGCGAACATCAGTGCCGGGGCAGAGCGGCAGCGACACTACCGGGCTGTGGTTGCGCTGAGGAAGGATCCCTGCGAAGAAAACCTCTGGAAGTGTGTGGTGGCTTTTCGGGGGTACAAGTTCAAGACGATGTTCGGCTTGCCTTTTGCATATACGCTGAAGAAGGGCAGGGGAGATGAATTCACCAAGGAGCTGTGGATTGACCGCAGAGAGGACAGCAAGAGCCTTGCTTGGAGTTCCGTGATGCTGGCGTATCACAATATCGGTAAAATTGGAGAGGTAGTGGACAGACCCAAGGCGCTGGGAGATATCCGGGGTGTGTCGTATATCTATGGGCTGTTCTACCGCTTTGGTCTGATCGACGTGCCAGACGAGGTTAAAGAGAAGATGGCGAAGCGATAAGAAAACGAGACATATTTTGTTTTAAGATGGAATGTGATATAATAAAACTGGCGGTTTACCGTACTACATGAAAAGGGCAGGTGAATGTGCTAATGTACATCATTTGTCAAGATTCAATCCTTTCATCAGCTATCGAGGCGATTGCTGAGGCAGTAAGTCTATTGGAGCTGAAGCAAGAAAAGAACAGAATCAATAAGCGGATTCAGTCATTGCTTCATATTGCTGATGATCTGGCACCGGATTCTGTGGAGTATCGGTGCGTTTATGAAAGAATTCTCGAATTGGAAAGGATGCGAGAACTAATCAGACGCATTAGAAAGGCTAAGTGTGCACAGATTTATGCGCAATTGCATATGCTATGGGTTAATAGAGCCAAAAAGGCCAGTCGCGCGACTGCGGGTTTGACTACTGATCCAATGAGCATCGCTATGCCCATTCCTCCCACGTTTGAGGCTACCTTGAGTAGTTTCGGACGTGGGAGGGATTTGGATGCCCTCGCATGCTGAAAAAATCAAACAGAGATCAAAAACTACTATCGTATTATAGACCCGGAGGAAAGGCTGTCTGAGAATGAGAAGGCTGAAGAAGAACGCAAGGTGTTAGAGAATATGCCTGCTTGCTTCCCGGCAGCACTACGATATGTGATGACACGCTTCGGATTTACGCAAGAGGCTTTGGCCTTTGAATCAAAGGTGTCGGAGTCAACGATCGGTCGCTACAGAAATGGAAAGGTTGAAAGTTTTTCTGAGAAAAACGTGGTTGCACTATGCGTTGCTATGCACCTTCCTCCATGGCTTTCGTTTGCGCTCATAGAAAAAGCGGGTTTTAGCTTGGCTGCGACCAAAGAACAGCTAGCACATTTGATGATTCTAAACTGTATGTATATGAGGTCAATTGATGAGGTGAACGAGTACTTAAGGGAAAGAGGAACTGATTCACTGTCCCGAGAAACGGCATAGGATTGTCGAGCTTCTTGAGATTCTGAACCTAAAATGATGAGCCGTGTGTTCAACTCCCTGCCGGAGAAGGATACACGGCTCATTTGCACTGTTTGAGGATAAGGACAGGAAAAGGCGGATGCGAATCTGCACACTTGGCTCATCAAGAGACCGTGTGAGCCAGCTTAAAATTGAATTGCTGCCTGTTTGGTGCTGTTCGAATGCGCGGTAAGCCGAGGTAGACTTCAGGTGACCTTTTACAAGGTTGTCCGAGGTCTGCCTCGACTTTTTTTGATGAATTGCGTTGGAACTTGGGATGAAGAAACATCATGCCTATGGTCTTTCTTTTGGGGACGTCCATTGCTATTATGTAGATGAAAGCTGACAGAGTCTGAGAATCCGTTTCCTTGAGGGAAAGGTGATACAGTGTCTAAAGGCTTTTTTTGTTTACACAATTTTACGCTCGTAGGAGAGGAAGAAGCAAATTTGTTCCTTTTAGAAGCAGGTACAAGTAAAGTTGCACAAAGGAAAAACTCCGGTTTTGGATTTCTGTCCAAACTTGTCGAAAAGATATTTACGCTGGATAATTTTGGTGCTATAATCACCATGGGGTTTGAGCCAAAAGGAGGCTTTGACCCATCATCTTGATTCCATAGTGTAAATGCAATACAACATAATTGAACAGAAGGGATAACCGAAGATGCGAAATCGAGGACTCTGAAATGAAATAGCAATAGCAAAGTAGTCTGTATGTTTCAGCGAAGACGTGTGCGCTTGATAAAAACTGAAACAAATTTCTTGATTTAAGACATACAGACCCCAAATACATAATTGGAAAAGCAATAGTAACGGGATTTTTTACAGGATTATAAAAACACTCTAGGTAGAGAACTCTAAAATAACTGCTTTTGTGAATTATGTAAGGGGATAAGTATGCTCATTCAAGAATTGGACTGTTATTTCAATTCAATCTGACTTCGCAATCGGAATCTTTGTATATACAAAGACCGGAGAAGCTAGGATAGTGTACTTGTAACAAGTCACTGAGTCTTAGCATCTCCGGTCTTTTTTTGTTTGCATTTGCAGTATGGAAGGGGGTGAACCGAGGTGGCATCCGATGTACATAAGAATACGGATACCAAGGTGGAAACCGTCAGTGCCAACTCGGTTTGCCGCCAGAATACTGCTGAGCAGGGGATGGCTGCGCCAGATGAGTTTATGGCAGAGGTTCAGTGGTCCATGGCAATACGGAAGATGATTGCAAAACTTGAGTTCGGAGACGCTCTAAAGCTGCTGATGAACGACCGGGATATGTCTGTAGAGAAGATGGAGTCTGAGTCCGGACTCTCTGTGTCCACAGTGAAGCGGCTTCGTGCGGGTCAGGAGGCAAGCACGGAACAAGTCGTTGCCATTTCGGTGGCATTGCGGCTTCCGCCAATGGTCAGCAGTGATTTATTGAGAATGTGTGGAATCACACTGGACTTTAACAATCAAAGGAATACGGTCTATCAGATGATTCTGACGGGCCATTACAAAGACGGTATCGAGCAAGTCAACGTCTATCTTGCAGCTTGTGGATGCGCCCCACTCAAAACTGCCTGCTAAAGTACCTACAACAGAATACCCATGAGGCGATTGGACCACAAAACGGTCTGGTCGCCTCTTTTTTGAAATTTATTCTGAGGTTAGGGCTCAGAAAGTGAGCTCTAAATGGTAGAAAAAGAGCGAAAAACCGTGGTGTAAAGCCATCAAATATGACCTTGAACTTTGAAAAAGAACGGAATATCGATGGTTTGCATGCTGCTTTTTAGAGCTCACTTAGTGAGCTGGTGATTTGATCAGTCTTCAGCTATCATGTAGTCAGTTCAAGGGACGAACCCCAAAAAGGAAAGTCCCGAGAATAAAAAATAATATCGTAAGCCCGATTCTAGAGAAGGCGAAGGATACCATAACGGAGTTCTACCAGCTGGCAGATATCATCTGCTGGAGGTGAAACAGCCGGTCTATGGGTGTACCTCCCATCTCTGGAATCGGGCTTTTTGCGCTTTGCAGAATGTCCCAGCTCAGAATGTGAGCCCTGTTCCGCTTCCGTCATCGGTATCCTTCTCCCTCCCAGAGTCCGGGGGAAAGGACAAGAAAAATGACTAACATGATGAACGGGGCAGTTGCAATCTATGGCGGCGTAGGCGTGATGGAGATTCGCCAGCCGTTACCGCAGACAGTGGAGAGCATGGCACAGGCAGTCGAGAATGCGGCCGTCAACGCACACATCTCTCTGCGTGAGCTGAAGAACACGGTTGCAACAGTTATCGAGAAAAAGCTGCCGAAATACGCACAGCTCATGGAGATGCATCCTGTGATTGTTGCCAGAACCGTGGTGAACGGAGCAACGCTTACGGCTTATGAGAATGGTTATGCCGTCTATGAGCAGGATTGCGCATACACGGTTATGGCCATCGACCGCTGCGGCGACTACCGCTACGATTTCAATGACGGCACATACGAGGTCGTTCCGGATGTGGTGTTTGAGGATGCCGAATGATCGGTGCGTCTGGTCATGGAAGGCGAACGCCGGATGGAAAGCAACCGCAGCAAGACGGTTGCCATCAATGAGGCTGCCAGCCTGGATTGCGATGGCTCCGACTGGTCGGATGCGGTTATGGTGGACTTCATGGATGAAGAAAATGTCGAAATGTTGGCAGAAGAGGAACTGCGCAAGCTGTATGCCGCTATGAGTAAGCTTACAGAACGGCAACAGGAAATCATCCAGCTCTACTTCTATAAAGGGCTGACCCAGTATGAGATTGCAGAAGAATTGGGGATTGCAAGACCCGTAGTAAGCAAAATCATGACTGCTGCAATTAAAAAGCTCAAGAAAAGTTTTTGAAAATAGGGTACCTTTTCCCGAATTTCAGTAAGCGTTATGAGAGGACTTCCTCTCACGAATACATCCAAGGAGGTTACAACCCATGAGTAACATCAAGAATCCCCAGAACAATCCCTTAAAGAATCCGGCTCCGGTGCGACCGCCCGGCGGCAGCACCACCCCAAAGACCGTTTATGTCTGCTCTCCGTTCCGACCCACCGCTGTATCCGAGGCGGACAGGGATGCAGAACAGCGGTCCAATATCGAACGGGCACTCAATGCCTGCCGCATCCTCGCTATGATGGGCATCCAACCGCTGGCACCACATCTGTACTTCACTCGTTTTCTCAAGGATGAGTTGGCGGCAGAACGTGCTGCCGGGATGCAGTTTGGCCTGTCATGGCTGGAACAGGCAGATGAGCTTTGGGTGTTTGGCGACACGGTGTCGGAGGGCATGGCACAGGAAATCGCCAAGGCGAAAGAACTGGGAAAGTCGGTGCATATCCTTTTTGAATCCAGGCGAGTGGCAGAACTGCTCGTCGAGAGCCTTGCACAGAAGTACACCCTGACCGGTGACGGTCAACAGGAGATGCAGCCCAAGGCTGCGGAAAGTGAGCAACACAATGATGAACGATAAGAACCAGAATACCAATGCCCCGGAAGTGCGCCGTATTCTCCCGGTGATGCTGAAGGTCGAGAACCTCCACATCCATCTGGATGAGCGCAGCACCAGCAACACCTATTTCAATGGTGTCGAGGATCAGGACGAAGAGCCTGATATCGACATCGAGGCCATGATCGCCACCATCTGCACCAAGACCGGTCTGTGCAAGGATGCCGTCGTGATGGTTCTGGATGCTCAGGCTGAGTATCTGGATTCTGTCTACGGTGAGGATGAGGTGGACGAGGATGAGTGAGATGCTGACCGGTCCCAAGAAGATCGTGGATGGGCTGACGGAGGTATTCCGCGGCCTGACCCGGATGTGCGAGGGCATGGCAGAGCAGATTGAACTCCTGGAGTTCACTTCTGAGGATGCGGAGGACGAGGATAAGCTGCTTCCTCCGACCAAGCTCCCTGCTGTGGACACAGCACCAAGGGTACAGGATGTGCCTCACCCTCGTAAGAAACCGGGGAAGCGTCCCCGCAAACAGGAACAGGACACTCCGTCCACGATGGATGAGACGCCCAAGGAGCCGACCGAAGAAGCTCAGGCAGAGGAAAGCCCTGCTGAGGAGGCGAAAGAGGAACTTCCTGATTTCCCGGATGACTCGGCAGATGACTTGCCCTTTGATGTGGATACTGCCCAAAAGGCGGAACCCGAGCAGCCTGCGGTGACCGTCTCCAAGGATGAGATCACGGCGGTCATCGTGGCGAAGATCAAGCAGAAGCGCAGCAACAACGAGAAAATCGGTCAGTTGCTGAAGACCTACGGCGTAGATCAGCTTTCTGAACTGCCGGCAGCGAAGTACGAGGCGTTTCTCGCAGACATCTCCCAGCTGTAACGGAGGTGTCGTATGCCCGCAGTACACGCGATCCTCTCTGCGTCTAGCTCGAAAAGATGGCTCAACTGTACGCCATCCGCTCGGCTGGAGCAGAATTTTCCCAATGAATCCTCGGTGTACGCCGAGGAGGGGACAGCCGCCCACGCGCTGGGCGAGTACAAGCTCCGCAAGTACCTGCATGAGCGTGTGAGGCGGCCTACTTCCGAGTTCGACACCGATGAGATGGATGCCAATACCGACATCTATGCGGAGTACATCATCTCCACAGTCGAACGCATCAAGGAAACCTGCCCGCATCCTCTGGTCATGGTGGAGAAACGGCTGGACTACAGCTATCTCGTTCCGCAGGGATTCGGTACCGGCGACTGCGTGATCATCGCAGACGGCACCCTCTATGTCATGGACTATAAAAGCGGAAAAGGCGTGTTTGTCAGCTGTGACCATAACCCACAGATGATGCTATTTCCCGAAATTCAATGTGGATGGTTTGCTCCGTGGTGATTACCAGAGCCTGATGAACGGCTACGCCACCGGCATCAGCAACGGTTTTCTGTCTCCCAACGACATCCATCGTCTGGAAAACATGGACCTGATCCCGGCAGACCAGGGCGGTGACGACTACTACCTGAACGGCGGCTATGTGAAGTCGAAAGACGCAGGACTGGCGCAGCAGAACAAAGCTGCCGCTGCCCAGCAGAATCAGCCACAGCAGACACAGCCGGAGGAAGAAACCCCTGACAGCGAAAACCGGCAGAGTGAGAGTACGTCAAAACGACAGAAAGAAAGGAGAGCAAGATGAAAAAGTTCTGGAACTGGATCAAGGACAGTGACGAGACCAGAATCCTCCGGCTGGAAGGTCCCATCGATGAGGAATCCTTCTGGGGAGATGAGATCGCTCCGCAGATGTTCCGGGATGAGCTGAATGCCGATGAGGGTGATGTGACCGTCTGGATCAACAGTCCGGGCGGCAATGTGTTTGCTGCTGCCGAAATCTATACCATGCTCAAGGACTACAAGGGAAGCATCACGGTCAAGATCGATGCGATTGCTGCATCAGCGGCATCTGTTGTTGCCATGGCCGGCGATGTCGTTCAGATGAGCCCCGTTGCCATGCTGATGATCTATGACCCCAGCACTGTGGCGATGGGCAATACCAAGGATATGGAAAAGGCCATCGAGGTATTGAACGAGGTCAAGGAAAGCATCATCAACGCCTATGCATCCAAAAGTGGCCTGTCCCATGCCCGAATCGCAAACTTCATGTCCAACGAAACGTGGATGAATGCGAAGAAAGCCGTGGAGTTGGGCTTTGCGGATGAGGTGCTCTTTGAAGCGAAGCAGAAAGCATCCGAAGAACCGGAACAGACTCCCGATGAAGAACCGGGCGAGGGCGAAGAAAAGCAGCCAATCCAAAAGGATGCGGCAGGGCACCTTTTCTCCAGCCGTCAGATGGATCTAATCGTCCTGAATCGTCTGGGAATCAAGCCTGACACCCCTGCGGCTCAAACGGAGCCGCCCAGCGATCCCCCTGCGGAAGCCGGTCCTGTCCTTGACATGGACGGCAAGACAGAGGAAGGGGATTACTCTTACAACGTCCTGATGAAACAGCTGGAGTGCATGAAATGATGCGCCCCGGCTTTTTTCATGCCGAAATCGAGTTTTATGGAGGTATACGACTATGAGTAAGATTCTGGAACTGCGCACCAAGCGCAATACCCTCTGGGAACAGACCAAGGATTTTCTGGAAAAGAACCGTGGCGATAACGGTCTGGTCAAGGCCGAGGCTGTGGAGCAGTACAACGAGATGGCACAGGAGGTCAAGGACCTGGGTGCTGAGATCGAGCGTCTGGAACAGCAGGCACAGATCGAGGCACAGCTGTCTGCGCCCACTTCCAATCCTGTCCATGCCGATCCCAAGAACGGCAGCAAGAAGGATGTGAGGCCGACTGCTACTGCCGAGTACGCCGAGAACTTCTGGAACATGATCCGCAACCGTGGTCATTACGGTGAGGTCCGCAATGCCCTGTCTGTGGGCGAGGACACCGAGGGCGGCTTTACCGTTCCCGATGAGTTCGAGAAGAAGCTGGTGGAGGCACAGGAAGCATCGTGTGTTTTCCCTGTTTACTGTCATCTTTGTGGCTTTCCTGCTGTTCCGGTCTGTGACCATTGTCCCGACTGGTTATACCGGCGTGAAGACCAGCTTCGGTCAGATTCAGGAAACGACCATCCAAAGCGGTAAGCTGAACTTCACCGTTCCGTTCGTCCAGAGCATCCACACCGTAAATAATAAGCAGCAAGACAAGCATATCAAGGCGCAGATCTGGGGTGAAGCCTCCGACAAGACTCCGGTTTACACTGCGGATGTCATTGTGACCTATCAGGTGCTTCCCGAAAGGAGCGCATGGTTGTACGCAAATGTGTCTGACACCAAGAATCTGGTCGGTGACGAACTGGTGGCATCTGCCATCAAGTCCGCGATGGCAGAGCTTGGCCCCAATGAAGTGACCAACCGCATCAAGATTGAGCCTCTGGCCCAGCAGAAGCTGGCGGAATCCCTGGACCAGAAGTACGGCGAGGATGCGGTGTTCATCAATAAGGTGGTCATCAACGATATGGATTTTGAGGAAGCCTATAATACGGCCATTCAGCAGAAGTCCATCGCCCAGCAGAATGCTGACAAGCAGAAGATCGAGAACGAGGCCGCCATTGCTAAGGCAGAAGCGGACAAGCAGGTGGCGATCACCAACGCCGAGGCAGAGGCACAGAAGACTTCCATTGCTGCGGATGCACAGGCCGAAGCGAACCGCAAGATTGCAGAGAGCCTGTCTGATACCTTGATCGAGTACCAGAAGATCCAGAAATGGGACGGCAAGCTGCCCACCGTCAGCGGCGGTAATGCACTGGTCAGCATCGACCCGACAGAGTAAGCAAGTACACGAACCGAGGGCAGGGCGGAGGCTCTGCCCTTTCTACATGAAATGGAGGATAAAGACTATGGCAGTTACGAAGAAAATCGAAATCGATGGTCAGATGGTGGAGTTCCGAGCCAGTGCAGCCGTTCCTCGTCTGTACCGCATCAAGTTTGGCCGGGACATCTATAAGGACCTGCAATCTCTGGAAAAGAGCGTGGGGGATAACGATGAGGAAAGCTCCAGCCTTGACCTGTTCAGTCTGGAGATGTTCGAGAATATTGCCTATATTATGGCGAAGCACGCCCATCCGGATCAGGTGCCGGACACCCCGGATGAGTGGCTGGAGAACTTCAACACCTTCTCCATCTACCAGATTCTGCCCCAGCTGATCGAACTGTGGGGCCTGAACGTGCAGACGGAGGTGGAGGCAAGAAAAAACCTCGCAAAAGTGAGCGGGTAATGACCACCCCGCTCTTCATGCTGCGCTGTGTGCAGCTCGATATCAGCATAGCCGACCTAGACTTGCTGACCATCGGGTTGGTCAATGACATGTTCACAGAGCGGCAGAACGATGAGTATCCGTATCAGGAGCTGGCATCGCAGGCTGACTTTGACCGGTTCTAACCAAACTTTCGTGCTTATATTGATTGCCAAATAAGCACGAAAGTTTGTGAGGATAAAGAAAAATCCCCCAGCCGTGCACAACTGGGGGAGAAAGAAGGTGACCCGAAGGTCATCTTCCCGGTCTCAGACCTCGCAAGGTTACTGAAACCTGATCGCGATTGAGTTATAGCAGATTGGGCGCAGATAATCAACCGAGTATTTTATGCAGAAGCAGAATCGGTGGGCTTGCGGGTATCTTCAAAGACATTGCGAAGGTAATCGGGTCCCTCCATCCAAAGACCAGTAGAGTAATCGAACAATTCCTTATAAGCGAGAGAGCTCGAAAACTCAAAGAACACCTGATTGAAGGAAACACCCGTTTCAGTGCAGTAATCTTCGAGCATTGCTCGCATGACAAGGTCGGCACACTCTTCACGTTGCGAGTCAGCAACAACTGTTTCGCTCATAAAGAATCTTTTCAGTATATGAATTTCTGATTTTTATGCGGTCTTTTTGGAATTGCAGTAGTCGTAGAGGTTCAGAAGATAATCGGAGCCTTCTTTCCAAATCTCTGTATCGAAATCAAAGAGGGCTTCATACGCACAGGAACTTGTGAAGCGAAGAAGAGCTTCTTCATAAGGAATCTTTTCTCGTGCAGCAAGCATCTCTACTGCCTCACGCATTGCAATTACAGCGCAGCATTCTTTTTGGGAATCTGTAGATGTATGGTTTGTAGCATTAACACAATTTGATGTCGCCATAACGGTCACTCCTTATGAATTCAAGATGATCAACGGCATCCTGAGTTCTGAAACAAAATTGATCCTTGAGACGGTTTGGTAAAAGTCTTTCAATAGTTTCTTTGTCTACTTTTGGATCACCGGGTTTTCCGAAAACTTCACCATTGATATAAATCTGAAGGGTACGGGCTGTCTGATCGTCGGCAATCTTTCCGCCGATGATATCAATCACGCTGTATTTTTTCAGTAGCTGCGGAAAGAGGTCTTTCTTTCGGTTGGCTGCCACGAAATGCAGCCATTCGATACTGGGCTCTTGAAAAAAGTAAGCGAGGATATTCGGGTCATAGTGAAATTTGTAGACTGAAATTTGCCCGTCCGCTGGGTCAAAGTCATCTGGTACAGCACTGATATGTTTTGCTTTACGAACGGAAAGCTGGACATAGTTATATGCCTGTTCATAAGACGAAGTTAAGTAAAAACCACGACCAAAATCAAGCCCGCCCATACAACGTCTTAAGTCAATGTTAGGAATACTGACATAGCTTCCGTGGTAAAGAAGCATGCCATCTTCGAGTCCTATCATACAGTGACACCTCGATTCTTGAGCAGGGTTTCGACATCATGCAAAGCGCATTCGTAACTGTTCAAATGAAGAATGTCGTAGCAATCAGCGATAAATCCAAGGATGTCGTATTTCTTGAATAGTTTGGCACAGTCACTGGGAGACATTTTCCATTTGGACTGAGCCATACGGAAAACCCAGCACTGCATATCGGCAATGTCGATGTTATATTCACTCATAGAGCGTACCTCCTTAGAATACAATTCCTCAATTTAAGTATAGCTCTTTTTCCGGCTCATATCAACGATAGAATTGTAAATTTTTAAGCCCACATAAAAAGTAACTCACGAGTTGCTTGCTTACGAGTATCATATTTCTCTCGGCCTATTCGCCTTGTGCGGATGGGTCTTTACTTATGCCCCGGAGGAGGTGGTTTTCCGCATGGCATCCAGAATCGCAGGCATCACCGTTGAGATCGGCGGCGATACTACAAAATTATCCAAGGCACTGGAAGGCGTTAACAAGTCCATTAAAACAACGCAGGCTGGGCTCAAGGATGTTAACAAGCTCCTGAAATTGGACCCCTCCAATACCGAGGCAGTTACCCAGAAGCAGCGGATGCTGAAGGATGCCATTGAAGCCACCAAGGAGAAACTCACCACCTTAAAGACTGCGGCAGAACAGGCCAACCAGCAGCTTGCAGACGGCAAGATCACGCAGGACCAGTACGATGCACTCCAACGTGAGATCGTGGAGACGGAGCAGAACCTCAAATCCCTGCAGGAACAGGCTGCTGTCACCAATACGACCCTTGCCAAGATCGATGCGGTGGGTGAAAAGCTCCAGACGGTCGGCTCTCAGGTCGAGGGTGTGGGTAAGAAGTTCCTGTCGGTTACGGCGGCGGTTACTGGCTTAGGCACAGCGGCGGTAAAGACCGCAGCAGACTTCGACCAGGAAATGAGCAAGGTCTCCGCTATTTCCGGTGCAACAGGGGATGACTTTGATCAGCTCCGTGCCAAAGCTCGTGAGATGGGTGCCAAGACAAAGTTCTCTGCCTCCGAAGCTGCCTCCGCTATGGAATACATGGCGATGGCCGGCTGGAAGACCGGGGATATGCTGGATGGTATCGAGGGCATCATGAACCTTGCTGCTGCATCCGGTGAGGACTTGGCGACTACCTCAGATATCGTCACGGATGCGCTGACTGCCTTTGGTTTGTCGGCTGCGGATTCCGGTCACTTTGCGGACATCCTCGCGGCAGCATCGTCCAATGCAAACACCAACGTCAGCATGATGGGCGAGACCTTCAAGTACTGTGCGCCTATCGCCGGTGCGCTGGGTTTCAGTGCAGAGGATACGGCGGAAGCCATCGGCCTTATGGCAAACTCCGGTATTAAGGCTTCGCAGGCTGGTACTTCTTTGCGCTCCATTATGAACAATCTTGCCGGCGAAGTGACCTTTGTGGGTAAGAACATCGGTGAGGTTACCATTGCTGCCAGCAATGCTGACGGCAGCATGAGAAGCCTGAACGACATTCTGGCAGACTGTCGTGTGGCATTCTCCGGCTTGACGGAATCCGAAAAGGCTGCCAATGCAGAATCGCTGGTCGGCAAGAACGCCATGTCCGGCTTCCTTGCCCTGATGAACTCCGGGGAAGGGGATATCAATAAACTCTGTGGTGCCATCGAAAACTGCGATGGTTCTGCGGAAAGCATGGCGGAAACCATGCAGGATAATCTGAACGGCCAGCTTACCATTCGATTCGAGCTAAAAAGGTTCTGCTCATATTGAGTCTATCTGCAAGGTCGTCCTGTGTAAGATGAGACTTGCTACGAAAAAATGCGATGCGTTTACCGAGCGCAAGGTAGTTTATAGGCATGGTCTTACCTCTAAACTGGCCCGCATAAGAACAAAGTAATTATTGCGCTGAAAGTGATACATAGCAAATTTCAAAAGTAAGGATGCAATTCTATACCTCCTGCGGTACTGCATCCTTAAAATAAAAAACTCGGAATTGTTATCTAACAGGTAACAATTTGAAAAACGTGTTGTCTGATGGGTAACAGTCAACTCGCCAGTGTAGATGTATAATAAAGCTGAAGAACTCTAGGAGTCACACAATACAGGAACGGGGATGGGGACGAGTGCAAGAAGGACTTTTGACTCTGTATAGCGAGGTTGAAGCGTCGCCGATCCACTGGCTTTGGTATCCGTACATTGCAATAGGAAAAATAACCTTGCTACAGGGTGATCCTGGCGACGGAAAGTCAACAATGATGATGAATCTGATTGCTGAAATAACCACGGGCGGTGCTTTTCCTGATGGCAAGCCATTGGAGCAACCGCAGAGGGTTATCTACCAGTGCTCAGAAGATGGGGTTGCAGATACGATTAAGCCCCGGCTGGAAGAACAAGGAGCAGACTGTAGCAAGGTGGCATTCATCAATGAGGAAGTTAACAGTGGGCTGACACTTGATGATGAACGTATCCGAGATGCGATTGTTGCATTTCGGCCTAGACTGGTTGTAATTGACCCAATTCAAGCATACCTTGCGAGCGACTCTGATTTGCAGATTTCAGGAAAAGCTAGGCGATTGATGCAGCACCTTGGAATGTGGGCGACTGCTTATGAATGTGCCATTGTGCTAATAGGGCACCTTAATAAAAAGAAAGGCATAAAAGGCTTGTATAGAAGTCTTGGGAGCATTGATGTTGTAGCAGCGGCAAGGAGTGTCTTGCAAATCGAGCGAGATGCAGAAAACCTGGATGTTCGTATCATCCACCAAATAAAAAACAGCTTAGGCCCAGATGGATCCAAAATCAGCTTCTCGATAACAGAAGATTATGGATTTCAGTGGCTGGACTCAGTATCTGAAAGCTGTGAAGAAAAACAGGATATAGAGTGTAAGACGAAAACGGAAGTGGCTTGCACCCTTCTAAAGCAATATCTTGTAAAAGGTGATATGGCATCAAAAGAAATTTATGAAAGGCTTGGAGAGGCAGGAATTAGCCGCAGAACCATAGCTGAGACAAAACGTGTGTTAGGAATACAGAGCTATAGAAAAATGCGCCAGTGGGACTGGACGCTTAAAGAATAAGGTGAAACCGTGAAGGAAAACAGTGGACAAGACCGTAAGCAGAAAATTCGTGATAAATATAAAGGCACAGATGTGTCTGAAATCGAAATAATCCCAGCAAAGCCTATTGTGGACTTTACAGAGAGCGGAGGAATTCGCCGGGTGGCGGCGTATGTTCGGGTTTCAACTGATAATGATGAACAGACCTTATCTTATGAACTTCAAAAGAATTATTATACAGAGTACATTACAGGGCACCCGGGATGGGAATTTGTTGGAATCTATGCGGATGAAGGTATAAGCGGAACATCTATTACGCACCGAAAGGGCATGCTTCAGATGATTGAGGACTGCAAAGCCGGAAAAATAGATTTAATCTTGACCAAGTCGATTGCTCGATTTGCAAGAAACATCGTCGATTGCCTTTCAGTTATTGATCTCCTGAAAAATCTTGAACCACCTGTAGGCGTTCAGTTTGAAGCAGACAACATCTATACGCTGGATAATAATGGCCGAATGATTTTGACGATTTTGGCCTCGGTTGCTGAAGAAGAATCGCATTCAAAATCGGTTATTATGAATTGGTCGATTGAGCGCCGCTTTAGGAAAGGACTGTTTTTAACACCAGAACTACTTGGCTACGACCGAGACGAAGAAGGCGACCTTATTGTCAACGATGACGAAGCTGAAACTGTAAAAGCAATCTACTATCTTTACCTAAATGGTGTATCTTTTTCTGAAATTGCAGAGTTGCTAAAAGCCTATAAACGCAAGACAAAGCAGGGAAGTTATGAGTGGAGCGCAAGCACACTTGCCGAGATTGTTGCAAATGAACGTCACTGTGGTGACATTAGGGCGTGGAAAACATTTACCCCTAATTTTTTGACACACAAGGCTAAAAAGAACAACGGTGAAAGAACGCAGTTTAGAAGAAAAAATCATCATGAAGCCATAGTATCTCGAACTGTATATGATGCGGCAAATTATCTTCGAGCATCTCGTTCCTATGCAAAAAAAAGCCAGACCTCTGCCCGTACTAAGTGTTGTCGACAATGGAATTCTTCGCGGCTATGTTCCACTGGATAAGGACTGGACCGGATTCTCAAAGGATGAATATCAAAAGGCATCTGAAAGTGTTATGAGCGAGTTGGAGAACATACGGCAGATAGAATATAAGGTCGGATTAGACATGCGTGGCTATGAGGTGGTTCGGTCTCAGTATTTTGCTACTATGAAAAACCCTGCGATGACAATAGCGGATGGAAAACTGGGCTTTAACACGTCCTGTCTCAAGAAATTTGAGAATGTGGAGTATGTAGAGCTGCTGCTGAATTCAGTGAACAGGTGTATTGCTGTCCGCCCGTGTGATCAGAATAATCCAAATGCAATTCACTGGGGAAGGTTGCGCGAAGGGCGGTGGTGCGCTCTATCTAAGTCGTGCCGTGGATTGGCGAAAACTCTGTTTGACATTATGGACTGGGACAAGGATTTGAAATATCGTTTCCGGGGTGACTTTATCGAGAAAGATGACCAAAAGGTTATACTGTTTCAACTGGACGAGCCTGAAATGGTAAAGACAGAGAACATTGTCCTTCCACCCAAAGATGCGGAATTCGATAACGAAGCGGAAATCACAGGGAGGACAGTTAAGCAGACTATTTACATTCTTCCTCCAGAATGGGAGAACACATTTGGAAGACAGATTACCAGCATCGCAGAGGTTAATCTACTGGAGCAGAGACATTATGCGGCTGATTGGGATGTTCTGCGACCAGCAAAGGAACTGGCAGAATACAGCGCACTGACTTCAGAAGACCTTGAAGAACTTTTATATGAAGCACGAACGATAATAGAAAGGTGGCCTATACCAGATGAGCACGGTACTGGAAAATCAACAGATGACGGAACTGAGGAATCAGCAGATGCTGCAACTGAGTGCGGAACAGATGTCGGAGCGGGAGCAGAGGAGAACGGAGATTGAGCAGACCTTTGATTACGATGGCTATCAGGTCGCACGACGGGAGCTTTTTACCCATCTCCGGGACCCGGCCATTATAATAAGGGGAGATAGCATCACGTTTAACACAGTATGCATTGCAGGACTGGAGGATGTGGTGTATATCAACATTATGTTTAACAGCGAATTAAAGCGGATTGTGGTCAAAGGCTGCAATGAAAATGACAGGGATGCTTTACGCTGGTGTGTCGCAAAGCCGGACAAGCGCAAAAGTCGGAAAATGTCCTGTCGGCTGTTTTCAGAGTTGCTTTATAAGGAAATGGACTGGTCTGGTGACTGCCGCTACAAAATCCTCGGATATCGGATTGAGTTCGAGGGTGAAGCCCTCTACGTGTTCGACCTTGTGGCCGCCGAGGTATTCCATGAGCGTAAGAAGAAGTCTGCTGATCATCAATCTACGACAGTAGTTGAAAAAAACAAAGAAGAACAGCCTGTGAATCCTCGAAAGGGTTACTACCCGGAGGATATCGCGGGTACCTTTGGCGTGCCGGTTGAGCAGCATCGCCAAGAGTCGGAGCTGAGGCAAATGGATGGTTTTGTCTCAGTTGGAATGCTTACGGGTATACCTGGACAGCAGCAAAATTTATAAAAATCGCTTTTTGGCACCAAGGGGGAAGTCTACCCTTTTTTAGGAAGGAGGAAAATTCATGCCAGCAGAGACGTGGCAGCAGAATATGCTAGGGATTACATTTCGCTATGCAGATGGACGCATTACGGTCTTTCGGAGTGCCCTTGAATCTATTGGGCGGCCTGAATTTTACCATTTCATCTACAATCCGACCAAGCAGACGTTTGCAATACAAGCGTGTGGGATGGACGCAGAAGGGGCCAATCGAGTCCCAAAGAAAAATCAGGATAACCGATATGAGATCAAAAGCAAGAATCTTGTGCGGCTGATTTATCAGAGCTGTGGCTTGGACAGAACAAGATCCTACCGGCTGCCGGGTGTCGAGTATCCGCAGCAGAGGCTCGTGAATTACGACTTGTGCCACGCCATTCCCATCTTCGAGGGAAAGATGGACAAAGAGAACGAAAGCACGCAGGAGCCAGCTCAGGCGGCTTCTGAGACAGAGAAATTCTGACTGTGAGAGTCCAGAGAAGAAACGGTTAGACTCCGTAGTCGCAGAGAAAACTAAATAGAAAATGCAGCAGCCCACCAGGTTGCTTTCCGACGAGCTGAGAGATCAGCCGGAAGGAAAGGTGACCCGGTGGGCTGCTTTTTGTGTTTTCTGGGAAGATTGCCTCGTGTCTGAAAGGGTGTTTATGCCTGACTGCACCTATTTCCTCGTGCCTGAATTGACGGAGCCGGGGAGAGGGGCAGAAGTCTGCCTCGTGTCTAAACGGATGTTTATTCCTGATGCCCCCCTGTCCTCGTGGCAAAATACTACATATTGACACGAAGAAATGGACGCACACTAAATGTGGTGGTTTGCTCTGCGACCAGCATTGAATTTTGTTTATGCCTGAAAGTACCGAGGGAATTTCCGATCTCGATGCTTTCCTTGCAGACGTTGATATGGTCGTTGTTTTAATTGAACCAGTTGAAAGAATTTACGTTGCAAGCCTTCATCCATTGGCCTTTTCATCCCATCCGCTGGATTTGATGATCTGCCCATCGGTGGTGCACCAGAGGGCCTCGACGCCGTCGAGGCTCTCGACGATGGCCTGGCCTTCTTCCAGCGGCTGGCAGAACAGGCCGGTGGTCAGGCAGTCGGCAAGGCCGGAGTCGCTGCACAGCACGGTCACGCCGTTAAAGTAGGCGGCGGGGAACAGGGTGTCCGGGTCGATCAGGTGGTGGTAGCGCACACCATCGACAAGATAGTAGCGCTGGTAGTCGCCGCTGGTGACGAGGGAGAGGTCGCTCATTTTGACAGCGGCCACCGAGGAGGAGCTGCCGGTGTAGACGTCCGAAGCGTTCCACGGGTCTTCCACACCGCCGACCCACTGGGAGCCGTCGGGCTTGGTGCCGATGGCGCGCAGATTGCCGCCCACGCTCACCAGAGCGCTGGTCAGGCCGCGGGCCTCGGCAGCCTGACACACCATTTCCACGGCGTAGCCCTTGCCCACGCTGCCCACATCCAGAGACATCTCCGGGTCGGTCAGGTAGACCGTTCGGGCGTCGTCATCGATGACGAGGTCGTGGATGTCGCAGTGCTGGGCGGCGGCATCCAGTTCGTCCTGCGTGGGCAGCTGGTTGTTGCTGTCGTCGGTGTCGGCGAGGGCAGCTTCGCGGTAATTATGCCAGATATTCAGCACGCTGCCCATGGCAATGTTCAGCTTGCCGTTGGTGGTCTGGTACATCTGGTCGGCCAGCTCCAGCATCCCCAGGATCTTGTCGTCCACGATCACGGGGGCAAGGCCGGCATTGTCGTTGATGGTCTTGACGTTGGTCACGCCGGGGTAGTCGTTGTAGATGTCGTAGAGCTTGTGATATTCCAGCAGGTCGGCGTGGAGAGCGTCCATCTGAGCGGCGAACTCCTCCTCGCTCTCGCAGTAGGCGATCACCTGGGTCACGGTGTCAAAGGCGTCATAGAACACGGTGGAGT
Source organism: Faecalibacterium prausnitzii (assembly GCF_049532945.1). Classification (GTDB taxonomy): domain Bacteria; phylum Bacillota; class Clostridia; order Oscillospirales; family Ruminococcaceae; genus Faecalibacterium; species Faecalibacterium prausnitzii_N. The sequence continues at coordinate 1,624,625 of NZ_CP186691.1, forward strand.
AGCGCTGCGGGCCGTCGGCGGTGCTGCTGGAAGCGCCGGACGAAGCGGCACTGCCGCAGCCTGCCAGCAGGCTCAGGCAGAGCGCGGCAGACAGGAAAACAGACAGGATGCGTTTCATGCGTGGGCGGTCTCCTTTGCGGCGGTAAAGGCGGCGTGCTCCTCCTGCAGGTGGGCCAGCAGATCGCCGAACACCCAATTGCGGTTGGAGGGGGTGACAAGAGCCTTGAGCGGCACGGTCACCTGTGCCTGCTTCATCAGATCCAGCAGGGTGTCCACATCCTTCTCCTTGAAGTTGGCCAGAACCACTGCCGGCGGGTAGGCACCCGGCTCCAGCACCAGCGTGCGGGCGGCCTTGGTCTCCACCTCGCCCAGCAGCTGTGCCACGGTCTTGCCCGCATCGGCAGGGGAGACGAGCAGCAGCTTCATGCCAAAAGCAGGAGCCATGCCTTCCAGCTTGCCGCGGTCAGCGGGGGAAAGGTTCCAGCCCAGAATCAGCGGGACACCGGCGTTCTGGTTGCGTGCGATATGTGCTTTCATATAGAAACCTCTTTCAAAAAGATACTTTAGTATACCACAATTCCGGGCAAAGAAAAAGCGCTCTTGCGAAAAGAGCGCTTTTTCAAACCGTTCAGTTCAGCTTCTTGCCAAAGAACTCCACTTCTTTGCCGATGAACTGCATCAGCTCGTCGAACTGGTCGGGGGTCAGGCTCTGGGCACCGTCGCACTTTGCCTTGGCGGGGTTGTTGTGCACCTCGATCATCAGGCCGTCGGCACCGGCAGCAACAGCGGCCTTTGCCAGATCCGGCACCATCCATGCGTGGCCGCAGGCATGGCTGGGATCCACAATAACGGGCAGGTGGGTCATCTTGTGCAGCATCACCACACCGGCAAGGTCGAGGGTGTTGCGCATGCTGGTCTCAAAGGTGCGGATGCCGCGCTCGCAGAGGATGACGTTCTCGTTGCCCTCAGCCATGATGTACTCAGCGCTCATCACGAACTCTTCCAGCGTATTGGCAAGGCCGCGCTTGAGCAGCACCGGCTTCTTCTGACGGCCAACGGCCTTGAGCAGCTCAAAGTTCTGCATGTTGCGGGCACCCACCTGAATGAGGTCTACATTCTCGAACAGGGGCAGGTGCTCGGTGTTCATGATCTCGGTCACGATGGGAGCACCGGTGGCGCGGCGTGCCAGCTTGAGCAGGTCGAGGCCCTCGCTGCGCATACCCTGAAAGGAGTAGGGCGAGGTGCGGGGCTTGAATGCGCCGCCGCGCAGCAGGGAAGCACCCGCAGCCTTCACGCGCTGTGCGCAGTAGGTGATCTGCTCCTCGCTCTCAATGCTGCAGGGGCCTGCAATGACCGCAAAGTTTCCGCCGCCGATCTTTACGCCGTCCACATCGATCACGCTGTCGTCCGGGTGGAACTTGCGGTTGGCCTTCTTATAAGGCTCGGTCACGCGGCGGCAGGTCTCCACCACCGGGTTTGCCAGCACCCAGCTCTCGGCCACGGCCTTGGTGTCGCCGATCAGGCCCAGAATGTGGCTCTCACTGCCCTTGGAATCGTTGATCTGCAGGCCCATATCCTGCAGTTCGTGGCAGAACTCGCGTACCTGTACCTCAGGTGCGTTCTGTTTGAGTACGATGATCATGGTGGTGTCTCCTTTACCTTCTCACACGGTTTTGGGAACGGCACAGGAGACCGGCTCCGTTGCCGCGGCTTGTTTCATCAAACTTCAGTTTCCTGAAGCGTGAGCTTATCATATCACTTCAGTTTCCTGAAGTCAAGAGGCTTTTTGATATTTTTTGGGAAAAGTGGTAGAATAGAGCAGAACCCTCTCAGGCGCTAGCGCGCCAGCTCCCCCAAAGGGGGAGCCCTTGGCAGGTCGGGCAGGCTTGAGCGGGGCGAATAAAGCTTTGGATCTCAGAACATGCCGGGCTTCGCGACAGAGGCAAGCTGCTGCTGCCGATTTGGACAAGACCCGACTGCATGGGAGCCAAAGGCGATAGGCGATAAGAAGATTCTTGCCTGATCTGCTGAAAAGCTCCCCTGTCGGGGAGCTGTCGCCGTAGGCGACTGAGAGGGTAAGGATGTTATAGGGAGAACATGATTATGGGAAAAGAAGCAAAAACCAATGCCATGCGCATTCTGGAGCGGGCCAAGGTGGCCTATACGGCGCATGAGTATCCCCACGAGGAGGGCGTGGCCGTGGACGGCATCCATGTGGCCCAGAGCATGGGCGAAGACCCTGCCTGCGTGTATAAGACGCTGGTGACGCAGGGGGCCAGCCGGAATTATTTCGTCTTTGTCATTCCGGTGGCAGCAGAGCTGGATCTGAAAGCCGCTGCCCGCAGTGTGGGCGAAAAAAGCGTTGCCATGATCCATGTGGCCGATATCAACAAGGTCACCGGCTATGTGCGCGGTGGCTGCAGCCCGGTAGGCATGAAAAAGCAGTATAAGACTGTGTTCGATGAGAGCGTGCTGACGCAGGAGAAGGTCTATGTCTCCGGCGGGCGCATCGGCACGCAGGTGTGCTGTGCCCCGGCGGACCTCATCAAGGCGGCACGGGCCACGACGGCGCATATTATTTTTTGAGAAACCCTCTCAGCCGCCTGTGGCGGCAGCTCCCCCATAGGGGGAGCCATTGGCAGACCGGGCAGGTTTGCACGTTGTCGCCTTACGGCTCCCACGCAGCAGGGCCTTGTTCTCATTGGCAGCAGCTGCCAGCCTGAACAGCGAAGCCCGCCGCCTTCCGGCAGGATGAGCCTGCGCGGTCAGTAGAGCCAAAACCGGCTCGCCAGTGGCTCTCCCTTTGGGAGAGCTGTCGAGCGCAAGCGAGACTGAGAGGGTTTGTCCCCCTAAAATATATTCCACAAATAAGTCATACTTAAAAAGAAAAACAATGTCGAAACTGCACAAAACTTTTGAAAGTTTTTTGGAGCAAGAGAACACAAGGGAGAATTTGCCCAAACACCCTTTGCAAAGCGGATTTTTTGCCGTAAACTGTATGTATCAGAAGGACGGTGCGGCGCAGAGCGCACCGTTCCAGAGGATGGAACAGGGAATCCCCGCAGAGAATTTGGAGGAATACGGAATGCTGGAACTGCTGCTTGGAACCATTCGCCGTCTGTGTGCGACTGGATACCAGGGCATCCGTGTAACCTCATGCGGGCGTGTTCTGCACAGACCGTAGGATCAAAAGGCCGTGGTGTAGCTGCATCACAGCCTTTTTTGTTTGCACGGAGTCTGGAAAGAGAGAAAGAGAGGCTCGGAAATATGGTTCGTAAAGTGGCTGTGATCATGGGTTCTGACAGCGATTGGCCGGTGGTAAAGGGCGCATGTGCCCAGCTGAAAGCGCTGGACATCCCTTTTGAGGCGCACATCCTTTCGGCACACCGCACCCCTGCCGAGGCAGCGGAGTTTGCCCGGAACGCGAAGGCCAACGGCTTCGGCGTGATCCTGTGCGCAGCAGGCATGGCAGCACATCTGGCGGGTGTCTTTGCTGCCAACACCACCCTGCCGGTGATCGGCATTCCCATGAAGGGCGGTGCCATGGACGGCATGGATGCCCTGCTTGCCACGGTGCAGATGCCCAGCGGCATCCCGGTGGCAACGGTGGCTCTGAACGGTGCCAAGAACGCCGCATGGCTGGCTGCGGAGATCCTGGCCCTCAGCGACGATGCGCTGGCCGGGAAGCTGGACGCTGAGCGCGCTGCCATGGCGCAGCAGATCGCGGCCAAGGAACAGAAACTTCAGAAAGAAATTGAGGAACTCTAATGTCTGATTTTGCATATCCGCTGCACGAAGAATGCGGCGTTTTCGGCATTTACGACCGTGCCGGTACCGAGGATGTGGCCGCTGCGGCCTACTCGGCTCTGTATGCCCTGCAGCACCGTGGTCAGGAGAGCTGCGGCATCGCCGTGAACGATGATGGCGTGATCAACGGCCACCGCGACCTCGGCCTTGTGAACGAGGTGTTCACCCCGGCGGTGCTGGCGTCGGTGTCCAGCCCCACGGCCCACATGGCCACCGGCCATGTCCGCTATGCCACCGCCGGAAGCCGTGTGCGCGCCAATGCACAGCCCATGATCGTGCGCCATGGCCGCGGCACCATGGCACTGTGCCACAACGGCAACCTGACCAACGCCATCGAGCTGCGCCGCCAGCTGGAAAATGAAGGTGCCATCTTCCACGGCTCCTCCGATACCGAGGTGATCTGCTACCTGATCACCCGCAACCGCCTGCGCATGGGCAGCATCGAGACCGCCATCAGCAAGACGATGGATGTGCTGGAAGGTGCCTACAGTCTGGTGATCATGTCCGCTACCAAGCTGATCGCCGTGCGCGACCCCCGCGGCTATCGGCCCCTGTGCATCGGCACCCTGCCCGGCGGCGGCTACGTATTTGCCAGCGAGAGCTGTGCGCTGGATGCCGCTGGTGCCACTCTGCTGCGGGATGTGGAGCCCGGCGAGATCGTGGTAGCAGACGCAAAAACCGGCGAGCTGCGCAGCATCAAGGATCACTGTGGTCGGCCGGACACCCAGATGTGCGTGTTCGAGTTCATCTATTTCTCCCGCCCGGACAGCATCATCGAGGGCAGCTCGGTGCACGAGGCCCGCAAGCAGGCAGGCCGGTTCCTTGCACAGGAACACCCCGTGGAAGCGGACGTGGTCATCGGCGTGCCGGATTCCGGTCTGGATGCAGCTCTCGGCTACTCACAGGAGAGCGGCATCCCCTATGGCATCGGCTTTATTAAGAATAAGTACATCGGCCGCACCTTCATTCAGGGCAGCCAGAAGCAGCGCGAGAACAGCGTGCGCATCAAGCTGAACGTCGTTTCCAGCACGGTCAAGGGCAAGCGCGTGGTGCTGGTGGATGACTCCATCGTGCGCGGCACCACATCTGCCCGCATCATCAAGCTGCTGCGGGATGCCGGTGCCACCGAGGTGCACTTTATGGTGTCGGCACCGCCGTTCAAGTACCCCTGCTACTTCGGCACTGACATCCCGGATCAGAAACTGCTGGTGGCCACCGGCCGCACGGTCGAGCAGATCAATGAAGTGATCGGGGCCGATACGCTGGGCTACCTTTCCACTGAGCATGTTGTCCAGCTTACAAAGAACGCAAAATGCGGATTCTGCACCGCCTGCTTTACCGGCGAATATGCCGTGAAGCCGGACGAGGTGCTTTCCACCGATATTCACGAACGCCACCTGAACGACCGTCCCAAGGACGAGAAAAAGTTAGGAGAGTAAGACCATGGAAAAAAGCTATTCTGAAAGCTATGCAGCCGCCGGTGTGGATATCACCGCCGGTTATCGCTCTGTTGAACTGATGAAGCAGTATGTGGCCCGCACCATGAACGAGCACTGCATTGGCGGTCTGGGCGGCTTTGGTGGCCTGTTTGAGCTGGACTGCACCGGCTACAAGCACCCGGTGCTGATCTCCGGCACCGACGGCGTGGGCACCAAGCTGAAAATTGCCATGATCATGGACAAGCACGATACCATCGGCATCGACTGCGTGGCTATGTGCGTGAACGATGTCATCTGCGCCGGTGCAAAGCCGCTGGTGTTCCTGGATTACATCGCCTGCGGCCGCAACATTCCCGAGAAGATCGCCGAGATCGTCAAGGGCGTGGCCGAGGGCTGCGTGCAGGCCGACTGCTCTCTGGTGGGCGGCGAGACTGCCGAGCACCCGGGCATGATGCCGGAGGAGGAGTACGATCTGGCCGGTTTCACCGTGGGTGTCGTGGATAAGGAAAAGATCCTGAGCAATGAGACCATGGCAGCCGGTGATGTGATCCTTGCCCTGCCTTCCACCGGTGTGCACTCCAACGGTTTCTCGCTGGTGCGCAAGATCTTTGACATTGACGCAAACCCCGATGTGCTGCACACCAAGCCGGAAGAGCTGGGCGGCAAGACCCTGGGCGAGGCCCTGCTGGCTCCCACCAAGATCTACGTAAAGCCTGTGCTCAAGGTACTGGAAGAGGTGGATGTGAAGGGCATTTCCCACATCACCGGCGGTGGCTTCTACGAGAACATCCCCCGCAGCCTGAAAAAGGGCTGCTGCGCACGCATCAACAAGGCAGATGTCCGCACCCCGGCTCTGTTCCAGCTGATGCAGAAGACCGGCAATATCTCCGAGCACGATATGTTCAACACCTTCAACATGGGCGTTGGCATGGTGCTCACCGTCCCCGCAGAGCAGGCCGACAAGGCACTGGACATCCTGCACGCAAACGGTGAGCCGGAAGCTTACCGTCTGGGTGTTATTGCAGAAGGTGAGGGCGTGGAGCTGTGCTGAACATTGCAGTTTTAGTCTCCGGCGGCGGCACCAACCTGCAGGCTCTGCTGGACAGCGAAGCCCGTGGCGAGAACCCCAACGGCAGGATCACCCTTGTGGTGGCCTCCAAGCCCGGTGTCTATGCGCTGGAGCGCGCCGCAAAGGCCGGTGTGGAAGGCTGCGTGGTGCGCCGCAAGGATTACCCGAACAGCGAAGAGTTCGACGCAGCTCTGCTGAAGACGTTGAAAGACCACAACATCGATCTGGTGGTGCTGGCAGGCTTTCTGTCCGTGCTGGGGCCCAGTGTCATTGAAGCGTATCCCCGCCGAATCCTGAATGTGCACCCGGCACTCATCCCGTCTTTCTGCGGGCCTGGCATGTACGGTCTGCGTCCGCATGAGGCGGCTCTGGCCCGGGGCTGCAAGGTGACCGGTGCCACCGTCCACTTCGTGAACGAAGAGTGTGACGGCGGGCCCATCCTGCTGCAGAAGGCCGTGGACATCCTGCCCGGCGACACCCCCGAGGTGCTGCAGAAGCGTGTGATGGAGCAGGCCGAGTGGAAGCTGCTGCCTAAGGCCGTGGCTATGGTGTGCAGCGGAGAAATCGAGTGAAAACTCCTTCCGTCACGCCTGACGGCGTGCCACCTCCCTCAAGGAGGGAGGCAAGGCTCCCTCTCCGAGGGGGCTGTCGCCGCAGGCGACTGGGGGAGTTCCGTAATAGGAGTATTTGACATGGAAAAGATCAACCTGAACGAGTATCTGGCATCCAACGAGTATCCCGGCCGCGGCATTGCTGTGGCAATGGCTCCGGATGGCCGCCAGATGTTCATTGGCTACTTTATCATGGGCCGCAGTGAGAACAGCCGCAACCGCGTGTTTGACCCCGTGCCCGAGCGCGGCGGCATCTGCACCATCGCAGCGGACCCCGCAAAGCTGGAGGACCCCAGCCTCATTATTTACAATCCGGTGCTGACGCTGGGCAAGACCCATATCGTGACCAACGGCGACCAGACCGATACCATTTATGACCTGATGAGTCAGGGCAAGAGCTTTGCCGATGCCCTGCGCACCCGCACCTTTGAGCCGGACGGCCCCAACTACACCCCCCGCATCTCCGCTGTGGTGTACGCCGACGGCAGCTATCAGATGAGCATTCTCAAGTCTGCGGACGGCAATGGCGACAGCGTGCAGCGCTATTTCTTTGATTACCCGCAGCCCGTTGCAGGCGAGGGCCATTTCATCAGCACCTACAAGCACAACGGAAATCCCATCCCCAGCTTTGAGGGTGAGCCGCTGCGCTTTGCCTGCCCCCGCACCATCGGCGATTTTGCACAGGGTCTGTGGAGAGCAGCCTGAACCCGGACAACAAGGTGAGCCTGTTTGCCCGGGTCATTGATCTGGACTCCGGCGAGACCGGCGACATGATCTTTAACAAGTACGATGCCGTGTGCAGCGATCTGGACGACCCCGAAGAGCCGGAGCTGCTGCCCGAAGAGCTGGAACTGCTCAAAAAGCTTGACGCAGAGGAAAAACAGGACTAAAACAATAGAGAAATAAGGAGGATGCACCAATGAACGAACTGGCACTGAAGTACGGCTGCAACCCCAACCAGAAGCCCAGCCGCATTTATATGGAAGATGGCTCTGACCTGCCGGTCACTGTGCTGAACGGCAAGCCCGGCTACATCAATTTTCTGGACGCGCTCAACTCCATCCAGCTGGTCAAGGAGTTGAAAGCTGCCTGTGGTCTGCCCGCAGCAGCTTCCTTCAAGCACGTTTCCCCGGCAGGCGCAGCGCTGGGGCTGCCCCTGACCGATGTGGAACGCAAAATGTACCACATTGCCCCGGATATGGAGCTGTCGCCGCTGGCAAATGCCTACGCCCGTGCACGCGGTGCGGACCGCATGTCCTCCTTTGGCGACTGGATCGCCCTTTCGGACATCTGCGATGTGCCCACCGCAAAGCTGATCCAGCACGAGGTGTCCGACGGCATCATCGCCCCGGGCTACGAGCCGGAGGCACTGGCTATCCTGTCCGGCAAGAAAAAGGGCAACTACAACGTAGTCGCCATCGACCCGGCCTACAAGCCCGCTCCCATCGAGCACAAGCAGGTGTACGGCATCACCTTTGAGCAGGGCCGCAACGAGCTGGTCATCAACGCCGACACCATGCTGAACAACTGGGTCACCGAGAACAAGGATGTGACCGAAGAGCAGAAGCGTGATCTGGTCATTGCACTCATCACCCTGAAGTATACTCAGTCCAACAGCGTGTGCTACACCTACCACGGCCAGACCATCGGCGTGGGCGCAGGCCAGCAGAGCCGCATCCACTGCACCCGTCTGGCAGGCCAGAAGGCCGACAACTGGCAGCTGCGCCACATGGATAAGGTGCTCAACCTGCCCTTCCGCGACGATGTGGCAAAGCCCAACCGCGACAACGCCATTGATGTTTACATCGGCGATACGCCCGAGGATGTGATTGGCGACGATGTGTGGGCCGAGACCTTTACCGAGCAGCCCGCCCCGCTGACCGCTGAGGAAAAGAAGGAATATCTGAGCAAAGTGACCGGCGTGTGCCTTGGCTCGGATGCTTTCTTCCCCTTCGGCGACAACATCGAGCGTGCCCGCCGCTCCGGCGTGACCGCCATCGTGCAGCCCGGCGGCTCCATCCGCGACCAGCAGGTCATTGACACCTGCAACAAGTACGGCATCGCAATGGCCTTCTGCGGCCTGCGGCTGTTCCATCACTGATAGTACGGCACAGCGGAAGCTTCCTCCTCGGACACGAATCGGGCCATTCCATCGCCCGCCCTGCGGCCTGCGGCGGCAGGGTCCCACCCCAGCGGACGGTCCTCGGAGAAACTTCCGCCGTGCCGATGCATAGAGAAGGTGCAATTATGAAGAAAAAAATTCTGGTTGTCGGCGGCGGTGGCCGCGAGCACGCCATCATCAAGGCACTGAAAAAAAGCCCTGACTGCGGCGAGATCTGGTGCGCACCCGGCAACGGCGGCATCAGCTATGACGCAAAGTGCAAAAACATCAAGTCTACCGATGTGGACACCATGGTGGGCTTTGCCGTAGAAGAAAAGTTCGATTACGTTGTGGTGGCGCAGGACGACCCGCTGGCTCTGGGCATGGTGGATGCGCTGGCAGCAGTGGGCATCCCGGCCTTTGGCCCGGATAAGGCCGCTGCCCGCATCGAGGCCTCCAAGGTGTTCTCCAAGGACCTGATGAAGAAATACGGCATCCCCACCGCAAAGTACGAGACCTTTGACGACCCCGCCAAGGTCATGGAGTACATCAAGGCCGAGGGCAAGTACCCGGTGGTCATCAAGGCCGACGGTCTGGCACTGGGCAAGGGCGTGCTCATCTGCGAAAACGAGCAGCAGGCTGCGGACGGCGTGAAGGAGATCATGCTGGATAAGAAATTCGGCGCATCCGGCAACCATGTGGTGGTGGAGGAATTCCTCACCGGCCCCGAGGTCAGTGTGCTGAGCTTTACGGACGGCAAGGTGGTCAAGCCCATGGTGTCCAGCATGGACCACAAGCGTGCCAACGACCACGACACCGGCCTGAACACCGGCGGCATGGGCACCATTGCTCCCAACCCCTACTACACCCCGGAAGTGGCCGCTGAGTGCATGGAGAAAATTTTCCTGCCCACCATCAAGGCCATGAACGCCGAGGGCTGCCCCTTCAAGGGCTGCCTCTACTTCGGCCTGATGCTTACCCCGGACGGCCCGAAGGTCATCGAGTACAACTGCCGCTTTGGTGACCCGGAGACGCAGGTGGTGCTGCCCCTGCTGGAAGGCGACCTGCTGCACATCATGCAGGCCTGCACCAACGGCACGCTGGCCGACACCGAGGTCCGGTTCTCGGACGGTGCTGCCGCCTGCGTCATTCTGGCTTCCGGCGGCTATCCCGTCCAGTATGAAAAGGGCAAGCCCATCTCCGGCCTGACCAACGGCCAGCTGGCAGGGGAGGAGAACATCACCGTCTACCACTCCGGCACCGCCATCACCGAGGACGGCGCCCTTGTCACGGCCGGCGGCCGTGTGCTGGGTGTCACCGCTACGGCACCCCGGCTGACCGCCGCCGTCACCCAGGCTTATGCGGCAGCCGAGAAAATCTCCTTCGAAAAGCTGCACAAGCGGACGGATATCGGTCTGCGGGCCCTGAAGGCGATCGCAGAAGGGTAAGCCCTCTCAGGCGCTTGCGCGCCAGCTCTCCCGGAGGGAGAGCCATTGGCATATCGGGCAGGTCTGCGCGTTGTCGCCAGTGGCTCTCATGCAGCCGGGCCTTGTCCCGATTGGCAGCAGTTGCTGACCTCTGTCGCGGAGCCCGAACGTTTGGGTTAAATAAAGCGTGATTCATCCAGCAGTTTCAAGACCGTCCTGCCAATGCCTCGCCCTTTGGGAGAGGTGGCAGCGCGCCAGCGCTGACGGAGAGGGTGAGTCACTGAAAGAGAGGATAAATTCCTATGGTCTATCGTATTTATGTGGAAAAAAAGCCCGGCTTCGATGTGGAAGCCGAGGGGCTGAAGAATGAACTGGTGTCGCTGCTGGGCGTGTCTGGCCTGACCGGTCTGCGTCTGCTGAACCGCTACGACGTGGAAGGCATCGACGAAGAACTGTTCAACCAGTGTGCAAACACCGTGTTCAGTGAGCCGCCGGTGGATAACACCTATGCCGAGCTGCCCGTCAGCGACGGCGTGTCCTTTGCAGTGGAGTATCTGCCCGGCCAGTTCGACCAGCGCGCAGACTCCGCTGCTGAGTGCATCCAGCTCATCAGTCAGGGCGAGCGCCCGCTGGTGCGCTCTGCCCGCGTCTATCTGCTGGAAGGCACCCTGACCGACGAGCAGGTGGCCGAGATCAAGAAATACGTCATCAACCCGGTGGAGGCCCGCGAGGCAAGCCTGGAAAAGAAGGATACCCTGAAGATGGAGTACCCCATCCCCAGCTCCGTGGCGGTGCTGGAGGGCTTTAACCAGCTGGACGAAGAGCAGCTGAAAAAGTTCATTGCGGACAACGGCCTTGCCATGGATCTTGGCGATATCGAGTTCTGCCAGAAGTATTTCCGCTCGGAGCACCGCGACCCCACCATCACCGAGATCAAGATGATCGACACCTACTGGTCCGATCACTGCCGCCACACCACCTTCGGCACCATTCTGGACGATGTGCAGATCGACGATGCCGTGGTGCAGAAGGCCTTTGACCGCTACATGGCCATGCGCGCCGATCTGGGCCGCGAGAACAAGCCTCGCTGCATGATGGATCTTGCCACCATCGGTGCCAAGGAGCTGAAGAAGCAGGGCATCCTGAAAAATCTGGACGAGTCCGACGAGATCAACGCCTGCACCGTCAAGATCAAGTGCGATGTGAACGGCAAGGACGAGGACTGGCTGTTCCTGTTCAAGAACGAGACCCACAACCACCCCACCGAGATCGAGCCCTTCGGCGGTGCAGCTACCTGCATCGGCGGTGCTATCCGTGACCCGCTGTCCGGCCGCAGCTACGTCTATCAGGCCATGCGCGTTACCGGCGCAGGCGACCCGCTCAAGCCGGTCAGTGAGACGTTGCCCGGCAAGCTGCCCCAGCGCAAGCTGGTGACCACTGCTGCCGCAGGCTATTCCTCCTACGGCAACCAGATCGGCCTTGCTACCGGTCAGGTGGATGAGATCTACCACCCCGGCTATGTGGCAAAGCGCATGGAGATCGGTGCCGTTGTAGGCGCTACTCCCGCTTCCCACGTCCGCCGCGAGTGCCCCGCCCCCGGCGATGTCATCGTGCTGCTGGGCGGCCGCACCGGCCGTGATGGTGTGGGCGGTGCTACTGGTTCTTCCAAGGCCCACAAGCTGGACAGCCTTGAGCACTGCGGTGCCGAGGTGCAGAAGGGCAACGCTCCCATCGAGCGCAAGCTGCAGCGCCTGTTCCGCCGCGAGGATGCCTGCAGGATGATCAAGCGCTGCAACGACTTTGGTGCAGGCGGTGTGTCCGTTGCCATCGGTGAGCTGGCCGACGGCCTGTACATCGACCTGAACAAGGTCACCAAGAAGTACGAGGGTCTGGACGGCACCGAGCTGGCTATCAGCGAGAGCCAGGAGCGCATGGCTGTGGCGCTGGCCCCCGAGGACGTGGACAAGTTCATTGCCCTCGCCAACGAAGAGAACCTTGAGGCCACTCCGGTGGCAAAGGTAACGGCTGAGCCCCGCCTGAACATGGTGTGGAACGGCATGTCCATCGTGAACATCAGCCGCGAGTTCCTGAACTCCAACGGTGCCGAGAAGCACCAGAAGGTCCATGTGGAAAAGACCACGGTCTGGCAGCCCCAGTGGGAGGGCCTGACCTTCAGCCAGAAGATGAAGAACATGGTGGGCGATTTGAACATCTGCAGCAAGAAGGGCCTGTCTGAGCGGTTCGACTCCACCATTGGTGCCGCCACCGTGCTCATGCCCTTTGGCGGTGCCTATCAGCTGACCCCGCAGAACGCCATGGTGGCAAAGCTGCCGGTGGACGGCGAGACCAGCACCTGCTCCGGCATGGCATGGGGCTTCAACCCCTTCCTGATGAGCGCAGACCAGTACAAGGGCGCTCAGATGGCTGTCATCGAGAGCGTTACCAAGCTGGTGGCCTCCGGCTTCCGCTATGAGGATGCTTACCTCACCTTCCAGGAATATTTCGAGCGTCTGGGCACCGCCCCGGAGCGCTGGGGCAAGCCGCTGGCCGCTCTGCTGGGTGCACTGGATGCTCAGATGGGTCTGGGCATTGCATCCATCGGCGGCAAGGACAGTATGTCCGGCTCCTTTGAAAAGCTGGATGTGCCTCCCACGCTGGTCTCCTTTGCAACCGCCATCGGCAAGGCAAGCAAGGTGGTCTCCACCGAATTCAAGAAGCCGGAGAGCACGGTGGTGCTGGTACGGCCCATCATCGACCCCGAGACCGGCTGCCCCAACTTCTTCTCCCTGAAGGCCAACTACAAGATCGTGGAGGACATGATCGAAGAGGGTATGGTGGCATCCGCCTGCTCTGTGGGTTACGGCGGCATTGCCGAGGCTCTGTTCAAGATGGGCCTTGGCAACCACATCGGCTTCAAGATGCGTGCGGATAAGACCACCCATGAGATGTTCCAGCCCATGTACGGCTCCATCGTTCTGGAAATGGTGTCCGATTCGCCCGCCGGTGAGATCCTGGGCGAGACCACCAAGGAATACGTCTTTGAAGCCTGCGGCGAAAAGCTGGATATGGCCCAGCTGCAGGAGATCTGGGAAGGCAAGCTGGAGCCGGTGTACCCCTACCGCAAGGCAGGCCCCACCGTGGAAAAAATCAACGGCAAGCTGACCGCACCCGCCGCACCCAAGATCGGTGTGGCAAAGCCCAAGGTCATCATTCCGGTGTTCCCAGGCACCAACTGCGAGTACGACACCGCCAAGGCCTTTGCCCGCGCCGGTGCCGACCCGGAGATCCTGGTCATCCGCAACCTGACCCCCGCCGACGTGGCCGAGAGCTGCAAGGCACTGGTCAAGGCCATCGATAACAGCCAGATCGTCATGCTGCCCGGCGGCTTCTCCGGCGGCGACGAGCCGGACGGCAGCGCAAAGTTCATTGCCTCCTTCTTCCGCAACCCGGAAGTCACCGAGGCGGTGCGCCGTCTGCTGCAGCAGCGCGACGGCCTGATGCTGGGCATCTGCAACGGCTTCCAGGCCCTCATCAAGCTGGGTCTGGTCCCCTACGGCGATATCCGCCCCATCACTCCCTATGACCCCACCCTGACCTTCAACACCATTGGCCGCCACCAGAGCATGCTGGTGCGCACCCGCATTGCATCCACCGGCAGCCCGTGGCTCTCCAAGTGCGAGGTGGGCGAACAGTTCACCGTTGCCATCAGCCACGGCGAGGGCCGTTTCGTGGCTCCGCAGGAGGTGCTGGACACCCTCATGAAGAATGGTCAGATCGCCACCCAGTATGTGGACATCGAGGGCAACCCCACCATGGATCAGAGCTATAACCCCAACGGCTCTGTGCTGGCGATCGAAGGCATCACCAGCCCGGATGGTCGTGTGTTCGGCAAGATGGGCCACTCGGAGCGCAGCGGCGAGTACCTGTACAAGAACGTTACCGGTGACAAATATCAGCCGATCTTTGAGGGCGGCGTGGACTATTTCAAGATTTGATGGTAGAATAGAGAAAAACTCCTTCCGTCATCGCTGATGCGATGCCACCTCCCTCGGAGAGGGAGGCTGAAAGGCCCCCTCCCCGAGGGGGCTGTCGCCGGAAGGCGACTGGGGGAGTCACTTTCAGGAGGAAACAATCAATGTCTCAGCATGATCGTTATATCAGCCCCTTTTCCACCCGCTATTCCTCGGACGAGATGCAGTATATCTTCTCGGACGATAACAAGTTCCGCACATGGCGCCGCCTGTGGGTGGCGCTGGCCCGGGCCGAAATGGAGCAGGGCCTGACCAACATCACCCCCGATATGGTGGCTGAGCTGGAAGCCCATGTGGACGATATCAACTATGAAGTGGCCATCGAGCGCGAAAAGCTGGTGCGCCACGATGTGATGAGCCATGTGTACGCCTACGGCCAGCAATGCCCCAAGGCTGCCGGCATCATCCATCTGGGTGCCACCAGCTGCTATGTGGGCGACAACACCGACATCATCGTGATGCGTCAGGGTCTGGAACTGGTGCGCAAAAAGCTGATCGGTGTGTTGGCAAAGCTGGGCCGCTTCGCCGAGGAATACAAGGACATGCCCTGCATGGCCTACACTCACTGCCAGCCCGCTCAGCCCACCACTGTGGGCAAGCGCGCCACCCTGTGGGCCAACGAGCTGGTGATGGACCTGCAGGAGATCGACCACCGTCTTGCTGTTCTGCAGCTGCGCGGTGTCAAGGGTACCACCGGCACGCAGGCTTCCTTTATGGAGCTGTTCAAGGGCGATGCCGATAAGATCCGCGCCGTGGATGCTTCCATCGCCAAGGAGATGGGCTTTGACCCCAAGGCCGTCATTCCGGTGTCCGGCCAGACCTACAGCCGCAAGGTGGATGCCTTCATCCTGAACGCCCTTGCCGGCATTGGCCAGAGCTGCATGAAGTTTGCCACCGACCTGCGTCTGCTGGCTAACTTCAAGGAGATGGAAGAGCCGTTTGAAAAGAACCAGATCGGTTCCTCCGCCATGCCTTACAAGCGCAACCCCATGCGCTGCGAGCGTATCTGCGCGCTGAGCCGCTACCTGATGGTAGATGTGCTGAACCCCAGCTTCACCACCGGCACCCAGTGGTTTGAGCGCACGCTGGACGACAGCGCCAACAAGCGTGTCGCCATGGCTGAGGGCTTCCTTGCCACCGACGCTATCCTGAACATCATGCTCAACGTCACCGACGGCATCGTGGTGTATCCCAAGGTGGTGCGCAGCCGTCTGATGGCAGAGCTGCCCTTCATGGCCAGCGAGAACATCATGATGCAGGCTGTGGAAAAGGGCGGCAACCGTCAGGAGCTGCACGAGCGTCTGCGCCAGCACGCCATCGCCGCCGGCAAGCAGGTCAAGGAAGAGGGACTGCCCAACGATATGGTGGACCGTATTGCTGCCGACCCTGCCTTTGGCCTGACCCGCGAGGAGATCGTGGCGGGCCTTGTGCCGGAGAACTTTGTGGGCCGTGCACCGCAGCAGGTGGAGGAGTTCATCGCCAATGTGCTCAAGCCCATCTTCGATGCTAACCCCGATGCGATCGAGCAGCATGCTTCGTTGAGCGTGTAAAAGCAGGCGGGCTGTTCGGCCGCCTTCCGGCAAAAATGGAAGACTGCGCGAAGAAGCGTGAAATAAGATTTGCTGCGCCTTGCTGTTTTGGCAGGGCGCAGCTTTGCTATCACAAGGAGAACCCATGCGATTGGATAAATACTTAGCCGAGACGGCCCAGTGCACCCGCAGCGAGGCGAAGACGCTGCTGCAAAAGGGGAAAGTGACCGTGAACGGCACGCTCTGCAAAAAAGGGGACACCCAGCTCCGGGAGACGGATGTGGTGGCTGTGGAAGGGAGACCGCTGGCGTACCAGAAGTTCGTGTACATCATGCTCAACAAGCCCGAGGGCGTGGTGAGCGCTTCCACCGACAAGCGCGACACCACCGTGGTCGATCTGGTGGGGGATGCCTATCCCCGGCGGCAGCTGTTCCCGGCGGGAAGGCTGGACAAGACCAGCACCGGCTTTGTGCTGCTGACCGATGACGGCACCTTTGCCCACGACATCCTTGCTCCAAAGCGCCACGTCTCCAAGACCTACACTGTGGTGTTGGACACGCCGCTGACCGCTGAAATGAAAGCGGGCTTTGCGGCGGGCGTGACCCTTGCCGACGGCACGGCACTTTCCCCCGCCGAGGTGGAGGCCCTGACGCCCGACGGCCTGACGGTACGGGTACTGCTCAAGCAGGGCGTATACCACCAGATCAAGCGGATGTTCGGCGTGTACGGCGCAGGTGTGAACGGCCTGCACCGGGATGCCATCGGCGGCCTTGCACTCGACCCGGCCCTTGCACCGGGCCAGTGGCGGGAGCTTTCGGACGCTGAGGTGGCAGAAATTACCGGCTGAAGGGGTCGGCTTTTCACCCCATTTTCAAAAAAACATCACAATTTCCCGGTAAAATACAGATAAGAACCACGCAAAAAGGCACTTTTTAGGCCGTGTCAGACCCCTGAAAGATAATTTCAACAAGAAAAATAAAAATTTTTTGTTGAAATATGTTGCAAAAGTAAATTCTTTTGTGTAAAATATAAAATGTAATGCAGCTAAATTGTTAAAAATCACGACCGTCTGCCGCTGCGGTTTGCACAAACGAGGAAAAGGGGTATCCATTATGGCCAATAGAGTATTTCAAAGCGTGATCTACCAGATGAAAGACGCGATCAACCGGGTGGTCGGCGTGGTGGATGAGACCGGCGCTGTTATTTCCTGCTCGGAACTGAACCTGATCGGCGAGGTGCGCGAGGGTTTCATGGCGGAGCGTCTGACCGCGGGCGACCGCTTTGTGCGCGATGGCTACACCTATCAGCAGTTCTCCAGCGCCAAGCATAATGATTATGCAGTATTCGTGGAAGGCGTGGACGAGACGGCTGGTCAGTTTGCCGCCATGCTGTCCATCAGCCTGCAGAGCATCAAGCAGTACCACGACGAAAAGTTTGATAAGTCCAACTTTATCAAGAATGTGGTGCTGGATAACATCCTGCCCGGCGATATCTATGCCAAGGCCCGTGAGCTGCACTTTGCCACCGATGTTTCCCGCGTGGTGTTCATCGTGCGTGTTACCAGCGGCGGCGATATCTCCGCCTACGATGTGGTCAGCAGCCTGTTCCCCGACAAGCAGAAGGACTTTGTGTTCAATATCAGCGAGACGGATACCGTGCTGGTCAAGGAGATCCGCAAGGGCATCGACCGCACCGATATGGAAAAGCTGGCTGCCAGCATCGTGGATACCCTGTCCGGCGAGCATTACATCAAGGCTGTGGTGGGCATCGGCACCCCCATCTCCAACGTGAAGGATCTGGCTACCTCCTTTAAGGAAGCACAGATCGCCATGGAAGTGAGCAAGGTGTTCGACACCGAAAAGCAGATCATCCGCTACGATAATCTGGGCATTGCACGCCTGATCTATCAGCTGCCCACCACCGTGTGCGAGATGTTCCTGCGCGAGGTGTTCAAGCAGGGCAGCATCGAAAGCCTGGATCAGGAGACCCTGTTCACCATCCAGCGCTTCTTCGAGAATAACCTGAATGTGTCTGAAACCAGCCGCGGCCTGTTTGTGCACCGCAACACGCTGGTGTATCGTCTGGAAAAGATCAAAAAGCTGACTGGCCTGGATCTGCGTGAGTTCGACGATGCTATCGTCTTTAAGGTAGCACTGATGGTCAAGAAGTACCTGTCCAACAATCCGGCCAAATATTGATGTTTGCTGTGCGGCACAAAGCCGCCGGCGCTGGAACCGGCCGCTCGAAACCGATGCTGGCCGGTTCTTTTTGGGTACTGACCAAATAACTACGTCAGGAGCAACTAAACTGATGATCGATTTAGAACACGTTTCCAAGGAATATAAAAAGGGCACGAAGCCCGCGCTGGAGGACATCAACCTCCATGTGGACGACGGCGAGTTCGTGTTCCTGCTGGGCCATTCCGGCGCAGGCAAATCCACCCTGCTCAAGCTCATCCTCCGGGAGGAGAAGGCCAGCCAGGGCCGTGTCCTGGTGAACGGCAAGGATGTTGCGAAGATCCGCCGCCACAAGATCCCCTATCTGCGCCGTCAGATGGGCATTATCTTTCAGGATTTCCGGCTGATCCCCACCATGACTGTGTACGAGAACATCGCCTTTGCCATGCATGTGACCAACATCGGCCGCAGACAGATCAAGGAGCGTGTGCCCTACATGCTGGAGCTGGTGCATCTGGAGGATAAGGCCAAGGCCTATCCGGACACCCTTTCCGGCGGTGAACAGCAGCGCGTGGCTGTGGCCCGCGCCCTTGCCCACGGCCCCAAGCTGGTCATTGCGGACGAGCCCACCGGCAACATCGACCCCGAACTGAGCCTTGAGATGATGGAACTTCTGGAGCGGGTGAGCGGCATGGGCATCACCGTGCTGGTCGTCACCCACGAACACGAGCTGGTCCACCGCTTCCACCGGCGGGTCGTGACCCTGAAGGATGGCCGCATCGTCTCTGACATCCCGGCCGACCGGGAGGCAGAGCCGGATCTGGCGCTGCCGCTGGACAGCCTGGGGGAGACCGGCGAGATCACACTGGAGACCGGAAAGGAGGCACTGGTATGAAACCTTCCACCTTTGCATTCCTGACCCGGCGCGGTGTGCGCAACCTGGGCAAGCACTGGGCCATGACCATTGCCTGCATCGCCTCTCTGAGCGTCTGCATGACGCTGAACACCTTTGCAAACCTGGCCGAGGTCAATGTGGACAGCATGGTCAACTATCTGGGCCAGCAGAACGAAATGGTCGTTTTCGTGGACCCGGAGGCCGACGATGCCGCCACCGCCGCTGTGGGCGAGCGCATCGCCTCCACCCCCGGTGTCAGCGGGGTGCAGTTCATGTCCAAGCAGGACACCCTGAATGCCTATAAAGGCTTCCTGTCAGATTATGCCTCCCTGCTGGACGAATTTGAAAATGACAACCCCTTCAAGGCCAACTACCGGGTCTCGCTGAGCGACCTCAGCCAGATGGCTTCCATCAGCCAGACCTTCCAGACCATCCCCGGCGTGTACAGTGTCTCGGCGCCGGTGGAGATGACGCACACCTTCGTGGAGATCCAGCGGGCCGTGACCAAGGGCGGGCAGATCATCATCCTCGTCCTGATGGCGGTCAGCATCATCACGGTGGGTAGCACCATCCGCCTGAGCGTGTTTGCGCGCCGCCGCGAAATTGAGATCATGAAGTACGTGGGCGCCACCAACGCCATGGTCACGCTGCCCTTCTTCATCGAGGGCCTGACCATGGGCCTTATCTCCGGCGCGATCACCTCGGCGGCGAGTATCGGCGGCTACTATTACATCGTGCAGGTATCCGGCACTTTCGGCGGCCTGTGGGAGATGCTCATGGGTGCGGCCCTCGTTCCGGTGGAGAACGTCTGGCAGACGATCCTGCTCTACAGTCTGGCGGCGGGTGCGCTCATCGGCGGTTTGGGCAGTATGTTCTCCATCCGCAAGCACCTGAATGTGTAAGCGAAGGGGGAGACCGCGATGAAAGCAAAACATTCGGCCGGGTTCCGGCTGTATCACCGCCCCGCCCACGCAAGACCCAGCCGCTACCCCGGCCGCGCGATGCGGGCGGCCAGCCTGTTTCTGGCCATGGCCTGCCTGCTGCTGACCGTTTCGGTCTACCCGGCCGCGGCGGCGACCAGCATGGCCAGCCTGCAGAACAAGCTGAACAAGCTGAGCCAATCCATCGAGCAACACAAAAAAGAACTGTCCGACGCCAAAAAGAAAGAACAGGCCGCCAAGGCTCTGGAATCCGAACTGAAGGAAAAGGTCACGGTGGTCCAGGGGCAGATCAGTGTGCTCAAAACGCAGATCGCCCAGGTGCAGAACAGCATCGGCCTCAAGGAGCAGGAGATCGCCGCCAAGGAGCAGGAGATCACCGCCAAGCAGGAGGAGATCGCCGCCAAGCAGGGCGAGATCGACGCCCAGTGGAGTGCCTTCAAGGGCCACATGGCCGCCATGCAGGAGCTGCGGGAGGGCGGCAGCGTGGCGATGCTCTCCTCGGTCACCAACCTGTATGAGCTGTTGACCTTCAATGAAGCATTGCAGGACATCTCGGTCAAGGATACCGAGATCCTGACCAATATGCGCAACGCGAAGGAAGCGCTGGAAAACGACAAGCTCCAGCTCGAAGAACAGAGAGCGGAGCTGAAGACGCAGAAGGCAGACCTGCAGAGCAAAAAGGCAGATCTGGATGCACAGAACAACCAGATGAGCGCAAAGCAGAAGGAGCTGAACTCCAGCGTCGCTGCCGCCAAGATGAGCGCAGCCGAGGCTCAGCAGGCCCAGAAGGATGCGCAGGCAGCCATCGAGTCGGATGAGATGAACTATGAGGCCGTCAAGAAAGAGATCCAGAAGCTGATCGCGGCGGCTGCATCCAAGCCGCAGCTGAGCTTTACCGGCTTTGCCTGCCCGCTGAAGAGCTATACCCGCGTTTCCAGCGAGTACGGCTGGCGTAAGAATCCGGTGTCCGGCGTCAACAGGCTGCATGCCGGCATCGATCTGGCGGCCCCGGGCGGTACGCCTATCTATGCAGCCGCCAGTGGCTATGTGCAGGTGGCAGGCTGGTCCAGCGGCGGCTATGGCAACTATGTCATCATCTACCACGGCAGCATGTCGGACGGCAATGCCTACAGCACCCTGTACGGCCACATGAGGTCGGTCGCCACCAGCGCAGGCAAGTATGTCAAGCAGGGCGAGTTGATCGGCTACGTTGGCTCTACCGGCAACTCTACCGGCAACCACCTGCATCTGGAGGTCTGGAAGGGCGGTTCCAAGGCCAATGCTGTGAATCCTAGAAGTTATATTCCCATGAGATAATTCCTGATGGTATCAAAGGAGGCCGTTCGGTCCTATGAACGAAGAAAAACGCAAGCGCATCCTGCGCTGGGGCTGCCTGATCCTGGCAGGGGTGTTCACCCTCTCTCTGCTGGGCAGCGTGGTCGTGATGCTGCTGGTCTGACCGAGGAGGAAACCACACAATGAATCGCAAAATCTCTGTGGGCATGGCTGTCACTATTGTGATCCTTGCCATGACCGTGACCTTTTCCATTACCATGCTCATTGCCATGCGTCTGTTTGACAGCACGGTGAGCAGCGTGAAGGAAAAGGAGAGCATGTACAACAAAGTGGCCGAGGTGGACCGCTATGTGCGCAGCAACGACTACTACACCATTGATGAAACGGTGCTGTACGACCGCCTGACCGCAGGCTATCTGCTGGGCACCGGCGACAAGTACGCCCGGTATTATACAGCCTCCGCATACACGGACCTGATGAACGCCCAGAACGGCACCCTGCTGGGCATCGGCGTGGAGCTGGCCGTGGACCAGTCCGGCTACGCCAAGGTGACCAAGGTCTACGACGAATCCCCGGCCAAGGAGGCTGGCATCACGGTGGGCTGCTACATCACCGCTGTGGACGGCACCGATGTCAAGAGCCTGAGCGGTGTGGATGCCATCCAGACCCGCCTGCGCGGCGAGTCCGGCACGAGCGTCAATGTGACCTGGCTGGACAGCGAGGCGACCGAGCACACCGTAGACCTGACCCATTCCGGCTACTCGACCACAACGGTGGATTTCCAGATGCTGCAGGGCAATGTGGGGTATATCAAGATCCGTCAGTTCGATGCCTCTACCCCCAGTGAGCTGGACTACGCCATCCGCAGCCTGAGCGCCAACAATGCCCTGAGCCTGGTCTTCGACCTCCGCGACAACGGCGGTGGCCTGCTGGACGATGCCCTCAGCTGCATCGACCTCGTGGCCCCGGAAGGGACGCTGGCCTATGCCGAGGATCGGAACGGCACCCGCACCGTGCTGGGCAGCAGCACCGGCGACTCGTATGTCAGCCTGCCCATCGTCTGTCTGGTCAACGGCAACACTGCCAGCGCAGCAGAGCTGTTTGCTGCCAGCCTGCGCACCATGAACGGCGCACGTCTGGTGGGCACCACCACCATGGGCAAGGGAACCATCCAGAGCAGCCCGCAGCGCCTTTCGGATGGCAGCGCCGTGAGCATCACGGTGGCAAAGCTCATCTGCGGCGACGGCTCCTGCTTTGATGGCACCGGCCTGAGCGTGGATGTGGACCGCCCGCTGACGGCGGATGAGCAGACCGCGTATTACGACTACACCGTTGAGAACGATCCGCAGATCCAGCGCGCTGTCAGCACGGCGCAGCAGATGAGCGGCACCACCACCGTCAGCGGTGTCAACGAGGCGGCTTCCAGCGAAGCTGCTTCCGACAGCACCGCAGCCGACAGCGCGGCGGCCGAGGCAGCTTCTTCGGAGGCCGCTGCGTCCAGTGAGACCGCTGCCGAAAGTGCCGCTTCCAGCGAGGAAACGGCCTCTTCCACCGCAGAATAAACGAAACCAGATACCGCAAAGGCCCCCGGCGCTCCTGCCGGAGGCCTTTTTGCCCGAAGAAAGGATGGAACTTATGCCGGAGCTGACCGACCTGTCTTACGTCCGTGCCCTGTGTGAAAAATACGATTTTGCACTCTCCAAGGGTTTTGGACAGAACTTTATCATCAACCCGGGTCTGCCGCCCAAGATCGTGGATGCCAGCGGCGTGGATAAGCGCTATGGTGTCATTGAAATCGGCCCCGGCATCGGTGTGCTGACTCGGGAACTGGCAAAGCGCGCCGCCAAGGTGGTGTCCATTGAAGTGGACGAACGCCTGCCGCCGTTGCTGGCCGAAACGATGGCCGGAGTGGACAACTTCAAGCTGGTCATGAACGATGTGCTCAAGGTGGACCTCCGCGCCCTCATCGAGGAGGAGTTCCCCGGTATGCCGGTGGCTGTGTGCGCCAACCTGCCCTACTACATCACCAGTCCCATTGTCATGAAGCTGCTGGGCGACCGCCTGCCCATTGAAAGCCTGACCGTCATGGTACAGAAGGAAGCTGCCGACCGTCTGGCTGCTGCGCCCGGCACCCGTGCATCCAGCGCCATCAGCTGCGCGGTGAGCTACTATGCCACCTCCAAAATGATGTTCACCGCTGCGCCCGGCAGTTTTTACCCGGCCCCCAAGGTGACCAGCGCCGTGGTCCGGATGGACATCCGCCCCACCCCCGCAGTGCAGGTGGAAGATGAGGACGGCTACTTTGCCCTCATCCGCGCGGCCTTCGGACAGCGCCGCAAAACGGCTGCAAACGCCATTGCCAGCGGCCTCGGCCGCTCCAAAGAGACAGTCATCGCCGCCATTGAAGCCGCCGGTTTTGATGCCCGCATCCGCCCGGAAGCCCTCACACTGGAGGATTTTGCAAAGATCCAGCAGGCCCTTGCGGCGCAGTGAGCAGACCGTTTGTCTGCGGCGGGAACACCGGCCCGCAAACAAACCCGGAAATCAAAAAATCAGCCTTGCCAAACCCGCCCGCTGGTGGTATACTAATCTGGTAATGTTCGCTAGTGTGGCGCAATGGCAGCGCAACTGATTTGTAATCAGTGGGTTGCAGGTTCAACTCCTGTCACCAGCTCCAAGAAAAATCCTGCGATATACCGTTAAAGCAACGGCGCGTATCGTGGGATTTTTGCTTTTGTATGCGTTGTGAAATGCCCAGAAAGTGCGACAAATTTGAAGAGGCCGTGATGATAAAGCACACACATGGAGAAAAACGGCATACGATCAGAGGAATGGGGCTTGCGAGAAGGAAACAAAAACCATGCTAACGCAGCGTTTTGCGAAAAAGTTGTACTTTTATAGAAATCTTTTTCAGAAATCGGTTGACAAAATCGAGGCGAGATGGTAAGATATACAGGCAGTCAGCTGTGGCTGTAAAAAGTGAATATGGGCGTGTTCCCGAGTGGCCAATGGGGACAGACTGTAAATCTGCTGCTTTCAGCTTCGGTGGTTCGAATCCACCCGCGCCCACCAAACAAGAAAAATCCGAACCTGTTTCCGATTGGAGAAGGGTTCGGATTTTTCGTTTTCTTCGGGTACAACAATGAAGGCTCCCGTGGACGGCGCAAACCTCCGATGCCTTGTCGTAGAGCGTAAGCCAATAACAAGATTTGGAGGGTATGATTATGAAGTACGATGAAAGAGCCTGCAAGTTCAACATGGACACCGGCTGCGTGGAGCTGCTGCTCCGGGATGGAAGAAAAATTTCCATCGACTGCACCGGGGTCGAGGATGAATTGGACGTGACCATGGCGCAGAGGTCGGAGTTGGATTACCTCATCTACAATGACCCGCTGGGCTATGCGGATTTGATTCTGAACGGTGACCCGGAGGAATATTTGAAGAATGTGGCCGGGAGCCATGGGCTAGAAGATTAAGGGCAAAAAAATAAGAGGTGTGCCCAACTGGACACACCTCGGTGAGATACATCTATGTAAGGCAGGGCGTTCCC
Organism: Faecalibacterium prausnitzii; assembly: GCF_049532945.1. Lineage (GTDB taxonomy): Bacteria > Bacillota > Clostridia > Oscillospirales > Ruminococcaceae > Faecalibacterium > Faecalibacterium prausnitzii_N. The sequence continues at coordinate 1,649,498 of NZ_CP186691.1, forward strand.
TTTTCTGGGAGCGTCCTGCTGTTTTTATGCGGCAACAGGCAAGGCTTGTGAAGCTTCCTGCTCTTTCAGCCATTCCTCGTATTCACGCTGGCCTTCCTCGCTGTTGAAAAACTCAACCATGGAGGGATAAAAGCAACGTGCAAGGGTCTTGATTGCTTCATCCGGGTAGCCGGATTTGTTTAACTTCTTCTTTTTGTTCAAATGGTATCCTCCGAAAATCAAAGTTCCATATCTTGCCCATGCTTGCGGTTTTGCTGCGGCACATTCATGATGCGCTCCTGCTTGGGGGCAAGAATCTTTTCCAAAAAGCTGCGCACCAGTTCAGGCGCACGGTGGAGAGCATCCAGATAGGGTTTCACGTCGTACCACAGGTCGTGGTACTTGTTGCTCCAACGAACGGCCTCTTTCTTGGCGGTGGAAAGTTCTTCTTTCAAGCGGCGGTTCTCCACATCCATCATATAGCCGTGGTCGGCCTGTTTTTTCAGCTTGGAGAATTCTTCTTCGGTCAGCGAGTAGTTACCGAGAAAGGTGCGCTTGCCGATATAATCCAGATCGCGCGCATGAATGAGGGCTTCTTTTGTGAGCGTGGCCTTTTTCTGCACAGCGGCAAGTTCCTTTTCGGTCTTGGAGAGGGTTTTGTTGGTTTGGGTGAGGTGCTGCTTTTTCTGGTCAATCTGGGCGGTCAGAGTGTCCAGTCGCTCCTGCTCCCGCTGGACTTTGAATTGGGTGACGGTCAGGTGTTCTTCAGTGCTGCCACGCTCGCCGCGCTCTATATCGGTGTACCCGGCAGCGCGCATAAAATTGAAGAAGTTGTCCTGCAAGACGCTGTACGACTTCTTCAGGATAGGCTTGCCGCTCTTTTGCAGGATCGGTTTTCCGGCATCATCCAGCAGAGGTTTGGATGCCCACTTCTTGCTCCGGCTGACCTGCATGACAGTCTCCTTGACGGTGCCGACCAGTGCCTTGTCCTTGCAGCGTTTCGACCAGAGGATCTGCTTTTCCACCACAGGCACATAGACCACATGAAGATGGTAGTGGTAGACCTCCCGGCCTAATGCTTCGGTCATGGCGCGGTTGATCTCATCGGCGTGCATGACTGCCGAGAGGATATACTGCTCACCACCCACGATCTGAACGGCTGCTTTGTAGGCATCCTCATAGAACTGCTTGGCGAACTCATAGCCGCCGTGGTTGTCAAAGTAGGCCGAGTTGACATCAAAGACAAGCTCACAGTAGTGGGTGGCATCCGGTTTCAGGCCGCGCGTGGAGATGGTTCCGGCGGCTTCCAGTTGGGCGAACAGGTCGGTGTAGCTGGCGGTAGGCTTTTTGAAATGGACGTTCCATGCGGTGCGCTGGGGGATAATATCGGGGTTCCGATAGCTGTCCTTTTCACGTTCATTGTGCTGCTGGGTGTTGCCAACGGCCTTGTCCGAAACGGCGAGATTTCGGACACTGGTGCGGTCAATGCCATCATTTCTTGCCAAAGGGCATCCCTCCTTTCGGGGTTCATCGGGAGGTGACGGGGAACGGAGATGCACTTCTGCGGAAGTGTAATAACCCACTATGACACTTTCATCCCTATGGTCTGCAAAGTGTAGTGGGCTCTCCGAGGGGGAACGTCTCCTGCGGGAGAGCTACGATCAAGTTCGCACAATGCGAACTTGATTGCTCCGTACGCATCTGAAAAAATTGCGTACGGACTTCAAATAACCTGTACGGTCTGTACGGTGTACGGAAACCTGAAATATGAACGATAACACGCCTTAATTTATCTCGATTTGCCGTACGGGTGCGTACAAGTACAGACCGTACAGGTTGTACGAACTTCTTCCGTGAAAAATGCACTTTTTACGGGCAGGGGTGGACAAGCGGCTCGATGCCTACAAAACCCCGCACCCTGCGGCCACCGGGCAGGTAGATGTTGTTGGTGGCTTCAAGGTTATAGCGGCGGTCATTCTGGCGCAGTTCCGCGCTGAAACGGATCGCCGATACGCTGTGGCAGGCGTTGTCCTCGCACCACTGCTTATAAATGTCGTAGAACTCCTTGGAGCTGATGGAGTAGTCCGCCTTGAAGCGGAAATAGCCCTCGGACTCCATGAAGTCGATGACATTGTTGCTGCTGCGCTTGATGGTGTCCACGTTGGCAGCGGCTCGTTCGCTGACCGTGAAACGGAAATCGTTCTGCACCAGCCGATGCAGCCCTTCCAGACACCAGAGCAGGATGCCCTCCAACTCGGCGCACATCTTCTCCACAAGGAAAGGGTCATCCGTGCGGTCAGCAGGCTTGTCCTTGGTGGTCAGGATGAGCTGGCGGCGAAAGAAACCGTCCGAATGGTCGTACAGCGAAGTCAGCGCACCGTTGCCGAAGCAGAGGAACCGGGCGTAGATGTCCCGCTGGTAGCTCTGGACACCTTTGCGCTCCAAGTCCAGCTTGGCTTCGGCGGTCACGATGGTCTTGATATAATTGGTCTTGGGCAGGGCGTTCATGTCCATGTCATCGTCGATCATCAGCAGGCGGCGTTCCAGATCGGCACGGGCAAAGCGATTGTTCTCCACTTTCTGGACACTGCCGTTGCTGGCGGCATCCCCCATGAGCCGTTTCAGTACCAGCCCGATTCTGGATTTACCCTCGCCGCCCTTGCCAACGATGAGCATCATCTTTTGGCCTTTGGTGCTGGGGATAAGGCAATAGCCCAGATATTCCTGCAAGGTGGGGATGTCGGCATCGTCCAGCAGCTCGTGCAGAAAGGTCAGCCAGCGGTCAGGGCTGGGTGCTTTCGGGTCGTACTTCACAGGCAGGCGGTTCTGGCAGAACAGGCGGCTCTCCTGAAAAGAGCCGTCCGGCAGATGGTACACGCCGTTCTGGAGGTGGATGCAGTCCTGCTCGATGGGGAACGGGTCGGAAAAGGCCAGCAGCTTGATGGTCTCCAGAATGTTGGTGACCTTTTTGGACAGGCCGGAGGTGACATATTCCTCGATGTTCTCCAAGATGCGCTGCTTGATCTCGCTCTCGTCCTCCACCGGACCGTCCAGCGTGTACAGCGTACCGTTGACGCATTTCAGCGGCCACTGTTCCAGAAAGGCGCGGCCAAACTGGACTTCATCGATCTTCTTGCCGTTGTACCAGTCCGGCCATAAGGGGTTGCGGGAAATGTTTTTCTTCATGTGGTGGTTCTCCTTTAAAAAAGTAAAGTGGTGATTATCATAATGATAAGCACCACTTTAGGTGAATGAATCGTCAGGCGCACTTTGCCAGAGCAAGGCGGTCGGTGCGCTCCTCCAGCATCAGCAGGTACGACCCGGACAGCAGCTGTGCGGCGGCAGCGGCCTTCTGCTGGGGCGTCCCAAATGCAACGCAGTCCGTCAGGTGCTCGATGGTTTCGGTCATGTGGAGGGCTTCCACGAACCGCTCGTCCAGCGGTTCTTCCGGGCTGGCGGGCTTGTAACGCTCTCGCCAGTCGTGCAGCAGGTCGAGATAATCGGTCAGCACCCGCAGACAGTAGGCGATGTCTGCCCACTGCTCGTCCGTCAGGCCACGCTTGGGCGGCGGCAGGGCGATGGCATTGGCGGGCGGCTTATCCGGGTCAAGCCCGAAGTCACTTGCGAGCTTCTCGGCGGCTTGCCGGGGGTTCAGGTCGAACAGCTTGGCGGTGAGGTCGATGGCATCTCCATTGGCCCCGCAAGCGAAACAGTAATAATAGGTGTCGTTCAGCTTCATGCTGGGGTCGCTGTCGGAATGGAACGGACAGCACACCATGCCATGGCGGTCTGGCTCCATACCATACATTTCTCCCACCTGCCGAACGGTGATGGCGGACTTGACAGTTTGATACAGGCTCAAGGGCATTTCTCCTTTGTTTCGTGTGTTGCACCAGAGTATCCCCAAAGTGGGAACTCTGGTGTTTTTTGCTTCCTGCCTGAATATACGGAAAATTTTGCAGGAAAGGCGAAAAAGCGGCAGAACTGCAACGGAAAAAGAAAAATGCCCTTACTGGTTGCAGGGCTGCAACAGCAAGGGCAGAGAGGAAACCGTATATTGAACAAAACGGCAGAGCGTATTATAATGAGGAAAAAGCTCAAAAAGGAGGGCCGACCACATGGCACAGGAATATCTGCCCGCACCATCCAACATCCGTCTTGCGGACTTGATGAAAGAGCACAACATCAGCCAACCAGAACTTGCCAAGGAAATCGGCTGCTCCAAGAGCACCATCAGCCGTTTTATTAGTGGCGCGAAAGGAACCCTGACCCATGAGCAGGTGCTAAAGATTGCAAGGCTGTTCAAAGTGTCCACGGATTTCCTGCTGGGAGAAACCAACATCCCTGACCGCAAGAACTACGACATTGCCGAGCTGGGCTTGTCCGTAGAAGCCGCAAAGAACCTCTACACAGGGCGTGTCAATACAGAGGTGGTCAATCTGCTGCTGGAAAATGCCCGTTTCGCAGAGCTTACTTACCGCATAGCGCAGTATTTTGATGATACTTTTGCGTCTGGCATCGCAGCACAGAATGCCATGCTCACGACATTGAGCACCCTGCTGCGCACAAAGGTCAAGACCCCGGAAGCAGCCAAAGCCGCAAAGGACATCAGCCTTCGGAGAAAACCGGTGTACCAAGGCGACCTTGATGATATTGAGACGTACTTCATGGCAACGGTCAAGGAAATTAAAAAGGGCATCGGGAGCCACTACGCTGAACAGGAAGCCATGAGCAAGAAAGTGGCAGAGAAGATGTTCACCGAATTGACCAAAGGGCAGGATGTGCAGCACCCAACGATTACGGCAGAGCAGTTGACGGATGCAATGTTGGACAGCGTTTCGGGTATGGAAGGAGCCACGCCGGAAGCACTGGAACAGCTGCGAAGCGGTCTGTTGGGAATCTTGCAGTCTGCCGCAGAGCAGGAAAACGCCCATGAAGCAGACGAATGAACGGCTTTGTGCGCTGGCACAGAAAGGCGATGCTGCCGCGCTGGACAGCCTGATCGACAACAACAAGTCCTTTATTGGCAAGGTGGCAAATGACCTCTTCCGCAGCATGAATCTGGCACAGTCTGGCCTGAACCTTGACACGAACGATTTGAAACAAGCGGGCAATCTGGGCTTATGGAAAGCTGTGCCGAAGTTCGATGCGGCGCGCGGCATGAAGTTCCTGACCTACGCAGCTCCGGCCATCCGCAACGCCATGATGGACATGGTGCGGGATGCCTTTGCCGCTTTTGAGCAGCGGATGGTGACAGAAGACAAGGACGGCGTCTGCTACCAGCGCGTTTCGCTGGATGAGGTTCTGCCGGGAGAAGAGCAGCTGCGGCGTATTGAAGCCATAGCCGACCCCTACGCCATGCAGCCGCAGAGTATTATGGAAGAACAGGAATCGCGCCGGGAACTGTACGATGCTCTGAAACGGCTGAGCCAGCGGGAGCAGACCTATCTTCTGTACCGCTATGGCTTCACCGATGGCGAGGAGCATCCTCTGATCGGCACGGCGATATACTTTCACCTGACAAAAGGCCGCGCAAAAAAGACGGAGAAACAGGCCATGGATAACCTTTGGCTGGAACTGCCGTGGTGGTTTATCTGAGTGAAAAGAAAAATCGTGATTGTGCTACAAGTTTTCTGGAAATTTATGTGCAGCTATACGATTTTGAAAAAAATTGTGGACGGATGAAATAAAGCGGGCTTAAATTTCGTTGTTTTAAAAAGGATTTGTAAGAACTTCTTTTAGAACGTATATAGGAGGCCTTTTTATGTTAGAGCATTTTTTCAAATCGCTAGTTGCAACAGTTTCTGACCCTTACCAATGCAATCGCATCACGGATGCGTTGGCGGCAGCTGGAATTAAATTCTATTGTAAATCCAAAGATGTCAATCGGCATAACACATTTGATCAAGCAAGAATTGGAACCCTCGGCATAAAACCGCAGTATGTCACAGAGGTGTTTGTGGACAAAGAAAATGCTGATATGGCTCTGCATATTGTACACACGCTAAAGTAAAGTCTGCGATATCATAGTTCTTACAGCGTGATATGTTTTCAGTTGACTGGAGAAAAACATGAAAAGAATTTGCATTGGACTTTTGACCGCACTAGGGTGTATTGCTGTAGCTACGGCGTTGATTGTTCGGCCATTTAGCAAAAAATCCATCCAGTCTTATGTACTGCGAAATCAGGATGAGCTGACAAACTATGCGCGGAAAGTGATAGAAGAACATCCAATGGGACCGCTAGAGTGGAATGGATGGAAAGTATATTATTACGCAGATGATATGGTGGAATTTTGTACAGGCTCTTTCGGGCTCATTCCGAGTACTACATATAAGGGCTTTTACTATTCTGAAGATGATGAACCACATGGCTTTCAAGATGTTCCGGTTGAGTTTGTAAAAAGTGGAAATGGATGGTCGTGGGCAGAATCAGAAGGTGATAATACACAATATACTGAACGAATTGCAGCACATTGGTATTGGTATGAAGCAAAATTTTAGAAGTCGGAGAACCTGAAGTTATGTATAACAATAGACGAAATAACCGATTTAGTATATTTATTGCCGCTATTATTGTAAGCCTGCTGGTTCTTCTCACAGGATGCGCATCTACCAAGAAGGAAACTGATTTAGCTAAGCCCGTTGCAGAGGATAGCTCAAATCCAGTCACTTTAACAGTCTACCTTACCGCTCACTATGCAAATCCTGATACACATTGTCCTATCTATGAAAAACTGCTAGATTATCAAAAAGAGAACCCGAATATCACAATACAATTCGTATCGCCAAAAGAGGGTGATACCGCAGAGCGTGAGGCAGAGATTCATCAGCTAAATACGGAAATCCTTTCAGGCAAGGGTCCCGACCTTTTTATTATGGAAGGAAACCGATTGACGAATGTTAATCTATTTCCAGATATTGAAAAGAGTATGATGAATGGAGCTTTTCTCGATCTTACCGATGTAATGGATTCAAACGAATTCACAGCAGAGAATTTTTATATGCCTCTTTTAGATGCTGGAAAACTAAAAGGAAAACAGTATATTTTACCTTTGTGCTTTTCAGTTCCAGCTCTGACAAGTGCAGAAAGCGTTCTGAAAGACAGCGGATTTGATATGCAAGCCGCATCAAAAAGCCTTGCGGCCACGATGGATGAACTGCTGCGCGTCTACAAGGAAAAACCAATGCTGGTTGTGATGGACTTTAGCATGACAAGCGCGTTATCGCAGCCAATTATCGATTACAAGAATCACACTATTAACTTGGATACAGTTAGTTGTCGGCAAACATTAGCATACGAGAAAGAATTCCGTACGGGTGAAATTTCTTATGAGATGCAAAATGGTTTGTTTGACAGTTTCAATCCAGAAGTAGTCCAAGATTATTTTGCAAACGGTGAACCTTTTGCTAGTCTTGACCCAAGCTATATGACGGTGGGACTTCTTCGGCAGTGTGCAGCTCTTGGAATCAAAACCGTAACACTTCCCATTCCCAATGAGCTAGGCGGTGTTACTGCTGAAATCGGTTCTTACGCAATGGGAAATCGAAACACAAAGCATCCAGCAGAGGTAAAAGCACTTTTAGCTTATCTTCTTAGTGAAGAATGCCAGTCGAGTTCGGCGTTTGCAGATAAAGATATGTTTCCTGTCCGACGTGGATGTCTTAAAAAATGTATGGAAGCACAATATCAATTCAGTGTCTATGATGCATCCCATGAAAAAATAGGGCAAGAAGATATTGAAAACCGAAAAGAGATGTATGGTGACAATTTGACTGATGCACAGCTAGATCAACTTGAAACAATATGTGACAAGATCAATGCAGCGCAATATCACACAATTTGGTACCGTGCCTTGCAGCTTGATCAAAGTGAGGATGGCGGAAATCTTCTAAGCGAAACGATGGTTCAGTATTGGAATGATGAAATTACCCTTGATGAGCTTGTTGATCGACTTACTCCGCGGCTCAAATTGTACCTTGATGAATAAAATGAAAAAGAATCTTCAGAGCAATATCCTTCTTCTGCCGGCACTTATTGCCGGATTTTTTTGCTATCTGTTTCCAATCTTGATTGCTTTTTGGAAAAGTCTCTTTCTTGGAACAGGAACTGATTTTGTCGGCATACAAAATTATGTGGATCTTTTTGAAAATGAGGCATTTTCACTTGCCGTTAGAAATCTGTTTCATTTGTGGGCTATTATTATACCCGTCAATTTGGTTATTGGCATTTTCATTGCGGAAGTTTATATAAAGTTCCGACAAGAAAAACTTTGTCTGTTCTTCCTTGTTCCTTCAATACTTCCGGCAGCTTGTGTTGTGACAATCGCATCAAGCATCTTACGAAAATCTCCTAGCCAGTGGGGTGAAACACCATTTGCATTTTATGTGTTCCTTGTAATTGTGTTATGGAAAACGCTGGGATTCTCAATTTTAATTTTTATGGTTGCTATGAAATCCATTGAATCTGAGATCATAGATGCCGCCATGCTGGATGGAGTCAACCCTTTACAATGTTTTTGGTACATAAAGCTTCCAATAATAAAGAGTTCTTTATTGATTTGTGGAATCTTGACGATTTACAATAGCTTTCGATGTTTCCGTGAAGCCTATTTGATTGGAGGAAGTCATCCGAATGAACAATTATATAGTATTCAGCACTTTCTACAAAACAATTTTATGAATATGAACTATGCACGACTGGAAGCGGCATCTGTTTTGGTTGTGCTTTTTGTTGGGGCCGTTGTGCTGATCGGAATGTACTTGGCAAGAAAAAAGAGGAATAACTGATGAACCCACGAAAAGAAGCTACATATAGGATGTTATCTTTGATAGTTGCTGTGATTTTTGTGCTGCCATGCGTATTTCTTGTTTTCCCGATATTTGATATAAACCCAGATGACTTGTGGCAGATGGATTCTCTGATGGAATTCATTTGCGCCTATAAAAATACCGCGATTCTTGCAATTGTCGGAGTGCTTATTCAAATTGTGATTGCACTGCCTGCAGGTTATGCGATTGCCAGAATCCCATCTCCGAAAGCGCAGACATTTTTTCTTTTGACCTGTGTTTTCTTTTTGCTTTTGCCACAGCAAGCACTTATGCTCCCTCAATATCTGGTTCTGATGAACATTGGATGGTTGGATTCTCTGAAAGGGCTATTGATAATGACGGCTTTCCAGCCTTGGATGATTTTACTCTTTTGGTTCGCAGCAAAAAGAATTGACAGTAGCCTGTTCGATTCAGCAATTTGTGACGGCGCAAGCAACTGGGGGCTTTTTAGGAAAATTTATGCTCCAATTGTACGACCGTATGTTATGATTGCGGCATTCCTTTCTATCGCTGAGAGCTGGAATCTTTTGGAACAACCCATGACATTTTTGCAGAGCAAAGAAAAGTATCCGCTCTCTATGATTTTGATGCAGCTTTCAACGGATAATGCTGAATTAAAAAATGTCCTATGTTTGCTTTTTGCGATTCCGCTGATGATTTTGTTCGGTACAATGGTAAAAAAGATAATCGATACATGAAAAATAAGAATGACTAGCTTGATTTCATTTCAGCAACAGGGTGGATATTTTGATCTTTGAACAATTCTGCAATAAATATGTTGTGCAATATGGAGAAATTTAATTATAAGTTTGGAAGTTGTTGATTTGCAACGCAAAATACGTTACAATAAATCCGAGGTGATAACCATGGAAAAAACGATGACACTCAATCTCCGTGTGAACCCTACTGTCAAGCAGCAAGCCGAGGATGTGCTGAAGCAGCTCGGCATCCCGATGGCAACTGCCATTGATATGTACCTGCGCCAGATCACCCTGACTGGCGGCATCCCCTTTTCTCTGTCCCTGCCGAAAGCTCCTGCGGCTCTGAATGCTGACACCATGACCGATGATCAGCTTCATGCAGCCTTGCAGGTAGGCATTAAGGAAATTCAGAACGGTGATACCGTGGATGCGGCAAGCGCATTCGCACAGTTCAGGGAACAGCACAGATGAAGCAGTATGACGTGAAAATTTCTCGTGCAGCCCTCAGCGATATGGAGCAGATTTACAGCTATATTGCTGACCGTCTGCTGGAGCCTGACACGGCTATGGGGCAGTATAATCGTATTGCAGAAGCCATCCAATCCCTGAACATCCTGCCAGAGCGCTGTGCGCTAGTGGAAAGTGAGCCGGAGCGCACTCAAGGGCTGCGGCAGATGCTGGTGGACAACTACTCGGTGTTCTACATTGTGGGCGGGGATGCTGTTTCGGTGGCTCGTGTGCTGTACAGCGCATCCGACCTTGTGCGCCGTCTGCGGAAAATGAAGTAAGGAGGTGCAGCCATGACCGCCGTGATTTACGCCCGCTATTCCAGCGATAACCAGCGCGAAGAATCCATCGAAGGGCAGATTCGTGAATGTACGGCCTACGCCGAAAAGAACGGCATTACCGTGGTCAAACACTACATTGACCGTGCCCTTTCCGCCAAAACCGATAACCGCCCGGACTTCCAGCAGATGATCAAGGACAGCGAAAAACGGCTGTTTGACATCGTGCTGGTCTGGAAACTCGACCGCTTTGCCCGAAACCGTTACGATTCAGCGCACTATGAGTACCAGTTGGAGCGCAATCATGTCAAGCTGGTGTCTGCCACGGAGCCCATCTCTGACAGCCCTGCGGGTATTATGGTCAAGAGTATGCTCACCGGCATGGCTGAATACTATTCAGCAGAACTTTCTGAAAAAGTCGTGCGCGGCATGACCGAGAATGTTCTGAAGGGCAAGTACAACGGCGGCACGATTCCCATTGGTTTTAAGGTGGATGAGGAGAAGTTCTTTCAAATCGACCCGCTGAAAGCCCCCTTTGTGGTGGAAGCCTTTCAGCGGTACAACGATGGTGCTACCATGAAAGAGCTGATGAACTGGCTGAACGATAGTGGCGTGACCACCAACCGCAACCAGAAGTTTACCTACAACAGTGTTCAGACGCTGCTGACGAACAAACGGTACATCGGAGAAAACCACTTCAAGGATATCGTGATGCCCGACAGCATCCCGGCCATCGTGGACAAGGACTTGTTTGAAGAAGTACAGCAAAAAATCAAGAAGAACAGCCGCGCTCCTGCCCGTCACAAGGCCGAGGACGATTACTTGCTCACCACCAAGCTGTTCTGCGGAATGTGCGGCGCGATGATGTTCGGCGAGTGCGGTACGGGTAGAAACAAGGTCGTTCATCATTATTATAAGTGCGCCACCGCGAAGCGTTTCAAGACCTGCAAGAAAAAGACCGTCCGTAAAGAGTGGCTGGAAGATTTGGTCATAGCTGAAACCATGAAGCTGATTCAGGACGATGCCGTGATTGATGCCATCGTTGCGGAAGTGATGGAGTTGCAGGATCAGGAAAACACCACGCTCCCTTTGCTGGAAAAGCAGATGCGCGAGGTAGAGAACGGCATTGAAAATATGCTGAACGCCATTCAAGCAGGTGTGCTGACCAACTCCACCAAATCGCGTTTGGAAAAGCTGGAAGCCCAGCAGAAAGAACTTGAAGTTCGGATTGCCGAAGAAAAAATCGCTCGGCCTCGGTTAAGCGAAAATCAGGTTCGGTTCTGGCTGACCCGGTTCCGCAAGCTCGACCCGAACGTGAAAAGCCACCGGGAAACGCTTATCAATACATTCGTGAATGCTGTTTATCTCTATGATGAAAAAGTTTTGATTACATTCAACTACAAAGACGGCACAAAAACCATCACTTTCGATGAGATCGCCGCGAAAGATGCCCCAGAGGGCAATGGTTCGGATTTAGGTTGCTTCGCTCCACCAAAAAAGCTTCAACGTAACTACTACGTTGGAGCTTTTTGTTTTGCTTGTGCGTGAGGCTCACAAATGCGGGTGGATTCGAACAGCATCGGCCCGCCGAATAGTCCGGCGGGCAAAAAAGCCCCTGCGGGGCTTTTTTAGATGCGCGGCTCGCGACATCCACCCGCGCCCACCAAAAATCCAGTATCCGAACCGGGTGCTGGATCTTCTGTTTTGTAGAAACTTTTTCAGGGCCGGGCGGGAAGAAGGCAAATGTGAAAACCAAAGTCCGGTTCTTGCCCAGGCCCGCCGGGTGTGTTAAACTGGAAGAAAAATTGCACTGATGAGGTGCATTCTGGGAGGAAACCGACTTTGAAGCGTATTTCGATGGTTGCACGCCGCATTGCGGCGCTGGTACTGGCAGTGGTGCTGCTGTGCACGGCGGCCCCCGCCGCATTTGCCGAGGGCGAGACGGCCCACCCCACCACTATGGGCGGCGCGGACACGACCCTGATCCCTGCCGAGGAGGAAAACTGCCTGAGCTGGCTGTTCGGCTCGCGGAATAAGATCACCATGCCTTACCTCAACATCAAGGGAAAAGGCCTGCGCCGGAACGTGACGCTCGATCTGGTGGACTGCCTTGTGGGCGTTACCTACACGGAGCTTGGCTCCATTGGCAGCTATGTCAGCGCCAGCGCCGCCCAGCAGGCGTGGAAGGCACAGGCGGTGGCCATCCATTCCTATCTGGAATACCACAAGCAGTACGGCTCCTCTGCCAATGCGCTCATCTATACTCCGGTGGATCAGATCCCGTCCTCCACGCGGGAGGCTCTGCGCAAGGCCATCGAGCCGGTCAAAGACGAGGTCGTGACCTACAATGGGTCAGTCATCGATGCGGTGTGGTCGGCCAGTGCGGGCTATAACACCCAGACCGGTACCTATGGCACCTGTTCCGGTCAGGATGCCTGGGGCACCGATGTGCCGTATCTGCAGAGCGTGGAGAGCCCCTACGAGGAGCAGTATCATAACCTGATGCGCCGCATCATCGGCCGGGATTACCGCTACACCGAATACACCAACAGCAAGACAGGGCAGGCTTACCAGAGCGCAGACACCACCCACAAGGATCTGGGCGGCTTTGTGCAGTACAACACCCTGACGGTCGATGGCCGCAGCTACCGCTATATCGGCCAGTTCGTTTCCTCCCGTTACTGCTTCGATTTCGGTACCGATGCCAACGGCACCCCGGTGATGTACTACTACGGCTACGGCCACGGCGTTGGCATGAGCCAGTGCGGCGCGGTGGGCTATGCCAACGAGCGTGGAATGAATTATAAAAAGATCCTCAAGCACTATTATCCCGGCACCTCCATCGGCAAGGCAGGCCGCGGCACTTCCGGCCTGTTCGGCTGGCTGAGCAGTCTGTTCGGCTAAAGAACTGGCATCCGCAGGAAAATGGGCAAAAGCGCTTCTCAAACGGGGCGGAATCTGGTATACTATATTAGTTTGTAGGAAAGCGAAGCGCGGGATCTGCGTCCTGCGGAGAAGTGGAGAAATCAGAAATGCAGTTGGAGAAAGAAAAGGAAACGAGAGAGGCTGCAGAGCGCTGCCGCCTGCTGGCACAGCGCATCGCGGAGGAGCTGGCACCGGAGGCGGCTGCGGTGCTTGCAGCCGATGAGGAGTCCGGTGCGCTGCTGGAAAAGGCGCTGCGCCGTGCGGGCATCCGAGCCAACCCCTGGACGGCGGCCGCCACGGCCCAGCCGGAGCTGCTGGTGGTGGAAGACCCGGCCTGGGTCGAACTGCCCGCCCGACTGGCCGAACAGGTCCTGCTGGTGTGCACCGATACCACCGCCCTGTCCGCATGGGCGGAAAAGCTGGCCGAGCGCGGCTACTACCGTGATCTGCAGTGGCGCAGCCGGGGCCGTGCCCAGCAGGCGGCGCTGTTCTGCACTGTCCAGCCCAGCGCCATGGGGATGGTCCGCGGTTACGAGGAAGAACTCGACATCCTGCGGGACCGGATGGTCCGTGCAGAGCGCACCTGCGGCGAGGAAGCGGCGCTCATCGAGCGGCTGCGCAGCGACCTCTCCCTGAGCCGCAGCCACGAAAAGCAGCTGGAGCAGACCCTGAACGAGGTCACAGGCTCCACCTTCTGGAAGATGACCTGGCCCGCCCGCTATGCGGTCAGCAAGAGCCGCCAGCTCTGGCACACCTTCCCGCTCTTTGTCTTCCTGCACGAGCTGCGCGCCGAGGGCGTTTCCGGTATGCTGGAAAAGGCCCGTGCCCGCCGTGTGTATGCGGCGCTCTTCCCCGGCATGACGATGCGGGCCGACCGCTTCGCCCCGGTGGAGCTGCTGGTCCGGCAGGCAAACGACCAGCCCGCCGCGCCGCGCATCAGCATCGTGGTGCCACTGTACAACACCCCGCTGAACTTTCTGGAAGAGCTGCTGGATTCCGTCGTGAACCAGACCTACCGCAACTGGGAGCTGTGCTGCGTGGACGCTGGGCAGGACCCCGCCGTGGGCCAGAAGGTCCAGGCCCGCGCTGCGTCCGATCCGCGCATCCGCTACCAGAAGCTGGAAAAGAACGAGGGCATTGCGGGCAACACCAATCAGGGCTTTGCGCTGGCAACGGGCGAGTTCATCGCCCTGCTGGACCACGATGATATCCTGCACCCCTGTGCTCTGTGGTATGCGGCCAAAGCCATCGCCGAGCAGAAGGCAGACTTCGTCTATACCGACGAGGCCACCTTTGAGGGCAAGGTGGAGAATGTGGTGCTTTACCATTTCAAGCCGGATTATATGCTGGATAATCTGCGCTCCAACAACTATATCTGTCATCTTTCCGTCTTCAGCCGCGTCCTGATGGAGCGCAGCGGCGGCGGTGAGCGGATGGAATACAACGGCAGTCAGGACTATGACCTCTACCTGCGCCTGACCGAAAAGGCGCACAAGATCGTGCATATCCCGCATCTGCTGTACTACTGGCGCTCCAGTCCCGGCAGCACGGCGGCGGACATCTCCGCCAAGACCTACTGCATTGAGGCGGGTATTGCGGCGCTCAAGGCGCATTACGAGCGCTGCGGCGTGGCGGTGGATGATGTGACCCTCATCCCCGGTACACCTGGCTATTACAAGACCGATTACACCATCGCGCATCCGGGCCGGGTAAGCATCCTGATCCCCACCTGTGACCACATCAAGGATCTGGAGCTGTGCGTGGAATCCATCTACGACCGCACCACCTACCCGGATTTTGAACTCATCGTCATCGAGAACAACAGCAGGCAGCCGGAGACGTTCCGTGCTTACAAGCGGATGGAGCAGGAGCATGCCAACCTGCACGTCGTCACCTGGCAGGGCACCGGCTTCAACTACAGCGCCCTGAACAACTTTGGCGCAAAGGAAGCCACCGGCGAATACCTGCTGCTGCTCAACAACGATACCGAGGTCATCACCCCCAACTGGCTGGAAGAGATGGTCATGTACGCCCAGCAGGACCGTGTGGGCTGCGTGGGCGCAAAGCTGCTTTATCCGGACAACACCATCCAGCATGCCGGTATCGGCTTTGGCATCGGCGGCGTGGCGGGCCACCTGCACAAATACTTCCCGGCGGCATCCGATGGCTATATGGGCCGCCTGAACTATGTGCAGGACGTCTACGGCGACACCGCTGCCTGTCTGCTCATCCGCCGTGAGATCTATCAGGAGCTGAACGGTCTGGACGAGAGCTTTGCTGTGGCCTTCAACGATGTGGACTTCTGCGTGCGCGTGCGTGAAGCGGGCTATACCAACGTGTTCACCCCGTTTGCACAGCTGTACCACTACGAGAGCAAGAGCCGCGGCATGGAGGACAACCCCGAAAAGCAGAAGCGCTTCCAGGGCGAGGTGCTCCGCTTCCAGGCCCGCTGGGGTGATCTGCTGGCCAAGGGCGACCCCTGCACCAACCCCAACTTTGACATCCAGCGGGAAGATTTCGCGCTGAAGATCCTGCCGCTGGAATGACCCTCCCGGTCATGCTTCGCGTGTCCGCCAAGGCCGGAGCGGGATGGCGCAGGCCGTTCCGTTCGGAACGTGTCGAGCGCCGCGACAGAGAAGAGGAGAATCCATTTGAAACTATCAGCTTGTATTGTAGTCTATAACGGGTACGATGAGGCGCTGAAAGCGGCACAGACCGTTTTGCGGTTCACCCGCCGCCACCCGCTGACACTGTATCTGGTGGACAACGCCAGCCCGGACGGCAGCGGCCAAAAGCTGGAAGCAGCGCTGCACAGCGGCCTGCTGGCAGCAGGGGAGGGGCAGCAGGTCGTTGTCCGCTGCCGCACAGAGAACGGCGGCTTTGGCACCGGCCACAATATGGTCCTGCCGGAACTGGACAGCGACTATCACTTCATCCTCAACCCGGACATCCAGCTGACGGCGGACACCCTGAGCGACCTGGCCGACTGGATGGAGCAGCACCCGGACGTCGTCATGGCCCGGCCTGCGCTTGTCTTCCCGGATGGCCGCCCCCAGCAGCTGCCGCTGCGCCGGTGTGCGCTCCGCCCCATGGTCTACCGTCAGCTGCCGGCGCTCAGGTTCTGGGCAAAGTACAACGAGCGCTATCTCATGGCGGACAAAGACCTGACAAAACCCACCGAGATCGAGTTCTGCACTGGCAGCTTCTCGGCGGTGCGCACCCGCACTTTCCGGGCAGTGGGCGGCTTTGACGAGGACTACTTCATGTATGTGGAGGATGCCGACCTCACCCAGAAGATGCGCACCCGGGGCAAAGCGTATCTGGTGCCCCAGTATACGGCCATCCATGCATGGCACCGCGCCGCGCACCGCAGCCTGAAGCCTGCTCTCTGGCAGACCAGCAACCTGCTGCGGTACTTCTCCAAGTGGGGATTCCGGTGGTGAACCCTCGGACCTACGCGAACAGCAGGGCTGGCCCGGCCTGCCAATGGCTCCCCTACCAGGGGAGCTGGCATTGCGAAGCAATGACTGAGAGGTTGTACGAAGGACAGCTTCTCCGCCAGCGCTTACGCGGTAACTGAGAGGTTCATCCCGCAAATGACATCAGGAGAACGGTCCCTTTGCAGAAAAATTTCTGTAAAGGGCCGTTCTTTCTTGCTTTTTGTGTGATTTGATAGTAAAATAAAGTGTAAAACTATCTGCGGTGGCCAGAATGCCCCCGGCAGAGCGGTTTTTCTGCAACTTTGTTTACAGCGGACGCAGCTCCGCTTTGAATATTACGAGGCCGGAGGAAACGAAGGCTTCGTATAGCTGCACAACTTTTTTCATTTTAATTAAAGGAGTGCACAAATATGAAAGGTATCATTCTTGCCGGCGGTGCCGGCACCCGGCTTTACCCGCTGACCATGGTCACCAGCAAGCAGCTGCTGCCGGTCTACGACAAGCCGATGATCTATTACCCCCTGTCCACGCTGATGCTGGCAGGCATTCAGGACATCCTGATCATCTCCACCCCGACCGATACGCCTCGCTTTGAGGCGCTGCTGGGTGATGGCAGCCAGTACGGCATCCATCTGCAGTATAAAGTTCAGCCCTCCCCGGACGGTCTGGCACAGGCCTTCATTCTGGGCGAAGAGTTCATTGGCGACGACTGCTGCGCCATGATCCTGGGCGATAACATCTTCTACGGCAACGGCTTCTCCAAGATCCTCAAGACCGCCGCCGCCAATGCGGAAAACAAAGGCCGCTGCACCGTGTTTGGCTACTATGTGCAGGACCCGGAGCGCTTTGGCATCGTGGAGTTCGACAAGGACGGCAAGGTGCTCAGCGTGGAGGAAAAGCCTCAGCATCCCAAGTCCAACTACGCCATCACCGGCCTGTACTTCTATAACAAAGAGGTCGTGAAGATGGCAAAGCAGGTCAAGCCCTCTGCCCGCGGCGAGCTGGAGATCACCACCCTGAACGACATGTATCTGAAGAAGGACGAGCTGGATGTTCAGCTGCTGGGCCGCGGTTTTGCATGGCTGGACACCGGCACCATGGACAGTCTGGTGGAAGCAGCCGACTTTGTGCGCATGATCGAGAAGCGCCAGGGCATCAAGATCAGTGCGCCGGAAGAGATCGCCTTCAAGTACGGCTGGATCGACCGCGACACCCTGCTGGAAAGCGCTGAGCGCTACGGCAAGAGTCCTTACGGCCAGCACCTGAAGAACGTTGCAGACGGCAAGCTGCGCTATTAAGTAAAAGAAAGGCATACCCATATGAAAATCATTGTTACCGGCTGCAAGGGTCAGCTGGGCACCGAGATCCTCAAGCAGCTGCGCGAAGGCCGCAGCGAGATCGGCCCCATCCCCGAAAAGCTGCTCAATGCCACGGTGATCGCCGTGGACCTGCCGGATCTGGATATCTCCAACTACAAAATGGTGGACGAGTTCATCCGCCGCAACCGCCCGGATGTCATCATCAACTGCGCTGCCTACACCAATGTGGACGGCTGCGAAGTGAACCATGATGCCGCCTTCAAGGCAAACGCCCTCGGCCCCCGCAATCTGGCACAGGCAGCGGAAAAGACCGGTGCACGACTGGTACACGTCTCCACCGATTATGTGTTCTCCGGCCGTGAGAACGGCGGCGTTGCACAGGACGAAGCCACCATTCCCGGCCCCATCAGCGCCTATGGCTCTACCAAGCTCATGGGCGAAAAGTATGTGGAGCAGTTCTGCCACCGTCACTTCATCGTGCGCACCGCGTGGCTCTACAGCTACTACGGCAAAAACTTCGTCAAGACCATTGTGAACGCAGGCAAGAAGTTTGGCAAGCTGGAAGTGGTCAATGACCAGTGCGGCAACCCCACCAATGCGGTGGATCTGGCCCACGAGATCCTGCAGCTGTGTGTGACCCACGAGTACGGCCTGTATCACTGCACCGGCGAGGGCATCTGCTCGTGGTATGATTTTGCGTCCGAGATCATCCGCCTGTCCGGCGTGGATGCCGCTGTGGCACCCTGCACCAGCGAGGAATACAAGGCAAAGCACCCGGAAAGCGCCGACCGCCCCAAGTGGAGCGCACTGGACAACCGGATGCTGCGCTGCACCGTGGGCAACGATGTGCGCGACTGGAGAGACGCTCTGGCCTGCTTCTTCGCCCACTGGGACGGCGACAACGGGATGAAAGACTGAAAAGAGGAAATTGAACCTATGAAAACCTATCTGATCACCGGCTGCGCCGGTTTTATTGGCTCCAACTTTGTGCATTATATGCTCAAGAAATACCCGGAGATCCTGCTGGTCAATCTGGATAAGCTGACCTACGCCGGCAATCTGGAAAACCTGAAGGATGTGGAGGGCGACCCCCGCCATGTGTTCGTGCAGGGCGATATCTGCGACAAGGAGCTGGTGGAAGGCCTGTTCCAGAAGTACGATTTCGATTACGTCATCAACTTTGCCGCCGAGAGCCACGTGGACCGCTCCATCAAGAACCCCGAAATTTTTGTGCAGAGCAACGTGATGGGCACCGTCAACCTGCTGCAGCGCGCCAAGGAAGCATGGTATGATGCCGATGCCAAGACTTGGAAAGAGGGCAAGAAGTACCTGCAGGTGTCCACCGATGAGGTGTACGGCGCACTGGGTGCGGACGGCTACTTTATGGAGACCACCCCCCTGTGCCCCCACAGCCCCTATTCTTCCTCCAAGGCCAGCGCCGATATGTTCGTTATGGCATTCCACGATACCTACGGCATGCCCGTGAACATCACCCGCTGCTCCAACAACTACGGCCCCTACCAGTTCCCGGAGAAGCTGATCCCCCTGATGATCAACAACGTCAAGCACCACAAGCAGCTGCCCATCTACGGCGACGGTATGCAGATCCGCGACTGGCTGTATGTGGAAGATCACTGCAAGGCCATCGACATGGTAGCCAACGGCGGCAAGATCGGTGAGGTGTACAACGTGGGCGGCCACAACGAGCGCCCCAACATCTTCATCGTCAAGACCATCATCAACCAGCTCCACGACCGCCTGCAGGACGAGGGCATCAGCGAGGACCTCATCAAGCACGTGGCCGACCGTTTGGGCCACGACCGCCGCTACGGCATCGACCCCACCAAGATCAAGAACGATCTGGGCTGGTACCCCGAGACCCCCTTTGAAAAGGGCATCGTGCTGACCATCGACTGGTACCTGAACCATCAGGAGTGGATGGACCATGTCACCAGCGGTGATTACCAGAACTACTATCAGGATATGTACAAGAATAAGTAAGCGCTTGTAAGACCTCGGAATCGCAAAACCAAAAGGAGCACCCCTCTGCATGATGCAGGGGAGTGCTCCTTTTTTGGTTGGTTCAGGAAAATCTCAGCCCAGGCTCACGCCCATGCGGCGGGCGACGGTGAGCAGGTCGCAGTTCTCCGGCACGTTGCGGGTCTTGCCTGCAATGTCGGCCAGACGGTTCTCGGTGACATGGCGGTTCACCATGGCAACGGTCACGCCGTAGCGCTCGATCTCCACTAGCTTTGCCGCATAGCTGCCGAACTGGGTGGCCAGCACACGGTCGTAGGCGCTGGGGCTGCCGCCGCGCTGCATGTGGCCCGGGATGCACACACGGGTCTCCATGCCGGTTTTTTTCTGCACGGCCTGTGCAATGCGGTTGGTGGCGGTGGTGCCATAGCCTGCCTCGGCGCGCTTTGCCATCCATTCCTTGCGCTTCAGCTTGGCCTCTTCCTCGTTCAGGGCACCCTCGGCCACAGCGATGATGGAAAAGTTGGAACCCTTCTTTGCGCGGCGTTCCACCGCACCGCAGACGCGGTCGATGTCGTAGGGCATTTCGGGCAGAAGGATGATGTCTGCGCCGCCGGCGATGCCGGAATAGAGCGTCAGCCAGCCGGCCTTGTTGCCCATGATCTCAATGCACATCACGCGGCTGTGGCTGCCTGCGGTGGTGTGAATGCGGTCGATCACATCGGTGGCAATGTCCACGGCGGTGTGGAAGCCGAAGGTTACGTCGGTACCATAGATATCGTTATCAATGGTCTTGGGCAGGCCGATGATGTTCAGACCCTCCTGCGAGAGCAGGTTTGCGG
The DNA here is from genome assembly GCF_049532945.1 of Faecalibacterium prausnitzii. Classification (GTDB taxonomy): domain Bacteria; phylum Bacillota; class Clostridia; order Oscillospirales; family Ruminococcaceae; genus Faecalibacterium; species Faecalibacterium prausnitzii_N. Next base: position 1,670,297 of record NZ_CP186691.1, read on the forward strand.
TTTTGTGGGTGCCATTGCCGCCCAGGCACAGCAGGCAGTCCAGCTTGGCTTCCTTGTAGGTCTTTTTCATGGCGGCAACTTTATCAATGTTGTCGTCCTCCACCACACGCATCATTTTAAAGGGGGTGCGCTTGGTGCCCAGAATGGTGCCGCCCAGCGTCAGGATGCCGCGGAAATCGTCCTCGCACATCTCCTTGTAGTCGCCGTTGATCAGGCCGCTGTATCCGTTCAGGATGCCAACGATCTCCACGTTATCGCCCATGCGGGCATACAGTGCTTTTGCTACGCCGCGGATGGTGGCGTTCAGACCCGGACAGTCGCCGCCGGAAGTCAGGATTCCAACACGTTTTTTCATCTCGTAATATCCCTCGTTTTCTCTGAATTTCCCACTCGTGCAGGAGAAGTTTGTACTATAAGAGTATTCCCAAAGCGGGGCGGTGTCAAGAGTTGGAACGTAAAAATCACGTGAAATCGCGCAGAGAATTTACCGGAAAAACTTCGGCAAAAAAGTTCTGAAAAAGTGTTGACAAGAAGGTGGTTTGATAGTATAATATCCCTTGTCAGCAGCGAGCAACGCTCCTGACAAAACAAAATATTGGGGATTTGCATAGTGGTAGTGCGGTAGACTCTGACTCTACTTGTGGGAGTTCGATTCTCTCATCCCCAACCAAGAAAACCGCAGTCTCAACTAGCTGCGGTATTTTCGGGGCATAGCGCAGTTGGTAGCGCGCCTCGTTCGGGACGAGGAGGCCGTGGGTTCAAATCCCGCTGCTCCGACCAAAAAAAGACCAGACGGATAAAAATCCGTCTGGTCTTTTTTCATCTTCGCAGCGGGATTTGAACAGGGCGGCCTTGCAAAGCAAGGCAAGCAATCAGCCCTGAGGGCTGTTGCTTAGCCCGCGGGTCCTGGACCAGTAGGAATGTCGAACAAGGGGACTGCTGCTGTATTTCCGCCTCCGCAAGCGGGATTTGAACAATTTCCCCCAATATGTTACAATAGAGTCACTATCTGCAACGGAGGAAAATTCGATGCTCAAACGTCTGCGCAAAAACCATCCGCTCGGTTACTGTATCGGGGCGGAGGTGCTGTTTCTGGGAAGTCTGATCCTAACGTCGATCCTTGTGGTGTTTTTGCTGATGCTGTTCCGCTTTGATCTGGCCTATGCGGACGACTATCTGCTGGGCTGCATCCAGGAGCTGGTCGGCGTCGGCGTGGCCGTGCTGCTGCTGAAGCGCACCGGCAAGGCGCAGCTGCTGCGAAAGCGGGGCTGCGGCTTCTTCAACGGCCTGCTGGTGGGAATGTATCCGCTGGCCCTGCTGGCGTACACGCTCTACACAAAGATTCTGTTCGGCCTGCCGGAAGACGGCACGCTGCTGCCGCTCTGGCGCATCCTGAGCTTTCTGGCCAATATGATGCTGGTGGGCGTCGCGGAGGAGTTTTTGTTCCGTGGCGTCATCGCGGAGACGCTGCTGGAGCACTTCGGCACGAGCCGGGGCGGCATCTGGAAAGCCTGCCTGCTGTCGGGTCTGCTGTTCGGCTGCGCCCACCTGACGAATCTGCTGTCCAGTGCGCCGCTGGGGGTGCTGATGCAGTGTATCTTCGCAGCGTCGCTGGGGGTGCTGTATGCGGCGATCTACTTCCGCACCGGCAACCTCTGGGTCACGGTGTTCTTACATGGCGGCATGGACATCATCTCCATGCTCGTCGGCGGGCTCTACGGCACCGAGAGTGTGGCCGAGAGCGTGAGCGGCTACGATGCATCCATGCTGCTTTCGGTGCTGGTCTACCTCATCCCGGCGGCGATCCTGCTGCGGAAAAGAAGATCGGCGAAGTGAAGCTCTACTTCCAATATTAAGGGACAAACGAAGACCCGCCCACCCGATGAAGTGTCGGATGAGCGGGTCTTTTCGTATGCGGGAAAACTTCCGGTTACATCTTCTCCGGCACGTTGATCTTGAACATGGTCAGCACGTTGAAGATGGCATTCTTCACGCCGATGCACAGAGCCAGACGTGCCTGCTGCACAGCGGGGTCTGCACCCTGAATGCGGCAGCTGCCGTAGAAGCGGTGGAAGGCGCTGGCCAGATCAATGACAAAGCGGTTGATGCGGCTGGGGTCGTACTTCTCGGCCGCCATGACGATCTCCTGCGGGAAGGCTGCCAGCATCCGGATCAGATCCATCTCGGAAGGCTCGGTGAGCAGGGTGGCATCCACCTTCTCGGCACCGGCAAACTGCACGCCCTCGCTCTCCATCTTTTTCAGGATGGAGCAGATGCGGGCATGGGCATACTGCACATAGTACACCGGGTTATCGTTGTCGGTCTTGACAGCCTGATCGAGGTCAAAATCGATGCCGCTGCCTGCGTCGTGCATATTGAACAGGAAGCGTGCGCTGTCGATGGGCACCTCTTCCAGCAGGTCGGTCAGAGTGATGGCATTGCCGGTGCGCTTGGACATCCGCACAGGCTGGCCGTCGCGCATCAGGTTGACCATCTGCATCAGCACAACGTCCAGATCTTCGCCGTTCAGGCCGATGGCATCCATGGCACCCTTCATGCGGGCCACATGGCCGTGATGGTCTGCACCCCAGACATCGATGGCCTTGGCAAAGCCACGGGTGGCCAGCTTATTGTAGTGGTAGGCGATATCGGCGGCAAAGTAGGTGGGGATGCCGTTGGCACGGACGAGCACTTCGTCCTTGGCTTCCTCCTCGGTTCCGTCCTCGGTCTTTTTCTTGTTCACCGTGCCGTACTTGGCAGCGTACTGGGCGCTGCGGTACATGATGGCACCGTCCTCTGCCTTATAGCATGCGCCCAGCTCCAGCAGCTTATCCACCACGGCCTTCACCGCGCCGGACTCGTGCAGGGTGCTCTCATGGAACCACACATCGTAGTCGATGCGGTACTTGCCCAGATCGCGCTTGAGGGCAGCAATGTTCTTGGGCAGAGCGTAGGCCACCAGTGCGTCCTTCAGGGCGGCAAAGGCCTCGCTCTCGAACAGAGTCTCCTCGTCCATCCCCTTGCAAGCGGCAACGTACTTGTCGCCGTTCAGCTCGGCAAACTCACCGGCCAGCACCTTGATGTCGCCGCCCTGATAGCACTCGGCGGGCAGCGGATAGGCTTCCTCGCCGCAGTACTTCTGCAGGTAGCGCACGGCAAGGCTCTTGCCGAACTTCTGGATCTGGTTGCCGGCATCGTTGATATAGAACTCACGGGTCACATCATAGCCGGACCAGTCCAGCACAGCGGACAGACAGTCGCCCAGAGCACCGCCGCGGGCGTTGCCCATGTGCATGGGGCCGGTGGGGTTGGCGGAAACGAATTCCACATTGTACTTGGCGCCCTTGCCGTGATCGGTGCGGCCATACTCCTTGTTGGAGCAGGCACCCAGCACCACACTGGCCCAGAAGGACGGAGCCAAAAACAGGTTGATGAAGCCGGGGCCGGCCACTTCCACCTTGGCAAACACACTGTTCTCGATGGAGGGCAGATGTGCCAGCAGCGCATCCGCGATCATCTTGGGAGCCTTGCGCCAGCTGCGTGCACCGGCCATGGCGATGTTGGAGGCGATATCGCCGTTCTTGGTATCGGCGGGGATCTCCACGATGAAGGCGGGCAGCTCAGCTTCCGGCAGAGCACCATCGGCCATGGCGGCCTTGGCAGCAGCGGTCAGCAGAGCGCGTGCCTCGTCCAGCGCAGCCTGACGGGGGTTATAGTTCTGGTAGATCTTTTCAAATTCAGTCATTGTTTTATCCTTTCACGGGCTGACCCTCTCAGGCCGCTTCGCGTCCAGCTCTTCCAAAGGGGGAACGCTTTTAGCAAACGAGAGAAACTTTGCACTCGAAAGCACGGACGGAGAGGGTGAACCGCTTTAATTTGGCTTTTGCACGGAAATTTCCAGCGTGTTGCGGTTGATGATGGAGATAGGGTCGTCGGCGTCCAGCAGATAGCTGAATCGGGCCGTGCCGCCCTTCTCGGTCAGGCCGCACTCGATCTCGTCGGCGGTCACGCCCAGCGTCATGGAGCCGACCTCGGTCTCATAGTGGCAGATGCTCCGGCGGTCCCGCTCGATGATGAGCTGGGCGTTGGCCGGGCCGAACCGGAGCAGGCCCACCCGGCTGCCGTCGGCTGCGATCTTGATGGTGGTGGTACAGCCGGCAAAGCCGGTGGTCTCGGTCTCTTTATAAGTGATATAGTAGGTGTCGCCCTTTTTCACGAAGCTGCCGTAGGTCATCAGTTCGATGCGGTCATCCTCGTCCACCCGGACGGGCTGGGTGTGCTCGAACTGCTCCGAGCGGCTCTTGATGCGGATGATATAATCTTCCTTCACGTTCGTTTGTCCTTCGCTTTAGTATTTGTCGATGGCGATCTGATCCACCGGGCCGCCCTTGTACTCACCCAGGAACAGGTCTGCCGTCTGCACAAAGCTGTCCGGCACATCGCTCACGTAGAAATGCGCCTGCCCGGCGGGGTGGTTGGCCCGCAGGCCGTGCTCGCTGAGGGTGCGTTCCAGATGGTGGGCGGCGGTCTTGGCCGGATCCACCAGCGTCACGCTCTGGCCCATGAACTCGCCGATCATGGTCTTGAGCAGCGGGTAGTGGGTGCAGCCCAAAATCAGGGTGTCCACACCGGCCTCACGCACCTCGGTGAGATACTGGGCGATGACGAGCCGGGTCACTTCCTGCTTGTCTTCCGCGCTGTGGTCCACATAACCGGCCTCCACCAGCGGCACGAACAGCGGGCAGGCCTGCGCGGTGATCTCCACCCCCGGTACCAGCTGACGCAGCAACTTTTCGTAGCTGCGGGAGCGGATGGTGGCAGCGGTGCCGATCACGCCGATGCGGCGGTTGCGGGTAGCAAAGGCTGCTTCCCGGGCGGCAGCATCCACCACGCCCAGATAGGGCACCGGCAGCTTTGCCGCTTCTGCAGCCGGGTAGGTACTGGACACAGTGCCGCAGGCCGCCATGATGCACTTTACATTTTTAGAAAGCAGGAATGCCACGTCCTGACGGGCATACTGCAGGATGGTCTCCGGGCTGCGGCTGCCATAGGGCACGCGGCCGGTATCGCCAAAATAGATGATCTCCTCGTGGGGCAGGCGCTTGCGCAGCTCCCGCACACCGGTCAGGCCGCCAAGGCCGCTGTCGAATACGCCGATCGGGCGGTTATCCATGCTGCTTTTCCTTCCTTTCCAGCGCCAGCGCGATCAGCCGGTCGATGAGCTGCGGCACCGGCAGGCCCTCGTGCTCCATCAGCTTGGGGTACATGCTGATGGACGTGAAGCCCGGGAAGGTGTTGATCTCGTTGATCAGCACCCGGCCAGTACCCTTTTCCACAAAGAAATCGCAGCGGGCAAGGCCCTCGCAGTTCAGGGCAGTGTAGGCCATGGCGGCGTAGGTCTTCACCTCGTCCAGCTTTGCTTCCGGCAGGTGAGCCGGGATGACGGTCTGGCTCACGCCGTTCTTGTACTTGTCGTCGTAGGTATAGAACTCGGCACCGGCAAGGATCTCGCCCGGACGGGTAGCCACGGCGGGGTCGGAGCCGATCACGGCGCACTCCACTTCCTGACCGTCCACAAAGGCTTCAAACACCACCTTGCGGTCGTTTTCCAGAGCCAGCCGGATGGCGTCCTTCAGCTCGGCACGGTCGTGGGCCTTGGAGATGCCCACGCTGGAACCGGCGTTTGCGGGCTTGACGAACACGGGCCAGCCCAGCTTCCTTTCCACACCGTCGCACACGCCTTCCAGATCGGACTCGATTTCCCAGCGGTCGGCAGCCAGCCATCTGGTGTGGGGCACACCGTTGGCCTCGAACAGAGCATTGGCCACGGCTTTGTCCATGCACACCGCGCTTGCCAGCACGCCGCAGCCCACGTAGGGGATGCCGGCCAGCTCCAGCAGGCCCTGCACCGTGCCATCCTCGCCCCACAGGCCGTGCAGCACCGGGATGACCACATCCACATGCACTTTTTCCACATGGCCTTCCGGGGTGAACAGGATCATGCCGTGGTCGGCGCGGTCCGGACTGATGACGCAGGCCATGTTGCCTGCCAGATCTTCCCAGCTGCCATCGGCCATCTGGGCGGCCGTGGCCTCGGTGTACAGCCAACGGCCCTCCTTGGTGATGCCCACGGTCAGCACTTCGTAGCGGCTGGGGTCGAGGTTGTCAACGAAGGTCCCGGCGGACACGCAGCTGACCTCGTGCTCGCTGGACATACCGCCGAACAACACGACGACACAGAGTTTCTCTTCAGATTGCATCATGATCTCTCCTGATCGTACGGCCGGAAGGCCGGAATTTCTCTATATAGGTATAGACGCTGTTATTATACAATATCTATGCGCGCGATGCAAGCGGGCAGAACCAGAAAGAAGCAAAAGAAAAATTTTTCAAAAAAGTTGAAAAACCGCAGAAAATCCGCTTGACGGATGGAAAAGTGCGTGGTACAATGATATCACCTCTTTTGCGGGGTTATTAAGTGCGCCTGTTTTACAGGTACCACCCGCAACCCGAGGGAGGTTCAAAACAACCGTTATAATGGAGGTGTCAACAAATGACCGTTAAAATCACTCTGGCCTGCACCGAGTGCAAGCAGCGCAACTACAACACCACGAAGAACAAGAAGAACAACCCCGATCGTCTCGAGATGAAGAAGTATTGCCGTTTCTGCAAGAAGCACACCGTTCATCGCGAAACCAAGTAAGAAAGGCGGACGCATCATGGCAGACAAAACCGAGAACAAGCCGGGCTTTGTGGCCAGAGCAAAGGCCGCTGTGAAGAACTTCTTTGGCAAGTGTGCCAAGTTCTTCCGCGACACCAAGAGCGAGCTGAAGAAGGTGGTGTGGCCGTCCAAAGAGGACGTTAAGACCAACACCGTCGTCGTGCTCGTGACCGTCGCCATCGCAGCGGTCGTGATGATCCTGCTGGATGCCATCTTCGGCGGCATCCTGGGCCTGATCATCGGCGCCTGAGAATCATCTTGAAACGGAGGGCAGACCAAAATGGAAGAACAATCCAATGAGGCACTTTGGTATGTAGTGCATACCTATTCCGGCTATGAGAACAAGGTCGCGAACGACCTGCAGACCATGGTGGAGAACCGTCATCTGCAGGATCTGATCTGCGATATCAAGGTTCCCGTCGAGATGGTTCCCGAAATTGACAAGAACGGCAAGCAGAAGATGGTGGAGCACAAGCTCTTCCCCGGCTACGTTCTGGTCAAAATGGTGATGAACGACGATACCTGGTACGTGGTGCGCAATACGCGCGGCTGCACCGGCTTCGTCGGCCCCGCATCCAAGCCCGTTCCCCTCTCTGCTGAAGAAGTAGAGAAGATGGGCGTGGAAAAGGCTGCACCTCTGGCAGTCGACTTCAACGTCGGCGACACCGTGCAGATCACCGCCGGTCCTCTGGAAGGCTTTATGGGCCTTGTGGAGGAGATCGATACCGAGAACTTCAAAGTGAAGCTCAAGGTCAACATGTTCGGCCGCGAGACCCCCGCAGAGGTGGAGATCGGTCAGGTCGAGCTGCCGTAACCAACCGGCACAAATCGTTTACCAAGGTAAGACCGCAGTGCGGTTCTTATAGAGCGTGTGCACTGTGCACATGCTCGTGGGAGGCACGGAGACACCGTGCCGCAACTCACCACAGATTTTTGGAGGTGCATTTATTATGGCACAGAAAGTTACTGGCTACATTAAGCTGCAGATCGAGGCCGGCAAGGCAACTCCGGCTCCCCCTGTTGGCCCTGCTCTGGGTCAGAAGGGTGTCAACATCATGGCATTCACCAAGGAGTTCAACGAGCGTACCAAGAACCAGATGGGTTATGTGATCCCCGTCGTCATCACTGTGTATGCTGACCGCTCCTTCAGCTTCATCACCAAGACTCCTCCGGCAGCCGTTCTGATCAAGAAGGCAGCTGGCATCAACACCGCTTCCGGCAAGCCCAACAAGGAAAAGGTCGCTTCTCTGACCGCCGCTCAGGTGGAAGAGATTGCCAAGACCAAGATGCCCGACCTGAACGCTGCTTCTCTGGAAGCTGCATGCAGCATGGTTCGCGGCACCTGCCGTTCCATGGGTGTCACCGTCGAGGGCTGAGACATAAACAGTGGGAGGGCATAAAACTGCCCGCATGACCACACAGGAGGATATACAATGAAACATGGCAAGCACTATGTCGACGCTGCAAAGCTGGTCGATTCTACTAAGGCATATGATGTGAACGAGGCTCTGGAGCTGGCTTGCAAGACCGCTTCTGCCAAGTTCGACGAGACCGTTGAGCTGCACGTCCGTCTGGGCGTTGACGGCCGTCACGCTGACCAGCAGGTCCGCGGCGCTGTCGTTCTGCCCAACGGCACCGGCAAGACCGTCCGCGTCTGCGCAATCGCCAAGGGTCCCGCAGCTGCCGCTGCTGAGGCTGCTGGCGCTGATATCGTCGGTGATGACGAGCTGATCGCAAAGATCGCCGGCGGCTTCATGGATTTCGACGTTGTCGTGACCACTCCCGATATGATGGGCCGCGTTGGCCGTCTCGGTAAGGTCCTGGGCCCCCGCGGCCTGATGCCGAACCCCAAGGCCGGCACCGTTGCTCCCGACCTGGGCAAGGCTGTTTCCGAGGCCAAGGCTGGTAAGATCGAGTACCGTCTGGACAAGCAGAACATCATCCATGTGCCCGTGGGCAAGGCTTCTTTCGGTGCAGAGAAGCTGTACACCAACCTGGACACTGTGATGGAGGCTATTGCCAAGGCAAAGCCTGCTGCAGCAAAGGGTACCTACTTCAAGAGCGCTACCATCGCCACCACCATGGGCCCTGGCATCCGTCTGAACACCCTGAAGTACGGTGTCTGATTTGAAGTTCTGATCGTTTTTCTGCCGTTCGTATGAGCGGCAGAAAAATTTTGTCAGAAAATTTCAAAAAAGACTTGACAACTCCGCACGTTTGCGGTAAAATAATCATGCTGTTTTTGAGACAGCAGGTACTGGAGTCCAGTGTAAGGCTATGCCGCCTGCCGAGAAACGTGCGTAAAGTTGTTTTATGCTTCTTTCTCGGCCAAGTGCGGGAAAGAGGCTTTTTTCATACTTGCTCCGGTTTTCGATACAAGTTTTTGAAACGAGGTGAAACCGAATGCCCAGTGCAAAGATTCTTTCTGAAAAGCAGGCTTATGTCGCTGATCTGAAGGCAAAGTTTGAGAGTGCGGTTTCCGGCTGCGTCGTCGCTTACGGCGGCATTAACGTCGAGAACGACACCAAGCTCCGTAAGGAGCTGCGTGAGGCAGGCGTCGATTACATGGTCGTGAAGAACACCATGCTGCGTCTGGCTGTCAAGGGTACCTCTCTGGAGGGCCTGGCTGAGCAGTTCAAGGGCGATACCGCTATCGCTTTTGCTCACGAAGCGGATCCCATGTCCGCTGCCCGCATCCTGTGCAAGTATCAGGATGGCGATAAGTCCAAGAAGTTCGTCGTGAAGGCTGGCTTCATGGAAGGCAAGGTCATGGACGCTGCCGAGACCAACGCAATCGCAAAGCTGCCCAACCGCGAAGGCATGCTGTCCATGTTCGCAGGCGCCCTCACCAGCACTCTGTCTGGTCTGGCCGTTGCAATGCAGGCTTATGCCGACAAGCAGGAGGAGCCCGCTGCCTGATGGCCGCGTGACCGCTGCTTAAACAAAACAAGAAACTAACAAACAAAACCATTGATATTGGAGGGTTACTACTATGGCTTCTGAGAAGATTACTGCCATCATCGACTCCGTTAAGGAGCTGTCCGTTCTGGAGCTGAAGGAACTGATCGACGCTTACTGCGAAGAGTTCGGTGTTTCCGCTGTTGCTGCTGCTGCTCCCGCTGCTGCTGGCGCTGCTGCTGCCGCTGAGGAAGAGAAGACCGAGTTCGACGTCATCCTGGCTGAGGCTGGCGCTACCAAGATGCAGGTCATCAAGCTGGTGAAGGAGATCACCGGTCTGGGCCTGAAGGAAGCTAAGGCTATCGTCGATGGCGCTCCCAAGGCTGTCAAGGAGAAGGTCTCCAAGGCTGAGGCTGAGGACATCCAGAAGAAGCTGACCGAGGCTGGCGCTAAGGTCGAGATCAAGTAATTTGATCCCCTTGAACGTTCTTTCTTGAATTTCGATTCTTGAAATGAAGGCACTCTCGTCGAAAGGCGAGGGTGCCTTTTTTGTTGTTTCCTCTTGACAGATGAAACACAACATGATATGATTTTGATATCAGATAGAAACACTTCCAGACCCGATAAGGAGGGATCTCACATGGAAGAGAAGATCTTGCAAACGAAGAAGAACGGAATGACGATGCTGCTGCTGACCTTGCTCGGCTATGTTGCGGCCATCATCGTGTTCGTGCTGGGTGGGATACTGCTCACGGCAGAACATAACGTGCCGGGCGTGATTTTGCTGGTGCTGAGCATCGTCTATGGCATCGTCGGCATCTTCCTGCTCTGCGGCCTGAAGGTGTTAAAGCCCCAGGAAGCACTGGTGCTTACCCTGTTCGGCGATTACATCGGCACCCTGAAGGGACAGGGGTTTTACTGGGTGAACCCCTTCTGCACCTCCGTCAACCCCGCCGCGGGCACAGTGCTGAGCCAGAGCGGCGACGTCCAGAAGATGCCTGTCGTGCAGGCGAGCCGGGAGCAGGATGGCAAAAAAATCTCCCTCAAGATGATGACCCTCAACAACTCCCGCCAGAAGATCAACGATTGTCTGGGCAACCCGGTGGAGATCGGCATTGCGGTCATCTGGCGCGTGACCGATACCGCAAAGGCCGTATTCAATGTGGACAACTACAAGGAGTACCTCTCCCTGCAGTGCGACAGCGCTCTGCGCAATGTGGTGCGCGTTTACCCCTATGATGTGGCTCCCAATGTGGACACCACCGGCGACGGCGTAGCCGATGAGGGCAGTCTGCGCGGCTCCTCGGAGGTGGTAGCCGCCCGCATCCGGGACGAGATCCAGAAGAATGTAGCCGAGGCCGGCATCGAGGTAGTGGAAGCCCGCATCACCTATCTGGCCTATGCGCCGGAGATCGCAGCCGTGATGCTGCAGCGCCAGCAGGCAAGTGCCATCATCGATGCCCGCAAGATGATCGTGGACGGTGCTGTGGGCATGGTGGAAATGGCCCTTGAACGCCTGAATGAGAACAAGGTAGTGGAGCTGGACGACGAGCGCAAGGCGGCAATGGTCTCCAACCTGCTGGTGGTGCTGTGCGGCAACCGTGATGCCCAGCCCATCGTGAACAGCGGCAGCCTGTACTGATGGCAGAACCAAAAAAGCAGGTGCCCCTGCGCCTGAACGCGAAGCTCTACGATGCCCTTGCCGCCTGGGCCGAAGATGACTTCCGCTCGGTGAACGGGCAGATCGAATATCTGCTGACGGAGTGCGTGCGGCAGCGCAAAAAGAACGGCAAGTATGTCTCGGACCAGATCGATGTGCCGCCTGAACTGGATATCAAATAAGAGAAGGGAACCTTTGGAAAAAATGCTTTTCAGAGGTTCTTTTTTTCATGAAAAAGGGGAGTTGCTCCGCCTTTCAGTCAAAATAGACACATTTCCACCGGGATACGGGGAAAGTTTGTTAATAAATTATCTATTGACTGTCCTTGCAAACCACACAGTTTTTGTTTATAATAGGAGTGTACGGGGAGGCAAGCCCCGATAACGAGTGAAATTCGATTCCGATGAAAAGAATTTGAGAGGAGTTTATTACCATGGGTTTAGGTAAGAAGACGATCGACGATCAGAACTACTGCGGCAAGAAGGTGCTTGTCCGTTGCGATTTCAACGTCCCGATGAAGGACGGCGTGATCACCAACGAGAACCGCATCAACGCGGCTCTGCCCACCATCCAGAAGCTGGTCAACGATGGCGCAAAGGTCATCCTGTGCAGCCATCTGGGCAAGCCCAAGAACGGCCCCGAGGCAAAGTTCAGCCTGGCACCCGTTGCTGTGGCTCTGAGCGCAAAGCTGGGCAAGACCGTTGTGTTTGCTGACGACGACAACGTTGTGGGCGAGAACGCAAAGGCTGCTGTTGCTGCCATGAACAACGGCGATGTCGTTCTGCTGCAGAACACCCGTTTCCGCAAGGAAGAGACCAAGAACATGCCTGAGTTCAGCGAAGAGCTGGCTTCTCTGGCTGATGCATATGTTGACGATGCATTCGGCAGCTGCCACCGTGCACACTGCTCCACTGCAGGTGTCACCGACTTCATCAAGGATACCGCTGTCGGCTACCTGATGGAGAAGGAGATCAAGTATCTGGGCAACGCTGTGAACGATCCCGTTCGTCCCTTCACCGCTATTCTGGGCGGCGCAAAGGTCGCAGACAAGCTGAATGTTATCTCCAACCTGCTGGAGAAGGTCGATACCCTGATCATCGGCGGCGGCATGGCTTACACCTTCGTCAAGGCTCAGGGCTACGAGGTCGGCAAGAGCCTGTGCGACGATTCCAAGCTGGATTACTGCAAGGAGATGATGGCCAAGGCTCAGGAGAAGGGCGTGAAGCTGCTGCTGCCCGTTGATGCTGTCTGCATCAAGGACTTCCCCGATCCCATCGACGCTCCGGTTGAGACCACTGTTGTTCCCGTCACCGCGATCCCGGCTGACATGGAAGGCTGCGACATCGGCCCCGAGACCATGAAGCTGTTTGCCGATGCTGTCAAGGCATCCAAGACCGTTGTGTGGAACGGCCCCATGGGCGTGTTCGAGAACCCCACTCTGGCAGCTGGCACTCTGGCAGTTGCTAAGGCTATGGCTGAGAGCGACGCTACCACCGTGATCGGCGGCGGCGACAGCGCAGCAGCTGTGCAGCAGATGGGTCTGGGCGACAAGATGACCCACATTTCCACCGGCGGCGGCGCTTCTCTGGAGTATCTGGAGGGCAAGGAGCTGCCCGGCATCGCAGTTATTCAGAACGCATAATTTTTCCGGCATCGTAAATGGGTGCGGCGGCTTCAGCGCCGCCGCACCTTTTTGTTTGTGCACAGACTGCACATATAGAAGGTAAATAAAGGAGATAGAGTATCATGGATAAGGCAAAGCGTAAGGCTATCATTGCAGGCAACTGGAAGATGAACAAGACTGCCTCCGAGGCTGCTGTTCTGGTGGATGAGCTGGTCCCCGCCGTGCAGGACGCAGGCTGCGAGGTGGTTATCTGCACCCCGTATACCGATCTGGTCACCGCTGTGGAAAAGACCAAGGGCACCAACATCCATGTGGGTGCTGAGAATGTTCACTTTGAGAAGTCCGGCGCTTTCACCGGCGAGATCAGCGCTGACATGCTGGTAGATCTGGGAGTGGAGTACGTCATTGTGGGCCACTCTGAGCGCCGCCAGTACTTCGCCGAGACCGACCAGACCGTGAACAAGCGCGCTCTGGCTGCTCTGAACGCCGGCCTGAAGGTCATCATCTGCGTGGGCGAGAGCCTGCAGCAGCGCGAAGAGGGCGTGACCGAAGAGCTGGTGCGTATGCAGACCAAGATCGCTCTGCGTGATGTGACCGCTGAGCAGATGGCAAATGTCGTGATCGCTTACGAGCCCATCTGGGCCATCGGCACCGGCAAGACCGCTACCGCCGATCAGGCTGAGGAAGTCTGCGGCCAGATCCGCAAGGTGATCGGCGAGGTGTACGGCGAGGCAGTTGCCGAGGCTACCACTGTCCAGTACGGCGGCAGTATGAACGCCAAGAACTGCGAGGAGCTGCTGAGCAAAAAGGATGTGGACGGCGGCCTGATCGGCGGCGCATCCCTGAAGGCTCCCGACTTTGCAGTGATCGTCAACGCAGCCACCAAGGGCTGAGAAACAGAGCTTCCCCGCGTCGCACACTGCCTTTTGCAAATCACCCCAGCGCCCGGCCGCGCCGTTTGCAAGCGCTGAAGCCGGGCGCTTTTTAGTTCAAAATCAAAGGAGATACCATTTATGTCCAAGAAACCCGTAATGCTCTGCATCATGGACGGCTTTGGCTGGACCCCCAACGAGACCTATGGCAACGCTGTGGCCGCCGCAAACAAGCCGTTTATCGACTCTCTGATGGAAAAATATCCCATGACCACCATCAACGCTTCCGGCATGGCCGTCGGTCTGCCCGAGGGCCAGATGGGCAACTCTGAGGTTGGCCACACCAACATGGGCGCTGGCCGCATCGTGTACCAGCAGCTCACCCTCATTACCAAGTCCATCAAGGACGGCGAGATGCTCCAGAACCCGGTTCTGGTTAAGAACATGAAGGCTGCCATCGATGCCGGCAAGGCCATCCATCTGATGGGTCTGGTGGGCACCGGCGATGTGCACAGCCACGCAGACCACTGGTTCGGCGTGCTGGAAATGGCAAAACATCTGGGCGCAAAGAACGTTTACCTGCACTGCATCACCGATGGCCGCGATACCGACCCGCACTCCGGCAAGGGCTTCCTGGCCGACCTGCAGGCCAAGCTGGACGAGCTGGGCATCGGCAAGATCGCCAGCGTCTCCGGCCGTTACTACGCCATGGATCGCGATAACAACTGGGATCGTGAAGAGAAGGCATATGCTGCCTTTGTCTACGGCGAGGGCAATCATGCCGCCAACGCTGCCGAGGCCATCGAGGCATCCTATGCAGCAGACAAGACCGACGAGTTCGTTCTGCCCTGCGTCACCTGTGAGGGTGGCCGCGTGCAGGATGGCGACACTGTGATCTTCATGAACTTCCGTCCCGATCGTGCCCGCCAGATGACCCGCATCTTCTGCGACGATGCGTTCACCGGCTTTGAGCGCCGCGGCGGCCGCAAGCAGGTGAACTATGTCTGCATGGCTGAATACGATGCCACCATGCCCAACTGCGAGGTCGCCTATCCGCCTGTGGAGCTGAAGAACGTTCTGGGCCAGTACCTGTCCGAGAATGGCAAGACTCAGCTGCGCATTGCCGAGACCGAGAAGTACGCTCATGTCACCTTCTTCTTCAACGGCGGCGTGGAGGCTCCCTACGAGGGCGAGGACCGCTGCGTGATCCCCAGCCCGAAGGTCGCCACCTATGACCTGAAGCCCGAGATGAGCGCCCCCGAGGTTGCTGCCGAGTGCGTCAAGCGCATCGAGAGCGGCAAGTACGATGTGGTGATCCTGAACTTCGCAAACTGCGATATGGTGGGCCACACCGGCGTGTTCGATGCTGCGGTCAAGGCCGTTGAGGCTGTGGATACCGCTGTGGATCAGGTGGTGTCCGCTGTGCTGAAGGCAGGCGGCTGCGCCTTCATCACCGCCGACCACGGCAACGCCGAGAAGATGATGAACCCGGACGGCACCCCCTTCACCGCACACACCACCAATGTGGTGCCCTTTGTGGCTGTTGGCTGCGGCGATGTGAAGCTGCGTGAGGGCGGCTGCCTTGCCGATATCGCTCCCACCATGCTGCCGTATATCGGTCTGCCCGTGCCTGCTGAAATGACCGGCAAGAGCATCATTGTGGAGTAAGAACCTCTCCGTCTCGTTCATAAAATAGAGTGCTCCGCTGTTAAGATCCACAGCATCGTATAGATGCCGCTGGTCTCGACAGCGGAGCATTTCTGTTTTCGATAGAAAACGACTTTCATCGTCCAGCAGGGGTTACCCGGCCTGCCAAGGCCTCTCCTACCAGGAGAGGTGGCATCGTGCAGTGATGACGGAGAGGTGATAACAGCACAAAACCCCGCCGCTGAGGTCTCCCTCAAACGGCGGGGCATTTGTGTTAAAATACCGGAAAGCGGTTCAGCTTAAAGCTGGCTTTCGTACTCCTTGCGGTAGCCTTCCAGCTCGCGCTGGTTGCCATAGACGAAGTGACCGTTGGCGATCTCTTCCCAGACCGGCTTCTCCACGCTGTAATCGTGGATGGACGGATCATAAACAAGCAGCTTCTTGTTCTTCTCCAGAGCGGGGTCGGGGATGGGAACGGCACTCAGCAGGGCTTTGGTGTAGGGGTGCAGCGGATGGAGGAACAGCTCCTCCGCCTCGGCCAGCTCCACGATACGGCCCTTGCTGATGACGGCGATGCGGTCCGAGATGAACCGGACGACCGACAGGTCATGTGCGATGAACAGGTAGGTCAGGCCGCGGCTCTTCTTCATCTCGTTCAGCAGGTTCAGCACCTGTGCGCGGATGGAGACGTCCAGAGCCGAGATGGGCTCATCGGCCACGATGAACTCCGGCTGCATGACCAGAGCACGGGCGATGCCGATGCGCTGACGCTGGCCGCCGGAGAACTCGTGCGGGAAGCGGGAAGCGAACTCCGGCAGCAGGCCGACTTCGTGCAACGCGTCCATGACCTTGTTGTGCAGGTCGTCCTGGTCTTTGTACAGGTGGTGGTTCAGCAGACCTTCGGCCACGATGTACTCGACCTTGGCGCGCTCGTTCAGGGACGCCATGGGGTCCTGAAAGATCATCTGGATCTTGCGGATGACCTCCTGGTCCAGCTCTTTGGAGATCTTGCCGTTGATCTTCTGGCCTTTGAAGAAGATGTCGCCGCCGGAGGTCGGGTTGATGCGGCAGATGGCACGGCCAATGGTGGACTTGCCGGAGCCGGACTCGCCCACCAGCGAGAAGGTCTCGCCCTTGTAGATGTCAAAATTGACATGGTCCACAGCCACAAATTTCTTTTTGCCAGAGCCAAAGGTGATCTGAAGGTCTTTCAGCTCAATCAGCTTTTCACGCTCAGCCATTTAAGTTGGAACCTCCCATCTTTCCCATTTTCTCACGAAGGTTCTGGATGGAGTGCGGGCGCTCGATCTTGGGCGCGCGCGGGTCCAGATACCAGGTCTTTGCTGCATGGGTCTCGGACACCTGGAAGAACGGAGGTTCTGCCACGAAGTCGATAGCCAGCGCGTGTTTGTTGCGGGGGGCGAAAGCATCGCCATGAATCTCGTTGAACAGGTTCGGGGGAGTACCATCCACGGTGGGCAGGCTCTCACCCTTGGTGCCCAGCTGCGGCAGAGCCTGCAGCAGCGCCCAGGTGTAGGGATGCCATGCGTCGTAGAAGATCTCCTGAACGGTGCCGTATTCCACGATCTGGCCGGCATACATGACGGCCACGCGGTCTGCCACGTTGGCCACAACACCCAGGTCATGGGTGATGTAGATGACGGACATGCCCAGCTCTTTCTGCAGATCGCGGATGAGCTGCAGGATCTGCGCCTGAATGGTCACATCCAGTGCCGTGGTGGGCTCGTCGCAGATCAGGATCTGCGGGCGGCAGGCCGCTGCAATGGCGATGACGACACGCTGGCGCATACCGCCGGAAAACTCGTGCGGATACTGCTCGTAGCGGCGCTCCGGGTCGGGGATGCCGACCTTGCCCAGCATCTCGATGGCGGCCTTCTTGGCGGCTTCGCCTTTCAGGCCCTGGTGATGCTCGATGCTCTCCTGGATCTGCTTGCCGATCTTCTTCAGCGGGTTCAGGCTGGTCATCGGGTCCTGCATGACCATGGCGATCTTCTTACCGCGGACACCAAGCCAGTCCTTTTCGGTGAACTTGGTCATATCGCGGCCTTCGTACAGGATGGAGCCGCCGGTGATGGTACCGTTGGCATCCAGCATACCCACAAAGGTCTTGGTGAACACGGACTTGCCAGAGCCGGACTCGCCGACGATGGCGAGGGTCTCGCCTTCATACAGGTCCAGCGAGCACTTGCGGATGGCGTTCAGTTTGCGGCCGCGCAGGCTAAAAGTGATCTCCACGTCTTTGGCAGAGATAATCGGTTTTCTATCCATTTACGTTTCTCTCTCCAATCTATCAAACGTGGTTGCGCGGGTCTGCCGCATCCGACAAAGCGTTGCCCATGATGTAGAACGAAATCGAAATGATGGACACGATGGATGCAGGGAAGACCAGCAGGTACGGGTAATCCAGGAAGAAGCCGCGCACCTTGCTCAGGAGCAGGCCCAAAGACGGGGTGTCGATGCCCAGGCCCAGGCCCAGGTAGGACAGCGTAGACTCCAGGTTGATGGTGGCGGGGATGGAAAGCGCCATGCGCAGGATGATGACAGAGACCAGATACGGCAGGATGTTCTTGGTCAGAACACGCCACAGCGGGGTGCCAAGGCAGCGGGAAGCGAGGTTGTACTCGCGGTCACGGTACATGAAGACCATGTTGCGGACACGGCGCGCCATGGACAGCCAGTTGATGGCGATCATCGAGATGGCCATGATCCAGAAGCTCTGACCGACCATCAGGGCGATCAGGGTCATATAGATGATATAGGGCACATTGTCGATCAGGTTGTACAGCTCCGTGAAGAAGCGGTCCAGGCTGCGGACGTAGCCCCAGATCAGGCCGAAGATGACGCCGACGATGCTCTCGCCAACGGCAACGACCAGAGCCAGACGGATGGAGATCTGGGTGGCGTACCACACCTGGCACCAGTAGTCACGGCCAAGGTTGTCGGTACCGAACCAGTATTCGCTGTTCGGCGTGATGAATGCCTTGCTCGTATCCGAGATCAGGGTGGTGTAATCGTACTTGCCAATGGCCAGTGCGATGAAGGAGAACACGCTCAGTGCCAGGAACAGGATCAGGCAGAAGACAGCAACCTTCTGCTTGAGGAAGTTCTGGATGACGGAACCCCAGTAGGAATAGTTGGAATAGCCGATGCGCTCGGCTTCTTCCGGAGAGTATTCGACGAAGTAGAACAGTTCGTCCTGCTTCTTGCCCTCAAAATCCGATGCCTTAGCCATCAGCGAGCTTCCTCCTTTCCGGTCAGAGTAATACGCGGGTCGACCACCATCATCAGCACGTCGCCCAGGAAAACACCCACGATGCCCAGAACGGCATACAGGATGACCAGCGTCTGCACGACGTTCAGGTCATAACGCTGGATGGCGTCGGTCAGCAGGGGGCCCATGCCGGGGACGGAGAAGAAGCGCTCCATCAGCAGAGAGCCGCCGACCGTCAGCAGGATGGACTGGGGGATATACTGCACCATGGGGACCATGGCGTTGCGCAGCACGTGCTTGAACATGATCTCGCGGGAGCTCAGGCCCTTGACACGCGCCAGTTTGATGTAGTCGCGGGTGAGCTCATCGACCATGTAGCGGCGGGTCCACAGGGCATAGCCTGCAATGGAAGCCAGCGACAGGCAGGTGATGGGCAGCACACTGGACGCACTCACATTGCGGGTGGAGTACAGCGTGGGGAAGCCCAGGTACTTGGAGCCGAAGACCAGGACCAGCGAATACGAGACCAGAGAAGGAACTGCATTGACGAACACGGTGTAAGCCGTGCCGATCCAGTCGAACACTTTGTCCTTGAATGCGGCCTGCAGAATGCCCATCAGCACACCCAGCACCAGAGAGATGCCGGAGGCGGTGAGGCCCAGGCGCATCGAGACGCCGAACTTTTTGCCGATGACCTTGACCACCGATGCACCGTTCTGGATGCGGCGGGATGTGCCGAAGTCCAGGTGCAGCAGATCGTTGTAGAACTTGATCAGCTGGGTGGGGATGGGGTCGGTCAGGCCAGCTGCTTCCAGAGCAGCGGTCTTCTGCTGATCGGTGAACTTCATGAGCTGTTCCTCAGTGAAGTAGTAGTCCGTCGGCAGACAGCGCATCATCAAAAAGACGGCTGTTGCGATCAAAAAGATTGTGACAAGCGACTGGAGCAGCCGCTTAACCGTGTATTTTAACATGTTATCGAACCTTTAACTTTTATTTTGGGGTGCGGTGAAAAACTCAGGCCTTGGTGGCAGCATCGAATGCAGCAGCGAACTCCTCGTACTGCTCGGTGGTGTAAGCCTCTTCGCTGGTCTCCCAGTTGACAGCCTTGTAGTTGCAGGGGCCGTACATGGCGTTGATCTTGCTGTACTCGTTGGCGTGGGTCAGAGTCCAGGCCACATCGAAGTAGCAGGGGCAGGCCAGAACGTTGTTCAGCATGCAGGCCTCAGCCTTTGCGAAGGCAGCATAGCGGGCATCGGTATCATCGACGATGGCCTTTGCGGTGTTGACCAGATCGGTGAACTCCTCGTAAGCAGCGACCAGATCCTTCTGCCAGTCAGCGGGGCCGGCCTCGACGACCTTGGCGATGTTGGAGTAGTACCAGCTGTAGTAGGCGTTGTCGTCGTGCAGGATCTCCTGACCAACGAAGTTGACGGGGTCACCGAAGTCAGCGCCCCAGCCGTTGATGACGAAGCTCTGCAGCTGAGGATTGCGGACTTCCTGGGTGATGGAGGAAACGTAGGTCTTGATGTCCAGCACGATGAAGTCATCGCCGAAGCTGTCGGTGAAGCACTGCTTCAGGACGGTTGCGCTGTCCAGAGCGGTGGAGTTGCCGGCGATGATGTGGTAAGCAGCGTGGACGGGGAAGGTGACGCCGATGGCGCTCAGCTCGTCCATAGCCTGCTTCTTCAGGTCCGCGATGTCGCCGTTGTTGGAGCGCAGGCGGATCATGGTCTTGCCGTCATAAGACTCCTTGTCGAAGCCCATCTCCTTGGCGACCAGGGTGGAGTACTCCTCGCCCTTGGTGTTGTAGCAGACGCCCGGCATGGTGTAGTAGTCGTTCTCGCACTTCAGGGGGTTGATCTTGTTGGTGCGGGCATACCAGTTGGTCAGCTCCAGGCCCTTGTAGAAGCACTGACGGAAGGCGGTGTTGGCGATGGCCTTGTTCCAGTTGTCGTCGGGGGTGCCGTCCTCGTTGTTCTTCTGGTAGTTGAAGTGCATCTGGTAGCTGTACTTCTTGGGACGCTTCTCACACAGCTGAGCATTGTACTCGCTGTTGGGATCGGCCTGGATGGTGGTCAGGGTGCTCTCGCCCACATCCATCTCGTCCAGCTCACGGTTCTGATACAGCTGGAAGGTAACGGTGCCGTCGCTGATCATGGTAACGGTGAAGCGGTCGAAGCGGGACACATCGTTTGCACCAAAGTAGTTGGGGTTGGGGATGTAGCTCTTGGTGTTCTGGCTGATGAACTCCTCCACCACATACGGGCCGTTGTACCACATGTTGGTGTAATCGCAGGCACGGAAGCCCTCGATGCCCAGCTCGGTGATCAGGTCCTCAGAGACGGGGTAGAAGCTGGTGTAAGCAGCCACGGTATCGAAGTACGGGCAGGGAGCCTTGCAGGTGAAGACCAGGGTGTAATCATCGGTAGCCTCAACGCCCACACCGGCGGCCAGCATATCTTCGTAGGTCAGGTCGGCAGCAGCGTCGCCCATGTCGCTGGTCTTCTGGTAGTAGTCCGCAGCGCCCACCAGGGTCTCGTTGGGCATGGAGGTGTTGTTGGCCTGGTTCTTGGCTGCGTTCAGCACCCACTCCAGACCCACGAGGAAGTCCTTGCTGGTCAGGTGAGCCTTGACCTCGCCGTTGACGTCCACCCAGTCGACATCGTCGCGCAGGTTGAAGGTCCAGACGGAGGAGTCCTCGTTGTGGCTCCACTCCTTGGCCACGGAAGGCACAGCCTTGCCGTAGCAGTCAAAGCTCAGCAGGCCCTCCCACAGGTTGGTGGTGACATTCATGTCGGAAGCCATCTGGCTGTACAGCATGTTCCAGCTCTCCAGCTCACGGTTGGTGGCCTCCCAGGAAATGAACTCCTTCAGCGGGGCAGCGCCGGTGGTGTTGGGGGCGCTGGTTGCGCCGGAAGAAGCAGAAGCAGCGGTGGAGCTGCTGGAGCCGCCGCCGCAGGCTGCCAGGATGCCGGCGGCACCAACAACGCCGGAAGCCTTCAGAAAGCTGCGGCGGCTGATTGCATGAGACTCGTGATTGATGTTCATTGTGTTATCCTCCCTAAAATTTTTCCGTGCTTCGGTGCATGGTGCAGGGCGCGTTGTCCTGCTTGTTTCCCACTCCTTTGCGGGAGCTTCGCATCTCCTGTACTGCTGAGGAATACAAAAGAGCGCAGATACAGACCCCTCTGTCTGTGCCTGTGCTCCTCCCGCAAAACCTTAACACGCTGATTATTATACCATTAAAAGAATAAGCTGTCAATGGAGCATGGACAGGAACCTCTTCAAAAAAGAAAGACAGACTGTGGAAAATGATGAAATATATTTGTTTTTGCCTGATTAAGGATGCAAAAAGTTTAACACTGTTTTTGAAACACAAAACAACCGAAATTGTTCTTCACAAACGAACAGGTGCAAAACGCTTTACATAATAAAAGAGCGGGAGCCATCCGCTTTGCGAACAGCTCCCGCCGGGGGAAAAGTGCTTAACTTAGAATGCGCTCAAAAACCGATCAGGCCTGGGTGGCTGCATCGAAAGCAGCGGCGAACTCCTCGTACTGCTCGGTGGTGTAAGCCTCTTCGCTGGTCTCCCAGTTGACAGCCTTGTAGTTGCAGGGGCCGTACATGGCGTTGATCTTGCTGTACTCGTTGGCGTGGGTCAGGCACCAGGTCACATCGTAGACGGTGGGGAAGATCAGGTTCTCCTCCAGGAAGTAGGCCTCAGCCTTTGCGAAGGCAGCGTAGCGTGCATCGGTGTCGTTGACGATGACGCGGCCCTCGTTGACCAGGTCGGTGAACTGCTCGTAGGCAGCCACCAGATCCTTCTGGTAATCGGCGGCACCGTTCTCGGCGATGCCCTCGATGTTGGTCATGTTGCAGCTGTAGTAAGCGTTGTCGTCGTGGACGATGATCTGGGTCAGGAAGTTGATGGGATCGCCGAAGTCAGCGCCCCAGCCCATGTGGACGAAGCTCTGCAGCTTGGGTGCCACGACCTCCTTCATGGTGGAGGAGACGAAGGTCTCGATGTCCAGCACGATGAAGTCATCGCCGAAGCTGTCGGTGAAGCACTGCTTCAGGACGGTCGCGCTGTCCAGAGCGGTGGTGGAACCGGCCAGGATATAGTAAGAGCAGTGCACCGGGAAGGTGACGCCGATGGCGCTCAGCTCGTCCATGGCCTGCTTCTTCAGGTCGGGGATGTCGCCGTTGTTGGCGCGCAGACGCTTCATGGTCTTGCCATCATACTTCTCGCCGTCCAGACCCAGCTCCTTGGCGACCAGGCTGGTGTAATCGGTGCCGTCGGTGGTGTAGCACAGGCCGCTCATGGTAAAGAAGTCGTTCTCGCACTTCAGCGGGTTGATGGGGTTGTAGCGAGCGTAGAACTTGGACAGCTCCAGACCCTTGGAGAAGCACTGGCGGAATGCCTTGTTGGCGATGGCCTTGTTCCAGTTCTCATCGGCGGTGCCGTCGGCCTTGCGCTTGTCGTAGTTGAAGATAAAGCAGTAGCTGAACTTCTTGGGGCGCTTCTCGCACAGCTGCTGGTTGAACACGTTGGAAGGATCGGCCTGGATGGTGGCGATGCTGCTCTCGCCCAGATCGACCTCGTCCAGCTCACGGTTCTCGTACAGCTGCAGGCTGATGGAGCCATCGGAGATCATGGTGATGGTCAGGCGCTCAAAGCGGCTGACGTTGGCTGCATCGTAGTAGCTGGGGTTGGGGATATAGCTCTTGGTGTTGCCCTGGATATACTCCTCGACGACGTACGGGCCATTGTACCACATGGTGGTGTTGTCACAGCCGCGGAAGCCCTCGATGCCCAGCTCGTCGAGCAGGGCGGGAGCGACGGGGTAGAAGCTGTTGTAAGCCGCCACGGTGTCGAAGTACGGGCAGGGATCCTTGCAGGTGAAGACCAGAGTGTAGTCATCGGGAGCCTCGATGCCGACACCAGCAGCCAGCATGTCCTCATAGGTCATGTCGGCGGCAGCGTCGCCGGCTGCCTTGGTCTGCTCGTAGTAATCGGCAGCGCCCACGACGGTATCGTTGGGCATGGAGGTGTTGTTGGCCTCATTCTTGTAGGAGTTCATGACCCACTCGAAGCCGACCAGGAAATCCTTGCTGGTCAGGTGGTCCTTCACCTCGCCGTTGGCATCGACCCAATCGACGTCATCGCGCAGGTGGAAGGTCCAGACGGTGGAATCGTCGTTGTGCTCCCAGGTTGAAGCGATGGCGGGCACGACCTTGCCGTAGCAGTCGAAGCTCAGCAGGCCGTCCCACAGGTTGGTGATGACGTTGGCGTCGGAAGCCTGCTGGGTGTACAGCATGTTCCAGCTCTCCAGCTCGCGGTTGCCGCTCTCAAAGGAGATGAACTCCTTCAGCGGGGTGGCACCGGTGGTGTTGGGGGCTGCGGCACCGCTGGTGGAAGCAGCGCTGCTGCCGTTGTCGGACTTGCCGCCGCATGCGGCCAGCAGGCTGGCTGCGCCGACCATGCCTGCGCCCTTGAGGAAGCTGCGGCGGTCGAGCTTGTGAGACTCAAAATTGATACTCATGGATGGATCCTCCCAGATCTCTGGCACAGGCGGTCTGCCTGCGCCGTTTTTTCCTATTCCTGAACGAGTGTGGCCTGTCCTCCACGAAAAAATGCACAGGAAGGGCAAACGTCGCACTTCGGATATTTTAGCACTGTATTGAAAAGAAGTCAATGGATTAAAGCAATGAATTGGAAACAAAATGGTGACAGCTGCTTTTGTATGAAAAGCAGCTGCGGAAAAATGCAAAAGAATCCAAAGCACCGGGTGGCTGCGGGAAGCGGCAGGCTTCAAAAGAAAAAAGTGGACTGTTTTTTCACCACGGACGATTCTGCTATCTTTTTTCATAAAAACATGCTACAATAAAATGTATCTGTATCGGAATAAGGAGCAAACCATGAAAAAACTACGCGCGATGTACAAAGGCTATATGCTTCATCCCATCTTATATAAAACTGTGACCCGCACTTCCATCGTGGCTGTGCTGATGCTGCTGTGGGAGCGGTATGTCAGCGACGGCACCTTCTCCATGTGGGAGGCACCGGGCTTTCTGTGCGGCGTGGTGCTGCTCATCTGGGCGTGGGTGGACTATATGCGGCTGGACGGCCTGACCATCCACCATCTGCTCGAAGAGTTCAAGGGGATCAAGCCGCAGAAAAAGTTCCACGCCACCCGCTCCATCATGGACTATGCTGACGAGAAGATCGTCTCCTTTGAGGAGCTGGAGCCGGAGGAGCGCACCTATTGCAGTATGCTCTCCAATCTGGTGCTGGGGGTGCCGCTGGTGGTGGTGGCACTCTGCATCAGCTTTTTATAAGGAAGGGTGCAGACCATGGAGAACCCGCACAAGCAGCTGGTGGTGGGCATCCTTGCCCATGTGGACTCCGGCAAGACCACCCTTTCGGAAGCCATGCTCTACCGCTCCGGCGCGATCCGCAAGCTGGGCCGTGTGGATCACAAGGATGCCTTTCTGGATACCGACACGCTTGAAAAAGCGCGCGGCATCACCATCTTTTCCAAGCAGGCCCTGTTGACGGCGGGCAATACGGATATCACATTGTTGGACACCCCCGGACATGTGGATTTTTCCACCGAGACAGAGCGCACCCTGCAGGTGCTGGACTATGCTGTGCTGGTGGTAAGCGGCACCGACGGCGTGCAGAGCCACACCGAGACGCTCTGGCGGCTGCTGCGGCGGTATCACATCCCGACCTTCGTTTTCCTCAATAAGATGGACCTGCCCGGCCCCGGCCGGGAGGCGCTGCTGGAACAGCTCAACCATCGGCTGGGGGACGGCTTTGTGGATTTCGGGGCCGATGCGTCCGCCCGCGACGAAGCGCTGGCCCTCTGCGATGAGCGGCTGATGGAAACCGTCCTCGACAAAGGGGAGCTGACCGATGCCGACATTCTCCCGGCCATCGCCCGGCGGCATGTCTTCCCGTGCTGGTTCGGTGCAGCGCTCAGGCTGGAGGGGGTGGACGAACTTCTGGCCGGGCTGGACCGCTTCACCCGTCCGGCTCCCGCGCTGGATGCCTTTGGCGCCAAGGTGTTTAAGGTGTCGCAGGATGAGCAGGGCACGCGCCTGACATGGCTGCGCGTGACTGGCGGCGAACTGAAGGTAAAGGCCCAGCTCTCCGGCGAAGCAGATGGTGAGCCGTGGGAGGAAAAGGCAAACCAGCTGCGGCTGTACTCCGGCGTAAAGTATACGCTGGCGGAAGCCATCGGCCCGGGGCAGGTGTGCGCCGTCACCGGCCTGACTAAGGCGCGCCCGGGCGAGGGCCTTGGCGCGGAACGCGACAGCGATGTGCCGGTTCTGGAACCGGTGCTGAGCTATCAGGTGCTGCTGCCGGAGGGGGCTGATGTGCACGCGGCACTGGGCAAGCTGCACCGGCTGGAAGAAGAGGAGCCGCAGCTCCATGTGGTATGGAACGAGACTTTGGGCGAAATCCATGTGCAGCTCATGGGCGAGGTGCAGCTGGAAGTGCTGCGCAGTTTGTTGGCAGAGCGCTATGGGCTGGAGGTGTGCTTCGGCCCCGGCGGCATTCTGTACAAGGAGACCATCACGGAGCCTATGGAGGGCGTGGGCCACTATGAGCCGCTGCGCCACTATGCGGAGGTGCATGTCAAGCTGGAGCCCCTGCCCCGCGGCAGCGGGATGCAGTTTGCCGCCGACTGCCGGGAAGAAGTGCTGGACAAGAACTGGCAGCGCCTTGTGCTGACCCATCTGGAAGAAAAGCAGCACCTTGGTGTGCTGACCGGTGCGCCGCTGACGGACGTGAAGATCACCCTCATTGCGGGCCGCGCCCATCTTAAACACACGGAGGGCGGAGATTTTCGGCAGGCCACCTATCGCGCGGTGCGGCAGGGTCTGATGCTGGCCGCGCAGATCCACAAAGTACAGCTGCTGGAGCCGTGGTACGCTTTCCGGCTGGAACTTCCGGCCGAGAATGTGGGCCGCGCGATGAACGACGTCCAGCAGATGGGTGGCAGCTTCGACCCGCCCCAGACGGCTCCGGATGGTCAGACGGCCACCCTGACCGGCACAGCCCCGGCCTCCACGATGCGCAGCTACCCCATGGAGGTGGTGGGCTATACCCGGGGCCGGGGACACCTGACCCTGACGCTGGACGGCTACCGGCCCTGCCACAACACCGACGAGGTGCTGGCGGCCATTGGCTACGAGCCGGAGCACGACCTTGACAACCCGGCAGATTCGGTGTTCTGTGCCCATGGCGCGGGCTTTGTGGTGCCTTGGGATCAGGTGCGCAGCCACATGCATGTGGACAGCGGCTGGGGCAAGACCGCCCGCCCGGCGGAAGAGGTCGCCACCCGGCCCCGCCGGATGGCCGCCTACCGCGCAACACTGGAAGAGGATGCCGAGCTGCTCAAAATCTTCGAGCGCACCTATGGCCCCATCAAACGGGACCCGCTGGCGGCATTCCGCCCGGTGCAAAAGCGGGAACGCCCGGATTTTGATGCCCAGCAGTGGGAGATCCTGCCCGAATATCTGCTGGTGGACGGCTACAATATCATCTTTGCGTGGGATGAGCTGAACGAGCTCTCCAAACAGAGCCTTGATGCCGCCCGCAAGAAGCTGATGGACATCCTGTGCAACTATCAGGGGTTCAAAAAGTGTGTACTCATCCTCGTGTTCGATGCCTATCGTGTGCCGGGCAGCCCCGGCAGCATTGAGCAGTACCATAACATCCATGTGGTCTACACCAAGGAAGCCGAAACCGCCGATATGTTCATCGAGCACGTTACTCATGAGATCGGCAAGGGGCGGCGAGTGCGTGTGGCTACTTCCGACGGCATGGAGCAGATCATCATTCTGGGCCACGGCGCGCTGCGTGTCTCCGCCCGCATGTTCCATGAGGAAGTGCAGGAGGTCGAGAAGGAGATCCGGAACTATTTGCAGGGAGAGGTGTAAACCTTATGAAAACAGATGCCGCGTATGTTTGGGCGTGTCTTCGCCCCCGCCCGCGCGACAGCCACAAGGGCACCTTCGGGGCTGTGCTGGCCGTGGCAGGCAGCGCCAGCTACCGGGGCGCGGCAGCGCTGGCGGTGGAGGGAGCTCTGCGCACCGGTGCGGGCATTGTAACGCTGGCCAGCGTGGAGCCGGTATTGGCAGCTGCGGTGGCCCGCCTGCCGGAATGCTGCCTGTGTCCCTGCGTGGCGGGGGCCGAAGGTGGCATCTCGCCGGAGAGCATTCCACAGCTCCAGCGCCAGAAGGCGACGGTGCTGCTGCTGGGCCCGGGCCTTGGCGGTACGGCCCAGAGTGCAGCCCGCGCGGCAGAGACACGCACGCTGGTGCAGAAGCTGCTGCCCGGCTTTGCAGGCAGCGCGGTGCTGGATGCGGACGGCCTGAACGCCGCCGCCGACCTGCTGCAAGCTGGAAAAACGCTTCATCCGATGGGTGAACTGATTTTAACACCCCACCCCGGCGAGATGGCCCGGCTCACCGGGCTGTCCGCTGCGGCCACCCACGCCGACCGGGAGGGCACCGCCCTGCGGTTTGCCAGAGCATGGAACGCCGTGGTCGTGCTCAAGGGGGCGCAGACGGTCATTGCGGCCCCGGATGGCCGGTGCCGGGTGAATCCCACCGGCAACCCCGGCCTTGCCCGGGGCGGCAGCGGAGATGTGCTGGCCGGTATGACCAGCGCTCTGCTGGCCTGTGGGCTGCCTGCCTTTGAGGCTGCCGTCTGCGCGGTCTACCTCCACGGGGCCGCTGCCGACCGCGCCGCCGCCGTGCACGGCGAAGCCGGGATGCTCCCGCACGACCTCTTTGCGGCCCTCGGCACCCTGTTTGCCGAGAACGGCCGCTGAACCAGAGAACCAAAAGAAACGCTTCCTTTCCGCCGGATTTGTGTTATACTGGACGTGTAACCAAATCTGCTGGAAAGGGGCGTTTTTTGTTATGGTTCCTGCGCTGGAAAAGATCATCCAGGAGAGCGACAGCATCGTGTTCTTTGGCGGGGCGGGCGTTTCCACCGAGAGCGGCATCCCGGACTTCCGCAGTGTGGACGGACTTTATCATCAGAAGTACGCCTACCCGCCGGAAACGATCCTGAGCCATACTTTCTGGGAGGAGAATCCGGAGGAGTTTTACCGTTTTTACCGCGATAAGCTCATCGTGAAGGGGGCAAAGCCCAACGCGGCCCACCTGCGGCTGGCAAAGCTGGAACGGGAGGGCAGGCTGAAAGCGGTCGTCACCCAGAACATCGACGGCCTGCATCAGGCGGCGGGCAGCCGCACGGTGTACGAGCTGCATGGCAGCACCCTGCGCAACTACTGCACCCGCTGCGGTAAGTTCTACGATGTGGATTTCATTGCCAACAGCACCGGCGTGCCCCGCTGCATCGAGTGCGGCGGCATCGTCAAGCCGGATGTGGTGCTGTATGAAGAAGGGCTGGACGAGGAGGTCGTCTCCGGGGCCGTGCAGGCCATCCGCCGGGCCGATACCCTCATCGTGGGCGGCACCAGTCTGGTGGTCTACCCGGCGGCGGGGCTGCTGCGGTATTTCCGGGGCCGGCATCTCGTCGTCATCAACATGCAGCCCACCCCGGCGGACGAAAGCGCAGACCTGTGCATCGCCCAGCCCATCGGGCAGGTGCTCCGCGAGGACGTGGACTTGGAGGAGAAGCGATGAAAGCC
Organism: Faecalibacterium prausnitzii; assembly: GCF_049532945.1. Lineage (GTDB taxonomy): Bacteria > Bacillota > Clostridia > Oscillospirales > Ruminococcaceae > Faecalibacterium > Faecalibacterium prausnitzii_N. The sequence goes on from NZ_CP186691.1 coordinate 1,699,627, forward strand.
GTCATTCTGGAACGCTATGTCATGCACGAGGGCGACCTCGACTGGTCGGGGGTCAAGGCCCTCATTCCGGATACCACCAGCTACGTCCGCACGGCCTACGAGGAGATCGCGCCCCGCATCGGGGATGCCGAGGTCGTCTTCCTCAACAAATGCCGGATGGATGAAGCCATCCTGGCCCAGTGCCCGAAGCTCAGGTGGGTGGGCATCATTGCCACCGGCACGGATAACCTTGATCTGAAGGCCTGCCGCCGCCATGGCGTGCCGGTAGCCAACGTGCCGGGCTATTCTACTTACAGTGTGGCACAGATGACTTTCAGCCTGCTGCTGGCCATCGTCCAGTGTGCCGAGCGGTATGACCGCGCCGTCAAGGACGGCCTGTGGCAGCTGGACATCCCGGCAGGCTACGGCCTGCTGCCCCAGATGGAGCTGTACGGCAAGACCTTTGGCATCTATGGCTACGGCAGCATTGGCCGGCAGACCGCCCGCATCGCCAGAGCATTCGGGATGCGGGTGCTCGTCTGCACTCGGACTGTCCGGCCGGAATATGCCGCCGACGGTGTGGAGTTCGTGCCATTTGCCGACCTGCTGAAGGAGAGCGATGTGCTCAGCCTGCACTGCCCGGCCACGCCCCAGACGCGGGGGCTCATCGGTGCGGAGGCACTGGCGCAGATGAAGCCCGGTGCCATCCTGCTGAACACCGCGCGTGGTGCCCTTGTGGACGAAACAGCGGTCACGGCGGCGCTCCGCAGCGGGCAGCTGGGCTTTTACGGGGCCGATGCCTTTGCCACCGAACCCCTCCCGGCGGACAGCCCGCTCCGGAAGGAGCCCCACGCCCTCCTCACCCCGCACATTGCATGGACGACAAAGGAAGCGCTGCAGAACCTGATGGACATCACCACCCGGAACCTGCGCACCTTCCTGGACGGAAACGGCGAGCACATCGTCAACCGATAACAATGAAAAAGGAGAACGAATCATGCAGGCAACCATTCACAACGAATTTTTGACCTTGACCGTGGACACCCACGGTGCCGAAGCAGTCAGCCTGAAAAATGCGGCGGGGGAAGAGCTGCTCTGGCAGGCCGACCCGGCTGTGTGGAAGCGCCACGCTCCCATTCTGTTCCCGTGGACGGGCAAGCTGCCCGGCGGTACCTTCACCCATGGCGGCAAGACCTACAAGGGCGGTCAGCACGGTTTTGCCCGCGACATGGAGCACACCCTGCTCAAGGCCGAGGGCGATACCATCCAGTTGGAGCTGCGCTCGGATGATGCCATCAAAGCCGAACGCTTCCCCTTCGATTTTGTGCTCACCAGCACCTTCCGTCTGGACGGCAAGACCGTGCACCATACGCTGACGGTGCGCAACCCCGGCACCGAAGAGCTGCGCTTTGGCATCGGCTATCACCCGGCGTTCAACATCCCCTTTGATGCACAGCACACCACCACGGATTACGAGTTCCGGTTCGACCAGCCGGAAAGCCCGATGATTTTGGATGCTTACCCCAATGGCCTGCTGACCGGCAGGTGCGGCTACCGGTGGAAGAACGTCTCCGCCATCCCGCTCACGGACGACCTCTTCGCAAACGACAGCTTCTGCATGGCGGGCCTGCGCACCAAGACCATTGGCATCTATGAGAAGGGCACCGGCCGCAAGATCACCTGCAATGTGGAAGGCTACCCCTACGCGCTCATCTGGTCGGCCCCTGCAAAGCCGGTGCGGTTTGTGTGCATTGAGCCGTGGCAGTCCCTGCCCGGTGCCGAGAACGACCCGCAGGCCTGGACCGAACGCGCTGCCGCCGCCTGCCTCGCCCCCGGCCAGCACTGGGCCACGACCCTGAGCACGACATTCGAGCGCTGAAGCAAAATTTGGCAAAGAATCCGGAAAACCTCTTGACAGCGGGGACGCAGTCTGATTTAATAAGGCCCGATAAAAGGGAGTAAAGGGCGCTCCGCAGGGTCTGCGGGGTGCTGCATGGCAGCGTCATCACGGCAGAAATGCCCGATGTCATGTGTTCGCTTGAGACTTTTGTCACAGACAAGGTGCTGTGGCAGGAGTCTCTTTTTCTTGCCTTTGGCACCGGAACACGAGGAGGTAAAACTATGAACTTTCTGAACACATTCGCAAGTCTGTTTTCCAATTTTGGAAACCTGACTTGGCAGATGGTGGTGATGTGGGGCATTGGTGCATTGCTCATCTACCTTGCCATCGCCAAAAAAATGGAGCCGAGCCTGCTTTTACCCATGGGCTTTGGTGCCATTCTGGTCAATCTGCCGCTGTCCGGTGCCATCACGCAGGGCGATACCGTAGGCCCCATTTCTGCCCTGTTTGAAGCAGGCATGTCCAACGAGCTGTTTCCCCTGCTGCTTTTCATCGGCATTGGTGCTATGATCGACTTTGGCCCCCTGCTGGAAAAACCGTGGCTCATGCTCTTTGGTGCCGCAGCGCAGTTTGGTATTTTCTTCACCCTGTTTCTGGCAGGCTTCTTCTTTGATTTGAAGGATGCTGCTTCCATCGCTGTCATTGGTGCAGCGGACGGTCCCACCGCCATTTTTGTAGCTAACACCCTCAACTCCCAGTACCTTGGTGCCATCATGGTGGCAGCGTACAGTTACATGGCTCTGGTGCCCATCGTGCAGCCGCCGGTCATTAAACTGCTGACCACTCAGAAGGACCGCCGCATCCGGATGCCCTATGAAAAGGGCAATGTCAGCCAGCTGACGAAGATTCTGTTCCCCATTGTTGTAACCATCATTGCCGGTATGGTAGCTCCTGCCAGTGTAGCTCTAGTTGGTTTTCTGATGTTCGGCAACCTGCTGCGGGAGTGCGGCGTACTGAACGCCCTCAGCGAAACCGCGCAGAATGTGCTGGCAAACCTCATCACCATCGTGCTGGGCCTGACCGTGGCCGGACAGATGACCGCTGACAAGTTTGTCCGGCCCGATACCCTGCTCATCCTTGCACTGGGTCTGGTAGCCTTCGTTTTTGATACCGCAGGCGGCGTGCTGTTTGCAAAGCTGCTGAACCTGTTCCTGCCCGAAGGCAAAAAACTGAACCCGATGATCGGTGCAGCCGGCATCTCCGCCTTCCCCATGAGCGGCCGTGTGGTCAACAAGATGGGATTGGAAGAAGATAACCAGAATTTCCTGCTGATGTACTCCATCAGCGTCAACGTTTCGGGGCAGATCGCATCCGTCATTGCAGGCGGCCTAATTCTGACCCTGATGGCTTAACGGAGGTACACTTATGCTTCATCTTTCTTCGTGGATGACCACCCTGCCCATGATGCTCATCGGCATGGTCGGCATTCTTCTCGTCATTGGTGTCATTGTCCTGGCTGTGATGCTGCTCAACCGGCTGACGGGCCGGAAATAAGACCGGACCGGAAAAACAGAAAAGGCGATGCAGTCGTACAAAAACTGCATCGCCTTTTTGCTTGCTGAAATTACAGTGCCTTGATGGCGGTCTTGATGCGCTCGGCGGCCATCTTGGTCTTTTCGGCGTCACCGAAAGCGGTCAGGCGGAAGTAGCCCTCGCCGCACTCGCCGAAGCCCACGCCCGGGGTACCGACCACGCCGCAGTTTTCCAGCAGCCAGTCGAAGAACTCCCAGCTCTTCATGTTACCGGGGCAGCGCAGCCAGATGTAGGGGCTGTTCTTGCCGCCGCAGTACCACACGCCGCACTCATCCAGTGCGTCCGCGATGACCTTGGCATTCTTGCGGTAGTAGTCCAAATTCTGCTGGATCTCGGCCATGCCGCTCTCGGTGAACACCGCAGCGGCGGCGCGCTGCACCACGTAAGGCACACCGTTGAACTTGGTGGTCTGGCGGCGCAGCCACAGCTTATTGATGTTCATTCCCTCGCGCTCCAGCTCCTTGGGCACCACGGTGTAGCCGCAGCGGGTGCCGGTGAAGCCTGCGATCTTGGAGAAGGAGCAAATTTCAATGGCACACTCCCGTGCACCCTCGATCTCGAAGATGCTGCGGGCGAGGTTCTCGTCGGAGATGAAGCACTCGTATGCAGCATCGTACAGGATGATGGCATCGTTCTTCTTGGCGTAGTCCACCCATGCCTTGAGCTGGTCGCGGGTGTAGGCGGCACCGGTGGGGTTATTGGGGCTGCAGATATAGATGATGTCAGCCTTCACATTCTCATCCGGCATTCCCAAGAAGCCGTTCTCCTGACTGGTGCGGCTGTAGATGATCTTGCGGCCATCGGTCACGTTATCGTCCACGTAGGTGGGATAAACGGGGTCCGGCACCAGCACGGTGTTGTCCACATCGAACAGGCCCAGTACGTTGGCCAGATCGCTCTTTGCACCATCAGAGATGAAAATTTCATCCTCTGCCAGCTGGGTGCCGCGGCCTGCATAGTAGCCCTGAATGGCCTGCTTGAGGAAGGGGTAGCCCTGCTCCGGGCCATAGCCGTGGAAGCCTTCCTTGGTACCCATCTCATCGGCTGCATCGTGCATGGCCTTGACCACACACTTTGCCAGCGGCTGGGTCACATCGCCAATGCCCAGACGGATGATCTCCTTCTCCGGGTGTGCCTCCTGATAAGCGGCCACCTTGTGGGCAATGTCCACAAACAGGTAGCTTGCCTTCAGCTCACCGTAATGATGATTCATTTTCATTGTATGTTCCCTCGATTCTTTCTAACGTTAGACTTCGATCACAGCTTCGTAAACGGTGGAGGCCGCGCCGGTCATCAGCAGCTGTCTGCCGGGCAATACCCGGATGGTCAGCACACCGCCGCGCAGCTGCACATGGATGTCCTCGCCTGCCGGGCAGATGCCAAGCTCGGTCAGGGCCGCCACGGTGGCGCAGGTGCCGGTGCCGCAGGCCCATGTCTCGCCGCTGCCGCGCTCCCACACCCGCATCTTCAGATGGGTGGCATCCACCACCTGCACGAACTCGGTGTTGATGCGCTCCGGGAAGTTCGGGTGGGACTCGAACGCCGGGCCGATGGCCTCCAGCTTGAGGCCGTCCACCTCCGGCACAAGGGTGACGCAGTGGGGGTTGCCCACACTGATGCAGGTGACCTCCCAGGTCTTGCCGTCCACCGTCAGCGGGCAGCGGACCAGCGGCCCTTCGCCCATGTTCACGGCGGGCAGGTCGGCGGCGCGGGTGGAATAGGCCCCCATCTCCACCTGCCACAGCTCCTCGCCCATCCGGGTCAGCGTCTTTTGGCCGCTGCGGGTGTCGATCTTCAGCACGGGCTTTGCTGCGCAGGTCGGTTCATGCACATGCAGCCACTCGGCCACGCAGCGGATGCCGTTGCCGCACATCCTGCCCTCACTGCCATCGGCGTTGAAAATGCGCATCATGCCGTCCGCACCCGCCGTCTGCGCAGCACAGATGCAGATGATGCCGTCCGCACCCACCGAGAAGTGCCGCGCCGAGAGCTTCCGGGCCAGCGGAACGATGTTCTCCGGCACACCGGAGGCCCGGCAGTCCAGATAGATATAATCGTTGGCGCAGCCCTGCATTTTGGTAAATGAGAACTTCATCGCGTTCATCCTTTCGGTAGTTATAACGAACCTCTTATTATCATAAGAAGCAAACGGGATTCTGTCAAGCGGAAAACTGTGCTTTCCGCAATTTTTATCGGAAATTTCCGCCGCATCCGTGCCGGAATCCAAAACAGGGCTTGACAAGATGCGGCCCATGGGATATAAAAAATAGAGAGTGCTTTGCGCGGCCGGTCAGCTGCGCGGGGCGGACAACAAAGAATCGATGACAAAAGGAGACCGTGACAATGGATACTTTTGAAAAAATCCGTGCATTGCTGGCGGAGCAGCTGGATGTTGACCCGGCAAAGATCACGATGGACAGTGACATCATGAGCGATTTTGAGGCCGACAGTCTGGATATCGTGGATATGGTGATGACGCTGGAGGATGAGTTTGGCATTGAGGTGCCGGACGATGCCATCGAGTCCCTGCGCACCGTGGGCGATGTGGTAAACTTTGTGGACAGCCATCAGGGCTGATCCGGACATTGCAAAAGGCCCCGTTTCCCGGCGCTGCACACGGCGGTGCTGCGGCGGGGCTTTTAATATGGTTCGTGCGGAACGCAAGCCGTTTGGCGCACGGCCTTAGGAGGAAAAAGCAAAAATGGCAAAAGATTCAAAGAAGCTCGTACAGGCGATCACCAGCCAGGAAGAGAACTTCGCACAGTGGTACACCGATATCTGCGTGAAGGCAGAGCTGGTGGAGTACTCCAGCGTGAAGGGTTTCATCATCCTGCGCCCCTACGGTCAGGCCATCTGGGAGCTGATCCAGAAGGACATGGATGCCCGCTTCAAGGCCACCGGCCATGAGAACGTGGCAATGCCCGTGCTGATCCCGGAAAGCCTGCTGCAGAAGGAAGGCGAACTGGTCAATGGCTTCGCGCCGGAGGTGGCGTGGGTCACGATGGGCGGTTCCGACAAGCTGGAAGAGCGTCTGGCCGTGCGTCCCACCAGCGAGACCATGTTCTGCGACCACTGGTCCCGCGTGCTGCACAGCTACCGTGAGCTTCCCATGAAGTACAACCAGTGGTGCAGCGTTGTCCGCTGGGAAAAGACCACCCGCCCCTTCCTGCGCAGCCGCGAGTTCTGGTGGCAGGAAGGCCACACCATCCACGAGACTGCCGCCGAGGCTGAGGCTGAGACCCAGCAGCAGCTGAACTGCTACGCAGATGTCTGCGAGCAGGATCTGGCCATCCCCGTGGTGAAGGGCCGCAAGACCGACAAGGAAAAGTTTGCCGGTGCCGAGGCCACCTATACCATCGAGGCCATGATGAAGGACGGCAAGGCCCTGCAGAGCGGCACCAGCCACTACTTTGGCGATAAGTTCAGCAAGGCTTATGACGTGACCTTTACCGGCCGCGACAACCAGCTGCATCATCCGTTCCAGACCAGCTGGGGCGTTTCCACCCGTCTGGTGGGCGCTATCATCATGACCCACGGCGACGACGACGGCCTGATCCTGCCCCCGGCAGTGGCCCCCATTCAGGTGGTCGTAGTGCCCATCGCAGCCCACAAGCCCGGCGTTTCCGAGAAGGCTGCTGAGCTGGCCGAGAAGATCAGCAAGTATGCCCGCGTGAAGCTGGACGACAGCGACAATGCCCCGGGCTGGAAGTTCTCCCAGTGGGAGATGAAGGGCGTGCCTCTGCGTCTGGAGATCGGCCCCAAGGATCTGGAAAAGAACCAGTGCGTGCTGGTGCGCCGCGATACCCGCGAAAAAGTCTTCGTCTCTCTGGACGAGCTGGAGACTGCGATCCCCGCACAGCTGGAGGCCCTGCGCAAGGACCTGTACGAGCGTGCTCTTGCCAACCGCGAGAAGCGCACCTGGGCTGCCACCACCATGGACCAGGTGAAGGAGCTGGCCAAGGCAAACACCGGCTACATCAAGACCATGTGGTGCGGCGACCTTGCCTGCGAAATGAAGATGAAGGAAGAAGTCGGCCTGTCCAGCCGCTGCATGCCGTTTGAGCAGGAACACCTGAGCGATGTATGCCCCTGCTGCGGCAAGCCCGCCAAGACCATGGTCTACTGGGGCGTGGCCTACTGAGCCGTTCGCAGGAACTGCATAAGAAAAACCAAAAGCAGCCGTTCCCGTTGGGAGCGGCTGCTTTTTACAGTTACCTCTTGACAACTCTGTGTCAACTGTATATACTGTATATGCACAGACGAAACGGAGGGGGGAGCGACGTGAATCTTTTTATCGACAACAAAAGCGGAGCACCGATCTATGACCAGATCTATACCCAGATCAAAAATGAGATATTGAACGGTAATCTGCAGCCGGACGAGGCCATGCCCTCCATCCGGGGGCTGGCACGGGATCTGCGCATCAGCGTCATCACGACCAAACGCGCCTACGATGAACTGGAAAAAGAGGGCTTTCTGTATGCCATCCCGGCCAAAGGCTTCTTCGTGGCGGCGAAAAACACGGAACTGCTCCGGGAGGAGAATCTGAAGCAAATTGAATCGCACCTGACGGAGGCCGTCCGGCTGGCGGCGTCCTGCGGGCTGGCAAAGAACGACCTTGTCGAAATGCTGGAACTGCTGTGGGAGGGCTGAACATGAACGCACTGGAACTGCACGGCGTACAGAAAACGTATCCGGGTTTCACTCTGGGGCCTATCGATTTGACCCTGCCCGGCGGCACCATCTGCGGCCTGATCGGTGAAAACGGCGCAGGCAAAAGCACGACCCTGAAGCTGATTTTGGGAATACTTCCACCGGAGTCCGGCACCATCCGGGTGCTGGGGAAAGATGACCTGGAAGCATCCCCCTGCACCAAGGAGGACATCGGCGTGGTGCTGAGCGGCGATGGTATTCCCACCTGCCTGACCGCCGAACAGATGGGAAAGGTGATGGCGGGCATCTACCGCAACTGGGACGCCGGGGTCTATGCCGGATTTTGCAAGCGCTTTGAACTGCCTGCTAAGAAAAAGTATAACGAATACTCCACCGGCATGAAGATGAAACTCTGCCTTGCAGTGGCACTGTCCCACCATCCGAAGCTGCTGCTGCTGGATGAAGCCACCAATGGGCTGGACCCGGTGGTGCGGGATGAGGTGGTGGATATCCTGCTGGATTTTGCCCGGGACGAAAACCACTCCATCCTTATCTCCTCCCACATCGTCAGCGACTTGGAAAAGCTGTGCGATACCATTGCATTCCTGCACAAGGGCAGGCTCCTACTCTGCGAGGACAAGGACACCTTGCGGGAAGAATACGCCCTCTGGCACGGCACCGCCGCTCAACTGGAAGAGCTGGCTCCGGACGTCGTGGTCAGCCAGCGGGTCACACCCTACGGGGCCGAAGCGCTGGTCAAACGGGACGGGGTGCCCACTGGAAGCGCCCTGACGCCCGTGAGTATCGAGGAATTGTTTGTGTTGATGGTGAAAGGGGAGAAGAACGCATGAAGGGCTTATTATTAAAAGATTGGTACCAGATAAAAAGCAACATGAAGACGATGTACCTTACAGTTCTGGCTGTTCTGGTGATCTGGACTCTGAGCGCATCGGGAGCGTCTACCTTTGCCATGAACTATGCGGCCATTTTTCTGGGCATCCTGCCGGTCTCCCTGTTGGCATATGATCATTCCAGCGGGTGGACAGAGTACGGCCTGACCTTGCCAATGAGCAGAAAAATTCAGGTCGCGGAAAAATATCTTATCGGGGTGATCTGTGCAGCGGTCTCCGTTGGGCTGAGCGGCGTGTCATGCGGCGTGATTGTTCTGCTCGGAAAACCGCTTCCAGATGCCCCGGTTAGCATCTGGATGGAGTTTGGCGTGCTGGCGATACTGCTGATGAATGGCATTATGCTTCCGCTGTATTATCGTTTTGGTCCGGAAAAAGCCCGAATGCTGTACATGCTGATGTTTGCAGGAATGGGGGCCATGCTGGGCGGAGGAATTGCCCTGATGGATGCCTTTTCCGGTGCCAGTGCGACGGTTCTTGTGAGCGGGCTGCTGGCGGCGGCACTGGTGCTGTATGCCGTGTCGTGGCGGGTATCGGTGGCGTGGTACGGAAAATACAAAAAGTGACAAAAACCGGAACGTATCTTTCGATACGTTCCGGTTTTATCATGTCTTGAAATCCGGCTCAGAATCGGTAAAAGTTTTGTAAAAGGGCTTGAAAAATCCGCCCGGCCGTAGTATCATAACGAGGCCGAACGGCAAATCTCAGTTTCAGGAGGCGTTTGATTTCCATGTCCAGTGACCATACGGATCACCCCAAACAACGCTTCTCCTGCGATGCGGGCCAGGCGAATGAGTCTGCCGCGTCCTGAACTGCATGTGCCCATGATACACCGCAGGAGTCAAGCATGACCGACGCGGTGTATTTTTTATGCCCGGAATGGGCAGGAAGGGAACCAAGATGCAGAAGAAGAATTACCAGGAAGAGATCCTGAACCTCATCCACAGCGGTCTGCCGCAGGCAGAGCTGGCGGAAAAGCTTTCCGACTACCACGAAAACGACCTGGCCGATGCGCTGACGGCGCTGACGCCGGACGAGCGCCAGAAGCTGTACCCGGTGCTGGGCATCGAGCGGGTGGCGGAGATCTTCTCCTACCTCGACGATGCAGAGCCGTATCTGAAAGAGCTGCCCTCGGAAAAGGCGGCGAAAGTCGTCTCCAATATGGACTCGGACGATGCGGTGGACGCGCTGGATGACCTCGAAGAAGAGGACAAGGCCAAGATCGTCGGCCAGCTGGACCGGGACTCCGCTGAGGACGTCCGGATGCTGCTCTCCTACGGCGAGGATGAGATCGGCAGCAGCATGACCACCAACTACATCTCCATCCGGAAGGATATGACCATCCGGCAGGCGATGAGCGAGCTGGTGAAGCAGGCGGGCGAGAACGACAACATCTCCACCCTGTACGTCGTGGACGAGAACGACAAGTTCTATGGTGCCATCGACCTGAAAGACCTCATCATTGCCCGCGCGGACGACCAGCTCGAAAAGCTCATCGCGCGGTCGTACCCCTATGTGACCGACCACGAGAAGATCAGCGACTGCATCGACCGCATCGTGGACTACGCCGAGCGCTCGCTCCCGGTGCTGAACGATGCGGGTAAGCTGGTCGGCATCATCACCTCGTCCGACGTGGTCGAACTGGTCGATGACGAGATGGGCGACGATTACGCAAAACTGGGCGGTCTGACCAGCGAAGAGGACCTGAACGAGGGCGTCTTCGAGAGCGTGAAGAAGCGCCTGCCCTGGCTGGTCGCCCTGCTCTTCCTCGGAATGCTCGTTTCCTCGGTCGTCGGTGCGTTCGAGTCGGTGGTGGCGGTGCTGCCCATCGTCATCTGCTTCCAGTCCATGGTGCTGGACATGGCCGGCAACGTGGGCACCCAGTCGCTGGCCGTGACCATCCGTGTGCTGGTGGACGAGAACCTGACCACCGCCAAAAAGCTCCAGCTGCTCTGGAAGGAGATGCGGGTCGGTCTGGTGAACGGCGCACTGCTGGCTGTGATGGCGCTGGGCTTCCTGGGCTGCTACATCCATTTCTTCAAGGCGTATGCTTGGGGCGAAGCCTTCCTGCTGTCCGGCTGTGTCGGCGTGGCGCTGATCATCGCCATGGTCGTTTCCAGCCTGGTGGGCACGGTCATCCCCATGCTGTTCCACAAGATCCACATCGACCCCGCTGTGGCCTCCGGCCCGCTCATCACCACCATCAACGATCTGGTGGCCGTCGTGGTCTACTACGGCCTTGCCATGGTCGTTCTCATTGATCTGTTCCATCTGGGTTGATCACAATACAAAACCCTCTCCGTCGAAGCCTGTCGGCTTTGCCACCTCTCCCGAAGGGCGAGCTGGCATTGCGAAAAGCAATGACGGAGAGGGTTTCTTAATGGTTGGAGATCCAGTACCGCTGGGTCAGGGTTCCATCCTGCGGGTCAAACTGTTCGTCTTCGAGGACGCCGCCGTTGGCGCGGATGGTTTTGGCGGAAGCGACGTTGTAGTGGTCGCAGCAGATGCGCACCTTCCCGATGCCGCGCGCTCTGGCCTGTTCCAGCGTCAGGCGGAGCATCTGGGTGGCATAGCCGTTCTGCCGCTCGGAGGGGCGGACGCTGTAGCCGATGTGCCCGCCGTAGGTGAGCAGATAGTCGTTCAGGTGATGGCGCAGGTTGGTCATGCCCACAAGGCGTTCGTGCTCGTCCAGCGCCAGATATTCGGTGGCAGGAACAAGCCCGGCGGGCGTCGTGCGGGGGTCGGTCAGTTTCCGAATCTGGGCCAGCCAGGCGTCGAAATCGTCGAACTGGTCCAGCGCCGAGGTGCCGTCCATCCGGGAGCCGAGGGCGAGAAATTCCTCCCGATAAGCCATGACCTGTTCGCGGTCGCGCTCGTCCGGCTCCCGCAGGTGGATCTTCTGGGGCGGGGTGCAGCGGGTGGCCGTGCGGAGGTCTGGGGCTTTCATCAGGCCGTGGCGGTTGCAGTAAAAATAGAGCACCCCGGCGCCCCGCAGCGGGAACCGGCAGCTGGCTTCGCCCTCCGGGTAGAGCTTGACGAGCTGGAGCTTGTCGCCGGTGAGATAGGCGATGAAGGAAATGAAGTGGCCCTTCTCCATGGGGTGGTGCAGGGTAACGAAAAGTTCATCTTCCACCCGTTCAATGGTCAGCTGGTGCTTCTCGTCGGCATCATCGGCCTCCGCGATATCCAACGCGGGCAGCGTGATGCCGCAGCAGCTCACCACGGCCTGACCGGTGGAGTGGAGCACGTTCCCGCAGAGGGGGCAGACGTAGAGCTTGGAACGCAGCAGATTGGCGGCACGGTTTCGGTTGACCACCGGTTCGCCCTGCATCAGTTCCAGCACCGACACGCCCAGTGCAGCGGCCAGCGGTTCCAGCAGGGAGATGTCGGGCAGGCCCTTGGCGGTCTCCCATTTGGAGACCGTTTTGGCGCTGACCAGGAGCTGGCGGGCAAGCTCTGCCTGCGTCAGGCCTTTGGCTTCCCGCAGCAGCCGGATGGTGCTTCCGGTCACATAGGTATTCATAATGGATTCCTCCTGTTCGTTTGCGTTGCAGACAGGATAGCATAGAAAACCCCTCTGCGCAACCTACGCTGCGTAGAGGGGTCTTGGTTTATGCTTCGGTTTCTTCGGCGTCCTCGTCCAGCTCGATGCTGAACACGGCTTTCTTCAGTTTGCCGCAGCCCTGCGCCTTCAGGCCGGATTTATAGGGCTCTCCGGCCAGATACAGGGCAAACCGCCCCTCGCACAGCATTCCGGCAATGCTGGTGCCTGCACTGCCGACCGTGATGTCAGCAGCCTCGTCGGTGGGTTTGGTGGGGCTGAACTCACCCAGCGAGACTTCAAACAGCTCGCTGCCGTCCAGATCGGTCTCCAGCGTCAGGTGGGTGTCCCGGCGGACGAAGGGGGCCTTGTCGCCGGGCTGCGGGGTCACGGTGCTGACCGTGACGACGGCCTTCTCGCCGAGGATGCGGGTCCGTCCGGCGGGCAGGGTGGTGATGTCCCGCGCCATGATATACTCAATGACGGTGTCGAGGTTGTCGCTCACGCCCAGATAGTTGGGCAGGTTGTTCAGGGTATCGTAGATCATAAACAGGCTCCTTATTCTGCGTCCTTCGGGTCGGTCATCAGCTCTTTGATGCTGGGCACCACGCCGCCCAGATTCTGAAGCTCCGAAGGAATGATGATCTTGGTTGCCTTGCCGTTGGCCACCTTGGCCAGAGCTTCCAGACTGCGGATGGCCAGAACCTTATCGCTGGGCATGGCCTCGTTCAGCAGATGGATGGCATCGGCATTGGCCTTCTGAACGGCCAGAATGGCCTGTGCTTCGCCCTCGGCTTCCAGAATGCGCTGCTGCTTCACAGCATCTGCACGCAGGATGGCGGCTTCCTTTTCGCCCTCAGCGGCGGTAATGGCGGCCTGCTTTTCACCGTCGGCCTTCAGGATCACGGCGCGCTTCTCGCGCTCAGCCTTCATCTGTTTTTCCATGGCTTCCTGAATTTCACGCGGCGGGATGATGTTCTTCACTTCCACGCGGTTCACCTTGATGCCCCACTTGTCGGTGGCTTCGTCCAGGATGGCGGTGATCTTGCCGTTGATGACATCGCGGCTGGTCAGGGTGTGGTCCAGCTCCATTTCGCCGATGATGTTGCGCAGGGTGGTGGCGGACAGGCTTTCGATTGCCGCAATGGGCTGGTTGACACCGTAGGTGTAGAGCTTGGCATCCATCACCTGAAAGAACACCACGGTATCGATCTGCATGGTAACGTTATCGCGGGTGATGACCGGCTGAGGGGGAAAGTCTGCCACCTGCTCCTTCAGGCTCACCTTTTTGGCCACCCGCTCCACGAACGGGATCTTGACGTGCAGGCCGGCGCTCCAGCTGTCGGAGTAGCTGCCCAGCCGCTCAACGACATACACCTTGGACTGGGGCACGATGACGATATTGGTGATGACGATGAGAAGGATGACGAAGACCAGTGCAAGGATCACAAACAGCATGATGGGCATAGGAACGCTCCTTTTTTCAGTGGGTGGATGATTCGGTCAGGACAGGCTCCACGATGAGCAGGGTGCTGTGCAGTTCGGTCACACGGCAGGTCTGGCCCGGCTCCAGTGCGTCGCCAGGGGTGGCGCAGCGGGCATTCCAGTCCACGCCGTCCAGTCGCACACGGCCGGTCTTCCCGGCGGAGACCGGGGTCAGAACCTTTGCCTCCCGGCCAAGGTTTCGGTCGCCATTGGTGGGGGTGTGCTTCCGGCGCAGCTTGTCGGCCAGCGGCTTGAACGCCGCCAGGCAGAGGATGCTTACCACGATGAACACCAGGGCCTGCGCCCGGAACGACGGCCAGAACAGGCAGCTCAGCAGAGCAGCCGCGCTGCCCGCCGCAAACCAGATGGATACCATGCTGAAGGTCATTCCCTCCAGCACCAGAAAGCCGATGGCTGCGATGAGCCAGAAGATGGGGTCGATGGGCATAGATACTCCCTCCCTTGCAGATGGAAACGAGACGAAGGGCCTCTTTTCGTTTATTATATAATAACGAGGGCGGGATTACAAGATGTCCTGATTTAAGAAAACAAGGCCCGCGGTCTTGCGATCCCACGGGCCTTGTTCGTTGAGGGTCAGATATAATCGTAATAGCTGTGGTTCGGGTTATGCCCGTTCTCCTCCACCACGATGGTAAAGCCCATGGGGTTCACCTCCGTGTGCTTGCCGGAAGCCAGCGGCTCCACGATGATGTGCTCCGAGCGGTTCACGATGATCTCGGCGGTTTCCGCTTCGCCTACGCGCTGGTAGTGCAGGATGCCGTCCTGCGCCCGCAGGACGTTGAGCTTGCCGGTGCGGAAGGCCTCGCAGCTGTGGCGCAGCTGCGCCAGCTGTGCCAGCACCGGCTTCAGGCGCTTTTCGTGGCTGTCCCAGCAGAAGAAGGCACGGTTGAAGGGGTCGCGGTAGCCCTGCATCCCGATCTCATCGCCGTAGTACAGGCAGGGCACGCCGGGCAGCGTGTAGATGATGGCGTATGCCATGCGCAGGCGCAGCATCCCTTCCTCGTAGGCTTCGCCGGCCACACAGCGGCCGCTCTGCCACTCGCGGCCCCGGCCGTTGGCGGGCTCGTCTGCGATCACGGTGAGGGCGCGTTCGGTGTCGTGGGTGGAGAGAAAGTTCAGCGCAGTGTCCATGGCAGGGGCGGGGTAGTGCTCACAGATGGACAGAATTTCGCCCTTGGCCTGCTCGGCGGGCTTACCCTTTACAAAGTCCAGCACAGCGTTTTTGAAGGGGTAATTCATCACGCTGTCCAGCCCCTTGCCCAGCAGATAGGTGCGGCGCTGGCCAAAGCCGTATTTGGTGGTGGCATCCTCCCACACCTCGCCCAGCAGGAACTTCTCCGGGCTGACCCGCTTGACAGCGGCGCGGATCTTTTCAATAAAATCGTCCGGCAGCTCGTCGGCCACATCCAGACGGAAGCCTGCGGCACCGCGCCGCAGCCATGTGTCAATGACACCGCCCTCGCCGGTGATGAACTCCACATAGGATGGGTTCTCTTCGTTCACCTCGGGCAGGGTCTCGAAGCCCCACCAGCTGCGGTAGCCGCCCTTATACTTGGGGTCAAAATCGTACCAGCTGCGGTAGCCGCCCTTATACTTGGGGTCAAAATCGTACCAGCTGCGGTAGGGGGAGTTGGGGTCGCGGTAAGCGCCGCCGTCACCATAGCGGCCTTCGCGGTTGAAATAGCGGCTGTCGGAACCGGTGTGGCTGAACACACCGTCCAGCACGATGCCGATGCCGTACTTGGCGGCCTCGCGGCAGAGCACCTCGAACTCCTCGTTGGTGCCCAGCAGCGGGTCTACGTTGAGATAGTCGGCGGTGTTGTAGCGGTGGTTGGAGTGCGCCTCAAAGATGGGGTTGAGGTAAAGGTAGTCCACCCCCATCTCCCGCAGATAGGGCAGCTTGATGCGGATGCCTTCCAAGTCGCCGCCGAAATAGTCCTCGTTCAGGTGGCCGCCGGTCTCGTTGGGCTGCCAGAAGGGTTCGGCGTGTTTGTCGGCCTGATACAGCCGGTCCGGGAAAGGCATGGGCTTGTTCTCAATGCCCTCGCAGAACCGGTCCGGGAAGATCTGATAGAACACCTTGCCCTTGATGCACTCCGGGGTCTGGAAACCGGCATCGTAGACGGTGATCTGCCACTTTTCGCCTTCCTGCCAGCTGACAACGCCGCAGTTGTCCGGCCCGCGGTAGATGCGGCGGAAGTCGGTGTAGAGGTCGAAGTAGTAGAAGTACAGGCCCGGGTCATTCAGCGGCAGCTCTACGGAAAAGTGGTTCTGCTGGGGGGTCTGGCCGTCGAACTTCATGCGGTAGTGCACCGGCACGTCATATTTTCCCTCCTTCTGGAGCACCAGATGAGGATCGACATAGCCCAGCTCTTCCGGGATGCAAAGGGTCAGGCGTACGGTCTGACCGGCCCGCAGTGCGCCAAAGGGCTGCTTGAAATAGGGGTCGTAGCTATTGAACAGACAAGACAAAGCAGGGTCGTCCTTTCTCAAAAAAGCCCCGGCGGGCCAAACGCCGCCGGGGCAGATGGATTTTTTAAGGGAAAATTACTTGCCCATGGGCACCGGGGAAGCGTACCAGATGTCGTGTGCGTAATCCAGCACAGAGCGGTCGGCGCTGAAGATGCCGCTGTTGGCAATGTTCTTCAGGCTCATGTGTGCCCACTTTTCGCGGTCGGCATACAGCTTCTGCAGGTCGGCCTGTGCGCGGCGGTAATCCTTGAAGTCGGCCATGACCATATACGGGTCGCTGCTGCGCAGGTTCTCGGTCACTTCGTGGAAGTTCTCGCCGTTCCAGCCGCGCTCCAGGAAGTTCAGAGCGTTGTTGGCAACATCGTCGCCCATGATGAAAGCGTTGGGATGGTAGCCCACCTGCTTGAGGTTGTTCACCTCGGGGGTCAGCATACCGAAGATCAGCTCGTTCTCCTTGCCGGCAGCGTCTGCGATCTCCACGTTTGCGCCGTCCAGAGTGCCCAGAGTGATAGCGCCGTTCAGCATGAACTTCATGTTACCGGTACCGGAAGCCTCGGTGCCGGCCAGAGAGATCTGCTCAGAGACCTCAGCGGCGGGCATCAGGTGCTCGCTCAAAGAGACGCAGTACTCTTCCAGATAGACCACGCGCAGCTTGTCGCGCACAGCGGGGTCGTTGTTAATGAGGTCGCCCAGCTTGCAGATCATGCGGATCATCTGCTTTGCCATGTAGTAGCCGGGAGCAGCCTTTGCACCGAAGATATAGGTCTTGGGGATGAAGTCGGCGTTGGGGTTCTCCTTCAGGTACAGGTACTGGGCAGCAATGTTCAGCGCGTTCAGGTGCTGGCGCTTATACTCGTGCATACGCTTGACCTGACAGTCAAAAATGGAGTTCGGGTCGATGACCTGACCGGTGCTCTTTGCCAGATAGTTGGCAAAGCTGGTCTTGTTCGTCAGCTTGATCTCGTTCAGGCGCTTGAGAACGGTTTTGTCGTTCTCGAACTTGTTCAGCTTGGACAGATCGGAAGCATCATGCTTGTAGCCGTCGCCGATGGTCTCGTCCAGCAGCTTGCACAGGCCGGGGTTAGAGGCCAGCAGCCAGCGGCGGTAAGCGATGCCGTTGGTCACGTTCTTGAAGGCCTGCGGCTTGAACAGGTAGTAATCGTGGAAGACGCTGTCTTTGATGATCTGGCTGTGCAGCTTGGACACGCCGTTGATGCTGTTGGCGGTGTAGGCGCAGATGTTTGCCATGCGCACCTGATTGTCGCCGATCAGTGCCATATAGTCAATCTTGCCCTTGTCGCCGGGGAAGACCTTCTCCAGCTCTGCGCGGGCGCGGCGGTCCATCTCCACCACGATCTGGTAGATGCGGGGCAGGGTCATCTTGAAGATGTCCACGTTCCACTTTTCCAGAGCCTCAGCCATGACGGTGTGGTTGGTGTAGGAGAAGACCTTCTGGCAGATGTCGAATGCCTTGTCCCAGCCAAAGCCGCACTCATCCAGCAGAATGCGCATCATCTCGGGGATGGCGAGGGTGGGGTGGGTGTCGTTCAGCTGGATGGCGACCTTGTCAGGCAGGTTCTCGAGGGTCGCATAGCTGGACAGGTGGTTCTGGACGATATCGCCGATGGATGCGGCAGACAGGAAGTACTGCTGGCGCAGGCGCAGGATCTTGCCCTCAACATGGTTATCGTTGGGGTACAGCACCTTGGAGATCAGCTCTGCATTGGCGTTCTTGCTCATTGCAGTGTTGTAGTTGCCAAGAGAGAAGCTGGACATATCAAAGTCCGGGGCCTTTGCCTGCCACAGGCGCAGCTTTGCAACGCCCTTGCCGTCGTAGCCCTGCACATACATATCAGAGGGAACAGCCATGACGCTGTTGTAGTTGGTGTGCTGGATATAATGGAAGCCGTTGTCCCAGTTCTCGTGGATCTCGCCGTCAAAGCGCACTTCCACAGCCTGATCGGGGTGGCTCTTCAGCCAGACCTGACCGCCGGGCAGCCAGTTGTCGGCACGCTCCTGCTGCCAGCCATCCACGATCTTCTGCTTGAAGATGCCGTACTCGTACAGGATGGAGTAGCCGGTGCCGCAGATGCCGGTGGTGGCCATGCCGTCCAGATAGCAGGCAGCCAGACGGCCCAGACCGCCGTTGCCCAGACCTGCATCCGGCTCTTCCTCAAAGATGCTGTCAATATTGATATCAGCATCGGACAGGGCCTTTTTTGCCACCTCGTCCAGACCCAGGTTCAGCAGGCTGGTCTTCAGGCTGCGGCCCATCAGGAACTCCATGCACAGATAATACACCTGCTTGGTGCCGGTGCCAATGGCCTTGGACTGGAACTTCTTGTGGTTCTCACTCATCATCTGGCGGCAGATCAGAGCCAGAGAGCGGTAGATCTGCTGGTTGGAAGCAACGCTCAGCTCTACGCCGTACTCGCTGGTGAGCTTGTCCTGAAGAAGTTTACCGAATTCTTTCGATGTCATAAAGGTACTCCTATCCGCACACTCACGGGTGCTTTTTCTGAATTTGAACGCAGCAGGGAAACTCTCCTCTTTCCCTCAGCCCTGCTACACAACAATGATATTATAATCAGTTCTGCGCATGAATGCAAGGAAAAGAGCCAATTTTTGCCGTTACTGCTATTTTTGGACCCGTCTTTCTGACAAATCTGCTAAAAATTCAGATTTAGCACTTTTTCTTGCGCTCCATTTATATTATAATAAGGGTACAGCGGGCCGGGAGCTGCTGCAGGAGAACGGCGGCACCCCGGCAATTCGGAGAGAAATTCCGCTCAGAACGAAAAAGCCGCGCCCCGGTTTTCGGGCGCAGGCGGGTTTGTGCCCGAAAATCCCGAAAATGAGTCCGAAAAACCGGGAAACTCGGAACCGCTCCCGCCGTGCAGAAGCCGCGCGGCGTGCAAAGTGAGGATACGATGGTTAATAAAGTGCGAGTGAACATTGCGGGCGCGCCCTATGCGATCGCAACGACGGATTCGGAAAAGTATATCACCTCTCTGGCCAAAAAGCTGGACGAGGATATCGCAAAGCTGCTGGACGGAAACGAAAATCTTTCGGTGACTAAGGCGGCGGTGTTCTGCGCCATGGATTATCTGGACGAATACCGCAAGAGCACCGGC
The DNA here is from genome assembly GCF_049532945.1 of Faecalibacterium prausnitzii. Taxonomy (GTDB): domain Bacteria; phylum Bacillota; class Clostridia; order Oscillospirales; family Ruminococcaceae; genus Faecalibacterium; species Faecalibacterium prausnitzii_N. The sequence continues at coordinate 1,719,253 of NZ_CP186691.1, forward strand.
AGTGCTGAGAATATGCGCAGCCAGATCCAGAGCTATATCGCGGATGCAGCCCATGCGAAGCTCGCGGAGGATAAGGCAAAAGCTGAGAATGAGACGCTCCGGCGCGAAAATGCAGCCTTGCGGGAGCAGCTGGCCCGCCTGAAGGCAAAACAGGACCGCGAAAAGGCCGCGCAGACCGAGCAGGAACAGGAAAAACAGAGGGAACAGAATGTCAAAGATCGAGATCCTTGCCCCGGTGGGCAACGAAGAAATGCTGCGTGCCGCTGTGTTCAGCGGTGCCGACGCAGTGTATCTGGGTTTTTCGGGTTTCAATGCCCGCACCAGTGCGGGAAACTTTGATGCGGACAGCCTGAAGGAGGCCGTCCGCTTCTGCCATGTGCGCGGGGTCAAGGTGCATGTGGCGCTGAACACCACCGTTTACGGCACCGAACTGGCCCAACTGGCGGATGCCGTGCGGGCCGTGGCCGCCAGCGGCGCGGATGCCGTCATCTGCCAGGACCTGGCGGTGGCAAAGCTCATCGGGGAGATCGCCCCGGAACTGCCGCGCCACGGCTCCACCCAGATGAGCGTGCACAGCCTGCAGGGTGCGCTGGAGCTCAAGGAGCTGGGCTTCACCCGCGTGGTGCTGGCCCGTGAGCTGAGCATGCCCGAGGTGGAGCATATCACAAAGCATTGCGGCATCGAGACCGAGTGCTTCGTGCACGGCGCGCTGTGCATGTGCGTCAGCGGCCAGTGCTACATGTCGGCCTTTCTGGGCGGACGCAGCGGCAACCGAGGTTCCTGTGCCGGCCCGTGCCGCCTGCCGTTTGAGGCAAATGCCCTGCCGGAGGGCAAGCCGGGCCGCCTGCACCACCTGTCCTTAAAGGATAATTCGGTCATTGATAAGCTGGACAAGCTGCAGACGCTTGGCGTGGCATCGGCAAAAATCGAGGGCCGTCTGCGCACGCCGGAGTATGTGGCGGCGGCAGTCAGCGCCTGTCTTGCAGGCCGCGAGGGCCGCGCCTACGACCGCGACCTGTTGAAGAATGCTTTCAGCCGTTCCGGCTTCACCTCCGGCTATCTGGATGGAAAGATCGACGGCACCATGTTCGGCGTGCGCAGTGAGGCCGACGCGGAACTGACCCGGAAGACCCTGCCCGCCCTGCGGGAGCTTTACCGCCGTGAGCGCAGCCGCGTGCCGGTAAAGATGAAGCTGGAAATTGAAGAGGGCGGCGAAAAGCTCACTGTCACCGATGCAGACGGCAACCGTGCCTTTGCCTACGGCGACGCCGAACCCCAGCCCGCCCGCACCGACCCCACCGAGAGCTTGCAGCGCAGCCTGTCCAAGACGGGCGGCACACCGTTCGCGGTGGAAAAGATCGACGTGGAGATGGACGGCGGGCCGTGGTTCGTGCCGGGCAGCGCCGTCAATGAGCTGCGCCGCACCGCGCTGGAGGGCCTGCAGCAGAAGCGCGAGACCCTGCGCCCCTGGCCGATGCACGAGGTGGAGCTGCCTCCGCTGCCGCTGCGCACTTTGCCGCCCCACCGTACCCTGCGTGCCCGGTTTGAGAGCTGGGAGCAGGTGCCGGAACAGGCACTCTCCGGCCTCGAAGCGCTCATCCTGCCCATCGCACAGGCAGACCGCGTCCCCCGTGCGTGGCGCAGCAAGACCATCCTCGAACTGCCCCGGGTCATGTTTGGCAAGCTGGAAGAGGATACCGCCCGCCGCATCGCGGCCACGCAGGATGCCGGTTTTGCAGGCTATGAGGTGAGCAATATCGCCCACCTGCGCCTGTGCCGGGGCCTGCCGCTCTCCGGCGGATTCGGCCTGAATGTGACCAACCAGCTGTCGGCTCAGTTCTATGCCGACCACGGCCTGAACGCCATCCTCATCCTGCCCGAGGTGAAGGACAGCGACATCGCGTCCATTGCCCCGGCGCAGAACGGCCAGCCGGTGCCCACGGGCGTGATCGTCTACGGTCACATGCCGCTGATGGTCACCCGTGCCTGCCCGCTGCAGAACATCCACGACTGCGCCCACTGCGATAAGACCGGTGTGCTGACCGACCGCAAGGCAAAGAAGTTCCCGGTGCGGTGCGGCATGGGGGTGCGTACTATTTATAATCCGGTGCCCATCTACATGGGCGACAAGCCCGGTGCCCTGACAGTGGACTACGGCGTGGCCTATTTCACGCTGGAGACCCGCGAGGAAGCCGCCGCCATTCTGGACAGCATCCGCCAGCATGCCCCGTTCGAGGGCGAGTTCACCCGCGGGCTGTATTTCAAAGGAACGAATTGAGGTATACTATGGAACCCATCACAGTAAAATATAAGGTATTGGATACGCGGGCGAAGGTGCCCGCCTACGCGACGCCGGGCGCGGCCGCAGCCGACCTGTGCGCTGTGCTGGATGAACCCCTGACCGTGGCCCCCATGGAGCGGGCACTGGTGCCCACTGGCCTTGCCATCGAGCTGCCCGGCCCCCACAGCGTGGCACTGGTGTACGCACGCAGCGGCCTTTCCATCAAGCACGGCCTGTGCATGGCCAACGGCGTGGGCGTGGTGGACAGCGATTACCGCGGCGAGCTGAAGGTGCCCATGGTCAATCTGGGCAGGGAAGCCTACACCATTCAGCCCGGTGAGCGTGTGGCCCAGCTGTGCATCGCACCGGTGTACACCGCTGCCTTTGTGCCTGCCGAAGAGCTGGGCGATACCCAGCGCGGCGAGGGCGGCTTTGGCTCGACGGGAAAATAAAATGAAACAACTGATTTTGGCCTCCGGCAGCCCCCGGCGCAGAGAGCTGCTGAGCCTGTACACCACCAATTTCACCGTCTGCGTCAGTGACTTTGACGAAAGTGCCGTGACCGCCGACACCCCTGCTGAGCTGGTGGAACAGCTGGCCCGGGGCAAGTGCCTTGCCGTTTCGGCCCAGCACCCGGGCGCTGTGGTCATCGGCTGTGATACGGTGGTGGATGTGAACGGCGAGGTGTTTGGCAAGCCCCACAGCGAAGAGGACGCAAAGCGGATGCTGCGCGCCCTTTCCGGTGCCACCCACGAGGTGCACACCGGCGTGTGCATCTCGGACGGCACCCGCACCGAGAGCTTCGTGGACACCTGCCGTGTGAAGTTCTTCCCCATCTCCGAAGCGGAGATCGAGCGCTATGCCGCCACCGAAGAACCCTACGATAAAGCCGGTGCCTATGCCATTCAGGGACGGGCGGCCCTCTGGCTGGACCGTATTGAGGGCGACTACTACACCATCATGGGTCTGCCGGTGAGCCGCACCATCCGGCTGCTGGAGCGATTTTGAGCGGCTTGGCGCGGAGATTTATGAAAAAATCCGGAAAAACCTGTAAAAACGCTTGAGAAAACTTCTGCTTGCGGCTATAATATAGTCGTGTTATTCTGCGATCGGCGGCAGACTGGTTTGCGCCGCCCTGCGTTTTGGATAGACCGGAAATACGAAGGAGAGCTTCATTATGAGTTTGTTTTCAAAAGACGTTGGCATTGATCTGGGTACAGCCAACACCCTGGTTTACATGAAGGGCAAGGGCATCATCATGCGGGAGCCTTCGGTCGTGGCTGTGGATACCAAGACCGACGAGGTACGCTGTGTGGGTGCCGAGGCAAAGGCTGTCATTGGCCGTACCCCCGGCAGCATCGTGGCTGTGCGTCCGCTGAAGGATGGCGTGATCGCTGACTTTGACATCACCACCAACATGCTGGAAAATTTCCTCAAGAAGGCATGCGGCAACAGCATGTTCTCCCGCCCCCGCGTGGTCATCTGCATCCCGTCCGGCGTTACCGAGGTGGAGCGCCGCGCTGTGCGCGAGGCTACCCTGAAGGCCGGTGCCCGTCAGGTGTCCGTCATTGAGGAACCCATGGCAGCAGCCATCGGTGCGGGCCTGCCCATCAGCGAGCCTACCGGCAGCATGATCGTGGATATCGGCGGCGGCACGGCTGAGATCGCTGTGATCTCTCTGGGCGGCATCGTGGCCTCCCGCAGCGTGCGCATGGCAGGCGATATGTTCGATCAGGCCATCATCGCCTTCATCAAGCGCAAGTACAACCTGCTGATCGGTGAGCGCACCGCAGAGCAGATCAAGATCGAGATCGGCTCCGCCTATGCGCTGGACCCCGAAATGACCATGGAGATCAAGGGCCGTAACCTCGTGGACGGCCTGCCCAAGAACATCGTCGTCCACTCGGAGGATGTGCGCGAAGCTCTGCTGGAATGTCTGGTCAAGATCACCAGCGCCATCAAGGAAACGCTGGAGCGCACCCCGCCGGAGCTGAGTGCGGATATCATCGACCGCGGCATCACCCTGACCGGCGGCGGCGCACTGCTGCGCGGTCTGGATCAGCTGATCCAAAGCGAGACCGGCATCGACGTACACATTGCGGAAGACCCGCTGGACTGCGTGGCCAAGGGTGCCGGTGCGGTGCTGGATCATGTGGATGTCCTGCATGACGTGCTGGACACCGACGGGCCCCATATGTAACAGAGAGTGCGGACGGCTCTGGCTGTCCGCGCTTTTTTGCAACCGGAGGAAGTTCCCTTGAAAGATTTTTTCGAAACCTGGAAATTTAAGATCCTCATCGGCATCGCGGTGTTTCTGGTGGGCATTATGGCCTATGCCGGTGCCAACGGACGGCTGACTGCTGCCCCGCAGGAACTGCTGGGCGTGGCCGTGGCCCCGTTCCAGAAGGCGGCTGCCATGGTGGGCGACCGCGTGGCCTCCCTGTGGGAGAACTACACCAACATCGGGGCCATTCTGGACGAGAATGAGCAGCTCACGGCCGAAAACGCCGAGCTGCGCCAGCAGATCGTGGACTACGACCGCATCAAGGCGGAGAACGAAGCCTACAAGGCACTGGCCAACATCCAGAACACCCGCCCGGAGATGAGCTGCGTCTCAGCCTTTGTGATCGGCCGCGACCCGCTGGATGCCTTTTACGGCTTCACGCTGGATCAGGGCTCGGTGGACGGCGTGGAGGTGAACGACACCGTCGTCAGCGACGAGGGCTATCTGATCGGCATGGTGGTGGAAGCCGACACCACCAGCTGCAAGGTGATGACCATTCTGCACCCCAGCTTCAGCGCTGCGGGCGTGGTATCCCGCACGCGGGAAAACGGCATCATCACCGGCAGCTCGGACTATGCGGCCGACGGCCTGTGTGTGCTGACCAACCTGAACCGCAACACCTTGACGCAGAAGAGCGACCAGGTCATCACCACGGGGCTGGGCGGCGTTTTCCCAGCGGATGTGCTGGTGGGCGTGGTCCGGGAAGTGGTGCCGGAGGTCAGCGGCAAATCGTCCATCGCGGTCATCGAGCCGGGCGCAGACCCGCGCACGGTGCGCCACGCATTCATCATCACCAATTTCTGAGGAGGCCCTGCCATGGAATCACGCCGCAAGCGTAAGCGCAGCCAGATCACCAAATGGGTCAGCTATGCGCTGCTGATGCTGCTGTGCACGGTCTTGCAGACCCTGCCGGGGCTGTTCCGGCTGGGGGAGGCAAAGCCCCTCTGGCTGCTGCCGCTGGCGCTGGCCGTCGCGGTGGAGGAGGGCGAGTTCGCGGGGGGCATCTTCGGTGCCGTCTGCGGCCTGATGTGGGACTACACCGCAGGCCGCACCGCCGGGCTGCTGGCCTTTGAGCTGCTGCTGCTCTGCTTTCTGCTCTCGGCGGTCATGCAGCTCTACTTCAAGACCTCGGCGGCGAATGTTGTCCTGCTGGAAACGGCGGCGGTGCTGCTGGTGCTCTCGCTGGACTGGCTGTTCTTCTACTACATGCCCGGCTACAGCGGGGCAGTGGAGCGGTATCTGTGGTTCGTGCTGCCCACGGCGGCGCTGACCATCCCGGTCTGTCTGGTGCTGTTCGGGGCAGTGCGCCGCATCCATGCGGAATTCAAAATCGACAACGGCGTAGTCTGAACCGGCTGCGCCAAAAGGAGAACGGATGAACCAAGACGAACGCAAAACGGCCGCGCGGCGGATGATGCTCCTCATCGCCGCCGCAGGTGTGATCATCGGGCTGTACGGCTTCCGGCTGATCTTTCTGCAGCTGGTCAACGGCGACGACTTCAAGGCCAAGGCCACCAATACCACCGACTATAACTTTACGGTCACGGCGGCCCGCGGCGATATCGTGGACAGCAAGGGCGAGCGCATCGCTTCCAGCGTGACGGGCTACAACGTGGTGCTGAACAAGCTGCTGATGGGCGACGAAGATCTGGACGCCCTGCTCCAGAAGCTGGTCGGCCTGCTGGGCGAGAACGGCGAGAGCTGGAACGACAGCCTGCTCATCGGGCAGGCAGATGCCGCCGGGCACTATGCGTACACGGCGGAGAGCGACAACGCCGCCGAGCAGCGCTCCCTTGCCGCAATGAAGGAGAACCTGGGCCTGCAGCAGTACGCCACCGCCAACGATGTAATGGAAATGCTGGTGGAGGACTATGACCTTGCCGATTTCTCTTTCTACTGGCAGCGCATCCTGGGCGGCATCCACTACGAGATGGACCGGCAGGCGTTTTCCAACGTCAACAACTTCATTCTGGCGGAAAACGTCAGCGAGGCCACCGTGGCCACCATCAAGGAGCACAGCCTGCAGCTGCCAGGTGTGGAAATCGTGGAGACCAGCGCCCGCAGCTACGAGCAGGGCACGGTTCTGCCCCATGTGCTGGGCCGTGTGGGCAAGATCACGGCGGAAAAGTGGAAGGTGACCGATTCCAACGGTCAGGTGACCTATCCGCTGCGGGAAAAAGGCTATAACATGAACGATGTTCTGGGCATTTCTGGTCTGGAATCCGTTTATGAGGACGAGCTGCGCGGCAAGGACGGCGTGAAGACCATCACCCGCAATTCGGACGGCGTGATCGTGAACACGGCCCTGACCACTGTGCCGGAGCCGGGCCATACCGTGCAGCTGACCATTGACAGCGAGTTCCAGAAGGCCGTCGATCAGGCGCTGGCAAAGAACGTGGAGTGGATCCGGAACAGCTATGGGGACAGCAAGCAGGCCAGCGCCGGTGCGGTCGTCGTCATCGACGTCAAGACCGGCGGTGTGCTGGCTGCTTCCAACTATCCCAGCTATGACCAGAACCTGTATGCCGCCAATTACAGCGCATACAGCGAGGACGAGAACATGCCCCTGTTCAACCGCGCATTGCAGGGCCTGTATACGCCGGGTTCTACCTTCAAGCCCAGCGTGGCGGTGGCGGCGCTGGATACGGGGCTGATCAACCGGTATTCCACGGTGCTGTGCAACGGCGTCTATACCTATTATAAGGATTATCACCCCAAATGCACCCGCCATGGCCACAGCGGCAACATCGATGTGGTAACGGCCATCAAGTGGAGCTGCAACATCTTCTTCTATGATGTTGGCCGCCGCCTGACCAGCGATGTGTACGATGCCTATGCCTACAAGCTGGGTCTTGGCCAGCGCACCGGTGTGGAGGTGGGCGAGGCCGTGGGCCGTCTGACCACCAAGAGCGACTCCAACTATACGGCATCGCTGGATGTGCAGGCCGCCATCGGTCAGGGCAACACGGTGGTCTCGCCCATCCAGCTGGCTACCTACGCGGCAACGCTGGCCAACAACGGCACCCGTTACCGCACCCATTTCGTCAAGGCCATTCTGGACACCAACACCGGCAAGACGCTGGAAGAGACCCAGCCGGAGGTCATGGATGTCGTCGAGGACAAGGGAGAGACCTTCGACCTGGTCAGGGAAGGAATGCTGGGGGTGGCCCAGACCATCCCGGCATTGGCCAGCTACCCCCACACCATCGCCTGCAAGACCGGCAGCCCCCAGCGCAGCGAGGGTTACTATGCGGGCAGCACCTACAAGCACTACACCAACGCCGCCATGATCGCCTATGGCCCGGCGGAAGACCCGGAGATCGCCATCGGCATCGTGGTGGAATACGGCGGTGCCGGTGCCCGTACCGGCACACTGGTGGCGGATATCTTCAACGCCTACTATGCGATGAAGGACGGCACCCTGACCGTGGACGAGGCGGCAGCAGAGTCGCTGGCGCAGCCCGAAACGGCAGCCGATGCGGCCGAGGCCCCTGCGGACGGCACAGCCGACCCTGCCGCCGGGGAGGCAGAGGATGCCGGGCAGAACGACGCAGCTGCGGCTCCGGCGGATGCCGCAGCCACGGCAGGTGCGTGACGATAATGCGCGGATTTCGGTGGAAATTGGAGAAACTCCCGAAAAAATCGGCGCTTTTGTCCAAAAACCTGTTGTAAAAAGAGAGAAATTATGATACTATGATATGTGCAAGGAAATGGCCCAGCACATGGGGAACGTAAAGGAGAGGTTGACCGATGACGATTGCACTCATTGCGCATGACTCCAAAAAGGAGCTGATGGTTCAGTTTTGTACGGCGTACTGCCGCATCCTGAGCCAGCATAAACTGGTAGCGACCGGTACCACCGGCAAGATGATCGCCGAGGCAACGGGCCTGCAGGTCCAGCGATTCCTGGCGGGCATCCAGGGCGGCGACCAGCAGATCGCATCCCGCATCGCCTGCAATGAGATCGACCTGTTGCTGTTCTTTCGTGATCCCATCAACGCAAAGCCCAGCGAACCCAACGAAATGACGCTGCTGCGCCTGTGCGATGTGCACAATATCCCCATGGCCACCAACATTGCCACTGCAGAAGTGCTCATCCATGGCTTGGAGCGCGGCGATCTGGATTGGCGCGATATCGTGCATCCCCAGAACAGCTGAAATCAAAAAGAAAGAGGCTCTGGACCGAACGGTCCAGGGCCTCTTGTGCATTTTCGGGCAGGATCAGAACTGGAGCTCTTCGGCCAGGTCGGAAAGCTCATCGGGCGAGAAATCGCCCAGCGGCAGGATGAGCCGGGCCAGCGTCTGCTGCGGCAGAGCGGCCAGAGCAGCGCTCTCGTCGCTGGCTGCATCGGCGGCGGGCAGCAGGTGGCTCACGCCGTCTGCATCCGTCTCCACCCGCGCATGGTGGCCGGTGGCGATGTACTGGATGCCCAGCCGGTCGGCAGCGGCCAGCAGGGCAGGGAAGCGCAGATCGCCGGGCAGCGCTTCTTCGGCCAGCTGGCTTGCCAGCTCAGAAGCGTTCAGGGTGACGCACTCGATGCCGAGGGCCTTGGCCGCGTCCTTTGCGGCCTGCACGGTGTCGTCGGCGTCGGTCAGGCGGACCACTGCGCCCGCCACGGCAAAGCCCTGCTGCTGTAAAATGCGGACGGCGGCCCGGCAGCCTCTGCCGCCGCACAGGCCCACCAGGACCTTATCCTGTTCTTCGTAGGTGTCGAACCCACTGCCGGGCAAAAATGTGTCGCTCATGTTCCCTGCCTCCCGCCATGTGCTTTGCTTTGGGCCACGGCCAGCTGGTCGCAGCGTTCGTTCTCCGGGTGGCCTGCGTGGCCCTTGACCCAGACGTAGGTGATCTTGTGCCGGGCTTCCTGCTCCAGTGCCTGTGCCCAGAGGTCCGGGTTCAGGGCAGGGGAGCCATCTGCTTTTTTCCAGCCCCGGCGCTGCCAGTTTTTGGCCCAGCCCTTCTGAAGCCCGTTGATGACATACTGGCTGTCGGAGCACAGCCGTACCTCGCACGGCTCCTTGAGCTGGCGCAGTGCTTCGATAAAGGCTGTCAGCTCCATGCGGTTGTTGGTGGTGCTGTCGTCGCCGCCGCTCAGCTCTTTTTCGTAAACTTTGCCGTTAAAACGGTAGCGCAGCACGGCACCCCAGCCGCCCGGGCCGGGATTGCCGCTGCATGCGCCGTCGGTGTACACTTCGACCTGCTTCATGCGGTTCTCCCGGTGTGTTGTTGTAGATGCTTCTATTTAGAGCCATTTTTCCGTTTCTGTCAAGAGGGGGACGCATAATTTGCTGTCGCGCAGCCCAACCTTGGAATTGACAAAAACGCCGGGAAATACTATACTTATCCTAACAAAATGCGTATAGGGGCGCACCGGAGGGGTGCGCTCAGGGGGCTGCACGGCTGCGCCGCGGTCGCATCGAACAGATGGACTGACAGGCTGCAATGTGCTGCGCAGACCCGACTCTGCGCTCGTGAAACGGCGCTGAAACGATAAATTCTATACGATGGTTTGATGGAAGCGGCAGAGCTTGCCCGCTTCTTTGTGAGGACAGGCCGCCCGCAGAACGAGCGAGCCTGCGTTTTGTGATTGATTTTTGGAGGTACGAATGGCACAGGCAAAGGAACAGAGCCAGACCATGGCACAGGCTCAGAACAGAAACACGGAATCCACCGGCGAAAAGCGCCCCCGCACCACCCGCCGCCCTTATTATAACCGTCGGCCCCGCCGCCCGCAGCAGCCCAGAGAGGCCGCTGTGCCCATCCACATCTACCCGCTGGGCGGTCTGGGCGAAGTGGGCAAGAACATGACCGTGTACGAGTGCAACGGCGACATGATCATCGTGGACTGCGGCCTTGTGTTCCCGGACAGCGACATGTACGGCGTGGACATGGTCATCCCGGACTTCACCTTTGTGGTGCAGAACAAGGATAAGATCAAGGGCCTGCTCATCACTCACGGCCACGAAGACCACATCGGCAGCATCCCGTATCTGCTGCAGAAACTTGACCTGCCCATCTATGGCACCCGCCTGACCTGCGGCCTGATCCGCAACAAGCTGGAAGAGTTCGGTCTGGCAGGCAAGACCAAGTTCGTGGAGATCACCCCCAGACAGAAGATCAAGCTGGGCTGCTTTACCATTGAGCCCATCCATGTGAACCACTCCATCCCGGATGCGGTGGCCTTTGCCATCGACAGTCCGGCGGGCACCATCATCCAGACCGGTGACTTCAAGATCGATTACACTCCGCTGGCCTGCGGCGTCACCGACCTGTCCACGCTGGCCGAGTACGGTCAGCACGGCGTGCTGGCCCTGCTGAGCGATTCCACCAACTCCGAGCGTCCGGGCTTTACCGCCACCGAGCAGAAGGTGGCTGCAGGCGTGCGCAATCTGTTCGCCCGTGCCCGCAACAAGCGGATCATCATTGCCACCTTTGCTTCCAACATCTACCGCGTGCAGCAGATCATCGATCTGGCCGTGGAGGATGGCCGCAAGGTGGCATTCAGCGGCCGCAGCATGGTGAACAACACCGCCATGGCGCAGGAGCTGGGCTATATGCACATCCCGGAGGGCACCCTCATCAGCGTGGATGAGCTGAACCAGTATCCCCCGGAGCAGGTAGTGCTCATTACCACCGGCAGCCAGGGCGAACCCTTGAGTGCCCTTTCCCGTATGGCATCCTGCAGCCACCGTCAGGTGCGCGTGGGCCCCGGCGACTTCATTATCATTTCGGCAAATCCCATTCCCGGCAACGAGAAGAGCGTGACCAAGATCGTCAACGGTCTGCTGCTGCTGGGGGCAGAGGTCATCTACGAGAGCATGTACGATGTGCATGTTTCCGGCCACGCCTGTCAGGAAGAGCAGAAGCTCATGCTCACCCTGACGAAGCCCAAGTATTTCCTGCCGGTGCACGGCGAGTACAAGCAGCTCAAAAAGCATGCCCTCACCGCTGCAAGCCTCGGCATCCCCACCAGCAACATCCTCATTGCGGAGAATGGCTCCAATGTCGTCCTCAGGGATGAGATGAAGCTGGGCGAGCCGGTGACTGCCGGTGCCGTCATGGTGGACGGTCTGGGCGTGGGCGATGTGGGAAATGTGGTCCTGCGCGACCGCAAGCACCTGTCCGAGGACGGTCTGGTGATCATTGTGGCCACCGTGGACAGCAAGACCGGCAAGGTGCTGGCCGGCCCGGACCTTGTGAGCCGCGGCTTTGTGTATGTGCGCGAGAATGAGAGCCTGATGGACGGTGCACAGAGCATCGTGGAAAATGCGCTGGACCGCTGCGTGGATGAACATGTGCGCGACTGGAACAGCGTCAAGACCCGCGTGCGCGAGGCACTGAGCAGCTATATCTATCGGCGCACCAAGCGCAGCCCGATGATCCTTCCCATCCTGATGGAGGTCTGATAGAGGCCGCCCGACGCGGCGGCAGATCAGGAGGCAGAAGATTTGATGAAACGAAAACCGAGATGGACGCTTGAGATACTGACCGGCGCGCTGGCCGTGCTGTGCGGCCTGCTGGTGCTGGTGCTGCTCGTCCAGCGCCCGGCGGGCTGGCCGGTGCTGGCGGTGCTGGTGGTGCTGTGGGGCATCGGGATGGGGCTTTTCCGTTACCGGCTGCGCAGCTGGCTTGCGCGCTGGGTAACGGGCGGGAGCTTTGAAAACTCCAAGACCCAGTACAGTCTGGAATCCCTGTCTCAGCCGGCCGCGCTGCTTTCCGGTGAGACGGTGCTGTGGTACAACACCGCATTCCGCCAGCGGCTGCTGGGCGGCGAAGACCGTCTGGCCAGCCGGGCGCAGAAACTGCTGCCCGGCCTGGACCTGCAGCTCTGCCGCACGGCGGACGGCCAGCAGCTCAACCTGGCCGACGGCATGTGGAGCGTACACAGCTCCACGGTGCCGGGCCAGAGCGAGAGCGTCACGCTCCTGATCTTCAACGAAGAGACCGCGCTGCGCCGGGTGGAGGCCGAGTACAAGGCCAGCCGCCCTGGCTACATGGTCTTTCTGGTGGACGGCTACGACGATGTGTTCGGTGACATGCTGGACAGCGAGCGTGCCCGCCTGCTGGAAGGCATCAACCGCACGCTGGAGGATATGATCGGCCGGGGCAGCGGCTTTTTGCGCCGTGTGGCCAGCGGCCGCTATATCGCTGTGGTGGAAGAGCGCCAGATGGAGCAGTTCGCAAACCGCGGCTACGATGTGCTGGACAAGATCCGTGCGCTGGATCCCAGCGTGAACCTTTCGTTGTCCATCGGCATTGGCCGCGGGGCCAAGACTCTGCGGGAAGCCCAGGATATGGCCGTGCAGGCGCTGGATATGGCGCAGGGCCGCGGCGGCGATCAGGCCGCTGAAATGACACCGGACGGCTTTACGTTCTACGGCGGCGTGAGCCACGGCGTGGAAAAGCGCAGCAAGGTGCGCAGCCGCATCGTGGCCGATCAGCTGGTGAAGCTGATCAAGGAAGCAGATCATGTAGTCATTATGGGCCACCGCATGAGCGATCTGGATGCCATCGGCTCCGCCGAGGGCGTGCTGCGCATCTGCAAAATATGCGATGTGCCCGCCGTCATCGCCGTCCGCCGGGACGCCACGCTGGCAGGCTCCCTCATCGACGCTCTGGTCCGGGCCGGGCAGGAGGATGATTTCATCGACCCCAAGGGGGCGCTGCCCATCGTCTCGAAAAAACGCTCTGCATCGTGGTGGATACATATCAGGTGGGCCTTGTGGAAAGCAAGGATATTCTGGAAAAATGCGGCAAGGTAGCCGTGATCGACCACCACCGCAAGGGTGTGGGCTACATCGAGAACCCGGCGCTGGTCTGCCATGAGCCGTATTCTTCCTCGGCCAGTGAGCTGGTCACGGAGCTTTTGCAGTACGTGGGCGAGCGCGACGACAAGCCCAACCGTGTGGAGGCCGAGGGCCTTTTGTCCGGCATCATGCTGGATACCCGCGATTTTACCCTGCACACCGGTGTGCGTACCTTTGAAGCTGCCGCTGCGCTGCGCCGCTATGGCGCGGAGACGGAGCGGGTGCGCCAACTGTTCGATGTGACCATGGTGGAGTACAATGCCAAGGCTGCGCTGGTGGAAGCCGCCCAGATGTACAAAGGCTGTGCCATCTCGGTGGGCGGCGAGCTCGCCCCGGAAGCCCGCGTGGCCATTGCACAGGCGGCAAACGATCTGCTGACCATTCAGGGCGTGGATGCCAGCTTTGTGGCAGTGCAGGTGGGCACAGGCGTGAACATCTCGGCCCGCAGTCTGGGTGCCGTGAACGTGCAGGTGATCATGGAATCTTTGGGCGGCGGCGGCCACCAGACCATGGCAGCAGCACAGCTCAAGCATATCACGCCGGAGGCGGCGCGGGCGCGCATCCAGACCGCCATCGACCAGTACCGGGAGTCGCAGAAAAAGAGCGCCCCGGATACGAAAAAATGAGGAAAGGGGAATCTTCCCATGAAGCAATATGATTATCTCATCGTGGGTGCCGGTCTGTACGGCGCGGTGTTTGCCCATGAGGCGAAGAAGGCCGGCAAGCGCTGCCTCGTCATCGATAAGCGCAGCCACATTGCAGGCAATATCTACACGGAGCCGGTGGAGGGCATCAACGTCCACCGCTACGGTGCACATATCTTCCACACCAACAACAAGGCTGTGTGGCAGTATGTGAACCAGTTTGCAGAGTTCAACCGCTACACCAACAGCCCGGTGGCAAACTACCACGGCGAGATCTACAACCTGCCCTTCAATATGAACACCTTTAATAAGATGTGGGGCGTTGTTACCCCTGCTGAAGCCAAGGCCAAGATCGAAGAGCAGAAGAAGGAAGCAGGCATCACCGACCCGCAGAATCTGGAAGAGCAGGCCATCAGCCTTGTGGGCACCGATATCTACGAAAAGCTTATCAAGGGCTACACTGGCAAGCAGTGGGGCCGCCCCTGCACCGAACTGCCGGCCTTCATTATCAAGCGTCTGCCGGTGCGCTTCACCTACGACGACAACTACTTCAACGCACTGTATCAGGGCATTCCCAATGGCGGCTACACTGCCATGGTGGAAAAAATGCTGGACGGCGTGGAAGTCCGCCTGAACGTGGACTATCTGGCCGAGAAGGCGTCTCTGGACAAGCTGGCCGAGAAGGTGGTCTACACCGGCCCGGTGGATGCCTACTTTGGTTACAAGCTGGGTGCTCTGCAGTACCGCAGCGTCCGCTTTGAGACCGAGGTGATGGACACCGACAACTATCAGGGCAACGCAGTGGTCAACTATACCGATGCGGAAACTCCCTACACCCGCATCATCGAGCACAAGCACTTTGAGTTCGGCACCCAGCCCAAAACGGTCATCAGCCGCGAGTACAGCGCTGAGTGGAAGAAGGGCGACGAGCCGTACTACCCCGTCAATGACGAGAAGAACGGTGCCCTGTATGCCGAGTACAAGAAGCTGGCCGATGCAGAGCCGGACGTAATCTTTGGCGGCCGTCTGGGTGAGTACAAGTATTACGACATGGACAAGGTCATTGAGGTGGCACTGTCGGTGGCGGAAAACGAACTGGCATAACAGCAGGTTCCCGGCCGCACGAGGGAAAAGCACCCGGCGATGCGGCCTGATATCAAGTTGACGGAAGCGGTCAATTGCTGTATACTAGAACTTACAAGAACGGCACCGGTTTTTCCGGTGAGAAGTGAGGGATAACATCATGAAAGTGATTCTCAAGCAGGATATCAAGGGCATTGGAAAGAAGGACGAGATCCACGAGGTCTCCGACGGCTACGCCCGCAACTATCTGTTCCCGCGCAAGCTGGCCGCTGTGGCAGATGCCAGCGCTGTGAACGTTGCCCGCAGCAAGGAAGCTGCTGCCGATTTCCACGAGGCTGAGACCGTAGCTGCTGCCAAGGATCTGGCCGCAAAGATCGAGGGCAAGACCGTGACCATCAAGGCCAAGGGCGGTGCATCCGGCCGTCTGCACGGCAAAGTCACCGGCAAGGAAGTTGCCGATGCTTTGGCTCAGCTGGCAGGCGCACCCATCGATAAGAAGAAGATCGAGCTGGAGACCAAGGACATCAAGGATGCCGGTGTGTTCAACGGCAAGGTCCGTCTGCACGTTGGTGTGGTCGCTTCTTTCAAGATCATGGTGGAAGTGGAACAGGCCTAATTCCAAAATGCCTGTCAGCGCCCCCTCAGTGCAGGGGGCGCTTTTTGGGTTTCTGAGAGGAAAACGATACCATGCCGAACGAACGACATTATTCCAATGAACTGAATCTGGAAAGCGTGGGCATCAACCTGCCCTACAACATGCAGGCAGAGCAGAGCGTGCTGGGTGCGGTGCTGCTCAAACCGGAAACGCTCACCGACTTGGTGGAGATCATCCGGCCGGAGATGTTCTACACCCGGCAGAACGCGCAGATCTACTCCGAAATGCTGCGCCTGTTCACCGCCGACCAGACCATCGACTTTGTAACGTTGCTGGACGCTGTTATCTCGGACGGCGTGTTCCCCAGTGCCGACGAAGCAAAGGTGTACCTGACCGGCCTTGCCGAGACGGTGCCCAGCATCTCCAATGTGAAGGCCTATGCCCAGATCGTGCAGGAAAAGTATCTGGTGCGCCAGCTGATGGGGGTGGCAAAGGACATCCTGCAGGATGCCGGAGATGAGCCGGATGCAGACCTGCTGCTGGAAAACGCGGAGCAGCGCATTTATGAGATCCGCTCCGGCCGCGATTCCAGCGCACTGACACCGCTTTCCTCCAGCATGGTGGAGACCCTGACCAACCTGCAGAAGATCAGCGGCCCGGATGCGGACAAATACAAGGGCATCCCCACAGGTTTCCGCCTGCTGGATACGGTGCTCACCGGTCTTGGCCGCGGCGACCTCATCATCCTTGCGGCCCGCCCCGGTATGGGCAAGACCAGCTTTGCGCTGAACATCGCCACCCGCGTGGCCATGCAGCAGAAGGTGCCGGTGGCCATTTTCAGCTTGGAAATGACCAAGGAACAGCTTACGAACCGCATCCTTTCTGCCGAGGCCGGCATCGACAGCCAGGCCTTCCGCACCGGTGCCCTGCGCGCCGAGGACTGGGAATATCTGGCCCTTGCCACCGAAAAGCTGCACGATGCACCCATCTATATGGACGACACCTCCGGCATCACCATCACCGAAATGAAGGCGAAGATCCGCCGGGTGAATCAGGATCCCACCCGCCCGAATGTGGGCCTCATCGTCATCGACTATCTGCAGCTGATGACCACCGGCCAGCGCAGCGAGAACCGCGTGCAGGAGATCAGCTCCATCACCCGAAACCTCAAGATCATGGCAAAGGAAATGAATGTGCCCATCATCGCACTTTCTCAGCTGTCCCGTGCGGTGGAAAAGCAGGGCAACAATTCCAGCCACCGGCCCCAGCTTTCCGACCTGCGCGATTCTGGTTCCATCGAGCAGGATGCCGACTGCGTTCTGTTCCTGTACCGCGATTCCTACTATGCCAGCCAGAACCCGGACGGCGCTGAGGTGGATGCCGATACGGCAGAGTGCATCGTGGCGAAGAACCGTCACGGCGAGACCAGCACGGTGCCGCTGGGCTGGGATGGCGCCCACACCCGCTTTATGGATGTGGACTTTAAACGCTGATGAACGAGATCGTGGAAAAAGTGCGCGCCTTCGCGCAGGAAAACGAGCTGTTCGCGCCGGGGCAGCGGCTGTGCGCCGCCGTTTCGGGCGGGGCCGACAGCATGGCGCTGCTCCGGCTGCTGCTGCGGGTCCAGCCAGTGTTCGGCTACGAGCTGACGGCCTGCCATGTGAACCACGGCCTGCGCGGCGAGACCGCCGACCGGGACGAAGCTTTTGTGCGGGCGGAATGCGCCCGGCTGGGTGTGCCGCTGCGGGTGTTCCACCCGGCTGACGTGGGCGCTGCCGTTCCGGCGCATCCGGGGGAGGACTGGGCGCGGAAGCTCCGCTATGCCTGCTTCGATGCTCTGCGGGCCGGTGGGATAGATGCGGTCGCCACCGCCCATACTGCTACTGACCAGACCGAGACGCTGCTGTTCCGGCTGGCGCGGGGGGCCGGTCTCCACGGCGCAGCGGGCATCCGGCCCAGCCGCCCTGGTTTCTGCCGCCCGCTGCTCTGCCTGACCCGCGCGGAGACCGAGCAGGTCTGCACGGCATGCGGCCAGCGCTGGGTGACGGACGAGACGAACGCCTCCGATGCCTACGCCCGCAACCGGCTGCGCCACGCGGCGCTCCCGGCCCTGCGCTCGGTGAACGAGGCAGCGGAGGAGAATTTCGCCCGCTTCTGCGAAAAGGCCGCCCGCGCGGATGCCTACTTTGCACAGCGGGCGGAAGAGCTGCTGGAAGACGCGGAAGTCCTGCTGCCGCCCGCCCTCCCGGCAGGGGCGCGGTATGCGCTGCAGAGCGGCCGGCCCGTCTGGGGGCTGGAAGGGCTGCAGGAGGCCGACCCGCTGATCCTGGAAGCTGCCCTGCACAGTCTGGTGGCCCCGGTGCGGGACGCGGAGGAAAAATACATCCGCCTGCTCAGCACTCTGGTGGAGCAGGGGAGTGGGGCCGTCCAGCTGACCGGAAGCGTCCGCTTCTGTGCGGGCGGCGGGGTGCTCTGGGTGGAGAAAATGCCCACCGCGGCAGCCCCGGACGACCCGGCGGCTGCGGTGCTCCCGCTGCCGTTTGACCCGGCAGGACCGCTGGAAATTGCCCTTCCGGGGGGCTGGATGCTCGCAGCCCGGCAGATTCCGGGCGGTTTTCAAGAAAAAACACAGGGTGTTCATAAAAAAGACTTAAAAAATCAGGCGGATTATGCTAGAATAATAATGTTATATTCTGCGCTCACGCTGCGCTGCCGCCAGCCGGGGGATACGTTCCGCCCGGCGGGACGCGGCATCCGCAAAGAGCTGCGCAAGTGGATGAACGAAACGGGCATCCCGCCCGAAGAACGAGACCGTCTGCCGCTGCTGGCGGCGGGCAGCGAAGTACTGTGGGTCTGCGGTGCGGGCTTTGCCGACGGGCTGGCTCCCACGGCGGACAGTGAAAACGTCTTGCAGATGGAAGCGCAAAAAATGGAGGAACAACAATGAGTATGCACGACGATATCGAGAAAGTCCTGGTCAGCGAAGAACAGCTGAAGGCCAAGGTCGCGGAACTGGGTGCCCAGATCAGCAAGGATTACGAGGGCAAGAACCTTGTTCTGGTGTCCATCCTCAAGGGCTCGGTGGTGTTTATGGCCGACCTGATGCGTGCGGTGAGCATTCCCTGCAGCATCGATTTTATGGTGGTGTCCAGCTACGGCGGCAGCAACACTGTTACCAGCGGCCTTGTAAAGATCATCAAGGATCTGGACGGTGATCTGTCCGGCAAGGATGTGCTGATCGTGGAGGATATTCTGGATACCGGCGTCACCCTCTCGAATCTGGTGCCCATGCTCAAGATGCGCAACCCCAACTCGGTAAAGATCTGCACCATTCTGGACAAGCCCAGCCGCCGCAAGGCCGATATCCAGCCTGACTACGAGGGCTTCCAGGTGCCGGACGAGTTCGTGGTGGGCTACGGTCTGGACTACGATGAAAAATACCGCAACCTGCCTTATGTGGGTGTGCTCAAGCCCGCTGTCTACGAAAAATAAGTAAGAATAGAACTGGAGTTGATCCCTTTTGCAACCGAAACGACCTCGCTTTAACCCCCTGATCCTTGCTCTGGCGCTGGCAGCGGTGCTGATGGTTTGGTCGGTGCTGGGCACCAGCGGCGGCAGCACGAGCGGCTCGACCATGAGCTACTCCACCGTGGTGCATTACTTTGAGCACAATCAGGTCACGGACTTCACGCTGGACCGGAACACCAGCATCATCACCCTGACGCTGAAGGAGGGCGACCTGGCCCTGCCGGACACCGCGTCCGCAGCCGGCACCACGCAGGCTACCGGCGGCCTGCTCAGCGGGATGTTCTCCACCTCCTCGGCGGCTTCCGTCGGCGCGGTGAAGAACGACGACGGCACTGTGACTGTGCGCTACAAGCTGCCCTATGCCTACGTTTTCATTGAGAATGTGGACAAATATATTGCTTCCTACGATGCGGCGAACCCCGACGCACCGATGACCTACGACTATACCACCCTCAAGGAGACCATCCCATGGATGGAGATCCTGTTCTATCTGGCAATGCTGGGCTGCACCGGCTTCCTGCTGTTCTCCATGATGCGCGGCGGTGCTGGCGGCGGCGGGATCATGAACGTTGGCAAAGCCAAGGTGAAGGACGAGCACGAGAACCAAAAGACAGCCACCTTTGCCGATGTTGCCGGTGAGGACGAGGAAAAGGAAGAGCTGAAAGAGGTCGTGGAGTTCCTGAAAAGCCCGGAGAAGTTCAACACTTTGGGTGCCCGCATCCCCCACGGCGTGCTGCTGGTAGGCCCTCCGGGCACCGGCAAGACCCTGCTGGCCCGCGCCTGCGCAGGCGAGGCCGGTGTGCCCTTCTATTCCATTTCCGGCTCTGACTTTGTGGAAATGTACGTCGGCGTGGGTGCATCCCGCGTGCGTGACCTGTTCGATAAGGCCAAGAAGTCCATGCCCTGCATCATCTTCATTGACGAGATCGATGCTGTGGGCCGTCAGCGCGGTGCCGGTCTGGGCGGCGGCCACGATGAACGCGAGCAGACCCTGAATCAGCTGCTGGTGGAAATGGACGGCTTTGAGGCCAACGACGGCATCATCGTCATGGCGGCCACCAACCGTGCCGACATTCTGGATAAGGCCCTGCTGCGTCCGGGCCGTTTTGACCGTCAGGTCTATGTGGGCCTGCCGGATGTCAAGGGCCGTGAAGAGATCCTCAAGGTCCACACCAAAAAGAAGCCGCTGGCCCCGGATGTCTCTCTCAGGGTCATTGCACAGCGCACCGCAGGCTTTGCGGGCGCAGACCTTGAGAACCTTGTCAACGAAGCGGCTCTGCTGGCTGCACGCCGCAACCGCAAGGCCATTACCATGGAGGATATCGAGGAAGCTTCCATGAAGGTGATGGCTGGCCCGGAGAAGAAGAGCCGCGTTGTGACCCCGGAGGAAAAGAAGCTGACTGCTTACCACGAGGCAGGCCACGCTGTGGCGGGCTTCTACTGCAAGCATCACCCCCGTGTGCACGAGATCACCATTATCCCGCGTGGTCAGGCTGGCGGCTACACCATGTACCTGCCCGAGAAAGACCGCAGTTACGTGACAAAGGGCGAAATGTTCGAGGATATCGTTTCCAGTCTGGGCGGCCGCGTGGCCGAACAGCTGATCCTGGAGGATATCTCCACCGGTGCTTCCAATGATCTGCAGCAGGCCACCAACATTGCCCGCCAGATGATTACCAAGTACGGCTTCTCGGAGCGGCTTGGCCCTGTGGTGTACGGTACCTCGCAGGAGGAGACCTTCCTGGGCCGCGATCTGGGTCAGGGCAAGGGCTACAGCGAGACCACCGCTGCCGAGATCGACGGCGAGATGCGGGATATCATCGATGAAGCCTACGAGACCTGCCGCCGCACCCTGACCGAGCACATCGATCAGCTGCACGCGCTGGCACAGGCCCTGATGGAACGCGAGAAGCTCAACGAGCAGGAGTTCAACACCATTATGGCGGGCGGCAAGCTGTCCCCGCGTGACGGGGACGAACCCAAGGCGGAGGCAGCGGCTCCGGTCGAGACGGCCCCGGTGGAGCCTGCTGAGTCGGCCGAACCGGCAGAACCTGCCGAGAATGCCGAGAATGCCCAGCTCGGCGAAGCATTCATCCCGGAGCAGGATGCTCCGACGAGCGAAGAATAAACCACGAAGGGAGCGAGTGTCGTGGAGGAAAATTTTAACCCGGTCGCACGGACCCGCGCAAACTATTACACCCCCGGCAGCCCGGTGCAGTTCGTCTGCGTGGAGCTGCTCAAGGGTGATGTCAGCGGGGAGCACGCGGTCTGCCTGACCTTCAAGAATATTTCCAAGGTGACCCTGACCGCGCTGGAGATCCACTTCAAGTGCAAGGGCGTGGACGGCGTGATCCTGTGCGAGGACCGGTTCGAGTACCGTGACTTGGAAGTAAAGCCCGGCGAACTGTTTGGCATGGACGATGCGGTGTTCGTTACCGCAAAGGCCATCACCAGCGTGGATGTTTCGCTGTGCAACGTGTACAACGGCAAGCGGGTGGTGCATCTGGACGGCATCAAGCGCGTGCGCCTGCCTGCCCCGCGCCGCCTGAGCCCGGAGCTGCAAAAGGCGCTGGAAGCCCGGATGAACCGTCAGGGCCTCAAGTATATGCCCCAGGTCTTCGAGAACGGTTGGTACTGCGCCTGCGGTGCCTTCCACCCGAAGGAGGAGGATACCGTGTACTGCTCGGAGTGCGGCTGCGACCGCATCCTGCTGCAGAACGCGCTGAACACCCTGCTGCAGCCGGAAAAGAAGGAGCCTGTGCCCGCCGCCGAGCCGGTGCGGCCTGTGCAGACGGAGCCGGATGAGCGCACCCGCGTTGTGGGCGCTGCCCCGGTCCCGCCGGAAGAGCCGACCCGCATCGTGGGCAGTGTGCCGCCCCGGACAGAACCGGATGCGGAGGCCACCCGCGTGATGCCGCCGCGCACGACCCTGCGGCCTTCGGCTGAGGAAATGGACAGGCCTGCTTCCTTTGCGCCGCCGCTGGAGACCGCGCCGGATGCAGAGAGCACCCGTGTGCTGGATGCTTCCACCCGTGCGGCATTTCCCGGCAAAACCAGCCCGGCCCATGCGGACGACGAGGGGACCCGCGTCATCCCGGCCAGAGGGCGGGAGAACGTTCGCCCGGCCGAGCCGGAGGACGCCGAAGAGGAAGAGCAGACCGAAGCCCACGACGGCGTGGCCGAAGCGCTGATCCGCTGGGTGCCACCGCTCACGGCCATCATCTGCGCCGGCATCGCGCTGTGGGGCTTTGTGTACTATCAGTTCATGATGTAAAAAACGAACGGAGGAGGCCCAACGCTTCCTCCGTTTTTGGTTTTCTCAAGGGAGGATACTATGCCAGACGAAACACTGCAAGTGGCATTTGAAATCAAAACGGCCTGCGATGAGATCAGCCGCCGCCTGCTGCGCTGGCACTGGGAGCAAAAGCCCGGTGCCCACAGCCTGAACGCCCTGCTGGAACACATCGCCCAGCGCCAGCAGGAGAGCCCGGAGTATTACGAGCGGATGCCCGACCTTTCGGGCAAGACGAGCTGGAGCCAGCTGGATACCACCATTTGTATGCGGGTTCTGCTGGACCCGGAAAAGGATGCCGCCAAACCGCTGGACCTGCTGGGCAATACCAGCAATCCGGGTGCGGCCCGCCGCGCCTGCAATGCTGTGCGCACCGCCCGCAACGAAGCCGCCCACGCATCGGACCGCACCGCCGGGACTCAGGCGGCCATCCTCTTCAACGAAGCCGTGGAGGCGCTGGAAGAGGGCTATGCGGGCACAGCCCTGCGCACCAGTGAGCTGGAGCAGTATTATCGGCAGGCGGAGGCATTTCTGGACCGCTGCGGGGCAAGAAAGCCCGTCGCCAGGGCATCGCAGCCGGAGGGACAGGAGACGCGCAGCACCGGAAAAGTCCGGAACGCCAGCCAGCGGAACGGGTCGGGTTCGGGCACTGCGGCCAACCGCAGACCGCGTTCCGGCAGCGCGGGCCGCACTTCGGGCAGCCGGAACGGCACGGCCCGCAAAAACACGACGAATCGCAAACAGGGGGGCGGCAGACGCAGCCGGACGCCCCGCACGAATTACGCGGTGCTGGGCCTGCTGCTGGCTATGCTGGTGCTGGGCCTGATCTTCCGCTGGATGGGGATGGGAAAATGAAACAAAAACTGATCTTTCTGGATATCGACGGCACCCTGCTGCCGCCGGGTGAGATGACCGTGCCGGACAGCGCGGTGGAGGCCCTCCGCCGTGCCCGCGCCAACGGGCACAAGCTCTTTCTCTGCACCGGACGGAACCTCCGGATGACCGCACCGCTCTTCCACTACGGGTTCGACGGCTTCGTCTGCTCGGCAGGCGGCTATGTGGGCTGTGAGGGAAAGGTCCTGGTGGACCTCCCCATGGAGCCGGAGCAGGTGCGCGGCCTGCGGGCGGCGCTGCAAGCATGCGGGGCCGAGTGCACACTGGAAGTGCGGGACGATACTTATGGCGGCATCAAAATGATCGAGCGGTTCGCCAACCTCTTCCCCAAAAAGCCGGGTCAGACCAACAGCGAGGCCGAGCGCTGGCGGAAGATGATGGAGTTCGGGATGACCATCCGACCCATCGAGGAATACCACGGCGAGCCGGTCTACAAGATCGTTTTCATTGCGCCCAACGAAGCCTGCCTGACGGAGGTGAAGCGGCAGTACGAAGACCAGTTCGTCTTCTGCGAATCTCGCCTTGGCGACGAGGGCGGCGGCATCGTGAACGGAGAGCTCATCAACCGCAAATTCAACAAGGGCAGCGGCATCCGGGCCATTTGCAATCACCTGGGCTGCACGCTGGCGGATACCATCGGCTTTGGTGACAGCGATAATGACCTGCAGATGACCGATGTTGTCGGCATCAGTGTGTGCATGGCCAATGGCTCCGAAAACCTGAAAAAACTCTGTGACCGCATCTGCCCCGCCGTCACCGACGACGGCATTGCGCGGGAATTTGCGGCGCTGGGGCTTATCTGAGCCGGAATGCCCCATACAAAAAGAGCGCACAATGGTGCTGGATAGCCCAGTGGAGCACCCGCTTGAGCCGGGGCAGCTGGCTCTCATCCAGCTCCCGGAGAACAGCCTGCACAAGAGGATCCCGGCAGATGGCCGCGATGTTCCGCAGGCTGTTTTTGTTGTGTGCGGCCTCCTGCGCGATGCAGCGGCGGACCCGGCCTAAAAAGGCCTTGTCGAGCCGCGGACGGTAGACTTCGGGCGGGAAGCGCAGGGCAAGCTCTGCCGAAACCTTCTCGTAGAACCGCTTTTCCCGCGCAAAGCGGTCGGCCCGGTATACACCGGTGAGGGAGGCAGGGTTCTGGCAGTAATAATAGAGAGGCTCCGGTACGATGGCGACTGCCCCGGCGTGGGCAAGATAGTCCAGATGGAACAGCAGATCTTCGGACAGGTACTCCCGCTCGGAGAGGAACCGGATGTGGTGCGCCCGGAGGATGGGCAGGGAGTAGAGCCCCTTCCAGACCGACATTCCGATCTCCACGTCGTGGGGATGGTGCGGCCGGGAGCCGACCATGCCGAGAAGGAGCTGGTCGATCGCAGCACCGGTGTAGAGGGAACGCGCATAGTCCTCCGGGGCAAGGCGGACGCTGCCGTCGGCGGAGACATCGTAATAGCGGCAGAAGCAGGTGTCGGCCTGTGCCTGGGTGAGCGTGGTCAGAAGCCGTTCCAGCATGTGGGGGTCGGCGTAGTCATCCGGGTCAAGGAAGGCGACAAAATCGCCGACTGCATGGTCCAGCCCGGTGTTGCGGGCTGCACTGAGGCCGCCGTTGGGCTGGTGGACGACCCGAACGCGCGAGTCCTGCCGGGCATAGGCGTCGCAGCGGGCGGCGCAGCCGTCGGTGGCACCATCGTCGATGAGAAGGATATCAAGGTCCCGGTGGGTCTGCCCCAGCAGGGACGTCATGCTGCGGTCCAGATAGGGCAGAACATTGTAGGTCGGGACGATCACGCTGATGCAGGGCATTCAGACCACCTCGCTTTCGGAAACTTGTGCGCCGACTTCTTTGCCGGCATGGTAATAGGTGAACCGGGTGCGGAACGCCTGCTCTGCGTTGGCGCTGAGCCGGGCGGCAAAGGCAGGGTCTGCGGCCAGCCGGTCCATCGCCTCGTGCAGAGCCGCTTCCTCCTTGGGCACCACAAGGCCGGTGACGCCATCGGTGAGATAGTCGTCTGTCAGGCCCTGTGTCTGGGTCACGATGACGGGTACACCGAGATCCATGGCCGTGAGGAAGGTCAGCTGCCCGGAGGCGACCTGGTCGTTTTCAAAGGCGAAGAGAACGGCTCTGGCGTTCCGCATCCGGCGCAGCATGGCCTCGCCGAACAGGTTCTGTTCGACCTGGATGTTGGGTTCCGGGCAGGGGGCGAGGACATCGCAGGCGATGCAGAGCGTTTCCGGGCGGCCCCGGAACGCCCGGATGAGGAAGTCATAGTCGCGGTTGCTGCGGCCGGTGGCAAAATAGTAGCCCTGCGCTTTCAGTGCCGGGTCGTCGTAGGCGGCGGGGTCGTGCGGGATCGAGCCGCAGTGGGCAAAACCGAATCGGGAAAGGGGCAGACCGAAGGTCTCGGCGTAGCGCGGGGCCTCGGCGCGGGTGGTCAGCAGGATGCGGTCCACTGCGTCGGAAGTGACGGCGTACCGCACAAAGCGCTCGAACAGCCTCCCGGCAAAGCCGGACCGCGGCTTGTAGATAAAGGTCATGATGACGAGCCGGAACCGCTTTTTGAGGTGGAACAACCGGCAGAAAAACGCGATGGCGATGCCGTAGAACTGCTGCCAGCAGAGCAGGGTCTTGCCGGAATACCGGGCCGGGTGGGTGACCACATGGAGCGCCACCGTGAAAAACTTGAGGTAGCGGCGCAGACCGTAGGTCGTGTTGTTGGGATAAAGCTCGACTTCCCAGGGGAAGCGGTCGCTTCTTCCAGCCCGCGCACAAAGCCCTCGGCCTCCTCATGGTTACTGTCGATCAGCAAAATGTATTCTGCCATATCCTGAACCTCCGCAATGTGATCTTGTCAGCTCCTCGCAGAATCGGGATCTCCGTGAAAAGAGGAAATTAGACTAAAATCATTATAAAGGATTTGCACATAAAAATCCATCTTTTTATCAAAAAACCGGGAAGCCTCTTTGGTGAGAGACTTCCCGGTCGTTGGTTTGATTGAAATTAGTAGTGCAGCTGGTCAGCGGTCAGTGCTTCCAGCACCGGCAGCATGGCAGCGGCCTCGGCCTTGGCGGCGGGCAGATCCATATCGCGGTAGTTGCCGCACTCCACTTCGCTGGCCCCGGGCACAGCGCCCTCAAAGCCAGCCATGAAGCGGAAGGATTCCACCGTCAGCTCCAGTGCCTCGGCGGGAGTCAGGCCGCGGGTGAGCAGATAGAAGCCGGTGCGGCAGCCCATGGGGCCAACGTAGATCACGTTGTCCTGAAAGGCGCTGTTGCGTGCATAGGTGGCAAACAGATGCTCCAGCGTGTGGGCGGCACCGGTGGACAGGTAATCGCCGTGATTGGGCCTTTTCATGCGGATGTCCCATGTGAGAACATCGCCGTCCTGACGGCTCAGATACATGCCGCGGTCCAGTTTGGTATGGTCCACGCAGAAACTTGAGATCCGTTCCATCTCGTGCACCTCTCAGGCCTGCAGGCGCTGCACGCTGCCGTGAGCGCAGTCTACAGCGATCATCAGACCGTCGCGGATGTGGCTGGTAGCACCGGCGGCACCCACAACGGTAGGCTTGAGCAGGGCCTTGCCGGCAATGGCGGCATGGCTGTTCAGGCCCGGCTCTTCCACCACCAGAGCGGCGGCATCACGCACGTAACTCAGCATTTCGTTGCTGGTGGAGGGCACCACCAGAACCATGCCGGGCTTGAACTTTGCACGCACCTCTTCCAGCGTGCGGCAGACGCAGGCCTTGCCGGTGGCGCTGGTCACGTCGGCATTCTCGCGGCCAACGCCCACACCGGTAGCCAGACAGTTGCCCACCATGTGGATCTTGATCATGTTGGTGGTGCCGGACACGCCCACAGGCACGCCTGCGGTCACAACGGCCAGCTCGCCGTTGTGCAGGTAGCCGTTCTCCTTGGCCAGAGAGGTGGACATCTCGATCAGCTCATCGGTGCTGTGTGCCAGAGGCATCATCAGCGGGGTGATGCCCCAGCTCAGGGCCAGCTGACGCTGCACCTGCTCCTTCATCACGCAGGCGATGATGGGCTGCTCCGGGCGGTACTTGCTCAGCAGACGGGCGGTGTTGCCGGACTCGGACACGGTGACGATGGCGGCAGCATTCACGTCCTTGGCGGTCAGGCAGGCAGCATGTGCAGTTGCATCGCTCACGCTGATCTTGCCGGTGTTCTCGGCGAGGGGCGCAAAGCGGGAGTGATTCTCCTGCTCGGTGCGCTCAGCAATGGCAGACATGGTCTTGAGGGCCTCCACGGGGTAAGCACCGGGCAGCAGTCTCGCCGGAAAGCATGATGGCAGAGGTGCCGTCGTAGATGGCATTTGCCACGTCAGAGATCTCGGCGCGGGTGGGGCGGGGGTTCACGATCATGCTGTCCAGCATCTGGGTAGCGGTGACGATGGGCTTGCCAAAGGAGAAGGAGCGCTCGATGATATTCTTCTGAATGCCGGGCAGCTCGGTAAAGTCGATCTCAACGCCCAGATCGCCGCGGGCCACCATGACAGCATCGGCTGCAGCCAGAATGCTGTCGATGTTGTTCACGCCCTCACGGTTCTCGATCTTGGCGATGATGCGGATATCGGAATCATACTCGTTGAGCAGGTTGCGGATATCGTACACATCCTGTGCGGTGCGCACGAAGGAAGCAGCGATGAAGTCAAAGCCCTGCTGTGCGCCAAAGATGATATCGTCGCGGTCGCGCTGGCTCATATACGGCATGGACAGATGCACGCCGGGCACATTGACACCCTTCTTGTTCTTGATCTTGCCGTTGTTCAGCACCTTGCACACGATGTCGGTGTCGTTCACGGTGACGATCTGCAGCTTGATCAGGCCGTCGTCCAGCATGATGGTGCCGCCAGGCTGCACGTCCTGCGGCAGGTCCTTATAGGTGATGGAGCAGATCTCCTTGGTGCCTTCCACCTCGCGGGTGGTCAGGGTGAAGGTCTGGCCGGCTTCCAGCATTTCAGTGCCGTTCTTGAAGTCCTTCAGGCGGATCTCGGGGCCTTTGGTGTCCAGCAGGGCGGCGACCGGCTTGCCCAGCTCCTCGCGCAGTGCCTTCAGATTGGCCAGGCGGCCGCCGTGCTCCTCATAGGAGCCGTGGGAAAAATTAAAACGGGCAACATTCATGCCGTTGGCGACCAGCTCGCGCAGGACATCCCCTTTGTCGGTGGAAGGGCCCAGAGTGCAGATGATCTTTGTTTTTCTCATGTTGATTACCTCGAACTTTCTCTATGCTACTCTCTATCTTAACGCAGCAGCCCGATCGGCTGCATTTGGCAGGCTCCGGCATTCGGGGCCTGCCGCGGCGAAAGACGCCAATATGGTCGTTCTCAAAACCATACCATAGTATATTATAAACGCTTGGATACAATAGGGCAAGAGGGAGTTGGCAAAGAATTGGTTAAAATTTCGTAAGGAATGCCTGCATCCGGAAAGCCCTTGCATCCGGGAGCGGAACTGCTTATAATGGAACCAGAAAAAGTCTCACTTTCGGGTGGGACGCTCTGGAAATGAAATGGAGAAAAAACGATATGGAAAAGCGTGTTTTTCTGATCGTCCTCGACAGCTTTGGCATTGGCGCAGAGCCGGATGCCGCCGCCTTTGGCGATGAGGGCACCAACACCCTGGGTGCCATTGCAAAGCACCCGAACTTTCACTGCCCCAATCTGCAGAAGCTCGGCCTGTTTAACATCGACGGTGTGACGGCAGGGGAGAAGACCGCTGCCCCGGCAGGGGCCTTTGCCCGCCTGCAGGAGCAGAGCATGGGCAAGGATACCACCATTGGTCACTGGGAGATCGCCGGTGTGGTAAGCCCCAAACCGCTGCCCACCTTCCCGAACGGCTTCCCGGATGAGCTGATCCACGAGTTTGAGGAAAAGACCGGCCACAAGGTGCTGTGCAACAAGCCTTACTCCGGCACGCAGGTGCTGAAGGATTACGGCGAGCAGGCCATGAAAGAAAATGCCCTTATCGTCTACACCAGTGCCGACAGTGTATTTCAGGTGGCCGCCAACGAAGAGCTGGTGCCGGTGCATGAGCTGTACCGCTACTGCGAGATCGCCCGCGAGATGCTCAAGGGCGAGTACGGCGTGGGCCGCGTGATCGCACGCCCCTTCCTGGGCCACACTGCGGATACCTTCTACCGCACCACCAATCGCCACGACCTGAGCCTCAAGCCGCCCCGCGCTACCATGCTGGATCTGCTGAAAGATGCTGGCAGGGATGTGATCGCTGTGGGTAAGATCTTTGACATCTTCGACGGTGAGGGTGTGACCGAAAAGATCAAGACCACTGGCAACACCAATGGCATCGCCTTCACCAAGGCGCTGCAGACCCGCGACTTTGAGGGCCTTGCCTTTGTGAATCTGGTGGACTTCGATATGCTCTACGGCCACCGCCGCGATGTAGCAGGCTATGCTGCCGCTGCCACCGAGTTTGACAAGTTCGTGGCCGACTTCATCCCCGGAATGCGGGAGGGCGATCTCCTCATGGTCACCGCTGACCATGGCTGCGACCCGTCCTATACCAAGACCACCGACCACACCCGCGAGTATGTGCCGTACCTGATCTGCGGCAAGGGCGTGAAGCCTGGCGTTGACCTTGGCACCCGTCTGTGCTTTGGCACCATCGCCCAGACCATCTGCGAGTACCTCGGTGTAGACGCTTCGACCCTGGACGGCCAGAGCGTATGGGAGAAGATCCGGAAGTAAAAGTCACAGTTTGAAAACAAAAACGCCAAAGGTGCTTGAAGTATGGTTGGGGTTGTGGTAGACTAGGCCCTGTGCCTGTTCGTGAGGGAAGAGCAGAACTGCTCCTGCTTCCGGACAGAAAAAGGATTGGTTCAAACAAAGGAGATCATACAATGAAACTGAATCGTGCAATGGGTCTGGCACTGGCCGCTGCTGTTCTGGCTTTTGCTGTGACCGGCTGCTCCAGCACCGCATCTTCCACCGCTTCCTCCACCGCTTCCTCTGCTGCTTCCAGTGAGGCTGCCTCTTCTGTGGCTACTTCGGAGGCCGCATCCGGCGAGGCTGCCGCCGCCAGCGTGGTCAGCACCGAGTCCCTCGAAGTGAACGGCAAGACCTACGATGCCGACTGCTACGGCGAGTTCACCCTCTCCAACGGCGACACCATGAAGCTGTGGAAGCTGAACGGCGCATACGACGACCTGAGCGCCCTGCCCATGAAGGGCATGGTTGAGGAGTTCCCCATCGAGGCTGAGGAGAACACCGTGTATGTGGCAGACGTGACCGCAAACGGCGAGACCACCCGCCAGTATCTGCGCGCCGACAAGGCTGGCCGCAACGGCACCGCCTCCGTCAAGACCTTCGAGCTGGAGTCCGCTGAATAATTCGCTCCAACATGAAACAAGAAAAAGTCCCGACCGGTCTGGTCGGGACTTTTTTTGTAACTGGGTCTTATTCTGCGGAGCTGCTGGAACCGAACAGGGCATCCAGAACGGTGGACGCCGCCTGATGGAGCGAGGAGGCGGCCTGCTCGACCTGCTCCTGTGTGGGCAGGGAGATGGACGGTGCTTCGGTGGAGCTGCTGCTCTCGGCAGGGGGCTCCTCGGCGGGCACTTCGGTGGAGGCCGACGGTTCGTTGCCGGCCGGGGTTTCGGCAGGGGTCTCAGCCGGAGCCTCTGCGGGCTGCTCGCTGCTGGCAGGGGTCTCTTCCGGGACGCTCTCCGCAGGCTCATCCAGGACGACGCTGTCCGCCGGGGTCTCCGGCACGGAAACGGCGGCGTTGGGGTCTGCCGTCGGCGTGTGGACTTCGGTCTTCTCCGGAGTCTGCTGGGTGTCGCTGACCGTGCCCTCACCGCCCAGCACGGAGGCAATCAGCTCCTTGGCCTGCGCCACCGAGCTTTCGTCCGGTTTCATGACGTAGAGCTTCTGTCCCTTGGCAGAGTAGCACTGGGAGCTCTTGCCGCTGGAACCGGTGACGGAGTAGCTCTGGATATCCCAGTTGGCGAGGTCGCTCAGCTGCATCCGGACCAGCGCGGAGATCTGCTCCTGCGACAGGCTGGTGACGAAGCAGTCCGACACGGCGTCCATCATCTTGGAAAAGCCCATCAGCAGGGCAGGGGACTTGATCTTGTTCAGCATGGCATCGATCACCTTCATCTGGTTGATGCCGCGCTGGATATCGCCGGATGCAAAGGCGTGACGCTCACGGGCAAAGGCCAGAGCGGCCTTGCCGTCCAGATGGTTCCAGCCCTCCACAAAGGTGGTGGGGTCATAGTAGCCGGGGCTGCCCACCGAGGTGAACGCCTGATCGGAGTAGACATCCACGCCGCCCAGCGCATCGATGATGCTGATGAAGCCCGCAAAGTTGATGCGGATGTAATGGTCCACATTGACGCCGTACAGATTGCCCAGTGTGGCCATGCTGGTTTCCACGCCGTACAGACCGGCGTGAGTCAGTTTATCCTTGCTGTCAGTGCCGGCAAGGTCTACGTAGTAGTCGCGCGGGGTGTTGATCAGGGCCACCCTCTTGGTGACAGGGTTCACGGCAGCAAGGATATTCACGTCGCTGCGGGCATTTTCGGTCAGCTCGCCGCGGGTGTCCACGCCGCTGAGGTAGATCACAAACGGCTCCTTGGTGATCTTGTTGGCCTCGGCACCGGTGAGCAGGCCAGAGGTCATGCTGCCCAGGGCAGAAAGGCCCTGCTGGGCCCAGAAGCAGCCGAGGGCCAGCGCCGCGCACAGGAAGACCGAGAAGACGCGGGAGACTCTGCCGGGGGTCCTGTACTCCTGACAGCGCTTTACCAGCAGCCACAAAAGCGCCAGCAGCGCTGCAATGATGACGAGGTAGAGCGCGGGGAGCATCCGGGTGCGGCAGAGCTGCACGAAGGCGGCCACGCTGAGAACGGCCTGCAAGACCAGCAGGAACGACCCGAATTTCGAGCCGGAGCCTTTCTTTTTGCCAGGCTTTTGGGGCGGCCGGGCCGGGGAGCTGTTCTGCCGGGGCGGCTTTTTGGAGGGCGGCGGCGTCACCGGCTGGGCAGTCTCCGGCGCAAAAAATGCGGAGCTGTCCACCTCAACGGTGCGGTCCGGGTCCTTCCGTGCGCCCCGGTGGATGTGCCGGGTGGTGTCTTTTTCATCGAACATGGGAACTCTCCTTTTGACTGTGCCCTCAGGACAGCGGCGCGATGGTCAGCACGGCGCGAGCGGGCAGGCAGGTGGCGGTCTGATCTTCGTTGGAAAGCCAGCCAAAGCCTTCACAGATGTGATCCGGGCAGGGCGAATCCACGAACCGGGCTGCACCGTCCTTGATCTGAATGTGGACGGTATAGTAACCGGTGTCCACATCATAGGTGGCGTCGTTGTCCAGAGAAAACTTCTGCACCGTGTTGGCGTCGCCGTAAATGAGCTCGGCCTCCAGAGTGCTGCCGGTGGCGTGTGCGGCCCGCAGGGCGAACAGAACGCCCGCAATGGCCAGCACGGCCAGAACAAAGATCAGGTTGACGAAAAGCTTGGAATGTTGGTTCATGGGTCATCCTTTGTGCGGAAACAGTTGTTCGAGTTCGGCCAGCCAGAGCGCTGCCGCCGCATCGCTGGGCATCCGCCAGTCGCCGCGGGGCGAAAGGGTCACGCTGCCCACCTTGGGGCCGTCGGGCAGGCAGCTGCGCTTGAACTGTTGGGCAAAGAACCGCCAGTAGAAGTTGCGCAGCCACTTGTACAGCACGCTGTCCGGGTACTCCGGCCGGCCTGCGAATGCAGTCTTTGCCAGCCGGAAGATCTTGGCCGGGCCAAAGCCGAAGCGCAGCACCTGATACAGGTAGAAATCGTGCAGCTCGTAGGGTCCCACAAGGTCCTCGGTCTTCTGCGCGATCTCGCCGTCCTTGGCAGGCAGCAGCTCCGGGGAGACGGGCGTATCCAGAATATCCAGCAGCACCGTGCGCAGAGCATCGGTGGCGGCAATGTCGGCTTCGTAGCGCACAAGGTGGCGCACCAGCGTTTTGGGCACACCGGCGTTCACACCGTACATGCTCATGTGGTCGCCGTTGTAGGTGGCCCAGCCCAGCGCCAGCTCCGAAAGGTCGCCGGTGCCCACTACAAGGCCTCCGGTGCGGTTGGCGGTGTCCATCAGCTCCAGCGTGCGCACGCGGGCCTGACCGTTTTCAAAGGTGACATCCAGCACGCTCTCGTCCTGACCGATGTCCGCAAAATGGCTGTGCACGGTGTTGGCGATATCGATCTCTTTAAAGGAGACCTGCAGCTCATCGCACAGGATCTCTGCATTGCTGCGGGTGCGCTTCGTGGTGCCAAAGCAGGGCATGGTCACAGCCAGCACATCCCGGGCGGGGCGGCCCAGCTGCTTCATGGCACGCACGGCCACCAGCAGCGCAAGACAGCTGTCCAAGCCGCCGGAAATGCCGATAACGGCGGTCTTTGCGTGGGCGTGTTCCAGCCGCTTTGCAAGGCCGTCGGCCTGCATTTTCAGAATCAGCTCACAGCGCTCGGCGCGGCGCTTGGGGTCGCCGGGCACAAAGGGCGCGGGATCGATCCAGCGGGTCAGCGTGGTCTCTGCCGGTTCCAGATCGAACTCCACGGTCTGGTAGCCCTCGCCGCTCAGCTCAAAACTGGTGTTGCGGGCACGCTCGGCTTCCATGCGCTGGCAGTCGATCTCGGTCTCAGCACAGCCGCCGTCAAAGGGGGCGTTCTCAGAGAGGATGGTGCCGTTCTCGGCGATCAGGTCGTGGCCGGCGAACACCATGTCCTGCGTGCTCTCACCGTGCCCGGCGGAAGCATACAGGTAGCCGCACAGCAGGCGGGCAGACTGGTTGGACACCAGCGCCCGGCGGTACTCGGCCTTGCCGACGGTCTCATCGCTGGCGGAAAGATTTGCGATCACGGTCGCACCGGCCAGCGCGTGGAAGGTGGAGGGCGGCAGGGCGCTCCACAGATCCTCGCAGATCTCCACACCCAGCACAAAGCTGGGCATCTGGCGGCAGCGGAACAGCAGGGAGGTGCCAAAGGGCACCTGCTGACCACACACCTCCACCAGCTCCACCTCGGTGCTGCCCGAGGTGAACTGGCGCTTCTCGTAGAACTCGCCGTAGTTGGGCAAATAGGTCTTGGGCACAAGACCCAGAATGCGGCCATGGCATAGCACGGCGGCGCAGTTGTACAGCTTGCCGTGCACCAGCAGCGGCAGGCCCACCAGCGTGACAACGTCCAGTGCTTTTGTTTCATCAAGCAGGGTGCTCAGGGCATCCAGTGCACCGGTCTGCAGCGTGCGCTGCAGAAACAGGTCGCCGCAGGTATAGCCGGTCAGGCAGAACTCGGGGAACACGGCCAGCTTTACGCCGCGGGCTGCAGCTTTGTGCAAAGCATCCGTGATCTGCCGGACATTATAGGCGCAGTCGGCCACCCGCAGTGCGGGAGAAAGGGCGGCTGCTTTCAAAAAACCATCTTTCATCGGAGGATTTCACATCCTGTCTTTCTTAGTTGACTGCAATTTCCTGCAGTGCACATAGTATACCACAAACAGACCCAAACGGGAAGTAAAAGAACAATGACAAAAACAAAACAGCCGCGCTCTCTCCATCTCGCACTGCCCGACGGAGAAAGCGGACAAGACAAAAAATAAAAAATCCCACACAAAAATGTGCGGGAATCAAAGACTGAAAAATGGAAAACGAGATAGACCGTAAGCCGGGTTCTGTATTAAACGACGATCTGTCTAGACCTGCCATTGCTGACAGGTTCGTGCCGCCTTCGGGACACGCGAGCAGCGCTGTACGTCCCATATAGGCGTTGCTTCCGGTAGGGTTTACAAAGCCGCATGGTCACCCATGCGCTGGTGAGCTCTTACCTCGCCGTTTCATCCTTACCGCATTGCTGCGGCGGTTTGTTTTCTGTTGCACTTTCCCTAAGGTCACCCTCGGCTGCCGTTAGCAGTTACCGTGCTCTGTGAGGCCCGGACTTTCCTCAGAGCGGTCAAAGCCGCCCCGCCGCCGTATGTTCCACTCGTTTTCCGCTCCTCATGATACCATAAAAAAACAAGAATTGCAAGTGGAGGCAAAATTTGTTATAATAATTTATATATGGCGTAAAGATTTCGGGGAGGTGGCACAGGGATGAAACTGATCTTTCCGGTGCCGCCCGAAGCTGACGGCGCGCTGCTGCGCAATTTTCTGCGCCAGTGTGCCGTTTCTACCGACCTTGCCCGTGCAGTCAAGTTCCGGGGCAGCGGCTTCTGGGCTGGTGGACAGCCCATCCTGGCGAACCGCCGGGTCGAAGCCGGGCAGGACATTTGGTTCGAGCTGCCTGCTGACGGGGCCGGTGTGGCCCCGCAGCCGGAGATCCCGGTAAACGTGGTCTATGAGGATGCCTTTGCAGTGGTGCTGGAAAAGCCGCCGCATCTGGCCGTGCACCCCACCCTGAACTATCCGCTGGATACGCTGGCCAACGGCTATGCGGCCCGGATGGAGGCGCGGGGCGAGAGCCCGGTGTTCCGCCCGGTGAACCGTATCGATAAGGACACCAGCGGCCTTGTTCTGGCTGCAAAGCACGCCTACGCTGCGCCGCTGCTGGCCCGGAATGTGGAAAAACTCTACTATGCCGTTGTGGAGGGAGAGCTGCCGCTGGGTCCGGGCGTGATCGACGCGCCCATTGGCCGCCAGACGGAGAGCATCATTGGCCGCTGCGTGACCCCGGACGGCAAGCCCAGCCGTACCGAGTATACCATATTAAAAGCAGAAAACGGCCTGAGCCTTGCAGCCTGTGTGCCGGTAACGGGCCGCACCCATCAGATCCGGGTGCATTTTGCGTCCATCGGCCACCCGCTGGCTGGGGATGACCTTTACGGCGGGAGCCGGAAGCGCATTGGGCGGCAGGCGCTGCACTGTGCAAGGCAGAGCTTCCGGGTGCCGGAATACGAGATGACGCCGGAGGGCATCCGCATCACGGTGCCGCCTCTGGAACAGAGCCGGGCCGTCACCGTGAAAAGCCCGCTCCCGCCCGATCTGCGGGCACTTTTCGGGGAAGACCCCCTGGAAATATGAAAACTAAGTGAAAAGTCCGTGAAAGGTCTGCCCAATTTTTGTGAGGGACCTTGTTTCAGCGCGGACGGCGTGTATAATTGAAATAAATTTGTGATTTTTGATCCTTACAGTCAGGAAGGAGCAACCCCTTTTGATTGATGAAAAGACAAAGGAGCCGATGCAGGAGGTTCCGTCAGCACCGCCGGTGAAGCACAAGCGGACGCTGCGGTCCCTCTGGGCACAGCTCCAGTGCAGCCGGCTGCTGCAGAAACACCGCTTCCGCCGGAAGACGCAGCGCCGCATGAACGACCTTTCGCAGAAGCTGCGGGGGAGCGCTTTGGTGCTGCGGGTGGGCGAGACCCTG
This sequence comes from Faecalibacterium prausnitzii, assembly GCF_049532945.1. Taxonomy (GTDB): domain Bacteria; phylum Bacillota; class Clostridia; order Oscillospirales; family Ruminococcaceae; genus Faecalibacterium; species Faecalibacterium prausnitzii_N. The sequence goes on from NZ_CP186691.1 coordinate 1,756,028, forward strand.
TATGCGTTGGGCTTTGCCGCCGAATATGCTGTGGTGCGCACGTGCCGGAATATCTCCGCCGTCGCGCGGTGGCTGGCGCACGGCATCCGCAATGTGTTCTATGAGCTGGCAGCGCTGGCGTTCCCCGGCGCTGCCCAGATGTTCCGGGACCTGTTCGGCCCGGTGATCCTCTTTTTCCGGGGCATGGGGGCACTGCTGGTGCATGCCCGCGCGGTCCGGAAGGAGAAAGGCTTCGGCACGGCCGTCAAAGCCAGCGTCCATTATCTCACCAGCGGCATCCGGCGCAACCTTCGGCTGCTGCCCCGGATGGCCATGTACATCCTGCCGGTGTGTATGCTGGCGGTGTTCGTGACGGTGTTTGACCGCACCATCCAGCAGCCCTATGCCTTGGCGGTTCAGGTCAACGGGAAGACCGTCGGCTATGTGGCCAACGAAGAAGTCTTCAACCTTGCCCGTGAGGACGTGATGGAGCGTATCAATTACGCCGGTACGGACAAGACCGACTGGACCATCGAGCCGAGCTATACCATCACGGTGGCGCATCAGGTCATGGACGAGAGCGAGACCGCCGACGCGATCCTGAAGAGCGCCAGCGACGAGATCAGCGAGGGCACGGCCCTGTATCTGGATGGTGAGCTGACGGCCGTGTGCGCAGACGGCGACGCTCTGCGCAGCTACCTGAACAGCCTGCTGGCCCCCTACGAGGAAGAGTACAAGAACGACGGGAACGTCACCGTCGGCTTCAACAAGACCGTTCTGCTCGAAGACGGCATCTACTTCAACGACAGCTTCGAGGACGACAATTCCATCGAGGATATGATCTCCGGCGTCCGCCAGCAGGAGAAGACCTACACGGTCCAGACCGGCGATACCCTGTGGTCCATCGCCCAGAAAAACGACCTCACCTTCCGTGAGCTGTGTGCGCTGAATCCGAACTTCAAGGGCGCAGCTCTGACCGAAGGCTCCAACATCCAGGAGGGCGACACCCTCATCGTGACCAAGCAGGAAGCTACGCTGGAAGTGCGCATCACCAAGGTGGAGACCTGGCAGGAGGAGATCCCCTATACCACCGAGACCACCCAGTCGAACGAATATACCAAGGGCACGACCAAAACCTTGCAGGAGGGCGAGAACGGTCTGCGTCTTGTGACGCTGCAAAACGTCTACGACGCGAACGGCACCCTGTTGGAACAGACCGTCGTTTCCACCCAGACCCTCAAGGAGGCCGTGCCCAAGAAGGTGGTCGTCGGCACCAAGAAGGTGACGAACAAGACCGCCTACATCACCGGCAGCGGTCAGTTCATCTGGCCGGTGCCCGGCTACCGGAACTGCTCGCGCTGGTACGGCGGCAGCCACAAGGGTGTGGATATCTGTGCGGCTGCCGGTACGCCCATCTACGCATCGGCGGGCGGCACCGTGACCAAGGCCGGCTACAACAAGGCCGGTGCCGGTACGGGTTATGGCTACTCCATCATCATCAGCCACGGCAGCGGCTACACCACGGTGTATGCGCACTGTCTGTCGCTGACCGTCAGTGCAGGCCAGAGAGTCCGTCAGGGCCAGCTGATCGGCTATGTGGGCAGCACCGGACGCTCCAGCGGCAACCACTGCCACTTTGAGATCCGCCGCAGCGGCTCGTATCTGGCACCGCAGAACTTCTTCCCCGGCAAAAGATAAGGAAAAAACCTCTCGTTCTGCTGCGTGATGCCTGAGAGGTTCATTATAACATAACCAAAGAAAAGGAGACGATTACTATGGCAACTCCCCACATCGGCGCCGAAAAAGGCGATTTTGCAAAGACCGTCCTGATGCCGGGCGATCCTCTGCGTGCAAAATTCATTGCGGACACCTTCCTCAAGGATGTGCGTCAGGTGACCGGCGTGCGCGGCATGCTTGGCTTTACCGGCACTTACGAGGGCCGTCCCATCAGCGTGATGGGCAGCGGCATGGGCATGCCGTCCATTGGCATTTATTCCTATGAGCTGTTCAAGTTCTACGATGTAGAGAACATCATCCGCATCGGCTCTGCCGGCAGCTATACCGACAAGGCCAAGCTGTTTGACGTGGTGCTGGCCGCCGGTGCTGTGAGTGAAAGCAACTATGCCCGTGTGCAGAGCGGCTTTGAAGGGGACATCACGCTGCCCAGCCAGAGCCTGAACGACAAGCTGCGCGCTTCTGCCGCAAAGCAGGGCATCCCCCTCATCGAGGGAAACATCCACTCTTCGGATGTGTTCTACCGTCAGCCCTCCGATGCAAAGCCCACCTACTGGGAAAAGCTGCGCGACGAGCGCGGCTGCCTGTGCGTGGAGATGGAGAGCTTTGCCCTGTTTGCCAATGCACAGGTGCTGGGCAAGAACGCTGCCTGCCTGCTGACCATTTCCGACAGCTTTGTTTCGCCGGAAATCACCACGGCAGAACAGCGCCAGAAGAGCTTTACCGATATGATGAAGGTAGCACTGGGTGCAGAATACTGATTATGGGTTGAAAAGAAAGAGGGGGACGGCTGCCACACGGTAGCTGCCCCTCTTTTCAGGTGTCATCATAATGCCCGAAGCAGGACGCGATGATGATGTTTCCGTCCTGCTCTTTATAAACGATTCGGTGTGTGTCGTCGATTCGGCGGCTCCACCAGCCGCTCAGATCGCCCTTCAACGGTTCGGGTTTTCCGATACCCTCATAGGTGTTCCGCTGGATGTCCTTCAATAGAGTATTGATCCGTTTCAGCAGCTTTTTGTCCCGCGTCTGCCAAAGACAGTAATCCTCCCAGGCTTCCTCTTCCCAAAGCAGTCTCATTTAATCTACCTCGATCAGGTCATGTTCGGTCAGCTTGGCTTTTCCGGTATCAATATCGTGTACGATCTGACGCAGGTGATTGATGTTGCTCTCTGCGTAGAACGGGTCAGCAGAGACCTCAAACGGAATGCGGTGCTCGCGCGAGACTTTCTTTGCAAAGATCGTGAAAGCGGTCGTCATGGAAAGGCCCATCTCGGCGCAGACCTCTTCCATACTGCGCTTCAGATCCGGGTCCATTCGAAAATTCACGTTGACTGCGTTTGCCATATATCTCAGCCTCCTTCTTAAACCTATTATAAGCACTTGTAATGAAAAATACAAGAAATTTCATTACAGAAAATGTGAAAAAAACGGAACGCTTGCGGGAAAAGAAGGAATGGGGTATACTTTAATTGATATGAAAAAGGAGGAAGGACAATGGAAAAGCAGGGAAGGAAAACTATTCCCATCACCCCATCGCTCCGCCTCGTTCCCTATTACCCAGCCTACGAGACTACGCTTCCGTGGTATCAGGATGCAGAGCTGTGCCACCAGGTGGATAATCAGGAACGCGTTTATGATCTATCCATTCTGAAAAACATGTATGAGTATCTGAACGCCCATGGCGATCTGTTTTACATCGAGTATGAAGGAATCCTCTGCGGCGATGTTTGTTTACAGACCAGCGGAGAAATTGCCATTGTGATCTGCAAGGCATACCAGAACCGGCACATCGGGCGGGCTGTGGTAGAAAAGATCTTGGAGCTGGCACGGGAAAAGGGCTACCCGGAGTGCTTTGCGGAGATCTATTCGTTCAATGCACAGTCCCAGGCAATGTTCCGCTCAATAGGATTTGTGCAGAAGGATGCAGAAATGTTTGTTTATCCGCTGAGATAAAAAGGAGGACTACACCATGACGAATCTGACCCTGGAAGAAAAGAAGGAGCTCATCCGCATGGCGCTGAAGGCCCGCGAGGGGGCCTATGCGCCCTATTCGGACTTTCTGGTCGGCGCGGCGCTGCGGGCGGAGGACGGCCGCGTCTTCACCGGCTGCAACGTGGAGAACGCTGCCTTTACCCCCACCAGCTGTGCAGAGCGCACGGCTCTGTTCAAGGCAGTGAGTGAGGGCGTGACCCGGTTCACCGACATTGCCGTCGTGGGGGCCCGCCGCGGCGAGGTGAACGAGCAGATCACTTCTCCCTGCGGGGTGTGCCGCCAGGCTCTGTTTGAATTCGGCGGGCCGGAACTGAACGTTATCATGGCAAAGACACCGGAAGACTTTATCGAGCGCAGCATGGACGAACTGCTGCCCTTCGGCTTTGGCCCCTCCAATGTGGCGGGCAACAAAGCGGTGGAGGAATGAGGCCGCAGACCGGGCAGGAAAAGCGCAAAATTGGACAAAAAGCAAGACTTTTACGCGAATTTTACAAAAAATCTGTAAATATTTTGTAATCAGAAATTCCTTGCTTTCGTCACAGATCCCGGCTATACTTGGTTCAATAAATGTGCCAGTGTGCACATTTGGAACGTAAAACGAAAGTTTTCAAATCACATAAAAGGAGAGTTTGATTATGATGATTTCTCGTCGTAATTTCCTGGCTGTGGCTGGTGCCGCTGCCGCTGCCGCTGCTCTGACCGCTTGCGGTGGTTCTTCCGCTTCTTCCACCAGCACCGCTTCTTCCGCTGCTGCTTCTTCCGCAGCATCTGCTGGCTCTGAGGCTGCTGGTAAGATCACGAAGGTCGCTCTGACCTGCGATACTGGCACGATCGATGATGAGAGCTTCAACCAGGCATGCTGGACTGCTGTTTCCGGCTACATGGGCGATGACTGCCAGTACTACATTCCCGAGGCTGACGCTTCCGATGAGGACCGCGAGACCATGATCCGTCAGGCTGTCAACGACGGCGCTGATGTGATCGTCTGCGTCGGCTACCTGTACGGCGCTTCTCTGGCATGGGCTGCTGACCAGTATCCCGATGTCAAGTTCATCGCCATCGATGTGACTCAGGGCGATATCGGCACCGACGCTATCCCTGCTAACTGCTACTGCATCACCTTCAAGGAGGAGCAGGCAGGCTATCTGGCAGGCTACGCCATCGCAAAGGACGGCAAGACCAAGCTGGGCTTCCTGGGCGGCATGGCTGTTCCCGCTGTTATCCGTTACGGCTACGGCTTCGTGCAGGGCGCTGACGCTGCTGCTGCTGAGCTGGGTCAGAACATCGAGATCAACTACTTCTATGGCGGCCAGTTCTACGGCGATGCAAACATCACCTCCCGTATGGAGGGCTGGTACTCCAACGGCACTCAGGTCGTCTTTGCCTGCGGCGGCATCTACACCTCCGCTGTTGAGGCTGCTCTGAAGAACAATGGCTACGTCATCGGCGTTGACGTTGACCAGAACTACATCGGTGCAAACGGCGTTGCAGATGGCACCTACGCTTATAACCCGTTCATCACCTCTGCTATGAAGGGCCTGTCCGCTGCGGTCGAGACTGCTCTGACCGACATCGAGGGCGGCGAGTGGAGCGAGATCGCTGCCACCAACGGCAACTTCGGTCTGGAGGACGGCGATTATATCGGCCTGCCCACCGATGCAGACAGCTGGAACTTCGAGTCCTTCACCACCGACGAGTACGAGGAAGTCAAGGGCAAGATCAAGAGCGGCGAGATCACTGTTGATAACAGCTCCGACGACGCTACCAAGCCCACCGTCAGCGAGTTCACCACCGTCAACTACATCCAGTAATTTTTCTGTAGTCTGCGAGGCTGCCTGCATCACTCTTTCCGGCATTGCTTGCGCAATGCCACTTCCCTCAATGAGGGAGGCTTTGATTGCGGGCCGTCACGTTCAGGCTCCCTCCCAGAGGGAGCAGACGCGGCGGGGCTGTGACGGAGGGAGTGGGTGCAGCAGCCTCTTTTTGCAATTTCTGGAAAAAACGTCTCGCAGAAAACTGTTCAGGTTGCACAAAAGTCATACTTTTGACAGGACAAATCCTTAAAAATTCAAAAAGAAGTGTGCAAACCGGCAAAAATACGGTATAATGAGAGACAGAATAGTATCGGTGTCGAAACGACACGAAAGGAGAGTGAGCAGATTGGCAGAGGATTTTGTGATCGAAATGCTCCACATTACCAAGGAGTTCCCTGGAATCAAGGCAAACGACGATATCACCCTGCAGCTGCGCAAAGGCGAGGTACATGCCCTGCTGGGCGAGAACGGCGCCGGCAAAAGTACGCTGATGAGCGTGCTGTTTGGCCTGTACCAACCGGAAGCTGGTCAGATCCGCAAAAACGGCAAGGAGGTTGTCATCCGCAACCCCAATGATGCAAACGCACTGGGCATCGGCATGGTGCACCAGCACTTCAAGCTGGTGGAATGCTTCAGCGTGCTGGACAACATCATTCTGGGGGTGGAACCCAACAAGATGGGCTTTTTGCAGAAGGCCGAGGCACGCAAAAAGGTGATGGCCCTGAGCGAAAAGTACGGCCTGCGCGTGGATCCGGATGCACTGATCAGCGATATCTCTGTTGGTATGCAGCAGCGTGTTGAGATCCTGAAGATGCTGTACCGCGACAACGAGATCCTGATCTTCGACGAGCCTACCGCAGTGCTGACCCCGCAGGAGATCGACGAACTGATGGAGATCATGCGCGGGTTCAAGAAGGAAGGCAAGTCCATCCTGTTCATTACCCACAAGCTCAACGAGATCATGGCGGTGGCAGACCGCTGCACTGTTCTGCGCAAGGGCAAGTATATGGGCACCGTGGACATCAAGGACACCACCAAGGAAGAGCTTTCCCGCATGATGGTTGGCCGTGATGTGCAGCTGCAGGTGGACAAAAAGCCTGCCAACCCCGGCGAAGTGGTGCTGGATGTGGAAAACGTTACCATGCACAGCGCCCAGCACAAGAAGGATGCAGTCCGGAATGTCTCTTTTCAGGTGCACGCCGGTGAGATCGTCTGTCTTGCCGGTATCGAGGGCAACGGTCAGACCGAGTTCGTCTACGGCCTGACCGGTCTGGAAAAGATCAGCAGCGGCAAGATCACACTGGACGGCAAGGACATCACCAACGAGTCCATCCGTCAGCGTTCCAAGGACGGCATGAGCCACATCCCGGAGGACCGTCACAAGCACGGTTTGGTGCTGGACTACAGTCTGGAAAACAACATGGTGCTGCAGCGCTACTGGCAGCCCGAGTTCCAGAAGGGCGGCTTTATCCGCAGCGATAAGGTGCGCGAATACTCTGATAAGCTGATCGCGCAGTATGATGTGCGCAGCGGTCAGGGCAGCCTGACCACCGTGCGCAGCATGTCCGGCGGCAACCAGCAGAAGGCCATCATTGCCCGTGAGATCGATAAGGACCCAAAGCTCTTGGTGGCAGTCCAGCCAACCCGCGGTCTGGACGTTGGTGCAATTGAATACATCCACCGTCAGATCGTGGCCGAGCGCGATAAGGGCACGGCTGTGCTGCTGGTCAGTCTGGAGCTGGACGAGGTGATGAACCTGTCCGACCGCATCCTTGTGATGTACGAGGGCGAGGTCGTGGGCGAATTTGACCCCAAGACCACCACCGTGCAGGAGCTGGGCCTGTATATGGCAGGCGCACGCAAGCAGGGAAAGGAGAGCAAATAACACATGAACAAGAAAAAACTTTCCCACAGCAGTCTGAACAGCTCCATCACCAGTGTGCTGGCTGCTCTGCTGTGCATCCTGATCGGCCTTGTGGTTGGTTTTCTGGTGCTGCTGGCCATCAACCCGGCTCACGCATGGGGCGACGGCTTTGTGCGCATCCTGAAGGGCGGCTTCCATGACGCACCCTACGGTGTCGGCAAGGAGCTGGCAAATGCGGCTCCCCTCATTATGACCGGTCTGTCTGTGGCGTTTGCCTTCAAGACCGGCCTGTTCAACATCGGTGCGGCGGGTCAGTATACGCTGGGCGCTTACGGCGCTCTGTACTGCGCCATCATGCTCAAGCTGCCGTGGTTCGTCTGTCTGATCGCAGCCACCATTCTGGGCGGCATCTGGGGTGCGATCCCCGGCTTCTTCAAGGCCTACTTCAACATCAACGAGGTCATTACCTCCATCATGTTCAACTGGATCGGCCTGTATCTGGTCAATGAGCTCATTTACCAGAACGGCACCGGCCCCATGTACGATGTGCGCAACACCCGTACCATCAACATCAGCAAGAACGCCGATTACGCTCAGTCCATCATCCCGGATTTCGGCCTGAACAAGCTGTTCCAGACCAACAGCACCACCATTGCCATCTTCCTGGCGGCAGCAGTGGCAGTTCTGATCTGGGTGGTGCTGAACAAGACCACCTTCGGCTACGAGCTCAAGGCAGTCGGCCTGAACAAGAGCGCTGCCCGCTACGCCGGTATCAACGAGAAGAAGAACATCATCCTCTCCATGGCCATTGCCGGTGCGCTGGCCGGTTTTGGTGCGGGCCTGTACTATCTGTCCAATGTGTCCCAGTGGAACCCGCTGAACTCCACCAGCCTGCCGACAATGGGCTTCAACGGCATTTCCGTTGCACTGCTGGCAAGCTCCAACCCCATTGGCACCATTTTCTCGGCAATCTTCATTTCCCATATTTCGGTGGGCGGCTCCTTCCTTTCCACCAAGTATTACCCCACTGAGATCTCGGACTTGATCAGCGGTATCATCATCTACCTGTGTGCATTCTCCATGCTGTTCCGCGGCAAGATCCACGCACTGCTGTTCAAGAATGCCGATAAAACCAATGTGAACGCAGAGCCTGCTGCTCCTGCAAAATCTGCAACCGAAAAGGAGGGCAAGTGATATGCTGCTTCTGATCAAATATACGCTGCTGTATGGCATCGTTCTGATGCTGGTGGCACTGGGCGGTATGTTCAGTGAGCACTCCGGCATCATCAACATCGCACTGGAAGGCATCATGGTCATTGGCGGTGTGGCGGGTGTTCTCACCCTGACCATGCTGCCTGCCGAAATGCCGGTATTCCTCGTGGTGCTGATCTCTGTTCTGGTGGCGGCACTGGCCGGTATGGTGTACAGTCTGCTGCTGGCCTTTGCCTCCATCAACCTGAAGGCGGATCAGACTATCGGCGGCACGGCCCTGAACCTGCTGGCCACGGCCATCGCGGTGGTCCTTGCCAAGAATTTCAGCGATAGCGGCAGTGCAAAGCTGAACTACACCAACAGGCCCTTCCTGTTCAGCATCGGCGGGCTGGAGCTGAGCATTTTTGTGCCGCTGGGCATCATTCTGCTGATCATCAGCTATGTGGTGCTGTACAAGACCCGCTTTGGCCTGCGCCTGCGTGCCTGCGGCGAGCATCCGCAGGCAGCGGACTCTGTGGGCATCAATGTCTACAAGATGCGCTATGCCGGTGTTGTCATTTCCGGTGCACTGGGCGCGATCGGCGGCATGGCCTACATCGTGCCCCCGGTGCAGACCTGGAACTTTGAGGTGGGCGTGGCCGGTGCAGGCTTCCTTGCCATGGCTGTTATGATCTTTGGCCAGTGGAAGCCCTTCAACATCTTTGGCGCAGCCATGTTCTTTGCTGTGTTCAAGAGTCTGGCAAACATTGCAGACTCCACCTTCCTGGCACAGCTGCACTGGTCCAGCAACATCTACAACATGATGCCGTTCGTGGCGTCCATGATCATTCTGGCGTTTACCTCCAAGAACAGCATGGCACCCAAGGCAGAGGGCATCCCCTACGACAAGGGATCCCGCTAAAACGACGATTTGTGTTCCCAAAACAAGGGCGCAGCTGCTTTTTCCGGGCGGCTGCGCCCTTTTTGGCTTGAAATTGGGCAAAGTTTACAGAATGATACTTGCTTTTGTTTGGAATTTTGCTATACTATATCTTACAATGTCGTACTATTGAAAAAACGAGGAGCGTGATACGATGCGCGTTTATGATCTGATTGCAAAAAAGCGTGACGGCGGTACGCACAGCCGTGAGGAGCTGGAGCAGATCGTCAATGGCTATGTCAGCGGAGAAGTGACTGATTACCAGATGGCTGCATGGATGATGGCTGTCTATCTGCGCGGCATGACCGATGAGGAGACCGCAGAGCTGACCGATGTGATGGCTCACAGCGGTGTGATGGTGGATCTTTCGCCCATTCCGGGCATCAAGGTGGACAAGCACTCCACCGGCGGCGTAGGTGACAAGACCACGCTGGTCATTGCCCCCATCGTGGCGGCCTGCGGCGTGAAGATCGCCAAGATGAGCGGCCGGGGCCTTGGCCATACCGGCGGCACCATCGATAAGATGGAGAGCGTGCCCGGCACCAGAACTGCCCTCTCACAGGAGGAGTTCTTTGCGCAGGTGAACAGGATCGGTCTGTCGGTCATTGGCCAGAGCGAGGGCATTGCCATTGCAGATAAAAAAATGTATGCCCTGCGGGATGTGACCGCAACCGTCAGCTGCATCCCACTCATCGCATCCAGCATCATGTCCAAGAAACTGGCTTCCGGCTCGGATGCCATCCTGCTGGATGTGACCACCGGCACCGGAGCTTTTATGAAAACGGTAGACCAGAGCATTGAGCTGGCCAAGCTGATGGTATCCATTGGCACCCATCACGGCCGCCGGGTGGCTGCCATGATCACCGATATGGACACCCCGCTGGGCCATAACATTGGCAACAGTCTGGAAGTCATGGAAAGCATGGATGTGCTCAAGGGCCATGGCCCCGCCGACCTGACCGAGGTCTGCCTGCAGCTGGCGGCGAACATGCTGGTGCTGGCCGATAAGGGCACTCCTGCCGAGTGCCGCGCCATGGCCGAGACGGCGATCGCCGATGGCTCTGCCTTTGCTAAGTGCAAGGAGATGTTTGCGGCGCAGGGCGGCGATACCCGCGTGCTGGACGATTACGACCGGTTCGAGAAGCCCGCTGCCCGCTATGAGCTGCTGGCCGAACAGGATGGCTACATCACGGCCAATGACGCCGAGAAGATCGGCTCTGCCAGCGTACTGCTGGGTGCGGGCCGACAGAAAAAGGGCGACCCGCTGGATTTTGCCGCCGGCATCACCCTGCATAAAAAGCGCGGCGACTACGTAAAGAAGGGCGAGAGTCTGGCTACCTTCTACGGCGCAGCCGATAAGTTTGACGCTGCCGCCGCCGAGTACCGCAGCGGCCTTGGATACGGCCCTGAGAAGCCGGAGGAAGCCCCGCTGGTGTATGCCCTCGTCACCAAAGATGGTGTGGAACGGTATTAAGAGATCAAAAAAAGGCAGGGCCGGGAGAAATCCCGGCTCTGCCTTTTGTGTCAGTTCTGCTTTTGTACGATCAGCCCACTGAGGGCAACGGCAAGCCCCAGAAGAACGAGTCCAGCTCCGGCCTGCCCGAAAATGTCCCCGATTGCACCCACGAGCGGGCTGGCGGGAATCATCAGCAGACTGTAGGCTATGTTGTCCATGCTGATGAGAGTGGCCCGCTGGTCACTGGGGATGGCATCGTTCATCCGTCGGTTCTCGTGCAGGAGCCAGGCACCCAATACGCCTTCGGCCAGCATACAACCCAAAATGCCCACCAGTGCAGGCGCGGCACCCACGCAGAGGCATCCGATGCCGCAGAGCAGGGCACAGAGGGTATAAAACCGCCGGAAACTGTGCAAGTGGATTCGACGACCCCATTCCGTACCCAGCATAGCAGCCAGATTGCTGAACAGTAACGGAAGAAACAGCAGCGAAGTGGGATATCCCAGTTCTACCAGACGCTGTTGAAAGAACATGATGCTCAGATAGTTGGAGCCGCTGATGACGGCGCTGGACAGAATGAGTCTCCCGACTGACGGGCAGGAGCGGAGAACCCGCAGGCTGTCCTGGATCAGCTGAGCAAATTGGGCGGGCAGCTCCCGCAGAGGATGCTGCTTCCGGCTGGCCTGCGTTTCGGTGACGATGGGTTCCTCTAAACGTGTGATGGCAAGGGTAGAAATGCTCTCAAAAGCGGCGCTCAGAAGATAAAATCCGGAAAAGCCCAGAAATTTGTGCAGAAGACTGGTCAGTGAACCGAGGGCATTGGTAACATTTGTGATCTGGTACTCATTGGCCGACACTTGAATGTAATCTTGTTCGCGGCCCGCTTGCTTCAAGCTGTCGTAGGTCAGTGCAGAACTGGTGCCGGAGAACAGGGCGTTGGACAGTGCGTTCAACGCCATAGCAAGGCAGATGACAAACAGGTTCGGGGCAAAGGCTATCAATAAGTTGTAGGCCACGACCAGGACACCGCCCAAGACGAGGGCGCGCTTACGGCCGAACAGGTCAGCGGCCATCCCGCTGGGAATCTCGGCCAGCAGACTGACCGTATAATAGATGCTTTTGGCAAGACCGATCTCTAGCAGTGAGAAGCCCCGCGCGGCCAGCAGGGCCACCCAGACCGCATCCGTGATGCGCAGGCCGGAGAAGAAATCGGAAAGATAAATACAACGGAGCTGTCTTTTCAGGTTGAGCGGATGGTTCATGGGAACACCCTTTCTATTGAACAAATCGATTTCAAAATAGAAAGTGCGCCTTTTTGATGATCCTTCGTACAACCTCTCAGTCTCGCTGACGCTCGACAGCTCTCCTGGTAGGAGAGCCTCTGGCGAAACCGGACACGCGGTGTGGACTGCCAAGGCCTCTCCTACAAGGAGAGGTGGCAATGCGAAGCATTGACGGAGAGGTTGTATCAAAACTGCGTTTGGAAAAGAAAAAACGCACAGCAAAGCTGTGCAGCGCAAAATTTATGCTCCACGCTTTGCTGGAAGAACTATCTGCCAATGAGGACAAGACCCGCACGTTCACGCAAAAAAGACCTGTGTGTTCCGCAGGGCCTGCCCGGTATGCCAATGGCTTCCCCTTCGGGGGAGCTGGCTACACAGCAGATGGAGAGGGATATCCCCTAAAAATGGGCGCACTTCGAGCCGGAAACGCTTAATCTACGACGCGGGATTTCGAGTAAACCACGCAGCAGTTCCGACCATTCAGGTGCACCCTCCTTCCAGTAAATCGTTGAATTGACTATACCACATTTCCACACAAAGTGCAAGAACGGTTTGAAAACCTCAGAAAACCGCATAAACAGTGGAACTATCCGTCGAACTGTGCTATACTAAATCTGTATTTTCGCTTGGCAATACACTTCCCACAGGGGAAGAAAAGGAAAGGAATTTTCGACTATGAAGATCATTCTGGTGGGCGGCGGCAAGGTTGGTACCGCGCTGGCGCGGCAGCTCAGTGAGGAAGACCACAACGTAACGGTCATCGACACGAACAAGGCCCGCGTGGAGCACCTGAGCGAGTCCTACGATGTGCTGGGCATCGTGGGCAACGGTTCCTCGATCACCACGCTGGCAGAGGCCGGCATTGAAGACGCGGATGTGTTCATTGCCGTGACCGGTTCGGATGAGCTGAACCTGCTGTGCTGCATGTTTGCCAAAAAGGCGGGCCACTGCCATGCAATTGCCCGTGTGCGCAACCCGTCCTACAGTCATGAGCTGGACTTTATCAAAAAGCAGATCGGCATTTCGGCCATCATCAATCCGGAAATGGCTGCAGCAAAGGAGATCTCCCATCTGCTGCGCTTCCCGGGTGCAAGCAAAATCGACACCTTTGCAGACGGCCGTGTGCGGCTGATCAAGTTCACCCTGACCGATGCGCAGGAGCTCGATGGCGTGGCCATCCGCGAGATCCCCACCCGCCTGAAGAGCGATATTCTGGTGTGTGCAGTGGAGCGCAGCGGCGGCGTGATCATCCCGAACGGTAACTTTGTACTGCAGAACGGCGATCAGGTCACCTTCCTTGCAACACAGGAAAAGGCCCACGAGTTCTTCCAGCGCATCCACCTGCCGGTGCGCCCGGTGCGCAATGCCTTCATCGTGGGCGGCGGTGCCATCGCCTTCTATCTGAGCCAGGAGCTGCTGGAAAACCACGTGCGTGTGCGCATCGTGGAGCGCGACCCTGCCCGCTGCATGGAGCTGGCCGAGCAGCTGCCCGGCGCACAGATCCTGAACGAGGACGGCTCCAACCGCGAATTCCTACTCTCGGAGGGCATGGAGTCCACCGAGGCTTTTGTGGCCCTGACCAACATTGACGAGGAGAATGTGCTGCTGACCCTGTTTGCCAAAAAGCACTCCAAGGGCAAGCTGGTCACCAAAGTCAACCGTCTGGAATTTGATGATATTCTGGCCGGTCTGGATCTGGGCAGCGTGGTCTACCCCAAGTACATGACCTGCGATTACATCGTGCAGTATGTGCGTGCACTGCAGAACGAAGCGGGCAGCAACATCAAGACACTGTACCGCATTCTGGACGACCGCGTGGAAGCGCTGGAATTTACCGTCCACGAGAAGAGCGCTGCCACCGGTGTCCCCCTGAGCCAGCTGCACCTGAAAAAGAATCTGCTGCTGTGCTGCATCACCCGCGGCCATCAGATCCTGATCCCGCGCGGCGGCGACCAGATCCAGGTGGGCGACAACGTGATCGTGGTCACGCTGGAGCATGGTCTGCATGACCTGCGGGACATCGTGGAAGACTGACGGAGGCGCGGCATGAATTATGCGATCGTTTTCCGTCTGCTGGGCTATGTCATGCTGATCGAGGGTGCGCTGCTGCTGCTGCCCGCAGCGGCCAGCCTGTGCTATGGCGAGTGGTTCGTGATGGGCGTTTTCCTGTTCACAGCGGCGCTCAGCGCGGCGCTGGGGGCACTGCTCCACCGCATCAAGCCTAAAAGCAAGATGTTCTATATGCGGGAGGGCTTTGCCACCACGGCGCTCTGCTGGCTGCTCATCAGTGTGGTGGGCGCGGTGCCCTTTGTCCTGACCGGCTGCATCCCGAACCCGGTGGATGCCCTGTTTGAGACGGTGTCCGGCTTTACCACCACCGGTGCCAGCATCCTGCCCGGGGTAGAGGATCTGCCCAAGGGCATCCTGTTCTGGCGCAGCTTCACCCACTGGATCGGCGGCATGGGCGTTCTGGTGTTCCTGCTCTCGCTGCTGCCCCTGACCGGCGGTTCCCACGTCAACCTGATGAAGGCGGAAAGTCCCGGCCCTCAGGTGGATAAGCTGGTGCCCAAGGTGCAGTCTACCGCAAAGATCCTGTACGGCATTTATTTTGGCCTGACCGTCATCGAGTTCGTGTTCCTGCTGCTGGGCGGCATGCCGCTATTTGAGTCCATGCTCACGGCCTTCGGTACGGCGGGCACCGGCGGCTTCGGCTTCAAGAACGACAGCTTTACCAGCTTTTCTCCCTACATCCAGTGGGTCGTGACCATTTTCATGATCCTGTTCGGCGTCAACTTCAATGCTTACTTCCTGCTGCTGCTGCGCCGGTTCCGCCGCGCGGCCGCCAGCGAAGAGGTGCGCGCCTATTTCCTCATCATCGCCGTGGCAGTCGGCATTATCACCTGCAACATTTACAGCATGTACAACGGCCTCGGCGAGGCGCTGCGGCAGGCGGCGTTCCAGGTGGGTTCCATCATCACCACTACCGGTTTTTCCAGCTGTGATTTTGACCTGTGGCCCACTCTCTCCAAAGAAATTCTGGTGGTGCTCATGTTCATTGGTGCCTGCGCAGGCAGCACCGGCGGCGGCATCAAGGTGAGCCGCCTCCTCATTCTGGGCAAGACCTTGGGCAAGGAGCTCAAGCAGGCACTGCACCCGCAGGTGGTGGCCCCCGTCCGCATGGACGGCAAGCTGCTCAACCACGAGACCATTCGTGCAACGAACGTCTATGTGGCAGCGTACATCTTCATTTTTGCGGCGTCCTTCCTGCTCATCAGTCTGGATGGCTTTGATATGGTGACGAACTTCACAGCCATTGCAGCTACTTTGAACAACATCGGCCCGGGCCTTGCGCAGGTGGGCCCCATGATGAACTTTGGCAGCTTTACGAACCCCGCAAAGCTGGTGATGATCTTTGACATGCTGGCCGGCCGTCTGGAAATCTTCCCGATGCTGGTGTTCTTTCTGCCCGATACGTGGAGGAGATTCTGATTGAAATCGACGCGGAACCGTGATATACTGAAGCAAAGAGGTGATTTTCATGAGCGTTCGGGAACAACTGAATGAACTGACGGCGGCATTGCCGGATTATAAGCTGGCCTATGTGCTGGCCTATGTGCAGGGACTGATAGCAGATGAGACAACAGACCAGGCGGACGATGCCTACTGTGAGCAGCTCCTGAAAAACTACCAGGAGAATCCTGACCCGCACAAGCATGATGCGGTTCCGCTGGAAGAGCTTGCACAGGAACTGGGGATTGCACTATGAAGTATCACATCGTAGTGGAAAAGTGGGCGGCAAAGTTTATTCGCAAACAACAGCCTGCACAGCAAAAGCGAATCATGCAGGCACTTGCACAGCTTCCATTTGCAGGGGATATCAAGCCGATGGCGGGTTCAGAAGGATTCTACCGACTGCGTGTCGGTGACTACCGCATTCTGTATACCGTGGAAGAAGAAATCATCACAGTCCGTGTGACCGATGCGGGAAATCGCGGCGATATTTACAAGTAAGAAAAGCAAAAGGACTGTCACCCATTTGAGTGGCAGTCCTTTTTGTATGCAGCAAATGCAGCAACGTTTAGAACGTCAGATCGACTTTTTCCTGTGCCCGGTACTGCAGGGCTTCCAGCACACAGTCCTCATCCAGCAGCTGTTTGCCTGCCAGATCGGCCACCGTGCGGGCCACCCGCAGGATGCGGTCATGGGCGCGGGCGGAAAGGCCCAAAGCGTCGTAGGAGGCACGCAGCAGCCGCTCGGCGGCGGGGGTCATGCGGCAGACGCGCCGCACCTGCCCGGCGGTGAGCTGGGCGTTGCAGCGGACGCCCTCGAAGCCGGGGGCAGCGTAACGCCGGGATTGGACCTGGCGGGCCTTCAGCACCTGCTGGCGCAGCGCGGCACTGCTCTCGGCAGGGGAGGAGGCGTGCAGCTCGTCAAAGGCGATGGGGTCCATCTCCACGCACAGGTCGATGCGGTCCAGCAGCGGGCCGGACACACGGCTGCGGTACTGCCGCACGGCACTGGGTGAACAGGTGCACTGCCGGGTGGGGTGGCCGTAGTAGCCGCACTTACAGGGGTTCATGGCGGCTACCAGCTGGAAGCGGCTGGGATAGGTGGCACTGCCTGCCGCGCGGCTCACGGTGATCTGGCCGTCCTCCAGCGGCTGGCGCAGCACTTCCAGACTCTCGCGGGAGAACTCCGGCAATTCGTCTAAAAACAGCACACCGCAGTTGGCAAGGCTGCACTCGCCGGGCCGGAACTGTGCGCCGCCGCCAGCCAGAGCTGCGGCACTGGCCGAGTGGTGCGGGCTGCGGAAAGGCCGATGGGTGATGAGCCCGCGCCCTTTGGGCAGCTGCCCGGCGATGGAGTAGATCTTGGTCGTCTCCACGGCTTCCTCACGGGTGAGCGGCGGCAGGATGCCGGGCAGACGCTTTGCCAGCATGGATTTGCCGGTGCCGGGTGCGCCGATCAGAAGCACGTTGTGCCCGCCTGCGGCGGCGATGACCATGGCTCGGCGGGCGAGGGGCTGGCCCATGACGTCTGCCAGGTCCGGGGCATTGTTCCAGCTCTCGGCGGGGTCGAAGGGGATGGGCACTGTGGGGGCGATGGGGGAGAGGCCGCGCAGCGCATCCACCACCTCCCGCGCGGTGCGGGCCGGGTAGACCTTCATCGCGTCGCCGCCCGCCTCGGCTGCTTCAGCGGCATTCTCGGCGGGGACGTACAAGGCCCGGACGCCGTCGGCGGCAGCGGCCAGCGCCATGGGCAGCACGCCGGAAACCGGGCGGAGCGCACCGTCCAGCGCCAGTTCGCCGAGGAAGGCGGTATCCTGCGGCGGGGCTTCCAGCTGGCCGGAGGAGGTCAGCACTGCCAGCAGAAGCGGCAGGTCGTACACCGGGCCGGTTTTGCGCACATCCGCCGGGGCAAGATTGATGGTAATGCGCCGGTCCGGGAACTTGAAGCCCAGATTTTTGATGGCGGCACGGACGCGGTCGCCGCTCTCGCGGACGGCGGAATCCGGCAGGCCAACCAGCGAAAATGCAGGCAGCCCGCCGGAGATGTCAGCTTCGACGGCCACAGCAAAGCCGGTCAGGCCATTCAGGCCGTAACTTCTCAGAACAGAGTACATAAGATCCTCCTCAGGGAACCACCGAATGACGGCAAGTTCCCAATTTTTGGCAAAGAAACGGCTAAGAAATCGTCAGAACTCGAATTTCGACAGATTATCATCTTGATTTTCATTATAGTTTGGGGTATTGATAATGTCAATGTGTGAAATGAGGGAGGAAAGACCATGATCGTAAAGGAATTCTGTCAGTACGTCCGCTCTTATTCGGAGCTGGAAGGGCTGCAGCATGCCCACACGCTGTATTACTCTGCCCGACGCACCGAGATGGGCATCGTGCTGGAACTGGCACAGGAACAGAGCGGGAGCTGCACGGTCAGCCGGGTGCTGTGCCCGGCGGGGAATTTTCCGCAGGCCATGCGGGTGATGCGGTACCTGTGTGAAAACGGCATCGGCCCCGGCCAGTGGCTGGAGATTCTGGACGACCTGCACCAGCCATTTTGTCTGCTGACGCCGCCGGACACGGTGCAAACGCCCCAAAATGCGGATTTTGGAAAGCGATTTGTGGTATTTGTATGATTTCTTTGGCAAAACTTCTTACATAATATGGAATTGACACAGACGAGCCAAGCGTTTATAGTATAAGTAGGTTTGAAAAAACTACCCTTTGGCAAAAACAATAAAGGTAAGGTGTGTGTAATATGTATTTGGATGAATATAAGCGCTGGATGGCTGCAGAGCTGGAAGACGCTGATCTGAAGCCGGAGCTGGCCAAGATCGAGGGAAATGATGACGAGATCAAGGACCGCTTTGCTGTGGCTTTGAAGTTTGGCACCGCTGGTCTGCGCGGCGTTCTGGGCGCTGGCACCAACCGTATGAATATCTATGTTGTGCGTCAGGCCACGCAGGGTCTGGCAAACTGGGTCAAGACTCAGGGCGGCAGCCAGACTGTGGCTATCAGCTACGACAGCCGCCTGAAGAGCGATATCTTTGCCAAGACCGCCGCAGGCGTTCTGGCGGCAAACGGTATCAAGGTGCGCATTTACGATGCTCTGATGCCTGTGCCTGCACTGAGCTTTGCTACCCGTTACTACCAGTGCAATGCTGGTATCATGGTCACGGCTTCTCACAACCCGGCCAAGTACAACGGCTACAAGGCCTACGGCCCGGATGGCTGCCAGATGACCGATGATGCTGCTGCCATCGTGTACGATGAGATCCAGAAGACGGATGTGCTGACCGGTGCAAAGTACATCTCCTTTGCCGAGGGCGTGGAGCAGGGCCTGATCCGCTTTGTGGGCGACGACTGCAAGAAGGCACTGTATGATGCCATTGAGGCCCGTCAGGTGCGCCCGGGCCTGTGCAAGACTGCCGGCCTGAAGCTGGTGTACAGCCCGCTGAATGGTTCCGGTCTGGTGCCTGTCACTCATGTGCTGAACGATATAGGCATCACCGATATCACCATCGTGCCCGAGCAGGAGTACCCCAACGGTTACTTTACCACCTGCTCCTACCCGAACCCCGAAATTTTCGAGGCTCTGAAGCTGGGTCTGGAGCTGGCAACCAAGACTGGTGCCGATCTGATGCTGGCCACCGACCCCGATGCCGACCGCGTGGGCATTGCCATGAAGTGCCCGGATGGCAGCTATGAGCTGGTATCCGGCAACGAGATGGGCGCTCTGCTGCTGGATTACATCTGCGCAGGCCGCATCGAGAAGGGCACCATGCCCAAAAACCCGGTGGCCGTCAAGTCCATCGTGTCCACTCCGCTGGCCGATGCCATTGCCGCACACTACGGCGTGGAAATGCGCAGCGTGCTGACCGGCTTCAAGTGGATCGGCGACCAGATCGCAAATCTGGAAGCTGCCGGTGAGGTGGACCGCTTCATCTTTGGCTTCGAGGAGAGCTATGGCTATCTGGCCGGCCCCTATGTACGCGATAAGGATGCCGTCATCGGTTCCATGCTGATCTGCGAAATGGCCGCTTACTACCGCAGCATCGGTTCCTCCATCAAGCAGCGTCTGGAAGAGATCTATAAACAGTATGGCCGCTACCTGAACAAGGTGGACAGCTTCGAGTTCCCCGGCCTGACCGGCATGGAGAAGATGGCTTCCATCATGCAGAAGCTGCGTGATAACCCGCCCGCCGAGCTGGCTGGCCACAAGGTGGTCAAGGTGACCGACTACAAGAAGCCCGAGGAGACCGGCCTGCCTGCAGCAAACGTGCTGATCTACGCACTGGAAAACGGTGCTACCGTTGTGGTGCGTCCCTCCGGCACTGAGCCGAAGATCAAGACCTATTTCACCACTCTGGGCAAGGATCTGGCTGAAGCACAGGCACAGAAGGATGCTCTGGCTGCTGCCATCGAGCCGATCCTGAAGTAAAAGCAAACGATTTTTGGAGCTGTTGCAGGACTCCTTCCGGCATCGCTTGTGCGATGCCACCTCCCTCACAGGGGGAGGCTTCATAGCTGACCGCAGCGTTCAGGCCCTCTCCCAGAGGGGGCTGGCGCGGCGAAGCCGTGACTGGGGGAGTTTCTTCAACGGCTCCATTTTTGTTGCCCGGTGCAGTTGCAGTTTGCCGGGCAATACGCTATAATATTCAATGTATCATTCTGTGCTTTCTGGAAGGCACGAAAAACGGAAGACAGGGTAGGTGTCAGAAGTGGAAAAACGTGTGACGGCGGTCCTGGTGGCCGCAGGTTCCTCCACCCGGATGGGGTTCGACAAACTCAGCTTTGATTTGGGCGGGGAGACCGTGGTCCAGCGGAGCATTCGCGCCTTTGCGGAGTGCCCGCTGGTGGATGAGATCGTGCTGGTGGCCGGTAAGAACCGCGCCTTTGTGGAGCAGCAGGCAGCAGACTGCACAAAGCCTGTGCAGATCGTAACGGGCGGCACCACCCGCGCCGAGAGCGCAAAAAACGGCGTGCTGGCGGCGCACGGCGACCTCGTGGCCGTCCACGATGCAGCACGTCCCTTTGTGAGCGAAGCCGTCATCGAGGCGGCCGTCTACGCCGCAGCGGCCTGCGGGGCCGCGGCCCCGGCGGTCCCGGTAAAGGACACCGTCAAGCGGGCTGTGCGCGGCGACGGCAAGACCGTGCCGGAGGCCTGCATGGTGGCCGAAACGCCCGACCGCAGCACCCTGTATGCGGTGCAGACCCCTCAGTGCTTTGACCGCGCAGAGTACCTTGCTGCGCTGGAAGAGCTGGATGCCGAAAAAGCCCGCCTTGTCACCGACGACTGCAGCCTGTTCGAGCTGACCGGCCGCGCCGTGCAGCTGACGCAGGGCGATTACGCCAATTATAAGATCACGACCCGCGAGGACTTGCCCCGCCCGCAGCAGAAGAAAGGAAAACCTATGCGCATTGGACATGGTTATGACGTGCACCGTCTGGTGGAAGGCCGCAAGTTGATCCTGGGCGGCGTGGAGATCCCGTATGAGAAGGGCCTGCTGGGCCATTCCGACGCCGACGTGCTGGCCCACGCCGTCATGGACGCTGTACTGGGCGCAGCGGCTCTGGGCGACATCGGGAAGCACTTCCCGGATACCGACCCCGAATATGCCGGGGCCGACAGTCTGATGCTGGCCCGCCATGTGGCCCGCATCGTCCGGGAGAACGGCTGGAAGGTCGAGAACATCGACTCCACCATCCTCTGCCAGAAGCCGAAGCTGGCTCCCTACATCCCCGCCATGCGCGAAAAGCTGGCCGATGCCTTCGGCCTGCCGGTGGATGCCGTGAGTGTAAAGGCCACCACCGAGGAACATCTGGGCTTTACCGGTGAGGGGCTGGGCATTGCCGCCCACGCTGTTGCCCTGATCGAAACACTGTAAGCAGGAGAAACTTTCATGACTCTGAACGCGATCATTGCAAATTTCCAGACCTTCAAACTGGTCGATTTGCTGGATATCATCATCATTTCCTTCCTGATTTACCAGCTGCTGGGCATTGTCAACCGCACCCGCGCCGGCCAGCTGTTCAAGGGTGCGCTGCTGGTGATGGCCGTCTATCTGGTGGCAGGAACGCTGAACATGCGTACCGTTACATGGCTGCTGAACTCACTGCTGCAGGTGGGCCTGCTGACGCTGGTGGTGCTGTTCCAGCCGGAGATCCGCCGTGCGCTGGAGCGCATGGGCCAGACCGACCAGTGGGCCGCCAAGCTGTTCAATGTCAAAGGCCGCTACAACGATCCCAGCCTGAAGGGCGCATGGCGCAGCGCCATCATTGCCATCTGCGATGCGGCAGAGCGCTTTTCTGAGACCAAGACCGGTGCACTGATCGTGCTGGAACGCCACACGAACCTTTCGGAGATCGTGCGCACCGGCACGCCGGTGAACAGTGCGGTCAATCTGGAAGTGCTGGGCACCATTTTCTACGAGGGCACGCCCCTGCACGATGGTGCTGCCATCATTGAGAATGGCCGCATCAAAGCCGCGGGCTGTGTGCTGCCGCTTTCCAACAATCTGGATCTTGGCAAGGATATGGGCACCCGTCACCGCGCCTGCCTTGGCATTGCCGAAAATTCCGATGCAATTGCCATCGTGGTCAGCGAGGAGACCGGCATCATCTCCATGGCAAAGAACGGTGTGCTGATCCGCCACTTTGACCGCCAGACCCTGTATACCCGTCTGGTGGATGAGATGATCCCCAAGGAGACCACCACCGAAAAGACCGACAACAGCTGGAAGGGCAGAGTCAAGCGCCTGCTGAGCTGGGTGAACCAGAAAGAGGAGGACGAGCAGTCATGAGCAACGAGCCGAACAAGAGCGGCACAAAGCCTGCCATCCAGCACAGCAAGAGCATCCTGGATGACCGCCGCATCCGGTTGCTGCTGGCCGTCGTGGGTGCCATCGTTGCATGGATGGTGGTCACCATCATCGTCCAGCCCGGCACCAGCAACACCATCTACAATGTGCCGGTGGATTATACCTACGATTCCGCTGCTTACACCTCCCGGGGCCTGAGCATCGTCAGTGCCCCGGAAAAATACGTCACCCTGAAAGTTTCTGGCGACGGCTACGCCATCGGCAGCCTCACGGCATCCGATTTCGTCGTCTACCCGGACTGGTCCGGTGTGCGCGACAGCGGCGAAAAGACCCTGCGCCTGCTGGTACGCGGTGCCAACGGCCTGCTGAACGGCGTCACCGTCTCCATCGAGGGCGGCGACAACAGCGTGGACGTGGTCTTTGATGTGGTGGAGGAAAAGACGGTCCCCATCACGGTGACCACCAACTACCTGACCATTGCCGATGGATATATTTTGTATGGGACGGAGCTTTCGAAGGAGAGCGTGACCCTCTCCGGCCCCAGCACCGAGATCGACAAGGTGACCACCTGCACCGCCGAGGTGACCCACAACGGCGAGCTGACGGAATCCGTCACCCTCGATACCGCCCTGCGGTTCTACACCAACAGTGGCAGCGAAGTCGAGTTCGCGTACACCACGCTGGAAGAGTCGAGCGTGGAGGTCACGCTGCAGGTCTACAAGATGGCCACGCTGCCCGTCAGCGTCAGCTTCATCAACGCCCCGCGCGATTTTGACGACTCGGTGCTGACCTATACGCTGAGCAAGAAAACCCTGAACGTGGCGGGCCCGGCCAGCCAGATCGACAAGCTGTCCACCCTGTCCGTCGGCACCATCGACCTGTCCACCTTCTCGCTGAACAAGGTCTATGAAATGCCCATCGAGCTGCCCAGCGATATCCGCCTGCTGGATAACATTTCCACCATAACGGTCAGCTTCGATTCCTCCAAACTGGAGACCAAGACCCTGAATCTGCCCGCCGAGTGTGTGCAGGTGGTCAACCTGCCCTCTACCTACCAGCTGACGGTGCAGACCGAACGCCTGATGAATGTAACGCTCTGCGGCCCCAAGGGCGCGATGGAGGCCCTGACGCCGGAGCAGGTGGTCATTGAGATCGATGCCGAGGATTTCTCGGTGGCGACCGGCGAGCAGAACATTGCCTGCCGCCTGTATGTGCCCTCCAACGGCAAGATCTTTGCACTGGGCAGCTATGTCATCCAGTGCAAGATCGAGAGCAACTAAAACGCAGCCCGCTCCGCCCATGCTATAGGCAGGGGGCTGCAATGAAAAAGAAAGCAATCATCGTATGATTTTGGTAAGAGACATCAGGCTCCCCCTTTCCGCTGGGGAGCCGCAGGCATTTGAAAAAGCCCTGCACCTGGCCCGCATCCCCCGCAGCAAAGCCGCCCATCTCGGTGTGGCAAAGCTCTCGGTGGATGCCCGCCACGGCCAGCCCAAGCTGGTGTATACCGTTGCGGTAACGCTCAAGGACGAGGGTGAGGAATCTGCATTTGCAGGGGCCTCGCCCTGCGTTGCTCTCCGCAGCAGGACCGATTTTTCCGTCCAGAACGGCACCGAGCCGCTGGCCCATCGGCCCATCGTCTGCGGGCTTGGCCCGGCGGGCCTGTTTGCAGCGCTGCTGTTGGCCCGGCAGGGCTATCAGCCCATTGTGCTGGAGCGCGGCCCGGCGCTGGACGAGCGCGTAAAGGCGGTGGAACATTTTTCTGCTACCGGCGAACTGGATGTGAATGCGAACATTCAATTTGGCGAGGGCGGTGCCGGTACCTTTTCGGATGGCAAGCTGACCACCCGCATCGGCGATGAGCTGTGCGGCTTTGTTACCGAGGTGTTCCTGCAGCACGGTGCGCCGGAGGAGATCGCCTGGAAGCAGAAGCCCCACGTGGGCACCGACCTGCTGCGCGGTGTGATCACCTCTATCCGCAAGGAGATCGAAGCTTTGGGCGGTGAGGTGCATTTCAACACGGCCCTGACCGGCTTTGTGCGGAAGGACGGCAGGCTTGTCGGCGTCCAGACCACGCAGGGCAGCTTCCCGTGCGAGGCGCTGGTGTTCGCGGTGGGCCACTCGGCCCGCGATACCTTCGGGATGCTGATGGACGGCGGCCTGCAGCTGGAATGCAAGCCGTTCAGCGTGGGCTTCCGCGCCGAGCATCTGCAGAGTGAGATCGAAAAGAGCTTATATCACGAGGCTGCCGGGCATCCGGCTCTGCCGCGGGGCGAGTATCAGCTCTCCCAGCATGTGGGGGAGCGGTGCGTTTACACCTTCTGCATGTGCCCCGGCGGGCAGGTGGTGGCATCGGCCAGCGAGGAAGGCCGTGTAGTGACCAACGGCATGAGCTTCCACGCCCGCAATGGCAAAAATGCCAACGCGGCCGTGGTAGTGAGCGTGGGAGGCAAGGACTTTGCAGACGATCCGCGCCGGGCCATCGCGTTCCAGCGGGAGCTGGAAGCCAACGCCTATCAGGCGGGCCGCGCCGGGGGAGCCTATGCGGCCCCGGCGGAAAATGTCCGGAGCTTCCTCGAAGGCCGGGGAGAACTGCACATCGGTACGGTGGAGCCGACCTACGACCGGGGCGTCGTGGCGGCAGACCTGGGCGCTTTGCTGCCTGGAGAGCTGGCCGACACCCTGCGGGCCGGTCTGCGGGCGTATGAACGAAAGATCGCCGGGTACACCGCGCCGGAAGCGATCCTTACGGGTCTTGAGACCCGCACCAGCAGCCCGGTGCGGCTGAAGCGGGAAGAAAATTTTGAATGTACCCAGCTGGCAGGTCTGTATCCCTGCGGCGAGGGTGCCGGATATGCGGGCGGCATCATGAGCGCCGCCGTGGATGGCCTGCGGGTGGCCCGCGCCATCATCAGCCGGTATGCACCGGCAGAAGGGTGAGAAGAATTTGATGAACGATCGTGAAAACGATAGGATGAAGGAGACCGAAGGCCAGCAGGTGCAGCGGGAACTGGAAGACCAGCTGCGTGAGTTTGGCGACACCATGTCCGATGCGTTCCGCTATGGCTTCGAGGGCCGGGGCATGGAGATCGGCGACCGGGCCTGGGATGTGGGAAAAGCGGCCGTCCATGCGGCCAATTTCGGTATCGCGGAAGCGGGAAAAGCCCTCCGGAACAGCCGGAACGAATACTACAAAGCCCAGCAGGAGGCACAGAAAACCGGGCCCTGGAACGCGGGCGGGATGCCCCAGTGGGCCAGGCAGATCTTTGGCCTGAAAGGGGAGCAGACCCCCGTAGACCTGCTGCGTGCAGACGGCAAAAAGCGCCAGAACGGCGGTGCAGCCCTGCTGGCCGTGGGAATCACCTTCATGGTGATCTTCGGGCTGGGGACGCTGGGCTGCCTCATCGGGCTGGGCGTTGTGTCGCCGGACGTTGTGATGACGGCTACGGAGGACGGCAGTGTGCTGATGACGGGCACGAACACCTTCATGAACACCGCCTACAACGCGCTGGGCATCGTCGGCAGCGTGCTGGGCCTTGCCACGGCGGGCTTTGGCTGGATGACGGCCTGTGGTTCCGCCTGGGTGAAAGCCGGAAAGCAGCTGGGGCAGTTCGCCGATCTTGCGGACACCACCGACTACCACAAGGGCCTTTCGGTCCGGATGCTGGCTGACCTCGTCCACCAGAACCGGAAAAAAATGCTGAAGAAGCTGCAAAAATACATCCGCAAAGGCTGGCTGAACGGATGGCTGGATGAAAAAACGGAAACACTCTATCTGACGGCGGAGGATTACCGCGCCGCGCAGGAGGCCAGAGCCGCCGTGCAGGCAGAGCCGGAACCCAAGGCCGAACCGCGGGCGGAACCCCAGGAGACCCCGCTCAACCTCGAAACGACCCGCCGCTTCGCCAAAGTGCTGGCGCAGGAGCAGCAGCTCATGCAGGATGCACAGGGTGTGGAGGAACTGGCCCACATGCAGAAGACCACCGAGGCCATCTGTGACTGGCTGGAAGCACACCCGGAAAGCCTGCCCAAGGCCCGCCGCTTTGCGGAATACTATATCCCCACTACCCTCAAGCTGCTGCACACCTACAACGATGTGCAGGGCCAGCAGGGCGAAAACGCCGAGACCATCCGCCGCGATATCGCGGGCATCCTGCATACGCTCAACCAGGCGTATGACAACCTCTACGATAATCTGCTGAGCGATGTGGCGCTGGATGTCTCCAGCGAGATCGCGGCATTGCAGGGAATGCTGGCCAACGACGGCCTGACCGGGGAGGGATTGCGATGACCTGCCGGGCATGGACCTTAAAAGAATTTGACCGCACCGCCCTCAAGGAGCTGACCGCCGCCATTGCGGAACAGAACACCGAAGAACTGGAGCAGAACGCTCTGGACGACGAGCCCTGGAGCGAGCAGAAATACGCCGCCACGCTGGCGGCGCAGCAGAAGGAAGCGGGCCTGCTGGCGGGCGTCCTGGCCGCGCGCGGCATCACCGACCCCGCCGAGGCGCTGACGCTGCTGGCGGGCGAGGAAGAGCTGAGCGACCCCATGCTCCTGACGGACATGGACAAAGCCTGTGCCCGCATCCTCGAAGCCATCGACAAAGAACAGACCATCGTTGTTTACGGCGATTATGACGTGGACGGCGTGACGGCCACGGCCCTGCTGTACCAGCATCTCAAGGGCATGGGGGCTACCGTAAAATGTATGCTGCCCAGCCGCGAGGGTGACGGCTACGGCCTTTCGAAAAACGCCGTGCAGTCCATCCACGATAAGGGCTGCAAGCTGATCGTGACGGTGGATAACGGCATTTCTGCTGTGGAAGAAGCCGACTTTGCGGCTTCGCTGGGCGTAGACCTCATCGTGACGGACCACCACCTGCCCCACGACACCCTGCCCCACGCAGTGGCCGTCGTGGACCCCCGCCGCGCCGACGATCACAGCCCTTTCAAGGGCCTGTGCGGTGCGGGCGTGGCGTTCAAGCTGTGTGCCGCACTGGATGGCTGCCCGCCGGAAGAAATGCTGGACTACTGCGGCGACCTTGCCGCTGTGGGTACTGTGGCGGACGTGATGCCGCTTACCGGCGAAAACCGCACCCTTGTCAAGGCGGGCCTGAAACTGCTGCAGCAGACCGACCGGCCGGGCTTTTCGGCCCTGCTGGAAGAGGTCGGTCTGGCGGGCAGGCCCATCACGGCCGAGAACGTCAGCTACGCCATTGCGCCCCGCATCAATGCGGCTGGCCGCATGGACAACGCCGTCACCGCGCTGCAGCTCGTCCTCTGCGAGGAGGAGGAGCGCGCCGAGGAGCTGGCCCATAAACTGAACGAGATCAATGTGGCCCGGCAGGAGACCGAGCAGGAGATCGTCCGGGCTGCGCAGGAGCAGCTGGATGCGGAACCCGCCATCCTCGAAGACCGGGTCATCCTCATCTGGGGCCGCGATTGGCACCCCGGTGTCATTGGCATCGTGGCATCCCGGCTGGTGGAAAAGACCGGCCGCCCCGTCATCGTCGTCTCGGTGGATGAGCACGGCGAATGCAAGGGCAGCGGACGCAGCGTGCAGGGCTTCAATTTGCATGCCTGCATCGCCTCGTGCGAGGATCTCCTGCTCCGCTACGGCGGCCATGCCATGGCTGCGGGCCTTTCGGTGCGGGAAGAAAATCTGCCCGCTCTGCGCCGCCGCCTGAACGACTGGGCAGCACGGGAATGCCCGGTGCTGCATACCACCCCGCTGGAGTGCGACCTGCCCATCCATCTGGACCGCATCACCGTGGAGTCGGTCCGGCGGCTGGAACAGCTGGCTCCCTATGGAGCCGAGAACCCCACTCCCGTTTTTGTGCTGGAAAAGGCCGTTATCGACGGCATCTACCCGGTATCGGAGGGCAGGCACAGCCGCCTGCGCCTGCGGCAGGGCAATGCCAGCGTGTATGCCGTGTGGTTCGGTATGCCGCCGGAACAGCTGCCCTATGCCATGGGCGATGTGGTGGATGCTGCGCTGAACCTTTCGGTCTACGATTCGCCCCGGGGCGCACAGCTTTCGGGCCGCATTCTGGACCTGCATCCGGCAGGGCTGGGCAATGCGGCCGCCGAGCAGACGGCGCTGGTGCAGGCGCTCCGGCGCGGCACCCCGCTCACGGCGGAACAGAAAGCAGCCGTGGCGCCCAAGCGGAGCGATATCGTCACAGTGTACCGTGAGCTGCAGGCGCGCCGCTGGCACGCAGAAGATCTGCAGCCGCTGTGCGCAAAACTGGGGGAGCAGAACACCGGCAAGATCCTGGTCGCGCTCACTGCCCTCGAACAGGTGGGGCTCATCGCGGTGCAGGAATGCGGCGGGGCAAAGTTCTGGGAACTGGTGCCCGCACAGGGCAAGAAGAATCTTGCCGACGCACCGATCTTGAAATGTCTGGAGGAAGAGTAAATGCCAGAGGGAAAAAGTATGCTGGACCCGGTCAAGCCGGAGGATTCCTATTCCGCAAAAACACACCTGCATCAGGCTGTGAGCAACCCGCCGGAAGTGGCGACGGTCGCAGCCACGGCTCTGCCTGCCAATGCCCCCGAAGGGGCGCTGCCCAGTGAGGTGCGGCCGGAGATCGTTACCTGGGAAAAGCTGTGTGAGGCCATCAAGGCCAGCGGCCGCTCCTACAATATGGAGATGATCGAAAAGGCATATGACCTTGCCAACACTGCCCACAAGGGGGTGTGCCGCCGCAGCGGTGAGCCGTATATCTGCCACCCGCTGGCTGTGGCACGGCTGGTGCTGGACCTTGGCATGGACTCCGAGAGCATTGCTGCGGCCCTGCTGCACGATGTGGTGGAGGACACTCCCACTACACTGGACGACCTGAAAGCCGCCTTTGGCGAGGAAGTTGCCCTGCTGGTGGACGGCGTGACCAAGCTGACCAAGATCCAGTTCTCTAACATTGAGGAACTGCAGGCTGAAAACCTGCGCAAGATGCTGCTGGCCATGAGCCGCGATGTGCGCGTGATGATCATTAAGCTGTGCGACCGGCTGCACAACATGCGCACCGGTGATGCATGGCCGGAACAGAAGCGCCGCGATAAAGCCCGCGAGACCATGGAGGTGTATGCCCCCATCGCCAACCGTCTGGGCATCCTGAACGTGAAGGAAGAGCTGGAAGACCGCAGTCTGCATTACCTTGACCCTGTGGGCTACGAGGAGATCAGCCGGATGCTCAGTGAGCGTGCAGGCGAGGAGTTCCTTGCAAAGGTGTCCGGTGTGATCGAGCGGCGGCTGGCCGAAAGCGGCATTGAGGGCGCTACCATCAAGCGCCGCGTCAAGAGCATTTACGGCATCTATCGCAAGACCATCATGCAGAACAAGTCCTTTGATGAGATCTACGATATCTATGCGGTGCGTGTCATTCTGGATACGCTGGCCGAGTGCTACAGCACTCTGGGCCTCATCCACGATATGTACCATCCGCTGCCCAACCGCTTCAAGGACTATATCTCCACTCCCAAGCCCAATGGCTACCAGAGCCTGCACACCACCGTCATCGGCCACGAGGGCATCCCCTTTGAGGTGCAGATCCGCACCCGCAAGATGGACGAGCAGGCCGAGTACGGCGTTGCGGCTCACTGGAAGTATAAAGAAGGTCTGGATGGCCACGACAAGCTGGACGAACGTCTGGCATGGGTGAGCCAGTTGTTGGAAAACCAGCGCGTCAGCGAGGATTCCGGCAATCTGCTGCACGACCTCAAGAGCGACCTGCTGCCGGAGGAAGTGTTTGCCTTTACCCCCAAGGGCGATGTCATCAACCTGCCCACCGGCGCTACCTGCATCGATTTTGCCTATGCGATCCATTCGGCGGTGGGCAACCGCATGGTGGGCTGCAAGGTGAACAACCGCATGGTGCCCATCGACCACATCGTTTCCACCGGCGAGATCATCGAAGTGATCCTTGGCCCGGCGGACAAAGGCCCCAGCCGCGACTGGCTCAAGATCGTGCGCACCAGCGAAGCGAAGAGTAAGATCCGAAACTGGTTCAAAAAGATGCGCCGCGAGGAAAATATCACGCAGGGACGTGATGCACTGGCCCGTGAGCTGCGCAGGGAAATGATCATCATTCCGGACGACCAGCTGGACGATTTTATCAACAGTTGTTCCCGCCGCCTGCGCCAGAACAATGCCGAGGAGCTTTATGCCGCCATCGGCTATGGCGGCATGACCATTGCCAACTGCCTGCCCAAGCTCAAGGAGGAGTGGCAGAAGCTGAAAGCTTCGGAGGAAAAGGCCGGGGAAGACCTGCCCAAGGTGGACCTGAGCCGTGTGCACGCTACCGACGGCGTGGTGGTGGAAGGCTTCGATAACACCCCCATCAAGTTTGCCAAGTGCTGCAGCCCGCTGCCGGGCGACCCCATCGTGGGCTTTATCACCCGCGGCTTTGGCGTTTCCATCCACAAGCAGAGCTGCGTGAACGCCATTTCCAGCATGAAGGATCCCACCAACGCCCCCCGCTGGGTCAAGGCGTACTGGGCCGACAGCGTCAGGGACAGCTATAAGGCCGGCATTGAGATCATCGCGCTGAACCGCAACGAGCTGCTGCAGGATGTGCTGGCTGCGCTGGCGGATATCCGGGTGCCCATCTATGCGGTGAACGCCCGTCAGGTGGAAAACAACTGCGCCATGGTCAGCCTGACCATCGGCATCAACAATACCGAGCACCTCAACCGTGTGGTCGCAAGACTTTCCAAGGTGAAGGACGTGCTCAAGGTGACAAGGAGCTAAAACATGCGTGCAGTCATTCAGGCCGTTTCGTCGGCCAGTGTCCGGGTCGATGGGGGCGAGCCCCGTGCCATCGGCCCCGGCCTTGTCATCCTGCTGGGCGTCCGCGACACCGACTCGCTGGACATCGTACCCAAGCTTGCCGATAAATGCGCGGGCCTGCGCATCTTCAAGGATGAGAACGACAAGCTGAATCTCAGCGCAAAGGACCTTGGCTATTCGGCTCTGGTGGTGAGCCAGTTCACCCTGTATGGGGACACCCGAAAGGGCTTCCGGCCCAGTTTCATCCACGCAGCCAAAGCCCCGCTTGCAGTGGACGCCTACGAGCTGTTCCTTGCAGAGATGAACAAACAGGGCCTGAAGGATGTTCAGCACGGCGAGTTTGGCGCGGACATGCAGGTGGCTCTTGTGAACGAAGGACCCTGCACCATTATCATCGATACCGACGAGTGGAAAAAGAAGGATTGAGAGGGATAACATGCAGGCATTTCATCTTCTCGGCTCTGCGCCGTTTTACACCAACAGTTTTCTGCTGCTCACCAAGGCAGGCCATGCGGTCATCATCGACCCGGCGGCCGGGGTGCAGGAGTACGATAAGATCCTGCGGGACCACGGTGCCGTGCTGACGCACATCCTGTGCACCCACGGCCACTACGACCATGTGGGCAGCGCCGGTGTGCTGAGCCGCGAGTGGGGCGCAAAGATCTGGTGCGAAGCCGCCGACTGCGCCGGGACCCAGCTCTTCCCCCTGAAGAGCGCCGATTTCGGTTATGGAGAGGGGGCCAACCTTTCGGTGGATGAGCTGACCTTCACCGCATGGCACACCCCCGGCCACACCGAGGGCAGCGTGGTGCTGCTGTGCGGCGAGTATCTCTTTGTGGGCGATACGGTCTTTCAGGGCAGCATCGGCCGCACCGACCTCGAAGGCGGCAGCGACCGCAAGCTGGAGGCGAGCCTGCGCAAGTTCGCGGGCCTGCCCATCCCCAAAGAGACCCAGCTCCTGCCCGGCCACGGGGATTTCTCGACCTATGGCGAGGAGCTGGAGACCAACTACTATATCAAAGCCGCACTGCGGAACGCATAAAAAAGGCAGGAACACATGAAGATCTATATCACAGGGCTTGCATCCGGCTACGAAGTGGAGCATCTGGTGCGTTTGTTTTACCCAATGGCACCGCTCACCCTGACTCCGCCCGAAGCTGGGGAGGACTGTGTGTGGGCCGAGCGGAAGCAGGACGGTCTGCTGGCGCTGGTGCGGGAGCACGGCGGACAGGAGGCTGTCTCCGCCCCGCTGCCGGGGCCGGACGGCGAGACCGAAGCCTTTGCTCTTGCCAGCTTGACCTATGATCTGCTGCGGGATTGGACCGGCATCCGCCCGCCATGGGGCAAAATGACCGGTGTGCGCCCGGTGCGGCTCATCCACGACAAGCGCGCCGCAGGCTGGACGGAAGCGGAGATCGACCACTTTTTCCTTGACCGGTTCGACTGCTCCCAGCAGAAATACCAGATGGCCAAGGCCATTGCCGACCTGCAGGAGCCGATTTTGAAAGTGGGCAATGAACCCGGGACCTACAGCCTGTACATCGGCATCCCGTTCTGCCCGTCCCGGTGCAGCTACTGCAGCTTTGTCAGCTGCAATCTGGACCGCGACCGCAAGATGGTGCAGCCTTATGTGGACTGCCTGTGCAAAGAGGTGGAAGAGATCCGCATTCAGGCAGACAAGGCGGGCCTGAAACTGTGCAACATCTACATCGGCGGCGGCACGCCCACCAGCCTGTCTGCCGACCAGCTGCGGCAGCTGATGGGCACCGTGCGGCAGTGCTTTGACCTTTCCCGCGTCGTGGAATATACGGTGGAGGCAGGCCGTCCGGACTGCACGGATGCCGAAAAGCTGGCGGTCATTAAGGAATACGGCGCTACACGCATCTCTATCAATCCGCAGACCTTCTCGGACGAGGTGCTGGCGGGCATTGGGCGCAAGCACTCGGCGCAGGACATTCTGGACTGCTATGCCGAAGCGCGCAAGGCCGGTCATGATGATATCAACATGGACCTGATCGCCGGCCTGCCCGGCGACACGGTGGAAAGTTTTGAGCGCAGCCTGCGGCAGGCCATCGCGCTGGACCCGGAGAACATCACCGTGCACACCCTCACCCTCAAGCGGGCTTCCCGCATCGTCATTGAGGACCAGAAGGAGAACGACTACGCCGATGTCGCCGCCATGCTGGAAAAGTGCAATCTGCTGGCCGAGGCGGGTTACCGGCCCTACTACCTCTACCGCCAGAAGAATACTCTGCAGAACCTGGAAAACGTGGGCTGGTGCAAGCCGGGCCACGAGGGATATTACAACATCTATATCATGGAGGAAGTCCAGACCATCCTCTCCGCCGGTGCAGGCGGCAGCACCAAGCTGGTGGCCGACGGCGGAAAACGGATGCAGCGCATTTTCAATTTTAAGTATCCGAACGAATATATCCAGCGTTTTGCGGAGGTGCTGGAACGCAAAAAAGGAGTGGCTGATTTTTATGATCACGATTTGGGTACCCAAACGTCTGGTTGAGATCGATCTGTACAATGTGGCAGCCCGCAGCCCGCAGGCACTTGCCGACCTGAGTGAGCAGAGCTATGCCCAAAGGATAGATTACGCCGCCCAGAAAGTGCAGCTTTCCGGTGCAAAGATCGTCATGCTCACCGGCCCGTCGGCCAGCGGCAAGACCACCAGCGCCCACTGCGTTGCAAAGGCTCTGCAAAAGCGCGGGACCCCGGCGCAGGTGGTCAGTCTGGATAATTTCTTCAAAGGCGCAGAGTTCTATCCGCGCCTGCCGGACGGCACGCTGGACTACGAGAACCCCGATACGCTGGATCTGCCGCTCATCAAGCAGTGCCTGCGGGAGCTGAGCGAGACGGGCAAGACCGTGCTGCCCATCTACGATTTCTCTGCCGAAAAGCGCTCGGCAGAGGTGGAGCCCATCGACCTGCAGGGCGGTGTATGCATCGTGGAGGGCATCCATGCGCTGAACCCGGAGCTGACCGGCCTTGTAAAGGGCGACGACATCTACCGCATCTATGCAGGCCTGCGGGAGGAATACTGCATCGATGGCCGCCGCGTCATCAACACGCAGGATATCCGCCTGTGCCGCCGCACCCTGCGGGACGCTGCAGCGCGCGGCCGCAGCCCGGAAAAGACCCTTGCCATGTGGGACCGCGTGCTGGACGGTGAGACGCGGTATATCAAGGGCTTCAAAACCACGGCAGACTTTTTGCTGGATACCTCCTTTACCTACGAGCTGGGCCTGATCTCCAAGCTGCTGGGCGTGGTGCGCCGTCAGTTCACGCTGGAAGGCCACAATGCCGAGCTGTGGGACGAGACAGCCCGCCGCTTTGAGCATGTGGCACCGCTGGAGCTGGAGCTGCTGCCGGAGGACAGCATGCTGCGGGAATTCTACGGCAGCGAGGCGAACTGACGAAGGGCTGTCCGGAGTTTGTGTAAATGCGAAAAATCTGTTTCCAAATCCGCACGAAACTGTAAAACTTGCGGCAAATTCGTTGCAATCAGAGGTGGAGTGCGCTATAATGAAACCATCATCCGAAAGCACAGGAGGGGAAGTACCCTTCCGCTGAGAGAGGTGTCTTTTATGGATTTCAACAAGATCAAGGAAATGGGTCTGGAATATGCCGAAAAAGGCAAAAATGCAGCAATGGATCTGGCCGAGCGCGGCAAGACGCAGGCAAAGATCGTGAACGAGCAGACCAAGCTCGCCCGCGCACAGCGCCAGTTGGGCGCACTGGTGTACAGTCTGGCCAAGGGCAAGGAAGAAAACCAGCCGCTGGTGGATAAGTATATCGAGATGATCGATGCCATCGAAAAAAATCTGGCCGCTCTGCGCGAGAGCATCGGGACGCCCGCAGCGGAAGCTGCCCCGGAACCCGAAGCACCGGCGGACAGTGTGACTATTGAGTTCCCCACCGACGCACAGCCTGCTGCGGAGGAAAAGAAGACCTGCCCGCAGTGCGGTGCTCCCGTCTCGGACGATGCACTGTTCTGCAACAAGTGCGGTGCACAGCTGTGACCTGAAATTGAAACAGCCCGAAGCGGGCGGTGTCCGTGCGGGATACCGTCCGTTTTTGTGCCAAAGTGTGAAAAATCTGGAAACATTTGGAGCGAAAAACCGGAAAATGCGCTTGTCCCCTTGAAATATGGCGGATTCTGCGATACAATAAAGCCCTACTTTTGGAGCAGAAGGGAGCGTTTGCCCATGCTGGACTGGCCGGAGCGGGAGCATTATACGGCAGAGGACCTCATCGAGATCCTCCGCATCCTGCGCGACCCCGAAACAGGCTGTCCGTGGGACAAGGTGCAGACGCACCAGTCCATCCGGAAAAATTTTCTGGAGGAGACGTATGAGGCACTGGAAGCCCTGGATGCAGACGACCCCGCGATGCTGCGGGAAGAGCTGGGCGATGTGCTGATGCAGGTAGCCTTCCATGCCGTCATGGAGGAGGAGCGGGGCCGGTTCGATTTTGAACAGGTTTGCCGTGAGGTGTGCGAGAAGCTGGTGTTCCGGCATCCGAACATCTTTGCGTCCTCGGCGGCACAAAATGCGGGTATAAACGGCTGGGATGCGCTCAAAAATAAGGAAAAGGGCCGCACCACTCTGGCTGATGAGCTGGGCACAGTGCCGGTTACGCTGCCTGCTTTGATGCGTGCCCAGAAGCTGCAGAAGCGCGCCGCAGGCCATGGCCTCGGTGCAGTGGACCAGGAATGCGCGGCTGCTGCCCTGCGGGCGGCAGAACAGAACTGGGACGCCGCTGCACCGGAGGATGCCGCCGCACGGGCGGGAGAACTGCTGT
Organism: Faecalibacterium prausnitzii; assembly: GCF_049532945.1. Taxonomy (GTDB): domain Bacteria; phylum Bacillota; class Clostridia; order Oscillospirales; family Ruminococcaceae; genus Faecalibacterium; species Faecalibacterium prausnitzii_N. The sequence continues at coordinate 1,792,207 of NZ_CP186691.1, forward strand.
TTGCTGCGGCCAATGCCATGCGGCTGGCTGGTGTGGACGCGGAGGAAGCGCTGACCTTTGCCTCGAAGCAATTTCGGGACGAGCTGCTGGCGCCACAGGCGGGAGCGAACGGGTATCAGGCCGAAACGCCTGCTCCGATAGATAGAAAATGATGAGTACAAATTTTGTGGAGGTTTTACTACTATGACGAAGACCGATCTGATCGCACAGGTTGCTGCGAACACTGAGATGAGCAAGAAGAGCGCTGAGCAGGCTGTCAATGCTGTGTTTGAAGCACTGAGCAAGGCCATGTCTGAGGGCGAAAAGATCACCATTTCCGGTTTTGGCACCTTTGAGATGCGTGAGCGCGCCGAGCGTCAGGGCATCAACCCCCGCACCCGTGAGTCGATCACCATTGCCGCTTCCCGCAGCATCGTGTTCAAGCCCGGCAAGTCCCTGAAGGACACCCTGTAAGTTCGATCTTTGCCGCCGGGGCCGCAGCTGGTTCCGGCGGTTTTTGTTACCCCTCTCCGTCAAAGTTTGCCGGCTTTGCACGAGCAGAACACGAGCAGAATAAGAAAAAGCCCCTTGCTGCGGGAGCCTGCGGGTCCCGGCAGAAACGGGCGGAAAGATACGATCATGCGATTGGACAAATACCTGAAAGTTTCGCGTCTGATCAAGCGCCGCACCGTGGCAAACGAGGTGGCCGATGCAGGCCGCATCCTCATCAACGGCAAGATCGCCAAGGCCAGTCAGGCCGTCAAGGCGGGCGACATCATCGAGGTGACCTTCGGCAACCGGCCCATCAAGGTAAAGGTGCTCTCGGATGTGGAGCCGCGCACCAAGGATGTGGCCCGCGAGATGTACGAGATCCTTTCGGAATAAGACGGAAACGTGTATTCGATTTGGAGCTGTTCCGGAATCTGGAACAGGAAGTCAAATAACGAATAACAGCACCCTGCCCTTCATACAGTGAGAAAAAGGGGAGTTGTGCCATGAACAAGACCGCCGAAAAAACGCCCGCTCCGCCCCACGACCTGATCCTGGAAGGCCGCAGCAAACTGACGGTGACCGGTGTGAAGCGGGTGCTGCGGTGCGATGCCGACAGCGCCGCGATGGAAACGGGCAAAGGGGTGCTGCACCTGACGGGAGCCGAGCTGAACGTGACCAGCCTCGACCTGGAGAGCGGGGAGGTGCGCCTGACCGGCCGCATCGACGCGCTGGAATATACGGCCGAGCGGACGCCGGGCGGCCTGCTGCGCCGTCTGCTGCGCTGATGGCCCCGGCACTTCCGGCGGGGCTCATTGGGCGGGAGGCGGCAGCCTGCGTTCTGCTGGGGGCCGTTCTGGGCGGGGCAAGGGCGCTGTTCCCGGAAAAAGGCCGGGGGCCTTTCTGCCGGACGTGCTGCTCGTGGGGGCGCTGCTGCTGGGGCTGCAGTCCTATGCGGCGTCGCTGAGCTTCGGCGGGGTGCTGCGGTGGTATCAGCTGGCGGCGGCCGTCTTTGGCGCGTGGGCGGCAGAACGTGTGCTGCGCGGGCCGGTGCGGGGTGTGTTCTTTGTGCTGGGGCTTCCGCTGCAAGGAGCCCGGCGGCTCCTCACGCCGGTGCTGCTGGCCCGAAAAGCGCGTTCCAAACGTGCCAAAGAACGCCGGAACGCAAAAAGGAACGCAAAAAAACAAAAAAAGAACTTGCCAAGACCACAGCGGATGTTGTATAATTCTAACGTATCAAAGTAAGACCACAGGCGCATCGGGCCTGCTGATTTCAGGGGGCACTGAGTTATGACGAATCCGAGCCGCAAAAAACGCAGAAAGAACACGGTGCTGCGCACGGTGTTCCGGCTGTTCTTTCTTTTGCTGCTGCTGAGTATGCTGGCAGCATACATTTCCAATCAGGTCACCATCAGCTCCAAACGTGCGGAGCTGGACACGCTGAACGAGCAGATCGCCCAGCAAAAGACTGAAAACGAGGAGATGCAGCGCATTCTCAGCGGCGATGCAGACCAGATCACCGAGTGGGTCGCGCGGGATTCTTACAATTACGCTGCACCCAACGAGCGCATCTTTGTGGATGTGACCGGCAACTGAGGGCGGGTCCTCCGGGAGGGTCTACGGCCCGCCCCGGAACAGCCACCCAAAAAGAGAGCAAGGAGTATTGAGTTTTGGCAATTGAGGTAGGGAACGTATTCGAGGGCCGCGTCACCGGTGTAAAGCCGTTTGGCGCTTTTGTCGCACTGCCGGAGGGCCGTGTAGGCATGGTCCATATTTCCGAGGTGTCCAATGAATATGTGCAGGACATCAACACCGTCCTGCACGACGGCGATACCGTGAAGGTGCAGGTCATTCAGGTGGCACCGGATGGCAAGATCGCGCTGTCCATCAAGCGCCTGCTGCCGCGCCCGGCCCGCACGGACCGCGGCCCCCGCCCCGGCGGCCCGCGCAGCGGTGCCCCGCGTGAGGGCGGACATTTTGGTGGTTCCCGCGGCGGCGGACGCCCCCCGCGTGAGGGCGGCAGAGGCCCTGCCCGCGACAGCGCACCCCGTGTATGGCAGCCCAAGGCTCCCGTCCGTTCCGATAACATGAGTTTTGAGGACATGATGAGCCGCTTCAAGAGCCAGAGCGAAGAGAAGATGGCCGATCTTGATCACGAGACCAATAACCGCCGCGGCGGTGGTTATGCCCCGCGCTCCCGCCGCGGCCGCTGAACCCAATGAACTGATCGGGCCTGTCCCCAGCCGGGACGGGCCTGTTTTTGTGAACTGCGCCCCGGCGCAAGAAAGGAACGCTAAATGCCTGCAAAATTTGAACTGATCGCGCCCTGCTTCTTCGGCTGCGAGTCCACGGCCAACTTCGAGCTGCGCCGCATCGGCGCGGAGAACATCCGGGTCAGCGACGGCCGCCTGACCTTTGAGGGTGGCGCAGAGATGATCGCTGCTGCAAACCTCAATCTGCGCACGGTGGAGCGCGTGATGCTGCTGCTGGCCCGCTACAGGGCCGCCACCTTTGATGACCTGTTCGACGGCGTGTACGATATCCCGTGGGAGGAGCTGCTGCCCGCAGACGCAGCCTTTCCGGTCACCGGCTCTTCGCTGAACAGCCAGCTGTCCAGTGTGCCTGCCTGCCAGAGCATCATCAAAAAAGCTGTGGTCAAGCGCCTGATGGCAAAGCACCACACCTCTGTGCTGCCGGAGACCGGCGCGGAGTACAAGATCCGCTTCATGCTGCGCAAGGATCAGTGTGAGATCATGCTGGACACCACCGGCGACGGCCTGCACAAGCGCGGCTACCGCCGCAACGCCATGGAGGCACCCATCCGCGAGACTTTGGCGGCTACCATTGCAGACCTTGGCCGTGTGCGCCGCGACAGTCTGGTGGAGGACCCCTTCTGCGGCAGCGGCACGCTGCTGATCGAAGCTGCTCAGAAAGCCATGAACATTGCCCCCGGCCTGAAGCGCCGCTTTGCCGCCGAGCGCTATGGCTTTGTGCCGGCAACCATCTGGGCCGAGCAGCGTCAGAAGGCACTGGCCGAGGCCAAGCTGGATGTGGGCTTTGAAGCCTTTGGCTATGATATCGACCCTGCCGCTGTGGCTCTGGCCAACGCCAATGCAAAGCTGGCCGGTGTGGAAAAGCGCTGCCACTTTGAAGTGGCTGATGTGGCAGCCTTTGAGGCCAGACCCGAAGCCATCGTGCTGACGAATCCCCCGTATGGCGAGCGCATGAGCACCATTGAAGGTGCTGCAAAGCTGGCCCGCACGCTGGGCCGGCAGATGGAAGCACACCCCTGTGCAGGCGTGTATGCGATCACTGCCGATATGGATTTTGAGACCCACTACGGCAAGCGTGCCAACAAGCGCCGCAAGATGTACAACGGCATGATCCCCTGCCAGCTGTATATGTACTACGAGGCCCCGAAGTTTGAGCACAAGGCAAAGCCCATGCCCAAACAGGGCTTTGACGGCAAGCGTTCCACCGGCCGTTTCGAGAAAAAATAAGCAAAAGTAATACTTTACAGCCGCACCGAACGGGAAAGTTTGGTGCGGCTGTTGCTTTCCGGGGCTGACAAGGTGCGAATCTTTTACATTTCGTCAGTTGCATCCAAGACCGAAAAAAGGTATACTTATATTACTGTAAGAACATGCAGCGCGAGGCTGCTGGAAAGGGAGGACGGCAATGGAAGGGCGCATGAGACCCTATCTTCCGGAGCTTACCATCCGCGATTATAATACATATCTGTGGTATCTGCGGGGGGTGCGCTGGCAGATGAGCCGCAGCTACGGGTTCTACTCCTGTCGGCTGCTGCAACACAACGGTGTGCTGTTCGCGCTTCTGGCGGACAGTCTGGCCGGCCGGTCGGCTACCTGCGTCAACCAGCGCCTGCCCGGTACGCTCTGCTGCAGGCGGATGATGTGCCAGACCCAGGGCATCCGCCTGGCGGCACAGGTGGAAGTGATGATGGGCTGGCATAAGCTGCAGGACCGCCGCTGGGACGAGCTGCCGCTCCGGAGCCAGCTGTTCCGCGCGGTGGATCACGCTCTCCTGCGCCGCGCCTACGAGAAGGCGGTGAACGAAAACCCTGCGCTGGAACGTCTGTTTGGGCAGGAACAGGCCCAGGCCGTGGTGCAGATGAACCTGAGCGCCAAGAACTACAGCGTGGCGGCTGAGCCGATGAGCAACATTTACGGTGCACTGTATTCCACCCTTGCCACCGACGACCCCAGCCAGCGCAAGAGCATGCGCTACATCGGCAGCAGCATCGGGCGGGTGTTCTATCTGCTGGATAAGGCCAGCCGGGTGGAAGAGGACCGCAAGGTGGGCCGGTACAATGTGTTTCTGGTCAATGGCATCCATGAGGAGGATGCCGCCATGGAAAATGCCCGGCGGCAGGCGCTGGCCGCAGCGAACGACCTGGTCCGCGCCTACGGGATGCTGGACGTCAAGCTGAACAAATCGCTCATCGACAATATCATGATCCTCGGCCTGCGCCATGCGGTGGACCCGCTGGACGCCGAGAACCAGCCGGTGCGCTGGGAGCTGCCGTGAAGGGCCGCAGCAGCTGGGCTATGGCCTACTGCGGCATGGCGGCGGCGCTGAGCGTCGCGCTGATGCTGCTGGGGGCCGTGGTGCCGGTGCTGATGTTCATTGCACCGGCCGCAGCCAGCCTGCTCATCGCTACGGTCTGCATGGAGTGCGGCATGAAGATGGCCCTTACGGCCTACGGCGCGGTGAGCCTGCTCAGCCTGCTGTTCGTGCCGGACAAAGAGGTGGCTCTCGTCTTCGTCTTTCTGCTGGGGTATTACCCGCTGGCAAAGCCGAAGTTTGAGCGCATCCGCCCGAAGCTGCTGCGGGGTGTGTGCAAGCTGCTGCTCTGCAATGGGGCGCTGGCGGCGATGTACGGGCTGGTATTTCTGCTGGTGCCGGCAGGCAGCATTTCGCAGGAGCTGCGCACCACCGCGCTGGCTGTCTCGCTGGCAACGCTGGTCATGGGCAATGTTGCCTTTGTGCTGTACGACCGGGCCATTCATAATCTATTGCAGGTCTACCGCCTGGTCTGGCAGCCAAGGCTGCATAAGATGCTGGGGAGGTGACCCGAAACCGGAGACGTTGCAAGGACTGCCAAGGCCTCTCCTACCAGGAGAGGTGGCAATGCGAAGCATTGACGGAGAGGTTGTACAAAGAGAAGACCTTGAGAGGGCATCGAAAGAAGGAATGTGGACTTTTTGTTGACACAAAGCGCCGGGCCACGCGGGTGACAGCCGCGAGGGTGACGAGGAGAGGAATCATCGAAAGATTCGGCGGATGTTTCTCCGGTCGAACAGGCTATACCGATCGCAGCAAGGGGCAAAAAACGGCAGCAATACCGCAACAGATCCCTTCAAAGAAAGCCATACAAGAACATAAACTGGAAGAGAAGCTGACAGCTGTTCTGTGCGCATGTTGAGCGCCGGGCTGTCGGTATGGAGGTATTTTGTATGTGTGGCATTGTTGGTTATGTCGGTAAGCGCAGTGCGCAGGACGTGCTGCTGGATGGTCTGGAAAAGCTGGAGTATCGCGGGTACGACTCCGCCGGTGTGGCGCTTGCGCTGGACGGCGGCATCCGCGTGGTCAAGAGCAAGGGCCGCCTGGCCGAGCTGCGCAAAAAGCTGGAATTGCAGGCCCTGGCCGAGAGCGGCTGCGGCATCGGCCACACCCGCTGGGCTACCCATGGCGAGCCCAGCGATGTGAACAGCCACCCGCATTCGACCCCGCGTGTGAGCATTGTGCACAATGGCATCATTGAAAATTACGGCATCCTGAAGGAGCGGCTCATCGCGAAGGGCTACACCTTTGAGAGCGAGACCGACACCGAAGTGCTGGTAAAGTTGATCGACAGCTGCTACGAGGGCGAGCCGCTGCAGGCCATCCACGAGGCTTTGAGCATGGTGCGCGGCAGCTATGCGCTGGCCGTGCTGTTCCGGGATTACCCGGACACCATTTTTGCAGTCAAGCGGGAAAGCCCGCTGATCGTCGGCTGGGGCGAGGGCGAAAACTTTGTGGCTTCGGATATTCCGGCACTGCTCAAGTATACCCGCCGGTACAGCGTTCTCGAAGAGGGCGACCTTGCCGTCGTGACGCGGGAGGGCATCCGCTTCTACAACGAGTTCGCCGAGCCGGTGGAGCGGGAGGTCCTGACCGCCGATTGGGATATGGAAGCTGCCGAAAAGGGCGGCTATCCCCACTTTATGCTCAAGGAGATCAACGAGCAGCCTGCGGCCATTATGGCCACGGTCAGCCCCCGTGTAGAGGACGGACTGCCGGTGCTGCGCATCCCGGAGCTGTCGGATGAAAAGCTGCGGGGCATCGGCACCATCCATCTGGTGGGCTGCGGTACGGCTATGCATGCCGGTATGGTGGGCAAATCTGCCATTGAAGCGCTGGCCCGTGTGCCCGCCGAGGTGGACATTGCCAGCGAGTTCCGTTACCGGGACCCCATTCTGGAAAAGAACAATCTGGTCATCATCATCAGCCAGTCCGGCGAGACCAGCGACACGTTGGCAGCGCTCAAGCTGGCCAAGAGCCGCGGCGTGCCGGTGCTGGCCATCGTGAATGTGGTGGGCAGCTCCATTGCACGTGCCGCAGATTATGTAATGTACACCTACGCCGGGCCGGAGATCGCGGTAGCATCCACCAAGGCGTATATGGTGCAGATGTGCGTGCTGTATCTGTTTGCACTGCGGCTGGCCTATGCGCGCGGTGCCCAGACCGAGGCCGAGACCCGCCGCCTGACCGCAGAGCTTCTCCGCGCCAGCGAGGTCATCAAGCCGCGCCTTGCAGATTGTGAGCAGATCAAGTACCTTGCCAGCCGCTATGTGAACACCCAGAGCTGCTTCTTCATTGGGCGCGGGTTCGACTATGCGCTCTCGCTGGAGGGCAGCCTGAAACTCAAGGAGATCAGCTATGTGCACTCGGATGCCTATGCAGCCGGTGAACTGAAACATGGTACCATCAGCCTGATCACCGATGGCGTGCCGGTGATCGCACTGGCCACCCAGAAACAGGTGTACGAAAAGACCATTTCCAATGCCAAGGAGACCAAGAGCCGGGGCGCGAAGGTCCTGCTCTTCACGACGAAAGACGCCGTGGTGCCGGACGGTGTGGCAGACTATGTCGTCCGTCTGGACGATTACGACGACCTGCTCATGCCGCTGCAGCTCATTGTGCCGCTGCAGCTGTTTGCCTATTATATGGCTGTTCTGCGCGGCTGTGACGTGGATAAGCCGCGCAATCTGGCCAAGAGCGTGACCGTGGAATAAAAACAGACGCCTCCGGATGGAGTGTGCCCCTCCCATGGAACTGGGAGGGCGCGCAGACCGTCCGGAGGCGTTTTGAATGGACAGCAAACAAGGCCGTTCCCGTGCATTGTGCAGGGGAGCGGCCTTGCGTGTTTCAGCCTATTTCCACCCTCTGGCAGAGGGGTCCAGCATTTCGGCGGCAGAGTAAATGAGGGCGTTGCAGATGGCTGCAGCCACATTGCTGCCGCCCTTGCGGCCCATGGCAGCGATGGCAGGCACGCCGTATCGCTCGCAGGCGGCAAACAGTACTTCCTTGCTTTCCACCACATTCACAAACCCCACCGGCACGCCAATGACCAGTGCAGGCCGCAGCCCAGCCTCGATCTCTTCGGCGATGGTCAGAAGGGCTGTGGGGGCATTGCCGACGGCCAGGATGGCACCCGGATGCTCCTGCGCGGCCCGGTGCATGGAGGCCACAGCGCGGGTGGTCCCGGCGGCCTTGGCGGCAGCGGCGACCTCCGGGTCGGCCATGTAGCAGAGCGCCGCGCTGCCCACTTTGGCAAGGCCGGGCCGTGTGATGCCCGCCAGCGCCATATTGGTGTCGGTAACGATGGGCGTCCCGGCCCGCAGGGCGGCGACTCCGGCGGCGACGGCACCCGGCGTGAAGCGCAGATTCCGGGCGTAATCGAAATCCGCGGTGGTGTGGATGACCCGCTTGACCACCGCAGCCGTCTCCGGCGGCGGGGTCAGGCCCAGCTCGTCCAGTTCCCTTGTGATAATGGAGATGCTCGTCCGTTCAATGTCGGCGGGCAGATGATGCTGCGGTGTCATGTGCGGCTCCTTCCGTTCAGGCCCATTGCGGCGTAGAGGGCATCCAGATCCAGAGCGCTGCGTACCCCGTCGGCCAGCCGGTCGAACTGCTGCTGGCGGTATTGCTCCATCGGGATGAGCGCGGCACTTTCGGGGCGGATGCCCTTCCGTTTGCACAAAAATGCGGTCAGTTTTTCGGTCAATTCGCCGGTGTCGAACAGGCCGTGCAGGTAGGTACCGAATACACCGTCCTGCACGCAGCCTTCGGGGTGGCCATCGGCCTGGGTGCAGAAGGGGAGGCCCTGCACCTCGGTGCGGCCGGTGTGGATCTCATAGCCCGTCAGCGCGGCCCCGGCAAACGGCCCGGCTGTGGCGGTGGCGCGGGTCTGGGTGCGGCGTTTCTGCGCAGTAAAGACGGTGCGGGTGGGCAGCAGACCCAGCCCGCGCAGGGTCTGCGGACGGCCGCTCTCGCTGCCCATGGGGTCGGCCAGCGTTTCGCCCAGCATCTGATAGCCGCCGCACACGCCGAAGACCGGGGTGCCCCGCGCAGCCAGCTTGAGCAGGGCCGGTTCCAGACCGGACTGCCGCAGCCAGCGCAGGTCGTCCATGGTGTTCTTGGTGCCGGGCAGCAGGATCAGGTCGGGTGTGCCGAGGGTGCGCGCGTTTTGTACATACCGCACGCCCAGCAGCGGGTGCTGTTCCAGCGGGATAAAGTCGGTGAAGTTCGAGATGTGGGGCAGCCGGACGATGGCGAGGTCCAGCGGCTTGACCGCTTTGTCGGCGTCCAGCCGTTCGGAGAGAGAATCCTCGTCCTCGATCTCCACCCGCAGGTACGGCACTACGCCCAGCACGGGCAGCTGCGTTTTTTCTTCCAGCATGGCAAGGCCGGGCCGCAGGATCTCCACATCGCCCCGGAACTTGTTGATGATGAGCCCCCTGATGCGGGCACGCTCGTCGGCTTCCAGCAGCTCCACGGTGCCGTACAGCTGCGCGAATACGCCGCCGCGGTCGATATCGCCCGCCAGCAGCACCGGCGCATCCACCAGCTTTGCAAGGCCCATGTTCACGATATCGTCGGCTTTCAGGTTGATCTCCGCCGGGCTGCCCGCGCCTTCGATCACGATGATGTCCACATCCTCGGCCAGGCTGTTGTAGGCGGCGAGGATGTCCGGGATGAGCGATTTTTTCATTTTAAAGTAGGCGGCGGCGGACATCTGGCCCCGGGCCTTGCCGTTCACGATCACCTGACTGCCCACATCGCTGCTGGGCTTGAGCAGGATGGGGTTCATGCGCACATCCGGCTCCACGCCTGCAGCCTGTGCCTGCACCACCTGAGCACGGCCCATCTCTGCACCGTTGCGGGTGACGAAGCTGTTCAGGGCCATGTTCTGGCTTTTGAAAGGGGCCACGCGGTAGCCATCCTGCGCAAAGATGCGGCACAGCGCCGCGCACAGCAGGCTTTTGCCCGCACCGCTCATGGTGCCCTGCACCATAATGCACCGGGCTTTGCTCATGAAAACACCTCCGAAAGGGTCTGGAGCAGCTGCTCATTTTCCGCCGCTGTGCGCACGGCGGTGCGGTACCAGCTGGCATCAAGGCCCGGATAATTGCCGCAGCTGCGCAGGACAACGCCCTTCTGCCGCAGGGTCTCGCCCAGAGTTTCGGGGCCTTGGAACAACAGATAATTGGCGCGCCCGTCCAGCACCCGCAGCCCCAGAGCCCGCAGGCCGGAGGCCAGCAGGGGCCGCTGCGCCGCGATGAGGGCGCGGACCTGCTCCACGTAGGCGGTCTCGTCCAGCGCGGCCAGCCCCGCTGCCTGCGCCAGGCTGGAAACAGCCCAGGGCTGGCCGGTGTGCTGCATGGCGTCCAGCAGGGCCGTGTCCGCGCTCAGAGCGTACCCCAGCCGGACGCCTGCCATGCCGTAAAGCTTGGTGAAGGCTTTCAGGATCAGAAGATCGCCGCTGCCCAGCAGCGGCTTTGCGGTCAGCTGCGCATGGTCGGGCAGAAAATCGAGGAAACATTCGTCCAGCACGAGCAGCGCCCCGCAGGCGGTGCAGCGCTGCAGGATGCGGGCCACGAAGTCCGGCGGGGTGAGCTGGCCGGTGGGGTTGTTGGGCTGACAGAGGAAGACGAGGTCCACCCGGTCGTCGATGGCGGAGAGGAATGCTTCCGGCACCGCAAAATCATCTGCCGCCTGCAAGATGAAGCGCTCCACCGTGCAGCCGACGGTTTCGAGCGCGGCGGCATATTCGGCAAACGTGGGGGCGGTGACCAGCGCCCGGCGGGGCTTTTTGGCCCATACCAGCCGGAAGATGAGGTCTGCCGCGCCGTTGCCGCAGAGGATGTGGTCTGCGGGCACACCCTCGTGCAGGGCGAGCTTTGCCCGCAGTTCCCGGCACAGCGGGTCGGGGTAGCGGTCTGCCGTGGCAAGGGACGCCGTAATGGCCTTTGCCACCCCTTCCGGCAGGCCCAGCGGGCTGACATTGGCCGAAAAATCCAGCGCGTCCCGCCCGAACTGTGCCCGGTATCCGGCCCAGTCGCCGCCGTGTACCAAGTTTTCCATGGGTCGTCTCCTTACATGAATCTACAGACCGCCAGCCGGATTGCCAGCCCGATGGCCAGTGCCAGCAGGCTTTCGGCATACATCATCCGGTTGGCGCGGCGGATATCCTCCGGCTCAATGGGCCGCAGAGGGTCGCCGATGGTGGGTTTGTCATAATATTCGCCAAAATAGTAAGCCGGGCCGGCCAGCTGCACGCCCAGTGCACCGGCGCAGGCGCTTTCGGTCTGGGCGCTGTTGGGGCTGGCATGGTTCCGGCGGTCCCGCCGCCAGATCTTCCACGCGCCCGAAGCGCTGTTCCCGGTGAGCGCCGCCGCAGCGGCCCAGAGCAGCCCGGCGATCCGGCTGGGCAGATAGTTCGCCGCATCGTCCAGCTTCGCGGCTGCGCGTCCAAAGTAAAGATACTTCTCGTTTTTGTAGCCCAGCATGCTGTCCATGGTATTGATAGCCTTGTAGGTCAGCGCCAGCGGTGCCCCGCCGATGAGCATATACAGCAACGGCGCAATGACGCCGTCGCTGGCATTTTCGGCCACCGTTTCCACCGCAGCTTTGGTCACACCCTCTGCGGTCAGGTTCTGGGTGTCGCGGCCCACGATGCGGCTCACGGCTTTGCGAGCGGCGGGCAGGTCCGGCTTGACGAGCTCCCGGTAGACGCGGGTGCTCTCCTGCGCAAGGCCCCTTGCCGCCAGCGCCTGCCCGCACCAGAACATCTGCACCGCAAGGCCCAGCCACGGGCTGAGCTTTGCCGCCGCCAGACACACAAGGCTCGTGACCAGAAAGGTGCCCACCGGCAGGCAGAACGCCGTCACGGCACCGCCCAGCAGCTCGCCCTGCGGGGTGCCGGGCAGGCGGGCGCGCAGCCGCCGTTCCAGCGCGGAGATGACCCTGCCCATGTACACCACGGGGTGGGGGAGCCACGCCGGGTCGCCAAAGAGAAGATCCAGCACGAACCCGCCCAAAACGGCTACTCCGATCATTCTGCCGCCTCCTTTGTGTATTGCACGGTGCGCACGAGGTGGAGCACCCGTTGTTCGGCCCAGTCGCGGGCATCCAGCAGATAGCCGCCCGCATTCGGGGCACACCAGTGGTAGTAATCTGCATGGGGCAGCGCATAGCGCTCCATGGCGGCCATCTGGGTGCCGCCGTGGGCCAGAATGACGAGGGTCTCCTCGCCGTCGGCAAGGGCCTGGTCCACCAGTGCGGAGAACGCCTTGCAGACCCGCTCGGAGAAGACCGCCTTCGTCTCACCGTCGGGGCAGGGGCTTTCGCAGTTGGCCTTCACCCATGCCTGATACTCGGGGTCCTTTTCCATCTCGATGAAATTGCGGCCCTCAAAGCTGCCAAAGCACATCTCCTGCAAATCGCGTACCTCCACGAGATCGGCGTCTGGGAAGAGCACCTCGGCGGTCTGGCGGGTGCGGCAGAGCGGGGTGATGTAGACCGTCCGGGGCCGGAGGTCGGCCTGGCGGAGCTGGGCCCGCCCTTCGGGTGAGAGCGGGATGTCGCGCTGGCCCTGATAACGCTTCTGGGCGTTGTATTCCGTCTGGCCATGACGCAGAAGATAGATCAGCATTGAGACAATTCTCCTTTCAAAACCGTGGGGATGCCGCAGAACATCTGCACCACGCACTCTGCCCGTGCGGCCAGCAGGCAGGCCAGCCGCCCGGCGGCTTCCCGCGCAGCGCGTTCGGCTGCGTCCATGGGCACGACGCCGCCGCCCACCTCGGTGGCGAGGACGAAATCATACGCAGCGAGGCGGTCTGCAAGGCTTTCCAGATCCTCCGCCGCTGCGGCCAGCTCCTGTACATCGGTGATGCGGGTGCCGGGAAAGTTCTGCGCAAAGGTGCGCTTGCCGCTGTAGAGCGGCCCGGTAATAAAGATCATAGCAGCCCTCCCCACTGGCAGGCACACAGCGCCGCCAGCATCCAGAGCTCGGCCTTTTGCAAAAACCACCCGGCAAGGTCGCCGGTGATGCCGCCGAACTGCCGGTCAGAAACAACACGATAGCGCCAGAAAACAAGAAGCGCCGCAAGAACGAGCGCCCCGCCGCCCAGCAGCACCAGCGCAGCGCAGAGCAGGCCCGCCAGCACCAGCAGGACGCTGCGAACGGCCTTGCGGTCTGCCGCAGAAGCGAACGTGTGGGCAAGGCCGGTGCTCCTGGCCAGCGGGAAGGAGGCGATGGCAAGGCCCGAAAGCGCCCGTTCCAGCACCAGTGCCAGCGTCCAGCAGAGGCCGATGCGCGGCGTGAACTGCACGGCCGTGCACAGGGCAAAATAGGCCAGAAAATAGCTGCACAGCCGGATGACCGCAAAGGCACCGCAATGGGGGTCTTTTAATATTTCCAGCTTCTTTTCTCGGTCGCCGTAGCTGGAAAGGGCATCGCAGGTGTCGGCGTAGCCGTCCAGATGGATGCCGCCTGTGACCCAGACGGGGATGAGGCAGAACCCGCCCGCCCGGACGAGTGCCGGGAGCGGCAGTGCCCCGCATAGGTACCACAGGGCCCCGCACACCGCGCCGATGAGCGGGAAGGCGCACATGGCATAACGCATATTTTTTTCGTTCCAGTCGAACTGCGGCACCGGGATGGCCGAAAACATGGCAAAGGCCACCGCAATGGTCTGCAAAACGATCATTTTTCGACTCCTTTATAGTATACCGGGATGCCGCATACCACCCGCACCACCGCATCGGCGCGGGCCGCAAGAGTGTTGTTGACCTGCGCCAGAGCCTTCAGATACCGGTCGGTGTCGCCCGCGTAGTTTGCCCCGCCGCTGAACACCTCGTTGGAAACAACGATGAGGTGTTCACATTGCGCGGCCAATTGGTCCAGACCGTCCAGAATGACCGAAGCGGCGGCTTCGCCCGCCCCGGCGGGGTCGTAAAGTTCGTTGGCGGTCAGGTTGCCGAGGTCTTCCAGCAGGACGGTGCCCCGCGCGGGCAGGTGCACCGTGCCCAGATGCAGGGGGCACTCCAATGTCTCGAACTGCTTTTCCGCCCGCATCCGGCGGTGCTTTTCCACCCGTGCGGCGCACTCGGCGTCCCATACCTGCATCGTGGCAAGGTAATAGCGCGGGAGCGCGGTCTGCAGCACAAGGCGTTCGGCGTACGCGCTTTTTCCGCTGGCTGCGCCGCCGACCACCAGCGTCAGCATTGGGGGGTATACGGCAGGATGCCGCCCTCCGTAAAGGAATAGCAGTGGTCGTAGACCGCCAGTGCCAGATCCCACAGCGGAAGCGCGGCCACAGCCCCGGTGCCCTCGCCGAGGTGGAGCCCCGCCGTCAGGAGCGGGGCCTTGCCCAGCGCTTCCAGCACCAGCCGGGCCGCAGGCTCGGTGGAACAGTGGCTGGCGAACACGGCCTTGGCGGCGGCGGGGCAGAGCCGCACCGCGCACAGGGCCGCCACCCCGCTGATGAAACCATCCATCAGGATGGGCAGGTCTTCCAGTGCGCCGCCAAGGAAGACCCCGCACAGCCCGGCGATGTCAAAGCCGCCCAGCTTGGACAGCACGTCCAGCGGGTCGGCAGCGTCGGGCTGGTTGCGGGCGATGCCGCGCCGGATGGCGTCCAGCTTGCGGGCCAGCCCGGCGTCGGAAAGGCCCGCGCCCCGCCCGGTCATGACCTCAATAGGCTGGCCGAGCAGGACTGCCGCCACAGCGCTGGAGGTGGTGGTATTGCCAATGCCCATTTCACCGGTGGCGAGCAGCTGGCACCCCTGCGCTTTCTGTGCCCGCACCAGTTCGATGCCCGCCGCGATGGCCTCCACAGCCTGGGTGCGGGTCATGGCGGGGCCTTGGGTGAAGTCTGCCGTTCCGGCGGCGATGCGGCGGGGGACAACGCCCGGCACCGGGGCACCTGCCATGCCCATGTCCACCGGCACGACCTCGCAGCGGGCCGTTTTTGCCATCTGGCAGACGCTCGTCCGCCGCGCCGCAAGGTTTTCGGCCACGGCACGGGTCACTTCCTGCCCGGTCTGGCTCACGCCCTGCGCCACCACGCCGTTATCCGCGCAGAGCACGAGGACGGCCCGGCGGTCAAAGGCGAGCTGCGCCGTGCCGGTAAGGGCGGCGGCATCCTCCAGCATGGTCTCCAGCCGGCCCAACCCGCCCAGAGGCTTTGCAAGGCTGGCCCAGTGGGCGTGTGCCGCCGCGCGGGCGGTCTCGCTGGGCGGGGTGATGGCGGTGAGAAGCTGTTTCAGTTCCGGTTCGGTCATGGGGTCTGCTCCTTCTGGTGATTGAGTACGGCGGCTTCCACAAACCGCCGGGGCAGGGGCGTGCCCGCCCAGTATAAATGCGGGAAGCCCGCATAGAGATGTTCATTGGCAAAGCTGCAGGCCCAGCTGCGGCCATTGGCTTTTGCAGCGGTCAACGCCGTGCCGTTCGCGGTCGAGTCCCAGTGGTGGAACTCGTGGGCGGGGAAGGACTCTCCGGCGCGGAACAGCAGGCTGTCGGCGCGGGCGGTCAGCTCCGCGTACCCGAACCGCACCAGCCGCCCGACCGGAAAGCCGCTGCCCGGCAGGACGCCCGCCATGGGCCAGACGGCACCGTCGGCGTCTTCGAGCGTCTGCCCCAGATAGAGGAAGCCGCCGCACTCGGCCACGGTGGGCAGACCGTGCTCCACAGCCTGCCGCACAGAAGCCCGCATCGAGCGGTTCCCACTCAGCGGGCCTGCGTACAGCTCCGGGTAGCCGCCGGGCAGATACAGCCCGCCAAGCTCCGGCGGAAGGGCCGCATCGTGCAGGGGGCTGAATGGGACAAGCTCGGCCCCGGCGGCGGTCAGGGCCTCCAGCGTTTCGGCATAGGTAAAGCAAAAGGCTTCGTCCTGCGCAACGGCGATGCGGGTGCGCGCCGGGGCGCGGGCGGCAGGCTGAGCCAGCGGTGCAGGCCGGTCGGTCAGGGCCTGGAACTGCATCCAGTCCAGCACCAGCGCATCCGCAAGCAGGGCAATCTTTTGCTGAAGCCCGGCGATCTCCCCGGCGGTCTTCAGCCCCAGATGACGGCTCTCGATGGACGCCTCCGGCAGGCGAGGCAGATGCCCCAGCACCGGCAGGCCGGTCTCCCTTTCCAGCATCGGTTTGAGCATCTTGTACAAAGCAGAGGTGCAGTCGTTGAGCAGAACGCCGACGATGCGGCTGGGGGTGCGGAACGTTTTCAGCCCGTTGATCTGCGCGGCCAGGGTCAAACTGGCCCCTTTGGCCGGGACGACCAGCAGCACCGGTAGGCCCAGCGTGTCGGCCAGATGCCAGGCGCTGGCCGTGTCGGTCACGCCGCCCAGACCGTCGTAAAAGCCCATGGCCCCCTCACACACCGCCGCCCCGTGCCCGGCGGCACCCTGTGCATAAAGGGCGCGCACGGTATCCGGTGCGGAGAAAAAGAGGTCGAGGTTGTGGCTCTCGACCCCCAGCACGGCCCGGTGGAACATGGGGTCGATGTAGTCCGCCCCGCTTTTGAACGCACAGGGGTCGGCCCCGCGCTTTTTCAGCGCCGCCAGCACTGCGCAGGCAACAGTGGTCTTGCCGCTGCCGGAAGAAGGCGCGGCGATGAGGAATTGCATCATTTGCGTGTACCCGTAATGAGGAAGATGGGGTTATTGGCCATGAGCAGGTGCAGTCGGCCCGCCGGTTTTGTGCGGCTGACGGCGATCTGCGTTACCTCTGCGGTCAGGCCCCGGGCCGTGAGGGCGGCAATGGCAGCGCCCAGCGTTTCCAGCGCAATGGCCGAAATGCAGAGGCGGGCCTGCGGGTTTTTGGCCAGCACAGCGTCCACCACGGCCTCCATGCTGCCCTTGGTGCCGCCGAGGAAAACGGCGTCCGGGGCGGGCAGAGCTTCCAGAGCCTGGGGGGCTTTCCCCTCGATGAGGGTCAGATTCCAGGCTGCGAAACGCTCCCGGTTCTTCCGGATAAGAGCGCAGGCCTCCGGGTCGCATTCCACGGCATAGACCCGCCCGCGCGGGGCGGCAAGGGCCAGTTCCACACTGACACTGCCGGTACCGGCCCCCACATCCCACAGCGTGTCTGTGGGGCGGACGGCCAGCTTTGCCAGCGCGGCAGCGCGGACTTCCTGCTTCGTCATGGGAACATCTCCCCGGAGAAAGGCTTCGTCCGGGAACCCGGCACAGCGCCGGGGCGGCTGGGGCAGATGTTCGATGAGCAGAACGCTCAGGGATGCCGTGCTTTTTTGCGAAACTTCCTGCGCGGTGCCGAAGAAGATCTTCTCCTCCGGTGCGCCGAGCTGTTCGCCGACCAGCGCATGGGCCTGCCCCAGCCCGGCGGCGGTCAGGGTGCGGCAGAGGGTGGCAGGGGTCTCGGAGCCGCCGGTCAGGAAGAAGACCGGTCGGCCATCCGCCGTCAGGCACTCGGCCACCGGGTCGCAGGCGCAGCCATGGGCCGAGACCAGCTTCCAGTCCTGCCAGGGGCGGCCGACCGCCGCCGCGAGCAGCTGGACGCTGGAGAGGCCGGGCAGGACGCGGCAGGAGATGCCGCAGGCCCGCAGCATGGGCAGCAGCCCGGAAGCCCCGGAGTAAAATCCGGTATCGCCGCTGTAAAGCAGGGCTGTGTCTCCCTCCGGATGCTCCGCAAGGCAGGTCAGAATCTCCTCCGGCTTGTACAGCGCCTTCCGGTGTTCGGTGCAGCCGTCCGGCAGGTGCTCCAGCAGCCGCCGGGCGCCTAAAATGAGGTCGGCCTGTTGCAGGGCCGCAAGCCCTTCGGCGGTCAGGGAGCCGGGCAGTCCGGCCCCCATTCCAATCAGTGTGACCATGCCAGCACCTCCTTGCAGCGGGTCAGGATCTGCTCCGCCGTTTCGCCCTGCTCTGCGGGGCGGCGAAGGACGATGAGCTGTGCGCCGGTGTCCTGCGCGGCCTGTGCCTTCTCGGCAAAGCCGCCCGCTGCGCCGCCGTCCTTGGTGACGAGGTACCGGATCTGGAACTGCTCCAGCAGGGCCCGATTCAGCGCATAGGAGAAGGGGCCCTGCATCGCGATGATGTTTTTGTGAGGGATGTGCGCGGCCTCGCAGGCTGCGATGCCCTCCGGGGTGGGCAGCACACGGGGGAACAGGCGGGCAGGCTCGATGCCGGAAAAGGCCGCGAGCTCCTTGGCACCGGTGGCAAGCAGGATATTGCCGCAGGTGTTTGCAAGAAACTCTGCCGCGTGTGCGGCCGACTGAAAGACCATGCTCCCCGCCGGGAGCGGGCTTTCGGCCCGGAGCAGGCGGTGGTACTCAATGCAGGCGGTTTTACACGCAGACCGGATGTTTTTGGTGGCGTCCACCGCATAGGGATGGGTGGCGTCCACGCAGAGGGCGGCCCCCTGCAGCAGGGTGGTCATTTCCTCCGGCGTCAGCCGCCCGCAGTGGACGGTGACACCCTGCAACCGGCCCTGCTCTTCGGCTCCCAGCGGGGTCGCTACGCTGACGAGGACTTCGGCCCCCTGCGCGGCCAGCTGGCGGGAGAACAGACGGCCCTCGGTGGTGCCGCTGAACACGACGATCTTCATGCGCGATACCCCCTCGGTGTGACCATCTTTCCGCCCAGCTGCCGGGTGGCGGTGTTGCCGATGAAGACGGTGGTGAACATATCCACCGGGGCGGTTTCCAGTTCCGCCAGGGTCAGGATGCGGTGGGTCTGTCCCTCCCGCCCGATGTTCCGCACCAGTCCGCAGACGGTCTGCGGCGGTTTGCCGTGGTCCAGCAGGATGCGGACGGCTCTGGCCAGATAGTCCGGCCTGCCCTTGGAAGAGGGATTGTACAGTGCCACGCAGAAATCGCCCTGCGCGGCGCAGGCCAGCCGCTTTTCGATGACCTCCCACGGGGTGAGCCGGTCGGAAAGGGAGATCACGCAGAAATCGTGGGCCAGCGGCGCGCCCAGCACAGCCCCACCGCTGAGGGCGGCCGTAAGGCCGGGCACCACTTCTACGGCAACGTCCGGGTAATCCTGCGCCAGTTCCAGCACAGGGCTGGCCATGCCGTAAACGCCTGCGTCGCCGGAGCAGACCAGTGCGACGACTTTGCCGTGCCGTGCCGTTTCCAGCGCCCAGCGGCAGCGGTCGATCTCCTTGGTCATGCCGGTGGAATAATATTCTTTTTCCGGGAAATAGGGGCGCACAAGGTCCAGATAGACCGTATAGCCGCACAGCACCTCGGCTTGCGTTAAGGCGCTCTGCGCCTGTGCGGTCAGAAACTGCGGGCCGCCGGGGCCAAGCCCGACCACAAAAACGGTGTTCGTCATGAAGAAACCCTCCAATCTGGGGCAAAGGGGGAAAGGGCCAGCGCAAAGGTCACGCCGCCGCCCGCCTGTTTGGGGATGCAGATGCTCCCGCCGGACGCCAAAACGGCTGCCCGCTCGCAGACATTGTCCACGCCGGTAACGCTCTGCACAAAGGCCGAAGGCGTAAAGCTGCCGGGGGCGGTCTGCAGCGCTTCGGCAGAGAAGAACGAGAGGCCCCACCGGTGCGCCGCGCAGAACGCAAGAAGCCCGGCCTCGTTCTGCTTCAGGTCGATGCTGGCGGCGGCTGCGATGCACTGCGGGGCCAGTGTGTGGGCGGCACAGAAGGCGGAAAAGGCGGCTTCCAGCTGCTCTGCCGTCGTCCCGCGCCGGCACCCGATGCCCAGCACCCCGATGCGCGGGGTCAGATGCAGGGCATTCCCGGCGGGGGAGAGGGTCAGAGCAAAGTCGGCAGCTTCCGGCGCTGGTGCCGCATTCACCCCGGCCGGGGCCGGGCCTGCGATGGGAAACTCCGACCAGAATAAGACCGGCTCCCCGGCCAGCAGTTTCCCGCTGACGGTCTTGATGCGTTCGGGTTCCAGCACCCGGCAGTTTTGATGCCTTGCCCATTCGTCCACGGCAAAGAGGCCGTGGGCATCGGTGGCCGTGGTGATGACCGGGACGGCCCCGCAGAGGGCCGCGATGGTTCGCGCCAGATCGTTGGCACCGCCCAGATGGCCGGACAACAGCGGCACCGCAAAGTGTCCGCATTCGTCCACGACCACGACCGCCGGGTCGCTGGCCTTGCTGCGGCAAAACGGCGCGATGGCCCGCACTGCGATGCCCACGGCCCCCACAAAGATCAGGGCCTCGTTTTGGGCAAACGCGGCGGCGGTCCACTCTGCCAGCGAAGGCCCGCCGTGCCCGCAGCGGGTCACAGGGCCGGGCAGCGCGCGCGCCAGTGTTTCTGCCAGCGCCAGCCCGGTCTCAGTAAAGGCGGCATAGGCGCGGCTCATGCGTCGGCTCCTTTGCGAAACTCCGTCGTGAAGGCGGGGTCGTAGAGCCGACTGCGCTCATACCGGGTGCCGAGGAAGTCGCCCACCACGATGAGCGCCGTTTTGGTGATGCCCGCTGCATGAACGCTTTCCGCCAGCGTACCTACGGTGCAGCGCACCGTTTTTTCTTCCGGCCATGTGGCTTTGTAGACCACAGCGGCAGGCGTTCCGGGGGTGTAGGCCCCTTGCAGCAGAGCCTCCTGCACCTTGTCAACGAGGCCGATGGATAGGAAAATGACCATCGTTGCCCCGTGGGCAGCAAGGCTTGCCAGCTTTTCTTTTTCCGGCACCGGGGTGCGGCCCTCCATGCGGGTGATGATGACGGTCTGGCTCACGGTGGGCAGCGTGTACTCTGCATTCAGTGCCGCCGCTGCACCGCAGAAGCTGGACACACCGGGGGTATCATCGTAGGGAACGCCCTCGGCATCCAGCACATCCATCTGCTCCCGGATGGCACCGTAAAGGCAGGGGTCGCCGGTGTGCAGGCGCACGGTGATCTTACCCGCAGCTTCCATCTGCCGCATCACATCCAGCACCTGCTCCAGCGTCATTTCAGCGCTGTTATAAATGGCGCAATCTGCCTTTGCAAGGCCCAGCAGGGCCGGGTTCACCAGACTGCCCGCATAGATGATGCAGTCGGCTTTCTGAAGCAGGGCCGCGCCCCGCCGGGTGATGAGGTCCGGTGCGCCGGGGCCTGCACCAACAAAATGTACCATATTATCGCTCCTTCCAGTCGTTCAGGATCTGTGCCGCCGTTTCAGTCTGGCCCAGCGGGCCGTGCTGGTTGGAAAAGAGCACCGCGCCCACCCGGAACGCCCCGGCGGCGCGGCGGTCCAGATGGAGCTGCACCGCCGCCAGCAGGCTTTCCAGCACCGGGGCGCGGAGGCCTGCCGCATCCAGAATGTCAAGGCAGGCATCGGTGGTGGCGGCTTCGAACAGGGCACGGCAGGTCTCCCGGCTGGCCCCGCAGAGGGCGGCGTGGGTGCAGAACAGCTCGGTGCGGCAGTCCGCCGTGTGGGAGTGGGTGTTCATGACCCCTGCCGCCAGCTTGCAGAGCTTGCCCACATGACCCACGAGCAGCACGTCTTCAAACCCGGCAGAAGCGGCCATATCCAGCGTATCTCCGATGAAATTGGAGGTCTTGATGACCGGGATGGAAGCAAACTCCGGGTAGGCCGTGCCAAGGTAGTCCAGCCCGTAGTTGCCGGGGGCCAGGATGAGCCGCCGTGGCGCGGCTTCGGTTTGGACGCGCAGCGCTGTCTGGTTCATTTCCAGCTGGATGGTATCCAGAATGGCCTGCTGGCTCATGGGTTCCACGATGCCGCTGGTGCCCAGAATGGAAAGCCCGCCCTCCACCCCGATGTGCGGGTTGAAGGTGCGCCGGGCAACCTCTTCGCCGCCCGGAATGGAGAGGGTCACGGCAAAGCCGCCGGTGTAACAGGCCGTTTCGGCCTCCCGCTGCAGGGCTTCGGCAATCATCTGGCGGGGCACATGGTTGATGGCGGCCTCGCCTACGGGTTGGTCCAGCCCCGGCCGGGTCACCCGGCCTACGCCCGGCCCGCCCGCGATGCGGACTTCAGTGGTGCCGGGCAGCAGCTCCACCGTGGCGACGATGGGCAGGCCCGTAGTCACATCCACATCGTCGCCGCCGTCCTTTTCGATGGCGCATTCGGCCCCCGGCCCGGTGCGGCGGCAGAACAGCGGGGCCACCTCCACCACAATGCCCTTGGGCGTGCGCAGAGCCACCGTTTCCGGGGCCTTTCCGGTCAGCAGCAGACGCGCCGCCCCTGCAGCCCCCAGCGCGGCACAGGTGCCGGTGGTATAGCCGCAGCGCAGCAGCTTCTGCCCGCTGCGGACGTAGTGCTCGAATCTGGGTTTCGCAGGTTTCAGGGGGCCGAACAGCGTTTCGTACTGCTCCCGGCTCAGGCGGTAGAGGGTCTGGATGTTCTCCGGTGCAAAAGCCTCCTGGGGCGTCAGAACGCCGGAGACGCCCTGCGGGGAGACGCAGACCACGGCGTCCGCGATCTTCTGCGCCATGTCCAGCTCGTGCAGGCTGACGAGGACGGCAAGGTGCTGCGTGTGGGCCAGCGTTTGCAGGATGCTCAGCAGCTCGATCTTGCCCTTGATATCCAGAAAAGAGGTCGGCTCGTCCAGCAGGATCACTTCCGGCTGCTGGCACAGTGCCCGGGCCAGCAGGATGCGCTGGCGCTGGCCGTCGCTGATGCAGTTGAAGTCCCGCTCCGCGAGAGGGGAAGCCCCCACCAGAGCCAGCGCATCGCGCACGGCCTGCCGGTCTGCCTCGGAGAGGAGGCCCAGCCGCCCGGTGTAGGGGATGCGCCCGGCTGCGGCAAACTCGAAGCAGGTGGTCAGCTCGGTGCGGCGGGTGTGGGGGAGCATGAGGGCGAGCCGCTGTGCGCGGGCGCTGCCGGTGTAGGCGGTCAGATCTTGTCCGTCCAGCAGCACCGTGCCGCCCATGGGGGCCAGCTGGCCCGCCAGCGTTTTGAGCAGGGTGGATTTGCCTGCGCCGTTGGGCCCGATCAAGGTCAGGATCTGGCCCGGCCGGACGCCCAGCGCGATATGCTCGGCCAGCGGTGTTTTGCCGTAGCCGACGGCGAGGTCCTGTGCCTCGCAGGAAAATTCGTTCATCGTGCACCCTCCTGATTCCGGCGGATGAGCAGCCAGATGACCACCGGCGCGCCGAACACGGCCGTGACCGAGCTGATGGACAGCTCCGTGGGCGCGAACAGACTGCGGGCCAGCAGGTCGCAGAACAGGCAGAAAGCCGCACCGCCCAAGCAGCACCCCGGCAGCACATACAGCGGCTTTGCGCTGCCCAGCAGCTGCTTGACAAGGTGCGGCACCGCGATGCCCACAAAGGAGATCGGCCCCGCAAAGGCGGTGACGCAGGCCGCCAGCAGGCTGGATAGCAGCACCAGTGTGCGGGAGAACCGCTTGACGTTGACGCCAACGCTCTGGGCGTAGGCCTCGCCCATCTGGTAGGCGGCCATGGGCTTGGAAAGCAGAAAGGATGCCGCCAGCGCAGGCAGCACCACCAGTGCCGCAGCCTGCACATTGGCCCATGTCACGCCGGAAAAGCTGCCCTGCGACCAGTTGTGCAGATTGACGATGTTGGAATCCTGCGCAAAGGCCACCACGATATCGGTGATGGCGGAGCAGATATAGCCGATCATCACACCGCAGATGACCAGAATGCTCATGCGCTGCACCCGCCGGGCCACCGCCAGCACAAAGGCCATGGAAGCCATGGCACCCGCGAACGCGGCCAGGATGAGGGTGAGGGAGCTTGTGAGCAACCCCTGGTTCAGGAACACCACCATGACCAGCGCCACCGCCAGCTTTGCGCCGCTGGAAACGCCCATAACAAATGGCCCGGCAATGGGGTTTGCAAAAAAAGTCTGCAGCAGGTAGCCTGCCGCCGAGAGCGCTGCGCCCAGCAGCACGACCATCACGGCGCGGGGCAGGCGCAGCTGGGTGATGATGCGCACCGAGAGCGCGTCCTGCCCGCAGCCCAGCAGGGCCGAAAGCACAGCCTCCGGTGTCAGTGCCACGCTGCCCCAGAAGAGGTTGGCGGCAAAGAGCACCGCCAGCAGAACGGCCAGGATGCCATAGGAGAAGAGAAGGCGTTTTTTGGTAGTCATGCGGGTCCTTTCTGGGGAAGTTACGTCACCGGTGTCAGGAATTGCAGGCCGTCGGGGGCGTCCTCGGTCAGAACGCGGTGCAGGTCGATCACAAAATCGGCCAGCTCCATGCTCTGCTGGAACAGGCTCTGGGTGGTGCACCAGACGTTCCCGTTCTGCACGGCCCGGAAGTCGGCCAGCAGGGCACATTTTGCCACCAGCTCGTCGATGGTAGCGACCATGCCTTCAATGGTGCTGTTGTAGATGAGCACATCGGCATCCTTTGCACCTGCATAGAAGTCCTCAAGCGGCAGGTTCGTGGTGGAAAGGTTATTGCCGCTGTCGGTCAGGTCGGAGAACACATAATCGGCCCCGGCCATCCCGATCATCTGGGCCACGTAGTCGCCGCCCTTGCGGACATTGGCGAGGTTGTTGGCCGTGATGGAGAAAAACGCGCAGGTCTTGCCGGTGGGGGCCTGTTCCAGAAGCGGCTGGATGCGCTCCACCTGCTTTTGGAACACCTGCTCGGCAAGGGTCTCCCGGCCCAGCAGGATACCCCAGAACTTGATCCACTCCATGCGGGCCAGCGGGTCGCTCTCGTAGCTGGAACGCTCCACCAGCACCGGGATGCCAAAGTGTTCCAGCTGCTCCTTTACCTCCGGCGTGTGCAGGATCATGGTATTCTCAATGGCAAGGCGGCAGCCCGCTGCCAGGATCTGCTCGTAATCCGGGGCGCTGTACTTGCCCGCGTAGGCGATGCGCCCGGCCTCCATGGCGGCTCTGGCTTCGTCGAGATGCCAGCCGGCGGCCTGGGTGCCGGAGAGGGTGATGCAGTCCAGCGCGTCCAGATGGAGGAACAGGTCCATCACCGAGGTGGAGACCAGATAAATATTCTCCACCGGCTGGCGCAGGGCCGTGACCCCGGCGGGCAGACCGTCCACCTCCGCAGCATCTTCCGGCAGGACGAGGAACTGTTCCCCTGACCCGGTCAGGGTCAGCAGGGTGTAGCCGCCTTCGTAGCAGTCGGCGGTGAACTGCCGGGCGTAGTCCAGCGGATAGGCGTGGTCGAACACCAGCGCTTCCGTGTTGGCCGGGGCCGTCTGCTTTGCCGCACAGCCCGCCAGCAAAAACGCAGAGGCGGGGAGCGCTTTTAAGAATTGTTGTCTGGTCAGTTTCATGGTATCAGCCTTGCGCCTTCGAAGGTGCGCGGACAACAGCTGCCCCACAAAGGGGGAGCCGTTACTCCAGCGTGAACGTCAGGGTGTATTCGATCTCGTGGGGGGTGCTCATGGCAACGGTGTCGGCGGTGACGGAGAGGGGCGTGCCCAGCGCGGCAACGGGGATCACAAAGGTGGAATTGCCCTCGGTGTTGGTGGGCAGATACTTCTCGCCGTCCACGATCATATAATCATAGTTCGGGCTGCTCCACACGATGGTGGCGGTCATCTTGCCGTCTGCCACGGTCAGGGCGGCGGGGCTCTCCACGGTGGCACGGCCGGAGCCGCCCTCCAGCACGACATTCACATTGTACTCGCCGTCGGCGGGCGTCTCAGCCGCCGCTTCCGCCTTGGGTTCCGCATTGCGGATGCTGACGGTGTGGTCGTACCACTTGCCCTTGGTGCCCAGAATGGCAAGGTCAAAGTCCGTATCCACAGCAGTGACCGGAATGTCAAAGCCGTACACCTCCTCCGAGGTGCCGTCGGAATAGGTGACGGTATCTGTGGTGGGCTGCAGCCAGTCGGCTTTGTTGGCATCGGCGTCTGCGGCCATGCCGACATACAGGTTGACGATCTTCTTGGAAGCAAGGCTGACATGGAAGGTCATCTGGCCGTTCTCCACGGTCAGGGTGCCCTTGCCGTCGCAGGCTTCGTTGGCGTGGAACATGCTGCTGTCGGTGTCGAAATCCGCGGTATAGACGCCGTCCGGCAGAGCGGCGGCAGCGGTCTCGGATGCAGCCGCAGAGGAGGCCACGGACGAAGCAGCCTCCGAGCCTGCGGCAGAGCTTGCAGTGGAAGAGGCCGCCCCGCAGCCGGTCAGGGCAGCAGCCAGCAGCAGGGAAGCGACGGACAGGGAAAGAAACTGTTTGCAGTGCATAGATCAAAATACCTCGCGATCAGATTTGAGCGGGCAGAGAACTGCCCATGGGGGGAGGGTGCCTCCTCATGCGGGGGGCATCCTCCATAAAAAATGCCCGAAAAGATCACTCCCTTCGGGCATTGGGGCACGCGATATCAGCCGTTCAGGGACTCGATCGCAGCTTTGGTGTGTGCGATGTAGAGCTGCTGGATGTCGGAGATCTCGCCCAGACCGGCAATCTGGGTGTCCACTTCCTCGAAAGCACCGGAAGCCTTGAACTGGCTCAGCCAGGAGTCGGCATCCTCACCGGCCATATCGTTGTTGGCGTGATCGCCGGCAACCACCATCAGCGGGCGCAGAATGACCTTGGTGTAGCCCGCAGCCTTAACAGCCTCGATCACGTTCTCGCAGGCAGTCTCTTCCGGCTTGCCCTCAACGGTGCCAATGAACACATTGTCGTAGCCCAGAGTCTGCATAGTGGTCTGCATCTGGCTGTAGCTCACCTTTGCGGTGTGAGAGGTGCCGTGGCCCATAAAGACAAAGGCGACCTTGTCCGCAGCAGCAGCATCCAGACTGTCGTAGCCGGCTTCCTTCACGGCAGCAGCGGTGACAGCCTTGGCAACATCTTCCTTATCCTGATTGATGATGGTGGCATCGGAACCGACCTCGCCCAGCAGGGGCTCAGCCACAGCGACAGATTCAAACTTGTCGCGGTAGGTGTCGATCATTTCCATCATCTCGTCGTACTCAGCACCGTGCATCAGGTGGGTGGGCTGGACGACCAGATTCTTCACGCCGTTTTCCACAGCGCGGTCCATGGCCTGCTGCATGTTGTCGATCTTTTCGCCGTCACGAGCCTGCACATGGTTGATGATGATCTGTGCGGTGAATGCGCGGCGCACAGACCAATCCGGGTATGCGGCCTGCAGAGCATCCTCGATGCCCTTGATGTCCTTCACGCGGCTGTCGTTGAAGGAGGTGCCGAAGGAGACCACCAGCAGCTCGTTGTCGCCAATGTCGTCCTGATTGCGGGCATCGTCCTTGGAAGCATCGCCGGTGTCACGGCCAAAGTAGTCGGGGTCGGCGTTCTCACCTTCCACCAGTTCCTTCTGGGCGTCGGTCAGGGCATCCCATGCAGCCTTGGCGGCTTCGCACTGGGCATCGGTATCCTCATTGCGCTCCTGCACATAGATGGCATCGATCAGGTCTGCCACATTCTTTGCTGCCATTTCGTCAGCCTCCTCGCTCGAAACTTCGCTGCTGGCAGCGGCAGAGCCTGCCGTGCTGGAGGCAGCGGTGGAACTTGCGGCCCCGCCGCAGCCGGTCAGAACACCGGCGCAGAGTGCCAGGGCGGTCAGGGTGGCCGCCGTCTTGTGGAGAGTGCGTTTTCTCATGTGTGAGCTTCCTTTCCTGTTTGAAATATTGCGGCGCTGAACAGAAGGGCACAGGAAAGAGGACCCGAACAACGAAAAAGGGCCTTTTTGCTTGCGGGACGGCAAAACAAAAAGACCCCTTACAGTGGTTCGGGCTTTTTGGTACAACCAATTCCTCGTGATCTGGGGTTTGCACCCCCGTACCAACAGCAGGCAGGTTTCCTGACTGAAAGTTCAACGCCTGCTGCCGCCTTCCCAGACCGGACGGTTCAGTGGCCGGTGCCCAAAGCACCCGGACAGTAGACTCCCTTATCACAGTGACGAGATCGTGCGGGATCTGCACCCGCTTCCCTTTTAACGTTCCTGCCGCTGCCCGGAGGCATGGGCGGAACGCACCTGCTGTTTTCTATTCAGTTCGAGGAAAAGTATAGCACACACCGGGGGAAAAGGCAAGAAAAAGAAACCCGGCAAACAGGGCCGGGCCGACAAAAAACGCCCCCGGAGCGCGGCGGGCGCATTCCGGGGGCTGGGGGTCATGATTGGTTCCCGTTGGTTTGCAGGCGTCGGCAGGCATCCTCTTTCACGAGCTCGATGACCACCGCCGTCAGCGGGATGAAGAAGATGATGCCGAGGATGCCGAAGAGGTTGCCGCCGATCATGGCGGCGATCAGGGTGTAGAGCGGCGAAAGCCCGACGGATTTGCCCACGACACGGGGGTAGATGAACTGGTTCTCGATGAACTGCACCGCGAGGTAAACGATGAGGCAGCGCACCGCCAGCATCGGGTCCACCAGCAGCACAAGGAACACGCTGACCACGCAGGAGATGAGGGCACCCACATAGGGGATGATGGCACAGATGGCGGTCAGCATCCCCACCAGACTGCCGTAGGGGAGCTGGAAAACGGAGAACGCAAAGGCCATGAGAACGCCAAGGATCACCGCCTCGCTGCACTGGCCGGTCAGGAAATTGGCGAAGGACTGCCGGAACAGCCGACAGAACCGGAGCAGCCCGGCAGCGTGGCGGGGCTTCAGATACGCGCACACCAGCGTATGGGCCTGTCGGCCAAGGCTCTCCGTCCCAAGCGACAGATAAACGGAGATGATGAGGGCGAAGGAGGCCGTCACGATGACGTTCACCGTGGCGGATACGGCACCCACCGCATTGACCAGCACCTTGTCGATGCTGTCGGCGGCTTTGTGGAGCAGCTGCTCCCAGTTGATGCCCTCCAGCCAGTGCATCAGCCAGCCCATGTCGGCGTCCTGTGCGCTGAGGTAGGCGGTCCAGCGGGGGATGTTCGACTCGATCTGCAGATAGAGGCTGTGGAACGATTTGACCAGTTCCGGCACCAGCAGGGTCAGCGCAAGCACCAGCACCAGCACGATGCCGACCAGCGTGATGAAAAAGCTGAGGAGATGAAGGGTCTTGTCCGGTGGCTGCTTTTTGGCCTTGCGGAACAGCTGCTTCAGCCGCTTTTCCAGCCCGGTCATGGGCACGTTGATGAAAAGTGCCAGGATGCCGCCCGCCAGAATGGGCAGCACCAGATCCACAAGACGTGCCGCAAAGGCGAGCACATCCGAAAACCGCAGCAGTGCAACAAAAAGTGTTACCCCCACAACGGTGACGAGCAGAGAGCGTTTGGTGTTCGAATCCATGATGAAGTTCCTTTCCCGAAGTGTACGGCCGCAAGCTGTAAAGGGGCTGCCGCAGAGCCTTGGTTGTATTGTACCAGATGCGCCGGGCTTGTCAAGACGGCGGGAAAGGGGAGCGCGCATCTGATAAGATCTTGCGCAGCTCCTGCACAAGGTCGCCGATCACGATGGGTTTGGACAAAAAGCCGGTCATGCCGCTTTCCAAGGCATTGCGGCGGTCTTCATCGAATGCGTTGGCGGTCATGGCGAGGATGGGGATCCCGGCCAGCGCCGGGTCCTCCAAAGCGCGGATCTGCCGGGTGGCGGTATAACCGTCCATGATCGGCATCTGCACATCCATCAGCACCAGATCATAGCTGTCCGGTGCTGCGGTGCGGACTTTTTCCACCGCAACGGCACCGTTTTCCGCTGTATCGACCCGGAAGCCGTACTCCCGCAGGATCTCCTGCGCGATCTCACGGTTCAGCTCGTTGTCCTCTACCAGCAGGATGGTGTGCCTGCCCTTGAAGTTGTTGCTCTTTTTCGGCAGAAGCTCCTGCGCCGCATCCGTCTGTGTCTGGCCGATGGCGTTCATCAGGGTCTCGCGCAGGTCGGACATGAACATGGGCTTGGAGCAGAAGGCGGTCACACCGGCAGCCTTTGCCTCCACCTCAATGTCGGACCAGTCGTAGGCGGTCAGGATGATGATGGGCGTATCACCGTTCAGGCTGCGAATCTGGCGGGTGACTTCGATGCCGTTCATATCCGGCAAGCGCCAGTCGATGATATAGGCGTGGTAGGCGTCGCTCATTTCGATGGACTGCCGTGCACGCAGCACCGCTTCCTTGCCGGAAAGGGTCCACTCGGCACGCATGCCCACCTTGACCAGCATCTTTGTCACGCTGTCGCAGGTGTTGAAATCGTCATCCACCACCAGTGCCTTCAGGCCTTCCAGTTCGGTGATCTTTTCCACCGGACGGTGCTCTGCCTGCGCACGCATGGGCACACGAATGATAAACTCGCTGCCCTTGCCCTGCGCCGTCTGCACCTCGATGGTGCCGCCCATCATATCCACGATGTTTTTGGTAATAGCCATGCCAAGGCCGGTGCCTTGGATCCGGCTTACCGTGGAGGTGCGCTCCCGCTCAAACGGCTCAAAAATCTTTTTGGCGAACTCTTGGCTCATGCCGATGCCGTTGTCCTTGACGCGGAACTCATACTGCCCGCAGCCGCGCACCGCTCCGGCAAGCTGCCGCACCCGCACCGAGACCGTGCCGCCCGCCGGGGTGAACTTGATGGCGTTGGACAGCAGGTTCAGCAGTACCTGATTCAGCCGGGTCTTATCGCAGTAGACGTCCTCATCGGTCACATCCATGGCATCCATATAAAGCTCCAGCTGCTTTGCGTAGATCTGCCCGCTGACGATGGTTTTCAGGTCGTGCAGCACATCCGAAAGGTTGACTTCCACTTCTTCCAGATGGATCTTTCCGCTTTCGATGCGGCTCATATCCAGCACATCGTTGATGAGGGAAAGTAGATGATTGCTGGAAGCGAGGGTCTTGGCAAGATAATCCTTCACCCGGTCTTTATCGTCAATGTTGCTGAGTGCCAGCGTGGTAAAGCCGATGATGGCGTTCATGGGGGTGCGGATGTCGTGGGACATATTGGAAAGGAAGGTGCTTTTGGCGCGGTTGGCAGTCTCGGCCGCTGCAACGGCATCCGAAAGTGCCTGATTCACCTGCCTGTCGGCGGTGCGGTCGGACAAGACAAGGATATACTTGGTCTTGCCCTCTACCTCGCTGCCCATGGCGATGTTATGGAACCAGCGCCGCTCTTTGGTCTCCCGATGCTCAAACTCGAAATCCCATTCGCGTTGCTGCCCGCTGAGCAGTCCTTCCAGAAAGTTCTTGTCGCGATCCGGGTCATCCTTCGGGTGCAGCGCTGCCAGAGCACGGGCATCCTGCCGCACTTCTTTCCACGGGATGCCCAGCAGCCGTTCGACGTTGGGGCTGACATAATCCACCTTGGAGGTCTTTGCGTCCAGCATCAGGAAAACATCGTCCACGTTCAGTGAAAGCTTTTGGAACAGCTCGTCCCGGTACAGGATCTCAGTGTCCTTCCGGCGCAGGGTCGTATGGCTTCTGCGCAGGATCAGCAGGATGATCAGCACAGCAAGGCCAAAGGCGATGCCCGCCACGATCTGCACCGTGTGGAACCACAGCTTATCCAGACTGGCATTGACGATGCTGACCGGCACAAGCCCCACCATCGTCCAGTTCTGGACCGCGGTATCCTCGTAGACCAGATAATAACTGGTGTCGCCCAGTTTGACCCGCAGGTTTCCGCTGCGGCCCTGCGCAAAATCATCCGAAAGGGCAAGAATCTGTTCCTCGGAAAGGTCGGAATGGTCGCGCAGCATCGCAATGAAGTTGTAAATGATTTCCTTGCGGTTTACGGAATTGTCAATCACCACCCGCCCATCCGGGTAGATCACATAGTTGCTGGCATTGCCCTGAAAAGCAGAGCTGTCCAGCAATCTCAGCACAGCATCATTATAATAGGTGATGGCAACGGCATCGTAGGCAAAGCCCCGGTAGCTGCCCTGCGTTTCGGGGCAGATGAACGCAAGCATCGGGGCTTTGCCGGGCAGCGCCGTATTTACGACGATATCCTCGCCATCGGAGAGCTTTTCGTCCAGATTGGTCTGCAGGCCAAGGTAGCCGGTTCCCCCGGTCACGGTCGTGTAGTTGCCGTCATAGGAAAGAAAGTAGAAGTCAACAAATCCGGCTGCCTGCTGTGCTTCCTCGATATAGGCCTGAATTTCATCCTCATTCGAGGTGTTTTTCAGAAAGCCGTTGCACAGATGCAGATAGGTCAGGTTTTTGCGCACCATCTCTTTCAGCATACTATTGGATTTATATAGCACCTCTTCCAGATGCGAGGTGCTTTCCTGATAGATGGTCTGCGACATAAACGAGATGTACCGGACGCTGAAACCGGCTGCCAGAAAGACCAAAAGAAGGATGGCAGCGGCGGCAGGCAGCCACTTGTGCCGGGAATAGCAGCTGCGTTTGGATTCGTGCTTTTCGTCTGCCATTCCGCTCACCTCAGTGTCATGTAGTTTTCCGGCTCTGCAAGCGCTGCGCCGCCGGAGATATAATCGCGCCATGTGTTTTTTACCCACGTATCTTCGCCCGCAGACGTGCCGCTGTCGCTCGCAAGCAGCGCTTCCATCTGCTTTTCCGTTGCAAGGCAGGTCACGGTAACGGTGTCGTTATCTCCCAGCGGCTGCCCGTTCCGGGTGATGCCGGTCAGGGTATAGCTGCCGTTATTCTCTTTTACCTCCACAGCAATGCCGCTGACCACTGGCAGAGAACCGCGGTTGAAGGGCACAAACCCGCCCTCGCAGCCTTCCACAAAGGCGCGGACGGTCTCTTTCAGCTCCGCACCGGTCATGGTGCGCTGGCGGGACATCAGACCGTTCGGCATGATCATGGAAGCTGCCATTTTCTGGTTATAATCCGCCTGCAGCACACTGCCGGTAAAGCTGTTTGCGGTGGCAAGCAGCACATCGGTGCCATACACGCCGCGCAGCGTGTTTGCCATCACGGAGAAGGCAGCGCTGCCGCCGTTTGCGTGGAATACGTTGGAATAGGCCTTCCCGGAGGTCAGCACGGTCTCGTTGTCGGCAGGCTCCTCATCGGCAAGGAGCTGGGCATTGAAGGCCTGATACGCCTGCTCAGCGGTAAGCTCACCTGCGATCATTTTGGAGACCACATCTTTGGAAACGGCAAAGAAATCGTTGGAGGCGATGCGGATATACATGTGGTTTTCTTCCACCACGCTGCGGACGTCCTTCAGATACTCGGTCAGGCGCAGGGGAACGTTCTGGCTGTAGCTCAGTATGTCCTGCCCCTCCGAGACGATGCGGTTCTGCGCCTGTTCGGAGAGCATGACGTTCAGCACCTTCATGGCTTTTTCGCGGCGCGCGGTGTCCTGCTCCAGATCCCGGTTCAGGGCAACTTGGAAATAGGGGGTGGTCATGATCCACGGTTCGCTGTTCTGGCTGAAGAAGGGCAGAAAGATCGTGTCGATGCCCTCATCCTGAAACATCTTCACGCCGGCAGAGCTGCCAAAGTACATGGCAATTTCTCCGTTCCGGAACATTCCGGTCACATCGTCGTAATTCAATGCAAGATCATCTGCTGTAAGGTGGGTATCCTGAATGAACTGCTCCATCCGCTCAAACGCCCCCGGCCATACGGTGTCGTCCAGGCCCACCCGCGCGGTGCTGGCGGGGTCGCTGTAGGTAGTGCGCCACTTGCGCCCCGCGGTGGTGGTAAGCTCGGCAGCGGAAAGCCCCTGCAGGGTTTCCATGCAGGTGTAGTCGTAGGTATAATCGGAGGTAAAGCCGCGGATGCCTACCTTTTCAAAAGCCTGACAGGCCGCTACAAAGCTTGCGTAATCGGTGGGCAGGGGAATATCGTACTGCTCAAAAAGGCTGCGGTTGACCACAAAGCCGTGGGCATCCGCGCACACCGGCAGCCAGTTCACGCTGCCATCCTCGTTTTTGAAGCTGTTGAGGTAGGTGTTGTACACAGCGCCCGCCTCATTGGTCATGGCAAGGTTCATCAGGCTGTCCTTCAACGGTGCCGCATCGTGCAGCGAGAAGCGGCAGCAGGTGATGATATCCGGCAGACCGCCGTTCTGCTGCAAAAACTTGTAAAAATCCAGATCGTTGTTGCCTACGATGAATTCAATGTTCACGTCCGGCAGCTGGGACTGGACATAGGGGGCATAGTTTTCGTACAGGGCGGCAGTACACAGATACACCTGAATAGTCTGAGCGTCTTCCTGTGCTTCCACCTGCTCGGTATCCGCTGCGCCGCAGCCGGTCAGCAGACAGACCGCCATCACCAGGGCGGTCACCAGGGCAAACAGGCTGTGCAGTGTGTTCTTCTTCATTTTGTATGTTCCTCTTCCTCACGGCCCGCTGCCAGCCGCCGCAGTGCAGCGGGCTGGCCCGGATTCTTGTATGATGATACAGCCCACCCCACGGGAATGACGCCACCGCCCCCCCTGCGTGCGGCCTGCCCGGCACTCTGGCAAAAAGCCGTTCGAGAGCCGGAAAAAAGGCGCAGCACGATCGAGACATAAGACCATTCTACCACCCCGACAACGGCATTTCAAGAAATCTTAACGTGTTTTTAGGAAAAAGCAATGAAAAATGGAGCCCTTTGCGGAAAATTCCGGACTTTTGTTGCAATCTGCCCGAAAAATGGGGGGAGCGCGGGGCACCGGAAAATTGTTTACCTGATTGAAAAAATGGCTTGAACGGGTGACTGGACGGTTGTATACTATAATTGTTTTTGTATGCCGTCTGGCGAGGCCGGAACGCACGGCAGATTCGAACATGTGCGAGGATGAAAATGAAGTTTAACAATCGACTTACGGATGAGATCTATACATCCGATACGGAAAAATTGGGAGAGAACGTGCTTCAGGCGATGCAGAACACGATCCATCAGAATGGCGGCGTCGGGACCATGACCGGGTACTATGATGCGGGCCTGCCGATCCTGTCGGTCAGCGAACTGCTGCTGCATAACCTGAACCACAGCTATGCGTCCCTGATGGAGCAGACGAAGGGCTTGCTGAAGAACCTGTTTTATGGGGAAAACGTCAGCTTCCTCGAACCGGAACGCTTTCGTCAGATCCGGGGCGCAGGGGAGGGCCAGATCCTCACAGCCGATGGAACACCAGTCTATGTGCATTTTTATAAGGAAGATACCGTGGACGCAGACGGCAGGCCGCTTTGGGTGCTGTCGGTGCAGGTGAACTGGGCGTATGAAGACCTTATGCTGGTCAATGAGACCATCCACTCGGCACCGTGGATCTTGGAATGCGATGAAACGGGCCGGATCGTCCGTGCGAGCTGGAGCCATGCCTTCCGGCAGCTCCTGGGGTACCATGACGCTCTGGATTTCCCGAACCAGCTGGATGCGTGGTCGGAGCTTCTGCACCCGGAGGACAAAGACCGGGTGATGACGCTGCTTTTGAAAACGGTGGCCGACAAGACCAACACCACAAAGTTCAGCGTGGAGTACCGGCTGAAGCTGCAAAACGGCCCATATCAGTGGTTCCGGGCCTCGGCAGAAGTGATCCGCCGTCTGGATGGCACGGCCAGCCGCATCACCGGCATCATCTACAACATTGAGGAAGAAAAGCAAAGCCGGATGCAGGCGCAGCGGGCGGCAGCGTTCCACCGCGCGTTCACCAACGCGAACCTCTGCGAATATTATGTGAATCTGGAACAGAACACCTTTGATGCTTTCAAGGTGGAGGCCTCCCTGATGACGGCCTTTGAGCAGAGCCAGACATGGGACGAGCTGATCAAATTCTTTGTGGACAACTATGTGGTCGAACAGGACAAACAGAAGGTCACGGATTTCTACGACCGCGCCTACATCACCGAAAAATTGAAGGGGCTTGAGACCGAGCTGTGCCAGGATTGCCGCATCGTTCTGAATGGGGAGGAACGATGGGTCAGCAATGTGGTCATGCGCGGCGAGATCGGGGACTCGGACTATGCGATGATCTTTTTGCGGGATATCACAGAGTCCAAAGCAGAGATGGCACAGCGGATGCAGATGGCTTCGGACAACGCATCCATGGAGCTGCTGATCCAGAGCATGGTGCGCCTGCTGGACCGCTTCGTCGTCTGCGATCTGGAAAATGACCGCTATCGGTTCTATAACCTGCAAGGTGAAATGATATACGCGCCGACCGGAACCTACCATGATTTTGTGGAGCAGGTAGCTGCAAAGTATAAGACACTGGAATCGCTGGACGCATTGGATGCTAGAATCTCGCCGGAAAATATCCGCAGGAATTTGCAGTGCGAGAACGACATCTACAAATTTGAATACTGCTCGCTGGACGAAAACACTTATAAGATCGCGTCCTTCATCCCGCTGGAGTGGGACGGCACGAAGCTGGTCAAAGCACTGTTGGCATCGATGGATGTGTCACAGGAGAAAAAGGCCGAGATCGAATCCCATAAGGCACTGAAGGAAGCGTACCGCGTGGCCGAGAACGCAAGCCGCGCCAAGACGGATTTCCTCTCCAATATGTCCCACGACATCCGGACGCCGATGAACGCCATCGTGGGCTTGACGGCCATTGCGGGGGCCAACATCGAAAATCAGGACAAAGTCGTCGAATGCCTT
Source organism: Faecalibacterium prausnitzii (assembly GCF_049532945.1). Classification (GTDB taxonomy): domain Bacteria; phylum Bacillota; class Clostridia; order Oscillospirales; family Ruminococcaceae; genus Faecalibacterium; species Faecalibacterium prausnitzii_N. The sequence continues at coordinate 1,828,516 of NZ_CP186691.1, forward strand.
GGCAAGATCACCAAGGCGAGCCGCCATCTGCTGGGCCTGATCAACGAAGTGCTGGACATGGCCCGGATCGAGAGCGGGCGGATGAGCCTTGCCGAGGAGGATTTCAGCCTGCCGGAGCTGGTCGATAACCTGCTCACCCTCACAAAACCGGCAATCGACGAGCACCACCATCAGCTCGAAGTCCACGTGGAGCACATCGAGCACGAGGCCGTCTGCGGTGACAGCCTGCGCATCCAGCAGGTCTTTGTGAACCTGATGAGCAACGCCATCAAGTACACCCCGGATGGAGGCAGCATCACCTTCTCCATCAAGGAAAAGCCGAACGGCTTCTCGGAGCTGGGCTGCTACGAGTTTTCCATCGAGGACAACGGCATCGGCATGACGCCGGAATTTCAGAAGATCATGTTCGAGCCGTTCAGCCGGGCGGACGATCACCGGACGACCAAGGTGCAGGGCACCGGTCTGGGCATGGCCATCGCCCGAAACATCGTCAACCTGATGAATGGCGACATTCAGGTCGAAAGCGCCCCCAACAAGGGCACGAAGATCACGGTCACGGTCTATCTGAAATTGCAGGAAGACGAGAAAGAGCAGGAAAAAGAGCTGTTCGACCTGCCGGTGCTGGTCGTGGACGACGACCAGACCTGCTGCGAAAGCACCGTCGATACCCTGCAGGAGATCGGCATCGCAGGCGAATGGGTCCTGACCGGCAAGGGAGCCGTGGAGCGCTGCGCGGCGCGGCACAAGACCGGCCGCGACTATTTTGCGGTGATCCTGGACTGGAAGATGCCGGAGATGGACGGCATCGCAACGGCCAGAAGGATTCGGGAATGCGTCGGGGAAGACGTCACGATCATCATCCTGACCTCCTTCGAGTTCAGCGAGATCGAGGAAGAAGCCAGAGCGGCGGGCGTGGATGCGTTTATAGCAAAACCGCTGTTCCGCTCCCGCCTGACGGCGACCCTGCGGCAGTTCACCTCCGGCAAGAAAGAGAAAAACGCCCGGAATTATCTGGAAGACTTTGCAAAAACGGACTACACGGGCAAGCGGCTCCTGCTGGTGGAAGACAACGACCTGAACCGCGAGATCGCGACCGAGATCCTAGGCATGACCGGTGTGACGGTCGAAACGGCTGAAAACGGAAAGATCGCCGTCGAAAAGGTCGCGGCGGCCCCGGAAAACTGGTACAGCCTCGTCCTGATGGACATCCAGATGCCGGTCATGAACGGCTACGAAGCAACGGCGGCGATCCGTTCCCTTCCCGGCAGCCGGGGCAAAGTGCCCATCATCGCCATGACGGCGAACGCCTTCGCCGAGGACGTGCAGCTGGCCAAGAACACCGGCATGAACGAACATATCGCCAAACCGCTGGACCTGAATAAGCTGAACGACGTGCTGAAACAGTGGCTGTAAGCTGCTGCGCTGCAAGTTGGCCGAATCATCAAAAAGCATGAAATGAAGAACGCCGAGGAACCTTTCCACTGTGGGAGGCGTCCTCGGCGTTTTTTGGAAAACGATGTAACGTCAAACGTTGGGGGTGTATCGGAACCGCCTGCAAAAGCCTGAAAACGGTGCAGGCGAAGCAATGCAGCTCCCCAGAATCGGCTTCAGCAAAAAGAAAAGCACCGTACTTCAAACGAAGTACAGTGCTTTTTTGGTGGAGAATAGCGGGATCGAACCGCTGACCTCTTGCATGCCATGCAAGCGCTCTCCCAGCTGAGCTAATCCCCCAGATGTTTGGTTTCGTGTCTTGCAACGTGAGTTATTATACCAGCATGAAGGGACGCTGTCAACACTTTTTTCGAATTTCCTGCGAAGTTTTTGCAGAGAAAAGCGCCCCGGCGGGCGGTGAACCTGCCAGGGCGCGATGGTGCGTGAAAAATCAGGCTTTGGTGTACTGGCGGTCGAAGATCTGCGGGGCCACCTTGATGAGCAGCACAGCGGCCACCACGGTGAGCAGGGTCTCCGGCAGCATGTAGCTGGCGTTGTAGACCAGGCTGTAGGTCCAGGCGCTCAGGCCCTCGTTCAGGTTGCCCCAGACGAGTACGCCGGAGAGGAAGCTGCACAGGAAGCGCAGCACACCGGCCATAAAGGTGCCGAAAGCCACGCCGACCATCCGGTTCTTGAAGGGGCGGGCAAACAGCTCGGCCGTGCCCAGCGCCATAAAGGCGATGAGGTAGTCCAGCAGGACTTCGCCCAGGAAGTACAGGAAGGTGGGCGTCGGGGGTGCCCAGAAGCCCAGCAGCATTTGCAGGCAGCCGTTGACCAGGCCGGTGAACAGGCCCCACTTGACGCCATGGCGGAAGGACACCAGCACAAAGGGCAGCATGCTCAGCAGGGTGACGCTGCCGCCGTTGGGCATGGTGAAGATCTTGATGTTCGACAGCACGGTGCCGATGGCGATCATCAGCGCACCCTCCACCAGAATGCGGGTTTTGGAATAGGAATTCGACATTTTGGATTCGCTCCTCTAAAAATATAGTACACAAAAACAAAATACGCCTGCGATCAGCAGGCGTAGAGGCTTCGTTTGTGAAAGATGGAAACATTCCGCAAACTACCTACGCCGGCATTACCCGGATCAGGTTCAAGGGTACTCCGCAGTGTGCGGATCTCAGCCTTTCGGCACCCCTGTTTTTATGTCCGTTTCCCAGTATAGTCGTCCGACGCCAAAAGTCAAGCCCCGGCGGGCATATTGCGCCCCTCCGCCTCATATTTTTTACCAAGGAGTCTTGCGGAGGAGGGGACAGGGCATGAAAGTGGAACCGGAACAGCGGGCCGCACTGCTGGGGGAGTACATCGCAAAAAACAGCGCAACGGTGCGGGCCGCAGCGCGGGCGTTCGGGTGCAGCAAGTCCACCGTGCACAAGGACGTTTCGTCCCGGCTGCGGCGGGTGGACCCCGACTTGTTCCAGCGGGTGCAGGCAGTGCTGGCCCGGAACAAGGCAGAGCGGCATCTGCGCGGCGGTGCGGCCACCCGCCGGAAATACGGCAAAAAATAAGAGCGGCGGCGCATCCTTATATATAGGTTATATAAGGGTGTGCCGCTTTTGCTGCTATTTGCTGCGGAATTGTTCCAGCGCGGCCTTTTCGAGCCGGCTGACCTGTGCCTGACTGATGCCGATCTCCCGCGCCACCTCCATCTGGGTCTTGCCCTGCAGGTAGCGCAGCTCCATGATCCGCTTTTCCCGCGGGGTCAGCCCGGCCACGGTCTGCCGGAACTGCAGCCCGCTGATCCAGCTGTCCTCGCCGTCCGGGTCCCGCACCTGATCGATCACATACATCGCATCGCCGCCATCGGTGTACACCGGCTCTTCCAGACTGATCGGCTCCACCACCGATTCCAGCGCCGCCGTCACTTCGCGCCGGGCAAGGCCCGCCGCCTGCGCGATCTCGTCCATGGTCGGCTCGCGGCCAAGCTGCTTTTCCAGCATCTCCCGCGCCTGCATGGCTTTATAGGCCGTGTCCCGCAGCGACCGGCTCACCCGCAGGGCATTGTTGTCCCGCAGAAAACGCCGGATCTCGCCAATGATCATGGGCACGCCGTAGGTGGAGAAGCGCACCGGCTGGGCGGGGTCAAAATGATCGATGGCCTTGATCAGGCCGATGCACCCCACCTGAAACAGGTCGTCCAGATTTTCGCCGCGCTGGGCGAACCGCTGCACCACGCTGAGCACCAGCCGCAGGTTGCCCTCGATCATCTGCTGGCGGGCGGCGGCGTCGCCCGCATGGGCCCGCGTCAGCAGCTCCCGCTTCTGTGCTTCGGTCAGCACAGGCAGCTTTGCAGTGTTCATGCCGCACAGCTCCACTTTGTTGTACATCCGCGCCCCTCCGGTTTCGTTTTGACGTTACCGGAAGTATGGGGCGTGGGCAGGGGAATCATGCGTGGGAATTTTTGCCCGCTCAGTCCTCCAGCTTCTTTTTCAATTCCCGGATGATCCGTTTTTCCAGCCGGGAAATGTAGCTTTGGCTGATGCCCAGTGCGTCGGCGGCCTCCTTCTGGGTGCGCTCAATGCCGTCCGCCAGACCAAAGCGCAGCTCCATGATCTGCCGTTCCCGCGGGGAGAGCAGGGCTACCGACTGCCGGAGGGTGGCCCGCTCGGCACTCTGTTCGAGCCGCTGGCTGACCAGGTCTTCGTCGCTGCCGAGGATGTCGGAGAGAAGCAGCTCGTTGCCGTCGCCATCCACGTTCAGCGGTTCGTCGATGCTGGCTTCCTGACGGCGGTTGGAGCTTTTGCGTAAGTACATCAGAATTTCATTGCCGATGCAGCGGCTGGCGTAGGTGGCCAGCTTGATGCTGCGCTCCGGCGTGAAGGTGTTCACCGCCTTGATCAGCCCGATGGTGCCAATGCTGATCATGTCCTCGGCAGGCACACCGCTGCTTTCGTACTTTTTGGCAAGATACACCACCAGCCGTAGGTTGTGGGTGATCAGGTCGTCCCGCGCGGTGCGGTCGCCTGCCATCATCCGGGCGAGCAGGACTTTTTCCTGTTCCGGGGTCAGGGGCGGGGGCAGGCTGGGCGCCCCAGCAACATAGTGGGCGGCGCCGGGGCAGACGAACAGAACGTACAGCCGACGGAAAAACGATAACAGGTGATTCAACGAAAAGCCTCCTTTTTGTGGGCGGGATTCTTGGGTGCTGCCAATGAGGGCGAGACTGAGAGGTTCAACGGCTCATCGGAACGCAGCATCGGGCACAACGGCTGGCGAGAGCAACAGATCCCAGCCGCCCGGCGGAGGCGGAAGGTCACAGAAGGCTGCATAGAGCGGTTGAGCCGGAGCCGAAGCCAGTACAGCCGGGACGGCGGGCAGGATGCAGCGCCCGGACACCGTGGTGCAGGGGACGAACCGCAGGCCGAGTTCGGGCGGCGGCGGGGTGGAAGGGGCCGCGAAGTAAGCGGATAAGTAGGTGCGCAGCGGGCCGGGCAGGGCGTTCTGCACGGCGGCAAAGCGCACGAGTATGACCTCCCGGCCTGAAAGCGGTTCCTGCACCGAGAAACCGGTGTCGCAGAAGGCCCGGAGCGGGAGGGGTGTGCTGCCAATTTGCAGAGTGACGGGAAACGTCTGCCCGCCGTTCCGGCCCAGAAACCGCAGGATGCCCTGCACAGCCAGATACACGCCCCCGGCACAGACCAGCAGCAGCCCCGGCGAGAGGGGAAGGTAGATGCTGAAATTGTTGGCCTGTGCGCCGGGCAGGAGCACGGCTCCCGTCAGCGCAAAATGAAGGGCTGCGAACCATGCCAGAAGCCGCAGAAAGCACCGCCCGCCCGGAAACCCATAGCCAAGCAGGACGATGCCGGCCCCGGAGGCCAGCTGATACCCGACTGACACCGGCCACGGCAGGGCAGGGGCCAGCAGGATGAGGGAGGCTGCCGCCCCGGCCAGCGCCCCGCCTACGACCCGCCCGCCCGACGTGCTCACGCCGCACAACAGCCCCGCCGCCAGCAGAAACAGCGCAGTCGTGAGAAAGTTGACCAGCAGAAGAACATCGAGATAGATCACGGCCCGGATAAGCCCCGCCCCCTTTTGGGAGATTATAGCAGGAGGAGGACGAAAAATTTGCAGGAAACGGGGGAGGTGGACTTTCTGCGAGGCGCACAAACCCCCACCTGAAAGCTTTTTTCATAAATTTTCAAAAAAGACTTGCAAAATATAGGCAAAAGAGGTATAATCCTACTCGCAGCAGCTTTTACCGCTGTAAAGCTCTGAATACATGCCTCTTTAGCTCAGTCGGTTAGAGCACCTGACTGTTAATCAGGGTGTCGCCTGTTCGAGTCAGGCAAGAGGCGCCAACAAATCGGCGGCGGGGATCACACCTGCCGCCTTTTTCATAGATGCAGGCTGTAACTATTTTGTGACATTTTTCACACTTTCTTCAAAATTAACGGTTTCTTAAAAAATGTCCTCTTGAAGAAGATGTCACATTGTGGTATACTGCTTATAAGCTTTAGGAAATTTTCTGAAGCGTTTGGTAGATCAAAGGGTAGGTGCTCCCTTCTTTTGATAGCAGCTTGGCCTCTGCTTTGCCCTGGTTCTCCGCAGGGCAGGGCAAAGCAGAGGGCTATGCGCTGCTTTAGATGGAGCGTGACAGAACCTTATCTCCTGCGTCAAAATCTGCATCCTGTCTGCTGTCTGCGTGATGCGTACAAAGTTTTACTTGTACATTTCCGCACAATGTGCTAGAATATGGAAGGCAGTTTTGAATATTAGAACACAGAGAAGAGATCGTTTCCGAAGGTTGTCGGTCTCTTGTAAAGGAAGCATCTATGCGTTATACCTATGTCCGGCAGCACGACACCACTGACTGTGCGGCTGCCTGCCTCGCAATGGTGTGCCTCCATTACAAAAAGGAAGTTACCATCACCCGCCTGCGCGATATGATGGGTACCGACCTGAAAGGCACGAACCTTGTTGGTTTGCAGAAAGCCGCTAATGAGCTTGGCTTCAATACGGCCGCTGTCCGAGTGGACCGCGAGAATTTTCTAAGTGATTTCACACTTCCCTGCATTGCGCAGGTCATCACCGATCAGGGTCTGGCCCACTTTGTGGTCGTCTTTAAAAAGACCACCATCAAGGACGATGATGCCCGCCGCAAGCATGTGTTGAAGGAAGAAGAAAAAAAGGCTGACACTTCCAAGAAGTACAAGTGCAAGGATTACGTCGTCATCGGTGACCCTGCCAAGGACCTCGAAAAGATCAGCCTGGACGACTTCTATAAAAACTTCACCGGTGTTCTGCTGCTGATGAACCCTACCTCGGAGTTCAAGGGCGGCAAGGCAAAGAAAGCTGGCACCAGCATCAACGGCACCAGCACCGATGCAAACGCCAAGGGGAATAAGAACACCGGCAAGTACCACATGCTCAAGCGGTATTTCGACCTGCTCTGGCCCCAGAAAAAACTTTTTATTTATGCAATCCTCTGTTCGGTGATCCTTACGGTCATTGGCATCGTCTCTACAGTGTTCAACAAAGCACTGATGGATGAGGTGCTTCCGTATGGGTTGAAGAACTTACTCATCACCCTGATCCTCGTGTTCAGCGTGGTCAACCTCACGAGCAACCTGCTCAGCACGGTTCGCGAGTGGATCTTGATCTTCCTGTCCATCCGGATCGACATTCCGCTGATGCTGGGCTACTTCGAGCATGTGTACAAACTGCCGATGAAGTTCTTTGCCACCCGCAAGACTGGTGATATCACCACCCGTTATTCGGATGCAAACACCATCAAATCGGTCCTGACCAACATCGCGATGACCATCGTGATGGACGTGGTGATGGCCGTAGGCGTTGGCATCGTACTGTTCCGGATGAACTCCTCGCTGTTCTCGCTCACCCTGTTCAGCACCGCGCTGAGCCTGCTCCTCGTCATCATCTTCAAGCAGCCGTACAAGCGGATCAATGAAGAGACGATGCAGCAGTCCGCAATGCTGAACAGCCAGATGATCGAAAGCCTGCGCGGCATTGAGACGGTCAAGTGCAATGCCTGCGAAGACCGCGAGCTGGAAGCTCTGGAACGCGAGTACATCAAGAGCCTGAAGATCAGCCTGCGCTCCAGCAAGATCAGCACCGGCCAGTCTCTGGTGTCGATGGTGATCTCCACCCTGCTGAATATGGTGACCACTTACGTGGGCATCATGCAGGTGTTGAACGGTGAGCTGACACTGGGCGGCTATATGGCCTTCAGCACGCTGTCCTCTTACTTTACTTCCCCGCTGAGCAACCTGATCTCGATGCAGATGTCGATTCAGGAAGCCGATATCTCCATGAAACGTCTGACCGAGATCATGGATTATGAATCGGAACAGGCCGAAGATGAAGAGCACACCGAGATGGAACAGATCGAAGGCGATATCGAGTTCAAGGATGTCACTTTCCGTTATGGCAACCGCAGCCCCGCACTGAACCACATCTCCTTCACCATCCCGCAGGGACAGAAGGTCGCGCTGGTGGGCAGCAGCGGCAGCGGCAAATCCACGATCACCAAGCTTCTGCTCAAGTATTATGAGCCGGAGAGCGGCGAAATTGATGTGAACGGTATCAACCTCAATGAGTATACCAACGCATCGGTACGTCGTGCAATTTCTTATGTGCCGCAGAATGTTGAGCTGTTCAGCAAGACTCTGTTTGAGAATATCCGGATCTCGCGTCCGGAAGCTACCCTTGAGCAGGTCAAGGACGCTGCCAAGAAGGCAGATGCTCACGACTTTATCCGTCATCTGCCCTTGCAGTATAACACCTATCTGGAGGAAGCAGGCAACGGCCTGTCCGGCGGTGAAAAGCAGCGCATTGCGCTGGCACGCGCTTTCCTGAAAGATTCCAACCTCTACATTCTGGATGAATCCACCAGTAATCTGGACTTTGGCACAGAGAATACCATTTTTGATATGATCTACAACCAGCTGGCTGACAAGTCGATGCTCATCGTGGCACACCGCCTGTCCACCGTTCGTGACTGTGACCAGATCTTGGTCATGGATCACGGCGAGATCGTGGAGCGCGGCACACACGATGAACTGCTGGCAAAACAGGGCAAGTATTACGAGCTTTGGAACTTGCAGCAGGGCATCTTCCGCCGCAAGAAGGAAGAGCCGAAACCCATTGCTCACGCCGCAGTGGTCGAGGAAGACGACGACGGCGGTGAGGCGATCACTTATTAAGTTGCAATCGAGTGCGCACTCGATTACATAAAAATGGCTTTGGATGGTTGCGCAGCCTGAAGAAGTCCTAAATTCGATTCAATCATTTGAAGGGAGAAATTCATTATGATGATGCCTGCAAACTTCTCTGCTGTTGCAGAAAACGAGATGACCTACGTTGTTGGTGGTGGCGTGATCGAGGCTATCGGCGCTGTTACCGCTCCGATCTGGACTCTTGACAACGTCAAGACCTTCAACACCAACATTGTGACCATCGTTGGTAACGCTAAGCTCCAGAACGTTGTGAACAAGACTCTGGGCTATGTCTTCAGCGGCGATGCTAACTGGAAGCAGCTGGGCCAGAACCTGAAGGGTCTGTTCGTTGCTGCGAACGGCCACTTCGGCGATTCTTTTGCTACCACTCTGGGCACTGCTGCTGCTGTCTACAACCTGGGCACTGCTACTGTTGCTAACAAGGCTGGCGACACTGTTCTGTTCAAGGGTCCTGCCGATAAGAAGGCATACAAGGGCAGCTTCAACGGTAAGGATTTCTTCATCACCGAGGCCTAATCTTAGCTGAATAGTTGGTGTATTTCATTCGCACCGCCCTACATTGTAGGCGGGGCTGATGATAATGCCTCGTAATGGTGTGCCAGGAGGCGTAAGCCTTCTGGCACACCTTATTTTTATAATGTCACTTATTATATCCCCTTGAAAAGCGTGGATGCAGACGGTCTGTCTGCGGCACCGGAGGGGTGTAATAGGTGATCGTGTGTGGAAAATAAGAAGCAAAAAGGAGAGGTGTCACCGCAGGTGACGGAGAGGTTGTACAACGGCAGACCTTCCGGCCAAAATGAAGCCCCGATCTATTTTCCATAGACGATGACCTATTGCAAAATCTAAAGAAACAGGTGGACGATACCATGAGAGAAATTCAAGTTGCAGAACACAAGACCCTGAAGCTCACCAATGTGCTGTCGCGCAAGGTGGAAGTTGAGGATATGGGCAATCTGGCCATTGTGCTGACCCAGATGCACAACTTTATCCGCAGCCATGACGCCATGCCGGTTGGCCCCATCGTGCAGTGCGTGAAGATGCGCAAGGGCCCCAACCCCACGGCGGAGATCTACTTCATGCAGCAGGTCAACCAGCTGATCCCCCGGCTGGACCCTGGCTACCAGATGGACGCTCTGCTGCGGGTGCGCAACTGCCTGTATGCCCACTACACCGGCCCCATGAGCTACAGCAACCTCGCCAGCCAGAAACTGGATATCTATGCGTTCGAGCATGAGATCGAGACGACCGGCGATTCGTACAGCGTCTATGTCAATCAGGACGACGACAACGGTGTGCTCGACGTCTTTATGGAGACCAAGTAATTATGACGATTAAAGTTCAGAACCTTTCGGATCTGCAGGATCGCCGCATCATGATGGAAAAGCGTGTGCCGCCCTTTGGCTACGCGATGATCCTTCTGGTGGCGGGCCTGCTGGTCTTCCTGACCATCTGGAGCACCCAGAACTACCGCACCTACGTCAGCCAGTCGACCGGCACCGTGCAGGCCAGCAATAAAACCTATATCATGTCCAGTTATTCCGGCTCCATTACCGAGCTCAACATCTCGGAGGGCAGCTATGTGAACGAGGGCGACCTCGTGGCCCACATCAAGAGCACGGATATCGACATGCAGCAGGACAGCTACAAGAGCCAGCTGGAGATCTATCAGAAGCAGAAGGCACAGTATGAAAAGCTGCTGAAGTCCATTCAGGACGATACGAACTATTTCAGCGAGACCGACCTGGACGACCAGCCCTATTATTACCAGTATGAGAGCTACAAGAGCCAGGTGCAGCAGAAGGCCTTTGACGCTTCGCCCTATCAGGCGGCGGGCTACTCCGACGAGCAGATCAAGGCCCTGATGGAGCAGAACCAGAGCGAGATCGAGGCGCTGTACTACTCCACGCTGCAGTCCATCACCAGCAACCTGACCAGTGTGCAGACTAACATCGACAACATTCAGGCCCAGCTGGATACGCTGGCAAGCGGTGCGAACGATTACTACATCTATGCGCCCACGTCCGGCGTCATCCACATGGACACCCCCTATAAGGTGGGCATGGTGCTGAGCGCCGGTTCGGCACTGGCCACCGTGGCCAGCGAGAACAGCGATCAGGAGATCGTGGCGGCCCTGACCGTCAGCGACCGGCCGCTCATCAATGTGGGCGACCCCTGCAAGATCGCCATCACTGGCCTGTCGGAGTATTCCTACGGCAACCTGACCGGCACGGTGACTTCCATTGACAGCGATGTGACCTCCACCGAGTCCGGCTCGTACTACAAGATGACCATCAAGCCCAACAGCACCTACGTGGTGAGCAACAGCGGCGACAAGGTCGATCTGGCCAACGGCATGAGCGTGACCGCCCGTGTCGAGTACGACAAGCTGACTTACTTTGAATATGTCATGGAGGCCCTGGGCGTTTTGTTCCGTTAAACAGCGTCCGCAAACTCAACGCCCAAAGAGGTACGATAGAATGAAACTGAACCCGAAACAGCTGGCCGTAAGCGCCGCCCTGCTGGGCCTGTTGGCCGCAGGCGCAGCGCTGCCCGCAGCCGCAGCCAGCCCCATTTCTGCCCCGGCTGCCATCACCTTCCCGTGGAGCCCTGTGGCGGCCGAGAGCGTGGAAACAGGGGACTATGCCCCCACCATGACCGTGGGCACGGCCCAGCAGCTTTCGCCGGTGGTCCAGCCGCAGAAAGCCGCCAGCCGCAACGGCGTGAGCTACGTTTCCGATAACCCGAACATCGTTTCGGTCGGGGAGGACGGCGTGGCGCAGGCGGTGGGTCTGGGCACGGCGAACATCACGGCCACCTGTGGCGATGTCAGCTGCACCTATACCATCACCACCCAGCCCGACAGCACGATGATCGCGACCGAGATGGACATCACGCTGGCGTCCAGCACCATTGCCGTGGGCGACACCACGTCGCTCTCGCTGGCGGTGCTGCCCACCACGGCAGCAAATTATATCAGTGTCTCGCTGAGTTCCTCCGATCCCGGCGTGGCCACTGTGAACAATTTCGGCAAAGTGACCGGCGTGGCCCCCGGCAAGGCGACCATCACGGCCACCGCCGGAGATGTGACCTGCTCGGCGACCGTGACCGTTGTGGCAGCCTCCTCCAGCTCGGCGTCCACCGGCCCGGTGGAGTCCATCTCCCTGAACACGAACTACATCGTGCTCAAGCCGGGGGCTTCCAGCACCATCACCGGTTCGGTGGCACCGTCTTCGGCCTCCCAGAAGCTGACCTTTACCAGCAAGGATAAAAAGATCGCCACCGTGAACGGAAGCGGCGTCGTGACCGGCGTTGCCACCGGCGCGACCTCCATCATCGTCTCCAACGGCAAGGTCTCTTCGTCGGTGACGGTCATCGTCAACCGCACGGCGTCTGCGTCCAGCAGCGGCACGGACAGCACCGGGGAGGGGACGGCTCCGGCGGAGACCGACCCCATCGTGGCCTCCATCGAGAATGCGGCTTCCGATACCATCTCCTACCCGCAGAGTCAGGTCCCGGTGCTGACCACCGCGATGCTGAACGCCCTGCGCACCACGGGCCGCACCCTCGTGCTAGAAGCGGAGGACTACACCCTGACCGTGGACGGCTCCACCATCCGCAACACCACCAGCGAGGTGAACACCGCGCTGACCTTTGCGCCCGACGAGTACGGTCTGCGCTTCACCCTGAACGAGGGCGAGGACATGCCCTGCGGCGTGACCATCACCATGACCGGCGAAAATGCCGGGTACAGCCGCCTGTACCTGCACAACGCCGTGAGCGGGAAGTGGCAGTTCCTCAACAGCTACAAGGACGGCGTGGCACATGCCGACGTGGCGGGCGAGTATCTGCTGACCAACCAGAATCTGCGCTTCACCAGCATCAACTGGACCTTCTTCATCGGCGCAGGCATCCTTGTGGTGGCCTGCCTCATCGCGTATGTCGCGGTCAAGAAGCGGTACTGGTTCTGGTAATTCCGCAGGCAATCAAAACAGAAAACGCAAAAAGCGATGGCCGTTTCGAGCCATCGCTTTTTTTGCGTTGAAGAGTTTTGCCTTAGAGTTTGAAATACCCCGCCGGTTCATCGTCCTGGCTGCGGTGTTCCATCAAAAAGGTATCGAGCCAGCGGCCATGGCAATCCCGCGCGATGCGCTCGCGGCGGCCCACCAGGCGGAACCCGCATTTCAGGTGCAGGCCTTTGGACGCTGCGTTGTCCTGCAAGACCGTGGATTGCAGCGTCCAGTAACCGGCCGCTTCGGCCTGCTGGCAGAGGGTGGTGAGCAGGTGATACCCCAGCCCTCGGCCCCGGAACCGTTCGCCGATGTAGATGCTGACCTCGGCCACGCCCCGGTAGCACCAGCGGGGGTCGACCCGGTGCAGGGCCGTCCAGCCCGCCAGGACGCCATCGTCCTCCACCACAAGGCGGCATTCTTTGATGTGGGAGGCATCCCACGCGGGATAGGGCGGGCAGTCGGTCTGGAAGGTGGCGTGCTCGGTGGCGATGCCTTCCAGATAGATCTTGGATACTGCCGGCCAATCTTCCGGCGTCATGGGCCGGACTGTGATCTTATTCATACGTTCCCCTGAACGGAGCCGCAATGCTCCGCGATTCCTCAAAAATTCTTCCGATTCTTTCAGTATAGCAGACTTTCCGGCAAAGTACAATGTTTTTAGCCGGAAACTGCACGCTTGCCCGGCAGTTGGCCGCCGGGCGCGGTGGCTTTGGGCAGGAGGTGGTCTTTTTTTATCCGAGATACCTTTTCGAAAACGGTCGGTTGTGCTACAATAGAAGAAAATTCCAGCTGTTTTCGCTCGTGCAGAGCATGATGACAGCCCGGTTGGAGGAGACGTGCGCTCCGGGCCGGGGCAGCGTAAAGGAGAGTGCCGATGAAAAACATCCTGAGACGGCTGGCCGTGCTGTTCTGCCTGATGCTGGCACTGGCCCTGCCCGCCTTTGCCGAAGGGGAAAAAGGCGAAGCCAACATCACCCCGCAGACCACGATGAAGGAACTGCGCGAAAACCCCAGCATCAAGGGGTCGGGCATTTACACCTATGTATATGTCTGGGAGCGGGATTGTGGACTGCTGAAAAACAGCAAAGACAACGATACGATGCTGGATGTGATCGGAAAAGAATCCATCAACAGCTGTGTGGCTGGGATGAACTTTCTGATCGACACGTATAATACAGGAACACAAATTACGTACAAACTCTATACGCCGGAAGAAATTGCAGAGGACAAGACGCGCGACCATGCGGAACTCTATTATTTCCCGGCAGATAAGCCCAATGCAAAATATGCGGTCGTGCTTTCGGGCAACGCTCTGTTTTACAGCGGCGAGATGCGGGGCGGTGTTTCCACTGCATGGGAACTGCATCAAAAAGGATATGCGGTATTTGCACTTCGGTATCGGATCGGAAGTGAAGCAAAGGACAACGCACCGATTCAGGACCTTGGCCGTGCGATTCAACTGATTACGGCCAACGCAGAAAAATTCGGGGTCCAGACGGAAGATTATGCGCTGCTGGGATATTCTTCCGGTGGTCAGATTGCGGGCGTATTCTGCGGGCAAGAAGTGGGATATCCTCGTTACAATGTGCCTCGGCCCGGCGTACTGCTGTTGGCGTATCCGATCAATAATTTCTATGAAGCAAAACCGATTTACCGTTGGCTGATCGATACGTATTCGGAAGATCTGCGCTACTACGATTATAATATTTCCGGCTGTGTGACACCGGATTTTCCGCCAACATATTTCTGGTATGGGTTGAATGACATTTTGTTGATGGCCTTCAATTATTATGAGCAGGGCCCGGCACTTCAAAAAGCACTGGCGAGAAATGGTGTTCCGTACCACGAAAGTGTGTACAAACGTGCGTTCCACGGTATTGGCATAGCAGAGGGAACGGATGCAGAAGGCTGGCTCAACGATGCCGCCGCCTTCTGGGAAGAGCAGACCGCGCAGGCGCAGCAGCCTGCCGCATAAGGATCAAGAAAGGAAGCGTTGTAGGATGAAGAACTGGAACGAGACGTTCCGCAGCCTGAATGTGGGCCTGCCGGACGATGTGGAGCGGCTGAAAGCCGCCGGGTACTATCAGGAGGCCATCGAGCGGATCGACGCCTATCTGGCCGAGGACTGGACGGTGACCCAGAACAGCCCCCGCAGCCAGGGCGCGGAACCGGTGGGAGAGGAGCTGCCCCAGAACCCCACGCCCCACGGTGTGGAGGCCTTGCGGGATGCGATGCTGGCCCAGCGGGAGATCATGCGCCGCATCCCGGCAGAATACTGCTACACCGAGGACGAAGCCGTGGCCCGGATGCAGGGGATGGTGCGGGACTTCACGCGCGAGGAGTTCCGGCTTCTCGTGAAGGAGGGCCGGGTGGACTGGCGGTTCGTGGAAGGGGAGAAGCACTACCTCGACCGCTTTGCCGAAACGCTGCTGGCGACCCATGCCGACCTCGCCGCCCGCCAGATCGACCCGCCTGCCCCCGGCACTTCGGCGCGGGAGTTCCGCAACCGCCAGCATGAACAGATGGAGCGGGACGGCCAGGCAAGCGCCCGCATCACCCTGAAGACCAGCGTTGGCATGTCGGACGAAGCCTTTGCCGCCGCACTGGCCGAGGTGAAGGCGGAGGGGCGGAACAGTGTGCATGTCCGCGCCTGGCTGCCAATCCCGGCCGCCTGCCTTTCCCAGAGCGAGATCGAGCTGCTGGACTGCACCGAGCCGCCTGCCCGTATCGCGGACGAGAACGCGCCTCAGCGGACGGTCTTCTGGGAGGCAGACCTCACCGAGAACCGCCGCTTTGGGGTGGAGTACCGCTACCGGACCACGGCCGTCTACACAGACCCGATGGACATCCGGCCGGATGCACAGCAGCCGACCTTTGACACCGGCGAGGAAGCGCCGCACATCGTCTTCACGCCCTATCTGCGGGCGCTGGCCCACCAGTTGACCGACGGCATCACCGACCCGGCGGAAAAGGCAAAACGCATCTACGATTACGTCACCCTGAACGTGCGCTACCACTATCAGCCCGCCTACTTCGTGCAGGAGTGCCTGCCCGACCAGTGCGCCCGGAACCGCCGGGGCGACTGCGGCATCATGGCGCTGACCTTCATCACCCTCTGCCGTCTGGTGGGCATCCCGGCCCAGTGGCAGAGCGGCCTGTCCGTCTCGCTCACAGGTGTGGGCTGCCACGACTGGGCTATGTTCTACATCGCGCCCAAGGGCTGGATGTATGCGGATTGCTCGTTTGGTGCGTCGATGGCGCGGCAGGGCGATGAAAAGATGCGTCGCCACTACTTCGGCAGTCTGGACACCGGGCGGATGGTGGCGAACCGCGCTTTCGAGGCCCCCTTCGACCCGCCCATGACCGGCTTCCGCTCCGACCCCTACGACAACCAGTCCGGCGAATGCGAGGTGGACGGCGTGGGCCTGTACGGCGATGCCCTTGACACCCGCAAGGAACTTGTGAACTACGAATTACTGTAAAAAAACACCGGGCCCTGCCTTCTGCGGGACCCGGATTTTGATGATAGGAGAAAACCATTTATGGAATATCTGGCAGGACTTTACACCCTTCTGCTGGTCGTCATCTGCCTGGAACTGGCCGTGGTGCTCTGGCGCACCGGCAAAAAGCAGGGCGGTGCACCGGATCACGACGAGCTCAAGCTCTGGATGCAGCAGCAGCTGGATGCGCAGGCTAAGGAGTTTGCGGCCAGGCAGTCGGCCCTCGCCGAGCAGAATCACATCGCCCTGCGCAGTGTCAGCGAGACGCTGCAGACTGCGGTGCAGAACATGAGCACGACGCTGGCACAGGGGCAGGACAGCCAGCAGCAGCTTCTGGAACGCCGTCTGCGTTCGCTGGAAGCATCCAATACCCAGAAGCTGGAAGAGATGCGCCGCACCCTTGCCGAGGGCATGACTGCCCTGCAGGCCCAGAACGCCCAGAAGCTGGACGAGATCCGCCATACGGTGGACGAACAGCTGCAGGATGCATTGCAGAAGCGGGTGACCGAAAGCTTCAAGGCGGTGAACGACCAGCTGGAACAGGTGTACAAGGGTCTTGGCGAAATGCAGAACCTTGCCGCTGATGTGGGCGGGCTGAAACAGGTGCTTTCCGGTGTGAAGACCCGCGGTATTCTGGGTGAGATCCAGCTGGGAGCCATTCTGGAAGAGATCCTTGCCCCGGAACAGTACGACACCAACGTGGCCACCATTCCGGGCAGCACCCAGCGGGTGGAGTACGCCATCCGGATGCCCGGCGCGGACGGCGGCACGGTGTGGCTGCCCATCGACTCCAAGTTCCCCGGCGACACCTATGCCCATTTACAGGATGCGCAGGCATCCGGCGACGCACAGGCCGTGGAGAACGCCCGCCACGCACTGGAGCTGGTGCTGCGGGCCGAGGCCAAGGACATCCGGGAAAAATATGTGGAGCCGCCCTACACCACGGCGTTCGGCATCCTGTTCCTGCCCTTCGAGGGTTTGTATGCCGAGGTGGTGAACGCGGGCCTGCTGGAAGTGCTGCAGCGGGACTATCAGGTGAACATTGCAGGCCCCAGCACCATGGCAGCGCTGCTCAACAGCCTGCAGATGGGCTTCAAGACCCTTGCCATCCAGAAGCGCTCCGGTGAGGTATGGCAGCTGCTGGGTGCGGTGAAGACCGAATTTGACAAGTTCGGGCAGGGACTTTCCAAGATGCAGCAGCGCCTGCGCCAGACCGACGAAGAGCTGGATAATCTCATTGGCGTGCGCAGCCGTGCCATCAGTCGGAAACTGCGCAGCGTCCAGAGCCTCGATGAGGCCGCAGCGGCCACCCTGCTGGAGCTGGACGCCCCGCTCCGTCCGCTTTCCGGCGGGCAGCTCCCCCAGAGCGGGAGCCAGTGGCAGGACGGCGAACTCTGAGCTGGGCAAAAAAGCAGGAGGTGACGGAGAGGGATAAGCGGCTTGCAAAATGAGAACCCTTGTGTTATAATAGGAAAAGTTCTTGGTAAATATTTCCGGTTCGCCGGAACAGCGATACAACAGAAAAGAGGATGTCTGTTATGAGCGTAAACAAGATCAGTGAAGCCATTTTGGGCGTTGGCGTGGATGATACCACCATCGACCTGTTCGAGAGCCAGTATCCGGTGCCCACCGGCGTGAGCTATAATTCCTATGTCATTCTGGACGAAAAGACCGCCGTTCTGGACACGGTGGATGCCCGCGCCACCGAGCCGTGGCTGGAAAATCTGGCCGAGGCCCTGAACGGCACCCAGCCCGACTACCTCATCGTCTCCCACATGGAGCCGGACCACGGTGCCAACATTGCAAAGCTGGCGGCACTCTATCCTGAGATGCAGGTGGTGGGCAACGCCAAGACTTTCCTGTATATGGATCAGTTCTTTGGTGCTGATGCTGTGGCAAAGGAGCGCCGCGTGGTGGTGAAGGACGGCGAGAGCCTGAGCCTTGGCACCCACACCCTGACCTTTGTGTTTGCCCCCATGGTGCACTGGCCGGAGGTCATGGTCAGCTATGAATCCACCGAAAAGGTGCTGTTCTCCGCGGATGGCTTCGGCCGCTTTGGTGCTGTGGCAAAGTTTGACGAAAAGGCCGACTGGGCCAGCGAAGCCCGCCGCTACTACCTGAACATCGTGGGGAAATACGGCCCGCAGGTGCAGGCACTGCTGAAAAAGGCCGCGGCTCTGGACATCCAGACCATCTGCCCGCTGCACGGCCCGGTGCTGACCGGCGATCTGGGCAAGTATCTGAACTACTACGACATCTGGTCCAGCTACAAGCCCGAGGAGCCGGAAAAAATCCTTGTGGCAAGTGCTTCCATCCACGGCCACACCCGTGCAGCAGCCCACCTCATGGCCGAAAAGCTGCGTGCAAAGGGCGCAAAGGTCGTGGAGATGGACCTGACCCGCACCGATGTGTCCTATGCCGTTACAGAAGCCTTCCGCTGCGGAAAGATCGTGCTGGCCTGCGCCACCTACGACGGCTTCCTCTTCCCGCCGATGGAGAATCTGCTGACCCACCTCAAGACCAAGAGCTTCCAGAACCGCACGGTGGGTCTGATGGAGAATGGCACATGGGCACCCATGGCCGCAAAGCTCATGCGCGCCGAGCTGGAAAGCATGAAGAACATCGCCGTGTGTGAGAACGTCGTTACCATCCGTTCGGCAGTCAGTGCCGCATCGGAGGCACAGATGGAGCAGCTGGCGGAAGAGCTGATTGCAAAATAAGAAATACACAGCAAAAACAAGGGCCCGGCACCGGAAGTGTCGGGTCCTTGCTCTTTCTCTTGTTCTCTTATCGCTTCTTCTGCCCCAGAAGCACCAGTCCGCTCACGGCGACAAGGCCGCCGAGGAGGGCGAGACCGGCACCGGCCTGACCGAAGGCGTCACCGACCGCACCGACGAGGGGGCTGGCGGGGATCATGAGCAGGCTGTAGGCCATGCTGTCCACGCTGATGAGGGTGGCGCGCTGGTCGCTGGGGATGGCGTCGTTGAGCTGCTGGCTTTCATGCAGGAGGTAGACCTCCAAAACGCCTTGCACCAGCATCATGCCGAAGATGCCGCCCCAGGCAGGTGCGGTGCCCACCAGAAGGGTGCCCGCACCGCAGAGCAGGGCACAGACGGCGTAGAACCGCCGCATGGAGCGGAACCGGACCCGGCGTCCGGCCTCGGTGCCGAGGACGCAGGCGATGCCGCCCAGCAGCAGGGGAAGGAACAGCACTTCGGTGGGCCAGCCCAGCTCAATGAGACGCTGCTGCAAAAACATCTTGGTCAGGTAGCTGGGTACCGAGATGATCGCACTGGATACGATGAGCTTCGCGGCCAGCGGGCAGGTGCGCAGAACATGCAGACTGTCCTGCACGAGCTGGGTGAACTGACCGGGCAGGTCGTGCAGGGATTGCCGGGCCCGGTTGGCCTGCGCTGCCGTGACGATGGGTTCGTTCATCCATCGGCAGGCGAGGGTGGAGACGCCCTCGAACAGGGCGCTGAGCAGATAAAAGCCTGCAAAGCCGAGGAACCGCTGGACCGTGCTGGCCAGCGAACCCAGCGCACTGGCCAGCATGGAGATCTGGGAACTGTTGGCGGAGATCTGAAGGTATTCGTCCTCGCGGTCTTCCGTCTTGAGGCTGTCGTAGACAAGGGCCGTGAAGGTGCCGGAGAACAGGGTACCGTACAGCGCGTTCAGCGCCATTGCGAAGCAGATGGCAAACAGGTTCGGTGCAAACGCCATCAGCAGGTTGGAGGTGACGGCCAGCACACCGCCGGACACAAGGGCTTTTTTGCGGCCCAGCAGATCTGCCGCCATGCCGCTGGGCACTTCGCACAGCAGGCTGACGATATGGAAAACACTTTCGGCCAGGCCGATCTCCCACAGGGAGAACCCCCGCGCGGCCAGCAGCGCGACCCACACAGCGTCGGTGATCCGCAGGCCGGAGAAGAAGTCGGCCGTATACACACAGCCAAGCTGCCGCTTGATGTTGAGCGTTGATCTTTTGTTTGATTTCATGGAAAGCACCTTTCATTTTTACAAGATGAAACAGTGCCCATCCTTAGAGTCTCTTTGTACAACCTCTCCGTCACCTTCGGTGACACCTCTCCTGGTAGGAGAGGCCTTGGCATTGCGCAAACTCCATCTTTCCCCCTTCGGGGGAGCTGGCTGCACAGCAGACTGAGAGGGTGATTCCTAAAAATGGGCGCACTTCGAGCCGGAAATGCTTAAGGGTTTCCTTTTTTGAAGAAAACGCAGCCGTTCCAACCCATGTGGGTGCACCCTCCTTCCAGTAAAACGTTGCGCTCAGCATACCATATCCCGGCGGAAAACACAAGCGAAAAACGGAAAATTGCCATAAAATCCGCTTCTGCGCTTGCAAACCGCGCCGAAATGTGGTAAGATGATTTCTGGTTATGAAAACCTGATATGCAAAAACGCAGCGACGGAGAAAGTACGTGCAGTGTGTCCGGCAAAGAGAGAAGCTTCACCGGCTGAGAGGGCTTCCGAGAGAGACGTGCACCGAAGTTCGCTCCTGAGCGGCCCGCGTGAACGGCTGAAGACAGCCTGCTAGTGCGGGACGGTGCGCCCCGTTACGGCGTTTGAGCGCCGCTCCTTATAAAAAAGAGCGGAAACCGGGTGGTACCGCGGAGTAAAGTTTACAGCTTCGTCCCCTTTGCCGAAAGGCAGAGTGGGGCGGAGCTTTTTTGTTACCCGCTGAACAAGAAGAAAACCGAGAAGGAGAGAACATCCATGCAAGCAATGATCGACGAGCTGGCAAAACAGGCCGCTGAAAGCCTTGGTCAGGTGTCCGGCAAGGAAACGCTGGCCTCCTTCTGGCAGGAGTACCTCAGCAAAAACGGCAAGATCCCTGCCCTGATGAAGAACCTGCGCACCGTTGCGCCGGAAGAGCGCCCCGCTATGGGCAAGATCATCAATGAACTCAAGGCAAAGGTTCAGGCAGATTACGACGCTGCCGCTGCCAAGGTGAAGGAAGCCGAGCTGGCCGCCCGCAACGCCGCCGAGACGGTGGATATCACGCTGCCCGCCAAGACCCGCCCCATGGGCGGCCTGCACCCGCTGACCCTGATCACCAACCAGATCATCGACGTGTTCTCCGGCATGGGCTTCTCGGTGGGGTACTCCCCGGAGATCGAGGACGATGACCACAACTTTACCCGCCTGAACGTGCCCAAGGATCACCCGGCTCGCGATATGCAGGATACCTTCTACCTGTCCGATGAGTTCCTGCTGCGTACCCAGACTTCCGGCGGCCAGATCCGCACCATGGACGTTCAGAAGCCGCCCATCAAGATCCTGATGCCCGGCCGTGTGTTCCGCTCCGACTCCGATGCCACCCACAGCCCCATGTTCCACCAGATGGAAGGTCTGGTCGTGGATAAGGGCATCACGCTGGGCGACCTGCAGGGCGCACTGAATACCTTCGTGCAGAAGCTGTTCGGCGCTGACACCCGCACCCGCCTGCGTCCCTCCTACTTCCCGTTCACCGAGCCCAGCGTGGAGGTGGACGTGAGCTGCTTCGAGTGCCACGGTAAGGGATGCCCGCTGTGCAAGCACACCGGCTGGATCGAGGTGCTGGGCGGCGGCGTCGTCAACCGCAAGGTGCTGGAGAACTGCAATATCGACCCGGACGAGTATTCCGGCTTCGCCTTCGGCATCGGCATCGAGCGTATCGCCATGCTGAAGTATGGCATCAACAACATCGGCCTGATGTTCGAGAACAACCTGCAGTTCCTCAAGCAGTTCCACGAATAAGAGGGGAGAGAAGAGACAATGAAAGTACCTTTCAGCTGGTTAAAAGAATTTGTAGATATCGACGTTACTGCGCAGGAACTGGAGGAAAAGCTCTTCTCCTGCGGCTTTGAGGTCGAAGAGCTGATCCCGCTGGATGCCGGCATCAGCAAGGTGGTCGTCGGCAAGATCGTGGAGATGGAAAAGCAGGAGGGCACCCACCTGACCAAGTGTGTGGTGGACTGCGGCGACTACGGCCACGACATCCGCATCAGCACCGGTGCCGCCAACATGAAGCTGGGCGACTGCGTGCCCGCGGCTCTGGATGGCTCCACCCTGCCCGGCGGCATCAAGATCAAGGCCCGCAAGATGCAGGGCGTGGAGTCCAACGGTATGCTGTGCTCCGGCGAAGAGCTGGGCCTGAACGATGACCTGTTCCCGGGCTCTGAGGTCTACGGCCTGCTCATTCTGCCCGAGGACTCTGTCCCTGGCACCGATATTGCGCCGGTGGTGGGTCTGGACGACTATATCTTTGATATCTCCATCACCGCCAACCGCCCGGACTGCCAGTCCGTTCTGGGCATCGCCCGCGAGGTGGCTGCCGTTCTGGGCAAGCCCCTGCACATGCCCGCAATGGACTACAAGGCCGTCTGCGAGCCGGATGCGCCCATCACCGTCAAGGTGGAGGCTCCGGACCTGTGCCCCCGCTATATGGCACACTATGTGCGCAACATCCGCATGAGCGAGTCTCCCCGCTGGATGAAGCGCCATCTGGCTCTGTGCGGCCTGCGCTCCATCAGCAATGTGGTGGATATCACCAACCACACCCTGCTGGAAATGGGTCAGCCCATGCACGCCTTTGATCTGAACAAGGTCGCCGGCCGCACCATCGATGTGCGCCGCGCCCATGCGGGCGAAAAGATCGTCACGCTGGATGAGAAGGAGTTCACTCTGAACCCCAACAATCTGGTCATCTGCGATGCCGAAAAGCCGGTGGCACTTGCCGGCATCATGGGCGGCGCAAACTCCGGCATGGATGAGAACACCACCAGCCTGCTGTTTGAGTGTGCCACCTTTGCCCGCGACTGCGTGCGCAAGACCAGCCGCGCATTGGGCCAGAACAGCGACTCTTCTGCCCGCTACGAGAAGGGCGTGGACCGTCACTCTCCTGAACTGGGCCTTGCCCGTGCCCTGCACCTGATCCAGGAGCTGGACTGCGGCGACATCACCACACTGGAATATGACCTGACCGATGGCCGCCCGATGGAGCGCAAGCACATCGTTACCACTCCGGCTAAGATCTGCGGCGTGCTGGGTATCACCGTGCCGGATCAGACCATGATCGACATTCTGCAGCGTCTGGAGTTCACGGTGGATGTACAGGCCGATGGCAGCTGGGACGTGTCCGCACCCCTGTACCGCGAGGACGTGGAGAGCTTCCCGGATCTGGCCGAGGAGGTCATCCGTGAGTACGGCTACGACCACATTGTGCCCACCTTCCTGAACACTGCCTCCGTTACAAATGGCGGTTTGAACTATGACCAGAAGCAGCAGCTCAAGACCAAGCGTCTGCTGGCCGCACAGGGCTTCTATGAGGCCTCCACGCTGGCCTTCTACTCCAACGCAGAACTGGATATGCTGCACATCCCGGCGGATGATGAAGCCCGCAAGGCCATCCGCATCCTGAACCCCATCAGCGAGAATTTGTCCATCATGCGCACCCTGCTGGCTCCCTCCATGCTGAATGTCATTGTGGACAATCTCAAGAAGGGCAACACAGAAGGCCGTCTGTTCGAGATGGCACCGGTGTATCTTGCAAAGGAACTGCCCATCAACGAGCATCCGCACGAGCGCCAGACCCTCTGCATCGGCGCATTCGGCCCTGAAGAAGATTTCTTCACCGTTAAGGGTGCACTGGAAGCACTGGCAGCTGGCTTTGGCCTGAGCTTTGACTACAAGCGCGAGACCACCCCGTGGCTGCACCCCGGCATCAGCGCCGCTGTTTACTGTGGTGACAAGCGTCTGGGTGTGTTTGGCAAGCTGTCCAACGAGATCAACGGCGAGCTGGAAATTGCAAAGGATCAGAAGGATAGCCAGAATATTTATCTGGGCGAGCTGGATTACGAGGCTCTGATGTCCTGCGTGGACGGCGAGCTGCGCTATCAGCCGCTCAGTCCCTACGCTGCTGTCAAGCGTGATCTGGCACTGGTCTGCGATGAAAAGACCACCTGCGGCGAGATCGAAGAGACCATCAAGAAGGCCAGCCCGCTCATCACCGACGTGAAGCTGTTCGATATCTACCGCGGCGCAAATCTGGGCGAGGGTAAGAAGAGCATGGCGTTCACCCTGTCTCTGTCCGACCCCAGCGCAGAAGTCTCTGCCGAACAGGTCGAGCGCACCGTCAAAAAGGTGCTGGGCAACCTGAAGTTCAAGCTGGGCATCGAGATCCGCTGATTCAAAACAAGAAATAGAACAGGGCAAAGGCCGTCTGTGCAAGCTGCATGGGCGGCCTTTGCCTTTGTGCAAACATACCAATATTGTATGAAATTTGCGAAAAATGAAAAGGTGAAAAAACGCGCTGAAAGGTGGAATCAGGGCAAACCTGAAAAAACGAACGCCAAAATCCCCTATAATCCTATTGACATTCTAGGGAAATAGGTTTATCATACGGCCAACGAAAAAATCAATGCAAAAAGGAGGGGACAGGCATGGACTGGGACGTCATCGCAAGCTTCCTGCCGCAGTACGAAAAAGCGGCGTGGCTGACGCTGCGGCTGGGTGTCATCGGCATCGTGTGGGCCATTGGCATCGGGCTGGTCTGCGCCGTGCTCCAATACGATAAAGTGCCGGTGCTGCGCCGCCTTGTGGGGGCATACATCCAGCTCAGCCGGAACACACCGCTGCTGGTGCAGCTGTTCTTCATTTATTATGGCCTGCCCAAGGTGGGCATCCGCACCAATGCCGAGATCTGCGGCATTGCCGGTCTGGCGTTTCTGGGCGGCAGCTACATGGCCGAAGCGTTCCGCAGCGGTCTGGAAGCCATTGAGCCCATCCAGACCGAGAGTGCCTACAGCCTTGGCATGAACCGCTGGCAGACCATGCGCTACATCATTCTGCCGCAGGCCATGTCCACCAGTATGCCGGCTTTCATGGCAAATGTGATCTTCCTGCTCAAGGAGACCAGCGTGTTCAGCGCCATCAGCCTGATGGACCTGATGTTCACGGCAAAGGACCTCATCGGCATGTACTCCAAAACCATCGAATGTCTGTTCCTGCTGGTGGTGTTCTACCTTATCATTCTGCTGCCGGTGTCCATTGTGGGCAGCCTGATCGAAAGGAGGCTGCGCTATGCTGGATTTGGGTCTTGATGTCCTGTTCAAGGGCAAAAACATGGTCCGCCTGCTAGGCGGCCTTGGCGTTGCACTCAAAATCAGTGCCGTCTCGGTGATCATCGGCCTGCCGCTGGGCATCCTGCTGGGCGTGCTCATGACCTTCAAAAATCCCATCCTGAAAGCCATCCTCCGGGTGTATCTGGAGTTCGTCCGCATCATGCCGCAGATGGTGCTGCTGTTCCTCGTTTACTTCGGCACCACCCGTGCCTTTGGGTGGAACCTTTCCGGCGAGACGGCATCCATCATCGTGTTTGTGCTGTGGGGCACCGCAGAAATGAGCGACCTTGTGCGCGGTGCGCTGATCGCCATTCCGAAGCACCAGTATGAGAGCGCCGAGGCCCTTGGCATGAGCCGTGCGCAGACCTACTGGTACATCATCATTCCGCAGACGGTGCGCCGCCTGATCCCGCTGTCCATCAACCTGATTACCCGCATGATCAAGACCACCAGCCTTGTGCTGATGATCGGTGTGGTGGAAGTGATCAAGGTAGCACAGCAGATCATCGAGGCCAACCGCACCGCCAGCCCCAACGCAGCGTTTGGCATTTATCTCACGGTTTTCGTGTTATATTTCTTCGTATGCTGGCCCATCAGTCTGCTGGCATCCTATCTCGAAAAGAAATGGAAGTGACCCGGACATGTCAGAACCGATCCTGACCGTGGACCATCTGGTGAAAAGCTACGATGGTCAGACGAACATTCTGGATAACGTGAGCTTTGGCGTTCAGCCCGGCGAGGTCATCGTGGTGGTCGGCCCTTCGGGCTGCGGCAAAAGCACCCTGCTGCGCTGTCTGAACGGATTGGAACCGGTGCAGGCAGGCCGGGTGCGGCTGGGCAATGAGACCGTTGCCTACGGCGGTAAAAATCTGACCCAGCTGCGCCAGCGCATCGGCATGGTGTTCCAGAGCTACGAGCTGTTCCCGCACATGACGGTGCTGGACAATGTGCTTCTGGCACCCACCAAGGTGCAGAAGCGCCCCAAAGCGGAAGTGCAGCAGGAGGCCGAAGCTCTGCTGGACCGTGTGGGCCTGCTTGCCAAGAAAAACAGCTACCCGCGGGAGCTTTCCGGCGGCCAGAAGCAGCGCGTTGCCATCGTGCGCGCACTGTGTATGCACCCGGAGATCCTTCTGTTTGACGAAGTGACTGCTGCCCTTGATCCGGAAATGGTGCGCGAGGTGCTGGACGTTATGCTGGACCTGGCCCGCGAGGGCAAAACGATGGTCATCGTCACCCATGAGATGCAGTTTGCCCGTGCCGTCGCGAACCGTGTGCTCTTTCTGGATGGAGGCCGCATCGTCGAGGAGGCCCCGCCCGCACAGTTCTTTGACCACCCGCAGACCGAACGTGCAAAGAAGTTTTTGAACACCTTCACGTTTGAGGCAGTGAAGTAACGGCTCGCTCATTTTTCAGACTGAGAGGTTCCAAGCCAGCAACTGCAACTGTGTGCAGTTCAGATAAATCATATGGGAAAGTCATCATAAAGCAAAGGAGAACAAACGATGAAAACCAACAAGATCACCCGCCGTTCTTTCCTGCTGGGCCTGGGGGCCGCAGCAGCTGCCAGCGCACTGACCGCCTGCGGCGGTTCGTCCAGCTCCACGGCGGCTTCCGCTTCCAGTTCTGCCGCTGGTTCCGCTGCGGCAGCGACACCGTTTACCGCACCCTCGATGAGATCAAGGCCGACGGCACCGTGAACATCGGCGTGTTCTCCGATAAGAACCCGTTCGGCTATGTGGACGAGAACGGCGAATATCAGGGCTATGATGTCTACTTTGCACGCCGTCTGGGCGAGGATCTGGGCGTGGAGATCAACTTCGTTTCCACCGAGGCTGCAAACCGCATCGAGTACCTGCAGACCGGCAAGGCGGATGTGATCCTGGCAAACTTCACCGTGACCCCGGAGCGCGCAGAGGAAGTGGACTTTGCTCTGCCTTATATGAACGTGGCTCTGGGTGTCATTTCTCCGGACAGCAATGTTATCACCACTCTGGACAACTGGAACGCTGACGACCAGATGATCGTCATTTCCGGCACCACCGCCGAGACCTACCTGACCAAGGAGTACCCCGACATTCCGCTGCAGAAGTACGATTCCTATGCAACGGCCAAGAATGCACTGGAGAACGGCAACGGCGTGGCATGGGCCAACGATAACACCGAGGTCATTGCATTTGCAAAGCAGAACACCGGCTACACGGTCGGCATTCCCTCTCTGGGCAGCGCCGACACCATCGCCCCGGCCGTCAGCAAGGGCAACGCCACCCTGCTGGACTGGATCAATGAGGAGATCACCGCGCTGGCCGATGAGCAGTTCTTCCACAAAGACTATGAGGAGACTCTGGTGGATACCTACGGTGCCGACTACGAGGACGAACTCGTCGTCGAGGGCGGCGTCGTGAACGCATAAACTGAGCCAAAACAACAGCCCCCGTGCTTTGGCACGGGGGCTGTGTGCGTTCCGGGGAGAGGGCTCACTCGATATCCTCATATTCCGAGGCGTTCTCTTCTTCGTCGAGGTCCTCGGCGTGGATGCGGTCATGCAGACGCTGGCGGAACTCCTGGGCAGGGATGCCGCTCTGGTTCGGGGTCAGGTCGGGGGCAGGGTTGCCGTCCGGCAGGTGGGCACCAAAGGCCGGCACAAAGAAGAACTTGCGCACAATAAAAATCAGGGCGATGGCTCCCACGCTGAGCAGGTTTTCTACTGCCGAGTCATGGCCCACTACCAGATGACGGGCAATGGCGTAGAGCAGCACTTCCAGGCTGCTGCCGGGGCTGTGCTTGGCCAGCATTTTGATGAACTCGATGCCGATCACGATGTCAAGGCTCCGCTCCAGAAAAATGCGGATCTCCACTTCGTTGCCGTCAAACAGCAGGCCGGGCATCCATTTCAGCAGCGGCACGATGCTGAACAGCAGGCCGATGAGGACCAGCCCGGAGAGCGTGATCTCCAGCAGGGTGGATGCCTGGATGATGTAGTTGCGCAGCGCGGTGCGGCCGTGGCTTTCCACAGGGTGGTTGTGGGGTTTGAGCATGGTTCATTCTCCTTCGCATCTTCACGTCTTGCGGCAGATCTGGCCGAGAGCGCCAGACTTTTCTTCATTGTAGCAAAGAATGGAAACGAAGTCAAACGAATGGAACACGCGAGTAAAAATTATTGGGCGGCCACATAGCCGGACTTTTGGATGCAGGCGCGGCCTGCATCGGTGGAGAGCCAGTCGTAGACCTTGCGCTCCGGGGTGTCGGGGCCGGAATCCTGCCGGACTGCGGCATAGAACTCGTTGCACAGCGGGTAGCTTTCGCTGGCGATGGTGTCGTTGGAAGGGGTCACGCCGTCCACGGCCAGCAGACGCAGGCCGGGCTGGGAGTACATCTGGTCGATGTAGTAGTAGACCGAGAAGCCGATAGCATTGGCGCTGTTGTTGTAGGCGGCGATGCTGTCCACCAGCTCACCCATGGCAGGAGCCAGCTCGGTGGGCGGGTCCATCAGTTCGCTGCCCTGAATGAGCAGCTTGCGGAACAGGGTCTGGCTGCCGGAGTCTTCGCCCCGCTGGAAGGGCACGATGGCAAGATCCTCGCCGCCCACTTCCTTCCAGTTGGTGATCTTACCGGCATAGATATCCTTCAGCTGCTGCCGGGTCAGGCTCTTGACCGGATTGTTCTCGTTCACGATGAACACCAGTGCGTCCCGGCCAATGGGTTTCTGTTCCAGCGGGGCACCATCGGCCTTCAACTCTTCCTTGACTGACTCCGGGGCCTCGTAGGCGATGATGAGCCGGGTGCCGTTCTCGGTGTCGCCGTAAAGGCCCAGGTTCCGCCAGGCCCAGGCGGTGGTGTTGGTGGTCACGGCGCTCTGGGCTACTTCCAGATCGATGCCGGTGGTATCGGCCATCATCTGGGCCATCAGCGGGATGCAGGCCGTGGAGCCGTCGGTGACGGGAAACTCGTCCTCGGTGAGAATGGGTGCTGCGGACACTTCGCTGGCGGAAGAGGCGGGTGCTTCGGACGAAGCGGCACTCGATGCCGGTGCGCTGGAAGCAGCCTCTCCGCAGGCGGCCAGCAGCGCCGCCGTGGAGACGGCCCCCAGCCCCAGCAGGAAGGAACGGCGGGAAATTTTAGACTGTTTCATGGTGAAACCCTCCCTCAATAGAAGTAGTTGTCGGTCTCGTCGCTGGTGGAAGTGAAGATGCTCTGGCAGTAGATCCAGTTGCCCTCCACGTCCATCCAGCCGTAATCGAAGCCCTTGCGCGCCACGAAGACGCCTGCAGGCAGGGGCGCACTGCTGTTGTAGCGGGAGTACTCGCCGCAGCTGCCCAGCCCGGCCAGGACGACCGCGCCGTCGCTGTCCAGCAGGTCGTACAGCCAGGTGCTGCCAGGGCCGCGGTAGCTGATGGAGAAATAGAAGTCGTCCTCCGTGGCAGCCACGGGCCAGAGGTAGCCGTCAAAGTCGTCGCCGTAGCGGGCGGTGAGGTCGGCCATCGAAAGGGTCTTGCTCAGCGTCGGCCCGGCGAGGGTCAGGGTGGTCACATCGTAGTTGTCGTTGTCGTACTGGCGCAGGTTGACCCAGCCGCCGCCCTGGTCGTAGAGGTCGGTGCGGTGCAGCGCTTCCAGCGGCGCAACCGTCGTGTCGGTCCGGATGGCACCGGTGTCCATGTCGTAGACGCGGAGGGTGCCGTCCCTGGCGTAGATGTCCAGCGTGTTGGTGCCCAGGGCCATGTTGTAGAGGTCGAGGGTGTCGCCGGTGGTCAGGTCGTAGAGGAGGTAGCCGCCCTCCCGGTAGAGCACGGTCACGCCGGGCGCGTACCCGCTGATGGAGTCGTCAAATTCGCACAGCACGGTGCTGGTCATGTTGCTGACCAGATCCACGAGCTGATACTTGCCCTCGTCGGTCCGGAAGCTGGCAAGGCCCGCGTGGAGATAGGTGACAAAGCCGTCCCGCTCCTCGCCGGTGGCTGCGTTCAGCAGGGAAGTGGACTCCAGGCTTGTGCCGTCCGCGTTGTAGGTGTCGATCTCCACCCAGTCGGCGGGGGCCAGCGGGTCGTCGATCCCGGCGGAAAGGCTGTACAGCAGGCCGTGGAAGTTCTGGTAGACTACGGTGCCGTCCTTTTCCTGGATCTGAACGGCAGCATACTGGTAGAGGTCGTCGTTCTCTTCATCGGGCGCAGCATCGCCGGGGGCATAGAGGCCAAAGGCCAGCCGGTCGCCCGCCACAAGGCAGGTGTAGGCGTTTTCGGGCACAGGGTACTCGGTGCCCGAAGCAAAATCCAGCACCCGCACGTCGCCCGCTGCATGGTCGTGCAGGGGCGAATAGGCGAAGCTGGTGGGTGTGGTCAGAACGAGCACGCCGCCGGAAAGGCGGACGTCGTATTCGCGGTCAAAGGTGTAGAGCGCCTCACCCGTCCGGTCGAAGATGCCGCTGCGCCGCCCGGCGGCGGTGTCCGGGTCAGACCAGGTGCAGACGAACCAGTTCGTCTCGCCGGTCTGGCTGTCGGTCAGCAGATAGGACGTCTCGCTGGCAGGGGACTGGTGCACCACCTTGTCGCCGCAGAGGATGGTGTTCCCGCCGAGGGAGTCATAGCTGGAGAAGAGCCGCAGCCTGCCGTCCCGCAGGGAGGAGGCGTCGTATTTGGGCGGTTCCTCCTCCTGCTGGGGGTGGGACACGGGCCGGGATGGCGTGGGCAGCAGCGAACAGGAGGTGAACACCCCCGCCGCCAGTGCCAGGCCCGCCGCCGCGCAGCCGATGCGGAGTAGATTCTGTTTCATAATGCAGTACCTCACAGGTCACAGGGACGAAATGCGGATGGGCTTTCCCATTTGATTATAATACGAAACACCCGGACATTCCATTGCATTGGAACATTTGGGCACGGTTACAATTTGGTTACGGCCGAAAGTTCAGTCGAAGTTTGCAAAAGCAGATGAAAAGCGGACGCTTTTTGGTCAAAGTGCTAAAGGAATGTCGAAATCCTTGTAAAAAATTACGACAAGTGGTATAATTTAACAAGACAAAAAGATAGATTTGTTTGTGAGAAAAACGTTTGGAGGGAATTATCATGAAAACTGTTGCACAGACCGTGATCGAAGCCGATCACTTTTACACCATCGCTGCCCGCACCGGCAGCGTCATCGAGGCGGCTGCTTCCACGAAGAACGAGGAGACCGTCCGTCTGGGCAAGTACGAGCATAAGCCTGAGCAGGAGTGGAGCTTTATCCGCGTGGGTGACGGCGTTTACCGCATCCGCAACCGCGCATCCGGCAAGCTGCTGGACCTGACCATGACCGGCACCGCCAACGGCACCTGGCTGCACCTGTGGGAGGATGTGGGCGGCACCTCTCAGATGTGGACTGTTCAGCCCACCCCGGAAGGAACTGTGCGCCTGCGCTCTTCCTGGGCCGGCGGCAAGTGCGTGGACACCGTTGGCATGGGCGTCTCCGATGGCGCACAGCTGCAGATCTGGCAGGAGACCGCTGGGGAAGACCAGCTCTGGACCATCTCCGAGGTGAAGGACCGCGCCAGCGCAAAGCGCGCTGCCAAGAAGGACGAGCCTGCCGCCGCTCCCGTTGAGGAGAAGGCCGAAGTCAAGGCAGAGGAGAAGCCCGTAGAAGCCGCTCCTGTTGTCGAGGCCCCCAAGGCGGAAAAAGTCAAGACAGAGCCGGTCAAGGCGGAAGAGAAGCCCGCAGAGGCTGCTCCTGCTGTTGAGGCACCCAAGGCCGAGGAAGTCAAGGCCGAACCGGCTAAGACGGAGGCAAAGCCCGCAGAAAAGGCTGCCCCGCAGCGGTCAAGGCTCCGGTCAAGAAGCCTGCTGCCCGGAAGACCAGCCGCGCCGCCCGCAAGAAGGCTGCTGCAAAGAAGTGACCCTCTCAGGCATCGCGCAGCGATGCCAGCTCCCCAAAGGGGGAGCCTTTGGCAGGTCGGGCAACTCCTGCTGAATGATGAAGGCATTTTGATATCGTAAACGAAAGTGCTCCGCTGTCAAGACCAGCGGCATCTGTACCATGCTCTGACAAAGAGCAATGGGAATGATGCTGTGAATCGAAACAGCGGAGCACTTTTGTTTATGGTTTTATGGGGCTTTGTTCATTTCAGCACAGTCAAAACCGGCTCGCCAGTGGCTCCCCCTCTGGGGGAGCTGCCTGCGCAGCAGACTGAGAGGGTATCACACATTCATCATGCTGCGCTGCGCGGCGGCACGGAACTGGAGAGCTGCTGCGATGAAGCCCTTGAACAGGGGATGCGCGCGGTTCGGACGGCTCTTGAACTCCGGGTGGAACTGTGCGCCCAAATGGAAGTCACGGCCGGGCAGCTCTACAGTCTCTACCAGACGACCGTCGGGGCTGGTGCCGGAAATAACAAGACCGGCGTCCTGCATCTCCTGCGGAATTCGTTGTTGAACTCGTAGCGGTGACGGTGGCGCTCCCAGATCTCGGCCTCGCCGTAGCACTCGGCCATCTTGGTGCCGGGCATCACCTTGCAGGGGTATTTACCCAGACGCATGGTGCCGCCCTTGGGAATGTTGCCCTGCTGGTCGGCCATCAGGGCGATCACATTATGCTTGCCATCCGGGGTGAATTCGCTGGAATTTGCATCCTTGTAGCCCAAAACGCCCCGGGCAAACTCCATCACCATGATCTGCATGCCAAGGCAGATGCCAAAGTAGGGAACATGGTTCTCGCGGGCATACTGTGCAGCCTGGATCATGCCCTCAATGCCGCGGTCGCCAAAGCCGCCGGGTACGATGATGCCGTCCACATCTGCAAAGGCTTCCTTGCAGGCGGCCTGGTCGGTCAGGTCCTCGCT
Source organism: Faecalibacterium prausnitzii (assembly GCF_049532945.1). Taxonomy (GTDB): domain Bacteria; phylum Bacillota; class Clostridia; order Oscillospirales; family Ruminococcaceae; genus Faecalibacterium; species Faecalibacterium prausnitzii_N. Next base: position 1,861,639 of record NZ_CP186691.1, read on the forward strand.
TTCCACCCACTTGATCTCCACCTGGCTGTCATTCTCGAAGCCTGCGTGGTACAGGCTCTCCATCACAGAGAGATAGGCGTCGTGGAGCTTGACGTACTTGCCCACCAGCGCGATGGTGCAGGTCTTGCTGCGGGTAGCAATGCGGCTGACCACCTGCTTCCACTCGGTCAGGTCGGCAGCGGGCACATCCAGCTTGAGCTTCTGCACCACTACCTCGTCCAGACCACCGGTGTGCAGCATCAGCGGGCACTGGTACAGGCTGGGCATGGTCAGGTTCTCGATCACGCACTCCGGCTTCACATTGCAGAAAGTGCTGATCTTGCGGCGGATGTCGCCGCCCACACTGCCGTCTGCGCGCAGGATGATGATGTCCGGGTTCACGCCCATGCCCTGCAGCTCTTTCACAGAGTGCTGTGCAGGCTTGGATTTGTACTCGTCCGAGCCGGAAATGTAAGGCACCAGCACCACATGGATGTAGCAGCAGTTGTCGCGGCCCTGCTCCAGACCCACCTGACGGATGGCCTCGAGGAAGGGCTGGCTTTCAATATCACCGGTCGTGCCGCCGATCTCGGTAATGACCACGTCAGCCTCGGTGGAAGAGGCCAGATTGTAGATGTAGCTCTTGATTTCGTTGGTGATGTGGGGAATGATCTGCACGGTCTGGCCCAGATATGCACCCTGACGTTCCTTGTTCAGTACGTTCCAGTACACCTTGCCGGTGGTCAGGTTGGAGTATTTGTTCAGATTCTCGTCGATAAAGCGCTCGTAGTGGCCCAGATCCAGATCGGTCTCAGTGCCATCGTCGGTCACGAACACTTCGCCATGCTGCAGCGGGCTCATGGTACCCGGGTCTACGTTCACATAGGGGTCCAGCTTCTGGCTGGCCACCTTCAGACCGCGGCACTTGAGCAGACGGCCCAGCGATGCGGCTGTGATGCCCTTGCCAAGGCCGGAGACGACACCGCCGGTGACAAAGATGAATTTTGCCATAAAAATGGTCCTCCTCTATCTCGTTTGATTCTGATACTTTTCCCAGAAGCTCCCTTCGGCACCGCGCAGGCGATGCCGCCGCCCTCCCGGAGGGGGCTGTCTGCGAAGCAGACTGTGGGGAGCTCGTTTTCCGACATAAAATTATAATCCTAATCCTCGTAAGAATCAAGGATTTCTTGTGCAATCTCGGTACGGTCGCGCCGGGTGTCCATGGCTCGCTTTTCGATCAGGCGGTGGGCATCGGCCTCGGTCATGCCTTCCCGCTCGATGAGGCAGCATTTGGCGCGGCTGACCAGACGCACCTGCGCGATCTTTTCCTGCATCCTGGCGTTTTCCTGCCGCAGGCGCAGCAGGCGATGGTTGCTGGCTGCTGCCATGTGGATGGCCTGCAAAAACAGCGTGTTCGAGAACGGCTTGCTCAAAAGCAGCACGCCCTCGTCGCTCATGGAACCCAGCAGCTGATCGGCCGCAGCGGCCTTGGCCAGAAGCATCACGCCCGCGTCGGTCTTTTCCACGGCGGCAGCGCACAGCTCATGGCCAAACTCATCGGGCAGCGGCGCGTTGACCACGATGAGCTCAAAATCCGATTCTAACATCCTGCGCCGGGCCTCGGCTCCGCTTGGCACGATCAGAGGCCGGGGGTATCCCAGCTCCGCCAGTCGTGCCGAGATATACTCGTTTGAGCTGGCTCCGGCGCTGACGATCAGAGCACGTCCCATTCGGAATCGCTCCTTTCCTTTTCCCTCTCTTTTTCCGGTAGCTTGCCGCTCAGATGGCGTTGAAGTAATGGGTACGCTCGTACTCTGCCGGGTCGGCGGCATTCTTCAGGGCAGCGCAGCGCTTCAGTTCCTCCTCGTAGTAGCGGTGAGAGAGCTCCTCCGGCAGCACGGCGCGCAGGAAGTCACTCTCCTGCGCGGCCTGCACGGCTTCTTCCAGCGTGGAAGGCAGCTTTTCCAGCCCAAGGCCAGCGGCCACGGCGGGGTCGAACAGATTCTTGTTGATGGGGGCCTGCAGTTCCAACCGGCGCTCAATGCCGTCCAGACCGGCGGCCAGGATGAGGCCGATGGCCAGATAGGGGTTGCAGGCAGGGTCCGGGCTGCGCAGCTCCATGCGGCAGTTGTCGCCCTTTACCTGCGGGATGCGCACCAGCTGGCTGCGGTTCTGGCGGCTCCAGCTCACATAGCGGGGCGCTTCATCGCAGCCAAAGCGCTGATAGCTGTTGGGCAGAGGGTTGGTGAACACGGTCAGCTCCCGGCTGTGGGCCAGCACACCGGCCATAAAGCTGCCTGCAATGCTGTCCGGGGCAATGTCGCCCTCAAACAGGTTGCGGCCATCCATGTAAAGGGACAGGTTGATGTGCAGGCCGCTGCCTGCCTGATCCGGCAGGGGTTTGGGCAGGAAGCTTGCATGGATGCCGCTGCGGGTGGCAATGGCGCGCACGATCTGCTTGAACATCATCACGTTGTCGGCGGTCTTGAGGGGGCCTGCGTGGTGGCAGTCGATCTCGTTCTGGCCGTTGCCGCTTTCGTGATGGCTGTGCTGAGGGCTCATGCCCATCTGCTCCATGGTCAGGCAGATGTCCCGGCGGAGGTTCTCGCCTGCATCCAGCGGGGCTACGTCAAAGTAGCCGCCAAAGTCGATGGGGATACGGGTGGGGCGGCCCCGGTCATCATTCTCGAACAGGTAGAACTCACACTCTGCGCCCACATTGCAGGTGATGCCCAGCTTTTTGAATTTTCGGTTCACGCTGCGCAGAAAGCCGCGGCAGTTGCCGCCAAAGGGCTGGCCGTCCGGCTTTTCCACATCACAGAAGAACTGCATCACCCGGCCCTCGGTAGGCCGCCAGGGGAGAATGGTCACGGTGGAAAGATCCGGCCGCAGCACAAGGTCGCTTTCCTCCACCTTCATGAAGCCGGCAATGGAGCTGCCGTCGAAGCAGACACCGTCTTCCAGAGCTTTGGGCAGATCGTTTGCCAGCACGGCAATGTTCTTCTGAGTGCCAAAGATATCGCAGAAGGCAAAGCGCACAAATTTGACGTTGTTGTCCTCCACAAAATCAAGGATGTCCTGTTGGGTCGAATAGCTCATAAGGATGGTTTCCCTTTCAAATAAAACGCCTAAAGGCCTGCCCTCAGAATGGGAGCAGGTCTTTAGGCTGGTGTAAGAAATAGGAAAAGGAGAATGGCGAATGAAGTTCGACAGCCTAAGATGCTTTATGAAATGCGCTGGAAGATCAGACGTAGTAGAGCATCTTGCTGTAGCTGGGCAGAGGCCAATAATCCTCACCGCAGATGGTCTCGGCGTCGTCCGCAGCGGCACGCAGAGCATCCATTGCAGGCAGCACGTTGTCGTGGAAGGCCACAGCCTTCTCGCTCTCGCTGGTCAGAGCCTCGGCAGCGTCCACCACATCCTGCAGCACGTCGATGGCGTCGCTCATGGCGTCGGCATCGGCGCTCAGCTTGGTCAGGGTCTTGGTCTCACTGCGCACGCTGATGTTCTCGCTGACGGCCAGTTTGGATGCTGCGGTATTGGCAAGCTCGCTCATGTAGGAGTTGACGGCAGGCAGCAGCTGCTTGCGGGCCATTTCCAGCATGGTCAGAGCCTCGATGTTGATGATCTTGGAGTAGTGCTCCATCTCCACCTCGTAGCGGCTCTCCATCTCTACCTTGGTCAGCACGCCGAACTCTTCCATCAGGGCGATGTTCTTGGGCTCGATCAGGGCAGGCAGAGCAGCGGGGGTGTTCTTCTTGTTGGGCAGACCGCGCTTTGCGGCTTCCTCTTCCCACTCGGCAGTGTAGCCGTTGCCGTTGAAGATGACGCGGCGGTGGTCGCGGATGGTGCGCTTGACCAGAGCGATCACAGCGCTGGTAAAGTCCTCAGCACCCTCCAGCTCGTCGGCGTAGCCCTTCAGTTCCTTTGCAACGGCGGTGTTCAGGATGGTGTTGGCATCACTCAGGTTCTCAGCGGAACCGGGCATACGGAACTCGAACTTGTTGCCGGTGAAGGCAAAGGGAGAGGTACGGTTGCGGTCGGTGGTATCCTTGCTGAACTTGGGCAGGACATCAACGCCCAGATCCATCTTCATCTTGACGGGGCCGGCATAGGGGGAATCGGATGCGATAGCATCGATGACAGCTTCCAGCTCTTCGCCCACGAAGATGGAAATGATAGCCGGAGGTGCCTCGTTGGCACCCAGACGGTGATCGTTGCCGGGAGTGGCAACGGAGGTGCGCAGCAGATCGGCGTACTCGTCAACAGCCTTGATGACAGCAGCCAGGAACACCAGGAACTGCAGGTTCTCCATGGGGGTGTCGCCCGGGTCGAGCAGGTTCTCGTGGGTGGTGGACATGGACCAGTTGTTATGCTTGCCGCTGCCGTTCACGCCCTCAAAAGGCTTCTCATGCTGCAGGCAGACCAGACCGTACTTGGGAGCGATCTTCTTCATCATCTCCATCGTCAGCAGGTTGTGGTCGATGGCAACGTTGGTGGTGTCGAAGATGGGAGCCAGCTCATGCTGGCAGGGAGCAACTTCGTTGTGCTTGGTCTTGGCGGGAATGCCCAGCTTCCACAGCTCTTCGTCCAACTCCTTCATAAACTCGGAGACCTCGGGACGAATGACACCGAAGTAGTGCTCTTCCAGCTCCTGACCCTTGGCAGAGGGGGCACCGAACAGGGTGCGGCCGGTGAGGATCAGATCCTGACGGGCTTCGTAATCTTCCTTCTTAATAAGGAAGTACTCCTGCTCGGGGCCGACGGTGGTGGAGACGTAATCCACATCCTTGCCGAACAGCTTCAGGATACGGACCGCCTGATTGGACAGTGCGTTCATGGAACGCAGCAACGGGGTCTTCTTATCCAGAGCCTCGCCGGTGTAGCTGACGAATGCGGTGGGGATGCACAGCACGTCATCCTTCACGAATGCGTAGCTGGTGGGGTCCCATGCAGTGTAGCCGCGGGCCTCGCAGGTGGCACGCAGACCGCCGGAGGGGAAGGAAGATGCATCGGGCTCGCCGCGCACCAGCTCCTTGCCGGAGAACTCCATGATGGCGGTGCCGTCGCCCACAGGGGAAACAAAGCCATCGTGCTTCTCACTGGTGATGCCGGTCAGCGGCTGGAACCAGTGGGTGTAGTGGGTGGCACCCAGCTCCATGGCCCAGCGCTTCATCACGCTGGCCACGACGTTTGCCACCTCAATGTCCAGCGGAGCACCCTTGTGCAGGGTGTTCTTCAGGCTCTTATAAGTTGCGCTCGGCAGGCGCTCCTTCATCACATGTTCGTTAAAGACCTTGCTGCCGTAGATTTCCATAACATTCGCTGCCATAAATCCTACTCCTTACTTGATCTTGTTTCTTTCCACACATCGCAAAAACCCATCCACGCCGATGCGTTTTCACGCGAAAACTTGCTTAAACAAAACGGCGCTGCGAGTCAGGAGGTGACCCACAGCGCCGTTGCTGTCTATGGTTTGATTATAGCCTTTGCCGGGCAAAAAGGCAATTGACAAATCTGACGATTCTGTACAAACACGCTCTCGTTTTTTTGGAGATTTGCGCGCTTGGTATGACTTTTAGATGACCTGGAACAGGAAAAACTTCAGGTAGTTCGTCTCCGGGACGCCCCAGAGGATGGGGTGGTCGGGGGCCTGCTGGCGGACTTCGATCTGCCGCAGCTGACGGTGGGCGTCTTTTGCCGCCGCCTTGAGCATCTTGATGAACAGCTCCTCGGTGGCAAAGTGGGAGCAGCTGGCAGTTGCCAGATAGCCGCCGCGGGGCAGCAGCTTCATGGCACGGTAGTTGATCTCCTTGTAACCGCGCATGGCGTTCTCCACAGTGCGGCGCGCCTTGGTAAAGGCCGGCGGGTCCAGAATGATAAAATCGTAGGGGTGTCCCTCTCTTTCCAAGCGGGGCAGCAGCTCAAAGGTGTCCTCGCAGAGGAAGTCCATGTTGTCGAGGCCGTTGCGTTGGGCATTGCGCTGCGCCATGGCAATGGCCTCGGCGCTGATGTCGGCGGCGGTCACACGGGCAGCGCCGCCCGCAGCGGCGTTCAGTGCAAAGCTGCCGGTGTGGGTAAAGCAGTCCAGCACGGTGTGGCCTGCAGCAAGGCGTGCCACCGCCCGGCGATTATACTTCTGATCAAGGAAGAAGCCGGTCTTCTGGCCGTTCTCGAAATCTACATGATAGTAAACTCCGTTCTCGCAGATCTCGGTCTGGGTGCTTGCCGGGTGAGTCTCACCGGGCAGCTCAAACCAGCCTTTGTTCTGCTCAAGACCTTCCTTTGCGCGCAGAGCCTCATCGTTGCGCTCGTAGATGCCGTCGATGGTCTGGCCGTCGGCGCGCAGGACTTCTGCCAGAATGGGGAAGAGGACGGGCTTGAGCTTTTCCATGCCCACGCTCAAGGTCTGCGTGACGAGGATGTTGCTGAACCGGTCCACAGTCAGCCCGGGGAACTGGTCGGCTTCGCCAAAAATGACGCGGCAGGCGGAAAGGTCGGCGGGCTCCAGCACGGTTTTGCGGTAGTTCCATGCATATTCCACCCGGCGGCGCCAGAACGCAGCATCAAAGGTGTCGTTGGCATTACGGGAGATCAGCCGCACGCGGATCTTGCTCTTGAGCGAGACAAAGCCGGTGCCAAGGTAGGAACCCTTGGTGCTGACCACATCGGCCAGCGTGCCGTTTTCCGGCTCATTTTCCGGGGAATGGAGGATGTCGTTCTCATACACCCAGGGGTGCCCGCCCACCAGCAGGCCCTCGGCGTGTTTGTTGACTTTGTAGATGGGATAGTTGCGGGTCGATTTCATAGAAACTCCTTGTGTTTGAGATACGACAGGCTGAGCGGGGCGGCTGTATTGCAGAGGTGCGCTCTCCGCCGCACGAGGAAAATGCTCCCGGCGATGCGGCCCGCTTTCAGCGCTGTATTTTTTGATTCAGATCCTCTTTATAATATCATAAAACCGTGTTAGAATAAATACAAAATCCAACAGAAATGAGGGCAAAGCAATGGAGATCGAACGCAAATGGATGGTGAAGGGCTGGCCGGAGGGAGCGGGTTTCCCGGAGATGCCGCTGCAGGAGGAATTTGCCATGCGGCAGGGCTATATCAGTGTGCGGCCCACTGTGCGCATCCGGGAAGAAGCCCTCACCGGCGGCAGAACGGACTACATCCTCTGCTTCAAATCCGGGGGCGGCCTTGCCCGTGAGGAGATCGAGCGCAGCATCGACAAAGCGTTGTTTGACGATTTAGAGACGAAGATCATCGGCAGGCCGCTCATCCCGAAACTTCGCCGCAGCTATCTGCTGCCGGACGGGCTGGTGCTGGAAGTGAACCATGTGGACGAAGGCCAGCCCACCGAGTTCTGGTATGCCGAGGTGGAGTACGATTCGGTCGAACAGGCGCGCGGGTGGGACCCGGCGTCCTGCGGTCTGGCGGACTACCTGAACGACGATGTCACCGACCAGCCCGGCCAGAGCATGGGCGAATACTGGGTGCAGACCCGCCTGTGAATGCAAAAAGAGAACCGCCGCGGCAGTTCTCTTTTTGTTGCGCTTATTTCTTGTGGTACTTGCGGTCCTCTTCCTCGTAGGCGGGTTCGCAGGTCAGGTAGATGCCCAGCTTCTTCACGGTGTCGTCGTCCACGCTGGACAGGATGACCGTGGAGTGCATGTCGCAGCCCTTCAGCTTGGAGAGCTGGTGCAGGGCCATCGCAGCGGTGGGGTTGGTGGCAGCGGAGCTTGACAGTGCGATCAGGATCTCGTCGGTGTGCAGGCGGGGATTCTTGCCGCCCAGATAGTTGGTCTTGAGGGTCTGGATGGGCTCGATGGCGGCCGCAGAGACGAGGTCCATTTCCTGGTCGATGCCGGCCAGCTTCTTCAGCGCATTGAGCAGCGCCGAGGCGGCTGCACCCAGCAGCGGACCGGTCTTGCCGGTAACAACGGTGCCGTCCGGCAGCTCAATGGCGGCGGCCGGTGCCCCGCCAGTCTTCTCCGAGACGGCGTGAGCGGCCTGCTCCACGGGGCGGCTGCCCAGCGTAAGGCCTGCCTGATTCATCAGCAGTTCCAGCTTGTAGACCTCGCTCTGGACCTGTGCGCCGTTCTTGAGCGCACACAGAGACTTGAAGTAGCGGCGCAGGATCTCCTTGCGGGAGGCTTCGCGGCAGACCGCATCGTCCACGATGCAGTTGCCTGCCATGTTCACGCCCATGTCCGTGGGGGACTTATACGGGCTTTTGCCGGCGATCAGCTCAAACATGGCGTTCACCACCGGGAAGATCTCAATATCGCGGTTGTAGTTGACGGTGGTCACGCCGTAGGCTTCCAGATGGAACGGGTCGATCATGTTCACATCGTTCAGGTCGGCTGTAGCGGCCTCGTAGGCCAGATTCACCGGGTGCTTGAGGGGAATGTTCCAGATGGGGAAGGTCTCGAACTTGGCGTAACCGGCCTTCACGCCGCGCTTGTACTCATGGTACAGCTGGGAAAGGCAGGTGGCCATTTTGCCGCTTCCGGGGCCGGGGGCCGTGATGACCACCAGTGGGCGCTGGGTCTCGATGTAATCGTTCTTGCCGTAGCCCTCGTCGCTGACGATGCGGGCCACATCGTTGGGATAGCCGGGAATTTTGTAGTGGCGGAAGGTGCGGATGCCCAGACTGTTCAGCCGCTTTTCAAAGGCCTCCACCTCCGGTGCAGCGGCGTACTTGGTCACGCACACGCTGCCCACATACAGGCCTACTTCCTGGAAGGCATCGATCAGGCGCAGCACATCCAGATCGTAGGTGATGCCGTAGTCGCCGCGGATCTTGTTGCTGATGATGTCCTCGGCGCTGATAACGATGACCACCTCGGCCTGATCCTTCAGCTGCAGCAGCATCTGCAGCTTGGAATCGGGCTGGAAGCCCGGCAGTACGCGGGACGCGTGGTAATCATCGAACAGCTTGCCGCCGAATTCCAGATAGAGCTTGTTGTCGAACTGTGCGATCCGCTCGCGGATGTGCTCGGACTGCATCTGCAGGTATTTGTCGTTGTCAAATCCTTTTTTCATTCGTTGCTCCTATTCCTCGAAGAAAACCCGCAGCGGCAGCCAACACCGTTCCGGCCGCCGGGGCGTTTTTAACACATGGAATCAGTATACCATATCAAGCCCGGCAGCGCAATGAAAAAATCCCTGTCAAACCGCGTTTCGCTGCAAAAATTCCCGCACCGCCTGCCCGGAGGGAAGGGCAGCAGTGCGGGAGGTGCATCATTTCAGGGAGGAAGGGTGCTTACAGCGTCAACTGAAGGGCCTGCATGGAGGCGGTATCGGGGTCGAACAGGCCGTTCAGCGGGCCGTCCTTCTGGCTGGCGTGAATCTGCGCCACATTGCGGGAAACGGCGGCCACGGCATTCTGCTGGACTTCGGTGCACTGGACCAGCGCGCAGCCGTCGAACTGGCAGTGCTTCGCAATCTCATCCGGCAGAAGGGCCGGGTCGAGCCGGACCATGGCGCAGTCCACACAGGCGATGCCCTCCGGGTACTGTGCCAGCAAATCGGGAGTCAGGGTCAGCTTGGGCAGGCCGCTGAACAGGTGGCCGGACAGGACCCGCAGCTTGTCGTATGCGAGGTCGGGGATGGCACAGAACGTCTCTTCGGCTTCCTGCGGCAGGGTCACGGTGCCGCTGGCGTGGAAGAATTCCAGCTTGCCCAAAGCCGCGATGCAGTCGGCGGAGACGGTCACGTCGCCCAGCACGTAGAGCTTAGTACCATACCGGCGCAGGGCCGCAGCGGTCAGGTCGAGGTCGTCATCCACCACGGCGGTGCCGTCGGGCAGGATGACCAGCTCGGTATCCTCGGTGAAGAGCGGGGCCAGCGTCTCGGCCAGCGATTCGGCCAACACCGCCTTGGGCGCGGCGAAGCGGCAGCCCTTTGCAGCCAGCGCGGCGGCATCCAGCTTCGGGTCCACGGCGACGAAGAGCCGCTCGTTCCAGTACAGCCGCTCCTGTGCCCGCAGCAGGAAGGCACGGTCCAGCTTGACGGAACGGCCGCTCAGCACCACGGCCTCGTCCGGGTAGATCACCAGCTTGCCATTGACGGTGGCCGCCTCGGTGAACAGCGCCGCGAGCGAGGCCGGGCAGGTCGCTTTTCCGTTCACGACCAGCGCTTCGTACTGGCGCAGGGTCTCGGCGGCGTCGGGCAGGACGGTGACTTTGCCGTTGATGACGAGCACCTGCTTTGCCTCCGGCTTGGAGGCGGCGCTCAGGGTGGTCTTGCCGTTGGTCACGCTGGCGCGGATGTCCGCGTCGTCCGGCAGATTTTTGCACAGCACGGTGTTCAGCTTGACGTTATACTGGCTCAGCAGGGCCTGGGCGCGGGGGTTGGTCAGGGTGATGACCGCGTTCAGCGAAATGTGCTCGTAGGCAGAAAGCGTCTCTTCGGTCAGGCGGCGCAGGTCGAGCACGATGGCGTTGGCATTCAGTTTCTTTTTCATGGTTCAATCCTCCGTAAGGTTCGTTTTCAGCAGATGGCGTGTCTGGGAAAGGCGGCGGCGGACGGTTCCGGGCGGCAGCTCGAACAAGCGGCTCAGCTCGGCGGACGTATAGCCCTCGTCGTAGCGCAGGGTGAAGAGCAGGCGGTCCAGTTCGGAGAGTTGATCCAGCAGGGTGCCCAGTTCCACCGAGCCGAGAGCAGACGCGGCCGTCTCATCGGCGGAGTCGTCACCGTCCGGCGGCAGCAGGGAGGTGAGCAGGGCTTCTTCCTTGGCCGCCCGGCGGACCTGGTCGCAGTAGAGGTTCCGCGCTGCGGCAAACAGCCAGGCCTTGCACTGGCGCTCGGTGAACGCATCGATTAAGGTGCGGTTCTGCAGCGCCCGCAGAAAGACTTCCTGGGTCAGGTCCTCGGCGCGGGCTTCGTCCCGGCAGAGCTTGTAGCAGAAATGTTCCAGCCGGTCCCAGAAGGTCTCGTACAGCAGCTCCCACATGGGGCTTCCTCCTTTCTTGCATCGTTCTGCCTGTTAGACGAACGGCAGGGGCAAAGTGTTCGGAAAAAAGAAAAAGAGATTGCGGAACTCCCCCAGTCACCTGACGGTGACAGCCCCCTCGGAGAGGGGGCCTAAAGCCTCCCTCATTGAGGGAGGTGACATCGCGCAAGCGATGACGGAAGGAGTTCAGCAATCTCTCGATGATTTAATTTCAATGCTTGGCTTCCAATTTTTCAATGTCCTCTTCCAGCTCCTCGATGTCTTCCTTGAGGAACATCAGGCAGAAGCTCACGGCCAGCAGAAGGCAGGAGAACCAGATCGCCTTTGCGCCGCAGAACCCCAGCGCCACGCTGCCCAGACCCGCGCCCAGCGCGAACAGGAGGATGATGGCGAAATAGTGGAAGGCCTTGCTCCGGGCGGCGCGGTTGCCCGCCACGAGCCAGCTGCACAGCGAATCCATGCCGCTGCGCAAGTTGCCGATGCACATGGTGCTGGCAAATGCATAGCCGTTCACCTTGCGGAACGCCTGCACCTGCATTGCGCAGGCAAACGAGACCAGCGCGTTGGCCACCAGATTCCACTCCTGCGGGAAGAAGCCGACCACGAACAGCATCACGATCTCGCACAGCACCACCAGCTGCCGCCAGTGAAGCCGCTGCATCTGCTGGAATTTCTGGCGCAGCAGTTCCGCCGTGAACACGCCCAGCGCAAAGAAGCACAGCGGCACCAGATAGTGCAGCACTGCACTCCAGTCGCCCTCGACCAGCTTCACGCTGCACAGCACGATGTTGCCGGTCTGTGCATTTGCAAACACCTTACCGCGATATAAATAGGTATAAACGTCCTGCAGGCCGCCGGAGACCGATAGGAACATGGCGGTGCAGAACGCTTCGGACATCTGCCCATTGTGGGACAATTTTCGACTGATGGACACGGAATGGTTCCCCCTCTTCACAAGTTCCTGTCTATGATAGCGCATTTTGGAGGATTTGTCAAAATTTTGGCGGCATTTTTGGCGGATTCGACCATGTAAAACGAACATGGCAACCATGTTTTGCAAAGGAACGCCGATTGTGCTACAATAAGACTGATTCTGGAACCAAAAGGAGAAATTCTCATGCCGAACATCGTCGAGATCACCGATTTCCATGCGCCGGAGCTGGACCCCTACGCCCGCCTGACGCAGAACCAGCTGCGCTGCCGGCTGGAACCCGAAAAAGGCATCTTCATCGCCGAGAGCCCCAAGGTGATCTCCCGCGCACTGGACGCCGGGTATGAGCCGGTCTCGCTGCTGATGGAGCGCAGGCAGATCACCGGCCCGGCGGCGGAGATCCTGACCCGTTGCGGTGATGCCCCGGTGTACACGGCGGACCGGGAGCTGCTGGCCGGGCTCACCGGGTTTGAGCTGACGCGGGGTGTGCTGTGCGCCTTCCGCCGCCCGGCCCCCCGCAGCGCCGAGGAGCTGTGCAAAGCGGCCCGCCGCGTCGCGGTGTTGGAAGGCATTGTGGACTCCACCAATGTGGGAGCGATCTTCCGCAGCGCCGCTGCACTGAACATGGATGCCGTGCTCGTTACTCCTTCCTGCTGCGACCCGCTGTGCCGCCGTGCCGTGCGTGTAAGCATGGGCACCGTGTTTCAGGTGCCCTGGGCCCAGCTGGGCGAGACGCCCGCCGACTGGCCCGGACAGGGGCTAGCCCGCCTCCGCGCCATGGGCTTCAAAACGGCAGCCATGGCTCTGAGTGACCGCTCGGTCCCCATCGACGACGAAGCGCTGGCCGCAGAGCCGAAGCTCGCCATCGTGCTGGGCACAGAGGGTGACGGCCTTGCCCACAGCACCATTGCCGCCTGTGACTACACCGTAAAAATCCCTATGTCCCACGGCGTGGATTCCCTGAACGTTGCCGCTGCCAGCGCTGTTGCTTTCTGGCAGCTGGGTCGATAACAAAAAAGAAACGGCCGAAAGGCCGTTTCTTTTTGCACTTAGCCGACATCCGAATGCGCGGCGCTGGTAGCGCGGATGACATCCAGCGCTTCGGATGCGATGGGGAGGGCACGGCTGCCGGGCGGCTGAGGTAGTAGCCCTGCAGCGCATCCGCGCCCAGCTCGATGACCTTGCGCAGCTGGATCTCTTCCTCGATGCCCTCGGCGAGGATCTGCATACTGCGGGCGTGGGCGTAGGCCACGATATTCGAGACGATCTGCTGCTTGTCGAGATCCTTCTCGATGCCGCGGATGATGGAGATGTCGATCTTGATGTACTGGGGCGACAGCTCCAGCAGATTGAGCTCGTTGCTGTAGCCGGTGCCGTAGTCATCCAGCGCGAAGGCACCGGAGAAGCCCGGAATGTTCCGCTTCCGCTCCAGACATGCGCGGTCCAGGTCTTCCTGTTCGGTGATCTCCACGACGAGCTGTTTGAGCAGGTCGGGGTAGCGGCGGTGATATTCCTGGATGTCCGCATCGTTCAGGTCCACATTGGCGATGGAGTTGACGAAGAGCAGGGCGTCCTTCTGGATGAGGCCCCGGCTCTGCAGCTTCTCGAATGCCTCGCTGGAATGGAACATGGTGATCCGCTCGATGTCGTACAGGCGGTCCAGCTCGTGGGCCAGCGCCATCACCTGCGAAGGCGAGGTGAGGGTGGGCGTGTTCACTCGCATCAGCGCCTCGTAGGCCACCACCTGTCCGGTCTGTGCGCTGAAGATGGGCTGGAAGTAGTAGTACACCTGCTCTTCCCGCAGCAATTGCAGGAACTCGCGCTGGGTCTGGGCGGCATACTCCTCGCGGTGGTAGACGCCGATGTCAAAATCGCCCACCTGCCCCTTGCGGGACTGCTTGACCTGATACATGGCGAAGTCGGCGTATTTTTTCAGGGTCTTCAGGTCTTTGCCGTCCTCCGGGTACCAGGCCACGCCGCCGGAGATGCTGATGTTCAGCGTTTTGCCGTTGGGCAGAGTGGAGCAGCTGGCCCGCAGGGCGGCGCTCAGCTTGTCCAGCTCGGCGCGGATGGCGTCCTGTGTATCGTATCCATAGAACAGCAGCAGGAACTCGTCGCCGGACAGGCGGGAGCAGACGGTGTTCTTTGGGGTGTTGGCGGCGAAGCACTGGCCGGTCTGGTGGATGTACTGGTCGCCCCAGTCGTGGCCGTAGGTGTCGTTGATCTCCTTGAGGTTGTCCAGATCCATCATCAGCAGAGCCGAGCAGTGCAGCTGGGTCGGGTGGGCAAAGAGGTCGGCGCAGACCCGGTTGAACGCCTGACGGTTGTACAGCCCGGTGAGGAAATCGTAGTCGCGCTCCCGCTCAATGCGCTGCTGCTCCAGCGTGGAGTTGGTCACGTCTTCGAGCAGGCCCACCTCCGAGGCGGTCTCGCCGCAGATGCGGGTCACACGGAGGATCACATACCGCACCCCGTCCTCTTTCTGGACGAGGAAGATGGAGTTGCCTGCATCCGTGGTGCGGTAGAGGCTGGAATGCGCGATCCGGGAGAGGGCGTTGCGGAAGCTGCGGGGCGTGAGCGGCTCCGGGGTGGCCAGCCCCAGCATCTGGAAGAAGTTGTCGGTGGCAAAGACACTGTCGTTGCGCAGCTCGTAGCCGCCCAGCTCCACCGTGGCCATCTCCATGATCCGCAGAAAGCGGGTGGAGGAGGCCAGCACATCCTCCGAAAGGTGGGTGATGGCTGAGGCAAACTGGTCTACTTCCATGATGCCGGTAGTGGGCAGCTGCGGCATGGCCACGGCGTTTTCCTGTGCTTTGGCCACGGCAGCGGAGAGCTGATGGACGGGCTTGGACATCCGCTCACTGACCAGAAAGCTCGCCAGAAAGCCTGCGATGAGGGTGAGCAGCACGGTAAGGAAGAGCAGCTGCTGCACCCGGTTGGAGAAGGCCGAGAGGTTGGCCGTGGGCACCATGCCCACCAGATACCAGTGATCCCCGGAGAAGGGGGCGTTCCGGTTGTAGAGATTCAGCGGCATCACGGAGGCTGTGTAGGGCACATGGTCCTGCACCAGACGGAAGCAGCCGATGCCGCGCCGGGATGCCGCAACGGTGGTGCCGCTGGCAAACGCCGAACTGCCGCTGCACAGGACCGGTGCAAGATCCAGCGAGAGGGTGTCCAGGTTCAAAGGCGCATTGGAGCAGGCCAGCAGATAGAGGCCGGAGCCGTCGCCCTGCAGTTCGGCGCAGGGCAGATTCTCGGCGAGGTAGCTGGTCAGAAGCTCCACGCCGATGACGCCGTAGACGGTGCCGTCCGGCAGGATGAGGGGCTGGCTGTAATAAATGGCCTGCCGGTCGTCACCTTTCAGAGCATAGGGGGTGATGGTCCAGTGGCCGTAATCAGCCGGGCTCAGCTGGGCACCATCGTCATAGGCCGCCTGGAACGGCGCATAGAGATAGCCTCTGGCTTTTGCCCGATAGGTGAGGGCGGGGGACCAGCTCTTGTCGGTGGCGATGCTCTGCTCCTGCACCAGCTGGGCCGGTGCCCGCTCGAACAGCAGGTCGGAATTGTTATCGGAGGGCGAGGCGTCGGGGTCCAGATCCCGCAGATAGATGGAGGGCAGGCGCTTGCCAGCGGAGCGCTCGTTCAGGTCGTGGGTGTTCAGCACCAGAAAGATGCCGGTCACCGGTCTGCTGCGCAGAGCGGCGATGAGCTTTGGGGTGGCCGCTTCCAGCAGGGGGTAGGCGGTGATGCTGCCGCTGTCCAGCGTGGCAAGGTCGATGCTGCCGCTGTCCAGCAGCTCCTGCGTCAGGGCGTTGATCTCACTTTCCAGAGTGGAAAGCTCCTGCGCATCGTTCAGGATGGTCTGGATGTATCGGCTGCGGTTCTCCACCTGCATGGCGAGGATGTCCTCCGCGTTCTGGTCCAGCTGGGGGCCGACCCGCATCACATAGATGGACGCGACGAGCAGT
This sequence comes from Faecalibacterium prausnitzii, assembly GCF_049532945.1. Classification (GTDB taxonomy): domain Bacteria; phylum Bacillota; class Clostridia; order Oscillospirales; family Ruminococcaceae; genus Faecalibacterium; species Faecalibacterium prausnitzii_N. The sequence goes on from NZ_CP186691.1 coordinate 1,877,474, forward strand.
GCGACCTCCACCAGCAGCACACTGACCATCGCCTTGAAGATGGTGCCGAAAATGGAGCGCTCTGCGCGGGTCCCGGACGGTTTGTGCCGGGTGAAGTGGTTCATGGGCCGGTGCTCCTTTCAAAAAGGGTTGGGGGCGGCAGATGGTCAGCCGGCGTAGGCTTCCAGCGCGGCCTTCGTGGATTCGTACCACTGGTCAAAGTATTCGTCGGTCAAAAACTCGGCTTCGGCTTCTTCGGGCGTCTGCCCGGCGGCGAGCCGCTCTTTCACGATGGCCCGGTCGGCCTCCGCCGCATCGGTCATGGCATTTTGCAGGGTGAAGCGGGCCGTGGAACCCTCCGGGAAGGCGTGGGTCGTGTACAGGGCGTCATGCTCCACGGCATCCAGCGAGAGGTCTAGCACCTGGGTGATGAGGTCGGCCAGCTCCAGTCCGCTGGCCTGAATGGCGTCCGGGCTTGCGGCGGCGTGGGTCACGGGCAGATAGCCGGAGTTCACGGAGAACGCGATGTTGTTTTCCGGCTGGGTGAACCACTTCAGAAATTCAACGCAGGCCCGGATCTGGGCGTCGGTGCCTTTGGCCACGATCATGCCGGCACCCTGCTGGGCGGCGACCGGGGCGCAGCCTGCAAAGGATGGGCAGGGCAGGATGGCCGGTTCGATGGCGTGGCTCTCGGTGTCGTTGGTCATCACCTGGGTGGGGAAGAAGGGGCTGCTGGCCGACGAGCCGACGTAGGCCAGCAGATTGCCGGTCTTCACGTCGTCGCTGCGGAACTTGCCGCTGGCACCGAACCAGCCCTTGATGTAGGGCACATAGAAGTTATCCCACAGTTTGCGGATGACGTCTTTGTCAAAATGCAGGGTCATGACGCCGTTCTCGGCATCAAAGATGGTCAGGCCCATCTCCTGCGCACCGCACAGCAGGTAGTTGGCCAGCGCATCGCGGCCGAAGAAAGCCTTGCCGTCGTTGGGGGTGCTGGTCATGGCATCCGTCCAGTCGTAGTATTGGCGGGCCACCTCCACGACGCCTTCCATAGTGGCCAGGTCGTCGTAGGTCACACCGGTGGCCGCAGCAAAGGGGGCCCAGTCGGTGGCGTTCAGGTAGAGCAGCTCGGTGGATTTTGCCACCGGGAACACCTTCAGTTCCCCGTTGTTCATCAGGTCGCCCTCGGCCAGAAAACCGTCCACATAGGCGGCCTTCTCCTTTGCGGTCAGATAGGGGGCCAGGTCCACGACCTCGCCCAGCAGGTCGAGGTCATAGGCCATGTCGGCATAGCCGGAGTAGAGGTTGGGCAGGGCCGCAGCGCCCACCTTGCCCTGCGCAGCGGCCAGAACGCTCGCTTCCAGGTCGGTCACGCTGCCCTGATTGAAGCTCTCGACCACGATGTTCTTCTCTTTGCCGACGGTGGCGTTGAACTGGTTCACCAGAGCGTTGAAGCTGCTCAGCAGGTCGCCGCTGTAATAGTTCCACACCGTGATGGTGGTGGGTGCCTTGGCACTGCCGCCGCAGCCCACACAGCCCAGCAGCAGCGCAGCGCTCAGCACCAGACTGACGAGCGGACGAAAACGAGATCGCATGATGTCTCCTTCCCCAAAACGAGCCGGTCTGAAAATGGAGCCCCGGCTCCCCGCGGCTCCATCCGGCACTCAATCGAGGGCGTTGAGGGCCTCGATGGTCTTGTGATATTCCTTCTCTACAAGGGCATACTGCTCGGCGGCACCGTCAAAGCTCCCCGCGCGGAGGATCTCCGTCAGGGCCACTGCAGAGGGCATGAGGTTGCTGAAGCCGAGGTTGAGGCAGACCCCTTTCAGGGTGTGCGCCGCAAGAAACGCATCCTTGACGTCCTGCCGGGCCATGGCATCGGTCAGCTGCTGAAAACTGGTGTCCTGCAAAAACATCCGGGCAAAGCGCCGGATCATATCGGGTTTATAAAAGCGCCGGAGCACGTCCTGATAATTTGCGCCCATGGCCGTGTAGCATTCTTCGATCGTCATGTGGGGGACCCCTTCCTGTCAAATGGCTTGTGATAGATAAAATTATTATAACACCTTTTGTTTCACAGGGCTACCATTTGTGCCGAAAAAGTTCAGATTTTGGCAAAACGGCGGGGCAGCATTCTGTTTTGCAGAAAAGTTTTGGAAAATCCCTTCCATTTGGGCTGAATACCGTCTATAATAGGAAAGAAAAGCGCCTTTTCTGTTCCAACATTCGGAGAGGTGCGCAGAAAGGCGTAGGAAACGGCGAAGATGAAAACAATGCAGGAAGTGCAGACGCTCATCAGCGATCTGCAGCAGTTCTATACGGATGTGCGTCTGCTGGACGCAGCCGCCATTGAGCGGATCGAAGAGGGTGTGCGCTCAAACCCCAAGGCGGAAGACCTGTGCTATGCCTGCCGCCACAGGAGCCGCCGCTGCCACCACTGCGCGGTGAAGAGTGCGTTCGAGAACCATGACCAGCGCACCAAGCTGGAATATTTCTCGCCGGACATCGTGCAGGTGTCGGCCCAATATATGGAGGTGGACGGAGCTCCCTATGTGCTGGAACTGCTGCAGCGGATGCAAAGCGATACCATCGTCGAACCCGATGACACCGAGGCACTGTTCAGCGCACTCTCCGGCTACAATACCAAGCTGTACCACGACCCTCTGACCGACATGTACAACCGCCGCTATTACGAGGAGATCGTCCGCGGCATGAAAGGCCCCATCGGCGTGGCGCTGATGGACCTGGACGACTTCAAGGTCTACAACGATACCTACGGCCACCACGCGGGCGATATGGCCCTGAAGACCGCCGCCACCATCGTGCGCGGCTGCATCCGCCAGACCGATGCGCTGGTGCGCTTCGGCGGCGACGAGTTTCTGCTCATCCTGCCTGGCATCCCGGAGGATTACTTCAAAATCAAACTGGAGGGGATCTGCGAAAAGATCCATGACGCCATCGTGCCCGGCTACAGCCACATGCGGCTTTCGACCAGCATCGGCGGGCTGATCCAGATGCCAAGCGACAGCATGGACGCCGTGGTCCGGCAGGCCGACCGGCTGATGTATCAGGCCAAGGTCCGGAAGAACTGCGTCGTCGTCTCCGGCGAGATGCTTCAGGAGGATGCGCCGGGCCGCCGGGAGGAAAAGCCGCAGATCCTCATCGTGGACGATTCCGAGATGAACCGCGCCATCCTGTCGGAGATCCTGTGCGGGGATTACCGCATCCTCGAAGCTGCGGACGGCGAGGAGTGCCTGAAAAAGATGCAGCAGTACATGGGCGATATCGCGTTGGTGCTGCTGGACCTTATGATGCCCAAGATGAACGGGTTTGAGGTGCTGGACTTCATGAACCGCAACCACGCCATCGAGGATCTGCCGGTCATCATGATCTCCGGCGAGGACAGCGAGGCTTCCGTCCGCCGCGCCTATGAAATGGGTGTTTCGGATTACGTGGCCCGCCCGTTCGACGCCCGCGTCGTCTACCGCCGGGTGTTCAACACCATCAAGCTCTATGCCAAGCAGCGGCGGCTGGTCAGCCTGCTGTCCGAACAGATCCGCGCGCGGGAGAGGAACACCTCCATGCTGGTGGGGGTGCTGAGCCAGCTGGTGGAGTTCCGCAACAGCGAGAGCGGGCTGCACGTCCAGCACATCCACCGCCTCACCGAGCGGGTGCTCGCAAAACTGCTCGAACGCCCCAACATCTACCACATCACCTCCGAGATGCAGGAGAACATCCCGCTGGCCTCGGCCCTGCACGACATCGGCAAGATCGCCATCGACGAAAAGATCCTGAACAAGCCCGGCCGCCTGACCCCGGAGGAGTTCGAGGTTATCAAGACCCATACCACCATCGGTGCGGATATGCTGAGCAAGCTGGACAACTTCTGCGTGGAGCCGCTGCTCCAGACGGCCTACAGCATCGCCCGCTGGCACCACGAGCGGTGGGACGGCGGCGGCTACCCAGACAGGCTCAAGGGCGACGAGATCCCCATTGCAGCACAGGTGGTGGCACTGGCCGATGTGTACGACGCACTGACCAGTGACCGCTGCTATAAAAAAGCCTACCCGCACGAACAGGCGGTGGAGATGATCCTGAACGGTGAGTGCGGCGCGTTCAACCCCATGCTTCTGGAATGCTTTGTCGAGATCAAAGACGACCTCAAGCGGGAGCTGGAAGAAGAGCGCCGTAACAAAGCCTGACAACAGCCCGAAAAAACTTCGCGTACAGATGCGGAGTTTTTTCTTTGCAAAAATACTTGACTTTGTCAAGTGAACGTGCTATACTCAGGCCGTTGAGAACGAAAGGAGCGGATTACATGGAACCGGCTACGGTATCCTCCTGCATTCTGACACTGCACAGGAGATTTGCCGCCTACACCACCCAGCGGCTGCAGGAGCTGGGCCTGAGCTTCGGGATGATGTACTTTATCATCTATGTGGGCAAGCACCCCGGCTGCACCCCCTCGGAGCTGACGCAGAGACTGCATCTGGACTGGGGCCACTCCCAGCGTAGCCTCACCAAGCTGGCCGAGGATGGATTTCTCACCAAAGAAAAGAGCGGCCGCAGCTACCATCTGGAACTGACCGAAAAGGGCCGGACGGCTTTTGCGGCCTGCCACCGGGTGTTTTATGGCTGGGACGCCCGGAACCTGACCGGCCTGACCGCCGATGAGCAGCGCCAGCTGCTGGATCTGCTGCAAAAAGCAGCACAGAAAGGAAGCATGTGATCATGTACGAGACCATCCTGAGCCCTGTGAACTATGGGGGCCTGCAGCTGAAGAACCGCATCATTTTTGCGCCCACTACCTTCGGCCTGCCGGACGAAGAATACCTTGCCGAGATCCGGCGGCTGGCCGAGGGCGGCTGCGCGATGCTCATCATCGGGGATGTGCCGGTGGGGAAGAGCAAGTTCGAAAAATCCCTCTTCGATGCAAAGGGGTTCGCGTTTTATCAGCAGATCGTGGAGATCGCCCACAAGGCGGATTGCAAGGTCTGCGCCCAGCTGCACCAGAGCGACTCCAACATGCTGGCGATGCTCAAATACATCCCCGCCGTGCTGGCCAAAAAGCTCACCCCGGACCAGCTGCGCGAAAAGCTGAACGCCGAAGTGGAGCCTTACATCACCAAAATGCCGAAGCGGAAGATCGAGGCCATCCTCGCAGGCTTCGGCAAGGCGGCGGTGCTGGCAAAACAGGCCGGGTTCGACATGGTGCAGGTGCACGGCGACCGGATGTGCGGCAGCTTCAGCTCGTCCATTTTCAATCACCGCACCGATGAATACGGCGGCAGCGCCGAGAACCGCGCCCGCTTTGCCGTGGAAGCGGTCAAGGCCGTCCACGCTGCCGTGCCGGAATTTCCCATTGACTACAAGCTGGCCGTCCGGCAGGAAGACCCCCACTACGGCAACGCAGGCGTTCTGGTGGAAGAACTGCCCGTCTTTGTGCCGCTACTGGAACAGGCGGGCGTGACCAGCTTCCATGTCACGCTGGCCAACCACTCGGCACTGGAAAACACCATCCCGCCCGCCAGCCACCCTGCCTTCGGCCAGCCGGGCTGCTTCCTCAAGTTCTGCGATGCCGTGCGGCAGTACACCCGCCTGCCCCTCTGCGGCGTGGGCGGCCTGAACGACCCCGATTTCGTGGAGCAGCAGCTTGCCTCCGGGCGTATCCAGTGCGCCGCCATGAGCCGCCAGCTTCTGGCCGACCCGGAGTGGGTGAACAAACTGCAAAAGGGGCAGGCAAAAACGATCCACCGCTGCGTCCGCTGCAACAAAAAGTGCCTCGGCGGCCTGATGGCGCACCAGGGCACCCGCTGCATCTACGACGCACGGCGGGAAGAAAAATAAACACACACCGATGAAAAAGGAGAATCGTATGAGCTACGCGATCGTCTACAGCAGCCAGACCGGCAACACAAAGCAGCTGGCAGAGACCCTTCGGGAAACGCTGCCGCAGGAAGGCTGCCGCTACTTCGGCACACCGGCAGAAGCCGCAGCGGAGGCCGACACCCTGTATGTGGGCTTCTGGACCGACCGGGGCCATGCAGATGCAGGCTGCAACGCCTTTTTGAAAACGCTGCGCGGCAAAAAGGTCTTTCTGTTCGGCACAGCAGGCTTCGGCGGCAGCGCGGAGTATTTTGCAACGATCCTGAACGCCGTGCAGGCGGAGCTGGACCCCAGCAATACCGTTGTGGGAACCTATATGTGTCAGGGCCGGATGCCCCAGTCGGTGCGGCAGCGGTACGAAGCGATGAAGCAGCAGCCGAACCCGGCCTCCAATCTGGACATGCTGATCGAAAACTTTGACCGTGCATTGGCCCATCCGGATGCCGGAGACCTCGAACGCCTGAAGCAGGCAGTGCAATAAAACGTAAAAACGGCTGGCCCTCCTGGAGTACGGAGGGCCAGCCGTTTTGCTTATGGATTCAATAAAACCGGAAGGGAGTTACTCGGTGCGGGTCTTCTTGAGCAGGCTCAGGATCACAGCACCCACGATGCTGCCAGCGGCCAGTGCCACCACATACATCAGGGCGTGGTCCACGACTGGGAACACGAAGATGCCGCCGTGCGGTGCACGCAGAGCGCAGCCGAAGGTCATGGAGAGCGCACCGGCCACCGCTGCACCGGCCACGCAGCTGGGCAGGACGCGCAGCGGATCTGCTGCTGCATAAGGGATCGCACCCTCGGTGACGAAGCACAGGCCCATGACGTAGTTCACGATACCGTTGCGGCGCTCGTCGGCAGTCCACTTCTTGGGGCAGAAGGTGGTGGACAGGGCGATGGCGATGGGAGGGACCATGCCGCCCACCATGACAGCGGCCATCACCTCATAGTTGCCGGAGGCAAGGGCTGCCGTGCCAAAGACGTAAGCTGCTTTGTTGAACGGGCCGCCCATATCAATGCTCATCATACCGGCCACGATGGCACCCAGCAGCACCTTGGAGGTGCCGCCCATGGCGTTCAGGCAATCGGTCATGGCAGTGTTGATCATGCCCATGACCGGGTTGATGCCGCACATCACCGCGCCGAGGATGAGCATACCGCCCAGCGGGTAGATGAGCATGGGACGGATGCCATTCAGGCTGGCAGGCAGCTTTTCGGTGATCTTTTTCAGGAACTCGACCACATAACCGGCCACGAAACCGGCCAGCAGTGCAGCAAGGAAGCCGCCGGAAACACCGGTGGTCTCACCCGCTGCAATGCCTGCAAAGTTGGTGCCGTTCATGGCCAGCACACCGCCCACAAAACCGACCGCCAGACCCGGACGGTCCGCGATGGACATGGCAATGAAGGCAGACAGGATAGGCAGCATGTAACCGAAGGCTGCGCTGCCCACCGTCTTAAAGAAGGCAGCGACCGGGGTGTTCATGCCAAAGTTGGAGGGATCGATGGTGTAATCGTCCAGCAGGAACGCCAGTGCGATCATGATGCCGCCGCCCACCACGAAGGGCAGCATGTGGGAGACACCGTTCATCAGGTTCTTGTACACGGTGTGAGCCGCGCTGTCGGAGGCACCGGGCGCATCGCCCGCGGCCTTGTCCTTGCTGTGGTAGATGGGCACCTCGCCGTGCACGATCTTCTTGATGAGCTCCTCCGGCTTGTGGATGCCATCGTCCACCCGGGTGAACAGCACCGGCTTGCCGTCGAAGCGGGCGGTCTCCACCTTCTTTTCTGCTGCCACGATGATGCCGTCGCAGGCCGCGATCTCCTCGCGGGTCAGGATGTTCTTGGCACCGTCGGAACCGTTGGTCTCGACCTTCACGGGCAGCTCCAGCTTGGTGCCCGCCTTGGTCAGGGCTTCCGCTGCCATATAGGTGTGGGCGATGCCGTTGGGGCAGGCCGTTACAGCCAGCACTCGGAAGCCGTCCTGCGGGATGGACTGGTCGGTGAAGCTTTCGTTGCCGAACTGTGCTTCCTCCTGCTTGTCGATGGCGTCCAAAAATGCCTGCGGCGTTTTGGCAGTGCGCAGCTGCTCCACGAACTCCTCGTTCATCAGCATCTGCATCATACGGGCCAGCATGTCCACATGCAGGCTGCCGTTTTCCGGAGCCGCAATGGCAAACAGCAGGTCGGTGGTACCGTCGTCCTCGGCATTGTACTGCACAGGGCTGCTCAGCCGCAGCGCCGCCAGACTGGGCCGGGTGACTACATTGGCCTTGGCGTGGGGCACCGTGATGCCGTTGTCCACATAGGTGGAGCCTTCTTCTTCGCGGGCGTAGAGTGCCTTTTTATAGGCCTCTTTATCCAGGATGTTGTTGTGGGTGGACTGCAGCTCCACGACCTTGTCGATGATCTCATCCTGATTGGATGCTGCAACATCCAGCGCAATGGCATTCAGGGAGAAAAGCGAGGTGATACGCATAGGGGATTCTCCTTTCCTTCGTTCAAAGCGTCACAGCTCAGAGCGCTGCGAGCAGTGCGTCGATCTCCGATTTTTTGGCAAGACCCAGACTGAATGCGGTGGCACTGCCGCAGGCGGTGCCCAGACGGAGGGCGTCGTCATAGCGGCCGGTCTGCAAATATCCGGCCACAAAGCCGGCCACCATGCTGTCGCCTGCGCCCACGCTGTTTACGACCTTGCCCTTGGGGCAGCCGATGCGGTGCACGGCACCGGTCTCGTCCACCAGCAAAGCACCATCGCCCGCCATACTCACCAGAACGTTCCGGGCACCCTGCGTTTGCAGGGCGCGGGCGGCGGCGGTGATCTCCTCGTCGCCGGTCAGGACTCTGCCCACGATCTCGCCCAGCTCGTGGTTATTGGGCTTGATGAGGAAAGGGTGGTACTGCAGCACGTTCACCAGCAGGTCGCGGGTGGCATCCACCACAGCACGCACGCCCCTGCCCTGCAGTCGGGCCAGCAGCCGCTCGTAGGTATCCTGCGGCATACTGGACGGAATGCTGCCTGCGAGGATAAGCACATCGCTTTCGGTCAGCGCATCGAGCTTTTCTTCCAGCGCGTGCAGGGCCGAAGCCGGGATGGCGGGGCCCGCGCCGTTCAGCTCGGTCTCCTGCCCTGCCTTGATTTTGACATTGATGCGGGTCATGCCCTGTTCCAGATGAATGAAGTCGGTGCGCAGGCCCTGCGCGGCCAGACCGCGTTCCAGCCATGCGCCGGTCTCACCGGCCACAAAGCCCAGCGCCACGCTCTCGCAGCCCAGCTGTGCCAGCACACCGGACACATTGATGCCCTTGCCGCCCAGCACGCAGTCCTCGCCTTTGGCGCGGTTCACCTCGCCTACTTCCAGAGCCTTGTCCAGGCGGACGACATAGTCAATGGCCGGGTTGAATGTTACGGTATAAATCATACTTCCGTCTCCTTTACCAGCGTGAATTGTTTGTATTTGGGGTTGGGGCAGCGGTTGGTGAGAATGGCACCGCCCTGCAGGTCGGTGATGACGGCGGGGTAGACCTTGGTGAACTTCGAGTCATCCACGAGGAACCAGGCCTCCCGCGCCCGGTGGATGGCAGCCGCCTTCACAGCGGCTTCCTCGGGGTCCGGCGTGGTAAAACCGGCATCCAGCGCCACACCGTTGGCACCCATGAACGCCTTGGTGAAGTTGTACTGCTGGATGGCGCTGAGCGCCGCCGCCCCGATGATGGCCTCGGTCTGGGGCCGCAGCAGTCCTCCGGGCAGATACACCCGGCAGCCCTTTCGGGCCAGTGCCCGGGCATGGGCCACGCCGTTGGTCACATAGCAGGCATGCAGGGCCGGGCCGGTCAGCGCCCGCGCCACCGCCAGTGTAGTGGAACCGGCATCCAGAAAGATGAAATCCTCCGGCTCGATCAGGGCCGCAGCGGCCCGCGCGATGCTGTGCTTCTGCTCCACAGCCAGCTCTTCTTTGGCGGCCATGGTGGGTTCGTCGGTGCGGAAGGGGCTGTCCGGCAGGGTGGCACCGCCGTGCACCTTGTTCAGCTTGCCCAGCCGGTCCAGTTCGGTCAGGTCGCGCCGGATGGTGGATTCGCTGGTGTTCAGCGCCTCGCACAGTTCCTGCACCGTGGCCGTCCGCTGGCGGGCCAGCAGATCCAGGATGAGGGCGAAGCGTTCTTCTGCCAACATGGGAATCTTCACTCCTTTTGGTGGATTGTGATTTTATTTGAAGCTTTCTGCGTTTCTCTGCCCCTATTATAGCAAAAAATACGTCAAAATCAATCACGAAATGCCAAAAAGAATCAACAAAAATAAACGGAAAAATTTGAGCATCTCGCACAAGAAGTGGGATACATGAAACGATTTTGCAGAAAAATGGAGCCGTTCTTCACGCAAAATGCGCAAAGTGGCTGCTTGCTTGTGACGGATTTTGACGGAATTGTGGTTTCTGGATCTGAAGGAAAAAGAATCTTTGGCAGTTGAGTTGCGTGTGGTATAATAAAGGTGTTCTATATCTACATCTGTGCAAAAAGAGGAGCGATACGATGAAGCCCAAGATCATCTTTTTTGACATTGACGGCACTCTGGTGCCCCTGAAAGAGAGCATCCGCCCCAGAACGGTGGAAGCTCTGCAAAAACTGCGGCAGAACGGCATCCGGATCTGCATCGCCACAGGCCGTGCCCCCATGGAGGTGCCGAAGTTCGAAGGGGTGACCTTTGATGCGCTCCTGACCTACAACGGCTCGTACTGTTTTACGCAGGAGCGCGATATTTTCAAGAACCTCATCCCGAAGGGGGACATTGCGACCCTTCGCCGGAACGCGGCTGCACTGGGGCGGCCCCTTGCACTGGCCACGGACAGGCGTCTGGTGGCCAACGGCACCGAACCAGACCTCGAAGAATATTTTGCCATCGGTGGCGTGAAGCTGGTCGTGGCCGACGACTTTGACGAAGTGGCACAGGGCGAAGTGTTTCAGGTGCTGATGGGCGGCCGGGAGGAAGAGTATCTCGCCATCCTGAAAGACGTCACCCATGCCAAGATCGCCGCCTGGTGGGACCGCGCAGTGGACATCATCCCGGCCAACGGCGGCAAGGGCATCGCGGTGGAAAAGGTGCTGGAATTTTACGGCATCGACAAGGCCGACAGCATGGCGTTTGGCGACGGCAACAACGACATTGAGATGTTCGGGGCCGTCGGCACCGGTGTCGCCATGGCCAACGCCTCCGACCGGCTGAAAGCCGTTGCCGCAGATACCTGCCGTGACGTAAAAGAGGACGGCGTCTACTGGTACTGTCTGGAACACAACTTGTTCTGAATAAAAACAGAGGTGCTGCATCGCAGCACCTCCGCTTTTTATAGGACCGGTTTACTTATTCTGAATGTACTCGTCAATGGCCTTTGCAGCAGCCTTGCCTGCGCCCATGGCCTTGATGACGGTGGCTGCGCCGGTCACGGCATCGCCGCCGGCGTACACACCATCGCGGCTGGTCTTGCCGTCGTCGCCGTCGGTAACGATGCAGCCGTGCTTGTTGGTTTCCAGACCCGGGGTGGTGGAGCGGATCAGCGGGTTGGGGCTGGTGCCCAGACTCATAATGACCGTGTCCACGTCCAGCTCGAACTCGCTGCCCTTCTTTTCGATGGGGCGGCGGCGGCCGGAAGCATCCGGCTCGCCCAGCTCCATCTCAATGCAGGTGATGGACTTGACAAAGCCCTCGTCGTTGGCGTGGATCTCCACAGGGTTGCACAGGGTCTTGAAGATGATGCCCTCTTCCTCGGCGTGCTCCACCTCTTCCTTACGGGCGGGCAGCTCAGCCATGCCGCGGCGGTAGACGATGTACACGGTCTCGGCACCCAGACGCAAGGCGCTGCGGGCAGCGTCCATAGCCACGTTGCCGCCGCCCACAACGGCGACCTTTTTGCCGGTGCGGATGGGGGTCTTGCTGGTGGGCAGATAAGCCTTCATCAGGTTGGAGCGGGTCAGGAACTCGTTGGCAGAGTAGACGCCCTTCAGGCTCTCGCCGGGGATGCCCATGAAGCGGGGCAGACCGGCACCGGAGCCTACGAACACGGCCTCGTAGCCGTACTCGTCCATCAGCTCGTCGATGGTGAGCACCTTGCCAATGACCATATTGCACTCAAAATCAACGCCCATCTTCTTCAGGCCGTCGATCTCCTGCTGCACGATGGCCTTGGGCAGACGGAACTCAGGGATGCCGTACATCAGCACGCCGCCGGCCACATGCAGGGCCTCGTAAACGGTGACCTTGTAGCCAAGCTTTGCCAGATCGCCTGCGGCGGTCAGGCCGGCAGGGCCTGCGCCGATGATGGCCACCTTGTGGCCGTTCCATTCGGGCACGATGGGGGCGGTGTGCACATTCTCACGGTGCCAGTCGGCAACAAAGCGCTCCAGGCGGCCGATGCCCACTGGCTCGTTCTTGATGCCGCGGGTGCACTTGCCCTCGCACTGGCTCTCCTGCGGGCATACACGGCCGCAGACAGCGGGCAGGGAAGAGGAACGGTTGATCACCTGATAAGCGGCTTCAAAGTCGCCCTCGGCCACATGGCCGATGAACTCGGGGATATCGATGCCCACAGGGCAGCCGGTCTGGCAGGGTTTGTTCTTGCAGTGCACGCAGCGCTTTGCTTCGTTCACGGCCATTTCTTCGGTGTAGCCAAGTGCAACTTCCTTAAAGTTCTTGTTGCGCACATTGGGGTCCTGCGTGGGCATGGGGCACTTCTTCGGGTCCATATTGAAAGCCATCTTATTTTACCTCCTGATTGAGCAGATTGCATGCCGCTTCACGGGCGTGTGCCTCAAACGGGCGGTACATGGTGCCGCGGGCCATTGCCTCATCAAAATCCACCAGATCGCCGTCAAAGTCGGGGCCGTCCACGCAGGCGAACTTGGTCTCGCCGCCAACGGTCAGGCGGCAGCCGCCGCACATGCCGGTGCCGTCGATCATGATGGGGTTCATGGAAACGATGCTCTTCAGGCCATGCTTCTGGCAGGTCTTGACCACGAACTTCATCATGATCAGCGGGCCGATGGTGATGACCAGATCGTACTGGTTGCCGGCGGCCACCAGCTCGTCCAGTGCAGCGGTAACAACACCCTTGGTGCCATAGCTGCCGTCGTCGGTCATAATGCGCAGCTCGTCGCTGCAGGCTTTGAACTCGTCCTCAAGGATCAGCAGGTCCTTATTGCGGAAGCCCACCACGCTGTGCACCACACAGCCCTGCTCGTGCAGCTCACGGGCAATGGGCAGAGCGATGGCGCAGCCTACGCCGCCGCCCACGACACATACCTTCTTCAGGCCTTCCACCTCGGTGGCGCGGCCCAGCGGGCCTACAAAGTCGTGGACACTCTGGCCCACCTGCAGGCTGTTCAGCTCCATCGTGGTACCGCCCACGATCTGGAAAATGATATCCACAGTGCCCTTTTCGCGGTCGTAACCGGCCACGGTCAGGGGGATGCGCTCGCTGTCCTCAAACGGGCGCACAATGATAAACTGGCCCGGCTTTGCCTTTTTGGCGATCAGCGGGGCTTCAATGACCATCTTCGTCACGGTGGGATTCAGCGCGACTTTTTCAGTGATCTTATACATTGTGTTTGCTCCTTTTTCTGGCAGAATCTCGGCATGAAAATACGCCTGCCCACCCGCACGGCGGTGCAGACGCAGAAACATGCAGCATTTGACAACTCTATTATAAACTCTTTTATAAGGGAATGCAATTGAATTTTGCTTGTGTCTGCCCCGGCACAGGTGAAGAACGGGCAAAGCCCCGGCCCCCGCGCAGCCATCGTGAAAAAATTTTTCGCGCTGATGGGCTGTTTTTGCAAAAATTGAGCTTTTTTGAAAATTTATGGTTGACAAAGCCCCCGCCATGCGGTATAATAACCAACGTCGCCGGGAACGAAACCCCGGCACGACACATGGAATGTGCGGCCGTAGCTCATCTGGTAGAGCGCCACCTTGCCAAGGTGGAGGTAGCGAGTTCGAGCCTCGTCGGCCGCTCCATTTTGTGGAAGTTTAGCTCAGCTGGGAGAGCATCTGCCTTACAAGCAGAGGGTCAGCGGTTCGAGCCCGTTAACTTCCACCATTTGGCCCGGTAGCTCAGTTGGTTAGAGCACCAGCCTGTCACGCTGGGGGTCGTCGGTTCGAGCCCGATCCGGGTCGCTTTTATGCCTCTGTAGCTCAGTCGGTAGAGCAGGGGACTGAAAATCCCCGTGTCATTGGTTCGATTCCGATCGGAGGCACCAAAAACCGGCACACGCAAGTGTGCCGCATCTGCGGCCGTAGCTCATCTGGTAGAGCGCCACCTTGCCAAGGTGGAGGTAGCGAGTTCGAGCCTCGTCGGCCGCTCCAGACGAGAAGCCACTGCATCCAATGCGATGCGGTGGCTTTTTTCGCACAGTCGTTCAAAATTGGTTCGGAATCGGAACAGGAGGGAAAACTGCACCTATGATCTTTGGCAAGTATATCAACCGCTACTACCTCAGGTACGCCCCGGCGCTGCTGCTGGGGCTTGCGGCGCTGCTGACGGTGGACTACATCCAGCTGCTCATCCCGCAGCTGTACCGCCTGGTCATCAACGGCATGAACCTGGGGCAGGTGGTAGTGGGCGGCGAGACGCTGGCTTTCACCAAAGAGGTGCTGCTGCAGCACATCTGCCGGCCCATGATCTGGATCGTGGTCCTGATGGTCATCGGGCGCTTTTTGTGGCGCGTCTGCTTCTTCGGCTCGGCCGTGCGGGTCACGGCAGACCTGCGCGAGCGGATGTTCGACCACAGCCGCAAGCTCTCGCAGCAGTATTATCAGGTGAATAAGGTCGGCAACCTGATGAGCCTGTACACCAACGACCTCGACACCATCCAGGAGTGCTTCGGCGACGGTGTGCTGATGTTCTTCGACGCACTGACGCTGGGCCTGCTGGCTCTGTATAAGATGTGGCGGATGGACGTCCGGCTGACGATGCTCGCCCTCATCCCGGCCCTCATGATGTTCCTCATCGGTACGCTGATGAGCCGGGTGATGACCCGGCGCTGGGAGGAACGCCAGCAGGCTTTCTCGGATCTTTCCGACTTTGCACAGGAGAACTTCTCCGGCATCGCAGTCATCAAGGCCTTCGTTAAGGAGCTGAAAGAGCTGCTGGCCTTCCGGAAGCTGAACAAGGAGAACGAGGAGATCAACGTCACCTACACCAAGATCGCCACCCTGCTGGAAGTCCTCGTGACCCTCTTCGTTGAGTCGGTCATCTGCATCATCCTGGGCTACGGCGGCTATCTGGTCTACTGCGGCCGGTTCAATGCAGGCCAGCTCGTGGAGTACATCGGCTACTTCGAAGCCATCGTCTGGCCCATCATGGCCGTGTCCATGCTCATCGAGAAGACCTCCCGCGGCAAGGCGTCCCTCAACCGGATCACCGAGCTGCTGGATGCCCCCATCGACGTGGCCGACCGCCCCGGTGTGCCCGACCTGAAGGACCCGAAGGGCGCCATCGAGTTCCGGGACCTGACCTTCCGCTACCCGGACGGTGAGTTCGACGTGCTCAAGAACATTTCCTTCAAAATTGAACCCGGCGAGAGCGTGGGCATCGTGGGCAAGACCGGTGCGGGCAAGACCGCGCTGGTGGACCTGCTGCTCCGCACCTACAATGTGCCGGACGGCACCCTCTTCGTGGACGGGCAGGATGTGAACCGCGTGTCCATCCACTCGGTGCGCAATGCCTGCGCCTATGTGCCGCAGGAGAACTTCCTCTTCTCAGACACCATCGCCCACAACATCGCATTCGGCGTGGATGATGCCACCCAGGAGGACATCGAGCGGGCCGCCAGCCTGGCCGATGTGCGGGACAACATCGTGGACTTCAAGGACGGCTACGAGACCGTCCTCGGCGAACGCGGCGTCACCGTTTCCGGCGGGCAGAAGCAGCGCATCTCCATTGCGCGCGCCCTGCTGAAGGATGCGCCCATCCTCATTCTGGACGACTCCGTCTCGGCGGTGGATACCCGGACGGAGAAGATCATTCTGGACAACCTGAAGGCCAGCCGGGCAGGGAAGACCACCCTGCTCATTGCCCACCGCATTTCCACGGTGGAGCGGCTGGATAAGATCATCTTCCTCGAAGACGGCTGCGTCGAGGCCGTTGGCCCCCACGACGCACTCTATGCCTCCTGCGGGGAATACCGCCGCATGGTCGATCTGCAGCGGCTGGAAGACGAAACGGGAGGTGACGAGGCATGAGCAACCTGAATCCGCTTCTGCTGGTGGGCGCGGTCATCGGCGTCATCACCGCGCTGCTCATCGCTGCCTATGTCGGCGTGAAGGATAAGAAGACCTCCGTGGGCTTCGAGCGCAACATGGACGACGGTGAGATCCTGCGCCGTCTCGCCGGGTATGCCCGGCCCTATCTGGGCCGGTTCGTCCTCGTGGGCTTTCTGATGCTCTTCTCCATCGCCTACGACATCGTTTCGCCCCTTATCGTCGGCTCCATCGAAGAGATGGTCGTCGGCGAGTTTGAGCTGAACGCTCTCTTTGCGGGGGTGGCCGTGTATGCGGGTGTGCTGGTTTTTTCCATGGCCAGCACCTATTTGCAGGCCGTGATCTTGCAGCGGGTGGGCCAGCGCATCATTTCCGACCTGCGCGAGGACCTCTTCACCCACATCGAGTCCCTCTCCCATGAGCAGCTGAACGAGATCCCCGTGGGCAAGCTGGTCACCCGTGTGACCAACGACACCAACGCCATCTCGATGATGTTCACCAACCTGCTGGTGCAGCTGACCAAGAACTGCTTCGTCATCCTGGGCATCCTCATCGCGATGATCTGCCTGAACTACGAGCTGACCCTGATGGTGCTCTGCTTTGTGCCCTTCATCGTGCTCTTCACGGTCATCTTCCGCAAGTTCTCCCGCCGGGCCAACCGCAAGCTCAAGAACGCGACCACCGATATCAACACTTATCTTTCTGAGAACCTGTCCGGCATCAAGGTCACCCAGATCTTTGGCCGCGAGGACGAGAAGATGGCGGACTTCCGCAAAAAGAGCCAGAATCTGGCCCGGGCCAATCAGGAGCAGATCTTCGTGTTCAGTGTGTTCCGTCCGCTGGTGTATATGCTCTACATCAGCTCCATCCTCTGCCTGTTCTATCTGGGCGGCATGGGCTACCTGAACAACGTCAGCTTTCTGGGCCAGACCCTTTCCAGCGGCACGGTCGTTACCTTTTATATGTACATCTCCAAGTTCTTTACCCCCATCCAGAATCTGGCCGAGCAGTTCAACTGGCTGCAATCGGCGCTGGCCTCGTCGGAGAAGGTCTTCTCCATCATGGACCTGCAACCGAAGATGGTGGATGCCCCCGATGCCATCGAGCTGGACGAGGTGAAGGGCGAGATCGAGTTCCGCGACGTCTGGTTCAGTTATGTCCCCGGCGAGTGGGTGCTGCAGGGCGTCTCCTTCCACGTTGACCCCCGCGAGACCGTCGCCTTCGTCGGCTCCACCGGCTCCGGCAAGAGCACGATCCTGTCCCTCATCTGCCGCAACTACGAGTTCCAGAAGGGTGAGATTTTGATCGACGGCATCGACATCCGGAAAATCAAAATTTCCTCGCTGCGCCGCCACTTCGGCCAGATGCTGCAAGATGTGTTCCTCTTCTCCGGCACCATCCGCAGCAACATCGTCCTGCGGGAAGAGGGCATTTCGGACGACGAGATCCTGGAGGTCTGCCGCTACGTCAACGCCGACAAGTTCATCGCAAAGCTCGACCACGGCCTGGACGAGGAAGTCCGCGAGCGCGGCAACAACTTCTCGGCCGGTCAGCGCCAGCTGCTCAGCTTTGCCCGCACCATCATCCACAAGCCCAGCGTGATGATCCTGGACGAGGCCACCGCCAACATCGACACCGAGACCGAGCTGCTCATCCAGGACTCGCTGGAAAAGATGCGCACCGTCGGCACCATGCTCATCGTGGCACACCGTCTGTCCACCATCCAGCATGCGGACAACATCATCGTCCTCTCCCACGGCAAGATTCTGGAGCAGGGCACCCATCAGCAGCTTCTGGCCAACCACGGCCGGTACTATCAGCTCTATATGCTGCAGTACCACAAAGAGCAGCTGAGCCAGTGACCGCCGCCCCTGCCCGGCAGAGAATCTGAACAAAACAGGAACCCCCTCTTCTGCGTTTTCGGCGGAAGAGGGGGTTCGTTTCATTGCAGCAGCGTTTTCATTGCTTCGACACACACCGGGTCGAACTCCGTCCCGGCGCGGGCGGTGAGGGCCGCGGCAATCTCGGCGTCCGTCTCGTCCCAGCGGCGGTGGCGGTCGGTGAAGTCCGCCACGGCAAGGATGCGGGCCAGCAGGGGGATCTCCTCGCCCCGCAGGCCGGTGCAGTAGCCGGTACCGTCGTACCACTCCCGGTGGAAGCGTACCGTCTCGGCTACCCGGTCTACGATCTGAAGCTGCAAAATGATGGCATAGCCCCGCTCTACATAGGTCTGGTAAAGCTGGAACTGCTCCTCGGTCAGCTGCCGGTTCTGCAGCACAGCGTCCGGCAGGCCGACGGCTCCCACCTCATGCAGCAGGCCCGCATAGTAGCCATCCCGGCAGGCCGTTTCGTCCAGCCCCATCCGGCGGGCAAGCTCCTGCGTCAGCGCGGCCACCTGTTCGCAGTGCAGGTCCACTTCCGGCACTTTGGAGCTGAGGGCACTGTACATGGCCGTGATGACCTTGAGCGACATCTCCGAGAGCCTGGCTCGCTCAGCGTCGATGCGCGCCTGCAGAGTGACGTGCTGCTGCAGCTTTTCCACCCAGTAGCGCTGGATGAAGAAGGTGATGATGTAGGCGATGCCCAGAATGCAGAGGAACAGGAAGGGCAGGCGGGGCACAAAATCCGCCCCATAGCGGGCGGCGGGGTCTGCCACAAGGACGCCCCGCAGGCAGAGCATGACGCCCGTCAGCCCCAGCAGACTGAAGGGAGCACTGCCCGCGATGCCCAGGATGAACACATTGCAGAACAGGTAGATGAGCAGGAAAAAGACGCTGAAATACCCGATGGAAGCCTTCCAGAATAGCACAAAACAGCAGACGAGCATCACGGCAGAGGTGACGTAATCGTCCGCGCGGCTGTGTTGGCGGGGAAAGGTACCAGATCGACGCCGATGGCCAGCAGCATGGCTCCAAGCAGGGCGTAGAACTGGGCTGGGGCTCCATACCACAGCGCCACCGGCAGCTGCACCAGCCAGAGCAGCCCTAAGACCCCTTTGGTATAGAATGCCAGCTCCGGGTCCTGGTAGTGGATGCGGATGGTCTGGAGAAAAAGGGAAAAAACGAGCGTTTCATAGGCAGTTCCTCCGGGGGTCAGGCCAGCGGGATGCCGCCGGTCTTCAGCAGGTCGATGACCGCATCGGCAACTTCGGGCGAAAACTGGGTGCCGCGGCCCCGCTCAAATTCAGAGAGGATGTAGTCGAGGTCGCAGCGCTTGCGGTAGCAGCGATTGGAGCTCATGGCGTCCAGTGCGTCGGCTGCGGCGATGACCCACACCATGCGGGGCAGATCTTCGCCCATCAGCCCGGCGGGGTAGCCGGTGCCGTCGTACCGCTCGTGGTGGTAGCTGGCCCCCAGGTCGGCCTGGGGCAGAAATTCCAGCCCGGCCAGTATTTTTTTGCCCCACAGGGTATGCTGCCGCATCACATCGATCTCCGCATCCGTCAGGCGGCTGGATTTGTTGAGGATGGCATCCGGCACGGCGATCTTGCCGATGTCGTGGAGCAGGGCACTCCGGTAAAGCCGCTCCAACTCCTCTTCGGAGAGAGTGGGGTCCAGATGCTTTGCAATGATGCGGGAATACTGCGCCACCCGGCGGGAGTGTTCGGAGGTGTAGTGGTCCTTCTCGTCGATCATCTGGTTGATGGCGGCCACCGAGCTGAGGATCAGCTTTTGTGCCTTGCCCATGGTGGCCTGCACTTCGGCCTCCATCTCCTGCTCGGTCTGCTCCCGGCGGATGCGGTAGGATTTATAAAACAGGTCGGCCACCACCATGGCCAGCAGGAACTCCCAGTAGAAGACCGGGTAGTAGATGCGGTAATCCCTGGGGTAGGCGTTGGCCAGCCGCTCCGGGGAGCCCCAGAGCAGTACCATGGCGCACAGCCCATAGGCCGAGCAGATCGGCACCGCCTGCTTCAGGCCCAGCTGGATGAGCAGGATGGCGGGCAGCAGGAAGAGCCACAGGGTCTGGAAGCCGTCGTTTTCGTTCGAGACAAAGCTGCACAGACTCATCAGAACGATGAGAACGGCCCCCGCAAGGACGGTGCGCTTCGGGTGCCGCACATGGGAGAGCAGCAGCGATACCCCGAACAGCGTCAGGCAGATGAACAAGGTGGAGACAAAGACGATGGGGCGGTCAAAGCTGTTGTAGCTCAGGTTCAGCATCACCAGCACCACCGCAGACCAGAGCAGGATGCAGCGCATACAGGCACTGTTGATGGGGGCCGTTTCTTCGTAGCGGCAGACATCGGCGACCAGATCGCGGATTCGTTGGAACATGGCGGGCCTCCTTTTGGCGGGGATCATGCGGCATCCAGGAACTCTTCCGGGTCCTCGATGACATCTTCGATGACATCCTCCGCCTCGTCCGAAACTTCTTCGTCCGGGGCAGGGAAGAACCAGCCCTGGATCGCATCGCGGAGCGAGAGCAGGGTGGTATCCATCTCGGCATTCTGGCGCAGCAGCTCATGCACCAGGTCGGGCTTGTCGGTGATGAGGTCGTCTGCGCCCAGCTCCATCATGTGGCGGGCGTCGTCCTCCTGGGCGATGGTCCAGGCCGAGATGGTCTTGCCGCGCAGGTGGATCTGATTGACCATGCCGGAGGTGATGAACGTATGCTCCACGCTGAAAAAGTCGGCATCCGGCAGGTCGTAGTAGTTACCGACGCCCAGCGCCAGAATGTAGCCGGTGGGGATATCCGGGGCCTGCTCCTTGACTTTGTGCAGCGTCTCATAGCTCTGCGAGGTGATGACGCAGTGCCCCTCGAAACCGTACGCCCGAAGCAGGCGGACGGTCTCAGCTTCCAGCGTCGGGGTGGCGGCGCTGGGCTTGATCTCCACGTTCAGGTCGATGCGGCCCTGACAGAGCTGCAGCACTTCCTCAAACGAGGGGATGCGCGTCCCGGCAAAGCGGGCGCTGAACCAGCGGCCCGCGTCCAGCGTTTCGATCTCCGCAAAGGTCAGATCGTACACCTTGGCGTTTTTGCCGGTGCAGCGCTTCAGGCTGGTGTCGTGGGTCACGACCACCACGCCGTCCCAGCTCATCTGGACATCCAGCTCGATGCGGTCGCCGCCCTTCCGGATGGCGGACCGGAAAGCGGGGATGGTGTTTTCCGGGGCAATGGAGCAGTCGCCGCGGTGGTAGGTGACAAGGGGCGTCACACCGCCCACCGCCGAGAGCAGGGCGTCGTCCTGGGGCAGGCTGAGCAGATAGACCGTGGCGGCGCAGCTCGCGAGGGTGACGCCTGCCACAAGAGCCGTCAGCAGCAGACGGCCGCTGCGGCGGGCGGGCTTATGATCCGGCGGCACGTCCGGCTGGGGCAATCCCTGCATCCGGAAGTAGAGCAGACCGAGGATGGTGCACTGGGCCACAGTGACCCGGCAGTCCAGCAGAAAGCCGAAGAAGGGCAGCTCCACCAGCTGCAGTGCGCGGGAGAGCAGCAGCATGGCGCGGGTGCTTTCCAGCCCTACCAGCGCCGCGATGCCGTACAGCAGGGCAGCGGCCAGCGCAAAGAGCAGGCCGGTACGCAGCAGCACCCCGATGTTCCACCGGGCCAGCGCAGTCAGGACTTCGCAGAACCGCTGCTTCACACAGCGGCAGCTCTCTTTCACGGCAGAGCCGAACGATTTGCGTTCCAGCATGAACAGGGGCAGCACCAGAGCAAAGAAGACGGTCAGCAGCACAACGGCCAGAATGCCTGCCCCATACAGCGCCAGAATGCCCGGCTTTGCCCGGATGACGCCCAGGATATATTCGGGCACGGCCAGCTGGGTGATGTAGCTGGCGGTGACGTACATGTCCGTGAACGGGATGAGGAGCACACAGTAGAGCAGGATGGGCCAGTTTTTCGGGTGCAGCACGTGGCGGATGTCCGCGAGGGAGGCCCGGAACAGGGCGGGCAGACCGGAAGGCTCCCCCGGCGGGCCCGGTCCAGCCCGTGCAGCACGATGGAAAATTCATACAGGTTCCAGAGCGCCACCAGAATGGCGATGAGCGCGATGCCGCCCAGAATGCTGGGGGCCGTAAAGATCTGGTGCGCGTTGGTGTTCGTCAGGTAGTTCACCGGCGAAACGCGGAGCGTCAGGCTCCAGATGCCCCGCATGGCGGGGAGGAACACAAGCTCGGTGAGGAGCTTATACAGTACGATGGCGGTGATGAGGGCAGTTTCGGCCCGCCGGACGAGGGCCTGTGTTTCCTGCCGAAGCGCCCGGTAAGCGGCATTTGCCTGCCGCAGGGTGCAGTTGGAACGGCTCAATAAGATCTCACCTCGGTTGAAAGATCCGTTTTTTCAGAACGTTATATATTTATAAGTAGTATACCACAAAAAACGGCAAAAGAAAACGACTCTTCCCGACCGTTTCGCCCAAAATTTGAGGCGATTTTTCTGGCATCTTTTCAGCGGAGCGGAATCATGATACAATAAGAAAAACATCAGCAGGAGGAAAACGGGATGGAATTCCATTATGAGATCAGGCCCGGCCGCTACCGGCATTTCAAGGGCAACGAATACGAAGTGCTGGGCATGGCCCGCCACAGCGAGACCGAAGAGGAAATGGTGGTGTACCGCGCCCTGTACGGGGAACGCGGGCTTTGGGTGCGTCCTGCCGCCATGTGGTGCGAGACCGTGGAGCGGGACGGCAGAGTTCAACCCCGCTTTGCCTACATCGGGGAGTGAGCGGATGAAGATCGTAGACCGTTTTGGGAGCCGGCCGGGGGCCGAGCTGGTCCGCCTGCCGCAGGGCGGGGAACGGCTGCTGGCCGTTGAACACGCCGCATCCCTCCTCGTCAACGAGCAGACGGCGTTCCGGGTGGTGTGCACCCCGGAGCTTCTGCCGCAGCTGGCGCTGGGCCGCCTGCTGACCGAAGGGTGGATCGCCTCCGCCGACGAGGTCGAGCAGGTGGCTGTCTGCGCTGAGGGGCTCAAGGTCAGCGTCCACCTGACCCACCCGCTGGCTGCGGCCCCCGCCGCCGGGCAGGAGGTGCCGAGCTGCTGCACCGACAACCTGACCGTGGCCTCTCCGGTGGTACTCCGCCCGCTGGCCCCGGTGCCGCAGCTGGATGTGCCGGAGGCCTGGGTCGGGATGCTGGCCGCAGCCATGGGCGGGGAACTGCCGCTCTACCGCGCCACCCGCGCTGTGCACAGCTGTTTTCTGCTGCGGGCGGGCCGTATCCTGTACCAGTGCGAGGATCTGGGCCGCCACAATGCACTCGACAAAGCCGTCGGCTGCGCACTGGCGGACGGAGTGCCGCTGGGGGAGTGCGTCCTTTACACCAGCGGCCGGGTGCCAGTGGATATGGTACGCAAGGCCATCCGCGCCGGTGTTCCCGCCCTCGTCAGCAAGACGATGCCCACCGTTCAGTCGGTGGAGCTGGCGGAAGAATACGGATTGAGGCTGCTCATCCAAAAGAAGAACGAATTTCACGCAAGAATTTCGTGAAGGTTCCATAAAAATCTGGAAAATCAAGCGGGTATACGTTGACTAACCTGTGCGGATGATGTTATTCTTATAACGAAGATACCGTTCGGCACTGTTGCAGCAGGCTGAGCGGCTGTTTTTCGTGCATGGAAGCTCTCCGTGCATGACGATAAGAATAGGCAGGTGAAACAATGAAGCAGGCAAATCATGCGCCGCAGCCGTTGTGGCGCAGACGGCTGCCGGGCTATGCCGCCATGGGCGCGGCCACACTGGCAATGGCGCTGGGTCTGCATGGGTTGATGAGTGCCCGCACCACGGTGGCAGGCACCCTTCTGCCCCTGGCAGATGCCGACGCCGCTACCTATGGCATCCGCGCGGTGTACCAGCTGGACGAGAACACCTATTATGTGGTGGGCACCCAGAAGGGCTTCCAGAGCGATGTAGAGGCAGGCGTGACCCTTGACAGCACGGGCAATGTGCAAAGCGTTGCCATCCTGGCGCAGGGCGAGACCGACAACCTCGGTGGCCAGTGCGTAGACCCGGAGTTCACGTCCCAGTACCAGGGCGCAGCTCCTTTCGCGCTGGCAGGCAAGGCTTACACGGTGACCGACCCGGCCACCGGCACGAGCTATGCCGCCGCAGGCAGCAGCGAAACAGAAGCCCCCGCAGAGGATTTTGACCCGGCCAACTGGCGGGTCAGCGATGCTTCCCCGGAGGCCGAGGCCACCCGTAAGATGTACGAGGCGGGCCTCACGCTCTCGGCTCTGAACGGTCAGCCGCTGGACGACGAGCTGGCACCTCCGCTGGATTCCAGCGCTGAGGCTGTGGCACGCCGCAAGCTCTATGCGGCAGGCCTGAGCAAGAGCGCACAGGACGGCGAGGACCAGGCATCGCCCTTTGCAGACTGGTCGGCAGAAAAACAGGCGGCCTACCGTCTGGAACAGGCCGAACTGACGACTTCCGGTGAGGACGCCGGTGCCGCCAGCGCCGACCTGACCGAGGTGGATGCACTGACGGGTGCAACGATCACCTCGACCGCCGTGACGAACATCGTCAACAACAGTTATTTCTATGTGACCGAAGTGCTCAGCGCAGAGTAACTTCACGGAGGAATGGAACCTATGGCAAAAACCGATTTCCTGACAGCGGATATGACCCGCCGTCAATTCATGAAAATTTCGGGCAAAAGCCTTGCAGGGCTGAGCCTTTCCGCATCCATGCTGTCGCTGTTCGGCTGCTCGCAGCAGCAGGTCGATGCCGGCGCAGTGGCGACCTGGGCACTGCCCCAGGGCCTGCTGGTCGTCAACGCAGATCTGTGCACCGGCTGCCAGCGCTGCGAGATCAACTGCACCCTGACCAACGACGGCGTCTGCTCTTCCTACATCAGCCGCGTCAAGATCCAGCGCCGCCTCAATCTGGATGGCGCCGGCAACGGCCTGCTCTCCGGCACGGACAACTGCTGGGTCTACTTCCCGGACACCTGCCGCCAGTGTGAGGACCCTGCCTGCGGCAACGCCTGCCCGCAGAAGGCCATCACCACCAACGATCAGGGCATCCGCGTCGTGGATACCGACAAGTGCATCGGCTGCGGTGCCTGCCACGAGGCCTGCCCCTGGCACATGCCCACCGTCAACCCGGAGACCGGCAAGTCGTCCAAGTGCATCGCCTGCGGTGCCTGCGTCGCAGGCTGCCCGTCCGGCGCTCTGTCCATCGTGGATTGGGACGCCGTCACCAGCGCAGCACAGGCTGCCTACATGGACCTGTAAGGAGGAAAAACAATGGCTGAATCTTATGGCTGGGCAGGCAAGCTCCTGCGTGTCAATCTGACCACCGGCGAGATCACGACGGAGGATGACACCCAATACCATAAATACATCGGCGGTATGGGCATGGCCTACCGCATCATGTACGACGAGGCTCCCATGGACCTCGACCCCTATGACGAAAAGGCACTGGTCATCTTCGGTGTCGGCCCCCTGACCGGCTCCGGTGTGCCCTGCTCCGGCCGCATGAACGTGACTTTCCGTTCCACCTGGTCCAAGGGCCACTCCATCATCGATGCACACATGGGCGGCCACATCGGCCCCATGCTGAAGTATGCCGGCTACGACGGCATCATCATCAGCGGCATCTCCGAAAAGCCCGTCTACCTGCGCATCGAGGACGGCGACGTCTCTCTGGAAGATGCCAGCGCGATCTGGGGCAAGGGCACCTTTGCTGCCAACAAGTGGATGGTGGAGCAGAACGGCCGTGAGTTCGAGACTGCTTCCATCGGCCCCGCCGGTGAGAATCTGGTGGATTACTCCACCCTGAACACCAGCTTCGGCAACTCCGGCGGTGCCGGTCTGGGCGCTGCCATGGGCAACAAGAAGCTGAAGGGCCTGGCCATCCGCGGCACCGGCAGCGTCAAGGTGGCTGACCCCAAGAAGGTGCTGGAGCTGTCCAACTACATGATGGGCAACCTGATCGGCGGCAACAACAACCACAACGTGCCCGCACAGCCCCAGAGCTGGGCGGAATACAGCGCCACCTCCGGCAAGAACCGCTGGTCCGGCGCACCCGGCCGCATGTGGAAAAAGGCCCCCGGCGGCCCCGTGGACACCGGTGAGCAGCCCTACAACGACATCAACAAGGTGGCGCTGCGCTGCTTCAAGGGCTACTTTGACTTCGGCGCACCGGCTGCGGAGTACACCGTGAAGAACGGCGGCTGCTCTTCCTGCCCCATCCGCTGCTACACCGAGTACGATGTGGACCCGCTGGCCGATTACGACCTGCCCACCCACAACTCCAACACCTGCATGCCCGTGCTGTACGGCACCCGCGTGTACCCGGACGGCGTCCATGACTTCAAGTACGAGGGCGACGGCACCATGGTCATCAATCTGGCCTGGGCTCACGCTGTGGACGATATGGGCCTGTGGGACAACTACGGCAACCTGAACCGCGATCTGCTGTGGATCCTGCGGATGCCCCGCGAGGAGGCCACCCAGTACATCAGCGAGGAAGAGTACGATTCGCTGCCCTGGTCCTGGGAGAAGGCCGGTGACCCCCGCTGGGAGGTCGAGCTCATCCGCCGCATGGCCTACGGCGAGGGCGACCTGTCGGTCATCGCCAAGGGTACGCTGGCTATGATGGAAAAGTTCGGCCTGCCCAAGAGCTGGTTGGATCGCGACGATGGTGCAACCAACTCCAACCTGATCTACAACGGCTTCCCCAACCACCACGGCCCTGCTGAGGCATGGCAGGTTGGTATGCTGTACAACCTCGTTTACAACCGTGACTGCATGATCCACGAGATCGTCTGCGAGACCGGTTCCGGCGCTCCGTATGAAGTGACCAAGAAGGTCATGGAAGACTTCTTCGGCGAGGGCTGCTACGACAAGGCCAAGAGCTACACCCCCATCAACGAGAACAAGGCAAAGCTGGCGGCTTACTGCGTCAACGACAAGAACTTCCACGACTCTGCTACTCTCTGCAACTGGATGTGGCCCATGACCCAGTCTCCCTCCAAGGAGCGTGAGTACCACGGCGACCTGGATCTGCAGGCAGACTTTATGACTGCTGTTACCGGCGAGACCTACACCCAGGCAGGCCTGCAGGAGGCTGGCGAGCGCATCACCCAGATGCTCCGCGCCATGACCGCCATCAGCTTCCAGAACAACTGCGGCAGTGCAAACCTGCGCCAGGAGCACGACGCTATCTGCGACTGGGTCTTCGACAAGGAGCCGGATTTCAAGGCATTCGAGGCCGGCACCACCAAGCTGGACCGCGCGGATATGGAAAAGGCCAAGGATCTGTTCTACAATATCTTTGGCTGGGATCTGACCACCGGTGTGCCCACCCGCGAGACTCTGGAGAAGTTCGACCTGGCCGATATGGCCGACGACCTCGAAAAGCGCGGCATTTATGCCCAGACCACCGAGGCCGCTGAGTAAAATCCCACAGAAACGAGGAAATTTGCCATGTTGTTTGGCAGACGCAAACCCGGCTATACCACCACTGTGGATGGCGCAGCCGACCCCGAACAGGTCGTGCTGGATCTGCAGAAGGCGGAGATGGCCGCAAAGAAAAAGCCCAAGGCAGAGGTGTTCAGCATCGACGCCGCCAGCGAGACCGCCCGCCGCCTGAAAGAGACGGGCAGCACCTTCGATGGCAGCGCCGCCAAGGCGGGCGAGGACGTGATGGCTGTGGTGGAGCGCGAGACCAGCGAGCTGGCTGCAAAGCAGCAGGCCGCCGAGGCCGCGCCCGAAGCCGCTGAGGCCCCCGCTGTGCCGGAAGGCACCGACGCGGCTGACGCCAAGCCGGAGCTGCTGGACTTTCTGGCCGCTGCCCCCGATGCGGAGAACGACCCCTACGCAGACCAGCCCACCAAAACGGCTCCGGAACTGCCGGAATTGACCCCGGCGCAGCAGCTGGCAGGGTTCATCCGCTCCCGCTCGGCGGCCGCTCTGGTCACGGCACATGCCCAGCTGGCCTCGGAGGTGGAAAACGCCGACGAGCTGCTGGCCCAGATGCCGCAGGACCCCCAGTGTGAGGACATCGTCTCCCGCACCGGTGCCAAGGACACCTACTACTATTCCAGCGCCAACATGAGCGACAACTACGCGATGATCGCGCAGCTCATTGAGGACCGGGACCTGTGTGTGATGTTCGCGGAGATGGTGCGGTTCAATGCCCGCATCTACCCCAGCGCCACCCCGCTGCGCTACTTCCAGCGCTCCCCCTACGGCCTTGCGCCGGACGAGATCGAGCAGACCTGGAAGACCATGCAGGGCAGGCCGGAGTTTGCGGACATTGAGGAGCTGACCAACAACCAGAACGAGCGGTTCCTCTTTTCCACCCAGTATCTCACCCGCCGCTACGCCAAAGCCATCAGCGACGTGGATGAGTTCTGCGATTAAACATTCCAGATCAAAACTGAATAGGGTATAAGAGCTTCTTTGAGCAAAGGCGTCTAAACCCGCAGGGCACTGACGCCGCGCCGCAATGCTAAGGGCCTGCACCGCAGACCGGCATTCAAGGGTGGCAGGGGAAACCCGGCCGCCTTCCCGCAGAAGAAACGCTGCAATTTGAAAAAAAGAACTCCTCCCATCGACCCGACACCGGGGCCTGCCCTGTGCATGGCTGCTGCAACAGCCCGCGCGGAGCGAGTCCCCGCCCGGCACAGCTGTCTGCAAACAGCCGCGCGGGGTGTGCGTCGTGTTTTCTGCGGGGGCGTTTTGATTTTCGGTCAAGACGTCCCCGCATTTTTTACCTGCCGTTTGAAAACGATGGAACCCGCCGAGGGGCATGCTGTCCGGGCCATAGCGGACGGCGGCTCTCTGCGGGATAAAATGGAGGATATTTTCGATGAAACAGCCTTTTTGTGCGCCTGCCGAGGCGCTGCGCCGGGTGCTGGATGCCGCGGCGGCACTGCCCCGGCCTGCGGTCGAGAATGTCGGGCTGGACGAGGCCTGCGGACGAATCGCCGCTGCGCCGCTCTGCGCCCGGATGGACCAGCCCCCCTTTGACCGGAGCCCGCTGGATGGCTACGCGCTTCACAGCGCCGACACCGCCGGGGCCGGGGAGATGACCCCCAAAGCCCTGCCGGTGGTGATGAAGCTCTATGCCGGGGACGCCCCCACGGCAGAGCTGCCTGCCGGGTGCGCGGCCCGCATCATGACCGGTGCACCGCTGCCCGCCGGGGCCGACTGCGTCC
This sequence comes from Faecalibacterium prausnitzii, assembly GCF_049532945.1. Taxonomy (GTDB): domain Bacteria; phylum Bacillota; class Clostridia; order Oscillospirales; family Ruminococcaceae; genus Faecalibacterium; species Faecalibacterium prausnitzii_N. Next base: position 1,906,697 of record NZ_CP186691.1, read on the forward strand.
TGATGCAGGAGCAGACCGACGGCGGGGAAGAGACCGTGCACATCTACGCCGAACTTTCCCACAACGCGAACGTGGTCTTCCGGGGCGAGGACATCGCCGCCGGAGCGCTGGTCGCCGAAGTGGGCACGGTACTCACGCCTGCCCACCTCGGTGTGCTGGCCGGGCAGGGCTATGCCGAAGTGCCGGTGTACAAGCCGCTCACCATCGGTGTGCTGGCCACCGGCAGCGAGCTTCTGGCCCCCGGAGAGCTTTGGGCGCCCGGCAAGATCTACGACGCCAACGGCATCCAGAATGCGGCCCGCCTGCGCCAGCTGGGTTTCGCCGTCCGCCGCCGCCACTGCTCGGACGACCCGGCCCGCATCGCCGCCGAGCTGGAAGAACTGCTCACCGGGTGCGATGCCGTCATCACCAGCGGCGGCGTGTCGGTCGGGCAGAAGGATTATCTGCCCGTAGTGCTGGAAATGCTGGGTACCCGAAGCATTTTTGCGGGGGTCGCCCAGAAGCCCGGCAGCCCGATGCTGGCCGCAGAGGTCGAGGGAAAACTCGTGTTCTGCCTGTCGGGCAACCCCTTTGCCGCCGCAGCCACTCTGGAACAATACGCCGTCCCGGCCCTGCTGCGGGCCGCCGGGCGGCAGGAGGAAGCCTGCATCCTGCCCCGCACCCGCCGCACCCTGACCACCGGCTTTTCCAAGCCCAGCAAGGGGAACCGCTACCTGCGGGCCAGAGCATCGGGCGGCACCGTTGCCATCCCCGGCGAGGGCAACACCGAGGCCCATTCGTCCGGCAGCCTGTCGGCTATGATCGGCTGCAATTCTTTGGTGGAGCTGCCTGCTGGCAGCGGCCCGGTGGAGCCGGGCGAGGAAGTGGAGGTGCTTTCCTTTGTATACTGAACGCAAAGAGGCTCTGGCCGCAGAGCTGAGCCTGAAACACCCGGCGGTGCTTGCCGTCAGCGGGGTGCACAACAGCGGCAAGACCACCCTTTTGGAAAAGCTCATCCCGCTGCTGCGGGCGCGGGGGCTGAAGGTGGGCGTCATCAAGCACGACGGCCACGATTTCACCCCCGATGTCCCCGGCACCGACAGCTTCCGCCTGCGCGAAGCCGGAGCCGAGGGCGTGGCCGTCTTTTCCGGGCAGCGCTATCTGCTCACGGAAGCGTTCCGCCTGAACGAGCAGGACCTGCTGGCTTTGTTCGAGCGCCACGGCTATGATCTGGTGCTGATGGAGGGCTTCAAGGAGAGCGGCTGGGCCAAGATCGAAGTGGTGCGCAGCGCCATCTCCAATGAGCCGGCTTCCTTTGAGCCGCTGGCCATCGTGGGCGATGTGCCGGGCGCTGATTTTGCACTGGATGAGCCGGAGGCACTGGCCGACTGGATCGCAGCCCAGATGCCCGCGCTGTGAGGAAGAGAGGAAAGCGAATATGAAACTCATCCGTACCGAAGACGCTGTCGGGCAGGTGCTCTGCCACGACATTACACAGATCATTCCCGGCCAGTTCAAGGGAGCACGCTTCCGCAAAGGGCACATCGTCCAGCCGGAGGATATCCCGGTGCTGCTGAGCATCGGCAAGGAGAACCTGTACGTCTGGGAAAAGACGCCCGGCATCCTCCATGAGGACGAAGCCGCCGCGCTGCTCTATCGGGCCGCTGCGGGCAGGAACATCCACGGCACTGAGCCGAAGGAAGGCAAGATCGAACTGGTTGCCGACTGCGACGGTCTTTTGAAGATCGACCGCGCCGCCCTGCTGGCCGTGAACCGCACACCCCAAATGATGATCGCTGCCATCCACGGCGACCTGCCCGTGAAAAAGGGCCAGAAGCTGGCCGGCACCCGCATCATCCCGCTGGTGATCGAGCAGGAGAAGATGGATGCCATGCAGGCTGCGGCAGGCAGCGAACCCATCCTGAACGTGCTGCCTTTCCACCCGAAAAAGTTTGCGGTCATCACCACCGGCAGCGAGGTGTTCAAGGGACGCATCGAGGACAAATTCACCCCCATTCTGGTGGGCAAGCTGGCCGAATACGGCTGCGAGATGGTCTTCCACAAGGTCTGCGATGACGACCCGGCGGGCATTACGGCGGCCATTCTGGAAGCAAAGGCCGCAGGCTGCGAGCTGATCTTTACCACCGGCGGCATGAGCGTAGACCCCGACGACCGCACGCCGCTTGCCATCAAGAACACCGGTGCCGAGATCATCACCTATGGCGCACCGGTGTTGCCGGGTGCCATGTTCCTTGTGAGCTATCTGGACGGTGTGCCGGTGTGCGGCCTGCCCGGCTGCGTGATGTACGCCAAGCGCACCATTTTTGACCTGCTGCTGCCGCGCCTGCTGGCCGACGACCCCATCACTGCCGAGGACATTGCCCGGCTGGGCGAGGGCGGCCTCTGCCTGGGCTGCGGCACCTGCACCTGGCCCAACTGCGGCTTCGGGCATTGCTGAACCAGCTCCGTTGTGAAAGGCGACACGAAGGATAACGTGAATTTTATGAATACAACAGAAAATAAACTGACCCATTTCGATGCCGAGGGCAATGCGGTGATGGTGGACGTGAGCGGCAAGCCTGTCACCTCCCGCGAGGCCACGGCCCACGGCATCATTACCATGAACGAAGACGCCTTTGCCGCCGTGCAGAACGGCACGGTGAAAAAAGGCGACGTGCTTGGCGTGGCCCGCATTGCAGGCATCATGGCGGCCAAGCGCACCAGCGAGCTGATTCCCCTGTGCCATCCGCTGCCGCTGACCAAGGTGCAGATCGAGTTCGAACTGCTGCCGGAGCGCCGGGCGGTGGAGGCCCGCTGCACCGCCAGGACCATCGGCGTGACCGGCGTGGAAATGGAAGCTCTGACCGGCGTTTCTGCCGCGCTGCTCACCATCTACGATATGTGCAAGGCCGTGGATAAGGGCATGGAGCTGGGCGAGATCCACTTGGTCGAGAAGACCGGCGGCAAGAGCGGGCACTATGTGCGGGCCGAGGGCGGCTATGTTTGATGCATACGGCCGCAATATCCACTATCTGCGCCTTTCGGTCACCGACCTGTGCAACCTGCGCTGCCGCTACTGTATGCCGGACGGTGTGGAGAAACTGGAACGGGAAGATATCCTGACGTACGAAGAATTTCTCCGCCTTGCCGCACTGTTTGCGCAGTGCGGGGTGGATACGGTCCGCGTCACCGGCGGCGAGCCGCTGGTCCGCAAAGGCGTGGATCATCTGGTGGCGCAGCTGAAAGCCATTCCCGGCATCCGCCGTGTCACCATGACCACCAACGGCGTGCTGCTGGCCCAGAAGCTGCCCGCCCTGCTGGCGGCGGGCCTTGACAGCGTGAACATCAGTCTGGACACCCTTTCACCGGAAGTGTTCGCCCGCATCACCGCACGGGACGCCTTTGCGGACGTGATGGCGGGCATCCGGGCCGCGCTGGAAAGCGGCCTGCCCGTCAAGCTGAACTGTGTGCCGCAGCCCGGCGTGAACGAGGGCGAGCTGGAAGCGCTGGCTGCTCTGGCGGAGACAAAGTTTTTGCAGGTGCGCTTTATTGAGATGATGCCCATCGGCTATGGAGCCGCGATGCCCTGCATCTCCGGGCCGGACCTGCTGGCCCGCTTCCGGAAGCGTTGGCCGGAGCTGGCCCCGCTTTCCCGTCAGGAAACGGCAGGCATCGGCGACGGCCCGGCAGTCTACTACACCGCGCCGGGCTGGCAGGGGAGCGTAGGCTTCATTGCAGCCGTGCACGGCAAATTCTGCGCTTCCTGCAACCGGGTGCGGCTGACAAGTCAGGGCTTTCTGCGTCCGTGCCTTGCCAGCGAGGCGGGCTGCGACCTGAAAACGCTCCTGCGTAGCGGCGCGTCGGACGAAGAGCTGCTCAGCGCCATCCGCACCACCATCTGGGAAAAGCCCCAGGAGCACCACTTTGAATTGAAACAGGATGTCCCGGCTACGCGCGGGATGTACCGGATCGGAGGATAATATGGGAAAGATCCTGGCCATTTGCACCAGCCCGAAGCGCGGCACCGTCAAGACCGAGGTGCCCGAAGCCACCCTGACCCCGGAATGGGGCATTGAGACCGACGCCCACGGCGGAAGCTGGCACCGGCAGGTCAGCCTGCTGAGCGCGGAAAAGATCGAGAACTTCCGCAAGAAGATCTGGGTGGACTACGGTGCCTTTGGCGAAAATCTGGTAGTGGAAGGGTTCGATTTCCGCAATCTGCCCGTCACCAGCCGCTTTCAGGTCGGTGAGGTCGTGCTGGAAATGACCCAGATCGGCAAGGAGTGCCACAGCGACTGCGCCATCCGCCGGCAGACCGGCGACTGCATCATGCCGCGGGAGGGCGTGTTCGCCCGTGTGCTCCACGGCGGCACGCTCCATGTGGGCGATGAGATGATCCTGCTGCCCCCGGAAGAAGACCCGCCGCTGCGCGCAGCCGTCATCACCCTGTCGGACAAAGGCGCCCGCGGCGAACGGGAGGACAAAAGCGGCCCGCTCATTGTGGAAATGCTCACCGCCGCCGGGTACAAAGTGGAGGAGACCATGATCCTGCCCGATGAGACCAAGGCGCTGAAGGCCCAGCTCATCCGGCTGGCCGACGGCCGACAGGTGAACCTGATCCTCACCACCGGCGGCACCGGCTTCTCCCCGCGCGACATCACCCCGGAGGCCACCTATGCCGTGGCCACCCGCAGCGCCCCCGGCATTGCCGAGGCCATGCGGTACCATAGCCTTACCATCACACCGCGCGGGATGCTGAGCCGTGCCGCCAGTGTGCTGCGCGGCAAGACCCTGATCGTGAACCTGCCGGGCAGCCCTAAGGCCGTAAAAGAAAACCTCGAGTACATCCTGCCCAGCCTTGCGCACGGCATCCGCCTTGCCGCCGGGCTGGACGGCGAATGCGCCCGGAAGTAATGCGGCCTTTACAGCCCCGCCCTGCGGGAGACGCTGTAAACGATAGATCCATGAGAACAACAGAAGGAGAAATGACCATGAATACCCAGATCTCCCGCCGCGGCTTCCTGTGCGCTGCCGGCATCGCGTCCGCATCTGCTGCCCTGACCGCCTGCGGCGGCTCCAGCAGCTCCGTTTCCTCCGTGGCAGGCTCTGCCGCTGCCTCTTCGGAGGCTGCTTCGGGCGAGTCCGTCGAGCTGATCGTCTTCGCTGCAGCGTCCCTGACCGAGACGCTGACCGCCATCGGCGAGATCTACTCTGCCGAGAACCCCGGCGTGACCTTCAGCTTCAACTTCGACTCCTCCGGCACCCTCAAGACCCAGATTCAGGAAGGCGCGGACTGCGACCTGTTCATCTCCGCCGGTCAGAAGCAGATGAACCAGCTGGACAGCACCGCTTCCGCCGATGTGAACACCGAAGGACTGGACTTCGTGGACAGCGATTCCCGCGTGGACCTGCTGGAGAACAAGGTCGTTCTGTGCGTGCCCGAGAATGGCGATAAGGGCATCGACAGCTTCGATTCTCTGGCCGAGCACCTCAAGGCCGGGGACATTCTGTTCTGCATGGGCAACAGCGATGTGCCCGTGGGCCAGTACACCCAGAAGATCCTTGCCTACTACGCTCTGGACGAGGAAGCACTGGCCGCAGCCGGTGTCATCACCTACGGCTCCAACGTCAAGGAGGTCACCACCCAGATCACCGAAGCCAGCGTGGATGCCGGTGTCGTGTACTGCACCGATGCCTACAGCGCAGGCCTGACCCCTGTGGATGAGGCCACCAAAGAGATGTGCGGTCAGGTCATCTATCCTGCCGCCGTGCTGAAGGCCGCCCCCAACGCCGAGGCTGCCAGGGAGTTTCTGGCCTATCTGCAGACCGACCGCGCCGCGACCGTGTTCGAGAGCGTGGGCTTCACCGCACTGTAAATCCGTTGTTTTTCAGAGCTTCCCCTCTGGGGGAAGCCTTTTTATTCGGAGGTATCATTTATGGACTGGTATCCCCTTTGGAACAGCCTGCGCATCGCCCTCGTCAGCTGCGCGGCGGTGTTCTTCCTTGGCATTTTTGCCGCCTACTATATTGCCAAGCTGCCGCGCACTGTCAAAGGCGCGCTGGACGTGGTGCTCACCCTGCCCATGGTGCTGCCGCCCACGGTGGTGGGCTATTTTCTGCTGCTTTTGTTCGGCGCAAAGCGGCCGCTGGGCATCTTTTTCATGGAGCATTTCGGCGTGAAGCTGGTCATGAACTGGTACAGTGCCATCTTTGCATCCATCGTGGTGGCCTTTCCGCTGATGTACCGCACGGCGCGCGGCGCGTTTGAAAGCTTTGACGAAACGCTGGCATGGTCGGCGCAAACGCTGGGCCAGTCGGGCGTGTGGATCTTCTGGCGGGTGCGGATGCCCTGCTGCCGTCAAGGCATTCTGGCCGGCACGGTGCTGGCCTTTGCCCGCGCGCTGGGCGAGTACGGTGCCACCAGCATGATCGCAGGCTACACCCCCGGCAAGACCGCCACCATTGCCACCACCGTGTACCAGCTGTGGCGCACCAACGACGAAGCCGGTGCCATGCGCTGGGTACTGGTGGATATCGTGATCTCGGCAGTGGTGCTGCTGGCGGTCAACCTGCTGGAACGCAAACAGAAGCAGGGAGGAAAGCACACATGAGCCTGGACGTCAAGATCACCAAACGGTTCGACGGCTTTACCCTTCGCACGGAGTTCACAGCGGGCAATACCACCGCCGCCATCCTCGGCGCGTCCGGCTGCGGCAAAAGCATGACCCTGCGCTGCATTGCCGGTATCGTAAAGCCGGATGCGGGCCGCATCGTACTGGACGGCCGGGTGCTGTTTGACAGCGCCCAGCACATCGACCTGCCGCCGCAGCAGCGCGGCGTGGGCCTGCTGTTCCAGAACTACGCACTGTTCCCCAACATGACCGTGGAGCAGAACATCCTCTGCGCGCTGAAAAAGGAGAAGAACCCCGCTGCCCGCAAAGCGGCCTGTGCGGAGGCCCTGCGCGCCATGCGGCTGGAGGAACTGGCCCACCGCCTGCCCAGTGAGCTTTCGGGCGGGCAGCAGCAGCGCGCTGCACTGGCCCGCATTCTGGCGGGCAAGCCCCGTATCCTGATGCTGGACGAGCCGTTCAGTGCGCTGGACAGCTACCTGCGCGAGGAAGTGGAGGGCGAAGTGGGCGGCCTGCTGGCCGGGTTTGGCGGCACGGCGCTGCTGGTCACCCACAACCGTGACGAAGCCTACCGCCTGTGCCGGGATATGATCGTGATGGATGGCGGCGAGGTGCTCCGGGCCGGCACGACCAGAGAGGTCTTTGCAGATCCCCGCCGCCTGACCGTCGCCCGCCTGACCGGCTGCAAGAACATCCTGCCCTGCGTCCGAGTGGACGCGCACCGGGTGCATCTCACCGGCTGGGAGCAGGAGCTTGCAGTGGCGCTCCCGGTGCCGGAAACCTGCACCGCCGTGGGCATCCGCGCCCATGACCTCGTGCCCGCCGCAGCGGACAGCGACAACCGGCTGCCGGTGCGTGTGGGCGCTTCGAGCGAGAATCCGTTCGACTGGAATGTCATCTGCACCTCGGTGGATGGCAGCGCAAAGCTGTGGTGGAAGGTCTCCAAAACGTCCCTTTCTTCACCCCCGCCGGAGACCCCGGCCTTCCTCCGGGCGGCGCCGGAAAACATCATGCCGCTGGTATAATGGAAAACAAAAAAGGAACCGCTGTGCGTTCAAAACGCAGCGGTTCCTTTTTGCGTCGCGTGTTACATCAGCGCCGTCAGCACCAGTGCGCACAGGGGCAGGGTGACGATGCTGAGCAGGGTGGTGAGGACCACGCATCCGGCCGCGAACTGCTCATCGTGGCCGAACTGAACGGCGAACACTGAGGTGATTGCAGCGGCAGGGCAGCACTCCAACAGCAGCACCACCTGTGCGCTCATGCCGAAGCGCAGCAGACCCAGCGCCGCAAAGGCCGCCAGACACACTGCCGGGATGACCAGCATCCGCAGCCCGGCCAGTTTCCAGATGTGCCGGTCGCAGACGATCTGCTTCAGGTCGCCCGTGGCGATGAGGATGCCGGTGATGAGCATGGAAAGCGGGGTGTTCATGTTGCTCAGCAGTTCCAGCGGCTGGGCGATGAGGGCGGGCACCGGGATCTGCAGCAGGTAGACGGCGAGGCCCACCACCATCGCATACAGCACCGGGGTGCGCAGCAGGCTTCGGGTCACTTCCTTCGGGCTGGAACTGCCGCTGACCATGCCGTAGCCCATGGTCCAGAGCAGGATATTGAACACGGTCACGTAGGCGCTGGCGTAGAGCAGCCCCTCCGACCCAAACAGCGCCGAAATGAGCGGAAAGCCCATATAGGCTGCGTTGGAGAAGACCGATGCGAACCGGAAGATGGGGGCCCGGCGGTCTTTCTGCCGGGCAGTCAGGGCCAGCGTCAGCACAGTGCCGATGAGGATGGCCAGAACGCTCAGCCCGAACGCGGCCAGCAGGTTGTGCAGAATCTCCTCGCTGAAGTCCATCATATAGGAGTGGACGATCATGGCCGGAACGACCAGATAGACCAGCAGGTTCGAGAGAGTCTGCCGCCCTTCCGGCTTCAGCACACCGGTCTTGATGGCGGCAGCGCCCGCCCCGATGAGCAAAAACAACACGATGACCTGCTGTGCGCAGATAAGTGCCAGTTCCATTTTCAAATTCCTCCCGACTCCATAAATACAAGCATGAATACAAGAAAAGGTATAGCACAAAACAGGGGATTTGGCAAGAGGAATCATAAAACCCCTCTCCGTCATCGTTTCGCAGAGCCGGTGGCTTTTATCGTTTCGGGTACTCTGTCATAACATCACGATTCCGAAGTAAAACGTGAAATCCTCGTGAAACCGCTGTACGCGAAGCACAAAAACTTCGCTGTGCGGCGGTTTTGTATGTTTGGACAAAAGTTTCGTCTCTTGACAGATTTTTCCGCAGCCTCTATAATGGGGACAAATGGACCCCTCTCGAACGATCATTTGGAGGTAAAGAAAAAATGATGACTTATCCCAACAGCTACGCACTCCTCAGCGAAGAGGAATTGGAATATACGACTGGCGGCGCACTCGATGCGGAAACGGTCGGCAAATGGATCTCGACGGCAATGAACGTGACCATGGGTGTGCTTGCTATCGTGAACGTTGTGAATGCCATCAAGAAAGGCCAGATCAGCAGCGTGCTGGCGTCGGCACTCGGCACCGGTGCGGGTCTGCTGACCTATGTGAACATTGCGAACATCGGCTCTATTGCAGCGCAGGTGCAGAAGCAGTATCCGGAGCAGTACCCCGAAGAAGAGGGCACCATCAACGGCAACCTCATGGTCGACTCGGCCAAGATCTACTTCAGCTCGCTGGGCGGTGCACTGCTCGGCGTCGCCAACGTGGGCGCAGCAGCAGGCGCTCTGTATTTCTCCTTCGTCTGAGTGCATAAAAATCAGGGGGCCGCGCAGAAACAAATGCGCGGCCCCTTTTTTGCATGAACAAAAACAAATAAAAAGAGCCCAGGTCCAAATGACCTGAGCTCTTTTTGTCTGCATGGAGCGGGCAATGGGAATCGAACCCACCTCCTCAGCTTGGAAGGCTGATATACTAGCCGATGTACGATGCCCGCGAATGCAAGAAATAGTATAGCATGGTTTGGCCGAAATGTCCAGCATAAATTTTAGTTTTGCGTCGTTTGGCGGGACAAATTGCTTTTTCTGTTTACTTTGCAGGCATTTTATTGTAAAATAGACAGAAGAAACAAGGCCGTCCTTCCCGGCGGCTCAAATATCATAGGTGGTGTTTGGATTATGGCATTGAAATATCAGCGTATCCTTCTGAAGATCAGCGGCGAAGCACTGGGCGGCGAAAAGGGCATGGGTTTTGACGAGCCCACCATGGACGCGATCTGCGGCGGCGTGAAGAAAGCACACGACCTCGGCGTGCAGATCGGCATTGTTGTGGGCGGCGGCAACTTCTGGCGCGGCCGTTCCAGCGGCAAGATGGAGCGCACTCTGGCCGATAAGATCGGTATGCTGGCAACCGTGATGAACGCACTGGCTGTTTCCGATAAGCTGGAACAGCTGGGTGTGCCCACTGAGGTGTTCACCTCCATCACCATGCCGCAGGTGGCACAGCCCTTTACCCGCAAGGACGCCCTGCACGCCATGGATGAGGGCAAGATCGCCGTGTTCGGCGGCGGCACCGGCAACCCGTTCTTCTCCACGGATACGGCAACCGCTCTGCGCGCTGTGGAAGTGAGCGCCGATGTGATGTTCAAGGCTACTATGGTGGATGGCATTTACGATAAGGATCCCCACAAGTACGCCGACGCAAAGAAGTATGATACCCTCACCTTTACCAAGGTGCTGGAAGACCAGCTGGCTGTTATGGATGGCACTGCTGCCACTCTGTGCCGCGACAACAAGCTGCCCATCCTCGTGTTCGATCTGGCCGACCCGGACAACATTGCCCGTGCCGTGCAGGGCGAGAATGTGGGCACACTGGTTTACGAGGGCTGAAACGCCTGCAGCCGACATACATTATAGGGCAGACGCATTGCAGCGCAGCCCCAAGATAAAAAGGAACAGGAGACTACCGCAATGAGCAGCAACACCAAGGTTTACGAAGACAAGATGAAGAGCTCGGTCGAACATCTGGGCCGCGAACTGGGCGCTGTGCGCGCAGGCCGCGCAAATCCCGCTGTGCTGGATAAGGTCAGCGTGGATTATTATGGTGCCCCCACTCCCATCCAGCAGGTGGCATCCGTGGCTGTGGCCGAAGCACGCACCCTGACCATTACCCCGTGGGACCGTACTCTGCTGCGCCCCATCAGCAAGGCCATCATGGCCAGCGATGTGGGCATCACTCCCATTGATGACGGCTCTACCATCCGCCTGAACTTCCCGGCTCCCACCGAGGAGCGCCGCAAGCAGCTGGCAAAGGAAGTTTCCAAGCTGGGCGAGGAGGCTAAGGTGGCAGTGCGCAACATCCGCCGCGAGGCTATGGATAAGGCCAAGGCCATGAAGAAGGCCGGCGAGCTGACCGAGGACAGCCAGAAGACCATGGAAGAGGATGTCCAGAAGCTGACCGACAAGTATATCAAGAACATCGATGCTGCGGTGGAAGAAAAGCAGAAGGAGATCATGTCTGTCTGATCGCCGCGGCGAACGAGACCTTTCCAAGTGCCGTGTGCTGGTCGTAGTGCGCGGCACTTTTTGCCGACCGGCAGAGGCAAAAGATCTTTGCCGCAGAGAGGAGAAGTACAATGGAACATCCTAAAGAATTTGCCGAGGGCCTTTCCATCGGCATCATCATGGACGGCAACGGCCGCTGGGCAAAGAACCGCGGCCTGCCCCGCACTGCCGGGCACAAAAAGGGTGCAGCCGTCTTCCAGGATATCGCCAACTACTGCGATGAGCTGGGCGTTTCGTCGGTGTACTTCTATGCGTTTTCCACCGAGAACTGGAAGCGTCCGCTGGAAGAGGTCAACGCCATCATGCGGCTGTTCGGCGAATATCTGCTGAAGGGCTTTGACTACAAGAACCGCAATATCCGCATCAAGTTCATGGGCGACCGCGCTGCGCTGGACCCCAAGCTCCAGAAGCTGATGAATGAGCTGGAAGGCGACTCTGCCTCCAAGACCGGCATGACCCTGAACATTGCCATCAACTACGGCGGCCGCCCGGAGATCGTGCGGGCGGCGCAGCAACTGGCGACAAAGGCGGCGGCAGGGGAGATAAAGCCCGAAGAGATCACGGAACAACTGCTCAGCGATGCCATGTATACCGCTGGCCAGAAGGACCCGGATTTTATCCTGCGTCCCAGCGGAGAAAAGCGGCTGTCCAACTTCATGCTCTGGCAGGCAGCTTACTCGGAGCTGGTAGAAATGGACGTTCTGTGGCCGGATTTCACCCGCGATGACCTCGACGCCGCCATCACGGAGTTCAACAAGCGCTCCCGCCGGTTCGGCGGCATCTGAACCATCCCCGGCAAACACAACCGGCAAACACAACCAAGGAGAAACACTCTATGAAAACACGAATCATAACCGCAGTGGTGGGTATCCTCGTTCTGATCGGTGTGCTCTTTACCTTTGACACGATGATCTTCAACCTTGTGATCGCTGCCATCACCCTCATCGCCATCCACGAGATCTATATGGCCCTCGGCTTCGAGAAGAAGGACTGGCTGCTGTACGCCGTCACTGTGCCGTATACGCTGCTGATCATGTTGTCCAGCTATTCCGTCTGGCGGGCGCTGGTCATGCCGGCTTCGTTCCTGCTCGTGCTGTTCTACGCCATCTATCTGGTGGTGCGCAATGGCACCATCAGCTATCAGAAGGCCAGCGGCCTGCTGATGTTCTCCGGTATCGTGATCTTCTGCTTCTATTCCTTTATCCGGCTCAAGGAGCTGCTGCCGGTGGAGCAGTACGGCTACGATGCGGTGTTCTTTATCTTGCTCATCCTCTGCTTTGCCTGGGGCGGCGATACCTGTGCCTACTTTGCAGGCCGTGCCTTTGGCAAGCACAAGCTCTGCCCGGTGGTCAGCCCCAAAAAGACCGTGGAAGGTGCCATTGGCGGTGTTCTGGGCACCATGGTCTGCGGCGTGGTCGTCACGGTGATCTACTCCATCGCAGCCGACCGGCTGGAGGCCTTCACCCGTTCGAACATCGGTGTCTCGATGTATGTCGTCATCGCGCTGCTGGGCTGCGTGGCGGCGGTGCTGGGCATTTATGGCGATCTGTTTGCCAGCGTGGTCAAGCGCCAGTGCGGCATCAAGGATTACGGCACCATCTTCCCGGGGCACGGCGGCATTCTGGACCGCTTTGACAGTGTGATGTTCATCGCACCTTTCGTCACGATGGTCATTATCGCTGTGTTCTATCGCTGATTTGCTCAATTTAGGAGGAAACACGATGTCGAAAAAAATCACTCTGCTGGGTTCTACCGGTTCCATCGGCACCCAGAGTCTGGATGTGATCCGTGCACAGGGCTATGAGGTGTTCGGTCTTTCTGCCCACAGCCATGTAGATAAGATCCTGCAGCAGATCGAAGAATTCCACCCCCGGTACGTCTGCATGACGGACCCCGGCGCAGCGGCCCGGCTGGACGCTGCACTGGCAGGCCGCGCCCAGGCGCCCCGGCTGCTGACCGGCCCGGAGGGCCTCAAGCAGCTGGCCGCACTGGACGGCACCGATGTGGTGCTGAACAGCGTTGTGGGCATTGCAGGCCTTGGTGCCAGCCTGTGCGCCATTGAAAGCGGGCATGATCTGGCCCTTGCCAACAAGGAGAGCCTTGTCACCGGCGGCCGTCTGGTCACACAGGCCGTGGCAAAGCATGGTGTAAAGCTGCTGCCGGTGGACAGTGAACATTCGGCCATCTTCCAGTGCCTGCAGGATAAGGAGAGTGCCCCCAGCCTGACCAAGATCCTGCTCACGGCATCCGGCGGCCCCTTCTTCGGGATGAAGACCGAGGAGCTGCGCGGTAAGACCAAGGCGGATGCCCTCAAGCACCCCAACTGGAACATGGGCGCAAAGATCACCATTGACTCTGCCACCCTGATGAACAAGGGTCTGGAGCTGATCGAGGCAGTGTGGCTGTTCGGCCTGCCGCCGGAGAAGATCCAGATCGTGGTGCAGCGCCAGAGCATCGTGCATTCGGCGGTGCAGTTCAGCGATAATTCGGTCATTGCCCAGCTGGGTGTGCCGGATATGCGCATTCCCATCCAGTATGCACTGACCTACCCGGCCCGTGTGCCGGGCGTGGTGCCGGAGCTGGATTTCACCACCCTCAAGGTGCTCACCTTCGATGTGGCAGACGACGAGACCTTCCGCTGCCTTGCCGCCTGCAAAAAGGCCATCAAAAAGGGAGGTCTCGGCCCATGCGCCGCCAACGGTGCCAATGAGGAAGCTGTCAAGCTCTTCCTTGAGGACAAAATTGGCTTCCTCGATATTGGCCGTCTGGTGGAAGCAGTCGTGGACAGCGACAGCTTTGGCGGCGACTACACGCTGGCCGACGTGTATGAGTGCGACAGAATGGCCCGCGCCTTCGTGCGCAGCCACCTGTAAGCGCGCACGGCTTATGAATTCATTTTTGGAGAAGCTATGTCTTTTATCATTACTCTTTTGGCTGCGGTGCTCGTGTTCAGCGCTGTGATCGCCATTCATGAATTCGGGCACTTTACCGTGGCAAAGCTCTGCGGCATTCAGGTCAACGAGTTTTCCATCGGCATGGGGCCTGTTCTGCTCAAAAAGACGCAGAATGGCACCCAGTACAGCCTGCGTGCATTGCCGGTAGGCGGCTATGTGGCGCTGGAGGGCGAGGAAAGCCCCGAGAGCCAGCAGGCGGAGAAAGGGGAGTGTCCCGATGCGGAACCCCAGACGCCCCCTTCGTGCGCTGACGCGGACGGCTCCCCAGATGGAGGAGCCGGAAACGAGAAAGTACCGGCGCAGCCTGTCGGCAAGCCGCTGAACGAGGCGGCGGTCTGGCAGCGGGCCCTCATCATGGCGGCGGGTGCGTTCATGAACTTCCTACTGGGATTCGTGGTCATGGTCATCCTCATTGCGGCACAGAGCGAACCCATCACCAGCCGGGTCATCTACGCCATCGACGATGGTGCCCTCTGCGGCCAGACGGGTCTGGAAGCAGGGGATAAGGTGCTGGCCGTCAATGGCCGCCGGTGCTTTGTGGCGAACGACATGCTCTATGAATTGATGCGCACCGAGGACTACTCCGCCCGCTTCACCGTTCTGCGCGGCGGCGAAAAGGTGGAGCTGCCCTGCGTCCGGTTCGACACCTGGCAGGACGAGAACGGCCAGACCCATATGACCCTTGGCTTTACGGTGTACGGCATCAAAAAAACACCGCTCAATGTGTTAAAAGAAGCATGGAACAGTGTGCTCTATTATGGGCGCATCATCTTCACCTCCCTGATGGACCTGCTGCGGGGCCGGGAGAGCATCAACAATCTGTCCGGCCCGGTGGGTATCGTGACAGCGATCGGTCAGGCGGCAAGCTACGGCTGGCAGGATCTGCTGGAGCTGCTGGCCCTCATCACCATCAATCTGGGCGTGTTCAATCTGCTGCCCTTCCCGGCACTGGATGGCGGCAAGGTGGTATTTTTGATCATTGAGGGCGTTACCGGCCATGCAGTGCCGGAAAAGATCCAGAGCGGGCTGACGCTGGCGGCGTTCGCGCTGTTCTTTGGCCTGATGCTCTTTGCAACCTATAATGATATCATCCGGCTCATCACCGGGGCGGTCTAAAGAAAGGAAAATGACAATGCGGCAGTTAAAACGGGAAGTGAAAATCGGCAATGTGACCATCGGCGGCAAGAATCCTGTTGCGGTGCAGACGATGCTCAACGTGCCGGTGGAGGATATTGAGGGCAATGTGGCGCAGGCAAAGCGGTGCGAAGCTGCTGGCTGTCAGATCCTGCGCGTGACCTGCCCCAGCCCGGCGGATGCAAAATGCATCGAAGCCGTCAAGAATGCGGTGAACATCCCCATTGTGGCAGACATCCATTTTGACTACAAGGCGGCTCTGGCCTGCGCAGATGTAGGCGTGGATAAGATCCGCATCAACCCCGGCAACATCGGCGACGATGACCGGGTGAAGGCTGTGGTGGATGCCTGTCAGCGCAAGAACATTCCCATCCGCATCGGCGTGAATGGCGGCAGTCTGGAAAAGCACATCCTTGCAAAATACGGCGCACCCACGCCGGAGGCCATGGTGGAGAGTGCACTGTACCATGTGCGCCTGCTGGAAAAATTCGATTTCAACAACATCGTCATTTCCATCAAGAACTCCAATGTGCCTCGCATGATGGAGGCCTACCGCCAGCTCAGCGCTGTCACGGATTACCCGCTCCATGTGGGTGTTACCGAGGCGGGTACCTACCAGATGGGTCTGCTGAAAAGCGGCATGGGCATCGGCGGAATGCTGCTGGAAGGCATTGGCGATACCATCCGCGTCTCGCTGGCCGCAGAGCCGGAAAAGGAAGTGGAAGCGGGCTACAACATCCTGCGCGCCGTGGGCTTCCCGGTAGCAGGCCCGGAGGTCATCACCTGCCCCACCTGCGGCCGCACCCAGTATCCCTGCACCGAGATCGCCAATGAGGTGGAAAAGCGGCTGCAGGGCTGCAAAAAATCCATCAAGGTGGCCGTGATGGGCTGCGTGGTCAACGGCCCCGGTGAAGCCCGCGAAGCAGACATCGGCATTGCCGGCGGCAAAGGCGAGGCGGTGCTGTTCATCCACGGCAAGCCCATCAAAAAGCTGACCGGAGACAACATCCTGGATCAGTTCATGGATGAGATCTATAAACTGTAATTTGGCTTTTTTCACAGCTGCCACACCTGCAAAAAACGGGTGCGGCAGTTTGTGCTGTATAAAAAGGAGTACCATTTGTGACACCACTCGTATCCAACCTGTGGCCGCAGTTCATGGTGGACCCGGCATTTGCGGCCTGCTTCGGGCAGGTCATTGTGGAGCATGCGCAGATGCTGCGGCAGGAGCGGCAGGTCATCTTTACCCTGCGCAGCGGTGCGCCGCTGGACAAAAATCTCTGTGCCCGGCTGCTGGCATCCCTGCAGCCGGATTATGAGGGCTTTGAGCTGCGCATCCAGAACCTGTTTGGCTATGCCATGCTGGACGAAGCGGCCCTGCGCGATCTGATGGAAGAGATGAAGCGGGACGGCGTGCCCATCAACGGCTTTCTGGACCGGTGCAAGATCAACATCATCGGACAGAAGATCACCATCGGCGTATGCCATGGCACCAAGTTTTTGCAGGAGATGCACTTTGAAAAGCTGCTGGCAGAGCGCATTGCAGCCCACACCGGGGTAACGCCGCAGGTAACGCTGCAAAGCGCTGTAAGCGAAGCCGAGCAGCACCAGATGGAAGAAAAGCTGGAGCGCAAGATCGCGCCACCGGTGGTCAAGTTTGAGAAAAAGAACACAGCACCGTCCATCAAGGTGGATGGTCTGGACCTGACCGATAAGCCCGTCACCATTTTCCACGGCAAGATGTTCACCCCCAAGAACCTCACCCCGCTGAAAGACCTTGGCGGCGAGGGCGGCAAGTGCACGATCTGGGGCGATGTGTTCTTCTCGGAGGTCAAGGGCAACTTCCGCAAAATTTATACCGTATCCATCACCGATTATCAGGGCTCCATCAACCTGAAGATCCGCGCGCAGGAAGGTGAGGACTGCTCCAAGTGGGAGAGCCTTGGCAAAGGCACCACCCTCATCGTGCGCGGCGACTGCTCCTACGACAAGTACGAACACGATTATATCGTCTACCCCTACGATGTGCTCATCGTGGAGCGCAAAAAGCGGGAGGATACCGCACCGGTCAAGCGTGTAGAGCTGCATCTGCACACCAAGCTTTCCAGCATGGACGGCTTCTGTGACCCCGGCGGCATCGTCAAGCTGGCCCACCGCATGGGACATCCGGCCGTTGCCATCACTGACCACGGTGTGTGTCAGGGTTACCCGGAAGCCATGCTGGCAGCGGACGATATCCATAAATCAGACCCGGACTTCAAGCTGATCTACGGCTGCGAAGCCTACTTTGTGGACGACATGATCCCCTGTGTATACGGTGTGAAGGATCAGCCGCTGGACGGGGAGTTCTGCGTGTTTGATACCGAGACCACAGGCCTTGACCCCGGCGTGGAGTATATGACCGAGATCGGTGCCGTCATCGTGAAAAACGGCGAAGTGGTGGAGGAATTTGATACCTTTGTCAAGCCCGGCAAGCCCATCACCCCCAAGATCACCGAGCTGACCGGCATCACCAACGAAATGGTCGCCGATGCCCCCAGTGAGGCCGAGGCATTGCAGGCGTTCCTGGATTTTGCAGGCGGGCGCATTCTGGTGGCCCACAACGCCCACTCGTTCGACATCCGCTTCCTCCGCATCGCGGCCAAACGGAGCGGCATCTCGTTTGAACCGACCTATATCGACACCCTGACCATGGCGCAGGCCATGTACCCCGGCCTGCACAACTACAAGCAGGGCACCATCAACAAGCATCTGGAGCTGCCTGCCTACGAGGCCCACCGTGCCTGTGAAGATTCTGCCGCGCTGGGCCGCATCTTCGGGGTCATGCTGAACGACCTGAAAGAAAAGCAGGTAGCAAAGGTCAGTGAGATCAACACCGGCCTTGGCGGCAACCGCGAGGTGCTGAAAAAGAAGTATTACCACCTCATCATTCTGGTCAAGAACCAGATGGGCCTGAAAAATTTGTACAAGATCGTCAGCGAAGCCCATGTGAACTACTTTTTCAAAAAGCCCCGGGTGCCCCGGAGCCTTTTGAACAAATACCGGGACGGCCTGCTGCTCACTTCCGCCTGCGAAGCCGGCGAGCTGTACCGGGCCATCGTGGAGGGACGCTCCTACGAGGAATTGAAGAAGATCGCGTCCTACTACGATATTCTTGAGATCCAGCCGCTGGGCAACAACGCCTACATGGTGCGGGACGGCAAGGTGGACAGCGAAGAGGACATCAAAAACTTCAACCGCACGGTCATCAAGCTGGGCGAAGATCTGCACAAGCCGGTCATTGCCACCGGCGACGTGCACTTTACCGAGCCGGAGGATGCGGCGTACCGTGCCGTGCTGCAGGCGGGCAACGGCTTTAAAGATGCCGACAACCAGCCGCCGCTGTTCTTCCGCACCACCGAGGACATGCTGAAACAGTTCAGCTATCTGCCCAAAGAAAAGGCGTATGAGATCGTCGTGACCAACCCGCGCAAGATCGCGGCTTCCATCGACGGCAATGTCCGCGCCATCCCGCGCGGCACCTACCCGCCCAGCATCGAGGGTGCAGAGCAGCAGCTGCGCGATGCTACGTGGGAACACGCCAAGCGCGATTACGGTGACCCGCTGCCCGAAATTGTGGAAAAGCGGCTGCAGAAGGAGCTGGACTCCATCTGCGGCCATGGCTACGCCGTGCTGTACGTCATTGCGGTCAAACTGGTGGCCTATTCCAACGCGGGCGGCTATCAGGTGGGCAGCCGTGGTTCGGTCGGCTCATCGGCCGTGGCCCACTTCTCCGGCATCTCGGAGGTGAACAGCCTGCCGCCCCACTATCGCTGCCCCAAGTGCAAGCACAGCGAGTTCATCACCGACGGCAGCGTGGACGACGGCTTTGACCTGCCGGATAAAAACTGCCCCAACTGCGGCACCCGGATGCTGGTGGACGGCCACGATATTCCCTTCGAGACCTTCCTCGGCTTCTACGGCGATAAAGAGCCGGATATCGACCTGAACTTTTCCGGCGAATATCAGTCCAATGTGCACCGCTATACCGAGGAGCTGTTCGGCAAAGCCAACGTGTTCAAGGCGGGCACCGTGTCCGGTATTCAGGACAAGACCGCCTACGGCTATGTCAAAAAATATCTGGATGAGCGCGGCCGCACGGTGAACCATGCGGAGGAGAACCGCCTGACTCTGGGCTGCACCGGCGTCAAGCGCACCACGGGTCAGCACCCCGGCGGCATGGTCGTTGTGCCGGATACCTACGAGATCTACGATTTCTGCCCCATCCAGCACCCGGCGGACGATGTGGCAGGCGGCCTGCTGACCACCCACTTCGAGTTCAAGTACCTGCACGATACCCTGCTCAAGCTGGACGAACTGGGCCACGATATGCCCACCTTCTACAAGTATTTTGAGGAGTACACCGGTATCCCCATCGACAGCATCCCCATGAACGACCCCAAGGTGTACAG
Organism: Faecalibacterium prausnitzii; assembly: GCF_049532945.1. Taxonomy (GTDB): domain Bacteria; phylum Bacillota; class Clostridia; order Oscillospirales; family Ruminococcaceae; genus Faecalibacterium; species Faecalibacterium prausnitzii_N. The sequence goes on from NZ_CP186691.1 coordinate 1,926,383, forward strand.
CCTGCTGACCAGCCCCGAAGCGCTGGGCGTGACCCCGGAGCAGATCGACAGCCAGACCGGCACCTTCGGCATCCCGGAAATGGGCACCAACTTCGTGCGCGGTATGCTGGTGGAGGCACGCCCCAAGAACTTTTCCGAACTGATCCAGATCTCGGGCCTGTCCCACGGCACTGATGTGTGGACCGGCAACGCGGACGAGCTGATCCGCAGCGGCACCTGCACCATTGCGGAGGTCATTGGCTGCCGTGACAGCATCATGCTGTACCTGCTGCGCAAGGGTCTGGAACCCAAGATGGCCTTTGATATCATGGAGGCTGTGCGTAAGGGCAAGGTGGCCAAGGGCGGCTTCAAGGATGGCTGGGAGGAAGCCATGCGGGAGCACGAGGTGCCGGACTGGTACATCGAGAGCTGCCGCAAGATCAAGTATATGTTCCCCAAGGCCCATGCCGTGGCCTACCTGATGTCGGCCATTCGTCTGATGTGGTTCAAGATCTACCGTCCGCCGGAGTTCTATGCGGTATACTTTACCGTACGCGGCGACGACATCGACTATGAGGCCGCTGTGGGCGGTGCGGCAGTGGCCCGCGCTCACATGGAAGAAGTCAAGCGCCGCCTGAAGGAAGAGAAGAACGCCAAGGACGAAGATGTGCTGGTCAGCCTGCAGCTCGTCAACGAGATGCTGGTGCGCGGCTACGAGTTTTTGCCCATTGAGCTGGGCAAGAGCCGCGGCTCCAAGTATGTGGTGGAGGACGGCAAGGTGCGTCTGCCTTTCTCTTCGCTGAAGGGTCTTGGCGGTGCTGCCGCCGATGCACTGGAAAAGGTGACCATCCACGGCGAAGAATATATCTCGGTGGAAGAGCTGCAGCAGGCTTCCGGTGTCGGCAGCAGCATTCTGGACCGTCTGCGTCAGGTGGGCGCTCTGGGCGACTTGCCGGAGAGCAGTCAGGTGAGCTTCTTCTGAGGATTCTGAAAGCAAAAGTGCCTGCACGGCTTTAGCTGTGCAGGCACTTTTGCTTTAAAAAAGCACCCGCGGCAAAAATCGCAGGTGCTTAAAAATTCAGCAGAACGGGGGAGTGTTTACTCCACGCTGATCATATAATAGTAAACGGGCTGGCCGCCGCGGATGTGGCTGACCTCAACGTGGTTCGGGCACTTTGCCTTTACGATCTCGGTCACTTTCTCGGCATCCTCATCGCTCACGTCGCAGCCGGAAATGATGGTGACGAAGCTGGAATCCTTCTTGCACATGCCGCGTGCCAGACGGTAGGTAGCTTTGGTGATATCGTTGGAGGTGGAAACGATCTTGCCGTTCTCCAGAGCCATGATCTCGCCCTTCCTGATGCGCTTGCCGTCGTACTCACTGTCGCGGGCAGCATAGGTGATCAGACCGGTGGACACCTTGTCGGCAGCAGCCATCATGTTGATGGTGTTGGTCTCGGCGTTCACAGAGGGATCAAAGTTCAGCATGGCGGTAATGCCCATGGGCACGGTGCGGGTGGGCAGAACGACCACCTGACGGTCGGCCAGCTTCTGGGCCTGCTCAGCAGCCATGATGATGTTCTTGTTGTTGGGCAGCACGAACACGGTCTTTGCGGGCACGCTCTGGATGGCGGCGAGGATATCCTCGGTGGCTGGGTTCATGGTCTGACCACCGGAGACCACTGCGTCTGCAGCCAGATCGGTGAACACGGCCTTCAGGCCTTCACCGGCGGCAACAGCAACAAAGCCATAGTCACGGCTGGGGTCCACAGCAGCGTAGACGAACTCGCTGGACTGAGAAGGGGCCTTCTCAGCAGAAGCCTGCTTTTCCAGGCTCTTGCCCTGCTTCTGACGGGCCAGGAACTGCTCGTGCATGTTCTCGATCTTGAAGTTGGTCAGGTAGCCATACTTGATGGCTTCGCTCAGGATCTTGCCGGGATCAGCGGTGTGCACATGCAGGTTGATCACATCGTCATCCTCGATGCACACCACACTGTCGCCGTTGGATTCTGCAAAGGCACGCATCTTTGCGGCGCTTGCACCCTCATACTTGTTGATCAGGAACTGGGTGCAGTAGCCGTTCTTGATGTCCTCCACCTTCATCAGGTCGTCGGTGAACACGCCCTTGCCGGCGTTCTCGGTGGAGAGCTTTGCCTTGTTGGGAGCAGCCTCGCCGCCTGCCACGATGCCTTCGCCATGGAACACCTTGCCCATGCCCTCAAAGATAATCATGATGCCCTGACCGCCGGCATCCACAACGCCGGCCTTCTTCAGAACAGGCAGCAGGTTGGGGGTGTCCTCCAGAGCCTTCTGGCCGGCGGTCATCACCACATCCCACAGAGCGGGCACATCCTCGGCACCGCAGGCAGCAGCTTCCTCAGAGGCAATGCGTGCAACCGTGAGGATGGTGCCCTCGGTGGGCTTCATAACGGCCTTATAAGCGCCCTCGACACCCTTCTTCAGAGCCTCGACAATGTCGGCAGCGGTGGCTTCCTTCTTGCCTTCCAGCGCCTTGGAGAAGCCGCGGAACAGCAGGCTGGTGATAACACCGGAGTTGCCGCGTGCGCCGCGCAGCATGGCGGAAGCAGCGGTCTTGGAAGCCTCACCCACGGTGCAGCTGTCGTCCAATGCTTCCAGCTCGCGCACAGAAGCACCCACGGTCATGCCCATGTTGGTGCCAGTGTCGCCATCAGGAACAGGGAAAACGTTCAGCTCGTCCACGCGGGAGCGCTGATTGTTGATGTTGTTGGCGCCAGAGATAATGGCGTCACGCAAAATCTTACCAGAAATCATTTGAATTTTCTCCTTATTCTCTTGTCCGATCAGGCGATCACGTCGTCCACGGAGACGATCACGCGGGCAACCTTCAGGCCGGTAGCCTGCTCTACCTCGTCCTTGACGCGGTGAGAGATGCTGCGTGCGGCGGTGGAAATGTTCAGGCCATAGCTCACTGCAATGTGCAGTTCGATCACCAGACGACCATCCTCCTGCGTGACACGGACACCCTTTGCAGAAAAATCAGCGCCGCGCACCATGCTCCGCACCTTGTCGGTCAGATCGCGGGGGGTCATTGCGGCCACACCGTAGCATTGTTTGGTTGCTTCGCCCACGAGCGTCGAAAAATACTCGGCGGAGAAGCTGACATCCCCCAGAGGGAAACGGGAAGTGATCATAGTCGCTCTGCTCCTTTTATCAGATTATTTGATTTGGCCCGGCGAACCGGGAAAGGAATCTTACACGCTTATTATACCTCTTTAACGGCCCGGTGTACAGCGGAAAATTGCAACTCCTGTGCCGGACATACCCCATTGCACCCGATTTCGAGCGCCGCAGTGGGTATCCTGAGAACAGGGCCGCAGTGCCAGAGGGCCTGGTGGGCAGTTCCTTTCTGCTTAGTATAGCACAAAATGCGCCAGAGTGCATGGTTTTTCCGCATGTTTTGAAAAAGAGCGAAAAATGACTGTGAATAAAATCTAAAAAGTATGATTATTCCCTTTAACTCGCTGTGAAAAAGTGCTAAAATCAAATCAGAGAGACGGGGCGCTGCGCCCACAACGGCAGAATTTGTTTTTCGATAGGAGAGCTGATGATGAACATTTTGTTTTTCCTTTCACCCAAGCAGGATCTGATGTATGTTTACGACGATTTCACCCTTCGGCAGACGCTGGAAAAGTGGGAGAATAACCGCTACGCGTCCATTCCGGTGCTCAACCGGCAGGGAAAATATGTGGGCACCCTGACCGAGGGCGACATTCTCTGGGGGCTGAAAAAGTTCCATGGTCTGGATCTGGAAGCGGCTGAGGATGTCCCCATTTCCAGCTTTGCCCACAAGCGCGACTACAAGGCTGTCACCGTGACCACCAGCATGGATCAGCTGATCGAAGCGGCCATGAACCAGAACTTTGTGCCGGTTGTGGATGACCGCGGCATCTTCATTGGCATCGTGCGCAGGCAGGCGATCATCCGTTACTGCTACGATAAGACCCGCGCCGAGCAGTCCGCCGCAAAACCGGCCCGGCGGCGGGAAATGGCGTCAGCTGCGGCAAACTGAATCATTTGTAAAATCCATGTAAAATCTGCGAAAAGAACTGTGCCAAAACCCGGCGAACCGCGCAAAAATGTATCAAAAACGCAAAAAACATGTAAAATAAGGCTTGTTGAAACGGGCCGCTCGATGCTATAATAAAAAGGACGGCGTTCAGGCAGAAAGAGCCCGGCGGCCGTCCTTTGTCTGTTCAGAAAGAAAAGGAAGAACATTTTTAGGAGTATCGAGATGGATATCACACACATCACCTCTCTGTTGGGCGGTATTGCGCTGTTCCTGTACGGCATGTCGATCATGGGCGCCGGCCTGGAGAAGCTGGCGGGCGGCAAAATGCAGGGCGTGCTGCAAAAGCTGACCTCCTCAACGCTCAAGGGCGTTATTTTTGGCACCCTCATCACGGGTGTCATCCAGTCCTCGGCCGGCACGGTCGTTATTTGTGTCGGTCTGGTAAACTCCGGCATCATGACCCTTACGCAGTCGGTAGGTGTCATTATGGGTGCAAACATTGGTACCACTGTTACCGGCCAGCTGATCCGCATGGCGGATATCTCCGGTGACAGTCTCTGGCTGACACTGATCCAGCCCAAGACCTTTGCGCCCGTGGTGGCGTTTATCGGCTGCATTTTTTATGTGTTCCTGCGCAGCGCTAAAAGGAAGAACATCGGCCAGATCATGCTGGGCTTCGGCATCCTGTTTACCGGCATGAGCCTGATGGACACCGGTGTGGCTCCTCTGCGTGAGAGCGCCGTGTTCCAGAATCTGTTCGTTACCATGACGAATCCCGTTCTGGGCATTCTGGTGGGCGTGGTGGTCACGGTGATCATCCAGTCCTCCTCGGCATCGGTGGGTATCCTGCAGGCACTGTCCAGCACGGGTCTGGTCACCTTCAGCTCTGCCATCCCCATTATTCTGGGCGCACACATCGGCACGGCCTTTACGCCGCTGCTCACCATTGGCGGCTCCTCCAAGGACGGCAAGCGCACCGCGCTGATCCACCTTTATTTTAATATCATCGGCAGCGTGGTGCTGCTGGCGGCCATCTATGCGGTGCGTTACACCATCGGCATCCCCGTCTGGGGCGATGTGATGAACAAGAGCACCATCGCAAACATCCACACCCTTTCCAGCGTGTGCGCCATGCTGCTGTTCCTGCCGTGCAGCGGCGTGCTGTCCAAGCTGGCACTGCTCACTGTGCCGGACAGCGCCGAGGAAGCACAGGAGCTGAGCATGCCGGTGCTGGATGAACGTCTGTTCAAAAGCCCGGCTGTGGCCCTGCAGCAGGCTAAGAGCGCTGTGATCAAGATGTCCCGCCGTGCTGCCCGCAATGTGAATCTGGCTGCACCGCTGCTGCTGAAGATGGACGAAGACGTCGTGAGCGCGGTGAACGTCCGGGAGAACCTGATCGACCGCATGGAGGTAGCGATCTCCAACTATCTGATCAAGATGACCGATCAGGAGCTGGGCGACGATGAGAGCCACACTGTGACCGAACTGCTGAATTTTGTTACCGAGTTCGAGCGCATCGGCGACTATGCGGTGAACATTATGGAAAAATCCGAGGAGCTTTATGAGAAGGAAGCGTCCTTCAGCGACCATGCAAAGGAGGAGCTCAAGCTCCTCACCGGCGCGATGGAGCGTGTGCTGGACCTGACGAACGACGCCTTTGAGAACACTGACGTCGCATTGGCCCGCCAGGTGGAGCCGCTGGAAGAGGTCATCGACATCATGGTCGAAAAGCTGCGCGATCAGCACATCAAGCGCCTGAAGAATGGCATCTGTTCCATCGACACCGGCGTCGTGTTCCTGGATGTGCTGAACAATGCAGAGCGCATCTCGGATCACTGCTCCAACGTTGCTGCCCGCCTGATCGGCATGGATGCCGGCGAGGACTACGACTCCCACACCCTCAAGAGCATCATGCACCACAACCCCACCAAGGAATACTCGCTCCATTACGAACAGTGCTGCAAGGACTACCTTGTGCCGCTGGAAGCCATGGAAGCGTAATGCACCGATGACAGAGACCCTCCCCGGCGGGAGGGTCTCTGTCATTCTCCCAGGTCCTCCAGCACGGTCCGCAGCTCGGTCTCGCTGTAGACCGCAAGGCCCTGCTTGATGCGGAGGGCGTCGTTTTCGGGCAGAAGGTTGACGTAGATGCCGGTCTCCTCCAACCGGTCGGCGGGTTCCCCGTCGGCCCCGCAGGCATAGACCGTCAGCATCCCGCCCTCGTCGCAGAGATAGTAGAGGGCTGTCCGCTCCGGCAGAGCCTGCGCCGCCAGACTCAGCGGCACCGAGTCCGGCGCTTCGTCCTGCGGGGCAGGGGAGGGCAGCGTCAGCCGGGGGAGGGCCATCCAGAACAGGCTGAACACGATGGCAAAGGCGCAGAGCGCATAAAACAGGCAGAGAACGAGCTTGCGCACAGGGAAATCACTCCTTTGCAGGGAAAGTTTCAAACGGTAGTATGCGCAAAAAGAAAGTTTTCCAGACAGAAGAACAGAATTTTCACAGCAGAATGCTGTACTTTGCAGGGCAAAATGTGCTATACTACCCTTATCCGGGGAAAATCCTGTCCTTTTGCCGGTCGGACCGGGCGGGGCAGTTTGTCGTATTACCAGCGAATCATCGGCCCAGTGGCCGGTCAGGAGGCGATCCTTATCGAACCAAGAAAGATCCACCAGAGCGGGGCGAAGAGAGTACCCCAGCCTTCCGTGGGACGTCAAGTCAATGTGAACAACAGCCGCCGGGACCCGGCTCCCAGCGGGAAGCCCCCCAAGGAGCCGAAGGAGAAGAGCAGGCACCCCCTGCTGCGGTTCCTGGGCCGCACCCTCGCGACGCTGATCTGTCTGGGCATTATGGCGGGCAGCCTGCTGATGGTGGGTATGGTCTATTACGTGGTGCAGGCTACCGCCAACGACGGCGACCTGCTGGATCTGGACAACATTGAGCTGAGCCAGTCCAGTGTGGTGATGGCCACCGACCCGGACACCGGTGCACAGGTGGAGTATGCCACGCTGCGCTCTTCCAACAGCCACCGCGTGTGGGCGGATCTGGAGCAGATCCCCACGAACCTGCAGTATGCGTTCATCTGCACCGAGGATAAGGACTTTTACAACGAGCCCGGCGTCAACTTCAAGCGCACCATCGGCGCAATGGTCAACGAATACCTGCTGCCCATCTACAGCTCCAAGCAGGGTGCATCCACGCTGGAGCAGCAGCTGATCAAGAACCTGACCGACGACAAGAGCGCCAGCGGCATTGAAGGCGCACTGCGCAAGCTGCGCGAGATCTACCGCGCCCTCTGCCTGAGCCGCAGCTATTCCAAGGAGACCATTCTGGAAGCGTACCTGAACACCATCAGCTTTACCGGCACCATTCAGGGCGTGCAGACTGCGGCCAACGAATACTTTAATAAGGATGTCAGTCAGCTGACCCTGTGGGAGTGTGCGACCATTGCGTCCATCACCAAAAACCCCACCAACTATAACCCCTACACTAACCCCGAAAACCTGATCAACCGCCGTAACTTCCTCATGTACAACATGTGGCAGCAGGGCGTGATCAGCGAAGAGGACTACCGCAACGCAGCGGCCCAGCCGCTGGTACTGGCCGAGGATACCAGCAAGAAGAACACCTCCTCCGTGACCAGCTACTTCACCGATGCCCTGTTCAACGAGGTGGTCGGCGACATCATGGAGAAGGAGGGCGTGGACGAAGCCACGGCCCAGAACATGCTCTACACCGGCGGCTACACCATCGAAGCCACGGTCAACCCCAAGATGCAGACTGCCATGGAAAACCTGATGCTCAACACGGATGATGCCTACTTCCCGGCCGGCTGGCATGAGGAAGAGGTGACCTCCATCTCGGACGACGATGTACAGGTGATGAACGAGGACGGTACGCCCAAGACCCGCACCGGCGACGACGGTACCGTTTACTATTACCGCAATGTGCGTACTCAGGCAGCCATGGTCACGCTGGACTATGACGGCAATGTGATCGCCATTGTGGGTGGTCTGGGCGAAAAGAACAAGAGCCTCTCGCTGAACCGTGCCTACAGTGTCAATCGTCAGACGGGTTCTACCATCAAGCCTATCGGTGCGTATGCACTGGGTGTAGAGTATGGTCTGGTGAACTGGTCCACCATGCTCAACAACTCGCCCTTGTATCAGAAGCAGGATATGGTGATCCGCGATGAGGATTACTGCCGCAAGAACGGCCTGATGGGCCTTTCCGACAAGCAGCTGCGCGCTTATCCCAACGCATGGCGCAGCTGGCCCCGCAACTATGGCGGCAACTACGGCGACAACAGTGATGTGCCGCTGTGGAACGGTCTGGCCCGCTCGCTGAACACCATTGCGGTGCGTGTGGGTGATCTGGTGGGCGCAAGCAACATCTTCAATTTTGTGTACAACACCCTGCAGCTGAACACGCTGGACCCGGTAAACGATGTGGGTCTGGCGCAGATGGTCATGGGCAGTCAGACTCATGGCGTTACGCCCACGGCGCTGGCAGCTGCGTTCCAGATCTTCTACGATGGCCAGTACACCACCCCGCACCTGTATACCCGCGTGCTGGACCGTGACGGCAATATCTATCTGGAGAACAACTCCACCAGCTATCAGGCCCTGACCCCGGATACCGCTTATGTGATGAACCGCCTGCTGAAGAACGTTCTGTACTCCAGCGTGGGCACCGCCGGCGGCCGCTACCCCAACTCCAACGGCATGGAAGCCTTTGGCAAGACCGGTACCGCCAGCGACGAAAAGGATCTGTGGTTCGTGGGCGGCACGCCGTACTACGTTACCGCCGTGTGGTGGGGCTACGATGCACCCTATGATATGACCAAGACGCTGGGTAAGCAGCAGGCCAAGACCCGTACCTGTGTTATGGCGTGGAAGGCCTATATGGAAGAGGTCCAGAAGAACCTGCCCTATAAGGCGTTCCCGGCGGCAGACGGCGTGGTGGAGCGCCGCTACTGCACCCAGAGCGGTCTGCTGGCAGGCCCCAACTGCCCCAGCCGCGCTACTGGTTATTACCGTGCGGACGACCTGCCCGATACCTGCAATTACTCCCACTCTTCGGGCGTGACGCAGGCGGCCCAGCCCGCAGCCGACCAGACCACCATCCCGGCGGACACTTCCGGTCTCGACACCGACTGAGCGCAAAACTCATACTTTTTCCCATGGGATGGGTGCCATTCCGGCAAGGCGATGCGCCACTTCACGCATCAAAACTGGATAATCTGACAAAAACGCATCCGACCTCTTGCATTGCAGGGGGCCGGATGCTATTATATTCACTGCAAGAACACTTGTGTTTGTGAGGTGAACAAGTTGGAACGCCGCTTTTATCTGGTAGATGCGCAGGTGCTGCCTGAGGTTTTTCTCAAGGTGGTGCGCGCCAAGGAACTTCTGGCCAGCGGGGAGGCACGCAGCATTTCCGCTGCCACCCGCGCAGTCGATCTTTCGCGCAGCGCTTTTTATAAGTATAAGGACTGCATTTTTGACTCCGAGAATGGCCGTGAGGTGATCACCGTCATGGCTACTCTGCGGGACGAGACCGGTGCACTGCAGAGCCTGCTGGCCGGCATCAGCGCCGCAGGTGCAAGCATTGTGACCATCAACCAGTCCACACCGGAAAACGGTGCCGCACTGGTGGCAGTCACCATCCGCACCGATACCATGCAGATGACCCCCGAAGAGCTGACCGAAAAACTTTCGCGTCAGCGTATGGTGGTAGGCGTGCACTGCGGGTACAATCTGTAAACAACTAAGAGAGAGGAACGAGGGTTTACCATGGCAAAAATCGCGATCTTAGGTTTTGGCACGGTGGGCAGCGGCGTGTACGAGGTACTGTGCCGCAACGCTGCGGGTGTCTCCCGCCGTGCAGGTGAGCCGGTGGAGGTCAAGTACATCCTTGACCCGAAGGATTTCTCCGGCCACCCGGCCGCGCATCTCTTCATCAAGAACTTCGATACCATTCTGGAAGACCCGGAGATCAAGGTGGTGGTGGAGACCATCGGCGGCACCCGCTTTGCGTATCCGTATGTAAAGGCCTGCCTTGAGAGCGGCCGCAGCGTATGCACTTCCAACAAGGAGATGGTGGCCACCTACGGCGCAGAGCTGCTGGGCCTTGCCAAAGAGCACGGCTGTGCCTTCCTGTTCGAGGCTTCTGTGGGCGGCGGTACGCCCATCATTACCCCGATGCACCAGTGTCTGGCGGCAAACGTCATCACCGAGGTGGAGGGCATCGTGAATGGCACCACCAACTTCATGCTCACCAAGATGGTGCGCGAAAATCTGGGCTTTGACGATGCGCTGAAGATCGCGCAAGAGCTGGGCTACGCCGAGACGAAGGACCCCAGCGACGATGTGGACGGCCGTGATGCCTGCCGCAAGATCGCCATTCTGTCCTCGCTGGTGTGCGGCCATCAGATCTACCCCCAGAACATTCCCACCCGCGGCATCCGTGCCATTACCACGGCAGATGTGGAAGCGGCGGAAAAGCTGGGCTGTGTGATCAAGCTGATCGCATGGATGAAGCGGGGTGGCGACGGCAGCGTGGCTGCCGGTGTGGAGCCGTGTCTGGTGCCCAAGGCAAACCAGCTGGCCAGCGTGGACGATGTGTTCAATGCAGTGCTGGTCAAGGGCGATATGCTGGGCGACGTGGTGTTCTACGGCAAGGGCGCAGGCAAGCTGCCTACCGCCAGCGCCGTGGTGGCCGACGTTGTGGATGCCCTGAAGCATGGCTCCAAGGTGCACGACAGCCTGTTCTGGCAGCCTGCTGAGCCGGTGGAGGGAATGCTCACCGACCCGGCTCCTGCTGCATATTATGTGCGTGTAGCAGGCATTGCTCCGGCGGTGGTGGAAGCCATCTACGGCACCGGAAAAGTCGTGGAGGAGCGGTTCGACGGCTGCTCGTACTTTGTCGAGAAGGCCGACGCCAGAGCGCTGGCCGAAGCAGCCCGCAAGGTGGAAGCCGTGGGCGGCAGCGTGAAGCTGGTGCTCAAGCGTCTGCCGGAGGAAGCATAAAAGGGAAGGTGCAGCCATCATGAAGATCAAGGTTTCTGTCCCGGCCACCAGTGCAAACATCGGCTCCGGCTTTGATGCGCTGGGTCTGGCGGTGACGCTGTATAATACGGTCACCTTTGAAGAGAGCGAGAAGCTGGACATCTCGGCAGCGGACGGGACTCGCATCCCCCGCAACGAGTCCAACCTGGTCTACCGCTCGGCCAAGGGCCTGTTCGACAAGGTGGGAAAGAAGATCCCGCCGCTCCGCATCGTGCAGACCAACCCCATCCCCATGGCGCGCGGCCTTGGTTCTTCCTCGGCCTGCATCATCGCGGGACTGCTGGGTGCAAACCGGATGCTGGGCGATGTGCTCAACACGCAGGAGCTGCTCACGCTGGCCACCTCCATTGAGGGCCACCCGGATAACGTGGCCCCGGCTCTTCTGGGCGGTCTGACCAGCAGCGTCTACGAGGACGGTGTGGTCTACTCCGTCAAGCGGGATGTGGACCAGAGCCTCTGCTTCGCGGCCATCGTGCCGGACTACAAGCTGCTGACGGAAGCCGCTCGTGCGGCCCTGCCCAAAGAGGTCTCCCACAAGGACGCAGTATATAACCTTTCGCGCGCTGCGCTGGTGCCCGCCGCCTTCTGCGAGGGCAGACACGACCTGCTGGCCATTGCCACCGAGGATAAGCTGCACCAGCCCTACCGTATGCCGCTGATGCCCGGATCCAAGGAAGCCTTCGCGCTGGCAAAGCAGTGCGGGGCAAAGGCCGTGTATGTGTCCGGTGCCGGTTCCACCGTGATGGCGGTGGCCGAGCGCGCCGACGCAGAGAAATTTTACAAGGGCCTGGAGGCAGGCCTCGAACAGCTGGAAGGTCTGGACGGATGTGAAGCATTTACATTGCTGCGTTTGGATGCCGATAACACCGGCGCAACGGTGGAATGATATTAGGCGTACGCCCTGCGCAGAAAAGCAGGGCAGAAGAAGAGGAGAGTGACAAGATATGGCGTTGATCGTACAGAAGTTCGGCGGTTCTTCGGTGAAGGACCGTGACCGTATCTTCAACGTGGCGCGCATTGTGGCAAACACCCACAACGCGGGCAATGACGTAGTTGTGGTGGTGTCCGCTCAGGGCGATACCACCGATGACCTGATCGCCAAGGCTGGGGAGATCACCCACAACCCTTCGGCCCGTGAAATGGATATGCTGCTGGCTAGCGGCGAGCAGATCAGCATTTCGCTGCTGGCCATGGCACTGAATGAGCTGGGCTGCCATGCCATCAGCCTGACCGGCTGGCAGGCTGGCTTCCGCACCGACCGCGCCTATACCAAGGCGCGCATCACCCGCTTGGAGACAGAGCGCATCTCTTCTGAGCTGGAGCGCAACCGTGTGGTCGTTGTGGCGGGCTTCCAGGGCCTGAACAAGATGGATGACATCACCACTCTGGGCCGCGGCGGCTCCGACACCAGCGCTGTTGCCATTGCAGCAGCCCTGCACGCAGACCGCTGCCAGATCTTTACCGATGTGGAAGGCGTTTACACGGCCGACCCGCGCAAGGTGCGCAACACCCGCAAGCTGGATGAGATCACCTTTGACGAGATGCTGGAGCTGGCATCTCTGGGTGCACAGGTGCTGAACAACCGCAGCGTGGAGCTGGCCAAAAAGTATAATGTGGAGCTGGAGGTGCTCTCCAGCCTGAATCCCGTGCCCGGTACGGTGGTCAAGGAGGTTACAAAAGACATGGAAGGTATGCTGATCAAGGGTGTCGCAAAGGACACTGATGTTGCTGTTATCACGATTCTGAACGTTCCCGATGAGCCGGGCATGAGCTTCAAGATCTTCGGTCTGCTGGCCCAGAAGAACATCAACGTGGACATCATCCTGCAGTCCACCGGCCGTGACGGCAAGAAGGATATCAGCTTTACCTGCTCTGAGGGCGAAGCAGACACCGCACTGCGTGTGCTGAAGGACAGCGGCAAGTTCCAAAACGCCACCTGTGACGAGACCTGCGCCAAGGTCTCCATTGTGGGTGCCGGTATGCAGAGCCACAGCGGCGTTGCTTCCAAGATGTTTGAGGCACTGTCCAACAACAACATCAACATCAAGATGATCTCCACCAGCGAGATCAAGATCTCCTGCATCATCAACCGCGACGATGCCGACAAGGCCGTCAGCGCCATCCACGAGATGCTGTTCGACTAAGAACCATCGGAAGTGCGGAGCCGCGGTGTAAGGGCTCCGGCTCCAGGGCGTCCGCAGGGAAAGGCGGGAAAAGCCCCGGTCTGATAGAGAGAGGCGAAGGAAAATGTTGGAATCCATCAAATGCAGCACGGGCGGCGCGTACTATGTGCGCGGCGCATGGGTCAACGCAGATGCAGACGCCCCGGCGGCACTGGCTGCGCAGGGTTTTGATGCCGCCGCTGTGGCGGATGCCCCCAAGGGCACCATGGCCTACAGCATTCTGCAGGCCCACAACACCAGCGGCGATGCCGAAAACCTGAAGATCAAGTTCGATGCCATGGCCAGCCATGACATCACCTTTGTGGGCATCATCCAGACGGCCCGTGCGTCCGGTCTGGAGAAATTCCCCATTCCGTATGTGCTCACCAACTGCCACAACAGCCTTTGCGCCGTGGGCGGCACCATTAATGAGGACGACCACCGCTTCGGCCTGTCCGCCGCCAAAAAATACGGCGGCATTTTTGTGCCCCCGCATCTGGCGGTCATCCACCAGTACATGCGCGAAAAGTTTGCGGGCTGCGGCAAGATGATCCTTGGCTCGGACTCCCACACCCGCTACGGTGCTCTGGGCACTATGGCCATTGGTGAGGGCGGCGGCGAGCTGGCAAAGCAGCTGCTGGGCCGCACCTACGATGTGGCCCGTCCGGGTGTTGTTGCAATTTATCTCACCGGTTCTCTGCCTGCAGGCTGCGGCCCGCACGATGTGGCCATTGCGCTGGTGGGCAAGCTGTTCAAGAGCGGCTATGTCAAGAACAAGGTGATGGAGTTTGTCGGCCCCGGCGTTGCGTCTCTGCGTCAGGATACCCGCAACGCCATCGATGCCATGACCACCGAGACCACCTGCCTGTCCTCCATCTGGGAAACCGACGAAACGACGCAGAAATTCCTTGCGGTGCATGGCCGTGCCGCCGACTATAAGAAGCTGGCTCCGGCCGACCTTGCTTATTACGACGGTGTGGTAGAGGTAGACCTTTCTGCCATCCGCCCCATGATCGCACTGCCCATGCATCCCTCCAATGCATTTACCATTGAAGAGCTGAACGCAAACCTTGAGGATATTCTCCATGCCTGCGAGCAGGATGTGCAGAAGCTGATCGGCCGTAAGGATGTCAGCCTTGACCTGTGCAGCAAGATCGAGAACGGTAAACTGCGTGTGGATCAGGGCGTGATCGCAGGCTGCGCAGGCGGTCTGTACGACAGCATTTATGAAGCTGCCTCCATCCTCAAGGGCCACACCGGCGGCTGCGGTGACTACGCCCTGAGCGTGTATCCCGGCAGCCAGCCCATCATGATGGAACTGGTGCGCACCGGAGTCATCCACGACCTGATGGCCAGCGGTGCCACCGTCCGCACTGCGTTCTGCGGCCCCTGCTTCGGCGCAGGCGACGTGCCTGCCAACGGCGCGCTGTCTATCCGCCATACCACCCGCAACTTCCCCAGCCGCGAAGGCTCCAAGCCCGGCAACGGCCAGCTTTCCGGAGTGGCACTGATGGATGCCCGCAGCATTGCGGCCACCACGGCCAACGGCGGAATTCTGACCCCGGCTACCGATATCGACTATGATCCCACCGTGCCGGAGTATCAGTACGATCCTTCCAGCTACGATACCCGCGTGTATCAGGGCTTTGGCAAGGGCGATTACGATGCCCTGCTCAAGCTTGGCCCCAACATCAAGGACTGGCCCGAAATTGCACCGCTGGGCGATAACCTGCTGCTGAAGGTGGCATCTTACATCACCGACCCTGTCACCACCACCGACGAGCTGATCCCCTCCGGTGAGACTTCGTCTTACCGTTCCAATCCTCTGGGTCTGGCCGAGTTCACCCTCAGCCGCAAGGACCCGGAGTATGTGGGCCGTGCCAAGGCCGTGCAGGCCGAAGAAGCCGCCCGCCGCGCCGGGCAGGGGGATGCGGCCCTGCTGGAACAGATCCGCACCGTGCCCGGCTGTGAGCAGCTGACCTGGGAGGATGTGCAGCTCTCGTCTACCATCTTTGCCGTCAAGCCCGGCGATGGTTCTGCCCGTGAGCAGGCGGCCAGCTGCCAGCGTGTGCTGGGGGCCGGTGCCAACATCGTTGCCGAGTACGCCACCAAGCGCTACCGCTCCAACCTCATCAACTGGGGTATGCTGCCGCTGCAGCTGGTGGGCGCAACGCCGTTCGGTCTGGGCGACTATGTCTTTATCCCGAATGTCCGCGAGGCCCTCAAGGGCGACCTGCAGGACATCAAGGCCTATGTGCTGGGCGACACCGCAAAGGAGTTCAGCCTGTACATGGCCCCGCTGACCGCCGACGAGCGCAAGATCCTGGCCGACGGCTGCCTGATCAATTTCTATAAGCACTAAGCATTGATACGATGCCGAAAAAGCATTCGCCCTTTTGGGACGGGTGCTTTTTGGGCTTTCATGGGAGGAAACACAATGCCCGGCGATCTTCACAACCATTCCACCTGTTCCGATGGCTCTGTGCCCATCCACCGCCTGCCGCTCATGGCGGCGCGTGCGGGGCTGGACACCATGGCCATTTCTGACCACGACACGCTCCTGAGCGTCCGGTACTGTTACGAACACCCCACTCAGGACGGCGTCCGGCTCATCCCGGCCACCGAGCTGACCGGTTACGACTACGAGCGGCACCACCGGGTGCACCTGCTGACCTTCTGGCCCGACCCGGAAAGCCCAGAGCTCATCCGCCACTGCGACATCATGCGCCAGCGCCGGAACGAGTGCTGCCTGCAAAGTGCGCGGGAGATCGAGCAGATCTACCCGCAGTTCCGCACCGAGCAGGCGCTGGAATATGCAAAGGACAGCGGGGTGCTGTTCAAGAGCGGCATCATGCAGGCGCTGTGTGAGCTGGGTCTGGCCGAGGGCATCTACGGCGAGGAGTACCACCGTCTGTTCGGCTGGGAGCCGCGCGGCGTGGTGCTGCACTCGCCGGAGTATCCGCCGGTGCAGGAGGTGCTGGCCACGGCCAAAGCGGCGGGAGCCGTCGTGGTGTTTGCACACCCGACCGTTTACAAGAGCATGCCGCTGGTGCGTCAGCTGGCCAAAGAGGGCATCATCGATGGCATTGAGGTGGAGCACCCCCGCAACAGCCCGGAAGACCGCGCCGAGTGCATCGCCCTGTGTGCGCAGTACGGCCTGATCCGCACCGGCGGCACGGATTTTCACGGCTCGAACCACAAGCACCCCCACCCGGTCGGCACCTGCACGACCCCGGACGACCAGATCGCCCGGATCGAAGCGCTTGCGCAGAAGCGGAAATAATAGTATAATAAAAACACCAAAATGTAAAAAGAGAGGATGTTTCCGATATGAGCAAATCGTTCGAGTTCCCCAATGTGGGCACCTGCTCCAAGCTGACCAAGATCGTCCTGAACGACGACCACACCATCGAGTCCATCGAGGTCGTCGGTGGCTGCAACGGCAACCTGAAGGGCATCAGCCGCCTGCTGAAGGGCATGAAGGCAGAGGACGCCATTGAGCGGATGGAGGGCACCACCTGCGGCCCCCGCCCCACCAGCTGCCCCGACCAGATCGCAAAGAACCTGAAAAAGGCACTGGCAGAGCTGTAATCTGCCGTGTTCCAAAGGCCGAACTGCATGTTTTGTGCGGTTCGGCCTTTTTTGCTGATTTTTTCCGGCCCGATGGGGCTATACTTCTGCTGAGTCATATCAAACGACAGGGAGCAGGCAAATGAGCATTTGGGAAGCATTCGGCATGGGCAGATACAAGGGCTTTTCGCGGGAGGCGGGGCTGCTGCTGGACGAGGCAGTGGAGTTGGCGGGCGGCTTTGGCTGCAAAAAGGCAGATACCGGCCACCTTCTCCTCGCCATGCTCCAGACAGACCGGGGCGCGGCAGGGCGGTTCCTGGCCGGAAAGAACATCACCGAGCTGGCCGTCCGGCGGCAGCTGGCCGAGGACCGCCCCGGCCCGGTGCAGCATCTGGACCGCCGCGCGCTGGCACCGGACCTCCGCCGGGCCATGGATTATGCCCTCATCGGGGCGCAGAATGCCCACCAGCCCCGCGCTGAGCCGGAACATCTGCTCTGCGCCATGCTGGAGGATGACGGCTGCACAGCAGGCATCCTGCTGGCATCCATGGGCGTGCAGCTCACAGATGCCGTGCGGGAGTGCCGCCAGCTGTCCGGGCAGTTCATCCTGCCCAGCCAGCCCCGCGCCTCGGCCATGCCGCGCGGCAGCCGCGCCAGTGATAAGTACTGCCGGGATCTGACCCGCCGTGCTGCGGAACGGGAACTGGACCCGGTGTTCTGCCGGGAAGCAGAGCTGGACCGCATGGTGGAGATCTTATGCCGCCGTCAGAAGAACAACCCCTGCCTTGTGGGGGAGCCGGGCGTGGGCAAGACCGCCCTTGCCGAAGGGCTGGCCCAGCGCATTGCCACGGATCGTGTGCCCCGTGCGCTCAAGGGCCGCCGTCTGCTGGCACTGGATATGGCCAGCCTTGTGGCGGGCACCAAATACCGCGGTGACTTTGAGGAGCGGTTCAAGAACCTGCTGGAAGAGCTGGTGCGGGACGGCAGCTCCATCCTGTTCGTGGACGAGTTCCACACCATCGTGGGTGCCGGTGCAGCGGAGGGTGCCATCGATGCTGCCAGCATCTTAAAACCGGTGCTGGCCCGCGGGGAGCTGCAGCTCATCGGTGCGACCACGAATCAGGAGTTCCGCACCCACATCCAGAAGGATGCCGCACTGGAACGCCGCTTTGGCCGGGTGCAGATCGAGGAGCCTGCGCCGGAGCAGGCAGTGGCCATCCTCGAAGGGCTGGCCCCCCGCTACGAGCGCTACCACAATGTGCGCCTGCCGCTGGAGACCCTGCAGGAGGCCGTGGAGCTTTCGGTGCGGTATCTGCCGGGGCGCTTTCTGCCGGATAAGGCCATCGACCTTGTGGACGAAGCCTGTGCGGCGGCACGCATCCGGGCCGAGCGGGAGGGCATCCGGGACCCGGAACTGACGCGGGAGGAGATCGCCCGCGTGGTGGCGCAGGCCAGCGGGGTCCCCGCCGAGCGGGTGGGGGAGAAAGAGCGGGAGCGGCTTGACCGGCTGGAAGAACGCCTCAACGCGGAGATCGTCGGCCAGCAGAAAGCGGTGGCTGCAGTGGCAGGTGCCATCCGGCGCAGCCGCACCGGTCTTGGCGAGCCGGGGCGTCCCATCGGGGCGCTGCTCTTTCTGGGACCCACCGGCGTGGGGAAGACGGCCCTTGCCAAGGCGCTGGCCCGCAGCTGGTTCGGCAGCGAAAAGGCCCTGCTCAAATTTGATATGTCGGAGTATCAGGAGCAGCACACCGCTGCCCGGCTGCTGGGTGCGCCGCCGGGCTATCTGGGCCATGACGAGGGCGGACAGCTGACCGAAGCAGTGCGCCGCCGCCCTTACAGTGTGGTGCTGTTTGACGAGATCGAAAAGGCACACCCGGACATTCAGAACATCCTTTTGCAGATACTGGAAGATGGCCAGCTGACCGATGCCATGGGCCGCAAGGCGGATTTCCGCAACACCATCGTACTGCTCACCTCAAACCTCGGCGCACGTTTTTTGGCGGGTCAGAGCACGCCGCTGGGTTTTGCGGCGGGCAGCGAAGCCGTGTTTGAAAAGCAGTCTGCACAGGCCATTGAGGAGGCAAAAAAGTGGTTCCGGCCGGAGCTGGCAGGCCGTCTGGACGAGATGATCGTATTCCGTCCGCTGGCCGACGACAGCCTGTGCGCCATTGCCGAAAAAATGCTGTGCCAGCTGGAAGAGCGGGCGGCTCACAGCGGCTATCAGCTGAGCCATACGTCCCGCGTAGGCCCGGCGCTGGCGGCGCGGGCGCGTTCGCCCTATGGGGCACGCGAACTGCGGCGGCAGGTGGACCGCGCCGTCGAACAGGCACTGGCCGACCAGATCGCCGCCGGTGCCGCCCACACCGGCCAGCACTGGACGGCGGACTGCACGGCCGATGGGCAGGTGACGCTGCTCCAAACGGAAACAGCAGCCATGGGGCAGACCACCGGCTGACGACCCGATGTTCTGCTGAAAGACCCCCTTGAAACTTCTGCGATTTCTGTTATCATAGAGGTAATCGAAATTGCAGGAGGACGCCATGCGCACCTTATTTTTACTGAACCCCGCTGCGGGCAAGCAGGACTGTACGGCTCGGCTCATTCCGCAGATCGAAGCCGCTGCCCGGCGGGCGGGCCTTGCCCCGGAAGAGGTCACGATCCATGTCACCGAATACGCCGGGCACGCGCGGAAACTGGCCCGCGCAGCAGCACAGCAGGCCGCAGCGGAGGGCGTGCCCCTCCGCATCTATACCGCCGGAGGCGACGGCACCTTTATGGAGGCGATGACCGGGGTGCAGGGCATCTCCGGTGCGGCGGTCGGATGCCTGCCTTACGGCAGCGGCAACGATTTTCTGCGCACCTTTGGTACAAAGGAAGAGTTTGCAGACCTGGACGCGCAGCTGGCAGGCGGGGAAGTGGCCATCGACCTGCTCCAGACGAATCTGGGTCTGTCCGCCACCATCTGCGCTGCCGGTCTGGATGCGCAGGTTGCCTACGGCATCCCGAAGTTCCGGCGCATCCCGCTGTGCGGCGGCGAGATGGCCTATGTGCTTTCCATTGTGGAACAGCTGTGCGGACACATCGGCCGGACGCTGACCTTCACCATCGACGAGGAAACCCTGACCGTGGACTGCCTGATGTGTGCCATCTGCAACGGCAAGGCGTATGGCGGCGGCTTCCTGGCCGGGCCGGAGGCAGTGCCCGACGACGGCTGGCTGGATGTCTTCATCGTCCGCAAGGTCGGGCGGCTGACCATTGCCAAGCTGCTGAGCATGTACAAAAACGGACGCCACTTCGTGAATGGCCAGCTGACTGAGGCGGCAAAACCGTATTTCATTTACCGCCGCGCAAAGCGTGTGTCGCTCCGCTCGGCAGACGGGCGCGGGCCCATCGTGGCCACGGCGGACGGCGAGTGCGCCCCTTGTAGCGAAGTGACGGCAGTGCTTCAGCCGCTGGCAGGGCGCATCCTTCTGCCAAAGCCTGCCTATGAGCGATTCTGTGCGGCGCGCAGCACTCCGGCTGATGTGACAGAATGACTGCAGAGATCCCTGTGCGGGAGTCCATTCCGTACAGGGATTTTTACGTGGTGCGGAGGAATTTTGGAATCGTCATAAATATTTAACAAAAAAAGTTCCGAAACCTCTTGATTTTTTGGGTCAAGATGAGTACAATACACTTAGCACTCAGAGAAATGGAGTGCTAAACAACCGGAGGCCGGTAAACCAGAGCCTCCGGGCACAACGATGTTTTCATTTTATTTTTATAATAGGAGGGCAAGAACTATGAAGATCATTCCTCTTGCAGACCGTGTTGTCATTAAGGCTGTTGAGGTTGAGGAGACCACCAAGGGCGGTCTGATCCTGACCGGCAGTGCTAAGGAAAAGCCCCAGGTGGCTGAGGTCATCGCTGTCGGCCCCGGCGGCGTTGTGGACGGCAAGGAAGTCAAGATGACTGTGAAGGTCGGCGACAAGGTCCTCACCAGCAAGTACTCCGGTACCGAGGTCAAAGTAGACGGCGAAGAGTGCACCATCGTCCGTCAGGGCGATATCCTGGCAGTCGTTGAGGACTGAGCGGTTTCCCCTTTGATATTTGAAAATTGAGCTTTAAAGGAGCGATTTGATTATGGCTAAGCAGATCAAGCAGGGCGAGGATGCCCGCAAGGCACTGTGTGCCGGTATCGATACCCTGGCAAACACCGTTAAGATCACCCTGGGCCCCAAGGGCCGCAATGTGGTGCTGAGCAAAAAGTTCGGTGCACCGGTCATCACCAACGATGGCGTGACCATTGCCAAGGAGATCGAGCTGAAGGACGAGTTCGAGAACATGGGCGCACAGCTGGTGCGTGAAGTCGCTACCAAGACCAACGACGCAGCAGGCGACGGCACCACCACCGCAACCGTTCTGGCACAGGCCATGGTCACCGAGGGCATGAAGAATGTCACCGCCGGTGCAAACCCCATGGATATCCGCCGCGGCATGAGCAAGGCTGTTGCCAAGGCTGTTGAGACCATCAAGGCTCACAGCCAGAAGGTGAAGGACAGCAACGATATCGCCCGCGTCGGCACTATTTCTGCAGGCGACCCCGAGATCGGCCGTCTGATCGCCGAGGCTATGGAGAAGGTCACCTCCGATGGCGTTATCACCATTGAGGAGAATAAGACTACCGCTGAGACCTACAACGAGATCGTGGAAGGCATGCAGTTCGACCGCGGCTACCTCACCCCGTATATGGTCACCGATACCGACAAGATGGTGGCTGATCTGGACAACGCCGCTATCCTGATCACCGATAAGAAGATCAGCGTGATTCAGGATCTGGTTCCCCTGCTGGAGCAGGTCATGCAGAATGGTATGAAGCTGCTGATCGTGGCTGAGGATATCGAGGGCGAGGCTCTGTCCACTCTGATCGTCAACCGCCTGCGCGGCACCCTGAACGTCTGCGCTGTCAAGGCTCCCGGCTTTGGCGACCGCCGCAAGGAAATGCTGCAGGATATCGCAACCCTGACCGGCGGCACCGTGATCTCCTCCGATCTGGGCTATGAGCTGAAGGATGCTACCGTCCAGATGCTGGGCCATGCCCGTCAGGTGAAGGTCTCCAAGGAGAACACCACCATCGTTGGCGGTGCAGGCGATAAGGATGCCATCGCAGCCCGCATCGCTCAGATCCGCAGCCAGATCGAGGCCGCTACCAGCGATTTCGACCGTGAAAAGCTGCAGGAGCGTCTGGCAAAGCTGGCTGGCGGCGTGGCCGTCATCAAGGTCGGCGCTGCTACCGAAGTTGAGATGAAGGACAAGAAGCTGCGCATCGAGGATGCTCTGAACGCAACCAAGGCTGCTGTTCAGGAAGGCGTTGTTGCCGGCGGCGGCACTGCTCCTATCAATGCGATCCCCGCTGTGCGCGAGCTGTGCGACACGCTGGAAGGCGACGAGCGCACCGGTGCCAAGATCGTTCTGAAGGCTCTGGAAGCTCCTCTGCGCCAGATCGCTAAGAATGCCGGTCTGGAAGGCAGTGTCATCATCGACAAGATCATCTCTGCCAACAAGCCCAACTACGGCTTTGATGCTCAGAACG
Organism: Faecalibacterium prausnitzii; assembly: GCF_049532945.1. Classification (GTDB taxonomy): domain Bacteria; phylum Bacillota; class Clostridia; order Oscillospirales; family Ruminococcaceae; genus Faecalibacterium; species Faecalibacterium prausnitzii_N. Next base: position 1,948,784 of record NZ_CP186691.1, read on the forward strand.
AGGTCTTTGTGGACGATATGATCGCTGCTGGCATCGTTGACCCCACCAAGGTCACCCGTTCCGCTCTGGAGAACGCAGCCTCCGTCGCTGAGATGGTGCTGACCACCGAAAGCCTGGTCGCTGATCTGCCGGAACCCCCTGCTGCACCCGCTGCTGCAGGCGGTGACATGGGCGGTATGGGCGGCATGTACTAATGGCTGCCAAAAAACCGCATGAATCCTTGATTTTTGGAGCGTGCAAAGGCGGCTTTACGCCAAACTTACGCCACTTACGCCAAAAATCAAAGCGCACTATAGGGTAACAAAATCGGCACTCGCTGAAAAGCGGGTGCCGATTTTTGTGTTATAATCGCAAAAAATAAGAAGATAAATCAACAAAAATAGTTGACCTATGAACTACCATGTGTTATAATGGTATCAACGAGGAGGAGGTACCCACTCGCGTAAGGAGAATTGGAGGAAGCCCATATGATTACGCCGTTCGGAAAGAGTCTGCGAAACATCAGGATGGATCGTGGAATGCTTCTGAAGGATATGGCGCAGGATTTGGATGTGACATCGTCCTACCTGTCAGCTGTTGAGGTTGGAAAGCGCAACGTTCCGGAAGAATGGCCTCGGAAAATTGGGAAGATGTATGACCTGTCTGATGAAGAAATTGAGAATCTGGAAGCTGCTGCAACAGCCTCTGCCTCTCAAATAAAATTGGATTTGTCTGACGCTACCCATGAATCGAGGGAACTTGCTGTAGCATTCGCAAGAAGATTCAACGATCTTACCCCCAAAGATCAAAAAGAAATTTTATCCTTGTTAAAAGACGGGAGGCCCTAATTTGACTTCACAGATCGCACAACCTTTATCCCGCAATGACATCCGTGACTTTACGTATAATCTTCGTAAGGCGATAGGTGTCGAGGACAAACCATATTTCCCCATCATGAGATTTTTGGAGCTGTTGCTCCCTCAGCTTGACGAAAAGTTTGAACTACAGATTTATTCGGAGCAGGAGATGGGGGATGCACATGGCTTGACTTATCCAGAACAGCACGTTATACGCCTTCGACGTGATGTATATGACGGTGCTTGTGATAGTAAGGGACGTGACCGTTTCACGGTTGCTCATGAGGTTGGACATTATTTCTTGCATACCCCTGCGAGAATAGTGCTGGCGAAGCTGGAGCAAGGCACGAGTGTACCAGAGTACATGAATCCGGAGTGGCAGGCGGATGCGTTTGCAGGAGAACTGCTAGTAGCCGCAAATCTGATGAAGGGAGTTCCCCCGGAAATCATTGCAGAGCAATGTGGGGTCTCATTGTCAGCAGCCCGTTATCAGTACGGAAAAATGTAAACAAAAAAGAGAGCCACTGCAATGGCTCTCTTCTTTGACCGAAGTTCCCATCCTCTGCAAAGGCTAGGAAACGCGGTCGGCCTAGAATGTTTGTAAGCACTCATATTCTAGCACGTTTTCAGAACCTTTGCAAGATGTTTATATAGATGTCTACCTATATTTCTTGCAAAGGAGGGATTTTAATGTTGATTTTTAGAGCGTGGAAGACAACCAAGGACGGAAAACGCATCTATGCTAAGACCTATGGGCTAAAAGCATTTCCTATTTGGGTTGATGATGATTCTAAGAAAGAGTCTGATAAAGACGCAGAAAAGGATAAAGAATAATTAAAAAAGCAGCGGTGGAATCAGTCGAGATTCCATCGTTGCTTTTCTACTGTTTACGCCAGATGGAGTTTCTCTTTCAGCGCATCCTGAAGGACGCCGGAAAAGTTGATGTGTGCCGATTCGGCGGCATCGTTGAGCCAGCCGGGAATAGAAAGGGTTTTCTTTACGGGTCTGTACCGCTTTTCGTACTCTTCCATATCGAAAGGTACCATAACCACAAAATCTTCCGGGTCAACATGGAGCGCAGAAGGGACAGAAGGCTCCGGGCAGACTTTGCAATCTTCCAGCATAAGGCCGATGGCATCCTGTGCCATGCGGACGGCTTCGTCCATGGTATCGCCTTGGGTGAAGCAGCCCTCAATATCGGGAATCTCAACAGAGTACCCGCTTTCTTCCGGGTGAAAAATTGCAGGATAGAAAATAGCGTTCATAATGTGACCTCACCTTTTATAATTCAACAAACAATCAATGTACCTTCACATAACAGGCCTACATTATTGGTTGGAAATTGTAGAATAGCCTATGCAGTGCTTCGCAGTTTCAGAATATGAAGTCTACAATCATCATATTCTTACTTTTTGAGTCCGGCTAATTTGAGAATGTTTTTCTCGGTACCGGGCTTTAGATCCTTTGCGTGAAATGGAACGACAGTGGTTTTGTTGGTAGTTGGGTTATGGTACTTATAGTGTGACCCATTTGCACTGACTAAAACAAAGCCGTTCTGCTCCAGCAAGCGAATCATTTGCTTGGGAGTCATCGGCATGGCGGGTGCCCCTCCTTTCTTTCAGGATTACAGTTTTATTGTATACGTATTTTACGTATTTGTCAAGAGGCAAAAACAGCCGCCCAGCGACCTTACGGTCTCGCTGGGCGGCTTATTTTTTGCGTTTCCAGAGCAAATATTCTTCGTAGCGGTGCATCTCGTTTTGTTCTTCTTCGGTCAGGCGCTGGCGCTGTTTGCGGGCCTCGTCCGAGGGGTCGATGTCGGTCAGACCCAGCAGGTAGTCGGCGGAGGTGCCGTAGAGCTTGCAGATGGCAAGCAGCGCGTCACTTGGCGGCAAGTTCTTTTCTTGCTCCCATGCACGAACAGCCCAGACTGAAAAGCCAATCTTATCTGCAAGGATTTGTTGTGTGTCATCATTTAACTTGCGAAGTTCAGCCAGCCGTTCCCCGAACATAGTTTTCCCACCCTTCTTTACCTACTAGTATATGTGGCACTACTACTTTCTATAAAAAGTGGTGTAAATATGCTAGACATGAACAAAAGTAGCAGTATAATACTAGTATAGGGCGAAACTAGTGAAATGATACTACTTCCGCTGCAACGCTAAGGCAAAGCGAGGGAATCCCCGTTGGAACAACTGATCGACTTTCACGCACCGGAAGTGCAGGCGGTGCTGGATACGCTACTAAAAGATAAATCCACCGGTAAAAACATCATCTGGGCAACCGACCCGCCGGAAGAACTGCAAACGGTGATGTACGATCCGGTGACGGATAGATCTCAGATCACCACCCAGCAGCTTGGGCTGACCCACTACGAGGTGGTGCTGCCCCGGATGATGAAGCAGACCGACACCCAGCAGCAACGCACCCGCAAAAAAGGCGAGGTGTTCAGCCCCGCATGGGTCTGCAACAAGATGAACAACGCACTGGACGCCGACTGGTTCGGTGGGCTGGGGGCAGGAGAGACCGCCGGGCAGTTCACGGTGGAACTGCCCCAAGGCTGGCAGACGGTGGAAACGCCGGTGCAGTTCCCGGTTTGCAAGGGCAGGACCCCGGCATGGGTGCAGTATGTGCAGAGCCGCCGCTTGGAGGTGACCTGCGGCGAAGCACCCTTTCTGGCATCCCGGTACGATGCCGCCACCGGCGAGATGATCCCGGTAGCCCGGCGCATTGGCATTCTGGACCGCAAGCTGCGGGTGGTAAGCGAGAACGCCGCCACAGAGGAAGAGTGGCGCAAATATGCCACCCATGCGGTGCAGTCCACCTACGGCTATGAGTATCAGGGCGATAACCTTTTGCTGGCACGGGTCAACCTGCTGCTGACCTATGCAGAGCACTTGCAAGCCCGGTGGCAGCGCAAACCCACAAAAGAGGAACTGCAACCTATCGCAAACATTATCAGCTGGAACCTGTGGCAGATGGACGGCCTGCGCCTGTCCGTGCCCGGCGGCAAGCCTCAACCGGAGACAGAACAGCTTGACCTCTTTTCCATGTTCGGGGCGGCAGAGCCGCAGCCGCCCACGGTATCCTGCAAAGTGAAAAACTGGCGCAAGGGCAGCCATGGAACGACCCAGAACTTTGAAACCATTCAGGAAGGGAGTACCAGCATGAAGTTTGATTATGTCATCGGAAACCCGCCGTATCAGGATGAAACCCTTGGCGATAACAAAGGCTTTGCACCGCCAGTATATAACAAATTTCTGGATGCGTCTTATGAAATTGCAGATAAGGTGGAAATGATTCACCCTGCACGGTTTTTGTTCAATGCTGGCTCTACGCCGAAGGCATGGAATGAGAAGATGCTGAGTGATCCGCACTTGACAGTCTTGCATTATGAATCTGATAGTTCAAAAATCTTTGCAAACACAGATATTAAGGGCGGTGTTGTAATTACATACCGCGACAAAGTGAAGAATTACGGTGCGATTGAGCATTTTATTGTGTTCGATGAACTAAGAAGTATTGCTCGTAAAATTGGAAAAACAGACTATGTACCGTTAAGTAAGGTGATTTATGCCGCAGAATCGTATCGTTTCACAGAAACGATGCACAAAGAGAACTCAAGCGTGGAGTCTCTGCTAAGTAAAGGTCATAAATACGACTTCAAGTCGAATGTTTTAAGTAAACTCAATAATATTGTGTTCTTCTCTGAAATGCCGAAGGACGGAAGTTCTTATATAAAAATTTTGGGTCTGGACGGAAGCAAGCGCACAGAGAAATGGATTAGAAAAGATTACGTTCGTGTCCCTGAAAATTTTGAGAGTTATAAGGTTTTTATCTCCAAAGCAAACGGTAGTGGTGCTTTTGGCGAAACTCTCTCAGCACCGATAATTGCTGAACCGGGCATAGGACATACGCAGACATTTATGTCTATTGGAAAATGCGAAAGTGAACAAGAAGCTATCGCAATAACAAAGTATGTAAAAACAAAATTTGCAAGGGCAATGCTTGGGGTACTAAAAATTACGCAGGACTGTCCGGCACCAAAATGGAAATACGTCCCCCTTCAAGACTTTACCGCCCATTCCGACATTGATTGGAGCAAGTCGGTGGCGGAAATTGACCGGCAGCTTTACCGCAAGTATGACCTGACCGCCGACGAAATCGAATTTATCGAGACCCATGTAAAGGAGATGGCATAATGGCTGGCATAACCCTGCGCACTGCCCGGCAGGTGGTGCCCATGATCTACGCCTATACCACCCCGGAAATTGCCCGGCACAACGGCTGGACGAAGATCGGCTACACCGAGCAGTCGGTGGACAAACGCCTGAAACAGCAGACCCACACCGCCGATGTGCTGTTCCACGAGGAGTGGCGGGGCAATGCCGTCTACGATGACGGCAGCGGCGAGGTGTTCACCGACCACGATTTCCACGCCTACCTCCGCAAGCTGAACGTGGAGAACGACCGTAAAAACGAGTGGTTCCATCTGGATGGGCAGCAGTCCCGGCGGTATTTTCAGGATTTCCGCATGAACCGGGGCCGGGTGCAGCTGGATGCTGCCATCGCTTACACCCTGCGGGAGGAGCAGGCAAGGGCTGTCCATGACACCAAGACCTATTACCAGAGCCACCCCGGCGGAGAATATCTCTGGAACGCCAAGCCCCGCTTTGGCAAGACCCTCTCCGTCTACGATTTCTGCAAGCAGGTCGATGCACAGACGGTGCTCATCGTCACCAATCGCCCAGCCATCGCCAATAGCTGGTACAGCGACTATGTGCGCTTTCTGGGCAGGGAGTCCGGCTATCTGTTCGTCAGCCATGTGGATGCCCTTGCCGGGCAGCCCCATGTGCTGGACGAGCAGGGCTATCTGGATGCCGCCGCACAGGGCGAGGAACTGTATAAGCGCATCGAGTTTGTCAGCCTGCAGGACATGAAAGGCTCCAAGTATTTCGGCGGCGAGTACGACAAGCTGCGCCACCTGACCGAGCTGAACTGGGATGTGCTGGTCATCGACGAAGCCCATGAGGGCGTGGACACCTACAAGACCGACCTTGCCTTTGACCGTATTCGCCGCAAGTTCACGCTGCACCTGTCCGGCACGCCCTTCAAGGCACTGGCAAACGATAAGTTTGCCGGGAATGCCATCTTCAACTGGACCTATGCCGACGAGCAGGCCGCCAAGCGGAACTGGCAGGGCGCACCGGGGCAGCAGAACCCCTATGCAAACCTCCCCATGCTCAACCTCTACACCTACCAGATGTCCGAGATCATCCGGGACGAAATTCAGCAGGGCGTGGAGATCGACGGCGAAACGCAGGAATTTGCCTTTGACCTGAACGAGTTCTTTAAGGTAAAGCCCAGCGGCAGCTTTGAGCACGAAGCCGAGGTGGACCGCTTTCTGGATGCCATGACCACTCAGAACAAATTTCCGTTTTCCACCCCGGAACTGCGTGCCGAACTGAAGCACACCTTCTGGCTGCTGAACCGGGTGGACAGCGCCAGAGCGCTGGCGAAAAAGCTGCAGGCGCACCCGGTATTCCGGGACTACGAGGTGATCCTTGCCGCCGGTGACGGCAAGCTGGACGACACGGACGAGAACCAGAAGAGCTTTGACCGGGTAAAAGCCGCCATCGCCCACCACGAAAAGACCATCACCCTGTCGGTGGGGCAGCTGACCACCGGTGTCACCATCCCGGAGTGGTCGGCAGTGCTGATGCTCTCCAACCTGAAAAGCCCGGCGCTGTATATGCAGGCAGCGTTCCGTGCCCAGAACCCCTGCCTTTTCCACGAAAACGGCACCTTCCGCCGCAAAGAGAACGCCTATGTGTTCGATTTTGACCCCGCCCGCACTCTGCTGATCTACGAGCAGTTCGCCAACGATCTTTCACAGGACACCGCCAGCGGCAAGGGCGACACCGAGGAGCGCAAGGCGCACATTCAGAATCTGCTCAACTTCTTCCCGGTCATCGGCGAGGACGAGGAAGGGGAGATGATCCCGCTGGATGCAGAAAAAGTCCTCAGCATCCCCCGGAAGATCAAGTCCAAGGAAGTGGTGCGGATGGGCTTCCAGAGCAACTTCCTGTTCCAGAACATTTCCAACGTGTTCAGTGCGCCGCAGGAGGTGCTGGACATTCTGCAAAACTTCCAGCCCGTCAGCGAGGCTAAGGCAAAGCCCATCCAGATCACCCCGGACACCGGCGCAGACCTCTCCTTGAACGACAAGGGCGAGGTAGACCTGGACGAGGGTTACGTTATCGGCAAGGCAGCGGATGTATTCGGGGCGAAAATTTACGAGAGCACCCCCGCACTGGACACCGCCCTGCAAGACCTGACAGATGCTCCGGCTCTTACCAAAGAAGAGCATCTGGAACCCCTGAAAAAGAGCATCACCAAGGAGATCATCACCCCCATGGTGGAGCAGGCAAAGCAGGAGTATGGGCGGGATCTGAAGCTGTCTGACCAGAAGCGGTTTGAGAGCGCCGCCAAAGCAAAAATGGACGTGGCGGTGAACAAGGTGGTGGACAACTACCGCATCGACCAGAGCCAGTTGGAGACCCAGCGCACCCAGCAACTGCAAAGCTGCACCACTGCCCAGCAGCGCCAGCAGGTGAACCGGGAATTTGATGCAAAGCAGCAGCAGAGCACCGCCGCCCTGATGGAGACGTTGCAATCCACCATCCAGCAGACGGCGCAGGAAATGCAGCAGACCATCGTGCGCACCGTGGAGACCAACCAGAAGGAGCAGGAGAAAAAGGGCTACGAGGACACCGTCCGTGACCATCTGCGGGGCTTTTCCCGCACCATCCCGTCCTTCCTCATGGCCTACGGCGACGAGACTGTGACGCTGGCAAATTTTGACCAAATCATCCCGGACAAGGTCTTTCAGGAGGTCACCAGCATCACGTTGGAACAGTTCCGCTTTTTGCGGGACGGCGGACCGTACATCAACCAGACTACCGGACAGGAGGAACACTTTGCAGGCCACCTGTTCGACCCGGTGGTGTTTGACGATTCGGTGAAGGAATTCCTGAGCCTGAAGGTCAGGCTGGCGGATTACTTTGATGAGAGCCGCACCGAGGATATCTTCGATTACATCCCGCCTCAGAAGACTAACCAGATCTTCACCCCAAAGTGGGTGGTGAAAAAGATGGTGGACCTGCTGGAGCAGGAAAACCCCGGCTGCTTCGATGACCCCGGCAAGACCTTCCTAGACCCCTACATGAAGTCCGGCCTGTACATTACGGAAATCGTCAAGCGCCTTTACCGCAGCGAGAAGATGCGGCAAGCCTTCCCGGACGATAACGCCCGGCTGGAACATATCTTTGCCAAGCAGGTCTATGGGCTTGCCCCGACCGAGATCATCTACCGCATTGCCATCAGCTACATTCTGGGCTTTGCAAAGGATCACGGCATCACTGCCCACCATATCCGTCAGGCCGATACGCTGGAATTTGCCAAGGCGGGCACCATGGAAAGGGAACTGGATAAGATTTTCAGAGATTGACCAATAGAATACGGCATAAAACCAAAGGCGGCTGTCTGCATGGGTGCAGATGGCCGCCTTTTTTGTGCTATACGATTACGAAAACGGACGAATTTGTCAGTTCTCGTTACATCGGAGCCGGACGAGCTGTCCGTTCAGGACAGCTTGCTCGGAGCAAGAGTGCAGAGAGGTGCGGGTCGCCTGCGGCGACCTCAAAAGGCCACCGGCCTTTTGAAGCACCGACCGAGCCGACAGGCGAGACCGCTGCCCTTTGAAGGGAGTCAAGGGGGAACGCCTTGCCCAGTGATATGATGCTGTGCGTCATATCCTACTGGGTATTATCTGGCGCAAAATGGCGGCAGATCCAGCAGCTCCGCTGCTGCGCACTCTCCCGGCAAGCTGTTGAAATGAAAGAAGCCTCCGCTAAACCTTATACCAAAATCAGGAAAAAGTAACCAAAACAGGTTCACTTAGGGAGCCAATAATAGGCCTACGAGGCCCACGAATTTAGTGATTTCAGGTGCTATAATAATTGCAGAGATGCAGCATCTTAGTGATTTTCTGCAAAGAAAGAATAACGATGCAACAAGAAATGGGAACGATGCTTCCTACTTTCACCGAAAATTAGGAACTCTCGGTTCCTGTTCGAGTATGAGTTTCTTTGCTATACTTTTCTTGCAGAGCGAAAGCAAACTCTTCTAAGCGGAAAGCGACAAACGCCATGATCTCCCACTGAGGGAAGGAGCGGTAGGTCACTTTCTTTGCAGTATAACAAACACATAAATCCTTTTCTGAAAGGACTACCTCTCGATTCCGAGAGAAGATTTCAAGACACGGTCTTGAAATGCGAGAACCGTTGCTTAGAAGAACTGTATCACTCCTGTGATTTGATCGCACGAGTGACCGTACAAAAAATATAGGAAAAGAGGGATGTCTATCTGAAATTAACACGACACAACGGACGAGCCGGAGCACACGGCACTTACAACCCCAAGCACAATGACCGCAGTTTCAACCTTGCTAACAGTGAGCACATCGACCCGGAACGAGCCAAGGGCAACATCTACTGGGACTGCTTCCACGGCTTCCATTCGGCTCTCGCTCCACCCGACCCGGATGATCTGGCGGCGACCTTTTCAGATGTGGAACGGCAATTCTATGAGACCCACTACACTGCCTTTGTCGAAAGCCAGAATGAGCGTAACGCCAAGATCCGGCACACAGAGCGCAACCGCTCCATTCCCGACCTGTTGTCCAGCCGCAAGACCTGCCCGGAGGAGAGCATCTACCAACTTGGAACGTTGGATGAACACGCTTCGGCGGAGGATTTGCTGAACATCGTCACCGAGTTCATCGAGGCGTTCAAAGCCAAGTATGGCGACCATGTTCATGTGCTGGACTGGGCATTGCATCTGGATGAAAGCACTCCCCACATCCATGAGCGTCATGTGTTCGACTGCGAAAACAAGTACGGCGAGGTGGCACCCCAGCAGGAAAAGGCATTGGAAGCACTGAGCTTCGAGCTGCCCGACCCGGACAAGCCCCTCAGCCGCCGCAACAACCGCAAGATCACCTTTGATGCCGCCTGCCGGAAGATGCTATTTGAAATCGCCAAGCGGCACGGGCTGGAATTGGAGGAAGAAGCGGAGTACGGAAACCGCAAATATCTGGAAAAGCAGGACTTCATTCTTGCCAAGCAGAAGGAGCAGCTTGCCGCCCAGCAGAACAAGCTGGACAAGCTGACCCTGAAAGTTTCGGACATGGAGACCCTGCTGGAAGATGTTTCGGCTGCGGCCTATGACAAGGCGGTGGAGGTCGTGACCGACGTGGTGCGCACCGAGACCCGCAAGGAAGATATGCGGATGATCGAGGACACGAAGAAGTGGGTGCTGTCCCCGGAACGTAAGGCTCCGCAGACCACGAGAGAATACGCCGCCCATCGGTTGGACACCGTGCTGGACAAGTTTCTCAAGACCATGCAGACCACCGCTGCCCGCTTGCAGGAGAAGCTGCTGAAGCCGGAGGCCCGGCAGAAAGGCAAGGAACAGGTCAAGGAGAAAGCACGGGATTCCGTTCTGCAACTGCTGAGCCGCTTGCAGGCAGAACAGGCGCAGCGGAATCCATCTGCACCGCCTACCGCCGAGAAGTCAAAAAATCGTTTTCAATAATAGTACGAGGTGATGTTTATTGAGCAAAGAAGTCAACGAAGAACGCGCTCCCCGAACCATTACCGATGTGAAGGAAATGCTGTCCAAGCACTCCAATGGCGAAATCCAGCGGACGATCCAGAACTGCATCACGATTTTGTAGAACGACCATGTGCTGGCCGATGCCATCCGGCTGAACCTGTTGAGTGAGCGCATCGACATCGTAAAGCCTGTGGGCTGGCCGAGATCTGGTAAGACGCTGAACGACACCGATATGAAGTATATCCTGCGGCAAATGGAGAAGTACGGCATTTTCAGCGAAAAGAAGATTGAATCCGCCATCCGCATCATTGCCAACGAGAACCGCTACCACCCCATCCGGGATTACCTGAATGGCCTAAAGTGGGACGGTACGGAACGGATAGCCCACGTCCTGCACCATTTCCTCGGTGCTGCGGAGGACGAGTACACTTGCGAAGCTATGAAAATTTTCCTGCTGGGAGCCATCAAGCGGGTGTTCCAGCCGGGATGCAAATTTGAGACCATGCTCTGTCTGGTGGGAGGTCAGGGTGCGGGGAAGTCCAGCTTTTTTCGGCTGCTGGCCGTTAAGGACGAGTGGTTCTCGGATGACCTGCGGCGGCTGGACGACGACAACGTGTACCGCAAGCTGCAAGGTCACTGGATTATCGAAATGTCGGAGATGATCGCCACCGCCAATGCCAAGAGCATCGAGGAAATCAAGAGCTTTCTCAGCAAACAGAAAGAAACCTATAAAGTCCCCTACGAGACCCATCCTGCCGACCGTCTGCGCCAGTGCGTCTTTGCTGGTACGACCAATCGGCAGGATTTTTTGCCCCGTGACCGCACGGGCAACCGCCGCTTTATCCCTGTCCCAGTGGATGCGGAACTGGCCGAAGTCCACATTCTGGACAATGAGGAGGAATCTCGCACCTATATCGACCAGCTCTGGGCAGAAGCCATGACGATTTACAACAGCGGTAATTACAAGCTGGCGTTCAGCCCTGCCATGCAGGAAACGCTGCAAGCCCATCAGCAGGACTTCATGCAGGAGGATGCACAGGCTGGCATGATCTATGCCTTTCTGGAGGACTACACGGGTGACAGGGTGTGTTCCAAGCAGCTCTATGCGGAAGCACTGGGCAACACCAATATCCCGGCAGAGTGGGAGACCCGCGCTATCTGCGAGATCATGAACACCGGCATTTCGCGCGGCGATATCCAAGGCTGGCAGGCGCACAAGACCGCCAAGCGTTACCCGAAGTACGGCGTTCAGAAAGGCTGGGAGCGCGTAACCAGCCCCGAAACCGGGGCTGAAGATTTCTCCGAAATAACGGATGCAGAAGCTAAGCAGCTGGGCTTTCCCTTCTGATGAATGGCGGTTACACGTCTGGTTACAGGTTCGGTTACACCTTAGTTACGGCGGAAAAGCCGCATGACTGCTGCGTTTTCCTCTTTCTGTAACCATGTAACCTTAAAAAGATAAGAAAAAGTATAAAGTCCACCGAATGTCCTGCGTACAGAAAAAGAGAGTTTTCCTGCCCGGTTACAGGCGTTCGGTTACAAGGAATTGGAGGTCTGCCTATGAAGGAAGTTCGCGTTTGCGAAGCAATGAAGTCCCCGGTGGAGACTTCAAGCGACGGAACGGTCTTGCATCAGCAAGATGGAGGGACCAAGTCCCGACAAGTTCCGATCTGGGAAAAGAGCAATTTGACGCTGGAGGAAGCTGCGGCTTACTCCGGCATTGGCATCAATAAACTGCGCGAGATTACCAACGAGGATAAGTGCAAATTTGTCCTTTGGGTGGGCAACAAGCGTTTGATCAAGCGCCGTCTGTTTGATTGCTTTATCGAGCAGGCGTATTCTATTTGAGAATGATGCAACGTCTTTTCTATTCGATATCGGTGGAAATCGCATGGTCGGTATGGTATACTAAAATTAACCCCTATATGCGCTTTTCACAGAAAGGAGTTTCTAAATGTCTGAAAAGCGCAAGGATAGCAAGGGCCGTGTTTTGAAGGATGGCGAAAGCCAGAGAGCAAACGGCACCTACGACTATCGTTATACCGATATCCACAAGAAACGGCGTTGTATTTACGCTAAATCCCTGACAGAGCTGCGGAAAAAAGAGGAAGAACTGTGGCGCGATCTGGCAGACGGCATCGACTACGCCGCCGGAGAGATGACGGTGGCTGATCTGGTTGACCGCTATATGAACCTGAAACGTGGGTTGAAACCCAATTCACTTCGGTCGTACAACACAGCGGTCAAGCGGATTCATGCTGACCCTTTCGGGCAAAAAGCCATCAAAACGGTAAAATTGTCCGATGCGAAAGGCTGGTTCGTGTTTCTGCATGACAGCGGTTTCAAGCAAAACACCATAGGAATCCTGCAAAGCGTTGTCAGACCGGCGTTTGAGATGGCGGTGGAGGATGACATCATCCGCAAGAATCCATTCAAGTTCAAGCTGTCGGATGTTGTGCCGAAGGACGCTTATGTGCGCAATGCCCTGACCAGAGAACAGCAGGAGAAATATCTGCAATTCGTTCAAGACTATGGCGGCAACTATTATGATGATATCGTCATTCTTATGGGAACCGGCTTGCGCGTGAGCGAGTTGTATGGCCTGACACGAGCAGATATCGACTTTGAACGGCACTGTATCCATGTCCGGCGGCAGCTTTGCCGGACGGCTGAAAAGCCCTACTTTGTCACACCGCCGAAAACAAAAAGCGGTATCCGCAATGTTCCCATGACAGATACCGTTTGTGCAGCGCTGCGGCGTGTAGTAAAAGCCAGAGCGTCCACGAAAGTGGAAGCGTTGGTAGATGGTTGCAGCGGATTTCTCTTTCTGGACAAGTCCGGGATGCCAAAGGTGGCAATGCACTTGGAAAACTATATGCGTGGCGTACAGGGAAAGTTTGAGAAGGCGTACGGCAAACCTGTTCCGCGCATTACATCTCATGTGCTGCGACACACCTTCTGCACCAATGTTCAGCAGGCCGGGCTGGATGTAAAAAGCCTGCAATACCTGATGGGACACTCCAATGCCAGTGTGACGTTGGATGTCTACACGCACAGCAGCTTTGAATCAGTTGAGAAGGCCTTTGAACAGATTGTCGGCAACCTGTGATTTTCGACGTATGAAGCGGAATTGCTTACGCCGAAACTTACGCCAAAACTTACGCCAATCACCCGGTAAGTGGCGTAGATTTGCGTAGAAAAGCGTGGATCGTGCAAAAACGGAGAATCTGGAAAAATCGGCTTGTGGCCTTGATAATTCTACAAAAGTCTACGTTTCCGGATATGCGTGATTCGGCTCCAAAAGTGTGGTTTGGAAGGGCGGCATGTACTAAGCCGCTTCGCGCGCAATCAAATTTATACACCGCAGGAGGCGGAGTTTCCCATGTGGGAGGCTCCGCCTCCTTTTTTCAAATCACTGCCCCTCTGATGCAAAATGTGATATAATAGACCTGTTTCATCAAAATAAAGAGGGGTATCGTTATGGAACGAACAGCTTTTACCGCCTATCGGGACAAGGTCGTCACCAACTGTGCCAGGGTCATCGTGGGCAAGGACGACATCATTGAAAAAGTCCTCGTCAGCTTCTTGTGCGGAGGCCATGTCCTGCTGGAAGACAAGCCCGGCACCGGCAAGACCATGCTTCTGCGCGCTTTTGCCCGGACTGTGGGCGGGGATTTCCGGCGGGTACAGTTCACGCCCGACCTGCTCCCGTCGGACCTGACGGGCATCAACTTCTACAACCAGAAGACCGGCGAGTTCGAGTTCCGGCCCGGCCCGCTCTTCACCAACTTTGTGCTGGCGGACGAGATCAACCGCGCCACGCCACGCACCCAGTCGGCCTTGCTGGAAGCCATGGAGGAAAAGCAGATCACGGTGGACGGCGTGACGAGCCGCCTGGCTGAGCCGTTCATGGTGCTGGCGACCCAGAACCCGCTGGAATCCTTTGGCACTTTCCCGCTGCCGGATGCCCAGATGGACCGCTTTTTCATGCGGTTGTCACTGGGGTACATGAACCGGGAGCAGGAGATGGAAGTGCTGTCCCGCCCGTCGGCGCAGGCGGTGCTTAGCCAGTTGAACCCGGTGGTCACGCCGGAGGAAACGGCCTATGTCCGCACGGCTTACCGTGAGGTGAAGGTCTCCGACGATGTGAAGAACTACCTGATGGACATCGTGGAGGCCACCCGCATGCAGGGCGGTTTCGTGAGCGGGGTGTCCACCCGTGGTGCGCTGGCGCTGTATCAGGCGGCGCAAGCCTACGCGGCTCTGCAGGGCCGGGACTACGTTGTTCCGGAGGACGTCAAGGGGCTGGCCCCGGCGGTGCTCTGCCATCGTGTGGTCCTGGGCGGCAGCATGAACACGGAAGCTGCAACCCAGCGGCTGCGGAAGCTGCTATCCGATGTTGAAGTTCCGCTGGAGAACCACTGATGGCGGCGGTCGTATTTGCGCTGGTGCTGGCGGGGCTACTCTTCTGGCTGGAACAGGAGTCTTGTGTCCACAGTCTGGACGATTTGCAGGGGCTGCTGGAAACGGAGGACTTCCTTGCCGAGGCAGACCAGCCGGTGAACCTGCGGCTGACCGTACGGAACAGCGGCCCCCACTGGAAGTCATTTGCAGCCCTGCGGCTCCATCTGGGGCGGGAGCTCACCCCGTGCAGCATGGACCACCTGACCAGAGACTGCGCCGGGCAGGGGCACACTGTGCGGTGCACGGCCTGGCTGCGTCCGCAGCAGGAGGCTTCGTTCAAAGTCGCGGTCCGCGTCGGGCAGCGGGGCCGCTATGTATTGGAGCCGCTACAGCTGATCGGCGGCGACCTGCTGGGCCTGAAGACGCAATCCCGCACAGAGAGGGGCTTCCATGAGCTCGTCGTTCCACCCAGGGAGTGCGACCTGCCGGAACTGGACGGCCTGATGGGCGGCTTTCTGGGCGGCATCTCGGTGAACCGCTACCTCTACGAAGACCCCATCCTGACGGCAGGCTATCGCGAGTACACCAGCGGCGACCCGATGCGGGCCATCTCCTGGAAGCAGAGCGTCCGTGGGCGGGGCTTGATGGTGAAAAAGTTTGATTACACGACCGAACCACGGGTCGTGGTGCTGGTCCATGCGGATTCGTCGCGCTATACCCAGCCGGAGCGGGTGGAGCGGTGCTACTCCATGGCCCGGACGGTCTGCCGGATGCTGGAAGAAAAGGCGGTGTCCTACCGCTTTGCGCTGAATGCAACGTTCGACCTGCTGATGAACGCGACCGTGACGGCGGGCGACGAGTGGAAAAAGCCGCTGGAAGTGCCGCAGGGGTACGGACCAGAACATTTCCGCCGCATGCTGGAAATGCTGGGCCGCGCCACCGGGCAGACCGCCCAGCCCTGCCGGGAGTTCTGCGCCCGGTATTATCACGCGCAGGAGCAGACGAGCTGCATCTTCCTGACCACAGAGCCGGAAGCAGAGGCCCGCGCCTGCCTGAACCCGATGCCAGGGGTCCAGTTGTTGGTCCTCACGCCGGAATGTGTGCAACAACGCGGAGAGGAGGGACCGGTATGATAGCACTGCATGGACTCCGCATCCTGGGCGACCTCGCGTTCTACTACGCCTTTGCAGGCTTTTTTGCGGCAGGCTTCGGCGGGCATCCCACAATTTGGGCGCTTCTCTGGCCCGCTGTCTGTTTTGCGGCGGCGGCCTGTTTCCGGGGAAATCCCTCCCTGCGCACCGTGCTGGCGCTGGCCAGTGCGGCGGCGCTGCCGTTTCTGCCTGCACGGGCGGATCAGCTCGTCTATCTCCCGGCGGTGTGCTATGTGACGCTGCTGGCGGTGCGGGAAGAGTTCGGCCTTTCCGCAGTGCAGCAGGGGGAGCGGTTCCGCTGGCTGCTGCGCATCTGGCCGCTGTTCGGTGCGGCGATGCTGCTGTGGAACGCAGACGCGGTGCTGACCACAGCCTTGCCCATGGCGATCACGGCGGCGCTTGCGCTGGTCTGGTTTACTCGGACGACCCGGCAGGACCCGGAGGTGTATAGTGCGCCATCCTACCTGCTGATATCCGGCGGGCTTCTGGCGGCGCTGAGCGGCGCGGCCTTTCTGCTCAGCCGCAGCGCCGTGATGAACGGGGTGAAAGCTCTGGCCGCAGCGGTGTATTTCAAGCTGCTGGTGCCGGTGTTGCAACTGGTGCTGAACAATGTGGTGGCCTACGGCATCGTCGTGGTGTTCCAAAAGCTGTGGTATGCCATTGCGTGGGTGCTGGCCTTGTTCGCAAACCGGCAGGTCGCAATGGGCGATTTGTATGAATCCAGAGCGGGCGATGTCCGGGACGCCATCGGCGAGGAGAGCGGCCTGCTGATGGACGGCCCACGGGTGCTGGCCGGAGTGGCGGTGCTCTTTGCGGCGGTGCTGCTGATTTTAGCGGTGCGGCACATCCTGCGCCGGGGCCGCGCGGCGGAACCGACCGGTGCTGCCCCGATGACGAAACGCCGGACCTCCCTGCGCACCCGCCGTCGGTGGCCGGGGCTCTTCCTTAGCCCGAACGCCCGTGTCCGGCGGGAATACCGGGCCTATCTCGACTACTGCGAGGCCCACGGCCTGACCATCCTGCGCGGAGATACCAGCCTGGACATCATGGGCCGTGCCTCCGGCATGGACTACGTTGCCGAGGCCGAACTGCGCGAAATTTACCTCCGCGCCCGCTATGCGGAAACAGCTACCGCCGAGGACGCTGCCCGCGCGGCAGAGCTCGTGAAAAAGATCTGCGAATGACCGCATCAACGCCCCCTGTCTGGCCCACACTGTTTCAAAAGGCCAAAGGGGGCGTTTTTATGTCCGGACGGCGGGTGCTGGCGCTGTATGCGCTGCTGGTGGGGTGTTTTGCGGCGGTGGTCTGCCGGTTGTACTGGCTGTGCTCCCACGCGGACTATGCAGCCCGCGCGGCGGCGCAGAGCGTGGTGACGCTGGCGCTCCCGGCACGGCGGGGCAATTTCTACGACTGCGAGGGCCATCTTCTGACGGGCTTTGGCACAAAGTGGATGGCGCTCTGTGTGCCCGGCGGGGAAACTATACCCGGCTCTTTTCCTGTACCGATGCGGCTGGGCAGGCGCTGCTGTACCAGAAACGAAACGCAGTCTCTCCGTTCCTGCTCACGGTGGACCGTGATGTTTCGCCGCTGGGCATTTCCTGCTGGCCGGTGGCCGTGCGCTATGCAGCCG
The DNA here is from genome assembly GCF_049532945.1 of Faecalibacterium prausnitzii. Classification (GTDB taxonomy): domain Bacteria; phylum Bacillota; class Clostridia; order Oscillospirales; family Ruminococcaceae; genus Faecalibacterium; species Faecalibacterium prausnitzii_N. Next base: position 1,966,483 of record NZ_CP186691.1, read on the forward strand.
CGCCGCTGGCTGTGCAGCTCATCGGGTATGTGGACGGCGACGGCAGGGGAGCCGCCGGGCTGGAAGCCGCGTTTGATGCGGCACTTTCCGGCACCGGGGAGGGCGACACACTGACCTGCCTTGTCAATGCGCAGGGGCGTCTGCGGAGCGAGCCGGAACAGACCCACACCGACAGCGGGGCCGTGGGGGTCCAGCTGACCCTTTCCCGGCCGGTCCAGCGGGCGGCGGAAGCCGTTGCGGGTCGGATGATGACCACCGGCTGCATCGTGGTGCTGGATGCCGCAAACGCCGAAGTCCGCGCCTGCGTCAGTGTGCCGGGGTATGACCCGGCAGACCCGGCTGCCAGCCTGAATGCGGCGGACAGCCCGATGCTGAACCGGGCCTTCCAGAGCTACACAGTGGGGTTGGTGTTCAAGCCGGTGCTGGCCGCCGCCGCGCTGGAAGCAGGGGAGACCGGTCTGGTCTACACCTGCCCCGGCTGGTGCGAGGTGGACGGGCAGGTGTTCCGCTGTGCGGGCGGCATCCCGCATGGGGAGGTAGACCTTGCCGCCGCACTGGAAAAAAGCTGCAACGGCTATTTTATCCGGCTGGGGCAGCAGCTGGGGGCCGAGCGGGTCCGTGCGCTGGCTGAGCGGGTGGGCTTTGGGCAGGCCGCGGAACTGACGGACCGCTTCCGCACGGCGGCGGGCATCCTGTCAACGGCGGAAGCCCTGACCTCGTCCGGGGCCTATGCAAATTTCTGCTTCGGGCAGGGGGAGCTGCTGGCAACGCCGGTGCAGGTGGCCGGGATGCTGAACGCGCTGGTCACCGGCACCTGGCGGATGCCGCTCTTTTTGCGGAACACGCTGGACGAGGCGACCGGGGAGCCGCTGGAAACGCTGGCCCACCGGCGGGCGGAGCCGGTCGTCTCGGAACAGACGGCGCAAACGCTGCGCGGTCTGCTGGCGGGCGTGGTGGCAAACGGCACCGGCCGCGAGGCGGCCCTGCCGGAGACCACCGCCGCCGGGAAGACCGGGACGGCCCAGACCGGCCAGTTCCGGGCGGGTGAAGAGCTGAAAAACAGCTGGTTTGCGGGCGTTTTTCCGGCGGAACAGCCCCGGTATACCATCGTGGTCCTGCAGGACGCCCAGACAGAACCTGCCCATTCCAGCGCCGCAGTCTTTGCCGCTCTGGCCGAAATGCTGGAAAATTTGGCCCGATGAGGCAGAGTCCATCTTGCAATTTGCGCGGTTGTATGCTATCATATTCTTGTATTTGTATGCAGTCTCAATCAAATTTACAATAAAAGGAGCGTTCCATCCATGTCTGCTATTGAAATCGTCGGCGGCGCCATCCTGCTTGCTGCCTCGGTCGTCATCATCGTCCTTACCCTGATGCAGCACACCCACGGTCAGGGCCTTTCCGGTGCCATCAACGGCGGCGCATACGGCGCAAACAACGCACGGCTGACCCCTGCCGACCAGATGCTGGCCAAGGTGACCCGCATCGCCGGTGTCGTCTTCTTCGTGGTGGCCGTCCTGGCCTGTGTGTTCGCCAGCCGTCTGGCTTGAGGACCCGCGCACAGCCCCGTGTAAAGGACGGGGCTGTTTTTCTGTCTGAAATTTCTCTGTCTGCGCTGCGGACAGCTCTTCTTCTGAGGGGAGCCTCTGACAGGCCGGGTGGGTCTGCATCGGATGAGAAAAGCCCGATGGGCAAACACTGCCGGGTGCGGATGCCTCCGGCAGAAGGTGGGAAACTCAGGATTCCGCTGGAGAATTTTGAGAATGTTGTTAAGGAGTAAAATCTATGTCATTACGCGATAAGATCGAGCATGCCATCCAGAACCAGCCCTGCACCGTCAAGGACCTGAAGGCCCGCTTCGGCGGGGACCGCGGCTCGGACCGCAAGGTGATGGAGGCTGTGGATCAGCTGGTGCACGAGGCGGTCATCTGCCAGCGTCAGGGCGTGTTCTTTACGGTGCGCTCCGGCCGTGCAGACAAGGCTCTGCTGTGCAAGGTGGTAAAACTGGGCAAGAATTTTGCCTTTGTCATGCTGGAGGACGGCACCAGCGATATCTTTATCCCGGGCCGTTTTACCCGCGGTGCCATGCCCGGCGACATGGTGCTTGTGGAAAAGTTTGAGCACCCCCGTGTGGAGGGCAGCGACGAGGGCGCCATCCTCGCGGTGCTTACCGAAAAGAACGATCTGGTGGGCACTGCCCGCCGCATTGAGGGCCGCTTGAAGTTCGTGCCGGACGACTGCCCGGCCATCTCCATGCAGTTGATGCGTGACTGCGAGGGCGGCGCAAAGGACGGCGACAAGGTGGCCGTGGAGATCCTGCAGCGCGGCAATCGGCAGGAAGATCACCGCGTGGGCGTTGCCATGCGGTTTGGCAGCTCGGACGAAGCAAAGCGCTGCGCAAAGGCCCTGCTCTATGCGCAGGATATCCGCAGCCGCTTCCCGGATAAGGTTCGTGAGGAAGCCAAGAAGCTGGAGAACGCTGAGGTCTCTGAAAAGGACACCGAGGGCCGCATGGATCTGCGCGCCCTGCCCATCTTCACCATTGACAGTGCTGAGACCAAGGACATCGATGATGCCATCAGCCTGACCAAGACCCCGGAGGGCGGCTTTGAGCTGGGTGTCCACATTGCAGATGTTTCCAACTATGTCAAGCCCGGCAGCGAACTGGACAACGAAGCGTTTAACCGCGCAACCAGCGTCTACTATGCCGATCAGGTGGTGCCCATGCTGCCCAAGCAGCTTTCCAACGGCATCTGCAGCCTGAATGAGGGCGTGCTGCGTCTGGCCTTCTCCTGCCTGATGCATCTGGATAAGGATGGCAACCTGATCGATTACCGCTTTGTCAAGTCGGTCATCCGCAGCCGCGTCAAGGGTGTTTACTCCGAGATCAATGCCTTGCTGGCCGGCAGTGCTGACGACGAGCTGAAGGGCAAGTACCATGAAGTGCTCAGCCAGCTGCCCGCCATGAAGGAGCTGTACGGCCACCGCGCCCGCCTGCGCAAGGAGCGCGGCTGCATGGATATCGAGAGCGGCGAGGTGAAGCTGATCCTCGACGAGGACGGCCACTGCATCGATGTGAAAAAGCGCACCTCCGGCGAGAGCGAAGCTATGATCGAAGAGTTCATGCTGCTGGCCAACCAGTGCGCTGCCCACTTTGCCCGCGTGAAGCAGATCCCCTTCGTGTACCGTGTGCACGAGGAACCCAATGCTGAAAAGCTGGAGCGTCTGCACACTCTGCTGCAGGCCTGCGGCATCAATGATCACTTTGCCAAGGATGTGCCCACCCCCAAGGAGCTGAGCGCCATTCTGGAAGGTGTGCGCGGCGGCCCGTATGAGCAGATCATCAATACCGGTATGCTGCGCTGCATGTCCAAGGCTGTGTATGAGGAAAAACCCAAGGGCCACTACGGTCTGGTGCTGAAGGACTACGCTCACTTCACCAGCCCCATCCGCCGCTATCCGGATCTGGCCATCCATCGCATCATGACCGCCCAGCTCAAGGGCATGGATAAGGATACCATGGTGCTGCGCTACAGCGACTTTGCCGAGAAGGCAAGCAAGCAGTCCAGTGAGCGCGAGATCATTGCAATGCAGATCGAGCGCAAGGCTGAGGACTGCTACAAGGCCGAGTATGCCCGCCGCCATCTGGGCGAGTGCTACGAGGGCCGCATTTCCGGCGTGACCCAGCGCGGCCTGTTCATTGAGCTGGACAATGGCGTGGAGGGCTTTGTGCCGGCTTCCAGCCTGATCCCCTCCGGTACCATGCTCACCGAGGGCATCCGCCTGTCCGACCCCGTCTCCGGCAAGAACTGGAGTCTGGGCGACACCATGATGATCACCATTGTGCGTGCGGATGTGAACCTGGGCAAGATCGACTTTGAGGTCGCCCCGGAGGCAAAACAGTAACCCAAACGGATTTCATCCGCTCCCGTCTTCTGTCACAGGAAGGCGGGAGCTTTTTTGCGCTTCACACTTTCGCCATATTTCCGACAAAGGTTGGTTTTTGTATAAAATTTATACACTGGTCATCTTTTGTATGTTGTTCTGTCACAGGGGATGGGTTATACTAAGCACAACGAAAGGGCGAGCGGGAATGCCGCCCGGAAAGAACCAAAACTTCAGGAGGTTTGCGTTATGTACTATTCCAGTGGCAACTATGAAGCATTTGCAACTCCTAAAAAGCCGGAGGGTGTCGATCATAAATCTGCATATATCATTGGTTCCGGTCTGGCCGCACTGACAGCTGCATGTTATCTGGTGCGTGACGGCCAGATGAAGGGCGAGCATGTGCATGTGTTTGAGAAAGACCCCATCCCCGGCGGTGCCTGCGACGGCTACAAATACGATATCGGTTACGTGATGCGCGGTGGCCGCGAGATGGATAACCACTTCGAGGTCATGTGGGATCTGCTGCGCTCCATTCCGTCTCTGGAGACCGAGGGTGCCAGTGTGCTGGATGAGTACTACTGGCTGAACAAGGAAGACCCCAACTATTCACTGTGCCGTGCTACCGTCAACCGCGGCGAGGATGCCCACACCGATGGCAAGTTTGGCCTGTCTGATAAGGGTGCTATGGAGATCATGAAGCTCTTCTTCACCCCCAACGAGCAGCTGCAGGATAAGAAGATCACCGATTTCTTTGATGATGAAGTGCTGAACTCCAACTTCTGGCTGTACTGGCGCACCATGTTTGCTTTTGAGAACTGGCACAGTGCTCTGGAAATGAAGCTCTACCTCAAGCGTTATATCCACCACATCGGCGGTCTGCCGGACTTCACTGCCCTGCGCTTTACCCGCTACAACCAGTATGAATCTATCATCCTGCCCATGGTCACTTACCTGAAGGACCACGGCGTGCAGTTCCACTATGAGACCAAGGTCGTGGACGTGAAATTTGAGATCAATGGCAAGCGCAAGCAGGCAAGCAGCGTGGTTGTGGAGCACGCAGGTGAGATCAGCACCATTGACCTGACCGAAAATGATCTGCTGTTCATCACCAACGGCGGCTGCGTGGAAAGCTGCACGATGGGCGCACAGGACAAGGCAGCAGGCTTTGATCCCACCATCAAGCCGGGCAACGGCTGGGATCTGTGGAAGAAGATCGCTGCACAGGACCCTGCATTCGGCAATCCTGAAAAGTTCTGCTCCGACCCCGAACATTCCAACTGGGAAAGCGCCACCATCACTACGCTGGACGACAAAATCCCACAGTATATCCAGAAGATCTGCAAGCGTGACCCGTTCAGTGGCCACACCGTCACCGGCGGCATCGTCACCGTTAAGGACTCCAACTGGCTGCTCAGCTGGACGCTGAACCGTCAGCAGCAGTTCCGAGACCAGCCCAAGAACCAGCTGTGCGTCTGGGTCTACGGCCTGTTCAGTGATAAGCCCGGCAACTACGTCAAAAAGGCCATGCGCGACTGCACCGGCCGTGAGATCTGCATGGAGTGGCTGTACCATCTGGGCGTTCCCACTGAGGACATCGCCGAGCTGGCCGAGCACAGTGCCAACACCATCCCGGTCATGATGCCGTATATCGATGCATTCTTTATGCCGCGTGCGATGGGCGACCGTCCTGATATCGTGCCGGAGGGTGCTGTCAACTTTGCCTTCCTGGGTCAGTTCGCCGAGACCGGCCGTGACACCATCTTCACCACCGAATACTCCATGCGCACCGGTATGGAAGCTGTGTACACCCTGCTGGACATCGACCGTGGTGTGCCTGAGGTCTGGGGCAGCACCTATGATGTACGTGCCCTGATCGATGCAACGGTCAAGCTGCGCGACGGCAAGAAGATCACCGATATGGACCTGCCCTTCATCCAGAGGGTGGCCCTCAAGGAAGTGCTCAAGAAGATCGAGGGTACCGACCTTGAGAAATTCCTCAAGGAATACAACGCCATTTAAGGCGTTTTCTCAAACGTCTCCTCCGATCCAGTTTGGACCTCCCCCTGAATGCGGCCGGGCTCTGCACCCTGAGACAGGATGCAGGGCCCGGCCCTTTTTCGTATGATTTTACGGAAAATTTCCAAAATAGTACGACTTTCGTGAAAAGGATTTGCGCGGATTTTACAGTTTTCTCTTGCCCGGAGCGGCATTCTGTGATATGCTTAATCCAGAAATGCAGACCTCGCTGCGGCTGCGCTGCACACCACGGCTCCCCGTTGGGGAGCTTTTGTGCGGGCGGCGGCAGAGAGGCCGCAAAAAGAGAGTACCGTAAATTGAAGGAGGTCATTTCCTGTGAAACAGTTCATTTCCCGCCGCAGCTTCCTCAAGGCTGCCGGAGCTGCCACTGCACTGACCGCAGTCTCCCTCGGCGCACCCGCCGCATCGGCCGAAGAGACCAATTGCTTCCTGGGCGAAAAGTCGGCTGTTACCATCCTCTACACCAACGATGTGCACACCTACATCGACAAGAAATCCCCCGAACTGACCTATGCCGGCATCGCTGCACTGAAGCAGAGCTATGTGGACGCTGGCCAGAACGTTCTGCTGGTGGACGCCGGCGACCACATCCAGGGCACGGCCTATGGCTCCATGGATGACGGCGAGACCATCATCAAGCTGATGAGCGAGGCCGGTTACGACCTGGCTACGCCCGGCAACCATGAATTCGACTACGGCATGGCCCGTGCAAAGGCAGCCATGAAGGAAGCCGCTTTCCCCTATGTTTCCTGCAACTGGGTGGACCTGCGCACCGGCCTGAAGGTGCTGCCCAGCATCAAGATCTTCACCATCGGCGGCCGCGTCATCGCATTTGTGGGCATCACCACGCCCGAGACCTTCACCAAGTCTACTCCGGCTTACTTCATGAACGCCAGCCAGACCAAGTACATCTATGACATCCTCGGCGGCGATGATGGCCAGAAGCTGTACAAGGCTGTCCAGAAGGCCATCGACAAGGCAAAGCTGCTGGGTGCAACAACTATCATTGGTCTGGGCCATCTGGGCGTTGATCCTTCCTCTTCGCCCTGGACCAGCAAGGAAGTCATCGAGCACACCTCCGGCTTCGATGCATTCATCGACGGCCATTCGCACACCGTGATGGAGAATAAGCAGGTGACCGATGCTTCCGGCAAGGCTGTCGCCCTGACCCAGACCGGCTCCTACTTCAAGAATGTCGGCAAGATGACCATCGGTGCCGATGGCTCCATCACCACCGAGCTGCTGCCCAGCTACGATGGCGCAGACGCCGCTGTGGCCGCTGCCACCAGCGAGTGGGTGAGCGCAGTGGACGACATGCTGGGTGAGAAGATCGCTGTTGCCGATACGAACTTCTACATCTCCGACCCCGAGACTGGCAAGCGCCGCATCCGCATGGCAGAGACGAATCTCGGCGACTTCGTGGCCGACGGCATTTACTCCTACTTCAATGAGGTGGAACAGCTGCATTGTGACATCGCTATCATGAACGGCGGCGGCATCCGCGCCGATGAGAAAGCCGGCTACTGGACCTTCAAGACCTGCAAGCAGGTCAGCCCGTTTGGCAATGTGGCCTGTCTGATGTCTGTCACCGGCAAGCAGATCCTGGACGCCCTCGAATTTGGTGCCCGCTTCGCCGGTGCCGAGGGCAAGGAGAACGGCGGTTTCCTGCAGGTTGCCGGTGCCAAGTATGAGATCCACGTCATGGTCCCCAACACCGTGCAGACCGACGAGAAGAATGTCTGGATTGGCAGTGCTACGACCCCGCGTGTTTCGAATGTGGAGATCTACGACAAGACCACCGGCACATACAAGCCTCTGGACCCGAACGCCACCTATGCGCTGGCCGGTATGAATTACACTCTGCGCAATCTGGGCGATGGCTTTGCCATGTTTGATGGCGCAGAGCTGATCAAGGACTATGTGTCTGAGGATTACCTCGTCATGTCCAGCTACGCAGCCATGTTCGGCGGCGTGGATGCAAACGGTCTGCCGCACCTTTCCAGTGCCAACAGCCCGCTGGCCGATTACCCGGGCTATCTGCTGGATTACGAGAATCCCTACGGCGCAGGCCGCATCCAGATGATCTGGTAATGCCCTGAACCGAGAGAGACCGCTGTGCTCCTTCCGTTATTGACGGAGCCAGCGGTCTCTTTTTGTGCCCGGCGGAGCGGACCGAGCGCGGGGACACGCTGCGCTGGTTCGGGGAATTGCATAGATTCCTGGAACGTTCCTTGTGAGCAATGCTGAAATTCAGAAAAAGCACGGGTTGTTCGCTTGCGAACGATTGGGCCGTGGGGTATAATAAAAAAGAACAAGTGATATATCAGCTGCGCATTCCCGCGCACGAAAAAGGAGAAACAAGATGGAGATTCGATACACCAGCGCTGCCCAGTGGGCCGACGCCCGCGACGGCGTCATTCCGGCACCCTATGCTCTGGAAGCGGGGGAGAGCATCACCGACCGTTACCTGGAGCCGGTGGTCTTCCACAACGAAAATGGCCCCGACATCGGTGTGACCACCTGCGGCGTCATCGTCAGGGACGGCCTGTACTTCAAGGATATGGACAACAGCGGCGAGCTGGCCCCTTATAAGGACTGGCGGCTCAGCCCCGAAGAGCGCGCAAAGGATATGGTGGCCCATCTGCGCCTGGACCAGCAGGCTGGCCTTGTGCTGAACACCCTGTTCAACACCCCGGTGGCCCCCACCCGCGCTGCGGCCACTGGGGCCGATGGCAAGCTGGAAATGTCCAAGATCTACAAGCACCACGACCCGGACGAAAAGCCCATCCCCGGCCCGCTGCCCGGCATGACCATGAGCATTGATGACGCTGATGTGCTGGACAAGCACATCACGGCGGGCGTTTACCGCGGCGATATGCACTGCGAGGCCGGTATGGTGGCACTGTACCACAATGCGGGCACCCAGATGCTGGAATACGAAGCCTGCAAGGGAGGCGTGGCGATTCCGTACTCTCTGCACACCAACCCCATCAACATCGGCTACCCGGACTCTCTGGGCATCGGTGCAGCGGTGCTGGGAGACGGCAACGCAGATTTCGTCTATGAAATGGCCGACACGGACCGGAAGATGATGAAGGCCGAGGGCCTGCACATCATGTACGGCCCGCAGGTGGACGTGGCCACCGACCCCCGCTGGCCCCGCACCAACGGCACCTACGGCGAGCGCACCGATGTGACAAGCGACATCACCGAAGCCCTCATCAAGGGCTACCAGAACGGCGACGACGGCCTGAACGAGGGTTCGGTCGTCCTGACGGTCAAGCACTTCCCCGGCGATGCCCCCTCCGAGAACGGCTTCGAGCCGCATGTGCCCATCGGTCAGTGGCGTATCTACCGCACCCCCGGCTCGATGGAAAAGTACCATCTGCCCCCGTTCCAGCGCGCCTTCGACCACAAGGCATCTTCCATCATGCCCGACTACTCCCGCATCGCCGCTGATGGCCGCGCCGTGCCCCAGACCTACCGGGGAGAGGTGACCAGCACCGAGGCGGTGCCCAGCGCATACAGCAAGGAGCTGCTCACCGACCTGGCCCGCAAAAAGATGGGCTTTGACGGCTACATCAACTCCGACTCCGGCATCACCAGTGTGCAGATCTACGGCGTGGAGGACCTGACGGTGCCCCAGCGCTACGCCAAGGCCATTTCCGCCGGTACCGATGTCATCGGCGGCAACACCGACCCGGAGAACATCATCAAGGCAGTGGAGGACGGTCTGCTGCCCAAGGCCGACCTCGACCGCGCTAGCTACAATCGTCTGCTGAGCCTGTTCCGCACCAAGCGTGTGGACAACCCCTATCTGGACCCCGACCAGGCCGACCAGGCCCGGCAGGACAACTTCGATGGTGCCAAGAAGAAGGCCTACGAAGCCAACCAGAAGGCCGTCGTTCTGGTCAAAAACCACGGCGGTGTTCTGCCGCTGGCCAAAGAGAAGAAAGTCTGCATCGTCACCTTCAAGGGCGTGGACTCCGGCTTTGCCAAAATGGCACAGGCCATGGGTGCCGGTCTGGGCTCTGCCAATGCCGACGAGGCGCTGCGCAAGACACTGGCGGAGGCCTTCGAGAAAAAGGGCTACACCGTCGTCGCCACCCCGGAGGAGGCCGATGTGCTGTACCTCCACGTGTGGCCCATCAGCAACGGCGTGGTGTTCTACCAGTTCGCCATGCCCGTCATTGAGATGGGTGAGATCGTCACCGACGAGCGCGAGACCAACAAGAGCCAGAAGAAGACCGGCAAGCAGGTCACGGTGACCACCCTGAAGGACGTCGAGAAGATCCGGGAGCTGGCCGATGCCATCCATGCGCGCGGCGGCAAGGTCGTGGGCACCTGCGTGGTGAACAACCCCTGGCTGCTGGACAAGCTGGAACCCTACTGCGACGCGCTGACCATCCAGTACACCGTCAGCACGGTGGCGCTGAACAACGCCCTGAACGCACAGGTGGACGTCATCAGCGGCGACTTTGCCCCCACCGGCAAGCTGAGCCTGACCATGGTGTCCGACCCCGCCGTCATCGCCATCACCGAGCAGGAGATCGACGGTGTGGTGCGTGAGATCTGCGCTTCGCCTAACGATGTGCCCGGCTACGATAAGGACCTGTATATCGACCCGGCCATCCTCGCCGGGGTGCGCGGCGGCAGCTATGCTTACTGTGACGCCGACGGCAACTATTACCGCAGCGGGTTCGGTCTGAACTACTGACCCTCTCCGTCATTGCTTCGCAATGCCACCTCTCCCAAAGGGTGAGGAATTGGCAGGATGGTCTTGATTCTGCTGTTCGAACAACGTTTCACAAAACCATAAAATAAAGTGCTCCGCTGTCTCGATTTGCGGCTTCTGTACAGATGCTGTAAATCTTGAAAGCGGAGCACTTCTGTTCATAGGGGAAACAAAGAGAAAAAGAACCAGCCGAACATGTTCGACTGGTTCTTTTTGGTTGGGGATGAGAGAATCGAACTCCCACAAGTAGAGTCAGAGTCTACCGCACTACCACTATGCAAATCCCCAAGATCTGCTTTGCTGTTTGGCTTGTGAGCCGCTCAACGTGTGCTATTATACGGGAAAAGCCCGGAGTTGTCAAGCGCTTTTTCAAACTTTTTTGCAAAATCTTGAAAAGAGACGGTCTTTCGCGGAACATTTTGAATTGAAATGTCAGAGCAATGGGGCAGAGTCATCGGGGAGGTAGACGATTTCTTATGGTAGGACTCCATCAACCGTCATCCTTCTCACTCTCTTTGCATATACTGGAAATCAGTAGAAGCAAAGATGCACAAAGAGGAGGAACTACGATGGCACAGTCTGCGCAAAAAGAAAAAACCTTGTTGTCCGACCGCATCCCGCGGGATACGGAGCACGAACGCTATCACCCAGAACTGGAAGAGGAGCTGAAAGAGTGCCTGTTCTGCCTGCGCCAGAACGAGATGATGTTCGACCTGGAGGTGGACACCGACCTCATCGAACAGCACATCTACGAGCGGCAGGCTCTGCTGTGCCGCTACCGCTATCTGCTGGCTCAGGCGCGGGAGCTTGGCCTGCATACTATTTTGCAGAAATATCAGCCGATGGGAGGATGAACCCTCTCCCGAAGAGGCGAAGTCTGCGGAATGCCAAAGCCTCTCCTACAAGGAGAGGTGTCACCGAAGGTGACGGAGAAGTTGTACGAAGGATGACGCTTCCCGCCAAACTGTGACAAAAATCTTGACATCCAGCCCGGCCCGTGGTATTATACACAAAGGTAATATCGTGCGTGGGTGGTTCTGCGCATCAAATCTTTTGAGCTAGAGAGGTTTTCTATTATGGAACGTATTAAGACCATTGCTACTCGTGACCTGACCAAGAGCGTTAAGACCGGCGGCTGCGGCGAGTGCCAGACTTCCTGCCAGTCCGCTTGCAAGACCTCCTGCGGCGTGGCTAACCAGCAGTGCGAGAACAGCAACAAGTAATTTTTGCAACCCCCTGCCGCCTTTGCCGGGCGGCATTTTTTTGTATAATTGGAATGGAGAGTAAAATGGTACACCAGTATCAATTGAACGGCTATAACATCGTGCTGGACACCTGCAGCGGCTCGGTGCATGTAGTGGACGATGTGGCGTATGACGTCATCGCTCTGTACAAGGAGCGCTCCGCCGATGCAATCGTAGCGGCCATGCTCGAAAAGTACGGCGACCGCCCCGACGTGACCGAGGCCGACCTGCGCCAGTGCCTGGAGGATGTGGCCGCGCTGGAACAGGCGGGCAAGCTGTGGAGCCCCGATACCTACGCCGACATGGCTTTCGACTTTAAAAACCGCAACACCGTGGTCAAGGCCTTGTGCCTGCATGTTGCACACACCTGCAACCTGAACTGCTCCTACTGCTTTGCTTCGCAGGGCCGCTATCAGGGCGACCGTGCGCTGATGAGCTTTGAAGTGGGCAAGCGTGCCATGGACTTCCTGATCGAAAACTCCGGCACCCGCCGCAACCTTGAGGTGGACTTTTTTGGCGGCGAACCGCTGATGAATTTTGACATGGTCAAAAAGCTGGTGGCTTACTGCCGTGAGCAGGAGAAGATCCACAACAAGAACTTCCGCTTTACCATGACCACCAACGGTATGCTGATCGATGACGATGTGATCGATTTCTGCAACAAGGAGTGCCACAACGTCGTTCTGAGTCTGGATGGCCGCAAAGAGGTCAACGACCGCTTCCGCAAGGACTATGCAGGCCATGGCAGCTACGATACCATCGTGCCCAAGTTCCAGGAGTTCGTGAAGAAGCGCGGCGACAAGAACTACTACATGCGCGGCACCTACACCCACTACAACACCGACTTCACCAACGATATCTTCCACATGGCCGACCTCGGCTTTACTGAGCTGAGCATGGAGCCTGTGGTGTCTAAGCCTGGCGACCCCAGTGCCCTGACCGAGGAAGATCTGCCCATCCTGAAGGAACAGTACGAGATCCTTGCCAAGGAAATGATCAAGCGCAACCGCGAGGGCCGCGGCTTTACCTTCTACCACTACATGATCGACCTCACCGGCGGCCCCTGCATCTACAAGCGCATTTCCGGCTGTGGCTCCGGCACGGAGTACATGGCTGTTACTCCTTGGGGCGATCTGTACCCCTGCCACCAGTTTGTGGGCGACCCCAAGTACCTGATGGGCGATATCTGGAAGGGCGTTACGAACACTGCCGTGCGCGATGAGTTCAAGCATTGCAACGCCTACGCCCGCAAGGAGTGTCAGGACTGCTGGGCAAAGCTGTATTGCTCCGGCGGCTGCGCTGCCAACTCCTACCATGCCACCGGCAGCATTACCGGCGTGTACGAGTACGGCTGCGAGCTGTTCAAAAAGCGTATGGAGTGCGCCATCATGATCAAAGTAGCCGAGAATCAGGAACTTGCCGCCAAGGGCATCGAGGTGCCTATTGAGCTGGGCTCTACCTGCAACGCCTGCGCCGACGGCGAAGCCTGCGAATGAGCACGACCACGCCTATTGTGGATTTTGTGCAGAACTACGCAAAGTCAGGGACTTCCCGCCTTCACATGCCCGGCCATAAGGGGCAGGCCCTGCTGGGGTTTGAAGGGCTGGACATCACCGAGATCCGGGGCGCGGATGAGTTGTACGAGGCCGATGGCATCATTGCCCAGAGCGAAGCCAACGCTACCCGGCTGTTCGGCACGGTGCATACCTATTACAGCACAGAGGGCTCGTCCCAGTGCATCCGGGCCATGCTCTGCCTGGCGATGCAGGCGGCCCCCGCCGGGCAGCGCCCGGTGCTGCTGGCGGCCCGCAACGCCCACAAAGCGCTGCTCTATGCAGCCGCGCTGCTGGATCTTGACATCCAGTGGCTCTGGCCCGCGCCGGACGCGGCCGGGGCGCTGTACAGCTGCCCCGTGACCGAAGCTCAGCTTGCCGCTGCGCTGGACCGGCTGGCCGGGCAGGGGAAGCCCCCCTTCGGCGTCTACCTCACCAGCCCGGACTACCTCGGCGGGATGCAGGACATCGCGGCCCTTGCAAGGGTCTGCGATGCGCACGGTGTGCCGCTGCTGGTGGACAATGCCCACGGTGCCTACCTGAACTTTCTGGTGGGCGGCAGCCGCCACCCCATTGCATTGGGGGCGGCGATGTGCTGCGATTCCGGGCACAAGACCCTGCCTGTCCTCACCGGCGGCGCCTACCTGCATCTGGGGCCGAAAGCGCCCGTGCAGGAGGAAACGGCAGTCCGCAATGCACTGGCGCTGTTCGGATCCACAAGCCCGTCTTATCTGATCCTGCAATCCCTCGACCGGTGCAACCGGTATCTTTCGGAGGGGTATCCGCTGCGGCTCTACTCCTGCTGCGGGCAGCTGACCAGGATGCGCCGGGTGCTGAACGAGCAGGCCGCTGCGGCAGGCTGTCCGTTCCCGCTGGCGGTGGACGACCCCGCCCGTGAGCCGCTCAAACTCACGCTGGATGCTGCTACACTGGGCATGACCGGCACCGCGCTGGCCGAGGCTCTGCGGCAGGAACGCATCGAGTGCGAATATGCCGACCCGCGCTATGTTGTGCTGATGTTCACCCCCGAAAACCCGGCGCAGGATTATGAGCGGCTGGAAGCGGCAGTGGCACGGCTCTGCGCGGCTCTGCCGTCGGCCCCGGCTCTGCCGGAACCGGAAGCGGATGTCTTCACGGAACTGGCGGCGGAGGCTGCGCCGGTCTGCACCGTGCGGCAGGCGGTGTTCGCCCCGCAGGAGCTGATCCCCGCCGAAACGGCGCTGGGCCGCATCTGCGCGATGCCCACCGTCTCCTGCCCGCCGGCGATCCCCATCGTGGTGAGCGGGGAACGCATCGGCCCGGCAGCACTGAAACTTTTTGCACGATACGGCATCAAAAATGTCGCAGTCCTGAAATGAATAGAAAGCGGCACCGGTCTGTAAAGCAAAACTGCTTTGCGGGCTGGTGCCGCTTTTGCATCCCGACTTGCGCCGAAATGCTTGACAGGCACTTCCGCGGATGATACGATTTGGCTATCAAACAGGAGCGCGTCAAGACCGAAAGGAGAGATCCGAATGCTGGAGATCCGGCATCTGACCAAACAGTACGGCGAGAAAACGGCGGTGGATGACCTCACACTGACCATCCGGCCGGGAGAGATCTTCGGCTTCATCGGGCCGAACGGGGCGGGCAAGACCACCACCCTGAAATGCTGCTGCGGCATCTTGCAGCCGGATCGCGGCGAGGTGCGGGTGAACGGCTGTTCCATGCGGGACGACCCGCTTGCGGCCAAGCGTCAGCTGGCCTATCTGCCGGATGACCCGGCTCTTTATGGCTACATGACCGGTATCCAATATCTGGATTTCATTGCGGACGTGTTCGGCGTCCGCGAGGCTGCCCGCGCCGAGCGGGTGCGGGTGTACGGCGAGCGCTTTGCGCTGACCGAAGCACTGGGCCAGCCCATCAGTTCCTACTCCCACGGCATGAAGCAGAAGCTGGCCATTCTGGCGGCACTGCTCCACGCGCCCAAACTCATCCTGATGGATGAGCCGTTCGTGGGGCTGGACCCGCTGGCCTCCCGCCAGCTCAAGCAGACCATGCGGGCCTTCTGCGATGCAGGCGGGGCCATCTTCTTTTCCACCCATGTGCTGGAAGTGGCCGAAAAGCTCTGCGACCAGGTGGCCATCCTCCGGCAGGGGCGGCTCGTGCGGGCTGGCTCCATGGCCGAGGTGCGGGGCGATGCTTCGCTGGAATCGGTCTTTCTGGAGCTGGAAGGGGTGCAGGATGGACACTGAGACCAGATGTCTGTTCCGCGCTCTGTTCCGGAAACAGCTGCGGGAGCAGGGGGCCTTCCTTGTCCGGAGCGCCAGCACCGGCAGACACCGCACCAGAGCGGGCCGACTGGCGTTCGGAGCGCTGTATGGGGGCATCGTGCTGCTGGTGATGGGCAGTTTCTTCTCGCTGGCGTGGCCGCTGGGGGAGCTGCTGCTGCCCGCCGGGCAGGAGGCACTGTACTTCCTGACGATGGAGCTTCTGGCGCTGGCTGTCGGCGTGTTTGCCGGGGCATTTTCCAGCTATGGGAGCCTGTTTCAGGCCAGGGACAACGACCTGCTGCTGGCGATGCCCATCCCGCCGTGGATGATCTTTGCCGTCCGGATGAGCGGGCTGTACGCGATGTGCCTGTTCTATCTGCTGCTGCTCTGGGTCCCGGCAGAGGTGGTGTATGGGCTGTATGCAGCTTCTCCGCTGGGCGGGCTGCTGAGTGCAGTCCCCATGGCGCTGGTGCTGGCCGGGGCAGCGACCCTTCTGGCGGCGCTGCTGGGGTGGGTGGTCGCTCTCTGCACTGCGCGGGCCGCACACAAAACGCTGGTCACGATTGCGGCAACACTGGGGCTTGCGGTGGTGTATGGTCTCGTCTACCAACGGGGAATGGCTCTCCTTGAACAGGTGCTGGGGCAGGCGGCGCTGGGAGAAAACAACACGGCCCTAACGGGTGCGGGGCACTTTTTGGGACGTGCGGCCTGCGGGGAACCGCTTCCGCTGCTGGTGCTGGCCGTTGGCATCGTGCTGCTCTGCGCCGCGCTGGGCAGGGCGCTTTCCGGGCCGTATCTGACCTTGATGACGACCCGGCGCGGGGCTGTGAAACGGACGCGGGCGCGGCTGGCCCGCCGTTCCTCGCTGCGGCGGACGCTGCTGCGCCGGGAACTGCTCCATCTGGGCAGCAGCGCGTCCTATCTGCTCAACTGTGCCATGGGTTCGCTGGCGCTGCTGCTTCTCAGCGGCGCAATGGGATACAAGGCGGACGCACTGCGGGCGTTGGCGGCGCGGCTGCCCACGCAGGAGCTGGGCGCGGTGCTTCTGACCTTCACGGTAGTGCTGGTGGCCGGGATGAACCTCCTCACCGTGCCGTCCGTCTCACTGGAAGGGGAACAGCTGTGGCAGCTGCAAAGTCTGCCGGTGACACCATGGCAGGTGCTGCGGGCGAAACTGGACCTGCATCTGCTGGTCACCCTGCCGCCCGCGCTGCTCTGCCTGGCTTGCGGGCTGGTGCTTCTGCGCGTGCCGTGGACTTCGGCCCTGCTGGCGGGTCTGCTGGTGGCATTGGATGTTGTTTTCACAGCTGCCGCCGGGCTGATGTTCGGCGTGACGATGCCGCGCTTTCACTGGACGAGCGAGATGGCCGTCATCAAGCAGAACCCCAGTGTTCTGCTGGCACTGCTTGTCAACTGGGCCGCTGGCTTTGTGCTGGGCGTGGGGGTGCTGGTGCTGGCGCAGTTCGTGCCGGTCGAGGCCGCATGGATGGCAGCATTGGGCATCCTTGCCCTGGCCGATGGGGCTGCGCTCCGCTGGCTGAAGACGAAGGGCGCAGAACGATTGCAGAGATTATAAAAAGACCCTCTCCGACCTTGCTTTACTGCAATGTCCGGAGAGGGTCTTTTTGGCAGGTGCGGCTTATTCGATGCCGGTCACTTTGTAGTCCTGGTCTTCAACGGCCTTCTTCAGGGTCTCGTTGGCGACATCGGCGCTCAGGGTGACGACGGCAGTGCCGGTCTCGTGGCTGACCACGGCCTCGTCCACCTCGGGCAGGGCTTCCAGAGCCTTCTTCACGCGGGCTTCGCAGTGGCCGCACATCATGCCTTCCACTTTCAGGGTCTTTTTCATAAAACGTTCCTCCTTGACAGTGGATTCCGAAACGGGTTCGGTCGTATCTTCAGCCTGCGGCTGCGCGGCAGCGGGCAGGGCGGAAGTCTTGATCTTGTGGTCGTGTTTGGTGCTGTGCACGTCGAACAGGTTCAGGCGCAGGGCGTTGCTTACCACGCAGAAGCTGGAAAGGCTCATGGCAGCAGCACCGAACATGGGGTTCAGCGTCAGGCCGAAGGGGATGAACACGCCTGCGGCCAGCGGGATGCCGATGATGTTGTAGATGAACGCCCAGAACAGGTTTTCGTGGATGTTGCGCAGGGCAGCGCGGCTCAGGCGGATAGCGGCGGGCACGTCCGACAGCTTGGAGTTCATCAGCACCACGTCCGCCGCGTCGATGGCAACGTCGGTGCCTGCGCCGATGGCGATGCCGGTGTCGGCACGGGTCAGGGCCGGGGCATCGTTGATGCCGTCGCCCACCATGGCCACCTTGCCGGATGCCTGCAGCTGGCGAATGACCGCTTCCTTGCCGTCGGGCAGCACGCCTGCGATCACCTCGTCCACACCGGCCTGCCTGCCAATGGCGTCGGCAGTGCGCTGGTTGTCACCGGTGAGCATGACCACGCGGATGCCCATGGCCTGCAGTTCCCGGATGGCGCGGGGGCTGTCCTCCTTGATGGTATCGGCCACCGCGATGATGCCCAGCAGACGGCCTGCTCCGCCGAAGAACAGGGGCGTTTTGCCCTCGCTTGCCAGCGCGGCGGCTTTTGCCTTCAGGCTTTCCGGCACAGCGGCCTTTGTCGCAAGGAAGGACGCATGGCCTGCGTAAATTTCTTTGCCGTCCAACTTTGCAGTCAGGCCGTTGCCGGGCAGGGCTGCAAAGTCGGAGACTTCCGGGGCCTCGATGGCATGGGCCTCGGTGTAAGCGAGAATGGCCTTTGCCAGCGGGTGCTCGCTCTTGCGCTCCAGTGCGGCGGCAAGGGTGAGCAGCTCCGCCTCGGAAACGCCCTCGGTGGGCAGAATGTCAGTCACTTTTGGTTCACCGCTGGTGATGGTGCCGGTCTTGTCCAGCGCCACGATCTGGGTGCGGCCTGCAGCTTCCAGCGAAGCGGCGGTCTTGAACAGGATGCCGTTCTTTGCACCCAGACCGTTGCCCACCATGATGGCCACCGGCGTTGCCAGACCCAGCGCACAGGGGCAGCTGATGACCAGCACGGAGATGCCGCGGGCCAGCGCATAGCCCAGCTCCCGGCCCAGCAGCAGCCACACGATGGTGGTGACCACCGCAATGGTAATGACCGCAGGCACGAAGAAACCGGACACTGTATCGGCGATTTTTGCAATGGGAGCCTTGGTGGCGGCGGCATCGCTAACCATCCGGATGATCTGGGCAAGGGTGGTGTCCTCGCCCACGCGGGTGGCCCGGCACTGCAGGAAACCGGACTGGTTGGTGGTGGCAGCGCTCACCTTATCGCCCGCAGCCTTGTCCACGGGGATGCTCTCGCCGGTCAGGGCGCTCTCGTTCACGGCGCTGGTGCCTTCCAGCACGATGCCGTCCACGGGGATGTTCTCACCGGGGCGGACGACAAAAACATCGCCCTTGCGTACTTCCGCGATGGGGACGCTGACTTCGGTGCCGCCCCGCAGCAGGGTGGCGGTCTTGGGGGCAAGCTTCATCAGGCTCTTGAGCGCGTCGGTGGTCTTGCCCTTGGAGCGGGCCTCCAGCATCTTGCCCACCGTGATGAGGGTCAAGATCATGGCAGCGGACTCAAAGTAGAACTCCATCATATAATGCATGACCAGCTCACTGTTGCCGTCCACCTGCGCGCGGGTCATGGCGAACAGGGCGTAGGTGCTCCACACAAAGCTTGCCATGGAACCCATGGCCACCAGCGTGTCCATGTTGGGCGAGCCGTGGAGGAGGCCCTTGAAGCCGTTGATGAAGAACTTCTGGTTGATGACCATGACGATGCCCGCCAGCAGCAGCTGCACAAGGCCCATGGCGATGTGGTTGCCGTCGAACCAGCGGGGCAGGGGCCAGCCCCACATCATGTGGCCCATGGAGAAGTACATCAGCACCAGCAGAAAGCCCAGCGACGCAATGAGCCGCCGCTTGAGCTTGGGGGTCTCGTGGTCGGCCAGCGCGTCAAGGTCGGCGCTGGGGTCCGGGGCAGCGGTGGGCCCGCCTGCCTTGGGGCTGGCGCCATAGCCTGCATCCTGCACCGCCTTGACGATGGCGGCGGCACTCGCGGTGCCCTCCACGCCCATGGAGTTGGTCAGCAGGCTCACCGAACAGCTGGCAACGCCGGGCACCTTGCTCACGGCCTTCTCCACCCGGGCGGAGCAGGCTGCGCAGCTCATGCCGGTAACGTTGTATTGTTCCATAGTCTTCACTCCTTGCGATGGGTCAGCTTGTCCGAAAAAGGGTCATTTCATGAGCTTGGGCAGCAGATTCACCAGCTCGTCCAGCTTTGCCTCGCTGCCCGCGCGCAGGTCGTCCGCCACGCAGGTGGAGATGTGCTGTGCCAGCAGCTCTTTGGAAAAGCTGTTCAGCGCCGAGTTCGCCGCCGCCACCTGCACAAGGATGTCGGCACAATAGACGTCTTTTTCGACCATGCCGCGGATGCCCCGGATCTGGCCCTCGATGCGGTTCAGCCGGTGGATGAGGCTCTTGTACTCCTCTTCGCTCCGCTTTTTGTGGCGGCAGCAGCAGGCGTGCAGGGTCTCTGCTTCGGCCTGCGCTGTTTCGGCGGCTGCATCTTCGCAGCAGGGGCAGGGGACGCTTCGTGCAGGGCACAGCGGGGGCAGGGTTCCATCTCGCTGCTCATGGGAACAACTCCTTTCAAATTACCCCTTGGGGGTATCTTTCGTACAAAGGCATTGTAGCACAGCTTGTCCTACAGAACAAGTAGGAAATGAAATTTCAATTGTGAATTTTTCGTGAACACAGAAGATAAAAAAGAAGGAGCTGAAGAGACTCCCCCAGTCACCTGCGGCGACAGCCCCCTCGGAGAGGGAGCCTTGCCTCCCTCCTTGAGGGAGGTGGCATCGCATCAGCGATGACGGAAGGAGTTTCTTCAGCTCCTGAAACACAAAAGCTTATTCGCAGAATTTCCGCATAAAGGCGATATCGCTGGCAGCGCGGGCGGGGACGGCTTCCTCACGCAGGACCGGGAAGGCGGCCTGCGGCATCTGCTTCAGCATGGCGAAGCCGCCTGCATAGTCCACGCAGGAATCCTCCAGGCTGGTGGAGTACAGGGTGCCGTCCGGCCGGAAGTTCTGGCCTTTGAAGTGGACGGCGGTGATCTTGTCGCCGTACCAGCTGCCCACCTTGTCCCAGATGCGGCGCTGCGCGTCCAGCGAAGCGTCCTCCGGGCTGACGTAGTTGGCAAAATCGCAGAGGACGCGCAGGTTGGGGCTGGCGATGGTGTCCAGCACCATCTTGACGGCCTCCGGGGTGTTCATGGCGTGGTAGTAGACGCACTCCACGGCGAACAGCACCCCCTGCTCCTCACAGACGGGCAGGATCTCGCCCAGGCTGCGGAGAAGGGCTTCCTGCGCTTCCTTGCGGGTGACACCGGGCTGCTTGGCCATGTTGGTGGTCTCGCTGCCCATGCAGCCGGCGTGCAGCACTTTGGCGACCGGGATCTGGCTCAGAACCTTGGCGACCTCGGCGCGGCGCTTGTCCTCGTCGGCATAGCTCAGCTCGACATAGGTGCCGTTCACCGCGATGGAAACACCGGCAGCGGCGGCAGCGGCGCGGGTGGCCTCGATCAGTTCCGGGGTGACATCGGCATAGCTCTTCACGCCCTCAATGGCCTTGGTGTAGGCCAGCTGGGTGCAGGCAAAGCCCGCCTTGCCGATGGAAGCGAACAGCTCATCCGGGGTGTGACGGCCAAAATCATGCCCGCGGGCACCGATCACAAATTCAGGCATGGCTTCCTCCTTCTCCAAAGAGGCGTTCTGCGAACAGGTGCAGCTCCTTGCCCCACCAGTACCAGTCGTGGGAGACATCACTGCCCCAGAACTCGCAGTGGGCGGGCAGACCGGCGGCGGTCAGGGCCTCGGAGAGGGCGCGGGTGTCGGCCTGTGCCTCTTCCTCGTAGCTGCCCTGCCCGGCGCAGAGGATGAGGTCGTTCTCCTCCGCCTTGGCAAAGGCCTTTTTGTCCACAAGGCCGGTCTCGGTCAGGTAGGCGAGGGGGGCATTGCGGAGCACGAGGTCGTCCTCGGCGCTGCCCAGAAAGCGGCTCATGTCGTACAGGCCGGACAGACCGATGGCACCGCCGAACACCTCCGGGCGGCGCAGGCGGCAGTTGATGGCCTGACAGGCACCGGTGTCCACGCCGACGCACCAGATGAGCTGGCCTTTCTCGGTCCGGTTCAGTTCCCGGATGCGGGCGGCCAGCTCGGTGGACAGGTAGTTGAAATACTTTTCCTCCATCTCGGCGCGGCGGCGGGGCGCAGCATCCCCGGCCAGCAGGCTCTCGGCGTCGATGCCGTCGGCGGTGAAGAGCTGGAGCTTGCCGCTGCTCAGCAGGGAAGCCACCGCTTCGGGCATACCGTTGTTCTCCCAATCATAAAAGCGGCCGCCGCGGGCAGGCAGAGCCAGCACCGGCACACCGGCGCTGCCGTATACCTTGAACTCCATCTCGCGGTTCAGCACGCTGCTCCACTCTTTGTAATAGGTACCTTGCATCATGAAAGCATCCTCCTGAATTTATACGAATTGATTCCGCACCGGGTCGTATCCGTACCCGGCGGCAGCGAGCGTTGCGCACAGCGCGGCCTTGTCCTCGTCCAGGTCGTCGCACAGTGCGTCGAGGCTGGGGTAGAAGTCGCGCAGCTTCAGGTTCACCACGCTCAGCAGCATGATGGGATCGTTGGGCAGAGCCATCTGAAAAACCTCCTCCTGGAAAACAAAAAAGCCGGCCACTCGACAAAGTGACCGGCCACATACACCAAATTAGACAGCGCGGGTAACTTTGCCAGCGCGCAGGCAACGGGAGCATGCGTAGACGTACTTGGGAGAACCCTCAACGACCGCCTTGACACGACGGACATTCGGCTTCCAGGTACGGTTGGAACGACGATGAGAGTGAGAAACCTTGATACCAAAGGCAACACCCTTGCCGCAGCATTCACATTTAGCCATGGTACTTGCACCTCCTGCAGTGAAGTAAGGAATCAAAATAATCAGCTTGACTATTGTACCAGAGTCGGGCAGAAATTGCAAGCATTTTTTTGAAATTTCTGTAACCTTTTTTATCTGTGGGCCAAACCCTTGTCTGAAATCAAAAAACATAGTACAATAAGACAAAATAATCCACTGTTAGGAGAATACGATGACCTCACGCGGACTGTACTATTTTATCCGCGCGCTGGTGGCGCTGGTGGCCATCCCCTTCCACGAAGCGGGCCACGCCCTCGCAGCCTGGCTGCTGGGCGACCCTACGGCCAAGCGGGAGGGGCGGCTTTCGCTGAACCCCTTTGCCCACTTTGACCTGCTGGGCACGCTGTGCATGGTGTTTGCGGGCGTGGGCTGGGCAAAGCCCGTCTCCACCGACCCCCGTAATTTTAAAAACCCCAAGTGGGGCATGGCCCTCACCGCGCTGGCTGGCCCGGTGGCGAACCTGCTCCTGGCCTACCTCGCGATGGTGGTCTGGAAGCTGCTGTATTACTGGGCCCCGGTCACGGTCGGAACCGTGTTTGCAGCCCGCTTCCTGCAATATCTGGTCATGATGGACGTCAGTTTGGCAGTGTTCAACTTGATCCCGGTGCCGCCGCTGGACGGCAGCCGCATCCTGCTGGTGCTGCTGCCCCGGCGCATCTACTTCGGCATCATGAAATATGAGCGGGTGATCCTCATCGTCATGCTGGCGGTGGTCTGGAGCGGCTTTCTGGACGGCCCGCTCACCCTGCTGAACGATGCCGTGTGGGACCTGCTGGATCTGGGCACCGGCTACATCGACCAGATCGCCTATTCCATGTATTACGCATCCATCGGGACGGTGATCTGAGTGGCAGAAGAACTGACCTTCCATCTGGCGGACTTCGAGGGCCCGCTGGAACTGCTGCTGACGCTGGTGCAGAAGCATAAGATGGACCTGCATAACATCCCCATTCTGGAGCTGATCGACCAGTACACCCGCACTGTGGCGGCGGACGCCGGAGCCGACCCGGAGACGGCCAGCGCCTTCATCGAGATGGCCGCGCGGCTGGTGGAGATGAAAAGCTACCTGCTTTTGCCCCGCAGCGAAGAGGGCGAGCGGCTCAAGCAGGAGTTCACCGGCCAGCTGATCGAGTACGACCAGTGCCGCCGCATGGCCGGGGCATTGCGCGCAAAAGGGGAGCAGGCCCCGGTCTTCGTCCGGAGACCGCTGGAAGTGGAGCAGGACAACACCTACGACCTCTTCCACTCGCCGCAGGTGCTGGCGGACTGCTGGCAGGCGCTGGCGGGCCGGAAAGCGGCCGTCGTCCGGCAGCCCACCCAGCAGCAGTTCGAGCCGCTGGTCACAGCGCCCATGGTGTCGGTGACGAGCCGGGTGGTCTATATCCTGCGCCAGCTCATCGGGGGCAGTGCCCGGAAGCTGGGGCAGCTGTTTTCCCGCCGCCAGAGCCGGAGCACCCATGTGGCCACCTTTCTGGCCTTGCTGGAGCTGGTGCGCGGCGGGCGTGTCACCCTCGGCCCGGACGGTGCGATGACCATGCGCCGCGGGCGGCTGGACCGCACAAAGGAGAACGAATGAACCAGAAAAAACTGCGAGCCGCCGTGGAGGCGATGCTCTTTGCCTATGCGGAACCCATCGGAGCCGACAAACTGGCTCAGGCGCTTCAGATGCCGGTCTCCAGCGTGGAGCCGGTGCTGGAAGAACTGCGTACCCGCTACGCCCGGGAGGACAGCGGCCTGTGCCTGCTGCACCTGAACACCCGCTGGCAGCTTGCCACCAAGGCCGACTTTGCCGAACCGGTCCGCCGGGTGCTGGATACCCGGCGCTCGGTGCCGCTGGGCCCGGCGGCGATGGAGACCCTGACCGTGATCGCCTACAACCAGCCGGTGTCCCGCGCCTTCATCGAGCAGGTGCGCGGCGTGGATTCCTCGTCCAGCGTGTCGGGCCTGCTGGAAAAGGGCCTCATTGAGGAAGCCGGACGCCTGGACCTGCCCGGACGGCCGGTGGCGTTCCGGACGACGGATGTGTTTCTGCGGTGCTTTGGCCTGTCCAGCCTGGATGACCTGCCGCCCATCCACAGCAGTGAAGAAAGCGGGGGAGAGGTATGAGTGTTCTGAGCGTTTTGGGAGCGGTGCTGCTCGTTCTCTTGAAAGGGATCGGCATCCTGCTGCTGGTGGTCCTGACCCTGGCGGTGGTGCTGCTGTTCTGCCCCTTCTGTGCGGACGTGCAGTGGGAGAACGATGTGCTGACCATCCGGGCCGGTGCGCTGGGACTGACCCTGCCGGTGTTCCAGTATCCTGCACCGGAAAAGCCGAAAAAGAAAAAGAAGAAAAAACCGGCCGGACAGAAAGCGGACCAGAAGCCCAGGCCGGAGACCCCGCCCCGCAAAAAGGCCCGGCTGACCCTGAACATCCTCTGCACCATCCTGCGGGGGGCGGGCCGGCTGACCAGAGCCATCATCGGGTCGCTGCGCATCACGAAGATCGACGTCGTGCTGGGCGTCCGAGGCGAGGACCCCGCCGAAGCTGCCCGCAGCTATGGCAGGCTGAACGCCTGGCTCTATCCGGCATTGGGCTTCCTCGACCGGTTCGTCTATCTCGATTTTGAGCAGCTGCGGCTGCTTCCGGATTTCGGCTCGGCCCAGCCGACGGTGCAGGACCGGGTGTCTTTCCGGGTGTCGGCACAGGCGTATGCCATCGTCTTCACGGCAGTGCGGGTGCTGTACGAGTTCTGGCGCAAAAAAGTATTGGACATCTTCCTATAATTTGGTTATAATATAACTGTATGGTGTGTTCTGCCTGTCCGCTGCGGCGGGGGCAATTCCGGAGAAAGTGTTCCCGCTTTTTCCCACTCATTGAAATAAGGAGGCCGATTTTATGGCTGAGCATCCCATTCAGGGCCTGATGAACGTTACCATGGAGAAGATCCACCAGATGGTGGACTCCAACACCATCATTGGCAAGCCCATCATCACCGAGGACGGCACCACCATC
Organism: Faecalibacterium prausnitzii; assembly: GCF_049532945.1. Classification (GTDB taxonomy): domain Bacteria; phylum Bacillota; class Clostridia; order Oscillospirales; family Ruminococcaceae; genus Faecalibacterium; species Faecalibacterium prausnitzii_N. The sequence goes on from NZ_CP186691.1 coordinate 1,992,181, forward strand.
CTGCCGGTTTCCAAGGTGAGCTTTGGCTTTGCCTCCGGCGGCACCGACTTTGACGGCAAGAACGCCGCCAACAAGGACCTGTTCGGCGGCGGCTCCGGTGCGGGTGTGAACATCCAGCCGGTGGCCTTCCTTGTGGTAAAGGACGGCTGCGTGCGCACCATCCAGCTGTCCGACGGGGCCAACACCGTGGACCGCGCCCTGACCATGATCCCCGAACTGGTGGAGAAGGTCAGCGTCCTCATCGACAGGAAGGGCGGCAAGGCGGCCCCTGCGGAGCCCAGCCCCGAAGCGCCCAACGCGTAAGAAAAGGCGCATGAGCTTCCCCTTGAGGGGAGCAGCCGAATGAAGCAAGATGGATGAGGCAAACGCGCGAAAATGCGCACCCTCATTCGGCACTGCGTGCATCCTTTCCCGCAAGGGCAGGGCTCTTCAGCGCGGTGCATTTTGAGCGCCGGGAGGCGCACAAGGAGTTTTATTATGGCAGAAGAACGTATTCAAAAGATCATGGCTGAACAGGGTCTGTGCTCCCGCCGTGCGGCAGAACAGATCATTGCCGAGGGCCGCGTGAAGGTCAACGGCCACCCCGTCAAGGTGGGCGACAAGATGGACCCCAACCGCGATGTGCTGCACGTGGACGACGAGCGCATCTATATCCGCAAGGATCAGCAGATGTACTATCTGGCCCTGTACAAGCCCCGCGGCTATGTGACCACCGCCAGCGACGAGCTGGGCCGCAAGACCGTGATGGAGCTGGTGAGCGATATCCCCGCCCGCCTGTACCCGGTGGGCCGTCTGGATAAGGACAGCGAGGGCCTGCTGCTCATGACCAACGACGGCGCGTTTGCGCAGGCCGTCACCCATCCGTCGGGCGGCATCTCCAAGCTGTACCGCGTCACCGTGCAGCCCCGCGCCGATGAAAGCCAGATCCTGAAGCTGAGCAGCGGCGTTGTGCTGGACGACGGCACCAAGACCATGCCCTGCGCCATCAACGTTGTCACCGACGAGCCGGGCCGCACCGTGATGGAAATGACCCTGAAAGAGGGCAAGAACCGCGAGATCCGCCGCATGTGCGAGACCGTGGGCCTTGAGGTGGTGCGCCTGAAGCGCAACGCCGAGGGCGTGGTGAAGCTGGGAATGCTCAAGCCCGGTACCTACCGTGAGCTGACCAAGGCAGAGATCAACGGTCTGCGTGCCGCTGCCGCCAAGGGCCGCGCCCAGACCCGCAGCGCCGCAGTGCAGTCCAAGGCTGCCGAGCGCCGCCCCCGCGGCCCGGTGGGGCAGGGCGCAAAGCGCGGCGAGCGCAATGCACCCGCAAAACGGAGAAAATGATGGTCCCCACAGCATCTTTGTCGGGCAGACCAAGGCGGCCGGGCCTGAGATGGAAAAGATTGTGAGATTTTCCCTCAAAAATGGGGCGTTCGGCACTTGAGAATCCTGACAAAATATAGTATAATAAAACTAATTTTGAAAGCTCACACAGACAACCAGGAGGTCTTACCATGGCTTCAAAGATCAATAAGGGAGAAATCCTCGCCAAGTTTTTTGATGACGGGGAATACACTGCACTGTTTGCTGACGGTGCAGTGAGCGCTGCCTGCGGCTATGCGGCAGGTCAGCAGGCTTACGCTGTTTACCAGAACGGCGAAGCTGTTACCGTAAAGGATGTTGAAAAGAACATCAAGGTTCTGGAGATGGCAGCTCAGACTGGCTGCCCGGTCGTCACCTTCTACAACTCCGTCGGCGCAAAGCTGGCTGAGGGTCTGGACGTGCTGACCGCCAGCGCAAAGCTGAATGCTGCCATCGCCAAGGTGTCCGGCGTCGTGCCCCAGGTGGCAGTCGTCACCGGCGTGTGCGGCGGTACCAGCGCACTGAGCGCTGCCAATGCAGATGTCTGCATCATGGCTGAGGGCGCAGAGCTGTTCTTCACCGCTCCGTTCACCTCTGCTGCCAAGGGCGACAAGGTGGCAGATGCAGGCTCCGCTGAGGCTGCTGCCAAGGCCGGCGTTGCTGCCATCGTGGCCGAGAGCGCTGCCGAGGCTGCCGAGAAGGCTGCTCACATCGTGGGCCTGCTGCCGGCCAACAACCTGACCGGCCCTGCGATCTTTGAGTTCGAGCAGCCCACCGCGGTCCTGGCCGCTGGTGCCGCTCCGGAGAAGGCTGCTGCTGCCGTGGTCGATAAGGACAGCGCTGTGGAGCTGTATGCAGGCTTTGGCAAGTCTGTTTACACCGCATTTGCCACCGTGGGCGGCAACGCCGTGGGCGTTGTGGCCACCGGCAAGACCCTGTGCCACAACTGCGTGGCCAAGGCTTCCCGCTTTGTGCGCCTGTGCGATGCCTTCAGCGTGCCGGTGATCACCATTGTGGATACCGAAGGCTTTGTGCCCAGCGCGACCGACGACATTGCAGGCGGCATCCGTGAGGCTGCCCGTCTGGCTGCTACCTATGCCGACGCTACCACCGCAAAGGTGGCTGTGCTGGCTGGCAAGGCCGTCGGCCCTGTTTACACCGCTCTGGCCAATGCCGACCTGAAGATCGCCGTCAACGGCTGCGTGGTCAGCGCTCTGGAGCCCAACGCTGCCGTCTCCGTTCTGTACAAGGAAGAGATCGATGCTTCCGACAACATCATTGCAGCCACCAACGCAAAGGCTGCTGCTTACACCGCCGAGGTGTGCAGTGCCGCCAACGCTGTGGCCTGCGGCGCTGCCGATATGACCTGCGACGCTGCCAACGCACGCGCAAGCGTTGTGGCTGCGTTTGAGCTGCTGAGCACCAAGCGTGCTGCCCGCCTGCCCAAGAAGCACGGCAACATGGCTCTGTAAGCGTTCCGATCGTAAAACGTACATAGGATAAATGATTGATTCAGGAGGATCCTTCCATGAAGTACTACAATATTACCGTCAATGGCGTTGCTTACAGCGTCTCCGTGGAGGAGACTGCCGCTGGTGCTGCTCCGGTTGCTGCTGCCGCTCCCGCTGCTCCTAAGGCTGCTCCGGCTCCCGCTGCTGCTCCCAAGGCTGCTGCAGGCGCTGCTGGTGCCGTTGCCGTCAAGGCTCCCATGCCCGGCAACATTCTGGATGTCAAGGTCAAGGCCGGTGCATCCGTGAAGGCTGGCGACGTGCTGGTGATCCTGGAGGCCATGAAGATGGAGAACGAGATCGTTGCTCCGCAGGATGGCACTGTGGCTTCCATCAACGTCAACAAGGGCGACACCGTCAACTCCGGTGACGTTCTGGTTTCCATGAACTAAGGGAGAGGTGACAATCATGGCCAAAAAGCCGATCAAGGTTACTGAGGTCGTCCTGCGCGATGCCCACCAGTCTCTGCTGGCCACCCGCATGACCATGGATGAGATGCGTCCCATCCTGCCGGAAATGGATAAGATCAACTACTTCTCCGTGGAGTGCTGGGGCGGCGCTACGTTCGACAGCTGCATCCGCTTTCTGGACGAAGACCCGTGGGAGCGCCTGCGCATCCTGCGCAAGGAGCTGCCCCACCAGAAGCTGCAGATGCTGTTCCGCGGCCAGAACATGCTGGGCTACCGCCCTTACGCAGACGATGCCGTTGAGTACTTTGTGCAGAAGTCTGTTGCAAACGGCATCGACGTGATCCGTATTTTCGATGCACTGAACGATCCGCGCAACCTGCAGACCGCCATCAAGGCAGCCAACAAGGAAGGCGCTCATGTGCAGGGCTGCATCAGCTACACCCTCAGCCCCGTGCACAACAACGAGTACTTTGCAGCCTACGCCAAGACCCTGGAGGAGATGGGCGCAAACTCCATCTGCATCAAGGATATGGCCGGTCTGCTGACCCCCTATACCTGCTACGATCTGGTGAAGAAGCTGAAGGAGACCGTCAGAGCATCCCTGTTGACATCCACAGCCACTACACCGCAGGTCTGGCTTCCATGTCCATCCTGAAGGGCATCGAGGCAGGTGCCGACATCATCGATACCGCCATGAGCCCCCTGAGCCTGGGCACCAGCCACATGCCCACCGAGAGTCTGGTCGCTGCCCTGCAGGGCACCGATTACGACACCGGTCTGGATCTGAAGCAGCTGAACGTTGTGCGCGCATACTTTGCAAAGCTGCGCGAGAAGTACATTGCCAACGGCCAGATCAGCCCGAAGAGCCTCGGCGTGGATGCAAACACCCTGCTGTATCAGGTGCCGGGCGGCATGTTCTCCAACATGCTCAAACAGCTGAAGGATGCCGGCAAGGAAGATAAGCTGGACGAAGTGCTGGCAGAGATCCCCCGCGTCCGCGAGGATGCAGGCTATCCGCCGCTGGTCACCCCCACCAGCCAGATCGTTGGTACGCAGGCTGTGTTCAACGTGATCCTGGGCGAGCGCTACAAGATGGTCACCAAGGAGTTCAAGGGTCTGGTCCACGGTGATTACGGCAAGACTCCCGCTCCCATCAAGCCCGAGTTTACCAAGAAGATCCTGGGCGACGAGCAGCCCATTACCTGCCGCTTTGCTGATACTCTGGCTCCTGAGATGGACAAGCTGAAGGCAGAGGCTGCCAAGTGGGCAACGCAGGAAGAGGATGTGCTGACCTACGCAATGTTCCCGCAGGTGGCACCCAAGTTCTTTGAAAAGCGCAATGCCAAGAAGCAGGGCGTGGACGGCGACCATGTGGACTACACCAATCAGTCTCATCCTGTCTAATTGAATCCCTCTGGCCCCTCGCAGTTTTGCGGGGGGCTTTTTGTGTCTGCGGAGCAGCGGTGCCGTTTGTGTGACTTTTTCGTGGCAAAAGCTGATTTTTTCGCCGCATTGCTTGCAAAAACGGGGCCAGCAGAGTAAAATGATAGCATATGTATCGTAACATGGGCGGGTGTGCCCAAAAGCGGATACATATACTGGAATTTGTCCGCAAAAAACCTATGTCAGAAGAGGAAATTTGACCATGATCTTAAGCATGACCGGCTTTGGCCGGGGGACTGCTGTGCGCAATGGCCGTGAGATCACGGTGGAGCTGCGCAGCGTGAATTCCCGCTACTTTGAGTATTCTTCGCGCATCCCGCGCACCTGCAGCTATCTGGACAGCCGCCTGAAAAAGCAGCTCAACGAGCGCATTTCCCGCGGCAAGGTGGAGCTGAGCATGACCGTGCAGAATGTGGACGCTGCCGACACCGTCGTCACCGTGAACCGGGAGCTGGCCAGAAGCTACCAGCAGGCCCTGCGGGACCTGTCCGAGGAACTCTGCATCAAGAACGACATCTCCGCCAGCCTCATTGCCCGCTTCCCGGATGTGCTCACCACCCGCCACGCGGATGTGGACGAGGAACAGCTGTGGGAAGATGTTTCTGCCGTTACCGCACAGGCGCTGGACCGCTTTGTGGAGATGCGCGCCGCCGAGGGTGCCAAGATGAAGGCAGACGTGGAAAACCGCCTGAACTTCCTCGAGGAGTGCGTGGGCAGGGTGGAGACTTTGAGCGCAGGCCGCGTGGAAGCCTACACCAACCGCCTGTACGAGAAGCTCAAGGTCATTCTGGAGGACCGCGATATCGACGATGCCCGCGTGCTGACCGAGGCCGCTATTTTTGGCGATAAGACCGCTGTGGATGAAGAGACGGTGCGCCTGCGCAGCCACATTGCGCAGTACCGCGATATCCTCAAGCTGGACGAGCCGGTGGGCCGCAAGTTGGACTTTTTGACGCAGGAGCTGAACCGCGAGACCAATACCATCGGCTCCAAGTGTCAGGATCTGGATATCACCCGCATCGTGGTGGATATGAAGGCGGAGATCGAAAAGATCCGCGAACAGATCCAGAATCTGGAGTAACGTATTGATACATTCGGATCGGAGGAGAAGATGAAGCTCATCAACATCGGGTTTGGCAATATGGTCAGTGCAGGCCGTGTGGTGGCAGTGGTCAGCCCGGATTCCGCCCCGGTCAAGCGCCTTGTAAAGGAAGCGCGGGAGCGCGGAATGCTGATCGATGCATCCTATGGCCGCAGCACCCGTGCAGTGCTTATCATGGACTCCGATCATGTGGTGCTCTCGGCGCTTCAGCCGGAAACGGTGGCCAGCCGCGCCGCCGGGCAAGCTGAGGGCAAAGGCTCAGAGGAGGAACAGAAATAAAGATGGAAAATGAAAAGTATCTGTTTGTGGTCTCCGGCGCGGCCGGTACCGGCAAGGACAGCGTGGTGAAGGCACTGCGCGAAGCACACCCGGAGATCGAAAAGACTGTTTCCGCCACCACCCGCGCACCGCGTCCCGGTGAGCAGGAGGGCGTGGATTATTATTACCGCACCCGGGAGCAGTTCCAGCAGCTGATCGAGAACGATCAGGTGGTGGAGCACAACTTCTACAACGGCAACTACTACGGTACCCTGAAAGAGGAGATCCACAAGCGGCTGGAAGCCGGCAAGCTGGTCGTTCTGGTCATCGATGTGCACGGCGCAGCGAACATCCGCCGCATGTTCCCGGGCGCGACCACCGTGTTCCTGCTGCCGCCGTCGGTGGAGGAGCTGGAGCGCCGTCTGCGGGGCCGCGGCACCGAGACCGAGGACAGCATTCAGGAACGTCTTGCCACCGCCCGGCAGGAGCTGGCCCAGCAGGATAAATTCACTCTGAAGCTGGTCAACGACCAGGTCGATACCTGCGCCGATGCACTGTATCAGGCCATCTGCCAGCGGGCGGGCCTCGCACACTGAAACCAAACCCGGAGGAAGCTGAATGCCCAAAACGGTAGGCGTTGCCGTCAGCAATGCGACCTTCCACTTTGATAAGCTTTATACCTATGCCGTCATGCCGGACCAGCAGGACGCCGTCCGGCTGGGCAGCATGGTGCTGGTGCCCTTTGGCCGCGGCAGCCGCGCCCGCATGGGCGTGGTGCTGGCCTGCGATGCCGAACCGGAAAGTGCAAAGCTGAAATATCTTTTCGACGTGGCCCCGGCATCCGCCTGCCTGACCCCGGAACTGCTGCGGCTGGTGCATTTTCTGAAGGAACGAACCTTCTGCACCTATTACGAGGCGGTCAAGGCGGTCATTCCCTATGGTGCACAGTACAAGCCTGCCGTGGCGGCAGACGGCGTAACGCCGGTGCTGCAAAAGCAGCTCACCCGCCACACCGAGAACTCCTACCGCCTTGTGGGCGGGCTGCCGCCAAAGCCGAAGCCGACAGCCAAGCAATTGGCGGCAGTGGCGCTGCTGGGCGGTGGGCCGCACACCCTGAACGAGCTGGAAGACAAGGGCATCAGCCGTGCCGTGCTGGATAACCTGTGCGCCAAAGGCGTGCTGGAATGCAGCAAGGTGAATAAATCCATCGACCTGTATGCGAGCATCCCGCTGAAAAATGACCCCATCCTTCTGACGAGCGAACAGCAGGCCGCATACGATGCCCTGCTGCCGCACCTCGAAGATGCCGAACCCCACTCGGCGCTGCTCTACGGCGTGACCGGCAGCGGCAAGACGCTGGTGTTCTTAAAACTCATTGCCCGCTGTCTGGAGCAGGGCAGGCGTGCGCTGGTGCTGGTGCCGGAGATCAGCCTGACCCCGCAGATGATCCTGCGGCTCAAGAGTCAGTTTGGCCGCCGGGTGGCGGTGCAGCACTCTGCCCTCAACCACACCGAACGCCTTTTGCAGTGGCAGATGATCCAGGACGGCGGCGCAGACATCGTGGTGGGCACCCGCAGCGCCATCTTTTCGCCGCTAGAAAACATCGGGCTCATCATCATCGATGAGGAGCAGGAGCACACCTACCGCTCGGAATCCGCGCCCCGCTATTCTGCCCACGAGGTGGCCCGGCAGCGCGCGGCGGAAAGCGGTGCATTGCTGCTGCTGGCAAGCGCCACCCCCAGCACCGAGAGCTTTTACGCGGCCCAGCATGGCCGCACCCAGCTGGTGCGGCTGACCCAGCGCTACGGCGGCAACCCGCTGCCCACGGTGCAGATCGTGGATATGCGCGCAGAGCTGGCGGCAGGCAACCCGCGGGAGATCAGTCTGTCGCTGGAAGATGCCATCCGCCGCAATCTGGATGCAGGCAAGCAGACCATTTTGCTGCTGAACCGCCGGGGCTACCAGACCATGGCCCAGTGCGAGGACTGCCGCGAGGTGCTCAAGTGCACAAAGTGCAGCGTGCCGATGGTGTACCACAAAGCGGCGCACAAGGTATTGTGCCACTACTGCGGCAGCCAGATGGAACCGCCCACTGTGTGCCCCGCCTGCGGCGGCAAGCTGCAGTACCGGGGCTTCGGCACCCAGAAAGCGGAGGAAGAGCTGGCAAAGCTGTTTCCGGATGCGCGGGTGCTGCGCATGGATCAGGATTCCACTGCCGCAAAGGATGCCCACGAAAAGCTGCTGGCAAGGTTTGCGAACCACGAATATGACATCATGGTGGGCACCCAGATGGTGGCCAAGGGACTGGATTTTGAGGATGTGACCCTTGTGGGCGTGCTGGGCATCGACTCGCTGCTATTTGCGCAGGGCTTCCGCGCGTATGAGAACGTGTTCAGCCTCATCACGCAGGTGGTGGGCCGCAGCGGACGGGCCAGAGACCCCGGCTTTGCCATCATCCAGACCACCGACCCCGATAACCCGGTGCTGAACCTTGCCGCCGCGCAGGACTACGATGCCTTTTTTGAGCAGGAGATCGCCTACCGCAAGCTGGGCCTGTACCCGCCCTTCTGCGGGCTGTGCGTCATTGGCTTTGCAGGCGCAAAGGAGATCGAGGTAGCACGGGCGGCGGCGCGCTTTGCGGCCCTGCTGGGCCAGCAGGCGGCAAAACAGCCGGACCTGCCGCTGCGGGTGCTTGGCCCCACGCCCGGCAGCATTGAAAAGATCAACGACACCTACCGCTACAAACTTACCATCAAGTGCCGCAACGACCGCCGCTTCCGCGACCTCGTGCGCAGCGCACTGGAATTGTATGAACAGGAAAAACTTCCGTCCAAGGCCACCGTTGCGGTGGACCTGCACTCGGACGGTGACATCTGATTTGGAGGTACCATAAATGGCAATCCGCAATATTGTAAAAGAGGGCGATCCCATCCTGAACAAGGTCTGCCGCCCCGTCACCACCTTTGATGACCGTCTGGCTACCCTGCTGGACGACATGCACGAGACCATGATCGCCGCCGACGGCGTGGGTCTGGCCGGCCCGCAGGTGGGCATGCTGCGCCGTCTGTTCGTGGTGTGGGACACCACCGACGCGCCCGAGGAGATCCCCGAAGATTACGAATATAAGTTCATCGACTTCGTCAACCCGGAAATTCTGGCTGTATCCGAGGAAGAGGAGACCGCCTACGAGGGCTGTCTGTCCTTCCCGGGCCACAACGGCGCCGTGACCCGCCCTGTTGCTGTCAAGGTGCGCGCACAGGACCGCCATGGTGAGTGGTTCGAGTTGGAAGCTGAGGATCTGCTGGGCCGCTGCATCCAGCACGAGAACGACCATCTGGACGGCATTACCATCATGCAGTCCAGCGAGTATTTCTATGAGGATACCGAAGAGGGCAAAAAAGCTGCCCGCGAAGCGAAAGGAAACAAGTAATGCGCATTTTGTTCATGGGCACGCCGGATATTGCCGCAGAGTGCCTCAAAGCCCTGTATGCCGCCGGGCATGATATCTGCGCGGTGTACACCCGGCGGGACAAGCCGGTTGGCCGCAAGCAGGTGCTTACCGCACCCCCGGTCAAGGAAGTGGCCCTTGCCCACGGCACGCCGGTGTTCCAGCCACGCACCCTGCGGGACGGCAGCGAGGACGAGAACATCCGCGCACTGGCCCCGGAACTGATCGTGGTGGTGGCTTACGGCTGCATCCTGCCCGCCAGCGTGCTTCAAGCCCCCAGGTATGGCTGCATCAACCTGCATGTCTCCCTGCTGCCCAAGTACCGCGGCAGCGCCCCGGTGCAGTGGGCCGTGCTGAACGGCGATGCCGAGACCGGCGTTTCCATCATGCAGATGGACGAGGGCCTTGACACCGGCGATGTGCTCTGCTGCGAGAAGATGGCCATCGGCCCCGAAGAGACCAGCGGCGAACTGTTCGACCGGGTGACGGCAGTCGGTGCCCGCGTCCTCTGCGAGACCATCCCGCAGATCGCGGCAGGCACCCTCCGGCCCCAGCCGCAGGATCACGCCCATGCGACCCTCGCGCCCATGCTCGACAAGGAGATGGCAGAGTTCCGCCTGACCGAATCGGCTGCCCACATCCACAACTGGGTGCGCGGCATGAACCCGTGGCCCGGTGCATGGTTCGTCACCTCCGGCGGCAAAAAGCTCAAGGTGATGGAGTGCCGTGCCGTGGAAGCTCACGGCGAAGCGCCCGGCACCGTGCTGGCCACAAAGCCGCTCACGGTGGCTTGCGGTGAGGGGGCCGTCCAGCTGCTGAATGTGGTGCCGGAAGGCAAAAAGCCCATGGACGGCACCTCGTTTGCAGCAGGTCTGCGGCTCAAAGCGGGGGACTGCCTGTGAGCGGGCCGAATCCCCGCGCGGCGGCAGTGGCGGCGCTGGTGCGGCAGGAGCAGGATGGTTTTTCCAACCTTGTTCTGGATGCCGAACTCAAGCGCCAGCAGCTGGAAGGCCGCGATAAAGCTTTTGCCAGCGCCATCTTTTACACGGTGCTGGAACACCGGGGCACGCTGGACTACATCCTGTGCCAGTTCCTGCCCAAGGGCCTTGCCAAGCTGGACGCTCCCGTCCGGGAGATTTTACGCTCCGCTCTGGCGCAGGCCCGCTATATGCAGGTGCCGGTGTCCGCTGCGGTGAACGAGGCCGTCAAGCTGACCCGTGCCTTCAAAAAATCCAGCGCATCCGGTCTGGTCAACGCCGTGCTGCGCAAGGCGTGCAGCTACGACCTGAGCACCGCCCGGTTCCGGAATGAGACCGAGCGGCTGATGGTGCTTGGCTCTGCCGGGCGGGATGTGGCGGATTTCCTCCGCATCCATTACCCGGACGAGGCGCTGGGCATCCTGACCTATGCGGCCGACGGCGGCATGACCAGCCTGCGGGTCAACCCGCTCAAGGCCGATGCCGCCACCCTCTGCGAAAAGCTGGCGGCGCTGGGCGCAGCGGCCGAGCCGGGCCTTGTGCCGGGCAGTGTGCTGGCCGCATTTGAGGGAAGCCCTGCCGAGAACGTGTGGTTCCGGCAGGGGTACTTCCATGTGGAAGGGCAGGCCAGCCAGCTGGCGGCGCTCTGCGTGGACGCACAGCCCGGAGAAACAGTCATCGACCTGTGCGCCGCGCCCGGCGGCAAGACCATTCTGCTGGCCGAGGAAATGCAGGGGACCGGCCGTCTCGTCAGCTGCGATGCCGCCGAGAACCGCGTGGGCCTGATCCGCACGGCAGTGCAGCGCATGGGCTTGACCAATGTGGAAGCCCTGTGCAACGATGCAACCCGGCAGAACCCCAGCCTGCCCCAGGCCGACCGCATCCTTGTGGACGCCCCCTGCAGCGGCCTTGGCATTCTGGCAAAAAAGCCGGATCTGCGCTACAAAAAGCTGGAACCGGCCCGCGAAGCTGAATTATTGGCCACGCAGTCGGCCATTCTGGACACAGCGTCCTCTCTGCTCAAGGCGGGCGGGCGGCTGGTGTACTCCACCTGCACCATCGACCCGGCAGAAAACGAAGAGCAGGTGGCGGCCTTCCTTGCTCGTCACCCGGAATTTTCCGTCGTGACGTCCGAGGTGCCGTTCCCTGCCGGGATGACGGCAGGGGAGCACGGCGCGCTTTCGGTGCCCACCCGTACCGGCATGGACGGCTTTTTCCTCTGTGCGATGCAAAAAGCGCAATGAGGCAGCCGCCTGAATCGTATCAATAGGAGAACACAATGGAACAAAAACGCTGCATTTCCTCCCTGACGCTGGAACAACTGGCCGCAGAGCTCAAGGCGCTGGGCCAGCCCGGCTTCCGGGCAAAGCAGATCTTCCACTGGGTGCACCAGAAGCTGGTCACCGAGTTTTCTGCCATGACCGACCAGCCCAAGACCCTGCTGGCAAAGCTGGAAGAAAGCTTCTACATTGCCGCGCCCAAGATCGAGCGCAGGCAGGAAGCAAAGGACGGCACGGTAAAATATCTGCTGCGCATGGCGGACGGCAACTGCATCGAGACCGTCGTGATGCGCTACCACTACGGCAACACGGTGTGTGTGTCCACGCAGGTGGGCTGCCGCATGGGCTGCCGCTTCTGCGCGTCCACCCAGGCGGGCCGCGTGCGCGATCTGGAAGCAGGCGAGATCTGCTCTGAGATCTACACCGCCCAGAAGGATATCGGGGAGCGCATTTCCCACATCGTGCTCATGGGCATTGGCGAACCGCTGGATAACTTTGACGAAGTGATGAAGTTTCTGGAGAACATCACCTCGCCCGAGGGCGTGAACATCGGGATGCGCAACATCAGCCTTTCTACCTGCGGTCTGGTGCCCAAGATCGACCAGCTGGCCGAGAAAAAGCTGCAGCTGACCCTCTCGGTGTCGCTGCACGCACCCAACAATGAAATTCGCAGCGGCATGATGCCGGTGAACGATGCCTATCCCGTGGAAGTGCTGATGCAGGCCGTGCGCCGCTATCAGGACACCACCGGCCGCCGCGTGAGCTTTGAATATTCCATGGTGCGCGGTGTCAATGATTCCGATGCCTGCGCCAGACAGCTGGCAAACCTGATCCGGGGCATGGGTGCCCATGTGAACCTGATCCCCATCAACCCGGTGGACGGCAGCCCGTACTCGGCCACCGATGCAGCCAACGTGCACCGCTTCCAGCAGAAGCTGGAGAGCCTTGGCGTGAACGCTACGGTGCGCCGCCGCCTTGGCAGCGAGATCAGCGCCGCATGCGGCCAGCTGCGCCGTGACGAAATGAACGGGAAAGCGTAAATATCAAAGGGAGAAGCCTATGAAACTTGCAGGAAAAACGGATGTCGGCAGGGTCCGGCAGGATAATCAGGACGATTATCGGGCCGGGGAGCTGCCCGGCGGCGCGGTGTGGGCGCTGGTATGCGACGGCATGGGCGGCGCAAAGGGCGGCCGTGAAGCCTCGCAGGGGGCGTGCAATGTCATCGAGAATTTCTTTCAGGAGCAATACGCCCAGTGCGGGGCAGGGCAGGAGGAGCCATTTCTGAAAAAAGCGCTCCTCTACGCCAACCGCTTTGTGTTCCAGAAGGCCCTGCGTGAGGAATCGCTGGCGGGCATGGGCACCACGGCTGTGTGCGCACTGGTGCGCGGCGGCAATGTCTACCTCTGCCATGCAGGTGACTCCCGCGCCTACCTCATCCGGGATGGGAAGCTGACCCAGCTCACCCACGACCACTCCTATGTGCAGGAGCTGGTGGACTGCGGCACCATTACCGTGGAGGAGGCCGAGCACCACCCTCAGAAGAACATCATCACCAAGGCGCTGGGCGTGGACTACCGGCTGGACTCGGAGTTCACCGCCGCGAAGCTCAAGCGGGAAGACCGGCTGCTGCTCTGCACCGACGGCCTGACCAACATGGTGCCGGTGGAGGAGATGGAAGAGCTGCTGGCGCAGGGTACGTTCTACGACCTGCCCGACCGCCTCATCGAGGCAGCCAACGCCCACGGCGGCCCGGATAACATCACCGCGCTGCTGCTGGCCGTGGAGCCGACGGAGGTGGAGCATGGATAATCTGATCGGCAAGACCCTCGATGGCCTGTACACCGTCCGGGAGCTGATCGGTTCCGGCGGCATGGCAAACGTCTACAAGGCGGTCGTGGGGCCGGGCGGGCCGGTGCCGGAGGGCACGGTCGTAGCCGTCAAGGTGCTGCGGCAGGAGTATATGCACGACCCGGACCTTGTGCGCCGCTTTAAAAATGAATCCAAGGCCATCTCGCTGCTGAACCACCCCAACATCGTAAAAGTGTACGATGTATCGGTGAATGATGATCTGCAGTATATCGTGATGGAATATGTGGACGGCATGACATTGCGCGAGTACCTTAACCAGCGCGGCGGCAGGCTGACCAACCGGGAGACCGTGCACTTCATCTCCCAGATCTTAAAGGCGCTGGAACATGCCCACGCCAACGGTGTGGTGCACCGGGACATCAAGCCCCAGAACATCATGCTTTTGGACAACGGCCAGCTGCGCATGATGGATTTTGGTATTGCGCGCATCTCCCGTGCCGAGAACCAGCTGCTGAGCGGCAAGGCCATGGGCAGCGTGCACTATATCAGCCCGGAGCAGGCCAAGGGCGATGAGACCGACTGCACCAGCGATATCTACTCGGTGGGCGTGATGATGTACGAGATGCTTTCGGGGCATCTGCCGTTTGACGCCGACGATGTGGTGGAGGTGGCCATCAAGCAGATCACCGACAAGCCAAAGAGCCTGCAGGAGCTGGCCCCCACCGTGCCCCACGGCCTGGTGGAGATCACCGAACGCGCCATGGCAAAGCGGCCCGAAAACCGCTACGCCAGCGCCGCCGAGATGCTGGGGGCACTGAACGCCTACGTGGAAGATCCGTCCATCGTGTTCAATTACACCTATCTCCCCGATGAAATTCCTGAAAAGGTGGTGGAGCACCCCGTGAAAACCAAAAAAGAAGCCCCGGAACCGAAAAAGACCCGCAAAAGCAAAAAGAAAAAGCCCATCTTCCTGCCGGTGCTGTTCGGCATCACCGTTGCGTTCGCGCTGGCCTGCATGGCGCTGTGCTGGACCATCCTCAACGATTCCAGCACCCTAATGAGCGAAAAGGCCGACATCGTGCTGGCCGATTACAGCGGCATGACCCAGGATGAGGTGAACGCCCAGCCGCAGGTCTCCTCCGGCCAGATCACCGTCAACTGGGAGCAGTCGTACAGCAACGACTATGCCGCCGGTTATGTCTACCGGCAGTCGCCGGTGGCGGGCCGCACCGTCCGCGAGGGTCAGAGCGTGACCCTGACCATCAGCCTTGGCACCCAGTACGTTACCGTGCCGGACCTGACCAACTATGTGCAGGCCGATGCAGAGCAGCAGCTCAAGAGCCTCGGCGTCTCGGTGCTGATCACCCAGGCCGTGGACGACACCGTGGCGGCAGGCTCCATCATCCGCACCGACCCTGCCGCCGGCAGCCAGGTGGCGGTGGGCTCCACCGTTGTGGTCTATGTGAGCCGCCCGCAGGTCAGCACCACGGCCAAGGTGCCGTCTCTGGTGGGTCTGTCCAACGTGAACGATGCCCGCACCCTGCTGGTGCAGAACCATCTGGGCCTTGGCAGCCAGACCGAGCAGTACAGCGACAAGCCTGCCGGTACCATCATCGGGCAGAACCCTGCCGCCGGTTCCACCGTCAAGGTGAACAGCCGCGTCAGCGTGACCGTCAGCGCAGGGCCCGAACCTGTGCCGGAGACCCCGGCCGAGGAGCCCGGCAGCACCTCGGAGAGCGGCAGTTCCAGCGCCAGCAGCTCCAGCGGCGACTGGTGGAGCGGCCTTGTGGGCGGCGGCAGCTCTTCCTCCTCCAGCGACTCTTCCGGTTCCAGCTCCGGCACCAGCCTGAGCGACTGGTGGAGCTCGCTGCTGTCGTAACGGAGGAGCCATGAACGGTTATATTGTAAAAGGCATCGGCGGCTTCTACTATGTCCGGACCGAAGCGGGCATCATCGAGTGCAAGCCCCGCGGCATTTTCCGCAAACAGAAGATCACGCCGGTGGCGGGCGATGAGGTGACGCTGGAGACCGAGAACGGTGCAGCCGTCATTGCCGAGATCGCACCGCGCAAAAATGTGTTCGTGCGGCCTCCGATGGCAAATCTGGATGTGCTGTTCCTTGTGGCCAGCACCACCCAGCCCACGCCCAGCACGCTGGTGCTGGATAAGCTTGCCGCCATTGCGGTGGACAAGGGCGTGCAGCCGGTGATCGTGTGCACCAAGGCAGATCTCGGCGAGGCGGAGTTCCTCCGCAAGGCATACGAGCGTTCGACCCTGCCCTTCATCGCCATCCACTACGACACCGGCGGCGGGCTGGACGAGGTGAAGCAGTGGATCGGCGGCAGGCTGTGTGCGTTCTGCGGCAACTCCGGCGTGGGAAAATCCACCCTTTTGAACCACCTGCTGCCGGAAGCAGAGCGGGAGACCAGCGCCATCAGCCAGAAGCTGGGCCGCGGCCGCCACACCACCCGTGAGGTGACGATCTTTGAAGCCTTTGGCGGGCGCATTGCGGATACGCCGGGCTTTGCCAGTCTGGAAGCGAACCGCGCCGGGTTCATCCCCAAGGAAAATCTGGAGCATGCGTTCCCGGAGTTCGGGCCTTATCTGGGCCAGTGCCAGTTCACCGGCTGCTCCCACCGCAGCGAAAAAGGCTGTGCCGTGCGCGCCGCACTGGCCGAGGGCAGGCTCTCCCAGACCCGGTACGACAGCTACTGCGCCATGTACGAGGAAGTCAAGGACGTGAAGGATTGGCAGCGCCCGAAGTTCTGACCGCTGCATTGCAAACCAGAGAAAGCTCCTCCGGCCGGGGGAGCTTTCTTCGAGTGAAGAGAGGAAACTTATGTCACGCTGTGTGATCATTTCGGCCTGCCCGGTTTCTCCGGAGCTGAAGCGCCTGCTGCGGCCCGATGACCTCATCATCGCCTGCGACGCGGGTTACCGCAACTGTGCGCCGCTGGGCTGCAAACCGGACATCATCGTGGGCGATTTTGACACCGCCCCCTGCCCGGAACAGCAGGACGACGATATCATCGTGCTGCCCCATGTGAAGGACGATACCGACACCGAGTATGCCGCAAAGCTGGTCTCGGAAAAGGGCTTTGACGAGGTGCTGCTGCTGGGCGGCCTTGGCGGCAGACGGGTGGAGCACACCCTTGCAAACCTGTGCACCGGCCTTGGGCTGGAACAGCGCGGTGTGCGCACCACCCTGCTGGATGAGCGCAGCCGCATCACCTTCGTCCGCGCCGGCGAGGAGCGCACCTACCCGAAGGCGGAGTTCTTCTACGTTTCCGTCTTCCCGCTGGAGGGCCGGGCCGAGGGCGTCTGTGAGCGCGGCTCCTACTATGAGCTGACCGATGCGGAGCTGACCGCCAGCTACCCGCTGGGCGTCAGCAACGAGTACGCTGCCGGGTCGGACTGCATCACCATCTCCACCCGCAGCGGTGCGCTGGTGGTGGTGGAGACCCTGCCGGATACGCCCATTCTGCGCTGAGCGATGCACGTTTTGCGCCGCTGCCGCTTATACTGTGGTATCACACAACGAAAGGCGGGAGTTGGATGCAGGTCGTCGTCATCAAAAGCCCGAAGTGTCTGCGCGGGATCCTGCGCCGGTTGTTCGGCATCAAAACCTGAAGAAACAACAAGACCCTCTGTGCCGTTCGCACAGGGGGTCTTGCGTTTTCATTCCTTTGTGGCATACGTCAGGTCGAGCACCGGGCCGAAGGGGTCAAAGATGAGGTTTTTGATGCCCGAAGCGATCAGCAGACGCTTCTGCTGGGAGAAGAGGGGGACCACGACGCAGTCGCTGAGCAGCTGGCGTTCGCATTCGCCCAGCAGGCGGCAGCGGGTGGAACCGTTGGCGTGGGTGCTGGCTTCCAGCTGGGTGGCGTACAGGGCATTGGAATAGCCGGTCAGCCCGCCGCCTGCGGGGGTGAACTGGGCCAGCGTGTTGTACACGCTGCCGCTCTCAGCGCTGACGGGGGCCAGCGCGATGGTATAATCTCCCTCGGCCAGGCGCTTGCAGAAGGTCTCCTCGTCCACCTCCTCAATGGAGAAGAAGAGGGAAAGCTCCTTCTGCCAGGCCCCGTTGATGGTCTCGGCGGCCTCGTTCAGGCCGCACCCGGCGGGGAGCATCAGGGTGATCTTATTGAAGTCGGAGTTTGCCATGCCCTGCCGCGCGGCAAGGTAGAGCGCCTTGACATCCACAGCGGCAGGGGAGACCTCCCCCACGGTGTCGCGGTAGTTCATGCCGTCTACGTTCAGCCCGGCGGGGATGAGGTTGTCCGCTGCGGCAAACAACTCGGTGGAGGGGACCTCAGCGGCGTCCCGCGCCACCCCGGCCAGCGCCTGCCGCAGCTCGGTGGAGGAAAAGATCGTATTGCAGTTGAACAGCAGACTCCAGGTGGTGTCGGAGTAGGAGATGGAGGACAGCGAGGTGGTGCTGCCGGTGGCGTCCACCGCTGCCGAGCACTTTTCGCTGTTGATGAGCTCAATGGCCGACTGGTCGGCGTTGTTGGTGTTCTGGACCAGGCGCAGGCTGTCGATGCGGGTGCCGGAAGGCTCCCGCCGCAGGAACAGGCCGCTGGCCGTCCAGTTGTAAAGATAGAAGCTGCCGCTGGAAAGGGTGGTCTTGGCGGTCAGGCCGTAGGTGCCGCGGGTGGAGTTGAAAAACTCCTCGTCGCAGGGCATCGCGCCGGGCAGCGTCAGCTTGGAGAGAAAATTCTCGTCCGGGCTGCTCAGGCGGAACACCAGCGTCAGCGGCCCGCTGGCCGAAACACCGAGGGCACTCTCCGGCAATTGCCCGGCCAATACTTCGGCGCTGTTCTCAAGGGCGGCAAACTCCACGGCGTAGGGAGAGTTCGTGGCAGCGCGGAACATCCGCCGGAAGGCGAAGACGAAATCCTCCGCCGTGATGGCGCAGTCAGCAGCCGTGCCCTTGGCAGCCGTGTAGGTCAGGCCGTCCTTCAGATAAAAGGTATAGGTCTTCCGGTCGGCGGAGACCTCCCACCGTTCGCACAGGGCAGGTTCCAGCTGGCCGTCCGGGTCTTTGCGGACAAGCCCGCTGTAAAGGTTCTCGCAGGCGATCACGTCCGGGGCAGCAGAAGCCACCTGCGGGTCGAGGTTTGCGGGAATGGTATCCACGAACCATGTAAAGCTGTTGGAGCCTGAACCGCAGCCGGTCAGGGTCAGGATTAGAAGGGCCGTCAGAACCGCGGCGGCCAGGCGGAAACGGTGTTTCAAAAAAAGCGCTCCTTGCAGATGATGATGGATACGTCCAGTATAACGGAAAGCGTCGAAAAAGACAATTATCTTTTTGTGAATTTCGATGACCTTTCAGTGCATTTTTGCGGCCTGTGCGGGTTGGGCGTTGCGTATTGTGCGGAAAAGGTGTAGAATGAAGAACAGCAAGAGCTTGTTACAGAAACACTTTATAGAGGAGGTTCTGTTTTTATGCAGAAAGAACAGCAGCAGCTCGCAGAGCTGGTCAAGGGCAAAAAGGTCGCATTCATCGGTGCGGGCGTCAGCCACAAGACCCTGATCAAGGAGTTTGTGGAGCTGGGTGCCCATGTGACCCTGTGCGATAAAAAGAACAGCGTGGACGACTTTGGCAGCTACGCCGAGACCATCCGCCGCCTGGGCATCGACCTGAGCCTGGGTGAGCATTACATGGACGGCTTCCGGGGCCAGGACATCATCCTGCGCACCCCCGGCTTTGAATATTACCAGAAGCCCCTGCAGGATGCCATGGCCGCAGGCACCATGGTCACCAGTGAGGTGGAGCTGTTCTTCGACTTCTGCCCCTGCGAGATCGTAGCCGTGACCGGCTCCGACGGCAAGACCACCACCACCACCCTGATCTCCAAGTTCTACGAGGCCGCAGGCCGCAAGGTGCATCTGGGCGGCAACATCGGCGCAGCTCTGCTGCCCATGCTGCCCGAGGTGGCTCCCGAGGATGTGGCTGTGGTGGAGCTTTCCAGCTTCCAGCTCATCAGTATGCGCAAGAGCCCGAAGATCGCGGTCGTCACCAACGTGACCCCCAACCATCTGGACCACCACAAGGACATGCAGGAGTACATTGATGCCAAGCGCAACATCCTGCTGTACCAGAAGCAGCCCTGCCGCGCTGTGCTGGGCTATGAGAATGAGATCAGCCGCTCCATGCAGTCCGACTGCAAGGGCAAGCAGGTGTGGTTCACCCGCCTGCACGATACCGACAACGGTGCCTTCCTGCGCAAGGAGGACAACATGCTCTGCATGGCCGAGGATGGCGTTGTGACCCCCTTCCTGGCCCAGAAGGACGTGAAGCTGCGCGGCCTGCACAACATTGAAAACCTGCTGGCTGCTGCCGCTGCCGTGTGGGGCGAGGTGCCCGTAGAAGCCATCCAGAAGGTGGGCAGCACCTTTACCGGTGTGGAGCACCGCATTGAGCCGGTGCGCACGCTGGACGGCGTGCTGTACTACAACGACTCCATCGGCACCAGCCCGACGCGCACCATTGCCGGTCTGCGCAGCTTTAACCAGAAGGTCATTCTGATCGCTGGCGGCTACGACAAGCACATTCCCTATGAGCCGCTGGCACCGGAAGTGGTGGCCCACGTGAAGAACCTTGTGCTGATGGGTGCCACCGGCCCCCGCATCGAAAAGGCCGTCTGTGAGCATCCGGATTTTGCAGCGTCCGGCCTGACCATCCAGCATGCCGACAACATGCAGCACGCTGTGGAGCTGGCCCGTGCCTGCGCAAAGCCCGGTGACATCATCATCCTGTCCCCGGCCAGCGCATCGTTTGACCTGTACCCCAACTTTGAGGTGCGCGGCCGCGAGTTCAAGAAGATCGTCAACGAGCTGAAGTGATCCGGCAGGCCACGACACCCCGTGCAAAACTGCGCTTTTACAACGCCTGCCGGGGCAAACTCTGCCTGGGGGCCACGATGCCGCTGGCGCTGGAGCTGCTGGGCAAGAGCCAGCCGGGCCGCTTTTTTGCCGGGCCTACGCTGGCGCTGGACGTCGGCGGCAGCACGGCCTGGATGGCAGGCCACGCCAACCCCGAAGAGCTGGCCGGGTTCCTGACCTTCTGCGGGTGCGGCGCCGTTGTGCTGGACGAAGCCGAGGCGGCCCCGCCCGCCGGGTGGACCCGTGCAAGATCCCACACCATCTTCGGCCTGACGCCGGGGCGGCAGCTTCCGGAGCCAGAGGCCGACAAAGCGCTCTGGGCCTCGCTGACCTTTGACCGGGACCCTCCGGCCCGCCCGGTGGCAGAGGCGCTTTTTCCGGCCCGGCCTGCCCGGCGGGATGACTTTTACTCCGAGCTTTGCACAAAGCGCAGCCGGGGCAGGGCCCGCGTCTGGGTGCTGTGGCAGGGGGAGACGCTTGCCTGCACCGTCGGGGCCTATACCCTTGCGAACAGGCAGGCCTACATGGCCTGCGGGCAGACAGCCCAGCCTTTGCGGGGCAAGGGCATCGGCGGGCGGCTCATTGTCCGGCTGGCGAACGAACTCTCGGCAGAAGGCTTCCAGCCTGTTTTCCTCTGCGCCCCCGAACGGGTGCACTTCTATACCCGCCTCGGCTTCGAAAAACTGGGCGAGTATGCGCGCTATGAAGCGCCCGCAAAGTAAAATCGGCGGGGGATATCTCTACGTAAAAAATAATAAGAAACCCAAAGGATCTAATATGTCAATGTTAAGCCATTTTTTTGATTTCAAACCCGAAGTTCTGGCGCTGGACGAAAAGGCTATGGAGCTGTGCCAGCCCTACTTCCGCCATATGGAGGAGATCCGCGATTTTAACCAGCTCAAAATGCTGAAAGCCTTTGCGGATACCCAGATGTCCTCCACCGATATGCTGGGCACCACCGGCTACGGCCTGTGGGATACCGGCCGCGCAAAGCTGGAGCAGATTTTTGCCGAGGTGATGGGCGCAGAGGATGCCCTCGTGCGCAGCCAGTTCCAGAGCGGCACCCACACGCTGGCTGTGGCGCTGTTCGGCCTGCTGCGGGCAGGGGACACCCTGCTGGCTGCCACCGGCCGCCCCTACGATACGCTGGAAGGTGTGATTGGTCTGGACGGCAAGGGCAAGGGCACCGGCACCCTGATGGATTACGGCATCCGGTACGATGAAGCTCCGCTGAAAGCCGACTTCACCCCGGATTATGACCTGATCGCCCAAAAGGCCCCCGGTGCAAAGGTGTGCCACATCCAGCGCAGCCGCGGCTATCTGCAGCGCAATGCCTTTGATCTGGAAACGATCCGAAAAATTGCGGATACCGCCCGCGCCGCAAACCCGGACATCATTATTTTTGTGGATAACTGCTACGGCGAGTTCACCCAGACGCAGGAACCCTGTCAGATGGGCGCAGACCTTGTGGTGGGCAGCCTGATCAAGAACCCCGGCGGCGGCATCGCTCCCACCGGCGGCTACATTGCGGGCCGCAAAGACCTTGTGGAGCTGTGCGCTTACCGCCTGAATGCGCCCGGTCTCGGCAAGGATCTGGGCTGCACGCTGGAAACGCCCCGTGATATGTATCTGGGCTTCTACTATGCGCCCGGCGTGGTGTGCGAGGCCATCAAGACCGCCATTTACGCCCAGTGTATGCTGGAGCTGCTGGGCAAGAATCCAGTGCCGCGCTACTGCGACGACCACAACGACATCGTCACCTGCTTTGATGCAGGCACTGCGGATGCGCTCATCGGCTTCTGTCAGGGCATTCAGGCTGCAAGTCCCGTGGACAGCTATGCCGCCCCGGAACCTTCTCCGGAGCCGGGCTATACTGATGAGGTGGTCATGGCAAGCGGCAGCTTTACACAGGGCAGCACCATCGAGCTTTCCTGCGACGGCCCGCTGCGTGAGCCGTACACCTGCTACCTGCAGGGCGGTCTGAACTTTGCTGCCAGCCGTGCAGGCGTGCTGCTGGCCGTGCAGAACGCTTACTTTGGAGAACGTTGACGTAACGATCCCGGCCTGCTTCGTTCCATGGGCGCAGCGGGCCGGGCAGTAAAAGAAGAAAGTGTGAAACCAATGAACAAGGTAACTCCCATTGACGCTGAAATGCTGGCACGTTTTGAGCAGGGCTATGCGGCCCGCCCGGAGCTGCAGGTGATGTCCAATGCCATCTCCCGCACGGCTCTGCCGGATGCCGCCTTTGTGCCCGCTGCCGCCGCCAAATTGCAGATGGATTTCTCCGTTCTGGTCCAGACCAGCAACATCACCAACCAGAAGCAGAGCGGCCGCTGCTGGATGTTCTCCACCCTGAACGTCCTGCGCGAGCGGGTCATCCGGCAGTGCAAACTGGAGGATTTCTCCATCTCGCCCACCTATCTGGCCTTCTACGACAAGCTGGAAAAGGCAAACCTCTTCTTTGAGAACATCCTTCACTTTGCCGCGCAGGAACTGGACGACCGCGAGACTTTCACCCTGCTGGGAAACCCGCTGCCCGATGGCGGCCAGTGGGATATGGCGGTCAGCCTCATCAAAAAGTACGGTGTCGTGCCCTCCTGGGTGATGCCGGAGACGGTGCACTCCACCGGCACGGCCAAGTACCTGCCCATCCTGAACCGCAAGCTGCGCGAGGATGCGCTGGAGCTTCGCGCCCTTGTCCGCGAAGGCAAGGACCCCTCGGCCCGCCGCGAGGAGATGCTGGCAGAGGTCTACAATGCCCTGCGCATCCTCTACGGCCAGCCGCCCAAGACCTTCGATTTTGAGTACACCGATACCGACAAGGTCTACCACTGCGACCGCGGCCTGACCCCGAAGCAGTTCCTCGACAAGTACGTCGGCAGCGACTTCGACGACTATGCCGTCATCATCGCTTCGCCCATCCATGCAGTCAACCGCACCTACTGCCAGCCGTTTATGGGGGATGTGGTCGAGGACGGCATGTTCTGGCTCAACCTCTCGCAGGAGGAGCTGGAAGACCTGACCATCCGCCAGCTGCAGGCCGGGGAGGGCGTCATGTTCAGCTGCGACTGCCACCCGGATGGCGACCGCGCCAACGGCTACTGGGACCCCGACTGCTTCCAGTACGGCGAGGTGCTGGGCGGTCTGACCTTTGGCATGACCAAGTCGGAGCGTCTGCTCACCCGCGACAGCACCATGAACCACTGCATGATGTTCTGCGGCGTCAATCTGGACGAGAACGGCACCGCCAACCGCTGGAAGATCGAGAACAGCTGGGGCGAGGAGTCCGGCCAGAAAGGCTACTACATCGGCAGCGAGAAGTGGTTCCAGGCCAACGTCTATCAGGTCACCGTTCGCAAGAGCCTGCTGAGCGATGCCCAGCGCGCCCTGCTGGCGCAGGAACCTCTGCCCATGAAGCTGTGGGACCCGCTGGCATAAACTGATCTTTAACCGCAAAATGCTCTGCCTTTTCCGGCAGAGCATTTTTTTCAATCCGTGAGCAGGGGCAGCTTTAACGTGAAGCAGCTGCCTTTGCCCACTTCGCTTTCCAGCAGGATCTCGCCATGATGTAAGCGGGCCAGCTCCTGCGCAATGGTCAGGCCGAGGCCGGTGGAGTCGTGCTTGGTGTTGGCTGTGGTGTGGAAGTAGCGGTCAAATACGGCGGCCTGGTCTTCCGGGGCAATGCCGCAGCCGGTGTCCTGCACACAGACGAGAGCAGAGCCCTCCGCCTCCCAGCTGTGGACGGTGATGGTACCGCCCGAAGGGGTGTAGTGGATGGCGTTGGTCACGAGATTCTGCAAGATCTGCTGCAGCCGCACCGCATCGCCCCAGACGGGCAGTTCGGCGTCGAATTGTGCGCAAAGGGCAACGCCCTTGTTCTCCGCTTCGCTCCGGCAGTTCTCGCAGACCGCCTGCGCGGCCTCGCTCAGGGAAACGCGGTCTTCGTTCAGCAGGACCTGTTTCTGTTCCAGCTTGGCCGCCAGGAAGAGTTCTTCGGTCAGCCGCCGCAGAAAGCGCATCCGCTGCTGCAAAGCGGGCAGGAGGGCAGGCAGGGCCTCCGGGGCCGCTTCCAGCGTGTCCAGCCCACTGGATACCGCGAACAGCGGGCTGCGCAGGTCGTGGAAGATGTTCAGCATCATGCTCTTGCGGGCCTCGGTCTCCTCGGTCAGGGCGCGGGTGCGGTCGGCCACGCGCTGGTCCAACTCCCGCGCCAGCTGCTCGGTGCGGTCGAATTGCAGCGCGAACCGGCGGCAGACAAAGGTCATGCAGCCCAAGGTGAAGGGGATATCGTAGATGCGGGCACACCGCATCACATAGAAGCGGATGCTCTCCGAGAAAAAGGGAAGCTCCAGCCCCGGCAGAATGACCAGCACCCGCAGGCCGACCGTTGCCGCACAGGGGAAGAGGAGCAGCAGCACCGCGCGGTCTCCCCGCCAGTAGGCCGCGATGAGCAGCCCGATGCAGTAGGCCATGCCGCCCAGCAGCCCGATGGCCCGCACCGGCGGGCAGGTGCTGAGGGAG
Source organism: Faecalibacterium prausnitzii (assembly GCF_049532945.1). Lineage (GTDB taxonomy): Bacteria > Bacillota > Clostridia > Oscillospirales > Ruminococcaceae > Faecalibacterium > Faecalibacterium prausnitzii_N. The sequence continues at coordinate 2,017,171 of NZ_CP186691.1, forward strand.
AGCAGAACATACCCGGCCGTCAGTGCCAGCGAGAGGGACTTCTGCTGTCTGGTCCTGGGGGCTATGCCGGTCAGCGCCGCGCTAAGCCAGATGGGGGCCAGCACCGTGAGGGAAAAATACCCCTGCCGCAGAAACAGCACCATACCGCTGCCTCGCTCCGGCGAGCGGATGACCGCAGCCGACCATGCAATGAGGATGACGAGATAGAGCAGGAAATATCCAAGCTCCCGCTGAGGCTTGTAGTGGTGCAGTGCCAGCACGGTCGCCGCCAGCGTGCAGAAGACCGTAATGGCCATCCACTGCAAGGTCGTGCGGATGGTGCGCACATCGGAGCCTTCGTCCGGGAAGGCCTCGGCCCATTCCTGAAACAGGACTTCGGCATCCTGTCCGCTGGCGGCGGTGCCCGGATCCAGCGGCGGAAGCTGGGCGTTGTACCAGATACCGGCCAGCGCGATGCCCAGCGCCAGCACCACCGCGCTCAGTGCAGTGAGAAGATGTTTGGTTTTCATAGTTGACCTCCCCCGAACGAACGGATCTTCCGGAAAAACAGTTGAGAAAGCCCGTAAAATAAGGTATACTAACTCTAGTATAGCAAAGTTTTGCGAAAAAGGGGAGAGCAAACAGGGATGATCCGTGTGCTTCTGGTGGAGGACGATCCCGTGATCCGGGACACGACCCGTTACTTTTTGAACAGCCAGCAGAATTATGAAGTGGTCTGTGCGGAGACCGGCGGCGAGGCGCTGAGCCATGCCCGCGAGAACTTCGATGTCATCCTGATGGACATCCTTCTGCCGGACACCAACGGCATGGACCTGTGCCAGCGGCTGCGGAGCTGGCATCACTGCCCCATCATCTTCACATCCTGTCTGGATGATACCGACACGGTGGTCCGGGCGCTGGAGCTGGGCGGCGACGACTTTCTGGCCAAGCCTTACAACCACAAGGTGCTGCTGGCCCGCATCATGGCGAACATCCGCCGGGTGCAGATGGACGCCGCCGAGCCCAGCGTCAACGGCTACCACTGCGCGGCCTTTACGCTGGACTCCAACAGCCACTGCGTCGAGAAGGACGGCCGGAGCATCCATCTGGCCGACATGGAGTTCCGCATCCTCTCCCTTTTCGTCCGCTACCCCAACACGTTCTTCACGGCCAACGAGCTGTATCAGAAGATCTGGGGCAAGGAAAGCCTTGGCGATGTGCGCACGGTGCAGGTGCACATCCACAATCTGCGCAGCAAGATCGAGCCGGACCCGGCAAAGCCCATCTACCTGAAAAATGTCTGGGGGAAGGGGTATGTGTTCCGGCCGGATGGCCAGCCGGAGCTTTGACTCGCGCCCAAACCTGAAGGATCGTTAAGCAGAATGCGCCCATTGTTTAAGGAAACTTAAGCGGTGGGCGCATTTTTTTGCCTGAATTTGACCGTTATTTGACAAACAAAGTACAAAAACGACGTTCCAAAGCAGAGAAACGGCGGAGACGCTTAACAAATCTTAAAAGACAGGGGCAAAACTTTGTGTTAAATTATTATCGAACGAAGTCTGCGCAGGCACACACTGCACAGACCGAAGAAGCATTGGAAGGCAAATGAAGAACACACGAAGAAAAGAAGAAAGGAACACCGCAATGAACAAGATCTCGCGTAAAGGCTTTTTGAAGATCGCTGCCGCTGCTGCCATGTCCGGCGTCACGGCCGGTGCTCTGGCTGCCTGCAACTCTGCAAGCTCCTCCTCCACCGCCGCTTCTGCCGCATCCGGCACCTACATCCCCGGCACCTACGAGGGCACCGCCGAGGGCATCTCCTCCACCGTCAAGGTCACCATGACCTTCTCTGACAGCACTGTCACCGACGTGGTGGTGGACACCTCCGGCGAGACCGCTTCTTTCGGCGCTGCCGCTGCCGATGAGCTGCGTGAGCAGCTGATGGCTGCCGGTTCTGCCGAGATCGACGGCGTTTCCGGCTCTACCATCACCTCCGATGCCGTGATGAAGGCTGCCAAGAGCTGCTACGCACAGGCAAAGGGTGAGGCCGTGGTGTCCAGCGTGCAGCTGCCCACAGGCGACGCAAACGACTGGCTGGGCAAAGAGCCTGATATCGACGAGACTGCCATCACTGAGACCGTGGACACCGACATTCTCATTGTGGGTGCAGGCAACGGCGGTATGTTCGCTGCCGCCTATGCTGCTGCCAACGGCCTGAACTTCCGTGTTATCGAGCAGAACGCCAACGTGCAGGACACCCGTCACTGGTACGGCGCTGTTGATTCTGCTGCCGCTAAGGAGGCTGGCGAACCCGCCACCGATAAGGCAAAGCTGCTGAGCGAGATCTCCCGCTACGCCTCCGGCAAGTGCGATCAGCGCGTTGTCAAGACCTGGATCAACGAGTCTGCCGCCATGCACGACTTCATGCGCAGCATTCTGGAAGATAAGTACGGCTGGGTATGCGATTTCACCTCCGGCAGCGAGGCTGCATGGCCTGCAGAGAATGCCGAGCACAACACCGACTACCTCTACCCTGTGCAGGAGCACAACTACATGGCCAGCGAGAGCGCATCCGGCCTGCCCCGTAATGAGCTGCTGCTGCAGTACATTCAGGAGCTGGGCTACGATGTGGACTTCAAGACCAGTCTGGCCAAGCTGGAAAAGAACAGCGAGGGCCGCATTACCGGCATCATCGCCCAGAGCACCGAGGATGACCACTTTATCCGCTACAACGCCAACAAGGGCGTGCTGCTGGCTTGCGGCGGCTTCCCCGGCAACCCCTACATGATGGAGCAGCTGGACCCGCTGGGCACCAGCGTGACCACCGCCTGCTCCTACTCCCCCGCCGACAAGGGCTACGGCATCCGTGCCGCAGTGTGGGCAGGCGCTAATCTGGACAAGGAAGCCGCTCCCATGCTGTTTGACCGCGGCATCGTTGCCCCCGGTGTGGATGCCGGTTATGTGGACAGCGAGAGCGCCTTTGGCGGCAAGGCCTTCCCCGGCAAGATCCGCCAGTTCAACCCTGGCACCCAGCCCTTCCTGAAGGTGAACCGCAACGGCGAGCGCTTTGCCAACGAGAGCAGCCCCTACAACGATATCGTTTACGCCGCTGCCCACCAGCCGGGTCGTGTGTACGCACAGATCAGCGATGCAAACTTTATCGAGGATGCAAAGCGTTTTCACACCATCGGCTGCTCTGCCATGACCCGCAACCTCGGCGAGGACTTCTTTGCCCAGCAGGTCGAGAACTGCGAGAAGGAGGGCTGCTTCTTCAAGGCTGATACCCTCGACGAGCTGGCCGACAAGATGGGCTTTACCGGCGCTGCCAAGGACACCTTCCTTGCTACTGTGGAGCGCTACAATGAGCTGTACGACAAGCAGAACGACGAGGATTTCGGCAAGCCCGCTTACCGCCTGAGTGCCATCCGCACTGCGCCCTTCTATGGCTGCTGGCTGGGTGCCTCTCTGCTGACCACCGAGCAGGGCATTGCCATCAACGAAAAGGGTCAGGCGCTGGACAACAACAACCAGCCCATGGAGGGCCTGTACATCACCGGTGATATGTCCGGCAGCTTTTTTGCCAACAACTATCCCTGCCTGATGGCCGGTGTAGCCATGGGCCGCACCCTGACCTTCGCCATGAAGGCTGTCAAGCAGATGGCAGGTCTGGAGTAAGGCGGATCTCCCCGGAAATCAAATTCAAAAAGCAGCGCCGCAGAAGGTTCGAAGCCCTCTGCGGCGCTGTTTTTCCCTCTATACACAAATCAAAAAGCCGGTCTGCCTCAGCACACGGCGCGGGAGACCGGAACGACCGGCTCCACAAGAGCGGGATGCATCCCCTCGCGGTAGTCCAGGTCGCCCTGATCCATACCGCGCAGCAAGACCTCGGCGGTGGCAATGTTGGTGGCAATGGGTACGCTGTGCATATCGCACAGGCGGAGCAGATTCTGCTCGATGAAGTTACCGCTGTCCGTCTTGAGCGGGTCACGGAAGAACAACACCAGATCCACTTCGTCGCAGGCGACGCGCGCCGTGATCTGCTGGATGCCGCCCAGCCGCCCGGAGAGGTAGCAATGGACTGGCAGGCCGGTGGCCTGGTTCAGCATACGACCGGTGGTGCCGGTGGCGATGACCGTGTTGCGGGAAAGAATGCCGCTGTACGCGGTGCAGAACTGAAGCGCGAGCTCTTTGCGGGAATCATGTGCGAGGATTGCGATGGTCATAATTCACACTCTCCTTTGTCTCAATGTCTGGTTGCGGACGAACACTTTTTTGGATTGGATTCACTGAGCGTACAATTTCAAATTTGAAACATTCAACCCACAACATTTATTCCAAACTTTCCACTATAGTTGTACCGCGCCAAAATGGGCCTTGTCAAGAGAAAAATCGTCTTTTTCTACGATTTTCCACCCGGAAGTACGACTTTTGTTTTGTGGAGAACAGCGAAAACTTGGATGCAACCATCGACAAAGACGAAAGACACATTCGAACCATCGAACGAAACTGTTTTCGACGAAAAAACAGTCCATGGGAGAAAACAAATGTACAAATGGGAGTGCAAAGCGCCTGAGAGGTTTATTTCCCTCACCGCACCTGCCCATCTCCATGGATGATATACTTGTAGCTGCACAGCTCGGCCAGTCCCATGGGGCCGCGGGCGTGGAGTTTCTGGGTGGAAATGCCCATCTCACAGCCCAGACCGAACTCGCCGCCGTCGGTGAAGCGGGTGGAGCAGTTGACATAGACCGCCGCACTGTCCACGGCTGCTGTGAAGAGGGCGGCATGGGCCTCGTTCCGGGTCAGGATGGCTTCGCTGTGGCCGGTGGAGTGCTCAGCAATATGCCCGATGGCCTCCTCTACGCTGTCCACGACCTTGACCGCGAGGATGTAGTCCAGAAATTCGGTATCGAAATCCTTCGGCCCGGCGGGGGTGCCGTCAATGACAGCTGCCGCCCGCTCATCCAGCCGCAGTTCGACCGGGTGCAGGCCTCGTGCCACGCGGGCCGGGCCAAGACGCCGGGCCAGCTTGGGCAGAAACTCCGCCGCAATGGAAGAGTGCACAAGGCACACTTCCTCGGCGTTGCACACGCTGGGGCGGCTGGCCTTGGCGTTCTCGATGATGTCCAGAGCTTTGTCCAGATCGGCGGTGTCGTCTACGTACACATGGCAGATGCCGGTGCCGGTCTGGATGCAGGGGACCTTGGCGTTCTGAACGCAGGCACGGATCAGCCCGGCACCGCCGCGCGGGATCAGCAGATCCACATAGCCTACAGCGGTCATCAGAGCGTTGGCAGAAGCGTGGGTGGTGTCCTCGATGAGGGAGACGGCGGCTTCCGGCAGACCGTTTTCCTTCAGGCCGCGGCGCAGAGCCTCCACGATGGCGTGGGCCGAACGCCAGGCCTCCCGGCCGCAGCGCAGGATACAGGCATTGCCGCTCTTGATGGCAAGGGCAGCGGCATCGCTGGTCACATTGGGGCGGCTCTCGTAGATAATGGCGATCACGCCCATGGGCACAGCCGTCTTTTCAATGACAAGCCCGTTGGGGCGCTCGATGCGCTTGAGCACAGCGCCTACCGGGTCGGGCAGATTGGCCACTTCCAGAATGCCCCGCGCCATGGCACCGATGCGCTCCGGCGTCAGGGCCAGACGGTCCAGCATCACATCGCTGATGTGCCCCTTGGCCGCAGCCATGTCCTCAGCGTTGGCGGCCAGAATGGCCTGCATCTGGTCGGGGTGGCACAGCCAGTCTGCCATGCCCCAGAGCGCCTGTTTACGGGTCTGTTCATCCGCCAGCGCCAGTACAGACTTCGCGGCGCGTGCAGCTTCCAGAATTTCCTGTGTGGTCATGTGTTCAGTCCTCCTTGCGGGCCGCAAAGCGGGTGCCTGCGGATCTGCCTGCGGCAATGTCGTACAAAAGCTCCGGGTGTGCGCCGTTGGCAATGACCATGTCTGCGCCAAGTTCCGTCACCAGTTGGGCGGCGCGCAGCTTGGTGGCCATGCCGCCGGTCCCCAGCGATGAACCGACCCCGTCGGCCAGCGCCAGGATCTCCGGCGTGATGCGCTCCACCAGCGGGAGCAGCCTTGCCTCCGGATGGGTGTGGGGATTGGCGGTGTACAGGCCGTCGATGTCACTCAGCAGCACCAACAGGTCAGCCTTGGCGCAGCAGGCCACGATGGCCGCCAGCGTGTCGTTGTCGCCAATAGAGGTGATCTCATCGGTGGCAACGGTGTCGTTTTCGTTGATGATGGGCAGGGCACCCAGCTCCAGCAGGCGATTCAGGGTGTTTTCCACGTTCTGCCGCCGGTCGGCATCCTCAACGTCCACACCGGTGAGCAGGATCTGCGCCACGGTGTGATTGTAGGCGTTGAACAGCCGGTCGTAGGTGTACATCAGCTCACACTGGCCCACAGCGGCGCAGGCCTGCTTGGTGGTGGTGTCCTTTGGGCGGGTTGGCAGTGAGAGCTTGCCCACGCCCATGCCAATGGCACCGGAGGACACCAGAATGACCTCATGGCCCTCGTTTTTCAGGTCGCTGAGCACCTTGACCAGCTGTTCCGTGTGGCGGATGTTCAGCCGTCCGGTGGCGTATGCCAGAGTAGAAGTGCCTACTTTTACAACGATGCGCATGATATCCTTAACCCTTTCCCATCTCTTTTGTCCGATCGTAAGCGGCGAGGACGGCGTCCATCACGGCACCACGGAACCCCTGCTCTTCCAATACACGGACGCCCTGAATGGTGCTGCCGCCGGGGCTGCACACAGCATCCTTGAGTTCGCCGGGATGCTTTCCGCTTTCCAGCACCAGCTTTGCGCTGCCCAGAACCATCTGCGCGGCATATTCCTGCGCTTTGGCGCGGGGCAGGCCGCAGGCCACGCCGCCATCAGCCAGAGCCTCAATAAACTGGTACACCCATGCCGGGCCGCAGCCGGAAACGCAGCTGGCGGCATCGATCAGACTTTCCGGCACCGGGTCGAGCCGCCCGGCGGGGGCCATCAGCTTGCAGAATTCGGCCTCTTCTTCGGCGGTGACATTGCTGGAACAGTACTGGATCATACCCTCGCCCACCGAAGCCGGGGTGTTGGGCATGATGCGGATCACAGGAAAGTCCTCACCGGCCATCTCCTGAATACGGGCAATCGAAAGGCCCGCTGCCATGCTGCACAGGACGAACCGGCCCGGCCGCTCGGCCAGCGTGAACTTCAGCGGGGTCAGCAGGGCCTCCATCATCTGCGGCTTGACAGCGAGGAAGATGAGGTCGCACCGGCCTGCCACCTCGTCGTTGATCGTGGTATTGCAGCCCAGTTCGGCGGCCAGCTTCTCCGCCTTGGCAGCGGTGCGGTTGGCCAGATACACGTTCTGCGGGTCTGCTGCTTTGCACACCGCGCGGGCGATGGCTCCGCCCATGTTGCCGCAGCCTAAAAATCCAATGGTCTTGAGCATAACAAAAACCTTCTTTCTTGAATTCCACCCGGCCTGCCCCGCATTGGGGCAGGGGAGATGCCGTTTCATCTCCGCCTCCATTGTAAGCAGACGGGGGCTGAAAATCAAGAGGGGAAGGGCCTGCTGAAAAAGAATGTTTCAAAAAATGGGCTGGAATGGGGGTACAAACGGTACAAAATTTCGCAATACGGAGCCGTAGTAACAGAAAATTTACCCTGAATTTGGAATTTTTGCTTGCAAATCGTCCTCGGAAAGAGGTATATTATAAAAGGAAGTGTTCTCACTTCTCCGGCTGGGAGGCCGGCCACCACAAACAGCAGTGCGCGCGGCGCGGCTGGGAAAGGATGGAGGTTGTGTCACAAACAACGAAGCGGGCACTGGAAGCATCGCTGAAAAAGTTGCTGCTGGAAAAGCCCCTCAATAAAATCACAATCAACGATATCACCGAGGACTGCGGCGTGAACCGCATGACCTTCTACTACCACTTTAAGGATATTTACGATCTGGTGGACTGGATTATGGTCGAAGACGCCGCAAAGGCGCTGGAAAACAAGCCCACGTTCGATACCTGGACGGAGGCGTTTCTGGACCTCCTGCACCAGGTGCAGGAGAACAAGGTGCTGGTGATGAACGTCTACCGCTCGATCAGCCGGGAGCAGGTGGAACAGTACTTATATAAGCTGCTGGACCCCATGCTGCGGGAATTCATGGAACGCGGGATGCAGGAGATCACCGTGCAGGATGACGATCTACAGTTCATCGTGGATTTCTACAAGTATGCGCTGGTGGGCATGGCGCTGGAATGGATCCGCAAGGATATGAAAGAGGACCCGTCCGGATGACGGAACGGCTGAATCTCCTGATCCGTGGCGATTTCCAGCGTGCGCTGAACCGGTTCCGCACCGACCGCAGCCCCTCGGAACTGGATGATTGATGAAAATTTAGACAGAAGAAGCATTGTGATGGGTTTTCCATCACGGTGCTTTTTCTGTTTATGGAACCTTTTTTGACAACATGGTACAGTACCATCAGCGCAAACTATAAGACGAAAGAAACCACAACAAACGGAGGGAATAACATGTATTATTCCAGTGGTAACTATGAAGCATTTGCGCGGCCGCGGAAACCAAAGGACGTAGACCGCAAGTCGGCCTACCTCGTCGGCACCGGGCTGGCTGCCCTCACGGCGGCCTGCTATCTGGTGCGGGATGGCCAGATGAAGGGCGAACATGTCCACCTCTTTGAAAAAGGGGCCATCCCCGGCGGCGCATGCGATGGTTATCAATACCCCGGCATCGGCTACGTGATGCGGGGCGGGCGCGAAATGGACGATCATTTCGAGGTCATGTGGGACCTGTTCCGCTCCATTCCATCGATCGAGACCGAGGGCGTCAGTGTGCTGGATGAGTACTACTGGCTGAACAAAAAAGACCCGAACGTCTCGCTCTGCCGTGCGACCGAACAACAGGGCCAGGATGCCCACACCGACGGCCGGTTCGGCCTGTCGGACAAGGGCTGCATGGAGATCCTGAAGCTCTTCTTCACCCCGGACGAGCAGCTGTACGACAAGCGGATCACCGACGTGTTCGACGCAGAAGTCCTCGGCTCGAATTTCTGGCTCTACTGGCGGACGATGTTCGCCTTTGAGAACTGGCACAGCGCATTGGAGATGAAGCTCTACCTCAAGCGCTACGTCCACCATGTGGGCGGACTGCCGGATCTCCGGGCGCTCCGGTTCACGAAGTACAACCAGTATGAGTCGATGATCCTGCCCATGATCCGCTATCTGGAAGGCTACGGGGTCCGGTTCCACTACAACACGAAGGTGACGAACATCGAGTTCGACTGTGCGGACGGCAAAAAGCAGGCCCGCACCATCTGCCTTCTGGTGGACGACCACGAGGAGCGGGTGGACCTGACCGAGAACGATCTGGTCTTCATCACCAACGGCGGCTGCGTCGAGAACAGCTCCATCGGTGCGCAGGACCAGCCCGCTGCGCTGGACACGGTGCTCCACCCCGGCAATGGCTGGGATCTGTGGAAGAAGATCGCCGCGCAGGACCCCGCCTTCGGCCACCCGGAGAAATTCTGCTCTGACCCGGAGCAGACCAACTGGATGAGCGCCACCGTGACCACGCTGGACGAGCGGATCGTGCCCTACATCCAGAACATCTGCAAGCGGGACCCCTTCAGCGGCGGGGTCGTCACCGGCGGCATCGTGACCGTCCGGGACTCCAACTGGCTGCTGAGCTGGACCTTCAACCGCCAGCCGCAGTTCCGGAATCAGCCCAAAGGCCAGCTCGTGGGCTGGCTCTACGGCCTGTTCAGCAACACGCCTGGCAACTACGTGAAGAAGTCCATGCGGGACTGCACCGGCAAGGAGATCTGCATGGAGTGGCTGTATCACCTTGGTGTGCCGGAACCGGAGATCGAAGATCTGGCCGAACACAGCGCCAACACGGTGCCCGTCATGATGCCGTACATCACGGCCTTCTTCATGCCCCGCGCAGCAGGCGACCGGCCCGCTGTGGTGCCGGAGGGCGCGGTGAACTTCGCGTTTCTGGGGCAGTTCGCAGAGACCCCGCGTGACACCATCTTCACCACCGAATACTCCATGCGCACCGGCATGGAGGCGGTGTATACCCTGCTGGACATCGACCGGGGCGTACCGGAGGTCTGGGGCAGCACCTACGACGTCCGCGACCTGCTGAACGCAGCCGTGCAGCTGCGGGATGGACGCCCGCTGAGCGACCTCAAGATGCGATGGATCGAGCGGTTCGCGCTCGGCAAAGTCATCGACAGGGTGCAGGAGACCGACCTCGGCCGCCTGCTGCAAGAATATAAAATCATCTGAACGCCGGGTCCTGATCCCGGCGGGGGAGGATGCTCCCCACATCAGACAACGCATTGGAGGAAATTGGAATGAATACCACATTTGATTCTCTGACTCATAAGATGCAGCGCGCCGCACTGGGCAAGACGGCGGATATCGTGCTGTCCCACGTCAACAAGGACCGCGAAAAGGCCGTGATCCAGCTGGTGGATGTCGCCAAGACCTTCTATGGCGATTCCTTCAGCGAGGAAACTTACAATCATGCCCGCCAGACTCTCTCAAACCCGGACAGCAAGTGGTCCAAGCTCATCAACTGTGTGCTGGATCAGACCGACCCCAACGTGGCCCGCACTATGGCGCTGAATCTGGGCTACGAGGCTTTCTTCCGCGGCACCAAGACCATCCGCGAGAACCGCGTGAAGTATCAGTGCAACATCCCCTGGCTGATCCTGTTCGACCCCACTTCCGCCTGCAATATGCACTGCGTGGGCTGCTGGGCCGGTGAATACGGTCACAAGAATAACCTCAGCTTTGAGGATATGGACAAGATCGTTACCGAGGGCAAGGAGCTGGGCGTGTACCTGTACATGCTGACCGGCGGCGAGCCGCTGGTGCGTAAGGCTGATATCCTGAAGCTGGCCGAGAAGCACAACGATGTGCAGTTTGCCATCTACACCAACTCCACCCTCATCGATGAGCCCTTCTGCAAAGAGGTGGTGCGTCTGGGCAACATTGCCTTCATGCTGTCCATCGAGGGCACCCCGGAGACCAACGATGCCCGCCGCGGTAAGGGGCACTATGCCGCTGTTATGCATGCTATGGATCTGCTCAAGGAGCACGGCATCGTGTTCGGCACGTCCATCTGCTACACCCGCGATAATATCGAAGCTGTCACCAACGATGAGTTCATGCGTTTCCTGTGTGAGAAGGGCGCACACTTCGGCTTCTACTTCCACTACATGCCCGTGGGCAACGAGGCAGCACCGGAACTGATGCCTACCCCGGAGCAGCGCAAATATATGATCGACCGCATCCGCTATCTGCGCTCGGAAGAGTGCGATATCCCATTCTACCCGATGGATTTCCAGAACGATGGCGAGTTCGTGGGCGGCTGCATTGCCGGCGGACGCAACTACTTCCACATCAACTCTGCCGGTGACGCAGAGCCGTGCGTGTTCATCCACTACTCCAATGCAAACATCCACGACCAGAGCATTCTGGAAATTCTGCACAGCCCGCTGTTCATGGCTTATCACAACGGCCAGCCCTTCAACAAGAACCATCTGCGTCCCTGCCCGATGCTGGAAAACCCCGAACTGCTGCAGAAGATGGTGCACGAGACCGGTGCCCACAGCACCGACCTGCAGTCGCCGGAGAGCGTGGAGCACCTGTGCGAGAAGTGCAAGAACTATGCGGCCAACTGGCAGCCCACGGCGGACGAGATCTGGTCCCACACCAAGATCCGCGAGAGCCGCTACGAGAACTACAAGGACTGGAAGCCAGGCCAGCAGTAAGCACGCAGAAGCGCTGGGTCTGCATCGGGTGCAGCCGTCCTGAACCAAAACCTCCCGCTTCTCAGAGCGCTGCGACAGCGCCGGGAAGCGGGAGGTTTTTTTGCGCGATAAAATGGGCCCCATCTCCCGCAGGAGACAGGGCCGGGGCATTTGATATAGAGGGCTGAACTTATTCGTCGTCGGGGTCGCCGAAATTGTCGTGGTAGGTCGTGACCAGTTCCATCTCCTCGTTGCGGCGCAGGCCGTGGACGACCAGCTTTTTGATCACATCATAGATGACTGCAAACAGCGGCACACCTACGATCATGCCCACAAAACCCCACAGACCGCCGAACAGCAGGATGGCGAACAGTACCCAGAAACTGGAAAGACCGGTGGTGTTGCCCAGGATCTTGGGGCCGATCACGTTTCCGTCCAGCTGCTGCAGCACCAGAACGAACAGGACGAACCACAGCGCCTTGATGGGGCTCTGAATGAGGATCAGCAGGGTGGCGGGCACGGCACCGATGAACGGGCCGAAGAAGGGGATCACATTGGTCACGCCGATGATCACGGAAACCAGAAGGGCACTGGGGAACTTGAAGATCAGGCAGCCGATATAGCACAGCACGCCGATGATGGCGGAATCCATGATCTTGCCGTTGATGAAGCCGCCGAACATCTTATCGGCATAGAGGATCTCTTCCAGAATGATATCCGCCCAGCGGGGCTTGATGAGGCTGTACAGGATCATCTTGCCCTGCTGGCCGAACTTCTTCCGGCTGGCCAGCAGATACACCGAAACGATGACGCCGATGATGATGTTCTTCAGGAAGGTCACGAAGCTCATCACGCCCAGCGCTGCACCGCTCAGGAGGCTCTGCATGGAGGGGACCAGCTTCGTCCGGACGATGTTGTCCAGCGTGTCCTGCAGGTTGTCATAGGACGTCTCGATGAAATCCAGCAGCTTCTGGTTGCTGGCGATGATCTCCTGATGGGAAGCCCAGTCCACAAAGTCGTTCAGGTTGTTCCGCGCCGTGTAGTACAGGGTGGTCACGCTGGTAATGAGCTGCGGAATGATCATCATGATCAGCGCATACACCACCAGGATGCCGAACAGCAGCGAGATGGTGACTGCCAGCATGTTGGCCACAGTTCCCATCTTTTCGGGCAGAAGGCGGCGGAGAAAATCCTCCACGCAGTTGCACACAGGCTTGAGCAGGTAGGCGATGACGGCACCGTAGATGAACGGCATCAGAATGCCGGTCAGCGTGGAGATGGCATCGCCAAAACCATCGAAGCGGTAGATCAGGAAAAAGAAGATGATGCTCAGGGAGATCGCTCCAAATCCTGCCAACATCCCGTAGAGATAAGGCTTGATGTGCGGCTTTTTGTCCATCATGATAGACTCCATTTCAGCCGCGGACAGCAGGAACGCCCGCAGCATTGTTTAGCGCTTGTTGCTCCTGCGCCAGATGTGCATTTTTTCGGCTTCCTTGATCAGGTCTTCACGGAAGTCGGGATGTGCTACGCTGATCAGAGCTTCGGCCTTTTCCCAGGTGGTCAGGCCCTTCAGGTTCACGCAGCCGTACTCGGTGCACAGGTAGTGGATGTTGGCACGGGTATCGGTGACGATGCTGCCGTTTTCCAGAGTGGGACGGATGCGGCTCTCCAGCTGGCCGGTCTTCTTATTAAAGAAGGTAGAGGACAGGCAGATAAAGCTCTTGCCACCCTTGGAAAGGTATGCGCCCAGAACGAAGTCCAGCTGACCGCCGGCACCGGAGATTTGCTTGAGGCCTGCAGTCTCGGCGTTCACCTGACCGAACAGGTCGATGTCCACAGCGTTGTTGATGGAAATAAAGTTATCCAGTGCGGAGATGCTGCGGATATCGTTGGTGTAGTCCACGGGTGCAGACATGCACTCCGGGTTATCGTTCAGGTAATCGTACATTTTCTGGGTGCCGGCACCGAAGGCGTAGACCTGACGGCCCTTGTCCAGCTGCTTGCGTGCACCGGTGATCTTGCCGGCCTTGGCGATATCCACAAAGGCATCCACATACATTTCGGTGTGCACGCCCAGATCCTTCAAATCGCTCTGTGCGATCAGGCTGCCGATGGCATTGGGCATACCGCCGATGCCCAGCTGCAGGCAGGCACCGTTGGGGATCTGCGGAACGATCAGGTTGGCAACCTTCAGATCCACTTCGGTAGCAGCACCGGGAGCGGCCATCTGGCCGATGGGCGGGTTCTCGCCTTCCACGATGCCGGTGACCTGAGAAATGTGGATGCAGTTCTCCATGCCGCCAAGGCAGCGGGGCATGTTCTTGTTGACCTCAACGATGATCTTCTTGGCTTTTTCGCACACAGCACCCAGATGAGATGCACTGGGGCCGAAGTTGAAGTAGCCGTGCTCGTCCATGGGGGTCACCTGGAACACCGCCACATCCAGCGGATCCGGGCTTTCGCGGTAGTAGCGGGGCAGCTCGGAATAACGGATGGGGGAGTAGAAGGAGAAGCCCTGTGCAATGGCCTTGCGCTCAATGCCGCCCATATGCCAGCTGTTCCATGTCATGTGTGCAGCGGGATCGTCGATCTGGAAGATCGCGGGCACCCACATCAGGATGCCGCCGCGGAAGTTGACACCTTCCAGCTCAGGCAGACGCTTTGCAATCTCGGCATCCACCGCCACAGGGGTGTTCACAGCCCAGCCGTAATCCACCCAGTCACCGCTTTTGACCAGTGCGGCAGCCTGAGCGGCGGTCATTTTCTTCTGAGCATACAGTTCCGTAAAATCCATTATAAACCATCCTCTCCTATAATAACATAAAGGAATTGTAAATTCTTACAACCCGATAACTTAGTTATAACATTAACAAAGGAAGGAATCAATACTTTCGGAGCAAATCGGGGCAAAAAAGTGGCTGGATGGCAATATGACTAAAATTCTTAGCGATTCAACCGAATTCTTTGGTCTGATAAAAACAAAATTTTTCGAAAAAGGACTTGATAAAATTTTGACGATATGGTTTACTTATAGCGTAGCAGGGCGGTGTGGAGCAGTGCGTCATGAATCGTTAAAAAAATAGCGATGAGACGCAGCGCTGCAAACAACGTCTTGCAACCCGAACTGGAAAGTGCTATCATGGCAGAACCAGAACGCGCTTTTCACAGCGCTCAAGGAGGACACCAGACGATGGCAACAGCAGTTTATCCCGGTTCGTTCGATCCGGTCACAAAAGGGCATCTCGATATCATCAAGCGCGCAGCAAAGATCAACGATCATCTGATCGTGGCGGTGCTCAACAACAGCGCAAAGAATCCGCTGTTCACCGTGGAGGAGCGCGTAGAGCTGCTCAAGGAGTGCTGCAAAGGCATCCAGAATGTTTCGGTGGAGAGCTTCGACGGCCTGACCGTGGAGTTCGCCAAGAAACGGCACGCTTCGGTGATGGTGCGGGGCCTGCGGGCGGTGACGGATTTTGAAAACGAGATCCAGCTTGCGCAGACCAATCACGCACTGATGCCCGGCATCGAGACCATGTTTCTGGCAACGAGCATCAAGTGGAGCTACCTTTCTTCCACCATTGTAAAAGAGGCAGCTTACTACGGCAGCGACATCGGTAAGTTCGTCACACCCAATGTGGAAAAGGCGGTCAACGAAAAGTATGCGCTGATCCGGCAGAAAAAAGACCCCGAGACCTAATTTGTAAAAGCGCTTACGGGCGTTTTGATAAAAATGGCTTACGAAAAGTAACACATACACAATTCAGGAGGCTATTCACATGAAAAAGATCGTTATCGCATCTGCATGCCGTACCGCTATTGGCAAGTTCGGCGGCACTCTGGCAAACGTTCCCGCAGTTGAGCTGGGCTCCATCGTCATCAAGGAAGCTCTGAGCCGTGCAAACGTCGCTCCCGAGCAGGTCGATCATGTCTACATGGGCTGCGTCATTCAGGCCGGTCTGGGCCAGAATGTCGCTCGTCAGGCTGCTCTGAAGGCTGGTCTGCCCATCGAGACCCCGGCTGTCACCGTCAACGTGGTGTGTGGCTCCGGTCTGAACTGCGTCAATATGGCTGCTCAGATGATCGAGGCTGGCGATGCTGACATCGTGGTCGCAGGCGGCATGGAGAACATGGACATGGCTCCCTTCGCACTGCAGAAGGCTCGTTACGGCTACCGCATGGGCGCACCCATGGGCAAGAGCGAGATCGTGGATACCATGGTCAACGATGCTCTGTGGGATGCCTGCGGCTTCAACAAGCACATGGGCATGACCGCTGAGAATGTCTGCACCAACGAGACTTATCAGAAGAAGTACGGCTACAGCCCCATCACCCGTGAGATGCTGGACGAGTTCTCATACAACAGCCAGCTGAAGGCTGACAAGGCTATCAAGGACGGCGCTTTCAAGGACGAGATCGTTCCCGTTGTGATCAAGGGCAAGAAGGGCGACACCGTGTTCGATACTGATGAAGGCCCCCGTCTGAGCGCTCCTGAAGTGTGCTGGCAAAGCTGAAGCCCGCTTTCACTAAGGACGGCATCGTGACCGCCGGCAACTCTTCCGCCATCAATGACGGCGCTGCTGCTCTGGTCATCATGAGCGAGGAGAAGGCTAAGGAGCTGGGCGTGAAGCCTCTGGCTACCTGGGTCGCCGGTGCTCTGGCAGGCGTTGAGCCCGAAGTCATGGGCCTGGGCCCCATCGCCGCTACCAAGAAGGTCATGGCAAAGACCGGCCTGACTGTTGCTGACATGGATCTGATCGAGGCCAACGAGGCATTTGCTGCTCAGTCTGTGGCTGTCAGCCAGGCTCTGAACTTTGATATGAGCAAGGTGAACGTCAACGGCGGCGCAATTGCTCTGGGCCACCCGGTCGGCGCTTCCGGCGCTCGTATCCTGGTCACCCTGCTGTATGCTATGAAGCACCGTGGTGCTCACAAGGGTCTGGCTACCCTGTGCATCGGCGGCGGCATGGGCTGCGCTACCATCGTTGAGATGGACTAAGCTCCACCTCTTGGAATCCTGACTGAATGACAGACCCGGACGGGGAAGGGAACCGGAGAGCCTTTCCTCCGTCCGGGGGCTGTTTGTGATAATTGATAAGATTTGAATAGGAGGTTTTCACAATGGCATTTGTAAAAACCGAGGTGCAGGGTGCAGTTGAGATCATTACCATCGACCGCCCCAAGGCACTGAATGCCCTGAACCCCGAAGTTCTGGCAGACCTGAAGGCAGCTTTTGAGGCTGTGGATCAGGAGACTGTCCGCTGCATCGTTCTGACCGGCGAAGGCGACAAGAGCTTCGTGGCAGGCGCAGATATCGGTTCCATGAGCACCATGACCAAGGCAGAGGGCGAGGCCTTCGGTAAGCTGGGCAATGATGTGTTCCTGATGATCGAGAGCTTCCCCATCCCCGTTATTGCAGCCGTGAACGGCTTTGCACTGGGCGGCGGCAACGAGCTGGCTATGAGCTGCGACATCCGCATCTGCTCTGACAACGCTGTGTTCGGCCAGCCGGAAGTGGGTCTGGGCATCACCCCGGGCTTCGGCGGCACCCAGCGTCTGGCACGTCTGGTCGGCATGGGTATGGCAAAGCAGCTGGTCTACTCTGCACTGAACATCAAGGCGGACGAGGCTCTGCGCATTGGTCTGGTGAACGCTGTGTATCCTCAGGCTGAACTGATGGAGAACGTGCTGAAGCTGGCCGGCAAGATCGCAAAGAATGCACCCATCGCTGTACGCAACTGCAAGAAGGCAATCAACGGCGGCATCAGCCTGCCCATCGAGAAGGCTGTTGAGGTCGAGGAAAAGCTGTTCGGCAGCTGCTTCGAGACCCACGACCAGAAGGAAGGCATGGCCTGCTTCCTGAGCCGTGAGAAGCCGAAGCCCAAGGCAGTGTTCACCAACAACTAATCCATCACTACATAATTTTTGATATTAAAGGAGAGGTTTCCTATGAAGATCGGTGTTATCGGCGCTGGCACCATGGGCCAGGGCATCGCAAAGGCATTTGCACAGGTTGAGGGCAACACCGTTGCTCTGTGCGACATCAAGCAGGAGTGGGCCGAGAATGGTCTGGCAAAGATCAAGAAGGGCTACGAGAAGCTGGTTGCCAAGGGAAAGATGACGCAGGAAAAGGCAGACGCTATCGTTGCTGCCATCACCCCGGGCCTGAAGGAAGACCTGTGCGCTGACTGCGATCTGGTCGTTGAGGCTGCTTTTGAGGATATGAAGGTCAAGCAGACCACCTTCGGCGAGCTGGATAAGATCTGCAAGCCCGAGTGCATCTTCGCTTCCAACACTTCTTCTCTGTCCATCACCGAGATCGGCAAGGGCGTTAGCCGTCCGCTGGTCGGCATGCACTTCTTTAACCCCGCAGACCGCATGAAGCTGATCGAGGTCATCGCAGGCTGCAACACTCCCGCTGAGACCGTTGAGAAGATCAAGGAGATCTCTGTTGCCATCGGCAAGCAGCCGGTTCAGGTCAATGAGGCTGCAGGCTTCGTCGTCAACCGCATCCTGATCCCCATGATCAACGAAGCTGCTTTCATCAAGATGGAAGGCGTTTCCGATATCGCCGGCATCGACACCGCTATGAAGCTGGGTGCCAACCACCCCATGGGTCCCCTGGAGCTGGGCGACTTCATCGGCCTGGATATCTGCCTGGCCATCATGGATGTGCTGTACAAGGAGACCGGCGACAGCAAGTACCGTGCCTGCCCGCTGATCCGTAAGATGGTCCGTGGCGGCAACCTGGGCTGCAAGAGCGGCAAGGGCTTCTACGTTTACAACGCAGACCGCACCAAGACCCCTGTTGACCAGCTGTAAATTCTGATAAACGTTTCTCCCGACCGTGGAAAAGCGGCCGGGAGGAATTTGTTTGCACCGGGCAATTCCGGTAAATGAAAAAGACCCGTTAGGAGGATATAGCGATGGATTTTACTCTGTCCAAGCAGCAGCAGATGGTACAGAAAATGTACCGCGAGTTTGCTGAGAACGAAGTCAAGCCCCTGGCAAAGAAGGTTGATGCGGAAGAGTACTTCCCCAAAGAGACCGTCGAAAAGATGGGCAAGCTCGGCATGATGGGCATTTATTTCCCGACTGAGGTCGGCGGTGCAGGCGGCGATGTGCTGTCCTACGTCATGGCAGTGGAAGAGCTGAGCAAGGTCTGCGGCACCACCGGTGTCATCGTCTCTGCTCACACCAGCCTGTGTGCTGCTCCTATTTATGAAAATGGTACTCCCGAGCAGAAGGCAAAGTATCTGCCCAAGCTGTGCAGCGGTGAGTGGCTGGGTGCTTTCGGCCTGACTGAGCCGGGTGCCGGCACCGATGCACAGGGTCAGCAGACCTTTGCAAAGCAGGACCCCGAGACCGGTGATTGGATCCTGAACGGTTCCAAGATCTTCATCACCAACGCCGGCTACGCAAACGTCTTTATCGTTATTGCTGTCACCGATATCGTGCCCGACAAGAAGGGCCGTCCCACCAAGCAGTGCTCCGCCTTTATCGTGGAGCGCACCGACCCGGGCTTCTCCGTCGGTAAGGCTGAGGACAAGATGGGCATCCGCGGTTCTTCCACCTGCGAGCTGATCTTTGAGGACTGCCGCATCCCTGCTGACCGTATGCTGGGTGTGCGTGGCCGCGGCTTCCAGCTGGCTATGGCTACTCTGGACGGCGGCCGTATCGGTATCGCATCTCAGGCTCTGGGCATTGCCGAGGGCGCTCTGGAAGAGACCGTTGCTTACGTCAAGGAGCGCAAGCAGTTCGGCCGCAGCATTTCCGCATTCCAGAACACCCAGTTCGAGCTGGCTGAGATGAAGGCACGCGTTGAGGCTGCAAAGTATCTGGTCTACGCTGCTGCTCTGAAGAAGCAGGAAGCAATGGACGGCAAGAAGGTTCGTTACAGCGTCGAGGCTGCTCAGGCAAAGCTGATCGCAGCCCGCACCGCAAGCGATGTGACCCGCCGCTGCCTGCAGCTGTTCGGCGGTTACGGCTACACCCGTGACTATCCCATCGAGCGCATGATGCGTGATGCCAAGATCACTGAGATCTACGAGGGCACCAGCGAAGTGCAGATGATGGTCATTTCCGGCGCGCTGCTGAAGTAAGGGAGGCAAGAGTTACAATGAAAGCAATTGTTTGTGTAAAGCAGGTTCCTGATACCTCCGGCAAGGTGTCCGTCAAGCCCGATGGCACTCTGGACCGTGCTTCGATGGCTACCATCACCAACCCTGATGACCTGAACGCTCTGGAGGCTGCTCTGAAGCTCAAGGACGCTACCGGCTGCGAAGTCGTTGTTGTTACCATGGGTCCCCCGCCGGCAGAAGGCATGCTGCGTGAGCTGCTGGCCCGCGGTGCAGATAAGGCTGTTCTGGTCTCCGGCCGTGAGTTCGGCGGTTCCGATACCTTCGCAACCAGCCAGATCCTGGCTGCTGCCGTCAACAAGATCGGTGTCGGCCCCGAGGACGTTGTGTTCTGCGGCCGTCAGGCAATTGATGGTGATACCGCTCAGGTCGGTCCTCAGATCGCTGAGAAGCTGCACCTGCCTCAGGTCACCTATGTGGCTGACATCCAGAAGGATGGCAACACCCTGACCGTGAAGCGTATGCTGGAGGACGGCTACATGATGGTCAAGGTGCAGACTCCCTGCCTGCTGACCTGCATCAAGGAGCTGAACCAGCCCCGTTACATGAGCGTGAACGGCATCTTCACCTGCTACGACAAGCCGATGGAAGTGTTCGATTACAACGCACTGAAGGACGATCCGCTGATCGAGGTCGATACCATTGGTCTGAAGGGTTCTCCGACGAACGTCTTTAAGTCCTTCACTCCTCCGCAGAAGGGCGCAGGCACCATGCTCAAGGGCGACGATACTGCCGCACAGCTGGCTGGTATCCTGGCCAAGAAGCACCTGATCTGATGAAAGGAGCATAGGATTACAATGGCTGATTTTAACGAATACAAAGGCGTATGGGTCTTCTGCGAGCAGCGCCAGGGCGCATTGATGCCCACTGATTTCGAGCTGGTGAGCGAGGCCCGCAAGCTGGCTGATGAGCTGGGCTGCGAGGTCACCGGTCTGCTGCTGGGCGACAACGTGGAAGGCATTGCCAAGGAGCTGGGTGGCTATGGTGCCGATAAGGTCATGGTCTGCGACAGCCCCCTGCTGAAGGATTACACCACCGATGCATACGCTAAGGTCGTGTGCGACATGGTCAACGAGTACAAGCCCGAAGTCCTGCTGATCGGTGCAACCAACATCGGCCGCGATCTGGGCCCCCGCTGCGCAGCTCGTCTGCACACCGGCCTGACCGCTGATGCTACCCATCTGGACATCGACACTGCAAAGTACATCGATTTCCTGAAGGAGAGCTCCACCATCGACCTGTCCAAGCAGAAGTTCGATATGGAAGACCGCAACCTGAAGATGACCCGTCCCGCATTCGGCGGCCATCTGATGGCTACCATCATCTGCCCCCGCTTCCGTCCGCAGATGTCCACCGTGCGCCCCGGCGTTATGAAGAAGGCTCCCTTCGATCAGGCCAAGGCTGATGCCTGCCAGATCGTGAAGCCCGCATTCGCTCTGGCTGCTGAGGACATCAAGACCGAGGTCCTGAGCGTTGAGAAGGCCGCTGAAAAGCTGGTCGATCTGATCGGCGCAGACGTGATCGTCTCTGTCGGCCGCGGCATCAGCAAGGATGTCCAGAAGGGCATTGAGCTGGCTGAGCAGCTGGCAGCTGCTCTGGGCGGCGGCGTTGTGGGTGCTTCCCGTGCCGTCACCGATGCAGGCTGGATGACCGCTGACCATCAGGTTGGTCAGACCGGCAAAACCGTGCACCCCAAGATCTATGTTGCTCTGGGCATTTCCGGCGCTATCCAGCACACTGCTGGTATGCAGGACTCCGAGTGCATCATCGCTGTCAACAAGAACGAGGGCGCACCCATCTTCGGCGTGGCTGACTACGGCATCGTGGGCGATCTGTTCAAGGTCGTGCCCGAGCTGATCAAGCAGATCGAGGCAGCAAAGGCCGCTGAATAATTTGATCTTCTGAGATCCTGATTTGTGGAACACCGCCGCACAGTGGAAACGCTGTGCGGCGGTGTTTTTTGCGCGGGATAAACAGCAGCTGTTCCTGCTTGACAGAGGGATAGAATCATGCTACTATGAAATTGGTATCGCTGTAAAAAGGAGGAATCTCAAATGAAACGTGCAAAAACGCTTTTCGTCAGTCTTGCGGCCGGTGCGCTGGCGCTGAGTCTGTTGACATCGTGCAGCGGGATGGAGTATCCCGGTGTATATCCGGGTTGGAACAGCTCCGGCAATTGGACGGGCGGAACGTTTAACGGAACAACGCCAAACGGGAACGGTTCCAATGGAACGGGAAATTGCACTGGAAATAATAACGTGGTAAAAGACCCGAACCCGAACTTGGAAGCTTACCGTGCAGAAGTCCTGCGGCTCATCAATCAGGCTCGTGCGGAGCGGGGAATCGTACTTTTGAAGGACGACGATGCGGCGTTAACGGAGAAAGCGCAAAAACTGGCGGAGAAACTGCCGGGAAATTTTACGTATCACTATTGTACGGAACAGGTCGCAGCAGGGTATCAGACGCCGGAATGTCTTGTAAGCGGACTTTTGAGTGAAGGTGGTTCGTACCTGCTCAGGGAAAGCTATACCAAACTGGGTGTGGGTTTCTATTACAGCAAAGATTCGGAGTATGGCTATTACTGGGACCTCTACTTTGAGAAGTCGTCGAACACTCCTGATCCAGGAACCGATGAAAATGATGACTCGAATCAGAATGACAATACAAACGGTTCGGGCAATAGCGGAGAAAACAACGATTCGGATAACGCCGGAAATACCGATGCACCGGATGACAAAGACGAAGAAAATACGGCTTCCCTTGACCAGCTCAGTCCGAATACAGTGGCCTACCGGAACGAAGTCCTGCGTTTGGTGAACATCGAGCGCAAAAAAGCAGGCTTGAACGAGCTGACGATGACCAACACAAATCTGCTCAAGGCTGCCCAGCGCCGTGCAAATGAGATCGCTGTTCGGTATAATCCGCCCCATACCCGCCTGGATGGCCGGAGGTGGAGCACGGTCCTTGCGGAATACAATGTCTTTTGGCGTGCTACAGGAGAGAATATGGCGGCGGGGTATCAAACGCCTGCGGAAGTTGTGGAAGGCTGGATGAACTCGCCGGGCCATCGCGCCAACATCCTGCGTGAGGATTTCAATCAGATCGGCATTGGCTATGCCTATCGTTATGGGACGGATTACGGCCACTATTGGATCCAGATCTTTACAAATTAACAAGATTTCACCGCCGCACAGTGGAAACGCTGTGCGGCGGTGTTTTTTGCGCATATCTGCCCGCCGCGGTGCATACAGTCTGGTATGTGCCATGCCAAACGGACAGGAAAGGAGCACACTGCATGGAACTGAAGATCTTTCGGGATACGCTGCCGCAGGCAGGCACGAGCTGCACCGTCAAGGCAGAACTTCCGCTGGAAACCGAGATCCTGATTTCAGATTATCTTCCGCCGGTGTTCAAGCTGGTCAAATGCTTTGCAAAACCGGTGGTGCTGCAAAAGCAGCTGCAGCCCGGGCGGCTTACATTGGAAGGCTATCTGCGCTGCACTGTGTTTTATCAGGGCGAGGATGGGGCCGGGCTTTGCCAGACCGAGCAGAAGCTGCCCTTCAACAAGGTGCTGGAACTGCCGGAGTTTGCCTTTACTGCATGGACGGCTCAGGTGGAGGGCCAGACCGAATACCTGAACTGCCGCTCGGTCACGCCCCGCCGCATTGAGGTGCGGGGAGCCTTTGGTCTGGTGGCGTCGGTCTACACCCAGCAGAAGACCGAGGTGCTCACGGCGCTGGCCGACGGCGGCATCGAGCAGCAGCTGACCACACTGGAGGGCGTCCGCCGCGCGGCCGTGCTCGACAAGCTCATCACGGTGGAAGGCGAGCTGGCCTTTCCGTCGCCGCCTGCCGCCATCCTGGACATTGCCGGGACAGCCTCCCTCCACGACCTCAAGGTCCTGAATGCCAAGGCTGTGGCCAAGGGGACGCTGCACGTTCTCTGCGCCTGGCGGGCAGAAGGGGAAAGCGCCCTGCAGAGCCAGAGCCTGGACCTTCCCTTCAATCAGGTGTTGGATGTGGAGGGCCTCAGCGAAGACTGCCGCTGCCTCTGCGTGGCCGAGCCGGTCGGGTTCACGGCCACACAGGGGGAGGGGGAAGCCCCCGGCTCCCTCAGCGCCACCGTGATGCTGCGGCTGCGGGCATGGCGGCCCTACCAGCTGCAATGTGTGGCCGATGCCTTCTCGACGCAGTTTGAGACGGAGCCTGTGATGCAGAATCTCCGCACCGAAGCGCTGCTCTGTGCCCTGAACGAGACGGCCACCCTGACCGGGTCCGGTCCGCTGCCGGATGCCGGGGCAAAGATCCTGGCCTGCTTTGCGGCCATCGGCCCGGCGCAGCTGGTCTGGCAGGAAACCGGCTGGGTGGTGGCGACGCGGATCCTTGTGACGGCGTTTGGCGAGAACAGCCTTGCCGAGCTGGAAAGCTACGAAAAGCCGCTGGAGCTGGCCCTGCCCATCCCGGCCGAAGCCGCCGAGACCGCAGCGCTCTATCCGGAGTGCTGGCTCAGCGTCGAGGATCTGCAATGCAGCTGCACGGGCGGTGCGCTGGATGTCTCGGTGACGGTCCGGGTGGAGGGTGCCATCCTCAGCCGCAGGCAGGCTTCCTGCGTGGGCAGCATTGCGCTGGGGGAGAAGCTGGCCCCTGCCGACCCGGAGATCTCCCTCCGCATCTATTACGCACAGGCCGGGGAAGCACTGTTTGCCATTGCAAAACGCTACCATGTTTCGCCGGGGCAGATGCTTGCCGCAAATGACCTCGCTGAGGGCACAACGGCCATCGAAAAAGCACAGCGGCTTCTGATTCCCGGTGTATGACCATTAAAAATGTCCGCACTTGTATCTCATGTGCGGACATTTTTTCTGGTAAAGTATGACTTATGAACAAAAAGTGAACAAAAAGACAACAAGCCCTCTCCCAATTCGACACAGGCTTTGTTATAATAATTTCTGTCGTTTGAAAACCGGTTTGTTCAAAGGAGAAGTTTATGATCAAGAATATTGAGTTGGAGAAGGCGGCTTACGACTTCAAAGCCAAGATGCCCCTTCGCCAGGCGATCCCGCTGGGTCTGCAGCATGTCTGCGCTATGTTTGTGGGCAACCTGACCCCGCTGCTGATCATCACCAGTGCCTGCGGCATTGCGGGTGGTGAGTTCGCAGATCTGCAGGTCACGCTGCTGCAGAGTGCCATGTTCGTGGCCGGTGTGGTCACACTGGTGCAGCTGTTCACCATCGGCCCCGTGGGCGGTAGCGTGCCCATCATCATGGGCACCAGTTCCGGTTTTATCGGCGTGTTCAACAGCGTCGCGGCTTCCATGGGCGGCGGTGTGCTGGCCTATGGTGCCATTATGGGTGCATCCATCATCGGTGGCATTTTTGAAAGCGTGCTGGGCTTCTTCCTCAAGCCCCTGCGCAAGTTCTTCCCGCCGGTCGTCACCGGTACGGTTGTACTTTCCATCGGTCTTTCGCTGATCTCGGTGGGCATCAATTCCTTTGGCGGCGGCAACGCAGCCAAGGACTTCGGCTCCATGGAGAACCTGCTGCTGGCCGTCTTCGTGCTGGTGGTCATTCTGATCTTCAAGCACTGGACCACGGGCTTCCTCAGCTCTTCCGCGATCCTGATCGGCATTCTGGCCGGTTACGTTGCGGCCTTTGTCATGGGCTTTATCCTGCCCACCACCGGTGTCACCGCCGACGGTGTGGAGTTCACCAAGGCATGGGTGCTCAACTGGAATAAGGTGGCACAGGCCTCTTGGTTTGCCATTCCCAAGCTGATGCCGGTCAAGATCGTGTTTGATATGCGCGCTATTATGCCGGTGATGATCATGTTCGTTGTTACCGCTGTTGAGACCGTGGGTGATATCTCCGGTGTCATGGAGGGCGGCGTGAATCGTGAGCCCACCGATAAAGAGCTGTCCGGCGGTGTGATCTGTGACGGTCTGGGCTCCTCCTTTGCGGCTCTGTTCGGTGTACTGCCCAACACTTCCTTCAGCCAGAACGTGGGTCTGGTGGCCATGACCAAAGTGGTCAACCGCATGGCTCTGGCCTCCGGTGCCATCTTCCTGATCCTGTGCGGCCTGATCCCCAAGCTCGGCGCACTGATCTCCATTATGCCGCAGGCCGTTCTGGGCGGTGCTGCCGTTATGATGTTCTCTTCCATCGTGGTCAGCGGCATCCAGCTCATCACCAAGGAAAAGATGACCCCGCGTCAGCTTACCATCGTCTCGGTGGCTCTGGGTGTTGGCTACGGCATGGGTGCCAACAGCGGCATTCTGGCACAGGCTCCGCACGCTTTACAGCTGATCTGCGGCGAGTCCGGCATCGTCCCCGCAGCCTTCGTGGCCATCGTGCTCAACGTTCTGCTGCCCAAGGACGAAGAGAACGCCTGAGCTTCCTCTTCAGATCAAAAACTGTTTTAGTTCCCGCAGGGCCTCCGGCGTGTCTGCGTCCAGAAGCTCTGCACGGTCTGCGGTGAACACATTGCAGACCCGCTCCGGGTAACGCCGGAGCAGCACACTGCCGCCTTTGCCTTCAGGTAAGGTGCGCAGGGCGGAAAAATAACCGCATCCAAACAGAACGGGGCTTCCGACAAGCGGTTCCGGGTCGTTTTCGGCCTGGAACGCCAGCCGGAAGATTGCCCGCTCTGTTTCTTTTTGTGTCCGGGTGTCGGCCACAAAGGCGCACACCAGCGCCTCGACCGTCTCCCGCCGCAGCAGGGGCTGGTCGCCGGGCAGGAAGATGCAGCCTGCAAGGCCGGGCTGAAGAGTGAGCAGTGCTTCCAGCCCCAGCCGGACGGTATCGTTCCGGCCCGGTAGTGCGTGGCGCAGGCAGGCTACCCCCAGCGTTTGGCAGAGCGTTTCCACCTCTGCTGACCGCGTCACGACGATGCGGCAGGCCAGCTGCGGGGTATCGGTGGCGTCCAGTGCCCGGCAGAGCAGCGGCCGCCCGCCGAAATCGGCCAGCAGCTTGTTGGAGCCAAACCGCCGGGCCAGCCCGGACGCCATGATGACACACCCGATCGGATGAGAAGTTTCAGACATGTGGATCCCTCCGCGTTGACGGTTCCGCTTCTCCCCTGGGAACACGGCGGCAGCGCAGGGTGGACGGAACCGATAATTCTAGTGGTATTATAGCGAAAAATGTGTTAAAATAAAAGCAAACAGCAAAAAAGAGAGGTACTGCGTATGATGACGATCCGAGAATATAAGCAGGCCGAAAGTCTGGAAGAAGCGTGGCAGCTGAACCAGAAGAAGAACAATCGGATCATCGGCGGCATGATCTGGCTCAAAATGGAGAACATCAATGTCGGTACAGCCATCGACCTGTCCGGTCTGGAACTGGACACCATAGAGGAGACGGAGGAGCAGTTCTCCATCGGGGCCATGGTCACCCTGCGGCAGCTGGAGCTGGACGCCGGGCTGGCCGCATACACGAACGGAGCGGTGCGGGAGTCCGTGCGGCATATCGTGGGCGTGCAGCTGCGCAACCTTGCCACCGTGGGCGGCAGCATTTACAGCCGCTTCGGGTTCTCGGATGTGCTGACCCTGTTCCTGGCACTGAACGCCTCGGTGGAGCTGTACAAGGGCGGCATCGTGCCGCTGGCCGAGTACGCCACCCGCCCCTACGACCGGGATCTCCTCGTGCGGGTGATCGTGCCGAAGGAACCGGCTGCGTTCTGTTACCAGTCGGTGCGGAACAGCCAGACCGATTTCCCGGTGCTGACCTGCGCCGCCGCCAAAACGGCCGAGGGCTATCGCTTCGCCATCGGTGCCCGGCCGGGCAAGGCAGTGCGGTTTGACCTGACGCCCAACGCGGCCGAGACGCCGGAGCTGCTGGCAGACCGCTTTGCCGCAGAAGTGCGGGCAGCGATCAAGACCGAGAGCAATCTGCGCGGCAGCGCCGAATACCGCAACCATCTGGCCGGAGTTCTGGTCAAGCGTGCGGTCCGCCAGCTGGAAGGGTAACGGAAAGGAGACCACGATGCAAATCACCATCATTCTGAACGGAACCAGAGTTTCCGCCGAGGCCGCCCCGGATACTCTGCTCATTGACTTTGTCCGCAGCCACGGCTGCTACAGCGTCAAGCGCGGCTGCGAGACTGCCAACTGCGGCCTGTGCACCGTCTTTCTGGACGACAAGCCGGTGCTGTCCTGCTCGGTGCTGGCAGCCCGTGCCGACGGCCACCGCGTCACCACACTGGAGGGCCTGCAGGACGAAGCCGCAGAGTTCGGCGCGTTCATCGCCGATCAGGGAGCGGAACAGTGCGGCTTCTGCAACCCCGGCTTCATCATGAACGCCTTGGCCCTTTTCCGCGAGAAGGAGTACCCCACCGAGGACGAGATCAAAGAATACCTTGCGGGCAACCTCTGCCGCTGTTCCGGCTACGAGGGCCAGCTGCGGGGCATTCAGGCATTTCTCGCATGGAAACGATCGAAGGAGGCCGCCGAATGAAAAACGTCAACAAACCGTTCCGGAAAAAGGACGCGATGCAGCTTGTGACCGGTAAGCCGGTGTACATGGACGATCTCGCTCCTGCCGACTGCCTCATCGTCAAGCTGCTGCGCTCGCCCCACCCCAACGCCATCGTCAAGACCATCAACACCACGGTGGCCAAAAAGGTGCCCGGGATCGAAGCAATCTTTACATGGGAGGATGTGGACCAGAACGCCCGCCGCTACACCCAGGCCGGCCAGACCTACCCGGAGGCCAGCCCCTACGACCGTCTGGTCATCGACCGGCACGTCCGCTTTGTGGGCGATGTGGTGGCCATTGTGGCCGGTAAGGACGAAAAGTGCGTGGATAAGGCTCTCAAGCTCATCAAGGTGGAATATGAGGTTTTGGAAGCAGTGCTGGACTATCACACTGCCAAGGACAACCCCATTCTGGTGCATCCGGAGGACAACTGGGCCAGTCTGTGCCCGGTGGGAGCCGACAACAAACGCAACCTCTGCGCCCACGATGAGTGCGGAAGCGGCGATATCGACGCCGTGCTGGCCGACTGCGACGTGGTCATCGACCATGTGTATCACACCAAGGCTTGCCAGCAGGCCATGATGGAGACCTTCCGCACCTACTGCTATATGGACCTCTACGGCCGTCTGAACATCCTCAGCTCGACCCAGATCGTCTTCCATACCCGCCGCAACGTGGCCAACGCGCTCCACATCCCCAAATCCATGATCCGCGTCATCAAGCCCCGCATCGGCGGCGGATTTGGTGCCAAGCAGACGGCGGTCTCGGCCATCTACCCGGCCTTCGTCACCTGGAAGACCAAAAAGCCCAGCAAGCTCATCTTCACCCGCGAGGAGAGCCAGACCGCTTCCTCGCCCCGCCACGAGATGGAGATGCACGTCCGCCTCGGTGCCACCAAAGAGGGCCTCGTGCGCGGCATCGACCTGTACACCCTCTCGAACACAGGCGCTTACGGCGAGCATGGCCCTACGACCGTGGGCCTTTCCGGTCACAAGTCCATCCCGCTGTACGGCAAGGCAGAAGCCTTCCGCTTTATCAGTGATGTGGTGTATACGAACCACATGTCTGCCGGTGCTTACCGCGGTTACGGCGCAACGCAGGGCCTGTTTGCCGTGGAGTCTGCCGTCAACGAGCTGGCGGCAAAACTCCACATGGATCCGTTCAAGATCCGCGAGATGAACATCGTCCGGGAAGGCGATGTGATGCCCGCCTACTATGGGGCTGTCAACACCAGCTGCGCGCTGGACCGCTGCCTGAAAAAAGTCCACGACATGATCGACTGGGACAACAAGTATCCCGTCCGCGACCTCGGCAACGGAAAGGTGCGCGCTGTCGGTATGGGCATGGCGATGCAGGGCTCTGGCATTTCCGGCATGGATGTGGGCAGTGCCACCCTGAAACTGAATGACGACGGCTTCTACACCCTGATGATCGGTGCGGCCGACATGGGCACCGGCTGTGACACTACACTGGCGCAGATCGCCGCCGAAGTGCTGGACTGCCCGCTGGACAATATCACGGTCTTCGGAGCTGATACGGATACCTCGCCCTATGACTCCGGCTCCTATGCGTCCAGTACCACTTACGTTACCGGCAAGGCCACCGAAAAGTGTGCCATGAAGCTGCGCGGCCAGATCTGCAAGCTGGGCGCAGAGCTGCTCCACTGCGAGGAGAGCGAAGTGGTCTTTGACGGCAAGACCCTCTCTGTGGACGCCGACCCGACGAAAAAGGTCTCCCTGAGCGAGGTGGCGTTCGCCTCTCAGTTCGGCCACATGGTTCCGCTGGAAGCCACCGAAACACATACTTCGCCTTTGTCGCCGCCGCCGTTCATGGTTGGTGCTGCCGAGATCGAGCTGGACAAAGAGACCGGCGAAGTCAAGGTCGTGGATTATGCCGCCTGTGTGGACTGCGGCACGCCCATCAACCCGAACCTGACCCGTGTGCAGGCTGAGGGCGGTCTGCTGCAGGGCATCGGCATGACTCTGACCGAAAACATCACCTACGACAGCAGAGGCTGGCCGATGGAAAACTCGTTCATGCAGTATAAGATCCCCGCCCGTGTGGACATTGGCCGCATCCGGGTGGAGTTTGAGAGCAGCTATGAACCCAACGGACCCTTTGGCGCAAAGTCCATCGGCGAGGTCGTCATCAATACACCGCTGCCTGCCATTGCAGATGCAGTGTACAACGCCATTGGCACCCGTTTCTATGAGCTGCCCATTACCCCGGAACAGATCGCTATGGCCGTGGAGGAAACCCGCTGAATGCTGTCCGAAGCACAGTTCCCATTTCTGGCTGAAAAGGGCCATGTCGTCTCGCTGGTGGGCGGCGGCGGAAAAACGACGCTGCTCTATCAGCTGTCGGCCCACTGCGCCCGCAAGGGCTGGCGGGTATTGGCCGCTACCACCACCCACATCCGGCAGCCGGACCACAACATGGCCCATACAGAAGCCGAATGCAGCGCCCTCTGGGCTGCGGGGGAGTATGCTGTCCTGGGCACACCGGACGGCTGCGGCAAGCTGACCGCCCCGCCGCCGGACCTGCTGCACCGCTGGATGCGGCAGGCCGACGCCGTTTTTCTGGAAGCGGACGGCGCAAAACGGATGCCCTGCAAGGCCCCGGCGTCGCGGGAACCAGTGCTGCTGCCGGAATGCGACACCGTGCTGGCCGTGGCCGGGCTTTCAGCTCTGGGCCGCCCTTTGCGGGAGGTTTGCTTCCGGCTGGACGAAGCCTGTGCACTGCTGCACACCGCACCGGACGCCCCCCTGACGCCGGAGCTTCTGGCTGCACTGCTGGCCAGCGAAGCCGGTGGGCGGAAGCTGGTGGGAGAACGGGCGTTTTATGCGGTGCTCAACCAGGCGGACGACCCCGCCCGGCGGGCGTTGGGCGAGAAGACCCGGACCATCCTGTGGGAACGATATCATGTGCAAAGCGTTCTGACGCATTTTGCAAAAGGAGAACGAGCCGAATGAGCGAAGAAAAGATCGTGTTCTGTACAGGCGGCGGCTGCACCGCCAAACTCGGCGCGGGGGTGCTGAGCCGTATTCTGGAAAAGCTGCCGCGCGGCGAGCAGGACCCAAACCTGCTGGTCGGCTATGACAGCAAAGACGACGCGGCGGTCTACCGCATCACCGATGACCTTGCGCTGGTGCAGACGGTGGACTTTTTTCCGCCGATGGTGGACGACCCCTATACCTTCGGGCAGATCGCAGCGGCCAACGCCCTGAGTGATGTCTATGCCATGGGTGGCGAGGTTAAGACTGCACTGAACCTTGTCTGCTTCCCGGAGAGCATGGATCTGAACATTCTGGGCGAGATTCTGCGCGGCGGAGCCAAGAAGGTGGCCGAAGCGGGGGCATCCTCGCGGGCGGGCACTCCATCGCGGACACCGGCGTCAAATACGGCCTCTCGGTGACGGGTCTTGTGGACCCGCACCGCCTGACCGCCAACGACACCGGCCGCCCCGGCGACCAGCTCATCCTGACCAAGGCGCTGGGCGTTGGGCTCATCTGCACGGCAAACCGTGTGGGCGAAGCCGCGCCGGAACAGATGGAAGCCGCCATCCGCTCCATGACGACGCTGAACAAAACAGCGGCAGAGATCGCGCGGAAGTATGAGGTCCACGCGGCAACCGATGTGACCGGTTTCAGTTTTCTGGGCCATCTGCACGAGATGATGGGCGGGCGGCTCTCCTGCGTCGTGGATGCCAGAGCTGTGCCGGTGCTGCCCGGCGCATGGGAGGCGGCGGACGCCTGCCTGTACACCGCTGCCGGACAGCGCAACCGCAACCATACCGGCCCGTTCGTCCGGTTTGAGAACGTGCCTTTCCCGATGGAAGAGATCCTGTTCGACCCGCAGACGTCCGGCGGGCTGCTGCTGGCGGCGGCCCCGCAGAAGGCGGAGGCACTGGCGCGGGAACTGTGTGCGGCGGGCCTGCCTGCCGCCATCGTGGGCGAGATCCGGGACGCACAGCCCACGGAGATCACAGTGAAGTATTGAGAGGATAGAACGATGATGTTGAACGTAGATGCACGCGGGGATGCCTGCCCGCTTCCCGTTGTCAAGGCAAAAAAGGCCATCGCTGCGCTGAACGGTGCAGGCGAGGTGGAGGTTTTGGTGGACAATGAGATCGCCGTCCAGAACCTGACCAAGATGGCGCAGCAGAAGGGCTATGGCTCCAGCGCGGAGAAGCTGGCCGAACGGGAGTACCGTGTCCGGTTCACGCTGGGCGATGCCTCCGCTGCGGCCGAAGAGCCTGCCGTCTGCACACCCGATGCCCGCACCGATACCGTGGTGGCCATCGCAGCGGATACGATGGGCGAGGGGGCCGAGGAGCTGGGCAAGACCCTGCTCAAGGCGTTCGTCTTCTCGCTGACCCAGCAGGAGAAGCTGCCCAGGACCATTTTGTTTTACAACGGCGGCGCGTCCCTGACCTGTGATGGTTCGCCCATGCTGGATGACCTGAAGGCACTGGAAGCACAGGGCGTGGAGATCATGACCTGCGGCACCTGCCTGAATTTCTATGGCCTGACCGAGAAACTGCGCATCGGCACCGTGACGAATATGTACGTCATTGCGGAAAAAATGCTGAATGCCGGGAACGTGGTCAAGCCGTGATCTACCTCGATCATGCCGCCACCACGCTGCAAAAGCCGCCGGTGGTGGGGCAGGCGATGCTCGCGGCTTTGCAAACGGCGGGCAACCCCGGACGCGGGGCGCATGAACCGACCCTTCACGCGGCCCGCATCGTTTACGACACGCGCACGGCGCTGGCAGAACTCTTCCACGCAGAGAACCCGGCCTGCATCGCCTTTGCGGCCAACGCCACCCAGGCGCTCAACACCGCCATCGGCGGGCTGCTTTCGCCCGGCGACCATGTCATTGCAACGGTCTGCGAGCACAATTCGGTGCTGCGGCCCCTCTACCGCCTGCGGGAACAGGGGGTACAGCTCAGCTTTGTGGGGGTGGATGACCGCGCCGTTCTGCGGTATGAGCAGTTCGAGCAGCTGGTCCGGCCCAATACCAGAGCAATCGTTGTCACCGGGGCATCGAATGTGACCGGCCATGCCACCGACCTGCCCTTTGTGGCGCAGGTGGCAAAAAAGCACGGTCTTCTGCTGATCGTAGACGCTGCCCAGACGGCGGGGAGCCTGCCCATCGACGTGCAGGCCCTCGGCATCGACGTGCTGTGCTTCACCGGGCACAAGGGGCTGATGGGCCCGCAGGGCACCGGCGGGCTGTATGTCCGGCCGGGGCTGCGGGTCGCGCCGCTCGTTGTGGGCGGCAGCGGGGTGCACAGCTTTGCCGAAGCCCACCCTGCGGAGATGCCCACGGCGCTGGAAGCCGGTACGCTGAATGTCCCCGGCTTTGCCGGGCTGGGGGCCGGGGTGCGCTGGCTGCTGGAACAGGGGGTCGAGGCGCTGCACACCAGAGAAATGGCGCTGACCCGGTCGTTCTGGGAGGGCGTCCGGGAGGTCCCCGGTGTCGTTCTGTACGGAACGCTGGCAGTCCCCCGTGCGCCGATCGTCTCGCTGAACCTTGCCGGGGAGGACTCCGCCCGTGTGGCGGATGCGCTCTGGGAGGAATACGGCATCTGTGTGCGGGCCGGTGCTCACTGTGCCCCGCAGATGCACCGGGCGCTGGGCACCGTGGAGCAGGGCGTGGTGCGGTTCAGCTTTTCGCACCAGAACACCGAAGCCGAGGTGCAGTGCGCCGTAAAGGCGGTCCGCGCGCTGGCATTGGAGGAATAAAATGCGAGCAAAACGACCGTATATCGTGCTTTCGTTCCGCGCCACGGTGGATGCCATGGCGTGGGAAAAGCATTGCCTTGCTGAGCACATCCCCGGCCGGCTCATTCCGCTGCCGCGGGAGCTTTCCGCCGGGTGCGGTCTGGCGTGGCGGATGCTGCCGGAGGATTGGCAGTGCTGGCGGGAGCGCTTTGACCCTGCCGCCTACGATGCCGTTGCGCAGGTGGAACAATGATTTGAAAAAAAGGAGACCCTTGCATGGAACCCCGAACTTTTTGTGATGCTTTGAACCGTGAGGCGGGCGATTACCTATTGGCTACGGTGCTGGAGGGCGCGGCGCAAGGGGCGCAGCTGCTGTTGTGCGGCGGTGTGCCCGTCTGGCCGGAACATCCGGCGGCGTGTCTGGAAGCACAGCTGCCTGCGCTGCAGCAGGTGACTGCCAGCGGAGTGCAGACATTTGGGGCGCTTCGTGTTTTTGCCGAGCGGTTCGGTGCAGCCCCGCGTCTGGTGGTCTGCGGCGGCGGTCATGTGGGGGCATCGGTGGTGCGGCTGGCAAAGCTGCTGGGTCTGCCTGTCTGCGCCTTAGAGGACCGCCCGGAATTTGCCGAGCAGCTGCGGCAGGCCGGGGCCGACCCGGTGCTCTGCCTGCCCTTTGAAGAGGGCCTTGCAGCAGTTTCCGGCGGAGCAGAGTGCTATTTTGTGGTCGTTACCCGCGCCCACAGCTGCGATGTCCAGTGTTTGACGGCCATTCTGCAAAAGCCCGCCGCCTATGTCGGTATGATGGGCAGCCGGGGCCGCGTGGCTCTGGTGCGCCGTCAGCTGACCGAAGCCGGGCTGGACCCGGCGCGGGTGGAGCAGCTCCATGCGCCCATCGGCCTTGCCATCGGGGCCAAAACGGCGGAGGAGATCGCGCTTTCCATTCTGGCACAGATCGTGCAGGTCAAGAGTACCCGCTCGCTGACCGAGGGCTTCCCGACCGCCATTCTGGAAGCATTCCGGGCGCTGCAAACGCCTGCGGTGCTGGCGACCATCGTATCCCGCCACGGCTCCACGCCACGGGAAGTCGGCTCCAAAATGCTGGTCCTGCCGGATGGCAGGGCCGTGGGCAGCGTGGGCGGCGGCATTATGGAATACCGCATCCAGCAGCTGGCCGGGAAGATGCTGGCCGGGGCGGCAGCGCCCGCCCAATTGGTCGATCTCACCACCGACGGTACAGGCGATGATGTAGCCATTGCGGCCTGCGGCGGCTCCATGCAGGTCTTTTTACAGCGGATCGAACCGGAGGAATGAACGATGAAACAGGAAAAACGGATCGTGGTGCGCGGCGGCGGCGACCTTGCTACCGGCACCATCCACCGGCTCTGGTCTGCCGGGCTGCGGGTGCTGGTGCTGGAAGCAGAGCACCCCGCCGCCATCCGCCGTCAGGTGTCCCTGTGCGAGGCGGTCTATGAGGGCGAGACCACTGTGGAGGGCCTGCGGGCCGTGCGGGTGGCTTCACTGGCCGAAGCCGACGCCGTCTGGGCGCAGAACGCCGTCCCGGTTTTGGTGGACCCGAAGGGCAGCTGCCTGGCTGCGGCAAAGCCTGCCGTGCTGGTGGATGCCATCATTGCCAAGAAAAATCTCGGAACCACGCGGGATATGGCTCCGCTGACCATTGCCCTCGGCCCCGGCTTTGTGGCCGGGCAGGATGTGGACGTGGTGGTGGAGACCAAGCGCGGCCACAAACTGGGCCGCATCATCCGGGCAGGCTCTGCTGCGCCGAACTCCGGTGTGCCAGGCGTCATCGGCGGTTATGGGGCCGAGCGGGTCATCCATTCGCCTGCCGCCGGTGTGTTCCGGAATCGCCGTGCCATTGCGGACTTTGTGGAGGCTGGCGAGACCATCGCCCTGCTCGAAACGCCGGAAGGGGAGACCGTCCCCGTCACGACGCAGATCTCCGGCATCCTGCGGGGCCTTCTGCGGGATGGCTACCCGGTGCCGAAGGGCTTCAAGGTGGCCGATGTAGACCCCCGCCGCGAGGAGCTGGAAAACTGCTTCCTCATCTCCGACAAGGCCCGCTGCATCGCGGGCAGTGTGCTGGAGCTGGTGGCTGCTGAGCTTTGGAAATAACGAAAAAAACGAGCAAAAGAAAAACCGCCGCCTTCCGGTCTTCCCGGAACAGCGGCGATTTTTGCTTGCAGGGGTCAGTTCGTCTCTTCGGTCAGCTTATTGATGAGCATTTGGTAGATCTCGTTGCCCTTGAGGATGAACTGCTTTTTCACGAGGGCAGCGCTGAGCCGGTCGGGGGTGCCGATGTTCAGGCAGAACAGCTCCTGATCCAGCGCTTTGATGGTGCAGCGGATGGTGCAGTGCCCATCCTGCTTTTCGGTGATGCGGGCCGCATACTGTGCCTCCTTGCGGGCCCATGTCTGGCAGCGCAGCACAGCGGCCACAGCGCGCTCCCGCACACTGCGGGGCAGGTCGTAGGCAAGCTCCTGCGCCACTTTGCGGCCCTTCTCGGTAATGGTATAGCGCCCATCGGCCAGCGTGACCAGCTTTTGCTGGGTGATGTCATCCAGGCAGGAGCCGATCTCGAAATAGTTCACCAGCGCTTCTTCCATCAGGGCGTTTTCGATCTCCTGCCGGGTAATGGGTCCGGCATTTTTGACCAGATAGCACAGCAGCAGCCGGATCTCGGTGCTGCTGGTCAACCCGCCGGGACGTACACCGGCAGTAAAAGCATCATTGGCGGCCATCGTTCTGCACATCCCCCTCAAGTTTCAGATTGCGAAAAATCATCTTCTCTTTATAGTATAAAGGCTTTCACGCCGGATTGCAAGCCGCAGCGGCAAAATCTGTCTCAATGCGCTTGGGGCTTTCCGGCGTGGAGTACACCCAGTGGTCCAGATGGCCCTCGGTGATGAAATACTTCAGCTCGAACCGGTGGCGCTGGCTCAGGGCGTGGTTCACGATCACCAGCTTGATCTTCATTTTTTCCGGCAGGATGTTCTTGATGTAGACGCTCACCGCCTGCCCGGGCACAAGGTCGGTGCAGCTCTCGGCAAGGCCCGCGAGGTTGGGCGCGATCTCGATAAAGGTGCCGTATTCCTCCACGCTGCGCACGATGCCCACCACGGTCTCACCCACGGTGAACCCGGCCGCATTTTCCTCCCATGTGCCCAGCAGTTCCCGGATGGTCAGCACAAAGCGGCCCTGTACATCCCGGTTCTTGACGGCGCACAAGATCTGCTGGCCCACGCTCACCCGGTCGGCGGGGGAGGAGATGCGGCTCACCGACATGCAGTCGATGGGCAGCAGGGCACTGATGCCGCAGCCCACATCACAGAACGCGCCAAACGGCTCGATATGGGTCACGGTGCAGGGCAGGATATCGCCGGGCTGCAGGGTGTCCAGATAGTCGGCCTTGCACATCTGCTGCGCCAGCGCGCGGGAGAGCCGGTAGAAGGGCTGACCGTTCTCGTCGGTGTCCAGCGCTTCGATCACAAAGCAGGTGGGGCGGCCCACCCTCGTCAGCACCGCAATGTCCCGCACACTGCCCGTCTCGGCTCCGTCGGCACACTGCTCAAAGGGCATCACGGCCCTCACCCCGCCGATCTCGAACCGCAGCTGGCGGGCTGTGTCGAACGCCAGTGCAGTGCTCTGCAATATTTCGCGGCTGGCCATGGCCGCCCGCAGCTCCGCAGCCGAAAGCCGGTCTGCACTGCGGTAATTTCCTTCGGTACGATAAGTCTGCATCATTCTTCATTCCTCTTTCTGTGCTGTTTTTGTCTTGCGCACCCGCCGTTTTGCCCGGCGGCAGTAAAACCATATGCGCTGACAATTGCATTTTATACGAGTTTGGATTATACTATATCTGTATGCGGCGGCCGATGCGAAATCGGTGCGGGCCGCGATACGGGCCTGTGCCGGAGGGCACAGGCAGGAGGGAGAGCTGTTCATGGATATCGCAGTTGGAGATACCATCCTCACCCGCAAAAAGCACCCCTGCGGAGCGTCCAGCTTCGAGGTGCTGCGCGTCGGCATGGATTTTAAGATCCGGTGTACCGGCTGTGGGCGCGAGGTGATGCTGCCGCGTGCTAAAATTGAAAAGAACATCAAAAAGGTCCAGAAGCCCGGTGCCGCCGAGTGACGAACCGCCACATCCCATGAGAACGATAAGGAGAACTGCACAAGTATGTCAAAACTGTTTTCTCAGATGGATGCTGTCTGCCACCGCTTTGAAGAGCTTTCCATCCGCCTGAACCAGCCCGAAACAGCGGCGGACCCGGCACTGTTTCGCCGCCTGATGCAGGAATACCATGAGGCCGAGCCAGTGGTGCAGGCCTATCAGGCCCTGACAACGGCGCAGGATCATCTTGCTCAGGCAAAAGCCCTGCTCGAAGGGGAAACCCTCGACCCGGACTTCAAGCAGATGATACAGCAGGAAATCAGCGAAAAAAGTCAAGATGTGGAAAAGCTGGAAAATAATCTCAAAATTTTGCTGCTGCCCAAGGATGTGAACGATGGCAAAAATGTCATTGTGGAGATCCGCGGCGGCGCAGGAGGGGAGGAAGCTGCCCTGTTTGCCCACAGCCTGCTGCGCATGTACACCATGTATGTGCAAAGCAGGGGCTGGCAGCTGGAAATGCTCAACCTCAACGAGACGGAGCTTGGCGGCGTGAAGGAGGCCATCTTTTCGGTGGACGGTGCCGGGGCCTACAACCGCCTCAAGTACGAGAGCGGTGTGCACCGTGTGCAGCGTGTGCCGGAGACCGAGACGCAGGGCCGCATCCACACCTCCACGGCCACGGTGGCTGTGATGCCGCAGGCCGAAGAGGTGGACTTTGCGCTGGACATGAAGGACCTGCGCATCGACACCTTCCGCTCCTCCGGCGCGGGCGGTCAGCACATCAACAAAACCTCCAGCGCCATCCGTGTGACACATCTCCCCACCGGCATGGTGGTAGAATGCCAGAACGAGCGCAGCCAGTTCCAGAACAAGGACAAGGCGCTGGAGATCCTGCGCAGCCGCCTGCTGGCCCAGAAGCAGAAACAGCAGCAGGATGCCATCAACGCCAGCCGTCAGGGGCAGGTGGGCACCGGCGACCGCAGCGAAAAGATCCGCACCTACAACTTCCCGCAGGACCGCTGCACCGACCACCGCATCGGCCTGACCGTGCACAATCTTTCCAAGATCATGGACGGCAATCTGGACGAGCTGATCGACGCACTGGCCACCCGCGAACAGGCCGAAAAGCTGCAAAAGCTCAACGAACAGGGCTGAAATGTGGCTTTGAAAATAAAACGATATCCTGTCGATAAATGCTGAAAAGCATAAATACTTTACAGATAGAAAGAACGATGATCCGTATGGAAATGAAAACTGAAATTTTGCCCGCATCGGACGAAAAGAGCATTGAAAAAGCCGCTGCCCTGCTGCAGAACGGTGAGCTGGTGGCCCTGCCCACCGAGACGGTTTACGGCATTGCTGCCGATGCCCGCAACGGCGAGGCTGTGAAGAAGATCTTTGTGGCCAAGGGCCGCCCGCAGGACAATCCCCTGATCGTCCACGTCACCGGACCGGAAATGCTGCCCGGCCTTGTCAGCGAGGTGCCGGAGCGCGCCCAGCTGCTGATGGCTGCGTTCTGCCCCGGCCCGCTCACCATCATCATGCCCCGCGGCCCGGAGGTGGCAGCGGAGTGCTGTGCCGGTCTGGACACCGTGGGCATCCGGATGCCCAGCCACCCGGTGGCCCGCGCCGTCATTGAAAAGAGCGGCTGCGCCTTTGCTGCCCCCAGCGCCAATCTTTCCGGCAAGCCCAGCCCCACCAACGCGCAGGATGTGTTCACCGATATGGACGGCCGCCTGCCGCTGATTTTGGACGGCGGCGAGTGCGACGTGGGCGTAGAAAGCACTGTGGTGTCGGTGGTGGGCGAAAAGCCCACCCTGTTCCGCCCGGGCCACATCACGCTGGAAGACCTCGAGCGTGCCCTCGGCGAAGAGGTGGAAGTGTCCAAAGCCATCCTCGAAAAGCTGCCGGAGGGTGCTGTGGTGCGCAGCCCCGGCATGAAGTACAAGCACTACGCCCCCAAGGCGGATGTGACCTTGCTGGAAGGCACCTTTGAGCAGTTCAAAGCCTATGTGGATGCCCACGCCGAGCAGAATCCCAGCTGCCTGTGCTTTACCGGCGAGGCGGAAAAGCTGGGTGTGCCCTGCGTGGAGTATGGACGCGAGGGCGACGGTGCCGATCAGGCAAAGCACATCTTCCGCTGCCTGCGCGCGCTGGATGAGCAGGGCGATGCCGTGGTCTACGCCCGCTGCCCGCAGAAGGACGGCCTTTCCATGGCGGTGTACAACCGCCTGATCCGCGCTGCGGCCTTCCGGGTGATCAAGCTATGATCGCGCTTGGCATCACGGGCCGCAGCGGCTGCGGCAAATCCACGGTCACGGCGGTGTTTTCGGCCCACGGTGTGCCGCTGGCCGATGCCGACCAGATCTCGCGGGAAATGTTGCTGCCGTCTTCGCCGCTGCTGCCGGTGCTGGCTCGGCGGTTCGGGGCAGACATCCTCCGGGCGGACGGCTCGCTAGACCGCCGCCTGCTGGCTGATCGCGCCTTTGCCACCCCGGAAGGCAAGGCGGCGCTGGACAGCCTGACCCACCCGGAGATCGTGCGCCGCATCCGGCTGGCAAAACACGCCGCCGAGGAGGCGGGGGCTTCGCTCTTTGTGCTGGATGGCGCGGTCATCGTGGGGACAGAAGCCGAAGCCGAGTGCGACCGTCTGGCTGTGGTGACGGCTCCATTTGAAACGAGCGTGGCCCGCATCGCAAAGCGGGACGGCATCGCACCCGAAATGGCAGCGCGCCGCCTGAACGCCCAGACGCCCGAAGAAGCCCTGCTGGCCCGCGCCGATTACGTCCTGCGCAACGACGCAGACCTTGCCGCACTGGAAGCAGCTGCGAACGCGCTTTGCGAGCAGCTGCTGGCGGAAGGCGGCACGAAAGGTGGTGCGCGACCCTCGATTTGAATGCGAAGAGATTTTTGAACGGCTTCGTTCTGGTGTTTCTGGTGACGCTGGGCATCCTCTGCCTGCCGCCGGTGCGGACGCGGGTGGAAAAAACGCTCTATCCCTGCAAGTATTCCGCCCTTGTGGAGCAGTATGCCGCCGAGTACGACCTCGACCCGCTGCTGGTCTACTCCTTCGTCCGGACGGAGAGCGGCTTTGACCCGGATGCTACATCCAGCGTCGAGGCCCGGGGCCTGATGCAGATGACCGAAGAGACCTTTATCTGGCTGCGCAGCAAGATCGCGGAAGGGGAAAACGTCACCTTCGGGGATCTGTATGACCCCGCCGTCAGCCTGCGGTTCGGATGCTATTACCTGCACCTGTGCATGGAGCGCTACAACGGCGATGTTGCCACTGCCGCTGCCGCTTATCACAGCGGGTGGGGCACGGTAGATGCGCTGCTGCAAAAGGAAGAACACTCCGCCGACGGCATCACGCTGCAGGGGTTTCCCTACAACCAGATGCACCACTATGTGGAAAAGATCACCGCCTGCTATGCAGTGTATCAGAATCTGTATGGCACTTGATCCGCTTGAACCGGGTCTCCCGGTTTGAAATATTTAGGAATATGGAAACAGAAAGGCAGGAGAAATTCTATGGCAGAAAAAACTCCGACCCAGCAGCTGGCCGAAAAGCTGCTCTATAAGCCTGCTTACGTCGCCGACAAGGATGCAGACGTCAAGCAGAAGGCACACGCTTTTGCCGAGGGCTACAAGAAGTTCCTCGACAACGGCAAGACCGAGCGCGAAGTCGCCGCCGAGAGCGAGCAGATGCTCAAGGATGCCGGCTACGTGGAGTTCGACCCCAAAAAGACCTACCAGCCCGGCGATAAGGTCTACTTCGTCCAGTTCAAGAAGGCCGTCGTGGCTTCCACCATCGGCACCCGCAGCTTTGAGGAGGGCTTCCGTCTGGTGATCGCCCACATCGACAGCCCCCGTCTGGACCTGCGCCCGAACCCGCTGTACGAAGCAAACCACCTCAGCTACTTCAAGACCCACTATTACGGCGGCATCCGCAAGTACCAGTGGGGCACCATGCCGCTGGCCATCCACGGCGTGTTCACCCGCGACGACGGCACCACCGTCACCGTCCGTGTCGGCGAGGACGAGGGCGACCCCGTGTTCTGCATCACCGATCTGCTGCCCCATCTGGGTGCAGAGCAGAACGACCGCAAGCTCAGCGAGGGCATCAAGGCCGAAGAGCTGAACGTGCTCATCGGCTCCGACGCTGTGGAGGATGCCGACATCAAGGAGGCCGTCAAGCTGAACACCCTGATGCTGCTGCACGAAAAGTACGGCATCACCGAGAAGGAGTTCATGCGGGCCGAGATCGAGATTACCCCGGCTTACAAGTGCCGTGACGTCGGTTTTGACCGCTCCATGGTGGGCGGCTACGGTCACGATGACCGGGTGGACGCATACCCCGCCCTTATGGCCGAGATCGAGACGAAAGATCCTGTGCACACCACCGTCTGCGTGCTGACCGATAAGGAAGAGATCGGCTCCGACGGTGTGACCGGCATGCAGAGCATGTATGTGTTCCACTTTATGCAGCTGCTGTGCCGCGCCGCCGGTCAGGACGACATCCTTGCCTTCCAGAACAGCGTGTGTCTCTCCGCCGATGTGACCGCTGCCTACGACCCGTCCTGGGCAGGTGCCTTCGAGCCGCAGAACGGTACTTACGCAGGCCGCGGTGTGGCATTCTTCAAGTACACCGGCGGCGGCAGCAAGGGCTCCGCAAGCGATGCCTGCGCAGAGCTGGTCAGCGATGTCACCCGGATGCTCGACAAGGGCAACGTGGCATGGCAGATCGGTGAGCTGGGCCGTCTGGACCTTGGCGGCGGCGGCACCATTGCCAAGTATGTGGCCAACCGCGGCATCCCGGTGCTGGACATCGGCGTGCCGGTGCTGTCCATGCACTCGCCCTTCGAGGTCATCCATAAGACCGACCTGTACATGGCATATCGCGCCTTCAGCCTCTTCAACAACGCACAGTAAGCGCCATTGAAAAACCAGTGCCCCGGCAGGTTTTGTGCCCGCCGGGGCATTTTTGCGCTTTTTTGAGGAAAATACTTGACCTTCCACCGACTTTATGGTGTAGTGTAAGTGCGGAGGTGAAGCAAATGAACATCAAACAGGCTTCGAAACAGAGCGGGGTGTCTGCCCCCAATATCCGCTTCTATGAAAAAGAAGGGCTGCTGACGCCTGCCCGCAACCGGAGCAATGCCTACCGGGATTACACCGCCGAAGACGTCCGGACTCTGAAACTGATCCGGATGCTTCGGATGCTGGATCTGCCGCTGTCCACCATTCAAAGCGTTCTCCGTGGGGAACAGCCGCTGGCCGAAGCGATCCAGGCGCAGCAGGCAGTGC
The DNA here is from genome assembly GCF_049532945.1 of Faecalibacterium prausnitzii. Taxonomy (GTDB): domain Bacteria; phylum Bacillota; class Clostridia; order Oscillospirales; family Ruminococcaceae; genus Faecalibacterium; species Faecalibacterium prausnitzii_N. The sequence goes on from NZ_CP186691.1 coordinate 2,060,691, forward strand.
TGGAACAACAGGCCGCTCAACTGGCGGGTGCGATCCGCTTTTGTGCAGAGCTGACCCGGCAGGCACCCCGGATGGAGCAGCTGGATGTGGACGACTGCCTGAAACGGATGCAGGACCCGCAGGAACCGGACGGATTCTTCACCGGCTGGCTCAAGGACTACCGCACGGTGGCAGAAAACGAACAGAAAAAGCGTTTTTACATCGTATCGGAGCAGTCCATCAACACCCCGGAGGACTTTGCGGAAGCGCTGCAGCGCTATGCCGAAGCGCAGGGAAGCCCTCTGTGCATCACAAAAGGCGGGATGTATCCAGAGTTTGAGTGGAACGGCATCCGATACAAAGCGTGGCGGGGGCAGGGCCGCTATTGCGATTCCATCTGCTGCGAAGCGGTCTTCCCGGAATCGCTTCAAACGGGGCTGCCGCCCAGACGGGAGCGCCTGCTTCGATGGCTTTGGCGGCTGCTCCCTGCGGCGGTGGCCGCTATGGTGTTGGCAGCACTTGCTCTACGCGGCAGAATGTGAACCCCTGATCCCGATACCACTGGATGATGTCCGGCAGGGCTTCGGCGGTGGTGTGGGTGGTGGCGGAATCGTGCATCAGAACGATGCACTGGGTCTGTTCACCGGTCTCCCGCACCACATTGCGGTAGATGGTGGATGCGCTGGGTTTGCCGCCCACAGCATCCTCGGCGCAGACGTTCCAGTCCACAGAGGTGAAGCCTTTTTCAGCGGCCTGCGCTTTCAGTTCGCTCATGATGCCTTTGCCGCCGTAGCGCCGACTGACGGTGTTGGTGCTGCCGCCCGGAAACCGTAGATACCGGATGCCCTCCGTGTGGACATAGGGCGCGATGCGCTCCTTCAGCAGGGCAAGGTCCTGCCAGTAGGCGTCCGGGCTCCGGTAGATATCGCTGTACTCGTGGGAAGCAGAGTGCAGCGCGATCTGGTGCCCGGCGGCTTCTGCCTCAGCGAGAAGCGGCAGATACTTCTCGTTGTAACCGGTAGCCACCACAAAAAATGTGGCGTGCACTCCGGCCGCGTTCAGCGCGCTGAGCACATCCGGTGTGGTCTTGCTGGGGCCGTCGTCAAAGGTCAGGCAGACCCATTTGTCCGGTGGTGCGGGCGGCGTTTCCGGAACCGACCCGGCCGGCACTTCGCTTGCGGCAGGGGAGACGAAGCCTTCGTCCGGGATGGGCGTCAGGTCATTTTCCCGGCACCCGATGACCGGCGCAGAAGCATAGAAACTCCCAAGCCCAAAACCTAAGCCCAGCCCCAGAAATAGAAGGATCGCGCCCTGTAATAAAAACTTTTTCTGCACCTTCACACCAAAAACCTCCTCATGCTGTGAATTTATGAAAAAGCGTCTCCGTACAAGATATGAGAGCCGAAAAATTCTATGAAAAACGCTTGACTTTCCCAGGAGATTATGGTACTATACTTGAGCAGTCCGCACCACGGTTTCAAACCTCAGGAATCGGAGATTGCACCAAAACAGTATGCGAGGGTGGCGGAACTGGCAGACGCGCACGTTTGAGGTGCGTGTGGTTTATCCTTGGGGGTTCGAGTCCCCTCCCTCGCACCAGATGAGAAACCCGCATGAATGCTTGAAAATCAAGTGCTCATGCGGGTTTTTGCTTGTTTTGGAATGTGCAGATACGAACGAATGCCAGCGGTTTTAACGGCTTCTGACGCTCCCGAAGTCGTCAAAAAAGTCGTCAAAAAGTGGTAAAAAAAAACAAGAACAGAGGCAAACGTAAAAAGGCTCCACCAAACGGGGAAACCGTTCGATGGAGCCTTTTCTTATGCGGAAGAAGGGACTTGAACCCTCACTCCGATGGAACTGGTGCCTAAAACCAGCGCGTCTGCCGTTCCGCCACTTCCGCACGGAGCTTATTAAGTGTATCAAGTTTGCATCCAAAAGTCAATTCCTGCGGCACAATTTTATAATCACATCCCGCGCGGCGCATACTAGCAAAAAAGATTCCGGGGAGATGGCGAACGTGAAACAGCAGGACCGAGCGCAGCGAAAGGGCTGGAAGCGGGCAAAGCAGGCGGCAGCATGGCTGGCGCTGTTGCTGGTCGCTGCGCTGGGGTGGCTGTACAGCCGCCTGCCGGACCGCGTCTATCTGACACCGGGCGAGGTTCTGGCGCTGCCCCGCTTTTCTTATGTGGAGCCGCTGGGGGCGCACGGAAGCCAGAATGTCGCCAGCACCCGCGCGGTGGGCAGCTACCAGACGACCCTCTCGCTGGGCGGCTGGCTGCCGATCAAGACCATCCGGACCATCGTCACAGAGCGGATGCAGGTGACGGTCTGCGGGACGCCGTTCGGGGTGAAGATGTTCTCGGAGGGGGCGCTGGTGGTCGGCTTTTCGGACGTGGAACGCTCCAGCGGCGGCACGGCCAATCCGGCAAAGGAAGCCGGGCTGCGCCTGGGCGACCGGGTCATCCGTATCGGTACGACCGTGACGGAGGACAACGACGCCGTCAAAGCGGCGCTGGAAGCAGCGCAGGGGCAGGCGGTGGAGGTCGTGTATATCCGGAACGGAGAGCAGCTCCGCACGACGCTTGTGCCGGTCTGGGATGCGGCGGCAGGGCAGTGGCGCGCCGGGATGTGGGTGCGCGACTCCTCGGCCGGTGTCGGGACGCTGACCTTCGCAGACGATGCACGGGGCATTTTTGCCGGGCTTGGCCACCCCATCAGCGACAGCGACACCGGTGAGAGCGTGGCCCTGCGCAGCGGCGAGATCGTCCCCTGCCAGATCACCGGCTGCAGCAAGGGGACTGCAGGAAGCCCCGGCGAACTGAAAGGGCACTTTCTGGGCAGCCGGGCCATCGGGAGCATCCGCATCAATGGGGAGAACGGCGTATACGGCACAACCCGCACACAGTTCGCCGGGCAGCGCATGGAGGTCGCCTTTGCGCAGGAGGTCACAACGGGCAATGCAGAGATCTGGTCTACGGTGTCCGGTGAGACGCCGCGCCCTTATCAGGTCCGGATCGAACGGATCAGCGACGCAGACCCCAAACGGAACATGGTCCTGCGGGTGACAGACCCGGCGCTTCTGGCGCAGACGGGCGGCATCGTGCAGGGGATGAGCGGGAGCCCCATCGTGCAGAATGGGCGGCTGGTGGGAGCAGTGACCCATGTTCTGGTCAACGACCCGACACGCGGCTACGGAATTTTTGCCCAGACCATGTTGGAACAGGCCGAAATCGCGGCGCAGAGGGCGCAGGATACAGAATCGTCAAAATGAATAAGCATCATTCGACAATCGACGCCATAATATGGCAAAAATAACCGTTGAAATCAATGGAAAAATATGGTAAAATCAAAAGCGTTAAGGGAACTGCACACTTTGGAGGAATGAACGATGGATAAAATTCGGTTTTTGATGTCGGATACCAGCGCAGAGATCACGGAAGCCTGCCGCGAGGCGCTGGAACAAAAAGGCGTGGAAGTTACGGTCGTCGAAAAGGACGGACAGAAGGTGCTTCAGAAAATGCTCTCGGTGCGCCCGCAGGTGGTCCTGCTGGATGCTTTTATGCCCGGTCTGGATGCACTGGCCGTCAAGCAGAAGTACAACGCCGCAGGCGAGCGGCACACCTCCTTCTTCGTGACCGGTGCCTTCCAGAGCGAGGAAATGGTCCAGGAATTGCTGGATGAGGGATTTGCGTACTATTTCGTCAAACCGTTTGACGAAAATGTCCTCGCCAGCCGGGTCGTGAAGGTGGCAATGGGCAAGGAAAAGCATCACCTGCACACCAGCGTGGACAGCGATGAGCTGACCGTTACCGAGATCCTGCATCAGATCGGCGTCCCCGCCCACATCAAGGGCTACCAGTTCCTGCGGGATGCCATCCTGCTCACCATGAACGAGCCGGAGTATATCAACGCTGTGACCAAGCGCCTCTACCCGGAAATCGCCAAGAAAAACGGCACCACCGCCAGCCGGGTGGAGCGCGCCATCCGCCACGCCATCGAGGTGGCTTGGGACCGGGGCGATGTGGATACCCTCAACAGCTACTTCGGCTACACCATCCATAACCTGCGGGGAAAACCAACGAACTCGGAGTTCATTGCGATGATCGCTGACAAGATGCGGCTGGATAAACGGCAGCGGGTGGGGTGACGATTGAGAAAGGTTACTTTTATTTTGACGTGCAGTTTTGATTGAACGGATACCTTAACAGCTGCATTTCGCTGCCCGGAGGGCTTTGCGGTTCAAAGGCGGCAGATGAAGGGAAAATGTGCAGACCTTCTGGTTTCGTCGGGCATCAAGCCCCGCGCGGCCGGAAGGTCTTTTTTTGGGAAAAAGACGAATTTAGCACTTTCTTTTGAAAAGAAGAAAGATTCACAGCATTTTTCATAAAATTGCTCCTAAAAATGGAAAATACGATATTGAACTGCTGCGGAATTCATGATAAAATAAGATGAGTCATGATAGAAACATTCTATGAGGCATATTCGAAGATAGGAAGATGTTTTGAAATGGTCGGCCAGAGAAGGGTCGATGGGAAAGGAACCGGAGCTTCAATGCCATTGGAGACGATCACAGATATGCACACCCACATCCTTCCCGAAATGGATGACGGAAGCAAAAGTGTGGATATGTCGGTTGCAATGCTGCGCAAGATGGCCGAAATGGGTATCACAACAGTCTGCGCAACTTCACATTATTACGCGGATCAGAACGACACGGCCACGTACTGTGCCCGGCGGAGCAAAGCGCTGGAAGCACTGCACGGTATCTTGGAAAGCGACAGCAGCCTGCCGCGTATCCGGCCCGCCGCCGAGGTGGCGTATTTCCGGCACATGGAAGAACACCATCTGGAGCGGCTGTGCATCGAGGGCACCCGCACACTGATGCTGGAGATGCCGTTCACCGAGTGGACAGACCAGCAGGTGGAGACTGTCACGACGCTCTCGCTGGATCAGCACTATCAGGTGGTGTTGGTGCACCCGGAACGCTTCTGCTTCAGCAAGGGCAACCGCCAGAAGTTGGAACAGATGGTGGAACTGCCCATCGGTCTGCAGGTGAACGCCGGAAGCCTTATCTCCTGGAGCACCCGCAGGCTTGCGCTGGAACTGCTCCGCCTGACGGATACGCCGCTGCTGGGCAGCGACAGCCACAACTTGACGAGCCGTGCACCGAATCTGAAAGGGGGGCGGGATGTCATCCGGCGGAAGCTGGGCGAAGGCTTCTTGGCCCGGATGGACGAAAATGCTGCCCGTCTTACCGCACAGGGCTGAAGATGCTTTTCCGCAGTGGGCAGATCTGCCCACTGCGTCGAATAAGAACGAATCCATAACCGTTACAGCATTGACAAATCACAAATCAAAAGAGGAGAAAAATCAATCAAGATGGAACAGCAAACGATCAACAAGATGCCCGACCAGCAGCCGCAGATCGCCATCAATCAGAACGATCACGAAGAAGAGATCGATCTGCTGGAACTGGCGTACATGCTTTGGAGCCACATTCTGCAGATCCTTGCCTGCCTGCTTGCAGGTGCCATTCTGGCATGGGGCGTGACCTATTTCTTCATGACCCCGATGTTCAAGGCTTCTGCCAGCATGTATGTGGTGTCCGCGTCGAACAACTCGCTCGTCAACCTGACCGATCTGCAGATCGGTACTCAGTTAACGGCCGATTATCAGGAACTCCTGCTCAGCCGCCCGCTGTTGGAAAGCGTCATCGACAACCTGGACTTGGATATGACCACGAAGGAGCTGAAGGGGAAAATCAGTATTACCAATACCAGTGGTACCCGGTTGATGACGGTCACCGTCACCGACGCAGACCCCCTGCAGGCAGCTGATATTGCCAATGAGCTGATCGATCAGGCCTGCATTTACCTGCCACAGGTCATGGAGACTGAGACTCCGAACAAGGTCGAAGATGCCATTGTCCCCACCAGGCCGTTCAGCCCCAGCTATTCGAAGAATACGTTGCTGGGTGCTCTGCTGGGTGCTGTGCTCTGCTGCGGCGTTCTGGTAGTGAAGTTCCTGCTGAACGATACCTTCGAGACCCCGGAGGATGTGACCAAGTACCTCGGTGTTCAGCCTCTGGCAACCATCCCGGAAGCAAATCTGGATGGCAAGCATCCGAACAAAAAGAATGCGTTCGCGCGGTTCAAGAAGGGCTAAGGGGAGGATACCATGAATAAGATCGAGATCAATAAACTGCCCGAACTCTCCTGGGAAGTGAGCGAGGCGGTCAACCAGCTGCGCGTCAATCTGAGCTTCTGCGGCAGCGATGTCAAGACCATCATGGTCACCAGCAGTACTCCAAACGAGGGCAAAAGCTTTGTGACCATGCAGTTGTGGAGGAGCATTGCAGAGATGGGTATCCCGGCGCTGTTTATCGACTGTGACTTCCGCAAGTCCGTTCTGCGCACCCGCTATGGGTTCTCCTGCAGTGGCCACATGAAGGGTGCTCCCCACTATTTGGCCGGTCAGGCTGAGCTGGAGGATGTTATCTACGAAACCAACATCAAAAATGGCTATATTATTCCGGTAGCAAAGACCGTTGTAAACCCGGCTATCCTGCTGGAGAGCCCCAAGTTTGCTCAGATGATCGCAGAGTGCCGCAAGCGCTTCGGTATCATTCTTATCGACACCCCGCCGCTGGGCAGTGTGGCCGATTCACTGAACATTGCCACTCACTGCGATGGCACGGTCCTGGTGACTATGTGCGGCCAGACTCCCCGCAAGCTGGTGGCAAACTCTGTGGAACAGCTCAAACGTACCGGTACGCCGCTGCTCGGTGTGGTGCTGAATGCTGCAAAGACCAATGGTTCCAACCTTTACTATAAGAAATATTACGGTAAAACGGGATATTATTATGGGGGGGGTCCGCTTTGGGCGCGGAAGAGAATAAAAAAGGCTGATCTCCCGCTGTGACAGCACCAAAAATCAAAAATTCCCCCTTGCATTTTTCAAAAGTTGTGCTATAATAGTAAGGCAATCGTTTCCAAGGCCGCTCGACGGGGTAGCCGATATTGAAGGTTGTGATGGGCACATACATTTATAATATGGCCCCAATAAGTCAGAACCAGAAATGAGGTGAAAAGAATGAAACAGGGTATCCATCCGAACTACGTTGACTGCACCATCACCTGCGCATGCGGCAACGTCATCAAGACTCGTTCCACCAAGCCTGAGATCCACGTCGAAGTTTGCTCCAAGTGCCATCCTTTCTACACTGGCAAGCAGAAGCTGGTTGACACCGGCGGACGTGTTGAGCGCTTCAACAAGCGTTTCGGCCGTAAGTAATTTTACTGGTCTTTTCCAAAGCGCCGTCTCCCTTGCGGAGGCGGCGCTTTTTTGCGTGTTGGGGCAGAAAAGCACGAACGGCGGAACCTTTCGGAACTTACACGACTTTATCTTATTTTCATCACATTTGCAGACTAAAATAAACCAGCAACGAAATCCATCGCGTTCTGCGCGGCCTTTGAGAGGAGCGTTATTTGTGATCGAAGTTTCTCATCTTACCAAAAAATACGGGCACCGTCTGGCGGTAGAGGATGTTTCCTTTGCAGTGGCAGACGGCGGCATCTGCGGCCTGCTCGGCCCCAACGGCGCGGGCAAGTCCACGATCATGAATATCCTCACCGGGTATCTGTCCGCTACCAGCGGGCAGGTCACGGTGGCGGGGCACCCGCTGCCGGAGGAGGCCGATGCGGCAAAGAAGTGCGTCGGCTATCTGCCCGAGCAGCCGCCGCTCTACCCGGAAATGACGGTGCAGGAATATCTGGATTTTGCTGCAGAGCTGAAAGGCATCAAAAAGAAGGCCGACCGCAAAGAACAGGTGCGCAAAGCTGCCCGCCGCACCGGGCTGGAAGAGGTGCTGCCCCGGCTCATCCGCAGTCTGTCCAAGGGCTACCGCCAGCGCGTGGGCATTGCGCAGGCGCTGCTGGGCGCGCCGCAGCTCATCATTCTGGACGAGCCTACCGTAGGCCTTGACCCTGCACAGGTCATCGAGATCCGCAGACTCATTCAGGAACTGGGCAAGACCCATACGGTCATTTTGTCCAGCCACATCCTCAGCGAGGTGCAGGCGGTGTGCAGTCAGGTACTGATCCTGTCCAAAGGCAGGCTGGCGGCATCGGGCAGTCTGCAGGAGCTGACGGCGGACGGCAGGAGTCTGGAAGAAGTCTTTCTGGAACTGACCGGCGGCGAGACCGAGGAGAGCACAGGGGAGGAAGACGAATGAACGCCATTTTCAAGCGGGAACTCCGCAGCTATTTCCACGGGATGCTCGGCTATCTGCTCACCGCCTTTATGCTGGCGGCAACGGCCATCTATTTTGTTGCCCTGAATCTGGGCTACGGCCTGACGGATTTTGGCTATTACACGCTTTACCGCACGATCTTCATGCTGCTGCTCTACATTCCGGTCCTGACCATGCGGTCGCTGGCCGAAGAGCGCCGCACCCGCACCGATCAGCTGCTGCTTACCAGCCCGGTCTCCGTCTGGGGCGTGGTGCTGGGCAAGTTTTTCGCGATGTGCGCCGTATTCGCGCTGCCGTGCCTTGTGGATGCCGTGATGATCCTCATCCTCTGGGCACTGGGCGGCACAGTCACTGCACTGGCCGCGAACTTCGCGGGCCTGCTGTGCTATTTTCTGCTGGGCTGTGCGGCCATTGCCATCGGCGAGTTCCTCTCCGGCCTGACCGAAAACCCCATCATCGCGGCGGTGGCGGGCTTCTCGGTGCTGCTGCTGGCCTACATGATGCCCAGCCTGCGCAGCATGTTCACCGCAGGCAGCGCAGTGGCGCTGGTCGTCTTTGTGGGCATCGCGGGTGCGGCATCGCTCCTTGCCGGGCTGCGCACCCGGAGCTTTGTTCTGGGGTGTCTGGCCTTTGCAGTGTGCTGCCTGGGGCTGACGGGCCTTTTCCTCGTGAAGAGCGCTTGGCTGACCGAAGCGTTCAGCGCGGTGCTCAGCGGGCTGTGCCTGTTCACGCCGTTTGAAGAGTTTGTCAACAACAGCTTTTCCATCCCGACGCTGGTGTACTACCTGACCGTGACCATGCTGTTTTTGTTCTTCACGGCGCAGGGGCTGGAAAAGCGCCGCTGGAATTAAAGGAGGTGCGCAGCGATGAAGTTCTTCCCCAAAGATAAGACGGCCCTGAATGGGCGGGTGTTCCGCAGCGGCCTCTATTCCGCCGCCATCACGGCGGCCGTCCTGGTTCTGGCCGTGCTGGTGAACCTGCTGGTGCGGGCCCTCCCGACCAAATACACCACGTTCGACCTCTCGGAGGCCGGACTGTATACCCTCAGCGACAGTTCTGCGCAGGTGGCGCAGGGCCTGACGCAGGATGTGACCATCTACTACCTCTGCGAGACCGGCAATGAGGACCAGATCATCTCCAAGCTCCTGGACAAATACGCTTCCGAGAGCAGCCATATTACCTGGGAAATCAAGGACCCGGCGCTTTACCCGACCTTTGCAGCGCAGTACGGCGCACAGGATGCTGCGTCTGGAAGTCTGATCTTGGTCTCTGGGGAGCAGAGTGTCGTGCTGGACGCCTCCGACCTCTACGATTATGACTATTCCGACTACTACACCACCGGCAGCTATCGTGTGACGTTCTCCGGCGAGAGTAAGATCACCTCGGCCATCTACCGCCTGACCAGTGGGGAACAGAAACACGCCTACTACACCACCAACCACGGCGAGCAGGCCCTGACCGACACGCTGACCGATGCACTGGAAAATCAGAACCTCTCCCTCACGGCGCTGGACCTGCTTTCTAGCGGCAGCGTCCCGGAGGACTGTGATCTGCTCATCATCAACGTCCCTGCACAGGACTTTGCCTCGGCGGGCGCTCTGGTGGATGAGATGAGCCTTCTGCGCAGTTACCTGAGCGCAGGCGGCAAGGTTCTGCTCACGACCGATACCTATTATAATACGCCCAATCTGGACGCTGTGATGGCCGAATTCGGCCTGACCCGCGCCGAGGGGCTGGTGGTCGAGGGCGATTCCGGCCACTTCATGAACGGCTACCCCTACTATCTGCTGCCGGACTACACCAGCCCCACCGAGACCACGGCGCTGGAGGGCGTGGATACCAGCCGCCATATTCTGCTCCAGATGGCGCAGGGCATCACCCTGACTGAGACGGAGAATGTGACCGCGGAAGCGCTGCTCACCACCTCCGATGCGGCCTACAGCAAGGCGACCGGGTACGAGATGACCACGGTGGAGAAAGAGGACGGCGACACGGATGGCCCCTTCACGCTGGCAGCCTACGCCCGCAATACAGTCACCGAGGCAGAGGTCATCTGGATCAACTGCGGCAACATGGACAACGAGAGCGCGTATCAGGTCGTGCCCGGCAACTGCACTTTCCTGCAGGGCTGTGCATCCTCGCTGGCGGGGCAGGTCGGCAGTGTGCTGATCGACTCCAAGGCGCTGGAAGCTGCCCCCATCAGCGTTTCCAGTGCACAGGCGGCGGTGCTGGGTCTGGTGTTCATCCTGATCCTTCCGGCAGCGTTGCTGGCGGCAGGTGCCGTCGTGGTCATCCTGCGGCGCAGAAAGTGAGGCCCGCATGAAAACGAAACAGCGCACCCTCATCGTTCTGCTGGTTCTGGTCTTTCTGGCGGGTGGAGCCTTCGCAGCCCTGACGGCGAAGAACGAGCAGGCCGCACAGGCCGAAAGTGCTGCGGCGGAGGGCACCATCCCGCTGTCCTCCTTTGCAGCGAACGACCTGACCGAACTTGCGGTCACATACAACGGCGAGACGAATACCCTGACGGTTGCAGACGGCAGCTGGACGCTGGCGGATGACCCGGACTATCATCTGGACGCCACCGCCTGCAACACGATGGTAACCGCCCTGTCGGCGCTGAACGCCAAACGCCAGCTGACCGAAGAGCCCGGCGAGGACTACGGCTTCACGGACGAGAGCCTGACCGTCACGGTCACAGCGGCAGGGGAGACGAACACCTTCACCTTTGGGGCGGAGAATGCCGCCACCGGGGATATCTACCTGAAAAAGGCCGGGGACGATGCCCTGTATACGGTGGCGGCGTCCAAGGCGGCCTGCTTTGCGCTGAGCCGCGCGGAGCTGTTCGGTGCCTTCAACCCGGCAGGGCTGACCTGTTCGGCCATCGAATCCGTCACCCTTGTCTGCGGAGATGAGCCGTTCACTCTGACGGCGGTTTCGGAAGCCGCAGAGTCCGACCGTTCGGCCGACTCCGAAAGCGACAGCGACAGCACGGCGTACACCACGGTCTGGAGGCTGGCGGATGCACCGGATGCAGAGCTGGACGAAACACAGGTCAGCAGCCTGCTTTCGGCCCTCAGCAGCTACATCACGGCACAGGATCCCCACGGCGATGCGTCCGGCATGAAGCAGCTGGCTGCAGCCACGGTCCGCACAGCGGACGGCGAACGGACGCTGACCTATTACGAGGGCACGGACGGCTATTATCTGACCGTGTCGGGGGACGCTTCCCTCTACACGGTGGATGCCGCCACTGTGCAAACAGTGTGTACCGCAAAGGACCGTTACAAAGCGGCTTCGTGAAACAAAAGTTCATCTGGAAGTCCTTTTTGAGCCCGGAAGTTTCCCGCAGGGGAGCCTCCGGGCTTTTTGATGTTCCGGCCCGGTTTTTGCCCGGTACGTAAAGTTTGGGCAAACTGTGTCAGAGCGATTGACATTTGTACGGAAATTGTATAAGATAGACACGAACAGGGGGAGAGACTGCGCAATTTGTCACCCAAGGCACGGCGCGTGGGGACCGATCGCCCTGGTACGAGGGATGGGGCATGGCCCTGTCTTTTTTCGTATCTGAGTTATAAGGAGGATAAAGTAAAAAATGGACAACTCGGTGATCGTTTCACTGCGGGATATCGTAGTGGAATTTGACGGTCAGCGCATTCTGGATGGGCTGAACCTCGACATCCATGACAAAGAGTTCGTAACGCTGCTGGGCCCTTCCGGCTGCGGCAAAACCACCACCCTGCGTCTGATCGCAGGTTTTCTGGAACCCAATTCCGGCAAAGTGCTGCTGAAAGGTGAGGACATTACCGGCGTGCCGCCCTATAAGCGCCCGGTGAACACCGTTTTTCAGAAATACGCACTGTTCCCGCACCTGAACGTGTTCGAGAACGTGGCCTTCGGTCTGCGGCTCAAAAAGATGGACGAAGAGACCATCCGCCGCAAGGTGCGCAACATGTTGGAAGTTGTTGGCCTGAAAGGCTTCGAGCGCCGCAGCATCAGCCAGATGTCCGGCGGCCAGCAGCAGCGCGTGGCCATCGCCCGCAGTCTGGTGAACGAGCCGGAGATCCTTCTGCTGGATGAACCCCTTGGCGCACTGGACCTCAAGCTGCGCAAGGAGATGCAGCTGGAGCTGAAGCGCCTGCAGCGCGAAATGAACATTACCTTTATTTATGTTACCCACGATCAGGAGGAAGCCCTTACCATGTCCGATACCGTCGTGGTCATGAACGGCGGCAAGGTGCAGCAGATCGGCACGCCGGAGGATATTTACAATGAGCCGAAGAATGCCTTTGTTGCAGACTTCATTGGCGATTCCAACATCGTGGACGGCGTGATGCACCGGGATTTTCTGGTGTCCTTCTCCGGCGTGGACTTCCCCTGTGTGGACCGCGGCTTTGCCCGCGAGCAGAGCGTGCAGGTAGTGGTGCGTCCCGAGGATATCGAGGTGGTCTCTCCTGTGGAAGGCCAGCTTGTCGGCGTCGTGAACGATGTCATCTTCAAGGGTGTCCACTTTGAGATGCATGTGGAGTGCGAGGGCCGCGAATGGCTGATCCATTCCACCCGCGCCTGCACCCCCGGTGAGACCATTGGTATGCGCATCGGCCCCAACGAGATCCACATTATGGCGCGTTCAGAGGGGTGAGCCGCAATGATGAAGATTTACGATAAAAAGCTGGCCTATCCGTACTTTGTATGGATGACGCTGTTCACAGTGGTGCCTTTGATCATCGTGGTGTACTATGCATTTACGGATGCAAACGGAGCTTTCACGCTGGATAACCTCACCTCCATCAGCGGCTACGGCTCTGTGTTTGCCCGCAGCCTGCTGCTGGCCCTCATTGCCACGGTCATTTGTCTGGTCATTGCGTTCCCGGTGGGCTATTTTCTTTCCCGCCTGCGGGTGAACAAGCAGCACATCATGCTCATGCTGGTCATGCTGCCCATGTGGATGAACTTTCTGCTGCGCACCTACGCATGGATGGGCCTGCTCAGCATCAACGGCCCGGTGAACGCCGTTCTGGGCGTGTTCGGCCTTGGCCCCTTCAATATGCTCAACACGTCCGGTGCGGTGGTGCTGGGCATGGTGTATAACTATGTGCCCTATATGATCCTGCCGCTGTACACCAGCATGACCAAGATCGACCAGAGCCTGGTGGAAGCTGCGCAGGATCTGGGCGCTTCCACCACCAAGACCCTTCTCCGGGTGCTCATTCCCATGAGCGTGCCCGGCATCAGCACCGGCATCACCATGGTGTTCGTCCCGGCGGTGTCCACCTTTGTTATCAGCCGTATGCTGGGCGGCGGCTCCAACCTGCTCATTGGCGATCTGATCGAGATGCAGTTCCTTGGCAACAGCTACAACCTGAACGTGGGTTCTGCCATGAGCCTTGTGCTGATGATCATTGTGCTGCTGTGCATGAGCTTCACCTCCAGCTTTGATGAAGATGAAATGGAGGGCGTGTCCTGATGAAAACGAAACATCTGCGCCTGATGCAGCGCGTCTATATCGTGCTGTTTTTCTGCTTCATGTACCTGCCCATTGCATACATGATCGTATTCAGCTTCAACCAGTCCAAGGGCTATTCGCTCTTCACCGGCTTTACCCTCAAGTGGTACTCCAGCCTGCTGCACAACTCCTCCATCCTGCATGCGCTGCTGGTCTCGCTGGAAGTGGCTCTGATCTCTGCGGTCATTGCCACTGTGCTGGGTACAGCGGCAAGTCTGGGCATTGCGTCCATGGGCCGTGGGAGCCGCCTTGTCGTCACCAACATCACCTATATCCCGGTGGTCAACCCGGAGATCATCACCGGCATCTCGCTCATGCTGCTGTTCGTGGCCTACCAGCGCTTTGCCGGGGGTGTCTCCTGGCTGCCGGATACCATCATGGGCTTCCCGACGCTGCTCATTGCGCATATCGCGTTCAATGTGCCGTATGTCATCTTCAACGTCACGCCCAAGCTCAAGCAATTGGATATCAAGCTGTATGAGGCAGCGCTCGACCTTGGCTGCGACCCCAAGCAGGCCTTCTTCAAGGTCATCCTGCCGGAGATCAGCCCGGCCATCCTGTCGGCGTTCCTCATCTGCCTGACCTATTCCATCGACGACTTCATGATCTCCTATTTCAACTGCGGCACGGTGGAAACGCTGCCCATCGCCATCTACTCCATGACCCGTAAAAAGGTCAGCCCGGAGATCTATGCGCTGTCCACCATCATGTTCGTGGTCATTCTGTGCATCATTCTGATTTCCAATGCAATGGAGAGCCGCAGCTACCGCCGCGACCAGAAGGCGCTGAGAGGGGGGATGCCGCATGAAACAGATGAAGCGCATGGTGCTTTTGCTGCTGACGGTGGTGTTTGCCGTCAGTCTGCCGCTTTCGGCATTTGCCGCCGGCACCATCGAAGTCACCGAGGATGTCTCGGTGTCGGACGATTACGACTGGACCCGCTTCAAGGGCCAGAACGTGGCCATCAATGTCTATAACTGGGGCGAGTACATCTCCAACGGCTCGGACGACAGCGTGGACGTGGTGGCGGCCTTTGAAAAGCTTACCGGCATCAAGGTGAACTACACCACCTTTGATTCCAATGAGTCGCTCTATGCCAAGCTGAAATCCGGCGCGGCGGATTACGATGTCATCATCCCGTCGGACTATATGGTCGCCAAGATGATCTCGGAAGGGATGCTTGCAAAGCTGAACTTTGACAACATCCCCAACTTCCAGAACATCGACGAAGTCTACCGCAACGCCGACTACGACCCCGCCAATGAATACACCGTGCCCTATATGCTCTGCACCACCGGCATCATTTATAACACCACCATGGTGGACAAAGCGCCCACCAGCTGGGCCGACCTGTGGGACGAGCAGTACGCAGGCAATATCCTGATGTTCAACAACAGCCGCGATGCCTACGCCATCGCGGCATTTGCCACCGGCCACAGCATCAACCCCCAGTCCACCGAGGAAGTGGACGAGGTGGTCGGACACCTCAAAGCGCAGAAACCGCTGGTGCAGGCCTACGTCATGGATGAGATCTTTGATAAGATGATCGGCGGCGAGGCAGCCGTCGGTGTGTACTACTCCGGCGATGCCATCACCATGATCGACGATAATCCAGACCTTGCATGGGTGTTCCCGGAGGAAGGCAGCGTGCTTTCCGTGGACTGCATGACCATTCCTGCTGCCAGCGAACATCAGGAAGCTGCGGAAATGTTCATCAACTTCATGTGTGAGACGGACATCGGCAAGGCAAACGCCGAGTACATCGGCTACACCACCCCCATGCAGGATGTGTGGGAGGTGCTGGACGAGGATCTGAAGGAGAGCGAGATCGCCTTCCCCTCGGAGGAGATCGAAGCGAAGGAAAAGGTGTTCACTGCCCTGAGCGACGATGTGAACAGCGAGCTGGACGTGAAGTGGAGCGAAATGAAGAGCTACGACGAGGGTGGCAGCGGCATCGTCTTCCTGATGCTGCTTCTGGCCATGGTAGCGCTGGCCTGCTTCAACATCTGGCGCAAGCTGCGCAAAAAATCGCGGAACATGTATTGATCCATGCAGGCTGCGCCGCAAACGGTGCGGCCTGTTTTTGATAGAGAGGATATTTTTACTATGGTACTGAACCACTTTACTGAAACTGCGACCGTTCTGAACGCCGACTGTGATTTTCACCGGAAGCTCAAACCCAGCGCCCTGTTCCGTTATGTGGAGCAGGCTGCGGCGGATCACGCCCGCGCCTACGGCATGGACGACGATTTTTTTGCCGCCCGCCACACGACGTTTCTGGTGGGCAAGCAGGCCGTGGAG
Organism: Faecalibacterium prausnitzii; assembly: GCF_049532945.1. Classification (GTDB taxonomy): domain Bacteria; phylum Bacillota; class Clostridia; order Oscillospirales; family Ruminococcaceae; genus Faecalibacterium; species Faecalibacterium prausnitzii_N. Next base: position 2,076,725 of record NZ_CP186691.1, read on the forward strand.
GTCTACCGGATGCCCACCCGCGGCGAGAAGATCACGCTGGATACCGCCTGTGAGCCTTGTAAAAAAGGCTCGATGAAGCGGATCACCCACATCCTCGATGAGACCGGGAAGAAGCTGGCCCTCGTGGACTGCCGCTGGATCGTGGTGAACACCGAAACGGGGCACATCATGCGGCAGCCCAGCTGGTGCACCCCCAACTACGAAAACGAGGATGTGGAAGAGGAGCTGCCCCAGCTGGTGCACAAATGCAAGGAGCTGACCCCGGCGGGCAGCTGGACGGCCAGCTACTCGCTGTGCGATCTGAACGGCCATTTGAACAACGCATTCTATCTGGACATCGCCTGCGACGCCCTGCCGTTAGAGGCGCTCCGGAAGGGCCCGCTGCGCTTCGCCTCCATCAACTACCACCGCGAGATCCCGATGGGGGCGCAGGTGGCGGTGGCCTATGCGCCGTCGGCCGATGGCTGGTATGTGGTGGGCCGCCGGGACGAGCACATAGCCTTTGAGTGCTATCTGGAATTTTCCAGCGAAGCGGCTGAGAACGCCTGAGAAAAGAATTACAAAAAAATTACAAAAACTTTCGCAAAACCCCTTGCAAAATGGTTTCAAAAGAGTTACAATATGGTTACAAGAAGAGCGAAAGCTCTTCTGCGTGAAATCTTTTTCTTCTTGTTATCCGTGGATATCGGGTGCGCACCGCTCCTCCTCCGGCTGTTCTCCTTCGCAGCTGTTGGTGTGCACCGCACAGGCGGTATCCCGCTTCGTGTGCAAAAAAGCTCGCTCCCATTCGGGGGCGGGCTTTTTTGCACCCCCAGGCCCGCAGTAGGGGAGAACGGCCCGCATTTTCGGGAATAAAGTGTTACTTTCCACCGTTTTCTTAGACAAAGTGTCTGGTTTTCGCAAGGACAGTTTTGGAAAGTTTGTTTTGCGAAATGCTTGCGTTTGTGCCGGTTTGTGTTACAATAGGTGCAAGCATTTTTAGCATCTTCCAGGCACGATAAGTGAAATGAATTTGCCGCCGTTTCTACGGGCTGCACGAGAGAAAAGGAGTTTGAACATGGCTTATTTCTATAAAGAACCTTCCCGCACTTTCGGTGAATATCTGCTGATCCCCGGCTATTCCTCTGCAGAGAATATCCCCACGGCTGTCAGCCTCAAGACCCCGCTGGTCAAGTACCGCAAGGGCGAGGAGGAGTGCCCCCTGCAGATGAATATTCCCATGATCAGCGCCATCATGCAGGCGGTCTCTGGCGATAAGCTGGCCATTGCACTGGCCCGTCAGGGCGGCGTGTCCTTCATCTACGGCTCTCAGAGCATTGAGAACGAGGCTGCCATGGTGCGCCGCGTCAAGAGCTTCAAGGCTGGTTATGTCGTGTCCGATTCCAACCTGGCCCCCACTGCCACCCTGCACGATGTGCTGGAGCTGAAGGCACGCACCGGCCACTCCACCATTGCCATCACTGCCGATGGCACTCCGAGCGGCAAGCTGCTGGGCATTGTTGCATCTCGTGACTACCGCATCAACCACACCCCGGATGATGCCCCTGTCACCACCTTTATGACTCCCATTGAAAAGCTGGTCACTGCACCGGAGAACACCTCCCTGCACGACTGCAACAACATCATCTGGGATAACAAGATCAACACCCTGCCTCTGGTGGATGCCGAGGGCAACCTGAAGTATATGGTGTTCCGCAAGGACTACGACTCCCACAAGAAGAACGCCAATGAACTGCTGGATAAGAACAAGAGCTATGTGGTGGGCGCCGGCATCAACACCCGCGATTACGCTGAGCGCGTGCCCGCACTGGTGGATGCCGGTGTGGATGTGCTGTGCATCGACTCTTCCGAGGGTTACTCCGAGTGGCAGAGCCGCACCATCGGCTGGATCCGTGAGCACTACGGCGATACCGTCAAGGTGGGCGCAGGCAACGTTGTGGATGCCGAGGGCTTCCGCTTCCTGGCCGAGGCTGGTGCAGACTTCGTGAAGATCGGCATTGGCGGCGGTTCTATCTGCATCACCCGCGAGACCAAGGGCATTGGCCGTGGTCAGGCTACCGCTGTCATCGAGGTGGCAAAGGCCCGCGATGAGTACTATAAGGAGACCGGCATCTACGTGCCCATCTGCTCTGACGGCGGCATCGTCCACGATTACCACATCACGCTGGCACTGGCCATGGGTGCGGATTTTGTGATGCTGGGCCGCTACTTTGCCCGCTTTGACGAAAGCCCCACGAATAAGGTGCGCATCAACGGCCAGTATATGAAGGAGTACTGGGGCGAAGGCTCCAACCGTGCCCGCAACTGGCAGCGCTACGATCTGGGCGGTTCCAGCAAGCTGAGTTTTGAGGAAGGCGTGGACAGCTACGTGCCCTATGCCGGCCCTCTGGCTGACGGTGTGCAGACCACTCTGTACAAGGTCAAGAGCACCATGTGCAACTGCGGCGCTCTGTCCATCCCGGAGCTGCAGCAGAAAGCAAAGCTGACCGTGGTTTCCTCTACCTCCATCGTTGAGGGCGGCAGCCACGACGTTGTGCTGAAGAATGCTACCCCCAATATCATGAATGGCTAAACATCATTGAATCGAACGGCTGCTTCCCGGCTTCTGGAGGCAGCCGTTTTTCTGGTTTGGAAAAAAGATTTTGCCTGCACCCGCCGGAATTTTACAAAACCTCTTGCACCCATCCGGGAAAGATGCTATCATGGTACAAACACCCTGTCATGACAGGGTGGAAGAGCTCCGCGCCGCACCTGAGATGCAGACCGGGCCGGGGCGTTTTTTCAGCAGCCGCCCGGTATCGGCCGCTGTATGGATATGAAGAGAGGAAACTTTCATGGACGAGATCAAAGTTGTTCCGTATATTCCGGATGAAGACTATGACAACCCCGCAATGGTCGTGGATTTTTACGAATTTACTATGGCCAACTGCCTTTTCCTGCACGGATTCAAGGATACTACACTGGTGTTCGATATGTTCTTCCGCAAGAACCCGGATAATCAGGGTTACTCCATCAGTGCCGGCCAGCGCAAGCTGACCCGCTTTCTGCTGAACTACCACTTCAATGCACAGGATATCTGGTGGCTGCGCACCAAGGGCATGAGTGAGGAATTCTGCGAGTATCTGCGCACCTATCAGTGGAAGGGCGACATGTACGCTCTGCCCGAGGGCACGGTGGCATACCCGCATGTGCAGATGGTGCGCATCGAGTGCGACCTCGTGGGCGCAATTCTGATCGAGACCTACCTGCTGCAGACCATGAACTTCCACAGTCTGATCGCCACCAAGGCTACCCGCGTCACCGGCCTGAACACCCACACGCCCCGCAGCGTGATGGAATTCGGCACCCGCCGTGCGCAGGGCGAAAGCGCTGGCAACGATGGTGCATATGCTGCTGTTCTGGGCGGCTGCGTGGGCACTGCCAACTGTTTGGCCGAGATGAAGTTCGGCGCGGAGGTCAAGGCTGTGGGCACCGTAGCGCACAGCTTCATCGAGTTCTTCCCCACGGAGTTTGATGCCTTCAAGGCCTTTGCCGATACCTACCCGGATTCGGTCAGTCTGCTGCTGGACACCTATAATATCATGGAGAGCGGTCTGCCCAACCTCATTAAACTGGACGATTACCTCATCGAAAAATACCCCAACGACCCGAACCGCCGCGTCAAGAGCGCCCGTATCGACTCCGGCGACCTGGCCCGCGGCTCCAAGCGCCTGCGCAAGGCACTGGATGCGGCCGGTAAGCCTTACATCAAGCTGGTGGCTTCCAATGGTCTGGACGAAAAGAAGATCGCCAACATGGAGCTGTATGAGCACGCTCATTTTGACTCCTACGGCGTGGGCGAAAACCTGATCACCTCTGCTTCCGACCCCGTGTTCGGCGGTGTGTACAAGCTGGTGGCGGTCAAGCAGCCGGACGGCAGCTACACTCCCAAGATGAAGTGTTCGGATTCCGCCAGCAAGGCCATCATTCCGGGCAAGAAGATGCCGTGGCGCCTCTACGATGAAAATGGTCAGGCCCAGTGTGACCTGATCGCCATGGATGATGAAGTCATCGAGGCGGGCAAGCCCGTCACGATGGTCAATCTGGACTCCGATGCCATCGAGCGCACCGTCACCATTACCCCCACCAAGGTCAAAAAGCTGCTGGTGCCGCACATCCTCCACGGCGAACTGGCCATTGAGCTGCCTTCGATCGCAGAGAAGAAGGCCTACATTGCAAAGCAGCTCACCGAGGAGACCTGGGAGAGCGAGTTGCGTCTGGAGTGCCCGCATAAGCACTATGTGAACATGACCCCGGCTGTGGCCGAGTGCCGTTCCAAGATGTATGCAGAGCTGCACGGCGGCAAGGTATAACTTGACAAATCGGGATTTCTATTGTATGATATGAATTGCCGTTTGCAGCTCTTGCAGCGGCAGTTCATTTAGAAGCCACTGTGGTGAAATTGGCAGACACGAGGGACTTAAAATCCCTTTCTGGAGACAGAGTACGGGTTCAAGCCCCGCCGGTGGCATGAAAAAGCCCAGAATTGTTCGTTGATTCGAATGATTCTGGGCTTTTTGCGTAGCTGAGCTGAAACATGATTTGCTCACCAATTTCTCTCATCATTTCTTCAGATTCTTTATCATCCATATTATAATACCCCTTTCGTTGGAATGGGTTTCTTGGAAGTAAGTATAGCATGAAATCATTTTGAACTCAATTAGGTCCGATTTTCAGAATCTTCGTTCATACAGTTGTATGGATTTGTATTGGTTTCTATTGATTTCCAGATATCAACATGATAAAATGATAAGAAAGCTCAAATAACGATGTTGATAGATTGGTGTTTTCCATTTTCAATGTGAAGGAACCCACTTTATTGCGGAAGGGGGACAGGGTGGCATTGTCTATTTGACCACCGTTTATCAGTACCAGATAGCCCGCGCAAAGTATCAGGCACGGGTAGACGACCTGCAAGCACCGGGAGATCCGAAAGGAATTAGTTGCGGCAAAAGCGGGTTGAAACAAGAAATTCATTTTATAAACAAACGTGAATTTATGTGAGGAAAAATGGCTACGAATACGACTGGAATTGAGAAGAAAGTTGAAATCGACCGAAAAGAAAATCTGCGCAAACATCAGCTGTATTGGATCGTGCGTCGGACGCAGGATATTATTTTGTCGTTGGTGGCGCTGGTAGTGCTGTCACCTGTTATGTTGATTACAGCGATTGCTATTGTGGTAGATGACCCATCGGCTGGCCCAATCTTCTCGCAGGAGCGCATTGGACGTGATGGAAAACCCTTCAAGTTCTATAAGTTCCGCTCCATGTGCCCCAACGCAGAGGCAAAACTGGACGATCTGCTGGACCAGAACGAGATGGATGGCCCTGTGTTCAAGATCAAGGACGACCCCCGCATTACCCGTGTGGGCAAATTTATCCGCAAGACCAGCATCGATGAGCTGCCCCAGCTGTGGAACATCCTGAAGGGCGATATGAGCATCGTTGGCCCCCGTCCGGCACTTCCCCGTGAGGTGGAACAGTACGGCGACTATGAAAGGCAGCGTCTGTATGTGACTCCCGGCCTGAGCTGCTACTGGCAGATCGCTCCGCACCGGAATGACCTCTCCTTTGAGGAGTGGATGGATCTGGATGTGAAATATGTCAAGGAGCGCAGTTTCTGGGTGGATTGGAAGATTATCTTTAAGACGTTCAAGGTGTGCCTGCTGGGGCATGGGGAATAATGACTGAAACAACGATGAAAATCAGATGGTTGAAGAGTTGATGTGCTTGAATGGGTACGTGAAATAATACGCGGCTGTCATAATAGGGACAAGGGTACGGCAGAGAATGAAAGGCTCCGCAACCCGAAGTTCATATTTTCTTACCCGAAGAATGAACGACTGATCTTACTGAATGGCAGAAATGCCGCATGGGAAAAAATCTCGACCATGAGGGTGAGGTGGCAGTCAGCGGACAGGTGTAAGACTTATCCGCTATTTGTTTTGGGTAAAACGGCCCAAAGTCGAATATTTGAGGACGTGGCGTTGTTACAGCTAAAGGTGAGGGCTATTTCTCGAAACACACCAAGCAGTTCCTAACCCGTTGCAATAAAAAATTTTTTAGAGGAGAGCGTCAGATGAAGAAAAAAGATGAAATAAAAGTGTGTTTGGTGGGTTCATCTGGCGGACATTTAACCCACCTTTATATGCTAAAGCCTTTTTGGAAGAATAAAAATCGCTTTTGGGTGACTTTCGACAAAGAAGATGCGAGAAGTCTTTTGGAGGGTGAAAAGGTTTATCCTTGCTATTTCCCGACAAACCGCAGTATTAAGGCACTCATCAAGAATACAAAAATTGCATTGGATGTGCTTCACAAGGAAAAGCCGGACTTGATTATTTCCTGCGGTGCAGCAGTTGCGGTTCCGTTCTTCTACATTGGAAAGATGATGGGGGCGAAGCTGGTTTACATTGAGGTCTTTGATCGAATTGATAAGCCAACGATGACAGGCAAAATGGTTTACCCGATTGTGGATAAGTTTGTTGTGCAGTGGGAAGAGCAGAAAAAAGTTTATCCGAAAGCGGTCAACCTCGGTAGCATTTTCTAAGTAGAGGTAAGAAGTAATGATTTTTGTGACGGTAGGAACACACGAACAGCCATTTAATCGACTAATTCAAAAAGTAGATGAGCTGAAACGCGATGGCATTATCAAAGATGATGTGATTATCCAAACGGGCTTTAGTACATATGAGCCGAAATACTGCCAGTGGAGCAAGCTGATTCCGTATCAGCAGATGGTAAAGAATGTAGCGGATGCCCGGATTGTGATTACCCACGGTGGGCCGGCAAGTTTTATTATGCCGCTGCAGATTGGAAAAATTCCCGTTGTTGTACCGCGTCAGCATCAGTTCAAAGAGCATGTAAATGACCATCAGGTTGAGTTTGCAAGAAATGTGGCGCAGCGAATGGGAACAATTATTCCAGTGGAAGACATCAATACGCTGGGAGACATTATCACAAATTATGACCAGATTGTAGCAGGCATGAGACATGGCATGAGTAGCAATAATGCTAGGTTCAATGAAGAACTGGGAAAAATCGTGGACGATTTGGTGAAGTAAAAGAGAAATGGTGAAGATTAGAAAATGCGACATGCCTTTTTGATTATAGCTCATAATAATTGGTGGCAGCTAAAACAGCTAATTCAACTTCTTGACGCGGAAAATCACGATATATATGTTCATATTGATAAGAAGAGCAAATCTTTTTCGGAAAAAGATTTCTCAAATCTTACATCTGAGGCAAAGGTGTACTTTTTTCAGGAATATGAAGTATTCTGGGGCGGATTTTCACAAGTTCAGGTTGAACTTTTTCTGTTTGAAAAAGCGTATCAGCAGAAATATGATTATTATCACCTGATTTCGGGTGCAGATCTGCCACTGAAGAGTAATCTGGAAATTGATGCTTTCTTTGAGAAAAATCAGGGAAAAGAATTCATTCTATACGATAACGAAAAATTGCAGAATGACCCGGAAATCTCACGAAGAACAAAATATTATCATTATCTCCAGAATTATAGAAGAAGATATTCGCAAAAATGGAAAAATGATTTTTTTACGTTCTGTGAGCGAGCATCACTTGTGATGCAAATCGTGTTACATGTAAATCGAGTAAAAGAATTGGATTGGACGGTCAAATACGGCTCGAACTGGGTGAGCATTACAAATGACCTTGTAGCGGAACTGTTAAAACAGAAAGATAAAATTACAAAAGTCTTTTCCTACACAAATTGTGCAGATGAACTGTTTGTGCAGACGGTAGCCTACAATTGTGGATTCAAAGATAGAATTTATTGCCCGGAAGATGGAATGACGGAGAATGTTCGATTTATAGACTGGACGCGAGGAAAAAATGGTAACCCATATACATTTAGAAATTGGGATTACCAATCTTTGTGCACGAATAAGAATCTGTTCGCCAGAAAATTCTCTGAAAAAGAAGATAAGAGTGTTATCTTAAAAATTATGACAGACTTGAAAAAAGGTGTATAAGCAATGCCGATTGGAGTGAAATTCGAACGTAAGCATAAAAAGCTTGGCTATCTAGCAAAGTATTTATATTATTGTGTGGCAAAAAGAAATATTTTACAAAAAAGGATGTCCTTTGGGCAAATGAATTCAGATAGGGTGATTTATGTAATAAAGCCAGATTATCAGGACGGAGTAGAAGGGCTTTTGTCATTGATAAATAAACAAATTTTATATATGGCGTATGCAAAGAAAAAAGGCTATTGTCCTTACATAGATTGGAAAAATTATAAGACCCAATACTATGATGGAAAAAATAATGCTTGGGAATACTTCTTTAAACAGCCATCGAATCTGACTGAAAATGAAGTTTATAAGAGTAAAAAAGTCTATCTGTCGGGGTGGAGCTTTAAAACAGTCAATCCAGAAGGGTTATTTGAAGCAGATGTGTTTACTGATAAAAGAATAAGGGAAAAAAGTAGCGAAATGCTCTGTGAGCATATTCATTTCAGCGATGAGGTTCTATCAATTGTCAATAAAGAAGCAACAAGTCTGAATATATCAGAATGCATCGGTGTTTATATTCGTGGAACAGATTATGTAAAGCTGAAACCGTCTGGAGAATATGTTCAGCCATCAGTTGATCAAATGAAGTGTAAAATTCACGAATTTGAAAACAAATATAATGCACCGATTTTTCTCGTGACAGAAGATGGCGATATATTCGACAATTTGAAAAAAGAATTTGGCGATATTATTAGAATCGTTTCTTTTGATACCTTTATAAGAAATTATGAAGGAAAAGATGTGCTGAGCAAATCGGATGTGCTAGAAAAAGATAAAAAATTGAGAGGACAAAAGTATTTAGCAAAGATGATACTGCTTGCTAAATGTAAATACTTTGTAGGCTCAATGACACAGGGATCAAAATTCAGCTATATTCTAAATAATGGAAATTATTCGGATGAATATGTTTTCGATTTGGGATTGTATCCATAAAACCGAATGCGCAGATAGAGGTTGGGAAAAATAAAAATGAAAATATGTGTAATAATGTCAACATATAACGGCGAAAAATATATTAATCAACAACTGAATAGTATATTTCGAAATGAGAGAAATTATGAAATTGAGTTGTATGTACGAGATGATGGCTCAAAGGATAGAACGATTGAATATTTAAGGAATTATGGAATAGAACATGCTGTACCAATAGAAGTAAATGAAGGGGAAAATGTTGGATCGGCTGAAAGCTTTTTAATGGCACTTAGAGAGTGTCCAAAAGCTGAGTATTATGCTTTTTGCGATCAGGATGATGTTTGGATTGACGGGAAACTGTCCGCAGCAGTGGAACAAATTGGCATAACAAATCAACCTGTTTTGTGGTGCTCAGATTATCAAGTGACTGATTCCGACTTGCACGTTATGATTTCGTCTGTCCTTAAACAACCTGTTCAGGATAGTGTAAGAGCAGTTTTCTATAACAATGTTCCAGGGTGTACAATGGTATTCAATTGGGCTTTAATGCAGGAACTGCGAAAAGTAAATATTTCTAACATCAGAATGCATGATATCATGGCGATCAATGTGGCGCTGATAACAGGAAAAGTAATTTTTGATAAAACGCCGTATGTGCTGTATCGACAGCATGGAAACAACGTTCTAGGGTATAGTCATAAGAAGATTCAAATCGGAAAGTGGATTAAAGAAAAGTTAGAACTGATTAGAAATAAAGAAGACTATTCGACTGCTGAATATGCAAAAACGGTATTAAATGTATTCGAAAGTCAAATGAATGAGAACGAAAAAAAAGAATATAAACTCATTTCAAATATGAATAGAAGTCTAATAAGTAGGTTGAAAGTTTTAACAAAACCGTATACAAAAGAAGAATTTGGCCGCACCAGTATTTCTATTCGGTGCAAAATTTTACTGAATTTAATGTGAATTTTGGACGTGTTTTTAAAGGGCAAACAATATGGATAAGAAGAAAGCGGTTTATAGGACAGCTTTATTGCTATTTGGTATATTAGCTCCGATGCCCATTATTAGCCTTTTTTCCATTACAATGTATGTATGGTGTATTATGCTGCTCGGCATGATTGCTTTGGTAGAATTGGTAAATCAGGGTGGAGTGAAATTCGATAAACAGTGTGATCGTGCTTTTGCTGCTGTTATTACGACATGGATGATTTCATATTTGATTTGCACAGTAAGAATGCCTATAAAGTGGAGAAGTGGCATTGGAAAAAGTTTTGTACAGCTGTGCTTCCTTGTTATTGTATATATCTTCTTCTCGCAAAGAAAGAAGGTGCAGGAGCTGATTTATTACGTAAAGGGAGTATATATCTCATCAATTATTCAAATGGTATGGGGCTATGCACAGATACTATTTGATGCCATTGGACAAGACTTGAATACAATTGTATTTAGAGATACTTTTCATATGGTAGAAGATGCCACTCAGTATCAGTTTGGACGATTGAAAGTAAGTGGTTTGTGCTGGAACGCAGGAAACTTTGCACCACTCATTACATTTGGATATATCTATACAAAAAACATTTATCTCAAAGCAGCTTTCTTTTTGCTGGGATTTCTTTCAGGAAGTCGAACATTGATATTGGGGCTATTTGTAAGTGCCGCGATAGAATTGGCTGTTACCGTTGTTACAGGAGAGTTTAAAACTGCAATCACTAAGAAAAAAACTAAGAAAGAAAAGGCTTTCCTAGCTGTCGCAATTACAGCAATTGCTGTTGCTTTTGTGACAAATATGGATACCATTTTGAGGAAAGTGATGGAGGTTGCGGATCTTCTGGATATTATGAATCGAGTTAAAACAGAAGGAAGTGCCAATACGCATCTTTATTATTTAACATCTGTTCCTGCAATCACGATGAAAAATGACCTTCTTTCCAATCTGTTTGGATATGGACCAGGGTGTTCTGGCTATCCACAATCTGTTTTAATGAATTTTTATCCTGAATTGGATAAATGGTCGATTGAATGTGATTATGTAAATCAATTGTGGTCTTACGGATATATTGGCTTTGCGATTTACTATTATTGGTACATAAAAAATGCGCTGAGCACATTTAAACTTGATAAAAAATATGTTACACTATTCATAACTTTTTTGTTTGAGGGAATTCTGTATAATATTACGTTTAATTGGGTTCAATTTTTGCTTATTTCGATTTTTGTAATGAGCAAAGAAAAAATTGACATATTTAAAATAAACAATACTACAGTGTTTCAAAGGATATAATCGCTCATGAAAAAATTTTTTAAGGAACTATTGCGAGTTTACAAAAAAATACCACTTCCGGCCAAAGCTTCTATGTGGTTTGTTCTCTGTAGTGTAGTTCAGAAAGGCATTGCATTCATCACCACACCCATCTTTACACGCATGATGTCAACGAAGGAATATGGTTTAGTAAGCGTCTATAGTTCATGGGTGAGCATTTTGACGGTTGTTTTGACGCTCCAACTTGCAACGGGCGTTTATAACAAGGCAATGATTCGGTATGAAAAGCAGCGGAATGAATATACTTCTTCTATGCTTTTTTTGACGACTCTCTTCATTTCTGGAGGCTTAGGGATCTTTTTATTGTTTCCTAAGCAATTGAGTAATGTTTTAGGAATGAGTACGTCATTGATAATTGCCATGTTTGTGGATTTGATTTTTTCACAGGCGATGTCTTTTTGGACCGTGCGGAACAGATTTGAGTACGAATATAAAGATATTGTTGGCTATACACTTGCGTCGACGTTTTTTAGTACATTCGGAAGTGTCATAGCTATATATCTGTTTCCGGAACATAAGGCGTATGCACGCATTTACGCAATGGTATTAGTTCATATTGTAATCTACTCGGTTGTGTACTATAAGATAATGCGCGCGGGTCGTAAGACTGTATGGAAGGAAGCGTGGAAATACGCGTTGCATTATAATATTCCTTTAATTCCACACTATTTGTCACAGCAAGTACTAAATCAGGCAGACAGATTGATGATCAATCGTATGTGTGGAAGTGCACAAACCGCAATTTATACGGTTGCATACCAGATTGCAATGGTTCTCAATATTGTGACGACTGCTATAGAAAGTTCCTTCACGCCATGGGCATATCAAAAAATAAGTGAAGGAAAAGAAAATGAAGTTGGGAAAATAGCACAAAGTATTTTGATCGTAACGGGTATAACCTGTCTGTTCTTTACATTATTCGCACCGGAATTTATCTATTTACTTGGTGGAAACGCGTATCAAAGTGCGATTTGGGTAGTGCCGCCCGTTTGCATGAGCGTGTATTTTATCATGATGTACAGCTTGATCAGTACAGTTACTTTTTATTATGAAAAGACAAAATCAATTATGTTTGCTTCTTGCGCAATTGCGGTATTAAATATTATACTGAATCAGTACTTCATAACAATTTATGGAATGGTGGCAGCGGGCTATACAACATTGGTTTGCTATATTTGCTATGCGCTTGTGCATTACTTACTGATGTGTCATGTTTCAAAGGATAAAAAAAAGCAAAACCCGTTTAATATAGGAATTGTTTGGATTCCGGCAGTTTTGTTTGTTGTTTTGGCTGTTGTGAGTTCGATTTCTTATACGCATTTGAAACTTCGTATTTTATTGATGGTGTTGTTAGGTGGATTGCTAATCTTTGTAGCCTATAAGAATAAAAGTAATTTGCTTAAACTGATGAAAAAATAATTATTTTATGAGACGAAGGGTAACAAAAATGATAGCGGATAATAATCAAGTGGAACTGAGCATAGAGCAGATTCACAAAGTCACATTGGACATTGTAAAAAGAATGTCAAATATTTGTGAGAAAATTGGAGTGAATTACTACGTTGCATATGGATCGCTGATTGGAGCTGTTCGTCATAAGGGGTTTATTCCATGGGATGACGATTTTGATGTTGTTATGCTACGGAATGATTACGAGAAGTTTTGTGACTATTGTATACACCACCAGGATGAAATGAAACCATATAAACTTCTCACACGGAAAAATGAAGAAAACTATCCATATAATATAGCACGACTCAATAATATGGACTACCGTGCTGTATATGAAAACGTTCAAGGCTATGATTCAGGAGTTTTTATTGATATTTATCCGCTCGATGGCGCAGGGTCAAAAGCAGAGCAAGTAATTCAACGGGTGAAGAAGAAAAAAAGCGATTTGTTCCGAATCACTTTATGGAGCATCGATGATCATTATACCAAGTCAACTTATCATAAATGGTATCGCTCAGTGGCAAAGTATGTTGTTAGAAGTTATGCAAAAATTCGAGGATCCAAGTATTTCTTGGATAAAATGGAAAACTTTAAAAACTTATACGACATAAAGAAAAGTCGATACATTGCAGAAATGACTTGGGATTCTGGGCTTACCCTATATGAAAAGAAATGGTTTGAAGATTATATCTATATGGATTTTGAAAATCTTAAAGTAAAAGTTCCGGTTGGTTATGATGAATTCTTAAAATGTCATTACGGTGATTATATGAAACTGCCACCGGTAGAGGAACGAGTTCCTCATCACGAATATAAAGTCTATCGACGCTAAGATATACGCCAATCTCAAGTAGCTTTGGGATTGGATTGGCATGATGTTCACGAAAACAAAAGGAGATTCATACATGAACAAACAGGAGAGTGACATTTTGAACGCACTTTTGTTGGAACCTTTCATCAACCAACGGATTTTAGCAGAAGTGTCAGGACATTCATTAGGAGTAGTTAATCGTTCACTCAAGGAGCTTATTAAAGCTGATTACCTGGACGATTCGATTCGCCCTACCATGAAAGCCATCACTGAGTTTAAGCAGAAAACCCCGCAGCGGGCTATTATCCTGGCAGCAGGCTTTGGAATGCGTATGGTTCCAATCAATACGGAGATGCCAAAAGGTCTCTTGGAAGTCAACGGAGAACCGCTCATTGAGCGTATCATTAAGCAACTTCATGAAGTGGGAATTAAAGAAATCTATGTAGTTGTGGGCTTCATGAAAGAAAAATACGAGTATTTGATGGATGAGTATGGCATAGAGCTAGTAGTAAATGCAGATTACGCGACAAAGAATAATCTGCATTCCGTTAAACTTGTAAAAGAGCATCTGGAGAATGCGTACATTATCCCGTGCGATATTTGGTGCGACCGAAATCCCTTCCATCAACATGAGTTGTATTCGTGGTATATGGTCAGCGATCTTGTGGACAACGAAAGTAACGTCCGAGTTAACCGTAAAATGGAACTTGTGGCTGTGCCAGAAAGCTCTGGCGGCAATGCAATGATTGGTATCTGCTATTTGGTGAAAGAGGATGCAGATACCGTTGCAGAACGCATTGATGAACTTTGCAAAAATCAGCGATACGACGGAGCGTTCTGGGAAGAAGCACTTTATAATAAAGACCGGATGATCGTAGCTGCTCGTGTGGTTCATTCCACAGACGTTGTGGAAATTAATACCTATGAGCAATTACGAGAAATTGACAGCGATTCCAACCAGCTGAAAACAGATGCCATTCGGGTGATTTGTACAGCCTTAGGAGCAAAGCCAGAAGAAGTTACAGATATTACGGTTCTTAAAAAGGGTATGACGAATCGGTCTTTCCTGTTCACTTGTAAAGGAAAGAAATATATTATGCGTATTCCGGGAGAAGGAACCGATCAGTTGATTAACCGCCGAGAAGAAGCTGCAGTTTACCAAACGATTGATGGAAAGCATATCTGTGATGATATTGCATATATCAACCCGGAAAATGGCTATAAAATTACAGAGTTTCTGGAAGGAGCCAGAGTATGTGATCCATCGAATTACGAAGATGTCAAAAAGTGCATGAAACGGCTGCGATACTTCCATGAAATGAAGCTAAAAGTGAATCATGAATTTGATATTTTCGGCCAGATGGAATTCTATGAAACGCTGTGGGAGGGAACACCTTCTGTTTATAAGGATTATGAAAAAACAAAAGCAAATGTTCTGTCACTAAAGCCTTATATCGATGCACATATTGGAGAAAAAGTCCTGACACATATTGATGCAGTGCCGGATAATTTCCTGTTTGTGGAGAAAGATGGAAAAGAAGAAATTCGTCTGATTGACTGGGAGTATGCAGGAATGCAAGATCCTCATGTGGATGTAGCAATGTTCTGTATTTACTCACTTTACAATAAGCGGCAGGTGGATCGACTGATTGCTGCTTATTTTACAGAGGGGTGTAATGATGCAACCAGAATCAAAATTTATTGCTACATTGCAGCCTGTGGTCTGCTGTGGAGTAACTGGTGTGAATATAAGCGTAATCTTGGTGTGGAGTTTGGTGAGTATTCTCTTCGTCAGTATCGATACGCAAAAGACTACTATCGAATTGTTCAAGAAGAATTGAAAAAGCAAGGGGAGGAAAAGTAAATGCCAAGAGTAGAAAGAGCCATTATTATGGCGGCAGGTTTAGGAAATCGAATGCACCCGGTAACACTGACAAAACCAAAACCTTTGGTTAAAGTGAATGGGGTTCGAATGATTGACACAGTCATTGATGGTCTGCATAAAAACGGAATCAATGAGATTTATGTTGTTGTAGGATATCTGAAAGAGCAGTTTGTGACACTTGAAAAGGAGTATCCTGGTGTTAAGCTGATTGAAAATCCTTACTATGATACCTGTAATAACATTGCATCGCTTTACGTGGCAAGAGATTACATTGAAAATGCGATTATTCTGGATGGCGATCAGATTATTTATAATCCTGAAATCCTTGCACCGGAATTTGAACACTCGGGTTATAACAGTGTTTGGACAGATGGCGAAACGGATGAGTGGCTTCAGACTGTTGAGAATGGCATTGTTACGGCATGCAGTCGGACAGGTGGAAAAGGTGGATGGCAGTTGTACAGTATTTCTCGCTGGACTGCAGAGGATGGAAAGAGACTGAAACATCACCTGGAAATCGAGTTTGAACAAAAGAAGAACCGACAAATCTACTGGGATGATGTGGCGATGTTCTGTTACCCGGAGGAGTATCAATTGGGTATCCGTCCTATGAATAGGGACGATATTATAGAGGTGGATAATCTGAGCGAGCTAATTGCTTTGGATGCCAGTTACAAAAAATATGTGGAGGATAAGTAAATGAATACGAAAAAAGAACATGGGAAAATAGACTGGATGATAACACTGGTGCCTTTGGCAATCGTAGTTGCATTATGTGTTCTATTCTTTTTTGCACCGGAGCAATCGAATGCGGTGCTGAGCCAGATCCGTTTTTTCTTTGGTGATACCTTTGGTACCTATTACTTAGTAATTGGATTGGGAATTTTCATCCTTTCTCTGTATATTGCCGGTTCTAAGTATGGTAACATCGTCCTTGGCGAGCCGAATGAAAAGCCAAAGTATCCTTTCTTTGCGTGGGGCTCAATGATGTTTACCTGTGGCCTTGCAGCAGATATTTTGTTCTATTCGTTCTCGGAATGGGTGCTGTATGCGACGGATCCTCATCTGGCAGAAATGGGAAGCATTCAGAATTGGGCAGGCGTATATCCTCTGTTCCATTGGAGCTTTATTCCGTGGGGATTCTATTTGGTGCTGGCCGTTGCCTTTGGCTTTATGCTCCATGTGAGAAAAAGAAACCGTCAGAAGTATTCAGAGGCTTGCCGTCCGATTCTTGGAAAGTATACCGACGGCTGGGCAGGTCGCATTACTGACCTGTTAGCTGTGTTTGCCCTCCTTGCTGGCACTGCTACAACATTTAGTGTAGCGACACCTCTTATGGCAACCATTATTAGTGAACTGTTCCATGTTGCCGTTAGTCGTACTGTAATCAACATTATTATTCTTCTGATTACCTGCGCTGTATATACATATTCCTTGCTGCATGGATTTAAGGGAATCAGCAAGTTGGCAAACATTTGTATTTATATGTTCTTTGGCCTGATTGCGTTTGTTCTGCTGTTTGGTGGAGAAACACGGTATATTATTGAAACCGGTTTTTCTTCTCTTGGACGAATGATCCAGAACTTTGTTGATCTGTCTACGTTCACTGACCCGCTCCGTACATCGAACTTCCCGCAGAATTGGACGATCTACTATTGGGCTTACTGGATGGTTTGGTGTGTGGCTGCGCCGTTCTTTATCGGCAGCATTTCTCGTGGCAGAACAGTACGTCAGACGATACTGGGGGGATATGTATTTGGCGTCGGTTCAACACTGACAAGTTTCATCGTACTTGGCAACTATTCTATGGGAATGCAAGTCACTGGAAAGGCTGACTTTATTGCACAGTATCTGGAAAGCGGAGATCTGTATGGCATGATTGTGTCTATCATCAAAACGATGCCGGGCGCGCCTGTGATTATGATTGTTGTTCTGCTGACGATGATTGCTTTCTATGCAACTTCTTTTGATTCGATTGCATTGACAGCATCCTGCTATAGCTATCACACACTGGAGGATGGCGAACAACCGAATAAGGGAATTCAGCTGATGTGGTGTATTCTGTTGATTTTACTTCCGATTGCTTTGCTGTTCGCAGAAAGTTCTATGAACAATCTCCAGTCGGTGAGTATTGTTGCAGCATTTCCAATTGGTGCAGTGATTGTGATGATTGCTGTCAGCTTTATGAAGGATGCTAAAAAATATATGGAGAGTTTAGAAGAATCGGCAAAGAAAAAAAGTGAAAAATAACTGGAAAAATACCTGAGTGTAAATGTCAATGAGTTTCTTTACCATTGATAGTAAATTTGTTTACCACGCTCAGCCCTCAACTGAGCTATCAGGCTGAGCGGCAAACCCAGCCCATAGGGCTTGCTGGAATTCATATTAAAAACGAAACTACGATATGTCAACCGGTCAATCATTGCGGTTACCATAGTCTAATTTTCAAACATAGTCAGCCATTCCAAGAAAGCAAGGTTGGTGGATACAATAATGCTTTTTCGTTCACTGCGGTCGGCAATGACCTTAAACAGAAGCTCCGATTGATGCCGATTGAAAGTGAGATAACTTATTTCATCGATAATCAGCAGATCGCAGCTGGAAATCTACTTCTCCAGCTTCAACAGCCGGCGGCCATCCAGCGCCTTTATCAGTTCGTTGGAGAGATTTGCGGCTGTATAGAATTTTACGTTTAGCGTACCTTTCTCTCCTTGCATATAGAGTTGTCTCTATTTTACAAGGAATATGATGTTGATGGTAAACTTTTTCGTTGCCACTGTGGCCAACTATTAGGATAGCATTCACATTCGAGAATCTGCCTGACATGGAGATCCAGACCCACCCGGAGCGTCTCAAGCAGATGCTGCCTTGGGGAAAGCTCATTCAGGAAAACTTTGCATGACAAAATGAGGCACACGATTCCGAGTCGGGTGCCTCTTGTCTTTCTGTGAACGTGCTTTCACTGGACGGTTACCAATATTTGACAAAGAACCAAAAAAACATCCTGACCAGAATTGAAATGAACCCCAAAAGTTAGACAAAAATTGAATTAAGCAGCTTCAACGGTCTGAATCCTGTACTGTACAGGGCTCAGACCGTTTAGTTTTAATTTGATTCGGCGATTGTTGTAATAGTCGATGTAATCGACAATAGCCTTTTCGAGCTGGTCAATGGAATCAAATTTTTCCAGATAGAACAGCTCCGTCTTGAGCAGTCCGAAGAAGTTCTCGGCAACAGCATTGTCCAGACAAGTGGCTTTCCGAGACATACTTTGCGTAATTCCTTTTGCTTTCAGTAGATTCTGGTAGGACTTCATCTGGTATTGCCAGCCCTGATCCGAATGCAGAGTCAGATTGTCAACCTTGTCCGGCAGCTTTTGAAAAGCACCTTCCAGCATATCCGTGATTTGCTTAAAGTTCGGATGGCGGCTCAGATTGTAGCTGACAACTTCGCCATTGAACAAATCAAGAATTGGAGACAGGTAGAGTTGCTGGTCGTTCACTTTGAACTCGGTAACATCTGTGACCCATTTCCGATTCGGCTGGTCTGTCTTGAAATGCCGTTCCAGCAGGTTTGGAGCTACTTCTCCAACTTCGCCTTTGTAAGAACTGTACTTCCTTTTTGCACGAATCTGACAGACTAAACCAAGCTGCTTCATGAGTTTCCGAACCGTCTTGTGGTTCACACAAATATCGTTGTTATGCAGTTCTTTTGTGATTCTGCGGTATCCGTATCGTTTTTTGTTCTCGTTGAAGATTATAACAATCTGTTCCTTTACCATCTGGTATTTGGCAGGATTCTGAGACTGGTGCAGATAGTAGTAGAACGTGCTGCGAGGAAGTCCGGCAAGTTGCAGCAGTGCTTTCAGAGGGTATTTCTGCCTTAGTTCCTGAACTACTTGTGCTTTCTGTTTTGGCGTTCCTCTTCCAGCACCAAGGCATTCAATTTTTTTAAGTAGTCGATTTCCATCCGAAGCCGCTGATTTTCTGCAATAAGATCTTCTTCTACTTGCTTATCCAGCTTTGGCTTCCGACCTTTCTGCGTCCCACTGGCGGCACAGGCTCGTCCTCGACGCTCTAACAGAAGTGCTTCTTCTCCTTCCTCCCAATAAATGCGCTCCCAGTCCCTGAGTGTACGGTCCGAAATGCCATATTCTCTGGACGCTCCCTTAAAGCTCAGGTTTTCTCTGTGGATTCGTTTAATGATTTCTACCTTCTGCGTTCCGTTGTACTTTCGTTGTCCCTTTGGCATACAAAAACACCCCATTTCCTAAACAGTATACCATACTGTCTAACAAATGGGGTGCAGTTCAAATCGTCCGGTCAGGATGTTTTTGCATAACCTCACAGTTCAACGTCAGTTGCCATTTCTTCCATCGCATGGAACCGTTCCAAAAAGCTGTGCTCCACGCCTTCGGATTTATAGCCCGGCATGGTGTCCAGCGCGACGGCATGGATGCTGCGGAAAATGCTGTTTTCGATGTTGGGATTGTCGCGCTTGAGGCGGCGGAGCAGGAGCTTGGTCTCCTGCCGCTTGGAACCGCCGCCGCCATTGTCGCACATGGTGCAGTTCTCGGTGAAGCGGCAGGCGCACTGGATGAATTCCAGGTCGTTGTACCGCTTCCAGGCCAGAATGTCCTCCTCGCGGATGCAGTACATCGGGCGGATGAGGGTCATGCCGGGGAAGCTGGTGCTGTGGAGCTTGGGCGGCATGGCCTGCAGCTGGGAGCCGTAGAACATGCTCATGACGGTCGTCTCGATGACATCGTTGAAGTGGTGGCCCAGCGCGATCTTGTTGCAGCCAAGTTCTTTTGCCTTGCTGTACAGGTGACCGCGGCGCATCCGGGCGCAGAGGTAGCAGGGGTTCTTGTCGGTGTTGTTGGCCACCGAGAAGATGTTGCTCTCAAAGATGGTCACCGGGATGTGCAGCAATGCCGCGTTGGATTCGATCTTCTGGCGGTTGAGCTCATTGTAGCCGGGGTCCATCACGAGGAAGACCAGCTCAAAGGGGACATCGCTGTGTTTTTGCAGCTCCTGCATGAGCTTTGCCATCAGCATGGAGTCTTTGCCGCCGGAGATGCAGACGGCGATCTTGTCGCCTGCCTGGATAAGCTCATACCGTTTGACGGCTACGATGAAGGGGGTCCAAAGCTCTTTGCGGTATTTTTTGATGATGCTGCGTTCGATCATCTGATAGGGTTCGAGTTCGCGTTTCATGATTTCTCCTTATCGATCTCCGTGTGCGGCGGTCAGCTGCTGGCAGCAGACGTCGAACACCCGTAAAAATTCCTGGATCTCTGCCTCGGTGGTCAGGTGGCTCAGGCTGATGCGCCACGAGGACAGCGCGTTGCGCCGGTCATGGCTCACGGCAAACACGGCGCGGGAGGGCAGGCCGTCCGAAGAGCAGGCCGATTTGACCGAGACGCATACGCCCTTGGCATCCAGCTCCCGCTGGAACACGGTGCCCTTCACGTCCCGGACACTGAGGTTCAGGATGTGCGGGATGGCATTTTCCGGGCTGTTGATGCGCACCTCCGGGTGCTGGCACAGGGCCGCGCGGAGTTCGGTGTTCCGCTTT
Organism: Faecalibacterium prausnitzii; assembly: GCF_049532945.1. Taxonomy (GTDB): domain Bacteria; phylum Bacillota; class Clostridia; order Oscillospirales; family Ruminococcaceae; genus Faecalibacterium; species Faecalibacterium prausnitzii_N. Next base: position 2,097,761 of record NZ_CP186691.1, read on the forward strand.
TGGACAGAGGCAGAGCGTTCCGGCAGGTTTTCCACGGCAAGTTCCAGTGCACAGGCCAGGGAAGACGCCAGCGCCACGGTGGGGGTGCCGCTGCGGTAGAGGGTGGTGCTCTCGCCGCCATGGATGAGCGGCTCCAGTGCCAGATTCCGCCGCTTGACCAGCACACCGATGCCGTTCAGCCCGTAGAACTTGTGGGCGGTCAGGCTCATAGTGTCCACCCCTTCAAACGAGACGGGGATCTTTCCAACGGCCTGGGTGGCATCGACATGCAGGTGGCAGTTGGGGTAGTCCTTCAGGATGGCGGCGATTTCCTCCACCGGCTGCACGACGCCGAGTTCGCTGTCTACCAGCGTGACCGCCACGGCGATGGTGTCCGGCCGCAGCAGCTCTTTCAGATGGTCAAGGTCTACGGTTCCGTCCCGCCGGATGTCCAGCAGGTCGATCTCATAGCCCTGCTCCTGCAGGGCGGTCAGGCTGCCGCTCACCGAGGAGTGCTCCAGCGGGGTGGAAATGATGTGTCTGCCCGCATGGCGGGAGAGCCGGGCCAGCCCCTTGAGCGCGAAGTTGTTGGCCTCGCTGGCACCGGATGTATAGATGATCTCGGCGGGCTGTACGCCCAGCAAAGCGGCGATCTTCAGCGTGGCAGCGTCGATCTCGGCTCTGGCGGCGGTGCCTGCCTGATGATGGGAGTTGGCGTTGCCGATGCAGCGCCGCTCTACGGAGCAGAACCGGTCGAGCACCTGCGGGTCGGCCGGGGTATTGGCGGAATAATCCAGATAGATCATTGGGTCTCCTTAAATCTCAATCCATTTAATCGGTATTATTATAGTGCGCAGGGGGCCGGATTGCAAGATGCAGGTGCAAAATGCTGCCGCAGGGGAATAAAACCTGAAAAAGAAAGCGATCGCAGAAAGAATGCCAAAAAACCGGAAATCCATTGCAGAACGGGGTGGTTTCTGATATACTTTACAGCGTACGAAGGGAAGGGGAGAGCAGAATGCACGGTTCAACTTTGCGGAGCACGGAGGCTGTTCTCCCGTCCCGAATGTTTTTTCTTCCCGAATGTTGAGGCACTGTCGCTTTTTTGCGGCAATGCCTCTTTTTTTGGAAGTAAAACGCGAAAGGAGAACTCTTTTATGAGCGAAAAGATCGATTACTCCAAAGGCATTTACGACGCGCGCCAGCTGGGCGCAGGCCGCATGTTCATTCTGGGCGTGCAGCACATGTTTGCCATGTTCGGCGCAACGGTGCTGGTGCCGCTGCTCACCGGCCTGAGCGTTTCCACCACCCTGCTGTGCGCAGGTCTGGGCACCCTGCTGTTCCATCTGGTCACCAGAGGCAAGGTCCCGGCTTTTCTTGGCTCGTCGTTTGCGTATCTGGGCGGCTTCTCCATCGTGGCCCCTATGCTGGCAGATGCAGACGGCAACCTGACCGTGGCCAATACCAAGATGCTGCCCTACGCCTGCGCCGCCGTCGCATTTTCCGGTCTGGTGTATCTGGTGGCCAGCCTGCTGATCTCCACCTTCGGCATCCGCCGCATCATGCGGTTCTTCCCGCCGGTGGTCACTGGCCCCATTATCATCTCCATCGGCCTGATCCTGGCCCCCTCTGCTATCAAAAACTGCCAGTCCAACTGGATCCTGGCCTTTGTGGCACTGGGTGTCGTGATCGTGTGCAACATCTGGGGCAAGGGCATGGTCAAGATCCTGCCCATCCTCATCGGTGTTCTGGTGTCCTACGCAGTGGCACTGGTGACCGGTGCAGTGGACTTCCAGCGCATTTCTGAGGCTGCATGGGTGGGCATCCCTCTGCACAAGGAGGCCATGGGCCTGTTTGCCATCGACGGCAGCCCGGAGTTCATCAGCGCACTGTTCACCATCATCCCCATTGCACTGGCAACCATGATGGAGCATGTGGGCGATATCGCCGCCATCAGCGCAACCGTGGGCCACAACTATATCAACGACCCCGGCCTGAACCGTACCCTGCTGGGTGACGGTCTGGCAACCACCATGGCCGGCCTGCTGGGCGGCCCGGCCAACACCACCTACGGCGAGAACACCGGTGTGCTGGCTCTGAGCAAGATCTACGATCCGCTGGTCATCCGCATTGCGGCTGTCCTGGCCATCATCCTGAGCTTCAGCCCCAAGTTTGAGGCTGTCATCAACACCATCCCCACCGGCATCATCGGCGGCATCAGCTTTGTGCTGTATGGCATGATCTCCGCCATCGGTGTGCGCAACGTGGTGGAGAACCGCGTGGACTTTACCAACAGCCGCAACCTGATCGTGGCCGCTGTCATTCTGGTGTGCGCACTGGGCTTCAACTCTGTGGGCGGCCTGACCTTCATGGTGGGCAGCGTCTCCATCAATCTGTCCGGTCTGGCCATCGCTGCCATCGTCGGCATCCTGCTGAACGCTATCCTGCCCGGCAATGATTATGAGTTCGACGCAGCCGACGGTTCTGACGCTGCCACCAGCGGCAATCTCCAGGTGTAAACAAACTGTTAAATAGGAATTATTCTTAAAATTATCCTTGACTAACCCAGGAATCATTGCTATAATAGGCTCAGAAACCAAGGCCGACCGTACCAGAGCCGGCCAAAAGAATAACTGAGAAATTATGGAGGTCTATTCTTATGAAGAAGTACGTTTGCACCGTTTGTGGTTATATTGCTGAAGGCGAGATCCCGGCACAGTGCCCCGTCTGCAAGGCTCCTGCTTCCGCTTTTGTGGAGAAGACCGGCAACACCTACGTCACCGAGCATGTTGTGGGCATCGGCAAGGCCGAGGGCGTGCCGCAGGAGATCGTGGATGGCCTGCGCGCAAACTTTGAGGGTGAGTGCAGCGAGGTCGGCATGTATCTGGCAATGGCTCGTGTGGCTGAGCGCGAGGGCTACCCCGAGATCGCTGAGGCTTACAAGCGTTATGCCTACGAGGAAGCAGACCACGCATCCCGCTTTGCAGAGCTGCTGGGCGAAGTTGTCACCGACAGCACCAAGAAGAACCTGATGATGCGTGCCGAGGCTGAGTGCGGCGCATGTGCAGGCAAGATGGATCTGGCCAAGAAGGCAAAGGCCCTGAATCTGGATGCCATCCACGACACCGTTCACGAGATGGCAAAGGACGAGGCCCGTCACGGCCGCGGCTTTGAGGGCCTGCTGAAGCGCTACTTCAACACCGAAGTCTGATCCCGTTTTTTCAAAAGCTGCTGTGTGGCTCAAGCTGCACAGCAGCTTTTTTGCTTGACGCGCCCGGCGGCAAAGCGTACAATGAGACAAAAAACGAAAAAGGAAGTTTCCTCATGAAATCGTCTTCATCCCGTTACGCCCTGCTGGACGAGCTGCGCGGGCTGGATCTGGTCAGCATGATGCTGTACCACGGCATGTGGGATGCTGTGTATCTCTTCGGGGTCGTGGTGCCGTGGTATTCCGCCGGGCAGGGGCGTCTGTGGCAGCAGACCATCTGCTGGGTGTTCATTCTGCTGTCCGGCTTCTGTCTGCCGCTGGGGCATCATCCGCTCAAACGCGGCGCGGCGGTCTTTGGTGCCGGAGCGCTGGTAACGGCGGTGACGCTGGTGTTCATGCCGGAAGATGTGGTCTGGTTTGGGGTGCTGACCCTGCTGGGCTCGGCCATGCTCCTGACGGGCCTTGTGCAGAAGTGGCTGCAAAAGATCCCGCCGGCGGTGGGGCTGGCGGTCAGTTTGATCCTGTTCGTGCTGACCTATCACACGATGGATGGCTATTGGGGGCTTGGCCCGCTGCGCTGGGCGCTGCCGCAGGGGCTGTATGCCAACTACCTCACGGCATACTTCGGCTTTTACCCGGTCTCCTTTTACTCCTCCGATTACTTCCCGCTGCTGCCGTGGCTGTTTTTGTTCTGGGCGGGGTACTACCTGCATCCTCTTGTCGGCCGCAGACGCATGGAGCCGCTGCGCCGCCCGGTGTGCCCGGCGCTGGGCTGGATGGGCCGGCACTCGCTTTTGCTGTATCTGCTGCACCAGCCGGTCATTTTCGGTGTGCTGACGCTGGTGTTCACCGTTCCGCAGCTGCTTTGAGCAGGGGAGTGGAAAAATCTGCAAAAGAGCCTTGACAACCCTGCTGCATTGTGGTATCCTGTCTGTGGTTAGAGAAACCTAACCGTTAAAATGCGCGTCCGTCTCGGATGACGCATTTTCCTGGCGATAAAAGTTAGAATGTACTAACCACAATTGAAAGAGAGGTTCTTCTTTATGAGCAAAGTAGCAGTCGTATTCTGGAGCGCAACCGGCAACACTGAGACCATGGCAAACTGCATCGCTGAGGGGGCAGGTGCTGCCGCCACCATCGTTCCCTGCGGCGAGATGAATGCTGCCAAGCTGGGCGAATATGACGTCGTGGCATTCGGCTGCCCCGCAATGGGTGCTGAGCAGCTGGAGGAGAGCGAGTTCGAGCCGATGTTCTCTGATCTGGAGGGTTCTCTGAACGGCAAGAAGATCGCCCTGTTCGGCTCCTACGGCTGGGGCGACGGCCAGTGGATGCGCGATTGGTGCGAGCGTGTCAAGGAGGACGGCGCGGTCCTGTTCAGCGAAGAGGGCCTGATCTGCAACGAGGCCCCGGACGATGATGTTCAGGCTGCATGCCGCAAGCTGGGTGCAGATCTGGCTGCATGGTAAGCCTTTTCTCTTGACAAAATGAGTTTGTCTTGATAAACTAACCGACAGAGAACCGAACGATACCGGCTTTCTGCCGGTTTTTTGTTGTATCTGGAGGAACGCATGAAACAGACCACCCCGAAAGACCTTGTGAAAAAGCGCGCGGAGGAACAACTTCTGGTGAGCGAGATGATCGCTCTTTACTGCCGCAGGCAGCACCACACCCCCAAAGGCTCGCTCTGCCTGGAATGTCAGGAGCTTCGCGATTATACGCTGGCCCGCATCGACCATTGTCCGTTCATGGAGACCAAGACCTTCTGCTCGGCCTGCAAAGTGCACTGCTACAAGCCGGAAATGCGGGAGAAGATCCGCGCGGTGATGCGCTGGGCAGGCCCGCGGATGCTGCCGGTGCACCCGGTGCTTTCCATCCGGCATGTGGTCGTGACCATCCGGGCCAAACGCGAAGCCGGGGCAGAGAAGTGACCGGTGTATAAATCTCACGGAATGGGGGCATCCTAGAAGCATCCCAGATTCAAAGAGGTGAGAACGAATGGAAAATACCGGTGTTGTCTGCGATGTCTGCGAGTGCAGCCACAATGTGAGCGGCTGCAAGTGCGACCTGCCCCAGATCAAAGTGACCGAGCACTGCTCCTGCACCACCCAGCAGATCGAGACCCCGCACTTCTGCCAGAATTACGAAGCCAAGTAACTTCGCAACTCCTACGCGCAGAAAACCGCTCGGTTCCGTGCCGAAAACAGCATGGAACCGGGCGGTTTGTGTTTTGGTGCGGCTCAGCGCAGGGCCACGCCGCAGGTGGCAAGGCTGCGCACCAGTGTGCCGACGCTCTCCTTCATCCGGATGCCCACGAAGCCCAGCGTGAATGCGGCCTGCACATTGTCCAGCCGGTCGTCGATGAAGACGCTCTCCTGCGCCTTGAGGTGGTATTTTTCCAGCAGCGCTTTGTAGATGCGGGGGTCGGGCTTGTTGATGTGCACCTCGCAGGAGGCTACGCCGCCGTCGAACAGGCCCTTCATGTCCCGATTCATCAGCAGGTCGAGCACATCTTCCGGAATATTGCTCAGGTAATAAACGCAGTAGCCGTGGGCTTTCAGCTTCTGCACCAGCTCCTGCATCCGGCGGCGCGGGCGCAGGATGTGCAGCCAGTCGTCCAGCACGCCCTGCACCTCAAAGGCGCAGCCCTGTTCTCTGGCCTTGGCCAACATCCGCTGGTTGGCCTCGAATCGGGTGATGAGCCCGGCGTCCAGCAGCTTCCACTCTTCGCTGTCAAAGGTCAGAGCGCTGACCTGCTCCTCCACATCGGCGTTGCAGAAACGGTCCACCAGATACTCCTTGGGGTCAAAATCGACCATGACGCCGCCGAAATCAAACACGATATTTTTATACATCGACACATACCTCGATCTGAATGGGTGAGTTTTCCAATTGGTTGCTGCACTCAGTATAACACAAGGGGCCGGTCTGCATCAAGCGCCGCCCTGCCGCATACAGTAAAAGAGAACACACAGCGGGGAGGGGAGCCGATGACATTCCGGGAGCTTTGCGCCAAAGAGGTCGTGCAGCTGTCCAATGGGGCCTGCCTGGGCAGGGCCGATGATCTGGAACTTGACCCGCAGACCGCGCAGGTCCGGAGCCTGCTTTTGCTGGGCAGGCCGCATCTGTTCGGGCTGCTGGGGCGGGACGAGACGCTGACCATCCCCTGGGAGGAAATCGACAAGATCGGGCTGGATGCCGTTCTGGTGCGCACAGAACTGCCTTTGCCGGAGCAAAAAAGTGCTTCGTTCTGGCAAAAGCTGCGCCGCTGGTTGGATGGATGAAAGTTTTTCATCTGTTTTTCCGGAATTAGGGTTTGATTTTACAGAAAACAGGATTATAATAGGGAACCGTGGGCCATGATTTGTGCTCGCAAACTCAAAGATCATCGCCCCATTGGGGCGCTCAGGAAGTGAAAGGAACGGTTCTTGTATGAATAAACGCGCATCCCGCACTCCGGCCTGGCTCCATGCGCTGCGGCTGGCTTTCCCGCCGGTCGTCACGCTGGTGCTTGTGGTGCTCACGGAGTGGATCGCCCGCGGCAGTCTGACCGTGGACACTCTGACCCAATACATTTTTCCCCACGCCGAAGCCTATCTTCTGGCGTGGGCGCTGCTTTTCCTCATCTGGCTGATGGTGGACTGGCTGACCCGCTTCGCGCCGCTGGCCACCCTGATCGCGGCCATTCTCGGCTGTGTCCCGGCGGCGGTGGATTTCTACACGCTGCAGCTGCGCGGTGAGCCGTTTCTCCCGTGGGATTTGGCGCAGGTCTCGGAGGCGGCGGGTGTTGCTTCCGCTGCCGGGATCCATATCCAGACCAGCATGGTGGTCTCCATCGTTCTCATTCTGCTGCTGCTCGCGGCCAGCTTCTTCCTCTACCGCGGGCGAAAAAAGCTGAACTGGAAGCCCCGCGTGCTGGGCGCTGCGGCCAGCGCTGCGGCCGTCTGCGGCCTGCTTTTCGGCGTCTTCCTGCAGCCCGCAGTCACCCAGGCCATCGGCATTCTGCCCGACGCCTGGATGCAGGACCGCTACTACCGCTACTACGGCGTGATCACCGGCTTTATGACCAACCTCACCAATCTGGAGATCTCGAAACCGGACGACTACTCGGAAGATGCCGTGAACGAGATTTTGGACGACACCGCCGCAGCCGGGAACTACCAGACGGCACCGCTCTACCCGGCGTCTTATGGGGCGGTCACGCCTGCCGGGGAGACCGAACAGAGCCCCACCATCATCTATGTGATGGACGAGTCCTACTGGGATGTCTCGGAGCTGGAACAGTATGGCTTTGCATTCGACACGGATGTTTCCGCCAACCTCCATCGCCTGCAGGAGACCAGCGCCTATGGCCGGGCCTACAGCCCCAGCTTTGGCGGCGGCACCTGCGATGTGGAGTTTGAGGCGCTGACCGGCTATTCGGTGTCCTTCCTGCCCGGCGGCAGCAAGCCCTACCAGCAGCATGTGACCAAGCCCATGTTCGCCATGCCCAATTACCTCAAGCTCAAGGGCTACCAGACCGCAGCCGTGCACTGCTTCTGGGCAAAATACTGGAGCCGCGACACGGCCTATCCGAATCTGGGTCTGGACACCTTCCTCAGTCTGGAAAAGATGACCCACGTCAACAAGGTGCGCAAGCACTACTGGACCAGCGGCCTTGTCACCGATGATTCCATGGCCGACCAGATCATCCAGCAGTACGAGAGCATGAAGTCCAGCTCGGACAAGCCCATCTTCCTGCACGCTGTCACCATGCAGAACCATACCAATTATAACAAGGACAACTACCCGGACGACGAGCGCGTAAAGGTGCTGAACGCTCCGTCTGGCATCAGCCGGAGCACACTGGGGGCGCTGGAAGATTTTGCTACCGGCATCCGGGATGCAGATGCCATGATGGGCAAACTGACCGAATACTTCTCGCAGGTGGACGAGCCGGTCATTCTGGTGTTCTGGGGCGACCACTATAACCCCATCGATTCCAATTACGATGTCTACACCACTACCGGCTATGCCAGCGATTCCAGCGCAGACCCCCGCCTGCACCAGACCACGCTGCTGATGTGGTCCAACTACAGCCAGCAGCAGGTGGACCTTGGCACCATTGCCGCTTACGATATCTCGCCGGTAATGATGGACATTTACGGTCTGGAAGAGCCGCTCTACTTCCAGTTCCTGAACCGTCAGCTGCAGGTGGCGTACCGCACGAACACCCGCGGCACCGTCATGAACCGGGACGGCACCACCACGCAGGAGCCTACTGCATTGCAGCAGCAGTGGGGCGCCAACCACTGGTTGCTCCAATACGACCTAATGTTCGGCAAGGGCTATGCCCTCAGCCGGATGGGGATGGAGGGCCTGGAAGCGGCACCGACCGGCAAATAAGAGAAAATTGCAAAATCTTTTTGTAAAAAACACCGAAAAGCTCTTGAATCCGCGTCCTTTTTGTGCTATTATAATTCAGCATTACACACGCATCACTATGCCCTTTTGTGCCCAAATGGGTGGAGGGCAGTCCCGAACCGTCCGATACGGCCCGTGATCACGGTGTGCGGAGGCAAAACAATATCTGGAGGTATTTTTACTATGGCAGTCGTTTCTATGAAGCAGCTTCTCGAAGCAGGTGTGCACTTCGGTCACCAGACCCGCCGCTGGAACCCCAAGATGGCTAAGTACATCTTCACCGAGCGCAACGGCATCTATATCATCGATCTGCAGAAGACCGTGAAGAAGCTGGACGAGGCTTACAACTACGTGAAGGAAGTTGCAGCTGAGGGCGGCGACATCCTGTTCGTCGGCACCAAGAAGCAGGCTCAGGAGTCCATCCGTGACGAGGCTCTGCGCTGCGGCATGCACTATGTCAATGCTCGCTGGCTGGGCGGTATGCTGACCAACTTCCGCACCATCCGCAAGCGCATCGACCGTATGGATCAGCTGGCTAAGATGAAGGAGAACGGCACCTTCGAGCTGCTGCCCAAGAAGGAAGTTGCCAAGCTGGAGCTGGAGATGGAGAAGCTGGACAAGTACCTGGGCGGTGTCAAGAACATGAAGACCCTGCCGAAGGCTATGTTCATCGTCGATCCTCACAAGGAGCGCATCGCTGTTGCTGAGGCCCGCAAGCTGAACATCCCCATCGTGGCTATCGTTGATACCAACTGCAACCCCGACGAGATCGATTACGTGATCCCCGGCAACGACGACGCAATCCGCGCTGTCAAGCTGATCGCTGGCGCTATGGCTGACGCTGTGCTGGAAGGCAAGCAGGGCAACCAGGAGGCCGCTCCCGCTGAGGATGCAGCAAACGCCTGATTTCCCATCCCACAAACAACAAAATAACGTGTAAGGGAGAATACGCGAAAATGGCTATTTCTGCAAAGGACGTTATGGAACTGCGCAAGCAGACCGACTGCGGCATGATGGAGTGCAAGAAGGCTCTGACCGAGGCTGACGGCAACTTCGAGAAGGCAATCGAGATCCTGCGTGAGCGTGGTCTGGCTACCGCTGCCAAGAAGGCAAGCCGTACCGCTGCCGAGGGCATGGTCTACGCTGACTACTGCCCCCAGTGCAAGGTGGGTGTTGTCATCGAGGTCAACGCTGAGACCGACTTCGTCGCCAAGAACGACAAGTTCGTTGCTTTCGTCAAGGAGGCTACTCAGGTCATCATGAAGCAGAACCCTGCTGATGTTGAGGCTCTGATGGCTTGCAAGACCGAGAACGGCGAGACCGTGGACGAGGCTCTGAAGAACCTGATCCTGGTCATCAAGGAGAACATCAAGGTTCGCCGTTTCGTCCGTTACGAGGGCGTTTGCTCTGCATACGTCCACGGCGGCGGCACCCACGGCATTCTGGTCAACTTCGAGACCACCAACGGCATCGAGGCTAAGGACGAGTTCGTTACCTACGGCAAGGACATCGCTATGCAGGTTGCAGCTGCTAACCCCGGCTATGTCGATGAGGCTTCTGTCCCCGCTGAGGTCGTGGCCAAGGAGAAGGAGATCATGCTGGCTCAGATGGCTGGCGATCCCAAGACCGCTAACAAGCCCGAGGCTGTGAAGCAGAAGATGATCGAGGGCAAGATCAAGAAGTTCTTCAAGGAGAACTGCCTGGTCGATCAGGAGTTCGTCAAGGACAGCGACCTGACCGTTGCTCAGTACACCGCTAAGGTCGCTAAGGATCTGGGCGGCGACATCAAGATCGTCAAGTTCACCCGCTTCCAGAAGGGCGAAGGCCTGGAGAAGCGTGCTGACGACTTCGCTGCTGAAGTTGCAAGCATGGTGAAGTAATTCAAGCTTCCAAGCTGAAAATGGGAGCCGCAGTGCCTGTCATAGGGTGTTGCGGCTCCTTTTTTGCGTTCCGGGGTTGTAAAACCTGACCGAAGGTGTTATGATAGACCCATTCCAAACAGAAAGAAGTGCTGACCATGAAGATCGTCCCGTGTGCGTTCCAACTGCCCAACGGGGAAATGCTGACGGTGCGCAGTCTGTGCGCAGACGACGCCGAAGCGCTCAACGCATTCCGCCTTGCAACCTACCGCGAAACACACTTTATGGCCCGCTACCCGGAAGAAGGCGCGAATCTGGAAACGCTGCAAAAGGGGCTGGCAGGCTCTGAAGCCAGCGCGCTGAATTTTGAGGTCGGTGCTTTTGCCGGAGAAAAGCTGGTGGGGGAGTTTGGCGTTGCACAGGTGCGGCCGCACATCAAGTATCGCCATCGTGCCATAATGGGCATCTCTGTCCGGAAAGAGGATTGGGGCTGCGGTCTGGGCAGTTATCTGATGCAGCTGGCCATTGACCAGACCCGCACCAACGGTTTCGAACAGCTGGAACTGGGGGTGTGCAGCGATAACACCCGTGCCATCCGCCTCTATGAGAAATTTGGCTTTGAACGCTGCGGCACCACGCCCCATGCCTTCAAGCTCAAGGATGGAACCTACCGCGACGAGATCATGATGGTGAAGATGCTATGAAAACAGAACGCATTACCCTGAAGGGCATCCCCGCACTCCTCATCGGCGAGCCTTCCCGCAAGGTGTATCTCTACGTCCACGGAAAAATGGGCAGCAAAGAGGAAGCCCTTGCATTTGCAGAGCAGGCCTGCCCGGCAGGTTATCAGGTGCTGGCCATTGACCTGCCCGAACATGGCGAGCGGAAGAACGGCCCGGAACGGCTCCTGCCATGGGTGGTCGTTCCGGAGCTGCAATTTATGGATCAGTATGCAAGAGTGCACTGGCGGCAGGTCTCGCTGCGGGCCACGAGCATCGGTGCGTGGTTTTCCATGCTGGCGTTACAGGAGAAGGCACTGCGCCGTGCGCTCTTCGTTTCGCCCATCGTGGATATGGAAGACCTCATCGGCAGGATGATGCAGCAGGCCAACGTGACCGAAGCGCAGCTGAAGGCGGCAGGGGAGATCCCCACGGATCTTGGGGAGACCCTCTCATGGCCGTATCTGTGCTGGGTGCGGGAACATCCGCTCCGCTGGCGCACCCCCACGCAGGTGCTCTATGGCGAAGCTGACGAGCTGACTTCCTATGCTGTGCTTGACCGCTTCAAGCGCGCGACCGGGGCACAGTTGACCCTTCTGGCCGACGGGGAACACTGGTTCCACACCGAGACGCAGCTGGCCGTGCTGCAGGCCTGGGAAAGTGCGCATCTATAAGCGCAGAAAAACAGAGATCCCCGCTGACGGGTTCGATGACGTCAGCGGGGATCTCTTTCTGTTTTTACGAACGAATCGTGAAAACCGCAGTTGTTTTTAGACCTTTGCTTCGCTGTTTTGCTCCGCGTTGGAGTAAGCCTTGAAGGAGTGGAACACGATGTTCAGGCCCAGAACGATCAGCAGCACGGCCAGGATCAGCTGCAGGCCGTTTGCAATGAACACGGCACCCCAGGTGGTCTCGCCAGCGGGGATGGTGACAGCAGCGGCATTGCTGATGGCCTTGACCATAGCGATCAGGCGCTGCACCAGAGCGGTGAAGGTGACGCACAGCATGATGATCAGCGGAGGGAAGATCATCTTGTTGCTGCGGCCGGTGACCTTCAGGAACACGCACAGAGTGGCCAGAACCAGAGCGCTCAGCAGCTGGTTTGCAGAACCGAACAGGGGCCAGATGTTGGCGTAGCCGATCTTGGTCAGCAGGAAGCCGAAAGCCAGAGTCAGGAAGGTGGAGAAGTACACGTTGCACAGCAGCTTGCGCCAGCCCTCAGCATGCTCCATGTCGTCCACGCTGAACAGCTCCTGGAAGCTCATGCGGCCGATACGGGCCACAGCATCCAGACTGGTCAGGGCCAGTGCGGAAACGCACATGGTCATAAACACAGAGGCAAAGTGCTGGTCCAGGCCAAAGCCCACGAAGAAGCTGGCAACGCCGCGGCTGAAGACCTGGAACGGAGTGCCGTCTGCGGGGGTGCCGTCTGCAGCAGCAGAAGCACCGGCCACGCACAGGGCGATGACAGCCAGCAGGCTTTCCAGCACCATGGCACCATAGCCGACCTTCAGCATATCCTTCTCATTGGTAACGGTCTTGGAGGAGGTGCCGGAAGACACCAGACTGTGGAAACCGGAAACAGCGCCGCAGGCAACGGTAACGAACAGGATGGGGAACATGGTGCCCAGCTTGGCGTTGGTAAAGCCGGTGAACACCGGCAGGTTCATGACGGGATGGTTGACGATCAGGCCCAGAACAGCACCCACGATCATGGCCACGAACATAAAGGTGGTCATGTGGTCACGGGGCTGCTTCAGCAGCCACATGGGCAGGACAGCGGCAAAGAAGATGTACACAAAGGTGATGTAGCTCCATGCAGCCTTGCCCAGAATGATGGGGAAGTTTGCACCCACCACAAAGGACAGCACGATGAATACGATGCTGATCACATTCTCTTTCCAGCCGGTGAAGTGCAGGTTCTTCTGCAGCAGGCCAAAGATCACGGCGAACACCATGAACATGATGGAGACCATGCCGGCAGCACCGTTGGTCTGGGCAGCCTCCACCAGAGCACCGTCGGCACCGTAGGCATTGAAGGTGCCGGCCACCATGTCGGCAAAGGCGGCAATGACGATGCCGCAGAACAGCCAGCAGAACAGCAGGAACAGCTTGCGGCCGGTCTTGCCGATGTACTTTTCGATCAGCATGCCCATGCTCTTGCCGTCGTTCTTAACGGAAGCATACAGAGCGCCGAAGTCGGTGACAGCACCGAAGAAGATGCCGCCCAGCAGCACCCACAGCAGCACCGGCAGCCAGCCGAACGCAGCGGCCTGGATCGCACCGGTAACAGGGCCTGCACCGGCAATGGAGCTGAACTGGTGTGCAAACACGGTCCAGCCGTCGGTGGGAACGTAGTCCCGGCCGTCCTCATGGACAACTGCCGGGGTCTTGGCAGAGGGGTCGATGCCCCACTTGTTTGCCAGCCAGCGGCCGTAAAGCATATAAGCGCCAAACAGACACACGGCTGCGATCAATACGATGACCAGCGTATTCATTGTTTTTACCTCTTTCCTTTCTTTCCAAACGGCAAAACGGCCAGGGTCCATCTGGCGGCTGCACTCAAAAACCACAAGCGCCGGGCGGCAGGGGATGAAAAAAGCCTCCATCTTCGTCCTGGATGCAGACCGCATCCACCCGAAGACGAAGGCCTGACAACCGGTCTCCCGGCTGCAATTCTCCGCGGTACCACTTCGCTTGCTGCTTTTGAGGGCAGCCACTTTCTGCCCGCTCCGGGAGAACCTCACCGGAGCGGGACGCCCTGTAACGGGGGCGGATCGGCCAGGTGCTACTGTTCGGTTCGCACCGGCTGCTCGCAGGGGATAACCTCTCTCTCTTTGCTGCCGTCTTACACCAAAACCGACAGCTCTCTGGGAGCAAGTGTGGGAAAAGGTCGTGTCCTGTTCATCGCATTTGCCGAATGATTGTGTATACTTTAGTCCCGATTTCATAATTTGTCAATATATTTTGGGCAAGTTAGGAGGATGTGCCAATTCGGGAAAAATGCTGGTAAAAATTTTTAGGTGATTTTTGTTCATGCGTGAAGAGAAGAAAACTGTGCACACTAAAATGTGAAAATCACTCACGTTGCGAAAAGACTTGACTTTCACACTTTGATGTGCTAAAGTGATAATACAAAATCATAAAATCTTCCAAATATCCGGCGCTTGCCGCAAAGGAGGCCGCTATGGCTGAGAAAAACCCCAGAAAGAACCCGACCACGGACGCACTGTTTGATGCCATCCTCAGTCTGGAAACGCGGGAGGAGTGCTACAACTTCTTTGAAGACCTGTGCACTGTAAAGGAGATCTCGGATATGGCGCAGCGGCTGGAAGCGGCAAAGATGCTGCTGGACGGCAGAACCTACGATCAGATCGTGAAGGCAGTGGAGATCAGCACGGCCACCATCAGCCGCATCAACCGCTGCATCCAGTACGGCTCCGGCGGCTACCGCGACGTCATCGAAAAAGTCTCTGCGAAGGAAGCAGCCGATTCCGCCGAGTGACACAGGCAGCGGCCCGGACATACAATGGGGCATACCTTATATAAGAAAGGATGACCCGATTTATGATCACGGAAACCAACTGCACGCCCACGCTGGAATGCCCCGCACTGCCCCGCGTCACCCTCAATCAGGCCGTCATCGACCTGCTGGAGAGCATTGCGCTGCAGGAGTCTGCCCTGAGCCACATCCTGTGCGCCGAGAGCCGGAAGATGAAGACCGCGATGGCCATGAAGGAAGTCGACCTGTGCAAGCTGCTGGAAGTAAACGATTCGGCCACCAACATGGTGCACGCCGTGGCAAACCTGGAGCTGGTGCTCAAGGATAAGCTGGAGTTCGTCTCCAACAACCTCTATTACCCCTCGACGGAAAACACCACCACCGCGCAATAACCAGCGGTTGCCCCTGCCTGCCCGCACTTTGCCGGGCAGGCTTTTTGTGTTTGTGGCTATTCTATGAACAATCTAGCCAAAAGATGAAAAAACGTTTTGTGCGGAATTGCTGAATACAGAAAACTGTGCTATACTATACACTGTATATGTGTGAAAGAGAGGAAATGAACCTTGCAGCACTATGACGTGATCTTATTCGACGTGGACGGAACGCTCATTGATTCCGCACCCGGCATCCTGAATACACTGGAAGAGGTCTTCCGCAAGATGAACGTAGATATCACCGGTGTGGACCTGCGCCGCTACCTTGGCCCGCCGCTGCGCAAGACGTTCGCAGAGCACTTCACCGACCCAGCCAAGGTCGAGGAAGCCGCCGGGCTCTACCGTGCCAGCTACGCCGTCAAGGGCAGCCACGAGTGCGCCGCCTACCCCGGCGCAGCAGAGATGCTGCAGCGCCTGAAGGACGCGGGCCTTGTGCTGTGCACCGCTACCTCCAAGCCCACGCAGGTCGTTACGCCCATTCTCAAAGAGCAGGGTCTTGCCCCATACTTCGATTTTATCGGCGGCGCGTCCATGGACGAGAGCCGCGACACCAAGACCGAGGTCGTCCGCTACGTGCTGGAGCAGCCATGCGTCAAGGGCAAACGGGTGCTGATGGTGGGCGACCGCAACGACGACATGCGTGGCGCTGCGGACTGCGGGCTGGATGCCGCCGGTGCGCTGTACGGCTACGGCAGCAGGGAAGAGCTGGAACCCTTCCACCCGGTGCTGCTGGCCGAAAGCTGCGCCGCCCTCGCGGACGCCCTTGTGAACGCCTGACCGGATCGCTGATTGAGAATAAAAATGGTGAATCATTATGAATCGTAGGACACAATCGGACAAGCAATCTATGACTCCTTTGCAGCGGCAGGCTGTTCTGGTCTGCGTTGTGTGTGCGCTGGCGGCGCTGCTGACCATCGGCATCACTCTGACCCTGCTCAGGCGGGGTAAGGTGGACGCCCCGAATGTACCCGATGCAGACTCCGTCTCCTCGGAAACGCCCGCGGGTGGCGAAGATCTGGCAGAGCACTATCAGATCGACAATTCATCGGCTTCTCTGCTGGCAGAAACGGCCGATGCGGGGCAGTCCTACCAGGACGAGACCCTCTTCATCGGCGATTCCAACACGGTGCGCCTGTACGCCAACGGCCTGATCAGCCTGCAGCAGTTCTGCGCCAAGGAGGGCATTGGCACCCATGCCGCCCTGAACGAGGGCATCGTTACCTTTAAAAAGGACAGCAGCACCTACACCATCGCGCAGGCCGTGGCCAAAATGAAGCCCCGCCGCGTGGTCATCATGCTGGGCACCAACGACAACGGCATGGAAGTGGCCGACTTTATCGCGAATTATACCGCTCTGGTCCAGGCCATCCAGGCCAGCTATCCCTATACCGATATCATCGTCAACACCATCCCGCCCATCCCGGCGGATCACTCGACCTACCCTCACATGGATCAGGCCAGGATCGACGATATGAACATGGCACTGCTCAACCTGTGCGAGCAGCTGGGCCTCAAGTTTCTGAACACTGCCGAGATCCTCAAGGGGGAGGATGGTTACGGCAAGCCGGACTACTACACAAACGGCGACATCCACCTGAAGAGTGCAGGCCTCAAGGCAGCGCTGAGCTATCTGCGCACCCACGCTTACCAGACCGACGACCGCCGCCCGGACACCGCCAACATCCCCACCCGAACACTGGAGTATGTTTCCAACCCCAGTTCTGCGGTCCAGGCTCCCAGCTCGGAGTCTGCCAGCGAGAGCGCCAGCAGTTCCACCGCTGAGCCTGTTCACTATGAAGCGCACTATCGGGTCGAAAAAAGGGCGGCGGTACGCTGACCTCCGGCGGTGAGTCTGACAAGACCTCCCTGAGCTACACCGTGACCGATGCGTCCCAGACCATCAGCGTGACGGCAGTTCCCGCCGAGGGCTATGTGTTCGTCAAGTGGAGCGACGGCGTCACCACCCGCACCCGCACCGATGACAAGTTCCAGCAGAACATTGACGTCACGGCTGTGTTTGCCGCAGTGTCCGTCGAGATCTCCAACGAGGGAAAGGGCCTGTTCGGCAGCTCCTATATCTTCAAGGCAAAGCTCGGCGGCAAGTATGCCAGCAGCGACAATCTCCGCTGGTACGCCAACGGGGAAGAGGTCAAGGCCGCTGCAGGCCAGACGACCGTGACCGTTCCGGTCTCCTCCATGGCCGTCGGCAGCTATAAGATCTACGCCGTCGTCACCTACAACAACTGCACCGTGAAGAGCAACACGCTGACCTTGACTGTCAACAGTGAATCGTCCAGTTCGAGCACGTCGAGCAGCAGTTCGTCTTCCAGCTCTTCGAGTTCGGGCAGTTCGTCTTCGTCCGGAGCTTCCTCCGGCAGTACATCCGGTTCTTCCGCTTCGTCCAAAGAAGAAGCCGCTTCTTCCGGCAGCTCCAGCTCGTCCCACAGCACCTCCGGCAGCAGCTCGGAGCACTCCTCCAGCTCTGCTTCCAGTGCATCGGCGTCCATAAGCGAGTCGAAAGCCGAGTCCAAGGCAGAGTCGGCCAGCCCTTCGCAGAGTGAGTCCAAAGAGGAAAGCGCTTCTTCCCACAGCGAGTCGAAGACCGAAGCTTCGGAAAGCAAGGCAGAGAACGATCTGCCCGCTTCCAGCGAGACGAGCGCAGAGAACACCGAGGCCGCAGCAAGCCGCTGACATTTTTCCACTCCGCTGCATAGGCTGTTCCGAAGGGAGCGTGAGTGGATGTTCTGCGAGAAGATCCGTGTTCCGGGGCTTCCCGGTGAGGAAAATGTGACCGACGGCAGTGTGGACTGGTATGAGATGGACTGGGAGAATGTGGACAATGGCGTTTTGGAATCCGAGATGCCCAAATGCCCGGAAATGCCCTGTTCCGCCGCTTCCCGCTGCGAGGACAACACCCCGGAACAAACCGACGATGAAACGTATGAAGTAGTCGAGGAATAAGGCGAAGCCAGCTCTGCCGGGGCGGGGCTGGCTTCTCGCTGTTCTTACGATCCGGAAAATCCGGCGATCCGGAAGAGACCGGCTCCGGCCGGGGAGGACAAGCTCCCCGGAACATGCAACAAGAGAGGGGAAACTGAACCATGGCAAAATATTATTGCGTGCTGTTCGATGCAGACAACACCCTGCTGAACTTTGACGCAGCCGAAAGCAAGGCACTGGCCGAAACGCTGGTGAACTACGGCATTGAGCCGGACGCAGAAACGGTGCAGACCTACCGCACCATCAACTCGGAGCTGTGGCGGCAGCTGGAAAAAGGCCAGATCAAGCGGGAAAAGCTCATGGCGGAGCGGTTCACCCGCTTCCTCAAGGCCGTGAATGCCGCAGGCAGCGGTGCCGAGATGAATCAATATTATCTCGACCAGCTCTCCACCCACCCGGACCTCGCCGCGCCCAATGTGCTGGACGTGATGAAGGAGCTGGCCGAGGTGGCAACGCTGGCCGTTGTGACCAACGGCTTCGACCGGGTGCAGTCCCGCCGCGTGGCCGAGTCCGGCCTGAAGGAGTTCGTCGAGGAGGTCTTCGTCTCCGAAAAACTCGACAGCGAAAAGCCAAACCGCAAGATCTTTGACACTGCGCTCCGTTCGCTGGGGGTGGAGAACCGCGAGCATGTGCTGGTGGTGGGCGACGGCCTGAGCAGCGACATTCAGGGCGGCGTGAATGCGGGCCTTGACACCTGCTGGTATAACCCCAGCCACGCCGAGAACCCCGGCAAGGTGGTGCCCACCTACGAGATCGCAGACCTGAAAGAGCTGTACCCGCTGGTGATGGAGCAGGAAGAGCTGGCCAATGTGGGCCTGAAGAACCGCCGCCATCAGCTCTAAGCTCCTGCGCTGTGCGGCAAGTGGGAACAAAAAGATTGGATGAACAACAATGCTGATACATTTGGAAAAACTAGGCAAGAGCTTTGGCGAAAAGATCGTGCTGCACGATGTGACCGCCAGTGTCGAGCGGGAGGACCGCATTGGCATCGTGGGCCAGAACGGCGCGGGCAAGACCACCCTGCTCAAGATTTTGACCGGCGAGTACCAGGACTACGAAGGTGAGTTCAGCGTGACCCACGGCGTGACGCTGGGCTATCTGGAACAGAACGCAAAGCTGGATGCCACGCTGGATCTCTACGGCGAGATGCGCTCCACCTTTGCCCCTGTGCTGGATGCCATGGCCCAGATGCAGATCCTGGAGCGCCGGATGGCGGCTTCGCCGGAGGATGCCTCTCTGCTGGAGCAGCACGATGCACTGCAGAACATCATCGACGCAGCCGATGGATACAATATGGACGTCAACATCAAAAAGGTGCTGTCCGGCATGGGCTTTGCGCAGGATACATGGCAGAAGAACATTGCGGTGCTCTCCGGCGGCGAGCTGACGAGGCTGCGGCTGGCAAAGCTGCTGCTGGAAAAGCCGGACGTGCTCATTCTGGACGAGCCCACCAACCACCTGGACTTTGCCACCATGGAATGGCTGGAAAACTACCTCAAAAGCTATTCCGGTGCGGTGCTGGTGGTCAGCCACGACCGCTACTTCCTCGATAACGTGTGTACGAAGATCTGGGAGGTCTCCTTCCAGACCATGACCACCTACAAGGGCAACTTCTCGGCCTACCTGCCCCAGAAGGAAGCCGCCGATGCCCTGCGCCAGAAGCAGCACGATGCAGATGTGGCACTGGCCGAAAAGCTGCAGGACTATGTGGACCGCAACCTTGTGCGCGCCTCCACCACCAAAATGGCCCAGAGCCGCCGCAAGCAGCTGGAAAAGCTGGAAATCACCGAAGCGCCCAAGGACGAGACCAACCAGCTCAAGTTCCGGTTTGAATATGACGTAGAACCGTGGAACGAACTGGTGCTGCTCAAGAACCTGACCATCAAAATAGGGGAGCGCACCCTGCTGGAACCCTTTACCTACACGGTGTGCCGCGGCCAGCGGCTGGTGATCGCAGGCCCCAACGGCGCGGGCAAGTCCACCCTGATGCAGGTGCTGGACGGCAAGCGCCGCCCCTCCGGCGGCATGGTGCGGCTGGGCACCGGCGCACGGCCCAGCATCTTTGCCCAGCAGCAGAACCGTCTGGGGCAGGGCCGGGTCATCGATGTGATCTGGAACAAGTACCCCCGCATGACCGAGCTGGAGGTGCGCAGCCATCTGGCAAAGCTGGGCTTCCGGGGCGAGACGGTGTTCAAGCCCTGCGAGGCGCTTTCCGGCGGCGAGCTGGCCCGCCTGCGCTTTGCGGAGATCGTGCTGGAACGGCCCAACCTGCTGTTTCTGGACGAGCCCACCAACCATCTGGACATCTACACCCGCGAGAACCTTACCGAGGCCCTCATGGCCTACACCGGCACGCTGCTGCTGGTCACCCATGACCGCCACCTGATGAACAGTCTGGCCTGCCCCATCCTCTACCTTGAGGACGGCAAGGCCACCCTCTACCCCAGCTACGATGCCCTGATGGGCCGCAGCGCCCCGGCCCCTGCCGTGCAGAAGGCCGCCGAACCGGCCAAGACCGGCTACGGCAGGGAGCAGCGCCGCCGCCGCGCAGAGCTGCGGGCCAAGATCAAGGCCTGCGAGGACGAGATGGAAGCCTGCGGTGCACGCGAAGTAGAGCTGGACAACGAGATCAACTCCCCGGAGGTGTACAACGACCCCGACCTGCTGCGGCAGAAGAGCGACGAGCTGAGCGACCTGCGCTTCCATCAGGAAGAGCTGTTTGCCGCGTGGGAAAAGGCCATGGAGGAACAGGAGCAGTACGAGCAGAGCAGCACCGAAGAATGATCACCCGAAGGAGGCCCTTTCATGCCGAACCACCGCCGCAACGATTCCAAGACCCACAGCATCGCCCTTTCCGGCCTGCTGTTTGCGCTGGCCATGGCACTTTCGTTCATTGAGGGCACGCTCACCATCCCGGGCCTTTTGCCGGGCATGAAGCTGGGCCTTGCCAACATCGTGGTGATGTACGCGCTGTTTTTCATGGGGCCAAGGCAGGCGCTGGTGCTGGACGTGCTCAAGGCACTGTTCGTGTTTCTGGTGTCCGGCTTCACGGCGGGCCTTCTCTCGCTGTGCGGCGGCCTTTTGTCCCTGCTGGTGATGTGGGTGCTGTATTACCACGCACCGGTGCGGCCCACCTGGTTCATCCTTTCCGTGTGCGGCGCACTGGCCCACAACATCGGCCAGCTGCTGGGTGCCAGTGTGATCTTATCCTCGGCGGTCTCCCTCTATTATGCGCCGGTGATGCTGGTGCTCGGCCTCGTGATGGGCGCACTGACGTCCATCACGCTCCGGGCGCTGCTGCCGGCTCTGGGCCGCCTGGGCTACAATATAAAAGAAAAATAAGAGGTTTTGCATATGTCTGAAAAAGTCACGGTCCGGGTGGAGCGGAATATCCTCCATCTGCCCGCCATCGCTCTGCGGGGGCTTGTCGTCTTTCCCAACAACCTGCTTCATTTTGAGGTGGGCCGCGAAAAGAGCATTGCCGCCGTGGAGTGGGCGGTCAGCAATCACTCCAACGTTTTCCTGATCGCACAAAAGGATATGAAGGCTGACGACCCCGGTGCCGACGGCCTGTACAATTACGGCGTGGTGGCCGAGGTCAAGCAGGTCATGCGGGTGTCGGACGACCTCGTCCGCATCCTGGTGGAGGGCAAATACCGTGCCCGGCTCACCGAGATGGACACCGACGGCAGCTTCCTGTTGGCTTCGGTCCGTCCCACGCCGGTGCGCCCCGTCAAGCCTGATGAAGAGGCCGAGGCCGACGCGCTGCTCCGCAACGTGAAGAAGAGCTTTGATGAGCTGCTGAGCCTGAACCCCCGCATCGGCAAGGATGTGGTGTTCGCGGTCAACTCCAACAACGATCCGGCGTTTCTCTGCGAGTATATCCCGGCCAACCTCCTGTTCCGCTTTGAGGATAAGCAGGCCGTGCTGGAAGAGGGAACGCTTCTGGGCCGTCTGCGCCTGCTCGTAGAGCGGATGCACCGCGAGCGCCGGATGCTGGAGATCGACAAGGAGATCGCGCAGAAGGTCGATGAAGCCATGGACAAGAACCAGCGCGATTACTACCTGCACGAACAGCTGCACATCATCAGCGACGAGCTGGGCGAGGGCGACGACACCCACGCCGAGGCCGACGAGTACCGCCGCAGGATCACGGCCCTGCACCTCGACGCCGAGCGGGAGAAGAAGCTGCTCAAGGAAGTGGATCGCCTTGCCAAGATGCAGGGCTCCAATCAGGAGGCAACGGTCATCCGCACCTATCTGGACACCTGCCTTGACCTGCCGTGGAACACCTTTACGGTGGACGACCTTGATATCAGCCGCGCACAGCAGATTCTGGACCGCGACCACTACGGCCTGAAAAAGGTGAAGGACCGCATTCTGGAAACGCTGGCCGTGCGCAAGCTGGCACCGGACGTGAAGGCACAGATCATCTGCCTTGTAGGCCCTCCGGGCGTGGGCAAGACCAGTATTGCACGCTCCATCGCCGAAAGTCTGGGCCGCAAGTATGTGCGCATCAGCCTTGGCGGCGTGCGGGATGAAGCCGAGATCCGCGGCCACCGCCGCACCTACATCGGCGCGATGCCCGGCAAGATCATCACTGCCATGATCTCTGCCAAGAGCGCGAACCCCCTCATGCTGCTGGACGAGATCGACAAGCTGGCAGGCGACTTCCGCGGCGATCCGGCCGCAGCCCTGCTGGAAGCGCTGGACCCGGAGCAGAACAGCACCTTCAACGATCATTTCATCGATATCCCGTTCGATTTGAGCCATGTGCTCTTTATCACCACGGCCAACGATCTGGGCAGCATCCCCGGCCCCCTGCGTGACCGCATGGACGTGATCGAGCTGCCCAGCTACACCCGCGTGGAAAAATACAACATTGCCCGCAAGCATCTGCTGCCCAAGCAGCTCAAGGCCTGCGGCCTGACCGGCAAGGTCACGCTGAGCCAGAGCGCGCTGTACGGCATCATCGACGGCTACACCCGCGAGGCCGGTGTGCGCAATCTGGAACGCACCATCACCAGCGCGCTGCGCAAGTGCGCCCGCAAGATCGCCGCAGGCGAGGTGGAAAGCGTCTCCGTTACCGGCACCATGCTGGAACAGCTGCTTGGCCCCCGCTTTGTCAAGCCCGACTTCCTCAACCGCACCAACGCGGTGGGCATCGCCAACGGTCTGGCATGGACCAGCGTGGGCGGCGAGACCCTGCCCATCGAGGTGCAGGTGATGGACAACGGCAGCGGCAAGATCACCGTCACCGGTTCGCTGGGCGACGTGATGAAGGAGAGCGCTCAGCTGGCCGTTACGTGGGTGCGCGTGCACGCCGCCGAGTACGGCATCGACCCGGAAAAGCTCAAGAAGTGCGACCTGCACATCCACGCCCCGGAGGGCGCAGTGCCCAAGGACGGCCCTTCTGCCGGTGTCACCCTGACCACGGCGCTGGTGTCCTGCCTGTCCGGCATCCCGGTGCGCGGTGATGTGGCCATGACCGGCGAGATCACCCTGCACGGCAACGTGCTGCCCATCGGCGGCCTGCGGGAAAAGAGCATGGCGGCCTACCGCGAGGGCATGAAAACGGTGCTCATCCCCAAGGACAACGAACCCGACCTGTATGAGGTGGACGACGAGGTGAAGAAGAACATCCAGTTCCTGCCCATGTCCAACCTGGCGCAGGTGCTCAACGCCGCGCTGCTCAAACCCAAGACCGTTTCCGCCCGCCACTCGCACCCCGGCAAAAAAGCCAAGAAGCCTGCGGACGCTGCGGCCATCCCGCAGACGACCGAGCAGCCCAAGCCGGGTGCCGTCTGCTGAAAAAGGAGTGCAGCTATGAATTACAACAAAGCTGATTTCATTGCCAGCTACGGCATTTCCAGCCAGCTGCCCGAGAGCGACCGCCCGGAGCTGAGCTTTTCGGGGCGGTCCAACGTGGGCAAATCCAGCCTCATCAATAAGCTGTGCAGCCGCAAAAACCTTGCCCGCGTGTCCAGTACGCCGGGCAAAACGGCCACCATCAATTTTTATTCGGTGGACGACTGCTACTTTGTGGACCTGCCCGGCTACGGCTACGCCAAGGTGAGCAACGCCGACCGTGAGCGCTGGGACGACCTCATCAACAGCTACTTTGAAGCACCCCGCCACCACACCCTGCTGGTGCAGCTGCTGGACTGCCGCCACGCCCCCAGCGCCGATGATGAGCAGATGCTGCGCTACCTGCACTATCACCAGATCCCCTACGTGGTGGCCCTGACCAAGGCCGACAAGCTCAAAAAGAGCCAGCTGGCCAAGACGCTGGAAGACTTTGAAAACCTCTGCCGCCCCTATGGCTGCCAAAAGGTGGTGCTGACCAGCGGCGAGAACGGCTACGGCATCCCGGAGCTGCAGGCGGTGCTCAATGCCGCTGTGGCCGGGGGGGAACAGGAAGCGGAGTAAACCATGGCCTACAACGAATTTGCCTATTTCTACGATGAATTCAACGGCGAGGCCGATTACGATGCCCTGTATGCCCACATCCATGCAAAGCTCAAGGAGCACGGCATCCACGACGGCATCCTTGCCGACCTTGGCTGCGGCACCGGTGAGCTGACGTTGATGCTCACGCAGGCGGGCTATGATATGATCGGCATTGACCAGTCCGAGGAGATGCTCTGCGTTGTGCGCGATAAGGCCGAACAGCTGGGCCTTTCCGGCAGGCTGCTGCTGCTCCGGCAGGACCTGCTCAAGCTCGATCTGTACGGCACCATCCGGGGCGCGGTGTCCACCTTTGACACCTTCAACCACATCCCGGACCTGGACACCGCCATTGCCAACGCGGGCTTCTTTATGGAAAAGGGCGGGGTGTTCCTGTTCGATATGAACACGCCCTACAAGCACCGAAACGTGCTGGGCGACAACGCGTTCACCTTTGAGGAAGAGGATGCCGCCTGTGTGTGGCGCAACCACTACGATGCCGCCAACCGCCGCGTGGAGATCACCGTGGACATCGACTACCACGAGACCGGCGAGCACTTCCACGAGCAGTTCTGCGAGTACACCTATGACCTTGACACCATCCGCACCGCGCTGGAAAAGCACGGCTTTGCGCTGGAAAGCGTCTGCGACGGCGAGACCTTCGGCCCGCTGACCGAGGACAGCCAGCGCTATTTCTTCTGCGCAGTCAAGCAGTATACACAATTGGAGGGATAACTTTATGGCAAATCTGATCCGCGGCCTGTCGGAGAACGGCGGGGTCGTGTTCTGCGGCGTGGATTCCACCCAGATCGTCCGCAAGGCCGAAAAGCTGCACACCACCAGCGCCACCTGCAGCGCGGCACTGGGCCGTCTGCTCACCGGCGCGGCCCTGATGGGCTCCATGCTCAAGGACGACCGTGACCAGATCACCCTGCGTGTGTCCGGCGGCGGCCCGGCGGGCGTGGTCATTGCCTGCACCGACGGCACCGGCAACGTGAAGGGCTGCATCGATCACCCCTTGGTGGAGCTGCCCGCAAAGCAGAACGGCCACCTGGATGTGGGCGGCGCTGTGGGCAAAGACGGTGTGCTCACCGTCATCCGGGATAACCGCCTGCAGAAGGAGCCGACGGTGGGGCAGGTGCCGCTGGTCTCCGGCGAGATCGCCGAGGACCTGACCGCCTACTACGCCTACAGCGAGCAGGTGCCCACCGTCTGTGCACTGGGGGTTCTGGTCGATAAAGATCTGACCATCGCCTGCGCAGGCGGCTATCTCATCCAGCTGCTGCCCGGTGCCACCGATGCGGAGATCGATCAGCTGGAAAAGAACATCGCGGCCATGCCGTCCGTCACCACCCTGCTGCACGAGGGCAAGACCCCCGAGGACATGATGCAGCTGGCGCTGGCGGGTTTTGACCCCAACGTGCTGGACGAGCGCGATGTGCACTACCAGTGCGACTGCAGCGCCGAGCGCACCAAGGAGATGCTGTTCAGCCTCGGCAAAAAGGAGCTGGAAAAGCTCCGTGACGAGGACCCCGCCTGCGAGGTGGTGTGCCACTTCTGCCACAGCAAGTACCAGTACGACCTCAACGAGCTGGTCCAAAAGGCTGTAGATAAGCACAAAACGCCCGTGCCGACTGAGGAAAATGAAAGTGTCTGATTACTATGCTCCTTGTAAAGAACTTGACGAATGTAATGCGTTGATTGAACAGTATTGGAACACAAAGCGATATGAATTGTGTTTTGCAGGACATTTGAAACTTGCAGAAAAGGGATATCCTCTGGCGGAATGTCAAGTGGGATATTTCTATCTGGAAGGTTATGGGGTTCAAAAAAATCTCACACAGGCATTTTATTGGACGGAACGTGCCGCGCAGCATGGTGACCGCGATGCACAATTCAATCTGGGGTGGTTCTATGAAAATGGAATCATTGTTCCAAAAGATTTGGAAATTGCAAATGTGTGGTATCATAAAGCGGCAGCGCAGCAACAGACGGATGCGTTGGAAAAATTAAAATAGTATGAAACAGCGGCAGAGAGTTTCTTGCTCTCTGCCGCTGTTTACTCTGCGCAGATATTGGCAACGATGGTATAAACGACCCGGTAATAGAGACTGTTGTTTTCGACGGAAATGTCCTCTTTTTGTGCCACAAACGCGGCGTCCGGATAGGCGTTGAAAAGTGCCTGCAAACTGTGCAGCTTTGCAAGCGCGAGCGCCTGCTCTTCGGTGTATGGAATCTCCTGCTCTGTTTGTTCGGAATACGTCGTCTCTTCCACCGAAAAGGGAAGGCCAAACCCAAGAATATCCGGTTGGATGTGCCGTGTCGTCACAAGTGCAGTTTCTTCTGAAAAAGGCTTCCATGATGGAAGTGAAATGCGCTGCCCATTTGTTGAGATCACCCGTTTTGAAAAGTGCTTTCCTGTCAGCCGCTTTGCAGTAATTTGCAACGGTTCTTCCTGTGTGCTTTCCCAGTCGAATTGCGCAAAGACCGCACCGGCGGCAGACTCATAGATCGGCGTTCCGTCCCGCTCGGTGCGGGAGGTCCCAATGAGCAATTGCCCGGCCTCCACAGCCTGTCCCGGTGCAGCAAGCATCGTCCCGCTGACAAGGTTGGTGCGGATCACTGTTCCGGCCGCTTTGGCAAAGACGCCGTCTGCCTTTCCAGCGGCGATGTCGGGCACCGGCTTTGCGGCAGCTGCTTCCACCACGAGCCGCCCGTCCAGAAAGTTCAGGCTCGCCCAGGAAAACTCGCCGCTCTGCAAAAGAGCGTATTCGCCTGCGGCCAGTTTTTCCTGCGTGACAGCGCTTCCGGGCATCAGCTGCACCTGCTCCCGCAGGATCACCTCGGCCCGCGCTCGCTGCCCGGTGGTCAGGCTGGCTGCATCCACGGCCCAGACAAGATCCTGCGACCAGACCAGCAGGGGAACGAACAGCAAAACACCCACCCACAGCCCGCGCCGCCGCAGAAAGGGCCGCAGCCGGAAGTACAGCCCGGTGCGGGTCTGAATGCGCAGCCGTACCCGCCGCTTTCGGGCTAGTGCCGCAAGGCTCCGGTACTGCCAGGCCGCGCACCGGCCCGAAAAGCCGCCGGGCGCAGGGGAGACCGCTGAGAGATGCAGGCCCGTCCGTGCCGCTTCGGAGAGCAGGCTTTCGGCATCGCCGTTTTGCGCTGTGAACCACACCCCCGCCCAGAGCAGCCGTACATCCATCGTCTCTTCCTCCTAATGCCCGCCATCGCCGTCAAATTCGGTGCGCAGAATGCACCCCCGCAAAGTGATGCGGTGCGCGGCCAGCGTTTCGATGTGCAGTTCATCTCCGTAGATCGTGAACCGCCCCCGCCGGAATTCCAGACAGAGCTTTTCTTCATCGTAGGTCAGGATGCGCCGGAACTGCTCGATCTCCATCCGGTCGCCGCTGCGGTAGACCGACGGCTGACCGTAAAACCCGCGCGGCGGCTGGCGGAACATCCGCCAGAGCCATTCGCGCAGGGAAAGTCGCCCGCTCCGCTGTTGTTTCACGCCCGCTCCCTCCCCATACCTGCTGTGCAAGGCAACGCCCCCTGTTCCATATATATGGAAGTGGAGGGGTTGCGTATGTATCAGTTCAGTCTGTTTTTGCTGGCGGTTCTGGCGGGCGCACTGCCGTTTGCGGTGCCGCAGGCCTGCGGGCAGGCGCTTCGGGAGGGTCTGGCCCTCTGCGCCGGGCCACTGCTGCTGTCGCTTTTTCCGTTTCTGGTGGTGTCGTCGCTGCTGGTCCAGTGCCCGGCGGGCGACCTGTTGGCCATCCCGCTCCGGCCCGCGGCGTGGTGCATCGGGGTGCAGGCTCCCTGTGCGGCGCGGGTCCTGCTCATCGGTCTGTTCGGCGGCTTTGCCCCGGCAGCAAACGCGGCGGCACAGGCCGTCCGCACCGGGCAACTCACCCCGCGCCAGGCGGATGCGCTCCTGCCCGCCTGCGTCTGTTCCGGGCCGTCGTTCGTGGTCCTGACAGTCGGGCAGACGCTGCTCCACAGCACAGAGCTTGGCATCCTGCTGTTTCTGGCGCAGCTGAGTGCCGGGTATCTTACGGCTGCGCTGCTGAACCGGCTTTCGAGGGCAGAGCAGTCGGCCCCGTGCACCGCTCCGCCGCCCGAAGCCCCGCCGCCGCAGCTGACCGACCTTCTCACGCATGCGACCATGGCGTATCTGAAGCTCTGCGGCTTCGTGCTCTTCTTCCGGATGCTGGCGGCGGGGGTGGGCGCTGTGTTCCCGCCTGCCGTGGGCACCGTGTGCGCCATGCTGTTGGAAGTCTGCTCCGGCTGCGACCTTGCCGCCCGCACCGGGCCGTGGGGCAGTCTGCTCTGCTGCGCCGCCCTCAGTGTGCAGGGGCTTTCGGTCCTGCTGCAGGTCCGTGCGCTCTGCCCGCCCGAAATGACCCTGCGGCCCCTGCTTGCGGGGCGGCTGCTCCACCTACCGCTTTCGGTGGGGCTGTTTTGGCTGCTTTTGCCGCAGGGGGAGCAGAGCGTCTTCAGCACCCTGCCGCCGCAGGTGGTCCCGATGCGCCGTCTGCCGCCGGACTGCCTACTGCTGGTGTTCTTTGTGTGCTGCCTTGCCGTCTGCCAGCTGACCCGCCTTTTGCAAAAGCCAGACCCGGAACCAAAAGAAACAGTTGTGAATCGGGCTGAAAGGTGATATAATAAGTGTAAGCATTCAATGGCAGGGAACGCTCCCTGCAAAGATGGAAATAAAAAGAATGAGTGAACGCTCATTTCAGATGGAGGACCATAGAATGGATTTACAGAATATGGATCTTAACGGCGGGACCCTGCAGATTTCCACCGAGGTCATTGGCAAGATCGCGCGCTGCGCTGCACTGGAAGTGGACGGTGTGTCCGAGGTTTCCTGCGGCAAGCAGAACAAAAAAGTGAAGGACTTGCTGGAAGCCGCCAGCATCCAGCCGGCCGTTACCGTGGAAATGCGGGACGGCACCGCAGAGCTGACCCTGAATCTGGTGGTCGCTTTTGGTGCGCGCATCCCGGCCGTGGCCGAAAAGGTGCAGGAAAACGTGAAGAACGCTGTGCAGAACATGACCAATGTCACTGTGAGCCGCGTCAATCTGGTCATTGCGGGTGTTGCCGCCGAAGAACAGGAATAAGGTGAGAGGAACATTATGGAAAATATTTTGCCCCGTAGAGAAGCACGCGAAAATGCATTTTTGCTGGCATTTTCGCAGACCTTTGGTGACGTGCCCCTGCGGGAGGCTCTGCTCAACAACACCGAGGATGAAGAGCATCCCGTGGATGTGTTCGGCAAGCGGTTGCTGAACGCTTACTATGACCATTCCGCTGAGGTGGACGACCTCATCAGCAGCCATCTGCGCAACTGGACCATGTCCCGTCTGCCCCGTGTGAGCCTGACGGTGCTGCGCCTGGCTCTGGCAGAGATGCTGTACGGTGACGAGAAAAAGGTCGGCGTCGTCATCAACGAGGCGGTGGAACTGACGAAAAAGTATGGTGCGGACGAAGATTACCAGTTCGTGAACGGTCTGCTGGGCACCGTCGCGCGGGAGCAGGGTCTGGACACTGCCGAAGATGCAGCGTCCGAAGAGCCGTGAGCCGTTATACGCTTGGCATTGATACAAGCAACTATGCAACCTCTCTGGCAGTGTTTGATACAGCTGGAGAGGTTGTTTGCGCAAAGAAGCGCTTTTTGCCGGTAAAAGCGGGCCAGCTGGGCCTGCGGCAAAGCGATGCACTGTTCCACCACACCACCGCTCTGCCTGAAATGCTGGAGGAACTGAGCCGGGAGTTCGACCTGACGCAGATCGATGCTGTGGGCGTATCGCAAAAGCCCCGCCCCGTGGAGGGAAGCTACATGCCCTGCTTCCTGGCGGGCGTCAGTGCAGCCACGGCTTTTGCCAGAGCGCGGGGCATCCCACTCGTCCACACGACCCATCAGCAGGGGCATGCCGCCGCTGCTCTGTTCGCCGCCAAAGGGGAGGAGCTGTTCCGCCAGAAGGTGCTGCTCTTCCACATTTCCGGCGGCACCACCGACCTGCTGCTCTGCGACGAGGTCAGGCAGATCACGACGCTGGGCACCAGCAGTGATCTCTACGCCGGGCAGGCCGTGGACCGCGTGGGCGTCAAGCTGGGCTTTCCGTTCCCGGCAGGTGCCGAGGTCTCCCGCCTGGCAGCGCTGTGCGAAGAGCCCATCCGGCCAAAGTCCAGCGTCAAAGGGATGACGTGCAGTCTTTCCGGCCTAGAAAATCAGTGCAATGCGCTGCTGCAAGCCGGAAAAAGCCCGGAGTACGTCTGCAAATACTGCCTGCTCTGCGTGGCCGATACCGTCGTCCGGATGACGAAGGCGGCGCAGAAGGAATACCCCGGCCTGCCGGTGGTATGTGCTGGCGGAGTGATGAGCAGCGATATCATCCGTGCATGGGTGCAGAAACGTCTGCCGCAGGTCTACTTTGTGCCGGGACAGTATTCCAGCGATAATGCCATCGGTGTTTCGATCCTGGCAGCGCGGGAGGCCGGATTATGGCTGAAGTGATCTCCGTCTCGGCGCTGAACCAATACGTCAAGACCCTGCTGGATGCCAACGACCTCCTGTTCGACCTTGCCCTGCGCGGCGAGATCGCAAATTTTGTACAGAATGCGCGCAGCGGGCACTGCTATTTTTCTCTGCGGGACGAGACGAGCAGCGTCAAAGCGGTAATGTTCCGGTCGGACGCGCGGCGGCTCGGTTTCCGCCCCGAAGAGGGGATGAAGGTCATCGTCCGCTGCCGCGCCACCCTGTACGAACGAGACGGTGCGTTCCAGGTCTACGTCAACGACATGTTCCCGGACGGCATCGGGTCGGCGCAGCTCGCCTTTGAGCAGCTGAAAGCGAAACTCGACCGGGAGGGTCTGTTTGCCGCCGAACGCAAAAAGCCACTGCCCCGGTTCCCGAAGTGCATCGGCCTTGTCACCAGCAAGACGGGAGCTGCCCTGCAGGACATCCGGAACGTCATCGGGCGGCGGTGGCCCGCTGTGCGGCTGCTGCTCTGCCCGGTCAGTGTGCAGGGATTTGAAGCGGCTGACGAGATCGCCGCAGCTATCGACCGGCTGGACGAGTCCGGTCAGGTGGACGAGATCATCGTTGCACGCGGAGGCGGCAGCCGGGAAGACCTGTGGGTCTTTAACGCAGAGATGATCGCCCGGGCTGCATACCGCTGCAAAAAACCACTGATCAGCGCAATCGGCCACGAGATCGACTATACCATTCTGGATTTTGTGGCAGACCAGCGCGCCCCGACCCCATCGGCGGCGGCAGAGCTTGCCGTGCCCGACCGGGCCGAATTTTCACGAAAATTATGCAATTTGGAAGAAAATATTCACATTTCTATCCAAAACAGGCTGAGTTTATGCTATAATAGGCTGGATGAAACGGTACAGCCGCTTTCCCGGCAGAACATGCAGGCGCAGCTTGCAGGCCGCCAGCAGCAGTTGGAGGCAGTTTCCGGGCAGCTGCAAACGGCCGCGCGGGAAAAGCAGCAGGACGCCGGGCTGCGTCTGCGCCATGCGGCTGCGCTGGCTGCAACGCTGAACCCGTATGGCGTCCTCGCGCGGGGCTATGCGCTCGTGCAGGACGAAAAAGGCCGCATCTGTGCGCCGGATGCCCTTCGCGAAGGGCAGAAGATGACGCTCTGCGGCGCAGTGAACCGCATCCATTGTACCGTGGATGCCGTGGAGGGACCCAATGAGAGCACCCAAGAGCTTTGAAGAAGGAATGGACCGGCTGGAAGGCATCCTTGACCAGATGCAGCAGCCGGAAACGACGCTGGCGGAATCGGTCAAGCTCTATGCGGAGGCCGCATCCCTGACCGATTACTGCCGCGCAACGTTGGAAAAGGCTTCGCTGCAGCTGGACGAGATCGACGCCAAGCGCACCGCCGCCCCGCAGCCGGAAGCAGACAACTAAGGAGGATCTATCAATGGATTACGCAAAGCAGTATCAGGAGTATCTGGTGCGGGTCAATGCTGCGCTGGAGACTGCCTGCAACACCTATCTGCCCGAAGAGTCGGACGTCTGCCGTGCGGCACGCTACAGCCTGATGGGCGGCGGAAAGCGCATCCGTGCCGTGCTGGTGCTGGCCGTCTGCGATATGCTGAACGGCGATGCCGCCGCTGCCGACCAGTTTGCCGCAGCCGTGGAGATGCTGCACTGCTATTCGCTCATTCACGATGACCTGCCCTGCATGGACAATGATGATCTGCGCCGCGGCCGTCCTTCCTGCCACAAGGCGTTTAGCGAAGCAACTGCCATGCTGGCCGGTGATGTGCTGCTGACCGAGGCGTTTGATGTCATCGCCAACGTCGAAGCCCCTGCCATCGTCAATGTGCGGGCGGCCAGGGCGCTGGGAGCCGGTGCAGGCAGCCGCGGCATGGTCTATGGGCAGGAACTGGATCTGAAATATGAGGCTCTGGCTGCGACCGAAGAGCAGCTGCGCCTCATCCACCGCAACAAGACCGGCGCGCTCATCAACGCAGCCGTCCAGATGGGCGCTGCCGCTGCGCAGGCCAACGAGACCCAGTGCCGGGAGCTGGAGGGCTACGCCTACGGCATCGGTCTGGTGTTCCAGATCGTGGACGATGTACTGGATGTTACCAGCACACCGGAACAGCTGGGCAAGCCCATTGGCAGCGACAGCGAGAACGGCAAGACCACCTTCGTCACCCTCTACGGCACCGAGGGTGCGATGGAGCTGGCCCGCAGGCTGAACGAGCAGACCTGCGCGTCTCTGCGCGCAGAATTTGGCGAAAAGAGCGCCTTCCTGGAGCAGCTTGCCAGGGAACTGCTGGTCCGCCGCAGCTGAACAAACAAAAAGAAAGAGAGCATAACATGCAACTGATCCGCGATGTTTTGAACCTGAATCCGATCCTGACGGTGGCGCTTCTGGCGTGGTTCGTCGCGCAGGTATTGAAGACCCTCATCAATTTTATCCTGCTGGGCAAGTTCCAGTTGGAACGCATGTGGGGTGATGGCGGTATGCCCAGTGCCCACAGCGCAACGGTCTGTGCCATGGTCATCGCCACGGCCCGGAGCGAGGGCTTCAGCTCGGCAATCTTTGCGGTGGCCGCAGTCGTCGCCATCATCACGATGCACGACGCCATGGGTGTCCGCCGCGAGACTGGCGAGCAGGCCAAGGTCCTGAACCAGATGATCGATCAGTGGATCGATGTGACGGAAAAGAACGCCCCCTTCCTCCAGAATATGCACTTGAAGGAAATGGTCGGCCACACGCCGCTGCAGGTCCTGGCCGGTTTTGTGGTCGGCTGCGTGGTCGGGGCGCTGTACCCGATGGCGCTCTGAGTCGATTTCTGGCGGGCAGTCCCGCCGATTCCAAATTGTGAGAAGGACGTGAATCTATGAATTCGCCTTTGCTGGAAAAAATCTCGCAGCCCAGCGATCTCAAAAAGCTCTCCGGCCAGCAGGTCGAGCAGCTTTGTGCGGACATCCGCGAATTTTTATTGGAAAACGTATCCAAGACCGGTGGCCATCTGGCCTCCAACCTGGGGGCTGTGGAGCTGACGGTAGCGCTGCACCGCGTCTTTGCGACCCCGCAGGACGAGATCGTGTTCGATGTGGGCCACCAGTGTTATACGCACAAGCTACTGACCGGCCGCCGCGAGGGCTTTGCAAAGCTCCGCCAGCTCGATGGCCTGTCCGGTTTCCCGAACCCAAACGAGAGTGAACACGATGCATTCATTGCCGGGCACGGAAACACGGCGCTTTCGCTTGCGATCGGCATGGCGTGGGCCAAAAAGCTGCGGGGGAGCCGGGGCAGGTGATCGTGCTCATCGGCGATGGTGCCTTTACCGGCGGCATGGTCTACGAGGGCATGAACAACATCGGCAGCCTGGACAATCTGCTCGTCGTTCTGAACGACAACAAGATGTCCATTTCTAAAAATGTCGGTGCGCTGTCCCGCTACCTCAAGCGTCTGCGCACCACCAACCGCTACTTCGATGCCAAGGAGAACGTGCGCAGCTTTCTGGACCACGTGCCTGTGGTTGGCACACCGCTCAAGGTGACCATCCAGAACAGCAAGGCCATGGTGCGCCGCGCCATGTACCACTCTACCATGTTCGAGGATATGGGCTTCCATTACTACGGCCCCTTTGACGGCAACAATGAACAGGAAGTTGAGCGGATTCTGCGCAGCATCCATAAGCAGCCCGGCCCGCACTTCCTGCATGTCGTCACGAAAAAGGGCAAGGGTTACGCGCCCGCCGAGAGCAACCCCGGCAACTTCCATGGGGTCTCGAAGTTCGACCTCATCGACAGCATCCCGGACCCGGAGGTCGCCCCGAAGGAGTCGTTCTCGACCGTATTCGGCAACCTGCTGAATCAGGAGGGAGCAGCGGACAAAACCATCTGCGCCATCACGGCAGCGATGAAGTACGGCACCGGTCTGCAATTCTTTGCACACACGCACCCGGAGCGGTTCTTTGATGTGGGCATGGCCGAGCAGCATGCAGTGACTTTTGCCGCCGGTCTTGCCAGCCAGGGGATGCTGCCGGTGGTCTGCATTTATTCCACCTTTTTACAGCGCTCCTATGACCAGATCATCCACGACGTCAATCTGCTCAATGAGAATGTCGTCTTCGCCATCGACCGTGCCGGTTTTGTCCCGGCCGATGGTGAGACCCATCAGGGCATCTTTGACCCGGCTTTCCTGAGCCAAGTCGGCATCCCCATCTATTCGCCGTCGAACTATGCAGAGCTGCGGCACTGGCTGCCGATTCTGCTGGGCAAAGATCAAAAAGGCCCCCGCGCCATCCGCTATCCGCGCGGCGGCGAAAGCGCGGTGCTGGCGGCTTACGGCTGTTCGGGCAAAGCGTACGACCGGATGCACACGGCACCCGGCGCGCAGGTTGCACTGGTCAGCTACGCCGACGAAGTGGAGGATGTGCTCCAGGCAGCTCAGCTTCTGGGGGAGGGAAACCTGCCCTGCGATGTTTATAAGCTTGTAAAGGTGTTCCCCTTTACAGATGATCTCATTGATGAAATCCGTCGTTATCCGGTCGTTTTGTTTGCCGAAGAGTGTGTCGCCTGCGGCGGCATCGGCGAGCACCTCGAAGCCGCACTGTATCAGGCAGGCTGGAAGGGAACTTACATCCACCGGGCCGTTGAAAACGTTCGTCTGCCCCACGCGACCGTCCCGCAGATCAAGGAGGCGACCGGTCTGGACGCCGCCCATCTGGCGCAGGCAGTCCGTGAGCACAGGAAAGGAGAAACTGCATCTTGAAAATCCGATTGGACCAATATCTTGTTCAGCATGGTCTGACACAGAGCCGTGAGCGCGCAAAGGCGCTGATCATGTCCGGCATCGTTTTTGTCAATGAGCAAAAGGTGGACAAGGCCGGAGAGATGATCAAGGAAGATGCCAAGGTGGAAGTGCGCGGGCACGACATTGGCTATGTCAGCCGCGGCGGCCTGAAGCTGGAAAAAGCTATGAAGTGTTTCCCGCTTACACCCAATGGCAAGGTCTGCATGGACATTGGAGCATCTACCGGCGGCTTTACGGATTGTATGCTGCAGAACGGTGCCGTCAAGGTCTATGCGGTGGATGTCGGCTATGGACAGCTTGCATGGAGTCTGCGCACAGACGAGCGCGTAGTGAACATGGAGCGCACGAACATCCGCAGCGTCACCCCCGACCAGCTGGGCGAACCCATTGAATTTTTCAGTGTGGATGTCTCGT
The DNA here is from genome assembly GCF_049532945.1 of Faecalibacterium prausnitzii. Taxonomy (GTDB): domain Bacteria; phylum Bacillota; class Clostridia; order Oscillospirales; family Ruminococcaceae; genus Faecalibacterium; species Faecalibacterium prausnitzii_N. Next base: position 2,134,032 of record NZ_CP186691.1, read on the forward strand.
TTATCTCGCTGCACCATATTTTCCCGGTGGCACAGGCAATCACAACGCCGGATGCCATGGGCGTTTGTCTGGTCAAGCCGCAGTTTGAAGCTGGACGCGAAAAGGTTGGCAAGAACGGTGTGGTGCGCGACCCTGCTACCCACCGTGAAGTGCTGCACAATGCCATGGGCTACGCAGCGGCCAACGGCTTCGCCGTGCGCGGGCTGGATTTCAGCCCCGTCAAAGGCCCGGAAGGCAACATTGAATACCTGATGTTCGTGCAGAAGAGCGGTGAACCTTCCGTGCTGGACGACAGCGTGGCAAAACAGGTCGTGGAAGCCAGCCATTCGACGCTGGACCACTGAGAGCAGAAAGAAGGTGCTGGGTGTGACTGTTTATATTTCACCCAACCCCGGTAAAGCGATGGCCTACGGCATCTCGCAGCGGGCCGCGCAGATCCTGCTGACCCACGGTGCCAGGGTGCTGATGCAGACCGACCTCAAGGCCGAATGCGACACGATGGGCGTGGAGTATCTGCCGCAGGAGGAATGCCTCGAAAAAACGGATGTCATCCTAACCATCGGCGGGGATGGCACCATCCTGCACGAGGCCAACCTCTCGCTGGAATACCGGAAGCCCATCCTCGGCATCAACCTGGGGCGCTGCGGCTTTCTGGCCACCTGTGAGATCAACGAGATGGAACAGAAGCTCTCTGCCGTTGCGCGGGGAGATTATCTGCTGGACAACCGGATGCTGCTGTATGTCCGCGTTCTTGGCCACGATGGCTGGGAGGGCCACGCCCTGAATGACGTGGTGGTCACAAAGGGCCGCCTGCAGCAGGCGATCGATTTCAGCATTTACTGCGATGATATTTTAGTAGAGCACTACCGTGGGGACGGTGTGATCGTTGCAACGCCCACCGGCTCCACAGCGTATTCGCTGGCGGCGGGCGGGCCGATCCTGGATTCCCAGACGAAGGGCGTTGTTGTAACGCCTATCTGCCCGCACAGTCTGGCCAGCCCGGCCATGGTGTTTGCGCAGGAGCGCAAGATCAACATCTGCGTCGGTCAGGTCGCGGACGAGGAAGTCTTCGTCAGCTGCGATGGTGCGGCAGGCTATTCTCTGCATGCCGGTGCCACCGCCGAAGTGCGGCTGAGCGACCAGATCGTGCAGCTCATCACCTTCGGAAAAGCAGATCAGTTCCAGGCCATTGACCAGAAACTGCGCGGCAGACGGTAAGTTTTGACAGAAAGGGGAACCGATATGGCCAGCAGCCGAGGCGATGCCAAAAGCAAGCGGGAGCGTCAGCAGACGATCCTGCGGCTGATCCAGGAGCATCCGATCAGCCGTCAGGAGTCCCTGCTCGACCACCTGCGAAATGAGGGATTCGATGCCACACAGGCCACGATCTCCCGCGATATCCGGGAGCTCAGCCTGGTCAAAGCGGCCACGAGCACCGGCTACCGGTATGTTTCCAGCCACAACGAGGCGCTGAACCCGAAGATCCAGGGCCGTTTTGAGACGATCTTCCACGAGTCTGTTCTGGGGGTGGATTTTGCCGGACACGTCGTTCTGGTCAAATGCTACTCCGGCATGGCGAATGCCGCCTGTGAAGTGTTTGACGCCCTGAAATGGAAAAATGTTGTCGGAACCTTGTCCGGCGATGATACCTTCCTGATCGTTGCACGGTCGGAGCGTGATGCAAAAACGATCTGCTCGGAGCTGACCCACCACATCGGACAGAAATAATGCGGGAGAAATTACCATGCTGAGCAGCCTGCAAATTGAAAATGTTGCTGTGATCCAGAAAGCCAACGTGCATTTTGAAAAGGGTCTGAACGTCCTCACCGGTGAGACTGGTGCCGGCAAGTCGATCCTGATCGATTCCATCAATGCCATTCTCGGCAACCGGACGTCCAAAGACCTTGTGCGCACAGGGGCCTCCAAGGCGGTGATCCGTGCAGCCTTTGAGGAGGTGCCCGGTACGGTGCTGGACAGCCTTGAGAAGGCGGGCTACGAGCGCTCGGATGCACTGATGCTCAGCCGCGAGATCACAGCCGAGGGCAAAAGCACCTGCCGCATCAACGGAATGCCTGCAACGGCTGCGGTTCTGCGGGAGCTGTGCGGAGGACTTATCAATATCAACGGTCAGCACGACTCTGTGGGCCTTCTGAACCCGGCCCATCACGAGGGGATTTTGGATGCCTATGCGCAGAATGGTGCCGCATTTCAGGCGTATTATACCGTTTACCGGGAGCTCATCAAGGTCAAAAAAGAGCTGGATGCCATGATCACCGACGAAGCCGAAAAGCAGCGCAGAATCGATCTGTTGAGCTATCAGGTGCAGGAGATCGAGGATGCCGCCCTGACCGAAGGCGAGGAGGAGACGCTGAACGCCCGCCGCAAGGTGCTGGCGAACGCCTCCACCATCCGGGAGCGGATCTCTCAGTGCTATGCGCTTCTTTCCGGCGATGATGAGACGCCCGGCGCAGTGGACCTGCTGGGTGAAGCCTCCAACGCAATCGACGCAACGGCGCAGGTGGACAACACGCTTTCGGATGCCGCCGGGCAGCTGCTCGATCTCTATTATACGGCCAAAGACGTCTCGGCGGACCTCATCGGGCGGCTGGACGGATATGATACCAACGATGCGGAGCTGGACGAGATTGAGCAGCGTCTGGATCTGATCTACAAGCTCAAGCGCAAATATGGTGATACGGTAGAAGACATCATCGCCTTTGGAAAGGCCGCGCGGGAGGAGCTGGACCGCATCCAGTTTTCGCAGGAGCGGGCCGAACATCTGCAGGCGGAAAAACACCGTCTGTATGTTCTGGCGCGGGACAAGGCCGAGGTCCTGACCCAGACGCGCCTGCGCGCTTTTGAAGAGCTGAACAAGCGTATTTCCGGCACGCTGGATTTTCTGAACATGCCGGGCGTGCGCATGACACTGCGCCATACCCGCGGCCCGCTGGCAAGCCATGGGCAGGACAGCATCGAGTTCTACATTTCCACAAACCCCGGTGAGGCGCCCAAACCCCTTGCAAAAATTGCTTCCGGCGGCGAGCTGAGCCGCATCACGCTGGCCATCAAAAATGCAATGGCTGATAAGGATGCCGTGCCTACCGTGATCTATGATGAGATCGACAGCGGTGTTTCTGGCAAGGCGGCCAGCCGCATCGGCGAGGTGCTCAAGCAGAGCGCGCAGGATCATCAGATCCTCTGTATCACGCATACGGCACAGATCGCCGCTCTAGCCGACTGCCATCTGCTGATTCAGAAAAATGTAGCCAATGACCGCACCTATACCGAGATCCATCCGTTGGATGAGGAGGGCAGGGTGGAAGCACTGGCCCGGCTGATCTCCGGCGACCACGTTACCGAGCTTTCGCGTGCCAATGCCCGCGAAATGCTGGGCCTTGCCGAGAGCGAAACTCGTGATTGACAAGTTTCTGGAATTGTGCTACACTGGCTTTTGTTGAAAGGCGATGAAGGGAACAAGTACCTTGAAGTGTTCTGTCCAGAGAAACCCCGGTTGGTGTAAGGGGCCGCAGAGCAGCAGGGGAAATACCTCCCGGAGCTGTAAGCCGAATGAGAGAACTCTCTAGTAGGCCGTGCCGCGTGCGAGCGTTACAAACGCAGGAGTGTCTCTCTACTCTGGGGTGTGCACTCGTGAGGTCGTTTCTGTGAGGAAGCGGCAAACAGAGGTGGTACCGCGAATTTTCTCGCCCTCTGCCAAATTCATTTTTGGCAGGGGGTGTTTTATTTTTCCCTCTGCCCACAAACAGGAGGAAAAAATCATGACTCTGTACGAAGAACTCAAGGCCCGCGGCCTGGTGGCTCAGATCACCGATGAAGAGATCATCGACCTGATCAACAATGGCAAGGCAACCTTTTACATCGGCTTTGACTGCACTGCCGACAGCCTGACCGCAGGCCACTTTATGGCCCTGACCCTGATGAAGCGCCTGCAGATGGCAGGCAACAAGCCTATTGCCCTGATCGGCGGCGGCACTACCATGATCGGCGACCCCTCCGGCCGTACCGACATGCGCAAGATGCTGACCAAAGAGGATATCGCCCACAATGCCGCATGCTTCAAAAAGCAGATGGAAAAGTTCATCGACTTCTCTGAGGGCAAGGCACTGATGCTGAACAATGCAGACTGGCTGCTGAACCTGAACTACGTGGAACTGCTGCGTGATGTGGGTGCCTGCTTCTCCGTGAACAACATGCTGCGCGCAAAGTGCTACGAGCAGCGCATGGAGAAGGGCCTGTCCTTCCTCGAGTTCAACTACATGATCATGCAGAGCTACGACTTCTACTACATGTTCCAGCACTACGGCTGCAATATGCAGTTCGGCGGCGACGACCAGTGGAGCAACATGCTGGGCGGCACCGAGCTGATCCGCCGCAAGCTGGGCAAGGACGCTTATGCTATGACCATCACCCTGCTGACCGACTCTCAGGGCAAGAAGATGGGCAAGACCGCCGGCAATGCCGTCTGGCTGGATCCCAACAAGACCAGTCCATTCGAGTTTTACCAGTACTGGCGCAATGTGGGCGATGCCGATGTGATGAAGTGCATCCGTATGCTCACCTTCCTGCCGCTGGAGCAGATCGACGAGATGAGCACATGGAAGGATCAGCGCCTGAACGAAGCTAAGGAAATTCTGGCTTACGAGCTGACCAGCATGGTCCATGGCAAAGAAGAGGCCGAAAAGGCCCAGAATGCTGCCCGCGCACTGTTCAGCGGCAGCGCAATCGATACCGAGCACATGCCTTCTACTCAGCTGACCGAGGCCGACCTGACCGATGGCTCCATCGGCATCCTGACCCTGATGGTCAAGGCTGGTCTGGCAGCATCCAACGGCGAGGCACGCCGTCTGGTCGTGCAGGGCGGTGTTCTGGTGGATGGCGAGAAGGTAGCCGCTCCCACCGTTGGCTTCACTGCTGAGCAGCTGGCAAAGGGTATTGTGATCAAGAAGGGCAAGAAGATCTACCACAAGGTCACTCTGTAAAGCGCTTTTGCAAAACACAGCAAACCACCCATAACATTAAGAGCCGCCCGCTTCTCAAAACCGAGAAGCAGGCGGCTCTTGTTGCACGTTGAAATATTCCGGGATCGATCGGGCTTTTTTACAGATCGAATGCCTTCTTCAGCACATCATAGGCAGCATCTTCGTTTTCTGCGCGAACCAGCAGGGAAATATCCAGATCGCTGGTGGTGATAAGCAGTACTTCAATGCCGGCCATTGCCAGAGAATTCAGTGCACGGGCAGCTACGCCGCAGCTGGTGACCATTTCTTCACCAAACAGGTTCAGCTTGGAATAACCCACGCTGATCAGCGGGGAAGCCTTGGCATCCTTGTCCAGATTTGCAACGGAAATAGCCTTCATCACCAGCGGAAGATCACTGCTGGAAGCGGTAAAGCTGAAATCGATGGTGGTGCCATGGGGTGCACTCTGGCTGATCATATCTACGACCACACCGTTATCTGCAAAGATCTGCAGGTAACGTGCGAGGCTGTTGCCCTTGAACTCTACATCCTGCACACTGATCATCATGAGGCTCGGCTCAATATTGATCTTCGATACTCCGTACATAGTAAACACTCCATTCTGCCCATACGGGCTGCAAGATCCGGCAGGATCACATTTCTGCGATCATATCACCCATATTGTACAGGCCCGGCTCCTTTTTTGCAAGGTAAACTGCTGCATTCACAGCGCCGTTTGCAAAAATATTGCGGGAGTAAGCGGTGTGCTTGAGGGTGATCACTTCATCCGGGCCGCAGAACAGCACTTCGTGATCACCCACGATGCTGCCGCCGCGCACGGAACTGATACCAATTTCCTTCGGGTCGCGCTTCTGGCGGACAGAAGAACGGTCGTAAACATAATGATATTCGCCATTGTTTTGCTCATTGATGGCATCGGCCAGCATCAGAGCGGTGCCGCTGGGTGCATCCAGCTTGTTGTGGTGGTGCTGCTCCACGATCTCAACATCGTAGTTCACACCCAGAATAGCCGAAGCGCGCTTGCACAGTTCCGACAGCACATTGATGCCCATGGACATATTAGCGCTCTTGAACACCGGCACCGTGCGGGATAGCTGCACCACCTTGAGCTGCAGCTCTTCCGAAAGGCCGGTGGTGCACACCACGATGGGCAGTTTGTGAGCTTCACAGTAGGGCAGAGCCTTTTCCACAGCGGCCGGAGAGCTGAAATCGATGATCACATCGCCCTTGCCGTCCAGCTTTTCCAGGCTGTCATACACAGGGATGCCGTTCTGTTCGCCATCCTTCAGGTCGATGCCTGCAATCACGCGGCAGTCCTCGCGCTGTGCGATCATATCACACAGCACATGGCCCATGCGGCCGCCGATGCCCTGAATCACAATATCCGTCATTTGATCTTACCTCGTTCTTTGATTTTCCGAAAAGGCCAAATGCCCGGAAGAACGTTCCACCGGGCATTTGTGCGTTGTTCTGTTGTTATTTCAGGAGGCCTTCTGCGGCAAGCGCCTGTTCGATCTTCTCCTTGTGCGCGTCGCTGGGCTCCACCAGAGGCAGGCGGCAGGCACCGGCGTTCCAGCCCAGCACATTCATGGCGTACTTCACCGGAATGGGGTTCACTTCACAGAACAAAGCATCTGCCAGCGGCAGCATTTCCAGCTGCAGCTGGCAGGCCTTCCGGGTGTCGCCGTCGAACCAGGCCTTGCAGCAGTTGTGCACCAGCTCCGGCTTGACATTGGACACGACGCTAATCACGCCCTTGCCGCCCAGAGCCAGCAGGGGAACCACCTGATCGTCGTTGCCGGAATAAATGTTCAGCTCGTCGCCGCACAGCTGTGCGATCTTGGCTACCTGAGAGATGTTGCCGGAAGCTTCCTTGATGCCGTTGATCAGAGGATGCTTGCTCAGTTCCAGAGCAGTCTCCGGGGCAATGTTCAGGCCGGTGCGGGAAGGCACGTTGTACATGATCACCGGGATGCCGCCAGCCTCAGCCATGGCGGTGAAGTGAGCCACCAGACCAGCCTGAGAGGTCTTGTTGTAGTAGGGAGTCACCATCAGCAGAGCGTCTGCGCCGCATTCGGCAGACTTTGCGGCCAGTGCGCAGCCGTGGTCGGTATCGTTGGAGCCAGCGCCTGCAATGACGGGCACGCGGTGGTTGACAACATCCACCGTATACTTGATGGCGGCAAGCTGCTCCTCATCGGTCATAGTAGAGCACTCGCCGGTGGTGCCGCAGATGATGATGGCATCGGTATGGTGCGCGATCTGATCCTCAATAATGCGGCCCAGCTCGTCAAAGTTGATGCTTCCGTCCTCGTACATCGGGGTGATAATGGCAACACCCGCGCCGGTAAAGACAGGATTCTTCATAGCCTAAAACTCCTTTGTATGCGCTTTTGCGCAAAATATACTTAGTCGAAATAGCCCTTTGCGGCCAGCAGCTCGGCCAGCAGAACACCGCCGCCGGCGGCACCGCGCAGAGTATTGTGGCTCATGCAGGCGAACTTGTAATCAAACAGGGTGTCCTCGCGCAGGCGGCCGATGCACACAGCCATGCCGTTCTCGGTGTTTCGGTCCAGCTTGGGCTGCGGACGATCCGGCTCGGTGAAGTAATGCAGGAACTGCTTGGGTGCGCTGGGCAGGTCAAGCTCCTGTGCGGGGCCGCGGAAGTTTGCCCATGCCTCCAAAATCTGCTCCTTGGTGGGCTTCTTCTCAAAGCTTACAAACACGGCAGCGGTGTGGCCGTCGGAGACAGGCACGCGGAAGCACTGTGCAGTGATGGTGGGCTTCTCGGCGTTGACGATGTGGTCGCCCTCAATGTGGCCCCACAGCTTGAGCGGCTCGCGCTCGCTCTTTTCTTCCTCGCCGCCGATGTAGGGGATCACGTTGTCCACGATCTCGGGCATACGGTCAAAGGTCTTACCTGCACCGGAAATGGCCTGATAGGTGCACACCAAAGCCTTGCTGACGCCGAAGTCCTTCATCAACGGGTGCAGGGCGGGAACATAGCTCTGCAGGCTGCAGTTGGACTTGACGGCAATAAAGCCGCGCTTGGTGCCCAGACGCTTGCGCTGTGCGGGGATGATCTCGATGTGGTCGGCGTTGATCTCGGGCACCACCATGGGCACATCCGGGGTAAAGCGGTTTGCACTGTTGTTGGACACCACCGGGCACTCAGCCTTTGCATAGGCCTCTTCCAGAGCCTTGATCTCATCCTTGGGCATGTTGACTGCACAGAAGATAAAATCCACCTGAGAAGCAACCTCTTCCACCTTGGATGCATCCAAAACTACCATCTTCTTGACACTTTCCGGCATGGGGGAGGTCATGGCCCAGCGGGGACCGACAGCTTCCTCATAGGTCTTGCCGGCGCTGCGGCCGGATGCAGCCAGAACGGTCAGCTTGAACCAGGGGTGATTTTCCAGCAGCGTCACAAAACGCTGACCGACCATACCAGTCGCACCTACGATACCCACTTTATACTGTTTTTCCATTTCCAGCACCTTTCCTTTCGTGAAAGCGAACTCAATAAATATTTCTATTACATAGATTCACGGCTTGCAAACCGGACAGCGATGCAATATAATAGATACTGTTTATACAGATTTTATGATATCATTGATACGGTGTCCGTGTCAATCATCGGAAAGGCAAATTGCACGCTATGTTAAAAAAAGATTTTTGGTATGATTTACCCAAAGAACTCATTGCACAGGAGCCGGCTGACCCCAGAGACTCTGCACGGCTGATGGTGCTGAGCCAGAAAGACGACAGCATCCAGCACAAGATCTTCCACGATCTACCGGAATTTTTAGAGCCGGGCGACCTGCTGGTGGTAAACAATTCCAAGGTCCTGCCTGCCCGCATCGTGGGCGTCAAGCAGCCCACCGGTGCTGTGTGTGAGCTGCTTTTGCTGCGTCAGGTCAAAGGCGACCAGTGGGAGTGCCTTGCAAAGCCTGGCAAGCGGATGCAGCCCGGCACGAAGGTGAGCTTTGGTGACGGCAGCCTGACCGCCGTGGTGGACGAGACCATGGAGGACGGCAACAAGTACGTTACATTCTATTACGATACCGAGACCCTTTATGAAAAGCTGGACGAATTTGGCAAAATGCCTCTGCCGCCCTATATCACCAAGCAGCTGGAGGATCAGAGCCAGTACCAGACCGTCTATGCCAAGGAGCTTGGCAGCGCCGCAGCGCCCACGGCTGGCCTGCACTTCACCCCGGAACTGATGGATACCATCCGCGCCAAGGGCGTGAACATTGCTGAAGTGACCCTGCATGTGGGTCTGGGCACCTTCCGCCCTGTACAGGAGGACGAGATCGCGGATCACAAAATGCACAGCGAATGGTACTGCATCGACGAAAAAACCGCGCAGATGATCCGCGATACCAAGGCTGCCGGTCACCGTGTGATCGCAGTGGGCACTACCAGCTGCCGCACGCTGGAAGCCGTTGCCGCAAAGTACGGCGAGATTCGCGCCTGCAGCGGCAACACTTCTATCTTCCTGTATCCAGGCGTGAAGTTCAACTGCATCGACGGCCTGATCACCAACTTCCACCTGCCGGAAAGCACCCTTATCATGCTGGTGTCGGCCCTGTATGGCTACGAGAAGACCATGGCAGCCTATAAGGTGGCTGTGGAGGAACGTTATAGATTCTTCTCTTTTGGCGATGCGATGCTGATTCTTTGATTATTTTTCCCGCTATTCTGTTGTTGATGAGCCTGATCCCGGGCTTTTTCATGAAGATTGCACGGCTGTTTTCCGTGCACAGAAAGGAATAAAAACTATGCCTTCTTTGACGACCTACAAACTGCTCAAGCAGGAACACGACGCCCGGCGGGGCGAGTTCAAGACCGTGCACGGCACGGTGCAGACGCCCGCTTTTCAGAACGTGGCTACTGCCGGTGCTATCAAGGGTGGCCTTTCGGCCCATGACCTTAAGGAGATCGGTGCGCAGGTGATGTTGTGCAATACTTATCATCTTCACCTTCGCCCCGGCGACAAGCTGGTAGCCGATATGGGCGGTCTGCACAAATTTACCCGCTGGAACGGCCCCATTCTGACCGACAGCGGTGGATTTCAGGTATTCAGTCTGGCAAAGCTGCGCAAGATCACCGAAGAGGGCGTGACCTTTGCCTCCCATCTGGACGGCCACCGCATCTTTATGGGCCCGGAAGAGAGTATGCAGATCCAGGCAAACCTTGGTTCTACCATCGCCATGGCCTTTGATGAATGCGTAGAGAACCCCGCACAGCACGATTATTCCAAGGCCAGCTGCGAACGAACGACCCGTTGGCTGAAGCGCTGCAAGGATGAAATGGCCCGCCTGAAGCACGAGGGCATTTCCGTGAATCCCGATCAGCTGCTGTTTGGCATCAATCAGGGCTGTACCTTTGCCGATCTGCGTGTGGAGCACATGAAGCAGATCGCAGACCTCGATTTGGACTTGGACGGTTACGCCATCGGCGGTCTGGCTGTGGGCGAGCCCACTGAGGTGATGTATGAAATGATCAGTCAGGTGGAGCCCCACATGCCCAAGGATAAGATCCGCTACCTGATGGGCGTTGGCACCCCCGGCAATATCATTGAGGCAGTTTCCCGCGGCGTGGATCTGTTTGACTGCGTGATGCCCAGCCGTAATGCACGCCACGGCCACTTGAACACCTGGGGCGGTATCATCAACATCAAGAATGCAAAGTATGAGCGCGATGAACGCCCTATTGATCCTGCCTGTGGCTGTCCGGTCTGCCGCAGCTATTCCCGCGCCTATATCCGCCACCTGTTCAAAGCGGAGGAGATTTTGGGAATGCGCCTTGCCGTCATGCACAACCTGTGGTTCTATAACCATCTGATGGAGCGCATCCGGGATGAGCTGGATGCAGGCACCTTCACCGCCTTCCATGACCGCTATGTGAAGCTCCTGGATACAAGAATCTGAGTTTTTCGCACTTTGGCCTTGCAACCGCCCGAAGAAGGGTTTATAATAAGCTTATCTGAATTTTGAGAGGAGATTTTGCCCCATGCAATTTCTGACTACCACTTCCGAAGGCTACATCAGCCTGTTCTTCACACTGGCTCTGATGCTGGTTCTGCTGTACTTCATGATCTATCGTCCCCAGAAGAAGCAGGAGAAGAAGGATGCCGCAATGCGCTGCAGCCTGGAGATCGGCGATCAGGTCACCACCATTGGCGGTGTCATTGGCCGTGTTGTTGCAATCAAGGACGACACCTTTGTTCTGGAGACCGGTGCTGACCGTGTGAAGATCCGCTTCACCAAGACTGCAATTTCCGCTGTTGAAAAGCTGAACATGGACAACGCTCCCGCTAAAAAGTAATTTCAAGACCCGGTACTTTTTCACGCGCCTTCCTGCATACAGTAGTGCAGGGAGGCGCGTTTTTATGTCTGAACAAAAGAAGATCTCCGTAGGAGCGGCGCTGCTGGCGTTCGGCATCGGCGGCGCGTTTGCCGGTGCCTGCATGGCAGGGCTGGCGTATCTTATGGTCCGGCATGGGCTTTCGCAGGCTGCGGCCTGGCCGATGGCAAGCGCTGCGGTCTGCGCGGGCAGCCTGCTCAGCGGGTGGCTGGCTGCATTTTTTCAGCGCAGCCGTGGGCTGGTCTGTGGAGCCATCCAGGGGGCGATGTTCGTACTGCTCCTGACCGGGTTTGGTCTCTATGCCGGGTTTGCACCCGCAGAAATGCAGCTTGTGCGGTTTGCACTGGTGTTTTTATTTGGCTGTCTGGGCGGCATCTTCGGGATGCTGCGCACCGAACGGCGGCATCACTGAAACGATTCGAGAGCGCAAAACAGGAGGAGTTCAAAGATGTGGGTCTATCAGAAGCCGGAATCGTCCGAACCCTTGGAACCGCTGTCTGCATCGTCTGTGCCGGATAGCGCACCGCTCAAGACCAACGTTACGCTTCCAGAACCAAACGAGCCGCTCCCGGCGGAAGTACCATCGCAAGCGGTCCCGGCCGTTCAGGAGCCGATGGAAACGCCCCGGAAACGCTCTCTGCGAGCCGATCACAGCTGCATCCTGCTGGCGGGTGCGTATTTGTTCGGGACCTTTCTTGCGGGTGTTCTATCTGCTCTGTGCAGTGCCGGCGAGCTGGAAACGCTCGACTATTATCTCAGCTGCTGGCGGACTTCCTTTGTAGCGGAAACGGCGGCTCAGGCAATGGGCCTTTTCCGGACGGAACTTCTGACCGCCTCCGGGGCGCTGACCGTTTTGCTTCTGCTGGGTCTGTCCGCAATTGGTTCGCTGCCCATTTTCTGTTTTCTGATCCTCTATGGGGCCGGGGCAGGGATGCTGTCCTTTCAGCTGCTGACCAACCTGAACTGGAAGGCACTGTTGGTCTATTCCGCCGCATCCGGGCTTCCGACCGCGCTTGCCGCCGGCTGTCTGTGTCTGTTCGGCGCGCTGGCGCTGCAGGTCAGTGGAAAGATCCAGCGCTGCTCCTTCGGAACGTCGCTTTACTCCGCCGGAGCCTGGAGTCTGGTCGGCCAGTTCGTCCGCACATTGTTTCTCCTGCTTCCCATCTGCGGTGCCGCAACGGGGATGCTGTATCTGTGCGGGCAGATGAAGGGATTTTAAGAAGTTCGCGCAAAAAATAAATTCCCATCTTGACACTCACCGGCTTTTATGATAGAATACATCACGTTGCAGAACATTGGTCTGCTACTGTGGCTCAGCTGGTAGAGCAGCTCACTCGTAATGAGCAGGTCGCCTGTTCGAATCAGGTCAGTAGCTCCAAAAATCCTACGAATTATCGCTAGATTTTGCGAAATTCGTAGGACTTTTTCTTATTTACAAAGTGCCCGAAAAAAATTTTTGTAACACTTTTTGCAACATGGTCTTTGGAGTTTCTCCAAAATTGTTCTGAAGTATTGCTACTGGATGCGGTAAAACTGTTGCATGTTAGAAACTTTCCTGTCCAAAGAAGCAGAGTGGCAAAAGCTGCTCTGCTTTTACTAATTTGAGGGCAGTTTTTGCCCGATAGATTCCTTCGCTAAAATTTTGTGCAATTTTCACAGTTTTCTTCTCGAGATTTTGGTGGTACAATAAGCATGGAATTCTATTGAGATTTCGGGAGGAGCCGTATGGCTGAAAAGAGCATCGAACTGGATAGTGTAGAGGTCGCCGCAGCTGTTTTTGGCAACTGCGACCGGAACATCCGTCTGCTGGAGAACGAATTTTCTGTTACGGCGGTCTGCCGGGGCACAATGCTTCGCCTGTCGGGTGAAAGCGCCAATGTTGCCGCTGCGGCACGTGCCATTGAGGGAATGCTGCTTCTGATCGAGAATCATACACCGCTGGAAGACCAGACCGTGCGCTATTGCTTGAGCCTTGCGCATGACGGCGAGGAAAAGCGCGTCAAAGAGCTGACGGAGGATTTCGTGACTGTCACCGTAAAGGGGCGTCCGATCCGGCCCAAAACACTGGGCCAGAAGGAATATCTCAATGCCATCCGCACCAATGCCATCACCTTTGGCGTTGGCCCGGCGGGTACGGGGAAAACGTATCTGGCTGTCGCAATGGCCGTCAAAGCTTTTAAGGCAAAAGACGTCTCGCGCATCGTGCTCACCCGCCCGGCAGTGGAAGCAGGTGAAAAACTGGGCTTTCTGCCCGGTGATCTGCAGCAGAAGGTAGACCCTTATCTGCGCCCGCTGTATGACGGCCTGTTTGATATGCTGGGTGCCGAAACTTACGAGCGCCTTGTGGAAAAGCAGATCATTGAGGTTGCACCGCTTGCCTATATGCGCGGACGCACGCTGGATGATTCCTTTATCATTCTGGACGAGGCACAGAACACCACACCGGAGCAGATGAAAATGTTCCTCACACGTATGGGTGTCGGCTCCAAGGTGGTGGTTACCGGTGATGTGACCCAGATCGATCTGCCGGAACGCACCCGCAGCGGTCTTGTGGACGCGCTGCAGATCCTGAAAAATGTGGACGGCATCGCACAATGCTACTTTACCGAAAAGGATGTTGTGCGTCATCGTCTGGTTCAGGAGATCATCAAAGCATACGAAGCCGCCGCGCACCCCGCCAAGCGCTGAGAGCCATAACGCTTTCAAAAAGGCAGCATAAAAAGAAAGGAGTGGACTGATTTATGTCCAATAAAGTTTTGATCACCAATTCACAGAAGGCCGTCAAGGTTCCTTCTGGTCTGCGCATTCTCATCCGCCGTGCCTGTAATGCCGTGCTGGAGTATGAGCATTTTGAAGCTCCTGCAGAGATCAGCGTGACCTTTGTGGATAACGCCGCCATTGCTGAGCTGAACAACCAGTACCGCAATAAGCCCATGCCCACCGACGTGCTGAGCTTCCCTCTGGGCGAAAACGGCGTGTACGATGTCGATGAAAACAACGGCTGCAAAATGCTGGGTGACATCGTCATCAGTATGGAGCGTGCACAGGAGCAGGCAAACCTCTACGGCCATCCGCTGCAGCGTGAGGTGGCGTTCCTGACGGTGCACTCCATGCTGCACCTGCTGGGCTACGACCACGAAAATGGCGGTCTGGAAGCCATGCGGATGCGTGAGAAGGAAGAGGCCGTGCTGACCCAGCTCGGTCTGCCCCGCACGGTCAGCTACACGGAATAACACAGAAGCCTTGGAAGGGATAGGAGTTCTATTTTGAAAAACGCAGCCCCAATGCAGCAGCATTATGATACTTCTTCCGTTTTTGTGGCTGTCATTGGCCGTCCCAATGTAGGCAAATCCAGTCTGACCAACCTTCTGGTTGGCGAAAAGGTAGCCATCGTCACTTCCAAGCCGCAGACCACCCGTACCCGCATTACCGGCGTGATCACCCGCGGGCCGCTGCAGTATGTGCTGCTGGATACACCCGGTGTGCACAAGGCACGCAACAAACTGGGTAAACGGATGGATAAGACTGCCAGCGATTCCATTGCAGATGTGGATGTTTCCATGATGCTGTTTGAGCCTTACGGCGCACTGAATGAATCGGAAATGGTGCTGGTGGATATGCTGCGCAGCAGCGGCGGCCCGGCAATTGCAGTCATCAACAAGACCGACCTTGTCAAGGAGCCTGCTGATCTGGAAGCCCGCAAAGAAGAGCTGAAGGCGCTCGGTGTCTTTGATGCCATCTATACCGTCAGCGTCCGCGCCGACGACGGCTGCGAAGTGCTGTTCGATGCTTTGAGCCGCTATGCTGTGGAAGGCCCGCATTATTTTGATGATGATGCCTACACGGATATGCCGGAAAAGGAGCTTGTGGCGGAGGTCATCCGTGAAAAGGCCCTGCTGTTCATGCGCGACGAGATCCCCCATGGCATTGCTGTTGTGGTGGAGCGCTTCAAAGAGCGCCCGGGCACCGACCTGATCGATATTGATGTAAATATCTACTGCGAGCGCGAAAGCCACAAGGGCATGGTCATTGGAAAAGGCGGCGCAATGCTGAAAAAAATTGCCAGTGCTGCCCGTGCAGACTGCGAAGAGTTTTTGGGCTGCCGCGTCAATCTGCAGTGCTGGGTAAAGGTAAAATCCGATTGGCGCGATAACGAGTTCCTGCTGAACAACTTTGGCTTCAAGCAGAACTCGAACAATCGCTGAGCCTGCGCCGCGATTCGGACAGATTTTCCACGGGTGGTGCGCTAGGATAAAGGCAACACTATCATGGGCGGCATCTGCCGCGCAGAAAGGGGAGGCCTATGGACGCTGACGCACGCTGGCAGGCATTTGCCTGCACCGGAAACATCCTCCGCTACCTGGATTACAGGCAGCAGAACGCGGAACAGCCTGCTGTTCCGGCAGGAGAAGATACTGATGGATACGATCGTAACGATGGGGCTCGTCCTGCGGGAGACCCGGTACAAAGAGGCTGACCGGATCCTGACCATCCTGACACCGGAGCTTGGTGTGATCTCGGCTTCGGCGCCGAACAGCCTGCGGCTGAAGAGTAAATTATTCAGCGCCTGCGGGCTTTTTTGCTACTCGGAATTTGTCCTTGTTCCGGGGCGGAATATGTACACGGTCCGGGAGGCTTCGGTCAACACCATTTTCCACGGAGTTTCTTCCTCCATCGAGGGGATGGGGCTTGCCATGTATCTGGATGAGATGGCGGTCTCGCTCTCGCCGACCGGCACCGAAGCGGGCAAGGAGCTTCGGCTGCTGCTCAACTGCCTGTACATGATCAGCCGCCAGAAAGCGGATCTGCGCGTCATCAAGGCCGTGTTTGAGCTGCGCACCATGAGCGAGTGCGGCTTTATGCCGCAGCTTGCCTGCTGCAACGTGTGCGGAAAGTATGACGATGCGTCGTTTTATCTCGACCCGCAGGAGGGCTATCTGCTCTGCCCGGATTGTGCGCAGAAGGCAGGGAAGCCGTGCAACTTGGACGCCGGTGCGCTGTATGCGCTGCGGCACATCTGCCTTGTGGACGACAAAAAAATATTTGCATTCAAGATCTCGGTCGGCAGTCTGGCCAAGCTGTCGGCGGTGGCAGAGCAATACGCGCTGACCCACCTCGACAAGCCGCTGAAGAGCTATTCATTTCTGAAATCCGTTCTGCCCTGACCGAACAAATTCTAAAGGGATCATTACTATGGAAACTGCTCGAAGTCGATGCAAATCAAAAACGTTTTAACTACGTTTTATTTTTCGAAAAAAGGCTCAATAAAAGGCCGTGAAAATGAAGTAATTCGTACAGTAATTCTATTTCTGGAGTCGTGTCGCTAGAATGAACCCAATATGGATTTTTAATTGATTTTTTCGATTTCGTCGCGCATCCAATCAAGGTCACGTTTTGTATATGTCTTTTCGGTGATATCCTGAATATGATGCCCAACTAGGATCTTGATTGCGTATTCATCTACTTTAGCTTTCTTGGCAGCGGTGACAAATCTTACACGTGCATCGTGAGGACGATGTTCCGGATTCAAACCAAGTTCTTTCACAATCGCTTGCAGCCCGGTCAGGTAGGTATCGTAGTTCATCTGGATTACCCTTGTTGTGTTGCGAAAGTGCTGCGTGATGAGATATTCACTGTTGTCGTTTACCGATTCAAGATAGCGTTTTTCAACAAGCGGATAAATCCGAGAGTGAATCGGAACAATGCGGTTTTTGCCATCCTTTGTTTTCATCCCACCTTGAAAACTCTTCTTTTCGAGATCAACATTACATGTTTTCAGATTCAGAAGTTCTTGTGGCCGCCATCCCGAATAGCATTGAATCAGCACAATGTCGACAAATGGAAGATCAATATTTTTCCACAGAAGGTCTATTTCTTCATCTGTATAGGTAAGGTGTTCTTTGTGGACGACTGGTGCCTCGATATTGAGCGAAAACGTCCGCGCACAGTTTTTATCTACCAGCTCGTTTGCCATTGCATAATCAAACAGCTGGTCGAATGTTGATTTCATCTTGCTTCGCGTATTGTTAGATGCTGCACGTTCTTTTCCATGAATTGTTCGATGGGCTGTCATGATGACCTTCTTGAGATCGCAGGCACGGACACTTCGAATTGGCATGGCGTGAAGTTCTTCGGCGTATGCCCAAACGGAATTATATTGCCGGAGGGCCTGTGGAGAAGCGTTTCTTGTTCGTTCCTCATACCAATGCGCGTATAGTTCATCCATCGTGACAAGATTGGAAAGATCGAACGGATTTCTATGATATTCGACAAGTGCTTGATACGCTTCATTATAAGTTGCAAAATAGGCTACTGGCTGAAGCGGCTTGACAATTGGACGGCCTTCTGGCGATTTTCCGACGGTGACCATTACACGAAATGGACGCCTAAGACGCGCATTTTGAATCTCTGTGATCTGGCCAAATCCATTTGGAAGCCGCATATGCTTTTGTGATGTTTTTGCATACACCGGTTTTTGTCGTGCTTTTAGCGGGTATCCACAGTGAGGGCATGCAACGGCCTGGTCGCTCACCTTCTTGTGACATTCGGGGCATGGTTTTAACATAGGTACCTCCTTACAATTTTATAGAATACCGCAAATCAAAATGGAAAGCTCGAAAAAAATCGGGCTTTTTATTTTTGAAAAGCTATTCTAGGTTAAACGATGAATATTTCATTGTCAATCCTTTGAGGGCAAAAAGGAAAAAATACATCACGCAGACGACCACTTTGTCAGGTAATATCCTTTTGAACCTAAGATGCAGAAAAATGCTCTTAGAATAAGTAAAAAGGAGTAATGTAAAATGGACAAAGCGAAATTAAAATTGGGGTCTGTGCCGGTGCGTGTGGCTGCGAGGGTCTATGGACGAGACCCTGCATGGGTGCGAGCTGGAATCATTGCAGGCTGGCTGCCGATCGGCCAGGCAACACGGAACGGGCACACTGTGACAGACGTCCGGCAGATGGACTCGAAGTATGGTCGGATCAGCTATTATATTTCGCCGAAGCTCCTCTACGAACAGACCGGCTACGAATGGAGGGGCGAGAAATGAAAGGAGAACGGGCCAAACTTTCGAAGAAAAACCCCTATTATATTCCGGCAGAACGGTACTACGAGCTCAAGCACTTCTGCCGCCAGTACGATGACTGGAAAAAAGCACTCAACTACATCGACGGATGGCAGCTTTCACCCAGCGATATTTCGGGAATCCTCAAAGGTGACCCTCCGGAAAGCCAGACGGAGCGCCAGGCGCTTGCACGAGTCTATTACTCAAGCCATATTGATATTCTGGAAGGGTGCATGCGGCAATTCGATTCAGCGGTCGGGCCGTACTTATTAAGAGGGGTCACGGAGGGACTTGGCTACGATGCGCTGCGGGCAAATGGGTGCCCCTGCTGTAGGGAACTGTACTACGAATATTACCGTTATTTTTTCTGGCTTCTCAGCAAAGAACGCGGATGACGCGAAAAATTCAGGCTCCTTTATGGACGAAAGTTCACGAAAATTTGATTATGTAAAGGAGATTTTATTATGTTTGAGGCAAAAAAGACCGTTATGTACATTGACGTGAAGGGTGTTGACGATATGACTGATCGTAGCACACTTATGGAAGAAATCATCCGCAGAAACTGCGATGTTGATCCGCGAATCATCAATTCGCTGGTGAACAAGCTGGGAAGCTGTGGTGATAAGGATCATAAGAAATGCGAGTATCAGCTCAGGCTCGAAAACTATGACCTGCGCGGCATTGCACGAGACTTTGAGCTGCTGAAGAAAGCAGGAATCATCGAGCATGTAACCAAACCGACGAACTACATCGTTTGCTAAAGGCGAGAGCCGTGGAGAAATCTGCGGCTCTTTCTTTTTATCTGGACGCGAAAAATACAGCCGCCTTTATGAGAAAGGTGGTATGAAAAATGTTTAACTTGATTATCTGGATTTTGATCGTTGTGATTCTGGTCAGGCTGGCAAAGCTGATCGGAGCAAAGACAAACGAGGTGAAAAGCAGAACAAAGAAGAAGCACTGATCAAATTGGAGCTTGTGGAAACACAGGCTCTTATTTTTTACGCAGGCGCGAAAAATTCAGCTCCTATTATGGAAGAAATAAACCAATTATAGGAGGAAACTACTATGCTGAAGAATATTGTGAATGGTTTTGAGGAAATGATGAATTCGATCCTGAAGGCATTTGACGAGTCGATGAGCGACCCGTATGCTGGCTGGAACGAAGGAGAAGAACTCCTCATGCTGAATGATGTTCGGTGTGGTATCCGCTGATGGATTCTACCGGAAAACGGGCGTATGGAAACATACGCTCTTTTCTTTTTACATAGAATTTTTCTAACCTAGCATAGAATGTTGCGAAATAACGCGAAAAAATCGGTTTCTTTTATGGAAGAGATGTCTTCCGGAATTCGAAAGGAGATTGATATTATGAGCAAGACGAATAAGAGAAAGTACGACAGAGGATATGTCGATGCGACGGACAAACTGCGCGTGTTTATCGAAAGCCGGAGCAAAGTGATGTTTGTGGAACATGACTACGCTACGAGTGAGGCAGCACGAGCAGCTTACAATGTTGCGATCGACCGTATCCGCTGCCGTGGAATGGTTCGAGTAATTGTATCGAATGGCGAACTCTTTATGATTCGCAAAGACATCTAAGGCGTGAGAGCTTACGAGAAATCGTAGGCTCTTTTATTTTTTCATCACGCAGACGACCGTAAACACAGGTATAGTGGTACAAAGGAGATTTCAAAATGAACGCTGAACTTGGTATGATCTTTGCTGTCCTGATCTTTGGGATGGGGCTTCTGATCGGCGTGGCCATCGGTTTCCAGCTGAGCGAGAGCCAGAACGATGTTGGAGACCTTGTGATCGCACCGGGAGACGAGGACGCACCGAATTACATGTTTCTGGACCTGGACACGACGCCGGATGACATCCGGGGACGGGACCATGTGCTGTTGAACGTCCGGAGCATCTCGGCGCGAGAAAAACATTCTGCTTAATGGAGGAAACTCTAATTTACTTTGTAAAGGAGAAAATCAATGGAATCTTACGAAAACAAAGAATTGCTGATGGAAGCGGCGAAGCAATCGCTGGCGAAACTCAAAGACCTGGAACCGGGTACGGACGAGTACAATTCGGCGGCAAACACGGCACTGAAGCTGTACGACATGCAGCTCAAGGGCGAGGCGCAGGAGAGCGACCAAAACCTGAAAACGGATGACGAGAGGCGAAAAGAGCAGGAAGTCATCAATGATCAGGAGAAGGCTGCGAAGGCGCGTCACCTTGAGATCGCAAAGTTGGGGATGCAGGCATTGACGTTTGTCGGCACGATTGGGATGACCGTATACTGGTCGATCTGCGAGGCTGGCGGTGTGACGCAGCTTTCCGGAGCAATGCGTGAAGGTTTACACGAGATCAAGAGAGGCTTTACAGACAGAAGGTAAAGGAGGAACCGAGGAGGGTCTGTGACGAAAGTCGCAGGCTCTCTTTATTTTTTATGCGATATCATGAAGTGCCGCCCAATGAATGGACGAGTTATTACGGGAGCGTTTACCGGTGCAATCATCCGGTGTATCGTGTGTGTACCCTTTACAAGGAAGGTGCGAGGGGGCTATGTGTGATCCAGCAGCGATTCAACGAGAAGACAAAATCGACCTACTGGAGTGCCATCGACCCATGGCTGACCGACAAGATCTATCTGCGGCGGGGATTCAGAGAATATTTCGACAGCCATGCCGGGCGCAGAAATCAAAATGGAGAATATCCGACCGTGACCGTACGCCAGATCATGTGGGCATTGCGAATGAAGCCCATCAAGCGGGAACGGTGGGAGACTGTATTTGACAGGAGTTTGATTTGAGCACATGTAAAGAATCGTAGGCTCTTTATTTTTATAGTCCCATTTGGTATAATAAGATAGGGAGGTGTTTTAGGATGCCTGTATTATGTATGTTCTACGGAATTATTGTCCGGATGTATCGAGAAATGGGTGGTAAACATAATATGCCGCACATCCACGCTGAGTATTCTGGGCAAGAAGTTGTTGTTGCATTGGACGGAACTGTTCTCGAAGGAAAGATCCCGCGCAGTCAGATGAAACTCTTGGATGCATGGATGGAGATCCATAAAGACGATCTAGCGGCGAACTGGAAGCTGTTGAGCAACGGCGAACAGTTTTTCCGCATTGATCCCCTGAAGTAAGGAGCGTGATTTTAGATGCTGCAACCAAGACTGACAAAAGTTGAGCCGATTGCTCAGATGAAATTACGACTGTACTATGAAACCGGAGAAGTAAGACTGTTCGATGTTGCTCCCTATGCTACAGGTTCTTGGTACAGCATGCTACAAAATGATGGATATTTCAACAGAGTGGAACTATTGCCTGACGGAAGCGGTATCGAATGGCCAGAAGGTCAGGATGTCGCACCCCACGAGCTATATGAGAATAGCATCGAAATAAAGAGAACAGCTTGATATTTTGCGAAAGAGCTTACGAGAAATCGTAGGCTCTTTTCTTTTTGCCATAACGCGAAAAATTCAGCTCCTATTATGGAAACGAGAATTTCTGTGTTTACATGAAAGGAGAAACTATTATGCTGAGACACAAAATGACGATCGTTGTAAAGGCTATTGCTGGCGGAAGCAACAGTGGGAGCATTCTGAAGGAGGTAATCCATCGGAACAGCAAAATGAATCGGGAGGAAATTGACCGAAAGATGCATTGGCTTGGTTCCTGTGGAGGACCTAACGGAGTGCGATCAAACTGGGAAGCTGAAGTTGACATGATAGACTTTGCAGGTATGGTGCGTGATTTTGAACTGTTGAAACTGGTAGGCGCAATTGGAAGCGTAAAGGTAAAACAGAGAGATAGAGATATCGTTTGATAAGGCAAGAGCTTACGAGAAATCGTAGGCTCTTTTCTTTTGTCCAAACGCGAAAAATTCTCCGTGCTTTATGGGACAAAGGCCCAGAAAAAAGGAGAAGTAATATGAAAGAATCTATTTTTAAGAAAATTTGGAATTATTCGATTACGGTTGGGCAGATGATCATGACAGCAATAGCAATGGCAATTGTAACGCTTATTGTATGGTTGTTGTGTCGGGCATTCCGGCCGTCGAAAGACTGATATTTCACGATAGACCGGTTATACACAACTTGAGTTGGGTCGTCCCGGAGAAGAGCTGATGCGAAAACATGGGCTCTTTCTTTTTTCAGACGCGAAAATTTCAGCTTCTATTATGGAGGTAAGAGGGCTTACATTGAAAGGAGAAAAACTATGATGAAAGCTATTAAGAACTTTATGAACAAACCTTGGACTTGGGGTACTTATTTTAAGTGCTGCGGAGTTGGCATGGGATTGTCGTTGGCAATCCTGGGCACATTTGCAGCATGGGCAAAGTGGAACGAGAAGAAGGCATTGAAAGAGATGCAAGAGAGCAATCAGGAAGAGGACAATATCTGAAAGATCACGCCCTCTTATCTTTTTCAGACGCGAAAATTTCAGATGCCTTTATGGAGGAGATAGCTCAATTGGTAGAGCGCCACTTTCGGGTGGAGGTTATGGGTTCGAGGCCCATTCTCTTTTTCATTTTTATATTTTTGGAGGTACTACATCATGGAGGACATTATGCACATCCGGTCTGCATTTCTGCGTGGGCTTATTTCGGACGCGGTTCGGAATGCGATCCGTAAGCAGGGATATGACGGCGTGAACGTCGATCTCAATGATATTTCTGCCGGATACAGCGAGAACGAGAAAAAAGTTCACGTGCATCTGGATATCGACGCTGAGATGAGCAAGAAGGATCTTGTGGATATTCTGAGGAGTATCGACATACTGTGACGCGAAAATTTCTCGATGCTTTATGAGATGATTAGTCTCAGAATTATATTTTTGGAGGTACAAAACTATGAAGAAATTGATTGGAGCAATTGCGGGTTGCGTTGCAGCTTATTATGTGATTGACGTACTCGCCGCAGTAAGTATGGCGTGCGCATGGGGCGATTTGGTAGAATACGGCCACATGCAGGCGGCACATGAACTGGACGATACGTTTCACAAAAGGTATTGCAAGCGCAACCTGAAGGTATTTGATTCGACAAGGGAAGCACTTTTGGAGAAAATGAAGAGAAAGTAACTAATCGAAATGGAGCTTACGAGAAATCGTAGGCTCTTTATTTTTTCAAAATGGAGGTTGAACATCATGAAAACACTGGACGACATTATTCAAAGCTGCACGGACCAGGCAACGAAAAGTGAACTTCAGGCGCTCAAAGAACGCCTTGAGCAGATCTATTCCAAGGTGGAAAACGCGGAGGACTGCATGAGCATGTGTGCGGACGCAGATATTTACGAAAACTATTTGTCCGCATCCAATCGACTTTATGAACTTCTCTACGGTGAAATCATTTTGTGATGGGAGGTCAGACAATGAAACTGACAAAAACATGCGCGAGATTCTTGCGCAAGCATGGCGGGACTATTCTGGCAGTGGCGGCGTCCGTGGGCGTCGTGGCGACGGCCATCGAGACCGGGCGGGCAACCACGAAGGCAAAGCATCTGCTCGAAGTGGATGAAGCGCTGCGAAAATACAACGAAGATGAGCAGGGCATTGTGGAGGAGCCACCGACAAAGAAACAAATCGCTCTGATATGCTGGAAAGCATACGTCCCGGCTGCAATTCTGGGCGGCGGCACCATTGCGTGTATTCTGAGCTCCAATGCGCTGAACAAAAAGCAGATTGCAAGCCTGACTGCGGCCTACATGGCGCTGGGAAGGACGTATCAGACCTACCGGCAGAAGGTGATTGAGAACATCGGGCTGGAAAAAGAAGCAGAAATTCAGGAGCAGATCAGCGAAGAAAAGCTGCCTGAAGTTCGTGACAAGATGGCAGAGGAAAAACTGCTCTGCTACGAGCCTATCTCAAAAAGATATTTCCATGCCACAGAGGTGGAATTGACAGATGCGTTCTACCATATGAACCGCGACTTTGCATTGGATGGCGAGGCATCCATGAACAGCCTTTATAATTACCTCGGACTGGATTATCTGCCGGAAGGGGACACAACTGGTTGGTCGATGGATTATCTGGCAAATGAATGGGAATATTACTGGATCGACTTCCGGTATTACAAGCAGACAACAGACGACGGCCTTGAAGTCTACTACGTGGATGCATTCCAGCCGCCCATCGAGAATTATACCAACTATGATCCCTATGCGGATTACTGCGAGAAAAAAGGAGAATGAATATGAATAAGATCAACTGGTGGAAGGTGGCATCCGTGGCAATGATGGCTGCAAGTGCTATTCTGGGCTTCGGGCATGACCTTATCGAGGACCAGCGCAGCGAAGAGGAACTGCAAGACATGGTGCAGGAAGAAGTGCGCCGTCAGCTTGCGAAAAAGAACTTGTAAACGCGAAAAATACAGTCTCCCTTATGGAAGAGAAATCCAAACTGACAAATAAAGGAGATTGATATTTATGTACGATCATGACTATTATGCAAAGATGGACAAGGCAATGGTACGCGTACTGAAGGCAGTTGTACGTTCAGTGGGATACGGCTTTACAGGGCTGTATCACTATCTGAAGAAGCAGCCGACCAGACTGTACGAATATATCCGTTACCGGATTCAACTGGAGCGTGATGATCAGCGTGAAACAGAAATCCGCTTCGAGAATTTGAAGCAGAATGGACACATCTGAAAAAGGCGAGAGCTTACGAGAAATCGTAGGCTCTTTCTTTTTATATTTTACGGAGGTACGAACATGAACCTGAAAACATTTGCAAAGGCTGCGCGGAGAAGCGTGAGCCGGAACGCATCCAAGATCCTGGGCGGACTGGCCATTACCGGCGGCATCACGTCCGTTTATTTTGCAGTGACGGCCACCCCGAAGGCCATGATCCTGCTGGATGAGAAAAAGAAGGAACTGGGTGTCGAAAAGCTCGATGCAAAGACCATCATCAAGACAGCAGGCCCGGTTTATATTCCGACGGCGGTGAGCATGGGCCTGAGCGCTGCATGCACCATTGGGGCCATCCATGTGGATGAACGCCGGAATGCAGCACTGGCAGCGGCTTGCACACTGTCGGAATCTGCGCTGAAGACCTACCAGGACAAGGTCGTGGAGACCATTGGTAAGGAAAAAGAGCAGGAGATCCGAGAAGCAGTGAGCCTTGAGAAAATGGCAAAATGCCCGGAGCCGGAGCATATTCCGGTGGCCAAAGGGCTGAAAAAGGATGATATTTCCTATGACCAGCGGGTCAAATGCTGGGAGAGCTTGTCCGGGAATTATATCTGGACGAGCAAGAACGCACTGGAACGCGCCCTGAACGGTGCAAACAAGCAGCTGCTCAGTGACTTCCGGGTGACCGAAAACGACCTGTTCGACTATCTGGGCATGGAGCACAACCGGAACGGAGATCTGCTCGGCTGGGATACCGAAACGACGCTGGAGATCGAGACGTTCTATGCTTCGAAGCTGGATGAGGACGGGATGCCCTGTCTGGTGCTCGATTATGCGACGCCGCCGAAGTGGCTGGGGTATTGATATTTTCGACATCCCGCGGCCAGACGCGAAAAATTCATCTTCCTTTATGGAGGTAATACTCCGACATTATGAACTTTAATAAAAGAGAGGTAACAAAAATGGACGAAATGAAGAACATGAACGAGACTACTATGGAGAACGAGACTTCTGTTGAGGTCGTTCCGGAGGAGAGCGTTGAGATAATCAACACGGAGCAGTCTTCGAATTCTGGTTCGAACTTTGGACTCATTGTTGGCGCTGTGGGCGTTGGCGCAGCCGTATTGTACGGTCTGCACAAGAAGCACAAGGCCAAGAAGGAGGCAAAGGATGAGCAGAAGCCGAAGAAGGCAAAGAAGAAGATCCATCTGCGCAATCCACTGGTGATCACGGAAGAAGTTCCTGAAGAGGAAACCGTTGATGAGGACATCGAGGAAACTTCTGAGGAAAAGTAATGTTTAATGAAGCGAGAGCTTACGAGAAATCGTAGGCTCTTACTTTTTTTATTTTTGAAAGGGGTAGACTATGGCACAAGTAGATATGCCGAAGTCCAGCATTGGCCAGAAGCCGGAGCAGCCGAAGAAAAAGTTTGAGAAGGTTGTCAAGGGTAAGGTGACCGTCAAGGAACAGAACGACATTCAGAAGATCGCAAATGATTTTCTGGCGGAAGACCTCAAAACGGTGAAAGACCGCATCGTGATGGAGTATCTGGTCCCGATGGTCAAAAACGGCCTGTGGAGCATCTTCAACTCGGCGATCAGCATTGCACTCTGGGGCGAAGACCGCTCCCGCGGGAGTTCGGGTGGATATTCCGGCTCTGCATCCCAGCGGAACAGTTATGACCGCTATTATTCGGGCAGTCAGAACGGACGGCCGGGGAATCCGAACCCGCCGATGCGCCGGAGTTTGCAGAACCTCGACTTCGAACGCCGTGGCGATGTGGATGATCTTTTGAACCAGATGTACAACGCCCTCCGCGACTACAAGCAGGTGACCGTGGGCGACCTGTGGGACCTGATGGGCGTTTCCAACGAACCGACAGACTACAACTACGGCTGGTATATGCTGGATCAGGCATACATCAAGGGGATTCCGGGCGGCTTCCGTCTGGTTCTGCCGAAGCCCGTACCGCTGCACTGATAGAAAGGATTGATATTTATGAAGTTCCTGAAAAGCATCAAAAAAGACGAGATCATGGCCACTGTGACCCGCACGGCATCCAAGTACGGCTATAAGCTGAAGAAGGCGAGCCCGACCATCATGATCGCGGGCGCTGCCATCGGCGGCGTAACTGCGACGGTTCTGGCCTGCAAGGCGACCATCAAGGCGCAGGATATTCTCGCTGAACACAATGCAGCGGTAGAGAGCATTCACGCCGCGAAAGACCAGATCAAAAACGGTGAGCTCCAGCTGGACGAAGGCGAGAGCTACACCGAGAAGGAGTTCAAGAAGGACATCACCACGGCATACATCCAGACCGGCCTGAAGTTGGCCAAGGTCTACGCGCCTGCGGTCGGCCTTGGTGCAGCTTCGCTGGGCTGCATGTTCGGCTCGCACCACATTATGAGCAAGCGAAATGCAAGCCTGACGGCGGCTTATATCGCGCTGGATCAGGCATTCAGCGAATACAAGACCCGCGTGGGAGACCGCTTTGGCAGCCGTGTGCAGGAGGAACTGGAGCACAACATCAAAGCCGTGGAGATCGAGAGCAAGAACACCAACGAGCAGGGCGTTGAGGAGGCCATCAAGGAGTACAAGGACGTCGCCATGGCACACACCAGCCCCTACACCTGCATCTTTGACGAGACGGTGGACACCTGGCAGCCGGACAATATGCTGAACCGGAATTACCTGTTCCTGATGGAGCAGGCTGCGAACAAGCGTCTGCGCACGCAGGGGCATCTGTTCTTGAACGACGTTCTGAGCAGCATCGGCACCCACGGCGGTGTGACCATGAAGACGCCCGAAGGCCAGATCGTGGGCTGGATCTATGACCCGAACGATCCGACCCGGCAGAACCATGTGGATTTTGGCGTCACCAGCTACGTGGAGGGCGACGACGCTCTGAACAGCTTCATCAGCGGCGGTGAACGCTCGGTGATGCTGCGGTTCAACTGCGACGGCCCGATCATCGACAAGATCTGAGACTGATATTTTGGAGGAATACGCTATGACCAGATTCGTGAAAAGACTTTCTTACGTTTTTGCTGCCATGGCCGGAGTCTGTTTCGTATCCGGTCTGGCGGTTCTTTCGGAGTGAGGGTGTTATGGACAGTTTGGAAAATATGTTTCTGTTTCTGGACTATCTGACCGATACCAAACGCAAGCGCCATGTCGTGGGAGGCATTCTGATGAGTGTCTCCCTTTTCTTTGGCGGTTTGGCTTTTACCATGATGAGCATCAAAGGAGAAGACGATGAACAAGACCATTCGTGACGTGTTGATATTTGCAGCGGGCTTTGTGGGCGGCGCCTACTTTATGCACAGGATGCTCCTGAAAAAGTATCAGGAGTACGCTGACCATCAGATCGAGGATGTCCGCGAGCACTACCAGCAGAAAGAGGCTGAGATGGACCAGACGATCGAAGAAAAGGCGACGCAGAAGAGCTTTGAGCAGCTGGCCGGGAAGTACCGCACCGAGTCGGACCCGGAAGCCATTGCCACCTGTGAGCCAATCGAGATTATCGAGCCGGACCACTTTGGCGAAAACGATGATTACGAGACGAGTTTCCTGACCTATTACGCGGACGGCGCACTGGTTTTCGATGGCGAATCGAAATCGGTGGACGAGGATGATATTCCGACGCTCATCGGTACGGAGGCGCTGAAGCACATTGGTGAGTTTGCGCCGAGCATGATCCATGTGCGGAACAACAACTATCACAAGGACTATGAGATCCTTCAGGCTCAGCAGTGCTGGGCAAACGTCTTATCGGAGGAAGATGAATGACTTTTTCGAAGCTGACAGAGCAGTATTATGACTGGCTCTATAAGATTGTCTGCGGGGAATGGGAGCCGCGAAACCTGTCGTTTCACCGGCTGCTGATGTTCCTCTACAACCGCAGATTCATCCCGGCATGCGAGATGGACGTCTGCCGGGCAACGGATGGAAGCAACCTGCGTTACCGATTTGCAACGGAGAATGATATTCCGTATGCGAAGATCGATGCGGCATTCGGCGGTGAGCCATGCAGTATGCTGGAAATGATGGTGGGCCTCGCGCTCCGTGTGGAGGAACACATCATGGAAGATGTGACGGCTGGCAACCGCGTGGGCCAGTGGTTCTGGAACATGGTGGTCAGCCTGGGCCTTGCTGCGATGGACGACAGCCGCTTCAGCGAGGATCGGGCTGAATTTATTCTGGACCGATTCGACAGTAGAGACTACCAGCCGAACGGTGCAGGCGGACTCTTTACACTTTCCCATCCGACCGAAGATATGCGCCAGATTGATATTTGGTATCAGCTGATGGCATATCTGAATGAGAACGAGTTTTGATGACATATGAATCAAAAATCTGCATCCCTATGGAAGGATTCGTTGAGAAGATACTCGACGATTCCCATGTGATGCTGCGAATCACGGCGTGTCGAGACGAGAATAACATTGGTCGGCTGATTCTGGCTGACCCGAATTACTGGAGGAAAATTGACAATGGAACTGACTGATATTTTGATCGACCTGAGCAACAGCAAGGCTGCGCTGGAGGTGGCCAACCACACCATCCGCCGCCTGAACGGCAAGTGCATGCGCAAGAATCTGGTCATCATCGGGCTGGCATGGCTCAGCATGAAGGCCTGCACGATGCTGGGGGAGAGTGAAAAGAAGCGCAAGGAAGCAGAGGAGCGCGCACGGAACGCTGAGACGCGTCTCTTTGAAGAGCAGCGGCCGACGAATGACGAGTGCTGCGACGGTAATGCCAGCATCGACAAAAAAGAAGTCTGACACAGACCTCGTAGAAAGGAGGAAGTCAGTTGCCAATGATTGATTTCCTGATGATCGCAACGCGGATGGGAAAACGCAATACGATCGAAATTTACCCGAAATTCATCATCAAGAAATCCAAAGATTTGATGATTCGGGGTTCTGATTTCTATGCGATCTGGTTGGAAGAGCGCGGTTTATGGAGCACGGAGGAGCAGGATGCGCTGCAGCTGATCGACCGGGAGCTTGATATTTATGTGCAGGAGCACAAGCAGCTGCTCAACGACAGCTATCGGGTGCTCCATATGTGGGATGCGGAGTCCGGCATGATCGACAACTGGCACCGATACTGCCAGCGGCAGATGCGGGACAACTATCACACCCTCGACGACACATTGATATTTGCAAACACCCCGGTCAAAAAGGACAGCTATGCGTCCAAGCGTCTGCCGTATCCGTTGGAAAAGGGGAGCATCAGCGCCTACGACGAGCTCGTGGGCACGTTATATTCTCCGGAAGAGCGCCAAAAGATCGAATGGGCCATTGGTGCCATCGTCAATGGCGACTCGAAAAAGATCCAGAAGTTCCTTGTGCTGTACGGTCCGCCCGGCAGCGGCAAATCTACGGTGTTGAACATCGTAGAGAAGCTGTTCGAGGGGTACTGCGGCACCTTCGACTCGAAGGCGCTGGGATCATCTTCAAATGCGTTTGCACTGGAAGCGTTCAAATCGAACCCGCTGATCGCAATCCAGCACGACGGCGACCTGTCACATATCGAGGACAATACCCGGCTGAACTCGCTCGTTTCCCACGAGACGATGATGGTGAATGAGAAATTCCGGAGCGCTTATGCAAACCAGTTTAAGTGCTTCCTGTTTCTCGGCACCAACAAGCCAGTCAAGATCACCGATGCGAAATCGGGCCTGATCCGACGGCTCATTGACGTGAATCCGAGCGGGGAAAAGATACCGGCAAAGAAATACCTCGACCTGGTGGGCAAGGTAGACTTTGAGCTTGGCGGGATTGCCTTCCACTGCAAGGAAGTGTACGAGAAGAACAAACGTTTGTACGACGATTATATTCCGACTCGTATGATGGGTGCATCCAATGATTTCTACAACTTCATGCTGGATTCCTATTATATTTTCAAGAAGGAAAACGGTGTCTCCCTGAAACGGGCATGGGCAATGTACAACGAATACAATACGGCTGCAAACGTGCCATATCCGTATTCGCGCCGTGCCTTCCGGGAAGAACTGATGAACTACTTCGAGGATTACAAGGAGCGGGAAACCGACGTGAACGGCGAGCGGGTGCGCAGCTATTACAGCGGTTTCAAGGCGGACAAATTCAAGGAATTTGCGGATACCTCCCAGGGGGAGTCTGCGAAAAATGACCCCCCGCCTTCATCCTGGATTGACTTCAAAGAGCAGCATTCTCTCTTCAATGATATTTGCAAGGATTGCCTGGCCCAGTATGCGAACGAAAATGGCACGCCCCTGCAAAAGTGGGAGAATGTCAGGACCAGGCTGGGCGGACTGGACACATCAAGACTGCACTATGTGAAAGTCCCGGAGAACCACATTGTGATCGACTTTGATATTCCAGGGCCAGACGGGAAAAAGAGCTTTGAGCGAAACCTCGAAGCGGCATCCAAATGGCCCAGAACCTACGCGGAGCTGAGCAAATCGGGTGCGGGAATCCACCTACATTATATTTACACCGGCGATGCGGCCAAACTGAGCCGGATCTATGACGAGAACATCGAGGTGAAGGTGTTCACGGGAAAGTCCTCGCTCCGGAGAAAACTGTCGAAATGCAATGATATTCCAATTGCAAACATCAGCAGCGGCTTACCATTGAAGGGAGAAAAAATGGTTGACACAAAGCAGATTCAGGATGAGCGGCATCTGCGTGTTCTCATCAAGAAAGCACTCGCCAAGGAAATCAGCCCCTACACCAAGCCCAGCGTGGACTTCATTGCGCACATCGTGGAGGAAGCGTATGAAGGAAACGTGACGTATGACATCGATGACATGCGGAATGTGATCCTTGCCTTCGCGGCCAACAGCACCAACCAGGCAGACGCATGCCTCAAAATCATATCGAAAATGCACTTTAAGTCGAAGGATGACATCGAGCGCAACGCTCCGACCGGAGAGGAAAAGCCCATGATATTTTTCAACTGCGAGGTGTTTCCGAACCTACTGCTCGTGAACTGGAAGTTTGCCAAGCAGGATAAAGTCTACCGGATGATCAACCCCACCCCGGCGGAGATCGAAGGTCTAACAAAGTATCGGCTGGTTGGGTTCAATAACCGCAAGTACGACAACCATATTCTCTGGGCACGGATGCTGGGAATGTCCAATGAGCAGATCTATGCCCTGTCCAATCAAATCGTCAACCAGCATACGGGCTTCTTTGGCGAGGCGTACAACCTCTCGTACACTGATATTTACGACTTCTCGTCGAAAAAGCAGAGCTTGAAGAAGTTCGAAATCGAACTGGGCATCCACCATCAGGAGTTGGGACTTCCATGGGATCAACCGGTGCCCAAGAGTCTTTGGGACAAAGTTGCGGAGTATTGCGACAACGACGTTCTGGCAACGGAAGCGCTGTTCTATTCGAAAGACCGGCAGGCGGACTTCATTGCGCGTGAGATTCTGGCAGACCTTGCCGGAATGACAGTCAACGACACGACCAACAGCCTAACCGCCCGAATTATATTTGGGCGGGAGAAGCATCCGAAGCTGGTCTACACCGACCTGGCAACAGGTAAATCGGATTCGGTGGTGGAAGTTGAGCCTGATATTTTGACGGATCAGAGCATCATCAATGCGTTTCCCGGTTACGAATGGGTACGCGGTGATGACGGAAAGATGCACAACATGTTCCGCGGCACCGACCTCGGCATGGGCGGCTATGTGTATGCCGAGCCGGGGATGTACCACAACATCGCTCTGCTGGACGTAGCATCCATGCATCCGCATTCGGCAGTGGCCATGAATTACTTTGGCGAGTACACCAAGCAGTTCAGCGACTTGATGGACGTGCGTATTCATGTAAAGCATGGTGAGTACGACAAGGCCAAGAAGCTGTTCGGAGGAAAACTTGCGAAGTATCTGGATGACCCTGGCCAGGCAAAAGCCTTGACACAGGCGCTGAAGATCGCCATCAACATGGTGTACGGGATGACCAGCGCGACCTTTGACAACCCGTTCCGCAACCCCAAGAACGTCAACAACATTGTGGCGCTTCGAGGGGCTTTATTCATGCGCACGTTGCAGGACGAGGTGCAGCAGCGTGGTTTCACCGTGGCACACATCAAGACGGATTCCATCAAAATCCCGGATGCCACGCCTGAAATCATCGACTTCTGCATGAACTTTGCGAAAAAGTACGGGTACACGTTTGAACACGAGGCTACCTATGAAAAGATGTGCCTGGTGAACAACGCCGTTTATATTGCAAAGTATCTCGATGCGGATACGGCAAAAGCGCAGTACGGTTATATTCCCGAAAAGAACGAGAAGAAAGGCGGAAAATGGACTGCCACCGGTACACAGTTCCAGGTGCCGTATGTCTTCAAGACGCTCTTCTCGAAGGAACCCATCGAGTTTCCTGACCTCTGCGAGACCAAAACTGTGTCGAAGGGTGCCATCTATCTGGATAAAAATGAGGACCTGCCCGAAGGCGAACACAATTATATTTTTGTGGGACGTGTCGGTCAGTTCTGCCCCATTATTCCGGGAAAGGGTGGTGCTCTGCTGCTGCGGGAAGCGGGCCTGAGTGATACCGGTGAACGGAAATATGCTTCTGTGACCGGAGCAAAGGATTACCGTTGGCTGGAAAGCGAGGCGGTCTATTCACTCCACATGGAGGACGATATCGACAAGGCATACTTCGACAAGGAAGTCAATGAAGCTGTCGATGAGATCTCCAAATACGGCGACTTCGAATGGTTCGCCGCAGATGATTCTGGGACTCCTCCCTGGAATGATATTCAGGATGAAGCTGCAAGAAATTTTGAAGTGAGGTGATATTTTATGTGTCATGGAAGTTTGTATGACCCCTATGGCCATCATATCGGGTTTGTCAATAACTTTTACACTAAACTGGGTTCTGTTCAAATGAATATTGAGCTGGAAGACGGAAGAACGTTCCAGTTCAATCCGGGTGATCTTCTGCGTGACCGTCAGGGTGACTGGCGTATTCGGAAGCGGGAAGGGTCGGTGCTCGATTCTATGCGTTATATGCACTGGGCTGACTGTGTGATGGAAGAGGCAGCCAAAAAGAAGGAGGAAACCAATATGACTGCACCAAGTATCAAGAATGTGATCTTCAATCCCCCCGCAACCATTGTGTTCTGGACGGATGGTAGCAAAACCGTTGTGAAGTGCAATGTAAAGGATGGGTTTGACCCTGAGAAGGGACTGACCATGGCTATTGCGAAGCGCTGCGCCAGCAACAGCGATGATTTCTACAAGGAAATCAAGACATGGATTGAGAAGAGCGAGTATAAGTGCCCAAGCACTGTTGTTTCGCCGGATCGATCCGCAAATCAGGATGTACTGAAAGAGTATGTTTTCAAGGCCAATAAGGCTTTGAAAGACTTTATCGCTGCCTCAGCAAACGGTAACAGCGTGACCATGCTTCTTAAAATGGCAGCGCTTACTGCCAATCTGGAAATTCTCGAAGAGAAAGTCAATAAGTAAAAATAGGAGACTGATATTTATGTACACTAAGCGTCAGAAAGTCAATATTGACGATACACGTTTCATCTATGCCACCAATTTCTCTGGTGATCCCAGCCGCGACCGCTTTGGCTCGGACAAGCGCCGCGTCAATGTGGTCATTCCTACGCAGGAACTGGCCGATCAGTTGGTGGCTCTCGGTGTGAAGGTACGGCAGACTAAGCCGAATCCTGAGCGTACCTACGACGAGCCGTTCGTTCCGACCTACTTCGTGCCGGTGACGATCAACATGGAGTCCAAGTGGCCGCCGCACGTGTACTGGATCACTACCACCGGCAAGCGTCTGCTCTGTGACATTGATACGATCAGCCAGCTTGATTTCATTCGGGTCAAGAATGTCTGCGTTCAGGCCAATCTCGTGGAGAAGCGCAACACTCCGGGCGAGTACAGCCTGTATGCCGACGTTATGTATGTCGAGCAGGATGCAGATGCCGATCCGTATGCAGAACGGTATGCGCGCTATGCTGCACCGGAAGCAGACATGGCCGAGCCGAGCGACCCGAACGACATGCCGTTCTAAGGGAGGCGCGTATGAAGAAACTGTTTATTAGCGTTCCTATGCGCAACCGCACGGAATACGATATCAAGGCATCGATGGAGCAGATGCACCGGATTGCAGAAGCAGTCTTTGGCGAAGAGCTGGAGGTGATTCCGACTTATTTTGAGGATGATCCTCCGGAGAACACCAATATGGCGATTTGGTATCTCGGTGAGAGCATCAAGAAACTGTCTGAAGCAGACCGCTTCATCGGTATTTACGATGAGGATAAGGGATATCGCGGTTGCATCATCGAGAATCTCGTTGCAAAAAACTACAGCATCCCGTCCTATCTGGTGAATGTCAGCTATGTCGCTCCTGATATCATCGAGCAGAAGCGTCGTGATGAACGCATCGCGAACCTTGAAATCTATTAAATGATATTTCGAGTGCCGGGGTCAGTCCCTAGTCGAATGCTCCAGCCGGTGAGTGCCCACGTCGCAAATGGCGTTCTCAGAGGCAGCAGCTCAGACTTATATTTTTAATAAAGGAGAAGAGCTATGAAAGTATTGCGCATCAAACCGATGTGCCGACCGGAGGTCATCGACATTGATGGCTCGTTGGAATCTCTGCAGAAAGAGGTCGGTGGCCTGATTCAAGCAACCTACCCGTGGGACGACAAAGTTGCTCTTATTTGTAACGATGAGGGCAAACTCAAGGGCCTGGAGTTCAACCGGCCGCTTTATAACGCTGACGCTCAGATGTACGACTATGTGGCTGGTGCATTTCTGATTGTAGGCTTGACCGAAGATGACTTTGGCTCTCTTTCGGTTGAAATGATCGAGAAATACACCAGGATGTTTCGCCGCTGCTATGGTCTGCTTGAGGACGAGGACGGTAAAAGATATATTGTGTGTATGAAGCCGAAGCAGTAATCGCAATAATTTCGTGAGCCGTGGAGAAATCTGCGGCTCTTTTATTTGAGTCATTAGCATGGGCTGTACGGCGGGTTCGATTCCCGCATGACTCGCAAATACTCAAAGCAAAAGGAGACTGATATTTGTGGCAAAAGCTTGGAAGATCGACAAGCCATGTATGGATTGCGGGGTGATGATGTACGCCGTTTATCCTGGCCAAAGGTACTGCGAGAAATGCAGAAAGGCGCGGTTCCTGAAAAAAGACGAACCGAAGCCGAAGAAACTTACACTTCAGGATATCATGCGCGAAGCTGATAAGGAGGGCTTGCAATATGCGTCCTACTGCAAAAAGCACGGACTCTACTAAGAAAGAGTGGAAGGTCTTTACGAAAAACGGCAAGGAGATTTTTGCTTACACGGTCTATGGTGAAGGCGAAGACGAACAGGAGGCGACTATCGCACTGCTGGCCTACGAAAATCATTGTAGAAAAACTTCGATCCATGTGCACACGGAATGGAGGTAATTACACTGATGGCAGGCGTAACGCTCTACGACTACCAGCTGGATGCACTCAAACGGATGAAAATTGGCTGCATCTTATGTGGAGGCGTAGGAAGCGGAAAATCGAGAACCAGTTTGGCGTTCTATTATACGCTATTTGATGGGATGGTGAACACGGAAAATTACGTTAAGATGACAGAACCACCGGATTTGTACATCATCACGACCGCTCGTAAACGAGATACTGGCGAATGGGATGAAGAACTGGCCCATTTCTACATGTCTACGGATAAAGAGCATGATGTTTACGAGCATACCGTCATTGTAGATTCCTGGAATAACATTGGAAAGTATGCTGGTGTAAAGAATTCGTTCTTTATATTTGACGAGCAGCGAGTCGTCGGGAAGGGCACATGGGTAAAGGCTTTCCTGAAAATCACGCAGAGCAATGAATGGATATTGCTCAGCGCGACCCCCGGCGATTGCTGGACAGATTATATTCCGGTGTTCATTGCAAATGGATTTTACCGTAACCGGTCAGACTTCAATAACCAGCATGTGGTTTATAGCCAATTCTGCACAAAATATCCGAAGATCGACCGATATTTGAATACCCAGCGTCTGGTAAGGCTGCGGGAACGGGTCCTGGTCGATATGGATTTTGAACGTTCGACGGTGTCTCACCATGAAAATATTTTCGTAGATTATGACAAGATGAAATACATGTCAATCTGCAAGAACCGGTGGAATCTTTGGGAGAACAAGCCAATCGAGACAGCCAGCGAGTTCTGCTATCTGCTGCGGAAGCTCGTCAATTCGGATGAGAGCCGCCAGCGGGAAGTGCTGGATATTTGCATGACCCGGTCCAGAGTCATCATCTTCTACAACTTTGACTATGAGCTGGATATTCTGCTGAATCTGGCCTATGACGAAGGCGTGGAAGTAGCACAATGGAACGGGCATAAGCATCAACCGATTCCGGATGGAGAGCGATGGGTATATTTGGTGCAATACAATGCCGGTGCTGAGGGTTGGAACTGTATCAAGACAGACACAATTATATTTTACAGTCAGAACTACTCCTACAAGATTATGGAACAGGCGTCTGGGCGTATCGACCGACTGAACACACCGTATAAGGATCTCTGGTACTACCACATGAAGAGCCGGGCAGGGATTGATCTGGCAATTTCGAGGGCACTGAACTCGAAGAAGGCATTTAACGAAAGGAAATTTTATGGAGAGTAATGATATTCGAGAACTGTTTACCAAGGAAATCGTAGAAAAAGCCAACAAAGAAATGACTGATTACGCAGTTTCTGATGAGTTGGCACTCAAAATGATGCTTCGCGCCACCTATGATGCTGCTTTTCAGAATTTCCTTGGAAATTATGTTATTGGCGCGATTGGGAAAATTATTGAAAAGTTGGAGGCGGAAAACTAATGGCGCTGTTTCATGGAATTTACAAGTGCCGCTTGTGTGGAGAATTATTTGAGTCTATTGCGACTGCTAGTGAAAACACGGCAATTGAATCCGTTTCGGGTGCAGCCTATGATGGCAAATGGTATCCGAAGGGCTGCGGAATTGGTGCGCATGTACGTGACGTTCACCATTGTAAAGACGGAAGCTTGGGGATAGGAGACTTTCAAGGATTCAAAAAGGAGGAAGACAAATGATTAAAGATTCTGGAGATCGCACGGAGTTTGAAACCGGTGCCAAGCGCGATATTTATGATTCTTTAAGGCTTACTGCGACGACCTGGGAGAAAATAGCAGATGCCTTAAATGCGATTGCAGAATACTTCGAGAAAGTAACGGCTTGTCTCATGGACTTGATTGAAGAAATTAAGAGGCAGCCATTGAAGATGATTCTGCAGAAGCTGCGCCCTGACTACAAGGACAAATGCAAAATCCGGTGGCTGGATATTCCCAACAAGGTTATGCAGGGGAGAATCAGGAGGTTCTGCTAATGGGAAATATTTCAAAGAAAATCAGAAAGAAGCTTGTCAAAGTTATCAATGCTAATTGCCATCGTGTAACGCACTTTGGAGAGCACAATGCGATATTTGTTCCTTACGACAGCAGCCCACTGTCTGCTATTTGGAAATATCTCTGCATCAGAGATGACGGTGTTTTTACAGGTCGTTTCTTGGTTGATCGAAGCGAAAAACATATTCCTTTCCGTGAGCGCTACTGTTGCATCAATGCTCCAGAACAATTATTTGCTCCAAGAGCGCATATCGAAATCGGCAAACAAATTGTCAATAGACTAAAAGAACACAACCAGCTTTATGCTGTTTATTACACATGGAGGAAAAGGAAATGATTAAAGATTCTGGAGATCGCACCGAATTTGAAACTGGTGCAAAACGTGACATGCACACAGGGAAGGGGCGGATGGATCTTCTGCCCTGGTATGGCATTATGGAGGTCAGCAAGCACTGCGAGGAAGGTGCGCTGAAGTACGGGGAACACAATGTGGATAAGGGCATCCCGCTGCATTCGCTTCTGGACAGTGCTTCTCGGCATCTGGCAAAGTACATGGTCGGTATGGACGATGAGGACCACCTGCGTGCTGCCTGCTGGAACCTGCTCTGGGCACTGAACCAGCGGGAGACCCATCCGGAGTTGGATGATAGGTTTAGCACAAAGTGTAACCTAGAGCTTCTGGAGAAGCATCTCGTAGTAAAACCGCTAGATATAGTGCGCATTAAATGCCTGCAATGTGGCGATACGCACAGAGTACCTAAAGAAGTATGGAATAATGCACCACATTTGCATGATTCCTATATGAAACTTTCATACTGCCCTATTTGTAAAAAGACAGTGGCTCATGGTATTGTGGAGGAGATGAAGTCTGATGAATGACTGGATGCGTGAAGTGGACTATGCTACTTACTGCCCGAAGTGCAAGAACTTTAGGGTGCTGGAGACGGATGAGCCTTGCAATGGGTGCCTGACGGAGTGCGCGCGGGAGGGTACGGTGAAGCCCGCGAAGTTTGAGGAGAAGACGCGAAAATAATGGGCCCCTTTATGAGATGATTAGTCTCGAAATTATATTTTGGAGGTACGAATTATGAACATGAACAAATTCATGACGACTATGGCAAAGGCGGGAGTGCTTTACATTGGTGCATTTGCAATTTGGAAGTTAGGCATTTGGCACGGTGAAGGAGCAGGCGTGGCACTTGGGTATGCGACCGAGCACATCATGTGCGCTGAAGGTGGTGCTCTTGGCTATTTGGAATATGTCGAGAAAAATGAAAGGAACTTGTTTGGCAAGATGTTTACGATGGGAGCCAAAGAAATCGAAAAAGCAGTTGAAAAACATTGAGAACAATTAACTCAAAGGCGAGAGCCGTGGAGAAATCTGCGGCTCTTTATTTTTTTATAAAAGGAGTGAAATACATGCGAGGCAGACCACCTAAAGAGATTGTGAGAAATGTAGCAGTTAAAATTCGACTGACCCCAGAAGAAAATGCTCTGCTTGCCAATGTTTGTGAACGTACAGGACAAACAAAATCTGAGGTGATTCGCAACGCCTTGAACGAGTATTCGAGATTGGTCGCCACGAAAGCAATTGATATTAACGCTCAAGTTAATCTCACAAGAAACGATATGGATAATTTGGGCGATATCGCCGAGGCATTGGCGGAATGCGGTTGCTTCGGTGCGTTTGATTTCTTATGCCGGGTTCAGAGCGAAGTGACAAAAATTGTAGAGTATCAGGAGGAGCAAGCGGCAAAATGAGAAACATGTCGAAGAAAACATGGAAACTCCGGGTTTGGAATCACATGACCGAGATGCAGAAGCTGGATATTCTGCTGAAGCACGCTAAGGTTCCGCATAGTTATGGACGTCGCTGGCCAGAGATGGACAGACCGAACTGTCAGGAGTATCTTCCGGGCGGACGACACGATGGCGGCGAGCAAATCATTGCGTATGATGCTGCTGGAAATCGTATCTGGGATGGCATTTGGGGTTGGGGTTCCTATGGCTTTGAGCAAGGGCTTATCGAGGTGATGGGCGCACAGCTACTTGGCCATGATGATGTTGAGGGCTGGCTCACGGCTCGTCAGGTCGCAAAGATGTGGAGGTGTAGAAATGCTGCGCAAAATCGTTGATTTCGTCAAAAAGATATTCTGGACAGAGCCGATGATTTCGACAGTCAACACGCTGAAAGATGCCATGCAGGATCTTGAGGTAGCCCGGAACCACTTTGAAAACTGTGACCCGGAGTTTATCACGGCTGCTATCTTCGAGCTGAACGCTGCGGAGAGCCGTCTGGATGCTGCAAGGAGGTGTGTGGTATGACTTGGGAGAAATTCGGTACATTCCTTGGACATTTGCTGGCGGCGACAGTGACCATCTGTGCGTGGCTGTTGATAATTGTGTTTACGCTGAAACTGATCTGGTTCATTTTGTTCCGGATTCTGCTGTGAGGTACGATATGATTGACTATGAAGAAGTTGTTGAGGCCATATGGAGGTACGATTGTCCTCGAATTGACATTGATGAGGATATTACGACACTTTATGCGGATGGCAAAGCTTATGCACAAGTTATTCGCAGGTCTGACGGGTCACGCGAGGACTTGTATTTTGAGGATTACGAGCTTCAAAAAGATATCCTGATTAAGCCGAACGCTAAGTTGCGTGATGCGGTCGAGCTTTGCATAAATGGTGACATTAGCTACGCAGATGCTCGTGAATGGTGCATGGAGAATGATATTTCACTTAGGCAGTTCGACAGGTGGCTTTATGGTGCGCTGAGAAAGTCTGATAACCCTGTCCGGGTGGAACCGAAAGAACCGTGGCCATATCGAGTGGTGGCGGGCATAAACCGGGTGCTGGAGATTCTGCTTGACTCGATTTTGGAGGATTTTATATGAAGATGTACACATTTTGGTTTGAGTGCACGGACAATGGTGGCGGGCATCAGGGTTTCGTGGTCAAAGCAGAAAATAAGCAGGAGGCTATCCGTAAAGGCATGAATATTGCAAAGAAGTTTGCTTGCGGAGATATCTGCGGCGACTGGGAGTGTAAGTTGAAGCGGGAGGATAGTTTATGAACGAAGACTTTGGAGCGATTACCATTCTTGCTCCAAAATGCCAGAAGTGCCCCAAAGTGAAATCCTGTGACCATAAACAAATGGCTCATCTCGGATACATAGTTCCACAAAGGGGCAACGGAAAGAGCTTCAGTCAGCTCGAAATGGTGGATTCACTGATGAAAAGGAGATTTAATTATGAAAATCATTGAACCTAAGTACGAAATCCTCACTGATATTTCTGAGGGCGGCATCAAGGAACTGCAGCAGATCGAGCGGGTGGCCCGTGTCTGCTACAAGAGCGAGGATAAGATCACGCCGGACGGTGAGTCGGCAAAGAAGCTGGTGGGCTTTCTGGTGAAGCAGGGGCATGAGGCTATGCTGGAGCATTCTCAGCTGTCCGTGCTGTTTACCTGTGACCGGGCCATTGCCAATGAGCTGGTGCGGCACCGCATTGCGAGCTTTGCGCAGGAGAGCACTCGGTACTGCAACTACTCGAAGGAGAAGTTTGGCAATGAGCTTACGTTCATCTGGCCGTCCTATGTCCGTGGTGAGCAGTATTGCGAACTGAACGATAGCGAGGTTACGATCAAAAGCTCGTTCTTGGAAGCTATGACTTATGCCGAAAAGGACTACAAGCTGATGATAGCTAACGGTATGCGTCCCGAACAGGCTCGCTGCGTGCTGCCGCTGTGCCTGAAGACCGAAATCGTGGTGACTGCCAATTACCGTGAGTGGCGCAACATCTTCAAGCTGCGTACTCCTGTGGCAGCTCATCCTCAGATGCGTGAGCTGATGTGCCCGCTGCTGAAGGAACTGCAGAGCAAGATCCCGGTGGTGTTCGATGATATTTACACATACTGGCCGGAGGATGACCAGACGGGAAAGGAAAGCGTGGAGAAGTAACTATGAAAAATCGTATTATTTGCGTTGTCGCATGCCTGATGATGCTCGTGGGCTGTGTGGTTCTGTGCAGCTGTGGCAACTATAAGATGTTCGATACGACCTTTACCTACTCCTGGGCACAGATTAAGCTGCCCGATGGAACTATCATCGAAGGTAAGGTAGATAACTGGACTGACTACGAAGGTGATCAGCTGCAAATCACGATTGACGGTACCACATATCTGGTTCATGCCGCAAATGCTATTATGAAAACCTGAGTGGGAAAGGATGTGGTGGCAAGAAATGCAGCAGAAAACGTATGATTTTCTCATACAGATGAGGGCTCCTGTGCTTACCTTTGGCGGAGACTTGCTGGGCGAGGCAATTGAACTGGTGATTCACGACCTGGAGGTTCATCAATTCATCTCGCTGGCAGATATTGAGTGCAATCTGGCAGATAAGTTCAGCTGTAGTCCAGGTTCTGCGGATCGGAGACTTCGTAGGGCAATGGATATGATGGAGTTCAGGGCAGGAGAGTATCCGAATCCGGAATTGGAGAAACTGCGCGTTGAGTATCGTGTGAATACATGGTCGGTTAAGAAATTCCTCTACGCAGCGGCAAGGAGGCTGATGAGTTATGAGTAATAAGGATCGAGCGATATGCCTGATTTGGTGTACGCTGATGCTGTGTCTGAGTATCTGGTTGTGCGGATGCTCAAAACGGGCTGATAGCAGGAGTATCACATTACAATTTACTATCCGAACACTAGGGATGTGTACGTAGAAGGCAATGGTGATGTGTTCTGGATGAGCTCAACCGATCATAGGATTAAAGTCCAAATCAATGGCAAACGATATAGTGCGAGTTGGAACAATGTTATAATTGAGTGGGATGTGAAATAATGAAAAGGTTTAATACGATTATTTGGGAATTGCCGCCGTAAATCTTGACGATGGTGCGTCTCCATGATATTCTTATACCAAGATGAGGAGGTGCTTTTATGACACGGACAGTAAAATGCCCTAGCTGCGGTGCTGAACTGACGGTGAAAGATGACAACCTGGACTTTATGTTTTGCGAGTTCTGCGGGACGAAGGTTCGGTTGGATGATTATCAGGAGACGCACCGGTATGTAAACGAAGCGGAAGTCCAGAGAGTAAAGGCTGAGAAAGAGCTGGAGCTCAAGAGGATGGAGATGGAAGAAAAGAAGCGGAAAGAAGATATTAAAGAAGAGAACAAAGGGCTTATAATTGGTGCGGTTGGTTTTGCAGTATTCATGATTATATGCCTTCTTGGTTCGAAAGGATTCTTTTGATTGCTCTGTCTACCCATTTTAATTTGCCGCTTTTTGTGAATTTTTGTGATAAAGCATCAAAATTTGTCATTTTCGTGGCCAAAAACC
Organism: Faecalibacterium prausnitzii; assembly: GCF_049532945.1. Taxonomy (GTDB): domain Bacteria; phylum Bacillota; class Clostridia; order Oscillospirales; family Ruminococcaceae; genus Faecalibacterium; species Faecalibacterium prausnitzii_N. The sequence continues at coordinate 2,177,859 of NZ_CP186691.1, forward strand.
CAGTTCGTGGCCAAAAAATTAGAAAAAACGGCCACAAAAAATAACGATTATTCGTTAAAATTATGCAGTTTGGCCAAAAGCCCACTTTCTTCTTTTAGTTAATAAAAAATGAAAAATTATATATAGTAATTGACACTGAAAAACGGGTTTTTGGCCAGCGCTATTTTGGGACTTGAAAAAACTTGCCCATAGATGTATCATAGAACCACAGTGTACGAACGTAATGCTTCTGATTCTACGAGGTAAAGAGCATGGACTACATGGACGAGTTGGCTGAAAACTGGCGGGTACACGACTGTTCTTACGAGGGACGCGATGTTCTTCCAAATGGCGATGAGGTTTGGGTTTACAGCACCTTGGAATTGGGTCTACCAGTTCTGTGGGTGAAACATCCGGATGGCGCATTTGAATACCGTGTGATTCATACTCCGGGCTATGATCAACCCACAGGCGAACATTGGTGCTGGGATTGTCATTGTCGAATGGAACAGCACGGTGAGCTTTGGGTATGCCCAGAATGCGAGAGCGAAATCGAGGAGAGAGACATAGATATCGCATCTTCCCCAACAGAAGAAGCAAGCTATGCCGATGACTTTGAGCCTGAACCTGAATGGTTAGATGGTCGCTATGAAAACCTACATGTTCCGCATAATGAATATGATTTCGATGGGTTCTAAGCGGTAATACTGTTAATTGTAAAAGTCTCTGCGCTAATAACGCAGGGGCTTTTTTCTTTGTCCATTTTTTCACAAAAATTCACGCTTTCTCACAAAAACCCCCGCGATAAAAACATCCTCTTTTATGGGGGGAGTAGAATGCGTCTTACGCACTATTCCTTTCATTTTGGAGGTTGTACTATGCTCGAAAACAAATTTAAGACAGGATTGGTAAAGGAACTGAAAGAACGCTTTCCTGGCTGCATGGTTATTCATCTTGATCCAAACGAGATTCAGGGTATCCCGGATCTCTTGGTTTTGCATGAGGACACATGGGCAGCATTGGAAGGTAAAAAGTCAGCAAAAGCATCTCATCGCCCGAACCAGGACTATTATGTTCAGCATATGAGCGAGATGAGCTTTGCGGCCTTTATCTATCCCGAAAACAAGGAGGAGATACTCAATGCAATGGAACGATCATTCGAGGCTCACAGGGCAGCACGCGTTTCTGGGAGCTAGTAAGTATCATTGGCTCAACTACGACGCACAGCGTTTGGCCGATGCGTACTTGAGCTTTCAAGCAAAAGAAAAAGGCACGAGGCTTCACGCATTTGCAGCAGAGTGCATTACGCTCCGACAGAAGTTGCCTAAAAGCAAAAAGACGCTCAATGCCTATGTCAATGACGCAATTGGCTTTCGCATGATTCCTGAGATGGTTCTCTATTACAGTGAGAACTGCTTTGGAACTGCGGATGCGATTTCGTTCAACGACGATTTTCTCCGCATCCATGATCTTAAAACCGGAGCTGTTCCTGCGCATATGGAACAGCTCTTTATTTATGCTGCTCTGTTCTGCATGGAATACGGGATTCGACCGAAAGATATTCAGTTCGAGGCTCGTATCTACCAGAATGACGATGTTTGGATCGAAAATCCTACGTATGAGGATATTGACCCCATCATCGAGAAGATTCGCGAGTTTGATAAGGTAATTGCAGAATTGAAGTTAGGAGCAGTAGCATGAACCAGATCGAGAAAGATGTCCGCGCCTATTTTGGCATTCCTTTCAACGAAAGCGTTTTGGAGCACTATGGCACCAAACGTCATTCTGGTCGCTATCCGTGGGGTTCTGGTGATAATCCTTATCAGCATTCTGGCGATTTTCTGTCTCGTATTGAGACACTGAAGAAAAAAGGGCTGTCCGAAAAGGACATCATCAATGCCATAAACGACACACTCCCCAAGGAGTATCAGCTGAGCCCTACTGAGTTTCGGGTTGCGAGAAGTAAAGCAATCAGTTTGCGGAAGCAGTCTGAATACGAGCAGATCAAGGACCTGAAAGACAACAAAGGGCTCGGTTGGACGGAGATTGCGAACCAACTCGGTATGAGTGAATCGAGCGTTCGGTCAAAATATGCCGGAAATATCGACCAAAAAGCCAAACGTGCTGAAAATATTGCCAATACCTTGAAAAAAGAAGTAGATAAAAAAGGTATGGTTGATATTTCCGAAGGTGCCAATCAGGTACTTGGCGTGACAGAAACCGAACTTTCTAATGCTGCTTACACCTTGGAGGCAGAATACGGATACAAGCGCTATGGCGTTGGTATCCGGCAGCCGACCAATATTCGCCAGCAAACGAATATCACGGTGCTGGCCAAGCCAGAGTTTGACCAAAAGTACGCTTATCAGCATCAGGACCAGATCGACTCTTTGGGTGATTATCATTCTGATGATGGTGGGGACACTTTTACGAAGCTGCAGCGCCCGTCCAGTCTAGACTCAAGCCGCGTTGCTATTCGTTATGGTGACGAGGGCGGTCTGGACAAAGACGGCGTAATGGAAATTCGTCGTGGCGTTCCTGATCTGGATCTCGGCAAAAGCCACTATGCGCAGGTTCGTATTTTGGTGGATGGAGACCATTATCTGAAAGGCATGGCAGTCTATTCGGATGATCTCCCTGATGGTATTGATGTCATGTTCAACACCAACAAACCGTCCGGTACACCCAAGATGAAAGTCTTGAAGGAAGCGAAAGCTGACCCGGATAACCCGTTTGGTGCAGCCATCAAAGCTAACGGACAGAGTATGTACATTGGCGCTGATGGCAAAGAACATCTGTCGCCCATCAATAAACTGAAAGAAGAAGGGGATTGGGATACTATGTCCCGAAACGTTTCCTCTCAGTTTTTATCCAAGCAGCCCAAAAAGCTGATTGAGAATCAGCTGAAGTTTACGGTTGCGGATTATCAAGCGCAGTATGATGAAATCATGCACTATGATAACCCGACGGTCAAGAAGAAGCTGCTGAACGACTTTGCGGATACCTGCGAAGGTACGTCGATGACTCTGAAAGCATCGGCATTCCCCGGACAATCGACCAAAGTTATCCTGCCGATCAATAAGATCAAGGAGAACGAAGCCTACTGCCCGACTTATGAGAACGGCACTCAGCTTGCATTGATTCGTTATCCTCATGCAGGCACTTTTGAAATTCCTATTGTTACGGTAAACAATAAGAATCTGCATGGTAAGCGTAATCTTGGGCAGATCCAGGATGCAATCGGCATCAACGCAAAGGTTGCAGAGCGCCTGTCTGGTGCCGACTTCGACGGTGATACCGTCATGACCATCCCTATCAGCGATAAGGTGCCCATCAAATCTACGCGGCCGCTAAAAGCACTTGAGGGGTTTGATCCTAAGACTGCTTATGCTGTACCCGAAGGCAATCCCAATCATGTGCGTATCATGAAGAAGGAAGAGAAGCAGCGTGAGATGGGCGTGATCTCCAACCTCATCACTGATATGACTTTGCGTGGCGCATCAGAAGATGAATTGGCTCGTGCAGTCAAGCATTCGATGGTTGTTATTGATGCCGAGAAGCACAAGCTGGACTACAAGCGCTCTGAAAAAGAGAATGGAATCCAGGAGCTGAAAGAGAAGTGGCAGATTCGTGTTGACGAGGACGGCAACACTAAGTATGGTGGCGCATCCACCCTGCTATCCCGCCGTAAGCAGACGGTTCGTGTTCCTGAGCGTCGTGGCAGCATCCGTGTTGATAAGGATACAGGCGAGTTTATCTACAAAGAGAGCGGACGTACTTTTACCGATCCCAAGACGGGCAAGGAACGTATCGCTGAGGATACGGTAAGCCTTATCTCTGAGACGAAGGACGCCCGCACTCTGTCGTCTGGCACGATCCAGGAGAACCTGTACGCAGACTTTTCCAATAAGCTCAAAGCCATGGCTAACCAGGCTCGCAAAGAGGCTGCTAACATGAAGGGCTTGGAGTATAGTCCATCCGCCGCCAAAGCATACGCTCCTGAGGTTGCGTCTTTGAAGGAAAAGTATAACAGAATGATCGCCAATAAGCCCAAAGAGCGTAAGGCAATGCTGATTGCAAATTCCAATATCAAAGCGAAGATCCAGGAACAGGGCCTCGACCCTAAAAACACGGAAGACAAGAAAGAAATCAAGAAGATTTCGTCTGTTGAAATGCAACGTGCACGTGACTCTGTCGGTGCAAGCGGCCGTAAGTCCAAGGTGACCTTCACGGATAAGGAGTGGGAAGCTGTTCAGGCTGGCGCAATTTCGGACAACATGTTGACGAAGTTTCTCGATTCTTCGGATTCTGACGAAATCGTAAAGCGCGCAATGCCGAAAACGACATCTGTTATGTCTTCTGCTAAGATGAGCAAAGCAAAAGCGATGCTCCGCAGCGGATACACGTACAAAGAAATCGCGCAGGCTTGCGGTGTGCCAGAATCCACAGTTTATAGTGCGCTCAACAAATAAAAACATTTCAGAAAGGCTTTGAATTATGGTTCGATGCTTTTTGACTACGATCGACAACCCGTACAATCCGTATGACCAGTTCGATCAGTGGTATCGGTACGATACGGATCATGGTTATAACTCTTCTGGTCTGCTTATGCGGCTGGCAGAGACGTCCTCTCAATTCACAGACAATGAAAATGCCTATGAAATTGAGCGCGCAATTGACAAAATCGTTGCGAATGATCCGTTAAACATCTATAAAAAGCTCAAGCTCACCCTCGAAGACGAGGACACCATCAAAGAAAGCGCATAAAGGCATAGGGAGGGGGTCTCAAAAATGACACCCCCTCTCAAATCGCGCCGGTCTTTGATATTTCCCCGGAGGGAAAATTGATATTTGGGCTTTAAGAACAAGAAAAAACACCAGAATCCTCGCCGTGCATTGAGAATACTGGTGTTTTTTATATTTTACTGCTTTTGTTCCGTGTCCATAGAAGCAGTCGCAAGCTGCTCTAAAGACATTGTAATGTTTCGGAGACAATCTTCACGAGTTACTGAAACATTTTTGACGACTGTATAATCGCTTTTCAAGGTTATAACTTTTTCTAAAGTATCGTTCATTCTGTATCACCACCTTTCAAACAGAATAAACGAGTCTGTTAAGATGTTAAACCTCCAGAACAAGTATACAGATAAGTATATGCCAAGTCAAGCGGGAACAAAAGAAAGACAATCGCCGAGGCTGTGGGGAGTAGACTACGGCTTCGGCGGTTTTTGCAAGGGCTCATGGGAGGAAGATCGTTCCTCCTTTTGGGTTTCATGATGTTAAGCCTCCAAAATTAACATTGTTCATGATCGAGTTTGTCCATTTTACCTTTGCGACGGAAGGCATTTGTTTTCATTTTCTCCTTTCAAATGATAGGCCTCGCTGCTACTCCTGACACCTCCCATGAACCCTTGCAAAAGCGTAAACCTTATTACATATGTGCGAAAAGAGGATTGCGGATGAAACCGAAGAAAAACGCGCCCGGAGAAACGGCTGCGGCTTCGGCCCGGCCAGCATCATCTCCGGAAGCACAGGAAAATTACATGATCAACCTTGCGATGAAGCTGGTGGAGAAGCGGCTGCGCGAGGGTACGGCATCCAGCGCCGAGACGACTCATTTTCTGAAGCTGGCGACGACGAAAGCGGACCTTGAAAAGAAGAAACTCGAAGAGGAAAATAAGCTGCTGCGGGCGAAAACAGAGACGTTGCAGAATGCAAAGAACTCGGAAGAGCTGTACGCAAAGGCCGTTCAGGCGATGCGGAAGTACAACGGCCTTGGCGAGGATGACGAGTATGCGGACAGCTGAGATGAAAAGCTATACAGAACTATGCCAGCTGGCGACATTTGAAGAGCGGCTGAAGTATCTGGAGCTGCACGGAGAAGTTGGGAAAGACACATTCGGGTTTGACCGGTGGCTGAATCAGGCGTTTTATCAATCGAAGGAGTGGCGGCAGTTCCGGGACCGGATCATCGTGAGGGACAACGGCTGTGACCTGGGATGCGAAGACCGCCCGATCACGGACTGGGTGCTCCAGGGCGGAAAAGCGATCCGGCCGAAGATCTCGATTCATCATCTGAACCCCATTACAAAAGAAGATGTCCTCCAGCACAGCAAAAAACTGCTGGACCCGGAGAACGCCATTTGTGTTTCGGCGGCGACGCATAAAGCCATCCATTACGGGACGGGTCAAAATGCAAAACTGCCAGACGGAGAACGAAGACCAGGCGACACCTGCCCATGGAGGAAAGAACATGTACCAGAGACGAGCGTTTGAACCGAAGGAAACGAAAACCAGCAATGATATCCGCGCGAAGCTGGAGGAAGTGGAGCAGATGCTTTGCAAAATCGGCCCTTGCAGAGAGCGCAGTCTGGCACTGACGAAGCTGGACGAGGCACTGCTGTGGGCGAACGTGGCAATTGCTCAGGCCGGTGTGGAAGATTACATGCAATAAAGGAGAAAACAAAATGAACAACGAAGCAATGATGAACCGCGCAAAGCAGCTGGTGGTGGACTACTTTAACGCCCATGTGGACGTGACTGACGGCAAGAAGCTGACGATGGAGGACGTGTTCATCGTATGGTTCAGCAAAACTCTGCAGAACTGGAAGGCCCTGGTGAGCACCACCGTATCGGACGGGATGTATTACGAGATCACCCACAACGGCGACAAGGGTGAGACCTATGTGGACGTCTACAAGAAGTGGGATAACAAGTGCGTCCCGGACTAAAAGCATAAAGCGCAAAAAGGAGAACAGATGGAAAGTATACTGACCTCGGTGAAGAAGCTCCTTGGGATGACCGAGGAGTATGCTGTGTTCGACACTGACCTGATCATGCACATCAACAGTGTGTTCATGATCCTGAACCAGATGGGCGTCGGGCCGAAGGATGCGTTCTGCATTACGGACGCGACGGCGACGTGGAGCGATTTTGCGGGGAACGGGCCGACCTTGCAGCAGTCAAGAGTTATGTAGCGCTGAAGGTGCGGCTGCTGTTTGACCCGCCGCAGAGCTCGGTAACAATGGACGCCATCAAGAACCAGATCAGCGAGCTGGAATGGCGGCTTTATGTTGCATGCGACAAGGAGGCAGAGGAATGAGACGGCTTTTATTCTCGGTGAGCGGGCAGAGCCTGCGCAAAGAAGGAAGCTTTGCCGGTGTGATCGCCGGAACGAAGGGATATTTGCTCTGCCACTTTGGCATGGCGGAACAGGACTGGCTGGGCGCCAAGAAGATCGCGCTGTTCAATGACCAGTACCCGGCGGCAGTGAACGATGCCGGTGAGTGCATGGTGCCGGACGAAGTGACGGACGGCAAGAGCATCAAGGTGGCGCTGATCGGCCAGAACGGAGTGACCCGCATCAAGACAAACCCGGTATTGATCGAGCAGGTGAGAGCATGACGACGGTAGACGAACTTTTTGCAGCAATGGACGCCCCAAAGGTTGACCGGGTGATCCTGACCATTGATGAGAATCTGCGCATCATCGACATCCCGAACCTTGCCGTCGTGATCGGTGCAGAGGGCGACAAGGATGTGAACCGGCTCTACTTCAAAATGGATCGGCTTTACCGCGGGACGGACCTGGCGGCGTTTACGCCCCGCATCAACTACATCAATGCCGCGGGTAAGAACTATTACTATGATGCCACCGACCTGACCGTTGAGGGCGACAGCCTGACGTTTTCCTGGCTGATCCGCGCGCAGGCGGCCGAGGTGAGCGGCACGGTGGAGTTCAGCGTGTGTATGCGGCAGTATGCTGAGAAGGAGCTGGTGGCGGAATTTAACACCACGACGTCTTCGATGAAGTGCCTGAAGAGCATCCACAAGGAAGATGCGAAAAACGATTCGGTCTATTCCGGAACATTTGCGGTGCTGGACGAGGCGATCTTCGACGAGGCGCTGCTTGGATAAAGACGATGAGAGGTGCAAAACATGGACTATCAGAAACACAATTTCAGGTCAGGGCAGCGCCTTTATGCTTCCCAGCTCAATGGCATGGACGATGCCATCCTTGAGCTTGCAGAAGAGATGAAGAATGCCAGTGGTCTTTCGATTGGCACGGTGACCACCGGTGCACAGGCCGCAGCAAGCATTCAGGATGGTAAACTGAACCTTGTGTTCCCCGTGACGAACACGGGCGGCGGAAGCGGCATCTCGGATGCAGCAAAGCGTTACATTCTGGCCCTGTTTGAGAATGCCGCCTACAAAAACGGCACGATGCAGGCGACCTACAATGCTCTGAAAGCAGAATGGGGGATGGGGTCCGGAACTACCGTCACGCCCAGCCAGCCGGGAACACCGGATACCCCCAGCGATACGCTGCCGACTCCGCTCTATAAGCTGGCCGCGCAGAAGACCTTTGTACAATCCAAGAAAGAGTTCATCGACACTGGGCTGAAGCTGTTCGAAACCGTGAACGATGCCATGGAGCTGACATTGCTTGCGACGTTCTCGGTCGCGGCGGGTACATACACCGGCAGCTCTCCGGCTGTGCTGTTCGACTGCTTCAATGGTGGTGGCAACGATCAGCGCGGTGTCATGGGTTGCACCTGGGACAAAGGCAATTTCGGTGTCAACGTCTATCATTCTTCCAGCGTATCGAATACTCTGGTGGACAACACCAAGCTGCAGCTGGCCATTCAGATCAAGGGTGGCACATACCGCACGACCCAGAACGGAACATTTGGGGCCTGGAACAGCATCTCGAATTACGGGACCGGCAAGACAGTCTCCAAGAGCCTGCTCATCGGCGCTTCGTGGACCGACGCCAACGACGTCGAAGTCGCTGGCAAGTCCCGTTTCTTTGTCGGTACGGTGTACGACTTCCAGGTATATAACAAGGTGCTGACGGATACGCAGGTCAAGACCCTGCTGGCGGAAGGACTTGGTGGCAGCACTGTCACGCCCAGTCAGCCTGAAACCCCCAGCAACGGCCTGCCGACGCCGCGGTATAAGCTGGCAGCTCCGAAGACTTTTGTACCGGCCAACAAGGCATTTATCGACACCGGGATCAAGCCGTTCGCAGCCATCGACACCGGCATGAATCTGACAGTGTACGCCACCTTTACGGTGGCTGACAGTGCAGTTAATACGGTGACAGTTTTACTTGATTGCTTCAGCGATCTCACCAACGATCAGAGAGGCATCATGGTTGCAACATGGACCAACGGAACCGTGGGCATGAACATGTTCACCTATGGCAGTCACTTTGTCAAGATCGAATCCGGGAAGAAACTGAAGTTTCTGCTCCAGATCAAGGGAACGCAGTTCCGGTTCCTGTCGTACGGTTCCATGACCGAATGGAAGAACATCCCGAACTATGCCGCGAACAAGACCGTAGATCGTTCGCTGATCCTTGGTGCTTCGTGGACCGCCAGCTCAGACGAAACTACGGACGGCAAGGCACGTTTCTTCAATGGCACGGTGTACGACTTCCAGGTATTCGACACGGCGCTGACCGACGCACAGATCACGACCCTGATGGAGGCAAACTGATATGGTATACGACCTGAATGGCACCACCCTGAGCACAGGCGGCAGCGGGATGCTGAACGTGCTGGACTATGGCTTCAAGGGAGACGGCACCACCGACAACCTGGCCGCGTTCCACGCGCTCATCGCCGCACACCCGGCCGAGACGCTGTTTTTCCCGAAGGGCGTCTATGCCTTTTCCGGCAAGCTGGTGCTCGACCTCTGCTACATGGTGCTCGACAACGCTGAGTTGAAGTGCACGGCGGCCACCAAAGTGAACCGCTTTATCGAGATCCGCGGCAAGATGACCCCGCCTGAAACGCCCCAACAGGACATGTTCATCCGGGGCAACGGTAAAGTCAACGCGAACTTCAAGGCAGACGACTGCATCGCCGTGGCACGGCAGAAATGCACCCTGATCGACCACATCTCCATCCAAAACTTCCAGCGGTACGGCATCTGCGGCAAATTCAACGACGCTTCGATGACCAACAGCGACGGCCAGACGGAAGGCAACCTCTCGTATGAGCTGATGGTGCGCAACTGTCTGATCGAGACGTCGCTGATCTATCCGGATGCAGTGGGCATCTACGACACCGGCGACTCCATGTACACCGATATCGTCATCATGAACGTGAAGACGGCGCTCTCGTGCAACGGCAGCAGCATCTTTCACAACGTTCACGCCTGGTGCTTCGATTTCAATTACAGCGACAACGACACCAAGAAGGCCCTGCTGGAGAACACGGTCTTTGCGTACATTCGCGTGAATGGCCCCCGCTTCTCGGACTGCTACTGCGACACCTACCAGAGAGGATTCAAATTCTACGACGGGCGGACCCTTGCCTATATCACGAACTTCAGATGGTATATTGCTGCTGAAACCTGGCCCACCGGCCTGACGGCCTATGTCTTCCCGGCCAACCCGACCGGGCAGGCAATGTACAAGGTCTTTGGCGCGGACATCAACGGTTCGGGCGTGACCAAGTTCAGCGATGTGGACCTGAGCAAGCAGACGAACTGCCGCTGGTACGGCATCGTGCACAACCTGAGCGACGCGCCAAGCACGCTGCAATAACGAAGGAGCATAAATCATGGCACTCTCGAACACGGCCACGCCGATCTACTACGGCCGCTTTCGGGAGGCCGTGATGCGTGGCGAGATTCCGGTCTGCCGGGAAATCTCCATGGAGATGAACCGGATCGACGACCTGATCGCAAACCCCGGCATCTGGTACGATGACAAGGCAGTGAACGGCTTTATCGCATTCTGCGAGGACGAGCTGACCCTGACCGACGGCACCGATGTGAAGATGTTAGAGAGCTTCAAGCTGTGGGCGGAGGAGATCTTCGGCTGGTACTACTTCGTGGAGCGGAGCGTCTTTGTGCCGAACGAGCACGGTGCGGGCGGGCACTATGAGACTCGGCGCATCAAGAAACGGCTGGTGACGAAGCAGTATCTCATCATCACCCGTTCGGCGGCAAAGACGATGTATCTGGAGTTTTTGCAAGCCTATTTCCTGACGGCATACACCACGACGACCCAGCAGCTGACGACCGCCCCGACCATGAAACAGGCCGAAGAGGTGCTGGCCCCGATGCGCACCGCGCTGGCGCGGGCAAAAGGCCCTGTGCTGAAGTTCATGACCGAAGGCAGTTTGCAGAACACGACAGGCGCGAAGGCCGACCGCGTCAAGATGGCCAGCACAAAGAAGGGCATCGAGAACTTCCTGACGAACAGCCTGCTGGAAGTGCGCCCGATGACCATTGAGAAATTGCAGGGACGGCGCGACACGGTGGCGACCGTGGACGAGTGGCTCTCGTGCGATATCCGGGAAGACCCCATCGGCGCCATTGAGCAGGGTGCGGCCAAGAACGAGAACTACCTTATCGTGGCGGCAAGCTCGGAAGGCACCGTGCGTAACGGCTGCGGCGATGACATCAAAATGGAGTTGATGCAGATCCTGAAAGGGGAGTACATCAACCCGCATGTGAGCATCTGGTACTACAAGCTGGACTCCCTCGACGAGGTGGGGCAGCCGGAGATGTGGCTGAAGGCAAACCCGAATCTGGGCAAGACCGTGAGCTACGAGACCTACCAGCTGGACGTGGAGCGCGCCGAGAAATCGCCCAGCGCCCGGAACGACATTCTGGCCAAGCGGTTCAACCTGCCGATGGAAGGATACACCTATTTCTTCCCTTACGAGGAGACGCTGTGCCACCGCCACCGGAATTACTGGCAGATGCCATGCGCGATGGGAGCAGACCTTTCGATGGGCGACGACTTCTGTTCGTTTACCTTCCTGTTCCCGCTGTCGAACGGATATTTCGGCGTGAAAACGCGGGACTATATCACGAGCTACACCCTGAGCCAGCTGCCGATGAGCCGCCGGAACCAATACGAGGAGTTCATGAACGAAGGGACACTGTTCGTATTCGACGGCACGGTGCTGGACATGATGCAGGTCTACGACGATCTGGACCGGTTCATCCAGGAGAACGAGTACGATGTGCGGGCCCTTGGCTATGACCCCTATAACGCGAAGGAATTCGTGGAGCGGTGGGCGCTGGAGAACGGCAGCTTTGGCATCACCAAGGTGATCCAGGGCGCAAAGACAGAAAGCGTGCCGCTTGGGGAACTGAAGAAGCTGAGCGAACAGCGGAAACTGGTCTTTGACGAAAAACTGATGCAGTTTGCCATGGGAAATTGCATCACGCTGGTGGACACGAACGGAAACCGGAAACTGTACAAGCAGCGGCAGGACCAGAAGATCGACGCCGTAGCGGCCATGATGGACGCCTATGTGGCCTGGAAACTGAACCGGGATGCGTTTGAGTGACTATTTTTGATAGCGTTTATGAGTATATTCCCAACAGTAGTCAAATGCCTCGTCGTCAGTTAAGTCACGACCGAATTTCTGGAAAAAGTCAAGCTTATCGTCATCTGTTATACATTTTCTGTATATGTGAGCGTCTTTTGAGATAGTTTCATTTTCATTTCCATCGAAAAAACGAGTAGCTTTTGGAAGTTTATATTCAACAGGAATTCCGTTTTCGATTACCCAGTTGAACGATGCTCCATACGGTGATTCCCAATAGTGCGGAATCGGGCCATCGAATATACCAGCATCCAAACGTGCTAAAAGATGCCGTTCGGTTTCTGTATAGCGAAAACGTAACTCCGGACAGGGAACGTAATGGCTTGATCCATATCCCCGTAAAGACTCATCCTGCATATACTGCCCGAATTGACGGAGAAACAATAACTTATCTGCATCGGTCACATATTCTTTTGTCACTTGGGGTTTATCATGATGCTCTGGAGATGTTTCAAATCTGACAGGAAGCCCGGAAATGACTACATAGCTTACAATGATACCTTGTTCGTTCTGAAATGGCATGATGACAGTTTCGTTTACAGACGCCAGAATACTGAGCATAGTTTTTTCACGTTTTGTCATGATATACCTTCTTTCCTGAAGAGGAGCCGCTTACTTATTTGATTTCAGTATATCATACGACAGGAACTCTGTAAATTGCCGAAAGGAGCAATTAAATGAACGATTATTGGGAATATCTGGCACATGGCACCAAAGGTCAGGAGCGAAAAGGGCACAAATATTATGCCCGCGTGCCTGTGGGGACCAATAAGCTTGGTTTTACGCAGTACCGCTATTTTTACGATGCACGGGAATATGGTGCGTACATGACCCGGAAAAAGCAGGATAAAACGGCAGCGATCGAATTTCCGTATAAGAAAAAAGACACGAAGACGACCTACTATGTTACTGGCACCGGAAGCACCATGACCGACCAGAAAAAAGTTCAGGGAGATATTGATAAAGCCAGAGGACGTGGGATCGACACAATCCGGACCCCTTCTGACAAGTATGGCGGTATCACTGGTATTTCGGCTGACAGCGCCAGCGTGACAGCACACACCAAAACAAAACACGATTACAAAACCTTGCGCAAGGTAAAACACAATATGCGGAGTGCTGTGAAGAAGGGAAAGTCTAAGGTTGCCGATATCCTCCGGAATTATGCAGACAAGATTGAAAAATGACCGGAGGTGAATAGAAGAGTGCAGGTATACAAGGACGAGCTATACCACTGGGGCATCAAAGGTATGAAGTGGGGCGTGCGGCGGTATCAGAACAAGGACGGCACCCTGACGGCCGCAGGCAAAAAGCACTATGCCGGAGATGGGAACGCCGGTTCAGAAGATGAACCGAAGGTGGAATATGCACCGAAACGCTCCGGCCGGAATGCAGAGGATTACTCGGACGACGAGCTGCGAAGCCGCATCAACCGGCTCCAGATGGAGAAGCAGTACCGCGATCTTCAGGGGCAGACGAACATCCGCGCCGACGACCCGAACAAGGAACTGAAAGCCGAGAAAGAGCGGCTCCAGCTCCAGAAGGACGTGAAGCAGCTGCGGAACGATGTGTACGGCGGGCAGAGCTTTGTGAAAAGCGTGATGAAAGATGCCTCGAAGCAGTTTCTGACCAAGGCGGTTTCCGGTGCGATGAGCTACAGTGCCAAGCAGTTCATCACGAAAGAGCTGAAGAACCCGGAACTGGCGAACGCGATCGTGAGCGGAGGCGCCAGCGGCGGGCAGCAGCAGAAGAAAGACGACGAGAAGAAAGATAATTGACCGGGAGGAAAATCAAAATGGCGCAGACATTTGGCTCCAGGCTGAAGCGGGCCTGGAATGCCTTTACGAACCGGGACCCTCCCGGAAAGAGTTCCTACGGCGGAGGATACAATTACCGGCCCGACCGGGTGCGGCTGAACCGTGGAAATGACCGGACCATCCTGACCGCGATCTATACCCGCATCGCAATGGATGCGGCCAGCATCACCATCAACCATGTAAGGCTCGATGAAAACGGACGCTATGACGAGACCGTTGATTCGGGCCTTAATTCATGCCTGAATCTATCCGGCAACAAAGACCAGACGGGACGTGCTTTGCGGTATGACCTGTTTCTTTCGGTGCTGGACGAAGGCGTGGTGGCGCTGGTGCCGGTGGACGTTGACACTGATCCGAAGACCGGGGACGTGACGATCGAATCCATGCGGGTGGGCAAGATCAAGGAATGGTACCCCGACGACGTGCGGCTGGAAGTGTACAACGACCGGACCGGACAGCGGGAGGAACTGACCCTGCCGAAAGCGCAGGTGGCCATCATCGAGAACCCGTTCTATGCTGTGATGAACGAGCCGAACAGCACCGTTCAGCGGCTCATCCGGAAACTGAACCTGATGGACGTGGTGGATGACCAGCTGGGCAGCGGCAAGCTCGACCTCATCATCCAGCTGCCTTACATCGTCAAGAGCGAAGCCCGGAAGAAACAGGCCGAAGACCGCCGCGCCGAGATCGAACGGCAGCTGGCGGGAAGCAAATACGGCATCGCGTACACCGACGGCACTGAACACATCACGCAGTTGAACCGCAGTCTCGAAAACAACCTTCTGAAGACCGTGGAATACCTGACGAACATGGCATACAGTCAGTTGGGCATTACACCGGAGATCATGAATGGTACGGCGAACGACACTGTGATGACCAACTACGAGAACCGAACCATTGAACCGTTGGTAGCGGCTGCCGTAGACGAGCTGAAGCGGAAGTTTCTGACCGAGGAAGCGCGGGCAAACGGCGAATCCGTGCTCTATTTCCGCGACCCGTTCAAGCTGGCCCCGGTGAGCATGGTGGCCGAGATGGCGGACAAGTTTACCCGCAACGAGATCATGACGAGCAACGAGTTCCGGCAGATCATCGGCATGAAGCCCTCGAAAGACCCGAATGCGGACAGACTGCGGAATGCGAACATCTCGCAGCCGAACGACAGCGGGGCGGGACACCGTGGAGCGGCTGGTGAATGGGTAGAAAGGAGAAACATTTTTCAAAATGGTGAAGTTTGACTATGATTGCAGCGGCTGGGCGACGAAAGCGAACACCCGCTGTTACGACGGGCTGACCATTGCGCAGGATGCGTTCAAGGAATGCGACGGTAAGGTGGTGCCGATGGTCTACAACCACGACCACAGCGACATCGGCAATGTGATCGGCAAATGCCTGCTGGAAAACCGGCCGGGCGGTGTGTATGCCTATGCGAAGTTCAACGACACGGACACCGGCAAGACCGCAAGAAAGTGCGTGGAGAGCGGCGACCTGAACGCTTTTTCCATCTTCGCAAACGGTTTGCAGAAGGTGGGTAAGACTGTGAAGCACGGTTTCATCCGGGAAGTGAGCCTCGTGCTGGCAGGATGCAACCCCGGCGCACTCATCGACGAGGTGATCAAGCACAGCGCTGATGAGGACTACGAGGGCGGAGAGGCTTTCATCTACAACGACGAAGGTCTGAGCCTGACCCACGGCATAGACCCGGATGGCAACCCGCTGGAGGAACTGGCCCACAGCGGAGACAACGCAAAACAGGAGGAAGCCAAAATGGCGGACGAAAAGAAAGACGGTAAGACGCTCGAACAAGTCTATAACGGCATGACCGACGAGCAGAAAGAATGCTGCCACGCCCTCGTGGGACTGGCCCTGGAGGAGAACGGCGGCGAAGACGACGGTGAGGAGGATGAAACCGTGAAGCAGAATGTTTTTGACAAGGACACCCGCGCAACTGTGCTCCAGCACAACATGGAAGAGATCAACGGCATCATCAAGGGCGCCAAGAGCCACGGTACGCTGAAGCAGGCCTTTGAGGACGCTGGCGTTGACACCGATGAACTGGCCCACAGCATCGACAACATCGACTGGCTGTTCCCGGATGACCACCTGCTCGATAACACGCCCCGCATCATCGAGAAGCCGGATGACTGGGTGAGCAAGGTGATGGGCGGTGTGCATCACATCCCCTTCAGCCGCTTCAAGAGCCAGTTTGCCGATCTGACCGAGGATGAGGCTCGTGCCAAGGGCTACATCAAGGGCAACTTCAAGAAGGAAGAGGTCTTCGGCCTGCTGCGCCGCTCCACCAGCCCCACCACCGTCTACAAGAAGCAGAAGCTGGATCGCGACGATGTGATCGACATCACCAGCTTTGATGTGGTCTCCTGGCTGAAGAACGAGATGCGCTACAAGCTGAACCGGGAACTGGCCCTGAGCTACCTTCTGGGCGACGGCCGCCCCGCAGGCAGCGAGGACAAGATCGACGAGAACTGCATCCGCCCCGTCGTGAATGACGCGGACCTGTTCACCATCAAGATCCAGGTCTCCATTGCCGGTCTGACCAAGATCGAGGACAAGATGCAGGCTACCATCAAGCAGATCCTGCGCAGCCGCAAGAACTACCGTGGCTCTGGTACCCCGACCTTCTTCACCACCGAGGACATTCTGACCGAGATGCTGCTTCTGGAAGATGGCATCGGCCACCCGCTGTATGCAGACGCTGCTGCTCTGGCCCGCAAGCTGCGCGTGAAGGAGATCGTAACCATCCCTGAGATGGAGGGCCGCACCGGCGCCAAGGGTGGCGAGCTGATCGGCGTGATCGTGAACCTGGCCGACTACACCGTGGGTGCCGACAAGGGCGGTGCGGTTGCGATGTTCGACGACTTCGACATCGATTACAACGCCCAGAAGTACCTGATCGAGACCCGCTGCTCCGGCGCACTGGCGGTGCCCTTCAGCGCGATGGCCATCGAGTTTGCTACGTAAAACCGCAGCGAGACGGAGAGGGTTTACGCCGGGCCCTGCGACAGAGGGCAGGCAGAAAGGAATTGAGCTATGCTGAAAACCATTTATGAGACCGGTTATGACCTGCATGTGGCAAACTACGTTGCCTACCTGCACACCGACAAGAAGCTGTATGAGGATGAGGCGCACAAGACCCAGGCAAAGAAGGCCGACGTGGAGAAGGCGTTCAAGCTGGGCCGCCTGCTCGTCATGGGTGCGGACAAGACCTACCTGCCGGTGGCGCTGCTGGCGGCCGGTGTGGTCGTGACCGACGGCACCACCGCTGTGACCTGCACCGCCGCAGATGCCGACCAGACTTGAAGGGCCGCCGTTCTGGACGATGCAGTGCTCGACCGGACGGTGCTGTACTGAACGATTCAAAATGGAGTGAAATGCAATGAGCAAGTGGTTTGGCAAGATCGGATACGCCGAGACGCTGGAGACAGAACCGAGCGTATACGAAGAGACCATGACGGAGCGGGACTACTATGGGGACCTTGTGCGGAACACCCGCCGTTTTGATCTGGGTGACCAGGTGAACGGCGAAACGACGGTGTCGAACCAGCTGAGCATCCTGGCAGACCCCTTTGCGCAGGAGCATTTCTACGCCATGCGGTATGCGACGCTCTATGGCGCAAAGTGGATCATCGACAACGTGGACGTGCAGTTCCCGCGGCTGATCCTGACACTGGGAGGGCAATACCATGGCTGATACCCTGCTGGACCGGCGCCTGGCGCTGGACAAGCTGCTGCGCGCCATTGTGAAAGAGCGGTGCGGGAGCGAGAACGTCTACTACCAGCCGAAGAACGGACTGGCGATGAACTACCCCTGCATCTGCTACAAGCGGAGCAAGATCAGAAATGTCGCTGCGGATGACAACGTTTATCTGCAGCGCTTTTTTATACCCTGACGGTGATCGACCCGAAACCGGACAGCCCGATGGTGCTGGCGGCTTCGCGCCTGCCGAGGTGCGGGCACGACCGGCACTTCGTTTCGGACGGGCTGTATCATGACACATTTACCATCTACTACTAAGGAGGATGAACCTATGGCAAGACTGGAATGGGATAAGACTGGTGAGCGCTTTTACCACACTGGTACCAAGCACGGCGTGCTGTACCCGATGGACAACAAGGGCGCTTACCCCAAGGGCGTGGTCTGGAACGGCCTTACCGCCGTGACCGAGAGCCCCGACGGTGCAGACCTGACCAAGCTGCACGCAGACGATATGGTGTACGCAGGTCTCCGCGCGGCGGAAGAGTTCAAGTACACCATTGAGTCCTATATGTATCCGCCGGAGTTCGAGGCCTGCGACGGCAGCGCGGAGATCGTGCCCGGCGTGACCATCGGCCAGCAGCGCCGTCTGCCCTTCGGCTTCAGCTGGGTGACCAGCATCGGCAACGACACCGTGATGGACGACGATGACGGCTACATCATCCACATCGCATGGAACTCGACCGCTTCCCCCAGCGAGAAGAGCTACGAGACCGTGAACGACAGCCCGGATGCCATCACCTTCAGCTGGGAGTGCGACACCACCCCGGTGAACGTGGCAGGCTACAAGCCCACTGCGCACATGGAGATCAACAGCCTGAAGACCGACCCGGCCAAGCTGAAGGCCCTGGAGGACAAGCTGTACGGCACCGAGAACACCACCGCGTCTCTGCCGACCCCGGACGAGGTCATCGAGCTGCTGAAGGCCGCTGCGTAACCTCTCAGTCTCGCCCCGCTCGCCAGCTCCCCTAATAGGGGAGCCATTGGCAAGGCGGTATTGCGAGTGCTGGACGAAAAAGCCCGACGGGGCGTGAAATGCCGGGCTCCGCGCCAGCGGGCAGGCAGTTATTGAAAGGAGAAAAACCATGATCTGTGAACCCATTACCTACACCGACTTTGACGGTGTGGAGCGCACCGAAAACTTCTACTTCAACCTGACTGAGGCGGAGATCACCGAATGGAGCCTCTCTGTGGAGGGCGGCTTGCAGGAGTACATCGACCGCATCGTGAAGGCGAAGAGCCAGAAGGAGCTGGTGGAACTGTTCAAGACCGTGATCGAGAAGGCCTACGGCGAGAAGAGCGCCGACGGCCGCCGGTTCATGAAGAGCCCGGAGATCTTCGCAAACTTTGCGGCGACCCAGGCATTTTCTGACTTCTACATGTCGCTGGCGACCGACACCGAAAAGGCCACCAAGTTCATCAACGCACTTGCCCCGAATGGCAAGTTCAGCGCAAAGCCCGGTGCAAACCCGGCAGCGCAGGCCGTGCCCGTGACGCTGGCAGTGACCAGCTCTGCACAGGGCTGACCCACATTTGAAACCACAGGGAGATAAGGCGAATGTTTGAGATCACAATTCCCGGCGAGGAGCTCTGGGATGCGAGGCGGGCGGAATTTACCAGCACGAAGGCGGTGACGCTGCGGCTGGAGTATTCGCTTGTCTCCCTGTCCAAATGGGAAAGCAAGTGGCATATCCCGTTTTTCGACGACAGCATCGAAAAGACACCGGAACAGATGCAGGACTTTGTGCGCTGCATGACGGTGACTCAGGGCGTGGACCCGACGGTGTACGCCCGGCTGACGGTGGAAAACCTGAATGCTATTTACCGATATATGGAAGACCCGATGACCGCGACCTGGTTTGCAGGCGAAGGGAGACCGGGCGAAAAAAATCAAAATGGAACCGCAAAGCGCCGCGCAAGAAGGCGGCCGCCCGGCACGGGGAAGGTGCTGACGAGCGAGGTGTTATATTCCCGGATGTTCCAGGCCGGGGTTCCCATTGAATGCGAGCGGTGGCATCTGAACCGCCTGATGACCCTGATCCGGGTCTGTCAGGAAGAGCAGGCTCCGCCCCGGAAGATGAGCCGGAAAGACGCACTGCGCCAGCGCAGAGAGCTGAATGCAGCGCGGATGAAGAAATATGGCGCGAGAGGGTAATGAATGCCAAAAATCATTGTATTTCGTCAGAAGGGAAAGTTTAAGAAGACGAGCGGATTTTTGAAGCGGGTGAGCCGGATGGACCTGGATGCGGTGCTGGACGAGTACGGCAAAAAGGGCGTGGCAGCGCTGGCTGAGGCGACCCCGAAAGACACCGGAAAGACCGCCGCGAGCTGGAATTACCGGGTGACAAAAGGGGCCGACAGCATCGTGATCACCTGGTCGAACACGAACGTCGTGGACGACGTACCGATCGCGGTCATTTTACAGTACGGGCACAGCACACGGAACGGCGGCTATGTGGAAGGCGTTGATTATATCAACCCGGCCATGAAGCCGATCTTTGAGGAAATCGCCCGCAAAGCATGGAGGGAGGTGCAGAGAGGATGAGCAGAGAAGTAGACCAGCGCGTGGTCGAAATGCGGTTTGACAACGCACAGTTTGAGAAGAACACGCGCGAGAGCATGAAGACTCTGGACCGGCTCAAGGAAAAGTTGCAGTTCAAGGACGTGGACAAGGGCTTCGAAAACATCGAAAAAGCCCAGCGGAACGTGAACTTCGACGAGATGGAAGGCGCACTGGACACCCTGAAGGTGAAGTTCAACGCGCTGGACGTGATGGCTGTGGCCGCACTGACCAACATCACGAACAAGATCGTGGACACCGGCGAACGTCTGGTGAAGAGCCTTTCGGTGGACCAGGTGGCCAGCGGATGGAATAAGTACACCGAGAAGACCTCGAATGTGCAGACCATCATGAACGCGACGGGCGAAAGCATCGACAACGTCAACGGCTACCTGAACAAGCTGATGTGGTACTCGGATGAGACGAGTTACAGCTTCAGCGAGATGACGAGTGCCCTTTCGCAGATGACTGCGGCAGGCGGCGACATCAAGAAGATGATCCCCATGATCATGGGCATCGCCAACGCCACCGCCGACGCCGGTAAAACGGGCTTTGCATTCCAGAGCACCATCCGAAACCTGACCCAGAGTTACAGCGCCGGTCACCTGCAATTGCAGGACTGGAAGAGCCTCAACCTGATGGGCACGGCCACCAAGGCTCTGAAACAGGAACTCATCGACACGGCTGTGGAGATGGGCAAACTGAAAGAGGGCGAGGTGACCATTGCCACCTTCGAAAGTACCCTTTCGAACAAGTGGGCTGACACGAAGGTCATGGAAAAGACCTTCGAAAAGTACGCCTCCATGATGGAAGCTGCGTACGATATGGTGCAGCAGAACCCTGGCATGACCAGCTCCGAGGCGCTGGAGAAACTGAGCGGGCAATATGGCGAGCTGGCAGAGCGCGCGGCGTTGGCGGCCCAGCAGGCAACGAGCTTCGAGCAGGCCATCGACTCCACGAAGGACGCAGTCAGTTCCTCCTGGATGAAAGTCTTCGAGACCTTCTTCGGCAACAAGGAGGAAGCGACCGAGACCTGGACGGAACTGGCGAACCGGCTGTACGATATTTTCGTACCGTCCATCGACGCGCTGAACGAACGGCTGAAAGAGGGTCTCGACACCGGCTGGAAACAGCTGAACGACAAGCTGGGCGACCAGGCGGAGACCTACGACACCGTGCTGCAAAAAGTGGCACTGGCCAGCGGGGCGGTGACCGAAGAATCCATTGAAGAAGCGGGCAGCTTTGCGAACGCATTGCGGGAAGGCGGCGTCAACGCCGAGCTGCTTCAAAATGGATTGGACGTGACCCTCGTCAGCCTGGAAAAGTACCTCGCCATGAGTGACGAGGCGCTGGATGCCCGCAATCTGGACAAGGAAGCCATTGAGCGGGACTACGAAGCGCTGAGCCGGTTGAACGAGGAGTTCCGGACCGGAGAAGCCAACCTGGCAGACTATGCCGCCGGTATGAGTGAGCTTTCGGGCCGCGAACACCTGATGCAGAGTCTGTGGAACATCATGGATGCACTGAGCGCTCTGGTGCAGCCCATCCACGATGCGTTCCAGGAGATCTTCCCGCCGACGAGCGGCAAGCAGATCAAGAGCTTTGCGGAAGGGCTGGATTACGCCACGAGCAAGCTCATTATCGGCGAGGAGACCGCCACAAAGATCAGGGGCGCCTTTACGGGACTGTTCCGGGTCATCCGGGTCGGCACCGACACCATCGCAAAGGTCGTGAAGACGGCGGTGAAGCTGCTGGGTGGACTGGCGGACGTGCTGAAGCCGGTGAAAGACAGCATCCTTGACGTGGCGGGAGGTTTCGGGGATTTTGTGACCGAAGTGGGCGAAGCGCTGACTGGCACGAAGACCCTGGGGGAGCGGTTCGACACCATCCGGGCCAGCCTGAAAAAGCTGCTGAGCCCGCTGGGGGACCTGAAAGACCTCACAAAGAACTTCTCGCTGGCCGGGCTGAAAGAGCAGCTGGACGCCCTCGTGCAGAGCGGCGGGAACCTGAGCTGGATCAGCGGGCTTTCTGAGAATGCGCAGAAAGTGCTGAAACCTCTGATCGTGCTGGCGGGACAGGCGGCAGGCGGCGGTCTGACCCTGCTGGGCGTCCTCGGCGCGGTGGCTGGAGGGGTGATCGCGAAACTGGGCGAGACAGCGGACTTCCTCAAAAAATGGGTGAAGGGCCAGCTGGATGGTGCAGACAGTCTGGAGACGACCCTGACGAATCTGCCGGTGAAGATCGGAGAGGCCGTGACGACCTTTGCGACGACCTTCAAGAAGAACATTTCAAGCATCGAAGCGACGGCGGACACCGTGGTAGACCCGGTGAAGAAGTTCTTCGAGGCGCTGAAGGTGGGCTTCGACTCCATCAGCGGAACGGATGTTTACCGCCTGCTGAGCTTGATCGACGTGGGACTGCTGGCGTTCAGCATCGGGCAGTTTGCGAAGGCGATGAACAGCCTGAAGAAGATGCTGCAAACGCCGCTGACGGGAATGCTGGATTCCATCTCCGGCACCTTCAAGCAGTTGACGAGCGCCATCAAGACGTGGCAGAAGAACAACGCCAGCAAGACCTTGGTGAGCATGGCAAGTGCTGTGCTGATCTTGGCCGGAGCAATGTACGTGATGAGCCGAATCGACCCCGATCGGTTTAAGTCCGTTGCAGCCGTCACGATGTTGAGCATTGTTTTGCTCGCCGGTGCAGCCAAGCTGCTGGAACCGACGGCAAAGAAATTCGATAAGGCATTTGACAGCCTGAAATCCAGCATGCTGAACGCAGCGACCTTGTGGGGAACGGCGGCGGCACTGATCGGGCTTGGCGTTGCGGTAGGCTCCATTGCAAAAGGCTTATCGAACCTTGTAGCAGCATTGAACGAAGGGGACATTGCAGCAAATGCCGCAGCCCTGGCAATCGCGGCAGCCGCAGTGGTTGCCCTTATGTTGGCTATGGGAGAACTGAGTAAGGCATTGGTGATCGGCGAAAAAGTCATCAACCACAAGGTGCTGCTTTCCACGGCGGCAGAGATGATCGCGCTGGGAACCGCCATCAAGATCGTTTCCACGGCGTTGGAACCGCTGAGTAAGATCAAGTTCGCAAGCCTTGCGAAAGCAGGACTGGCGGTAGTTTCGCTTGGCGGACTGCTGACGAGCATGGCGACCGTTCTGGCTGCGGTACAGAAGCTGATCGGCCCCACCGGATTTCAAAATGGAGCTGCAATCGCAGCAATGGCAAGCGGCATCTGGATCGCGGCACAGGCAGTATCCAGCATTGCAAATATCAAACGGGTCAACCTCGACGCGGCTATGACGAGCATCAAGACCCTGATGCTGCTGATAACCACGATGTCGGCACTGTCCGCCAAGACAAAGTTTACTTCCGGCGCGGCTATCTTCATGATGTCATCGTCCTTGATCGTTCTGGCCGGAGCAGTAGAGCTGTTTGCCGTAATGGGCGATGAGGCAATCGATGGACTGATCAAAGTTTCTGCCGGACTGACCGCATTGAGCATTGCATCGCAAGCCGCTGGGGCGGACGGAGCAATGGCTATTATGGCAATGTCTACGGCGATGCTGGTGCTGGCGGGAGCTGTGGCGGTTTATGAAAAGCTCGGCGACGGAGCATGGAGCGCAATGCTCAAGTGCGGGGTTGCACTTGCCGGAATGTACGTGGCTGTTTTTGCGCTGTCCAAAATGTCTGGTGATGCCCTGCAAGCTGCATGGACGATCAACACACTTTCTACAGGCATGATCAAGCTGGCAGCGGCGTGCGTCATTTTCAATGTGGTCAACTGGGACGCATTGAAGGTTGCCGCCGTGGCATTGGGCGGATTGATTGCCATCCTGTTTGGAGCCGGGTGGCTGGCAACGAAACTTCCAGTGGTCAGCGTGGGATTTACCGCACTGGCAACTGCGTTCGATAAGTTCGCATCCGCTGCCTTGAAACTGGCCGGAGCAACTGCCATTCTGGGTGTGCTCTCGATGTTTGCCGGGCCGATCTGTCAGGCGATCATCAATGCAGCTCCCGACATCGAGCAGGCGCTCGTTGCCGTGATAAACATGCTGTGCAATGCGATCATGCAGTGTGCAGGGCCTCTTGTTAAGGCATTCGATGCTCTCGTACGCGCAGTGGTTCCCGTGCTCTGGCAGGAACTGAAAGATGCACTTGGCTTTTTGGGTGTTCCAGAGACGTGGGAAGAACTGGCAGACGCAACGTGGAATGCCATTAAGACCGCCTTTGCGCCATTCAAGGGGAATGGGCTGTTCCAGCAGAGAAACATCGTATTCAAGGCGAATCCGGATTACCAGCCACAGCGGGTCAGCATCACAGACTGGTTCAACACGAAGGATGCCAATGACGATGCTGAGAAGGCCGGTAATGAGGTTGGCGAGCATTACGTGAATGGTAATGTCACAGGCATGACCAAAAACGCGTACAAAGCTGCCGACGCTGGTGCAGATCTCGTAAGTGCCGCCGACGAGAGTGTACGGAAGGAAGCAGGGATCGAATCACCGTCCAGACTGATGGCCGAAAATGGCCGATGGATGGCGCTGGGCCTCGCCGAAGGGTTGCTGGACGAAGGCGCCGTCAACTCGGTTCTGTCCTCGGCCAATGCCTTATGCACCAGACTGGACAATTACATCCGGAATTTCTGGGGCATCCATTCGCCGAGCGACGTTTCGTATGCGTATGGTGAGTATATTGACGAAGGTGCTGCAAACGGCATTGAGAACGGCACCGGCGCTGTGACGGATGCTGTCGACAAGCAGAGCCAGGAAGTAGAGCGCCACTACAGCGACTACCGGACCAAGCTCGTTCAGGCGGCGCAGGACGGTATGACGGACGTGAGCACCACCGTGACGGGTGCGCTGGACGATCTTCAGACCACAGCCGGAGAAAAAGCGTTGGGTGTCGTAGCCACTGTGCAGACGGCCTTGAGCGGGATGGACCTCGATACTTCAAAATGGGGTGAGGGAATCGCTAACTTTACCTCAAGCCTGAACTTTAAGGACAAGGGCGGCATCTCACCGAACGGGCTGCTGTTCGGTCTGGGCGGGCAGACCGTCCCGGACATGCTGGAAAATGGCGTGGATATCGACGCCATGTACCAGAAAACAAAGGATAAGTTCGACGAGATCACGGGGAATACCGGCAAGAAACCCAAGGGCGGCGGCACCGCGAAGTCGACCAAGACCGAGGCGGACAAGCTGGTGGACGAGTACACTAAGAAGCTGAAGGCGAACAAGGCCAAGATGGACGCCGCCGACAAGGAATATGCACTGTGGGAGCTGACCGAAGGCGACACGTCGAGCGTGGAAGCCCTGGTGGAAAAGAAGACCGACAGCCTGACGCAGGCTATCGCGGACCAGACCGACCGGGTGGCCATCGCGAAGGAACAGTACGACAAGATCCTTGCGGAGAAGAGCTCCACCGACACCCAGAAGAGCGATGCGTATGCGACCTACCTCAACGAGGAGAAGACACTGACTGAGCTGAAGGGAAAGAAGCAGGCGACGCTGTTCCAGGTGATCAAAGACCGGTATGACGACGAAGCCAGCACCGCGACGGACGAATACGAGCTGTGGGCGAGCCTGTACGAAGACACGGCCACGGTGGAGGAAAAGTCAAACAAGAAGATCGAGAACCTGAACAAAAAGATCGGCATCCAGGCGAAGGTTGTGACGGCCGCCGAAGAGGAGTACACCACGCTGAAAGCCGAGTTCGGCGAAGAGAGCCTGAAGACCCAGGAAGCCTACCGGCAGTGGCTGGAAGAGCAGAAGGAACAGCAGGACCTCATCAACGAGATGAACCAGGCCCAGCTGGACGCCTTTGACGATGCTCTGGCCATGCTGGAAAAGCAGGAAAAGATCATCACGAACCGGCAGAACGTGCTGAAAAAGATCTACAACGACGGCGACCTCTCGCAGCGGGAGGAAGCCTACAAGGCGGCGGTCAAGCAGTACGGTGCAGACAGCAAGGAGGCGCGCCTCGCCTCCACCCAGGGCACGATGACCGCCATTCTGGGCGTTGGTACGGCTCTGGACAGCATGGCCTATTCGGTCAAGAAGCTGACGAACAAACAGAACAAATACAACGAAGCCGTCAAACAGAGCGGCAAGGACAGCGAAGCGGCGCTGGATGCGCTGGCCGAGTGGCAGGGCGAACAGTACAACTTCGTGGGCTTTGCCGAAGATCTGGCCACGGCGTTCGATCTGGACGACAGCGGCAAGCGGATGACCATGCAGCTGGGCTATGCCATCGCCCGGAACTGGAAGCCGATCCAAAAGGGATTCCAGGACGTCTGGCAGAAGGTACAGACCAAATTCCCGCAGGCCGCACAGAACATGGCCAACGCCTTCGGGCTGGTGGTGCGGGAAGGCGCGACCGAAGTCATCACCGACGTGTACAGCATGATCACCGCAGCGGTGGGCGGAGACTGGGGACAGGCTCTGACGAGCGGCATTGCGGCCGTGCTGGACTTTATGGGCAGCGACTTCGGAAAGACTGTGCTGGACAACGTCGGCCCGATGCTGGCGACCGCTGGCAAGAAGCTGAGCGGCACACTGGCCACGACACTGGGCGGTGTAGTGAGCGAAGGCGGGCTTCTGACCACGATCGGCACTAAACTGGCCGGACTGGCAGCGACCATCGGCGGAGAAGGCGGCATCCTGGCCACGGTCGGTGCAAAGCTGGCGGCGCTGGCGGCATCGCTCGGCCCGCATGGTCTGCTCATAGCGGCGGTCGTTGCAGCCGGTGCAGTGGTCATCACCTTGCTGGTGAAGAACTGGGACAAGGTGAAGAACTTCTTCGGCAGGGCGCTGGACTGGCTGCGGAACCTGTTCTCGAAGTTCGTGGAGGTCGGCAAGAACCTCGTCAAGGGACTGTGGGAAGGCATCACCGGGGCAGCGAAGGCTGTGGGTGACGGCATCAAGAACCTGTGCACGGGCCTTGTGAACAGGGTGAAGAGCTTCTTCGGCATCCACTCGCCCTCGACCGTGATGGCCCAGCTGGGCGAATACATGAGTCTTGGCTTTGCCAATGGCATCGCGGACAGCGGGAACGCTGTGGACCGGAGCATGAACGACGTGATGCGCTCGGCGCTGCGCGCTGCGCAGATGAGCGCCGACATGATCCTGAGCTGCTTTGACGAGGACGCGGACTTCCGCCCGACCATCACGCCCGTGGTGGATCTGGAAGGGGTGCGCAACAGTGCCAACTGGATGCAGAGCGCCTTCGCAGACCCGGACGGGACCCTGAACGCCCGCTTCGAACAGCCCACCCAGCTGATGCGCAGCTTTGCCAAGCGCCGGGAAATTCAAAATGGAGAACCGACAGCAGCTGCCGCAAGCGGCAACGATGACGTCGTGGCAGCCATTGAGAGCCTGGGCAGCCGGGTGGACGCGGTGAGCGAGGCGGTGCGGAACATGAAGCTTTCCATTGACCGGAGAAAGCTGGTCGGAGAGATCATCGAGGATGTGGATACGAAGCTCATGGAACGGGCAGAACGGAGACGGCGATGAATAGCGTAGATCTGTTGCGCCTGTACATCGGCGGAAACCCGCTGGCGGAGTATGCGTCGGTTACGTTCCTGGTAAAGAACGGTGCAGGGCAGTACGAAAGTTGTTCGACAAAAGACCTGAATCTGGTGCCGTTGAGCCCGCTGCATGTAAACGCATTTGAAGAAAACTGCAAGACCGTCAGCATCCCCGCGATGCACGGAGCACCGGAGTATCCGGCTGCCCTGAGACGGGTGTATAAGAACGCGACGGGAACCTGGGAGTTTTATTACGTCCAGGACGGAACCCTGCATGCGAGCTGGGATGACTATGGCGCAAACAGCCTGAAAGACTGGGTGAAGGTGCGGATGCGATGCGGCATTCCCGGACCGAACGAAATGAGCCTGAAGCTATATCACGGATGGCATACCCGAACCGGCGAGTGGAGCAGCACCTACTACCGACTGATGCGGTTTATTCAGGGAAAAGACTGCAAAGTGCGGATGCACGTGGATGCCACGGCTGTAAGCGGGCCGAGAGATGCCGAATACGAGGGGCGGTGCTGGGTGAGCAGTGTGAAACCCAACGAAGGAAAGATGGTATTTGCCATCAGTTACAACTTCGCGCCCCAGAACGAAGAACGACAATAACCGAAATTTCAAAATGGAGGGAGCAGCATGTATCATTCCATCACCATTGGCGACAAGAACACCTGGGATGACTGGCACATGATCCCGGTCACTCCCCCGGTGATCGCTCCCCCGGTTGAAAAGACCATCTCCCTGGACGTCGAAGGACGGAACGGGGCGGTGTATCTTTCCAAAAGTGTCACGGGCGAGGCGGTATTCAAGGCCCGTGAAGGAAGCTGGGAGTTTTATCTGGATACCGAATCCTGGAGAGGGCAGTATGGTTCCTCGCCAGTTGGAAAACAGGCGCTGGATCATCTTGCAAAAGCACTGAACGAAGACATCGCAAAGCCGATGAAGCAGTCTGTGCGGCTGGAGGATGACCCGGCGTTCTTTTATTTTGGAAGAGTCTGGGTGAGCGGAGGTATCAAGCAGCAGAACGACCACACAGTCATTACGCTGAAATACAGCCTTTACCCGTTCAAATATTTATACAACAACATTCAGGACGACTGGCTCTGGGACCCATTCAATTTTACGACCGACCTGGCGCTGCCGTATGCAAAGAATCTGGTGCTGAGAGGACAGGAGCAGGTAAATTTGTATCTGCCGCCGTCCGAAAAACCAAGCGTCGTGCGGGCCAGAGGAGGGGGCGGAGTGGTCGCAGGGCTCTACAAAAGCCGTACCCTGCCGTACCGGTATGCAGGGCTTGCAGGACTCTACACGGACCGCGCAGAGCGCCGACTGGTAAACAACATAGAGATCGCGCTGGGCGTCATCGACGACGACCTGCGATATGACGTGTATGAACTGAAGCTGAAGAACATGACCCTGATCCGACAGGTGGTCAATGTGACCTACCTGCCAGCATACTTATAAGGAGCTTTTCAAAATGGGATATCGGGTATATGCCGGAAGGATCGAGCGGGCGGAAGGAGCCTTTCGCGAGGGGAGCTGGGTCGGGTTCCGATGGGTAGACCGGGTGACACTTTACGACGCAGCGGGCGACCACATCGAAGGAGATGTCCCCGGACAGGTCGTGCTGGACCCGGTACTGACGCAGGAGAAAAACCAGCTGAACAGCTTTGAGTGCAGCATCCCATATGAGATCGAGACGCCGTTTGCTACGATCCGGAACCCCGTGTACGACGCGCTGAAGCTGCGCAAGAGCTGGGTATGCGTGGAAGAAGACGACAAGCCCATCTTCGTCGGGCGGGTGACAGAACTGGAAAAGCAGTTTGACCGGAGCTGGCGTGTATACGCCGAGGGGGCTCTTGGTGTGATGCAGGACGAGAGCTGGAAACTGGACCCGGCGACTTACACCCTGACGAAGGCTCGGAACGAAACTTCAAAATGGTTCGATACGTATTATGCAGACACTCTGTTCAATCAGCTGTTCGCTCTTGGAAGGGCTGACTGCGGGTTGATCTGCATCGGGAAAGTGACAGTGCAAAACGGGAAGACCATTGATACGACCGACAAAGGCACCCAGATCGACACCCACTGGAACCTGTTGAACACGCTCTTTCTGGACGAATACGACGGATATCTGCGAACGCGCATCGAAACATCCGGTGATGTGTGGCGCATTTGCGTGGATTACCTGCTGGACATCGAAGAGACGACCCGGCAGGCGATTTATTACGGCTCGAATCTGCTGGACCTGACCTATACCGAGAAGATCCCCAATGACTTTGCGACCCGGATCACGGCGTATGGCTCAAAGACGGAATCGCACGGGTGGTGGATCTGGAAGAAATACTCAACATCGGCCATAGTGGCGGTGGCAAAGAACGAAGAAGCGGAAAGCAAATACGGCGTCGTGGAGAAGATCGTGACCGTGGATGGGGATACGACCGAAGCCAGCTTGCAGGAAACGGCGGACAAGCAGCTGAAGGAATACAAGCAGGACGTAGAACCGAGTTTGATGATCGAAGCGTTCGACTACAAAGACACGGGGCGGGACCTGGACCGGCTGCAATTTCTGAAAAAGACCCATGTGGTGTCCGAACCGCATGGAATAGACGGGTGGTATGTTTGCACCAAAACAGCCCTGACACTGGATGCACCGGACAACAAGCGGTATGAATATGGCCTGCCGCCAAGAAAACTGACCGATCAGCAGAACGCGAACACTACAAACCAGAAGACAATCAAGAACCAATTGCGGGGCGTGCTGAGTTGGCTGAACAAATAAAGCGGGGTGATTTTTCAAAATGATGAGTTTCGATGAGATCATTGAGGGCATCCGGAAAGCGCTGTACGGACGCGAGGTGCGCGAATACTTCGCCTATGCGATCCAGTGGGTAAAAGAATGGGTGACCGAACAGGTCGAGCAGATGAAGAACTGGCTCGAATGGGCCAAGCACTACGCCCAGGATGCCCAGCGGAGCGCCACGGCCTCGGCCAAGAGCGCAGCAGAATCAAAGGAGAGCGCCAGCCAGAGTGCGGCCAGCGCAGCGAGCTCGAAAGCAAGTGCAGATGCCAGTGCAGCGAGCGCGGCAGAATCGAAGACAAGCGCCGCAGCCTCGGCCAAGAGCGCCAAAAACTCGAAGCTGAGTGAGGAAAGCTCGAAGCTCTACTCGGAAAGGTCGCGGGACATCGTCAACGATTTTCAAAATGACTACAAAGGCGGGTACTATAAGACCTTCAACCTGGTGGCCTACCGGAACAAGTGGGGCACCCTGCCGCAGGCGCAGGGCATCTTCACCTATTACTGTGACATCCCGGTCGAAGACCTGACCGAACGGTTCACGCCGTTTGCCGCCATGACGCTGGAAAGCTACGCCTCGGCCACGGCGGCCGGTGTGGCATGCAGTGTGGAGAGCCGGAAGGGCTGTCTTCGGCTGTTTTCCCGCCGCATCCCGGACGCAGACCTGGACATCATCCTGACCCTGTTCGGTGTGGGCACCCTGAATTATTTTCTGGCAGTGCCGACGGCCGACTGGACGCCGCTGCGGCCTACCATTGGCCCGAACCAGTATTACTGTGATGTGGCCGTGAAGAACTGCACCTCCGACATGATCCCGCTGGGCATGACTGACCTTGTGAACTGGGAGGAAGCGGAAAACGCAGGCATGGCAAGCGTTCTGAGCACCGGCGACGGCTATGTGCGGTTCTATGCCGTGCGCAGACCGGAGGCGAACATCCATGTGAATGTCATTCTGCTCAAGCGGGAAGAGCCCGTGAACCGCCCGGCCACCAAGACGGAGCTGGGCCTTGTGATGATCGGTGACGGCATGGACGTGACAGCGGCTGGACGCATTTCGACACGCGGGGCAACGAATGAAGAGTTCCGGACTGCAATGCAGGACGCTTTCGGGGAGGTAGACGGATGGCGGATGTGATCTACGCAAAATTAGAACAGCTGCATCAGATGGCTTGTTCGATCGGCATGGTGCTGAAGGCATTGCAGGCACAGGTGAAGACCATCGACGAACGGGGCGGCGAAGACAATGTTCTGGAAAAGATCCTTGTAAACGGGACGCAACTGTTCCCTGACCGCGAAAAAGCCGTTCGGATGACGATCCCTACCAAGATCTCAGACCTGGACAACGACAAAAAGTTTCAGGAGAACGTCATCGAGCAGGTGCTGCTGAACGGCACAAAAATGCCGGTGGACAGTCAGAAACGAGTGGCCATTACAATTCCGACCGGCACAAACAATCTGGTGAACGATGCGGGATACCAGACGAACGCGGATGTACTCGCGGCCATCAGGGCGAATGCATACGTCCACCCCAGCCACACGGCATATGGGTCGGGGCTGTATAAGATCGTAGTGGACAATCTGGGCCACGTGACGAGCGCAGCAAAGGCTGTGAAGAGCGATATCACGTCACTGGGCATCCCCGGACAGGATACCGTCTACACCCACCCGAAGTACACGGCGCGCGGAACGGGGCTCTACAAGATCGCCGTTGACGCACTTGGCCATGTTTCCAGTGTGGCAGGTGCCACGAAGGGCGATATCACGTCGCTGGGCATTCCGGGACAGGATACCGTCTACATCCATCCGGGCTACACCGGGCACGGACTGGGGCTTTACAAGTTGGCCGTGGACGGACAGGGGCATGTTTCCAGCGTGGCGGGCATCACGAAGGGTGATATCACAGCGCTGGGCATTCCGGGACAGGACACGAACAGCTGGCGCGGCATCCAGAACAACCTGAGCAGCGACTCCACGAGCGACTCGCTGAGCGCCGCGATGGGGAAGGCCCTGAACACCAGCCTGAACGATGCGATCACCCGTATCGCGACCTGCGAACAGAAGATCAAGGCCATTGGCGGGGTGACGGAAGTTCTTCTCGGAACGGTCGTAAGCCCGGCCATCAAGGGTGACACCCTGTATAAAGGTGCGACCCACACGATGGCGACCTTTGGCAGCGAGGTGGCATTTGTTAAAATTGATACGGTAGGTAAGCTTCTTCGTGGCTCTTCCTCGGTGAATCAGTTATGGAGTGTATACGATGATCCTGGTAGATACTACCATTACCTGTATGTACGCTGGGACTTTACGACAGATGGTAGAGTGACTGCAACCTGTGACAGAGAACTCACTGACAACTATGCTTGGTATGCCAATACCCTGAAGGTGAACATCGATTATTACAAGTATGCAGCGTAAGGAGGAAAATTCAAAATGGCATTTGGACCCATGAGTGTCGGCAACCAGGCGACGCTGTCGCTGCTGACCGACCCGACCCTGACCCAGGAGAACATGCCCGCCGACGCCAAAGCGACCGGCACCCGGATGAGCGCGGCGGAACAGGGCATCAAGAGCCTGAACGACCGCATCGTGAAGTACCTGCTGCTGAGCGGCGGCACCATGACCGGCGAATTGAAAGCGGCAGGCGGCATCAAAGGCAACCTGACCGGCAGCGCCACCCAGTGGAACAACCACACCCTGCGGAAAAACCATGCTACTGTGCACGGGACGACCTGGGTGCCTGTGTTCACGGACAACAACATAGACTATGCCACGTTGGACGATCTGCTGCGGGAAGCCACCACCCGCATCTCCACACTGGAACAGAAGTATCAAGCTATTGCCAAGACGACGGAAGTTCTTCTCGGAACGGTCGTAAGCCCGGCCATCAAGGGTGACACCCTGTATAAAGGTGCGACCCACACGATGGCGACCTTTGGCAGCGAGGTGGCATTTGTTAAAATTGATACGGTAGGTAAGCTTCTTCGTGGCTCTTCCTCGGTGAATCAGTTATGGAGTGTATACGATGATCCTGGTAGATACTACCATTACCTGTATGTACGCTGGGACTTTACGACAGATGGTAGAGTGACTGCAACCTGTGACAGAGAACTCACTGACAACTATGCTTGGTATGCCAATACCCTGAAGGTGAACATCAACTATTACAGCTACGCAGTTGCGACCTAAGGAGGCGAAATTTCAAAATGGAGATTTTAGACGTTTCCCGCTGGCAGGGGAATGTGGACTGGAAGAAAGTCAAGGCCAGCGGAAAAGTGGACGGCGTGATGCTGCGGACGGTCTCGACCAGCCCGGTATACGGCGGCATTTACATCGACCCGACCTTTGAGAAAAATTACTGGGGCTGCGTGGAAGCCGGGCTGCCGGTAGGGGCGTACTATTACACCAAAGCTACCACGGCCCTCTATGCCGCACAGGAGCTGGCAAAGCTGAAAGTTGCATTGGAGGGCAAGGACTTTACGATGCCCATTGCCGTGGACGTGGAAGACCCCAGCCTGAAAGCCCTGCGGCCGGAGGAGCTGGCGAAGCTCGTTAAAATGGAGGCGAAGCAGATCGAAGCGTGGGGACTGTATGCCATGGTGTACACCTACACGAACTTCGCCGATACGGCGCTGGCGATGCACGAGCTGACCGACTTCGACCTGTGGATCGCGGACTACCGCGGCAAGCGCCCCACCCGCAAGCATGGGATGTGGCAGTATACGAGCAAGGGGCGTGTGCCCGGCGTGAAAAACGGCGTAGACCTCAGCCATGCCTACAAGGACTACCCCGGCATCCTCAAGCGGGCCGGGCTGACCCGGATGAAGGAGGCGTGACACCGATGTGGCAGTTTCTCATGGAATACTGGGCCCAATGGGTCTGTACGCTGATCGGTGCGGGCATTCTGGCTGCGCTGCCGAAGATCAAGGCCCTCTGGAACGCAGTATTGGCACTGCTGCACGACCGCATCTACACCGAATGCTACCGGTTCATGGAGCTGGGGTACATCACGCAGGACGGTCTGCGAAACCTGGGATACCTATATAAGACTTACCACATGATGGGCGGGAACGGCACCGGTACGGAGCTTTACAACCGCGCCAAGGCCCTGCCCATCCACGCCGTATAACGGAGGATTTCAAAATGGACAAAAAAGTATCGACCGCGACCATCGTCCGGACCGTCTGCCTCGCTCTGGCTCTGGTCAACCAGCTGCTCAGCGCGGGCGGACACAGCGTGATCCCCATCGACAACGAGACCGTGAACCAGCTCGTGACCGCTGGGGTGACCATCGTGACGGCCATCGTGAACTGGTGGTATAACAATTCGTTCACGGAAGCTGCCATCGAGGCGGACAAGACCTTTGAACGAGTCAGGGAGAAGAACCGGAGCTGACGAAATAACAAAACACCCTGCCAGACTGAGAGGCTCCGACGATCGGGTCGGGGAACGCAGTTTTGACAGGGTGTTTTCTTTTTTGAGGGAGTATGGTATACTATTTTGTGATATGGATGAATCGTGCTTTTGACACGTAATGGATGTGCAGTGTAGGAATTGCGACTCCTACAGCAGCAGTTAGACGTCATTTTTATTCCTACATTGCACGGTTCGATATTACGATATAGCGTCAATTATATAGGGTTAGAAGGTGTACTATGGAAACAAGTTACTTAAAAACTCTGGAACTGGATAAGATCATCGCCCGCGCAGCCGAGGGCTGTGTCTGCCGGGAGGCCAAAGCGCAGATGCTGGCGCTTGAGCCCCAGTGCGACCCGGACGAGGTGCGCTATGCGCTGGAACAGACCGATGCCATCAACACCCTGCTGATCAAAAACGGCTCCCCGCGCTTTGGCGGCGTGGAGAATGTCAGCCAGCTGGTGACCCGCGCTGTCAAGGGCGGTGTTCTCTCGATGGGAGAATTGCTGATGGTGGCGGGGGCACTCCGCAACTTCCAGAATCTGAGCAGCTGGTACGGTTCCTCGGATCACGAGGCGCTGCCTACAGACGATCTGTTCTATGCGCTGGCACCGCAGCCGGGCCTGGAACAGCAGATCTCCAGCGCCATTTTGGCACCGGATGCCATGGCAGACACGGCCTCTTATACCCTGAACGACCTGCGCAAAAAGATCCGCGCAACGGAGAACAGCATCCGTGACCGTCTGGAGAGCATGGTCCGCAATATGGATACCTCCAAGTATCTACAGGAAAGCGTGGTTTCCATGCGCAATGGCCGGTATGTTGTGCCGGTCAAGAGCGAATACCGCGGTGAGGTGAGCGGCATTATTCATGATGTTTCGTCTACCGGAGCCACCGTCTTTGTGGAGCCGCAGGCCGTTGTGGAAGCCAATGCCCGCATTTTGCAGTACCGTGCGCAGGAAGCGCAGGAGATTGAGCGCATTCTGGTGGCCTTTACCGCACAGGTGGCCGCCATTGAGCCGCAGTTCCAGTACAGCTACAAGGCTATGCTGGAAATTGACGTCCTGCTGGCCAAAGCGCGGCTGGCGCTGGACATGAAGGCCTTTAAGCCTGCCGTGCGGACCGATTCGTCCTTCTCACTCATCCGGGCACGGCATCCGCTCATCGACCCCAAAAAGTGCGTGCCTGTGGATATTGCTCTGGGCAGGGATTACGATTCTCTGATCATCACCGGCCCGAACACCGGTGGCAAAACCGTCACCTTGAAAACAGCGGGCCTGCTGTGCGCCATGGCGCAGTGCGGCTTTCTGATCCCGGCTGACGAGCGCAGCGAGATCTGCGTATTTGACGAATTTCTGGTGGATATCGGCGATGAACAGAGCATTGAGCAGAGCCTTTCCACCTTCTCCGGTCATATGAAAAAGATCACCGGCATTCTGGAGCTTGCCATGCCGCACACACTGGTGCTGCTGGACGAGCTTGGTGCCGGTACCGACCCCGCCGAAGGTGCTGCGCTGGCTGTGGCCATCATTGAAGAGCTGCGCCGCCGCGGCGTGCTGCTGATGGCCACCACTCACTACGCGGAGCTGAAGGTGTTTGCTCTGGAAACCAAGGGCGTTGTCAATGCCAGCTGTGAGTTTGATCTGGAAACGCTGCGCCCGACCTATAAGCTGAGCGTCGGCGTGCCGGGCAAATCCAATGCGTTCCTCATCAGCGAAAAGTTGGGCATCCCGGAGCGCGTGATCGAAGCGGCACAGCAGCATCTTTCCGCAGAGGATAAGCGTCTGGATGCCGTTCTGGGACAGCTGGATGATCTGAAGCTGCAGCTGAAGGAAAGCCAGAACGAGGTGGAAGAGCTGAAAAATGAAGCTTCCCACCAGCTGGAAGCCGCGCAGAAAAAGCGTGATGAGCTGATCCGTCAGGGCGAAAATGAACTGGAAGCTGCCCGTGCCAAGGCTCGTGCGCTGGCACAGCAGGTGGAAAGTCAGGCTTACGCCCTGACCGATGAACTGCGTCAGTTGCAGAAGGACGAGCGCATGAGCACCCAGCAGAAAGCTCAGCGCGCCCGCGAGATCGCCAAAAAAGAATCGGAAAAGCTGTTTATCGGCTCCGAGGCGGTGCATAACCCCGTCAAGGAATTTGTGCCGCTGAAAGAGGTCAAGGTAGGGCAGGAGGTCTGCATTGCAGAGCTGAACCAGCTGGCCACCGTATTGGCCCTGCCGGATAAAAACGGCGATGTTCTGGTGCGTGCAGGCATCATCAAGACCAAAGTTCCGCTCAAGGGCTTGAAACAGCCGGAAAAGCTGGTCAAGGAAAAGAAACCGCAGACTAAAGCACAGCAGCGTTATTCCCGCCTGACCGGCGATGCCAACCGCCCGAACGGCAGGGTAGAGAGGGTACAGCGTTCCGCCAAGATGGAATGCAATCTGCTGGGCCTGACGGTGGACGAAGCGCTGCCGGAGGTGGATTCCTTTATCGACCGTGCCATCCTGAACGGACAGACAGTGGTTTATCTGATCCACGGCAATGGTACCGGTGCGCTGCGCACAGCTATCCACAAGCATCTGCGCGGCAACCGCATGGTCAAAAGCTTCCGTCTGGGCCGTTATGGCGAGGGTGAAAGCGGCGTGACCGTGGTCGAACTGAAGTAAAATTTCTCCGGGCATTTCCCGGAAACCTGCCCCGGAAACCATCTCGCGGGCAGGTTTTGTTTTATTCAAAGCAGGGAAGTCTATATGGCAAAACATGCAGTCCATCGCAAAAAGAAGCAGAAAAATCAGGCCTTTTCATTCCGCCACGCGGTCGTTCTCTGCCTCTGTTTCATCGGGATCTGTTTCGGCCTTTATTTGTGGTATGCAGCCTTTACGATCGGGCAGGGAACACCCGCTGTAGACGATGATGATTTCCGTCCTACCTTCGGCCCGCCGCCCTATCGCATTGCGATCGATGCCGGGCACGGCGGCACGGACCCCGGAGCGCAGGGGAACGTAACGGAAAAGGAGATGACGGCAGCTACCGCCGAAGCACTGCGCGGGTGGCTGGAGGCCGACCCTAATTTTATCCCGCTCCAGACCCGCGAAAGCTATGACGCCACGGTAAAGCCAGCAGAACGCGCCGCTGCGGCCAATGCGCTCTCGCCGGACCTGCTGCTTTCCATCCACGGCAACTCTGCACCGGAAGGCTCCACGGCCTCCGGGTTCGAGTGCTATCCCAGTGTGCCGGGCCGGACTTGGCATCAGGAAAGCTATTATTTCGCGAAACTCCTGGCCAGCGCCATGCGTTCCGCCGGGGCCAGTCTGCGTGGGCGCGGGGGAGTCCGATACATTTATTATATCGGAGAAGCAAAGCAGCTGGTCGAGACCAGCCATACCGAAGTGCGGGCAGAGCGCAGTTTTACCATTCTGGAAGATGCAAATTGTCCAGCCGCTCTGGCAGAGCAGTGCTTTGTGACCAATGCAGCCGATGTTGCACAGTTCGGCAGTGAAGAAGGTTGCAGGCGAACCGCCCGCGCTTACTATGAAGCCATCTGTACATATTTTGAGATCACGCCGCTGCCGGAATAAACCAGACCCGGCGCAACACACATAGCCTGAACCTGCAACGGTGTGCGTCCTGAAACAGAAACGAAAAACGAGCCTCCCGGCAAAGCTGTGCGCGTGGAACACAGCAGAAGAGGGGGCCTGTTTTTTCAATAACATAAGTTTCGTATAATGCACGTTATGCGAAACATAGGGAAGTGAAAAAGCCCTCTTTTCTCCAATTTTTGCCAATTAAGGCCGCTGGGCTCGATTTTGAGCTCCAGCGGCCTTTTTGCGGTATGTATGCAATTGGTGTATTCTTGGTCTGTTTTTTCTGCTTTTTGATCTACACTTTTGTCAAGAAACGATTCATCACAACGACGGTGTAATCGTTTGTATGATCTCTCAAGCCGGTGTCTGTGAATTGATTCTTCAGCCAGAACGATCTGCTTTGTTCGTTTCCATCCACATAACCCAAACGAATGTATTGATAATCCCATTGCGCCAGACAGGCACACAGCTCTGTAATGATCGAGCTTCCGACGCCGGTTCCTTGCAGGTCTTTCTCCATCATAAAGAATCCGATGAACCCACTTTGCGCATCCGGATAATGGTCGATGAAATCCATCACAGCCACAAGCCGCTGGTGGACGTCAAAATAGCCCAGATAATACTTATCCTGTTCCTGACCGGCCTTGCGCTGCGGCATGGCCTTCAGATCGGCTTCGATCTTTTCCGGCGTCACAAACGGCGGACAATGCTCATAATACTGCGGATTTTTCTCACAGAGCGCAAAAACAGACGGAATATCATCACGGAGCAGTCGTCGCACCGTATAAGTGCCTGAAAATTTCGTATAATCCATTTTAGCGCTCCATTTTCTCACTTGCATCCGGCTCACGCAGCGCCGAAACATCTACGCGGAAACCGTCTTTGGCAGCCCCATCAAAGGCTTCCATCGGCCCGGTCGGCGTTTCGGCTGCATCATCCGGAGCATCCTTCGATCCTGCGTCCATTTCTGCGCCGTCCGGCGAAATTCCCCCGTGGGTCTCCCCCGCTTCTTGTTTTGTTGTATCCAAATTTGTCTTCCGGACTTCCCCCAGCGGGTTCTGCTCAATGGCCGCGCGGACCTGAAATTCTTGCAGATGCGTATAGATCTGGGTCGTGCCCACATTGCTGTGGCCGAGTAGTTGCTTGAGCGTCAGAATATCCACATTGCCGGTCTGGTACATCAGCGTAGCTGCTGTATGCCGCAGCTTATGGGTCGAAAAGCCCTTCAGCCCTGCCGCCTTCATGGCACCTGTCACCAGCTGTTCCACGCGGCGGTTCGAGATGCGGTCTTTCATGCGGCGGGTCACAAAAACGGCCTTTTCCTTGGGGTCCAGACCTTCCATCGTGTTCCGCTTTTTGAGATACAATTGCAGCGCTTCCATGCAGGCATCATTCAGATAAACCATGCGCTCCTTGTGGCCCTTGCCAAACAGGCGTATCTGGCGGTTTTCCAAATCAATGTCGTCCAGATTCATGCCGACAAGCTCTGCCAGACGCATTCCACAGTTCAAAAACAGCGTCACCATGCAATAATCCCGCTCCGGAAAATCGCTTTGGGTCTGCGTGCTTTCCAATAACTCCATGGACTGCTCCGCCGTCAGATATTTGGGCAGTACCTTATCCTGTTTGGGCGGTTTGATGGAGGCCGTCGGGTCCTGCGAAAGGCGGTTGACCTGATTGACCAGGTAATCATAAAAGCCGTGCAGGCTTGCCAGCCGCCGGGCCGTTGAAGACTTTTTGTTGCCGCACTCGCGGTTTAAAAAGTACAGATATTCGTAGATATCCTCCTTTGTTACGGAGGCCCAGAATGCGGTGTCCAGCCCTTTGGGGTCGATCTCTTTCAGTTCCGCATCCTCTGCCACAAGGCCCCTGCGGCGCTTCATAAAACGGCTGAATCCGCGCAGATCACAGTAGTAGCTGAACGCTGTGTTCGCGCTTTTGCCTGCGATCACTTCCAGATAACGCACATACTCCACAATGTCCGCCGAAGCATCATCGAACGGTTTGTGCTTGCTGGGATTCTTTTCATCAAGATAGATGGACATATCGTTTCCTTATCATTTCCATTAAAGGCGGTCGTTTTTCAAAGCATGGATTGCATCCGAGATATAAGCCGCCCCTACGAGCTTCATGCCCGGATAATCCGCCGGGTTCAGATGCGCGAGGCTGTGCTTCGGCACGACGGCACGTTCAAAACCGATGCGTTCCGCCTCCCGCAGACGTTGTTCCAGGTTGGGCACACTGCGCACCTCACCGCCCAGACCGACTTCGCCGATGGCGATCAGTTTGTCGCTGACCGGGCAGTCCAGCAGCGATGAGACCATGCTGAGGCAGACCGCCAGGTCGCAGGCCGTATCCCGCAGCGTGATGCCGCTGACGATGTTGATATACACATCCAGGTTGCCGAAGAAATACCCGGCGCGCTTTTCAAGGACCGCAATGAGAAGGTTCATGCGGTTGTAATCGTAGCCGCTGCAGGCGCGGCGCGGTGCCGGGAAATTCGTTTTCGTCGCAAGCGCCTGAATTTCGCTCAGAATGGGGCGGCTGCCCTCCATCGTGCAGGCGACGCAGTTGCCGGAAACGCCGAGCGGACGCCCTTCCAGAAGCATCTGCGAGGGGTTTTCGATCTCTTCCAGCCCCTGCCCCGTCATATCGAACATGCCCAGTTCATTCGTGGAGCCATAGCGGTTTTTGGCTGCCCGCAGGATGCGGTACGGCAGCATTTTATCGCCCTCAAAGTAAAGCACCGTATCCACGATATGCTCCATGACTTTGGGGCCTGCAATGGCACCGTCCTTGTTCACATGGCCCACAATGAACATGGGGATCTCCTGCTTTTTGGCCACGGCCAGCAGGCGGGCCGCACTTTCCTTGACCTGACTTACCGTACCGGCGGAGGACGAGATATCCATGCAGCGCATCGTCTGGATGGAGTCGATGACCACGAGATCCGGCTTTTCTTTTTCGATCAGGCCGCAGATCTCGTCCACATCATTCTCCGCTGCCAGAAAGATGTTATCCTGCGGCACTTTCAGCCGGGCAGCGCGCAGCTTGACCTGCCGCACCGATTCCTCGCCAGTGATATACAAAACGCTGTGCTGGTTGGAAATAGCACCGCACAGCTGCAGAAGCATAGTAGATTTGCCCACACCCGGCTCACCGCTCAAAAGCACAACGCCGCCCAGCACAATGCCGCCGCCAAGTACACGGTCCAGCTCCGAAATGCCGGTCAGAATACGGCTTTTTTCTTCGGTCATGCTGATCTCCGACAGGCGCTTCGCCGTCAGCGAGGTCACTCCCTCCTGCCGGGCAGGGGCAGCGGCTTTTCCGCCGGTAAGCCCCGCCTTGGGGGCCTCTGCGACCACATCTTCGTTCATCGTGTTCCAGCTGCCGCAGCTTGGGCAGCGGCCCATCCAGCGGGGGCTTGTCTCGCCGCAGTTGGAACACACATATACAGTTTTCAGTTTTGGTTCCTTCATAGACGCTCCTGTGGGACCCGCCGGGGCGGCAGGCCCGCTTTGTTTGTTCCTCTTTATATTACCACATCCGGCGGACCCCCGCAACCGCTCTCTTATTTTACCTCTACGATGGTGATGTTCTGCGCCGTCACGCTGCTTTTGCTCAGAACGATATCCCGGATCTGCGCCACCTGCGCTGCCGTCAGTGCGTCGCCGGAGGTCATCACGGTAAGGTCTGCCCGGCCGGACTGCAAAAAGCACAGGCAGTCTGCAAAACCTTTGGCTTTGATCAGCGTTTCAATCTCATTCTCCGCATTCAGATCTTCCAGATTGCCGGTCAACTGCTGGGTGTAGCTCTTTTTCTCTTCTGCGGAGAGCGACGACGATTTCAAAGCTTTCTGCACGGCGTCCATTGCTTCGTCGTGCGCCTTGGTCCGCTTGAGCCGGGCCTCCTCAAAAAACTTGGAGCCGCTGTGATTCGCTACGCTGACGAGCTGTGCTTCTCCATAATTCTTGTTGGCGCTGGAAACGGCTTCCGCCTCGGTCATCAGGCCGTCCAGAATGGGCGCGGAGGCTTCGTCCGCCGTGTCTGCTCCTGCCGCGACCTGGACGGCGTTTTCCTCCAGCGTGACGCCCGCCCGCGCATACTGCCAGTTCAGATAGACCGCAACGACCAGAGCCGCCGCCAGGGTAAGCGCCGTCACTTTTCGGGTGTTCTTGGAAATAGCTCTCATGGAAATGTTCCTCCTTGTCTCTGTGACTTAATGGTTCGGAAACAGCCGGTCAGGGCCGGCGTTGTTCTACACAGATCCGGGTAGACGAAATATCCAGCAATGCCCGCACAAGCTCGGTGATCCGTGCAGCGACCCGGACATCTCCCCCGCCGTCACAGACGACCGCGACCCCGCACACCTGCGGATAATAGATCGTCTGCGCCAGAGCCGTGCCGTCATCCAACAGCACATGCGTTTCCTGGCTTTGGGTCTGTCCCGACTGCGTGTCCGTAGCATAGACGGTCTCCTCCCCGGTTTCCAGTGTCACCATCACGGTCGTGGCCCCGGCCCCGTCGATCTGCCCGATCAGGTCCTGGAGCTGTGCTTCCAGCTGCTCCCGGTAGGCTGACGCCTGGAAA
This sequence comes from Faecalibacterium prausnitzii, assembly GCF_049532945.1. Taxonomy (GTDB): domain Bacteria; phylum Bacillota; class Clostridia; order Oscillospirales; family Ruminococcaceae; genus Faecalibacterium; species Faecalibacterium prausnitzii_N. The sequence goes on from NZ_CP186691.1 coordinate 2,221,245, forward strand.
GCCGACGCCGCGGATGGTTCCGCAGGCGGCGTTGCGGGCAGCAGTTCGGAGAGCAGCAGCAACAGCATCGCCGCGCCGCCCAGCACCACGGCCAGTCGGGTGCGGTTCTGCTTTTCCAGCAGTGCCCGGAAATCGAATGTCGTTCCTTCTCCCCGCTGTTTCATGGCGCATTCTCCCCGCCGGGTACGTTCCACACAGGCGATACGCCCAGCGTATGTTGAAGAAGTTCCTCTACCGCGTCCCGCGTTTCTTCTACCTCTCCCGTCGGCGTTACCGTCAGGGAATGGACCTGTACGCCCTCCGCTGTCTCTTCCAGCTCGATGCGGATGGCGACCTCTGTGCCCAGCTCCTCACGGCAGCGGGCTTCCAAAGTTTCTTCCAGCTGAGACGCCGCCGCACGAAGCACGGTCTCCTTCTGTGTTCCCAATTCCACCGAAGACGCTGCCGGGAGAGCGGACGTCTGCCACTCCTCTTTTGCCTGCGGAAGCACACAGAGGACCACTGCTAAAATATATAACCCAGCCACCGCTTTTATGCTGCGCCGAGCCCACCCCTGCCCTGTGAGCTGTGCGGTCAGCTCCGCGCAGATACACGCCGTGCAGAAAACTGCCACTGCCGCTTTGATGTTCTGCACTTCATCCACCCCCTACCACAAAGAGCAGTGCCGTGCCTGCAATGGCAAGCCCCGCAAACAGCGCCGTCACTGCCATCATGCAGCGAAGCGCCTCTGCAAAACATTCCAGAAGGTTCTGGCAGCGCTCACTGCCCATCATGCCGCATAGAAGTCCGCATCCGGAAAGCAGGCCCAGCTGGATAAGCATTCCCAGATAGACCGGCACGAATTCTGCTGCAATGGTCAACAGCGCAGCCAGCCCCAGCCCGCTTTTCAAAAGCTGAAGGCACGACAGCACCGTCTCCGAGGCATCGCGCAGCGTCTCCCCGATGATCGGCACTGTCCCGGTCAGAAGCTGCCCGGTGCGAAGGGCCGCACGATCCAGCTGCAGCGTTGAGATGCGCTCCAGACCCAAAAGGGCAACCAGAAGTTTGCCCGCCCACCCCAGCAGCTTTTCCAGCGCACTGCCAACTGCTTTGCAAAAGCTCCCCAGCCCGGTTTTCGAACAGATACAGCAGGCCATGCTCAGGGCCAGATAGCATTGGAGCAGCGGCGGCACCAGCACCGTGAGCCCCTGCGCCAGAGCACACAGTAGCGTCAGAAGAAAACCGCCTGCCGAAGCGCCTGCCACGCTCTCGCCGCCCAGGGTCAGGACCCCTGCATACACTGGCAGAAAACCCAGAAGAAACCGGTTCCAGCTTTCGATCTGGGTGCAGAGCGTTTCGGAAAGGGCCACGAGCTTCTCCCATAGCAGGACCCCGCAGCCCCCAGCGCAGACGAGATCCAGCAGCGTTCCATCCGCATGGCCGCCCAACAGCAGTGCGATGACAGCGCCCAGCACCAGAAAGGTCAGAACCGCCGCATATCCGCTTGCAGCGGTATGCAGAGCCGAGGGCAGGGACTCCGGCAGAAAACTGCGCAGTGCCTCCCAGGGGTCTTCTGCAAACGCCGCAGGCGATACCGGGCTTTGTTCCAGATAAGGCCCCCACGTCTCTGCGCCCGGAAGGCGCACATCCCAGTTGTTCATCCCGTCATACTCCCGATCCGCTGTAAAATTTCTTCCAGCAGCGGCCACGCCGCCGCAAGCACCAGACAGCGGCCGGCCAGCCCGACACACCACGCCAACGATTCCGCTCCGGCTTCTTCGCAGAGGGTATGGGTATAGTCCGTCAGAAGCAGGACGACCGCGCTCTTCATCAGGCACGAAAAGGCTGCACCGTTCGTCTGCTCCCCCAGGCGGACGATGCCGAGGAGCGCCGCCCGGAATGTAGACCCGACCCGCACCAGAAGCACCAATGCCGCCCCCAGCGAAAGCAGCAGCGCGTAGGATGGGACACTGCGCCTGAGCACCGTATAAAGCAATGCTGCCACAAGCGCCAGACCAAAGGCCGCTGCCGCCGCACTCATAGTGCGAACAGGGATTTGATGGTCACGAACAGGGTGCTGATCTGTTTCACCAGAATGGACAGGACCACGACCAGCCCTGCCAGTGTCGTCATCATCGCCTGATCCTCCCGCCCGGAGCGGATCAGCAATTGGTTCAGCACCGCTACGATGATGCCAATGGCCGCGATCTTAAAGATCAGGTCGATCTCCATCTTTTTCATCCTCTCAAATCAGCAAAATTGCAGCCGCCAGCCCCAGCGCAAGGCCAAGCTTATGCGAAAGCTCGTTCGTTTGCCGCAGCTGCGGTGCAAGCTCTGTCTGAAACGCCTCGAACTGCTGAATATAAAATGCAAGCTGCTGGCATTCCTGCGCTGCTTCTGCATGGCCCAGACCTGCCATGCACGCCCGGAATGCGATCTGCTCCCGCCGTGTCAGTGCCGGATCGAGAGCCAACGTTTGCAGCGAATGCTCTGTCTGCCCCACAAGGCCCTCCCGCTGCATAGCACAAAGCAAAGATCTCAAATCCGTACGCCGAAATTCGATTTCCCGGCGGATGCGTTCCAGTAGGGCAATGGTCTTTTGCAGTGCCTGCCGATGTGCCTCTGCACGGATGCAGACCCCATCGCCAACGCACCAGCCGCAGAATACTAGGCAGACCGCCCCGATGCCATGCAAAAAGAGACTGCTCATAAAAACCGCACCTCCCGCACCTGCCCCGGCTCCGCCCGCCCTTTGAGCCAGACCAGCACATGGAGTGCACCCCGCGCCTGCAGCGCCTGCACCTGGGGGCGTCCGACCGCTTCTTCCGGAGATGCTGCATGGAGCGTTGCGATAAAGTCCACGCCGCTGAAAAGCCCCTGTTCGAGCGCTGTCACCTCATCCAGACCTCCCAGCTCGTCCAGCAAAATGACCTGCGGCGAAAGCGTGCGCAGTGCCATCTGCACAGCCCGTTCCTTAGGGATGCCGGCGATCACATCCAGCGCTTCACCGGGGGACTTCCGCCGGGAGCTGCCCGAAAACAACTCCCGCCGCTCGTCGATGACCGATACCAGCTTTTTCTGGCAGACAAGCTCCCGCGCCATGCTGCGCAGCAGCGTCGTCTTGCCGCTGTCCGGCTCGCCTACGAGAAGCATCCCGATGAAATGCGTCTGCAAGGCTGCACACAGTTCCTCTGGGAGCGGGATAGTTTTCTCCCGCGCAATGCGTAGGTTGACGGAGGTCAGTTCCTGCAAAACGACGCCCTGTTCCGTGTTTTGCAGAAAGCGCCCACCAAGGCCAGCCCGGCACCCGGAGGGACCCGTCACATACCCCTGCGCGATCTCCGTCTGATGCGTGTGGACCGACCCGCCGCACAGCGTGAACAAGATTTCCTCCATCTGCTGCGGCGTCAGAAGCATCCGCTGCAAGGAGGCAAGCTCCCGCGCTGTTTCCTGCAGTGTGCAGACTGCCCCGCGCATCGTGAACGCTGGTGCACAGCCCACCCGCAGCCGAAGCTCCTGCACATCGGGCGCAAGGGCCGACGGCATGTCCAGAAGCGGCCGGGCCAGCCAGCTCGGCAGCGATTGAACCACCTGATAATACTCGTCCATCCTGCATTCTCCTTCCGCGTCTCTTGTCATCACTGTATGCAGCCGGGCGGAAGATAGAACCGGGCAGCACAAACGCCCGCACAGCGTGTTCCACTGTACGGGCGTTTGATGGGGTTCTTCTTTTATTCAGGACGCCGGAAAGATTCAGGCTTCCGGCTTTGGTTCCTCGTTCAGCAAAGCGAGGAACTCTGCTTCGGTCAGCACCGGCACACCAAGGGCCTGTGCTTTGGTCAGCTTCGAGCCTGCCGCTGTTCCGGCCACAACATAGGCCGTTTTCTTTGAAACAGAACCGCTGGCCTTACCACCGTTTTTCACGATCAGTGCTTCCGCCTCATTGCGGGAAAGAGTTTCCAGCGTGCCGGTGACCACCAGCGTTTTTCCTGCCAGCTTATCACCCTTCGGTTCGCCCTTCCACTGCATATTCAATCCGGCATCGGCCAGACGATGGACAAGGTCGGTCGTTCCCTCTTTTGCAAAGAATTCCACGACGCTCTGCGCCATTACGCCGCCAAACCCATCGATCTCGCTGATTTGTTCCTCGGTCGCCTCCCGGATGGCTTCCAGCGTACCGAAATGCTCTGCCAGCAGGACTGCAGCTTTATCGCCAATGTTGCGGATGCCAAAGCCGAACAGGAGCTTATCCAGATTGTTTTCCCTGGAGTGCGCGATGGCTTGCAGCAGATTGGTCGCACTCTTTTCCTTGAACTTATCCAGCGTCAGCAGCTGCTCCAGCGTGAGGGTGTAAAGGTCAGCCGCCGAGTGCACCAGCCCCTTATCCACCAGCTGGGTGGCAACTGCTGTGCCAAGGCCCTCGATATCCATTGCATCGCGGGAAGCAAAATGGATGATATTGCGCAGTGCCTGTGCCGGGCACTCGGGGTTAACACAGCGCAGAGCTGCTTCATCCTCCAGATGAACGACTGGCGCACCGCAGGAGGGGCAGACCGTGGGCATCTCATAGGGCTGTGCGCCTTCCTCATGGCGGGTCACACCGATGACCTCCGGGATGATATCACCCGCCTTGCGCACCTGAATGGTATCGCCGATGCAAAGGCCGAACTGATGGATAAAATCCTCATTGTGCAGGGTCGCGCGGGCAACGGTAGTACCCGCCAGAAAGACAGGGTCAAAGCAGGCCGTCGGGGTAAGAACACCGGTGCGGCCAACTGCGACCTCAATGCTGCGCAGCGTTGTCTCCTTTACCTCTGGCGGATACTTAAACGCAATTGCCCAGCGTGGGAATTTGTTGGTGGAACCCATCAAATCGCGCTGTGCAAAATCGTTCACCTTGATCACTGCACCATCCATATCAAAATCCAGTTTGGCACGGTTCTGGCCGATCTGCTCGATCTCGGCAATGGCCTGCTCAATGTCATGCACGATATGATAGCGCGGCGAGACCGGCAGGCCAAGGCTCTTGAGGTAATCCAGGCTTTCGGCATGTTTGGTAAGCGTTTTGCCGCGGATCTGCTGCACATTGAAAACAAAGATAGAAAGGCCCCGGCTTCCGGTGATCTTTGCATCCTTTTGGCGCAGCGAACCGGCAGCCGCATTGCGCGGATTTTTAAAGGGCGCTGCGCCCTGCAGCTCCTGCTCTGCACACAGCTTCTGGAACGCGCCATGCGGCATATACACCTCACCGCGCACTTCCAGAAATTCCGGTGCATCCTTCAACTTTTTGGGAATGCTGCGAATGGCGCGGACATTGGCGGTCACGTCCTCGCCCACCACGCCATCGCCGCGGGTAGAGGCACGAACCAGCTCACCGTTTTCGTATTCCAGACTGCAGGAAAGGCCATCGATCTTGATCTCCACCACATACTCCGGCTCTATGCCGGCTTCCCGCACGCGGCGGTCAAAATCCCGCAGCTCATCATACGAAAATGCATCCAGCAGGCTTTCCATTTTTACCGCGTGTGTGACCTTGGCAAACCGTCCGCTGGGGGTCCCGCCGACATGCTGCGTCGGTGAGTTGGGTGTGACCAGCTGCGGAAACTGCGCTTCCAATTCTTTCAGTTCCCGGGTCAGAGCATCATACTCAAAATCTTCAAGCTCCGGGGCATCCTGATCGTAATAAAGGCGGTTGTTCTTTTCGATCACCGCGCGCAGTTCTTCCACGCGCTTCTGCGCTTGCTCCAGTTCCAAATACTCCACGCTCCTTTTCTATGGGCTATTATAGCATAAAACGGCGCGGCATTCGAGTCAATTTTTCGCTGTAGAAATGTGCCGCTCAAACAAGCTATACGATTTGTATTCTTTTCGTCATATGCGTTTTTGATGCAGATGAAATTTTGTTGCAGGTTGCTTTTTCGCGATTTACTCTTTGTTTTATCTATTAAATTTCAATCGCATCTTCGTTATTTCAATCCGGTTCGTTTTGTGAAATCAACGGTTCAAAATCGTCTTGATTTCCGCGAGATCCTTTGCAAAATAGATTCCTTTCTGCCGTTCTTCAGACGACAGGCCCGTTTCGATCATGTGGCTCAGCAGCATCCGCAGGCCGGTATAATAGCCATCCAGGTCGTACAGAATGCAGGGCGCATCCAGATGTTTCAGCGAGACCTTGGACATTACCTCTGCGATCTCTTCCAGCGTGCCGGTGCCGCCGGGGAATGCGATGAAGGCATCGCCCAGCTCGATCATCTTCGTCTTGCGCTCGGTCATGTCCTTGGTGACGATCAGCTCGGTCAGGCCATCGTGTTGAAGTTCCCCTTTGACAAAGAACTCCGGCTCCACGCCGGTCACATCGCCGCCCGCAGCCAATACACTGTCCGCCAGTGCACCCATCAGTCCGCTTCGGGATCCGCCGTAGATCAGCGCATTCCCACTCTCCCCGATCCAGCGGCCAAGCTCCTGCACGGCCGCTTTCAGCGTCGGGGTGTTTCCTTCATTTGCTCCAAGATAAACTGTAATGTTCATGGGTTCTCCTTTGTTTGCGCTTTACTCAGCAAAAAGGAGCCATCCTCTTTTGGCAAGGATGGCTCCTTCAGACTTGCGGTATGATAGAATAGAAACGATCAAATGGAAATGGTGTTACACACGTCGATCAGCACCGGGTCAAGCGTCTTGGTCATTTCAAGAGCTTCATCCACAGGGTAATCCACCAGCTTTTCGCCCTTCATGCCGACGATGCGGTTATACTTGCCCTGCTCCAGCAGGCACACGGCATGGTAGCCCATTGCAGAAGCGTTCACACGGTCACGCAGAGTGGGAGAACCACCGCGCTGGACATGGCCCAGAATGGTGGCGCGGGAGTCGATGCCGGTGCGTGCCTGAATCTCGTTTGCGATCTCCTGTGCATGGCCGACACCCTCGGCAACGATAATAATGAAGTGACGCTTGCCGGTGCGCTGCGTCTCGGTGATCTTATCGAGGATGTCGTGCTGCATGTCAAATTCCTTCTCCGGCAGTAGAACAGCCATAGCGCCGGAAGCAATTGCAACATTCAGAGCAATATAACCGGCGTTGCGGCCCATGACCTCGACCACACTGCAGCGGTCGTGGCTCTGGGTGGTATCGCGCAGCTTGTCGATCATCTCCAGCGCGGTATTCATGGCGGTATCGTAGCCAATGGTGTAATCGGTGCAGGAAATATCGTTGTCAATAGTGCCGGGCAGACCGATCATCGGAATGCCGCGGTGGGCCAGCTCACGAGCGCCGCGGTAAGAACCGTCGCCGCCAATGACCACCAGCGCATCAATGCCCAGTTCGCGGCACTTCTCTGCACCCTTGTCCTGACCTTCCTTGGTCTTGAATTCCAGACAGCGGGCGGTATACAGAATGGTACCGCCTGCAGAGATGATGTTCGACACACTGCGCAGGTTCATCTCAAAGCATTCGCCGTTCAGCAGGCCATTGTAGCCACGCTGAATGCCGATCATGCGGTAACCCTTATGCAGGCCGGTACGGACTACGGCGCGCACGGCAGCGTTCATGCCAGGAGCATCACCACCGCTCGTCAATACGCCAATCGTTTTGATCTGCTTTTCCATACGAGAGTTTCCCTCCAATTTGTTTCTTCGTTCACCTCGGAGCAGTGCCCCTTCTTCCTGACACTGCTCCATTGCTTTGCTCATTTCTGATACGACTTGCCTTGAATTATTATAGCACAGTTTTCCTGTGAATCCAATACCTTTTTGAAACTCTGTTAAAATTTTGTTAAAGTATGCTTTGCTGCGAAGCTGCGATGATTTTTATGAAAGTTACATCTGTACGATTCGTTCCACGGCATGTTATTTTGTTGCAATGTTCTTTTCACCGACCAGACGCCGCAGCTCCTGGAAGAAGAGCGGATGGCCGGAAGTATACAGTCTGCGGGGGGCCGCAAGCTTCTGTTTGGTGTCCTCCAGATAGAAGATGACCGGCATATCACCGTCAAAAATCTCCAGCAGATTGACGACTTTTGCATACTGCGGGCAGCTGCGCGACGGCAGACGGATATAGAGCCGCTGGGCCGCATCCCGCATCTGGTCCGGGCGGTTCGCCTGCGGGTGCTTGGGGTCGTAGCCTTCAATGGGCGAGATGCTTTCAGCCATCAGCTTGGACGGCTCGTCCTCGCGGACCGACAGACGCCCCTCGATGACCACAACGGCATTTTCCCGGATGGCATCCCGGAAGACCTCCAGCACCTTCGGGAAGACGATGACCTCCATCGTGCCGGTCAGGTCTTCCACGCTGGTAAAGGCCATCAGGCTGTTCGACTTGGTGGTCATCATCCGGCTCTTGACAATAGTGCAGACGATGCGGACATGGGCATTGTCCAGCCCATGCGCTTCCTCGCCGGTCAGGGCCTTGATGGAATGGGTCGCAAATTTTGCCGACTGCTCCCGGTACGCATCCAGCGGGTGCCCGGACAGGTACAGGCCGCTGACCTCTTTTTCCTGCTGCAGCAGTTCGGTATGGGAGTATTCTTCGAGGTGCCGGATCTCATATACATCCTTCGACGTGCTCTGTGCTCCCCCGCTCATCAGCGAGAACAGGTCGAGCTGTCCGTCCAGATTCCGCCGGGAGTCGCTCTCCACGCTCTTGATGATGCCATCCACGGCCTCCACGAGGCTGTGGCGGTTCTCGCCCATGCTGTCGAACGCGCCCGCCTTGACGAGGCTTTCCACGGCCCGGCGGTTCATTTCGTTGCCGTACAGCCGCTTGCAGAAATCATACAGGCTGGCGTAGGGCTTTTCCCCACGCTCTTCCACGATGCGTTCCACAAGGTTGCGGCCCACGCTCTTGACCGCGTTCAGCCCGAACCGGATCTGCCCCCTGGCATCCGGCGTAAAGCCGCCGTTCGAGATGTTGATATCCGGCGGCAGCACCTTGATGCCAAGGCGGGCACACTCGCCGGAATATTCAATGACCTTATCCGTGTTATCCAGCACACTGGTCAGCAAAGCCGCCATGAACTCACTGGGATAATGGCACTTGAGGTAGGCCGTCTGGAATGCCACATAGGCATAGCAGGCCGCATGGCTCTTATTGAACGCATATGAAGCGAAACTGGACATTTCATCGTAGATCTCATTGGCCACTTTCTCAGAGATGCCGTTTGCCACACAGCCGGGACATTCGTTGCCGGGATCGGTGCAGCCGTACACAAAGTGCTCCCGCTCGGCCTCCATGACGGCATGTTTCTTTTTGCTCATGGCACGGCGGACATTGTCTGCCTGACCAAAAGAAAAACCTGCCAGCTCCCGGAAGATCTGCATGACCTGCTCCTGATAGACGATGCAGCCATTGGTCACATCCAGAATGTGGGCCAGCTGTGGGGTCTTATAGCTGATTTTGTCCGGCTCGTGGCGGTTGCGCAGGTAGGTGGGGATCGAATCCATGGGGCCGGGACGGTACAGGCTGATCAGAGCGATAATGTCTTCTAGGTTCTGCGGCTGCAGGCCCACAAGCACCTGCTTCATGCCGGAAGATTCCAGCTGGAACACACCCTCGGTGTCTCCCTGCCCCAGCATCCTGTAGGTGTCCGGGTCGTCGTAATCCAGCTTCTGGATGGAGAACTCCGGGCGGTGCTTCTGCACAGCAGTTTCCGCGTCATGAATGACGGTCAGCGTGCGCAGGCCCAGAAAGTCCATCTTCAAAAGGCCAAGTTCTTCGATCTCGGTCATGTTGAACTGGGTCACAGGCAGGCCGTCGTTGGTGGCCAGCGGCAGATAGTAGTCCGTAGGCTCCGGGGTAATGACGACACCCGCCGCATGGGTGGAAGCATGGCGGGGCATGCCCTCCACCTTCAAGGCCGTGTCGATCAGCTCTGTGACCTGCGGGTCGGTATCGTACATCCGCTTAAGTTCCGGCGATACCTCCAACGCACGCTTCAGCGTCATTTTCAGCTCCATGGGCACCTGCTTTGCCACAACATCTACCTGCTGATACGGAATGCCCATCACGCGGCCCACATCGCGGATGGCGTTGCGGGCGGCCATGGTGCCAAAGGTGACGATCTGAGCCACATGGTCGGCGCCATATTTCCGGTTGACGTAATCGATCACTTCCTGACGGCGCTCGTAGCAGAAGTCCACATCAAAATCTGGCATACTGACGCGCTCCGGGTTCAGGAAGCGCTCAAAGATCAGGTTATAACGGATGGGGTCGATATCCGTGATGCCCACACTGTAAGCCGCAATGCTGCCTGCGCCGGAGCCACGGCCCGGGCCTACCGGGATACCCTGACTCTTGGCGTAGTTCACGTAGTCCCACACGATAAGATAGTAGTTCGTGTAGCCCATCTTTTTGACCACGCCGATCTCGTATTCCAGACGGTCTTTGTTGGCCTGCGGAACATTGGGGCCGTAGCGGCGCTCCAGACCTTCCCAGCAGAGCTTTTCAAAAAACGCCTGATTATCCATACCGTTCGGCGCTTTGTAATATGGAATTTTAGTGTGTCCAAAATCAAAATCAAAGTTACACTGTTCGGCAATTTTGGCGGTATTCTCGCAGGCTTCCGGCACCATGGAGAACAGCTCGTACATTTCGTCTGTCGTTTTGACATAGAACTCGTCGGTCTGGAACTCCATTTTATCCGCATCCTGAATGGTCTTGCCGGTCTGGATGCAGAGCAGGATGCCCTGCATTTTGGCATCCTCCTTGCGCAGATAGTGGGAGTCGTTGGTGGCTGCCATGGGAATTCCGGTCTCCCGTGCAAGCTTGATGAGCTGCGGCAGAACGATGGTGTCCTCTTCCAGGCCGTGGTCCTGCAGCTCAATGTAGTAATTGCCTTCGCCAAACAGGTCCCGGTACCACAGCGCCGCGTTTTTTGCCCGCTCGTAGTCCCCCGCCAGAATGGCCTGTGGAACTTCGCCTGCCAAACAGGCCGACAGGCAGATCAGACCTTCGTGATATTTTTCCAGCAGTTCCTTATCAATGCGGGGCTTGGAATAGAAGCCCTCCACAAAGGCGGCCGACACCATTTTGATCAGGTTTTTGTAGCCGGTCTCATTTTTGCACAGCAGGATCAGGTGGTTGTTGCCGTCGATCTTATTTACCTTGTCAAAGCGGGTGCGGGTGGCCACATACACCTCACAGCCGATGATGGGCTTGATGCCAGCCTTTTTTGCAGCCTTATAAAACTGCACGCAGCCGTACATCACGCCGTGGTCGGTGCAGGCAATGGCGGTCTGTCCGCACTCTTTTACGCGATCCATCAGCTGGTCAATGCGGCAGGCACCATCCAGCAAGCTGTATTCCGTATGGATATGGAGGTGGACGAAATCCCGCCCCAGGTGATTGTTTTCGCTGATCTCGCTCACGTCGTTTCCTCCTGTTCCATCCGTTCCCGCATGGTCTGCGCCAGCAGTTCCAGCTTTTTCATCCGATGCGACAGCCCCGACTTGCTGACCGGCGGGTCAAAGCAGGCACAGAGCGCCGTCAACGAGAGGTCCGGATTTTCCAACCGCTTGGCCGCCGCCTGCTGCAGCACTTCCGGCAGGGTCTCCAGCGCATTCTGCTCCTGCAAAAAGCGGATGGCCTTCAGCGTCTGCGCATTGGCGCGGGCCGTTTTGCCAAGGTTTGCCGTATCACAGTTGGTCTGTCGGTTGGTCTGGTTCCGCATCTGCTTGACGGCCTTCTGCGCATTGATCTGCGTTGCCGCCTGGGCCGCCCCCATAAACGCCAGAATGCGCTCCACGTTGGCGCAGCTCTTGACGTAGATCAGGTTCACGCCGTTGCGGCGGGTGCGGTGCGGTGCAAACTCATGCTCTGCCAGCAGCGCTTCAAAGTCTCTGGCGAGATTGGTGCGGCTCGTTAAAAATTCGATGTTGTATTCTTTTTTTGGGTCCGTGACGGTTCCGCCGCAGAGAAATGCCATGCCGATGTAGGCGCTGACGCAGGTCTGACAGCGGATAAGGCGGGGGTCGATCTGCAGGCTGGTCTCGCTGCCCGTGGTGCCGAACAGTTCATGCAACCGCATCACCTGTTCAGGCTCCCGGATGCCAAACTCGTATACCACCCCGCTGGGGCGGCTCTTTTCCAGAATGGTGCCCCGGACGCCGCAGCGGGCAAACAACTGCTCGGCCACGCGGGCGGTCAGCTCCTGCTCCGTCTGGAGCACAAGGCCCTTGGCGTCGAAATATTTGGCAAAGCAGGCGATGCCGTAGGCCGCTGCGCGGACGCAGCAGTCTTTCTGCAATTGCAGGCTGTGCTGCGCGATTTCTTCCCGTGCCTGGGATGCAAAGCTCATCTTGTCGTTCCTTCTTCGATCTGCCGTTCAGCGGGAGGCATCGCGGTGCTGGACGCCGGGCTGGTAGCCCAGGCCCTCGCAGTATTCCGCGATCTTACGCGCAAATGTAATGGAACGGTGCTTGCCGCCGGTACATCCCACCGCAATGGTCAGCTGGCTTTTGCCCTCCTTGACGTACAGCGGCAGTGCATATTCCAGAAATGCTTCGTACCGGCGCAGCAGTTCCTGTGCTTCCGGGTGGCTCATGACAAAATCCACCACATCCTGATCAAGGCCGGTCTTATGCTTGAGTTCCGGCACGTAGAAGGGGTTGGGCAGGCAGCGCACATCCAGCACAAGGTCTGCCTCCGGCGGGATGCCGAATTTGAATCCAAAGGACATCACGGTCAGGCGCATCGCGCTTTTCGCCCCGCCGTTCTGCACAAAGAGTTCGCAGATGCGCTCCTTGTTCTGCGCGGTGGAGAGCAGCGCCGTATCCACGATATAATTCGCACGCTCCTTAAAGGGGCGGAGGATCTGGTGTTCTTTTTGGAAAGCTTCCCGGGTGGAAATGCCCTCGGCAATGCTGATGGGGTGGCGGCGGCGGGTCTCGCTGTAGCGGCGCATGAGTACATCGTCCGGTGCGTCGAGGAAGAGGATCTCGTAGGCGATCCCCTGCTGGTCCAGCAGGTCGAGCGCCTTCTCGATCTCTTCGCTGGTGCGGCAGCCGCGCACATCCATGGAAAGAGCCACCCGCTCCAGCTGGCTGTCGCCCGCTTCCGAGAATGCAGTGATGCTGGGCAGCAGTCCGGCCGGAACATTATCTATACAGAAAAAACCGATATCTTCCAGCGCATTCATAGCCACCGACTTGCCTGCACCGGAAAGTCCGCTGACGATCAGCAGATCCATTTCTCTTCCCTCTTATGCTTTCACGACACGAATCTCTTTTTCAAGGTCGTAGCCCGTCTTTTCCTTTACGATGGCGCGCACCTCGTCACAAAGTGCCAGCACATCAGCACAGGTAGCGCCGCCAAGGTTTACCACAAAGCCGCAGTGCTTATCGCTGACGGCTGCGCCGCCGTGGCGATAGCCGCGCAGGCCGCACTGGTCGATCAGCGCAGCCGCAAAAGCACCCGCCGGGCGCTTGAAGGTGCTGCCGGCGCTGGGCTTATCCAGCGGCTGCTTTTCCACACGCTTGGCCATCAGCTCGTTCATCCGGGCTTTGATGGCGTCCGGGTCGCCCCGCTTCAGATGGAACTTTGCGCTCAGGATGCAGCCGCCGTTTTCCTCAAAGATGCTGTGCCGGTAGGAAAGGTCGAGCGCGGCAGCCTCTGCCTCCACGATGTCGCCGTCCTGCGTCAGATACCGCACCGACTGCAGCACGTCCTTCATCTCGCCGCCGTAGGCACCCGCATTCATATACACTGCACCGCCCACCGTGCCGGGGATGCCGTAGGCAAATTCCAGCCCGGACAGGCTGTCTTCCAGTGCGGCGGTGCACAGACTCGAAAGCTTCAGGCCCGCACCGGCGACCACAGCATCATAGACCTCGCCCGGCGCTGCCCCCGGATGCGCGACCTGTTCCAGAAAGCCGATGCCCATTTTCAGGGCCATGGTATCAATGACCACGCCCCGGTAACCGGCATCCTCAAATAGAATGTTGCTGCCGTTGCCCAGCAGGTAGTACTTCACGCCCTGCTCTTTGCAGAGTGCGATCACGCGGCAGAGCTGCTCTTCGGTCTCCGGCAGGGCGAACACATCCGCCGGGCCGCCGATCTTAAAGGTGCAGTGGGCTGCCAGCGGCTCGTCTGCCCGGTAGGCAATGCCTTCGGCCTGCAGCTGTTGTTTCAATCGTTCCATAAACGCTTCGTTCCTTTTCGTATGAGAATCTTATTCGATGGTACCTTCGAGGCCCAGACGGATGAGCAGCTCCTTGGCGGCGTTGTAACCCATCTTCTTCTGGCGGTTGTTGATGGCTGCAGTTTCCAGCACGACAGCCAGATTGCGGCCGGGTGAGACCGGAATGCTGGTGCTGGGAATGCTGACGCCCAGAATGTCGTAGTATTCGTTTTCCAGACCGGTGCGCTGGTAGTTCTTAGTGGGGTCCCATGCTTCCAGCTGAACCACAAGGTCAAGGCTTTCGCTCAGCTTGACCGCGCCCACGCCGTACACACGGGCCACATTGACGATGCCAATGCCGCGCAGCTCAATGAAGTGGCGGATATTCTCCGGGGCAGTACCCATGATCTGGCGGTTGGACACCTTGCGCAGCTCCACCGCATCATCTGCCACAAGGCGGTGGCCGCGCTTGACCAGCTCGATGGCAAGCTCGCTTTTGCCAATGCCGCTGTCGCCCAGGATCAGGATGCCTTCGCCGTACACTTCCACCAGCACACCATGGCGGGTGATACGCGGTGCCAGTTCCAGATTCAGCACACTGATCAGGCTGCCCATCAGAGTGCAGGTGGTCTCGTTGGAGCGCAGCAGTGCAACACCATGCTTCTGGGCCAGCTCCTGCATCTCCGGGAAGGGAGTCAATTCCTCGCTGCGGCAGACGATAACAGCCGGCGGCTGCTGACGGAACAGCTGATCCAGCGCTTCGTAGCGTTTTTCCGGTGAAAGGCCGGACAGAAAGTTCATCTCGGCCAGACCCATGATCTGCAGACGCAGCTTATCAAAATAATCGTAATAGCCCGCCAGAAACAGACCCGGGCGGTTCACTTCGGCGATCTCGACGCTGATATTTTCGAGGTCCTGCGGAGCGTAGACCACATCCATGCTGACCTTTTCGGTCAGCTTCTTGAGCGAAACGGTAAAATTCGCCATCGTTCTTCCTCCTGCGTGTATTCCTCAACTGCGGGCAGACCCTCCCGCAGGCATTCCTTCTCTTATTATAAACGAGATGGTTTCGGATTACAATGATTCTTTTGGGAAAAGTTCCTGCGTTTCACGGTTGCATCCACCGGATTTTCCTTTATAATAGGAAGTAAGCCCCGAAAAGCGGAAAAAGTCTGTCGCTTTACATGAATTTTACACTCTGCCGATTTCCGATTTTACATTGCGTGTCTATACTCAGAATCAGGAGAATTTCACGTCAATTAAAAGTGAGGAACGCACATATGACAATCTTCAACGTTTTTTCCCTGCTTGGAGGTCTTGCCCTGTTCCTGTTCGGCATGGACATCATGGGCAAAGCACTGGAAAAGCAGGCCGGCGGCCAGCTGCAGAAGATCCTGAGCAAGCTGACTGACAACCCCCTTAAAGGCTTTTTCCTTGGCCTGTGCGTCACCGCTGTGATCCAGAGTTCCAGCGCTACCACGGTCATGGTGGTCGGCTTTGTCAACAGCGGCATCATGGAGCTGCATCAGGCCATCGGCGTGATCATGGGCAGCAATGTGGGCACCACTGTCACCAGCTGGATCCTGAGCCTTTCCGGCCTGCAGGGCGACAGCTTCTTTATCCAGCTGCTCAAGCCCACCTCGTTCAGCCCCCTGCTGGCCTTCATCGGCATCCTGCTCTACATGGGCAAGAGCGAAAAGCGGAAGGGCATCGGCACCATCCTCATCGGCTTTGCCGTGCTGATGACTGGCATGACCACCATGTCCAATGCGGTCACCCCGCTGCAGGATGAAGTCTGGTTCACCAGCCTGTTCACCCGCTTTTCCAACCCCCTTCTGGGCGTTCTGGTGGGTGCCCTTGTTACCGGCATCATCCAAAGCTCCAGCGCCAGCGTGGGCATTCTGCAGGCGCTGAGCGCCACCGGCGTGATCACCTACGGCAGTGCCATTCCCATTATCATGGGTCAGAACATCGGCACCTGCGTTACCGCGTTGATCTCCTCTGTGGGTGCCAACAAGAATGCACGCCGTGCTGCCATGGTCCATCTGTACTTCAACATCATCGGTGTGACCCTCTTTCTGGCAATGTACTATGGCCTGAATCTGGTCCTGCACTTCACCTTTGTCAACGATACCGTCACGGCGTGGGGCATCGCTGTCATCCACTCTGTGTTCAACATTGCGGCCACGGCGGTCCTGCTTCCGTTCGCCAACGTTCTGGAAAAGCTGGCCATCCTCACCATTCCGGACGATGCCGAGAAAGAGAGCTTCGCCCTGCTGGATGAGCGTCTGCTCAAGACGCCCGCCGTTGCTGTGGAACGCGCCCGCGCCGCCACGGCGGATATGGCAGAGCTTGCCCGTGTGGGCGTGATGCAGGCCATGAGCCTGACTCATGAGTGGAACGACACACTTGCGCAGAAAGTCCGCGAGGAAGAGACGCAGGTAGACCGTTACGAGGACGCTCTCGGCACCTATCTCGTCAAGCTTTCCAGCCGTGAGCTGAACCATGCCGACAGCCAGAGCGTAAATACCCTGCTGCACACCATCAGCGATTTTGAGCGTATCAGCGACCATTCCGTGAATCTGCTCAGCTCTGCCGAAGAGATCCACGCCAAGAACATCGCGTTCTCGCAGGATGCCCGCGACGAGCTGCAGGTGCTGGAGGATGCGGTGCAGGATATTCTGAACCGCACCACTGATGCTTTCCGCAAGGGTGATCTGCATCTTGCCAGCAAGGTGGAACCCATGGAGACCGTTGTGGACGAACTGGTCCGCGCCATCAAGGCACGGCATGTGGCCCGCCTGCAGGCCGGCAGCTGCTCCATTGAATATGGCTTTGTGCTGGATGACCTGTTGACCAACTATGAGCGTGTGTGCGACCACTGCAGCAACGTAGCCGTTGCACAGATTGAGGTTGCACAGGACAGCTTTGATACCCACGCCTATCTAAACGATCTCCGCTACGGCAACGACACCAAGGAGAGCGAACAGTTCCGCCGCCGCCTGGACCGTTACCGCGAGCGGTATCTCTTCCCAGACGGTGAACCCGCCGTGGCAAGCGAAAAGGAGGACCCCAAGGCATGATCTATATTGTTGAAGACGATGCCGCCATCCGGGAGCTGGAACAGTATGCCCTGCAGTCCAGCGGATATGACGTGCAGAGCTTTGAATCGTCCGAGAGCTTCTGGCAGGCCATGAATGTTGCCGTGCCGGAGCTGGTCATCCTGGACGTGATGCTGCCCGGTGAGGACGGTTTTTCCATCCTGAAAAAGCTGCGCAACACCCCTTCCCTGCGCAGGCTGCCCATCATTATGGTCACGGCTAAGTCCAGCGAGCTGGACACCGTGCGCGGGCTGGACTGCGGTGCCGATGATTACATCTCAAAGCCTTTTGGCATCATGGAATTTTTGAGCCGGGTGCGGGCTGCGCTGCGCCGCTCAGCCCCGGAGGAGAAGACGAACGTCTACGCCTTCCATGAGATCCTGCTGGACAACGCCCGCCACATCGTGACGGTGAACGACGCCCACATCGACCTGACCTACAAGGAGTACAGCCTGCTGCGTTTGCTGCTGGAAAACACCAATCTGGTGGTGACACGCGAGACCATTCTGCAGGTGGTGTGGGGCACCGACATTTCGGTGGAGAGCCGCACTGTAGATATGCATATCCGCACCCTGCGCAAAAAGCTGGGGGATGCCGGCAAATACATCTGCACTGTGCGCAAGGTGGGTTACAAGCTGGCCGACAACGAGGAGGAAAACGAAGAATGAAACCACGGAGCATGGAAGAAAAAATCAGTTATCGGCTGTTCTGGATGGGCTTTGTCGGGCTGATCTGCACCACCGTGCTCTGCCTCTTCGTATTCCACAGAGCCTTCCGGGAGCAGGCATGGGCGGCGCTGGAAAACGAGGCCAGCCTCGTTGCCGCCGGGTGCGAACAGATCGACGATCCGGCCCAGCTCTCCGCCTATGTCAACGGCGATCTGCGCATCACGCTCATCGCCTCGGACGGCAGCGTCCTGTTTGAATCCGCGACCAGCCAGCAGATGGAGAACCACCTGGGCCGCCCGGAGATCCAGCAGGCCAAGCAGAAAGGCGTCGGCCGCGACCGCCGCGACTCCCAGACGCTGGGGTATGAGACGTATTACTACGCCATGCTTCTGCCGGATGGCGATATCCTCCGTGTGGCGCAGGATTCCGAGACCATCTGGTCCATCTACGATGCGGCCCTGCCTGCCATCGTGCTGAGCTGCATCGTGATGATGGGCGCAGCCGCCATGATGGCCGGTCTGCTGACCCGGAGTCTCGTCCAGCCCATTCTGAAGATGACGGACGATCTGGAACACATCCAGGAAAATGTGCCGTACAAGGAGCTGATTCCCTTTGCCGAAAGCATCCACTCTGACCGCATCCTCCGTGAGAACAACGAAAAGATGCGGCAGGAGTTTACTGCCAATGTCAGCCATGAGCTGAAGACCCCGCTGACCAGTATTTCCGGCTATGCGGAGCTGATTGAGACCGGCATTGCAAAGCCTGAGGATGTGCCGGGCTTTGCCCAGAAGATCCATGTGGAGGCCAGCCGTATGATCCAGCTGGTGAACGATATCCTGCAGCTTTCCAGTCTGGACAACGTTTCGGAGACCAACGACACCCCCCAGATGGAGACGGTCGATCTTCTGGATGTGGCCAAGGAGTGCGTCGAGCGCCAGAAGGTGAACGCGCAGAAGTCGTTCATCTCCCTGACCTACCTCGGCGAGAGCGCCCCTGTGCTGGGCAGCCGGAGCCTGCTGGACGAGCTATGCCAGAACCTGTGCGACAACGCCATCCGGTACAACCGCCCCGGCGGAAAGGTCCAGCTCATCACCGCCTGCACACGGGATGGGCACTGCACCCTGACCGTCAAGGACAATGGCATCGGCATCCCGAAAGAAGCACAGTCCAGCGTGTTTGAGCGCTTCTATCGTGTGGATAAGAGCCGCAGCAAGGCTACCGGCGGTACCGGTCTGGGCCTTGCCATCGTCAAGCATATCGCGCGCATCCACAACGCACGCATTCGGCTGGAAAGCGAGATCAATGTCGGCACGACCATCACCGTCATCTTTGAGACCGCCCATTAAAGATCCAGCATCTTCACGCTTGCCCGCACTTCCGGGCAGGCGTTTTTTGTTGTAAAAAAGGCACCCGGCCCTTCCTTCAGCGCACGGACTGCGCCCAGCCGGAGAAGGTCTGCGCCCGACTGCCAGGCCCGGACGATGGTCTCTTCGCAGAGCGCCTCCAGCTGGCGGCACACGCCTTCCTCGACCGGCAGTGTGCCCGCCCTGCGCTGGCCGGTCAGCGTGACCGAAAACCCGTCCCCATCCGCTTCCACCGAAACGACACAGCGCCGGAGGGTGACAGTCTCCCCTTCCAGTGCGAACTCCACCGGCATTGTCCGTTCCTGCAAGAGCTGCGCCATGGCCGTCTCGTTCGGGGAAAGTCGGGTGCTTCCCTGCACCGTCAAAAGGCAGCTCTCCTTCTGCCATGTCACCCCGTTCTCCTCAATTTTTAAGATGGGGATCACGGCCCCCGCTGCGCACTCGTACAGATGCGGTGCCCGTGCGGCGGTATCCTCAGCGGCCTGCAAAAGCGCTCCCGGAAACGTTTCCGGGGCCGCAGCAGTCTCTTCCGGTTCCGCCCCGCCGCCCGGCAGACCATCCGGCGGAGTTTCTTCCGTCAGCGCCCCGCTACCGGCGACAAAGAGCACCCGTGCCGACAGACGGCTGACGGGTTCCGTTTGCAGGAACTCTTCCAGTTCCAGAATGTCAGTTTGTGACGTTGTTTCGTCAAAGAGAAGATATTCACACAGCCGGTAATTTGCAGCTTTGGGCAGTTCCCGTTCGGCTTTGTGCAGCGCGAGCGGCAGCGTGGCATCCTCGGCCGAACAGCTTCGGATTTCTGCCACGGCGTCGGAGGCATCCGCAGCTGCTTCCGGGAACTGATAGAGCAGTTGCACCGCCCAGCCGCTGCGGTTCGGCTGGACGATGAGTGCCCGCACCATGCTTTTCTCGGTGGTCTCCATCCGCAGAAAGACGCCGCACCAGAGCACCAGAACGCCCCCTGCCAGCCAGCGCAGTGCATGGGAAGCTCTCATTCCGGCACCCCCTTTTCCTGCTCCTCCGGGCGGCAGATCAGTTCCCGCAGGACCCGCACCAGAAAGCAGCCACGGAACAGTGCCGCTGCCAGCCAGACGAGCAGGAAGGCTGCATCCAGCCGGGAGACACGTCCCGGCGTTCCGGTGCGCAGCAATTCATCCCCCGGAAGCGGACGGCCGGACCCGAACAGAAGTTCCCGCCCCAGCGCAAAACCGAACAGCCCCGCCAGCGTCAGAAACGGCAGCAGGAAGCAGCGCCTTCCGGTGCATCCGCGTTTTCCAAATAGAAGCGGCCACGCGATGGATTCCGCATAAAGCGGGAAACGGAGATCCCCTGTGGGTTGCGCTGCGGGGAAAAGATTCTCCCAGTGAAGCTGGCCATGCAGGCTCCCAACGCAGGCAAGACCCGCCAGCGCCAGTGCCCACCACAAGACCCCCGCACTGCGGGAAAAGACGTCCGGCTTCAGCTGCCAGCCCGCCCACAGCAGCAGCGGCAGAACGCCGAGGACTGCCATGGACGAAAACTGCTCCCGGCACACCTGCTGTGCCTGCCAAAGCGTCTCCCACAGCTCTGCGCCAAACCACACGGACAAAAGCAGACAGAGCAGCCGGGGGCGGATGCCGGTTTCGGAACGAAGCCCCTCTTCCCCTTCGGCGGGCATCAAGCAGGACGAAAGCAGGCCGATGCCCAGCGCCATGGGGAACCCCTGCAGCAGCAACAGCCGAGCTGGCATGGCGCTGCCGGAAGTGATGCACTGCCCCAGCACCGCGGTCAGAACGCTGAGCGGCGCGGCGGCACGGAACGATCCGGTTTGCTCCATTGGCTCACCTCCGTTTCTGCCAGATGGAAAAAGGATGTGCGGACAGGGTGCGGTAGGTCCGGCGGGTCACACCGTCCGGAGAAAGTGCGGTTTGCGGGAAACGCACCGGTGCACAATAGGGCACCCCCAGCGCTGACACCTGCGCCAGAGCGAGCAGAACGACCAACGCCGCGCACACAAGCCCCACAGGGCCTGCCGCTCCCGCCGCCAGCAGGACCAGAAAGCGGAAAGCCGTGGCCATTTCGTAGAGGGACGGCACCACGAAGACGGCGATGGATGCAACCGCTGCAATGAGAATGACGGGTGTGCTCAGCAGACCGGTGGCGATGGCTGCGTCCCCGATGATGAGCGCCGCGACCAGACTGACCGAATGCCCCAGCGACTGCGGCATCCGCAGACCTGCTTCCCGGATGACCTCCAGCAGCAGGATGACCAGCAGCATTTCCGCAAACAGCGGCAGCGGTGTGGCCTTCTCCGCCGCTTCGATCTTGTACAGAAGCTGCGGTGGGATCAGCTCCGGCAGGTAGACCGCCAGACAGACGAACACACCCGGCAGAAAGATGCTCAGGTAGAAGGAACCATATTTCAGAAGGCGCAGGAAGGACGCAAAAAACGCAGGCTGGGCGTAGTCGTCCAGACACTCGAAGTTTTCGCCGAAGAGGGTCGGCAGAACCATCGCGGATGGGCTCCCGTTGACGAGAACGACGATCTTCCCCTCACAGAGCTTCGCGGAGGCCACGGCGGGGCGCTCGGTGTAGCTCACCGGGGACGCTGTGCGCACCCGGCAGGGAAACAGCCAGGGCAGAAAGTAGCTCGAATCCAACAGCAGCTGCGGCTTTGCGCGGCGCAGCGTCTCTTTTACCTGCTCCACGGCGGCGGGCGAGGCCTTATCTTTGCAGTAGCAGACGGCATATTCCGTTTTCATCGCGCAGTCTGCCTGCTGCACTTCCATCACCAGCGCTTCGGTACGGATGAGCCGCCGCAGCAGGCTCAGATTGACCCGCAGCAGGTCGGCAAAGCCTTCGCGGGAGCCGCGGAGATCTCCTTCACCGGAGGGTTCCTCCACCGAGCGGAATTTCAGGCTCTGCACCGAAAATGCCAGCCCCTTCGCACTGCCGTCCAGCAGTAAGACCGCCATTCCGGCGGTCAGGCGCTGCATCAGATCACCCCAGCCCTCCACGGGGCTGCTCTCGGCGGGCAATGCCGAGTGGCGGCTGAGCAGCTCATAGACCTGTTCCCCACTCGGCAGCGCGCCCAGCCGCAGCGGCGGCGTCTGGCGGCTGGCGGCGTCCAGCAGAAGTTCCCACAGGGATTCGAGGCTGGCCATCCCGTCAAAGAGCAGAATCGCACCCCGAATGTGGTAAAGCTCGATGCGCTTCGCATAAAAATCGGCGGAGCTGCCCAACCTAGCGTTGAGCGCCGCGAGGTTCGTTTCCAGATGTTCGGAAAGCTGCATGGTCCCATCCCCCTTTTGCAGTAGGATACCCGCCGCCGCGCCGGTTATTCCCACAGGAGGTATTCCGCCTTGAAGCTCTTGATCGTTCGCACCGTTTTGATCTATCTGTGCGTTCTGTTTGCCATGCGGCTGATGGGCAAGCGCCAGCTGGGCGAACTGCAGCCCGAAGAACTGGTGTCCACCATTCTCATTTCCAATCTGGCATCCATCTCCATTGAATCGGAAGAGGTGCCCATCACATCCAGCCTGATCCCGCTGTTTCTCATTGCAGCGCTGGAACTGCTGGGCTCCGTGCTGAGCTTCCGCAGCCAGAAATTCTTCAACCTGATGTCCGGCCGGCCCAAGACGGTCATTCTGGATGGGCAGATCGACCAGAATGCCCTGCGCACTCTGCGGCTGACGACGGCTGACCTGATGGAGGCCCTGCGCGGCAAGGATGTCTTTGACCCACGGGATGTCTCCTACGCCGTTGTGGAGACGAACGGCAGCCTTTCGGTGGCGCTGCGCCCCGAAAGAGAGCCTGCCACCCTCTCCGACCTGGCGCTCAAGGTCCAGCACAGTCAGGCGACCATCCCCTTTGTGCTGGATGGGCAGGTGCTGGACGACAACCTGCGCTGGTGCGGCAAGGACCGCGCGTGGCTGGAACGCACGGCGCAGGCCAACACCCTGCTGGTGGAGGAGATCCTGCTTCTGATCGGCAACGACACCGAAGATTACTTTCTGCTGAAGAAAGAGCCGCGCCGCACGGCCCGCCCGCTCAGAAAGGAGGACGCATGAAACGCATTTACGCCTGCCTCGGCATCGTGGCCGCCCTGCTCGCGGTGGCCTTTTACAGCAGCTTCCGGGTGCAGATGTTCGCCGAAGACATCTCCGGCGACATCGACCATGCGATGGAAGCCATCCGGGAAGACGACCTGACCGGGGCCCGTCAAGCCCTTGCCGAAGGGGCCGACCTCTGCGACCGGATGCGTGAGGGGATGAACCACCTGCTCAAAACGGAAGACTTCACCGAACTGGAAGCGGCCCTCCGCGCCGCCGACGGCCATCTGGAATGGAACGCCCCCGAAGAAGCGTTCGGGGAGCTGCGCCGCGCTCAGGTCCAGGTCGAAACGCTGGCCTGGCTCGCCCGGCGCATCCTCTGAGGCAATTCAACAGTTCGCATAATCGAAATTATGCGAACGATCTGCTGCAACGAAAAAGCGCACAGCCCTGCCGCCCAAATCCAGGCGGAGGCTGTGCGCTTTTTTGAAGGATTCTTTTACTTTTTCCGGTCGCCCATCAGCTTTTTCAGCTCATTGAAAAAGCTTTCCACGTCTGCAAACTGACGGTAGACCGATGCAAAGCGAACATATGCCACTTCGTCGATTTTTTTCAGTTCCTGCATGGTCAGCTCACCGATGCGCACGCTGGGGATCTCACGGTCGTAGGAGCTGAGCAGCGTCTGCTCAATGCTGCTTACCGCACGCTCTAGCGATTCGTAGCTGACCGGCCGCTTGGCGCAGGCACGCACCATGGCGTTGAGCAGCTTCTGCCGGTCGAACGGCTCACGGGAGCTGTCCTTTTTGATGACCACAAGCGGAACAGTCTCCACGACCTCATAGGTCGTAAAGCGCATATGGCAGCTCAGGCATTCGCGGCGGCGGCGGATGCGCTCACTGTCTTCGGTGGGGCGGGAATCGATCACTTTGGATTCCTCGGCTCCGCAATAGGGACACTTCATGTTCTGTTCCTCCTGATTTGGTCATGTTCACGTTCGGGCGAAGCTCACGCTTTCTTTTTGCCGGTCTTGCGCTCACTCCACAGCACCCACGCAGAGGTGGAAACGCACAGCGAAGTGTACACGCCGCTGATCATGCCCATCATCAGCGGGAACGCAAAGGTAAAGATGCTGTCCAGACCATACAGCTTTGCCACGATACACATAACACCCAGCGCCATCACCGTGGTAATGGTGGTGATCAGGGTGCGGCGGGCGGACTGGTTCACCGAGTGGTTCACCAGCTCTTCAAAGGATGCCTTTTTGCCCATCAGGGTGCGGTTCTCGCGGATACGGTCGTAGACCACAACGGTATCGTTGATGGAGTAGCCAAGGATGGTAAGCATGGCGGCAATGAAATTGCCATCCAGCGCGGTGCGCAGCAGCACAAAGGTGCCAAACACCACCATCAGGTCGTTCACAAGCGCCAGCACTGCCATCATGCCGCCGGTCAGGCCGCCGATGTTCTTGAAGCGCAGGGCGATGTACAGCAGGATCAGCACCAGTGCAAACACCACGGCAACCAGACTCTTCTGTAGGAACTTGGTGCCCATGGCAGCGCTGACGTTGCTTAGCGACAGCTGAACGAAGCCGTTGTCCGGGTAGGTCTCGTTCAGGGAATCCAGCAGGTTCTCCACCTGATCGGTGGTCACGGTCTCGTTGCCGGGCATCGAGATTTTCAGGGTCTGGCCACCGGTAGCAACATTCTCGCCGGTCTGCAGGGTCAGGTCCTTGCTGCCCAGTGCGGCAGAAGCAGTCTTCTGCACATCGGCCGTGGTGAACTCGCCCTCGTAGCTCAGGGTGATCATGGCACCGCCGGTGAACTCGGTATCCAGATGGACACCCAAAACCACAGCGCACAGCACGATGGCTGCCATCAGGCAGGAGGAGATCGTCAGGAAGCGCTTGCGCAGGCCCACAAAGTCGATGGGCTTCTTCTCGGCTTTTTCCTTGCCGGGCTTTTCTGCACCGTAGAGCCAAGGGTTGCGCAGTGCCTTGATGGATGCCGCACCGCGGATCATCACACGGGTTGCGAACACGCCGAACACAAAGTTCAGCAGCACGCCGGTGAGCAGCGTGTAACCGAAGGCATAAATAGTGCCTGCGGTGGAGGGGCCAAAGGCAAAGAACACAAAGTGGAGTGCCTTTGCAAACATGCCGTCCGAGGGGCCAAAGGCACCCATCAGCACGATGGCCACGATGACGATGGTCACGTTGCCGTCAACGATGGGGGTCAGGCCGCGGGCAAAACCGCTCTTGAGCGCGCCATCCAGAGACTTGCCGTTTTTCAGCTCTTCCTTGATGCGTTCTGCCGTGATAACATTGGCATCCACGCCCATGCCGATGGCAAGGATGATGCCTGCGATGCCGGGCAGGGTCATGGTAAAGCTTTCAAACACCGGGAAGTAACCGGAAACGAACGCCAGTGTTGCTGCCACCTGACCAGCCAGTGCAATACATGCAAGGAAGCCCGGCAGACGGTACAGCATCGTCATGAACACCACGATCAGTGCAAAGGCGATCAGGCCGGCCAGAACCATGGCGCTCAGGCTGTTCTCTCCCAGACTGGGGCTGACGGTGGAATAGCTGTCCACCGTCAGTGCAAAGGGCAGTGCGCCGGAGTTGATCTGGCGAGCCATCTTGACGACCTGCTCCTGCGTGAAAGGATTGGAAGCCGAGCTTGTAATGATGGCAGAGCCATCGGTAATAGCGGTGTTGACCGTGGCCGTGCTCACGTTTTCATCGTCCAGCCAGATGCTGATGGTGCCGCTGCTCTGGTAGAGCCGGGTGGTAGCATCGCCAAATGCCTTGGCACCGTCATCGGTGAACTTGAGGGCCACATAATACTCCGAAGAGCTGCCGCTCACCGGGCCGTACTGCGCCGCTGCGCTCTCGATCATGGAGCCGTCCAGGATCAGCTCACCGTCCGCACTGCTTCCCTCGCGGAAGGTCAGATAGGCGGTGGTGCCGATCTCATCGATCGCCGCTTCCGGGTCAAAATCTGTCTCACCGGACTGCCACGGGAATTCCAGGATCAGGCTGTCGGAATTGTTGTCCACATACAGCTCATAGTCGGTCACGTTCAGCGCCACGAGACGGTTCTCAATGACGAGCTGGGCTGCTTCCAGCTGTTCTTCGGTAGCATCGTAGCCATCCGACGGCACAAAGGTGACGTTGACACCGCCCTTGATATCCACACCGAAGCGGATATCCTGCGCGCCCTTGATATAGGTCCGGGTCACATCGCCATATTTGACCGCAACGCCGAAGAATGCCGTGTAGACAAACGCCGCGATCAGAAGCACTGTGACAACAAGCTGCCATGCTTTGCCTTTCGTCTTCATAAAAATCGGGAAACCTCCAAAATATAATAAACCTCCGCCGTGCGGCAGAGTTCCGCCGCGCGGGGAGATCTTCAACAACGGGGACGCTTACGCTTCCTGATCCGCAAGCAGCTTTTCCACGGTGGCCAGCTTTACGCAGACGCACAGCAGTTCGGAAGCGGTTTCCACCTCGTCCAGACTGGGATAGGTGGGCGCAATGCGCAGGTGAGAATCCTCGGGGTCCTTGTGATAGGGATATGCAGAACCGGCACCGGTCAGGGTCAGGCCCGCATCCTTGCACAGACCCGCCACGCGCTTTGCACAGCCGGGCATCACATACAGGCTGATGAAGTAGCCGCCCTTGGGGTCCGTCCAGTGGGCAATATCCCCGCAGGGGGTCAGCTCCTCGGAGAAGGCCGTCTTCACTGCATCGAAGCAGGGGATCAGGCGGCGGCGGTGCTTTGCCATGTGGGCCAGCACACCTTCCTTGTTCTTCAGGAAGCGGACGTGGCGCAGCTGGTTCATCTTGTCGTAGCTGATGATCATGACCGAGAAGCGCTTGCAGATATACTTCATGCTGCTCTCGCTGCAGGCAATGGCAGAGACACCTGCGCCCGGGAAGGTGATCTTGCTGGTGGAAGTGAACATGAACACACGGTTTTCGTTGCCGTACTTCTTGCTCTCGTTCAGCAGCACCGGAGTCTCGATGATCTCATCGGTCAGGTGATGGACGATATAGGCTTCATCCCAGAAGATCTTGAAATCAGGCGCAGCGGTCTTCATCTTGGCAAAACGCTCGATGGTCTCATCGCTGTAGGTGTAGCCATCGGGGTTGGAATACTGCGGCACACACCAGATGCCCTTGATGTCAGGATCCTCGGCCACCAGCTTTTCCACAATGTCCATATCCGGACCATTGGGGGTCATAGGCACGCTGACCAGCTCAAAGCCAAACTCCTCGGTAATAGCAAAGTGACGGTCATAGCCGGGCACCGGGCAGAGGAACTTGCGCTTCTCCACCTGAGACCAGGGGCACGGAGACTCCGGGAAACCGAACACATAGCCGATATTGACGAGGTTATACATCAGCTGCAGGCTGGAGTTGCCGCCCACGAACACTTCCTCCGGCTTTACGCCAAAGACATCCGCAAACAGCACGCGGGCCTCCTGCAGGCCTTCCAGCTCGCCATAGTTGCGGGCATCCGTGCCAGCATCGGTGGTGTAATCGTTCATCTTCAGCAGGTCCATGGCCAGATCCATCTGGTGAGGGCCGGGCTTGCCGCGGGCCATATTCAGCTTGAGGCCCTTGGCCTGAAAGTTTTTGTATTGCTCTTCCAGTTTTGCCTTTTCGGCTACGAGTTCGTCGCGGTTCATCTCAAAATAAGTTGCCATTGAAAACACACTCCTTTATCGTACTTCCTGTTCCCACAGTGTCCGCGCCGGGCTTTGAAAAGAAGCTTCCTGCCAGAGAGAGCCGCAGCCCAGCCGTCCAGACTTTAATATTATAGCTCATATCCGCTCTTAAAACAAGCATATCTCAAAAAAAGCCCCGCCAAAAGTCATAGCTTTCAGCGGGGCAGCGGCCCGGAGCAGCCTGCCGGGTGGGCAGATCAGCTCAGGGACGTCTGATTTTTATAGCGCTTGCGCACCGCGCCGTATTCCAGATGTGCTTCGCCGCCTTCCACGGTATCTTCATCCACAGTTACGCGGATGATGGTAGCATCGGTGGGCACCTCGTACATGATGGGCAGCAGAATGCTTTCCATCACGCTGCGCAGGCCGCGGGCACCGGTCTTGCGCTCGATCGTCTTGCGGGCAATGGCGTGGAGTGCTTCATCCGTGAAGTTCAGTTCCACATTATCCATGCTCAGAAGTTCCTTATACTGCTTCACAAGGCTGTTGCGCGGCTCCTTGAGCACGCGAACCAGAGCGTCCTCGTCCAGATCGTCCAGCACGGTAATGACCGGCAGACGGCCGATCAGTTCCGGGATCAGGCCGAACTTGACCAGATCGTGGGGCTCCACCTTGCGCAGCAGAGCCTTCTCCGCTTCGCTGGAATTATCCTTCAGGCTGCTGCCGAAGCCCAGTGCGGACTTATCGGTGCGGCGCAGGATATACTTATCCAAGCCATCAAATGCACCGCCGCAGATGAACAGGATGTTGGTGGTGTCGATCTGGATGAACTCCTGCTGCGGGTGCTTGCGGCCGCCCTGCGGAGGAACATTGCTCACAGTGCCCTCCAAAATCTTCAGCAGAGCCTGCTGCACGCCCTCACCGCCCACATCGCGGGTGATGGAGGGGTTCTCACTCTTGCGGGTGATCTTGTCGATCTCGTCGATATAGATAATACCGATCTGTGCCTTCTGCACATCAAAATCCGCTGCTTGGATCAACTTGAGCAGAATGTTCTCCACATCCTCGCCCACATAACCGGCTTCGGTCAGGGTGGTGGCATCGGCAATGGCGAAGGGAACGCCCAGCATTTTTGCCAGAGTCTGTGCCAGCAGGGTCTTGCCCACGCCGGAAGGACCCAGCAGCAGCACGTTGGACTTCTGCAGCTCCACATCGCTGCCCTTGCCGCTGAGGATGCGCTTGTAGTGGTTGTAGACCGAGACGGCCAGCACACGCTTTGCCTCGTCCTGACCGATCACATACTGATCCAGACCTTCCTTGATCTCGGCCGGGGTCAGGATGTTGACCGAGAGGTCGTCCGCAGCCTGCACATGGGCGCGGCTTGCATTGCCGCGGCTGGGGCGGTTCGAGCCCGGATGCTCCGGCTTGTCCGCGAGCAGGTCATAACACAGGCCGATGCATTCGCTGCAGATATTGACACCGGGGCCGATGATCATACGCTCCACTTCGTCCTGATGCTTTCCGCAGAAGCTGCAGACCAGATCCTTTTCGTTTTTGTCTCTGCCGGAATTGTTATTTGCCATAGCTGTTTTTCCTTATCCTGGGTCGTCAGACGCAGCGGGGTTCTCCCCTGCTGCGCCGATTGGTTTCAGCGATCCCTCAGCGGTGGGCAATGACCTCATCGATCAGGCCGTATTCCTTTGCCTGCAGTGCGGACATATAGTTGTCGCGCTCGGTATCCAGCTGGATCTTTTCCAGCGGCTGGCCGGTGTACTCGCTGAGCATGCGGTTCATCTTATCGCGGATATACACCATGTGCTCGGCATGGATCTTGATATCGGTGGTCTGGCCGGAAAGGCCGCCGCCCTGCCCGCCGATCAGCGGCTGATGGATCAGAATTTCCGAGTTGGGCAGTGCAAAGCGCTTTCCCTTGGTGCCGCTTGCCAGCAGGAAGGCACCCATGGAAGCTGCCATGCCCATGCAGATGGTGGAAACATCGCACTTGATATACTGCATGGTATCGTGGATGGCCATGCCGGCGCTGATGGAGCCGCCGGGGCTGTTGATATACAGGCTGATGTCCTTATCCGGGTCCTGCCCTTCCAGATACAGCAGCTGTGCCACAACAAGGCTGGCGGAGGTATCATTGACATCCTCGCTCAGAACGATGATGCGATCGTTCAAAAGACGGGAGAAAATATCATAGGAACGCTCGCCATGGGACGACTGTTCCACAACGTAAGGAACAAAACTCATAAAGTTCGCCTCCTGAAATGGAATATAGTATTTGCAAAATTGACCGATACGGTTTCCCTGCCGGTTCTGCCGTATCGGTCAATTTTTACAACCTTTGATTGAAACCGTGCAGCATACTGCCCGCTTCAAAGGAACACAGGAGCTGATTACTCAGCGTCTGCAGCCTTCTCTTCCTCAGCAGCCTTCTCCACGATGTTTGCGTGGCTCTTGATGAAGTCGATGGCCTTGTTGATGGCCAGATCCTTCTTCAGGTCGTCAACATTGACCAGCTCACGAACCTTGTCCTCTTCCATCTTGTACTGGTCAGCAATGCGCTTGATCTCAGCGGAAACTT
The DNA here is from genome assembly GCF_049532945.1 of Faecalibacterium prausnitzii. Lineage (GTDB taxonomy): Bacteria > Bacillota > Clostridia > Oscillospirales > Ruminococcaceae > Faecalibacterium > Faecalibacterium prausnitzii_N. Next base: position 2,251,759 of record NZ_CP186691.1, read on the forward strand.
CCTCCTCGGAAGCCTCGATGTTCTCAGCAGCAGCAACAGCCTCCAGAGCCAGACGAATCTTGACCTGCTTCTCAGCCTGCGGCATGAAGGAAGCGCGGAACTGCTCCATAGTCTGGCCCATATACTTCAGGTAGTCCTCGAGGCGCAGGCCCTGCTGCTCCACGCGGAATGCGAAGTCATTGACCATCTCGTCCATGCGGGCATCATACATTGCCTGGGGGATCTCACCCTCCATGCTCTCGATGACCTGATCCACCAGAGCGTTCTCAACAGCCAGATCGTCCTGCTTGTCCAGCTGCTCCTGATTGTTCTTGCGGATGGAAGCCTTGAACTCGTCCAGAGTGTCGTACTCAGAGCAATCCTTAGCCAGCTCGTCATCCAGAGCAGGCAGCTCCTTGTACTTCACTTCGTGCAGCTTGATCTTGAACACAGCAGCCTTGCCAGCCAGTTCGGCAGCCTGATACTCGGTGGGGAAGGTAACGTTCACGTCGAACTCTTCGCCAGCGGAGTGGCCAACGATCTGATCCTCAAAGCCGGGGATGAAGCTGCCGCTGCCCAGAGTCAGGCTGTAGTGCTCAGCCTTGCCGCCCTCGAAAGCCACGCCATCGACGAAGCCCTCGAAGTCGATATCAGCGATGTCGCCGTTCTCAGCAGCGCCCTCACGGGTCAGCTCACGGGCATTGCGCTCCTGCACACGCTTCAGCTCAGCTTCAACAGCCTCGTCAGAAACAGTATGGACAGTCTTTTCAACCGTCAGACCATTGTAGCTACCAACCTTGACTTCGGGCTTGACAGCGACCTTGACGGTCAGGGTCACGCCCTCGGTCTCGTTTGCAGAATCCACGCTGACCTCCGGACGGCCGACCGGCTCAACGCCAGCTTCCTTGACAGCAGCCTCGAAAGCCTCGGGGAACAGCTCATTGATGGCATCATAGGTAAAGACATCAGCGCCGTACATCTTCTCGATCAGAGCGCGGGGAGCCTTGCCCTTACGGAAGCCGGGAACAGCGTACTTCTTGCCTTCCTTCTTGAAAACATCGGCAACAGCCTTCTTGAAAGCCTCTGCGTCGATGGAGAACTGCAGTTCTGCCATGCTCTTCTCGAGCTTTTCACACTTGATGAAATTCATTTGTTTTTCCTCCACTCAAAAATTCTATTGCGTTGGGAGCGGGGTATTCCCCCTCCCCTGCAACCGCGCACCGCGTCCTTGCTGTTTGCGAAATGCGGGGACGCGCGCGCTCAATTGGGTGCAACAATCGCGTCAAAAACTATTATAGCACGCTCCTGACACAATTGCCAGCCCAAATTTTGACTTTTTGTTCTTTTTGCCCGCTCTGTCCGCCTTTAATTGATGCGGTACGGGCAAAAACGCAGCCCATCGGCACTGACCAGCTTATAGTGGATGCCATCCACATCGCCCTGCACCGCATAGCGGATGGCATTGCCGTGCAGATGGCCATAGTAGCAGGTCCTGATGTTGTATTCCTTTAAGGTGGCCACGATCTCCGGCGCACTGGTGCCGGTATACACCGGCGGATAGTGCAGGAACACCAGCTTTTCCAGCCCGGGTTCGGCGGCATCCAGACTCATGCGCAGCCGTCCGATCTCGCGGTTCATCACCTTTTCGTCATGCGGCTCCCCCACATCGAACAGCCAGCCCCGTGTGCCGCAGAGGGCGTAGCCCTCCACCGTGTAGGAGTTGTTGTGCAGAATGTGCAGGGTATCAAAGCCTTCTGCTTTGAGGTAGGCATTCATCTTGTTCACGGTAGACCACCAGTAATCGTGGTTGCCCTTCATGATGAGTTTCTGGCCCGGAAGCTGCTGCAAAAACGCGAAGTCCCTGCGGGTATCGGTCAGGCGCATGGCCCAGCTGATATCGCCCGCCAATACAATGGTATCCTCTGGTTTGATGAGCTTGCGCCAGTTTTTCTCAAGGCGCTCCACATAATCATTCCAGCCGGGAAAAATATCCATCGGCTTGGAAGCGCCCAGAGAAAGGTGGGTATCGCCAAGCACAAAAAGTGCCATTCTGTTACTCCTGTTCTAGGTCGGATCACGCCTGATAGCGCAGCGCCACCTGTGCGATCTGCTCCGGGTCGATGACGGTGTGGAAGCGCTCCGCTTTCTGGCGCAGTGCCGACAGGCTGGCCGGAGCGGTGCAGCCGGTGGCCTCTTCCAGCTGCTGCATGGCCTCGAAATCGTTGGCCGGGACGGCATGGCCCAGTGCTTCCAGCACACTGCGCGGGAACTTGAAGGGAGACGCGGTGGACAGCACCACCATGGGCACGCCCTCGCGCTTTTTCTGCGCTGCCACATGGAACGCAACGGCGGTGTGGGTATCACACAGGTAGTTGTCCTTCTCGTAGCGGACACGGATCTCCCCTGCCACCTGCGCTTCGCTGCTCCAGCCGCAGGAGAAGTTCTCCTGGATGGTGGCCAGTGTTTCGGGGCGGACGGTGTAGCTACCCGTCTCGTTCAGCTGCTTCATCAGGGAAGCCACTTCGGTGTCGCTGCCGGTGACATGGTACAGAAGGCGCTCGAGGTTCGAGGACACCAGAATGTCCATGCTGGGCGAGGTGGTCTTGAAGAACTCCCGCTTTGCGGTGTAGGTGCCGGTGGTGAGGAAATCGGTCAGCACGTTGTTCTCGTTGGAAGCGCAGACCAGCTTGCCCACGGGCAGGCCCATGCGCTTTGCATAGTAGCCTGCCAGAATGTCGCCGAAGTTACCGGTGGGTACGCAGAAGTCCACCGCGTCGCCCAGCGCGATCCTGCCCGCCTTGAGCAGCTGGGCATAGGCGGCAAAGTAATAGACGATCTGCGGCACCAGACGGCCCCAGTTGATGGAGTTGGCGCTGGACAGGCGGATGTTCCGCTTGGCAAGCTCTGCTGCAATGGCAGTGTCACCAAAGACCTTCTTCACACCGGTCTGTGCATCATCAAAGTTGCCGCGCACAGCGTACACTGCCACGTTGGCGCCCTCCTGCGTTGCCATCTGCAGGCGCTGGATCTCGCTGGTGCCGCCCGTGGGATAGAACACTGCGATCTCCACGCCCGGGATATCATGGTAGCCGTCCAGAGCTGCCTTGCCGGTATCGCCGCTGGTCGCCACAAGGATCAGGGTCTTTTCCGTGCGGCCCAGATTCTTTTTGGCTTCCACCAGAAGCTTCGGCATCAACTGCAGAGCATAATCCTTGAATGCACAGGTAGGGCCATGCCACAGTTCCAGCGAATAGACCTCGTCCGACACAGGGGCCAGATAGCCCGCCTTGCCGTCAAATGCTTCGCCATAGGTGGTCTTTGCCGCCTCTGTGAGGAACGGCTGGGAATAATCGGTCAGGTACTGGCCCACGATGGCCGCAGCCATTTCGGGGTAATCGAGTGCACAGATCGATGCAACGTCCACTTTCGGAAAGCTTTCCGGTACAAACAGACCGCCCTCGTTGGACAGGCCCTGTGCAATGGCCTGCGAAGCATTTACCACACGGTTTTGGTCTCTGGTACTAAAAAACTGCATTGTTGTCGCTCCTTTTCGTCCGCGGGTCCACAATGACCCTTTTTTGTCGGCAGCGGCAAACGCCGGTTTCTGCCTTTTTCCCACCGGTGCATCCCCGCTCACGCGGTAAATGCGCCCCTTATAATATGTACCATCCAGCGCCCGCTGTCAAGAGGGGTCACCTCGGCAACATCAAATCGGGCGGGCGCATCGCTCTGCCCGGTCTGCTGAAGATACTGCTCTGCGGCGCGGATGAGTCTGCGCTGCTTGGCTGGTGTAACGGCGGAGGCGGGGCTTGCCAGCGGGTCCGGGCTGCGGGTCTTGACCTCACACAGCACGATGGTTCCGTCCGGCTCCCGCAGGATGAGGTCGATCTCCCCCATCCGGGTGCGGTAATCGTGGGCCAGCAGCAGGCAGCCCCGCTGCTGGTAATAGCGCGCGGCGACGGCCTCGCCTTTCCGGCCGGTCTCGGCGGCATCCATCACTTGCCCTCCGGCCAGTAGCCCTGCTTTTTGAGGAAGCTGCGGCGGTAGAACGGCTGGATGCCGTACTGGGCGATCATCTCATAGTGGAGCTTGGTCGGGTAGCCCTTGTGCTTTGCCAGCTGATACTGCGGATACCGTCTGTCCAGTTCCAGCATATAGCGGTCACGGCTGACCTTGGCAAGGACGGATGCTGCGCCGATGCTGGCACTGGTGGCATCGCCCTTGACCACCGGCTGTGCCGGGACCAGCAGCCCTGCCGGGGTGCGGTTTCCATCCACGAGAACAAGGTTCGGCACGATGTCCAGCTCTTCCACAGCCTGCTTCATGCCGCCCATGGTGGCGTTGAGGATGTTGTCCCGGTCGATGATCTCCGGCCCCACAAAAACAATTTTGTAGGCCAACGCCTTTTCAATGATCTCATCAAACAGAGCTTCCCGCTTTTTCTCGGTAAGCTTTTTGGAGTCGTTGATGCCAAAGACCGGATTCTCCGGGTCCAGAATACAGGCCGCTACGCACACCGGGCCGCACAGAGGACCGCGCCCGGCTTCATCCACGCCTGCAAAGCAGCCATACTGACTGCGTACAGCGGCATCGTATTCATACAGCGGAGCCGAGATCTCCTCGTCGGAACGGCGCTTCATTCGTCATCCTCCTCGGCAAAATCAGCCAGATCATCCCGCTGCGGCGGACGCTCCAGCGAGATGCGGCCCCACTTGCAGGCGCGGAACTCGTCCACCAGCATAATGGCGCAGCGCTCGGTGTTCACCTCGCCGCCGCGCACCAGCAGACCGCGCTTGCGGCCGATAGCTTCCATCAGCTCGTAGGGCGGCAGGGCCAGCGTTTCGGCATCCAGCTTGTAGCGCTGGGCCACAAGGTCGGGGTAGTTGCGGCGCACCTCGTCCAGCAGGTTCATGGCCAGCTCTTCCACATCCAGAATATCATCCTTGATGGAGCCGATAAAGGCCAGATTGGACGCAATGGTCTTGGAGTCAAACTTCTTCCACAGTACGCCGGGCATATCCAGCAGGTCAAATTTGTCGGTGCTGACCCACTGTTTGCCCTTGGTTACACCCGGGCGGTCTGCCGCCTTGGCGCGGGCAGAGCCTGCAAAGGTGTTGATGAAGGTGGATTTGCCCACATTGGGGATGCCGCACAGCATCACCTGTGTTTTGGCACCGCCCATGCCGCGGTTCTGGCGGCGTTCCAGCAGGCCCGCCAGTTCTTTTTCAATGGCAGCCTTTACCGCATTGGCACCGCCCTTCTGCTTGGCGCTGATGGCCACACAGCCGGCATCTGCCGCACGGAAATACTTGATCCATTCTTCCGTTACAGCCGGGTCTGCCAGATCTGCCTTGTTCAGCGCATAGAGTTTCGGCTTGCGGGCCGTGATGCGCTCGATCTCCGGGTTCAGGCTGGAAAGCGGGATGCGGGCATCCAGCAGCACAAGGCTGGCATCCACGTGCTGGATCTCCTGCTCCATCATGCGCAGAGTCTTGGTCATGTGGCCCGGGAACCACTGAATATTGTACTGGTTTGCAAAGCGGGTATCCATTTCGTTCATTTTACCACCCCAAAATCTGTAAAGGGCATAAAGCACAAAAGCACCCTGCCCAGAATGTCCCGTTCGTCAATGCAGCCCACATAGGTGGAACGGCTGTCCAGTGATTGGTTGCGGTTATCACCCATCACGAACACCGTGCCCTCCGGCACCGTATACGGGAACTCCACATCATAGCCGAGATAGGTCGGCTCAGCGATGTAATCCTCCCGCAGCACTTCGCCGTTCACAGCGACGGTGCCGGTCGCATAATCGATGGAGACCGTATCGCCGCCTTTGGCGATGACACGCTTGACCAGCGGCTTGCCGTAGGAGGTATAGCTGTCCACAATGACCACATCCCCGCGCTGAGTCTCGTACCCGGCACCCCAGACGATGAGCTTTTCACCGTTTTGCAGGGTGGGCACCATGGACTCACCATCCACCTGAATGATGCGGAAGAAAAACGAAAAGATCAGCACCAGCACCAGCGCTGCCGAGATCAATGCCTCGTACCATTCAAATGCGCCCTGGCCTTTCGCAGTTTTTGGCTGCTGTGTCGTCTGTTTTTCCATTTCCCGATGCACCTCTCAATCCAGTTTGCCGGGCAATACCCGACAAATAAAGAAAAAAGGGACAACAAGGTTGTCCCTTTTCTCCCGTTTCTAATCGGGGATGATCAAATATCGCTCTTGACCTTGGCAGCCTTGCCCGTACGACCACGCAGGTAGAACAGCTTTGCGCGGCGGACCTTGCCCTTGCGGACAACGGTGACCTTCTCAACGAAGGGGCTGTTGATGGGGAAGACACGCTCGATGCCAACACCGTAAGCAACGCGGCGAACGGTGAAGGTCTCAGCAACGCCGCCGTGCTTCTTTGCGATCACAGTGCCCTCAAAGGCCTGAATACGCTCACGGTCGCCTTCCTTGATACGAACATCAACGCGGACGGTATCGCCAACGTTGAACTGGGGCTTTTCAGCCTTGATGCTGCCTTCAGAAATAATCTTCAGTGCGTCCATTTTTGAATCCTCCATTTGTTTTTAGACGTTCATACACGGCACTTTGCCGTCAGAGGACCGCCCGTTTAATGATATTGTCATTAACCCCGCTGTGGTCTCAGCGGACACTAACGCCTAAATAGGATATCACAAATCGCCCGCAAATGCAAGCGATTCGTCCAAAATAATCCCAAAAATTTTCTGTTCTGCCCAAAAGACATTCTTCTCAGGTGAACAGTGTCTTTTCTGCCGTCAGGAAATGGGTGCGCAGGATGCTGGCCTCCGCCGCCGGGACGCCGAAGGTCGCTTCCAGCGCCGCCGTGAGCAGAGCGGGGTTCAGGGTAAGCTCCTGTGAAGCGGGCAGGCAGATGGAAAAACGCACCTGTTCCCCTTCTTCCGTCAGATCCAGCGAAGGAACGAATTCCTTCAGTTCCACCGTCTTGACCTTGCGCTTGCTCTTTTTCTCCACCGGGACGCTTTCCAGCGCATTGTACGCTTCCAGTGCAGCCTTTCGCGCAGCCGGATAGCGGATCTCGAAGCAGGCATAGGCGATGAGGTCGGCCTTCATCTCGACGGGGGCCACCTTCGTGACCACGATACCGGCGGGCATGATGGCATTGAGGGCCGCTTTCCACTGTTCAAAATCCGGGGCTTCCGCTTCGGTCTTGACGTCCACGCACTCACACTCGCTCTCCTGCCCCAGCGAAAGCGGGCAGGCAAAGGTCATATAGATGTGGGGATTGAAGCCCAGCGTATGCCACACCGGCAGGCCGCTGCGCTTGAGCACACGCTGCATCACCCGCTGCAGGTCCAGCAGGGAGATGTAGGAGGCCTCATTCTTTTTCTCAAACGAGATTCTTACTGTAATCAAAGCAGGGACCTCCTAACAGATGATTTGCACCGCAGCCGTGGCAGGCACGGTTGCAGGGCTGGGTAGTCTGGGCGGCAAGGGCCTTTTTGTACTCCCGTACCAGATATTCGTGGGTAACACCGTAGTCCATATGGGACCAGGGCGTTACCTCGTCCAGACCAATGGGGCGCTGGCAGTAAAATGCCGGGTCGATGCCCAGATCTGCAAAGGTCTGCAGCCATGTGTCGTACTTGAAGCACTCTTCCCAGCCGTCAAAGTAGCAGCCGCGCTTGTAGGCTTCCACAATGACCGGGGCAAGACGGCGGTCGCCCTTGGCAAACACGCCCTCCAGAAAGCTGGTGGTGCTGTCGTGGTAGTTGACCTTGATCTTGCGGCTGCGCACACTTTCCAGCAGGTGCTTCTGCTTGGCGCGCAGCATTTCTTCGGTGTCCATGGGCACGAACTCAAAGGGAGTATGGGGCTTGGGCACAAAGCAGGCACAGCTGATGGTCACCTGTACACCCTTGCCCTTGCCACGCTTGGGCAGCGAATAATAGAGGTCTACCACCTTCTGCGCCGTCTCTGCGATGCCCTCAATGTCCTCCATGGTCTCGGTGGGCAGGCCCATCATGAAGTAGAGCTTGACCGAGGTATAGCCCGCGTTGAATGCAATGGTGCAGGTCTTTTCGATCTCGTCCCATGTGACATTCTTGTTGATGACGTTGCGCAGGCGCTGGGTGCCGGCTTCGGCGGCGAAGGTCAGGCCGCTCTTGCGCACCTTGGTGGTCTTTTCAATGAGGCTCTGGGAGAAGTTGTCCACGCGCAGCGAAGGCAGCGACAGACTCACATGCTCCTTGGGTGCCCACTCGTTCAGATCGTCCAGCAGCTCTTCCAGCTGGCCGTGATCAGAGGTGGACAGGCTGGAAAGGCTCAGTTCTTCATAGCCGGTGTTAGCGCACAGCTCCTGCGCCGCCCTGTTCAGAAGGCCCGCGTCACGCTGGCGCATGGGGCGGTACAGAAAGCCCGCCTGACAGAAACGGCAGCCGCGCACACAGCCGCGCAGCACCTCGATGCTGGCGCGGTCCTGAATGGCACCCACCATGGGCACCACGAAATTCGTGGGCGGGGCAAACTCGTTCAGGTCCTTGATGATTGCCTTGGTGATGCGCGCCGGGATGCCCGGCTCATTGGGGTTGATGGCCTTGACCCGGCCATCTTCGTAATATTCCACATCGTAGAACGCCGGGATATAGACGCCGGGGATCTTTGCAATGCGCAGCAGCAGTTCCTTTTTGGAAACGCCGCCCTCCTTCTTGGCCTTTTCGATCTCGGCGCAGATGCCGGGCAGCTGGTTTTCGCCCTCACCCAGCTGGACCACATCAAAAAAATCCGCAATGGGTTCCGCGTTGCAGGCGCAGGGGCCACCCGCCACGATCAGCGGCCAGCTTTCATCGCGATCCTTGGAATAGAACGGGATGCCCGCCAGATCCAGCATAGCCAGAATATTGGTATAGGAAAGCTCGTACTGCAGGGTGAAGCCCACTGCATCAAAAGCGGTGAGCGGATCCTTGCTCTCCATGGTGTAGAGCGGCAGACCAAGACGCTCCATCTCGGCCTTCATATCCAGCCACGGCATAAAAGCACGCTCGCACCACCAGTTTTCGTGGCTGTTGAGCAGCTCATACAGGATCTTTTCGCCGAGGAAGGACATACCTACCTCATAGGTGTCCGGAAAGCAGAACGCAAAGCGGACATCCACTTTTTCTTTGTCCTTATATACACTGCCGGGTTCTCCGCCGGTATAACGACCGGGCTTCTGTACCCGTCCCAGTGCTTCTTTCAGTTTTGGATCAAACATCAAGTTCCTCCATTGACAGAACGTTTTTTCATTCGTTTTATTTTACCCGATTTCCGAGGGAATTGCAATCCTTGATTTCGCTGCCGCAGCGCCTCCCGGAGGGCAAGGCCCATCTGCGCCCCATCCAGCGGTGGAACGGGCAGCAGATTGAATCCCCCGGTCAGCAGATTTGCCGCCCAGAACGCGCTGCCCCGGATGGTGGCCTCCTGTTCGAGCCGGACGGCCCAGAGAGCTGCCAGCAGAACGTTCGTCAGCGGCCCGGCTGCGGCCAGCCAAAACGTCTGCTGCGGCGTCATGCTGCGGCCCCGTGTGCGCATACAGAAGCCGGTCAGGGTCACTTCGATGGTCGGAAACGTGCGGAACATCGCCCAGTAGACCAGAATGTGCCCGCACTCGTGCAGGAACGCCGCCAGCAGCCCCAGCCGCAGAAAGCCGCTGGCGTCGAACCAGAGCAGCACATAGAGAGCCCCGCAGAGCAGGACCGGGTCCCGGAAGATGAGCGGCCCGATGCGCAGCGCCCGCTTCATGGCAGGCCCAGCGCTTTGGCCGGGTCGTACCGGATGCCCTGTGTCAGAAATTCAAAGTGCAGATGGGCACCGGTAGACCGGCCCGTCTGCCCGGCGGTCCCCAGGCACTGGCCCGCAGACACGACCTCCCCTGCCCGGACATAGAGATACTGCATGTGGGCATAGACCGTCTCCTGCCCGCCGGGGTGCGAGATGCGTAGGTAGTTGCCGTAGGTCCCGCTGCGGCGGGCGGCGGTCACGGTGCCGCCCAGCGCCGCCCGCACAGGCGTCCCCTCTGCGCAGGCAAGGTCTACCCCACGGTGAAAGGCTTCTGCCCCGGTGAAGGGGTCTGCCCGCCAGCCATAGGCGTCCGAAACGCGGAATGCCGTGGTCCCCAGCGGAAAGCAGAGCGCTTCGCTCGGCTTTGCCGGTTCCAGCGACGCACCCGCCGGGGCCGCCCGTTCTGCACTTTTGGCCCGTGCCGGGAGCACGACGCCTGCCACCAGCCCCAGCAACAGCGCCGCCAGCACTCCGGTCGCCGCTGCCCGCCTGAGGATCTTCTTTCTGCCTGCTCGTCCCATTTCTGCCCGCATCGCACATTCCTCCCTTGGGGTATTTTATGCCGTTCATCCCGTTCGGAGAACAAAAACGCCCCCACAGAGCATCGTTCTCTGTGAGGGCGTGGTCTCAGCGCTTGGGGCGGAGCCAGTGGTGGAACTGTTCAAAAAGGTCCATCAGACCGCCGCGGGGCTTGGCCGGGGTGTGCGGGGCGGGATGTGCGGACGCGACCGGATGGTGCACCGTCTGTTCCGCCTGCGGGGCGGTTTCGGGCGCCACGGCTGGCTTTGCAGGCTCTGCCGCCGGCAGCGGCGTCGGCTCCGAAGGGGCTTTGGGTGCTTCCGCAGCCGGTGCAGGCGTTTCCGCCGGGGCGGCAGTACGAACCGGTTCCGGTCGGGCGGGTGTTTCCTCCGGAACGTCATTGCGGGCCGTCCAGTCATTTTTCAACAGCTCATACATGCCCATCTGGCCGTTCACCAGTGCTTCGCCCTCAGCGGGCTTTACCTTCTGGTAGCTGCCGTCCGGGCGCATCTCGCGGGCATTGACATTATCCCGCAGCTGCAGCTGCAGAATGTCGGTAAGCTTCCGCACCAGCACGGGATCCTCCACGCGCACGCCCACCTCCACGCGGCACTCGGTGTTGCGGGTGAGGAAATCGCCGGATGCAATATAGATGCGGGTATGTGCACCATCGAAGAAGCTGTAAATGCGGCCATGCTCCAGATAACGACCCACAAGGCTGCGGATATGCAGGTTCTCCGTCTTGCCGGGCACGCCGGCGCGCACGCAGCAGATGCCGCGCACGATCATATCAATGCGCACACCGGCACAGCTGGCTTCCTGCAGCTTAAGGATGATATCCCGGTCGCTGATGGAATTGTTTTTCAGGATCATGGATGCCGGACGGCCCATGCGGGCGGCGGCAATGACACGATCCATTTCTTCCAGCAATACGCTCTTGAAGCGCAGCGGTGCTACCAGCATCCGGTCGCTCTCCTCAGTCAGCTTCTGCACGGCAAGGTTCTGGAACACATTGGAAGCTTCCTCGCCAATGCCATGGTCTGCCGTAATGAAGGAATAGTCCGTGTAAAGCTCACTGGTCTTTTCGTTGTAGTTGCCGGTGCCGATCTGGGTGATATAGCTGTAGCCCTGCGGGCCTTTCTTGGTGATAAGGGTCAGCTTGGAGTGCACTTTGTAATCATCAAAGCCATAAATGACCGTACAGCCTGCGCTTTCCAGCTGTTTCGACCAGTCGATGTTGTTCTGCTCGTCAAAGCGGGCGCGCAGCTCCACCAGCGCCACCACCTCTTTGCCGTTCTCAGCGGCTTCCATCAGCGCCTGCACGATCTGGGACTCCCGCGCCATACGGTACAGTGTCATTTTGATGGAAATGACCTCAGGATCATGGGCAGCCTTTTTGAGCATGGCAATGAAGGGCCGGATGGACTGGTACGGGTAGCTGAGCAGCACATCGTGCTTCTGCACCTCAGCGGCAAGGTCGTAGTCCGGCGGCGGCAGCATGGGCCGTGCAGCCGGGTAGAACAGTTCCGGCCGCCCCTCCGCTTCCATGCGGCCGGTGAGCTTGTAGAAAAAGCTCAGATCCAGCGGGCTTTTCTGCTCGAACACCCGCTTGTGAGTCAGTTCCAGCTTCTCGCAGAGGATGCGGACGATCTCCTGCGGGGCCGTGGGCGTGACCTGCAGGCGGACTGCCGCCAGCTTGCGGCGGCGCTTGAGCAGCTCGGTCATGATCTCGCGGTAGTCGATATCATGATCCATCATGCCCTCTTTTACGTCGATATCCGCATTGCGGGTAACACGGAAGAGGCAGGTCTCCTGCACGGCATCCTTGCCGAAGATGAGGGACGCATAATGGAGCACCAGCTCCTCGGTCAGGGCAAACTCCGTGCGGCCGTCCCGGCGGATGACCTGCATCCGTTCCATCTGGCTGGAAATGGGGACCATGCCGAGGCTCTGCTCCCCTTTTTCCTTGAGCAGGACGCCGAGATAGATCTCCTTGTTCCGCAAAAAGGGGAACGGATGGCGGTTATCCACGATCTGCGGGCTGAGGATAGGGAACAGCTCCGTTTGGAAGTACTTCTTCCAGAAGTGCTCGTCCTCCTTGGAAAGCGCGTTGAAGTCCACCTTCTTATAACCGCATCCCGCCAGACTTTCCAGCGCCTTCTCGTAATATTTATCACAATCTTCCTGCAAATGCGCGACCTTGGGCATGATGGCGGTCAGCTGCTCTTCGGCGGTCATGTTCGTCTTGTTCTCGCGCTTGTCCCGCTCCTTTTTGGCGCGCATCAGGCTGGCCCGCTCCTGCAGAGAACCCACGCGCACCATAAAAAACTCGTCCAAATTGGAGCCGTAGATCGCAAGAAATTTGACCCGCTCTGCAAGCGGAACATTTTTATCTTTGCCCAGCGCAAGAACGCGCCGGTTGAAATCCAGCCAGCTCAGTTCCCGGTTGATAAAAATGGTATCCTCTTTCATAATTACTCCCCTTTTCTGGGTTTGTTCAGCTCACATAGGCCAGACCGTCCCAGGAAGCCACGATGCTCTCGCTGAGGCCGGGCACCTCGGCCGCATCCGCAACATGCCGGAACGGGCCATGCGTGTTGCGGTATTCCAGGAGCGCCTGCGCTCGCTTTTCGCCGACGTTTGGCAGGATGCAGAGCGTTTCGAGGTCTGCTGTGTTCAGGTCCACCCGGATGAGCTGGACCATGGGCGTTTCGGATGCTGCCTTTGGCGTCAGCCTGGGCGGCGCAAGGGCAGCCGCCAGCAGGATGCAGACCGCAGCCGCCGCTGCCGCACACAGCAAAAACAGCCGCTCGTGCCGCCGGGCAGATGCCTGAAAACCGGTTTCCTTCATTGTACCTGACTTTCCTCCAAAAAGAAAGCCCCCTGCACGAAAAATACAGGAGACTTTACACAACTTTTACGCAGACGTTTCCGCAGAGCGCACCATGCCATAGAGCAGTTCCGCCGCAGCACCGGCATCGTGGTCGGTGAGGGTGGTCTGCCTGGCGGCAAGACGCAGCTCAGCCGGGGCATCGGCGGGGACGACGCTGTTCCCCGCCAGATGGACCAGCTCTGCCATCTGGGTGCAGTCGGCCAGAACGGTCAGCTGCTCGGCAGAATAGCCTGCCGGGGAGCAGACGGCCTGGACCATCGCACTGCCGGACACACTGCCCGGCAGAAGCGCCAGTACATCCGGGCCCATCCGCTCGGCGCGGAGGGTCACGGTGGCCTCGCCCAGCGCCTTTTCCAGCAGCGCCGTCAGGGGGACCTGCTTTTTGTCCTGATAGAACAGGATGCGCAGCACATCCTCTCCCCGGACGTCCGCCGCATTGCTCAGCACAAAGGTGGTCCACTCCTGCCGCAGGTGGGCTTCCAGAGACTCGCTCATCCGCAGCACACGGGTGGAGCCGTTCTTCATCTGCAAAGCAATGCCGACGCCCGGCACACTGGGAAGCACCCGGAGGACGGATTCCTCCATCCCGGCAAAGCTGCACAGAGCCGTGCCCGTGCCCTCGGCAAAATTGTAGGCCAGCACACCGCCGCAGACCAGCGCAGGCGCGCTGAGCCGCACCCCGCCCAGCAGAGAACGCACCACTTTGGGCGACCGCTGGGAGTAGATGGTCAGCTTGCCGCCGCGGCTGGCAAACAGCTGCAGCACATCGCGGTGGAGCTGGGGCAGGCTGCCCTCTGCGTTCAGAAGAAGGTTGTCGAGATCGCAGAGGACCAGCGTATTTTCGATGGAATTGCTCATTCGTTGTTTCCTCCTGTGCGCTGACGGAGCGTGGTCAGAAAGCGGGTGAAGTATTCCGGCAATTCCGAATCGAACCGCAGATGTTCGCCGGTGATCGGGTGCACAAAGCCAAGCGTTTTGGCGTGCAGGCACTGGCCGTGCAGGCTGGTGATGCAATTGTGCGGGCCATACACCGGGTCACCCGCCACCGGGTGCTGGATGGATGCCATGTGCACGCGGATCTGATGGGTGCGGCCGGTCTTCAGGCGGCATTCCAGCATGGTAAAGTTGTTCAGCCGTTCCAGCACCTGATAGCCGGTATAGGCATATTTGGTGTGCGGCTCACTGGCCGGGTAGACCGCCATCTTTTTGCGGTCGGTCTTTGAGCGGCCCAAATGAGACTCCACAAAGCCCTCATCTTGTGCAAAGCCGCCGTACACGATGGTGCGATACGCGCGCTCCACACTGTGCACCGCCATCTGCTGGGAAAGGCCGATGTGCGTTGCATCGTCCTTTGCCACCACCAGCAGGCCGCTGGTGTCCTTATCGATGCGGTGCACGATGCCGGGGCGAATCTCGCCGCCGATACCGGACAGGCTTCCCTTGCAGTGCCACAGCAGCGCGTTCACCAGCGTGCCGTCCGGGTTGCCGGGAGCCGGGTGCACCACCATGCCTTTGGGCTTGTTGACCACCAGCAGATGCTCGTCCTCATAGACGATTTCCAGCGGGATGTCCTGCGGCACGGCCTCAATGGGCCGGGCGTCCGGGATCTCCAGCAGAATGATGTCGCCGGCCTTGAGCTTCAGGCTCTTGACCGGGGCCTTGCCGTTGCACAACACATGACCGTCGGCCACCAGCGCCTGCAGAGCAGACCGGGAAAGGCCGGTGTCCTCGCCGCTCAGGAAGCGGTCGATGCGCTGGCCTGCCGTCTCCTGCTCCACCACAAATTCACGCTGTTCCATGGCTCACTGCTCCTTTGCACCACCGGAGTGCAGTTCCTCCAAGAAGATGACCAGCACCCAGAGGCCCACGCCCACACACACGCAGATATCCGCAAAATTGAACACCGCAAACTGCATGAACAGCAGATTGATGTAGTCCACAACCTCGCCGTTGAGCACACGGTCGATCAGGTTGCCGATGCCGCCGCCCAGCACAAGGATCAGCGCCGCCTGCTGCAGGCGATCGTTCCGGCTGCGGAAAAACAGCCAGTATGCGACGAGGATCAGCGCAGCACTGGTGGCCACGATCAAAAACAGCTGCTTGCCGCTGAGCAGGCTGAACGCCATGCCCGGGTTGAGCACGAACCGCAGCTCCACCACATGGGGGATCAGCGGCAGAGTGCCCACGGGCATCAGCACATGCACCGCCCAGAACTTGATGCCCTGGTCGATGCCGATGAGCACTGCCACACACAGCAGGTTAAAGATCACATAAGCCATAACGAAATACTCCCAACAGCGGGCCGGACCCGCCGGTCTTCTGATATCAAAAAGCGGCGCTCCCCTGCTCGAAAGGAGCGCCGCAGCGTTCAAACGGAAAAAGCCTTAGCCTTCCACCACGCTTGCGCAGCGGGCGCAGAGGGTGGGGTGAGCCGGATGGGTGCCGATGTCTGCGGAATACTTCCAGCAGCGCTCGCACTTTTCGCCGGTGGCATGTGCAGCAGCAACGCCCAGGCCCTCGACAGCACTTGCAGCGCCGCCTTCGCCCTTGACCAGCTCTACCTGAGAGACGATCATCAGGTCGGCCAGCTCGTCCATGGGGATGCTGTTCAGCAGATCATACACCGCGTCATTGCAGTATAGGGTGACGGCAGCCTCCAGAGAAGCACCGATGACCTTTTCGGCACGGGCCTGCTCCAGAACCTTCTTCACCTCATCACGGACGGCGATCAGCTGTGCCCACTTTGCCTTGAAGGCTTCATCGGCGGCATACTGGCCGGCCTTGGGCATCTCCTCAAAGACAACGTACTTGTTCATGCCCTCAGTCTTGGGCATGAAGTCCCAGATCTCCTGACTGGTGAAGCACAGGATAGGAGCAATGATCTTGTCCAGAGCCACAAGGATCTTGTACATGGTGGTCTGAGCAGCCTTGCGGCCCGCGCCGTTGGTGCAGTACAGGCGATCCTTGGTCACATCCAGATAGAAGTTGGACATTGCAACAACGCAGAAGTTGTACACTGCATGATAGACCTTGTTGAAGTCGTACACAGCGTAGCCTGCGCTGGTGTTGACCATCAGGTCATCCAGAGCAGCCAGTGCCCAGCGGTCGATCTCCTGCAGCTGATCGTCAGCCACACAGTCGGTGTTGGGATCAAAGCCGTCCAGATTGCCCAGAATGAAGCGGGCGGTGTTGCGGATCTTGCGGTAAGCCTCGCTCAGCTGCTTGAAGATGTTCTTGCCGGCACGCACATCCACGGTGTAGTCGGAAGAAGCCACCCACAGACGGATGATATCAGCGCCGTAGTCCTTGATGATCTCGCTGGGCTCCACGCCGTTGCCGGCGCTCTTGTGCATCTGCTTGCCCTGCTCATCCACGACCCAGCCGTGGCACAGAACAGACTTATAGGGTGCGCAGCCCTTGCTTGCAACGCTGGTCAGCAGGCTGGACTGGAACCAGCCGCGGAACTGGTCGCCGCCTTCCATATACATATCAGCCGGGAAGCGCAGCTCGGGGCGCTCCTCCAGCACAGCGGCGTGGGTGGAGCCGGAGTCGAACCAGACATCCATGATGTCGGTGTCCTTGGTCCACTCGGAAGCACCGCACTTTTCGCACACTTCGCCTGCGGGGATAATCTGCTCGGCTTCGTACTTATACCATGCATCGGAACCTTCCTTGCGGAACAGGTCGCTGACAGCCTTGATGGTGGCATCGGTGATGTGGTAGGTGCCGCACTTCTTGCAATAGAATGCGGGAATGGGCACGCCCCAGGTGCGCTGGCGGCTGATGCACCAGTCGTTGCGGTCGCGCACCATGCCCTTCATGCGGTCATGGCCCCAATCCGGCATCCAGGTAACGGTGTCGATGGCCTTATAGACATCCTCGCGGAACTTTGCGATGGAGCAGAACCACTGTTCCGTTGCACGGAAGATGATGGGGTGATGGCAGCGCCAGCAGTGCGGGTACTGATGCTTGATGTGCACCTGACCCATGACAGCACCGGACTCGGTCAAATCGGCCAGAATGGTCTTGTTGGCAGCCCACACGCGCTGACCCGCATACTTGCCGGCCAGCTCGGTCAGATAGCCGCCATCGTCCACGGGGACGGTGATGGGCACCTGCGGATACTTCTGGCAGACGTTGAAGTCGTCCACGCCGTGGCCGCCTGCGGTATGGACACAGCCGGAACCGCTTTCCAGCGTGACGTGATCGCCCAGAATAACCCAGCCCTCCTTGGGCAGGTAAACGTGGTTGTAGCGCATCAGCTCGAACTCGGTACCGGGGACCGGCTCACCCACGATCTCGTAGTTCTCGATGTGGCAGGCGTCCATGACGCTCTTGACCAGTTCGGTGGCCATGATGTGGAACTCATCGCCGATCTTGACGAAGGAGTACTCGAACTGGCCGTTCAGGCAGATCGCCTCGTTAGCGGGCAGAGTCCAAGTGGTGGTGGTCCAGATGACGAAGTAGGTCTTGTCCATCGGGATGCCGTGCTTTGCCAGCACACCGTTGGGATCCTGAGAGACGTGGAAACGCACGAAGATGGAATCGCAGTCGTCCTCGCCGTACTCGATCTCGGCCTCTGCCAGAGCCGTGCGGCAGTCCGGGCACCAGTACACGGGCTTCAGGCCCTTGTAGATGTAGCCCTTCTTTGCCATCTCGCCAAAAATCTCGATCTGGCGTGCCTCGAACTCAGGCTTCAGGGTCAGATACGGATGCTCGAAATCGCCGATAACGCCCAGACGCTTGAACTGGTCGCTCATGATATCGATGTGCTCGGTAGCAAACTTTTCGCAGATCTGGCGCAGTTCCAGCTTGGAAATGTCCTTCTTCTTATCACCGACGGAGGACAGAGCCTTCAGCTCGATTGGCAGGCCGTGGGTATCAAAGCCGGGCACATAGGGAGCCTGGAAACCCTCCATGTTCTTATCGCGGATAATGATATCCTTGATGATCTTGTTCAGGGCAGTACCCATGTGGATATTACCGTTTGCGTACGGAGGGCCGTCGTGCAGGATGAACTGCGGCTTGCCCTCGTTGTGCTTCATGAGCTGATTGTACAGGTCGTTGTCGTCCCAATCCTTCAGCATGACCGGCTCCTTCTTGGGCAGGCCGGCACGCATTTCAAACAGGGTCTTGGGCAGGTTCAGAGTACTATCGTACTGCGATTTGTTCTTAGCCAATGGTTTACACTCTCCTCTAATTTATTGAAACGCTCCGGTCACTCGCTGAATTTGACGCCCTTGAAAGCGGCATAATCCGGCTCTGCCGGTTCTTCCTCTTCCTCTGCGCCAACGGGTGCCTGAGACGGGTCCAGCTTGATCTTGAGCTGGCTCTCATCCTTTGCCCAGAAATCCTCGCTCTTGTCGTCCTCTGCGGCTTCCGCGTCCGCAGGGGCTGCATCGGCCTCCGGCTGTGCCTGCTCGATTTCCTCGGTCAGGGCCGCAGCAGTGGTCTCCTCTGCTTTTTCCTCCACAGCGGGCTCGGCAGCCTCCGGCTCCTCCTTCTGGAACTCCGGCAGACGGCTCAGCGACTCCACATGGCTGCGGTACAGGTTGAGCACATCAGACTTGAAGCGGGTCACTTCCAGACGCACGCGGTCATACTCGCGCTCCTCTGCCAGCTTTTTATCGTTCGCTTCGTTGATGATCTCATCCGCGCGGTCACTGGCCTTCTGCAGCAGTTCGTTGGCATCGCGGATGATATCATCACCGCGCAGATTTGCACGATGGATGATCTCTTCTGCTTTCTGGTTTGCTTCGCGGATGACATTTTCGCCCATGCGTTGTGCATTGATCAGCGCGCTCTTGAGCATGTCGCCGTCCGCCTCGTAGTTCTTCATCTCTTCGTGGAGACGCTGGTTTTCCGCTGTCAGGTCTGCGATCTGCTTGCGCAGCTCCTCGGCCAGGGCATCGTCCTGCCGGAGCTGCTCCTCGACCTTATCCAGGAAACGGTCCACCTCTTCGGTGCGATAGCCGCGGAGGTTTTTTTCAAATTGAACGCTGCGCACGTCCTGCGAGGTCAGCATAGTAGTTTCCTCCCAAATTCATTTAATATTGAAAAAACTCGATGATCGCCCGGTCTTTTCTGCTTTTTCCGGGCAGTGCCGTCAGACCAAAGCGGCCCTTGCCCCGCACGGTGAAGACATCGCCCTCATACACCGGGGCGTGGACGCTCTCCACAGGAAGATGGTTGATCTCCACCCGGCCTGCCGTGATGAGCTCCGCTGCCATGCTGCGGCTGCAGTGGAGCATGGCTGCCAGCACCGCATCCAACCGCAGGGAAGAAACGGTCGCCGTTTGCAGCGTCCGCTCCGCCTGCGGGAACTCCGGAAGCTCTTCCAGCGGCAGAAGCTGAGTCGTGACCTCCACCCGGCCCGCCTGCAGCAGTTCCTGACAGATGAGCTGCGCCGCCGGTTCCAGCGCAAAGACATAGGCCGTGCCCGGCGCATCGGAGGGCAGGACGATGTCGCCCAGCGCCTCCCGCCGCAATTCCAGCCCCATCAGGCTGCCGAGGTAATCCTTGTGCGCCGGAAGAGCAGCCCCGGCCTGCACCCGGCATGTGAGCCGGACACAGCACAGCGGGCTGTCCGGCCAGCTGCCCTCCGGTTCCAGGCAGAGGAGCCGACGCTCTGCACCGGGCCAGCCGCCCTCGAAATGATACACATTTTCCGGGACGGCGGCGCGGTTGAGCGCTGCTCTGGCAAGATCCTGCTCCCGGTCACTCAGAAAGGCGGAATAGCGCGGGATGCCGCAGCTCTCCGCCGTGCGGGCCAGATCCTCGATGTGCCGCATCAGATAGCGCTCTTCATCGCTGCGGGCGGGGACGAAGCCCCGCACGGCTTTGGGGGCAGGATCAATAGAACGCACCATTGTTCTCCAGCTCGTCCAGCAGATCGCCCATGATATCCACGTTGTACGGAGTGATGATGAAGGTGCTGTTGGCCACGCGCTTGATCTGGCCATTGTTTGCATATGCAACACCGGACAGGAAATCCACCAGACGGCGGGACACTTCCTTGTTGGTGGACTCCAGATTGAGCACCACGGTGCGCTTGTTGTTCAGGTGGTCAGCAATAGTACTGGCATCCTCAAAACGCTCAGGCTTAACCAGAACGACCTTGAGCTGAGTGGTGGCATTGATGTTGACCACCTTGTTCTTTCTGGGGGTGCCCTCTGCGGGCTCCTCATCCTCTTCGTCTGCCCCGACGCCCAGACCGTTGTTATTGTTTACCATCTGGGGGCCATCGTCAATGTACTGATCCTCGTAATCGTCCTCGCTGCCGAAAAGCCCCTTCTTCAGACTATCCACAAAAGACATACAATCTGCTCCTTTCATTCGGGCAGCATGGCGCTGCCTGGCGTTCTTTGCAAATAGATGCAAATAATAGCTTTATCTATTATCGGATTTTTTGCCTCAGATGTCAATAACTACAAAAGCTTTCCATCATACAAATTTTGTCCGGAAACGATTATTTCGTCATAAAGGCGAACCTGACTGATCGAACCGGCCGTTCCGCTGGGCAAAACGATGAGATGATCGCCATCCAGCACCTGGGGGTGCTGGTCGTCCACGGGGTCGATCTTGCAGAAACGGGCCAGGTTGCCGTACTTGACGTAGACGCCGGGGATGTAGTTCTCGCCCTGACCCTCGGCCTCGGAGCCGTCCTCTTTGAGGTAGTGGACCGCCGCCTGCGGCACCCGCAGGCCGGTGCTCTGCCCCACGATGACCTGCGCATTGGCCCGGTTCAGCCGCAGCACGTCGCCGTTGATGACCTCGCACGAGAGGACGAAGCGGGTCATGTCGTTCTCCGCGTCAATGTTCACTTCCTGCACGGTGGCCTTGAGGGGTGTTTCCGCCTGGCCGGGGAAACGGATCTCCACCGAGGTCTTCCGCGGTTTTCCATCCGAGCCCAGCAGCTTTTCGCCCTGTTTGGCCGAGCAGATGCCCGCGTAGTACCAGGTGAAGCCGGAGACGATCTTGCCCGCACAGCCGTCCAGTTTGATCTCCGGGGAGGACTCGATGTAGGCTTTCAGGTCCGCAGCACCCAGCGCAAGGATGTCCTCCATGCCGGCATTGAGCCGCCCGGAACTGGCCGAACGGATGAAATAGCCCGTCTGCGGGGCGGTGATCTGGGTGGGGCTGCCCAGCTGGGCCTGCACATTGGACGCCTGCTGCACCAGCGCGGCGATCTGGTCCGAGAAGGTGGAGACCTCACCGGTGATGATCCAGAGCTTGTTCTGGGCCAGCAGATAGTCCTCCGTCTGGGCGTCGGTGTCCTCGTAGTCGGAGGCATCCAGCGCATCCATCAGATCATACAGCGCCGCCGAGCGGTCTTTGCGCAGGGATTCCATCTGCGCCGAGGTGGTGTTCTGCGATTTCTGCAGCAGGTCGATCTGGTCGTTGATCTGGGTCAGCTGCTGGCGCAGACCGGCCTGAGAAGCATCGCTGTAGACTTCGGCCACCGCAGTGCCCGCCGAGACGCGCTCACCATCGGCCACAAGGTAGCCCAGCGTGCCGTCCCCGGCCACATAGCTCTCGTTGAACAGCAGCACACCCTCGGCATCCACCGTGTCTTCCACCGTAGCCAGAAGGGCCGTTTCGTAGGTGTTGGGCGGGAACAGCACCTGCATGGCCTGATAGAAGACATACACGGCCGCCAGCAGCAAAAAGACGATGGCAACGCCTGCCAGCGTCTTCAGTGCGCCGGGCAGCTCACGTTTTTCCTTCTCTTCCTGCATTCTGCTCATCCTTTCGTGATAAATTCCTGCGTCAGTGCAGTGGCGCGGGCCTGGAGGTCCGGTGCCGCTGCGTCCAGCCAGACCACGCCGT
The DNA here is from genome assembly GCF_049532945.1 of Faecalibacterium prausnitzii. Taxonomy (GTDB): domain Bacteria; phylum Bacillota; class Clostridia; order Oscillospirales; family Ruminococcaceae; genus Faecalibacterium; species Faecalibacterium prausnitzii_N. The sequence goes on from NZ_CP186691.1 coordinate 2,273,789, forward strand.
CCATGTGGCGGAACCAAGTCAGCTGACGCTTGGCGTAGTTGCGGGAAGCCTGTTTGAGCTTCTCCACGCAGGGTGTCAGTTCCGACTCACCCATAAAGTAGGGAAAGAATTCCTTATAGCCAATGGCCTGCGCCGCCGTTTTGAAGCGGGCCCGGTTTGCAAACACGGTTTCGGCCTCGGCCAGAAGGCCCGCGTCCATCATCCGGTCCACCCGCAGGTCGATGCGGCGGTAGAGCTGGGCGCGCTCCGGGAAGTCCAGCCCCAGCACCAGTGCGCGGTAGGGCCGCTCCGGCGGGAGAGACTCCGCCTTCTGTTCACTGAGGCGTCGGCCTGTGACGCGGTAGTGTTCCAGCGCCCGCAGCACCCGCACCTGATTGTTCGGGTGGATAGCCGCAGCAGCTTCCGGGTCGGCCTGCTTCAGTTCTTCGTACATGGCAGCACCGCCCTTTGCAGCCAGTTCCGCCGCCAGCTGCTCTCGCAGACCGTCCGGGGCTTTTTCGGCCGTGAAGCGGACGCCGTAGAGGAAGCTCTGAACATACAGCCCTGTGCCGCCCACAAGGATGGGCAGCTTTCCGCGGGCGGAGAGGTCGGCTTCCAGCGTTCCGGCCAGCGCAGTGAAATCCGCCACGCTGAAGGTCTGGTCCGGCTCCAGAAGATCGACGGCATGATGCGGGATGCCGTGGGTCTCTTCCGGCGTCACCTTGGCGGTGCCGATATCGAGGCCTTTGTAGATCTGCATCGAATCTGCGCTGATGATCTCGCCGCCGAACTGCTCGGCCAGCGCAACGCCCAGCGCGGTCTTGCCGGTCGCGGTCGGGCCGACCACAGCGAGGACCGGGTGTTTTTTCAAACGATTCGGCCAAACTGCTTTTCCAGCTCCTTCCGGGTCAATTTGAGTACGCAGGGGCGGCCATGCGGGCAGAACGGCGGCACCTCGCCGGAAAGGATCTTTTCGGCCAGCGCCAGCAGTTCCTGCGGCGAGGACTTGTCCCCCGCCTTGATGGCTGCACGGCAGGAGATAGAATGCAGCACCCACTCGGTCTTTTCGCTCAGGGCGTCGCGGCTGCCGTGGGCCAGCTTCGCTGCCAGCTCCACGAGAAGGTCTTCGGCGCTGCTCTGCTCCACATCGGCAGGGACCGCGCGCAGAAAGACCGAATTACCGCCAAAGTCGTCGATCTCCAGCCCGGCACGTTCCAGCAGGTCGATGTTGGCCAGCAGCGCCGTCTTCTCCTCGGCCGAAAGCTCCACCACCACCGGTTCCAGCAGCAGCTGGCTGGGCACATCGCCGTAGGACGCGGCCAGCTTTTCAAAGAGCTGACGCTCGTGGGCCGCGTGTTTATCAATGATGCACACCTCGTCCCCCCGCTCTGCGAGGATGTAGGTGCGGAAAAGTTCGCCCACATAGCGGAGCGGCTCCGGCCCCTCCTGAAGATCAAAGCCCATCTGTTCGGGCGTCCCGGCGGGGGCCGACGCTTCTTCCGTTTCGGCAGGTTCGGCCGCAGCGGGTTCCGGCTCTGCCGTTTTGGGCTGCGGGGCCGGGTCCCATGCTGCCATGTGGTCCTGTGCTCCGGGCAGGTCGTCTGCGTCCGGCTCGATGTCGAGCTGGGCCTCGCTGGACGCCGCACGGAAACGCGGCGCAACCGGTTCGGCAAGGTCTGCCTCCTCTTCCGGCCGCTTCGGGCTGTGCAGGCTGACATCCGGGTTCAGGGGAGCCGAGGCTGCAACCGTTGTCCAGCTGTATTCGCTTGGAGGTGCTGTGGACGGCCCCGGCAGGATGTCCGCTTCTGCCGCTGCCGGGCGGACGGGCCGGGCGGGCACAGCCGGAGCCGGGGCCGCCGGTGCAGCGGATGCCACGGAAGGGGCCGTTTTGGGGTGCTGTTCCAACGTGCCTGGCTCTGCCTGCCCCGGAATGATGGCAGAAAGCCCTGTAAAGTTGTTTTTCTTTACAGTATTTTCGCTCGAATTTTCGTCTTTTTCTAAACTGTTGGATTTTTCGTTGTTCTTCTCGTTTTTGGGTTCCTCGAAGGCGAACAGCCGCTCGCCGGTGCCCGGTTGAGCCAGAGCCAGCTTGGTGGCGTGGTACACGAGATCGAAAATATCATTTTCGCGGGCAAAGCGGGCTTCGATCTTGGCCGGATGCACATTGACATCCACAAGGTCGGCCGGCATTTCCAGCAGCAGAATGCCGCCCGGGAACTTGCCCTGCATCATGGTACCCTTGAACGCCATCTCCATACCGGCCATCATGGTGCGGTTGCGCACATAGCGGCCATTGATGTAAAAATGCTGCATACTTCGGCTGGCGCGGCAGCTTTTGGGCGGGGTGATGAGGCCCCACACCCGGTAGACACCCTCGCGGTTGTCCAGCTCAATGAGGTCCCGGCTGAACTCCCGGCCCAGCACCGCATAGGCTGCACCGCGCAGCTGGCCGTCGCCGGGCGTGACATACTGCAGCTTGCCCTCACGGATGAACTTGACGCTGACTTCCGGGTGGCTGAGCGCTACATGGGTAACTGTATCCGACACAAAGGTGCCCTCGGAGGAGTCCTTTTTGAGGAACTTCATGCGGGCAGGCGTGTTGTAAAACAGATCCTTTACCCGGATGGTGGTCCCCACGCTGCGGGCACCGGGTTCGATGGGATAGGCTTCCCCGCCCTCGATGCGGTAGACCGAGGCGCATTCGTCCGCTTCGGTCCGGGTCAGCACCTCCACCCGCGCCACACTGGCGATGGAGGCCAGTGCTTCGCCCCGGAAGCCGAGGGTGTGGATATGGTTCAGGTCCTCCTCGGTCTGGATCTTGCTGGTGGCATGGCGGATGAACGCCGTGGGGATGTAGGCGGCTTCGATGCCGGTGCCATTGTCGCTGATCTCGATCAGTTTGACGCCGCCGGACTCGATGCTCACCGTGATCTGGGCGGCACCGGCGTCGATGGCGTTTTCGAGCAGCTCTTTGACCACCGAAGCCGGACGCTCGACCACCTCACCGGCTGCGATCAGCTCGGCTGTGTGCTTATCCAGAACATGGATCACTGCCATAGGTTCCCTCCCCTTTTCGTTGGTATCTGGTCAGTTTCATCTGTTCAGGCTACCCTTCAGGGTCTTTTTCAGCTCGTAGAGGAAGTTCAAAGCCTCAATGGGGGTGAGTGTTTCCACATCCAGAGCTTCCAGCTTGTCCATCATCTCGCTGGGCACAGCCGGAGAGTTATACTCCTGCAGGGCATCAAAATCCATCTGCTCTACTTTATTTTTAGGTGCAGTTGCTTCCAGCGTGCGCAGCACCTCGTGGGCGCGGCGGGTCACGCTGCCGGGCAGACCTGCCAGCTTTGCCACCTCGATGCCGTAGCTGTCATCCGCCGGGCCGCGCACGATGCGGCGCAGGAAGGTGATGTCCTCGCCGCGTTTTTTTACTGCAATATTGTAGTTTTTTACGCCGTCCACGCCGCCTTCCAGCTCGGTCAGCTCGTGGTAGTGGGTGGCAAACAGAGTCTTGCAGCCAAGGCCCTTGGCGGGGTCTGCAATGTGCTCCACTACGGCGCGGGCAATGCTCATACCGTCAAAGGTGGAAGTGCCGCGGCCGATCTCGTCCAGCACCACAAGGCTTTTGGCGGTGGCATTTTTCAGGATCTCCGCTACCTCGGTCATCTCCACCATAAAGGTGGACTGACCGGCAGACAGGTCGTCCGACGCACCGATGCGAGTGAAAATGGCATCCACCACACCCACATGGCATTCTTTGGCCGGGACGAAGGAGCCGATCTGCGCCATCAGCGCGATCAGTGCATTCTGGCGCATGTACGTGGATTTACCTGCCATGTTGGGGCCGGTGATGATCAGACAGCGGTCTGCACCACAGTTCAGGGTGGTATCATTGGGTACAAACAGGCTGCCTTTCAGCATCTGCTCCACCACAGGGTGACGGCCCTCGGTGATGGTCAGCTCATCACTGTCGTCCACGATGGGACGGCAGTAGTTGTTTTCCGCTGCCACCTGCGCCAGCGCCGTGAGCACATCAAGCTGGGCCACCGCATTGGCCGTGCGCTGGATGCGGTCCAGCTGAGCGCTGATGCTTTCCAGCAGTTCGCTGAACAGGCGGTGCTCCAGCGTGATGAGCCGTTCGTGGGCACCTAAGATCTTGCTTTCCAGCTCTTTCAGTTCCTGCGTGATGTAGCGTTCGCCGGAAGTCAGGGTCTGCTTGCGGATGTAGGTCTCCGGCACCATGTTCTTATAGGAGTTGCTTACCTCGATGAAGTAGCCAAACACATGGTTATAGCCGATCTTCAGCTTGGGGATGCCGGTCTCCTGCCGCAGGCGGGCTTCCAGCTGCGCCAGAACGCCCTTGGTATTGTCGCGGATGGAACGCAGCTCGTCCACCTCGGCATGGTAGCCTTTGGCAATGACACCGCCATCCTTGAGGGTAGAGGGCGCTTCCGGGTCCACCGCCGCATAAATACGGGCCTTGATGTCCTCCAACGGATCGATCTGTACTGCCAGTTCAGCAAGCTCCGGGCAGCCGCAGGCCTCAGCCAGCCTGCGCAGGCCGGGCAGCCGGTCGCAGGTCTGGGCCAGCGTATAGATCTCCTTGGGTGTGGCAGAGCCGTAAACCGTGCGGGTCATCAGGCGTTCCATATCCGCAATGTAACCCAGCTCTTCGGTCAGGTCGCCGCGGGCCATGGTCTGCTTGACAAGGCTCTCCACAGCGTTCAGGCGGTGGTTGATGAGTGCACTGGAAATAAGCGGCTGCTCGATCCAGCTGCGCAGCATACGCTTGCCCATGGATGTACTGGTCTTATCCAGCACCCAGAGCAGCGTGCCCCGCTTTTCGCGGCCGCGCAGCGTCTCGGTCAGCTCCAGATTGGCGCGGGTCACGGGCGAAAGACGCATGAACTGGGCCTTATTATAGGTTATGACCGTTTTCAGACGTTCCACGCCCTTGATCTGGGTATCGTGCAGATATTCCAGCAGTGCCGCCATGGCAAAGCGCACAAGGCCGTCCGCTGCAATGCCGGTGGTCTGCACCCAGTCGCGGCCAAACTGGTTTTCCAGCGATGCCGCCACAAGGCCCGGTGCATAGCGCTCCTCTTCGATCAGCTCCACCGAACAAGTCATATTCTTTTTGATGTACGCCGTCACCTCGCGGCAGTCCAGCAGACCCGGATTCATCAGCACTTCGCTGGGATGGTAGCGGCACAGCTCCGTAATGACCGCCGGGGCGATCTTGTCTGCATTCAGCTCTGTGATATGGGCCGTGCCGGTAGAGACATCGGCAAAGCACAAACCTGCTTTCTTTCCTTTGAGGAAGATACTGGCAATATAGTTATTGCGGTCATCCTGCAGCATACTGCTCTCAATGACCGTGCCGGGTGTGACCACGCGGATGATGTCCCGCTTGACAAGGCCCTTGGCCTTGGCCGGGTCTTCCACCTGCTCACAGATGGCTACTTTGTAGCCCTTGGCGATCAGCCGCGCCACATAGCCCTCGTAGCTGTGGAAGGGCACGCCGCACATGGGTGCCCGCTCTTCCATGCCGCACTGCTTGCCGGTCAGGGTCAGATCCAGTTCCTTGGATGCCGTCAGGGCATCGTCAAAGAACATCTCATAAAAATCGCCGATGCGGTAAAACAGAATTTCGTCCTTATGTTGTTTTTTGATCTCAAGATATTGCTGCATCATGGGCGACAGCTCTGCCATGGTAGTCCACCTTTCTTGCATTGAATCCCTGTTTTAGCGCAGTTTTGAAACATCACGCCGGGAAAACCGGCCTGTGTGTGAGATGCCGTCTGCTCTGGTTTGCAGGGAGTAACCGCTTTTGCAAGGAAAACGCGGCCTGCAAAGCGCAGCCGCGTTTTCCGTTTCACATGTGCTCAGTGGCAGCCGCCGCAGGTGGAGCAGCTGCCGGTGCAGGAAGCAGAAGGCTCCTGTACCGTCATGGGGTCGCCGCCATTCATGGCAGTGTTGATGATGGCATCGATATAGTTCACGAGGTTCTCGCAGTCACGCTTGGCCTCGTTGTAAGCCACCATGCCCTCGTTGCCCATGATCTGGCCGTACAGGCTGTTCACCTTTTCGTTCAGTTCGGCGATGCGGGCATCGTTGCGCTCGCTCTTGCCGATCTCATTGTTCAGATCCATGCGGGCGAGGTTGAACTCGCCGATCAGGTTCTGCAGCTCCTCATCGTTGTCGTTGAGCTTGCGGGCCTGGTCGAGGGCCAGATAGCGGGGGTCGGTCTGCAGTGCCATGGCGGCACGCTTAAAGAGGTCGATGCAATCCATAAGAATAGTCTCCTTTAATGTTCTTTTCATTTGATGGAGCCGTTCCGCTCCGGGAAATCTTGGTCAATCTGCCAGCTCGCCCAGCAGGACGGTGGCGCGGGCACCGGTGAGGTGCACATTGGCATACCGGCCCATCCAGCCGGGGTCGGCGGCGAACTCGACGGTCAGGTTGTTGTCCAGACGGCCGGAGAGGGTGCCCTCATTGCGGCCAAAGCTCTCCACGAGGACGCGGACGGTCTGGCCCACCTGTGCCTTGACGAGGCCCATGGCGATCTCGTCCTGCACCTTGAGCAGGCGGGTCATGCGGTCGGTCTTTTCCTTACGGGGGGTGGGGTCCGGCATTTCGGCAGCCTTGGTGCCGGTGCGCTTGGAATAGATAAAGGTGAACAGCTGCATGTAACCGACCTTCCGGATCAGATCGAGGGTGCCCTGGAAATCCTCCTCCGTCTCGCCGGGGAAGCCAACGATGATGTCACTGGAAAAGGTGATGCCGGGCACAGTCCTGCGGGCGTACTCGATGAGTTCGAGGTACTGCGCAACGGTGTAATGGCGGTTCATCTGGGCCAGTATCCGGTCCGAGCCGCACTGCACCGGCAGGTGCAGGTGCTTGCACAGCTTCGGCTGGGCGGCAATGGTGTCGATCAGCTTGTGGCTGGCATCCTTGGGGTGGCTGGTCATAAAGCGGATGTGATAATCGCCGGGCACCGTGCACAGCAGGTTGAGCAGATCAGAAAAGTCCACCTTTTCTTCCAGACCCTTGCCGTAGCTGTTGACGTTCTGTCCCAGCAATGTGATCTCCTTATAGCCTGCCTCCACAAGACCGCGGAATTCAGCAAGGATATCACCGGGCTTGCGGCTCTTCTCGCGGCCGCGCACATAAGGCACGATGCAGTAGGTGCAGAAGTTGTCGCAGCCGTACATGATGGGCAGCCATGCGCGGAACTCGCTCTCACGCCGGATGGGGATATTCTCCACGATGACCGGGCGCTGGGCGGGCTCCATCAGCACACGCTTATGCTTCTGCAGCTTCTGGGCAATGAGCTGCGGCAGGGTGTCGATGCCGTCCACGCCAAACACCAGGTCAACGTAAGGATAGCTCTGGCGCAGCTTTTCTACCACGTGCTTCTGGTTGGCCATGCATCCGCACAGGCCGATGATGAGATCATGCTTTTTTTCCTTGAGTCCCTTCAGGGCACCTACGTTGCCGAACACACGCTGCTCAGCATGCTCACGCACGGCGCAGGTGTTGAAGAGGATCAGGTCTGCATCCTCGGGCTTATCGCACAGGCCATAGCCGATGTCCATCAGCACACCCTTGATCCGCTCGCCGTCGTTCACGTTCTGCTGACAGCCATAGCTGTGCACAAAGGCCAGCGGCGGGGTGTCGTATGTCTTGCGCACCAGCTCGGCGGCGGTGGCGTTGTGTTCAAATGCAATGTACTCCAATGATGAAACCATCCTTCGGTTCGATATTTTCAGAAAGCTCTTTTTAGTATACCCTGTTTTGCGCCGCAGGGCAAGTAGGAAGTGCGAATTTTTCGGTTCAGACGGAGGCTTCGGCCTGCTTTTGGGCGCAGGCCTCGCACAGGCCGAACAGGACCACCGCGCAGTCCTGCACGACGCCCTTCTGGCTGCGGACCAGCTTCATCACCTGCTTTTCGTCCACATCGGCGTCCACGACGCTGCCGCAGGCGTTGCAGTAGAGATGGCTGTGCCAGCACAGGGTGTGGTCGAACCGGTCGGCCTTGCCGGGGATGGAGACGCGGCGCACCCGACCCGCCTCCACCAGACTGTTCAGGTTGCGGTAGACCGTGCCGAGGCTCAGGCCGGGGCACTCCGGTGCAGCTTTGTCAAAAATCTCTTCCGCGGTGGGGTGGTCGCAGAGTTCTTCCACCTTCCGCAAAACCAGCTCGCGCTGCTTGGAATAACGCATAAGTTCCTCCTGTTGTGGTTTTTATACTTTGTCTTCGCCCTTGATGCGGGCCCAGTAGGCGCGGGTCGCCTGTTCGTTTTTGTTTTCCCCAAAGGTGTAGTACCGGACATCCCTGAGCACATCGGGCAGGTACTGCTGCTCCACCCAGTGGTGGGCGTAATCATGGGCGTATTTGTAATTCTGTCCCTTTACCAGCGCATCCTCACCGTCGTAGTGCTTGTTCTGCAGTTGGCGCGGGATCGGCCCGGTACGGCCCGCCTGCACATCCGCAATGGCCGCGTTGATGGCATCATGGGCACTGTTGGACTTAGGACTGGTGGCCACCAGAATGACGGCATCTGCCAGCGGGAGCCGTGCTTCCGGCAGGCCCACCATGTTGGCGGCATCAATTGCCGCCTTCACAATGGGGATGATCTGTGGATAGGCAAGGCCCACATCCTCGCAGGCACATACCATTAGGCGACGGCAGGCCGAGGGCAGATCTCCTGCTTCCAGCAGACGGGCCAGATAATGCAGCGCCGCATCCGGGTCGGAGCCGCGCATGGACTTCTGGTAGGCTGACACGATGTCGTAGTGGTCATCGCCCTCCCGGTCATACCGCATGGCAGTGCGGCGGGTGACCTGCTGGATCATTTCCAGCGTAATGTGCTTTTCCCCATCCTCAATGGGAGCTGCCGTCACCGCAAAATCAAGACAGCCCAGCGCCTTGCGCAGGTCGCCGCCTGCGCTCTCGGCAAGGTAGGCACAGGCATCCTCGTCCATGCAGACCTTTGTGCTCTCCCCTTCCGAAAGCTTTTTCAGTGCATTGTGCACCCCACGCTCCACATCCGCTGCCGAAAGTGATTTGAACTCAAACACCGTACAGCGGGACAGCAGCGCATTATAAATGTAGAAGTATGGATTTTCGGTGGTGGATGCAATGAGCGTCACCGAGCCGTCCTCAATGCATTCCAGCAGGCTCTGCTGCTGTTTTTTGTTCAGGTACTGGATCTCGTCCAGATACAGCAGGATGCCTCCCGCACCTGCCAGCGTGCCGATATCCTTGAGCACCGCCTTGATGTCCCCGGTGCCGCAGGAAGTGCCATTGAGCTTATGCAGCGTCATACCACTGTTTTCTGCAATGATGCGTGCCACCGTCGTTTTTCCGGTACCGGACGGGCCGTAGAAGATCATGTTCGGGATGCGTCCGCTCTCGATGGTACGGCGGAACACCCTGCCCGGTGCCAACAGATGCTGCTGACCGCAGACATCTGCCAGTGTTTTGGGCCGCAGACGCTGTGCCAGCGGTTCGTTCATCGGTCGTTCCTCCTCTTTGCTCATCTGAGACAATTTCCTGTTTATCATAGTATACCGCATTTCCCCGCTGAGGACAAGCGCTTCTTTGGCAGGGGCCTGCCCCGATATCGCAAAATTCATTTACAAACTCGTCGAAACATGGTATCATCAGGCTATCCTTATGTGAAACGAGGCGATCTCATGCGCAAAGCTTCCCCGGCGGAAGACCTTTCCGCCAAAAAGGCGCTGGCGCGCACGGTCATTGACCGATTGAAACAGGAATATCCGGACGCAGGCTGCACACTGGACTACGACCACGCCTGGCAGCTTCTGGTCAGCGTGCGTCTGGCAGCCCAGTGCACCGATGCCCGCGTGAACATTGTGGTGGAAGACCTGTTTGCAAAGTACCCCGATGTGGCGTCGCTGGCTGCTGCAGAACCCGAAGACATTGAAGCCATCGTCAAGCCCTGCGGGTTGGGACACTCCAAAGCGCGGGATATCTCCGCCTGTATGCGGGTGCTGCGCGATAAATACGGTTGTCAGGTGCCCACCACCTTTGAGGAGCTGCTCGCCCTGCCCGGCGTAGGCCGCAAGAGCGCAAACCTTATCATGGGCGATGTGTTTGGCAAGCCTGCTATCGTAACAGACACCCACTGCATCCGGCTGTGCAACAAGATCGGCCTTGTGGACGGCATCAAGGAACCGCAGAAGGTGGAAATGGCCCTGTGGAAGATCGTTCCTCCGGAAGAAGGCAGCGACCTGTGCCACCGCTTTGTGATGCATGGTCGGGCAGTGTGCAATGCGCGCAAACCAGAATGTGAACGCTGCTGCCTGAAGGATGTCTGCCGGTATGCGGCAGAGCAGGCAGCTGCACAAACCAAATAGGAGGTCTCATTATGATCACACTCTCGATCCTGATCGTCATCGCGCTCATCTGCGCTTTGGTTGGCTGCCTGATGGGCCTGTTCTCCCTTGTGGGGCTGCTGGCCTCGCTGGTCATCGGCGTACTGGTGGGCGCACTGGCCGGGTACATCGCAGGCCGCTTTATGGGCACCGAGACATCGTTTGCCCGCAACGCCGTTCTGGGTGTGCTGGGCAGCTTTGTCGGCGAGTTTCTGTTCGGCCTGGTCGGCATCCACGCGACCGGGAGCTTCAGCTCCTTTGTCATCTCCATCCTCGGTGCCTGCGTCTGCATTTGGGTGGACAATAAGTTTTTGAGAAAGTAAGATACCCTCTCAGGCGCTTCGCGCCAGATTCCCCACTCTGTCGCTTGCGCGACATCTCTCCCCGGCCGGGGAGAGTCTTTCCTCGAAGAGAGAGCCCTTGGCAAATCGGCCCGGTTTCTGCTGGACGCTGAAAGTATTTTGATATCGTAAACAAAAGTGCTCCGCTGTAAAGATCAGCGGCATCTGTACTGCGCTTTGACAAAGAGCGTTTGGATAGATGCTGTGAATCAAAACAGCGGAGCACTCTATTTTATGGTTTTATTGAACTTTGTTCCGTCAGCACAACCAAAACCGGCTTGCCAATGGCTCCCCCTTTGGGGAGCTGTCACGCAAAGCGTGACTGAGAGGGTTTCCTGCCAAAAAGCTCTTGACAGATATATCGACGTACGATATAATGCAATTACGATATATCGTGTGCCGATACAAAGTGAGGCGATACAATGGAAAATTTGGCTCTGACGGAATCCACTTACTACATCCTGCTTTCCCTCTACCACCCACAACACGGTTACGGCATCATGCAGCAAACTGAACAGCTCTCTGGCGGGCGAGTGCGGCTTGCCGCCGGGACCTTGTACGGTGCTTTGAACGCACTGTGCGAAAAAGGCTGGATCTCTCCCCTGCCCATGGAAAGCGGGAGCCGCAAGAAGGAATATCAACTGACGGAAACGGGCCTGGCCGTGCTCAAGCGGGAGCTGGCCCGCCTGGAAGAGCTGGCCGCGAATGGCCGCACCATCCTGAAGGAGGAATTGTCATGAGTGAGACGAAAACCCTGCACAAATGGTTCTGGGTCTGGGAATTTGAAAAAGAAGAACGCTGGCTCAACGAGATGGCACAGGAGGGCTGGGCGCTGACGTGTGGCGGCTTCTGCACCTACACCTTCGAAAAATGCGAACCGGGCGAATACATCATCCGGGTAGAAACACTGGACAACTCTTCTGATTTTGAAAATTTCATGGAGGAGCTTGGGGCCGAATCCGTTGGCCGCTGCTTCCGCTGGGGCTACTTCCGCCGCAAAGCGGAACTGGGCGAGTTCGACATGTTCTCCGACATCGACTCCCGCATCGCCCATCTGGACAAAATCGGCAAAACGCTGTTCCTGCTCTGTATGGCAAATATCGTGATTGGCCTTGCGAATTGTACCGGGGCCACCAGCAGCCGCCTGGGCTGGCTCAACCTGTTGTGCGCCGCCCTGCTGGCTTACGGGCTGGGCCGCATTCACGGAATGCGTGACGGGCTGAAACATGACCGTGCTCTCCACGAGTGACCCGCTCCCCTGCCCAGTGATGAAGAAATTGTAAAAAGAAATCTGACCCGCTTGCATTCCGGTGCAGGCGGGTATATTATTATCACACGCAAATAGTTATCAAGCGTTAAATATTTGCAGTAGATAACAAACAAGGAGGTTCCCCATGCCGAAGGAAAACGCCCCGGAGCTGTTCGGGCTGTTCCACTACTTCCACCAGCTGAGCGACGAAGCCAAGCGCGGGATGAAGGCATCCCTGGAAGAGTGCCCCAGGTGTCATTTCGTGATGCTGGAAGGCGTTCTGGCGAACATTGAACAGCACGGAACGGATGGAAGCATCTATGTTTCCGACCTGGCCGCTGCCGTCCGGCAGCCGATGCCCGCCGTTTCGCGGTGGCTGCGCCAGCTGGAGCAGGATGGACTGATCGAACGCATCACCGACCCGAACGACCGCCGCAAGACACTGGTGCACGTCACCGAAAAAGGCCTTGCTTCCAGCCGCCAGTGCGAGCTGGCCCTCAGCGGGTATTTCGACCGGGTGGCGCGCCGCCTGACGCCCCAGCAGCTGACCCAGCTGCAGGAACTGAAGGATGTTCTGCTGGATGCGGTGATGGCCGAAAATGCGGAATTCCAGACCAAATCGAAGGGAGACAATCAAAATGGGTAAGATCTTCAAGCAGCTGGCCCGGCACTGGGCCGTCTGTCTTGTGGTGTTCGCGCTGCTGTTCGTGCAGGCGTACTGCGATCTTTCGCTGCCGGACTACACCAGCAGGATCGTGGACACCGGCATCCAGCAGGGCGGCATTGAAAGCCCCCTGCCCCAGACCCTGCGCTCCTCCACGCGGGATGCGCTGTCGCTTTTGATGAGCGAAGAGGACGCTGATGCGCTCCAGAACGCCTACGGGTATTATCTTCAGGACGACGGCGTGCTGAAGCTGCGCACCGACCTGACCGCCGAGGAGCGTGCTTCTCTGGAAGAGATCGTCACCACGCCGGACATCGTGCTGTATATGGCCGCTTCGCAGGCTGCCAACGGCACCGGGATGCCCGCGCAGGGCATGGCTCCCCTTTCGGAGTATCCGGCCGCTTCCAGCGAGGCCGCTGAGAGCGCAGCCTCCTCGGAAAACACTGAGGATACCGCAGCCCCCACTGCTGCCGATCTGGACACCGTATGCGCCCAGTTTGCGGCCATGGCGCAGATGCCGGGCTTCTCCCGCGAGATGATCCAGCAGCAGCTTGCCAGCGCAATGGCACAGATCGACGAGACGACCCTTTCCAGCATGGCCAGCCAGGCCACCCTGCTGGTCAGCCTGGAATACGAGGCGCAGGGCGTCGCGCACGACGTCCAGATGCAGTATCTGTTCCGAGTGGGCGGCCAGATGCTGGGCCTGACTTTGCTGATGGTGGTGGTCGCCATTCTGGTGGGCCTCATCGCCTCCCGCGTGTCGGCTGCCATCGGCCGTGACCTGCGTCGGCAGACCTTCTCCTCCGTCATCCATTTCTCCAATGCAGAGATCGAGAATTTTTCCACCGCATCTCTCATCACCCGCACCACCAACGACATCCAGCAGGTGCAGTTCGTCTGCGTCATGCTGCTGCGCATGGTGGCCTATGCGCCCATTCTGGGCATTGGCGGCGTGCTGCATGTGCTGAACAGCAGCACCGGCCTTTCCTGGATCATCGTGCTGGATGTGGCCGTTCTGCTGCTGCTCATCCTCTTCCTGATGAGTGTGGCCATGCCCAAGTTCAAGATCATGCAGAAGCTGGTGGACCGGTTGAACCTCGTCAGCCGCGAGATTCTGACTGGCATCATGCCGGTGCGTGCCTTCAGCCGTGAAAAGTTTGAGGAGGAGCGCTTCGACAAGGCCAACAAAGACCTGATGAGCACCCAGCTGTTCACCAACCATGCCATGGTTGCCATGATGCCCTTTATGACCCTCATCATGAACGGCACCAGCCTGCTGATCGTCTGGTTCGGCGGCAAGGCCATGGACAACGGCACCATGCAGGTGGGCGAGATGATCGCATTCATCACCTACACCATGCAGATCGTCATGTCCTTCCTGATGCTGGCCATGGTGGCCGTCATGCTGCCCCGCGCCGGTGTGGCTGCGGAGCGCATCGACGAGGTGATCCGCACCAGGGCCACCATCAACGACCCGGACGAAGCTGCTGCAAAGCCCGCGCAGGAGCACGAAAACTGGCAGGGTGAGGTAGAGTTCCACGATGTGAGCTTCCGCTTCCCGGGTGCGGACAGCGATGCGCTGGAGCACATCAGCTTTACCGCAAAGCCCGGCGAGACCACCGCCATCATCGGCTCTACCGGCTGCGGCAAATCCACCCTGCTCAACCTCATCCCCCGCTTTTATGATGTCACCGGCGGCAGCGTGACCGTGGACGGCATCGATGTGCGCAATATGCCGCAGGCACAGCTGCACGACCTGCTGGGCTATGTACCCCAGAAGGGCGTGCTGTTCAGCGGCACCATCGACTCGAACCTGAAGTTCGGCGGGGAGCACATCACCGATGCCGATGTGAAAAAGGCCGCTGCCATTGCGCAGGCCACCGAGTTCATCGACGCAAAACCGCAGGGCTACCAAAGCCCCATTGCACAGGGCGGCTCCAATGTGTCCGGCGGCCAGAAGCAGCGCCTTTCCATTGCACGCGCCATTGCCAAGGACCCCAAAATTTATCTGTTCGACGACAGCTTTTCTGCCCTCGACTTTAAGACCGATGTTGCCCTGCGCCGTGCACTGAAAGCCCAGACCGATAACGCTACCGTTATCATTGTGGCACAGCGCATCTCCACTGTGCTGCACGCAAACCAGATCCTGGTGCTGGACGAAGGCCGCCTGGTGGGCAAGGGCACCCATGCCCAGCTGATGGCTTCCTGCCCGGAGTATCAGGAGATCGCCCGCAGCCAGCTGAGCCAGAAGGAGCTGGACCTCAAATCTCTGAATACCGAAAAGGAGGGTGAGTGATATGCCAAGACCCGGACGCATGACGACCGAACGCGCCAAGGACTTCAAGGGCACCCTGCTGCAGCTTGTGCGCAACCTTGGCCGCTACCGCCTTTCGCTCGTTACCGCCATTGTATTTGCCATTCTTTCTACCATCTTCAATATTGCAGGCCCTAAGGTGCTGGCAAAGGCCACCACGGCTCTTGCCACCGGCTGGATCGCCAAGCTGCGCGGCACCGGCAGCATCGACTTTGTGTATATCGGCCGCATCCTGCTGTTTTTGCTGGGCATGTACCTGCTGAGCAGCGCCTTCAGCTTTATTCAGGGCTGGCTCATGACCGGCCTTTCCCAGAAAGTCTGCTACGACTTCCGCAAGCAGATCAGCGAAAAGATCAACCGCCTGCCCCTTGCCTACTTTGAAAAGCGCACCGTGGGCGAGGTGCTGTCCCGCATCACCAACGATGTGGACACGCTGGGCCAGAGCCTGAACCAGAGCATCACCCAGCTCATCACCAGTGTGACCACCATGATCGGCGTGCTGGTCATGATGCTGTCCATCAGCCCGAAGATGACCCTGATTGCCCTGCTGATCCTGCCCGTCTCGCTGGTGCTGGTGCTCATCGTAGTTCGGTTCAGCCAAAAATACTTCAAGGCACAGCAGGCCATTCTGGGCGTTGTGAACGGTCAGGTGGAAGAAGTCTACTCCGGCCACAACGTGGTCAAAGCCTTCAACCGTGAGGCCGTGGTGCTGAACGACTTCAACGCCGCCAACGATAAGCTGTACGAATCCGCATGGAAGAGCCAGTTTCTCTCCGGCCTGATGATGCCCATTATGAACTTTGTGGGCAATCTGGGCTACGTGGCAGTGGCCATCGTGGGCAGCATTTTTGCGGCAAACGGCACCATTACCATCGGTGACATTCAGGCCTTCATCCAGTACGTCAAGAACTTCACCCAGCCCATCCAGCAGCTTTCTCAGGTGTCCAACATGCTGCAGAGCATGGCCGCTGCCGCTGAGCGGGTGTTCGAGTTTCTGAACGAGCCGGAAGAGGATCAGCAGGCAGACCCGGCCCGCCGGGCCGACCCCGGCTGCATCAACGGTCAGGTGACATTCAGTCATGTCCGCTTCGGCTACACCCCGGACAAGACCGTCATCCACGATTTCAGCTGTGAGGTCAAGCCCGGCCAGAAGGTGGCTATCGTCGGCCCTACCGGCGCGGGCAAAACTACCATGGTCAAGCTGCTCATGCGCTTCTATGATGTGGATTCCGGTTCCATCACCCTGAATGGCCACGATGTGCGTGACTTTGACCGCAGCGCTCTGCGCGAGGGCTTCGGCATGGTGCTGCAGGACACATGGCTGTTCAAGGGCACCATCATGGAGAACATCCGCTATGGCCGTCTGGATGCTACCGACGAAGAAGTGATCGCCGCCGCCAAGGCTGCCAACGCTGACCACTTCATCCGCACCCTGCCCGGCGGCTACCAGATGGAGCTGAACGAAGACGCTTCCAACGTGAGTCAGGGCCAGAAACAGCTGCTCACCATCGCCCGCACCATTCTGGCAGATAACCGCATCCTGATTTTGGACGAAGCCACCAGCAGTGTGGATACCCGCACCGAGCAGCGCATCCAAACCGCCATGGATCGCCTGATGGAGGGCCGCACCAGCTTTGTGATCGCACACCGTCTTTCCACCATCCGGGACGCCGACCTCATCCTTGTGATGCGAGATGGCGACATTGTGGAGCAGGGCACCCACGACCAGCTGATCGAAGCAGGCGGCTTCTACGCCGACCTGTACAACAGCCAGTTCGAGGACGTGGTGGAGTAAGCCACAGCTCCCTTCTCTGTGAAAATGCCTCAGCTTTCCTTCCAAAAGCTGAGGCATTTTCTTTTGTCTTTGCCGGGCGGATGTGCTATAATTGTTTTCGTTTCTTGAAGTAGGAAAGGAGTCTGGAACTCAATGGAAACTGCAGTCAAGCCCTACGCATTCAGCCGGAAGGTGTTCTGCGAAGGGATGCGGGACGGTGTGCCCATCGCACTGGGGTATTTTGCTGTTTCCTTCTCGCTGGGCATTGCGGCCCGAAACGCGGGCCTGACCCCCATCCAGGGGTTTGTTGCCAGCCTGTTCAACAATGCTTCCGCCGGAGAATATGCGGCGTTCTCGCTCATTGCCGCCGGGGCCGCCTATCTGGAAGTGGCTATCATCACACTGATTGCCAATGCGCGCTATCTGCTCATGAGCTGCGCACTGGCCCAGCGCTTTGCGCCGGGCACACCCTTCTTCCATCGGCTCATCATCGGCTACGATGTCACCGATGAGCTGTTCGGCATCACCATTGCACGGCCCGGCAGCCTGAACCCATATTATACCTACGGTGCCATTCTGCTGGCGGCACCGGCTTGGGCCATCGGTACGGCGTTGGGCATCATTGCGGGCAATCTGCTGCCGCTGCGGGCTGTCAGTGCGCTGAGCGTTGCCCTTTACGGCATGTTCCTTGCCATCATCATCCCCCCGGCCCGGAAGAACAAGGTCGTGGCCGTTCTGGTGGCGCTGAGCTTCGCCCTCAGCTTTGTGTGCAATTACCTGCCGGGTATCGCATCGCTCTCCGACGGCACCCGCACCATCCTGCTCACGGTGCTCATCTCCTGCGGGGCGGCGGTGCTGTTCCCGGTTCCCACGCAAGCTGAGGAGGCTGAACAATGACATACAACAATTGGGTCTACATCGCCGTGATGGCGGCGGTCTCCTACGCCATCCGCGTTCTGCCGCTGACGCTCATCCGCAAGCCCATCCAGAACCGGTTCATCCAGTCGTTCCTATTTTATGTGCCCTATGTAACGCTGGCTGTGATGACCTTTCCGGCCATCGTCAACGCCACCCAGAGCCCTCTGGCCGGTGCGGCTGCGCTGGTAGTGGGCATCGCCGCCGCCTGGTTCGGGGCCAGCCTGTTCCAGGTGTCGGTCGCCTGCTGCGCCGTGGTGTTTGTTCTGGAATTGTTTTTGGTACGGTGATGAAGATGCAGAAGATCCTTGTTTCCGGTGCGGGCGGTTTTGTCGGGGCCCGCGTGATGCAGCAATGGCGTGAAAAAGCAGAGCTTTTTGCGTTTCCGCGCGGGTTTCTGGCGGCGGCCACGCAGGAAGACCTCTGCCGTTTTGCTGCACAGGTGCAGCCGGACGTCGTGCTGCATCTGGCCGCGCTCTCTGACACCGGCTACTGCCAGCAGCACCCGGAAGACTCCCGCCGCGCCAATGTGGACGTGTCGCTCTGGATGGCGCGGGCCGCGGCCGAGACCGGCGCGAAACTCGTGGCGTTCAGCTCCGATCAGGTGTATTCCGGAGCAGCGCAGAAAGGCCCCCTGCCCGAAACGCTGTCCCTTTCCCCCTCCAACATCTATGGGCAGCACAAGCTGGAAGCCGAGCAGCGGGTGCTGGAAGTCCTGCCGGACGCCGTGTTTCTGCGGGTACCCTGGATGTATGACCTGCCCGGCTATGGGCTGCCCATCCGCGGCAATCTGCCGCTGAATCTTCTGCGTGCCGCTCTGCGTAGGACGCCGGTGCAGTTTTCCGCCCACGACTGGCGGGGCATCAGCTTTGTGCGGGAGGTCATCGAGAACCTGTATCCGGCGCTCTCCCTGCCCGGCGGTGTGTACAACTTTGGCAGCGACAACGACCGCAGCATGGTCGAGACCGCACGGCAGTTCGCGGAATTGCTGGGCATTTCCGTTGCCATCGAGATCACCGACTGGCACCGCAACCTGCGGATGGATGGCTGCAAAGCCGCCGCGCAGGGCATCACCTTCTGCTCCACGCAGGAGGGGTTTGCGCGGTGCCTGAGGGAGTATAACCTCTCAGGCAGGCTACGATGACGGAGCGGTTCACAGCAAAATACAGATGAGGCCGCTGCATCCATCGTTGATGACCCGTTCCAGCGTTTCCTGCAGGCGGGTGCGGGCCTCCTGCGGCATGTGCAGCAGCTTGTTCTGCAGCCCTTCGTTCACCAGCTCGTGCAGGCTCTTGCCAAAGATGTTGGATTCCCACAGCTTTTCCGGGTCGTCCTCAAAGCCGGCCAGCAGGCTGCGGGCAAGGTCCTCGCTCTGCTTTTCGGTGCCCACGATGGGGCTGATCTCGGTGTGGATGGTGGCCTTCATCATCTGGATGGAGGGCGCGCAGGCTTCCAGACGGACACCGTACCGCCCGCCCTGCCGGATGATCTCCGGTTCTTCGAGCGAAAGCTCGTCGATGGTGGGCATCACGATGCCGTATCCGGTGGCCTCCACCTGTTCCAGCGCACTGCGGATCTTTTCATATTCGCGTCTGGCTCTGGAAAGCTCCATGATGCAGGGCATCAGGCCCGCTTCGTCGCCAATGGCAAGGCCGGTCTGCTCGCTCAGCACCCGGTAGAACACATCCGGCTTGAGCAGAACGGTCACCCGCACGATGCCCTCCGAGAGATCCATGCCACTGAGGGTAGAGCGCTCCACCGAATCGCTGGCAAGGGCTCCGGCGCTGTTTTGGGCCGGGACATCTTTCATGCGGGAGATCTTCTCCGAAAAATCCAGCGCGGCCGTGTAGATCTCCGTTTGGAGCCAGTGGCCCCGGTCCAGCATCGTGACCCAGCGCGGCAGGGCAAAATCCAGCTCCTGCACCGGGAACTCGTAGAGCACCCGTCGCAGAATCTCGTGCAGGGCGGCGCGGTCCAGGTCGATGCAGCTCACGGGCAGCACACTGCGCCCATACGCCTGCTCCATCTGCGCCGCAAGGGCCTGCGTTTCCGGCGCATCCGGGTGGGTGCTGTTGAGCAGGATGATGTAGGGCTTGCCCAGCGCATCCAGTTCTTCCACGACCCGCTGTTCGGCGGGAAGATAGTTTTCCCGCGGGATCTCGCTGATGGTGCCGTCGGTGGTGACCACGATGCCGATGGTGGAATGTTCGCAGATCACCTTGCGGGTGCCGGTCTCGGCGGCAAGGTCGAAGGGCACCTCGTGGTCGAACCACGGGCTTTTGACCATGCGGGGCTTGTCGTTCTCCTCGTGGCCCATAGCCCCTTCCACCATGTAACCCACGCAGTCGATGAGCCGCACCCGGCACTCGCCGCCGCCCTCCAACTGCAGGGGCACGGCTGCTTCCGGGATGAATTTTGGTTCCGTGGTCATGATGGTGCGGCCTGCTGCCGACTGGGGCAGCTCGTCCCGGGCACGGAGGCGGGCGTCGTCCTCCTCGATGGCAGGCAGCACCAGCTGCTCCATAAATTGCTTGATGAGGGTGCTCTTGCCGGTGCGCACCGGGCCCACCACTCCGATCAGGATCTCGCCGCCGGTGCGTGCGCCGATCTCGCGGCAGACCGTGGCTTCCAAACGTTCCTGCTTTTCCAAAATGGTCTCCTCCTGTCCGCATCTGGCGTTCTCAGAGACACTATATTCTCAAAACGCAAAAATAGAACCCTCTCCCAGCGCACAAGGCTGACGGAGAGGGTTTCCTTTTTATTAGAGCAGCTTGATGGCCACGGCCTCGCTCGTGCGGTCCTGGGCATCGTTGGCCTGCTGGGGGTCATCCAGCATGTAGCGGAGCAGCAGCACCTCAGCCACGTAGAGCACCGACACCTTGATGGGGATGCTGCCGGAATCCAGCGGGCTTTCCTGTGCGCCGCAGAGCAGCACCACGTCCGCCAGCGCAGCGCCCGGCGAGTCCTCGTAGTGGGTCAGCAGGACGATCTTTGCACCGGATGCCTTTGCGGTACGCAGGGTCTCCATCATGTCGCGGGTCGCGCCCGAATAGGAGACGAAGAGCACGACGTCCTCCGGCGTCATCAGGCTGGCGGAGAGAAGCTGCAAGTGGCTGTCTCCTGCCGTGCGGAACTTGTTGGACAGGCTGGAAAAGCGGGCACAGATATCATTGGCCAGCAGCATGCTGCCGCCCTGCCCCAAGCAGAACACCTGCCTTGCTGCCCGCAGCAGATCCACGGCCTTGTCCACCGCATCCGGTGAAAGGGCGCTCTGGGTGCCATTGATGGCCGTGATGAACAACGCGCTCGCATGCTCACAGAGCTTGTCGGTGGTCGTGCCCGGTTCTGGCTCCTGCTGATTGATGAGCGAAGCGGTCGCATTGGCCTGCGCCAGCGCAATGCGCATTTCATGATAGCCCTCAAACCCCAGCGCCCGGCAGAAGCGGAAAACGGTCGCCTCGGCCACCTTGCACTCCCGCGCCAGCGACGAGATCGAAAGATACTGCGCCTCGTCGGCATGGTGGATGAGGTAATCCGCCACCATCCGCCCAGATTTGGTCAGCTCGTCCTGCCGCTGGTGCAGCAGCTCCCAGAAATTAGTAGACATGTCAGCTTTCTCTCCTACTTTTTCCCCGGCATCTGCGTCTGCTCCGCCGCACACGGCGCTGTGACGCCTTTGCCGGGACTCTTTCTTAATGAAAGTATAAAAGAATCTTTCCTCCTTGGCAAGAGCGGCTTTCACCACAAATCACCGCCGTTTTCTGTGCAGAGCGTCCAATTTCAGCCTGAAAGTGCGACTTATTTCCGAAAATTCTTTTCAAAATCAGACAAAAACGCCCCTTTTGTCTTCGAAAACTTTTTTCAGGCTATGTAAAATCCGTGTTTTTGCAATGGTTACAAAATGGCTACAATCACCAAAAATCCCGCTGTTTCTGAAAAAGAGTCGTTCTCTTCGCTTGATTTGGTAGTTGTTCACAAGAAAGTTTTTTCAAAATTGTGTATTACATAGATAGACAAAATGAAAATATTTTTCTATAATAAAGGCAACAACAGCGGCTCGACACGATAAGCCGCAAACATATGATATGCAAGGAGAATTTCGTTATGAAAAACTGTATCTCTCGTCGCTCCTTCCTGAAGGCCGCTGGCATTCTGGGCGCAGCCGGCGCTCTGGCCGCATGCGGCGGTTCCTCTTCTTCCAGCACCGCAGCGTCTTCGACCGCCTCTTCCGCAGCTGCTTCCAGCACCGCCTCTGCCGGTGCAAGCATCAAGCTGTGGACATACCCCATCGGCGGCTGGGGCAATGACGAGACCGTTCAGGGTCTGGTTTCCAGCTTCAACGCAAAGTATCCTGACATCAAGGTCACTGTGGAGTATCTGGACTACACCAACGGCGACGATCAGGTGAACACCGCTATCGAGGGTGGCAGCGCACCTGATCTGATCATGGAAGGTCCTGAGCGTCTGGTTGCAAACTGGGGCGCAAAGGGCGTTATGGCTCCGCTGAACGACCTGTGGACCGACGATGCCAAGAAGGACATTTACGAGTCCGTTGAGTCCGCCTGCAAGGACACTGCCGGCAACTACTACGAGTATCCCCTGTGCATGACCGCACACTGCATGGCCGTGAACATGACCAAGGTCAAGGAAGTAGGCGCTGACCAGTACATTGATACCGACAAGCATACCTGGAGCACTGACGGCTTCCTGAAGACCGTTGATGCCCTGTACAACGGCGGTTACGAGAACGTTGCAGCCATCTACTGCGCAGGTCAGGGCGGCGACCAGGGCACCCGCGCCATCATCAACAACATGTACGGCGGCACCTTTACCGATGCAGCCCACACCAAGTACACTGCCGACTCCGCCGAGAACATCAAGGCGATCCAGACCCTGCACGACACCAAGGGCATCAACTTTGACGCTTCCATCGCAGGCGGCGACGAGATCACCCTGTTCCGCAACGGCACCCTGCAGATGGCTTTCTGCTGGAACATTGCACAGCAGGCCAACAGCGACAACAACGACGCCGGTCTGACCAACGATGGCGACGAGATCTTCCCCATGGCCTTTCCCACCGACAGCGGCGACCCGAAGCTGTGCGGCGGCATCTGGGGCTTCGGCATCTTTGATAACGGCGACGAGGCCAAGATCGAAGCAGCCAGGACCTTCATCGACTTCATCGCTGCCGACCCCGATCAGGTCAAGGACAGTGTGCTGGCTTCCACCTACTTCCCGGTCCGCACCAGCGTGGGCGATATCTACGCCGACAACGAGATCATGAGCGAGTACAGCAAGTTCATGGCTTATCTGGGCGACTACTACCAGATCACTCCGGGCTGGGCAACCGCACGTACCGAGTGGTGGAACATGCTGCAGCGCGTCGGCTCCGGTGAAGATGTCGAGACTGCCGTCAAGACCTTTGTGGACAACGCAAACGCTGCCGCACAGGCATAAGCCCATCCACTCTGCCGGGGGCAGATAATTATTGACGCTTCGCCCCTTCCTCGAAGATCCCGACGAGGGAGGGGCTTTATTTGTAAAAAAAAATCATAACCGAAAGGAACGGTGATCCTCTTGGCTGCAAAAACGGCGATCAAAGAGCCTAAGCGCAGCAGTGCGCTGGTACGGCGCGAGACCTTCGCTTCCTATTGCTTCCTGCTGCCCAGCCTGATCTTCTTTCTGGGCTTCGTCATTTACCCCATGGTGCTGTGCGTGGTGACCAGCTTCTTCGATTCCACCATGAACCGTGCCGATATCTTTGTGGGCCTTGCAAACTATAAGGAACTGTTCACAGACCCCATCTTTCTGGGTGCCTTAAAGAACACCTTCATCATCGTGGTGGTGTCCGTGCCCGTGACCTGCGCCTTCTCGCTGTGGGTCTCCTCTGCCATCGTAGACCTGCCCGAGTGGGCTACCAGCCTTTTCCGTTGCGTGTTCTACCTGCCCGTGGTCACCGGCTCTGTGGCTGTTACCGTGGTGTGGAAGTGGATGTACAACAACTACTATGGCATCTTCAACTATCTGGGCAAGACTCTGGGCCTCATTGACAAGAACATCAACTGGCTGGGCGATGAGCGCTTTGCTCTGGGCTGCATCATCCTGATCCTGCTCACCACCTCTGTGGGCCAGCCCATCGTGCTGTACGTTTCCGCTCTGGGCAATGTGGACCAGTCCATCGTGGAAGCCGCAGAAGTGGACGGTGCCACCGATTTCCAGTGCTTCTGGAAGATCAAGTGGCCCGCCATCATGCCCACCACCCTGTACATTCTGGTCATTACCACCATCAACTCCTTCCAGTGCTTTGCGCTGATCCAGCTGCTGACTTCCGGCGGCCCCAACCACAGCACCGATACCATCATGTACTACATCTACTACACCGCCTTCAAGCTGTACCGCTACGGCTACGGCAACGCAATGGGTGTGGTGCTGGCAGTCATCATCGCCATTCTGTCGGCTGTCCAGTTCAAGCTGGGCAACCAGGATAATTAAAGGAGGTGCCGGACAATGAGTGCAAATGCCGCTGCAAAAAAGCAAAAACCGTTGAAGCGTCACCCCAGCAAGCTCAAGAGAATGAGCGCCTACATGATCCTGACGCTGATCCTCATCAGCATCGTTGCGGTGCTGTTCGCCTTCCCGCTGTACTGGATCATCACCGGTTCCTTCAAGACCGGTGCCGCCATCAACGCCACCACCCCGGAATGGTGGCCCAGCCAGTGGGTGCTGACCAACTACCAGAAGCTGTTTTCCGGCAAGAGCGCCCCGCTGTGGCAGCTGGCTGTGCCCTTTGGCTCCAAGTTCAGCGCTAACGGCGAGCCCATCTACTTCTCGGTAGGCCCCACCGCTCCCGCTGCCATCCGCTGGATGATCAACACCGTGTTCATGGCCGTCATGTCCATGATCCTCACCTGCATCACAGCCGCCATGGCCGGCTATGCACTGGCAAAAAAGCGCTTTGTAGGCCGCAAGCTGCTGTTCACTCTCATCGTGTGTGCAATGGCTCTGCCCAAGCAGGTCATTCTGATCCCCCTGCTGCGCGAAATGAGCAGCCTGAACCTGTACAACACCATCTGGGCCGTCATCTTCCCCATCGTGGGCTGGCCCTTTGGTGTGTTCCTGATGAAGCAGTTCAGTGAGGGCATCCCCACTGAGATGCTGGAAGCAGCCCGCATCGACGGTGCAAGCGAGGCCAAGACCTTTATCGACATCGTGCTGCCCATGGTCAAGCCGGGCATCGGCGCACTGGCCATCTTCACCTTCATCAACAGCTGGAACGACTACTTCATGCAGTTGATCATGCTGTCCAGCACCAGCAACCTGACCATCTCGCTGGGCATTGCAAAGCTGCAGGCGGAGAACAGCACCGACTTTGGCCTGATCATGGCAGGTGCCGCACTGGCTGCTGTACCTATCATCATCATCTTCCTCATTTTCCAGAAGTACTTTACCAAGGGCATCGCTATGGGTGCTGTTAAGGGCTAAAATCCCGACCGCCGCCTGCGGCGGAAACAGGGAGGGATTTTTGGCGCAGCGGTCTGCAAGACGCAAGGCCCGCCCAAGGGCCGAAGCGGATGCAGGGCACCGCAAGAGGGCGCTGATGCCGCTGCCCGGGAACAGAAAGCGTACGAGCTTGATGCAAAACCATTTCATCTGTATTTATTACTATTTTTAAAGAAGGGTTTGGAACATGAAAGATATCAAAAAATATCAGGGTGTCATCCCCGCCTTTTACGCCTGCTACGACGCAGAGGGCAACATTTCCACCGAGGGCGTCAAGGCCCTTACCCGCCATCTGATCGCCAAAGGCGTCAAGGGCGTGTATGTAGGCGGTTCCTCCGGCGAGTGCATCTACCAGCACGTGGATGAGCGCAAGGCCGTTCTGGAAGCCGTGATGAGCGAAGCCAAGGGCAAGCTGACCGTCATTGCGCATGTCGGCTGCAACAATACCGCCGACAGCGTGGAGCTGGCCCGCCATGCCGAGAGCGTGGGCGTGGATGCCATTGCATCCATTCCTCCCATCTACTTCCACCTGCCGGAGTACGCCATTGCAAAATACTGGAACGATATGTCCGCTGCTGCTCCCAACACCGAGTTCGTCATCTACAACATCCCGCAGCTGGCAGGCACCGGCCTGACCATGAGCCTGCTGAAGGAAATGCTCAAGAACCCCAATGTAGTGGCTGTGAAGAACAGCTCCATGCCCACCCAGGACATCCAGATGTTCAAGGATGCCGGCATCGCCGCCCGCGGCGAGGGGAACTTTGTGGTATTCAACGGTCCCGATGAGCAGTTTGTTTCCGGCCGCGTGATCGGCGCAGACGGCGGCATCGGCGGCACCTACGCCGTCATGCCCGAGCTGTATCTGGCCATGAACGACCACATCAACAAGGGCGAGATCGAAGCCGCCCGCGCCATCCAGTACGATGCCGACCGCATCATCTACAAGATGTGCGAAGCCCACGGCAACCTGTACGCCGTGCAGAAGGAGATCCTGCGCCGGATGTACGGTCTGGAGCTGGGCGGCGTGCGTGAGCCGATGCCCGGCCTGATCCCGGAAGATGAAGCCATCGTGGCCGAAGCACAGGCCATGATCGAAGCTGCCATTGCGAAACTGTAAATCTGTAAACTGAAAAAGCGCCCCCTCTTCCGTCTCGTTTCTGAGGGGAGAGGGTCGGCGCTCTTTTTGATGGAGGGACCTTATGATCTGCGATACTCTGGAGCACCTGACCCTGTATCAGGGCTTCCACAAGAACCTCGACACGGCCATCACCTTCCTGATGGCCTGCGACCTGAACACCCTGCCGCTGGGCCGCACCGAAGTGGACGGCGACACGGTGTTCATCAACGTGATGGATGCCGAACTCCACCCCAACGAAGGCTCGCACCCGGAATACCACCGCATCTACGCCGATTTGCAGATCGACCTGACCGGCAGCGAGGGCTGGGGCTACGAGACCGCACCCGGCACCGAAGTGAAGCCCTATGCCCCGGACATCGGCTTTCAGGACAGCCCGGACGCCGTGTTCGGCACCCTGGGCGGCGGGCGGTTCGTGCTCTTCTTCCCCGGCGAGCTGCACAAACCCGGCGTTGCACAGCCCGATTGCAGGAATGTGCGCAAAGCAGTCGTAAAGATCAGAATGGAGGATAAATACCATGGATAAGGAAAAGCTGTTTGCTCAGATCAAGGGCGGTCTGATCGTCTCCTGTCAGGCACTGGAGACGGAGCCCCTGTACACGAAAGAAGGCGGCGTGATGCCGCTGATGGCAAAAGCCGCCGCCATGAGCGGTGCTGTGGGCATCCGTGCCAACACCGTGCGCGACATTACCCAGATCAAGCAGGTGGTGGATCTGCCGGTCATCGGCATCATCAAAAAGGACTACCCCGGCACGCCCATGTACATCACCGTTACCATGAAGGAAGTGGACGAGCTGGTGGAGTGCGGCGTGGACATTCTTGCCGTGCAGGGCACCGGTGCCCTTCGCCCGGACGGCTCCACCTCCGCCCAGTTCATCCGCACCATCAAGGCAAAGTATCCCGACCAGCTGGTGATGGCCGACTGCGACAACTTTGAGAACGCCATGGCCTGCGCCGAAGCCGGTGCCGACTTTGTGGGCACCACCATGCGCGGCTACACCCCGGAGACCAAGGGCATTGACGATATCGACTTTGATTTTGTCCATAAGCTGGCCGCAGAGTGCCCGGCAAAGGTCATTGCCGAGGGCCACATCCACTACCCGGAGCAGGCGGTCAAGGCGCTGGAAGCTGGTGCATTCGCACTGGTGGTGGGCGGTGCCATCACCCGCCCGGCAGAGATCACGGCCCGCTTTACCGGTGCCATCAACGCCATGAACCACTGACGCGGAGACGTTTTTATGAAGACAAAACAGTATTTTGGCATTGATATCGGCGGCACAGCCGTCAAGCTGGGCATCGTGGATGAGACCGGTGCCGTGCTGGCCAAAGCCGAGGAGAGCGTCAGCTTTGACGGCTACGAAACGCCCATCCTGACCACGGTGTGCAAGGCAGCCAAAGCCTTTGTGGAAGCGCAGAACCTCTCCCCTGCCGCCCTTGTCGGCGTGGGCGTTTCGGCCACCGGTCAGATCGACAGCCGCGCCGGAACGGTCGTCGGCACCTGCGGCAATCTGCCCCACTACATCGGCTCCCCCATCAAAGCGGAACTCGAATCGCTGTTCGGCCTGCCCGTCACAGTGGCCAACGACGCCAACTGCATGACACTGGGTGAAGTGTGGGTCGGCGCTGCACAGGGCTATACGGACGTGATCGGTGTGACCCTTGGCACCGGCGTGGGCGGCGGCATCCTGACCGGGGGCCGCCTGCTGGAAGGTGCCCGTGGTCTGGGCGGTGAGCTGGGCCACTACCGGCTCCACGCGCTCGATGGTGTGTCGTGCACCTGCGGAGCTGCGGGCTGCTGGGAACGCTACGCTGCCACCACTGCACTCGTCCGTGCTGCGCAGGAGAAAGACCCCGCCTGGACGAACGGCCGCGCGATCTTCGCCGCCGCGCAGGCAGGCAACGAGACAGTTCTTGCCCTGCTGGACCACTGGACGGACGAGATTGCACAGGGCCTTGCAGGCATGGTGCACATCTTCAACCCGCAGCTCATTCTGATCGGCGGCGGCGTGAGCGCGCAGCAGAAACTGCTGATCGAACCCATTGCCGCAAAGGTGAAAGCATCGGTCATGCCCGCCTTTGCAGAGGGGCTGGAAGTGCGCGCCGCTCAGCTGCACAACGATGCCGGTATGGTGGGCGCCATCTACTATTTCCGCCAGAGCCATCCGGAACGATAACTCAAAAAGGAGTGTATTTGCGATGAAAACTCACATTCTCTGCCTAGGCGATTCCAACACCCACGGCTACTGTGCCGACCCGAACGACTGCGCCGACCACGGCATCCGCTTCAATGAAGAGGAGCGCTGGACCTGCCGTTTGCAGACCGCACTGGGCAGCCAGTACCTCGTCACCGAAGAGGGCCTGTCCGGCCGGACGACCGTTTTCGAAGACCCTATCCACGAATCCATGGATGCCCTCAGCGTCATCTATGCCCTGCTCAAGAGTCATGAGGTCATCGACCTGCTCATCATCATGCTGGGCACGAACGATGTCAAGGAGCGCTTTGGTGCCAACGCCGCCTGCATCGCTGCGGGCATGGAGCGGCTGATCCTCAAAGCCAAGAGCGTGGACTGCTGGGGCACCAAGCAGCCCAACATCCTCATCGTGGCACCGCCCCGCATCAAGGAGGGCTTCCACGACGAAGTCATGGGCGACGGCTGCGTGGAGAAGTCCCGTGGGGTGGCCGCGCAGTTCCAGATGATCGCCGCACGCAACCACGTGCATTTCCTCGATGCAGAGGGGTGCGAGTTCAACAAGGTGGACTTCATGCACCTGACCCGCAAGGGCCACGCACAGCTGGCTGAAAAGCTGGCCGAAGTGGTGCCGACGCTCCTTTGAGCGAATAAAAAAACCCTCTCCGCCACGCTGACGCATGCCTGCTCCCCCGAAAGGGGGAGCTTTTTGATGCCGTAACATACAGCACCAGACCCCGCCCTTTGGGCGGGGCGGCATTGCGAAGCAATGACGGAGAGGGTTTTTATGGTTCGATCAGATGTAATCCGAGATGTACGGGATCTTGTGGAAGAGCACATCGTCCAGACGCTCAACGGCCTCTTCCCTGCCCTCGATGCGCTCCAGCTCATACAGACGTTCTGCCGTCTTATAGCCCAGCAGCAGGGTGGAAAGGGTGCCGATGCCCATTTTGAGATGATGCTCCGGCGGTTCCCGCGTCTGGGTGCATTCGCCGTTTTCGAACTTCACCGTGAAGGTGCGGTCGTTCCACGGGAGGAGCTTGTCCTCGATTTCCAGCGCGATGGTCAGGGTGCCGCCGTCCGGGTCGCAGGGATAATCGGCGAGGAAATCTTCCACGTCGATGATGCGGCCCATGGCATAGGGGCGGATGCTCTCTTTGATGTCGCCATCGTCCATCTCAAAGGCGATGGGTTCGCTGAAATAGGTGCTGCCGTGCACCTCGTCGATCATGGAATCGTGGGCGTGGATGTACTCCCACAGGCCTTTCTGCGCCTCGCGGTTCAGATAGACCATTTCCTTGATGTGCATGATGTCGTTCTTGATGAGGTAGACCATGTAGCCGCAAGGCTTATCCTTGACGTTGTAATAGACGGCCACATTGGTGTCGTCCTCATCCCAGCGCCAATATTCCTCCCACGCGAGGCTGTTGCGGAACAGGCACCCATGGGTGATGGACGCAAAGTGGGAGTGCAGCTCATGGAACTCGGTGTTGTCCCAGGAGACGCGGCGGACGTAGCCGGGCGCTTTGACCTTGGTGGGGATCTGCCGGTCCTTGATGTTGAACGAGATCTTGTTGGAGACGATCTCCCACCCCAGATGATGGTACAGCGGGATGGAATACGGGTAGAGCAGCGCGAAGGATTTTCCCTCCTCGTGCATCTGGGTCAGGCCCTGGATCATCAGCTTTTTCATGATGCCCTGCCCGGTGTACTCCGGGTAGGTGCAGACGCTGGTGACAAAGCCGACATGGTACACCGTATCGTAGATGTTCATCTTCAGCGGGTAGACCGCAAACTGCGAGATGAGGTCTTCGCCATCGAAGCAGCCCAGCACATCGGCGCGCTCCAGCACCGGGAACTTGGACTGCTTGATCTCATCGTCCTTCCAGCCGGTGGCGGTCAGTTCCTCTTCCGTGACCTGAAAAGTATACCGCAGCAACGCGTTGTACTGGTCCAGATCCTTCGGTTCGAGGTAGCGGGTGGTATAATGTTCTGCGGCGTTCATGATAGCGTCCCCGAAATCACGGAGTCAGACGGTTGGGGCCGCGGAACAGGAACTCGGCGTCCTTGATGGTCAGGCCGCACAGCAGCATGGTCAGGCGGTCGATGCCCAGACCGAAACCGCCGTGGGGCGGGCAGCCGTACTGGAAGAACTCCAGATAGAACTTGACATCATCGGCCAGACCCTTTTCCTCGGCCTGCTTCTTCAGCACCTCGTAGCGGTGCTCGCGCTGGGCACCGGTGGTGATCTCAACACCACGCCAGATCAGGTCGTAGCCCTGGGGCACACCGTTCTCGTCGCGCATGTGGTAGAACGCACGCTTCTCGGCGGAATAATCGGTGATGAAGAGGAACTCGTGGCCGTAATGCTTCTTCACCCACTCATAGCTCAGGCGCTCGGCCTCGGTGGTCAGGTCGCCCTTCTCGCTCTCATCGACGGTGTAGCCGAACTCTTCTTCCAGACCCTTGTACAGGTCTGCCAGCTTGACCACCGGGAACGGAGTGGTGGGAACGATCACTTCCTGCCCGAACATCTCCTTGATCTGGTCGCCGTAGTTGTCCTTGACAGCCTGCAGACCGGCAGTCAGCAGCTCTTCTTCCATCTTCATCACGTCTTTATAGGAAGTGATGTAGCTGAACTCCAGATCGAAGCCGGAGAACTCGGTGGAGTGCTTGTTGGTGTAGCTCTTCTCGGCGCGGAACA
This sequence comes from Faecalibacterium prausnitzii, assembly GCF_049532945.1. Lineage (GTDB taxonomy): Bacteria > Bacillota > Clostridia > Oscillospirales > Ruminococcaceae > Faecalibacterium > Faecalibacterium prausnitzii_N. The sequence goes on from NZ_CP186691.1 coordinate 2,304,954, forward strand.
CAGGGCTGGTCTCGAAGATGCGCTCAAAGCCTGCAGCCATGGCCATCTGCTTGTAGAACTGAGGGCTCTGTGCCAGATAGGCGTTGCGGTCAAAGTAGTCCACCTTGAACACCTCAGAGCCGCTCTCGCTGGCAGCAGCGATCAGCTTTGGGGTGTGGATCTCGATGAAGTTACGGTCCAGCAGGAACTTGCGCATGGCGTTCACAAAGCAGCTCTGTGCCTTGAACATGAGCTGGTTCTCGTCGGTGCGCAGGTCGATCCAGCGGTAATCGATGCGCTGGTCGATGCTGGAGCGCTCCACAGCCTTCTTTTTCTTGGTGGCTGCGATCTCCTTGCGGACGATGGGCAGAGCGTTGGCGATGCTCTCGATCTCGATGCTCTCGGGGATCATCTCCACGCCGCCCATCTTGACGTAGTCGTTCTCCACCACCTTGCCGGTGACGGTGATGACGGAATCCGGGGTGAGCTGATCGATGGTATCCACCAGATCGGGGTGATCTTCCTTTTCCACCGTGATCTGCAGCTTGCCGGTAATATCCTTCAGCACGATAAAGGCCATATACTTGCTGTTGCGCAGGTTCTCGATAAAGCCCTGCACCTTGACCGTATTGCCAATTTCCTTTTGTACCTCGTTGATGTAGGTGCGGTTCATGGAAATCCTCCTTCGTATTCTTGTGTACTTTTTTATTATAGCCTTTTTGTGGGAGAAATCAACCCAAAACCCCCATCTTCGTCCGCAACTTCTCCCCGCTGCGGCCTCTTCATTCACGCTTTGCGCTGTCCCTTATCCTTTTTTCTTTTCGTGCAGAGTGCCGGTGCCGCCCTCCACCACGCCGTCGTGCTTAAGCACCGCGGCAATGGTGCCGAAGAAGCATTTCACATCCAGCCAAAACTCAGATGCTCCACATACCAGCCGTCCAGCTTGGCCTTCTCGGCAATTTCCAGCTCGTCGCGGCCGTGGATCTGTGCCCAGCCGGTCAGGCCCGGGCGCACATCGTTTGCATGGTACTTGTCGCGCTCTGCCAGCAGATCATACTGGTTCCACAAAGCAGGCCGCGGGCCGATGACCGCCATATCACCTACAAAGATATTCCACAGCTGGGGCAGCTCGTCCAGACTGGTCTTGCGCAGGAAATGACCCATGCGGGTGATATACTGGTCCGGGTCGTGCAGCAGATGGGTGGGCATATCGTGGGGCGTGTCGATGCGCATGGTGCGGAATTTGAGGATGTTGAAATGCCGTTTGTGGATGCCCACCCGCTTCTGTTTGAACAGGATGGGGCCCGGCGAATCCACCTTGATGGCGATGCAGAGGATGAGCAGCAGCGGCGATAACACGATCATGCCGCACAGCGACAGCACCACCGCCAGCAGCCGCTTGATGCCGTTACGATACATAGAACTTTCTCTCCCTTATTCATTGGTGTGGATGGAACGGTTCTAGTATACCAAGCTCTCCGACATTTTTCAATTCATCGCGCAAGGTTTTCCGGAACACCCGCATCCGGAGTATGGGCAGCGCGCCGCCGGGCAAACGCCGGTTTTGTTGCATTTTTCAGCCGGTTTTCCCCCTTGTTTCGGGCGGTGTTCTGCCGTATCATACCATTGGAATGACGTCGTGCGTTTTTTATCATAAAGGAGGGTCCCATCATGATCCAGAGATTTTCTTTCGGTCATCCCATCCCCACCGGGAGCGTCGAGCAGGTGCTCCCCCTCTGCGGAGGCAGCGTCCCCTTTCTGACCCCGGCCGCCGAAGGCTGGACGTATCGGATGCAGGAAGACTGCGTCGTCTATGGCCTGGGCGAAATGCCCCGCGGCATCAACAAGCGCGGCTGGCACTACGTGACCAACAACACCGATGAAGCCCGCCACAGCGAGGATAAGCTTTCCTACTATGGTGCGCACAATTTTCTGCTCATCCGGAACGGGGAGGACTGCTTCGGCCTCTTTGTGGATTTCCCCGGAAAAGTCCATTATGACATCGGCTACACCCGGCACGACACGCTGTGCTTCCACACCGAGGAGCCGGACTACGAGCTATACGTCCTCTCCGGCGGGGACGAGAACGCGCTCTGCAAAGAGTTCCGTGCCCTCATCGGCCGCAGCTATATCCCGCCCAAGTGGGCCTTTGGTCTGGCACAGAGCCGCTTTGGCTACAAGACCGCTGAGGACGTGCGGGAGGTGGCCCGCCAGTACAAAGAGAACGATCTGCCGCTGGATATGATCTGCATGGACATCGATTACATGCAGGACTACGCGGATTTTACCGTCAACCGGGAGCGTTTCCCCGACCTGAAAAAGCTCTCCGATGAGCTGAAGGCGGAGGGCATCCGGCTGGTGCCCATCATCGATGCGGGTGTGCGCATCGACGATGCCGACGCGACCTGCAAAGAGGGGCTGGAAAAAGGCTACTTCTGCAAAAAGGCCGACGGCACCCCCTTTGTGGCGGCGGTGTGGCCCGGCAAGGCTTACTTTGCGGACTTCCTGCGCCCGGAGGTGCGGGAGTGGTTCGGCCGGCAGTACAAGGCACTGACCGACTGCGGCATCGAGGGCTTCTGGAACGATATGAACGAACCGTCCCTCTTCTACACGCCGGACCGGCTCCGGGCCTTTCTGGACTCCATGGCCGCTCTGCGCGAAAAGGACAACATCGAGCAGGAGGAATTTTTCAGCCAGGTCGTGGGCGGCGCGCTGGGCCTGATGAACGCCCCCGAGGATTACGCCAGCTTCTACCACGATGTGAACGGCCAGCGGGTGCGCCATGACAGGGTGCACAACCTCTACGGCGGCAATATGACCCGCGCAGCGGGCGAAGCTTTCGCAAAACAGCACCCGGAAAAGCGGATGCTGCTGTACAGCCGTTCCAGCGTGATCGGTTCGCACCGCTACGGCGGCATCTGGCTGGGTGACAACGCTTCCACATGGGCACAGCTTCTGGCCAATATCCAGATGATGCCCAACGTGCAGCTGTGCGGCTTTCTTTATACCGGTGCCGACCTGTGCGGCTTCAGCTCTGACACCACGCCGGACCTTGCCCTGCGCTGGCTGGAGTTCGGCCTGTTCACGCCGCTGATGCGCAACCACGCCACCGACGGCTCCCGGATGCAGGAATACTACCGCTTCCCGGAGATGCTGCCCGCCATCCGCCGGATGCTGCACCTGCGCTACGCCCTGCTGCCATACCTGTACAGCGAATTCATGAAGGCCGCGCTTGAAAATGGCTCCTACTTCCGCCCGCTGGCCTTTGATTACCCCGCTGACCCGGATGCCCGCGAGGTGCAGGACCAGCTGCTGCTGGGCGAAGGGCTGATGGCCGCGCCCATCTACACCCAGAATGCCCATGGCCGGATGGTCTATCTGCCGGAGCCCATGAAGATGCTCCGCCTGCGCAGCGTGGACGACTACGACGAGGAAGTCCTCCCCGCCGGGCACCACTACCTGCGCTGTGCGCTGGATGAGGTGCTGCTCTTCCTCCGGCCCGGCTGCATCGTGCCGGTGGCAGCACCGGCCGACAACATCGCCCAGCTGGACGACACGCAGCTGACCCTGTGGAGTTATCTCCCGGACGGAGGCTCTGCTGCCTACCGGATGTACACCGACGACGGCTTCACCACCGACTACAACGCGCCGGAGCACTGGCGGCTCATCCGGAGCTGAGCCGTCCGCACCGGAAACGCAGCCTTTCGGCTCGATTTTATCCAAATTTTCCTTGTAATTTACGTTTTCAGGGACTATAATAAGAAATTGTGCCGTCCTCTCCGGAAGGCGGCGCTTTCTGATGACAAACAACGAATTTTTAATCCCAGCCTGATGCAAGGAGGAAGCGATTCATGGCACAACTGACCCGGACGGGCGATCTGACCAGCGGCCCGATGCTGCAAAAGATCATCCTGTTTTCCATCCCGCTGGCAGCTTCCAGCATTCTGCAGCTGCTGTTCAACGCTGCGGACGTAGTGGTCGTGGGCCGCTTTGCGGGCAGCACCGCACTGGCGGCCGTCGGCTCCAACGGCTCCCTCATCAACCTGCTGGTGAACCTGTTCGTAGGGCTTTCGCTGGGCGCAAACGTGGTGGCGGCCCGCTGCTTTGGTGCAAAAGACGAGCGCGGGGTGCAGAACACCGTTCAGACTTCTGTCACGCTGAGCCTCGTCAGCGGTGTGCTGCTGGCCTTTGTCGGCTTTTTCGCAGCACGCGGCCTGCTGGAACTGATGTCCTGCCCGGAAGACGTCATTGACCTTTCGACGCTGTATCTGAAGATCTACTTCATCGGAATGCCCATGACCATGCTGTACAACTTCAGCAGTGCGCTGTTGCGCGCCGTGGGCGACACCAAGCGCCCGCTGTACTGTCTGGCAGCAGCCGGCATCATCAACGTGGTGCTGAACCTTGTGTTCGTCATTGCCTTTTCCATGAGCGTGGCAGGCGTGGCGCTGGCTACCATCATCAGTCAGACGGTCTCTGCCCTCATGGTCACCGTCCTGCTCATGAAAGAAGAAGGCCCCCTTCACCTCGACCTACGGCATCTGGGCTTCCACAAAGGTGCGCTGATTCAGATCCTGAAGATCGGCCTGCCTGCCGGTCTGCAGAGCACCGTGTTCAGCCTGTCCAACGTGGTCATCCAGTCGGCGGTCAATTCCTTCGGCTCCACGATCGTGGCGGGCAACTCGGCCGCTGCCAACATCGAGGGCTTCATCTACACCGGCATGAACGCCTTTGCCCAGGCCGCAGTCACCTTCACCAGCCAGAACGTGGGTGCCCGCCGGTATGACAACCTCGACCGCGTCATGCGGAACTGCCTGCTCTGCGCCGTGGTGGTCGGCATCGTGCTGGGCGGCGGTGCCTACCTTGCCGGTGAGGGGTTGCTCCACTTCTATTCCACCGATGAAACGGTCGTCGCCGCCGGTCTGGCCCGGATGAAGGTCATCTGCACCAGCTACTTCCTCTGCGGCATCATGGATACGCTGGCCAGCAGCCTGCGCGGCCTTGGCTACAGCGTGCTGCCCATGGTGGTGAGCCTTGTGGGCAGCTGCCTGCTGCGGCTGGTGTGGATCGCCACCATCTTCCAGCTGAACCGCACACCGTTCATGCTGTACATCAGCTACCCCATCAGCTGGGTGCTGACGGCTGCCGTGCACCTGGCCTGCCTGCTGGTGGTGCGGCACAAAATGAACAACGCAGGGCAGCCGGCAAAGATCGCGGCTTAAACTCAAAAAAACAGGGCTGTTGCGTACTCCTCCAGTCACGGCATTCGCCGTGCCAGCCCCCTCTGGGAGGGGGCCTAAAAGCCTCCCTCATTGAGGGAGGTGGCATCGCGTAAGCGATGTCGGAAGGAGTAAAGCAACAGCCCTGCTTTTTCATATCCTTTTTTCGAGCAGATACCGGTCATAGCCGCCGTACATCTCCCGGCGGGCCGCAATGGTGAAGCCGCAGGCGAGCGCGTTGTTTAAGCTGTACTGATTTTCCGGGCTGACGGTGGCCCCGATGCCCACGATGCCGGGCCGCAGAAGCGGCAGGGCGGCTTCCAGCAGCTTCCGCTGCAAGCCGTTGCCCCGCCAGTCCGGGTGGACAACAGCGCTGTCCGCATTGGCCCAGTGCTCCCACTCGGCCTGCGGGATGCCCAAAAAGGCCGCATAGTTGTGTTCGCTCTGCCCACAGTACCGCAGGATGAAATAAGCCCCCAGCCGCTCTCCATCGAACACGCCCAGGCACAGGTCGTGTGCAAGATAGGCCGTGATGTTTTCCAGCGTGTCCGGCACGAACTGCTCCGGGTCCGGCATGGCGGCGCGCACCTCGTTTTGCAGCGCGTAAAACGCGGCGGCGTCCGCCGGGCCGCACCGACGCACCGCAACGAGAAGTGCGGCGGGCTGACCGCACACTTTGTTCAGCAGAAGTTCCATTTCCAAGACCCTCCAAAATAAAATCATACTTTCTTCCGGATTCCAGTAGAATTGCCGTTTGAAATCATCTCATCTTATGTTATAATGAATACAAGAAAATTTGTCCAGTAAAACTTTGGGGTTGCCGGGCAGTTTTTCGGAAAGTCCAGGCGGGAGCTTCCCGCCCGTGAACCGGAGGATACAACCTATGAAAGATTCCAGCTCTTCGTCTATCCGCCTGGGCGGGGCCGTCATCAGCGACCGCATTGTGTCGGCCCTGCTGGAGGAACTGCGCACCGGGCGCTACGCCGACGCAGACCGTCTGCCTGCAGAGGTCGATCTGGCTGCACAGCTCAGCGTCAGCCGCACCGTCATCCGCGATGCTTTGAGCGAGATGGAGCGCGCAGGCTATGTGGAGCGCGTGCGCGGCATTGGCACGGTGGTGAACCGCGCTGTGCTGAGCCTGCGCAGCCGGCTGGACCAGAAGCTGGAATACTACCCGCTGATCCGCAGCTTTGGCAGCTACCCCCACGCCGACGGCATTCAGGTATTTCCCATCCGTGCCGGTGAAGAGCTGGCCCGCGATCTGGAAATTGAGCCGGGCGACGACGTGATCTGCATTAAAAAGCGCATTCTGGCCGACACCACCCCGGTGATCTACTCCATCGACTACCTGCCCAGAGCACTGTTCGGTGCCAGAGACTACACCCGCATCGACCTGACCGGCGGCGTGTTCGATATTCTGGAACGGGAGTGCCACCAGCAGATCTCCTCCAACGTCGCCCACCTGAAGGCAAGCTGCGGCGACGATGCCATCCGCTCCGCCATGCGCCTTGCTCCGGGCGAGGCCATGCTGCTGCTGGACGAAGTGTGTTTCAATCGTTTGTGCCGCCCGGTGATGCGTTCGCTGAGCTACTACACGAACTTCTTTGATTTTTCCATTCTGCGAAAATTACTTTGACGGAGGTAAAAATCCATGCGACATCTGATCGACCCGTTGGATCTCAGCCCGGAAGAGATCACTTCCCTGCTGGACCTGGCTGACCGCATCCGCAGCGACCCGGCTGCTTACCAGGACGTCGCGGCCCACAAAAAGCTGGCTACCCTGTTCTACGAGCCTTCCACCCGCACCCGCCTCTCCTTTGAGGCAGCCATGCTGAACCTTGGCGGCCATGTGCTGGGCTTTCCCAGTGAGAACGTGTCCAGCGCAAGCAAGGGCGAAAGCGTTGCCGACACCATCCGCGTGGTGTCCTGCTATGCGGACATCGTGGCCATGCGCCACCCCAAAGAGGGCGCACCGCTGCGCGCTTCCCGCTACTCCCGCATCCCGGTGATCAACGCGGGCGACGGCGGCCACCAGCACCCCACCCAGACCCTGACAGACCTCATGACCATCCGCCGCCGCATGGGACGGCTGGATGACCTGACCATCGGCCTGTGCGGCGACCTGAAATTCGGCCGCACCGTGCACTCCCTCATCAAGACCATGGCCCGCTGCAAGAACATCCGGTTCGTGCTTATCAGCCCGGAAGAGCTGCGCGTGCCGGACTACATCGTAAAGGACGTGCTGGAGGCCAACGGCATCCCCTACCAGGAGACCCGCAGTCTGGAGGAATCCATGTCGGAGCTGGACATCCTGTACATGACCCGCGTGCAGAAGGAGCGCTTCTTCAACGAGGAGGACTACATCCGCCTGAAGAACAGCTACATCCTCACCAAGGAAAAGATGGACCTTGCAAAGCCGGATATGGCTGTGCTGCATCCCCTGCCCCGCGTCAACGAGATCGCACTGGACGTGGACGACGATCCCCGCGCCGCCTACTTTGAGCAGGTGCAGAACGGCGTGTATGTGCGTATGGCACTGATCATGACCCTGCTGGGCCTGCGCGACCCCAAGGCACCTAAGGAGGAGAACTGATATGCTGAACATCGATGAAATTCAGAACGGAATCGTGATCGACCACATCAAGGCAGGCACCGCCATTGGCCTGATGGACCTGCTGGGCATTGCGGGCAACCGCACCGCCAGCGTGGCGCTGATCCAGAATGCACGCAGCAACAAGACCGCCAGCGGCCGCAAGGACATCATCAAGGTGGAGGGCGATGCTTCCTGGCTGAACCTGGATGTGCTGGCCTACCTTGACCCGGGCATCAGCGTGACCATCATCCAGGATGGCAAGGCGGTCAAGAAGGAGAAGCCCCAGCCCCCCAAGCGTCTGGTCAACATCGTGCGGTGCAAGAACCCCCGCTGCATCTCCTCCATTGAGGAAGAGTGCGACCAGATCTTTGAGCTGAGCTCCAACGGCAAATACCGCTGCATCTACTGCGAGCAGGAGCTGCAGGTAAAGCCGGAATAACCGGAACAATCGGCACAAACTCAAAAGGCAGTGCGCCCCACGCGGCGCACTGCCTTTTTGCTGCTACGGTTACAAAAAGCTCCAAACTGTTTCACTTGACGAACTCCTCCCGCATCGGGGTGAAGATATCCAGCAGGATGCCCGCTTCGGTGCAGACACAGCCATGCTCGACACCGTCTTCTTTCAAGATGGTGTCCCCGGCGTGGACCGTTCTGGTCACACCGTCCACGGTGAACGCGAACGCTCCCGACACCACATAAGTGATCTGGGTGTGCGGGTGGTGGTGCAGTGCTCCCACCGCACCCGTTTCAAACGTGTTTTCTACACACATCAGGCCATCGGTATAGGCCAGCACCCGGCGGGTGACCCCCGCGCCTGCGGGCTGGGGCAGAGCATCCGCATGAAAGACCCAGCGCTGTTTCTTTTCCGGCAGATCCATATCAGGTTCCTTCTTTCTTGTTTCTGGCAAAGCCATTTTTTCCATTATAAAAGACCGGAGCTTCTTTGACAAGGGCTCCGGCCTGATCTCAAACAAAAAAGTCCCATCCGAAGCTCTCATCGCTGCTGCCTCTCTGCTCCGACATCCCGTTCCCACACAACGATGCCGGAAGAAGCAGCATTTGGAAGAGTCTCTATGAACAGCAATCCCCCGATCACCATCAAGAGCTTCGTCAGGACTTTTACCAGACAAGGCCGCCTGCACCGCCACACGCTCTGCGGTGCCGCATGAACCCGTTCCGCGCTTCCGGATCGCTCCCCGGCCGCAATGCGCCGTTCTTGGCTCTCTGCCTTATTCCTGCCCAGATTATAGCAAATATTCACGCAATTTTCACGCAAAATGTCATATTCTGCGGGGGAAGATGTCATATTCTGTGCACCGGCACCGAACAGGTGAACCGGAACCATTTGTCCCGGCAGCTGATGGCGTACTCTCCCTGATACTTGCGGAGCACATCCGTCACATTCCACAGGCCGATGCCGTGGCCCGGCTCCTTTTTGGTGCTGCGCGGGAGCTGATCGTCCGGCAGGTCCAGATCCTCCCGGACCCGGTTGCGAACGGACAGCAGCAGTTCCTCCTCCGTTTTCCGCATCCGGAAATAGACTTCCGGCGGGTCGGCCTGGGCTGCGGCGTCGATGGCGTTGTTGAGCAGGTTGGAGACGACCATCACAAGGTCGGTCTTTTCGAGTGGGATCGCCCGCAGGTCGGGCAGGTCAAAGTAGAGCATGACCCCCTTGCGGGTGGCCTCCTCGTATTTTTTGCTCAGAATGGAATCCAGCAGCGGGTTGTGGGTATCCATGATGGTGGTATGGGCCGCGATGATCTTTGTGACCGTGGCAAGGTACGCTTTGGCTTCCTCGTATTCGCCCTGTTGCAGCAAGAGCGTCAGCGCCTCGATGTGGTTGGTGAACTCGTGGGTCAGGCGGCGCTGGGTGGTGTAGGAGTCCATCAGCGCTTCGGCCCGCTCCCGCTCCAGCGCCGTCTGCACATGAAGCTCCTGCTGCCGGGCCATCTGCTGATTGAACATCTGGACGATGTACATGTGGAGGAGCACCGCCACCGTCAGGCCCAGCGTCAGCAGCACCATGAGGGAGTCGGCGGGTTCGTCCTTCACCGAGATCATCAGGACCACGTTCAGCACCACGACGATGCCGGGAAAAAAGGACATCACCAGCGCCTGCGGGGATTCGAGCGCCCGCTCATCCTTCCACTGGTGCGAGAAATAGGCCACCACCACGCCCACGATGAGGTTCGTGAGCGTCATGGTCACCAGACATCCGGGCCGCTGCCAGACCACCTGAAGCGACGTTCCGGTCACCCAGGAGACCACATAGCGGACCGTGTTTTCGGAGAGCAGGCACATGGTGCCGTTGATGAGGGCGGCGGTCAGCTTCTGGGGCAGCGTCCCGCCGAACAGCAGGGTGGACAGCAGCACATAGCCCACATTGTACCAGACGGTCTCCAGCGTGAAAAAGCCGATCTGGAAGATCAGACTGAACGCCAGCATCCCGGCCACCAGAACAACGCTCCAGAACCCGACATGCTTCACCCGCCCTTTGCCGAGGTAAGCGCGATCCACCAGCAGGAAGGCGGCCCACTGCGACACGCAGACCATGTGCCCGATGAAGAGCCAGGATATCTCATTCATCGCCAAACTGCCCCTTCCATTCCAGATAGGTCTCCCGGATGGCCGCATAGCCGTTCCGGCTGACGCTCAGTTCCACCCCGTTGCGCATCGTGACCTTGTACCCGCTGATCTGGCGGATGTAGCGCATGTTGACCACATCGCTCCGCCCCACCCGCAGAAAGCCGTTCTCGAACAGCGCCTGCGGCAGATCGGTCAGCTTGCCGTAATAGGAGCAGAGCGGCTGATGCGGCACATCCCCATAGACATTGACCTTGCGCAGGTCGCTTTCCAGGCAGTAGATGCTGTCGTAGGGCAACTCGATGCTGGTGCGGTTCTGCCGGATGGTCAGCACCTTGCGGCTGCGGGCGATCTTTTCGTGGAAGAGCGCCTCCAGGCAGCTGGGCAGCATCCGTTCCATGTCCCGTTTGAGGATGTACCGGAACGCCTGGACTGTGTAGCCCTCCGGGGCAAATTCCAGATAGGCCGAGATGTAGATCAGGCAGATCTCCGGGCTGCGCTCCCGCAGCTGACGCCCCAGCGAGATGCCGTTCATGGTATCCAGATCCACATCCAGCAGCGCCACCTGATACAGTTCCAGATCCGGCACGGCCAGTGCTTCTTCGCCGCTGGTGCAGACCACGATCTCCGCAGGGATCTCCCGCTGGCCGAGACAGGCCCGGACCAGCTACTCCACCCGTGCGGCAAACCGCGCGTCGTCATCACAGATCAACATGTGCATGGTCGGTGTCCCCTTCTTTTGAAAAAAGCGGGCTCCCCGATGCGAAGAGTCCGCCCTTTCGAATGTACATTACGCAAAGAATTTGTCGTAGAGGCCGAAGGCAAAGATGAACAGAACGATCAGCGGCAGACCATAGGTCAGATAGCCGCGCATCCAGTCCTGCATCTTGGGGCCTTCGCCGGTGTTGACTTCCTTTTTATAGTTGTCCCAGCCCCAGCCGTACTTGGTAACGCAGAACAGCAGGTACACCAAGCTGCCCAGCGGCAGGAACAGGTTGCTCACGAGGAAGTCCTCCAAATCCAGCACAGCGCCGCCGAACACGGCAAAGCCGTCCCATGCCCACACGTTGTAGCCCAGCACGCAGGGCATGGACAGCGCCGCGATGAGGAACAGGTTCACCAGACTGGACTTCTTGCGGCTGCAGCCGGTCAGCTCCATGCCGCAGCAGATGATGTTCTCGAACACGGCCAGCACGGTGGAAAGCGCTGCAAAGGCCATGAACAGGAAGAACAGGGAGCCCCACAACCGGCCCATGGCCATGTTGGCAAAGATGTTGGGCAGGGTAATGAAGATCAGGCTGGGGCCGCTGGTCTGGTCCACACCGTAGGTGAAGCAGGCCGGGAAGATGATGAGACCGGCGGTGATGGCCACGAAGGTATCCAGCACCACGATGCGGGCGGACTCGCCCAGCAGGGAGTGCTCCTTGCCGATGTAGCTGCCAAAGATGGACATTGCGCCAATGCCAAGGCTCAGGGTAAAGAAGGCCTGATTCATGGCGGATACCAGCGTGTTGACCACGCCCACCTCTTTCATGCGCCCGAAGTCGGGCACGAGGAAGAAGCTCAGGCCTTCCTTTGCGCCGGGCATGAACAGGCTGTTGACGGCCAGCACCACCATGATCACCAGCAGGGCGATCATCATGACCTTGGTCACGCGCTCAAGGCCGTTCTGCAGGCCCTTGGCGCATACAAAGATGCCCAGTGCCACCACGAACACCATCCAGAAGGTCATCACGCCGGGGTCTGCCAGCATTTCGGTAAACTTGCCAGCCACCTGATCGGCGTTCAGGCCTGCCAGCTTACCGGTGGCGGTCATGTAGAAATAGTGCAGCATCCAGCCTGCCACGGTGGTGTAGAACATCATGAGCAGATAGCAGCCAATGAGGGTGAGGTAGCCGTGGATGTGCCACTTCTGGCCCGGCTTTTCCAGTGCCTGATAGGCCCGCACCGGGCTTTTGCGGGAAGCGCGGCCCACCGCAAACTCCATGGTCATGATGGGCAGGCCCAGAATGATGAGGAAGATCAGGTAGAACAGCACGAACGCGCCGCCGCCGCCCTGACCGGCAATATAAGGGAACTTCCACACGTTGCCAATGCCGATGGCACAGCCCGCTGAAAGCAGAATGAAGCCCAGCCGCGATTTTAGGGTCTCACGTTCCATGATAAAATGTTCTCCTCTGTAATCCATTTGCCCCGGTCTGCCTTTTGCAGCTTGCAGCCGGGCACAACAGAATTATTATATCACAGTTTTCCCCCATTGGGGAGGAGTCGCATGACGTTTCAGAAGAGAAAAAGATTCATTTTTGACCGTTCTAAAAGGAGCGGAATTTGATAGCATTCAGAACGTCAGCCGCATCTGATACCATGTCACACCGCCGTGCGCAGACCCGGAAACGCCCTCGTTCACAAAGCCGAATCGGGCGTAATAATGCACCAGTTTGTCCTTGCAGGTGAGCACAAGGCCCTTTCTTCCCTGCTGTTTTGCCGCTGCAATGGCCGTTTCCAGCAATTGCCCAGCCAGGCCGCGCCGCCGGTATTCCGGCAGCGTGTTTACCCCAAAGATCATCTGCCAGGCACCGTTTTCGTTGTGGAGCGAGGCATCTGCGTACATTGCATCGGTCAGGTCTGCCGCGTCCGTGACCATGCCGTCCACAAAGGCTGCGAGTGTTTCGTCCTCCCACAGGAGCCAGAAATGGTCCCCATAATACTGCAGCCGCTCGGCAAATTCTGCACGGGTCGCCGCCTCTGCCGCCGGGAAGCAGGCCGCCTCCACCGCTGCAATGGCGTCGAGATCCTGCTCGACTGCGGTTCGAATCGTTTGTGCCATGTTTTTTCTCTCCCTTTCTCATGCTGTGCCGTCCGAGCCGTTTCCGGTCGGGCTTGCGGCGGCGATTGGCCATCCGCAGCCCGCGCTGAATGGCGGGACGTCGCAGCGGAACACATTATGACTGCTAAAATCATAGCATACGCCGCGACTTATCAAGGCCCGCTGGATGCACAAGCCCCCGCCAACACCTGCTGGCGGGGGCTTGTGATTGATTTTTGTGAAACGTTATTCGAGCTCGATTCTGGAAAGCTGTTTTCTGGTTGTAACAGGTACAGCTTCCCAGTTTGGCGAAGTGTATTTTCCGCTCCGTCCATTGTGTGTTTTTGACTACAACGAAAATTGCTGTCAAAATGATGTCACGGCATCAGGCAGACCGCTTCGTGTCAAATGCCTTGACTTCTTCAACAGAGAGCTTCGTATACTTTGCCACGATTTCATACGGCATACCATCTGCCAACATCGAGCGGGTGGACTCAACCGCCTGTTCACGCTTGCCTTCTTCTCTCACTTCTTCAAAAGCTCTGCACATAGTTTTCACTCTCACTTACACAATTCGTGAACTGCGTGTATGAATTCGGTTTCATCCCGCACAAAACGGTATGGCGCATACTCGCCATACGCATTCGGGCGGCTGATTGTCACCAGCTGGATTCCCTTTGGAGCTGCTGTCTTATTAAGTCCGCGTTTCAATTCAACGAGCGCCTTGCCATGTGTCGTTTTCAACGCATAGCAACCATGCCCATTTTTATTTTTCGCAATCAGATAGCACATTGTTCAAGCGGGCTTTTTGCCAACAAGTTCTTCTACTTCCGAAATCGTCAGACCCGTATACTTGGCAACCTTGTCACAAGGAACGCCATCTGCCAACATTTCCAATGCGCTTTTCAATGCCTTTTTACGCTCTCCCTCGCGAAGCGCTTCTTCTCTTACTTCTTCAAAAGCTCTGCACATAGTTGCCACTCCTTTCGTGTCCTCTTTGAAATAGCGTACCCGCTGCGCCAGTACCGGATAATTCATATCATCCGGGTTTGTGCAGGTAAAATCCTGCATCAAACGGCCCAGCTTGGTATCATCCTTGATTTGAGAGTTCACATAGATGATATGTGCTCCATCTCCGAACGGCATTCCTGTTTCTTGGATTGTCCGTTCGATATGATAAATCGGGAGATTGGCTTTCAAAATATCATTTTCAGTAATAAATATCACATAGGTTTCATATAGCTGGTCGTAACGATCACCCGGCTCCGTAATATTGGCATCCATCAAACCGCTGTTGTAACGAGCTCGTCTGACCTCTGCGCCGCGGTCGTTGCGCTGGATCTCAATGTTATAGGCTTTATTCTGCTCATCAACAGCCAGAATATCCAAGCGGGCCGAGCGACCTTGAATATTATTCAAGCCGTATTGACTGTGAACTTCGCGGATTGTCAGGTCATCACGGTCTAAAATCACCTGAAGCAGAAACTCCGAACACTCCTTATCTTCAAAAACCTTCGTCATAAAGTTATCGTCAATAAGGCGAAGATTCTGAATCCGATGCAGATACTCTTCATGCTTCCGCTCAAAGTCCAACTCCTGCGGCGTCTTATTCTCTCCCATCGGCTCACCTACTTTTATATAACACTTGAATGAATCATTTGTCACATAAAGAATACCACAAAACCGTACTTTTTTCAAGGTAGCACAAAATTCACCCCGGCGGACCATCAAATGCTCCATTCAACTGCCATATACATTATTATAATACATTTGTTTCATACAAATGTCACGCAACAGAAAAAAGGACGGCCCGAAAGCCGTCCTTTCCCTTATATACCGACTTTTGATTCCGTCGCGGGTTTCTCAAAGCCAGTACGATTCCTTACCCTTGGCTCAGGATTTGGAACACGTACAAGTATTTCGTCTGGTTCGCAATCCAGCGCTTCGCAGATGAGGTCCAAATGATTCAGATTCATCCTCTCCGCGATTTCGTTGTAATAATCACTGATTGTAGTCGGCCGAATGCCTGTGGCGCGTGCCAGATCTGCTTGCGTCCATTTCAGCTCGCCTAGCTTCTTGGACAGTAAAATTCTAATCATATACTCGCTCGCTCCTTACAATAAAAGATATTCTTTTCTTCTGGAAAAATCAGGGGATTGTTAGATTATCACGAATTTTGTGATTCTTTATTGCATAAAAGCAAAAAACACCCCCGTCACCTGTTTCGACTTTTCATCTGACAGGTGACGGGGGTGTTGTCATTTGTTCCGAGTATTCAGTTCAGCAAGCTGCCGCTGGTCTGATTCTCTGTACCGTTCTCCCACGCCTTCCAAATGGGAGAGACAGCGTTTCAGCTCTCCGTTCCAGTAAATCTGCCCAGTTTCCGTTTCCATCCGCTCAATGCCGGCACAAATGCAGGATAGCAGGTCGAATGTAGCCTTGCGGCTGTCCATCTGCAAAATATACCGTTCACGGCGTTGTTCATCTTCCTTTTCGCGCTTCTTGGCCGCACGGTCCGCCGCGCCCTTGATAAGAAGCTGATTCACGGCAAAGGAAATCGCGCCGCCCAAAACAGTTCCTAAGAACGCCAGCGCCGCCAAGAGCCACGCCGGAACGGTGACAGTAAACACTTCGGCTGTTCCTGCAAGCACCTGTATCCTCCTTTCAGTCGTCGGTGAGTGTCAGCAATTCAATCCATCTCGTGACGGGGAGACGGTCTAAGAGCCATTCCACGCACCGTTTAAGCATCCTTCAGCACCTCCAGCCCTGCCTTGGCTGCATTAAAGGTCACCTGCACCACTTTCTGAATCAGGCTGTCCGTGACCAGGAAACGCAAAGGAGCAGGAACCTTTGCGCGCAGCCACGACACGACAACCGCCAAACGGGCTTCGCCCAGCTTGGTGCCAACGAACTCTTTTTCGGCCTTGGTGATGGCCTCAATCGCCCATTCGGCCAGCAGGGCCTTGTATCCCAGACGAATCATGCAGGCCGCAACAACGACCAACGCCACAGCCATAATAGCAACCGTAATGATAGTAGCAGTATTCATACCTTATCCCCTTTCTCAAAGCAGCTTAGAAAGCGCCGCCTTTGTCTGCGTTCCAACGATGCCGTCCGCAGTCAGATTGTGCGCTGCTTGGAACGCCTTGACGGCCTTTTCAGTGTTTGCACCGAAGATGCCGTCTTGGTTGATGCCCAGTGCTCCTTGAAGCGCGGCATTGTATAGCCGCTGCGGATAACCACTGGTCGATTTCTTCAGATTTCCGGGGCCGAAGATTTCAGCCGCCCAGTTAGACGTATACGCTGCCGAACCGGCATGTTGGGGATTCCTGCATAATGATACACCGACACATAGCCCGTCTTAATGTCATTGATGCGAATTTCCCAGTGCAGGTGGCTTCCAGTACTGTGACCCGTGCTCCCTTCAACACCAATCAAATCGCCCGGCTTCAGTTTTTGACCTGCAGCCACATTGATTTGCGACAAGTGCCCGAAATACATATAGTAGTTCGTGCGCCCTACCCTAAGCACAACGCGCTGGCCAAAACCTTTTTTGGGGAGCGTTGCGCACTCCCATCCAGCGCGAATGACCGTACCGTATACAGGAGAGTAAATGTGCTTGTCTCCGATGCCAACGAGATCATAGCCTTGGTGATATGTGCCATCTGACCTCAGATGCCTATATGCTTGCGATACTCTGAAAGTGTTCTTATACGGGGAAATCAAAATCAATCCACCTCCATTTCAAACAAAAAAGCCGCGCTGACCATCAGCACGGCTTCTCTCAACACTTTATAGCATCGTATTCGGCTTGCAGGATTGCTCTCTGCTCACCATAATTTTCCGGCTCTTCTCCTGTCTCAACTGAAATATCCTCCCAGCAATCCAGAAGATGAACCGCAGATGCCAATAGAGCTTCGAGCTTTTGTTCTCGGCTCAATCAAAGCACCTTCCCGTCAGGACTCTTTCGGGCGCGGACCGCAGATGCGGAGTGCCTGAGCTTTCGTCAGTTCGCCCTCATCCACTTTTTCCCATACGCCAACGGCGGTGATTTTCTTCATGCGATACATGGTGCGATAAAATTGCTCCTTGCCCATTACAGTTCGCCTCCCATAAACAGAGTTTCCAGCACGCTCACACGCTCTTCCAGAGAGGGCGCAGCTTCATCAGCGGTCGTCCATGCTTCTGCATAGACCCACCAATCATCAGCCGCCGCCGTGATGCTTTCCACGGTTTCCTCTGCATAATCGGAACCCAACTTGCAAAGAGCCGTGGTGCACTCCCACGAAGTACCGCCCTGCTCTCCTTCGGGAGCCTCGGTTCGCACCTCATGAGCGTCCTTACGCAGGTACAGCCAAGCCGTACCATCCGGCAGTTTTTCCAGCGTTACCGCCTGCGGATTATGGTCAAGGTTCTCGGTAAAAATCATGCTGTTATCCTCACTTTCTTCATTGCATTTCTTTGTGCCGTTACGCGGATTGCTACTTTTGCGGCCGTGAACAGCTTTTTCTGTTTTAGGGCTTCGCTGATTGCACGAGATTTTGTCCAGTCAAAATAGCCGTTATAGCTGACCAGCTTGTATGACCGCCAGACCGGCACATATCCATTTCGTGAAACATCAGCCTTGGCTCGAATGTACTGCCGCCGAGCCCTCAGAAAAATTCTGGGACGTATCGTGGTGTAGGTACGGTGCATCACATAGCCAGCCATATCCAAGCCCGGACACCCTTTCGCCGCTCCAGTCATGTGTCGGCGCTGATGTTCTTCAGCCGCGCTTAGAAAATCCACCCGAACCCACTCGGTTTTTATGGTCAGCCCAAATTCAGCCAGCGCCCACTTAGTCAATTTCCGGGCCGCACTTTGTATATCGGCCCATCGTCGCCCAAGTAGAACAAGGTCGTCCATATAGCTACCGCTGCGGGTCACAAACGGCGTAGACGCTCCTCGGCGAGTCTTTGCATAGCTCAACACCTTTACCAGCATATAGCTGGCAACAAGGTTGAAAAGCCACGCTTCGAGGTATCCGCCAATGAGCAGTCCCTCGCCCGGTGCCATCGCCAGCAAGCAGTTGATGACCGCCAGCAACCATGTCGCACTCGGAATCTCACGCCGCAGAATATCCATCACGACAGCCTGTTTCGTATGGGCATACGCCCCCTGCACATCCAGCTTGACTGCGTGTTGAATCCCAAGACTTTTCCTGCGAAGCCAACGTTCAACCTGACGTTTTAGAGCAATCTGTCCCTTTCCGGGGATGCTGGCGAATTGATATGGAAGCAATTTTGCGCGAAGCAGCGGCCGCAGTCCAATCACCGCCAAATGCCCAAAGGCTTGGTGCATCGGGTGGCAGTTGGACAGCTCACGCCGTTTCATGCTGATTCCATCAATTCGATAAAATACGCTCACAGGTTCAAGGTCGAGGTCGTCCGTCTCGCCCTCCACAAGGTCTTCCACGCGTTGTTCCATTTCGAGAGCAATGCTGTTCACTGCTTCCAAACGCGGATTCCAGTCGTTTAACCGGGCGGCGCGCGATAATTCTGCACGGCTCACACCTCCATATTTCTCCACCGTAGCGAGGTAATCCCGGCGGAACCATTTTTTATCAAACGCTTCAAGGACAGCCTGCTCACACATTGCGTGCGTGAGCTGTAAGAACCTCTTTGTTTTCATATCCTTAAAGCCTCCAAACTTGCTGATGTTCAACGACTTTCGGTTGCCGTCCCCGGCCTTAAATCAGGCAGAACGGATTTCTACTACTCGCCGCCACGCAGTCCCAAAAACTGCGGCCACGCTCTCACCAATGCGTTCGTATCTCTCGAAACGCGCGGCTGCGTGGTGTCGGTATAACATGATCTTAGTGGTCAAGCCACAGGCGCAATGAAACGCTTATGCCCTTTTGAGGGCTATTTTATCATCAGCATGCCGGGGCACGCCGTTCCAGTTCGAGTTCGCCGGGGAATTGTTGCCATTCGCGCAAGGCAGGCCGCAGTCAGCACCGTCAAGCAGGGCGCCACCGCGCCAAGGGGCGTACACGCCCGCCGAACTGGGCGAACAGAACGCAGCCACACGCCGCTTCATTGCTCCAAAAACAATCGGCTTGTGGCGATGGTAAACCATCGCCACAAGCGGGAGAAATCGTCTACGGGGGTTTCGGGGGTTACACCCCCTCTATGTGCCTACGGCACATATTCACCCTCTCTTTTTGCCCGATCCAGCAAGCCGGGGCACGCCGGCCCAGCACGAGCACGCCGGGGAAAGGTCGCCAAACGCGCAAGGCAGGCCGCAGACAGCACCGTCAAGCAGGGCGCCACCGCGCCAAGGGGCGTACACGCCCGCCGAACCGGGCGAACAGAACGCAGCCCGTACATAGGTAGAGCCACTGCCATTGAACTTTTCATACATCATGGCTTCCGCGCCCAGCTTGCCCAGCTTGCGGATATAATGCCACGACCAAGTTGCCTTGTCGTTCAGGTCGAAGGAGCCGATCTGGGCATAGTCCGAAGAAATAGAACCAACCTGCTTCTCACCGCTCTTGCAGGAGAACACATCGTAATGCCAATGGTCATCATCGACGAGGCTTGCTTTCCACAGAGGGTCCAGCTGCTCGACGTATGCGCCAATCTGCATCTCGATGCCCGCCACACGGTACGGATATTTGCCATTTGTCAAATTGCCACAGCATCCATCACTGTGACCCGGAACTCCCTCAGTCGTGCCGGACTCCCACGGCATAGTAGAGACCAGCATTGTGGTTGTAGTGTCAATGGGAGCATTCAGCTCAAGGTTCAGAGCCACATACTCGGTATCGCTCACGGTCACATTGGTAATGCTGGAAATCTTGGCCCAGTTAAAGATATTGTGATTATAGTCCGCGTTGCGGTCTGTTCCCGTATTCTCGCCACGCTCACCCATACACACAGCAGAGCCCACGAGGAAATTTGCCCCCTGCGCTTTCGTCACGAGCACTCGTTTTACTCCAGTTTCCGCCACAGCAGGGCTGTACTGGTAATTATAGCCCGTGCAGCCCTCCAGCTTGCCGCTGTTGCTCAGCGTCCAATGGCGCAGCCGCCACTGGGCCAGAACATACTGCTGGTCGCAGTCAGTCCACAGGGCATCATAAGCGGTAATCTTACGAGCCAGAGGGATAGCTGCATTGGCGCTTGTCCACGGCATCGGGGGCAGTCCAGCACCGCTGGTCATTCCGCCCTTGGAATTTTTGCCGCCGTAGAATGCAGGATGCCATGTCAGCCAGCGACGGCTCTTATCCGGGGCCACATCGCCAGCCATAGGTTCATAGCCGCCGCCAGAGAAGGTGCGCCAGCTGTTATAGATGTAGGCACCATCCTCCCACTCCTTCAGCATCAAGGACAGAGCGAAGCAGTAGACAGGTGTAGTTTCACCAGAAAGGTCAAAGCCAGTTTCGCCCTCAACTGCCAGCACATTCATGGTGCCATCTTCCAAGGACAGTGCATTGGCGCGAATGTACCAGGTGAAAGGATCTTCTTCCGACCAGTCTGCGGTTTCCGGGCTGGTGTCAGTCAGAAGTGGTGCCGCTTCACGCCCGTCTGCCAGATCATCCAGCGGGGTACCGGTGTAATCACCACTCACATCATCACTGTAGAAGCGAACAGTGTAGGTTTTGCTGCGAGCGCTCTCTGCGAGCATTTTCGCAAAGCGTTCCAGACGCTGATACTTCGTCACGCCATCACCGGCAGACAGCGGCCACCAGCTCCAGAAGATTTCTGTGGTATTTTTGCCATCCAGCAGACCGCGGAATGTTGCATCCACGAATTCCGCGCCGGCAGTGCCAGCAGCAATACCTGCCAAAATGTCATTTTGGCGTTTCATTTGAGCGGCCAGTTCCAGACCGGTTTCATCGCTCATAGGATGATTGATAAGTTCCCATGTTGTGTCAGCCATTTCTTATACCCCCTTTTTTTAGGTGCTTTTCTTGATGAAAAACGACAGTCGGCCACTCTCGTCCGGGCCAAGTGCATAGCTTGCAGAAGCAACGCTTGCCGCAGCCTGCTGGGCCGCAGCCGTCGTCTTGTTCAGCAGATCCTTCGATGTCTCAGCAGCGGCCTTGCTGGTCTCTGCGCTATCTTTTGCCGCATCCGCAACAGCTTTTGTCTGACTATACAGTTCATCCAATTTTGCTGCTGATTTCCTGCGGGCGATTGCGTAGGTCAAAATATCAATCATACGCCACCATCCTTACATCGGGTAGAACTTCCCGGTAGAATCGGCGATGTAGATATTGCCCGTGTGGATAACCAGCGCTTGCGCCCCCATCGGTGCGGAATTGATATTCTGCAGATCCGCTTCATCGTCACAGTAGTACACCGTAGCCGGCTGGGCTGCGGTGCCGTACTGCTGCATAACTTTGAACATAGAAACTCCTTTCCAGATTATAGCCATGTGACATCTGTATGTCTGATTTTTGTTAGAAAATCACGGAATCTGTGATTTCAGCTGCTTCTCCGGATAAAAAACGAGAATCGCCCATCGGCATCCGGCCCAAATGCAAAGTTGGTGGATGACGCAGAACCCGCCGCTTGATTTGCAATATCAAGCGTCCTATTCATGTAGTTCAACGTGTTTCCCTCAGCAGCTCGTGCCTCTGCCGCGCTGTCTCTCGACGCACGTTCATTTGCCGACGCCGATGAAGCACATTCGGCGGAAATTTTCTCAGACTTATTGGCCGCGATCCTACTGGCTTCAGCAGAGGAAGCGCTATTTGCTGCCGCCTGTTCTGAAGCACTGGTGTTTGCCACAAGCCGCTTGATTTCCTCAACGCTTTTCAGCAAAGCGTCTGCCACATCCTCGCGCAAAGCATACATGAGCCGCCACTGGTCCGCTCCATCCAGAGCATACACAGCCGCCATCTCAATGCAGTATGCAATGCTCGTCGGACGGGCAAGCTTCTTCACCTTGTACGATGCACCCGTCGATTGGCTTGTAGGCAGGTCCGCGATGTCAGACATCTTATCCACATAAAATTGATACCAAGCATCAGTTTCTGTTTCCAGCTTGGTATCGGCAATGAGGATTGCCATTGCACTCCCTCCTTTCAGCTAATCCCGATTTCATCAGCAAGCTTCATAAGCGCCGCCGTCTCAATGTGCATCAATTCCGCCCATTTCTCGGCGGGCAGAATCTTCAGCCCATCTTCGGCCGGAAGTCTCACCTCGATAGGGAGACAGTCTCCGATTTCCAGATAACGGCGATTGTGATAGTAGCAGCTTGCCAGAACGCGCGCTTTGTGCGCCCAACAAATGGCTGTGGAGCGTTCATCGGCCGTACCGAATAATTCATAGTTAAGGCCGCTGCACCAGCCACAGCCAGCTGATACAGGGCATTCTAAACACTCCTGCGGAGATTGGGATGTACGCGTGATGGCGTCCAGCTCTGCTTTTGCCTGACGCTGAGCTTCCGTGGTATACAGACCATCATAGACACTGCCGAAGCGGACTTTCTGCGATTTTTCCTCGCCAATGGAAATCGGGGCATATCGAATGCAGGGATAAGCAGACCCGTCCGGCGCAAAGCTCAACATCGCACCGGTGCCGCCGCAGAAGTTATTATCATCCTTTGCCTGTCCGCCCAAAAGGTCGTCCAGCATCGTAATTGTGACATCCATTCGTCGGGAAATAATGTAGTCAGAGACCGTCTGCATCTGCTCATACAGTGCGCGACCGTCTTCGGGAGTGTAAGTGGGTTCATAAGCGTAGTTGCAGGCGATTTCCACGCATCCCTCATCCAGCATCATTTTGATGCTGTCGGCAATGTACTGAAAAGATCCCGGAACAAAGGTCATTTTGGACGTAAGCCACCCAAAATCCTTTTTTCCTGCCTGAAATGCTTTCCATGCCAGCGAAAAGCTGCCAACCCCATGCTCATCCACTCTGTACTTGTCGTGCAGTTCTTGAATGCCGTCGATGCTGACGGTCACAGACATCATTTCATGGTACTTTTCAAAAAGGTGCTGGGCTTCCGGACTAAACCAGAGCTTTCCATTTGTTGCAAAGCTGATTCTCGTGAACGGTGCAAGCGGAATCTCGCGGCGGTAGCACTCCGAGAACCAGTAATCACAGATTCGCTCAATCAACTTGGCTTCAAGTAACGGCTCTCCACCAATGAAATCCAGCACAACAGCCTGCGTATTCTGGTTCACGAAATCGGACTCGTTTTTCTCGTACAGGTCAAGGATATAATCCACAATCTTTCGCCCGGTCTCGATGCTCATTCTCTCAACGCTCTTGTGGTGCTCATAGCAGTATGAGCATCTGAGATTACACCCGCTTGTCACCTGAAACGTAATGTTCCGGCAACAGACGCGGTTCTCAGCCGCAGTATCGCGTGCGTACAGCCTTTGGACCATGTTTCCATAATCCTCAATTCGCCGTTGCTTCAAGGAGAACGACCTCCTCTCGAACAAAATCAAACCTGTACTGCACACCCGCCGACGTCTGCGGGTCAAGATGCCGGGAAAGCACCATTTCCTGCGCCATCTTCAGCTTCATTTGAGCCGCACGGCACAGTTCTGCATAATGGTGGATCACCTTTGCAGTTTCCGAATTCGCATCTGCGTTAAGCTGACGGCACAGAACCGCCATCAGCGCTTCAAAAGAGCTTGCTTCATAGTAAGCTCGCTCCACTGCTTCGCTTTCCGCCGTGGTCAATTTAATGGCTTTCATATTCTTCTCCTTAGCAGGCATCCATCTTCGGGAGGCGGTCTGCGATCTGACGGTAACGGTCACGAATCTTGTTCATGGTTTTCATAGCGTCAATCAGTTCCCGGAGATTGCCGTTGAAGTCCAGCCGCAGATACTCAGTAAGCACCTGCAAAAGATACCACATCGAAAAAATGTCGGCATCCTCAGTGCAGTTATAGCTTGCCGCGCCTTGAATCGTTTCTGCGCATTTCAGATTTTTTGTCACCGGGTTGCCAGAAAAATTGAATGTGCGCGCCGCCAGCCCGATGGACAGAAGATTCTTCCGTTCATCGGGCGCTTCAACCCCGCACGCCTCCAGCGCAGACAGAACCACCGTAGAGCAGTAAACCACCCAATCATCAAAGTCCGTTGCGTCCAGCGCACAGAGGGTACCCGTGTAACCAAGACACCACAACAACTTGTCCTCATTATTCGGCGTTGCCGCAAGCAGGACGCTCCAATCGTCTGCTTCAATGTTCTCTTTTGCGAGCAGCTTCAGAAGCGGAAGATTCCTGAGATAGGATTCTTCCGTTCCTGCATCTGCATTCTGTGCAAAATGAAGCGTTGTCTCCATTTGGATTTCTCCTTTCATTACGATTTGCTCCACAGGAAGCCAGAGCAGCCACTACAACCACCTTTGCAGGATCCGGAGCAGTCATCTGCGCACGTTGAACTGCACCCCGTGCAAAAGACGTCACAGCCGCTTCTGCATTGAGAGCCACAGCCTCCAGAACAGCCGCCGGAGCAATGGTTAGAGCAGTCACTTCCGCAGTTGAATGCACAACCAAGGTTCACACAGCTGCCGGAGCAGTCATTCGCACACGTCGAACTGCATTGCTGGATGCATTTACTTGAGCAATTATCAGAACAGCTGCTTCCACAGCCGCCCTCACAAGTCGAAGAGCACCCATCACACGAACCAGAGCAGCCGCCCGAACATCCGCCGGAGCAGGAACCAGAACAGTTATTTGCGCAATTCTTCGTGCAAGTTGTGTTACAGCCTCCGGTGCAACTTCCAGTGCAGCTTCCCGTGCAGCTTCCCGTACAGGACCCCGCGCAAGTGCCGGCGCAATCATTCGCACACGCCTTTGTGCACGTTCCAGTACACGAACCCGTGCAGGACCCCGTACAGGACCCCGTGCAAGTGCTGGAGCAGTTATTGGCACACGCTCTAGTGCAGGTTCCCGTGCAGGACCCCGTGCACGTTCCCTGGCAGCTCCCCTTGCATCCGCCAGCGCAATCATTGGCGCACGATGCCACGCAAGACCCAGTACAGCTCCCCGTGCAGGAGCCGGTGCAACTCGTGCAAGCCGTATTGCATCCCGTGGAACACAAGCCAGAGCAGCGGCCAGAGCACCCGCTTGATGCAGCATTTTCCGGGATCGCGCTCAGCTCGCTTAGCACTGCTGCCGCTTGGCTCAGCCTGCTCGCTGTGATCTGCGCCCCATTTTCGGGTGTGATCGATGTTCCTTTGATCGCATCCAGCGGCTTTGTAATTTTTTGGATATGTTCGTTTTTGATGTACGCTCCAGCCGTCGGTTGCGTCGAGAAGTCGTATGCAGAGCCGTTATAACTCGCCATACTGCCAACGCTCTGCCCTCGTGCTGTTCCCTCTGTTTTTCCGCGTCTCCCTACCTCGGCCTTGAGCAAGGCTTTGATTTCCGCATAGTCCGAGGGGTAGACTTTTTGCCCCCAGTTAGCCATTAAGCACCTCTCACTCTGACTTTGAGCCGCCGTTGTTCGGTCAGATTGTCACCCTCGACCGCATAACCAACCACTTTGCACGGGTCAACATATTCGCACGGTTTCGCCGCACGACCAACACCCGGAATATGGGAAAGTACAATGCAGTCTCCCGTGTTCACCGGGCCAATAACCTTTGTGTGGACACGTCCGGCAAGCGAAACCGGGATAAAAAGGGGAAGATTCTTTTCCAAGAAATCCTCCCCATCATTGACCTGCTCTCCGCCGATCAGCATCCCGTATTCGTCCGAATGGATTCCGGCAATGCGGCTCGAAAGATTTGTGGCTTTGACATATTTTTCTTGCTGGCTGTTAGTATCCAGTGCAATAATGTCACCCGGCTCAGTATCCTCGCCGCGGGGCATCAGCTCCGCGTAGTCGTTGTAGACCGCTTCAAACACTCGTTTCGCATGAATGTCCTCACTCGCAGTCATCGACCTAAAATGCGCATCTCCCGCAGAGCCGACGTAGTGCATCGTACCATTTGCAAAATAGACCGTTCCCGTAAAGGTGCCGCCTGTGTTCCGCATGGCTCCAAGAGCGCGACACGCATCAGCAGAGGTTCCCGCGCCAGTGCCACCACGTTCGATCGGCAAATTTCCGCTTGTAATGTCTCTTGCTGCATGACTGTGCTTATCCGCAGCGAATTCGTCCGCATGCTTTCCATCCAGCATATCCGCGTTGCACCCAGACATAAGCCCATACTTGGAAAGCAGGGCTACAATCTGTTTCGCCGTAAAGCTCTCTTTCGGCAATGCTGCATTTGCTGTGTTCTTGACCGCTGAAACATCCGAAATGTTCTGATTCATGAGCACAGACAGAACATAAAACACCATGTTAAACTGTTGGCTTGTTGGTTTGCCGTTCAAACCGCCAACGATCGCGGCCCATCCATTGCGCCAATCGTCAATCGAAATTTCCTGCCGAACGCCATCAGCCGAGAACGCCACCTTGGAATAGTCGGTCAGCTCTGCCCCCGAACGCGCATCCGCCATAGAATCACCCCCTGTTAATTGATGGACTGTGCAAACATTCCCTCGCCAAATCCTGCAACTCGCGGATTGAGATCCACAAAGCCAAACGTCTCTGCATCCTCCGTTGAGCAGTTGATTCTGACTCTTACGCCCGCCGGATGAACCACCAAGTCGTGCGTTCCCAAAATGGACAGAACCAAATCCGAGAACGGCGCGGAAATCGAAAGGTAAATGGTCGCAGGCACATCGCGACGCTCACTGTATACAACTTCTGTCGCTCCAAAGATAATTTTGGTTGCTTCGATAATCTCGTTCGGCGTACAGCGGCACGAATTGACGTAAGCCTTGTACTTCAAGCAGACGCGATAAATATCATCGTTGTCTGCCAGTTCACGGCTTCCAATCATCGCCCCAGCCTGCTGACGAGTAAGGCATACCAGCTGGCCAATTCGGTTGAGCAAAACGCCGTTGCACTTGTCGATGTTGTTAATCCACTCAAACCCGCCCAGTGCGAGCATTAAATGTTCGTACTCAGGCGCAAAGGCCCAAACGATTCCATCCAGCACAGACATTTTCTCTACTCTAAGCGGCTTTTCGCTCAGTGCTTCAAATGCCACCGTTTCACCCCCTGTTCGCCGTTCTTTGCAGAATCCATTTTCCCTCAGAATTCTTTCGGTAAATGGTCAACGGGCTAATCACTCTTGCGGTACTGCCCATCACGCAGTTATCAGGAAGATTTTTCAAGTCCTCCAGCGTGTCGCACACATAATTTCCCAAACAGCTTTCTTCATACGCTTCCAGTTGAAATTGTGTCGGGAGCTTAGCGTACATTTCTTTATACGCCGAAATCATGCTTTCACCACCCGAATTCCGTTCATAGTGACAACCGGTTGCTGGTTGATGCTGACCGGGACGACGCCCGTAAGCATAGCGCTGTCCTCCACGCCCTCAATATCCGGCCTTTCGGAAAGAAGCCCCCGAATCTCGATATAATCAACGCCGGACACGTTCTCCATAATAGGCCGGATGAACTTCTGTAGCCTAACCGATGTTCCCGCCGAAAGAATTTCTTCCATCAGCAGGGATTTGATTCTCGCTTCAAAATCGTCATCCAGACCACCAGCGCTCGTGACTTTGATCGACAGCAGCAAATAGACATCGTTGACGCGGGTAAACTCAACATACTGGCGCGTTCCGTTTATGTCGGTGGCATAAGCGTAATGGCTTCCATACGCCCTAATTCCGCCTGATTTGTTTTCCCAGATGATGCCCGCAACATCTTCATCCGAACCGCCCTGCACAACAATTTCGATGCAATGCGGCGGACGACCAGCCGCATCCTTTTCATCATCGTCATTTTGATAGCCCGCGGCGAACGTCACACCCTCTACGTCGCTATAAAGCAGCGATACAATGGCATTGACTGTTCCTGTACCGCGGCTTGCCACGCGGTTGGTATAGCTGGTGCGAGCCTCAGAGTCTTTCTGGGTCAACCTGCCCTTTATGGGCGGGATCTCATTTATGCAGGAATCCCAACCGTCAACAGAAGTCACAATTTGGTTAATGGTTTTATCTGCCTGCACATAGCTTCCGTATTCGACGCTCTCGAAAAGGATATTGCTGGTCACGTCAACAACCGTAATGTACCTGCAAAGAGACGCAGAAAAGCTGTCAGCCGCACCAGAAGCCGACAGCACAATCGTGTGGTTTCCCTGTTCATCCGTGGAATCTTCGACCTTGATTCCAAACTTCGTGAGCGCATCGAATTTCTGAAGCTCTGCCAGGATTTTTGTGTAAGCATCACTGTACGAACTCACCGAAAGCTGTTTTGTGATGCTGGCCGACTCGGAATAGCTTCCCACTTCACCCGAAGTCGCATTTCTGGACACGCCAAATTCAAACGTAATCGTTCCGCTCACGCTTTCGATTGGCCGAATGCCGATTCTTCTCCAGTTTGCACTGGAAATCGTGGACACTCCTTTTGCCTGAAACTGGCGCTGTGGATATGTACTCGACTGCACCAAAGCGCCCGCCGGAATCACCGTACCCTCACGCCCGGTACAGGACAGCGTATATTTTGTGCGCGCCTGCCCGATGCGGTTGACGCCGCCAATCTGCATGGCGTTGTCCAGTGCGATTCCCTCGGCGGTATTCGGGAAGAGCTGCTGATAGCTGGCCGCAAATGCTTCCCACAATTCTGCCGGGGCATCGGCAAAAATCGTAAAAAGCACATTCATAAGGCTCTGCGGATTCTCGGACGGGTTTACACCGATTTCATCCTCAAATCTTTTGCAGGAGTCATTATAGATTTCGTCCAGCCGCCGCATCGAAAAGCCATCAGCTGTTATTCCATACTCCATGAGAAAGCTCCACCTCACTTTCCACCTCTCCCTCCGTCGTTTTTGCGGTAAACTTCGCAGAGAGAGTTCGTTTTTTCTTGTCCATTGCAAGATTTATCGAACCAACGCTTGTAACACCAGACACGCTTAAAATCTGGTCACGCAGCGTTTTTTCGATAAGTGCTTGGTTTGGCGTCTTGACTAAAATCGACTCAAAATAAGGCACACCCATTTCAGGATTAAAGACCCACTCGCCTTTAATCCACCTCAGCTTGATTTGAATGCCCTGCCGAACCGAGTCGATGATTGTAAAATCTCCGCTCTCGTTTATCAGCAGGTCTCCGCTTTTGGAAAGCGCAAGGTCTTTCAAAGCCATTACACAGGTCCTCCAGTCGGTCCATGCACACCGACGTGCGTGTGCGTATTCATCACAATTCCGCCGAGCGTTAATGTACCGGAAATCGTCACGTTTCCCGTCACCGAGATATTGCCATTCACCTTGGTATTCCCCTTGATGTTCAAATTCGGAGACGTCACATCAACACTCGAAGATGATGCCGTAACAGTCGTGCTGCCTTTTTCCATTTTTATGGAATCAGATGTCACCGTAATTTTGGTATCATCCTTTTTGATTTCGATTTTGTCTTTCGTGACCGTGATAGTGGAGCTGGGTGCAAACATTATGGCCGCTTCTTCGCTCCCGGCCTTTTTCACCTGCTCACCCGGCGACTGGTAAAGGCCCGGAAGCAAAGCCGCATTCGAGAGATCCCATTTGAGGTCTGTTCCTGAGCCGCCCTCGTTGAAGAGAGCAAGGCACCCGTCATCCGACTTCACTGGAAAGGCAAAGCCGACCGTTCCACCTGCTCCACAGGGCATCAGAATGATGGCGCCTGATATTTCCGGGTAAGGAACTTCTCGGCCATCATCCGTTGTCACCTTGAGGTTAGGGGTGAGCTTCGCAGTATGGTTATTCTCTACCTTTCCAACCTTGGAGGGTGCAGAGGTATGAATCGAATCTTCCATCAGCCGCCCAACAAGGGAAGATACTGCATCAAGAAAATCCTGTTTCACGTCACTTCACCTCCACAAACAGCGCTACACATTTCCAGTCGTCGCCCTCTGTGTCGCCAGTAAATTTGATTTTGGACGCCCGATAATTGCCCTTGTACGGCTTCGAGTCAACTTTCACATAATCGTCCACTTGGATATGACCATTAAGTGCATAGGTGACTTCGATGCCCTTTTTCGCCTTACGCTTGGAAGCATTACTGCTCTTTTTATCGCTCGTCGATGCAGACTCAAAGACGGGTTTCGGAGAGCCAATGAGGCCCGTGCTTGCGGACAGCACATAAGCGGCCATCGTTATCGGCTCGTCCAATGCGCAGATTTGGACAATTCCGTTTTGCAAGCTCCAGCGCATTTTGCTGCGGTTGCAAACCCTTTCAATCAAGGTCTTTCCTGCCCCTACAAACGCAAAATTCGTGAAGTCTATCAACTTAGCGGACTTTGAGAATTTAACCTCACAGCCCATAATCTGCGCCGCGTCACGCACGATTTTATCTCCCGAAACCGTACCGGAATAGCTGAGGCTTACCGTGTTGTCTCGGCACGATGTAAAGCTGTCCACAAACTCTATTGTGGTTTGCTGATCGGCGCCGCTCTGCTCAGTTTCAAAGTACGTCAGCGTTCCGCCCATTATCGTGGGCAGGTCGTCCTTGTACCCTGCACTCAGCTCAATCAAGCAGTCCTCTTGTTCCAGTAGGCGCAGGGTCTCATCTGCCAAATTCCACAGCGTAATTTTTCCGGTGTTGGAGCTTGAGCTGTCACCAACTTCGCAGGAGAATTGACACCGAAGCGCCCTGCCTGTTGACTCATTCGGCTTGCCGAGTTCTCGGCCCATGGAATTGTTCTTTCCGATTCGTACTCTGTACTGACGGTCAAAGTTTTCCATCACTGCACCCCCATCTGTTCAGCCGGCAGATAGTATAGGTGAGCCACCGCATCAACAAAATCCTGCCTCCCGATGCGTTCCTTGTCCGTTTGAACGCCAAGGATTCCCGGCGGGCCGTTCGAGTTGAGATAGTAGAAGTTCCAGATCGTCCCCGGCACGAGCTTTGCCATTCCGATTTTCATCTGCATATCTGCATCGTAGGTACTCAGCATCCAAAACTCTCCGTAAGCATTCCATGTAACCCGGAGGTAGTAGTATGTGCCGTCAAGGTTTACGCGCATTACCGAATCATTGCGGTCTGGAACAGAAATCTCGTAGTATTCCATTTGCACACCTCACTTGAAAAGGCCAATGGCTTTTGCGCCAGAACACAAAATGCTAGATTTTGTGGCTTTTTCGTCTTTCTGTGTACCAGATGTAGACGATGAGCTTTTCTGTCCAGCGCCCGTGTTTTTCTTAGATGTTCCTCCGCGAATGTACTTCACGCTGATATTTGCCATATCGGTGGAGTTGATAGACGCTTGCTTCAGCTTGATGGTCAACCGGGTACTACTGCCGTCCTCAACCGTTCGAGGGGCCGTAATACTCGTGATGCACATATTCTCGTAGCTGTCGCCAGCCGCGGTAAACTGCACCGGAGTCTTTTTCAGCCACAGCTGACGAAGCTCTTCAATCATCGTCTCAACACGGCTTGACGATGCCGCGTGTTGCTCAGCCCATGTGACAGGGCTGTTGGTAATGATGGCTTCGATTTCCAGCTCACGGGGTTTTAGGCAGATGTTGTCCGTGATGGAGTATCCTTCCTCTGTTGCATACTCCGGCACATCACTGGTCATCGTTTCCGACCTCTTGATGATTGCATCGAACTCAAATCCGCCGAGGGACGCAGGTTGCTTTGCCAGCACAGCGCATCACCTCCCGTAATTTAACGCTCTTGCCAATTCATCCGTGGACTGTGTTTCCTGCGAACGCACCGTAGTGCTCAGACGGTCAGCAGCAGCTCTTTCCGTGACTTGAAATGTGTACTGCTGCTTATTTTCCTGCTTCACGTTTATTGACTTATTGTTGGTGGTCTGGGATGCCAAAGGTGCCGTCATCACGGTCTTGCTTGAGACAGCATTTCCGCCCGATGCAAGTGCTCCAACAGCCGTTCCAATGCCAGAGCCAGAAGAGCCATTATTGCGCTTCTTAGGATTTGGCTTCGTCGTCCCGTCGCCATCCCCATCGCCATCATTTCCGTCGAAAAATCCCTTGATTCCGCTCCAAAGATTTTTAGCCCACTGAATTTTCTCTCCGAACCAATTAAAGAATCCTTTCAGCAAATTCCATGCGCCATTCATAGAATCCACCAGCGGATCCCACAATTCACCGAAGACAATTCGCCCTGCATCATTCAGCAAATCAAGGAAGTCCTGCCATAAATCTTTGCACCCTTGGAGAAATTGCGTGAAATCCTTAGTTTGAAATCCAGTAAGGAGACTGCCCAGTAAACCAAAGAAATGCCCGCCAAGAGATATAAGGTCTGCGGCCAAAGACGTGCATCCCTGCCAAAGCCATTGCAGAACTGCAAGCACACTATCGCCGTGCTCGTTCCAAAATTGCTTTAGATTGCCAAGGGCATCCTTGCCGAATTGCTTTGCATTAGAGAAGAAATTAGAAATTTTGTCCCTGAGCGCATCGACATCCACGCCAGCATCGCTTAAGAAGCGCCCTAAGACGCTATCCCCGCCCTGCAAGAACGTGAACACATCTTCAAGCACCAAGAACAGCAGAAGCCATTTTGCGGCCGCGAGCGCCGTTTGGACATTAAATCCTTTCAGCAGCTTTACGGCCCCGCTAAGAAACGACAGCACCTTGTTCCCGTTTGTTGCAAGGAAGAGTGCCGTTGCCGCCAGCGCAATTAACTTCAGCAGTTGTTCCACGCCGCCCAGCTTGTCTGAAACGCTCTTGAGCCACGATGTAAATTTCTGCGCTTTCCCTATCAGAAAATCACTTATATTTTTTATTTCGGTTCCAATGCGGGTCGTAATATTGAACATATCGTCCATGCCCGCAATCCAAAGTCCCCACTGATTTCTGACATAGGTAAGAGCGTCTCCAATTCCAAAGCCAAGTTCATCAAAGTTCTTTTGAATGTCGCTTTCTGCCGCGAAGAACGCATCTTTCAGTTGCTTGGCCGAAAGTTTTCCGCTCTCTGCCAGCTTTTGAAGCTGGGCCTCCGATACTCCCGCTGCGGAAGAGATGGCATTGACGACCTCCGGGGCCTTTGACTTCAAATTCGCAAAACCAGTTTTGTCCAGCTTTCCAGAGGACATGGCCTCGGTCAAAACGTCCATAGTGCTGTCTATGTTCGCTTCCCGGCCAGCACCCTTTTCGAGCTTTTCAACCAGCGAAACAAATTTCACAGCATCGTCCACAGGGAAAAGTTTGCCGTTCTGCTGGACTAACTTTGTAACGCTTCCAGCCATTGCGCCATACTCTTCCCGACAGTCTTGCGCACCTTTCAGAATTTTCTGCTGAATTTCCGATTGGTCGCCCAACTCGCGGGTTGCGCCACGAATCGCATCGTTAATGCCACCAAATTCTTCTGCTAAGCTCCTGAGTTGCGCCAGAGAGAATCCTATGCCAAGCGCTCCAAGCGTTTTCTTGGCATAATCCTTGATTTCATCTATCGCACTTTTAGCATTTTGTGTGCCCTTTTGGTCCGGCTTAAACTCAGGAAGCTTTTCCGTTTCGCTCCGTGCCTTTTGAGCCTTTTTCTGGATTTCGTCAATGTTGTCATTGACGCTTTTTTTCACTTCATCCGCAACGCCCTGAACGGTTTTTATTCCAGACTTTACACTTTCAACAGTGTTTTTCACCTGCTGGACAGTGCTGCGGTCAATGCGAAATCCGATCTGATTGATAAACTTTCCAATCACCATTTCTTTCGCTGCCATTCAATCACCGTCCTTCCCTCTCGGCATATACGGATTTCAGATATTCTATATCACGCTCCATCATCATCAAATCGTACAATTTCAGCGCTTCGTCGAGGTTGTACTCTTCTTTTAATTCGGTCATTGTTGCCACTCGTTCCCGGATGAGCGTATACAGTATCCACTCAAGGCCCGTTACTTGGGCTCGGTCAAACTCTCCGTATTTTTCAAGCGCATCCCCTTGCGTGCGCTCATGAGGCGTCCAAAGAGGGTGCCGATATCGCCGAAAAAACCGCTGAAATTCTGCTGAATCACTGCGGCGCACAGGCCAAGCGCGCCAGCAAAGGCCATGCAGAAGATCTCGTCAAAGTCATCCTCTGTCATAGGACGCCACTTCGATTCATCTTTATCGAAGAAACTGACATTGCTGTGCTCCAAAAGAAGTTCCGAAATCAACCGAGTCAGCGTCTTTCCGTTGATGTTGCTCAGCGCTGTAACCAGAGACTTCGTATCAAGGTCAACGCCCTCGAAAATGTCAAGGTCTGCGCTTTCCTCGTCTCCACTGGACAGTGCCACCGTGCCAATGATGGGAAGAACCACCGCCGCGACATCACCGAAGATGTATGCCGCATTCATAGCACCCAGAGGGCGAATGCGAAACGTATAGTCTCCAACTACCGTTTCCTGCATCTCCATCCGTTTCATTTTCATGTTACATCATCCTTTCCTTATTCCGGGGCAAACTCGCCAACGCACCGGATGGTCCACTCCTGATCGCCGCCCTTTGCGCCGTACACGATGGGCGCGGGCTTGGACACCCATGCCTTAGATGCCGTAAACTGGGGGTTATCTCCCAAATCACGAATCATCAGCGGGAAGAAATAGCCGCCGGTGGACTGCTTTTGCAGGTTGTAGTACTTGCGTAGCACTGCGTTTGTCTTGGAGCCGTATTTGAAGTTCATCTTAACTTCATAACGGGGGTCGTCGGAGTTGGAGACTACAACCTCACCGTCGGCACCCGCCTCATCGGTGATGCCGTCGCCCTGCTCCGTGATGGTGATGCAGTTATCAGCCGCAAAGCCGCTCGGCATATGGGAGCCGATTGCGCAGATGACATTCTTAAAAGAATAAACGTGAACACTGCCACGAGCCATTTAGCACATCTCCTTTCGCTTAATAATTCAGCGTACCGCCGATTTCCACTGCAATCAGCGCACCCGCCAGTTGTGCTGTCCATTTTACTTTCGGCAGCACACGAGTCTTGCGTGTCGCCGCATCCAGCTCTGCAGCCTTCGGCACGGTAATGGTATAGGACGGGGTGACCGTTCCGGTTGTTTCATCGCTGGAGGGCCGTGCAATGCCGCCAGCTTCCACGCCCGCATCCAGCGCCGCAGTCACGGCATTCTGAACCAGACCGATGCCGGGATCCGTGTAAGGAACCTTGGACAGAGACAGCAGCAGGTTGATAACATTCTGCTGAATCCGAGTCTTGAGCCAGTCGCGGAAGCGAATCGTATCAATCCACTCGCCTGCAGATACCTTGCCGCCCTGCACCATTGCCTGACTGCCGATAGTGGTGTAGTACGAGACGTTGCGGCTTTCCAAGCTGGAAATGTCCGTGGTGGACAGACTCTGCGCCTCGACCGTGCTGAGGGACTTATATGCCCACAGTTCGCTACCCGGCTCATACGACAAGAACTTGGCCGCATATGCCGCATTCACGCAGTCGTTTTCCTTCGTTGCATGAATAACGGCCGTTCGGAACATCGCATCGGAAACGGGCGATGCAGAAATGCCCGTAGTCTCGCAGACGCAGAGCTTCTCGTTGGATTCTGTCCAGTCCGCAATGCTCTGGTAAAAGTCCTCCTTGATGCCCGCCGGGCAGATGCAGTACCACCCCGGCACCGCCTTTGCACGGTCAAGGGTGACGTCCACCTTTTCCGTCGAACCAGAGGTGGTTTTCTGAACGGCCACCATCACCATGCTGGGCTTGGGCGACTGCGAAAAGACCTTAGAGGCGGAGATATAAACCGGGTCGTCCGTCGAGAAGCCGGCACTCTTCAGATCCTGCGTACCGGTATAACCAGCAACATCGGGAGTCATATGACCGCCGGGAGTTTTCGGCAGGGGGCCGATGATAAGGATGGTGTCATAGCCGCCGTCGATTGCCATTGCTTCCGAAATGGCAATATCGACCTTGATGATTTGGTCAATGGTCATGCTCTCACTCCTTTATTCCTTGATTTGTGGTTCAATTTCAACTTCTGTGAAATATCCAGCCTGCATATCTGCAAGCTTTTTCGATGCCGCACTATCGTGGTCTGCGATGTATTCACCGTCCTGCGGATGCAGTGCTGCATACTCCTTCGTGCTCTGGATGAAATCCACAGAAAAAGAACAGCGCGCCCGTTCCACACCGGACACGCTGTTATAGATTTGCTCTAGGTTTCCTGTGGCCGTTACCGAAATGTTCAGCAGGCGCATTTTGTCCTCTGCGTAGGGGCTTTGAAAAAAGCGGATGCTCTGGGCAAGGTCGTCAACAACTGTTGACGGCAGAGCCTTTTTTACTCCGCCGCCATGAACCACCTTGCTCTGCGCAACCAGCTCCGCAGAAAACGGCATGGTCATGTACCACGTCTGCTGCAAAATTCCATCATCAACGTACTCGTCAATTTGAGAGCTGTCGGCAGCATTAAAGTCAAGCACGACGTAGGGCGCAGGCGGGCGGGCCGCATTGCCGGGGTAGGAGTAAATGACCGTGCAGGCAGGGTAAAGCTCCATGAAAAACTTCCGAATCTCGGCCCTGCACTCAGCTTCCGTCATCGTCTCTCTTCCCCCTTTCATTCTCGCCATCGACTGCTTCAAACTCCGAAATCCAGTGTGACAGGATGGTGTTTCCCCAGTAAACCGACGACTTGCAGACGTACCACTTTCCCATGTAGAACAGGCGGTCACCGTCTGTCTGGTCGTCAGACTCCGCCGGGTGAAGCTCCATATCGCTGTACACCGTCAGCGTTCCCGTGGTTGTCCGGCCCGCCGGGTCATCTTGGTTCCTTCTCGTCTTGGCTTGGACATCCAGCATAAGCCGCACATCCTCATACCCGGCGGACGCCACACCATCTTCCCAGCTGGTTTTTCCGTACCGCCGCACTTTGTAAGGCCGTTTGAAGATGTTCATTTTTCCCCTTTCATAAGGCGGAATCCACACTGCTGTCTCATGGTTCCAGTGTCAATTAAAGGCTTTGTAGAGCCTTTTCCGTCAATATGAACCGGGACAGGGCCATTTTTGCCGTACTCGTTTACCATCCATCCACCCTCAACCGTAATCGGCGCATTAGGCGCCCAATCTTCGTCTCTGATAGCGTCCTGAATCATAGAACTGGCTTGGGCGCCGATTGCGCTTGCCACAGTTTCAGCGGTATTGAGGTTCGACGCCGCTTGCTGTGAGAACTCCGCCAATTCATCGGGGTGCTTTTGAAGTGCATCCATGAACGGGCGTGCTGGAATCATCACGGAACCATCCTTATGCAAAGTCCCGTAGTGATTCCAATAGGCAATCTCTGCCAGCGAGGTCTCGCCGTCAATCGCCATTTGATCGGCTTGGTATCCGACCTCAACAACGATGTCTTCCAGTTCATCCAGCATTGACAGTGCTGCTCTTCCCTCCGGGGTCAGTTCGAGCCCAAATTCTCCGGCAATAGCCATACATTCACCCTCTTACCGAATCATAATGGGAACGATATGCCTGTTCCGAATCTCGATGAACTGCAACCCATACGATGTGAGCTGATAGGCTGCGTCCCCCGTTGTTCCCGCAGTAGACGTCGCAAAGGAAATGCTTACGCCACCTTCGGATACACTGGCAAGGCGTCCAGTGTTGGCGATGGTTCCCAGCGAGTTGTCGCCGCTGCCGGCCATCTTCATGGCGTGGCACGTTAAAAGAGCCAGCGCCAAATTATAATCAGCGCCAAACTTCTTTCGGGAAATAACAGGGGCTTGAAGCTCAATCCAGAACTTGATATCCTCATCGGACGCCCCTTTGAACTCAGCTCCCACCATCTTCACGATTTTGGTGATTGCCTCTGCATCGACGGCATCCATCAGGACTCATCCTCTGCGGTGTCCTCCGCAATGGCGTCAGGCTCTGCATCGGGATTCTTTGCCTTGCCACGGGTTTTCTTCTCCGCAACTTCCTGCACATAGCCCATGCTGATGTAGAACGCCACTGCATCAGCATAGACAGCCTCGACCTGTGCGGTCTCGCCGGGGAGCAGGGAGACATCGCCAATGCGAATCGGCTTCACGCTGATATTCTTGATTTTCATAAGCAGGCTCCTTTCTTATCTTACAGACCGTAGACGAGGCAGGCGGACAGCGGATAAGGAATGACCATTCCGGCGTCGCGGCCCTCACAGTTGATGACGATTTCGAGGTTGCGGTCCTGCGGCGCATGCTGGAGGAATGCCATAGGCACATCATGGTACATCTTATCGGCGTCCTTGGTGTACAGCAGACCGATGTTCTTTCCAGTGGTGTTGTAGTCCTTGTTGCTCTTGGACAGCTCACCAGCGGTCTCCCAGTTCTTAATCTGGGGGGTGTGTTCCTTGATGTAAGACAGCACAGACTCGCCAGTACCGTCAATGCGGCGCAGGTTCAGAGCAGTGTACAGGTCATTCGGCATAACCCAGCTATCCGGGTGCTCAACGCTCTGGGTCAGAGTGTCGATATAGTTCAGGATGCCGGCAATGTCGGCGGCGATCTCATCGGCAGTCTTGCTTGCCCAGTCAGCCTTGCCACCAGCGCCGTTCTTCAGTGTGTAGATGGGGATATTGTTATCCGAAGAAAGGATACCGACGATTTTTGCCTTCTCGTCGCCGTTCCAGATCAGGTGGTTCACCTTGACATCATAGACCCGGCGGGCGGCTTCGGCGCGGACAGCATCCAGAGACTTCATAATGCCCAGAACGGCGTTCCGGCGGCATGCGCGCAGCTCCTGCACGTTGTAACCGTAGCTATCACCGATGTTGACGATTTCGGCACGATGGGGAGTGCCTTTCACATCAACACGGGGCAGGTCCGAAGCGTAGTTCGCGATGATGGCA
This sequence comes from Faecalibacterium prausnitzii, assembly GCF_049532945.1. GTDB lineage: Bacteria > Bacillota > Clostridia > Oscillospirales > Ruminococcaceae > Faecalibacterium > Faecalibacterium prausnitzii_N. The sequence continues at coordinate 2,343,876 of NZ_CP186691.1, forward strand.
GCGAAGCCGACAGGCTCATAGGAGTAGTACTCGATGTAGCTTGCACCCTCATCCGTATCGCTTGTCTGGGGGAACAGCTTCAGGCCGGACAGCTCCGGGAACTCCTTGTCGTATGCCTTGGTCTTGATGTGCGCCAGCTGCTTGGCAAAGAAGATGCCCGCATTGTCCGCACCATCGTGACGAAGCGAAGCGCCAGGGAACGGGTTCCGATAGGCGCGGTTAATCAGCGAGGCGCACTTCGTCTCCAGAGCGACGCGGTCCTCCTCGCTGTAACCGTTTGCGGGGTCGAAAGGATTGAATTTAGACATAGGTTCCTACCTCCTTAAAGCTGAGTCACGAACTGGGCAGGGGCGATGCCGTTCACGGCCGCGCCGATGAAGCGCGCCTTCACTGCCAGATTGGTTCCCTTGGTCGGGGTAAACTTTCCGGCGTCTGTGCCAGTGGTCACAAGGTACACGGGCTGGCCATAAGCAGGCTCCACCGAATCGACCAGCTGCACCCACAGCTTGCCGGACTGACAGACATCGACGATCTGGTTCTTCCGCAGGAGTACGGCACCATCATCGTCCATCTCGACATTGGCGCTGTACATCACAACGCCCTCGAACTTGTCAGCAGTTGAGCCCGTTGCAGGAAGCGCAATGTCCTTTCCCGGCTCTGCGCCCTGCACGACACCGTATCCGAAGCACAGCGCCTTATCCTCTGCGCTGTTGCGGCGGGTCACGGCTTCATACTCGGCCCGGTCATAGAGGCCACCGGGCATGCCGCGGCTCGGCTCACCGTAATTCATCTGTACAGCCATATTGCTCATAGCTTAGTCCTCCTTTTCGCCAGCGTGACGCTGGATCATGCGGGTACGAGCGGCGTCGGGGTCATTTTTGGCGTTCGCATTGCGGGTCGCCGCATTTGCGGAATCCGCATTGAACACCTGCCGACGCTGATCGTTCACGGTCTTGCGGCCATTGACCTTGCCCTTGGCAATGTCAAAAGCCGCGTTGATGTATGCGTCGCCTTTCCCGTCCAGACGCATACCGGGCAGAACAGTTCTGATGACCTTTTTCTTTGCCTGCATCACAGGCAGGGTGTCCATGCCATCCAGATGCAGTTTGTCGCCCAGACGGCACAGTTCCATGCGCTGGCCGACCTTCTTCTTGACGATGGCGTCGAGACTATCATGGTTCAGCTGGCCGCTGTCATTGTCAGAGGCGTCGTCCTCATCTTCTGTGGGCGGCTGTTTGACATCGTCTTCAGCGGCATCCGCACGGGCTTTCTCAGCCTCCAGCATAGACAGCAGGGTGTTGATGTCAGACTTTGCGGGACCATCCTCCATTGCATCCCGGCGGGCCGTAATGTCCGCCAGAACGTCGGGTGTGGTGGCATCATCTTCACCATCGTCCTCAGTCGGCTTGGTGGGGTCACCACCCGCCGCCGGGTCGTTCTCATCGTCAGCAGTTGCACCGCCAGTAGCGGCCAGATATGCCTTGATAGCCGCCTCGATGCCGGCAGGGTTAAGGGACGATGCCGCAGGGGAAGCGCCCTCGCCATCATCCGCAGTCTGCTTATCGGGTTCCACGGTAGCATCGTCGTCCATGGTGGTGCAGGTCTTCTTGTTCTCGTCATCCATAGGGTCAGTACCTCCATTGTCTTGGCCGTCCATGTTCAGTCTTGCATCATCTCCGGCGCGGGCGACGGCAACCAGCGCAAGATGATTCACGCGGATGTGGGTCTGGATTGCATCGTAAGGCTCCCCCTCCCACTCTCCGGGTTCCATGATAAGATCCTGATAATATCCAACGGACAGCTCGCGCAGGCCCGACGCCTTTACAGCATCGGGGTCGTCAATGACGATTTTGGCACGGACGGTCTCGCCGTCCTGCTGTCCGGGAGTCAGGATTGTTCCCACTCTCTCCCGGCGGGCATTGTCCTTGTCTATCACCTGCGCGTCGTGGGTAATGATGATGGGCTTTCCCTCATAGCTTGCAAGGCTCGCCGGGTCAAACACATCTTCCGGCCTGCGCAGTTCTCGACGTTCCGAACCATCTTCCAGCTTGTACTTGAAGATGCCCGTGCGGGTCAGGATGGGGTTATCATAAAAATATCCCTCGGTGCTGTAATGCTCATCGACAGGCACGCTGTCAGCACGCATTTCGCTCCGAAGGACTTGCGGCGGATTTTTCTGATTCATTGTTTCTTCTCCTTAAAGGCTTGAGAATTGAGCCTATTAAAGTCAAAAACGGGTTTTGCAACACAGCGGCACTGGTAATCCTCGCCGGGGTTGCAGTGTCTCCCGGTGTAGATTTTCCCTCGCTTCGTCATGTACCACATTGCTGGCGGGTCATCATAACGAAACGTCTTACCATCAAGTTCACGATGGCACGCGCGCACACGTTCGTCGCCGGACGAACGCCAGATGTACTCCTTTACCCCGGCGGACTCCTGCCGAGTCCGAGTCAGGTCTGCACTCAATGTGCCAATCTGGTCGCGGGCCAAAAGGTTCGCTTTCGATTTGGTCACATCGAAGCGCCGCTGTATCTCATTTGAAATTGCGGCGGGTGTTCGGCCCTTTGTAAAGCCGTCAATAATGATTTTCTCCATATCATCAAAGCAATCGCTCTCGATGCTGGTTATAAAAGAAACATTTTGCTCCGCCCACCTTGAAAGCATCTGCTCATACCGCTCACCAATGAAGAAGTCCTTGCTGATGTCGATGCCGAGTGTGGCCCGGACACTGCGTTGCCATTCTTGGAGCTGGCGGCGGTCTGTATAATCCGCACAGCGGCGGACATCACGTTCCAGCGGATCGGTTTTCAGCCGCCGACTGAGCCGATCACGCATAATGCGGAATCTATTTTGGATGCGGCGCACCATGTCGCTGTATCCATCTTTTCTGATGCTTTCGGAAGCCGTATCCATTTCATCCGCAACGATAGCCAGTATCTCAGGCATTGAATCGCGCACAACAGCTTGAAGCTCTTTTAAGCGCCTGTTCTCAATGGCCCGCATCTTACTTTCTGCCCATTGCGGGTATTCCGGCTCGACCTTTGATTTTCTTGTCGTAGAAGCCCGACTGTTTCCGCCGGGGCCGTTGTTTTTCACTGGCATAAACACCTCTTTATCTTTCCGGGAATCTTCCCTCTGCCGGCATCAAAAAGGCCCTGCATCATTGAAGATACAGGGCCTTTACGTTCATGGCATGCAGCACTTGAATTGGTTTGACCTTTTTGCTTACAGCGCGCATCCGTCCAAGGCGAAGCGGAAGGAACGCGGCATATGGCTCCGCGCTGGCTCAGTCATGGAACAGGCCAGAACACTTCGCAGCGGTCTGTTGGGAGCGGGGTCGGCGCTTCCTCATGCCATCGAGGTGCCGATTACGGTGTACGGTGGGTGGAGCTGGGGATGGGATTTGAACCCACGACCTGAAGATTACAAATCAACTGCTCTGTCCAACTGAGCTACACCAGCATAAGTCGAGGGTACCGGACTCGAACCGGCGGTCTGGGAGTCAAAGGCCCATGCCTTATCCAACTTGGCCAACCCTCGATATGGAGCAGTCAACGGGGCTTGAACCCGCGGCATCCTGCTTGGAGGGCAGGCGCTCTACCAACTGAGCTATGACTGCAAACAAAAAGAGCCTTCGCAAAGGACGCTCTCGCGTCACCTGCAAAGGCTCTCAACGCCGTTATTGTTAATCAAACACCTTTTTGCCTGCGGCAAATTTCTTTTTTGCTTCGTTCAGGCTGATGCGGTTATACCCGCCGCGATAATCGGGATCTGCGCGCTGTACGCCGTCATTTACCCAACCGCACACGGGGCATTCCTCAAAATCATCGTTCTCTTCAAAGTGATGCTGCCCACACAGCGGGCAAATGGTTTCGTCATTCATCGTTCTCTATTCCCTCAGCCTCAAGTCGGCGTCTATAATACTCTTCCCCATCATCGGGCTTGAACATCGTTCTTACGCCTTTCTCCGGGGAGCCTTTCGCAAAGTCATTTTTCTTTGAATCGTATCGGCATATAAGGCCATCTTTTGTCTTATAGCCCTTGATGCCGTTCCCACAGGGGCTTTCCAGAAGTTGAACCGCCCGCTTTTCGTATTGCTCCTTTGTCGTAATGCCATCGGGAGCGTACTCGGCGGCGTGGGTTCTTCCGTTTTGCCAGTGGTTATTCAGCTTCTGCTTGTTTGGAAACCCTTTCACTTTGAAAGCGTTTGCGCCTTTTGCCGAAACTGCGTTAGAATTTATTTTAGCATGACTTTGGGAATCATTCAAGTCTTTTGACGAATTTTCCTTGCCCGATTCATCTTTTGACGTTGTGTTCCCCATGCTGGAGAACTTTCCGTCCTCATCGCGCTTGTGCTTGCTTGGGTCGAAGTCATCCAGCGTCAGGCCCAGTTGTTCAAGATATTCTTCCACACTCCTGCGGAATGGGTCGAACACCAGCCCGCCGGGGACCTCTTGGGCAAGAATCTGTTCTGGGGTGAACCATGTGGCGGTGAACATCTCTTCCTGATCGCACACCGGGATTCCCGCATAGTCGTTGACGCGGTATATCTGCACAGGGAGGATTTCTTCTGGTTTTCCTTTACAGTTACCAAGATAGGTAATATTTCCAACGTCAATTCCAAACTCTTCTTTGGCTTCCCGGCGGAAGGCCACCCCCGGCGTTTCTTTCGGCTCGATATGCCCGCCGGGGCCACACCAGCCTTGGCCATCAGAGCGGCGCCCGCAGAGGATCTTGCCGTCCTGCACGACAAAGCCCGCCACATAGCCGCAGTCTCCTTCATCGGTAACAAGACCGCTGGCATCCGTGGCATTCTGTTGCTGGCTATCAGCGGCTTCCTGCTGGGTATCGGCTCCGCCAAGTCCCCAGTCTTGGTGAATGTCCGCTTCCGTGAGAATGTTCTCTGGGTCAAACTGTTCGTCACGAACCATCGCGCGTTCGAACTTCTTCAGCTTCGACAATTCCATTTGTGACGTATGTGCCAGCGGTCTGTGCTCTGGTGAGCTGTGCCGCAGCAGCAGCTTGGTCTTGTGCTGCCTTTTCATCGTCAGACGGGCTCCACGCGCTCTTGTAGGTCACGGTGTACTCAGGTATCTCCTTGACTTCCCTGTTCCAAACCATGCCGCGAAGAATCAGCTCAACGAGGGTACGGGTGTTATCGCGGAGGTCACCGTTTTGGAGACCCCCGACGAATTCCTTGTAATTCTCAAGGTCACTCTCTCCAGTGGCATTCTCGCCCGCCGGGGAACGCCCAAAAAGCCGCGTCTGTGGGATATGAGATACAGCAGACAACATCGCACAGGCATTGTCCAGAATGTCCTTAACGCCAGCAACAGACAGGGATTGAACGCCCACATCCTCGCCGTCGGCATCAATAATGACCATGTTCAGCAGATTACGGGCAAGGTCAAGCATTTCCATACGCTGTAGAACCGTATCCTCGCCGTCTGCCGTGGAAAGCACACCAGCAAGATTCTTCATCTTGTAGGTCACCATCGACAGCCGTTCCAGCAGGCGGATAGAATAGCCGGGGCCTATGCTGGCATTTCTCAGCTCTTCACGAATGCGCAGATACTCCGGGATGCCCCATGTGCGGTAGAGATTAGCCATAGTGGAGCTTTCCGGGATGTCCGAGTTATGGAAAACAAGGCATCTGGACGAATGCACAACATAGTTGCCGTACACGCTGTTGACTTGGTAGTACTCCGGGATGCCAGTGCCGCCCCGGCGGTAATCCTCATCGTCCGGGTTATTCTCATATCCATTGACCCAAAGAGGATACATTTCGTTGCGGCCATATACCAACAGCTCTTCGACGCCGTGCACGTCGCGCCAGTTCAAAGGATCCTGCAGGAGCCGCCCGTCGTCAACCAGCATCACCACAGCAGCGCCGCCAAAGAGCCGCGCCCAGCGCAAAGCCTTGGCAAATTTGCTCTGGTATCGGATGGTCTGCAAGTGGTTGTCGATCTGCTTCTGCAAGTCTTTGTCCTTGATGCCGAGGTCGATGCCGTTCTTGGTTGCGTCGTCAGCCGGGGCATCAATAACGGTTGAAAACAACCCGTTTCCTGCGTAGAGATCGGCCAGCTCCGTATCGCTTACCGCAGAGCCAGACGCCCACTGGTAGTACTCCGTGCTGTCGTGCTGGGTGCCGTACTTGTTCAGCACATTATAGTAACCGTCAAGGCGCAGCTGTGTTTTAATTTTTCCGGGAATAACTTTTTTCACGCTTTCTCCTTTCCGATTACGTTAAATCAGGCTGTGGACATCAAAAATTCCGCCCTCGTATAATGCCAGCGCAACTGCATCAGCCCGGTCCGGGCTGGTCAGGCCGCGCTTCTTTAGCGCCTCTTTGCTTTCAAGTTTCAGCTTGGAGGGCGCGCCGCTGAAGATGTACTTGCGGGTCGTGAGCTGACCTATCAAGGTCGCGTCATCCGGCAAATGCAGGAGACCAGACGCCGCCATGTCGCGCAGGACAGCCCACATCCATGTTGAAATATCGGCATATCTCCCGGCGGCTTCCTTGTCAGGAACAGCAGACGAGAAATTGACAGGAACAACCATGAGTTTGTTCAGCTTCTGCCGAATCTTCTCCCTGTTGAGAATATCCGTCACTCCGCCGCCCACACCCGTATCGTCAATAATCGCATAGATCAGACCGCGATACTGCGGATATGCTGTGCGCAGGGCCTTGTACATTTCGATAATGTCATCGGCTGTCGCGTACAGGTCTTGGCCGTGGCGCGTGACCAGCTTTTGAATGTCCCCGTCAATGTTCTTCGCAATGGCGGTGTCGTCGTTGCCAAAGCGGGCCACGTCGCACCCAATGGAGATTCTGGCCGGAATGCTGTGCTCAAGCGGTTCAGTATTGACCGCTTTTGTGGCAAGCGCCATCGGAATAAAGACGTCGTCCTCATTTTCCGGGAACTCGCCGTCAACACGGACGCGGACCACATTGCTGTTCTTGCCGAACTTTCGCTCCAAGTCAGCGATATTTTGCTTATTCGTGCGGGGGCTGTCCCTGCTGGACACCTTCATGCAGTAGTAGGACTGGGCATCCACGGTGTGCGAATCGTGGAATGTGCCAGTGTTCTGCGTTGGGTTTCCGCACATCAGTAAGCGGTTGTTATCGCCGGACAATGTGCCCTGTATGGCCTCCATGATGGGGTCAGCAACGCCGGATGCTTCGTCCACCACGAAAAGCATATTGTCTTCGTGGAAGCCCTGCATATTCTCTGGCTTAGTGGCTGTACGGGCCACGGCGAACCAGCGTTTCTCATGTCCTTTCATGTAGACACGGGTCTTTGTCCATACAAGCATGGTCTGCAAGACAGGACTGCGCTCCTGCCACTTGGCAATCTCAGCCCAGAGCACATCGTTCAACTGCTGGCGGGTCGGTGCCGTGCACACGACGCGGGGATACGGGAAGCAAGCCAAAAACCAGAGCACCAAGTTTGCTTCAAAAGCTGTTTTTCCAACGCCCTGTCCTGAACGGATAGAAACTTTGCGGTGCTGTGCAATGGCCGTGGCCGCTTCTTTTTGCCATCTATCCGGCTTGAAGCGTGTGACCTCTTTGAAGAACAAGCAGGGGTCTTTGCGGTACAGTGGGAGCCGTTTGGCGAAGACTTCACGTTGTCTCAGCGCCATCGTCTTCACCCTCCACTTCTGCGTCCGCCGCCTCGACTGCCGCTACCCAGTCGTCTACCAGCTTATTCTTGCCGCTGTTGCTCATTCTGCGCAGGTCGGCAAGCTGCTGTATCACCTTAGACTTCTGGCGCTGTACATCGGTCAACAGCCGCTCTAAGCGCTCCACGATAAGGTAGCTTGATTCGGTGGTGGTTGATGTCTCAACGCTGGTGCCAGGAAGGCGCTCTTCCCTTTGCACCTTTGCATCTATCCGCTCAATGTAAACCTCCTTGTCGTGGGCCTCTTTTTCTTTATCCTCATCCAGCCGGGTAAAAGACCTGCTGGATTTTGATGTATGCACCGACTGGATGTGCTGCTTCTTTTCCTGCGCCGCCGTGATGCGCTGGAGCAGAAATGCTTCGCGGGCGGTCAGCAGTTGAAGCTCCTGTATCAGCAGGTCCTCTGCATCCACGTCTTTCGTGCAGTCCTGTATAGCTTTCTGGTTTTCTTCGGAAAACGCGCCAAACATCACGGCAGACCAACCGCCGTGCTTTAGCGCATTCTGATTTCCCGGCGGTGCCCCGCCATGATTGCCAACAGCATTGACGTTCCCTTTCGGCGCGCCGCCGAGATTCGGTCTCTTCTTAGGCTGAGCCGCCGGGTCTTGCTGGGTGCATTTTGAAGATGCACCCTTTGGGTGCGACGGGGTGCGCTTCTTGGGTGCACCCTTTTGTGCATCCCAATACCGCTTTTTCCAAGACTTGACCGTGTTCAGCGATACGCCCAGCTTCTTTGAGATTTCGGTGCATCCCATCCCTTTCTTATAAAGGGTGAACGCCTTGTCTCGCGTTTCCATCTACATCGCCACCACTATCCCTCTTTGTTCTGCTCGCCCGGTATTTGGCCGGACGGTTATGTTGTTCCAAAGAAAAAGCGCCAGCTCTTTGCAGAGCCAGCGCCGCGCCCCCTCTTACACGATTCTTGCAAGAGCGGTTTTAGAAATTATCATGTTGCCGAGTTCCACGGCTAAGAAAGTGCCAACGAACAGCCCTGCGGCCGTCAGCAGGAACGGCGCTCCCACCATTGCGTGCAGCTCCACTCCGATGAACAGAGCCACGGACAAAGAGAGGATAACAGCTTTCCACAAAATCCCCAGCTTTTTCCACGGTCCCCAAACAACAAGGAGATACGCTGCTCCCTCGGCCATCAGGCCAAAAGCCACATCGACAGGTCCAAACGGGCTGGTTGCGTTTGCGATTGCGATTCCCAGCAGAACCGCCGGGGCATATCTCTTGTCTTTGAACGGGAGCGCACAGAGCATATTTGCAACCCGGAATTGGATTGCGCCCCACGACAGGGGGTTCAAGGTGGTCAGCGCCACATACAGCGCCGCGACAACGGCGGTCTGGCAAAGAGCACGAGTATTTCTCATCTTGCGCCCCTCCCTTATGCCGTTACCGTCACATGGCCGTGCACGCCGTCGGTCACATCCGACTCGACCTCGACCCAGTAGGGATGAATCTCCCCCGTGAGCCACTGCTTCAGCTTGCAGACGGCGTCCTCAATGACAAGGCTCTTACCATCCAGCTGCTCGCGGATGAACTCATCGATTTCGCAGTAGTCCGGGATCCACTTCTTCGGGGTGATGGTCACAGTGAAGTTGTTCGTGTAGTCTGCCTTTCCGATAGGGCAAAAGCATCTACACTTCTGGGTGTACTTGATTTTCGACACCCCATACTCATTCTTGAACTTAGGCATTTTTCTCTCCTTTCGGCTTCTGGACGATGAACAACAGCTCTTTCGCCTCACGCGGGAATGGGATAGCCATAAACGCTGTGAGGAACGCAGACGGGACATAGGACTTCATGCGTTCATAGAAATCCTTGAGCGCCGGCGGCTGTTTAGAATAAAACTCATCCATTTCGCGGACGCTGGTGACCAGACCGACCTCCTGCACAATACTGAATCCGATTTCGGTCAGCTTGGCTTTCAGTTCATCGTAGCCCCACTCATAGACATGAGCGCGGTACTGGGTCTGATACCCATTGCCAGGGGTGTTCGGACAGGAGAGAAACATCTTTGCACCCGGCTTCATCACCTTGTAGCATTCTGCAAGGCTTTTTGCGCCGTCCGTAGGGTGCATATGCTCAATGGCAGAGGTGTAAATCACAAAATCGGCAAACCCCGCCGGGATGACTTTCGACATCTCAGCAACGTTGCCCAGCTTCCAACCCACCCGGAACGGGTAGTAGGAGGCCAAATCCTTGGGTTCGAGGTTCTTTGCAGTTGCACCGCGCATCGCTTCCTTGATGTTCGCCTTGCTGATGTCCACTCCAGTGTAGGATGCAATGTCCTTTGCGTAGTAGCGCAGCAGCGGGAGCATCAGAGAGCGCCCACAGCACACATCCAGCACGTTCATCCCCTTTTTCGCCATATGGGCGGCGGCGAGGTGCTGGATATAGTTCATAACGTCCAGATTGGTGAAAAATCCGTCTCTGAACTGCATATAAAAATTCCGCATCTGGTAGGTGGTGCAGAGAATCTTTTCCCTGTCCATGCCATCCTCGACGCGGTAGACGATTTCTTTATCCACGCCATTTTCCTTTCGTATCAAGGTATTTCTGGTACTTTATCCACTCTCTCAACGAGTACTCCCGGCGGCGGCGATAGTCTGCGCCGATCATCCCCTTGGGCGGTCTGACCACGACCATCTCTGTGCCATTGAAGTATGACAGCCCTCCGAAATTGACCTGTGTGGTCCATGTCGTGCTGTCCACGCTGTAAAAGCCGAAACTCACTGCATCCTTTTTGGTGTACCCCAGACCATGCACCCGCACCCCGCAAGAATTTGCATACTGCACCAAACGACGGATATAGCCGTACTCGCTGGGCTGTATGTGCTTGATTGCGAAGCCGCCGATGCCGATATAGGGATAATCCCTACACAGGCGCTTGAACTCGTCCAGACCACGGGAGCGGTGCCAGACCGGAATGCTTTGCTTTCCTGTCTCTGCTTCAAGGCGCGCTCTCATGCGTTTTACAGCGTCATAACCTACGATGGAATCCACATCCAGCTCGAAGAAATGCTGCACGTTGTTGCGGTTGATAAAGTCGATGTACCGACTCAGGTATCCATCCCAATCTACTGGCTTTGAAGACGCTTCTATACCGTGCATAAAAGTAAATGCCCCGCTGTCGAGCAGGAACATTTTCCATTTTGGAATTTCTTCGATTTGCCATGGTCGGATGTAAAAGAAGCTCTCCAGAACGTATTCTGGGCGGTACTCTTTCACAATCTTCTCGGCTGGGAATGTACCTGCCAGACATAGCCTCATGTCTCAAACCATTCTCCGCAATGCGGACATTGGATGAGCTTAGAGCCGCTCTGCTGCGGCACAGCGAGCTGAGAAGATTCCGGTTGGGTAGATTGCTGGGTCTCGGCGCTCTGCTCTGCATCGGCCGCTTTGGGCAGCTGTTGGACGGGTTCCGTAAAGAACTCCTCGAAGTCGGCATCCTCCACTTCCCGAAGAAGCCCATCAAGCTCCACCTCGCTGAAACCCGTGTCCGTCAAATCAACGTCCAAGGCTTTCAGCGCGTCCATTTCGGCGCGGAGAACATCATCATTCCACGAAGAAGCCTCGGCCACCTTGTTGTCTGCGATGCGGTATGCGCGGATTTGCTCATCCGTCAGGTCATCGACCCGAATACACGGCACTTTGTCCATGCCAAGCCGTTTTGCGGCCTCATAGCGGGTGTGTCCTGCGATGATAGTTCCTTTTCCGTCGATGAGGATGGGGACACGGAAGCCAAACCGCTTGATGCTCTGCGCAACAGGCTCAATGGCCGCTTCGTTGTTCCGGGGATTGTTCTCATAGGGATGGATCTGCGAAATATCCTGATACACTACTTGCTGATTCATTTTTTCTCCCTTCTTTGCTATCCCGCTGGCGTTGCGGGTCAAATTGGGGAGCGGCGGTTTTCTGCCTCCTTTCCGGGCATAAAAATACCCGCTCGGTGGCGAAACCGGGCGGGCAATGCGCTATGATTAGAATTTTACGGTATTATTCTACCACATTTTTCATGCCGTGTAAATGACATGATTTTGACATTGGCCTACTCCATGTCCAAGGCATCAATGCCGAACATGAGCGCCGAGATTTTTTCAACGGCCGCGTCGTGGTCTCGGTATGCCTGACGGGTGCTCACACCCTCCAGCGCCGCAAGCTGCTCAATGGACTTGGCCTCGTCGTCAATGTACATCGCTTTGATGATGCGGTAGCCGCGCTTATGGGCCTCATTCTTGCTCTGTTCGCAGTACGTCTCGTACAGGGCCAGCATCGAATCAATATGACGAACCATGATTTTTGTACGGCGGCAGGAGTTGCGGATTGATTCGACCGTAATCGCGTTATTGCGCTGAAGCATCATGTCCAGTAGCTCCAGTGCGGTTTCCTCTTCCTTGCCATCATGGTCGCCTGTTTCGTCCGTATAGACCGCACCCGTGCAGTGCTTCTTGAACATCCGATAGTTTTTCAGCAACAGCTTCGTGTTCCGAAGCCGACGGTCACAGCGGCCTGCGGCTTTGCGGGTCTGTTCTGCGATAACTTCCTTGGCGCCCTCACGAGCAGCTTTTTTTGCGGTTTCCTGAATAACGGCCATCATTTCTTCCGGGATAGTCATTTTGCGCACCCTCCTGTTCTATCGTTGCCAAAATACATCAATTTAGGTATAATAGATTTGTTCTATCGGGGGATTGCGCAAGCGATCCTCTTTTTATTGCTCAGATAGTTTTCATCCTGCGGGTCACCTCGCTCTGACTCAAAACCGCCAGCGGCACACGTTTAATGCCCCGCTCTGCCGCCATCTTCGCAGACACAGCGCCCGTCACGCGAATCATATCTGCCACGTCAACTCCAGACGAATAGTACTGCTTCGGCGGGCGGCTCCCGCTCTGGATGTCATTCACTTTAAGCTCTTCATGCAAGGCCTGTTCCACACAGCGCTTCAGCCATTCCTTGGCGCAGTCCTCGCCGTCTGTCTTGACCCATCCGATGTACTGTCGATAGTCGTCCATAGCTCCTTTCTTCAGCCGTGCAAGGCGCTCCTTGCCAAAGCCAAACGTCAGATGCGCCGTCGCGGCCATAACCAGCCATGCGATCTCAGCGCCCTCATCCTGCGCCATGCGAAGTTGCTCTTCCCTGTGATTACGCGGAGCTCGATTTTGCGGCAGACGTACCGTGAAATCACAGATTTCCCTTAAATCGTCCCGCATGGCTTCAGTGGCCGTTCTCCGGTTCCCAGAGTCGATTTTACTTTTGTAGCGGGCTTGGAATGCCTGCATCTCATTACAGGCCCGCCGAAGCCGTTCCGCACCAATGCCTTCTTTTTGGTTCATGGCCGTAACGATGCACCAGCAAAACAGCTGCGACGCTTCATCACGGGCATTCATGCGCTGCTGTTTGATTTCCTTGCTCATATTCTCCATCTCCAATCTTTGCATCCGAAAATTTTTGCCAGGATTTTCTTGTGCTTACTGCAATCCCAGTAGCTCTTGCACCACCGACACTGACCATTGCACAGGAACGACAGATGCGCTTTCATGTACCCTCCTTTTTCTTCCGGCCGATTTTCCGGCCATTTGATTTACGGCCCAAGACCATCCAGCCATAGGCAGCGCGGCCACGATCAGGATGATAGATGCCACCGCCGTCACCGTCTGGTCTGAAAGAACTTCACGAATCAGATTCATTTTTTGCTCCCTTTCCGCACGCCGATTGGAGCACTTTCCTTTCCGTCCGCCGATTGAAGTACTTAACCGGGGAAACTCCGCGTTCATCACAGTCTTTGTTGTTGAAACCGACGATGGCACCGCAAGTTCTCTTATTGGTGCACCGAATACATTTCACGCCCGTACCACTCATAACTTCATAGGTAGATGCGCCGCAGAACGGGCATTCCTTGCTCTTAGGCTCGATGTGTGCTTTCATTTGCTCTTGCCCCCTTACAACACCCCATGTAATAATCCGTAGGCTCCCAGTCAGAAAGAACAATTTCACCAATTTTGTCGCACCAGCTGTCGCCCTCTCCAATGTACATACAGTTCGGGCAAGTGTCGGGATTGCACCGCTTCTGTGGTTGGCCTTTTCGGTCATAATGATGTCTCTTAGTCATCAGGATCCTCCCCTGCGCACCGGCTTCTTACCATTCCCGGCAAACTTGTCAGGCCGTTCGTCGCTCATTCCGCGGGCCAGCACCAGCGCTCGCTGGTCATTCGGCATCTGGTAGACACAGCCAGTCGAAATGTGCATATACAGGTCATTCAGCACAGCACGGGCAATTTCTGCGGTTTCATACTGCCCCAGCCGATACACCGCACCGCCGCCCGTAGGAACCGCTTTGATTTCGTGTTCGGGGCTCACATACACACTGGTGCACTGGGCAATGTTCGTGATGGAGTCCCATTTTTTGTTCATGACGTACATTCTGCATCCTCCACATAGCGCCAGCTCTGGGGTGGGCTGGTAATTTCCACATGCCGCATACCAAACCGTGTCTCTTGCAAGCCAGTGAGTTCTCGCAGGTCGAGTGGTCGGTCATAAATTTTCAGGTTGGAAATGTGCCATCCCCAGCCGGGGTGTATCCCAAGATATTTAGAGAGCTGTTCGTCGGTCAGGCAAGTAGTAAGTTCCTCTCGCTGGACATTTCGGTACTCATCGTTATTTTCTGGCATGGTGTAAACCGGCAAATCCAGACTTGGGGCTGTAAAATTGAACCCCACGCTATCTCTATCGACCTTGTAAACCTCATCGCAGACAAACTCACCAATTACTTTTCTGTCCATCTTCCGCAAGCCCTTTGGTGACCTCATTAGCCATCCGCTATTGCCGGAACAGTAAATGTACACCTTAAACGGCGTTTCGAGCTTTGGGCAGGTCTTGCGCACTTCAACCGTTTTCATCCCGGCCCAAATCAGCTTGCACCAGTTTGGCCGGATGCTCAGCAAGACGGCTTTACTCATTGTGCACCTCCCCGTTGTCTAGGTGTTCTTTGAGCTGGTCGAGCTTTTCGAGCACTATCTGCTGTACTTCTTCCGGCTTGCCGATGATTTCCATAAGCTGAGCCAGCATGACGTAGACGTCCGCGATTTCTTCCCTGACGCTCTCATGGGCAACCTTGATCTTTGCACCGTTGCGGAAGTCGAATGTCACGGTCCTCTGGAGTTTGCAGATTGCTTTCGTGAGCTCCGATATTTTCTCAATCGCCATCTGGAGTTGCGGGGTGGTGCCGTACCGATTGATTGCCCGCCGGATGGTGCTCAGGCCATAATCAGGAATGGCCGGGATGCCCGCATCCTCGTACCATTTGAGCTTTTCCCGCAGGGTCGCATAAGCCCACAAGATCGTGTAGTGCTCTGCGATCAGTCCGTCAATGCTCTGCTTCGGGTCGTCGAAGAGGTGATCGGTCAGACTTTCGGAGAGCTCCATATCGTTGCAGCCCAGATCGATGCTGCTGTCATGGCCCTTGACGAGCTGCCGCGCATACTCGGTCAGTGCCATTTCAGGTTGCCGCAGCCATACCCAGCCGTCCTCGCTGACGTCAGTAAAGTTGAGGGCAGTCTGAAAATTGTCCACCGGGTTGTCGGTCGTCAGCCTCGGAACGCTCTTAATCTTTTGCTTATCCATTTGCTCACCCTTCTTTTTGAATCATCGTCATATCGTAGCCGCTCTCCACAAACTTCACGCAAAGGTCGTGATTGATTCCATTTCCGAGATATGTATAGATGTCCGTCATTTCCTCCAACGTGAAATTCGTGCCCAGCAGCTTGTTGATGCCTTCAAAATGAAGTTTTCTTTCCTTTGGCGAAACTGCCTTAATTGCAGTCCGCGTAAGCCATTCCAGAATTTTTGCTTTAAGCTGGGTTTCGTCGGTCACATCTTTCAGACTGAAGCCGGAATCAGTTCTCAGGCTGAAAATGAGTTCATTTTGCATATTCACGAACGACTGCGGAAACGCCGCCTGAATTTTCCTTGACCACATGGTATCGAAAATGTTGAATTTTTCTACACCGGCTACGGCTTCCGGTTCTTCTTTGGCAAGATAATCAATCGTGTTTTCGACATCTGCCAGCGTGTGAATATGTCCCAGTGAACTTTCCATGCTCAGCACAGCTTTCAGCTGGTCAGCGTTAAGCGTTCTCATTTTTTTACTACCTCCTTCGGCGGCAAAGGCATCCACCCAACCACAGGAGAATCAACACGGTTGTTGTAAACATCCTCCGGGTTGAAATAACGATATTCCCACCAGCCTTTAGGAATAAAGTAATCATCGCTTTCTTCATCGTAGGTTCCCCACTCGAAAACCTCTTCCCAGTAGAACTTGCTTTTTTCGGACAAAACAGTGCCATCTTCGTAGTGGGCCGTCGTAATCCCATATCCGCCGCAGGCTGTTTCAAACAGAATCAGCACTTCCGTCTCAACTTTCGGAGGATCCTTGTCGGGGTCGCGCCAGAAAGAAAATAGCGTTTCTTCCTGTGCAGCAGGAAGTTTCTCGACCTTTTCCCGCGCTACCCGGAGAGTCGCAGAAACAACATCATTCGCACTCGGCTTCTGAATCGTGTTATACTCCAGGCATTTCAATACGTCCTCACGGTTGATGAACTCAGCCATTGTCTTCCTCCTCATAAATGTCGAGCTTCATGTCCAGTGTGTACGGGGTGTCCACCGCGACGTCTGCGTCCGGGTCAAACTGTACGTCCAAGCTCCCATCTTTCAGCGAAATGGTGAGCACACAGTTATTGAGCTTTGTCGTAAAGCTGTCACCATCGTTCAACTTCCCATGGTCAGCCGCGTACAGCTCCAGCGCCGCTTTAATCGCTGCGTTCGACTGTTCCATCAATCCCTTTTCATTCATCTGAAATCACCTTCATCTTCACCACATTGAATTTTTCATACTCCGGGTAGCAAGCTCTAGCCATCGCCTTAGCCCGTACAGCAGCACGCTTAATGCCCTTTTCATCGACAACAACGCACGGCAGGAGTGCAGAGCCACGTTTCCCGGATGCAGCGATAAGCATCTCATACTTTGCCATCGTCTCGTCCTTTCTCTGGTTTCGGCGGGTGCGCTTCGCTCTGGCGGTCTATATCACCATCCACGCAGCACGCCGCATAAATCAGAAGTGCAGCCATCACCGCCAGAACCACCAGCACAATCCAAAGCCACATTTTGCATCACCCTCCCAGAAGATTTTTCATCATATACCCGGCCATAGCCTGTGCATATGCCTGTTTAGGAACGTCTGCCGCACCATTCTCTTCCAGCAGCTCTTTGATGCTGTGTTCGCGTCCCGCGCCGTCAATGGCCCGAACTCTGGTACTGCCGCGATTGACCGTCACCGTTTTCTTATCGCGCGGGTGGATGCCGAACGGAAGCTGGAAACCTTTCTCAAACACCCAGAGGTGATAGCAGTCGCAGACGTCCACCAGCCGGTCCTGCGTTGGGAACACTTCGACGGCAACTCGCTTCTCGCCGAACAGGTCGTTTTTAATTTCCATCTTGACGGCCCACGGGATATCCCCTCTGCCGTCACTCCGGCCAACGCCCTCTGCCGCCGTAATCGTGACGTGTTCGACCTTGCCCCATTCCGTGCGGAGCAAACGAGACATCACGCTGTACTTCTGGTCTTCGCTGATCCATGCCCGATCCATCTCCCTCATCCAGCCGTGATAAGGTACTCCCAGCTCTTCAACCGCCTGTTTCGGGGTAATCGTCTCAATCCACTTCATGTTGCTGCTCCTTTCCAGTGCTCATGTCCATCAGCTCCGGCGTGTCCACTACATTTCCAACCACCTTTGCGGTCAGAACCAAGCTTGCAAGACCATGCTCGACAAACTCCTTTCGGTTCTCCGAAAATTCTGCGTAGAATCCGATATGGCCTACGCCGTAGTCGATGTATTCGCCGTATCTTACGGCAAAAATCACATCTTTGCCGCATCGATCGTCTTTCAAAATGTCCCCCTCAAAAACAGGTGCCCCGTTTCCGTCCGTCAGAGTCGTGTTCATGCCGATCGTAAACGGCTTGACGATATGGGCGTATGCCGGCTCTTGCTCGGAGTTGATGTACCAGCCCTCACCCGGGCGACTGTTCTTCACACCGGGGAGCGAATCAAGAATCCTTCATGCCAAGTGCCATCTGGGGACTGCCCACGAAAAGTTCTACCCTGCATCATGCTTCCTCCTTGACCTTGACAGGAAGCACCAGCGCTTCATACTGCGGCTCAATCAGCTTTACGGGGGATAGAGGACCGACCACCCATGCGCTGACCGCGTCTCCTTCCATCGACTTCAATGCCTCACTCAGGAACTCCAGATTAAAGCCGATTCGCAGGCGCTCATCCAGCTTTCCGTTGAAGGAAAATTCCTCATTCATCTGCGCAATCGTGCTACGCATCGATGCTCTACCTGTGCCGCCGGGTTCCAGATCCATCACCAAGGTGCTCTTTTCCTTTGCGTCTGCGGACCGAGCAAGTTTGACGCGTCCCAGAACGCCCAGCAATTCTTTTCTGTCAAGCACGATTCTGGTTCCCCCACTCTTTTGGGCTGCAATTTTGCTATAATCCAGAAACGGTTCTGCGATCAGGCGAGACTTTACCTCAAAATTGTTGTCACTGAAAACGGCCTTTTTGCGGTCTCTTTCAATACTGACGCTCCCATCAAGGCCCAGCGTATCAATCGCCTTTGCCGTTGCCGCCGGAAGCACAAACTTGAAATCGCCATCGGCGGTGCAGTCGATTCGGCTGATGGCCATTCTGTACCCATCCAGGGCGCAGATTTCCAAAGTATCGTCGCCGTTGTGGGAAAAGCACAGCCCTTTGTGCGCCGGATGCCGATCCTCCTTGGACACAGCGTATAGAACCTTTGAGATGGCCCAGCTCAAATCATTCGCTCTCACCACGCAGCGCTTCGCATCCTTTCCCGGACCATCAAATGTGGGGTAATTCTCTGCCGGCGTCGTGCTCAACCGTGCCCGCGCCGTGCCGGACTCTATGACCAACCCGCTCTTTGTCACGTTGATGTTGATTTCAGGGGCTACTGCTCCGCTGATAAAATCCACTCCACGCGGTGGAATAACAACGCCCTGCGGAACCGGGCTGGAAAGTTCTGCCCGAATGCTCAGTTCCAAATTCGTTGCGAACGCATCCGGGCCACTCAGCAGGATTCCCGTGCTATCGTTGCCCACTGCGCGAACTTCCGGCACTGCTGTTCGGAGCTTGGAGAACAGTGCTCCAATTTCGCTTCGTTCAAACTTCATCGTCTTTTCCTTTCTCAAAATTGTCTCTGCTGAACTGCTCATAGCATTCCGGGCACATATAAGCCACCCGCTCCGGGCTATCTCCACGTTTTCTGCGCAAGAGCAGCGCGTACATTTCTTTCATCGGTCTGTACTTGCCGCAGACCGTGCAATACTCCCACAGACGCTCTTTCTGCACGTCACTGGGAACTCTCTGAAGAAGCGGCTGTGGTTTCTCGCGCCGCATATTCTCAGCGCCCACCACGCTTTCCATGCTGCTCCGCATGAAGACAGGTGTGTCGGTTGCATCCGCTGACGCAAGAATGTCTTTAATCCACTCCGCTTTAGGAATGACCTTTCCTGCATTTCGGCCTGTTTCCGCGCCGATGATGACCCACTTCAACTTCTGGAACGCTTTTGTCGCGTCGCCCTCAAACGGGCCAAGGAGCGGCTCTATCGCAACGAACGTATTATAGTGTTCGTTCGCCCATACGCTGCTTTTTCTGACCGTCGCTGTCGAACCGTACCAGAAATTCTTGTTTTGGGGCAGCTTCTCGTGATTCACAAGCTGCTTATAGCGTTCCGGATACTGCGTCAGAAAAATGTACTGGTGCTGGGGTGCTTCATCAGCCGCCGCAAACACCCGAAGAATCCAATCTTCAGGAACCCACGGCCCGAATAAATCGCCATCCGTGCATACCATAATGCTTGAGCCAACTTTGACCTTTTGCGGCCAGTCGAAACGGTATTTGTGCATGGTGGGCAGAAATCCCGTTGGACTGTTCAGGAAGCGCTTGCTCTTCGTTTTCCAAGGGGTATCCAGCTCAAAGAGCTTTTCTCCCACCTGCTGAACTTTCGGCCTTTCCGCCAGATTTTGTCGCCAATCGCTTGCAAACCTCAACGTGCTTTTCCTTGCGTAGCAATACCGGCAGTCCTTCAAACAGCCCGTCACGGGATTCCAAGCATAATCGGCCAACTCATTCTTCGTTCTGTTCACCGATAGATCCTCCCCGTTTGGTTATCCACGAGAACGATTCGCTCCACAATTTCAAACCCGGCGGCACCTGCCACATAACGCAGGACGTGGACAAGCTCGCTCACACGAGCTTCTTCCCTCTGGATGTTGCTCTCTGCCCGGACTCGTGTAGGGTCCGGCGCACCGCTGGGATTGTGGTTCTTCCGAGTATCAGGCATTGTTCTCTCCTTTGTCCAAAACCATGAAATAATCGTAATTGGTGCCCGGATTGGTATTCGGACGACGGCGTACAATATCAACTCGGTATCCTGCTTTCAGGAGCAGGCGCCCCAAATCCAGACGCTCATCTTCCGAAAGACCTTTTGCTTTGGCGGGCGCGAGAGAAAGTTCAATTTTAGCCGACACGTTTTTCCACCTCCATCAAGTCGTGCATCAGTTCATCCACGAGCAGCTTTCCAGCATTTGCTCCCGTGCGGATAATGTTTCCGTTTTCCTTGAGTTCTGCAAACTCCTGTGCACGGATTTCCTTGGACTGCCGTGCAAAGTCAATTTCCGCCGCTGTCATGCGGCCCTGCACGACCTGTTGCCATTCCGCAATAAACGGTTTCGCGTCCTCCAAATCGGCGTACTGGTCGTTGTTATAGCTGCGCTTTTGGCGGACAGTGCCGCCCGGTTCCACCTCCAAGGTATACCACGGGGTATTCGGGTCAGCCTTGCGCCGCATGAAGAAGATGTAGCTCTCACGTTTGGCAATACGCTCAAAGTATCTGGTTCCGCGCTGGATGCAGTGGTCAAGAAATCTGCTTTCTTCCAAAATGGCCTTTGCTCCATCCGGTACCCGAATGATGTATTCCGCTCCATCGTACTCGTAGATTTTGCGGATTTTCTTGTAGATGTTCTCGATATGGAATTGATTTTCCAGTTCCTTGGCATCCTTTTTGATGCTGCTTGCAGCACCTCTCAGCGCATCCTTTCGGCGCCGCTTATTGCGCTCCAGAACCAAATCGTCATGGCGGCGTTTAAGATCCAGCGGGAAACGAACCTTTTCAAGATTCAAGTTCATCTTCATCTGTCCGGCCATATCGAGATAGTCCAACCAGTCCGATGCGACTTGAAGAGCAATCTGGCCGTTGTAGCTTCCGGTGACTCGCCTTGTCTGCTGGCGGAGATATTTCAAGCTCCGCGTCATTCCGCTTTCCTGCAATGTCTTGGCCATTCCTGAGAGGTTTCGGATGTTGGCCGTCATCTTCATGTTCTTGTCATTGATTGCAAGGCCGGCTTCTTTCCACTTCAGCGCATCATCCACCTCGCGGAACGACTTTTTGCTTCGTGCGACCGCAGCCAGCTCCTGACGATTTAAGCCAAACACGCCGTAATAGGTCTCTGCACGAAGATTGATGCGGGCGCTGTGTTCATATTCGTCGTACACCTGAGAGCACAGCGCATCAGCCCAGCCCGTTTTCACAAGGCTTTCGGCCATCGGATACCGATTCACGATTTCCCACTGACGAACTTCCCACGGAAAATTGAGGTGCTTATCGTACTGGTACATCCATTCAGATTTCAGCACTTTCCGAATATCACTCTCAAATTGGTCAGTATGGGATGCCAACGTGTACGGCTGATACGGGCCAGAGGGGGCCAGCAGCATTGCGGATAACTTCGGGCGCTGGCACATAATATATTCCTCTTTTTCACTCCAGCTGCGTTTCCACTGCTTGATGGTCTTTCCGTCCGTCCACCAGATTCCACGGCCGTGAAATTCCGGTTCTGCCCGATGATTTCTGAAATCGAAATACACCAGATAGCGGCGAATCCAGACTCCATCCCCCTGCGGCTTGCTCCAAAGGAATGTCCTTGCGGCCCATAACCTTTTGACCGAATAGCGGGTATTGCGAACCTGCATTTTCTCCCCGCAGCACTCGCACGTCGCTGTGCTCTTGTGTTTGAGCAGTTCCGACAGCGTATATTCACCACCGCAGCTATCGCACCTTGCCCGCTGAATCGAGATTTTCTTCTCAACGCCGCCGGGTTCGATTACGTTCTGTTTATCATTGGTGACCCAGAGAAAGCCCGCATCACTGCACACTTTCAAAACTTGTTTACTGAGATCTTCCGGCGGCTCCGGCAGATTCTCAAAGAGCTTCTTGGTCTCAGCCGCCTGTCGTGCGTTGCGCTCTTCGCGCTTCTTCCTGGCATGAGCCGACAGCGCATCTTCCACAATGCCAATCAGACAGCCCGGTCTGCGGTCATCAAAATAGTTCTGTAGGAGCTCCGATTCTTCCTTTGTTGCCGACACTTCGGTTCTCCAAGTCAAGCACTGGCAGGGTTTGACCTCGATTTGAAGCGGCGAAAGCTCGCCTTTGGTCGGATTCTTATTCCCGCGAAGCTCTCCCGTCCAGTAATCTTTGAAAAAGCGCCACACGACCAGCGGCTTTTCCTTTTTGTCCCAGACGGCCACCGTCAGCACCTTTCCCTTGATATAGCGGCCCACGCCCTGCCCCTCGGCAACTGACATAGACAGCGCCGCATCCAGCTCCGGCCGTTTCGGTTCCGGCGCATAAAGTTTCAATTCTTCAGCCTTTTTCATTGCCTGCCGCCTCCAAACTCTCCGCCGTGTAGTTCTTCCCCGGCAAAATCTTCACGCCGTCAATCGGCTGTGCAATGCAGATGGACTCCTGCTGATCTTGGATGATGAAGCAGAGCCATTCTCCCAGTTCTCCGGCCAGCTTCTTATCCCGGCCATATGCGACATGAAATGGCCCTTTATAGCTGTCCTCAAACTTCTCCGCAGGATGCTCAAACACATAGTTGGCGTGCATCAGCAAAAATTCTTCTGCTGTCAGCTTGCGGAGAGGAACCAGCTTCGTACAGCTGCTCCGGCTTCCGTAGCCATCCTCGTCAACATCGCCCCCGGCCGCAACTGCCCAAAACTCATTCTTGCCGTTCCATGTGTACCAATTCAGGCAATCCCACGGGTCTAAGCAATAATGGAACCCGGTGCTGGCGCACATGGCCTTTTTCGTCTCATTCAGCTCGTTCGGAACATACTGGAATTTTCCGTTTCCAAGCGTTGCGACCAGCCCCGGCTTGAATCCCTTGAATCCCAAAATCATCAGAACCATCCCTCCAAGGAAAGCTGCATCGAATCCTCGCTCTGCTTCTCTTTCTTCTTTGCAGGCTTTTTCTCCGGTTTCGGCTTCTTTTGGTCGGGCTTTTCCTTTGCCGGCTCCTGCGGTTTCGGAATATTCGGGGTGGCGTTCTCCGGTTTAATGGTTGCCGGCGCCCGCATCTCTTCTTCCGTCGGCGGCGTTCCGGTAAGATTGATGTTCATCGAAAACGAGATTTCGGCATTGGGGAAGTAGAACTGCACGGCCTTGCGATACGCTTCAAGGTCAGACAAAACCTCTCCCGCATTGTGTACGACTGCCGCGCAGCATTCCGAGAATGTGCGCTCCGTGTTGCAAACGACCTCGGCAAAGCGCGGCTCCTGATCTGCAAAGTTCAGCAGCGCCGCAGCACATAGCTCTGAACGCTCGCGGCGGCGCGCCCGCCTTTGAACATCTTGTCCTCTGCCTCCAACTTCTCTTTTGCCTTGGCCCGCCAATCGACGAACTCTACTGTGGTTGTGGTGTGTGTGGTGGAATCCATATTGTCCTCCTATCAGAAAAAGCTCAACTGCCCGCCCTTGCCCTCAGAGAACATCGGTTCCTGCTCCGGCTCTTTGGGCGGTATTTTAGCGGTTTTTGGCTTTTCCGTATCTTTTGGTTGCTTACTCTTTTTTGTGGCTTCAAGGGCTTTCTGTGGTTCGGATTTTGGCGCATCCGCAGCATATTCTTCCTTTATCGGCTGGGTGACCAGCTCCATCTGCGCCATAAAGATTCGATACTGCCAAACCGGGATCCTGAGCAGCGGCGTGTACCAGACGCTCCCGTTGTCAACCGGAAGCAGCCCTCTTTTGTCATAAGACGTAGACGGGCTTGCAAGCGTATCACCGATGACGACATATCCCGGCATTCCAAGCAGACTCATTTGCAGATAGCACATCATACCCACGATGTAGTCAATGTCCTGCGCCACAAACAGCACATCCGTCTGATAATTGATGCCTTTTTTCCTGCATTCGTTTGCAAACGCCACTAGCAAGGCCCCCGCGCCGCAGGTCGGGTCACAGACCGCGACCCATCCCCTGTCTCCGATTTTCTGCTGAAATTCTTCTGCCGGGGTCGTCACCGCAGACATAAACTCGCAAAGGTGGTAAGGCGTGAAGAACTGGCCCGCGTGGTCACTTCCAAGCCCCAAGCACATATACAGCTCGCCAAGGAAATCCTGTTCCGAGTTGTCCTTCAACGCCATAACCAGAATCGAAAACATATCCGCGAATGTGTCCACTTCCTGCTTCGTGTACTTTTTCACAATAGTCATGTACTGCTGCTCCCGCTCATCGAAGTGGCTCTTGTCCGTCGCGTTGGACACGGCAATGGCGCTTATCGTAATCCAGTCGCTCCAAACCTGCCACCTTGACCGCCCCTTGCTTGTAAATACTTCAAACTTTTTTACAAGCTCTTTCTGGGCCTCGCCGCGGACATGGCGAACGTCGCTTCCCATTAGAAAACCTCCTTAGTCTGGTGGAACTTCCTCCACCCGCTTTCTAAGAGGTCTCCTTTTTAGGCGATCCAAGCTGTTATCAAGGCCAAGGAAGCTATTTCCACTCGGCGTTTCCCGGTCTACCCGGTTTCCTTTGTATGTGATATGTACTTTTTCCCACGCTTCCAGCGTTGTGATTTTTTGTGCTGCTGCTTGGTCGAGCAGACGCTTAGCATAGACCCAAGGGTACTTTGCTTGATGGCGCATCGCTTCTTTCAGCGCGGCCACCACTAAGGCGTCCTCTATACCAGCTTCCCGCAGGTCTCGGAATTCTGAGGCCATATAAGGCGTGAGCATCTTATCGCATCCAGCCCAGACCCAGTAGGATTCCGGCTTTCCGTCGGGCGGGCCAGTTGATGTCTCCTGCTGTTCGTCTGCATCCTCTGATTCTTCGGCAGGTTCAAAACCCAGTGGGTTTTCTTGGGTTTCTTTAGGTTTTGGTGGTCTTCCGCCCTTTGCCCCATTCTCACGGCTTATGGCCGCTTTTCGTTCATAGGCCGCTATCTCAGCGTCAAGTCTGCTTTTTATTGCAGGCCATACATACCGCTCATTGCCATCAAACCGCGGCTCGGCTCCATCCGCCTTATAATCCATCATCGCCCAGATGATTCGTCCCCTTCTTCCATGCTGTACGGTTCAAGGAGAAGGCGGTAATCGTCAATCCACAGTTTTACATACTCATTCGCCGCCACGCTTCACCTCCCCTTTCGGCTTTTGATTGAGGGAGAGCACTTTGCACAGGTGCTTGTCCAGTTTGATTCCGTAGATGTGGTAATCAGCAAACAGCGCGTTCTCCCGGCGGTGTGCTTCCTCGTGGTGCGCTCGGCAAAGCGCGATTGCATTCAAGCCAACGTGGACGACCTTTTCTCTGTCCATGCCCATGCCGATACGGTCAACATGATGTACCTCCGCCGGACGGTTGCAAATTGCACAGCGGCGGTTCTCAAGGCACAGATACAGGTATTTTCCAATGTCGTCCGTTTGTGTCAGCAGACTATCCTTTGTCGGAACACCCCAATGGAAGCAAAATGAAATCAGGTAGGTAATGAATTCTCGTGCTGTCGTCATGTCGCAGTCCGAGAGGGAGAACCACTCCCGCATAGCGCGGGAGCAGAAATCCCATTCCAAATACTGCCGAAGCTCTTCCGGCTCGTGGCCGGACCACAAAGAAATGTCACGGATGATGGCAAAAATCTTTCGGCGCTGGTCAACAGAAATCGTGCGCCCATCATCCAACCGGACCTCCACCCGCCGGGGGCGTTTCTGCTCCACAAAGCGGCTGATGTCCGTATCGGGCTTCAGGACGAGCTTTCCATCTTCCAGCTTTTCAATTTTCGCCGTTACGACCATCCGTTTTCTCCTTGTCAACATGAACGTGCATAGGAATATACACGCTGTTCGCCTGCATATTTCTCACCAAGAAATCATTGCACTTTGCTTCCGATAGGTGATTCTTGAGCACCTGCATCTCATAGGCATACTGTCCAGCAGCCTTTTTCTCTGCGATTTTGGCCTGAATGTCCTCGTCTCTGTAATTGGCTTCTATCAAATAGAGGTCATATCCGAGCGCTTGCACACCGTTCAAATTGTTGGTGTCGGTGGCATAGATCACCTTGCCAGATGGAAAATGTACCTTGTACCCACAGTTCGGTACATTGTGAGTCAGCATGAACGGAATCACATTGCACAAGCCGTATCCGTACATTGTCCGGGGTTCCAGCACATCAATCTGACGTTCCGGTACTCCTGCGGCCAAAAGCGGCGGTGCCAGCCAGCGGCAACACCCAAAACGCAGCGTTGGCCGTTCTTCGGCAAGCCGCTTGATGGTGCGCTTTTGGAAGTGGTCGCTGTGGATATGGGTGAGTAGGACCAACTTCAGCTTCGGCACATACGGCTCCAGTGCCTTATATGGAACGCCGCAGTCTATCAGAACAAATTCTTCCAAAATCGTGGCATTGCCGTCGCTTCCGGTGCTGATAATGTTGTACTTGACCATCAGAGTGCCGCCAAGTCAACAGCCGCTTTTACTTCATCTGCTTCCGGCTCCGGTAAATCCATAGTCTTGGCCGTCCGCTCGATTTTGGGCGGATTCTGCTCGCCGAGTCCATTCTGTCCGGCATCTGCGAAATCCGGCGTCTCCGGCAGAAGTCCGTCATCCGCACTGTTGGGAACCATCACTCGACCATCTCGTTCATAAGCGGTAGTCATTTCAACAGTCATGATTCCCCATTTGGAAATCAGCTGGCGCAGCATAGTCTTTTTTGCCATACTGTCAAAATCCCGGTACCAAAAGCTGGAATATTTCCACATATCTTCCTGCGGGATTTCACCATTCAGCAGCTTCTTATATGCGGCGGCGCTGAATGCCGGGGAGTACTTGTCCGCATGAGACATCATCTGGTCTGCCGTCCAGTACAGAGTTTTCTCGAAGCCATTGATATACTCAAAGTGGGCAATATAGCCCACAGTCGGCATTGCTGCACGCTTTTCAAAATCTTCGATGAAGTGCATTTCATGGAAACGCTCTTCAAAGGGATCCCAACCGCCCAGTTCCCCGGATTTGATTTCCAGGACATTCAGGCGCTTGTACTGGCCCGTTCTCAGAGCCAACTGGATGTATCCCTTGTAACCCAAAACGAATTGCGCCTTGAGACACGCCGGCTCAATCACATTACCCTGCCGGTCACGTTTTGCTTTGGATTTGAACGGCACCAAGTAGAACTGGCCCAACTGCGGGGAGGGCTGCAAGAGCAGGCTTTCGCCCAAAAGGGCACCCGCCAAAATAGTACCCGCATCGCACTCCTGCAAGGTAGGGTTAACTGCCACAGCAGAAGTGATATTTGCAGCGAATCGTGCCGCGCGTACCGGGTCGCCTAGGGTATTATTTATGAGGTTTTTGTATTTCTCGGTCTGCATTGCCTGAGAGAAGTACAATTTCTGTGGCTGCATAGCTTTAGCCATTATCGCTTACCTCCTCGTTCTCAATGCCGACGGAATCCATATGCTTCTGGATTTCGTCGATTTTTTCATTTACGAAAGACTTCAGCTCCCGGAGCTGGGTCAATGTACCGTGGCACTGGAACGTGCGGCCCATGAAAGCAAATTTGGCCGTCATGATCTGTTCTTTGCTCTCCTGCTGGGTTTCTTCGGCCTCCTGCTCATCCATAACCGGAGGCTCGGCGCCCATGACTTGCGGCGCGGCCAGATCTTCTTCTACCGCATCCAGCACCGCCGACTCTGCTTCCTGCGCACGAAGCTGGGCTTCAAGGCGCTGTTTCCGTTCAGCTTCCTCGCGGGCCACACGGTCTTTGCGCTGGCTCACGCTGTTAATCGCAACGGCCAGATTGCGGCACTGCTTATACTCGGCCATGACCTCCGTGGCATTCTCCATGCCATTGATGCAGTTCACATCAGCCACTACGCGGTCAACGTAATCCTTGACCTTGCTCTTCAAAGATTTCAGGCTCGCCGTCATGGTAACGGCAATGCCGACGTCCCCATAGCTGACCCACTCGACCCCGTTTGCCTTGACCAGCTCGTCGAAGTAAGCGACCACTTTCTTCTCCTTGTCAGCTTTCAAGCCGGCTTCCACGTCCGTGATTTTGCCTTTCAGCGCTTCATCCGCAGGGCCATAGACATCGGTGACGCATTCCTTGTAAACCTTGTCGAAGTCCTCAAAAGGCTTCATGATCTGCTTCTTAACGACTGCACGGCGGTCATCCAAATCCTTGCGGTCACGATTCAGTTTTGCCCGCTGCTCCTTAACGACCTTGAGCGTCTCTTCCGTGCAAACCAGCGCCAGCGCTTCCGTCACGGACGCCTGTGCCTGAGCCTTGATGCTGTGCAGTTGCTCTTTGATAACAGGAAGTTGCTGCACCACAATCAGACTCTCGGCCAACATCGGCTCCTGCGTGGTTGTGGCGGTAGTAAGTTCTTTTTCCATGTTGTACCTCCTAATTTTTGCATAGAAAAACGGCAGAAAGGATAGTCCTTTCCCGCCGCTTCGTACCTGTTGAAAAATCCAACCGAATATGCTACAATATGGTTGTGTGTGGTGGAGACCTGCATTTTCCGACTTGATGTTCCTGCATCAAGCGCCAACGGAATGTGCGGGTCTCTATCCATTTGTAGCGCGCTGGCCGTTCTGGTCAGCGCTTTTTTCGTGTGCGGCGAGTATGTCATATACCGTGAGTTGGCCGATGATTTGGCGCTCAGCGGTGCTCTTAGGCTGTGTAGCGGTCTTTCCCTTGCGAGGTCTTGCGGGCGATTTCAGCTTCTTGCCGAACTCCTTGGCGTAACACTTTGCGCCGTACCCCGCTTCGATTGCCGCCGGATCTGTAATGACCCTGTGACACCGAGCGCATCTTACCATGCTTCTTTCCTCCGAAAATCATGAACATCTGGAATGCGTGCGTCAGCCGCACCGCCATGATGATTGCAATGATGACAAGCAGCCATTCGCCGCCGATTGCCCAGTAGCCACGCCAGCGGTAGGCACTCGGCAACTGCCATATTGCCATCAGCCCTCCGGCTACGACCCCGGCCAGCGTGTCCAGCAGTCCTACGAGTACCCAATCCATCACGCTCAGCTTCTTTTCCCTGCGCTTCATTTGAGGTTTGCTCCTTTCATGTAAGTTTTGACCAGCGCCCATTCATGGGCATCCTTTGGCTTCCCTGCCATTGCATCCAGCGCTTCTTCGGTTCCGCACTGGTCACAAATCGTGATGCCCGGAACCTGACGGGAAAGAGCGTTGCTGTGCAAGCGCATCTTCATGGTCAGCTTCCCACACCGGGGACACGGGAGCACCTGCGCCATCTCAGCTGCGGCATCCTGCACATCGAGGTATGTAGCAAAGACTTCATCCAGCAGCTTCTTCTCCGCGTAATCCTGAATCATTTGCATCACCTTACGAAACATCCCTTTCTTCCTCCAAAAGGCCAACCATTGCGCTCCACACCTTGTCGGTGTAGGCAGTGCTGCGGGTTCCTGCATTCCAAGCCTTTTCTGCCCCGCTCTTCCCAAGGTTGTACGCCATCATAGTTCGGTTGATGTCTCCATCGTACAGGGCAAGATAACTTCCGAGCATGTAGCACCCGGCCTTGATGTTCTGACGGGCATCCAGCAGATCCGTGACTCCCAGCTCATCCTTGAGCCATCCTGCATTGATGTCGTTGATCTGCATCAGACCGTAATCTCCGGTTGAGCTGGTAGCGTTTGCGGTATAACCGCTCTCGACCTGCATGACGGCGTAAGCCAGCTCCAGCGGAACTTCGTACAAGTCGCACATCTCGGCTGTATACTGCTGTAAATCCGCATCCAGCGGCACATGGTATGTAATCGGCTCATAGGGGACCGGGTCTTGCCGGATGCACTCGCCCTGCTCGATATCAGCCCGCACAGGAATCGTCACTATCGGGAGCTGCGCCGCTTCCGGTTGGAAAGCGAACGCCGCGGCGATGCTTCCGATTACCAGCAGTTGCGCCGCCGCTGTTGCCACCAGCGGGATTATTGCCTTTCGCATCATCCTGAACCTCCGTAATACCGAACCGCTCGAACACATACCGCCGGGGCACTCTGCCCGGAAACGTAAGCAGCCCCTTGGCTTCCAGCTCTTTGTTCATCTGCTGGATGAACTGATAGGCTCTGGATTTGCTGCACCCGACGATTTCCTTTACTTCGCTCGCGCCGATGAAGTACGATTCTTTCACGTCCGACGCCCTCCTTTCGAGAAACGCATATTGTTCATGGCCACGTTCAGGTCGTTCATCCGGTCAATGATGTTGTCCCACTCGGCCTGTTCGTCCTCGTCGATTTTTCCGTCTGCGACAATTTCTATCATCGCATCGCGCTTTATGATAAACCTCTGAACCGCCGCCAGAACGCTGAGAACAGCTTCCGGCAGGTCCTTCAGCTGAATCTCCGGAACCACCCGCTTGCCCAGCTCTGAAGACAGGCGCAGATGCTGAACTGCAAGATATGGGGCTTGGTACACATCGCACATGGCGCTTGCCACGTCGCTGGGTACCGGGCGCTGGCTCTGCTCATAATCCCGCAGAGAATCGACTGACACGTTCAAAAGCTGTGCGGCTTTTTCCTGCGTCATTCCGGCAGATTTCCGCGCGTTTTTGTAGATATTCTGGCAATCAACCGCCATTTCGCACAACTCTCCTTTCTGATAGACTCATGATGTAAGAAATCACGCCCGCAGGTCCAAGCAGGACTCAATCGCAGACTTGATGTTCGCGGACGGCACCATCGTGCCGTTGATGACCTGACTGACGTGTGCGCGGGAATACCCGATTTCTTTTGCCAGCTCGGTAACGGTCATGTCGTCGCGCTCGACCATTGCCTTTTTGACCGACACGCACCACTCCGGCAGCGGAACTTTCTTCATGTTTTTTCTCCTTCCCGACAAAGATTTATCTAACAAATGTATTGAACACTTGTTTGATTTTTGATAGACTAAAAGGGCCAGTACCCACCATTCAACGCGTTCCCCCCGCCTTTAAGCTGTTAAGCAGAAGCTCTTGGGGAGTAATCGCTTTACCTGCGCACCGCCGATTTGCAGTATCGGCGCTGCGCTTTGCAGCGATGCCTGTCATTAGGAGGAATCAACTTGCATGGTTTGTACTGCGTGGTACGTTGAAGCCCCTTTGCAGAGGGGCTTCGGGGAACGCGCTGAATGGAAAGCGCTGACCCTTTCAATCTGACATTTGTTTTGTACAAGTGTATTATAATCTTGCGATTGCAATATTTCAAGGCAAAATCATTGCGATTGCAAGGTTTTGTGAGGATACACAAAATGCCGACCCAAAATTTGTATGATTCTATAACCCTTGCAGAAAACATCAAGCTTCAAGCAAAAGCTCGCAATGTCCAGCTGAAAGATATGTTTGCCGAACTTGGAATGAGCAAAGGCACCCTTTCCAACTTACGCACTGGCCGCATGATGGCGGCTGATAGCCTTGCCCGCATCTCTGACTACCTCGACTGCTCCATGGACTTCCTCATGGGGCGCACTGTTGACCCCGCCGTGAAACGGATGAATCTGACAGATGATGAACGCCAAAAGGTTACAGATTATCTTCAGTTCATTCTGAGTCAGCGGAAATAGTTCTCAGAGCTGCTCAGATGGCTCTATTTTGCGTTTTTGATTCTTCCGCAAGGAATTTGTCGTTTGATGCAAAACGCGGCTCAAATCGCCTCTTTGAGCGATTGTGCTCATTCGTCGATTACGAAGTGCGCGCCCTCGGTGATAAGCACCGTGCCGTGATGCTCGTCATTGACGATGGTGTTCCGTTTGCCGATGTACTCTGCCGGAAGCTCACCGCTCTTCACCCGCTCAAGGTTGAGCGGCGTCGGCTCCCAGCGGCCCTTGTAGGCCTCCGGGATCTTACGCCACTCCGCTTTTGTGTAGTGGCGCATCAGGTCTGCCCCCATTCTTTCCCACTCAGCAGCTTCCAGCCGTAGGCATCGCAGAACCACCAGTCGGAGGATTCCTCATCGGCGAGGTGAATGATGTCCGACACGCTCAAGCTGTGGCCCTCGAAGCCTGCGGGCCTGTCTATGTTGAACCTGCGGAACAGGCCATCAAGCGTCTGCTGTGCATCCTTTCGGGTTTCCGCCTTACCCTCGTACACCAGACGGTAGTTCTCCCGGTGGATGCCGCCCAGCTGTGCGGCCTGATCGGATGCCATGAACCGCAGTTTTACCTGCTCCACGGTGTCCTCTTTCAGCTGGTAGATCTCATACTTCATGTGAATCTTCCTTTCCTTGGTTTGCGGTGTTGGTTCCCGCGACCATCTTCGTGATGCCACAAAAATGGGTTCGGCCGATACCAGCGGCCATCATCAGGCGGGGTCTTAGTAGTCTGGTCTTTCATCGCCCAGTGTCTCCCATGTCCCACCGGGGAGAAAGAACTCCGCTGTACGATCTTCAAGCGCAGCCACGAAGTTCTCCCACCTCGGCCAGCGGACTTCATAGCCGTTGACGATCATATACGTGAAGCCCTCGCTGCGGTACTTGCTCTCCAAATGGCTCTCTTCCAGCTGAAAAAGTGGAATGGACTTGTTTGCAATCTTTTTCATCGTTCAGACCTCCAATTTGATTAAACGTCAAAGCTGACCGAATGATATGCGAACCAGTGCCCGCAGCGGCGGTGCAGCTTGTACCAGTTTGTAAAGCGCTGCCCAGAGCAGTCATAGGCCGTCGGGTAAAACTCATAGTAGCGATTTGCCCGGAACCACTCGGCGGCATCGTTCTCGTTGACCTTGTCCAGCTCGTCCGGGAGCTGCACCAGCTCAATGTAGCCGTCAATGCCGCGCTCCTCGACAATGCGGCTGTCAGGTGCCGGGCGGTTGTTGTAGGCCCGGATCTCCTTCTTGATGCTGACCATAAAGGCGGCCAAGCCGGTCTTCTGCTCGGCGGTGGTGGTGGGAACGTCGTCCCGGATGAATGCCAGCAGGGTGTAAGCGTCTCTCAGCTTCTCGGCGTCGGTGATCTCAAACATGGTTTAGTCCTCCCAATATTGTTTAGAATTCGTTGAAATCTCCAGCATCGAACAGTAGGCCGCTTCTGAATTTCAGGCTGAGCTTGCTTTCAGGGGGCTTGCGCTTGAAAACAGGCTTTCCGTTCACCAACTCTGCATACACGGAAAAACTGCAGCGCGTACCTTGGAGAGTGATGTAAACACCGTTCTGATAAGCACGGAGTTCGCCAAGTTCCAGTCCCCAAGAAGTGGTAAACTCAAGGTTTCGGCTCAACGCATTGTGGAGAGATGACTTCTTGTTGTCCGGCATCATCCTGAAAAGCTCCAGCGCTTGCTTCTCGCAGTGCACGTTTTTGATTTCCATGGTTCAGCCCTCCTCAACGACCCATCCGGCACAATAGCCGGGATCACGAAGCCTTGCCTTTGCAAGTGCTTCATCGAACGTCCGGGCTCGAACTCGGACAGGTGGCAGGTCGCCGCCCACGATTTCCCATGTAGCCATGGGCGCTACAAACTTCACCATGTGGTCCTCCCTCAGCTCCTGCTATCCCGCCGGATGCTCAAAATCTGGTCGTTGTCTCCGAAGCTCCGTTCCTGCAGGTTCTCGATGTCGTAAATCAGGAACGCAAGAATCAGAGCTTCCCGTGTGCAGCGCTTCCGTTCCCGGAACGTGTACGGCGTCTTGGCCTTTAACAGCCGTTCCGCCACATCGTCCACAATGTCCAGCGTGGTGGTGTAGGTCTGCGGCGCTGCCGGGCCGCGGCCATGCGAGGTGTACTCAACAAGAAGTCTCATTCGTCCTCGTCCTCCTCTCCCTCGGTAACGCTGTCCATCTGGACGCTCCCGTAGGTGTAGCCGTTGTCGTTGCGAATGTAGACGGGCTGGTCTTCGTCGTACTGGCTCAGGATGTCAATCAACTCCCCCACCGTCATGGTGTCGTGGCACTGGCTGGGAGAGTACCCATCCCGGCGGCTGTCAATGTAAACATTCGTCATGGTATTGTCCTTTCTATCTAACAGGTGTTTGAATCATTTGTTAGATATATTATAATCTCACTTTTATGAGATAGCAATACGATAATCTCATTTTAGTGAGATTCATGCTTTTGCACAAAAAGGAGGTCCTATTTTTGATATTTTGGGAGCGATTCTATCAGATGTGCGCTCTACGAGGCACAAAGCCAAACCCAATCGCAAAGGAACTGGGCATCTCTTCTGGTGCTGTTACACGCTGGAAAAATGCAGAGGATCCTCCATCGGGAAAAACGCTTATACTCCTTGCTGATAGGCTAGACTGTTCCATTGACTACCTGCTTGGCCGCACGGATGACCCCGTTCTCCATCAACTGGATTCGTCGTCGTCGGCTATATAACGCGCGCCCGCGCGTGATGATGACGAAGTCATCTAATCTTATTCTTAATCTTATTCTTAATCTTGGGCGTTCTGGGTTTCGTTGGGTTTTGCTGGGTTTTCTCTGAAACCAAAAATAACCCAGTGGGTTTTCACAATTTCTTAACATTTAATAAAATTACACGTTCTTGCATCCTTTTATTTTGACGAGGATTTCAAGTTTGCATCTTAGGATTTGAGTTTTGACCCTCAAATTTCACCCTTATTTTGAATTTTAACTGTTCTGACTTCACTTTTTCAGAAACCCAAGAAAACCCAAAGAACCGAGAATAACCTAACGTAACCTAGAAAACCCAGTGGGTTTTCATAATTTCTTAATATTTAAGAAAAGCGGGGCCATCAAGCCCCGCCAGAAACCACCTTGGAAATGACCAGCCGCCCTGCGAAGTACTTAAACTTCTCCGGCGAATGGAATAGCTTCTCAAAATATGCTGCATCCTCTTCCCGCAGATCCGTGAAGTCCTCTGCCGAGAGCCCAACTACCAAGAACGTGCCGGCAATGATGTCGTAGGGCTTACCGTTTTGGTATAAGGCTCTGTTCAGTTCAAGCCCGCAGCACTTGCCCTCCTCATTGCAGACCAGGCCCACCGGGCGGTGCGGATCCGGGTAGACCACCTGAATGTAGCCGCCCACGGCGTCTTGCAGGGTTGCAAGCTCGTTGTGAATATCAATGCGTTCCGGGGCCTTTCCCGGCTCAATCTTCAGCGCTTTCATGATTCAAATCTCCTTTCCGGCCGACAGCGGCTCACCATTCCATGCAACACAGAACGGGTACGAATCCACCTCTGTGCTGCGGAGCCAGCCGCCCTGCACGGCCATCATCACTTCGACCCGGTACGCTTGCCGGGTGCGGCTCCCCTTGACGCCTTTATACAGCGCCCCGCCGTGAGACTTCTTGAAAGCCTTGGCCTCCTCTTCGGTTTTGAAAAACTTGTTGCAGTACATAAGTCAAACCTCCTTGTTGTTGAGCTGATAGGCTTTACCGCGGTATTCGATGATATAGCTATGGTCAGGTGTGCGGAACACAGCAATGCGCTTCTTGTCCACATTTTTGACGGCCAGTTTTCGGCAAATGAACGGCACCACAATCTTGATGGTTTCGGCGCTGGTCAAATCCTTTCGGTCACGGTTTGGCCGCAGGGAGTAGCGATAAAGGCGCTTCTTGCTGACGGCTTCTGCGTCCGCTTCTGTCCCGAAGTACGGCTCTGTATCACCGATACCACTGACGTCATAGAAACGCTGGGCGCTGACTCTCTCAAGCCGTTTGAGCCAGATTGTCCGGCTGCTCTTAGGGGCATTGGGTTCTACGCCCTCTTCTTCCCGTACCCGCCCAACAATCAGCTCAACGCCTTTCTTGTCCCACCCCTCCGAGAAACGGTCAAGAACCACGCAGATGATTTCGACGCCATTGGTCAAGTCCACCTTGCCAAGCTCACCTTGGCTTCCGGGCATTGTCGAGGTGTTGAAGTAATACCCCTGCGCCAAGTACTTGTTCACCTCTGTCGTGAACATCTTGTTGATGTCTGAATACTTCATGGCCATCCCCCTTTATCTAACAATCGTATAACCAGCGTACTTGAAGTTCTTCACGAGTTCAGCCGCTTTTGCCAGATGCTCTGCGAGTTCTGCGGCCCGTGCTGCATCCATTGTCGCCCAGTCCATTGAAATGCTGATCTCAACTTTTTCACCAAATACCAAGCGAATTTCAATGGACTCATCCAGCTCTGTGACTTGCTCTGTCAGCTCCCGCATTGCTTTGCTGAGCACTTTGTACGTTACCATTTTCATATTTTTTCGACCTCCGTTGTTGCTCATGCAGTCCAACAAATGTTTGACTGTGA
The DNA here is from genome assembly GCF_049532945.1 of Faecalibacterium prausnitzii. GTDB lineage: Bacteria > Bacillota > Clostridia > Oscillospirales > Ruminococcaceae > Faecalibacterium > Faecalibacterium prausnitzii_N. Next base: position 2,380,149 of record NZ_CP186691.1, read on the forward strand.
TTATATAATAATCCAACACCTGTTAGACGACAAGACCGCAAATCTAACAAGTGTTGGATTTCAGCGTATTACACAAGATTTCAGAAAGAAAGCTGGTAAAAAGGATGACGATTACTGTCCAACGCATTGTCGAATTGATGGAATATTACGGTTCATCGGGCGCTTTTATGTCGCGCCTGTGCGGGAAAAGTAGAACCCTTGTTGCGAGCTGGCAAGCGGGAAAATCTGTTCCTACCGCTTCGGACATCGCCACTATTGCCGCCCGCTATGGCGTGTCTGAAGCCTATCTCCGGGGGGAGGTAGATTTCCCGGAGTCGAATCTTTCCGCTTTGCAGAGGCGGCTCATGGACTCCACGCACGATCTGACGGACGATGAAATGCGCAAGGTAATAGAGTACGTCCGCTTCGTCAAATTCCTGCGCGAATAACAAAAGGACAGGCTCCCAAAGAGGGCCTGTCCGCGCCATCGGTGCTCGTTACTGCTGTTTCAGCGTTTCGATGTACTCAAGCACCCGCTTGACCTGTTCCGGGGTTAAATCCTTGATTTCTTCCCGAAGAACATCATCAAGCACATTTCCATGTCTGGAGCGCTCATCCGATGCAGGCATCTTCTCACTCCTTCCCGGCGCAAGCACGCCATTGGAAAGAGTAAGACAGCTTACAAGCAGATTCCAGCCATCTACCGAAATCCGTGAATAAATAACAGAAAGGGTTGTGAGGTTATGGGGTTCCTAAGTAAATTGTTTCACCCAAAGAAAAATGAAGCCATAACATTTGAATCGCTTGGCCCCCGTCCCCGGCGCAATATTATTCCATTCAGCCAGTTCAAACCTAAAACGAAAGAAGAAATCGAAAAGCTCAACAACGATCATGCAGCAAATCTATCAAAAATCGACCTTTCAAATATCGATTTATCCCCTGCTTATACAGGAAATTTTTCATACTGGGATATTGAATTTCTCGCACAGATTGAACGAATAAAATTCAACAAACCATCCATTGGGCGCTACTGGACGACGGCACACCACATTGATTTTAACTCTTTGCTACACCACTTATGGGGTGCAGGATATATCGTTTCTGTTCCTTTGGAAGCGGATCTCTCTGCTTTCAAAGTCGATGAGTTAAAATCTATTTTATTGCAAAACAATTTGGATGTCTCTGGAAAAAAATCCGATTTAATTAAGCGGATTGTAGGATCTGTTCCTCTCTCCTTTTTGAAGATGAACAGGCTCATCCCCAATAAATTTCGCATTACAGATTCCGGCATCACAGCAATACAAAATTCACGCCGCGATAAGGTTTCAGAATTGTCTATGCTCGCTGAGAATCATCGCAAAAACAACGATTACGACTATTGGAGGGATGCTACCAAAGACATCATGGATATTCACCTTACGAACAACGCATGGCGCGAGGCTCTTTTTTCAGGCATTCAAATTTATAGGTTTGACTTATTCTATTTTCAAACCATGTGGGATTATCAGATGTACTTATGCAGTATTGGGCACGGGCTTCCCGTGAAGTCGCAAGCCATGATTGCTCCTGGAATCATCGTAAATATAAAAAAGTGTGTTCAAGAGCTTTCCCTAACCAAAAATGATTTATTTCAAATATTCGATTCTGCTTACCAAGACGATGCTTTTCCCGATTGTATCTGTTCAAAAGAAGAGGCCTATGACTTATTCATGCGTTATTTGAATGAGCCATTTGACTCACTTGATTATGTTGTGGAATCGTATAACCGCCGTTTTGACGCCAGATATCGTCGCAATTAAAATTTGCATCACGCATTCCGTAATAGCATAACGAATTTCGTTATTTTATAAAGCAAAAGACCCCGGCCATTATAAAAATGGTCGGGGATTTCTAAACACGTCAGGAGGTATATTCTAATGCCCTGCTATAAGGACGAAAAAACTGGCACATGGTACTGCCAATTTCGCTACGCTGATTTCACCGGAAAAAGAAAACAGAAGCGCAAGCGCGGCTTCAAAACCAAACGTGAAGCGCAGGAGTGGGAGCGCGAATTCCATCTGCAAAAGGCCAAGAGCTGTGATATGACTCTTGCCAGCTTCGTGGAGCTATATTTCGATGACCGGGAGCACCATGTCCGCGACACCACAATGGACACTAAGCGAAATATTTTTGACACCAAAATCGTTCCGCTTCTCGGAAACCGGAAAATGAACGAGATCACTGCTCTTGATATTCGAGATTGGCAGCAGCGAATCAAAGAAATGGGCGAAGCCACTGGCCTCCCCTATTCGGAAACATACCTCTACACCATCCACGCACAGTTGACCGCGCTCTTCAACTATGCCCAGACGTTCTACGGCCTGCGTTTCAATCCGTGCGATGCCGCTGGCTACATGGGTTCCTCCGTCGCCGGAGAAATGCTTATCATCACGAAAGACCAGTACGAGCTTTTGCGGAAAGAATTCCGCAACGAGGCCTATCTTCTGGCATTTGATATTCTGTTCTGGACGGGATGCCGCGAGGGCGAGATGCTGGCGCTGTTGCCCAAAGACCTGACCGATGATGACCAGTTGCGCATCTACAAGACCTACCACAGAAAAAGGGGCAGGACATCTTCGGCCCCACTAAGAACAGCAAGAAAGGCGGAAACCGCAATGTGCCTATTCCGCATTGGTTGGCCGAAGAGTTCCGCACCTACTGTTCCCGGCTCTACGGGCTGACCCCGGACGACCGCGTATTCTACATGACGTGCACAGCGCTCAACAAGGAGCTGACCCGCTGCACTCAGCTCACCTATCTGCCGGATATTCGCGTTCATGACCTGCGACACAGTCATGTTTCCCTCTGCATTGAGCTGGGCTACTCCGTCGTTCTGGTAGCAAGGCGAATCGGCGACACCGTTCCCGTCGTCATGCGAACCTATGCCCATTTGTACCCCAACAAGCAGCAGGAGCTTGTGTCAAAGCTGGAGGCCATCGGCTCCCCCTCTTCCAATGACGATGAATCCGATTTGATGTCACTCGGCTAGGCCGAAAACAGGTGATGTCACGGTCTGTTTTGTGATGTCATGATGTCAAAAAAGCCCCGGAAAGTTTCGATTTCTCGTAACTTTCCGGGGCTTTCAAATTATTCTTCGATAATAAACCGTGCTACCATTTCCCGGCACATCCAGCAGGTGCTTTTTGCCGCAGGTGATGTCAAAGTGATGTCATTCTTCCGAAATTCATCATTTTTCAATCGTAGACACGCTTTATTTTCTTATATTCCATTACTCGAGCTCGGTAAGCTCGGATTCTCACTAAACAAATTTGTTTAGTAAGGCTATTCTTGAATGTTCACTTTTTCATGAGATTGCTGTGCTAGATGTGGCTTGCTGATTTTTTAGTATCAGGATAGTATCACACAACCAATGAACCCTCTATCAATATTATAATCGATTGCTCACACATTTTCAAGCTTTTAACTTTATTGACAAATCTCTTCCAACTGACTTATCAACGCCTCAAATTCCGAATCAGACATTGAAACATACATTCGTGGTATGCACTGTTTTTGAAACAGTATAATTTTCCTAACGGATAATCCGCACGCTTTTATCACCTTCAAGTGTCTTTTTCGTTTCACTTTTTTATCCCGCGGCTCTTTAAAACACATCCGTATAAATAACATTTCATACTTTGAATATAGTTCAAAAACATATTCCAGTGGTGTGACAAAAAGCAAATAGACCATCGGAATGAAAAAACTCACCAATGTATCTACCATATTGAGTTCTCGATATTCCCGAATTCCCACTTTTACTGTTTGAAATACCAAACATAGCCCAATAAAGGCTATCACGCTTTGAAGTAGTTTATGTACGGCCACTGTCTCACTTTTTTGTGCTGCAACTACATCAAGCAAAGTAATAGCTGTCATTATCGGAATTATTATCAGTTCAACCCAAAGACTAAATGTAAAAGTGCTCAATAGAAATTCCGTGACTACAGTAAATCTGATATTGTCTTTAAGGACTTTAGATATATACTTTTCGTCAGCTTCGCCAGCGACTGCATTCATACAAATAGTCAATCCAGAAAAAAGCGTCCAAAGAATAATATCTTTTAAATATATATTTTTCCATATTGGAGACCTTGAAAACATCAGCGTGATTATTCCGATGTACAAGAAATATATTTCCCATAATTTCCTTAGCTTCCTGTTGAAGAAGCATTTCAGAACTCCTATAAACCCCTGCCTTATCTTTTTATTGGTAACTATAGCCATTCCTACAGCTATCAAAATCGCACCAACCCAAAAAGCCGTTGCCAATTCTCTGGTTGAAAAAATATCCATTTTTCTCTACTCACCATTATCGATGTTACCGTTATAGTACTATCCTCTATACCATTTAGTCATGTTTTCCCTCCTCAAATGAACTTTCACCAATCCCAAAGAACTTGTCAAAGAATCCTTTCAGCTTGTCGATCACACCCTGTTTTTTCTGCGCCCGGCCACCGCCGCCGAAACGGGAAACAGGCGGCATCAGCTTATCAATGTCAGTGCCCACAGTTTTGATCTCGCCATCACGGAACGCATTGGCCAGATACTTGCGCGTCTCCGGCTCCTTTAGCTTTTCCTCTTGGATGATCTTTGTAAGCTCTTTCTCTCGCTGTTCGGACACAAAGGTATTCCACTCTGCCATCACGTCATCCACATCGCTGACCCCTGCAATAAACGTTTCAATCAGCTGCTTTTTGCTACGCAGTTCCGGGCTGGCATCAATCGCCTTGCGAATCGTGATGAGCACTTCTTTATCATCGCAATGGGTGTCATGGTACTTTTTGACCAGCATCAGAATGTAGTCAATGTTAATTTCGACCTGCCGAATCAGTTCCACCTCGAACACCACATCATCCGTGATGTCCTCTTTGGTTTCATCGTGCTTCTTGTTACGCCATTCATCCCGCAAATCTTGATAGCGGCCCAAATAGTCCTGTAAATCCCGTTCAGAGATCAGTTCGTTGCCCTTGAAATCATCAAAGGAGGACAGCAGGTTCCGCATCCGCAGCAGTGCACCAAACAGCACGATAAAGTCCTTCTGGTTCTGCTCCCCGTTGATTTGCGGCTCTGTCAGCGGGAACTTCTGCGTCAGGTCATCGATCATGTCCGTATAGCCCTGATGGTATTTTCTCTGCTCGTCCATATAACCGTGGTAGTAGTCCGCATATTTGCGCAACAGAACGATGCCGCCCGCATTTTTATCTCCAAACAGCGAAATTGCCGCATCCACCCGCTTTTGCAGATTGCGGAAGCAGACGATATTGCCAAAGGTCTTGATGCTGTTCAAGATACGGTTCGTCCGGCTGAACGCCTGAATCAGACCGTGCATCTTCAGGTTTTTGTCCACCCAAAGGGTATTCAGGGTCGTGGCATCAAAGCCCGTCAGGAACATATTGACCACGATCAGCAGGTCAAGCTCTTTATTTTTCATGCGGAGCGATACATCTTTGTAGTAATTCTGGAACCGTTCGCCATCGGTCGAGTAGTTCGTGTGGAACATCTCGTTGTAATCCTGAATGGCTGCGTCCAGGAAATCCCGGCTGCTCTGGTCAAGGTTGGAGGTATCTTCCGGGTTTTCCTCGTCCAGAATGCCATCCGTTTCCGCTTCGTTGGCTCCATAGCTGTAAATGGTAGCAATGCGCAGCCGCTTGGTTGGGTCTGCCGCCATCTGTTTTTTGAACTCCTGATAATACAGCTTTGCCATCGGCACAGAAGCCACGCAGAAAATCGAATTAAAACCGCTGACGCGCTGTTTTTGCTTAATTTCCTCCACCGCACCACGCTGGGCAGAGGCCACCTCTGCCACATTCGTCAGCAGATTAAACTCATACGATTTGTCTCCCCGATAGGTTTTCTGGTCGAAGTGGTCGAGGATGTACTTTGTCACCAGAGAAATACGCTTGGGAGCCATGAATGCCTTTTCCCGGTCGATATCCCAAACCTGTTTATCGTCCATGTCTGGCTCTGCATCCATCGTCTTGATGTAATCCACACGGAATGGCAGCACATTCTTGTCGTTGATGGCATCCACGATAGTGTAGGTGTGCAGTTGGTCGCCGAACGTCTGCGCCGTGGTGAAATAGCGTGGATCAGTGGAGCTTCCTGCGTTGACTGCAAAAATCGGCGTTCCTGTAAAGCCGAACAGGTGGTACTTTTTGAAATTGTGAACAATGGCCTTGTGCATATCACCGAACTGGCTGCGGTGGCACTCGTCAAAGATGATTACAACGTGCTTCTGGTAGACTTCATGCCCCGGATTTTTCTTGATGAAGGTCGCCAGCTTCTGGATGGTGGTAATGATGATATGTGCTTCCGGGTTTTCCAACTGGCGTTTCAGAATCGTGGTGCTGGTGTTGGAGTTTGCCGCGCCCTTCTCGAAGCGGTCATACTCTTTCATAGTCTGGTAGTCCAAATCCTTGCGGTCTACCACAAACAACACCTTGTCGATGTAGGGCAACTGCGATGCCAGCCGTGCCGTTTTGAAGGAGGTCAACGTCTTGCCGGATCCAGTGGTGTGCCAGATGTAGCCACCGCCCTCGATAGTGCCATACTTTTTGTAATTGTTAGCGATCTCGATGCGGTTCAATATCCTCTCGGTTGCCGTGATCTGATATGGGCGCATCACCATCAGCATCTTTTCTGAGGTAAAGATACAGTACCGGGTCAGCACGCTCAGGATCGTGTGCTTTGCAAAGAATGTCCGGGTAAAGTCGATCAGATCCGTTAGCACGCGGTTGTTTGCATCGGCCCAGTAGGAGGTAAATTCAAAGCTGTTGCTGGTCTTTTCCTTTTTCGTCTTGCCGTGTTTGGCGTCCTTGATGGCATTGTAGCGGGTGCTGTTGGAGTAGTACTTGGTATTTGTGCCGTTGGAGATCACGAAAATCTGCGCATACTCGTACAAACCGCAGCCCGCCCAGAACGAATCCCGCTGATAGCGGTTGATCTGGTTGAACGCCTCCCGGATGGCCACCCCGCGCCGCTTCAGTTCCACATGAACCAGCGGAAAGCCGTTGACCAAAATCGTCACATCGTAGCGGTTATCATGCCGTGCGCCGTCTGCTTGTTTTACCTCATACTGATTGATGACCTGCAGGCGGTTGTTGTGGATGTTCTTTTTGTCGATCAGTGTGATATTTTTGGAACTTCCATCATCCCGGTGCAATACCTGCACATTATCTTCCTGAATCTTCCGGGTCTTTTCGGGAATATGCTCGTTGGGGTTGGCAATTACATCACTGAAAAACTGCTGCCACTCCGTATCGGAAAACCGGTAGTGGTTCAGCTCTTCCAGTTGGCTGCGGAGGTTAGCAATCAGTTCATCCTCGGTATGCAGCGGCAGATAGGTGTAGCCCTGCTCGCACAACAGCCGGATAAACTCTTTTTCCAGTTCCGCCTCTCTTTGGTAGCTGTCAGAGCGCACCTTGGAGGGTTCATAGGCAGCAACAACGGTATCCTCATTGGTAGCCGCAACGATATTGAAAAAGGACATTTCAAATTCCTCCTACTTCAGATTGCTTCCCAAATCATTTCTCATAGACTGATATATTTCTTCCGCATATTTTTCTATGACTTCTTTCGCCGGTTTATTTGTTTTCTTATATCGCCGAATTTCATCATTAAAGGCATCCAATTCTTCCCGACTAACATCTACCCATTCCGATTCGTTTCCATTTTCATCATATGTCGTATGGTGGCGACTTTCATCGAACGCAGGATCATTTCCCAAGGAATATTTATGATAATCCGTCCACTTTTGCCGAATGAGCCAAAAGAATTCGTCAAATGCCTTTCTTGTGTTTTCTGAGGCCATCAAAGTCATTTTCGCTTTGTAAGTCCCAATCTTCTGAAAATATTCCTGTTCAAAGACAATTTGTCTGTTCTTTAAGCATCGCTCCACTTGTTCATAAAAGCTCATGTACAATTCAAGTCTTTTCTCATGGAGGAGCTTTCTCATTTCATTTTCTCTAGCGTTCCTGGATGTCAGAAAAGCAGTCACAGCAGCAACTGCTACTGGAGATATCAATGATATAACAACTGAGGCCACTTGTTCTAATCCCACAACCATCATCCTCTTTCTTCGAATGTCAAAAGCTTATCCCGATAGTACTCATACTGCTTTTGCCTTGCCTCAATCTCCGCGGGCAGGCCGCTGGTCAAATCATTGCAGATAGCATCAAAACGGTCAAGAATAGAAACAATTCGTTTTTGTTCTTCAAGGGCCGGAAGATCAATTTGCAGACTCAAAATTCTAGTCGAGTTCAAATCTCCGCGTGCGCCTTCCTTTTTCGCAAGAAGTTCTTCCTGCTTTGCACAGATGCAATAGTACACATATCTGTACAACGCCATCTCCGGGTCAACTTCAAGATTCAAACAATGCTGGTTTGTTGTCAGCGGAATTTTATTGATTGCACATCTTCCAGCAGTCGCGCCCGAAATTGCAACTATTACGCAGTTCTCTGGAATCCACTTTGCCGCAGAATTTTTTACTGCACTCTCCGTAATGAAGCACTCCGTCTTGCAAATATCCCGGAATACCACTTCCTGCGTCCTCAGCCAAGGAATATTCCCGTCCTCGTAATATTCTGATACGCCTTTTTTCGGTGTTCCGCCAGAGCAGCTGTTCTTTACTACATCTTGCAGAGAAACAACCGCATAGCCAAACACATACTGCAAGAGCTTAATCAGTGCTCTGCTCTGCTCTGCTCTGCTCTGCTCTGCTCTGCTCTGCTCTGCTCTGCTCTGCTCTGCTCTGCTCTGCTCTGCTCTGCTCTGCTCTGCTCTGCTCTGCTCTGCTCTGCTCTGCTCTGCTCTGCTCAAGATTGTGTTACCAGTTTCTGCAAATGTCAAGAGCTTATCTCGGTAATACTCGTACTGCTTTTGACGGGCTTCAATTTCAGCAGGCAAGCCGATATTGAGGTCAGAGCAAATTTTCTCAAAGTTGTCCAGCACATTCACAATGCGATTTTGGACATCAAGAGGTGGAACGGGAATTTTATAGGCCAAAACTTTCTGAAAATCAAGAGAATCAACTGTCCCGCCCTGTTTCTTGGTCGTTCTGCGAATGTTCTCTCCATAGGCTTGCAACGCATGGGAAACATACCGAGAAGATATCCCTTCTTTTGTCACCAGAATTTTAATGTCCTGATTTACCGTCGTTTCAAACGGAATATAAGTAACCGGGAATGTGTGCCTCAAAATTCCTGACCGTGTAACGATTGCCACACTCCCAGCAGGATATACCGTCATAGATGCTTCATCAACCGCTGCATTCGTGATGTGGTCAATCGTATCTGACAAAATCGGCTGCTTAACATCTTTTGAAGATACCCACGGAATCGTACCACCTTCCCAGTATTTCATTTCAGCCATCGAGGGAGTTTTGCCGCCAGACCACTTTCCAAGATCAGCAATTTCAACCATCATCGCTTTCACTTTAGTCATATCTAACAACTTTTCTCGGTAAAAGCTATACTGTGTCTTTCTAGCTGTAAGCTCCGCTGTAAGCTCCGCTGTAAGCTCCGTGAAATTGTCTAAGATACTGACAATTTCACGCTGAATTTCAAGCGGCGGAAGTGGAACCTCAAACTTCATTACCGCGTCTTTGCTTCCTCTTGGCATTTTGGCACCTTTTGAGTTCTGGATATCATATAAAAAGAACTTCTCAGATGACAGCACATAATACAAAAACTGCGGAAGTACTTTTTCTGTATCTTCAATTTGAACGGTCAACACATCTCCATTTGTGCCGCCTTCACAGTCTGCAAGCCAAACTTTACGGAGATATGGCCGGATATTACCAATCAAAATATCATTTTTTTGATACGCAATCACCATTCCCGTTGTTGGGACTGAAGTTGCTTTCGTTTTTCCGGCTTTATTCTGAAGAAGATTTTCTACACCAACATAGTTATCTTCATTTATAGTTTTGCAATCTATTCTGGTCTTTGCGTAATGCGCTATTTCTTCCAAGCGAAATACTTGTACACCATCCGGGCAAAGTTCCTGAATCAGTTCTTCCAGCTTACTCATTCGCACTCTCTACTTTCTTTGCAATGTAAGTACTATACAACGCCATCACCGCATAATAATACATATCTTCCTGTGTTTCGATCAAATCTTCATCGAAAATAATATCTTCTTCTGATTCAGCAAATACCCGGCAACAGTCAATAACGATTCGCATCGTCCAGAATGTCATTATTTCTTCCGGGCATCCAGCCAAATTGCATTGCGACCAAACCATATCAATTGGTGGCTGCAGTAGCCATTTGGACTTTCCCAAATCTGCGGAGTGAAGGTAATCATACATATATCCGTATAGCGTTCCGTTATAGCTCGTGTCTTTTAATAATCGGAGTGAATCGCCTTGATAAAAGTGTGTTCGCCTTATGTCCTCAAATCTGTATGGATTTACTATTTCAGTTTTTTCGTCCGAATAACGTTCCATGCCCCAATGAAAGTATTTAGCTCCACCATACAAAACATCTCGACCAAAATAGTATGTTTTAATATCGTCTTTTAATAGTTTCAACGCAGCACTTATCTGTTCTTTGGAAACTTCTATTGGCTGAAAATTGGCTTGCTTGAGGATTTCCTTTTGGACTTCCTCACTACATCTTAAAAACTTGGTCGTTATCGCTCTATGATGCTTTCTTTTGAGTTTCAGACTCTTTGCAATCGCCGACAACGGCAAATACTCTATTTCATCCTCATTATCAATCAGAAAAACTCTTGCCGCTTCAGCAGCAGCCTTTTTCTGCGCCTCCACTTCCATTTGCTCACGTTCTTTTTCATGTGAGCGCTGTAGCCAATAGATTGCAACTGTCAATACAACTGTTGCAATCAATGAGAGCACATCCACTACGAAACTCCAAATCTCAAGGCTCATCTTTACTCTAGGTTTTCCTCCAAATACCTGTCAAAATCGCTCTGGTACAGCCGATCTTGCACCACACGGTACTTTTCAAACTCCGTTTCGGCGTGCATCTTTGCAAGCTGTGCCGAGATTTTGCCTGCATCCTTCAGCACTTCCAGATCATCTGCCTGCAAATAGATGTCCAGCCGCTTGGCCCAGTCCTCCATGGTCATGGGAATATGACGGCGGGCACGGTTCTCGGCAAGGTCGAGGTATGCCGAAACGATCAGCTCCATGGACTTCATTTCATCTTCGGTCAGGTAGTTTTTCGCTACCGAAACATCGCTCTTTTTGATTTTGCCGTTGGGAGCGTCCTTCCATGTGTGAAGCCCCATGTGCGGCTTTTCGGCATCGGCACGTTCATAGATCAGTTCTGCCGCCGTATGGCGATGCACGGCATAGTGCATCTTATTCTGCACCTTCGCAAAGAACTCTTTTGTGGTCAGCGCATTGCGGTCATAATCCAGCGAAGTAGCGTAAATGTCAGTAAGTTTCTGGTAGAAGTTGCGCTCCGAAATGCGGATCTCCCGGATGCGCTCCAACTGCTCTTCAAAGTATTTCTTGGTCAGGACTGTGCCACCGTTTTTCAGGCGTTCTTCGTCCATTGCCCAGCCCTTGATAGTATACTGCTCCACGATCTGATTTGCCCAGACACGGAACCGCACCGCCCGCTGGTTGTTCACCTTGAAGCCGACCGCAATAATCATTTGCAGATTATAGTGGTTCACGCTGCGAGCAACCTGTCGGCCACCCTCATTTTGAACTATTCGGAATTTCCGAATAGTTGCCGCTTCGTCCTGCTCATGGTCAGCATAAATCTTTTTGATATGCTCATTGATGGTCGGAAGCCCCACATCGTAAAGGGTCGCCATCATCTTTTGCGTCAGCCAGATGTTTTCATCCTCGTAGCGCATCTCAATGCTGTCCTTGTCCTCACCCGTAGAGGCAACAAAGGTCAGGTATTCAGCCGCAGAAGAACGTACCAATGCAGAATCTTTCTTCTTGCTTTCCATCTCAGCCCTCGATTTCTGCCACGATCTGGTCAATGGCGGCTCGCAGTTCATTCTCCCGTGCTACGATTTGTGCAATTTCAGCGTTCAGCTTTACAATGTCGATCTTCTCACGGGTGTCCTTAGCCTCCACATAAGTGGAAACCGACAGGTTATAGTCATTTTCCTGCACCTCGGAATACTCCGCCAGATGGGAGAAGTGTGCTTCTTCTGCCCGCTGTGCAAAGGTGTCCACTATTTTGTTAATGTTCTCCGGGGTGAGTTTGTTGTTGTTCGTCACCTTGACGCACTCGGAAGAAGCATCAATGAACAGCACCTTATTGTCCGTTTTACCCTTTTTCAGCACCATGATGCAGGTGGCAATACTGGTACCAAAGAACAGGTTGCTCGGCAGCTGAATGATGCAGTCAATGAAGTTGTTGTCCACCAGATATTTGCGGATCTTCTGCTCTGCGCCGCCACGGTACATGATGCCGGGGAAACAGACGATTGCTGCCGTACCGTTGGAAGCCAGCCATGCCAACGAATGCATGATAAACGCCAAGTCCGCTTTGCTCTTCGGAGCCAGCACACCTGCCGGAGCAAAGCGAGGGTCATTGATGAGCAGCGGATTCTCGTCACCGGCCCACTTGATGGAGTACGGCGGATTCGATACGATCAGCTCAAAAGGTTCATCATCCCAGTGCTGCGGATTGGTCAGCGTGTCCTCACAGGCAATGTCGAATTTGTCAAATTCAATGTCGTGCAGGAACATATTGATGCGGCACAGGTTGTACGTTGTGATGTTGATTTCTTGTCCAAAGAAACCATTGCGCACGGCATCCCGTCCCAGCACCTTTTCTGCCTTCAGCAGCAGCGAACCGGAACCACAGGCCGGGTCATATACCTTGTTGATTTCCTTCTTGCCTACGGTACCCAGCCGGGTCAGCAGCTCCGAAACATCAGCAGGCGTAAAGAACTCGCCACCGGACTTGCCTGCATTGCTGGCGTACATGGTCATCAGGTATTCGTAGGCATCGCCAAAGGCATCAATGTCATGCTCTTTCACATCGCCAAGGTTCATATCTGCCACGCCGTTCAGCAGTTTCACGAGCTTCTCATTGCGCTTGGCAACGGTCGCACCCAGCTTATTGCTGTTGACATCGTAATCATCAAACAGCCCTGCAAACTGTCCCTCAGAGGAGCTGCCCTTTGCGGATTCCTCAATGTGCCGGAACACCGTTTCCAACGTTTCGTTGAGGTTTTCATCGCTGGCCGCTTTTGCCCGCACATTGCAGAACAGCTCACTGGGCAGGATGAAGAACCCTTTTTCCTGTACCAGTCCTTCCCGTGCCTGCTCTGCCTCTGCATCAGACATATCTTCATAGCGGAAATCCGGGTTGCCTGCATCAATTTCGCCCTGATTGATATAGCTGGCGATGTTCTCCGAAATATAACGGTAGAACATCGTACCGAGAACGTAGCTCTTAAAATCCCATCCGTCCACTGCGCCGCGCAGATCATCCGCAATCGCCCAGATTGCACGGTGCAGCTCTTCGCGTTCCTGCTCTTTTTTGGTGTCTACCATTTTTATTTCCTCCATCAAATGCGGATTTCCGCATTGTTTTCTTTCATTTTAACATAGTAAATGTACCACTATTGGTACACCATGGTGTTTTTCCCAAAAAGGATATACTTTCCCTTTATACTATCCTAGTAAAGCGTACCACAGCTTTTCCGTGATTGCAAGCCGATAAAAATTTCTATTGCTTTTTTCAGCGAGATAGTGTACACTTTTTTCAATCTCGTCCACTATCTGCATCTCAGACGGTGTTTCGTATTAGTAAGCATCTACGATTTTGGAGGGAAACAAATGAAAGTGAAAAAGACCAAGCTGCCTGAAAACCTGTATCACTACACCAGCCTTATCAAATATCGGATGATTTCGGCCACTGGGAAATTAGTGCTGACGCCTTCCAACCTAAAGTACGATGGTGCAACTTTCCATCAGGAGCCGCTGTACTTCAATGGGCATGAAATTGGCATCAAAGCCGTTGACAAATATGAAAACTATCATCCTGTCGTCTGGCTGACTGCCAATGACCATGCCGGTGCAAAAAACACCGGTCTGTCCAACGACAAAATCATGTGCCGCATTACCATCAAGACCAATGGTAAAATCTGGCGATATCTGCCTTGGCGCACTTTCTGCGACAAGTATAACGCTGACCGCAGCGTTGCCTCAACCCTCAAACAAACCGCTAATGACTACCTGAACTGGTATGTCTGTGAATCTGAGATTCCAGTTGCGGACTTTGCAAAGGTCGAGTTTCTGGCTGAAGATGGCACCTACAAAGACGAGAAAGACATTCCCGGATTTGCTCTGACGGATATTGCCCCGGAACTTTTTGAGTAAAATATCACTTATATGTACAGACCCCCGCCAACATCCGCTGGCGGGGGTCTGCTATGCTTACAGCTCTACGCTGTTCTGTCTGTTCTTCTTCTGGCTTCTATCCGCGGTCTGCTCCTGCTCCCTCATAAGCCCAATGACCTGCTGCATCTTTTCGGCACCGAAATAGTTCCATACTCGCCTGAAATCACGTTTCATCGCATAGAGCTGAGAGTTTTCAGCCTCCGCCTCTTTCAGCCGCTGGCTTAGATGATGGGTAGCTTTCTTCTCGTCCTGATAGAAGTGCAGATACTTATCCCTCTCATCCTTGACCTCCCAGTACTTCCGATGGAGGGCAAAGAGTACCTTCACCAACTTCTGGATCAGCGGCATGGCCTTCTTCTCCCGATAGCTCTTGGCGGTCTCAAATGTGGCTGCTTCTGGCACCCATTCTTCTGGCCGCTGGGAGTATTGCGCTGACAGGTTTTCCAAACCTTCCATAATGGGAGCCAGCTTGTTCAGCTTCTGGCTCTGCTTCTGGTAGGTCAGCTCTGCTTTCTGTACCCGCTGTTCAGCGGCTTCTACGGCTGTCTGCGCTGTTTCCAGCTGTTCCTGCATCTCGGTCAGGTCGGTCTGGCACTCCTGCTTGGCCGCTTCCAGCGCAGCCACCTCTTTGGTGCGCTCCTGCTTCTTGAAGTCCAGCACTGACAGATGTTCTTCGTGGGCGCCTTTCTGTTCCCACTCAATGCCATGCCGTTCCATGACTCTGGCAAGCTGCTCTTTCTCGGCGTTGATCCACTGGTTCAGCTCGGATTCCCGTTTAGAGCCGCCTGCAAAGCCCAAGGCCTTCAGAGCCTGCTTCAGGGAAACCTTGGTGTCCAATCCTTTGCCCTTCCAGCCGGACACATACGGCACGAAATCGATGTGCAGATGGGGCGTGGCTTCGTCCATGTGGAGGAACGCTCCGAACACCCGCAGTGTCTGGTTACGTTCTTGGAAGCCCTGCATATACTCGTCCAGCAGTTCCTTTGCCAGTGCGCCATTCTCGGTCAGGACACCCATATCATCTTTGTTGCCGATCTGGACGATCAGCTCATGGAAAAGCTTTTCCTGCTTGCCTGTCCGCAGGTGCTCATAGTAGTCGGTGATACAGCGGTCCTTGCGCTTCTGCTTGGCATTGTAACGCTTCACTGCCTCGTCAAACAGTTCGTGGTACACCTTCTGAATCGGCTCATCCCGGTACACGACATTCAGGCTGCTGCGCTTCGGGTCAACGTTTTCAGCGGTGAAACTTCTCCGGTTATGGTTGAGGGAGCCGGGACCCCGCATTGCGGAAATGGTTCTTTTCAATCGCACGTCCTTTCTCTGTGGAAGTAACTGGTGCCGGACACGGCAAAGGCTTTGTTACTTTCGTCGAAAGTAACGCAAAAGCACTTTTGACAGACGTTCCGTCCATCAAAAGATGCCTTTGCGCCCTGCCGGGGGCTTCCGTCTGCGGACGGGGTTTCGCTGTACCTCGCCGCTGCCCGGTCCAACACCACCTTCCTGCGTGATTGCATTCACAGGAGCGTGACACGCTCCTGTACTTTGCCAATAGAGGGACTCACCAGCGGAAGCTTTCTGGCACGCCTCGTCTGTCCAGATACTCCTGCCGAGCCTGCTCCCGCTGTTCCTCGGTGGGTGCTGTCTTGTACTGGGCATACAGCTCATGCCGCAGCATCGCATCCAATTTTTGCTCCAGACCCTGCTCAATGACCTCTTCGTACTCATTTTCGCCGCTCAAATGATAATGCAGCAAGGCGACGAAAAGTTCCTGCGAAATCTGCACATTTTTCATCATTATCACCATCCCGTGTCGGTTGTGTCGATTGTGACGGTATTTTACATAGTAGCAAAAATACCGTCACAACCGTCACGAATCGTCACGCCCCAGAATTTTCCAGCGTTAATTTGACCACTCTGCCCTCATGGGTGCGCTTGCTTTCGTACCGAATTCCATAATCGTTGTAGAGCCTGTCGGCACTCACGTTCAGCTTCCGGGTCAGGATGTTTGCCTGTATGCTCACACCCGGCAGACGTTCCAGCAGCTCCGTGGGCGTACCGCTCCACTCTGGCTGTTCCGGGGTGAGCATCTTTGCCACCGCTTCCAGAAGCGGGTCGGGCGGCAGCTTCCAAAGTTCCGTTTCGGCTCCTTGGAACTCCCACACGCAGCGTTCCCGGTTGAACTCCAATGTCAGCTCCTGATCCGGCTGGTCACGCCCCACGATGTCCAGTAGTGCGGTGTTGTCCGTGCGCCGCTTCTTCTGCATGATGAACGCGCCATCCGCTGCACCCAACAGACCGTTGGTGCCGGAGATCATATCAAAGCTGTCCTCGGCTTCCATCTTCCGGGTGTGATGAACCACCAGCAGGCAGATGCCGTACCTGTCGCTGAAAGTTTTCAGTTTGGTCACGATCTCGTAGTCGCTGGCGTAGCTGTATCGGTCACCGCCGATCTCCCGCACCTTCTGCAGGGTGTCGATGATGATGAGCCGTACATCCGGGTGCTCCCGGATGAATCCTTCCAACTGCTGGTCAAGTCCCTCGCTCACGGACTTAGCTTGCGTTGCGAAGTAGAGATTGTTGGTCTCCTCTACCCCGAACATCCGGGAGAGCCGCCGCTGCAGCCGGGCGTAATCATCCTCCAACGCCAGATAGAGGACGGTGCCTTGATGCACCTCGTACTCCCACAACGGAAGCCCCATCGCCACATGGTAGGCGAGCTGCCCCATGAAGAAGGACTTGCCCACCTTGGGCGCACCTACAAAGAGGTAGGTGCCACTGTACAGCAGGTCGTTCACGATGGGTTTCCGGGGTGGATACACCGTGTCGTACAGCTCGGTCATTGATACCGTGTTCAGCCCGAAATTGTTTGACTTTTTCGCGGCTTGCAGATTGATTTGCTTGTCCGAATTTGTTATAATATTGGTGTTGATTTTTGAAGACGACTGTACCGCATCTGCGCCAACAGATGCACCCGGTACGGTCGTTTTTCTATTGTCCGTCATTCGCATTCCTCCTTAAGTCCGTTCAACGTCAGAGCTACCATTTGCAGGGTCTCCAGCAAGTCCGGCGGGACTTCTTCATCCACGGCCAGCCGCTGCAATTCCTGATAGATCAGCTCCATCTGGCCTCGTAGGGCTTTGTAGACCCTTGGGTTGCCTACCACGGTGATCTCCCGGTCAGTCAGGCGGCGGATGATATACTCCTGTTTGGTCAACCCGGAGAGCTTTACTTTGGCTTCCAGAACCTCGTCCTCTTCCGGGGACATTCGGAAGGCCACCACCTTGTTCCGCCAGCGGCCTTGCTGGTCGAGTACTCGTTCCATCTTCATCCCTCCCTTCGCTCCATGTCCAGCTTCTGCGCCATCTCCTGCTGCTTTGAGGGGAAGAGGTGGGCGTACTTATAGGTGATGTCCACACTCTCATGCCCCACCCGGTCTGCGATTGCCAGAGCCGAGAAGCCCATCTCGATCAACAGTGATACATGGGAGTGCCGCAGGTCGTGGATTCGTATCCGCTTCACCCCGGCCTCCTTGGCTCCCCTGTCCATCTCGTGGTGCAGGTAGCTCTTGGTCACCTCAAAGATCCGCTGGTCTGGCTGGACTTTGTAGAGGGATTTCAGATAGTCTCTGATCTCGTCCGTCAGAAACTGCGGCATCTGGATGACCCGGACGCTCTTGGGTGTTTTCGGGTCGGTGATCACATCCCGGCCTTTCAGCCTTTGATAGGATTTGGTGATGGAGAGCAGCCCCTTGTCCAAGTCGAAGTCTGCCGGAGTCAGAGCCAGCAGCTCGCCCTCCCGGATGCCACACCAGTAGAGGACCTCAAAAGCGTAATAGGATTGCGGCTTGTCCATCATCGCTTCCGCGAACTTGAGGTACTCCTCCTTTGTCCAGAAGAGCATTTCCTTGTGCTTTTCCGACCCCATGCACCCGGCTGTGGCCGCTGCGTTTGATTTCAGCCCGTAGAACCGGACGGCGTGGTTCAGAATGGCACTGAGCTGTCCATGGAGCGTCTTGAGGTAGGTCGGCGAGTAGGCCTTGCCGTTTTTGTCCCGGTAGTTCAGCATCTCGTTCTGCCATGCGATCACATCCCGCGGCTTGATCTCGCTGAGCCGCTTTTCTTTGAAATACGGTAAGATTTTCGTTCGGATGATGTGCTCTTTGGTAGACCAGGTGTTTTCCCGGAGTCGCTTTTTCTTGTCCGTGATATAAATTTCCACGAAGGCTTCAAAGGTCATGGTCAGGTCTGCCGCCTGCTGAAGAAGGAACTCCCGCTCCCACGCCAGAGCGTCCTTCTTGGTGGCAAACCCCCGTTTCAGCTTCTTCTGCTTCACACCTTGCCAGTTCTCGAAGTAGAAGGAAGCGTACCATGTGCCCTGCCTGTTGTCCTTGTAGGCTGGCATCCTATCACTCCTCCCCTGCCCCGTAGATTTTCTCCTGATAGTACCTCCTGCTTACCCGGCCTCCCACGGTCGTGTAGCCCTTGGCCCTCAGTTCCTCGTTCCACTGGGCAATCATCTTGTACGCCAGACCCTGCGAGATGTCCAGTTCCTTTGCCAGCTCGTCTGCCTTGATAAAAATGCTGTTTGCCATTTTTTGTCCTTTCCTTGTCGGTTTCGTTTCGGTGCCGCTTCATCCTCGCTGACTTCCGGCAGGCATATCCCCTTTGCGGTGCTGTGCCGTCCCCTTACGGAGCGCTCGCTTCCTTTCGGAAGGTCTTGGCGGTTTGGGTCAGTTTGGCGGTCATTCAATTTTACTAAGCATTTTTGCTTATCTTTTTGTGTTCTCATTATACTAAACACATTCCGTTAAGTCAAGAGGTTTTCGGGTAAAATCTTAAACTTTTTTGTTTATTTTCTATTGCACCTCCTGTTTTTCTGTGCTATACTGGGTTCAACAAATATGTTTAAGTCAGGAGGCAATCGCATGGCAGTCGGTGACCGCATCAAACGTGCCCGCAACCTCCGAGGTATGACCCAGAAAGAACTGGGCATTGCCATCGGGTTTGAGGAGAAAAGCGCAGACATCCGCATCGCACAATACGAAAGCAACACCCGCACTCCTAAAGAAGAGTTGCTCCGCAAGATTGCGGAGGTGCTGGACGTGAACTACCGTTCCCTCTATGAGCCGACCCTGTACGCCGCAGAGGATGTGATGTACACTCTGTTCGAGCTGGACGAGCACTACCCCGGCACCCGGCTCTATGAGGTCACAGACACCACCGACCCGGATCTCCCGGAAAAGCACATGGCAGTCAGCTTCCGCTATCGCCTGCTGGATGATTTCCTGAAGGAGTGGCAGCTCCGTAAGAAGCAGCTCCGGGAGGGCGAGATCACCAAGGAAGAGTATCTGGAATGGAAGCTCAACTGGCCTCAGACCGCCGACGGCTGCGGCCGGTACGAGCCGAAGAAAAAGTGGCGTAAAGAATAAAAGACACAAAAATGCCCTCTGAAAAACTTACCGTTTCTCAGAGGGCATTCTCATGTCTCTCTTTATGAATAATCGCCTGATAGTATCAAAGCAGTATCAGAGAGCCTTTTGGCTCTCAAAATATTGCATTGCATCAATACTTTTCAGGGTTTGCAGATTACTCGAGCTCAATGGTTGCCGGCGGCTTACCGGTGCAATCATAGAACACGCGGTTCACATGCTTGACCTCATTGACGATGCGGCTGGTAACAGTGCCCAGAACATCCCAAGGCATATTATAGCTCTCCGCGGTCATAAAGTCGGTGGTGGTCACAGCACGCAGCGCCACAGCGTAATCATAGGTGCGCTCGTCGCCCATGACGCCCACACTGTGCATGTTGGTCAAGGCTGCATAGTACTGGCTGATCTCCTTATCCAGACCTGCCTTTGCGATCTCCTCACGCCAGATCGCGTCGGCATCCTGCACGATAGCCACCTTCTCCGGGGTCACTTCGCCGATGATGCGGATGCCAAGACCCGGGCCGGGGAACGGCTGACGGCTGACCAAATATTCGGGCAGGCCCAGCTCACGGCCGGCCTGACGCACCTCGTCTTTGAACAGGTTGCGCAGCGGCTCCACCAACTCCTTGAAGTCCACGGTGTCGGGCAGACCGCCGACGTTGTGGTGGCTCTTGATAACAGTGGACTCACCGCCCAGACCGCTCTCAACGACATCCGGGTAAATGGTACCCTGTGCCAGGAAATCCACCTTGCCGATCTTCTTGGCCTGCTCTTCAAACACACGGATGAACTCTTCGCCGATGATCTTGCGCTTGCGCTCCGGCTCGGTAACACCAGCCAGCTTTGCAAAGTAGCGTTCGCGGGCATCCACACAGATAAAGTTGATATCAAAGCCATTGGCATTGCCCGGGCCGAATACAGAGCAGACCTCTTCCTTCTCGTTCTTACGCAGCAGACCGTGATCCACGAACACGCAGGTCAGCTGCTTGCCGATGGCCTTAGCCAGCATAGCTGCCAGAACGGAGGAATCCACGCCGCCGGACAAGGCGCACAGCACCTTGCCATCGCCGATGCGCTCACGCAGGGCCTTGACGTTGTTTTCCACAAAGGAGTCCATCTTCCAGTCGCCGGTGCAGCCGCAGACGTTGTACACGAAGTTGCGCAGCATCTTCTTGCCTTCCGCAGTATGCAGCACTTCCGGATGGAACTGGACCGCGTACAGGCCCTTCTCGGCGTTCTCTGCCGCAGCTACCGGGCAGTTGACCGTGTGAGCAGTGATCTTAAAGCCGGGCGCTGCCTGCTCAATATAGTCGTTGTGGCTCATCCAGCAAATAGTGGAGGGCTGCACATCGGTGAACATCTTGCTGTTCGTGTCCACGAACACCTCAGTCTTGCCGTACTCGCGCTCCGGTGCGCGGCAGACATGGCCGCCCAGCAGATGCATCATCAGCTGGCTGCCGTAACAGATGCCCAGCACAGGCACACCCCAGTTGAAGATCTCAGGGTCGATCGTGGGGGAATCCTCCAGATAAACGCTGTTGGGGCCACCGGTAAAGATGATACCCTTGGGGTTCTTTGCCTTGATAACCGACAGATCGGTTTTATAGGAATAGATTTCACAGTAGACATTGTTCTCGCGGACGCGGCGCGCGATCAGCTGATTGTACTGGCCGCCAAAGTCCAGCACGATGACAGTTTCATGCTGCATGATATTCTCCTCCCTGTTGCAGGTGTGCTTTTATAGATAAGAACAGTATAGCACATTTCACAACCAAAATCGACATCTTTTGTGGATTTGACCGGATTTATTTTTTTCGAATTGGGTGCCGCAGGACTGTCTTGCACTTTTCCGGATCCGTGCGGCGAGGGTCGGAGAGATAGATCTCGTGGTGGCGTCGGGCTGCAAAGTCAACTGCGTATCCCTGTGCCTCCGCAAAAGCGTCCATCTGGCGCAGTGTTTCCGGCTCACTGTCGTATGGACCAAGGTGCAGACACTGAACACAAAGCCCCTCGTCATAATGGAAGAATTCCGCCTTCGAGAAATCCTTCCGTTTTTTGGCGGTCGCTTCCTGCACAGCCCAGTCAAACTCAGCTTTCGTCACGAACTCCGGCAGGCGGATCATCGACGTCCACTCGAATGTTTCCTTGTGGGCGTAGTCCACCCCATCAACACCTGCCTGATGCCACAGGCCCTCCAGCGGCGGAACGACATATTCGAAGTAACCGTCGATCTTGTGACTCCCCTTATAGCTCATCTTGATGGTGAATGCAATGCCGTACAGCAGCTCCATCGCTGCCTGGTATTCGCCATCCGGCTCATTGGGGTCGCCTTTTCCCTGCACCGCCACAAAATTCATGGGCGGGATGGTCACAAGCGTTGGTTGCTTCGGCGGCAGATAAAATTCCTTGTATTCTTTCTTATAATCAAAGGCCATCGTTTACACCCTCCGGAGATTTATTCTGTTTCAAGTGTATCACAACAACCAAAATTTGTAAAGCTGCTTTTTATCAAAACGAAAAAGCCCTTCTGCGACAGGCGCAGAAGGGCTGGTATAAACAAAAAGAGCGTTCCCACTCTCCGGAATGGGAAGGTCTCTCGTAAGTTTAACCTTTAGCCTTAGGAAAGGCGCGAAGGGTCAAAATCACTCAATGATCTTGCCAACAACGCCAGAACCAACGGTACGGCCACCCTCACGGATAGCGAAACGCAGGCCCTCTTCCATAGCAACAGGGGTCAGCAGCTCAACGTGCATCATGACGTTATCGCCGGGCATGCACATCTCAGTGCCTTCGGGCAGAGTGATGATACCGGTCACGTCGGTGGTGCGGAAGTAGAACTGAGGACGATAGTTGGAGAAGAACGGGGTGTGACGGCCGCCTTCGTCCTTGGTCAGAACGTACACCTGAGACTCGAAGGTCTTGTGGGGGTGCACGGAACCGGGCTTAGCCAGAACCTGACCACGCTCGATCTGGGTACGATCAACACCACGCAGCAGAGCGCCGATGTTATCGCCAGCCTCAGCGAAGTCCAGAGACTTACGGAACATCTCCAGACCGGTGATGGTGGTGCTCAGACGATCGGGCTTGATGCCGACGATCTCCATAGCATCGCCAACCTTAGCAATACCACGCTCAACACGACCGGTTGCAACAGTACCACGGCCAGAAATGGTCATGACATCCTCGATGGGCATCAGGAAGGGCTTGTCTTCCTCACGATCGGGGTTGGGGATATAGGTGTCAACAGCGTCCATCAGCTCCTTGATGCAAGCATACTCGGGAGCATTGGGATCAGTGGAGGTAGACTCCAGAGCCTTCAGAGCGGAACCACGAATGATCGGGGTGTCGTCGCCGGGGAAGTCGTACTCGGTCAGCAGCTCACGGATCTCCATCTCGACCAGATCCAGCAGCTCTTCGTCGTCGACCATATCGCACTTGTTCATGAACACAACGATATAGGGCACGCCGACCTGACGAGCCAGCAGGATGTGCTCACGGGTCTGGGGCATGGGACCATCGGTAGCAGCAACGACCAGAATAGCGCCGTCCATCTGAGCAGCACCAGTGATCATGTTCTTAACGTAGTCAGCATGGCCCGGGCAGTCAACGTGAGCATAGTGACGAGCGTCGGTCTGATACTCAACGTGAGCGGAGTTGATCGTGATACCACGAGCACGCTCCTCAGGAGCCTTATCGATGTTGGCATAATCCATGAAGTCTGCGTCGCCCTTCAGTGCCAGGTACTTGGTGATAGCGGCGGTCAGAGTGGTCTTGCCGTGGTCAACGTGACCGATGGTGCCGATGTTCACATGCGGCTTAGAACGGTCGAACTTTGCCTTTTCAGCCATTGGAATATCCTCCCTTAATTTAGGTTTTGATATTTGGTTACAACAACCCTGCAAGATGCAGACATTGCATTGCAAGGCTATTCTACTAAATTTGCCCTGTAAAATCAAGTGCTTTTACAGGAAATTTTGCCGAGGCTACACTACCCCGGCAAAATTCACTTTAAATTTTAAGGCGATCAGCCCTTGGTGCGGCCAGCAATGATCTGGTCAGCAATGTTCTTGGGCACCGGCTCGTAGTGAGACGGCTCCATGACATACTGGCCACGGCCCTGAGTCTTGGAGCGCAGGTCGGTAGCGTAGCCGAACATCTGAGCCAGAGGCACAAATGCATTGACGCGCTGAGTACCAGCCATAGCTTCCATGCCCTGGATCTGACCACGGCGTGCATTCAGGTCGCCGATAACATCGCCCAGATACTCATCGGGAACGATAACTGCAACCTTCATGATAGGCTCAGTGATGATAGGATCAGCCTTGCGCATAGCATCCTTGAACGCCATAGAACCAGCAATGGAGAAGGCCATTTCAGAGGAGTCGACCTCATGATAAGAACCATCCCACAGGGTAACCTTGACATCAACGACAGGATAGCCAGCCAGAACACCGGACTTCATAGCACCCTGGATACCGTTGTCGATAGCCGGGATGTATTCCTTCGGGATGGCACCGCCAACGATGGCGTTGACGAACTCGTAACCCTTGCCGGGCTCGTTGGGCTCGATCTTGATCTTAACATGACCGTACTGGCCCTTACCACCGGACTGACGTGCGTACTTGGTCTCCTGGTTGGCCTCTTTGCGGATGGTCTCACGGTAAGCAACCTGAGGTGCACCCACGTTTGCTTCAACCTTGAACTCACGCAGCAGACGGTCAACGATGATCTCCAGGTGCAGCTCGCCCATACCGGCGATGATGGTCTGACCGGTCTCTTCGTCAGTGTAGGTCTTGAAGGTCGGATCCTCTTCGGCCAGCTTTGCCAGCGCGATGCCCATCTTCTCGTTGCCGGCCTTGGTCTTGGGCTCGATGGCAACGCGGATAACAGGCTCGGGGAACTTCATGGACTCCAGAATGATGGGATGATTCTCATCACACAGAGTGTCACCGGTAGTGGTGTTCTTCAGACCGACAACAGCAGCGATATCACCTGCGTAGCAGCAGTCGATATCCTTGCGGTGGTTAGAATGCATCTGCAGGATGCGGCCCATACGCTCCTTGCTGTCCTTCACGGAGTTGTAGACAGTGGTACCTGCCTCAACCTTACCGGAGTAAACACGGAAGTATGCCAGCTTACCAACGAACGGGTCGGTAGCGATCTTGAAGGCCAGAGCTGCGAAGGGAGCGTCGTCAGAAGACGGACGGGTCTCCTCTTCCTCAGTCTCGGGATTCACGCCCTTGATGTCAGGGACATCGGTAGGAGCGGGCATATAGTCAACGATAGCGTCCAGCAGCTTCTGGACACCACGGTTCTTGTAGGAAGAACCGCAGACAACGGGAACCAGCGTGTTAGCGATGGTCTCCTTGCGGATCGCAGCCTTCAGCTCGGCACGGGTGATCTCCTCGCCCTCGAGGTACTTTTCCATGAGCTCTTCGTCGTTCTCAGCAACAGCCTCGATCAGAATGTTGTGGTACTCCTCGGCCTGCTCACGCATATCCTCGGGGATGGGCTCAGTGCGCATGTCGTTGCCCATGTCGTCGTAGTAGACCTCAGCGTTCATATCGACCAGGTCAACGATACCGCGGAAGGTATCCTCCTGACCGATAGGCAGCTGGATTGCCACGCCGTTTGCGTGCAGACGATCGTGCAGCATCTTGATGCAGCGGAAGAAGTCGGCACCCATGGTGTCCATCTTGTTGACGTACACCATACGGGGAACCTTGTACTCGTCAGCCTGACGCCAAACGGTCTCAGACTGCGGCTCAACACCGCCCTTTGCAGCCAGAACGGTCACAGAACCGTCCAGCACGCGCAGGGAACGCTGGACCTCAACAGTGAAGTCCACGTGGCCCGGGGTGTCGATGATGTTGATGCGGTGACGGTTCTTCTTGAATGCAACCGGATCCTTCTGGGTCTCAGAGTGGCTCCAGTAGCAGGTGGTAGCAGCGGAAGTGATGGTGATACCACGCTCCTGCTCCTGAACCATCCAGTCCATGGTAGCGCCGCCATCATGAACTTCGCCGATCTTGTGGTTGATACCGGTGTAGTACAGAATACGCTCGGTAGTAGTAGTTTTACCAGCATCAATGTGGGCCATAATGCCGATATTTCTCGTCATCTGAAGAGAAACTTCTCTGGGTGTAGCCATGAAATTAACCTCCTACAGAACAGATCAATAACGGAAATGAGCGAAAGCCTTGTTAGCCTCTGCCATCTTGTGAGTATCCTCACGCTTCTTCACGGCGTTACCAGTGTTGTTGGCAGCATCCATGATTTCAGCAGCCAGACGCTGAGCCATGGTCTTTTCACCACGGCTGCGGCTGTAGGCAGTCAGCCAGCGCAGACCCAGGGTCTCGCGGCGAGCCGGGCTGACTTCCAGAGGAACCTGGTAGTTAGCACCGCCAACGCGGCGGGTCTTGCACTCGAGGCTGGGCATGATGTTCTCCATCGCCTTCTCGAAAGTCTCCAGAGGATCGTTGCCGGTCTTCTCCTGAATCATGGAGAAAGCTTCGTAAACGATCTTCTGAGCGACGCCCTTCTTGCCGTCCAGCATAACGCTGTTGACCAGACGAGTGACCATCTTGGAATTGTAAATAGGATCAGCTAAGACATCGCGCTTAGCAATGTTACCTCTTCTAGGCATCTTTCTTCCCTCCTTCACAGAATGATATCATCGGTACTCGAAAGTAATAAAACTCCCGTTGTGTCACAAAGAGCTGACCTTTTACATAAACTGTTGCCCTCCGCTTTGCAAGCGGACTTGTTATTTATATAATGGAAAGCCGTTTATGGCGGTTGTCCTCAATTACTTCTTTGCAGCACCGGCCTTAGGACGCTTTGCGCCGTACTTGGAGCGGGCCTGATTACGGCCTGCCACACCCTGAGTATCCAGGGTACCACGGATGATGTGGTAACGCACACCGGGCAGGTCCTTAACACGACCGCCACGGATCAGCACGACGGAGTGCTCCTGCAGGTTATGGCCGATACCGGGAATGTAAGAGGTGACCTCGATACCATTCGTGAGGCGGACACGAGCAACCTTACGCAGAGCAGAGTTGGGCTTCTTGGGGGTCATGGTACGAACAGCAGTGCAGACACCACGCTTCTGGGGGCTGTTCAGATCAGAATACTGTTTCTTCTGAGAATTGTAGCTCTTCAGCAGTGCGGGAGCGGTGCTCTTGGTAGCCAGAACCTGACGGCCCTTGCGTACAAGCTGGTTAAAAGTAGGCATTTTGTTTCTCCTTTCTTAATAATGCACATCGGACTTTTTCCGACTTTTTTGCCGCACTATCCCCATGAGGGATGCGCAACAGTTATATAATACTCGTTTTGATTTGGAATGTCAACAGTTTTTCCAGAAAAATTTGCAATTATTCTCTTCTCTTTCCGTTTTGCCGCAACACCCGGCTTTTTCTGCGCTCCTGTCCCCTGCCCAGCCTGCCGATGGCCGGAGCTGAACAGGCAAACGACGCAAAAAGCCGCCCTGCGGGGCGATCCCCACAGGGCGGCAATTGCAGTGCTTGAATTTCAGTTCCGGGCGCTTACTGCTCGTTTGCAGCAGCCATCTCAGCAGCGACAGCCTCGTCGCGCTCAGCCTCACGGTTCTTCAGATCCTCACGGACTTCCGGCAGACCAGTACCTGCGGGGATCAGCTTACCAATGATGACGTTCTCCTTCAGGCCGGCCAGCGGGTCGACCTTGCCCTTGATGGCAGCTTCGGTCAGCACGCGGGTGGTCTCCTGGAAGGATGCAGCGGACAGGAAGGAGTCGTTTGCCAGAGCAGCCTTGGTGATGCCCAGCAGCACCTGCTGGTACTCAACCAGCTTCAGGCCCTCTTCACCAGCGTCGATGCGCTGCTGCAGATCGGCGTTGATGCTCTCCACTTCCAGACGGCTTGCCAGTGCACCGCCGATCAGGTTGGAAGAACCGGAATCAGTCACGCGCACCTTGCGGCACATCTGACGGACGATGACTTCGATATGCTTATCGTTGATCTCAACGCCCTGCAGACGGTAGACCTTCTGAACTTCGTTGATCAGGTAGTTCTGGACATCCTCCAGACCCTTGATTGCCAGAATATCCTGCGGATACAGAACACCTTCACGGGTGATGATGTCGCCCTTCTCCACACGGTCGCCCGGCATCACGCGGGAATGCTGGGTGAACGGGATGGAGTAGCTCTTTACGACCTCGGCACCGTTCTCGTCCTTGCCGGTCACCTTGATAACGACATTCTTCTTGGTATCGTCCTGAGAAACGACACCAGAGATCTCGCTCATGATGGCCATGCTCTTGGGACGGCGGCTCTCGAACAGCTCTTCAACACGGGGAAGACCCTGCGTGATATCTTCAGCAGATGCGATACCGCCGGTATGGAAGGTACGCATGGTCAGCTGAGTACCAGGCTCGCCGATGGACTCTGCGGCGATAACGCCGACAGACTCGCCCAGACGGACCGGCTCGCCGTTTGCCATATCGGAACCATAGCAGCGTGCGCAGACACCGGTCTTTGCACGGCAGGTCAGCAGGCTGCGGATCTTCAGCTTGGTAATGCCAGCAGCCTCGATCTCGTTTGCATCGTACAGGTCGATCATCTTGCCTTCCGGCACGATCACCTTGCCGGTGACGGGGTTGACCACATCGCCCACAGCGAAGCGGCCGATCAAGCGCTCGCGGAAGCTCTCGATCTTCTCCTTGCCCTCGTGGATCTCAGACACCCACAGGCCGTCGGTGGTGCCGCAGTCGATCTCGCGCACAATGACATCCTGAGAGACATCGACCATGCGGCGGGTCAGGTAACCGGAGTCAGCGGTACGCAGAGCGGTATCGGCCAGACCCTTACGGGCGCCACGGGCAGAAACGAAATATTCCAGAATATTCAGACCTTCACGGTAGTTGGCACGAATGGGCATCTCGATGGTGTGGCCAGCGGTGTTTGCCAGCAGGCCGCGCATACCGGCCAGCTGCTTGATCTGGTTCATAGAACCACGAGCACCGGAGTCAGCCATCATATAGATCTCGTTGTCCTTGGGCAGGTTGTCTGCCAGAGCCTTGGAGACCTTATCGGTGGTAGCCTGCCAGATGGCGATGGTCTGGTTGTAACGCTCGTTGTCGGAGATCAGGCCGCGGTTGAACAGCTTGCCGACCTTTGCGATCTGCTGGTCAGCCTCAGCGATCAGTTCCTGCTTCTGCGGCGGGATCACAGCGTCGCACACAGCAACGGAGATCGCAGACAGAGTGGAGTACTTGTAGCCCTGCGCCTTGATGGCATCCAGCATCTTTGCACACTTGCGGGTGCCGTTGCGGGTCATGCAGCGGGAAATGATGTCGGGCAGAGTCTTCTTGGTCACGCGGAAGCTGACCTCGTACTCCAGCCAGTGCTCGGGATCAGTACGGTCGATATAACCCAGATTCTGAGGAACAGGGTTATTGAAGATGATGCGGCCGACGGTGGTTTCCACCAGACCGGTGCGCTCCACGCCGTCAATGGTCATGGTGCGGCGCACCTTGATGGGTGCGTGCAGGGTAACGATGTGCTCTGCATAAGCCATCAGGGCTTCGTTCTCATCGCGGAACACCTTGCCTGCGCCCTCGTCATTTTCACGAACGGTGGTCAGGTAGTAGCTGCCCAGGATCATATCCTGCGTAGGCACGGTAACAGGTGCGCCGTCAGAGGGCTTCAGCAGGTTGCCGGAAGCCAGCATCAGCATCTTGGCCTCACGGCAGGCATCCTCGCCCAGAGGCAGATGCACTGCCATCTGGTCGCCGTCGAAGTCGGCGTTGAATGCGGTACATGCCAGCGGGTGCAGCTTGATTGCACGGCCCTCCACCAGCACCGGGTTGAAAGCCTGAATGCCCAGACGGTGCAGGGTAGGTGCACGGTTCAGCAGAACGGGGTGGCCCTTGATCACGGTCTCCAGGCTGTCCCACACTTCGGGCTTAGCGCGCTCCACCATCTTGCGGGCGGACTTGATGTTGTTGGCAATACCCTTCTCCACCAGATCCTTCATGACAAAGGGCTTGAACAGCTCCAGAGCCATTTCCTTGGGCAGACCGCACTGGTCCATCTTCAGCTCAGGGCCGACGACGATAACGGAACGACCGGAGTAGTCAACACGCTTGCCCAGCAGGTTCTGACGGAAGCGGCCCTGCTTGCCCTTCAGCATATCGGAAAGGCTCTTCAGTGCGCGGTTGTTGGGGCCGGTGACCGGACGGCCGCGGCGGCCGTTGTCGATCAGGCTGTCCACTGCTTCCTGCAGCATACGCTTCTCGTTGCGCACGATGATGTCGGGAGCGCCCAGCTCCAGCAGACGGCGCAGACGGTTGTTGCGGTTGATCACGCGGCGGTACAGGTCGTTCAGGTCGGAGGTGGCAAAACGGCCGCCGTCCAGCTGGACCATGGGGCGCAGGTCAGGCGGCAGAACAGGCAGCACATCCATGACCATCCATTCAGGACGGTTGCCGGAAATGCGGAATGCCTCAACTACTTCCAGACGCTTGAGGATGCGCACGCGCTTCTGGCCGGAGGACTTTTCCACCTCGGCAGTCAGCTCTTCACTCAGCTGATCCAGATCGATCTCCTTCAGCAGATCCTGAATGGCCTCAGCGCCCATAGCAGCCTCGAACTCATCACCGTAGTGGTCGCGCATCTCACGATACTCGCTCTCGGTGAGCAGCTGCTTCTTTTCCAGACGGGTAGCGCCCGGATCAGTGACGATATAGCTTGCAAAGTACAGCACCTTCTCCAGCAGGCGGGGGCTGATGTCCAGCATCAGGCCGATGCGGCTGGGGATGCCCTTGAAGTACCAGATGTGGCTGACGGGAGCGGCCAGCTCAATGTGGCCCATGCGCTCACGGCGGACCTTAGCCTTGGTCACTTCAACGCCGCAGCGGTCGCAGATCTTGCCCTTGTAGCGGATGCGCTTATACTTACCGCAGTGGCACTCCCAGTCCTTGGTAGGTCCAAAAATGCGTTCACAGTACAAGCCGTCGCGCTCCGGCTTCAGGGTACGGTAGTTGATGGTCTCAGGCTTTTTGACCTCGCCGTAGCTCCAGTTGCGGATCTGCTCCGGGGAGGCAAGGCCGATCTTGATGGAATCGAAAACGTTGTTTTCCATGAAACGAACCCTTTCTTAATCTCTAGTTGTCTCGATGATACAGGCGGCTTTCTTGTTCAGACCACAGGCCCCTCTCCCCTGCCGCAGCACGCGGAACAGGGGGCTTAAGGCTTGTGTTCTTTGTCTGATCAGAAATCTACTTCGTCAGAAGAAGCGGGAGCTTCGGCACCGGAGTTATTGTCCTCCAGCACAGAAGGATCATCGAAACCGGCATCGGCATCCTTAATATTATAATCGTTGAGCAGTTCGCTCTCCTGCACGACGTTCTCAGTGCCGGCAACATCGCGCATATCAAAGCCGGTCTCTTCGTCGTCGAAGTTCTGACGCATGTCGATCTCGTTGCCGTCCTTGTCCTGAACAACAACGTCCAGACCCAGAGACTGCAGTTCCTTCAGCATAACGCGGAAGGACTCGGGGATGCCGGGCTGCGGGATCGGCTCACCCTTAACGATGGCCTCGTAGGTCTTCACACGGCCCTCCACGTCGTCGGACTTGACGGTCAGGATCTCCTGCAGAGTGTAAGCAGCGCCGTAAGCTTCCAGTGCCCAGACTTCCATTTCGCCAAAGCGCTGGCCGCCGAACTGGGCCTTGCCGCCCAGAGGCTGCTGAGTGACCAGAGAGTAGGGGCCGGTAGAACGTGCATGGATCTTATCATCGACCAGGTGATGCAGCTTCAGGTAGTACATATAACCGACGGTAACGCGGTTATCGAACTTTTCGCCGGTGCGGCCATCGTAAACGGTGGTCTTGCCATCGCGGTCCAGCTCGATCTTGGAGAAGTCGATGATGTGTCCCTTCTCGCCCATGATCTTGGGGAGCTTCGTGGGATATGCAGGAGCATTCTCGCCATGCCACATCTCGCGGGCGGTATCAAAGGTATCGCCGATGTCGTTCTCACGAGCAGAGTCGAAGACGGGAGTCATGACCTTGATGCCGCATGCCTTGGCAGCGTAGCCCAGGTTGACTTCCAGCACCTGACCGATGTTCATACGGGAAGGCACGCCCAGGGGGTTCAGCACGATGTCCAGCGGGGTGCCGTCGGGCAGGTAGGGCATGTCCTCCTGCGGCAGAATGCGGGAAACGACACCCTTGTTGCCGTGACGGCCTGCCATCTTATCGCCAACGCTGATCTTGCGCTTCTGGGCAATATAGCAGCGGACGACCTCGCGCACGCCGGGCTGCAGTTCGTCGCTGTTCTCCGGGGTGAACACCTTGACGTCCACGATGATGCCGTATGCACCATGGGGCACGCGCAGAGAAGTATCACGCACTTCGCGTGCCTTCTCGCCGAAGATGGCGCGCAGCAGGCGCTCTTCAGCGGTCAGCTCGGTCTCGCCCTTCGGGGTGACCTTACCGACCAGAATGTCGCCGCTCTTGACCTCGGCACCGATGCGGATGATGCCGCGCTCGTCCAGATCCTTCAGTGCATCCTCAGAAACGTTGGGGATATCACGGGTGATCTCTTCGGGTCCCAGCTTGGTGTCGCGGCTCTCGGTCTCGTACTCTTCAATATGAATGGAGGTGTACACGTCCTCGCGCACGATCTTCTCGTTCAGCAGAACGGCATCCTCGTAGTTGTAGCCTTCCCAGGTCATGAAGCCGATCAGAGCGTTCTTACCCAGAGAAATTTCGCCGTTGCGCATTGCAGGGCCGTCGGCCAGCACCTGACCGGCCTTGACGCTCTCGCCGACCTCCACGATGGGACGCTGGTTGATGCAGGTGCCTGCGTTGGAGCGTGCGAACTTGACCAGAGGATAATCCTCCAGCTCGCCCTTGTTGTTGCGCACAACAACATGGTCGGCATCCATCTTCTCAACGATACCGTCATTCTTTGCCAGAACAGCGGTGCCGGAGTCGGTAGCAGCCTTGTACTCCATACCGGTAGCAACGATGGGCTGCTGGGTGACCATCAGAGGCACTGCCTGACGCTGCATGTTGGAACCCATCAGAGCACGGTTACAGTCATCGTTCTCCAGGAAGGGGATGCAGGCGGTAGCAACAGAGACCATCATTCGCGGAGAAACGTCCATGTAATCGACTTTCTCTGCATCAATTTCAAGGATCTCGTCGCGGCGGCGGGCAGAAACGCGGGGACGGATGAAGTGCTTGCCCTCATCCAGCGGCTCGTTGGCCTGTGCCACAACGTACTCGTCCTCGACGTCAGCGGTCATATACTCGACCTCGTCGGTGACGACCTGTTCCTTCAGGTTGCCGTTCTCGTCATAGATCTTCTTGACCTTGCGGTACGGAGCTTCCACAAAGCCGTACTCGTTGATCTTGGCGTAAGATGCCAAATAGGAGATCAGACCGATGTTGGGGCCTTCAGGAGTCTCGATGGGGCACATACGGCCGTAGTGGCTGTAGTGAACGTCGCGGACCTCGAAACCTGCGCGGTCACGGCTCAGACCGCCGGGGCCCAGAGCAGACAGGCGGCGCTTGTGGGTCAGCTCAGCCAGCGGGTTGTTCTGATCCATGAACTGGGACAGCGGAGAAGAACCGAAGAACTCCTTGATGGCTGCCACCACCGGACGGATGTTGATGAGGGCCTGCGGGGTGATGACGCTCTGATCCTGGCTCTGCAGGGTCATGCGCTCACGGATGACGCGCTCCATGCGGGAGAAGCCGATGCGGAACTGGTTCTGCAGCAGCTCGCCCACGCTGCGGATGCGGCGGTTGCCCAGATGGTCGATATCATCGGTGGTGCCAATATTGTGGCCCAGACCGTTCAGGTAGTTGATGGAAGCCAGAATATCGGCGACCGTAACGGTGCGGCCGATCAGCTGGTCGTGGTTGCGGCGCAGCATCTCCTTCTGCTCTTCCACATCAGAGGTGGTGTCGAGGATCTTCTTGATCTCATCGAAGGAGCAGCGCTCGTTGATGCCGCACTCCTTCACGTCGAAGGAGAAGAAGCCCTGTGCATCCACACAGCCGTTGGTGATGACCTTGATCTTCCGGCTCTCTTCCTTCATGGGATCGTCGAGCTTCAGCACGACCAGATTCACACCGGCATTGTCAGCCTTCTCAGCCAGCTCGCGGGTGATCTTGGCACCAGCCTCGATCAGGATCTCGCCGGTGAGCGGAGCGACCACATTCTCAGCAGCCACCTGACCGGTGATGCGGCGTGCCAGAGACAGCTTCTTGTTCATCTTATAACGGCCGAAACGAGACAGGTCATAACGGCGCGGGTCGAAGAACAGCATGTTGATCTGGCTGGTAGCAGACTCCACCGTGGGAGGCTCGCCGGGGCGCAGCTTGCGGTAGACTTCCAGCAGGCCCTCTTCCTGATTCTTGGTGGTATCCTTTTCCAGAGTAGCGAGGATGCGCTCATCGTCGCCAAAGAAGTTCAGGATGTCCTCGTTGGTGGACAGGCCCAGTGCACGGCACAGCACGGTGACAGGCAGCTTGCGGTTCTTATCGATACGGACATAGAACACATCGGAAGCATCGGTCTCGTACTCCAGCCATGCACCACGGTTGGGGTTCATGGTGGCGCTGTACAGGTCGTTGCCCACCTTATCCTTGGCATCGCCGTAGAACACGCCGGGAGAACGCACCAGCTGGCTGACGATAGCACGCTCTGCACCGTTGATCACAAAGGTGCCGGCATCGGTCATCAGCGGGAAATCGCCCATGAAGATCTCCTGATCCTTCACTTCGCCGGTCTCCTTGTTCAGCAGACGGGCGGTGACGCGCAGGGGTGCTGCATAGGTCACGTCGCGCTCCTTGCACTCCTTGATGCTGTACTTCGGCTCCTTATCCAGGCGGAAGTCCACAAAGCTCAGTGCCAGATTGCCGGTGTAGTCCTCAATGGTGCCGATATCGTGGAAGACCTCTTTCAGGCCCTCGTCCAGGAACCACTGATAAGAGTTCTTCTGGACCTCGATCAGGTTCGGCATACTGATGACTTCGTCGATGTGGGAGAAGCTCATGCGCTCGGTTTTGCCGAGCTTTACGGGCTTGACTTTCATCATAAAATCAACCACTCCTTACTTTTATACTCTACGGGATGTCGTATACACGGGTCAAATTTGAGCAGACACACATAATTCGACCCGTATCCTCAGAGGAAGTTCGGCGTTTTTTACAAACTTTTCGTGCCTGCCCCTTGGGCTGACCGAACCGAAGCTCCCTTTTTGGCGCACTAGTCCATTATGTGATACTAATGCAGTATACACCCTAAAAGCCTTGCTGTCAAGCCATTTTTCCCATTTCGGGCCGATTTTTTTGTCAAGCCCCCGCTTTTGTAGAACACACGGTTCCGTGTCCACTTTGTGCGTTTTTGGTATTGCTTTTTGAGTTTTGCACGTTCTCACCAAAAACACCCTTGTGCATTTTGTACAGGTTTGCTCTTGTGCTTCCGGGCAGACGAAAGGGGCACCCGGCGTACTGGGTGCCCCTTCGGGAGCTTTATTCCAGATAATCCCGCAGCCGTTTGGCCCGGCTGGGATGGCGGAGCTTGCGGAGGGCTTTTGCCTCGATCTGGCGGATGCGCTCCCGCGTGACGTTGAACTCCTTACCCAGCTCTTCCAGAGTGCGGGGCCGGCCGTCGTCGAGGCCGAAGCGGAGCGTGATCACCCGCTCTTCGCGGGGCGTCAGACTCTTGAGCACGCTCATCAACTCCCGGCGGAGCAGCTGCCGCCCGGCTTCATCCACCGGGACGCCTGCATCCTCGTCCTGAATAAAATCTTCAAGGTGGGCATCCTCTTCCTCGCCCACCGGCGTTTCCAGGCTGATGGGGTCCTGCGCCAGCTGCAGCAATTCCCGCACACGGTCCGGCTCCATGTCCAGCTGAACAGCGATCTCTTCCGCAGTAGGCTCCCGGCCATTTTTCCGCAGCAGCTCCCCTGCCGTCTTCCGGACCCGGTTGATGTGCTCTACCAGATGCACCGGGATGCGGATGGTCCTCCCCTGATCTGCAATGGCGCGGGTGATGGACTGACGGATCCACCACGTGGCATAGGTAGAAAATTTGAAGCCGCGCTCCGGCTCAAACTTTTCCGCCGCCTTCATCAGACCGAGATTGCCTTCCTGAATGAGATCCAGAAACGGCAGGCCCCGCCCTGCATAGCGCTTTGCCACCGACACCACCAGCCGCAGGTTCGCTTCGCTGAGGCGTCGGCGGGCGTCCGCATCCCCTGCTCTGGCGGCGCGGGCCAGCGTCTGTTCCTCTTCTGCCGAGAGGAGCGGCACCCGGCCGATCTCCTTCAAATAGGCCTTTACCGGGTCGTCCAGCGCCACCCCCTCTGCCGAAAGCTCATGTTCCAGCCTGCCGATCTGGGCATCGTCCAGCAGCGGGAGGTCGGCGTCCTCTTCCTCCACCCGGATGCCGCGGGCCTCCAGCGCCTCATACAGCGCGTCCAGCCCGGCGACATCGTAATCCTGTTCGTCCATGGCACGGCTGATCTGCTCCGGTGTCAGAAGGTGGTGCCGGGCACGGCTCGCCAAAATCTTTGCAAGTTCTTCCGTCTGCGACAATTTCCGCATGATTCCTTCTCCTTCCAGCTCCAGCCGGGAGGAAAGGGAGCTCTCAGTCTTCTGCAGGGAGAGTTCCCTGCTTCTTTTCGCGCATCGACTGGAGATACTGCTCTAAGTCTTCATTGGACATCTGGGCCGCCTTCTTCGCGATCGGGGTGCCGCGGGCGATGCGTTCCAGATAAAAGTTGATATCCTCGGTGGTACAGTTGACATCGCTGTATTGTGCCGCAAGATGGCTCAGTTCATTCAGCGCTTCTTCGCTCTGCACAAAGCCGCGCAGGGTGGAAAGGCTGACCTCGATGCCCTGCGCCTGGCAGTCCAGCATGGCCTGATACAGCTCCTTCTGCTGGGGCAGGAGGAACTTTTCCGCCGGCAGTGCGGCCCGCACCCTGGGGATGTAGCTTGGCTCCCGCAGCATGGCCGCCAGCAGTCGCTGCTCAGCCGAGGCCACACCCAGCGCCTGCGAGCCGCCTGCGCTGTAAGGAACATTGATCTGATCCATCTCACCGGAGTGCAGGCGGGAGCGGTTCTCCTCCCGCCGTCGCTTGCTGCCCGCTTTTTTGACGGCAGTGCCCAGCTGGGTCATGATAGCTGTTTTGGAGATGTTGGTCTCCTCAGCCAGACGCCCCGCATACACTTCCTGCTCGGTAGGGTTGGAGCGCTCGGCCAACAGATCCACGGCATCGCGGATGTATTCGAGCCGCTGGGCGTCCTGGGTCAGGTCGTATTGATCCCGCAGGCGCTTGAGCCGGAAATCCAGCGCGTTGCCTACGCCGTCCAGCAGGGCGCGGAAACGGTCGGCACCATAGCGCTTGATGTACTCGTCCGGGTCCTTTGCACCGGGGATCTGCAGCACGCCCACCTTTACCGGGCTGTTGCGGAACAGTTCCAGCGAGCGCAGCGTGGCCTTCTGGCCTGCTTCGTCCGAATCGTAGCTCAGGATCACCTCGTCAGCATACTCGCTGATGAGCCGCACCTGCTCCGGGGTCAGGGCCGTGCCGCAGGCGCACACTGCTGTGTCGATGCCTGCCTGATGCATACTGATCACGTCCATGTAGCCCTCGCACAGCACGAACCGGCGCACCGCGCTCTTTTTTGCGATCTGCAGCGCAAACACCGTCTCTGATTTGTGGTACACCAGCGTTTCCGGGCTGTTGACATATTTCGGTTTGGAATCGTCCAGCACGCGCCCACCAAACGCAATGATGTTGCCGCGCAGGTCAAAGATGGGGGTCATCACCCGCTTCCAGAACAGGCAGTAGATGCGGCCGGACGCACTGCGCTTGAACAGGCCGCTGGCATCCAGCTCCTGCTGATTGTAGCCCTTATCGCGCAGGAACTGATACAGCGCCTGTCCGTCGTTGGGCGCATAGCCCAGCCCGAACCGGACGATCGTCTTGTCGTCCAGACCGCGCCGCCGCCAGTAGGCACGGGCCTGCCGGGCTTCCTCCACGGTGGAGTTCAGGCAGGCGTGGAAAAACCGTGCCGCCTCCTTGTTCATGGAGAGGATGCGGCTGCGCATCCGGCCTGTTTTGTCGTCCTCCTGCGGCTCCGGCATACCGGCCCGCGCTGCCAGCAACTTAACGGCCTCCGGGTAATCGATGCTGTTGATCTTTTTCGTAAAGGTAATGGCATCGCCGCCTGCGCCGCAGCCAAAGCAGTAAAAGCTCTGGGTGTCCGGGTAGACGTAGAATGAAGGCGATTTTTCGCTGTGGAAGGGGCACAGGCCGCCATACAAACGTCCCTTGCGCTTGAGCTGCACATAGCTGCCCACCAGCTCCACAATGTCGGTGCGGCGGGTCAGTTCTTCAATGTATTCGTGTGGGATCATGGATCTTTTTTCCTGCTTCCTTTTATAACACGTGCCACTTCCGGGGCACAAACAATTCCTCAAAAGTGCGGATGGCAAATTCATCGCTCATGCCACTGATGTAATCGGTCACGGCGCGGTCACGGCCCTCCTGATAGGCCAGCTGCAAATAGAAATTGGACATCTGGTCGATGTGGGTCAGGTAGTATTCGTACAGTTCCGTGAGGACCTTTTCCACTTTCTGCTCTTCGCGCTTGGCGGTGCGGTCGTTGTAGACATTGGCATACATGAAATCCCGCAGCGCAAGGAAGGCTTCGTTTTCCTCTGCGCCCATGGCCACATCACCGTCGCTGTGGGCGAGGATGCTCTGGATCATGGTCGTGATGCGCTGGGATTTCGTTTCGCCCAGCACGGCGGTGCATTCTTTCGGCAGGGTAGCTGGGTCCAGCACACCGGCGCGCACCGCGTCCTCAATGTCGTGGTTCACATAGGCGATCTGATCCGCCATGCGCACGATGCGCCCTTCCGGCGTTGCCGCCCAGGTGCCCTTTGTGTGGGTCACGATGCCGTTGCGCACCTCCCACGTCAGGTTCAGGCCCCGGCCGTCCTTTTCCAGCTTGTCCACCACACGCAGGCTCTGCATGTAGTGCTTGAAGCCGTCCGGGCACAGCTCATTCAGCGCGCGCTCCCCGGCATGGCCAAACGGCGTGTGGCCCAGATCATGGGCAAGGCTGATCGCTTCGGTCAGATCTTCGTTCAGCCGCAGGGCGCGGGCAATGGTCCGCGCGATCTGCGAGACCTCCAGCGTATGGGTCAGTCGGGTGCGGTACAGGTCTCCCTCCGGCGAGAGGAAGACCTGCGTTTTCTGCTTGAGGCGGCGGAACGCCTTGCAGTGGATCACGCGGTCCCGGTCGCGCTGGAACA
Organism: Faecalibacterium prausnitzii; assembly: GCF_049532945.1. GTDB lineage: Bacteria > Bacillota > Clostridia > Oscillospirales > Ruminococcaceae > Faecalibacterium > Faecalibacterium prausnitzii_N. The sequence continues at coordinate 2,419,271 of NZ_CP186691.1, forward strand.
CCGGGCGGATGGGGTCCTGCGGTTCCGGCCGGGCCCGGCCCCGGCTTGCATCGCTGAAGGTCGCCCAGGGGGCAAAGGTCAGCCGCTCGATTTCTTCGGTACGCTGGCGTACATCCATCCGGTATCCCTCACTTTCATGCTGGTTCCTGCCCCCTTCCCAGCGCAGCTGCGCCCGCAGCTATTGTAGCAGAATTGCTCTGTCGAAGGGGGAATCTTCCTGTCCTGTCCAAAATTATCCTATAAAAATAAAAATCTCTCGGTGCTGCTGCGCCCAGAGCGCAGCGGCCATGCAGCCCATCCGACTGCCCATGGCTCCCACTTCGGGGGAGCGGACGAGCGAATGCGAGACGGAGAGGGGCATCAGAACGGCGCGTAGAACGGCTGCGAGACGCTCACCTCGGCCCCGCCCCGCGTCAGCTCCCGCAGCTGTTCCAGCAGCGGGCCTTCGGTGTGTTCCGGCATCTGCCAGCACAGGGTCACGCGATCCGTGAACTGCGGGTCGGCGAGTTTGGCCCCGGCGGCGTGGATAAGCAGCGCGGCCCGCTCGTAGAGTGCGTAGTCCACCGTCACTTCCAGCTCCACCACGCTGCGCACCGTGACCACCTCGGCATTTTCCAGTGCACGGGCCGTAGCCGTGGTGTATGCACGCACCAAGCCGCCGGTGCCCAGCAGCACACCGCCAAAGTAACGGGTCACCACCACGATCAGATCCGTCAGGCCGCTGTGCTGCAGCACCTCCAGCGCTGGTGTGCCCGCCGTCTTGGCCGGTTCACCATCATCTGAATAGCGTTCCCGGTTGCCTTCCCGCAGGCGGTAGGCATACACATTGTGGCGGGCGGTGCGGTTGGCCGCACGCACCTGTTCCAGAAATGCAACGGCAGCTTCTTCGCTGTCCGCAAATGACAGCGCCGCAATGAAGCGGCTCTTCTTTTCTTCGTATTCTCCTGTGGCCGTGCCATGGATGGTGCGGTAATCCTCCACGCTGACTCCTCCTGTTTGTTGTGTTCCTTGCAAAACAGTATACCATAAATCCGGGGAAAGAAAAAGCCCGGCACAAGCATTGCTCGTGTCGGGCCTTCCCCGGATTTATTTGAAGCACGGAGATGTCATTTTGAAAGCGCCCTCGCTCAGACGAAGAGCTGCACCCACTGGTGGCCCCAGCCGAGGTTCTCGCCCTCGCCGGTTTCCTCCATCGGGCATTCCTCTTTTGCGTGACCCCCATGAAATGAAAAAGGTGTCGATTTGCCAAGGCAAACTCGGCAAATCGACACCTGTTGTTCAGATGAAGGTCACTCAAAAGACGGGTACACATCGTGCCCGATTTGAGAAGCAACTGGCTGCCATTTTACAGGCCCTATAGCTTTGCGTCACAGCCTTTCGACTGCTTTGCCGAGAATATTCAATTCAGTAGATCTTGCATCACAGTCCAGCCACCGTTCGTGCGGCTCCCTGACTACTTTTTTATTCTATCATGTTCGTCTTCATTCGTCAAGATTCTGCGGCCGGTTTTTTCCGTTTTTGCAGTTCTTTTTCATGCCTCCTGCTGTTTTGTTCCGGCCCGTTTTTCTGCCGCCTCGCCCTTTCTGCCCAAAAAGCATCCGGCTCGACGTTGCTTGCGTGAGCTATCGCAAAAAGGGAATTTCTGGAATTTTCCCATGTTTCACGCAGGAAACACCCCCATTCACGCAGAAACGTCTTGCGTGTTTCCCCTCCCCCATGCTATATTTAGCTTAGCAAGCAACCTCTGTTTTCTGGTTCCCCAATCCATGTTGTGGTACGAGTTGGAAGGGACGGTGGCGCACCGCCCTGTCCGGTTCCAATATACTATAGAATATATGTAATAGGAGGTATTCTCAATGGTCTCTTATCGCAGACTCGCCATGCGCGTCCTGGGGCATGTTCCGGTGCCTTTCGGCAAGAAAAAGGCATCTCCCCCTCCCCGCATTGCCGCACAACGGATCGCAGCTCTCGCTCTCGCCTGTGCCATGATGACCGGCATGGCCCTTCCTGCTTTTGCTGCTACGTATGATATTGACAGCGGCTCCATTGATATCCACGCTACGGAAAGCGGCCAGCTCATCAGCCAGTGGTTTATGAATGGGGAACAAAAAGAATACGTCAGCGACAGCGACGGAGACATCAAAGATCGTCCGGACAACAACATCACCATCACCGGCACAAGCACGGGGAACACGGTCACCATCGACGCAGACAAAGACCAGACGGCCCATGTCACCTTGGAAAATGTGGAGATCAACGCCAGCTCGACAGCCCAGGCCGCTGTGGATGTGACCGGCAGCGGCAATACGAACATCGAGCTGAACGGCAACAACACGCTGACAAGCGGATATGGCCACGCCGGTCTGGAGCATAACAAGACCGACGACAGCGGCACGCTGACGATTCAGGACGAAAAGAATGATGATGGCTCCGCAAAGGGAAGTGCGTCCGATACTACTGGCAGTTTGACTGCCACGGGTGGTTACCACAGTGCTGGCATCGGCGGCAGTGACGAACACGACGGCCAAGTGACCATTACGGGCGGTGAGATCACTGCCACGGGTGGTAATGGGGGTGCCGGTATTGGCGGCGGTGCCGGTGACACGGACGCCGTCGGCGGTGACGGCGATGTGACAATTTCCGGCGGTACGATCACCGCTACGGGCGGCAGTCTGGGTGCCGGTATTGGCGGCGGTGCCTACGGCAATGGTACTGTCACAGTTACCGACGGCGATATTACCGCAAAGGCTACGGGCCGCTATGGTGCCGGTATTGGTGGCGGTTATGGCGCGAAACCGAAACCATCTGGCACCCTCATTGGAGGAAATGGCACTGTCACCATCAGCGGCGGCACCATCACCGAAGCCTCTGGTGGCTATATGGCTGCTGGCATCGGCAGCGGCTTTCAGGGTCTGGGCACAGTGACCATTGAAGGTGCTGCCGTCATCAAAAACGCACAGGGCGGTGCAGCTGGAGCCGGCATCGGCAGTGGCACCCGTGGTGACAGCGAGATCATCATCAGAGGTGATGCAGTCATTGAAAATGCGGAAAGTAGCGGAAACGGCGCTGGCATCGGCAGCGGCCAAGGCACAACTAGTTATGGTGCCCTCGTTCCCTCTGTCGGCAATGTGACCATCGAAGGAAACGCTAGAATCGAAAATGCAAAAAGTGGCTCTGGTGGTTCCGGTATTGGTGGCGGTTTCATTGGCATCGGCAATGTAATCATTAGAGGCAACGCTCAAATCGGAAACGCCACCGGCGGTGAAGAAGGTGCCGGTATCGGCGGCGGTGCTCTTGGCACTGGTGACGTGACCATCGAGGGCAATGTCACCATCGAAAATGCACAGGGCGGCGCTGGTGCTGCCGGTATCGGTGGCGGCGCAGAAACACAACCCGACACCGAGGATACCAGAAACAAAGTTTCCATCAAGAGCACCGAAGCTGGTTCGCCCGATATCACTGCCACCGGCGGTGGAGCTAGCGATGGTTCTCTTCCCGGTGCTGCGGCCATCGGCAGCGGCAGTGTTGCTGACGGTGCTACTGAGGTAAAGTCTGATATTACCATTGAAGGCAAAGTGACCATTGATGCCACCGCAGGCGGAAGCATTGCCAAGGGCGATGCAATTGCCATTGGCGATACACCGCTCCAAGAAAAGAAGTTTGCCGGTTTGCCAGTAGGTGCTGTTATCACACGAAAAGATTCGGACGGTGTGGATCTTACCCAAGAGGGTGACAAGCCCACTGAACCGGAAAAGCCGGAGCCGGAGAAACCCGACCCGGAGAAACCTAACCCCAACCCGGAGAATCCTAACCCGGAGCAGCCCTCTGAGCCGTCGGGTGCGGTCTCGACTTCCGCTCCGGCCGAAGAGCTGACCGCCTCGGATGCAGAGTATCTCGTTACGGTAGAGGGGCTTTCCGTCACCAATGCACTGGGAAAGCAAATCACGCACAGCTGCACACAGAATGTCCAAGGCAAGGTCCTTACCATTCGCGTCAACAGCATTGTGGCCACCGCACATCTCACCATGGATACGCTCCGGACGCTCAAAGCGCAGGGGGTAGAAACCATCCGTTTCTGCACACTGCTGTACCGTCCGACTTCGGTCTCCATCGACGCACTTCTGAATCTTGGGGTCGATGAAGCCGACATCCTCTGGACGCACAACGGGATCCAGGCCCGCCTGACGGTCGGCGGCACCGATTCCAGCAGTCTTTTGCAATAAGACCCTCTGAACCATAACAGCCGGGAGGCTTCCGTTTCGGAACGCCTCCCGGCTGTTTGGTTATGCACACATTGTCTTCCGATTTTTTTCCTCTTCCAGATCTCAACAGAATTTTGTGCGGTATTCGCGGGGGGTGCAGTGCTTGATCTCCCGGAACGTTTTAATAAAGTAGCTGCCGTCCGAGAACCCGCATTCCAGACCGATCTCGCCGATCTTCATGCTGGTGGAAAGCAGCAGCTCGGCGGCCTTTTCAATGCGGTACTGCTTGACATACTGGATGGGTGTGATCCCCAGCAGTTGCCGGAAGCTGCGCAGGCAGGCGCTCTCACTCAGGGCCACGCAGGCCGCGATCTTCTCCACCGTCAGCTCCTCAGCGTAGTGCTCCTCCACGTAGCGGAGCATCCGCTTCATCCGCTCCGAGGCGATCTGCTCCTGCTCCGAGACCTTGGTCTTGCCGCCCACGCACTGGGTGCTCAGCAGCCGCAGCGCCGCCGAGAGATGATACCGCACCCGGTTCTCGTAGTCGAACGGCTCGTCCGCCACCTCTTTCCAGGCGTCCCGCAGGAAGACGAGTACCTGTTTCTGCCAGGGCACCGCCTCGTCCAGCAGAAAGAACGCCGGTGCTCCCGGCTGAAGCAGCGGGTGTACGAGCTTTTGCCAGAAGATGGTATCCATGCCGCCCACCAGCCGGGGCTGGAAGACGCCGGAGTGGAGCAGAGCGGTGCCCTCCGCCTGCTCCACCGAGTGCAGCGCCCCCGAATTGAGGAAGACGCCCTGCCCGGTCTGCAGCGTCAGGCGGGTCTTGTTCACATCCACATGGAGGGGGCCCTGTATGGTGAGGATGTATTCAAACTCTTCATGCCAATGCCATGCTACCGAGTAGCTGGCCAGGTCTTCGGCGTAGCAGGCAATAGGAAACAGTGCGCTGCCGTGCTGCACCAGCTCGCGCCCTTCGGCGTCGGCCACGATGTCCGTCTCGCAGTGGATGCCACCCTCATGGACGATTGTTGCACAGCTCGTTCGATATGCCATATTGACCAGTTCCTTTCCGCAAATCTTTGAACATTTTTTATCAATGCCGGTTTTGTTGTACAAAACTTCAGATTTTCTCCTACCACAGCCGCTGGTTTCGTGGTATTATTTCATCAGAGGCCGCAAGTCCAGTATAACACCGAAACGGGAGGAACACAACCCATGGCACAGCTTCTTCTGCCGGTCATCTACCTGGCATTCATCAGCCTCGGCCTGCCGGATTCGCTTCTCGGCTCCGCCTGGCCGAACCTCTACCCCGCTTTCGGGGTGCCGGTATCCTACGCAGGCATCGTCTCGATGATCATCTCCTGTGGGACCATTGTTTCCAGCCTGAACAGCGACCGGCTCACCCGTGCGCTGGGTACCGGAAAAGTGACCGCCCTCAGTGTGGCCATGACAGCTGCCGCGCTGTTCGGCTTCTCGGCGGCGAGCGCGTTCTGGATGCTCTGCCTGTGGGCCGTGCCCTATGGGCTGGGTGCAGGCAGCGTGGACGCGGCCCTGAACAACTATGTTGCCTTACATTATAAAAGCCGCCACATGAGCTGGCTGCACTGCATGTGGGGCATCGGCACCATGATCAGCCCGGTGCTGATGAGCCTGGCCCTGACCGGCGGGCAGGGCTGGAACGGCGGCTACCGCATCGTAGCCCTCATCCAGGTCGGCATCACAGCCGTTCTGGTGCTGAGCCTGCCGCTCTGGAAAGGCCGCCCGGCCGCCGAGACTGCGGACGGCACCCCGGCCAGGCCGCTGACGCTGCCCCAGATCCTGGCCATCCCCGGTGCGCAGGAAGTGATGCTGTGCTTCTTCTGCTACTGTGGCCTCGAAACGACGGCGGGCCTGTGGGCCAGCAGCTACCTCACACTGAGCAAGGGCGTCCCGGCCGACACGGCCGCTGCCTTTGCGGGCCTGTTCTATCTGGGCATCACGGTGGGGCGCGGCTTCTGCGGCTTCGTCACCCTCCGGTTCAACGACACCCAGATGATCCGTCTGGGGCAGACCGTTCTGGCCGTGGGTGTGGCCGCCCTGCTTCTGCCGGGGCCGCAGGCGCTCTCGCTGGCCGGCCTCGTCCTCGTGGGGCTGGGCTGTGCGCCCATCTATCCCAGCATCATCCACTCCACGCCGGAACACTTCGGCGCGGACAGATCGCAGGCGGTCATCGGCATCCAGATGGCAAGCGCCTATTTGGGCAATCTGGCCATGCCGCCGCTGTTCGGCCTGCTGGCAAACAACGTTGCCCCTGCCCTCTTCCCCGTGTATCTGCTGGCGCTGCTGATCCTGATGATCGTCATGCACGAGCAGCTCACCCGGAAGACGGCGTGCAAATAAACAATTTTCTGACAGGAGGTATTTTTATGCTTCGTATCGAATATTTTGATAAAGACCGTTTCATGCGTCAGGTTTCCGCCAGCCACGGCAGTGTGCTGCTGCATCTGGACAACGGCAAGACCTGTGACCTGAAAGAGGATGCCACCGCATCCTCCATCCTCCGGATGATGGACGCCCCCAGAAAGGGCTTTGACATCACCGTGACCGACCCCGCCGACGTGACCGGCTTCCTGCGCTACATGCTGGAGGCAGGCCGGATGGACCGTGTGGCCGGCTGATCGTTCGCCATTCTCCGTTATTCGCATATTACAGCAAACGCAGCGCGCCCGCTCCGGGGTCAGAAGCCGGAGCGGGCGCGCTGCGTTTTTGTGTGGTGTTACAGGATGCACCGGCTGATGGCGCGGGCCACATTCAGCAGCTCGTCCTGCCCGATGAACCCGAACTTTGCCTCGTGCTCATCCGCGAAGCAGACCGTCAGCTCAGAGGTCTGGAGCGGGTCGCCGAAGCCTGCGGTCTGGACGCCGAAGTGCAGCACTTTGCGGTACGGCAGGACAAAGATCTCCTGCCGAGTACCGGTGACCCCCTGCATATCCACCAGAAAGATGCGGTGCGAGGTAAAGACCGCCTGGTCGCGCACGGTCTTGTATGCGCCCACGATGGTCTCGCCGTCCAGCAAAAGCGCCTGCACATTCTTGCAGATCTCCTTCTCCTTGATGCGAATGAGGTTCTGCATGGGCTTGTCCCGAAATTCCATAGTTCTATCCCCTTTCAGCGTGGTCGTTGGTTCCATTGTAGCACCCCCGGCGGGCTTTGACAAGCGGGTTTTCCTCTCGCAATCCGGAGTGGGTTGTGGTATACTGGAGCAGAATCCTGAAATCATCCTTTGAAACGAGGTATCCCCATGGAGATCATCATTCATCAGGCCATTCTGCACGTGCTGGACACCACCATGGATGCGCCTGTACTCAGCGGAAGCGGCATGGAAATGACCGCCGAAAAGACCGCCTATTTCCAGTACCACATCGAAAAGCTGCTTGCAAGCGACGATATCCGCCAGTGCCGCCCGCTGCCGGATTCTGCCTTTAAAAACGAGCTGGAGCACAACCACGATTTTGTGGACCTCTCCTGCCGCATCGCGGGCGTTCTGTTCGACTACATGCACGCGCACACCACCATTCCGGGGGCAGACCTTGCCGTGGTGGATTTTACCCGCGATGGTGAGCCGTGGCTGGGCATCCTGAAGTTGAACTACAAAAACGGCTACACCCACTACACCGAGAATGTGGAGGGTGCCCCGGTGAACTCCATCATCCAGCAGCGGGCCTGCCTGCCCAGCCAGAGCGGCAAGGTGGAGGAAGGTGCCCTTGTCAATCTGACCGACTACTCCATGAAGCTGCTGGAAAAAAAGTTCGACATCGACGGCCACAAGGATTTTTACCTTTCCACGGTAGTGTTCCAGTACACCACCGCCCAGCCGGAAAAGAAAAAGCTGCAGGCCATTCAGGAAGCCGCCGTGCAGGCCGTGATGGACGCCTACCAGGATGAGCCCCACGCCGAGGCACAGGTCGCCATGCTCATTGCAAACCAGGCCGCCGACAACGACAACCAGGTCTCGGTGGAGCAGGTGCGCCGCCAGCTGGCCGAGGAATACCCGCTGGCCGCTGTCCCTTTCGACGACTACGTGGAGAAGAGCGATGTCATTGAGCAGTTCGAGCAGCCCGTGACCGTGACCCCTGCGCGCATCCGCCGCATGGAGAGCCGCAGCATCCACACCGCCAACGGCATTGAGGTGAAGATTCCCACTGAGATCCTGTCCTCCGAGTCGGAAGTGGAGTTTCTCCATGACCCCGACGGCAGCGTCTCGCTGCTCATCAAGAACGTGATTTTGTAAAAGAAACCCTCTCCGTCCTGCATTCGTTCGTCCGGGGCTGCTGCACATCGTTTTAGCCGAAAGTGCAGCAGCCATTTTCAAAACCCAAGCATCTCATCAAACAATTCAAAAAAAGCATGTGCATCACAAATCCATCGAAAATTTCTGATTTTCGAGAAAATCTGTTGCACATGCTTTTGTTTTGGGGATTGATACTGCTTGATTCTTACGCTTATTCGTACAAAACCAGGGGCTTTTGCTTTGATTCAGACGGTCGGGTTCACTTTTCTTCCGTCTTCGATTTCTGCTGCTCCTGCTCTGCGCGGAGTTTCCGGATGCGCTTTTTCTCGCTTTCGACGCGGGGCCAGGGCCAGGAGAAACCCTCGTTCTCGCGGCACCATTTGACCAGCGGATAGAACGCGAAGGCCAGACCGAAGAGGTACAGCAGAGCGTACAGCAGGGCATCCAGCGTGAACAGGGCGTCCAGCGCGGCGATGACCGACATGATGCAGCCTGCCTTCAAAAAGAACAGGCCGTTCTGGCGGCAGTATTCCTCAAAGTGCTCCGCTTTGACGGCACGGCGGCCCTGATCTCCCCAGACACGGGGATTTTTCATGACCGAATAGCCGTAGAATACCATCATCAGACCGCAGGTCAGTTGAAATCCGAAAAACATAGCGCACCTCGTTCCAGTTTAGTCGTCGTAGCCCTCGAACAGCGGCTTCATCAGGGGCAGGAAATCCAGCGTTGCAAAGTAATCGCGCGGAGTCTCGGCACGGCGGATCAAACGGTGGGTGCCATCCTCGCACAGCAGCACTTCGGCGCTGCGCAGCTTGCCGTTGTAGTTGTAGCCCATGGCAGAGCCGTGTGCACCGGTGTCGTGGATATAAATGATATCGCCAATGTCGATCTTGGGCAGCATCCGGTCAATGGCAAACTTGTCGTTGTTCTCGCACAGACCGCCCACCACATCGTACATATGGTTGCAAGGCTCATTTTCCTTACCCAGCACAGTGATGTGGTGGTAAGCGCCGTACATGGCCGGGCGCATCAGGTTGGCTGCGCAGGCATCCAGACCGATGTATTCCTTATAGATGTGCTTTTCATGGATGGCAGTTGCCACCAGTGCGCCGTAGGGGCCGGTGGTAAAGCGGCCCATCTCAGTAAAGATGGCCACATCGCCCATGCCTGCGGGCACCAGAATTTCCTCAAACTTCTTGCGCACACCCTCGCCGATGGCCATGATATCGTTCTCGGTCTGCTCCGGGCGGTACGGGATGCCCACACCGCCGGACAGGTTGATATAACCGATGTGCACACCGGTGGCCTTCTGCACCCGGACAGCCAGCTGGAACAGGATACCTGCCAGCTCCGGGTAATACTCATCGGAAATGGTATTGGAAGCAAGGAAAGCGTGGATGCCGAAGTTCTTGGCACCCTTGGCGGCCAGCTTCTTGTAGCTTTCGATCATCTGCTCCTCGGTCATGCCGTACTTGGCATCGCCGGGCTTGTCCATGACCTGAAAGCCCTCTTCGCTCTCGCCCAGACTGAAGGTGCCGCCCGGGTTATAGCGGCAGAAGATGTTCTCCGGCACACCGGCGACACGCTCCAGAAATTCCACCATGGTGGCATCGTCCAGATTGATATAAGCGCCCAGCTCGTAGGCCTTCTTCATATCTTCCACGGGAGTCTGGTTGGAGGAGAACATGATATCGCTGCCGGAGAAGCCACACACCTCGCTGAGCATCAGCTCAGTCAGGGACGAGCAGTCCACGCCGCAGCCCTCCTCCTTGAGGATCTGCAGGATGACAGGGTTCGGCAGAGCCTTGACGGCAAAATACTCCTTGAAGCCTTTGTTCCAGCTGAATGCCTTGTTGATGCGGCGGGCATTTTCACGGATGCCCTTCTCATCGTAGACATGGAACGGCGTGGGCACATCCTGAATGATCTCCTGTGCCATCGCCTCGGTCAGAAACGGTTTCTTTTCCATAATATACTTCCCTCACATTTTATAGTGTCACCGACACGTCGGTGCGGTATCAGGTCTTGAGGTTGCCGCGGGTGGGGGTGAAGGTCGGGATCATCTTTGCCAGCTGCTGCACCACACCCTCGTCGTTGTGGGCCGCTGCCGCGCTCAGATCCTGCAGCTGCACGTAGAACCGGGCCAGGTCGATGTCCTTCGGCGGCGCAACGAAGATCTTGTTGTGCTGGGTGCGGCGCATCTTATCCTGCTCCTCGTCCATCATCAATTCTTCGTAGAGCTTCTCGCCCGGACGCAGACCCACGATCTTGATCTCCATATTCACGCCCGGCTCATAGCCGTAAAAGCGGATGAGCTGCTTGGCAAGATCCATGATCTTGACCGGCTCGCCCATGTCCAGCACATAGATATTGCCGCTTTCGGCCAGCGCACCAGCCTGCAGCACCAGCTGGGCCGCTTCCGGAATGGTCATAAAGTAGCGCTCAATGTTGGGATCCGTCAGGGTGACAGGCCCGCCTTTTTTGATCTGGGCCTCAAACAGCGGAATGACGCTGCCGTGGCTGCCCAGCACATTGCCAAAACGCACAGCCACACACTTCATATCCGTGTTGCCCGCAAAGGTCTGGATGAGCATTTCGCAGATGCGCTTGGTACAGCCCATCACACTGGTGGGGTTCACAGCCTTATCGGTGGAAAGCTGCACGAACCGTTCCACGTCGTGTTCGCTGGCGCTCACCAGCAGATTTTTGGTGCCCAGAACATTGTTCTTGACCGCTTCTGCAGGGCTGACCTCCATCAGCGGCACATGCTTGTGTGCTGCCGCATGGAACACCACAGTGGGATGATATGTTTCAAAAACCTCATCCAGACGCTTTTTATCGCGGATGGAGCCAATGAGCACCGTTACCGGGATATCCCGGCCGTACTTCTGCTGCAGCTCCATCAAAAGCTCATAGGCGCAGTTCTCGTAGATATCAAAAATAAGCAGCTTGCCGGGCTTGAAGCGCATCACCTGACGGCACAGTTCGCTGCCGATGGAGCCGCCGCCGCCCGTGACCAGAACGGTCTTGCCGGTGAGGTAGCCGGAGATCTGATCGGTATCCAGCGTCACTTCCTCGCGGGAAAGGAAGTCCGCCGGGTTCAACTCGCGGAAGGCTCCCTGCTGCGGTGTACCGCTGCCCACCAGCTGCGGGTCACTGAGCACCTGCACCGCACAATGGGTGCTGACGCACAGATCGATGACATGGTTCAGCTTGCTGCCCTTCAGGGTAGGAATGGCGATGATGATGCTGTGGATGTTGTATCTCTCGCAGACCTGCGGGATCTGCTCCAGTGTGCCCCGCACCGGGACGCCGTGGATGGTCTGGCCGAACTTGGCCGGGTCATCGTCCACAGCGGCGACCGGGTGGCCGTAGCTCTCGTTGGATTTGCACACGTTGATGGCCCATGCACCGGCTTCGCCTGCACCTACGATCATCACCGGGCGATTGGGGTCCTTGGACGGAACGCCGCGCACCCGCTCGCCGATGGGGTGGTTCAGGAACAGCCGCCATGCCAGACGGCTGCCGCCCACCAGCAGGAAGATGAGCACCGCCGCCATACAGTTGGCGGAGTTGAACAGCACGCCGTGGATGAGGCCATGGTTCACGAAGTAGACCACTGCCGTGGGCACTGCGATCATGCCCGCCAGACGGATGAGGTCGCGCTCGCCCGCGTACTTCCACAAGATGGAGTACAGCCCGCCCACCAGAAAGCTGATCAGATAGAGCGCCGTGATCCAGGGCAGGTTCTCATACAGCAGGGCCCGGTTGTGGGGCCACCAGGCAGCTTCCACTGCTCCGTCTGCCCGCAGCAGAAGCGCAAAATAAAAGCTGAACAGGATCAGCGCCGCGTCCAGCACCACCAGAAACGTCCGGCGCAGCCCGACCTGCGGCGTGATTTTTTTGATATTCTTCACAGAAAATCCTCTTTATCTTCGGCGCTCGTTCTGCGCCGGTTCATTTTCCAGGCCAGCGGGAAAAGAGCCTGCTGCGCCATGGTATCCATTGTATTATACTCGTTTCGTGCCCCGGTGTCCAGAAGATTTCATCGTCCGGGTCAATTTCACGCTTTTTTCGCCTTCTGCCGGGCCCGGTCCGGGTGGAGCGCGGCCCGCACCTCGGCACCCAGACCCAGCGGCCAGGCGGCGGCCAGCCCCGCCAGCCCCATGCCGCAGCAGCCGATGCACAGCGCCGCCAGCTGCTCCGGCATCTCCCCGGCCCGCCAGCCGGACAGCATTTCCCGGAAAAACACTCCCGCCCCGGCCGACACGCCCGCCGCCAGCAGCGGTGCCCCCAGCCAGCGCATCAGCGCCGGACGCATCCCGCTGACCCGCAGCAGGCGGGCCGTGTTGGCCAGGCAGGTATATACGCTGGACAGCAGGATGACGAACAGGAAGCCTTTCATCCCGAACCGGGGCAGCAGCACCATCACCCCCGCGATGCGCAGCACGGCATCCCACAGGCTGTACCGGAACACGGCCTTCTGCTCTCCTACCCCTTTCATGGCACCGTCCACCATGCTTTCCAGATACATCAGCGGCATCGCCGGGCCGAGCACGATCAGATAGAAGCCTGCCTCGGACCCATCCGGCCCGTAGAATAACCGGGCAGCCGCCGCTCCCCACACCCAGAACAGCACCCCTGCCAGCGCGGAAAAATAGCCGGTGAGCCGCAGCATCCGGTCCAGCAGCGCCGAAAGCCGCCCCGTCTCGCCCCGGATATGAGCCTGCGTGATCTCCGGCATCAGCAGCACCGAAAGGCTCCCCAGCAGCCCGAACGGAAAGGTCAGCAGGGGCAGGGCCATCCCCTTCAGATTTCCATACTGGGCCACGGCGGCGCTGCGGCCCCCGGCATCCAGCAGATAGACCGCAAGGCAGGCGGGCACCAGCATGTTCTCCGCCGTGTGGAGCGCACTGGCAAGGCAGCGCCCGCCCTCCACCGGCCACAGGATCTCCCACAGGCGCTTTGCCGGGTCCATGGGGCGTCGGGCCGGGCCCGCACCGAATGCGGACACCGCCTCCCGCCGGTAAAACAGAAGCATCAGGCAGGCCGAGACCGTCTCGCTGAGGGCCGTTGCCGCCAGAACGGCCGTGCACTTGCCGCCAACGTCCAGCGCACCGCCCCGCTCCAGCGCGAACCAGATGGCCGAGATGCGGACCGTCTGCTCCACGAGCTGGCTCACCACGTTGGGGCCGACCTGCCGCCGGGCAATGAAAAAGCCGCGCAGCACCGCTGAGACCGCCATCCAGGGCAGGCCGAATGCCGCCGCCCGCAGCGCACCGGCGGCGCGGACATCGCCAAGCCACCACGCTGCGGCCAACTCCGCCAGACCGAACTGCCCCGCCCACGCAGCGCTGCCCAGCAGCAGCGCCGCCCCCAGCAGACGGAGCAGCATCCCGCGGGCCTCGGCCCGGCTGCGGCTCAGCTCCTCGGCCATGAGACGGGTAGCCGCCACCGAAACGCCCGCTGTTGCCAGCGTGACGAACAGCGAATACACCGCCAGCACCAGCTGGTAAAGGCCCATCCCCTCGCCGCCCAGCTCGTTTGCCAGCCAGATGCGCAGGCCCATGCCGGCCAGCCGCAGCACCACATCCGCCCCCGTGAGCAGGGCCGCGTTCTTCAGGTAGCTCGGACGCATCGCCGCACCTCCCCTTCTTCCTTTTATTATATGGGCACCGCTTTGCAAAATATGAGCCGCCGTGTGGGTTGTTTCTCTTCTGGTTTTATGGTATGATAGGAGCCGGTCAAGAGATTTTTTCAAAACATCAACGAAGGAGGAAAGGCCGCATCCCACCCGGACCGGCCTTATGAGAGTATGAGCGAAGAATGCACCCATGACTGCTCCAGCTGCGGAGCAGCATGTTCTTCCCGCGATGCAGCGCCCAAGCATGACGCCCCCAACCCCAACAGCAGCGTCAAAAAGGTCATTGGCGTTGTGTCCGGCAAAGGCGGCGTTGGCAAGAGCATGACCAGCGCTCTGCTGGCCTGCGCCATGGCACGCCGCGGCTACCACTGCGGCATTCTGGATGCCGACATCACCGGCCCTTCCATCCCGAAGCTGTTCGGCATCCATGGCCGTGCCATGGCCGACGACAAGGGCTGCTGGCCCATCCAGAGCCGCATGGGCATCGATGTCATGAGCATCAACCTGCTGGTGGAAAATGAGGAAGACCCCGTTGTGTGGCGCGGCCCGGTCATTGCCGGTGCTGTCAAGCAGTTCTGGACCGATGTGGTCTGGAAGGACGTGGACTTCCTGTTCGTGGACATGCCCCCGGGAACCGGTGATGTGCCCCTGACCGTGTTCCAGAGCCTGCCGGTGGACGGCATTGTTGTGGTGGCAAGCCCGCAGGAGCTGGTGAGCATGATCGTGGCCAAGGCCGTGAACATGGCTGAGATGATGAAGGTGCCCATGCTGGGCATTGTGGAGAACATGAGCTACATCGTCTGTCCCGACTGCGGCAAGCACATCAATGTGTTCGGCGAGAGCCATGTGGATGAGGTGGCTGCAAAGCACGGCCTGCCCGTGCTGGCAAAGTGCCCCATCGATCCCCAGCTGGCTGCGCTTTCCGATGCCGGTATGATCGAGACCTACGGCGGCGAATATCTGGAAGGTGCCGCAGATGCCTGCGAAAAGCTGCTGAAGAAGTAAACACGTTGGTTTCTCTGCCTTTTGCGCCGGGCCTTTTCCCCGCAAAAGGCATTCTTTTTGGGTGTCGGTCTGCCGCAAAATAGAAGCTGCTGCGCCGTTTTTGCAGCGGCCGGATGTTTTTGTGAAGCGGTCTCAACTTTTCATCTGTTTTTTTGAAGCATTTTCTGCTCCGCTTCTCTTGTAAATCGCCACAGAAAGCTTTATAATGATAAAGTGTTCTGCAAGTTGTTTGGCAGAACCGGTGAAAGTATACTGGGAAAAGGAGTATTCTACTATGCTGACGAATGAATACCTGAAGCGCGTTTACGAAGGTCTGGAAAAGCGCAATGCCAACGAGCCTGAGTTCCTGCAGGCTGTGCGCGAGGTTCTGGAGAGCATCCAGCCCGTTGTTGAGAAGCACCCCGAGTACGAGAAGGCCGCTCTGATCGAGCGTCTGGTCGAGCCGGAGCGCATCATCACCTTCCGTGTGCCCTGGGTGGACGATCAGGGCAAGGTTCAGGTGAACCGCGGCTACCGTGTGCAGTTCAACAGCGCCATCGGCCCCTACAAGGGCGGTCTGCGCTTCCATCCCTCTGTCAATCAGGGCATCCTGAAGTTCCTCGGCTTTGAGCAGACCTTCAAAAACAGCCTGACCACCCTGCCCATGGGCGGCGGCAAGGGCGGCTCTGACTTCGACCCCCACGGCAAGAGCGACATGGAAGTGATGCGCTTCTGCCAGAGCTTCATGACCGAGCTGTACCGCCACATCGGCCAGTTCGTGGACTGCCCCGCCGGTGATATCGGTGTCGGCGGCCGTGAGGTCGGCTATCTGTTCGGCCAGTACAAGCGCCTGACCAACAGCTTCCAGGGCGGCATGCTCACCGGCAAGGGCCTGACCTTCGGCGGCTCTCTGGCCCGCACCGAGGCTACCGGCTACGGCCTGTGCTACTTCACCGCTGAGGCTTTGAAGTGCATGCGCAACGACAGCTTCCAGGGCAAGACCGTGGTCATCTCCGGTTCCGGCAATGTTGCGATCTACGCCTGCGAGAAGGCTACCCAGCTGGGTGCCAAGGTCGTGACCATGTCCGACTCCAACGGCTACGTCTACGACCCCAACGGCATCGATCTGGCCTACGTCAAGGATCTGAAGGAAGTGCGCCGCGGCCGTATCAAGGAGTACGCCGAGACCCACGAGGGTGTAACCTATGTTGCAGATTGCACCAAGGTCTGGACGGTCCCCTGCGACATCGCCCTGCCCTGCGCAACCCAGAACGAGATCAACAAGGAGTCCGCTGAGGCTCTGGTGAAGGGCGGCTGCACCGTCGTGTGCGAGGGTGCCAACATGCCCAGCACCCCGGAGGCCATCGAGGTCTACCTGTCCAACGGCATCCTGTACGGACCTGCAAAGGCTTCCAACGCAGGCGGCGTGGCCACCTCCGGTCTGGAGATGAGCCAGAACTCTGAGCGTCTGAGCTGGACCTTTGAAGAGGTCGATGCCAAGCTGAAGGGCATCATGGAGGGCATCTTCCATGCTTCCTACGATGCATCTGTGGCTGCCGGTTCCGAGGGCAACCTGATGGTCGGTGCAAACTGCGCCGGCTTCCTGAAGGTCGCTACTGCCATGATGGCACAGGGCATCACCTACTAATTGTTCCAAAGCATTTTCAAGAGCTGCGTTCGCAAGAGCGCGGCTCTTTTTGTATCTATTCGCTGGCCGCATCTCCGGGAGCTTTTCCCGGCGAGTCAACGGGCATTCCATGCCCGCCCCGCAAGCGGGGCCCCACCTCGGATACTCGCCGAGAAAACTCCCCTCGTGCGGCCTGTATAAAGCCCCGCCAACCCGTCCATACTGACCACATCAAGCGAAGAGAGGGTTCTGAAATGGACGAGCAGATGTTTTGTTTTCAGTGTGAGCAGGCGGCGCACTGCACTGCCTGTACCGGTAAGGCCGGTGTCTGCGGCAAAAGCGCGGACACGGCAGCGGCGCAGGACCGCCTAACCGGCGCACTCATCTCCTACGCCAGCCAGCTCATCGGCGAGGGGCGGGCCCCCGCCCCGGAACAGGCACTTCTGCTGATGCAGGGGCTGTTCACCACCATTACCAACGTGAACTTTGACCCGCAGACCGTGGACCAGCTGACCGAGAGCGTCCACACGGCCTGCCCCGGCATCGGGTTCGACTACGACATGGCAAACCTCTGGCACGAGCCGGACGAGGACATCCGCAGTCTGAAATCGTTCGTCCTGTTCAGCCTGCGGGGCATGGCCGCCTACAACTACCACGCCCGGGTGCTGGGCCGCATCGACCCGGAGCTGGACCGGTTCTTCTGCGAAGCATTGCAGGCCGTTGGCAGCGAATGCTCCATCGACACCCTCTGGGCACTGGTGCAGAAGACCGGCAAGGCCAGCTACCGCTGCATGGAGCTGCTGGACGCGGCCAACACCGGCGCGTTTGGCGATCCGGAACCGGTGCAGGTGCCCCTGACCATTGAAAAGGGGCCGTTTATCGTGATTTCCGGCCACGACCTCTACGACATGAAGTGCCTGCTGGAGCAGACAGCGGGCAAAGGCATCCACGTCTACACCCACTCGGAGATGCTGCCCGCCCACGGCTACCCGGAGCTGAAGCGCCGCTACCCCCACCTCAAGGGCAACTTTGGCACCGCATGGCAGAACCAGCAGCGGGAGTTCGAGGACATCCCCGCGCCCATCCTGTTCACCACCAACTGCATCATGCCCCTGCGCGCCAGCTACGCCGACCGGGTGTTCACCACCTCGGTGGTGTCCTATCCCGGCGTCCCACACATCGGACCAGAGCGGGATTTCTCCCCGTCATTGCCAAAGCACTGGAACTGGGGGGCTACCCGGAAGACACCGCCATGCCCGGCATCAACGGCGGGCGCAGCGTCGTGACCGGCTTTGCGCGGAGCGCTGTGCTCTCCCACGCCAATGAGATCGTTGCGGCCGTGAAAAGCGGGCAGATCCGCCATTTCTTTCTGGTGGGCGGCTGCGACGGCACCCGGCCCAGCCGCCGCTACTACACCGAGTTTGCCCGCCTTACCCCGCCCGACACCATCCTGCTGACCCTGGCCTGCGGCAAGTTCCGCCTGAACGACCTGCCCCTTGGCACCGTGCCGGGCACCGGCCTGCCCCGCATCCTGGACGTGGGCCAGTGCAACGACGCCTACAGCGCCATCCGCATCGCATTGGCGCTGGCCGACGCCTTTGGCTGCGGCGTCAACGACCTGCCCCTCTCGCTGGTACTGTGCTGGTTTGAGCAGAAGGCCGTGTGCATCCTCATCGCGCTGCTGGCGCTGGGCATCCGGAACATCCGGCTGGGGCCTACCCTGCCCCCGTTCCTCTCGCCGGGCGTGGTGCGCGTTTTGCAGGAAAAGTACAATCTGATGGCCGTCACGACACCGGAGCAGGACCTGAAAGCGATTTTGGGCGAAGGATGAATCCGTTTCATCTCATCATCAAACCGCACAAGATGCGCTGCGATTGTGCTTTCACGTTTGGTGCAGCTGTCACTTGAAGATTTTTCAGCGTTCAGTATAATAATAGTTACCGGAACAAAGGCGTTCCAAAGGGGCAGAGTCTGCCCCTTTGGGGCGTCTTTTTTGTTTTTCCGTGTCAGACGCTGCGGAATGTGCCGCAGTGGTGAGGATTTTGATTTTACGACAAGGATGGGAAAGGCAATGGAACATTATACGGAAAACTCCACGCCCCTCGGCCTGTATGACCCCCAGTTTGAGCACGATGCCTGCGGCATTGGCGCTGTGGTGGATATCAAGGGCCGCAAAAGCCACCAGACCGTGGACGATGCACTGGCCATTGTGGAACGGCTGGAGCACCGTGCCGGCAAGGATGCCGAGGGCAAGACCGGCGACGGTGTGGGCATTTTGCTGCAGATCAGCCACAAGTTCTTCTCCAAGGTGGCCGAAGAACTGAACATCAGCCTTGGCAACGAGCGCGAGTACGGTGTGGGCATGTTCTTCTTCCCCCAGAGCGAGCACATGCGTGCGCAGGCCATGAAGCTGTTCGAGGTGGTCACCCGCAAGGAAGGCCTCGAATTTCTGGCATGGCGCAAGGTTCCCGTGAACCCGGATGCCGTGGGCCAGAAAGCCCGCGACTGTATGCCTGCTATCTGGCAGTGCTTCATCAAAAAGCCCGCCAAGGTGAGCAAGGGCATTGATTTTGACCGCAAGCTGTACATTGTGCGTCGCGTGTTCGAGCAGGCCAGCAACGGCACTTATGTGCCCAGCCTGTCCAGCCGCACCATCGTGTACAAGGGCATGTTCCTTGTGCACGACCTGCGCCTGTTCTATACCGATCTGCAGGACGAGGATTATGAATCCGCTATCGGCATGGTGCACAGCCGCTTCTCCACCAACACCAACCCCAGCTGGATGCGCGCACACCCCAACCGCTTCATCCTGCACAACGGCGAGATCAACACCATCAAGGGCAACACGGATGCCATGCTGGCCCGTGAAGAGAGCATCTCCAGCTCCATCATGCAGGACGACATGAACAAGATCCTGCCCATCATCAACACTTCCGGCTCCGACTCCGCCATGCTGGATAACGCGCTGGAATTCATGGTGATGAACGGCATGGATCTGCCTCTGGCCGTGATGATCACCATTCCCGAGCCGTGGGAGAACAACAAGAACATCAGCCAGAAAAAGCGCGATTTCTACCAGTATTATGCCACCATGCTGGAGCCTTGGGATGGCCCCGCTGCCATCCTCTTCTCGGACGGCGACGTGATGGGCGCTGTGCTGGACCGCAACGGTCTGCGCCCCAGCCGCTATTACATCACCAAGGACGGCCGCATGATCCTGTCCTCCGAGGTGGGTGTGCTGGAATGCGAGCCGGATAATATTTTGGTCAAGGATCGTCTGCGCCCCGGCAAAATGCTGCTGGTGGACACCGTGAAGGGCGAAGTGGTGGACGACGAAAAGCTCAAGGAGTTTTACGCCAGCCGTGAGCCTTACGGCGAGTGGATCGACCGCAACCTTGTGGAGCTGGCCAGGCTGAAAATTCCCAACGTAAAGGTGGAAAGCTACACCGGCGATCAGCTCACCCGCCTGCAGAAGGTGTTCGGCTACAAGTATGAGGATGTGAACACCATGATCCTCTCCATGGCACGGGCAGGCGCAGAGCCTTCCGGCGCTATGGGCACCGACACCCCGCTTGCTGTGCTGAGCAACCAGCATCCGCCGTTGTTCAATTACTTCAAGCAGCGCTTTGCGCAGGTCACCAACCCGCCCATTGATGCCATCCGCGAAAAGGTGGTCACTTCCACCAGCGTGTATATTGGCGCACACGGCAACCTGCTGGAGGACAAGCCCGAGAATTGCAAGGTGCTCAAGGTGCACAACCCCATCCTGACCAGCACCGACCTGCTCAAGATCAAATACATGAACGTGCCCGGCTTCAAGGTAGCCACGGTGTCCATCAACTACTATAAGAATACCAGTCTGGAAAAGGCCATCGACCGTGTATTTCTGGAGGTCGACCGCGCCTACAAGGATGGTGCAAACATCATCATCCTTTCTGACCGCGATGTGGATGAATACCACGTGACCATTCCCAGCCTGCTGGCAGTTTCCGCGGTTTCGCAGTACCTGATCCGCACCAAGAAGAGCACCGCACTGGCCCTGATCCTGGAAAGTGCAGAGCCGCGCGAGGTGCACCACTTTGCCGCTCTGCTGGGCTACGGTGCCTGCGCCATCAATCCCTATCTGGCACATGAGACCATCGGCCAGCTCATCGACGAAGGCCTGCTGGACAAAGATTACTATGCAGCCGTGGAGGACTACGACAACGCCATCCTCAGCGGCATTGTGAAGATTGCCTCCAAGATGGGCATTTCCACCATCCAGAGCTACCAGAGCAGCCAGATCTTTGAGGCCGTGGGCATCTCCAAGGATGTCATCGACAAATACTTCACCGGCACGGTGAGCCGTGTGGGCGGCATTACCCTTTTACCCTTTCGGACATTCAGGCCGATGTGGAAGCCCAGCACAACGCAGCCTTCGACCCGCTGGGTCTGGACATCAACATGGAGCTGGCCGACAGCGGCGCACACAAGTTCCGCAGCGGCAAGGAAGAACACCTGTTCAACCCCCAGACCATCCACCTGTTCCAGAAAGCCTGCTGGACGAACGACTACTCGGCTTTCAAGCAGTTCACCAGCACCGTGGACAATATGGGTGCTGACGGCGTGCATCTGCGCAGCCTGCTGGACTTCAACTATGCTCCTGACGGCGGCATCCCGCTGGAAGAAGTGGAGCCGGTAAGCTCCATCGTCAAGCGGTTCAAGGGCGCAGCCATGAGCTACGGTGCCCTGAGCAGTGAAGCCCATGAGACCATTGCCATCGCCCTGAACCGTCTGGGCGGCCGCAGCAACACCGGCGAGGGCGGCGAACCCGAAGAGCGCTACCACAGCGAGAGCAATTCCAAGATCAAGCAGGTGGCTTCCGCACGCTTTGGTGTAACGAGCAAATACCTCGTTTCTGCGGAAGAGATCCAGATCAAGCTGGCACAGGGCGCAAAGCCCGGTGAGGGCGGCAATCTGCCCGGTGCCAAAGTATATCCGTGGATTGCAAAGACCCGCCACAGCACCACCGGTGTGGGCCTGATCTCTCCCCCGCCGCACCACGATATCTACTCCATCGAGGACCTTGCAGAGCTGATCTACGACCTGAAGAACGCCAACCGCAGCGCCAACATCAATGTCAAGCTGGTCAGTGAGGCCGGCGTTGGCACCATTGCGGCCGGTGTTGCCAAGGGCGGCGCACAGGTCATTCTGGTGTCCGGCTACGACGGCGGCACCGGTGCAGCACCGCGTACTTCCATCAAGCACGCTGGCCTGCCGTGGGAGCTGGGCATCGCCGAGACCCATCAGACCCTGATCCTGAACGGCCTGCGCACCCGCGTGCGCATCGAGAGCGACTCCAAGCTGCTCTCCGGCCGCGATGTTGCCATCAGCTGTATGCTGGGCGCAGAGGAGTTCGGCTTCGGCACTACCCTGCTGATGGCCGAGGGCTGCGTGATGATGCGTGTGTGCAATCTGGATACCTGCCCCATGGGCATCTGCACCCAGAACCCGGAGCTGCGCAAGAACTTCAAGGGCAAGCCGGAATACATCATCAACTACCTCACCTTTGTGGCCGAGGAGCTGCGCGAGTACATGGCAAAGCTGGGCGTACGCACCATCGATGAACTGGTGGGCCGCACCGACCTGCTCAAGGTCAAGCCTGCCGCACCCGGCAGCCGCGCTTCCAAGATGGATCTCGACTGCATCCTGCACAACCCTGCCATCGAGAACAGCAATGTTCACTTCGTGAAGGAGGACACCTACGACTTCCATCTGGAAAACACCCTCGATATGAAGGTGCTGATGAAGAAGTTCAAGCTCAGCAGCAAGAATGCCCAGAGCGTGACGCTGGATGTCTCCAACACCGACCGCGCCTTTGGTGCCATCTTTGGCAGCGAGATCACCCGCAAATACGGCAACAGCCTGCCGGATGATGTTTACACCGCCCACTGTGTGGGTGCAGGCGGCCAGAGCTTTGGTGCCTTCATCCCGGGCGGCCTGACGCTGGACCTTGTGGGCGACTGCAACGACTACATGGGCAAAGGCCTGTCCGGCGGCAAGATCGTCGTGCGTCCGCCCAAGGGCATCACGTTCAAGCCCGAGGAGAACATTATCACCGGCAACGTGGCCCTGTACGGTGCTACCAGCGGCAAGGCGTTCATTTCCGGCGTGGCCGGTGAGCGCTTCGCCGTGCGCAACAGCGGTGCCACCGCCGTTGTGGAGGGCGTTGGCGACCACGGCTGCGAGTACATGACCGGCGGCACGGTGGTGGTTCTGGGCCAGACCGGCAAGAACTTTGCAGCCGGTATGACCGGCGGCATCGCCTACGTGCTGGACGAGAACTGGGACTTCTACCAGCGCGTGAACAAGGAGACCGTCAGCCTGGAGCCTGTGGAGCACAAGTACGATGTTGCCACCCTGAAAGAGCTGATCCGCGAACATGTGGAGGCCACCGGCTCTCCCCGCGGCAAAGAGATTCTTGACAACTTCAGCGAATTCCTGCCCAAGTTCAAGAAAGTTCTGCCCTACGATTATGACCGTATGCTGCGTGTGATCGCATCCGTTGAGGAGCGCGGTCTGGACGGCGAGCAGGCACAGATCGAAGCATTCTACACGGTGCAGAAGAAGAAGTAAGGAGGGCAGCGTTATGGGTAAGACAACTGGATTTATCGACTATACGCGCAAGACCAGCACGGATGTTCCGCCGCTGGAACGCATTGAAAACTTTAACGAATTTCACGTCTGGCTCTCACGCGAGGAGCAGCAGACGCAGGCAGCACGCTGCATGGACTGCGGTGTTCCCTTCTGTCAGGCCGGCATGATGATCGGCGGCATGGCCTCCGGCTGCCCGCTGAATAACCTCATCCCGGAGTGGAACGACCTTGTTTATCATGGCAAGTGGGAGCTGGCCATGCATCGGCTGATGGCCACCAACCGCTTTCCGGAGTTCACCAGCCGGGTGTGCCCTGCCCTGTGTGAAGCGGCCTGCACCTGCGGCGATGTGACCGGCAGCAGCGTGACCGTGCGCGAGAACGAGCACGCCATTATCGAAACGGCTTACGCCAAGGGCTGGCTGCACGCCGCACCGCCGCCCTCCCGCACCGGCAAGAGCGTAGCCGTGGTGGGCAGCGGCCCCTCCGGCCTTTCGGTGGCCGAATACCTGAACAAGCGCGGCCACGCCGTGACTGTGTTCGAGCGTGCCGACCGCGTGGGCGGCCTGCTGATGTACGGCATCCCCAACATGAAGCTGGACAAATCCGTCATCGAGCGCCGCATCAAGATCATGCAGGCTGAGGGCGTGGAGTTCCGCACCAACATGG
This sequence comes from Faecalibacterium prausnitzii, assembly GCF_049532945.1. GTDB lineage: Bacteria > Bacillota > Clostridia > Oscillospirales > Ruminococcaceae > Faecalibacterium > Faecalibacterium prausnitzii_N. The sequence continues at coordinate 2,443,299 of NZ_CP186691.1, forward strand.
ATGTGGGCGGGGCTGTTGCCGCCGAAGAGCTGCTGAACGGCTACGATGCTGTGGTGCTGTGCTGCGGTGCCAAGAAGGCCCGCGACCTGAATGTGCCCGGCCGCGATGCAAACGGCGTGCACTTTGCCGTGGACTACCTGACCAGCGTGACCAGAAGTCTGCTGGACAGCCAGTTCGCGGACGGCAAGGCCATCGATGCCAAGGGCAAGAATGTTCTGGTGATCGGCGGCGGTGATACCGGCAACGACTGTCAGGGCACGGCCCTGCGGCAGGGCTGCACCGATCTGGTGGCACTGGAAATGATGCCGCAGCCGCCCAAGGAGCGTGCAGCCTCCAACCCGTGGCCGGAGTGGCCCCGTGTGCTGAAGGTGGACTACGGCCAGACCGAGTGCCTTGCAAAGTTTGGCAAGGACCCGCGCGTGTACCAGACCACCGTGAAGGAATTTTTGAAGGATGATGCAGGCAATCTGACCGGTGCTATCATCTCCTACCTGAAGCCGGAGCGAAATCCCGAGACCGGCCGTACCAGCATGGTGCCCACCGGTGAAGAATTTACCTACAACTGCCAGCTGGCGTTCATCGCCGCCGGTTTCGTGGGCTGCGAAAACTACGTAGCCGATGCCTTCGGCGTCAGCCTGACGGGCCGCGGCTGTGTGGACACCGACCACTTCCGCACCAATGTGGAAAAGGTCTTTGCCTGCGGCGATATGCGCCGCGGCCAGAGCCTTGTGGTGTGGGGCCTGCGCGAAGGCCGCGACTGCGCCGCCGAGGTAGACCGCTACCTGATGGGCTACACCAATCTCTAACTAAGCCATTCTCTTTCCTATCCTAAACAAGCAGAAGCGGGAGCCTCCCACGAGGCTCCCGCTTCTGCTGTTTTGTTTCAATCCGTATCATATTAGGTGTTAGGTGTCGTCTGCCGGTGTTTCCCCCGAAGAGGCGCTGCTCTCGCTGTCGGAATCCGACGCGGCGGGCGGTTCAGCGGTGATCTCCACACTGGGGTCTGCCGCAATATACACGGTGATGACGCTGCCTACCTCGACCGAGGTGCCTGCGTCCACACTGCACGAGACGACGCAACCCGCCGCATAGGAGCCATCGTTCACCACCATAAAGCAGCTGGGCGTCAGTCCCCGGCTCTCCAGCTCGCTGACGGCCCCTTCCTGCGTGAACCCGATCACATCGGGCATCTGCACCAGCTGCGGCCCCTTGCTGACCACCAGGCTCACGGTGCCGCCCTTCTCAATGACATCGCCTGCCTCCGGCTCCTGCCGGATGATCTTCCCCTTTTCCACCGTGTCACTGTATTCCATCGTCACGTAGAAGAGATAGTCGCCCACATAGTTGTGATTGTTCCGCACCTGCGCGTCGTAATCCATCCCGACAAAGTTCGGTGCCAGCGTGACGGGTTCTTCCAGCACGGTGCTTTCCGGTGCCGACACCGACGAGGACGCCGCAGGCGGTGTGGCCGTGTGCAGCCCCTGCGAGACCATCCCCCACAGCATCAGCAGGATGAGAATGGCCAGCAGAACGAGGATAGCCGCCAGCAGGTTCCGCAGGCTGAGCATGTGCTGCTTCTGCTCCTCGTCTGGCAGGGTCGGCTGCCGGGGCGCAGGGCGCGGCAGGCTGCGGGTCAGCTCCTCGGTATACTCCTGCGAGGTCAGTGCCTTGAACAGCTGCGGCACGGTCTGGATGCGCTCCACCGGCTTCAGCTTCAGGCCCAGCCAGAGCACCTCAGAGAGGTACTCCGGCACCGACGGCTCCAGTGTGCGGGCGCGCGGGTTCGAATCCGACACCAGCCGCTGCGCTGCCGGGACCGGGCTTTGCCCGCACACCATGCGGTAGAACACGGCCGCAAGGCTGTATTCATCGGTATAGCGGCCCTCGAACTCTGCGGTGGAATACTGCTCCGGGGCGGAATAGCCTTCATACAGCTGTTCGTGCAGGCCGCTGCCCGCCGTGCGCAGGCCCACCGTGGCATAGCCCGTTAACCGGGCACGGCCATTTTCCATCACGCGGATGTTCTCCGGGCAGATACCGCGGTGCACCAGGCCCACCTGGTGCATCGCCGCCACACCGTCAAACACTGGCTGCAGCATCGCGCAGACCTGCTCCGGCGACAACCGGCCGGGATGCGTCTCCAGCCAGCGGCCCAGCGGCACCCCGCCGGGATTTTCCATCACGGCATAGACCGTGTTGTTCTCCTCGAACACATCCAGCACGGCTTCCAGACCATTGGCCGGAGTGATGCGCTGGATGGAGCGGTACAGGTCCGCAAAATCCATGCGGGTGGTTTTGAACAGCACCTCACTGCCCAGTTTGGGCCGCAGGGTTGCATCCGTGCTGCGCTCTGCCGCCAGCGTCAGGGGCAGATATTCCTTGATGGTCACCCGGAAACGGCCCAGATTCTCTGCGCCGCGGTAGAGGATGCCCTCGCCGTCCACCTGTTCGATCTCGCCGACGGTATACCGCCCGGCCAGCACGGTGCCCACCGGCAGAGTGCCCACCGGGTTGCGGCCCTCAAAGCGCCCGCCGCACTGCGGGCAGGCCGCCGTGCGCTCGCTCAGCTCGGACAGGCAGTAAGGGCAGATGATGGTCATGGAAAGGCCTCCTTCGGATGTGCTTTTCTGTTATTATAACACATCTTGGCCCACAGCAAAAGGGCCGTGCGGGCCGAGGACCGTTTTTTCTCTTTTCCGCTGCCCGTCTGTCACAGCAAGCCAGCGTTTTTGCGCGCTCCCGCCATACAGCAAAAGCCGCCTTTCGTGCCAATTAGCACAAAAAGCGGCTTTTTATCGTCTTATTTCAGGAGCAAAGAGCCTTGCGGAAGGTTATTCCGGCAGATCCTCTTCGTTCTCCAGGCTGTGCCAGACGTTCTGGACATCATCATTGTCTTCCAGCGCATCCAGCAGCTTGCCCATCAGCTTCAGCTGGTCGGGGTCGGTCAGGCGGGTGGTGGTCATGGGCACCATGGCCAGATCGTCGGAGAGGATCTCGTAGCCCTTCTCCTCCATGGCCTTGACCACAGCAGAATAGTTCTCGGGATCGGTGGTGATCTCGGCTGCATCCTCGCTGGCATCGAAGTCCTCGGCACCAGCATCCAAAGCATCCATCATAGCCTCGTCGGCATCCTTATCTTCCAGAGAGATGTCAATGACACCCTTCTGGCTGAACAGGAAGCCCACGCAGCCCATAGCACCCAGATTGCCGCCGTTCTTGTCGAAGTAGTGGCGCAGGTCGGCAGCGGTACGGTTGCGGTTGTCGGTCAGGGTCTCCACCATGACAGCAACGCCGCCGGGGCCGTAGCCTTCGTAGGTGATTGCTTCATACTCGGTCTTATCGCCGCCCTCAGCCTTCTTGATGATGCGCTGGATGTTATCGTTGGGCACGCTCATGCGCTTTGCCTTGGCGATCAGGTCAGCCAGCTTGCTGTTGGAAGCAGGGTTCGGGCCGCCGGTACGCACGGCAACGCTGATCTCGCGGCCGATCTTGGTAAAGACCTTTGCCTTTGCGCCATCGGTCTTTTCCTTCTTGCGCTTAATATTGTTCCATTTGCTATGTCCAGACATGGGAAAGAGCCTCCTGTATATTCTCAAATCTCCGCCTGCGGGCAGACGGGCTGTGGTCGCCCGCATTGTGGCAGCACACAAAATCTAACTCTATTATTGTAGCACAATCCCCTACCGCGTTCAAGCCTTATCCGGGGAATTTGCGCCAAAATCCGGCAAAAAAGCAGGGTCCGACGCCTGTTTTACAGCAGCCGCAGCGCCTTGGGATAATGGTTTTTCACCCGCCCGCCGGATACCTTGCCGCCGCCCAGCGGCCAGCCGTCCACCGTCACGCAGCACCAGCCGTCGGCGGCGGTGGCAGCGGCGATCTCCCGGCCCGACAGGTACTCGACCACGCGCGGGTCGGCAAGCGCCAGTTCCTCGCGGTTGGTGCACTGGGCACCGAACGCCGTGAACAGATGGTGCTCCGGCACAAAGCGGCCTTTCTGCACGCTGCCCACAAATACGCCCGCCCGCAGCACATGCAGGTTCGTCTGCGGGAACGGCACCGGCAGCAGCACACCGCCGCCATGGACCACGGCGGGACGGTCTGCGAGGGCCGGAAAATACTGCTGGGCGAACGCATTCCAGGCCGCGAGGCTCTGGGCGGGCGTCACGCTCTCCCCTGCCCCGGCGCTTTCGCGGCGGCGGCTGCCCTGCACCGCATCCCGGAGGGCGCGGGCGTTCTCCCGGCGGGATGCACGGGCATCGCCGCGCTCCGGGCGGGCAGGCTTGCCCTTACCGGGCTTCTGCTTCCGGTTTTGCTCGGCGGCAGCCGCCAGCCAGAGCTGCTCTTCGGGGGGATAACAGCCCGGTGCGGGCAAAGCACGGGGAGTGCCAGCTTTGACGAGCCGGGCCATAAAGTGGCCCTCGCCGCCCTGACAGGGCCAGATACGGCGCACCTTGCTCACATCCAGCGGCAGGCCGCCGGTGCGGTTGGCTTCGCCCTCACTGCCAAAGGTGTAGTCCACGTTGCCGAACACATCCGCCAGCGCAAATTCCGGGTGCCGGGCCAGGAATGCCGCCACCTGTCCCTCGTCCTCTTCGGGTGCAAAGGTGCAGGTGGAGTAGATCATCTCCCCGCCCGGCGCGAGGACGGCGGCGGCGTTGTCCAGGATCTGCGCACCCAGCGCGGCGCACTGCTTCACCAGCGCTTCACAGTGCTGTTGACGGGCCACCGGCTCCTTGCGGAACATTCCCTCGCCGGAACAGGGCGCGTCCACGAGGACACGGTCGAAGAACTCCGGCAGGGCGGCAGCGATGCGGGCGGTGTCCTCGTTGAGGACGACGGCATTCGCCACGCCCATCCGTTCGAGATTGCTCTTCAGCACCTCTGCGCGGGCGGGCACATACTCATTGCTGACGAGCAGGCCCCAGCCGCCCAGTGCGGCAGCCAGCTGGCTGCTTTTGCCGCCGGGCGCGGCGCACATGTCCAGCACACGCATCCCGGGCTGCACGCCCAGCAGCGGTGCCGCCGAGGACGCAGACGGCTCCTGCGAGTAGAACACGCCCGCATGGTGGTATGGGTGGCGTCCGGGTTTGAAGGCAGCCTCTTCGACCACGAAGCCCGCCTTGCAGAACGGCGATGGCCGGAGCGGGAAGTCGGCCTTCCCGGCAAACGCCTCCGGCGTTGTACGCAGCGCCGAGACCGTCACCCCGCGGGCTGCGTTCTCGGTGGGTGCCGCATACAGCGCCTCGTACCGCCCGCCCAGCAGCGCCCGCTCCCGGCGCTCAAAATATTCCGTAGACATGAACGTTCCTCCCATGTATAAAGCCGCATCGGGCGGCAAGACTAAGGGTGTGAGGGGCAGACCCCCTCGCGAAAGGAGACATGACGATGAACGACCGCACCGAAAACCGTTCCAGCAACCGCACCAACAACTGCAAGAGCCAGAACCGCACTTCCAACCGCACCGAGAACCGCACGGACGACCGCACCGAGAACCGTGCCACCAACGAGCACAAGCACCCCAACCAGTACACCAAGGGTGCCGACGACGAGGGCAAGTAACCAGAACCTCTCCGTCACGCTTCGCGTGCCAGTGCCCATTTCACAGAGAAAAGCCCGCTGCCCTCCGGCACTGTTTTCCAGTGCGGAAAGCAGCGGGCTTTCGCGTTTTACTTCTGGTTCGGGTCAAAATCGGCCCACAGCTTCTCGAACAGCTCCTCGACGCGCGGCATCTGGCCGGTGAGGTAGAGCCAGCCCAGCAGGCACTCGAAGCCGGTGGAAGCACGGTATTCCTCCGGGGAAGCGTGTTTTGCCACGCTGGCCTTGCTGGCGTTGCGGCCCCGCTTGAACACGGCCAGTTCGTCCTCAGTGAACAACGGCTCCAGCAGCTGTTCCTCCCGGAACTGTGCCCGGGCCGAGACGTATTTGACCTTTTCGGTGTTCAGTTTGCCTGCCGACAGCCGGTGATGCCGTGCCAGACGGGTGCGCACCAGCAGTTCCAGCACGCTGTCGCCCACAAAGGCCAGTGCCAGCGGGTTGAGCTCGCGGGGGTCGATGGTTTCCATTTCATTCATTGGAGTCAAACCTCTCAGTCAGCGCTATCAGGCGCTGACTGCTCCCCTGATAGGGGAGCCAAATTGCGGTATGATTAGAAGATATAATCGAACTGGTAATCGCCAATGAGAATGGTGTCGTTCTCCTGCACGCCCTTTGCCACCAGAGCGTCCAGAATGCCGCTCTCACCCAACTGACGCTGGAAGAACTGCAGGCTTTCGTAGTCGTCCACATTGCTGCCGGCCAGAATGTATTCCAGCCACGGGGCTTCCACGCTCCATACATGGGCTTCCATGCGCTTGATCTCAAACGCACGGTCGTTGGCCTTGGGTTCGGGCTTCTTGTACTCTGCGGTGAAGACCGGGATGGCCGGGATATCCTTCAGGCGGTTATACACGAGGCCCGGCAGTTCCTTCACGCCCTGCATCGTAGCGGCAGAGATGGGCACAAAGGTCAAGCCCTTGCCCTCCACATACTTGCGGAAAGCTTCGATCTGCTCCTCGGTGGCCAGATCGCACTTGTTACCAATGACGATCTGCGGGCGCTCAGCCAGCACAGGGCTGAACTTTGCCAGCTCCTCGTTGATCTTTTCAAAATCCTCAATGGGTTCACGGCACTCGCTGCCAGAAACATCCACCACATGCAGCAGCAGGCGGCAGCGCTCCACATGGCGCAGGAAGTCATGTCCCAGACCGATGCCCTCGCTGGCACCCTCGATCAGGCCGGGGATGTCGGCGCAGACAAAGCTTGCGCCCTCCGCCACGGACACAACGCCCAGCGTGGGCACCAGCGTGGTGAAGTGGTAGTTTGCGATCTTAGGCTTGGCTGCGCTGATGGTGGAAATGAGGGTGGACTTACCCACATTGGGGAAGCCGATCAGACCCACATCGGCGATCAGCTTCAGCTCCAGCGTCACCTGAATGTCTTCGCCGGGCATACCGGGCTTTGCAAACTTGGGGATCTGTCGGGTGGGAGTGGCAAAATGCGCATTGCCGTAGCCGCCGCGGCCACCCTTTGCAATGGTGACTGGGGTGTGGTCGGACAGGTCCGCAATGACAAGGCCGCTCTCGGCATCCTTGATGACGGTGCCCAGCGGCACCTTGATGACAAGGTTCTCCGCGTTTTTGCCGTGGCACAGGCTTGCACCGCCCTTGCCACCCTCCGGGGCCACATACTTGCGCTTATAGCGGAAATCCATCAGGGTGGTCAGGTGATCGTCCACCACAAAGATGATATCGCCGCCGCGGCCGCCGTCGCCGCCGTCCGGGCCGCCAGCGGCCACGAATTTTTCACGGTGAAAGCTCACCGCACCGTCGCCGCCCTTGCCCGCGTGGAGCCATATCGTGGCGATGTCGATAAAGTTGGTTTGTGCTGCCATACAGCCCCTCCTTAGTTTTTACCTCTATTCAGCTCGCCCCTCGGGAGAGTTGGACGCGCCAGAGCGCGGCCTGAGAGGGTTCTTTTCATCAAAAAGAGCCGGGCCACGAGGGTCCGGCTCTCTACGTTTTGCAGTTATCCGAAAGAAGTTACTGCTTGACGCTGCACTTCTTGCCGTCTTTACCCACGCGCTCGAAACGGACGGTACCGTCCACCAGAGCAAACAGGGTGTCATCGCTGCCCTTGCCAACGTTCTCACCCGGCATGATGTGGGTGCCACGCTGACGAACCAGGATATTGCCGGCCAGAACGAACTGACCGTCTGCACGCTTGGTGCCCAGACGCTGTGCTGCGGAATCGCGGCCATTCTTGGTGCTGCCTACGCCCTTTTTATGTGCCATTGTAATTTACCTCCTTAGCCGTTGATCGCAGTGATCTCAACCTTGGTGAAGGGCTGACGATGGCCCATACGGCGAGCACTGTGCTTCTTTGCGCGATAGGTGATGATGTTCAGCTTCTTGCCCTTGCCATTCTTGATGACCTTGGCAGTAACGGTAGCACCCTCAACAACAGGAGCGCCAACCTTCACAGAACCCTCCTCGCCAATAGCGAGAACCTGATCAAACTTCACTTCGGAGTCGGCCTCAACGTCCAGCTTTTCGATGTAGACGATGTCGCCCTGCTCCACGCGGTACTGCTTACCGCCGGTAACAATGATTGCGTACATTTTGTTCATTCCTTTTCGTTGTACTCGCTGGTCGTAAAGGCAGGCCCTTACACTGGGCCATTTCAGGCGCCCACACCATGCGGCTAGAATATTATAGCAAAAAAATGAGCCGATTGCAAGGGGTTTTGCGCATTCCCGCAAAGTTTTTTCAGGATGCGGAGGTCAGCTGCTCCTTCACCGTTTTGTTGTAGGTCTCGGTGCGCTCCACAAAGAGGGCGCGCGGGCTGGATGCGGCCAACTCTTCCGGCTCCAGCCGGAACGCGGGGTCTGCCTTTTTCGCCTTTGCGGCGAGGGCGCGGTTCTCGGTGGTAAGGGCCAGCGGCACCATGAGCGGCTTGCCCTTGTACTTTTTCGTCAGAAGGACCTCGGCGATGATGCCGCCCACAACGGCAACGGCCGCCACCACCTGCGATACCCGCAGACCAATGGAGGGCACCAGCATCAGACTGTCGGTGCGCAGGGCTTCGATCCAGAAGCGGCCCGCGCCGTACCAGATGAGGTAGCGCAGGGCGATGTCGCCCGCAAACTTCCGCTTTTTGATGTGCCGCACCAGCAGGAACAGCCCCACGAAGCACCAGATGCTTTCGTACAGGAAGGTGGGATGCACCGGCAGATTCGGGTCAATGATCACTCCTTTGGGCGCTGTGACCACGCTGCTGAGCAGATAGTCGTGGGTAGCCTCGCTGAACATGCCCCACGGCAGGGTGGTATTGCAGCCGAAGGCCTCCTGATTGAAGAAGTTGCCCCAGCGGCCGCAGCCCTGTCCCAGCAGAAAACCCATAGCGGTCAGGTCGAACATGGGCAGCACCGGCACGCCCCGCCGTTTGCAGGCCAAGCCGCCGAACAGAAAGCCGCCGATGATGCCACCGTAGATGGCAAGGCCGCCATCCCGAATGGCCAGCACCTCCCACAGGGAATCGTAATTGTAGGGTGCCATCGCCACATAGTAGAGCCGGGCGCAGAGGATGCCCATCACGACACCGATGAGGATGACGTCCACCATGGCGTCGGCGTCCACGCCGAACTCCACCCCGTGGCGGAACGCGAACACCAGCGCCAGGCACATGCCCACCGCGATGCAGACACCGTACCAGTAAATGTTGATGCCGCCAATGGAAAAGGCAACACGGTTCAGCGGAAAGCTGAGCCCCAGTGCCGGAAATTCTACCAGATTCGTCAAATGCGTCATGTCAGTCCTCCAGTTCTGCTTCGTCGTCCGTGTCGGGCAGGTCCGCCGTACCGTCCGGGTCGATGTACATCGCTGCCATCCGGCCCGGCTGCAGGATGGTCTGCAAGGCGGCATCGGCGTCTTCGGCAGTCAGCCCCGCCAGCATGGTGATCTGCTGCGCCACCGTCTGGCCGGAGAGGGCAAAGTCTGCCATCTGGCTGGCCGAGTCCTCCACATTTTCCAGATTTTCGATCAGCTGGCCGTACTTTTCGTTCTTGCACAGGGTGAAAACCTCCCGGTCGATGCCCGCACGGCGGACCTGTTCGATCTCATCCAGAAGCAGCTGCTTCACGGTGTCGGGCTCGTCGCTCTCGCCGGTGAACAGGATGCAGCAGCAGCCGTCCACCCGCAGCACTTCCCCGCCAAAGCCGGGATTGGTCAGGCCGGAATCGTACAGGCGGCGGTACAGCGGCGACATGCCGCCGCAGATGCAGCAGAGGACAAGGTCGTACAGCATCTCGCTGCGCAGGTCGTCCGGTGCAAGGGGCGCTTCCTTGAAGCCGAGGCCGAAGCAGGGCTTCGAGACCGGCATCCGGATGCGCTTTTCCGCAGCCGCCAGCGTCATGGGCTCGTCGGCCCAAAGGCGCTGCACCCGCTCTTCGGGGCGGGGGTCCAGCAGGCCGTGGCGCTCACAGGCAGCCAGGATCTGCTCCATGGTAGTGTTGCCGGCAGCCGCCAGCACCATATTGCCCGGTGCATAGAATGCCTCGCAGCAGTCGTAGAGCATTCCGGGGGTGATCTCCGCAATGCTCTCGCAGCTGCCCGCGATGTCACTGCGGATGGGGTGGCTGTGGTAAAGGCACTCGAACAGGCCGGTGATGAGCCGCCAGTCCGGGCTGTCATCGTACATTTTGATCTCCTGCCCGATGATGCCCTGCTCCTTGGCGATGGTCTGCTCGGTAAAGTACGGATGAGTCACCATGCCCAGCAGCACATCCAAGCTTTCGTCCAGCTGCTGGGTCGCAGTGAACAGGTAGCAGGTGCGGTCAAAGCTGGTAAATGCGTTGGCATTGGCACCGGTCTTGGCATACTTTGCAAAGGCATCGCCGTCCTGATCCTCGAACATTTTATGCTCCAGAAAATGCGCCACACCGGCGGGCAGATGCACCTCCCGCCCGTTCAGGCGGAAATCCCGGTCAATGGAGCCAAAGCGGGTAGCAAAAATGACATGAGTGCTGGAATAGCCCGGCATGGGCCGCACGAGGACCGTCAGCCCGGAAGGAAGCACCTTCCACTGGTCTGCCGCCGCTTCCGCGAGGGCTTTGCTCTGCAATTCAGACATGGGCCGGCCCCTCCTCTCTGGTCAGCAGGTAACTCACGGACAGCGTCAGCTGGCGCAGGATGGCGCGGACGTCTTCTCTGGTGACGGCGCGCAGGGCCGCACGGGCCTCGTCCGGGGTCTGCACGGCACCGCCCCGCAGCACCTCCATATAGTACCAGGTCTCGATGCCGCCCAGGCTGTCCTCGATGCCCGCCATCCCGCTCAGCAGGGAGAGACGGCAGTCTTCCAGTTCCTCTTCGGTGATGGGCCCGGTGCGCAGATCGTCCAGCTCCTTCAAGATGGCCCGCTCTGCCCGGGCTGCGTCGGCGTGCTCCACGCCGCTGTTCACAGCCATGCTTCCGGTAAAGCTCTGGAACGAGGACGAGCAGTAGTAGCACAGGTGGTCACGCTCGCGCACATTCAGGAACAGGCGGCTGGTGACGCTGCCGCCATAAAGCGCCATGGCCAGCCGGACAGCCGCCATCTGGTCCGGCTGCATCGGCTCGCCCAGCGTGAACAGCATACAGAGCTTCGCCTGCACGGTGTCGAAGCATTCCGTCTTCCGCACGGCCTCCTGCCGGGGCATCGCCAGATTTTCGCACAGCGGCACCGGGCGGCGGGCCACCGCGGCCAGCTCCCCCAGCAGCGCCTGCGTGACAGCTTGGGTCTCTGCCTCACCGCAGCCCAGAATGAGCAGTTCGATCTGTGCGGTCTCCAGCATTTCGCGGTAGGCGGCGGTCAGGGTCTCCGGCGTCAGGCCGTCCACCTCTTCCAGATAGCCCTCCTGCCGCACACCCGCCGGGCTGTCGCCAAAGAATTCCCGGTTGGCCTGCCGCTGGCAGTAGATGCGCTTTTCGTTCACTTCATCTTCCAGCGATTTGCGGAGCATCTGCTTCTCGATGGCCACGGCCTCCGGGTCAAACACGCCGCCCGAAAAGGCGGGGTGAAAGGCCGTGCCCAGCGCCAGTGCGGCGTATTCGCGGGTGAGGTCCTCCCCTTCCAGCGCAAAGCGGTTCTTGATGCCGGTGGCGCTGACGCAGAGGTTGTGGTTCGCGCCCAGCGGGCGGGCGTCCACGGTCAGGTCTGCGCCGTACAGGCGGGCCAGCTTTTTGGTCAGGCGGGTCATATCCGGGCAGTCGGCATAGCCGCGCTCCAGCACCAGCGGCAGCAGCGCATGTGCTGTGGCCGTTTCCCGCTTTGCCGGAAAGGCAAAGTGGACGCTGATGCGGCAGCGGTTGAATTTTTCCGCCGGGTCACAGGAAAGATGGACGCCGGGCGCGATCTCGGTTCGTTTCAATGGTTTCTCCTTTGGATTTATGATTTTTCGCGTTCCAGCGCGAGGAACTCTTCCAGTGCAAGGCCGGACTCCCGGATGGCGCAGGCATTTTCAACGCCCACATACCGCCAGTGCCAGGGGGCGTAGACCATGCCGGTGGCGCTCTGGCGGTCCTCCGGCCAGCGGAGGATAAAGCCGTATTCGGCGGCGTAGGCGGTGAGCCACTCGTAGGCGCGGGTCTCGGCAAAAGCTGCCGTCTTCTCGGTGCAGTCCGGCGAGAGGATGTCGGCGCAGTAGCCGGTCCCCTGCTCGCTGGTGCTGGCCGCAGGCTGCAAAGAGGCCGTATGGTCGGCGGCTTCCTCAGCCGAAAGGCGGCTGTTCTCGGCGCTGTAAGCGGTCAGGCGGGTCTCGTAGGCGGCGGTGCGGGCATCCGCATCCTGCCAGCCGGTCACAAGGTTCAGCTCGACTCCGTCCGCCTGCGCGGCCTCGGCCATGCTGCGGTAAGCGGAAGCGGCCTCGGCCTCCAGCTGCTCGCCGGTGGCGTCATCGGCCACTGCAAGCTCCGGCGCAGGCTCTTCTTCCAGCGCGAGGTTGGCGTTCACCACCACGAGCCGGTCGTCGGCGGCGTCGAACACATAGGAGCTGCTGTCGTAGTTCCGCGCCGTGAAGGGCACCGGCCCCGCGACCAGGGCGTGGGCCTTGGGCAGCAGCCAGAGGATGCCGGTGGCCATCAGCGCCACGGCCCCGCCGCATGCGGCCAGAAAAAGCACCCAGTTCCGCGCCAGCCGCAGACATTTGCGGATCTTCCACTCCCGGTAGGTCATCCGCCTGGCGGGCGATCGTTTCTGCATATCAGTTTACCCCATCTCTTTGGATCATTTTCTATCGCTGCGGTGCAGCCTGTTCAGGATACACCTTATTTATGAACATTTATACTTCCTGCGCCTTCTGGCTGCGGATATCCTGCCCAGCGAACAGGCAGGGGACAAAGGCAGAAAGGCGGCTGGAAATTTTTTCGGTATACAGCTTTTCCAGCAGAGCACCGTCGGTGATGTTGGTGGTGACGATGGTGGGCAGCTTTGCACCCAGCCGGTTGTTGAGCAGACTGTACAGGCTGCTGATGAGGAAGGCGGAGTTGAACTCCGAGCCAAGATCATCCAGAATGAGCAGGTCGGCCCCGGCAGCGGTCTGCATCAGCGTTTCCTCCTCGCCTGCTGGGTCAGCACCAAAGTGCAGCCCTTCCAGCTTGGAGAAAAAGTCCGGGCTGGAAACATAGATCACATCGTAGCCCTTTTCCAGCACGATGCCCGCAATGGCAAGGGCCGCATGGGTCTTGCCAAGGCCCGCATTGCCAAACAGCATCAGGCTCTCGCTGTGGTGGTCAAACTCTTCGGCATACGCGCGCAGCTCCGCCAGCAGACCGCCCATGTAGCTGCGGACCGGCTCGCCCAGCTTGTCGTCCATGGTGTTCGGGTAATAGCGCAGCTCCATGGTGTCAAAGCTTGCAATGGACAGGCTGGACAGCGCCTCGATCTCCTTGCGGCGGAGTTTCTGCATGAGCTTGTGGACGCAGATGCAGGTGTGCCCCTCGAACGTGCCGGTGTCCTGGCATTTTTTGCAGGTGAAATGCGGTTCCAGCGCATCGGCGGGGCGTCCGCTGGACGCCAGCAGGGCCGTCAGATCCTGTTTTGCCTTGGCAAGGGCGGCGGCAGCTTCGGTGGGGTCCTTGCCCGCAGCACCGGCCAGTGCGCAGCGGATGCCCCGCACCCGCACCTCTTCTTCTGCATGGCGCAGGGCGGGAATGGCGGCTTCGGCTTCGGCGCGGGCATCCTCGGCGTTGGCGCGCGCGGTCTGACGCCGCAGCGCGACGGCCCGCATCGCCTCCTGATACAGTTCACGTTTGGTACGCATAATCTCTCCTTACTGCGATGCTTCGTCCGGCTGTTTCCGCAGGGAGCGGCGGCGGACAGCATTTTTGAGGAAGTCGTTTCCGCTGGGCGTCTCACGGTCCACCCGGAGGTTCCGGCTGGCGCCCGCTCCGGCCACCGGGCTGCGCACATCGTGCACGGTGCGCAGGCCCTTGGCGTTCCATGTTTTGAGGATACTGTTCCAGTACCACAGGTCGCGCTTGGCCCCGGCCTGCACGGCAGCTTCCTGCACCATGGCATCGTCGTAGCCGTAAACCTCGTACCAGCGTGCAATGGCCTTGCGCCCGCCAAGGGTCAGTTCGCTTTCGGCAATGCCCAGCAGACCGCTGACGTACTGCTCCCGCTGGGCGCGGAGGGCCAGCAGCTGCAAGTGCGCATCGGCCTGCTCACCGGTCTCCACGCCCTCGGTGCGCCACACCTTCAGCTCGTGGCTCACAGCCCCCATCGTCCGCTTGCCCCGGCTGGCCACATAGGCCACGCAGAGCATGACAGTCTCCGGCGCAAAGCCCTCGACGATGTACAGATTGACCAGCTTTTCCATCTCCCTGTGGGTCAGCGGACGGGCAAAGCCGGTCTGTGCGCAGTCGATCAGGCTGGAGATCATGGGGTCGGTGCGGCTGGCCGCAGCGATCTCGGCCCAGGTCATGGGTGCGGGGGCGCTGGGTTCCTCGCCCGGTGCAGCGTTCTCTTCGTACCGCTCCAGCAGGCCAGCGCCTGCCCAGAAGGAGAGGGCGCTCTCGGCGCTGATGCGGCTGCGCAGCTTGAGGTCGGCACAGATCTTGTCCGGGTCGGTGATGCCGGTCGCCAGCACATACAGAGCCACGCGCACATTGTATTCTTCGGCGATGCCCAGTTTGGAAAACACCAGCTGCGGCACGGCGATGACATCGCCCTTCTGCTCTTTCAAACGGTAGATCATTCAGTTTTTTCCTCCTCCGGCGCAGGCGGTGCCCACGGCTCACAATCCAGGATGGAGGGGGTGTTCTTCCAGCGCTCCGGCTCGGCCTCAAAGGCCTCCTTCATGCACTGCGCGGCAGCGGCGCGGCCCGCGTCGCTCAGCGGGAAGACTTCGCGGCGGCGCAGCGCGGGGTCGGTCTGGTCCAGCGCCCAGGGGTCCGGCCAGATGTCCACCGTGAGGATGGCCTCCTCTTTTCGGCCCCCTCCCCGCCTTCCGGGTCAGGCACCGTGCGCTTGCCGGGCGTGAGCAGATACCGCATCCCGGCTTCGCTGCCGCTGTATGAATTTTTGCACTTGAAGTAGTGCAGCAATGGGACAAAGATCATGATACAGGTTCTCTCCAAAAACAGATTGTCCTTTTTAGTATAGCATTTTTTGCAGACAAAGAAAAGCCGCAGAGGTTCAAAAAAGAACCCCTGCGGCAAAATGATTTGGATTTACAGCCACTTAACTTTCGGCATTCCGCGCATGTCCGGTTTGACTTCACATGCAATGGTCTGTCTTTCGTGAAATTCCAGCACTCTGGCATTATCCAGATGATTTTCCGATGAAGAAAAGAAGAAAAAATGAATCAAAAAACAGTTGACAAACCCGCTCACCTTTGCTAAACTAATGGGGTAGCTTGCAGGGTTAGCTCATCCGGTAGAGCGGCTGCTTCCCAAGCAGCAGGCGGCGGGTTCGGGTCCCGTACCCTGCTCCAAAATAAAGCGGCAGAGTGTCTGAATTTCAGATGCTCTGCCGTTTTTTTGTTGTCTGTTTCTATTGTTGCACTCCTCTGACATCTGAAAACGAAAAATCCGAACCTTTCTCCAAGTGGAAACTGGTTCGGATTTTTCTTGTTTGGTGGAGGCGATGGGAGTCGAACCCATGTCCGAAAAGAGTTCAGTGTAGGTATCTCCGGGTGCAGGCGATCTACAACATTCCCGCCGCGCCACGCCGATCGTCAGGCTAGCGCATTGGTAGCTTCATGAGTTCCTGCCGGTCCGCAAAGCTTAAGTCCGTTCAGGTGCTGTGTCTAAAGGACGCCCCGGCCCCACACGACACAAGAGTGGGCGGAACGCGCAGCACTCAGGCTGCGAGCAACTGAGAATTGTTATTGTCAGTTAATTTTTTGGAGGAGTTATAGAGCAGTTCCCCCACTGCTACCCGCTGCCCAGACCTCGCTCTCCCCGTCGAAACCTTTACGCCCCCTTATAAAGCACACCTTGCGGTGTGCAAAAAGCTTTGAAAAAGTTCCGCTTCAGGAAGCGGTCTGAAAAAATCAATAGTATTTGCCGTTGGACTTCATAGCACGGTCAATGGAACGCTTTGCATCGCGCTGGGCGGCATCGGCACGCTTATCGTAGAGCTTTTTGCCTTTGCAAAGGCCCACTTCCATTTTCACGCGGCCATGTTTGAAATAGAGCGAAAGCGGCACAAGGGTATATCCCTGCAGCTTGCACTGCTGATGCAGCCGCCGGATCTCACTTTTGTGTGCCAGCAGGCGCCGGACGCGCATCGGATCCTGATTGAACATGTTTCCGTGGTCGTAGGGACTGATATGCATTCCCTTTACCAGCAGTTCACCATCCTCAATATCGACCCAGCTGTCTTTCAGGTTGACCCCTCCGGCACGCAGGCTCTTGACCTCCGTACCTTTCAGTTCAACACCGGTTTCCAGCGCTTCCAGAACGAAGTATTCATGGCGCGCTTCACGGTTTGTGGCAATGGTTTTTGTTGCCGGACGCTCTTTTGCAGGTGCCATGGGGCACGCCTCCTTTCTGTTCTGGTCTCGTTTTGTTAGTATATCACATTTTTGCGGTTTTGCAAGGGCTGTTTTTGAAGAAATTGTAAACTTTTGCCAGGTTTACAGCTCCCCGCGGCCTTCCAGCGCCTTGTACAGGGTGTTCTCGTCGGTGTACTCCAGATTGCCGCCCACCGGCAGGCCATAGGCCAGACGTGTGGTCTTGATGCCCAGAGGCTTGATAAGCTTTGCCAGATACATGGCGGTGGCTTCACCCTCCACCGTGGGGTTCATGGCCATGATGACCTCTTTCACCTTGCCGTCGCCCAGGCGGGCCAGAAGTTCCTTGACGCACAGCTGTTCGGCAGTAATGCCGTCCATCGGGCTGAGCAGACCGTGCAGCACATGGTACAGGCCCCGGTATTCACGGGTGCGTTCAAACGCCTGCACATCGCGGGGCGTTTCCACCACGCAGATGACCGAGCGGTCCCGCTTGGCGCTGGCGCAGATGGGGCACAGCTCGGCTTCGGTATAGTTCTGGCAGATACGGCAGCGATGGAGCTTGGTGTGGGCACCCTGAATGGCTCCCGCCAGTGCGGCGGCATCTTCGTCCGACATGCTCAGCACCTGATACGCCATGCGGGTAGCGCCCTTGCGCCCGATCCCCGGAAACTTGCTGAATTCTTCGATCAGCTTTTCCAGCGGGGCTGCATTATAACTCATGGCGACGCCTCCCTGCGGCTCAGAGGCCAGGGATGTTCATGCCGCCGGTCAGCTTGCCCATTTCAGCTTCGGCAGTTTCGTCCACCTGCTTGACGGTTGCGTTGATGGCAGCAGCCACCATATCTTCCAGCATTTCAACATCGTCCGGGTCCACAGCCTCGGGCTTGATGGTGATGGACAGCACTTCGTGCTTGCCGTTCATCTTAACAGTGACCATCTCACCGGCAGCGCTGCCGGTGTACTCGGCAGCTTCCAGCTCGGCCTGTTTGGCTTTCATATCTTCCTGCATCTTCTGTGCCTGACGCATGAGGGCGTTCATATCGGGGCGGCCAAAGCCTGCGGGCATTCTTGCTTTCATCGTTCGTAGTTCTCCTTTATTATCCTATAGAATTTTTTGGATATTGAAATCTCTTAGTTGGGCTTACTATAACAGCCTGTTCTGAAAGAATACGCTTTCCTTTGTACAACCTCTCTGGAGGAGCTGGCAGCGCGCCAGCGCTGACGGAGAGGGTCATCTTATCTTTTCTTTTTCGCACTCTCCTCAATGCTCACATCCACGCCCAGCTGTTCCAGACGGCGGAGGGATTCCTCGGCGTTGGTGGCAGAGCGGTGGACAGCTTTCGGCTCGTAGGGGCCGATGGGCACGGCTACGCCGGACACCTGCGCGATGAGCTTTTTGATCAGGCGCTGGCTGTCCTTGTTGGCGCGGATAAAATCGCGGAAGGTCTTGCCGCCGTCGATCAGCACGCGGGTGCCGTCGAAGTAGCCCTTCGACTTTTTGAGGTAGGTGTAGAGCATGGGATCTTTTTCCTGCAGCAGCCGGACCACCTCATCCCACTGGGGGAAGGGGTTGATCCCCTCTGCTGCCACCCTGCGGGGCTTGTTGAGGGCGGGGTCTGCCGGATGCTCGGCGCTGGACTGCACCGGGGCCGGAGCCGGTTTTTCTGCCGACGCGGACGAGGCTGCTTCGGGCTGGGCCGGAGGCACGGGCCGGGCCGGTTCATCCCAGGGCAGCGGGGCAGCGTCCTGTACCGGTGGTTCCTCCGGAAGCGGCGGCAGGTCGTCCTCAGCGGGGGCCGCTTTGACCGAAGGTTCCGGCTGCGGTTCCGGGTCTGCCATGGAGGCAGGCGCGGCCGTCTCCGGCGCGGTCTGTATTACCGGTGCGGCAGGCTCCACAGCGGGTGCTGCCGGGGCCACCGGAACGCTCACAAAGGGCTGCGGCGGGGCCGCGGCTGTAAAGGGGCGGGACGTTTCCTGCGGGGCCGCCGGGCGGGGTGCGGCTTCCACCGCTGCCCGCTGCATCATCTGGGGCGGCTCGGACAGGCTGAAGAGGGCAAGTTCCAGCTCAATGCGCTGGTCGCTGCCGCGGGTCATGTGTTCGAGGGCGTTGCCCAGTGTGCGGATGGCCCGGATGGCCTCCTTCTGGCCCAGCTGCGGCCCTTTTTCGAGGTAACGGGCCTCTTCCTCCGGCGACACACCGGAGAGCAGCGTCTGCCCGCCGGGCAGCGCCGCCAGCATGAGGGCGCGGTAATGGGCGATGAGTTCTTCGGTCAGGCGCTTCACATCCACCGACTGCTGCCGCAATTGGGCCAGCTGCGCCAGTGCGGTGGGTGCGTCCTGCGCCGCGATGGCGTCCGAGATGCGGAACAGGTAGCTCCGGTCAGTAACGCCCGCCATCCGGCGGACCACGTCGGCGTCCACTTTGGCGGTCACGCCTGCGCAGGTATCCAGAATGGACAACGCATCGCGCAGTGCACCGTCGGCCAGACGGGCGATCAGTTCCGCGCCCTCGGTGGTCAGCTCCAGCCCCTCCTGCCCGGCAATATATTCCACCCGGCGGGCGATATCCTCCGGCCCGATGCGGGTAAAATCGTACCGCTGGCAGCGGGAAAGAATGGTGGCGGGCACCTTCTGGATCTCAGTGGTTGCCAGAATAAAGATGACGTGGGCAGGCGGTTCTTCCAGCGTTTTGAGCAGCGCATTGAATGCCGCCGTGGACAGCATGTGCACCTCATCGATGATGTATACCTTATATTTACAGGCGCTGGGAGTGTAAGCTGTTTCGTCGCGCAGGTCGCGGATATCGTCCACACCGTTGTTGGAAGCCGCATCCATCTCCACCACGTCCAGAATGCTGCCGTTATCGATGCCCTTGCAGATCTCACACTCGCCGCAGGGGTCTCCATTGACCGGATGCAGGCAGTTGACTGCCTTTGCAAAGATCTTGGCGCAGGTGGTTTTGCCGGTGCCGCGCACGCCGGTAAACAGGTAGGCATGGCCGACGCGGCCGGCGGCGATCTGGTTGCGCAGTGCCGTCACGATGCCGCGCTGCGCAACCACGTCCTCAAAGCGCTGGGGCCTCCACTTGCGGTATAACGCGCGATACATCCGCTTCTCCCCTTTCCTGCAAAATAAAAAGGACAGCGCTGACGGGGTTTTGTCCCCGCCTTGCGTAACTCGGCATACGGATGCAGGCTTACTGAAACGCACGAACGCACTGCTTAAGGCTGCTTGGTTCCCCACCTGACCTGGTTCACAGCGAATCCATCGTACAGGACCCGCATCCGTATGCCGAACCACGCAGCAGGCGCTGTCCGACAAGGCACAATTTGTGCTTGATTATTATAACATATCGGGAGGGAGATTGCAAGCCCTTCTCTGTTGTGAACGCTGGACTTGGTATGCCCCCGCAAAACGCAAAAGCCCCCGTCGGGCGGGCCGGCGGGGGCTTGGGATGCTTACTTCAAAAAAGCTCAAGACTGGCAGGCAGTGATCAGGCTCATCTTGTAGACCTCGTCGGCGTTGCAACCACGGGACAGGTCGTTGATGGGAGCGTTCAGACCCTGCAGGATGGGGCCGTAAGCTGCATAACCACCCAGACGCTGAGCAATCTTATAGCCGATGTTGCCGGCCTCGATGCAGGGGAAGATGAAGGTGTTGGCCTGACCAGCCACCTTGCTGCCCTTGCACTTGACCTGTGCAACTTCGGGAGCAACGGCAGCGTCAAACTGCAGCTCACCGTCCACAGCCAACTCGGGATCCATTTCCTGAGCCTTGATCACAGCGTCATGGCTCAAAGCAACGGTGCCGCCCTTGCCGGAGCCCTTGGTGGAGAAGCTCAGCACAGCAACCTTCGGATCGATGCCGAACAACTTTGCGGTCTTAGCGGTCTCGATAGCAACCTCAGCAAGCTTTGCAGAAGCGGCGATCTTGACCTCGCCGGTAGCCTTATCAATGGTATCGGTATAGTCGATGTTAACAGCGCAGTCGCCCATGGCAATGCGCTTCAGGCCCTCTTCACCGCAGTCACGGTCCAGAATGAAGCAGGAGCTGACCAGATGTGCGCCCTTCTTGGTCTTGACCAGCTGCAGAGCGGGACGAATGGTGTCGGCAGTGGAGTAAGTAGCGCCGCCCAGCAGGCAATCAGCCTTGCCCATCTTCACCAGCATGGTGCCGAAGTAGTTGGACTTCTTCAGCAGAGCGGTGCACTCCTCAGCGGTCTGCTTGCCCTTGCGCAGCTCCACCATGGTGTTGACCATCTCATCGAAACCGGCATAGTTCTCGGGGTCGATGATCTCGGCAGCGGAAATATCAAAGTTACCGGCGGCAGCAGCAGCCTTGCACTCAGCCTCGTTGCCCACCATGACGACCTTCAGCACGCCCTCGGCCAGCAGCTTTGCAGCGGCCTCCAGAATGCGGGGATCATTGCCCTCGGTGAAAACGATCGTCTTGGGATTTGCCTTCAGCTGTGCTACCAGCGGTGCAAACATATCAGCCATTGTGATTACCTCCGAATTTACTTTGCAATTATTCATGGGCAGCACAGACCTGCCCTTCTTTTTTATTTTAGCACAACCTCTGGAAACTTCAAGACAAAACCGCAATTTTGTGGTATATTTTGTAGCAGAAGATAAAACGTTCAATCGTTAAGAAAATGTCATTTAGTTTGTGAGAGGTTTAACGAAATATGGAATGGGAAACACTCAAGGCTCAGTGCCTTGCCTGCCACAACTGTGGGCTGTGCGAAACGCGGACGAACGTGGTGTTCGGTCAGGGTGCCAAGGACGCTGAGGTGCTGTTTGTGGGCGAAGGCCCCGGCCAGAATGAGGATGAGCAGGGTCTGCCCTTTGTGGGGCGCAGCGGCCAGCTGCTGGACAAATATCTGTTTGCCATCGACCTTGACCGCACGAAGAACTGCTATATTGCAAACATCGTCAAGTGCCGCCCGCCGCAGAACCGTGACCCCCAGCCTGCTGAGAGCGAAGCCTGTATGCCCTGGCTGCGGGAGCAGTTCCGCCTGCTGAAGCCAAAGATCGTGGTCTGCCTGGGGCGGGTGGCGGCCCAGCGGATGATCCGGGAGGACTTTTCGGTAGTCCGGGAGCACGGCGAGTTCTACAATAAGAACGGCATCCTCTTCATGGCCACCTACCACCCCGCCGCTCTTCTCCGCCAGCCCCGCAGCAAGCCGGACGCCTTCGCCGACTTTCTGGCCCTGCGGGAGAAGATCCAGGAGGTCTGCGAGCACACCTACTGAGCGGCCCTTCTCCGTGACACTTTCCTTTTGTTTTGCATATTCTAGAACAAAAGTGAGGTGTTCCTTATGACAAACATCCGGACCGATTCGGTCGATTTTTTCCTCGGAGCCACAACGCCTGCCGGTTTCAAGGGCTATTTTGAACCGCTGCGCCACGAACCCGGTATGCAGATGTACCTGATCAAAAGCGGGCCGGGCTGCGGCAAATCCACCCTGATGAAGCACATCGCACAGGCTGCCGAACAGAAGGGTGAACGCATCGAGAAGATCCACTGCGCCAGCGACCCCGACAGCCTCGACGGCGTCATCTTCCCGGAAAAGCGGCAGGCCATCCTGGACGCCACCGCGCCCCACACGATGGAGCCGGACGCCCCCGGTGCCGACGAGATCGTGGTGAGCCTGTACCACACCATCGACGCTGCGAAGCTCTCCCTCCACCGCGAGGAAGTCAAGGCGCTCTTTGCCCGGAACGCTTCCCTGCGCAGCCGGGCGGCGCGGTATATCGCCTCAGCCGGGAGCCTCCTGCTGGACAGCCGCCGCGCCGAAGCCTGCAGCGCCAATTTTGACAAGGTGCGCCGCTACGCCAAACGCCTCTGTACCCGAATGCTCCCCCGCCTGCCCGACACGGCCCGCCCCGGCGAGGAGCTGCGGCTGCTGTCGGCCATCACGCCCAAAGGGCCGGTCTTCTACCATGGCACCGTGCAGGCACTGGCCGACCGGCATATCGTCTTCCGCGACGACTACGGAGCCATCTCCCGCCTGCTGCTGGAGCTGATCCGCGCCGAAGCCCTGACGCGGGGCTACCACATTATTACCTGTCCATGCGCCATGCACCCGGAGGATAAGATCGACCATCTCTTCATCCCATCGCTGCGGCTGGCCTTTTTAACGGATAACCCCTGGCACCCGGTGCACATCTCCGGTGTGCAGGCTGTGCGGTGCACCCGCTTCCTTGACCGCGAGCACATGGCCGGGTTCCGCGCCCGCCTGCGCTTCAACGAGCGGGCCGCCACCGAGCTGCTGGACCAGGCCGTCGCCCTGATGGCGCAGGCCAAGAGTTGCCACGATGAGTTGGAGACCTATTACCGCGCCGCCGTCGATTTTGCCGAAGTCGAGAAGGTGACGGAGGAAACGATCAAAGCAATGTTGTAAAAGTGAGGTAATGTTCATGCCCTCCCCTCAACCAATCCGTCTGCCCATCCGGCAGCTGGTGGAATTTCTGCTGCGGACCGGCAGCATTGACAGCCGCTTCACCGGCTTCGACCGTGCCAACGAGGGAGCACGCATCCACCGCAGGCTGCAAAAAGCGGCGGGTGAAGGCTACGCTGCCGAGGTCTATCTGACAGCGCAGCGCGAGGTGGAGGGCCTTTTGTTTGTGCTGGAAGGCCGCGCCGACGGCATTTTCCAGAACGAAGACGGCACCGTCGTCATCGACGAGATCAAGACCACAGCCCTCCCCACCGAGGAACTGACCGAAGACCGGAACCCCTGCCACTGGGCACAGGGCATGGTGTATGGGGCCATCTACGCCGCGCAGAACCAGCTGGAGCGGCTCAGCGTCCGGCTGACCTATTACCAGATCGACACCGACGAGATCACCCGCTACATCCGGCACTTCACCACCGGGGAGCTGGACACCTTCCTCACCGGCCTGCTGCGGCAGTACGCCCCCTGGGCACGGCGGCAGATGACCTGGGCCGAGGCCCGCACCGCCAGCCTGACGGCTCTGACATTCCCCTTCCCAGCCTACCGGCCCGGACAGCGGGCTATGGCGGGCGAGATCTACCGCGCCTGCATCGCGGGCCGGAGCGGGCAGAAAAACGGCACCCGGCTGTTCTGTCAGGCTCCTACCGGCATTGGCAAGACCATGAGCGCGCTTTTCCCCGCGCTGAAAGCCATGGGCGAAGGCAACGGAGAAAAGCTGTTCTATCTCACGGCCCGCAACACGACCCAGACTGCCGCCGAGGATGCCCTCGCGCGGCTCCACGCCAGCACACCGGGGCTGGCCCTGCGCAGTGTGACGCTGACCGCCAAGGAAAAGGTCTGCCTGCATCAGGACGCAGAGGGACATCCCGCCTGCCTGCCGGAGCTTTGTCCCTACGCCAACGGCTACTACGAGCGGATCAAAGATGCCCTTGCCGCCCTGCTGGACGGTGCCCCGCGGTTCGACCGCGCCGCGCTGGAAGCCGCCGCCCGTCAGTTCACGGTCTGCCCGTTCGAACTGGGGCTTGACCTGAGCGCGTGGGCTGATGTCGTCATCGGTGACTACAACTATCTCTTTGACCCTGTGGTCCGGCTCCACCGCTTCTTCGATGCGGCGGGCGACTGGCTCTTTCTCATCGACGAGGCGCACAATCTGCCCGACCGGGCCCGCGCGATGTACTCGGCAGGGTTCGCAAAGTCTGCCCTCACCGACGCCAAACGCGCCCTCGGCCGGGGCAAAAGCAGCCTGAAAACAGCCCTTTCCCGCGCCGACCAGGCCTTTCTCGAAGCGCGGAAGCAGGTGGCCGTGCTGGCTCCCCGCCGGGGCGTTTCCCCTCCCGCAGCGGACGCCGCCGGGCAGACCAGCCTTTTGGAGGAGGCCCCTGCGCCGGGCATCGCCCTGCCCGAACCGCTGCTGGCGCAGGAGGGCACGGTCTTCTTCCGGGAGCTGCCCGACGCCCTGCTTAAGCCGCTCCACGCCTTGCAGGCACCTTTGCAGGACTGGCTGGAGCAAAACCCCGATGCCGACGCCCACGCCCAGCTGCTGGAACTTTATTTCGCCGTGCAGGACATCACCCGCGCAGCTGACCGGTACGACACCCACTTCGTCACCCAGCTCACGGCCCGCGGCAGCGAGCTGGAGCTGGAACTGCTCTGCCTCGACCCCTCCGCCTTTGTGGACGCGAGCCTTGGCTGCGGGCGGGCGGCGGCGCTGTTCAGCGCCACCCTCACCCCACCGGGCTACTACCGGGGCGTTCTGGGCTGTCCGGATGCCCGCGCCGTCGCCCTGGAAAGCCCCTTCCCGCCCGACCATCTGGGGCTGTACTGCCTGCCCGGCATCTCCACCCGCTACCGGGACCGGGAAGCCAGCATCCCCGCCGTGTCGGACGCACTGGCGGCGCTGGCCGGCGGAAAAGTGGGCAACTATCTGGCCTTTTTCCCCAGCTACGCCTACCTCCGCCGGGTCTACGAAGACTTCACGGTCCGGTATCCGGGCATCGCCACGCTGGCGCAGGAGAGCGGCCTGGACGACGCGGCACGGGCGGCATTTTTGCAAAAATTCACCCCGGACCCTGCGCAGACACTGCTGGGGTTCGGGGTGATGGGCGGCATCTTCGGGGAGGGCGTCGATCTGGTCGGCGACCGGCTCATCGGGTGTGCCATCGTGGGGGTCGGCCTGCCGCAGGTGAACCCCCGGCAGGAGATCCTGCGCCGCTACTACGACGAGCAGTCCGGCACCGGCTTCGACTACGCCTACCGCTATCCCGGCATGAACAAGGTGCTGCAGGCCGCTGGGCGGGTCATCCGCACCGCCGGAGACAGGGGCGTCGTCCTCCTTCTGGACGACCGCTTCGCCCGCAGCGAGTACACCCGCCTGTTCCCCCGCCACTGGCAGCACCTCAAGTACCTGAACGGCACCGAGGCCCTCAAAGAGGAGCTGGACCGCTTCTGGGGGCAGGGAAGCAGCCGTTGACCGGAACTGCCCGCGGGCCTTTATTTCTTCCAGAATGCGAAGAAGCCCTTCTTCTCGTAGGGTCTGGTCTCGGCACCGGTCACGGTATAGCCGGTGGCGGCGATGGCCTGTTTCAGCGTTTCGATGTCCAGTTCCTGCTCCGAGACGATGACCGTCTCGCCTCTGGTGTGGGAAGACGACACCTTGCTCACCTGCGCCGTCTTGCGCACCACCTCGTTGATGTGGCTCTCGCACATGCCGCACATCATCCCTTGGACTTTCAAGATCGTTTCCACCATTTCGGTTCTCCTCTCTGGATCGCATCAAGACCGGGCCATGATGTCCGGTTTTCGTCATTTTGTTAGTTGCCGCTAACTTTCGCAGAAATAAAAAAGGCTTCGTCCTTCCGCCCGCACAGAATGCCGCCGGTAAGAAGCTCCTCCTTCTTTTTTCAGTGCTATCATACCACGATTCCCTGCGAAACGCAACCCAGTATCGCTGACATTTTGTAAATTATACTTGACATTTTGTCGTGTAAGTGATATGCTCTGGTCAGAGGGTACGAGCTCACCCTCCCATCCCATTGTATGAGGTGACAACATGCCGAAAAATCTGAAACTGAAAGCGGCCCGCGCTGAAAAGGATCTGACACAGAGCGCACTGGCCGAGGCGGCGGGCGTCTCCCGCCAGACCATCAACGCCATCGAAAAGGGCGAGTATAACCCCACCATCAACCTTTGCCGCAGCATCTGCAAAATTCTGGGCAAAACACTGGACGAATTATTCTGGGAGGAATAAACGATGAAATTTTCACTGTACAGCAAGAAAAATCAGTTTGACGAGATGCAGGAGCAAACCATGCGCCGCATCGAAGCACGGGGCTTCTGGCTGCTGTGGGCAGGGCTGCTCCTCGCCATCCTCGTGCAGATCGTTCTCCGCACACCAAGCAGTCAGTGGGTCGGCGAGTCCGTTGTCTTCATGGTCGGCTGCTGCTACTCTCTCATCGAGTGCCTGCGCAACGGCCTGTGGGACCGCCACATCTGCGCAAATACCACCACCAACGTGGCAGGTTCCTTGCTTGCATGCGTCGCAGTCACCGTTGTCACCGGCCTTGCCTACGGCTATTGGCTGATCGCGCTCATTCCCGGTGTCATCACCGGCGTTCTCAGCTTCGTGCTCCTGCAAGTCTGTATGCACGTCGCCGAGAAGCGCCGCAAGGAACTTGATAACCCGAAGGACGAAGAGTAACCGCCCTCCCCCAGTCTGCTTCGCAGCCAGCCCCCTCGGTGAGGGGGCCTTTTTGCGTTACCCCGCAGTCCAAGCCTCCCTCCTTGAGGGAGGTGGCATCGCGCGAGCGATGACGGAAGGAGAGAAAAGCTCCCGGAGATGCGGCCACGCCCGCCTGCTTACAATGTCACCTCATGATACACTTCCCCGCTCGCCAGCTCCTTCCACTGGAATATGCTGTCTTCCAGCGTCATATAACTGTGGGGGCTGTTCTCCTTCGGGATGCTCACAGAACCGGGGTTCAGGTAGAGGTTCCCGTCTCCAAAGCTCTCCCACGCCGGAATGTGGGTGTGGCCATGTAGCAGGACATCCCCCGGAGCCAGCGGCGGCAGGTTTTTCTTATTATAAATGTGGCCGTGTGTGGCGTAGACCAGCTTTTCCCCCACCGGCAGGATGCAGTAATCCGCCATCACCGGGAAACTCAGCACCATCTGATCCACCTCAGCGTCACAGTTGCCCCGCACGCACAAAAGCGCCGGCTTCATCCCGTTCAGGAGCGGGATGACCTCCTTCGGGGCATAGCCCTCCGGCAGGTCGTTGCGGGGGCCGTGGTAGAGCAGGTCGCCGAGCAGCAGCAGGCGGTCTGCGCCCTCCCGCTCGAACGCCTCGACCATCTGGCGGCAGTATTTGGCCGACCCGTGCAGGTCGGATGCGATCATCCATTTCATCGTTCCATCTTCCTTTGCAGTTCCGTTGGCCCCATTATAGGGTCTGCGCTGCGGGCTGTCAAGCATTTGTCGCAGCCACGAAAAATCGTCTCTTGCCAAAATGGAGGAATCGTGGTACAGTATAGATGTTGTATTTTTCCAAAAACGATTTTACCACGAGGTTTTGATATGAAGAAACGTACCCGAAATGCCCTGATTTCCCTGACCGCATTGGCCCTTGGCGCAACCGTGCTCCTCACCGGCTGTGCAGAAGAAGCAGCCAGCAGCACCACCGAAGCCACTTCCACCCAGCAGAGTACTACCACGGCTGCTACCGCTCCCACTCAGCCTGCCATCACGAAGACTGCCACCGGCGCAACGGCTGCGCAGACGTCTGAGCTTCTCTCTTCCCTGACCCATCAGGAGATGGAGGAGCTGATCTCCGGCAACACCACGCTGGCTGAGATGGAGAAGAAACGTTTTAACCTGCCCGAAACCACTCCGGCCGCTTCCTCGGAGAGCACTGCATCTTCTGTTGCTTCCACTGCAGAGACTGTTTCCAGCTCCACCACAACTGCCGCTTCTACCGAGCAGACTGCTGCGCCGTCCTCTTACGATGCTGAGCTGCAGGATCTCATCGACCAGCTCTACGCTGTCAAGGCCCGCGCTGAGAGCGGACTGAACAGCGCCATCCAGTCCGCCAAGAGCGAATACTACGCTCTGCCTTCCAATGAGCAGACCCAGTCCCGCAAACTGTCCATCGTCATGAGCAAGTCTTCTGAGCTGAAGAATCTGCAATCCTCTTGCGACAGCGAGGTCAATACAATCTTGAACAAGATGCGCAAGCTGCTGCGGGAGAACGGCCAGAGCACCGCACTTGCTGATCAGGCCCTCGCCTCCTACGAGTCCCAGAAGAGCAGCACTTACAATTCTCTCAAGAGCAAACTCTTCGGCTGACCCTCTTGACAATCGCCTTCCAACGTGATATTCTAGGGTTCCTAAAATATCGTGTGGATTTTTACAGCATTCATTTCAGAGCTACTTTTCGCCACACAATGGTTCGCGGAAGCGCCCCATTGTGCGGCGTTTTTTTGCGCCTTTTTGGGGGCACCGCGGGCCGTGTCCGTTTGATTTCCTCAGAAAGGAAGCAGAAAATGAACGATACCTTTATGAAAACCAGACCGGTGCTGCCGCTGTTGGTATCCATGGCGCTGCCCAATGTTATTTCCATGCTGGTGAACAGTCTGTACAACATTGTAGACAGCCTGTTCGTGGCCCGCATCAGCGAAGACGCCATGACTGCGTTGTCGCTGGTGTTCCCGATCCAGAATTTTGCCAACGCCATCGCCATCGGCTTCGGTATCGGCATCAACGCGCAGATCGCACTCCACCTCGGTGCAGGCGACCGCGAAAAGGCGGACATCTCCGCCACCCACGGCATGGCCCTCTCGATCCTGCACGGCCTGCTGTGCACCGTGGCGGGCATCGCCATCATGCCGGGCTTTTTGCGCCGGTTCACCTCGGATGAGTCGCTGGTCTCGATGGGTGTTCTCTACGCCACCATCGTCTTCCTGTTCTCCATCGTCAACATGGCCGACCTTGCCTTCGAGAAGATGTTCCAGGCCGTAGGCCGGATGAACACCACGATGATCGCGCTGATCGCAGGCTGCATCTGCAACATTGCACTGGACCCGGTGCTCATCTTCGGCCTTGGCCCGGTGCCTGCCATGGGCATTGCGGGTGCAGCGCTGGCCACAAACCTCGGCCAGCTCGTCACCCTCTGCATTTACCTCTACTGCTACGCCACCTCCGACCTCCCGGTCCGGCTGCGCCGCAGGCATCTGCACTTTGATCCCGCACTGGACGGCAAACTGTATGCCATCGGCGTGCCGGCCATCCTCAATCTGGCCCTGCCATCTCTGCTGGTCACCTTCCTGAACGGCCTGCTGGCGGGCTTTTCCCAGAGCTACGTGGTGGTGCTGGGCATTTACTACAAGCTGCAGACCTTCCTGTATCTGCCCGCCAACGGCATCGTACAGGGTATGCGCCCACTGGTCGGCTATAACTACGGTGCAAGGGAGCATGGCCGCGTCGCCAGGCTCTACAACCTGACGCTGGGCCTGAGCGCCGCCATCATGGCCGTTGGCACCGTCCTCTGCCTGACCATCTCCGGCTCCCTCATCGGCCTGTTCAGCTCCAACCCGGAGACCATCGCCATCGGCACCACGGCCCTGCGCATCATCTGCCTGGGCTTCGTTGTCTCGGCAGTCTCCACCACCTCTTCCGGCGCGCTGGAGGGTCTGGGCAAGGGGGTGCCCTCGCTGGTCATCTCCCTCTGCCGCTATGTGTTCTTCATTATGCCGCTGGCCTGGGTGCTTTGCCGCACCCTTGGCCCCACCGGCGTCTGGCACGCCTTCTGGATCACGGAGGCCTGCTCTGCCGCCATCGCCTTCGTCGTCTACCGCAGAGCTGTCTCAAAGCGCTGAGCCTGCCCTGAAAGCACGACCGCCCCGCCGCATTGGGATGCACTCCCAGCGGCGGGGCGGTTTTTGTTTCACTCTTCCAGACCGCACATCCGGTAAAGCTCCGCAATGCACGGAGACTTATATTCCAGATACCGTTCGATGTCATCGGGGAAACGCCGTGCAGCCTGTTCTTTTACGCTGCTGTACCACTTCACAGCGTCCGGATTCTGGCGCAGAAATTCCCGGAACGTGATATGACGGCGCAGTTCTTCGGAATCTGCCGGGCAGACATACAGATGATGCAGCTGCAAATGCGGTTTGCCGGTATAGCAAAAGGCTTCCCGCCCTTCAATGCCGAGATTTCCCTCGTGCACGTATCCAATGGATGCAAGGCGCTCAATGGCCGCCTTCAGGCATGTCCTGTCCGGGATGACCACGTCTACATCAATGCAGGGCTTTGCCGACATTCCTTCCACGGAGGTGCTCCCCACATGTTCGATGCGCAGAGCCAGCTCTCCCATCGCGTCTTCCAGCTCCGCCCGGATCGCGGAAAAATCCTCTTTCCATTTGGGATCATAGGGCAAAACGACGACATGCGTTGTTCTCATGTTTCTCTCCTTCTCTCTGCAACAAAAAACGCCCTAAGATTTCTCTTAGAGCGTTTCGATCAAGTCGGCGACTACCTATTTTCACGCGCCGTTTCCAGCTAACTATCTTGGGCACGAGTGAGCTTAACTACTGTGTTCGGAATGGGAACAGGTGGGACCTCACCGTCATCGTCACCGACCATATGACTGGTTCAGTATACCATACGGTCTACTGTTCGTCCAGTGTTTTTAGAAGGACGTACCTTCAAAACTGAATAATCACTGCTCACATTTTTTCGTTGACTCTCAGAGTCTCAAGCGAATTGTGGTCAAGCCCTCGACCTATTAGTACACGCTTGCTGAATGGATCGCTCCACTTACACATCGTGCCTATCAACCTTGTAGTCTTCAAGGGGTCTTACCTGATCAAATCAGTGGGATATCTTATCTTTGGGTCGGCTTCACGCTTAGATGCTTTCAGCGTTTATCCGATCCGTACATAGTTGCCCAGCTATGCTCTTGGCAGAACAACTGGTGCGCCAGAGGTACGTCCGCTCCGGTCCTCTCGTACTAGGAACAGCTCCCATCAAATATCCTGCGCCCACGACAGATAGGGACCGAACTGTCTCACGACGTTCTGAACCCAGCTCGCGTACCGCTTTAATTGGCGAACAGCCAAACCCTTGGGACCGAATACAGCCCCAGGATGCGATGAGCCGACATCGAGGTGCCAAACCTCCCCGTCGATGTGGACTCTTGGGGGAGATCAGCCTGTTATCCCCAGGGTAACTTTTATCCGTTGAGCGATGGCATTTCCACTCACATACCACCGGATCACTAACTCCAACTTTCGTTACTGCTCGACCCGTCAGTCTCGCAGTTAGGCTCGCTTCTGCGTTTGCACTCTTTTGCTTGATTTCCGTTCAAGCTGAGCGAACCTTTGAACGCCTCCGTTACTTTTTAGGAGGCGACCGCCCCAGTCAAACTGCCCACCTAACAATGTCCCCCGCCTTGATTCAAAGGCGCAGGTTAGAATTCCAATATCGCAAGGATGGTATCCCAACGTCCTCTCCATGACCGCCAAAGCGATCACTTCCCTGAGTCCCATCTATCCTGTGCATGCAACATCGAAACCCAATATTAGGCTACAGTAAAGCTCCATGGGGTCTTTCCGTCTTGTCGCGGGTAACCGGCATCTTCACCGGTACTACAATTTCGCCGGGCGGGCTGTTGAGACAGTGCCCAAATCATTACGCCTTTCATGCGGGTCAGAACTTACCTGACAAGGAATTTCGCTACCTTAGGACCGTTATAGTTACGGCCGCCGTTCACTGGGGCTTCGATTCAATGCTTGCACATCTCCTCTTAACCTTCCAGCACCGGGCAGGCGTCAGCTCGTATACGTCATCTTTCGATTTAGCACAAACCTGTGTTTTTGGTAAACAGTTGCTTGGGCCGATTCTCTGCGGCTGCATTGCTGCAGCACCCCTTCTCCCGAAGTTACGGGGTCAATTTGCCGAGTTCCTTAACAACCCTTCTCCCGTTGGCCTTAGAATCTTCTTCCTACCTACCTGTGTCGGTTTGCGGTACGGGCACCGCAGAAATTCACACAGCTTTTCTCGCCATCTTCCATCTCGGACTTCGGTACTAACTTCCCTCGATCGCTACCGGAACCAACACCCGGCTCCGAGACTTCATATGTGTCCCTGTGTTTAACTCTTTTGGTGGTGACGGAATCTCTACCGTCTGTGCATCGGCTACGCCGTTAGGCCTCACCTTAGCTCCCGACTGACCTGGAGCGGACGAACCTTCCTCCAGAAACCTGAGGCTTTCGGCCATGCAGATTCTCACTGCATTCGCGCTACTCATTCCGGCATTCTCACTTCTATACACTCCACAGCCGCTTGCGCTACTGTTTCACCGCGTATACAACGCTCCCCTACCCAATACATTGCTGTATTGCCTAAGCTTCGGTGTCAGGTTTAGCCCCGTTAAATTCTCCGCGCAAAGACGCTCGACCAGTGAGCTATTACGCACTCTTTGAATGAGTGGCTGCTTCTGAGCCAACATCCTGGTTGTCTACGTATCTTCACATCGTTTTCCACTTAACCTGACTTTGGGACCTTAGCTGTAGATCTGGGCTGTTTCCCTTTTGACAATGACATTTATCTGACACTGTCTGACTCCCAAGCATCAATACTCTGGCATTCTGAGTTTGATAAGCTTCGCTAACCTCTCGGCCGCTAGGCTATTCAGTGCTTTACCTCCAGGTATCTAACTTGAGGCTAGTCCTAAAACTATTTCGGGGAGAACCAGCTATCTCCGGGTTCGATTGGAATTTCTCCGCTACCCACAGTTCATCCGCCGCCTTTTCAACGGAGGTCGGTTCGGTCCTCCATGGAATTTTACTTCCACTTCAACCTGACCATGGGTAGGTCACCCGGTTTCGGGCCCATTATATGCAACTTAACGCCCTTTTCAAACTCGCTTTCGCTTCGGCTCCAGACCTTAAGTCCTTAACCTTGCTGCATACAATCGCTCGCCGGACCGTTCTACAAAAAGTACCCTATCACACATTGACGTGCTCTAGGTGCTTGTAGGCACAGGGTTTCAGGTTCTTTTTCACTCCCCTCCCGGGGTGCTTTTCACCTTTCCTTCACAGTACTATACGCTATCGGTCACTGGGTAGTATTTAGGGTTGGAGGGTGGTCCCCCCGTATTCCGACCAGGTTTCACGTGTCTGGCCGTACTCTGGAACTTGCTCAGCTCTTGTCATTTTCACCTACGTGGTTCTCACACTCTCTGACCGGCCTTCCCATGCCGTTCGGTTAACAACTTAAGTCCTAAATGCAGTCCGTACCCCGAAAGTATTTCTACTCTCGGTTTGCCCTCTTCCGCGTTCGCTCGCCACTACTTACGGAATCTCGTTTGATGTCTCTTCCTCGCCCTACTTAGATGTTTCAGTTCAGGCGGTTCCCTCGATATACCTATTTTGAAGTTCAGTATAACGTACCTGAGTATGAACCCAGGTGAGTTTCCTCATTCAGAAATCTCCGGATCAATGCTTATTTGCAGCTCCCCGAAGCTTATCGCAGCTTATCACGTCTTTCATCGGCTCCCAGTGCCAAGGCATTCGCCCTGCGCCCTTGTTCGCTTGACCTTTCAAACGTTCTCTTGGAACATTTGGTATCCTCTTGATTCTCTCTTGCCAACGAAGATTATTGTTACCCTTCCTTTTGAAATTGCAATATTTCTTAAAAAGAACTTACTATAATCTTTGTTTCGCAGTTATTATTCAGTTTTCAAGGTACGTCTTTGAGTGTCCTTTTCAGGGCCCTCAAAATCGAACAATATCTACTCTACTTGTCTCTGTCACCTGTTCCAGGAAGAAACCATCTTCGATGCTTCCTTCCTGCCTGACTCCTTAGAAAGGAGGTGATCCAGCCGCAGGTTCTCCTACGGCTACCTTGTTACGACTTCACCCCAATCACCAGTTTTACCTTCGGCGGCGTCCTCCTTGCGGTTAGACTACCGACTTCGGGTCCCCCCGGCTCTCATGGTGTGACGGGCGGTGTGTACAAGGCCCGGGAACGTATTCACCGTGGCATGCTGATCCACGATTACTAGCAATTCCGACTTCGTGCAGGCGAGTTGCAGCCTGCAGTCCGAACTGGGACGTTGTTTCTGAGTTTTGCTCCACCTCGCGGTCTTGCTTCTCTTTGTTTAACGCCATTGTAGTACGTGTGTAGCCCAAGTCATAAAGGGCATGATGATTTGACGTCATCCCCACCTTCCTCCGTTTTGTCAACGGCAGTCTGGCCAGAGTCCTCTTGCGTAGTAACTGACCATAAGGGTTGCGCTCGTTGCGGGACTTAACCCAACATCTCACGACACGAGCTGACGACAACCATGCACCACCTGTCTCCTTGCTCCGAAGAGATTACATATTTCTATGTCTGTCAAGGGATGTCAAGACTTGGTAAGGTTCTTCGCGTTGCGTCGAATTAAACCACATACTCCACTGCTTGTGCGGGCCCCCGTCAATTCCTTTGAGTTTCAACCTTGCGGTCGTACTCCCCAGGTGGATTACTTATTGTGTTAACTGCGGCACTGAAGGGGTCAATCCTCCAACACCTAGTAATCATCGTTTACGGTGTGGACTACCAGGGTATCTAATCCTGTTTGCTACCCACACTTTCGAGCCTCAGCGTCAGTTGGTGCCCAGTAGGCCGCCTTCGCCACTGGTGTTCCTCCCGATATCTACGCATTCCACCGCTACACCGGGAATTCCGCCTACCTCTGCACTACTCAAGAAAAACAGTTTTGAAAGCAGTTTATGGGTTGAGCCCATAGATTTCACTTCCAACTTGTCTTCCCGCCTGCGCTCCCTTTACACCCAGTAATTCCGGACAACGCTTGTGACCTACGTTTTACCGCGGCTGCTGGCACGTAGTTAGCCGTCACTTCCTTGTTGGGTACCGTCATTATCTTCCCCAACAACAGGAGTTTACAATCCGAAGACCTTCTTCCTCCACGCGGCGTCGCTGCATCAGGGTTTCCCCCATTGTGCAATATTCCCCACTGCTGCCTCCCGTAGGAGTCTGGGCCGTGTCTCAGTCCCAATGTGGCCGTTCAACCTCTCAGTCCGGCTACCGATCGTCGCCTTGGTGGGCCGTTACCTCACCAACTAGCTAATCGGACGCGAGGCCATCTCAAAGCGGATTGCTCCTTTTCCCCCTGCTCGATGCCGAGCCGTGGGCTTATGCGGTATTAGCAGTCGTTTCCAACTGTTGTCCCCCTCTTTGAGGCAGGTTCCTCACGCGTTACTCACCCGTTCGCCACTCGATCGAAGAAGCGAGCTCCTTCTCTCTCGTTCGACTTGCATGTGTTAGGCGCGCCGCCAGCGTTCGTCCTGAGCCAGGATCAAACTCTTTATAAATGATATTTATCACTTAAAAAGTGTTAAATCTTCTTCGCTCAGCACACAATCGCTTGCGTCCTGTGTGAATTACTTTGTTTGGAATTGTTTACCGTGTTTTTCCAACACGAAAATAGGTTCCGTTACAAGTTTTTCGATATTGTTCAATTTTCAAGGTCCTATGCGCCTCAGCCGACCGGCTGACGACTTAATCATTTTATCACAGAAGTGATTTTTTGTCAAGCACTTTTTTCGAAGCGTTTCGAACGTTTTGAACTTGGATCGCTTCAAGTTTCTCGGAACAAACCGGAACTTCTCGGCGTCTATTGGTTCTTTTCTTTCGCTTCTCAGCTGGGACTTCAGAAGTCATTCTTTTGTCTCAGCGCTTGGCGCTCAAGTATAATACCATACACCGGGGTGGATGTCAACACTTTTTTACAAGTTTTTTCAAGGAAATTTGAATTTCCTTCATTTTCTTGGATTTCATCTTCTATCCAATCGCGGCAGAGTGCATCAGTTGGGCCATTTTTCGGTGTTTTTCTAACGTTATTTCTCAAAATTCCAGTACCGGGCTAACCTCATTCCGCCGCTGGGTCTGGACGACGCAGTCCTTTTCTGGGATGACACCGGCTGCACCAAAGGTGTTGAAGACCGTCTGCAGCGCGAGCATGGGGGTATTATTTTCCTGCGAAAGATGGCACAGCGCAAACTTTTTGCACCCTTCCTGAATGAGTTCCAGCAGCTTTGCCGAGCACTCGTCGTTGGAAAGGTGGCCCCGGGTGCTTTCAATGCGTGCCCGTAAGTAATAGGGGTACGGCCCGCTGCGCAGCATGTGCAGGTCGTAGTTGCTCTCCAGTGCCACAAGGTCGCAGCCGGAAAGCGCCTCGTGCACCGGCGGCGTGAGCACACCAAGGTCGGTTGCAATGGTCATGGTCTTGCCGTCCGGGGTGTGGATGCGGTAGCCCACACAGGGCACATCGTGGCTGGTGGGAAAAGCCGTGACGCCGAAATCGCCGATGTCCTCTTCCCCGCCGGAGACGCTGTGCATCTCGCACGAAACGGGCACGATGCCGTTGCTGTCCAGAAAATCCAGCGTTGCCGCTGCACCGTACACTGGCAGCGTGTTCTTTTTGAGGAAGGTGGAAAGCCCCTTCACATGGTCGCTGTGCTCGTGGGTGACAAGGATTCCCGCACAGTCGCTGATATTCAGGTCCATCGCTTTGAGGGCCGCACCTGTGGTGCGGACGCCTTTTCCCATATCTACAATGAGATACCGCTGCCCGCAGCGCACCACACTGCTGTTGCCGGAGGAACCCGAATATAACGAGATGAATTCTGCCATTGGTCTCCTCATAAAAGCAGCCCGCTGCAAAGACGCAGCAGGCTGGTTCAAATTCTGTGATTCTCTGTACAACCCCTCCGTCGGGCTTCGCCCGCCAGCTCCCCTATCCGGAGAAGCGGCATCACATCAGCGATGACGGAGAGGTTTATTCCGTTACATGGCCGATTCCAGTGCAGCGGGCATACGCTCCACCTTGCTGATGTCTGCACCCAGACCGCGCAGCTTTTCCACGATATTCTCGTAGCCGCGCTCGATGTGGCCGATTTCCTCGATCTCACTGGTGCCGTCTGCCATCAGCGCAGCCACCACCATGGCAGCGCCTGCACGCAGATCCAGTGCGCGCAGCGGTGCAGGGGTGAGCTTATCCACGCCCTCAAACACAGCCACCTGACCGTCCACCTGCACGTTGGCACCCATCTTGCGCAGCTCGTCCACATAGCGGAAGCGGTTGTCCCACACGCTCTCGGTCACGGTGCTGGTGCCCTTGGCCACGCTCAGCAGCACGCCCATCAGGGGCTGCATGTCGGTGGGAAAGCCGGGATGCGGCATCGTGTTGATCTTCAGCGGCAGAATATCGCCGGTGCGGCGCACACGCACAGCATCGTCAAATTCTTCCACCTCCACGCCTGCACGGCGCAGCTTTTCGGTAATGGGTTCCAGATGCTTGGGGGTGACGTTCTTCACCAGAACATCGCCGCCGGTGGCAGCAGCAGCCACCATGTAGCTGCCAGCCTCGATCTGATCCGGGATGATGCTGTAGGTGCAGCCGTGCATCTTTTCCACACCGCGCACCTTGATCACATCGGTGCCTGCGCCGCGGATGTTCGCACCGCACATATTCAGGAAGTTTGCCAGATCCACCACATGGGGTTCCTTGGCACAGTTTTCCAGAATGGTCTGGCCCTTGGCCATTACAGCGGAGAGCATACCGTTCATGGTAGCGCCCACGCTGACCTTATCAAAGAAGATGTGTGCACCGTTCATCTCCTTGGCGCGCACGGTGATCATGCCGTAGTCCACGCTGTCCTCTGCGCCCAGAGCACTGAACACCTTCAGGTGCTGGTCAATGGGGCGGGGGCCGAGGTTGCAGCCGCCGGGCATGGCCACCTGAGCCTTGCCAAAACGGGACAGCAGTGCGCCCAGAAAGTAGTAGCTGGCGCGCATCTGGCGGGACAGGTCGTCCGGGACGTTGGTGCCGGTCAGATGGGTGGTGTCGATCTCGTAGGTGTTGCGGTTGATCATTTTGATCTGTGCGCCCAGAACGCTGAGGATCTTCAGGCTCACCGCCACATCACTGATATCCGGCAGATTCTCGATCACACAGACATCCGCTGCCAGAATGGTTGCAGGCAGGACGCCCACCGCCGCATTTTTGGCACCCGAAATGGTAACTTCGCCGTGCAGGGGCTTGCCGCCCGTAATAACAAATTTCTCCAATTTTATGATCTCCTTGTCGTGGGGCTTGCGTGTGCGCCCCCAAAGGGCTTTTGTTTCTCGTCACAATAAAATCCGATGCACTCCATTGGGCATACGCTCTCAAGATATGCTATCTTATTATACACGACTTCGGCCAAAAAGCAAAGACCCATTTGCACAGCAGGGATTATTTTCTGTTTTGCCCAGAAAAAGCGCAGATATTCAGTTATTTTGTTTGTTTTTTCAAAAATTTTACAAAAATCTTGTCAGGCTGCACGAAGCAGGCCGCCTTTACCAGACGCAGTCTTCGCAATGTGTCTCCTTGAGCCAGCCCAACTGATAGGCCTTGACCAGCTGTTTCAGGTCATGCACACGCTCCCGCAGCACCTCGCCCTCGTCGGTGTCCTCCACGAGAATGCGATGATTTTCGGTCTCCAGAATGTTTTTCTGGGAAATGATATCCAGATTATCCTTCACCGCTTTCTCGGCACTTTCAAAGGGCTGATGGGTGCGCAGGGACATGGTGCGGCTGGAATACACCAGCGTGTAGCCCGCAATGCCGGTCTTTTCGTGGTAGGCACGGCAGAAACCGCCGTCGATCACCACCAGCCGTCCGCCGCCCTTGATGGGGCTTTCGCCGTTCTTTTCCCGCACCGGCACGTGGCCGTTGACGATGTGGCTGGCACCGGGCAGGCCAAACTCGGCCAGAATGCGGCGGCAGACGGCCTCATCGTTATACCATGTATAATAGGGGTCCTTCACCTCGGTGTGGGTGGAAGCGTCCTCTACATAGAGCCGCTCGAAGGTGGTCATGGCACTGCGGCCAAACAGCGGCGAAAGCTTGCCGCACCACAGATACCACAAAAAATCCTGTCCGCTCTGGCGCGCAAGAGAGCCTTCCGGGCCAAAGTAGCCCCGGCGGGCGCGGGCATCGCAGTAGTCCATCAGTGCGCGGCCGGAGTAGTAGCGGCCCTCAAAGCGCTCCATGGCAAAGGTGCCGCGGCTGGTCATGGGCACAGCGCCATGGTAGAGCAGGTTGCCGTTCTCAATGTGGTACACGCTGCCCTTTGCATAGAGAAATTCAACATGCTGCTGCAGTTTTTCGCTCTGGCGGAAGGACTGCACCAGCTTGTCCAGCACCACCTGCTCGTCCGGATTGAGCCGGGCGGGGTCGGCGGGGTCTACGGTGGGGAAGCTCGTATCCCGCAGGGGATATGAACTGCCGTTTACGGTGACGGTCCCCTTCTCCCAGTCGATGTGGCGGAG
Source organism: Faecalibacterium prausnitzii (assembly GCF_049532945.1). Classification (GTDB taxonomy): domain Bacteria; phylum Bacillota; class Clostridia; order Oscillospirales; family Ruminococcaceae; genus Faecalibacterium; species Faecalibacterium prausnitzii_N. Next base: position 2,482,667 of record NZ_CP186691.1, read on the forward strand.
GAAGCCGCGGCCTTTCATCTTAAAATCGGGGTTGCGGTCGATGACATGGCACTCCAGCTTGAACATCAGAATGCTGATGGCCTTGTGCATCACGGCACAGCGGTGCAGCATACCGGGCGTATAGGGGCCGCGGGCTGCATCGGTATGAGGCATCCAGATGGAAAGATCATCATTGCCGTAGAACTGCTCGGCCATGCGCTGCAGATGGCGCAGGTTGATGCCGTAGCAGTCCTCCAGCATTCCGTGGTTATGATAAGCCAGCGTGGTCTTGAGCACCGTGCAGATGCAGATGGGGCTGCCCGCAGCGGCACCCATCCATACTACATCGTGGTTGCCCCACTGGATATCCACATTGTGGTGGCGCATGAGCAGATCGAGGATGATATCCGGGCGTGGGCCGCGGTCGAACAGGTCGCCCACGATGTGCAGCTTGTCCACTGCCAGATGCTTGATCAGCTCGCACAGCCGCACGATAAAGCGGTCGGCGCGGCCATTTTCAATGATGCTGCCCACGATCTGGCCGTAGTACAGATCCTTGTCGTGATCCTCAAAATGGGCGTGGAGCAGCTCGTCCAGAATGTAGCCGCAGCTGGCAGGCAGGCATCTGCGTACATGGTCGCGGGTATGCTTGGAGGACACCAGACGGCAGATATCAATGAGCCTCAGCAGCGTTTCGGTGTACCACTGATCCAGCGCTTCCTCGCTGGTACAGCGTGCCTTGAGCTGGGGCAGCTTTTCGTTGGGGTAATAGATCAGCGTTGCCAGCTCGGCGCGGGCCGCCTCCGGGATGGTATCGCCCAGCACGATATCGACTTTTTCGCGGATGACGCCGGACGCCGAGTTCAGGATGTGGACAAAGGCCTCGTTCTCGCCGTGCAGGTCGCTCATGAAGTGCTCGGTACCCTTGGGCAGCTTGAGCAGTGCCTGCGTGCTGATGATCTCGCTGGCTGCCGCCGCCTGCGAAGGATAATCCCGCGCCAGCAGGGCCAGATATTTCAGGTGGTCTCGGATCTCCTCATTTTCAGTGCGCATAGCGTCCTCCCCAAATTATGCAGTATTCTTTCATCGCATGAAATATTCAACCATAGTATACCACAACTGCGCCCAAAAATGGTATAATAGAAGCGAGCAATTTGTTCAAAACTTTCGCAAAGGACTTGGATAGTATGCCCAAAACCACCAACTTCGCACCCAAAACCTGTACGCTTTGCCCCCGGCAGTGCCGCGCGGACCGCGCCGCCGGGCGGGTCGGCTTCTGCGGGGCAGGCGGTGCGCTGAAAGCCGCCCGCGCCGCCCTCCATTTCTGGGAAGAACCCTGCATCAGCGGCACAAAGGGCAGCGGCACGGTGTTCTTTTCCGGCTGCACCCTCAAATGCTGCTTCTGCCAGAACTATCCCATCAGCGCCGAGGGCCTTGGCAAGGAGATCAGCGTGGAACATCTGGCAGAGATTTTCCTGAATCTGCAGGAGCAGGGTGCCAACAACATCAATCTGGTCACGCCCGGCCAGTGGCGGCCCTGGATCATTGCGGCGCTCGACCTGGCGCGGGCGCAGGGGCTGCACCTCCCCATCGTATGCAACACCGGCGGCTACGAGACGCTGGAGAGCATTGAGCGCTGGCGGGGGTATATCGACATCTGGCTGGCCGACCTGAAGTACTTCTCCCCTGCCCTGTCCGCCGAGCTTTCGGCCGCGCCGGATTACTTTGCGGTGGCCAGACCCGGCATCGAAGCCATGATGGCACAGGCCGGGCACCCGGTGTTCAATGCAGAGGGCATCCTGCAAAAGGGGGTCATTCTGCGGCACCTTGCCCTGCCCGGCCATGTTGACGACAGCTTTGCGGTGCTTGACCAGATGGCCGCGTGGAACGATGCAGACCCCGGATGCTTCATCCCCAGCGTCATGAGCCAGTACACACCGTTTTACAAAGCCGCAGAGCACGGCATCGGACGGCGCATTACCACCTATGAATACCGCCGGGTGGTCAACTATGCCATGGACAAGGGACTGGCGCAGGGCTACATGCAGCAGAAGAGCAGCGCGAAGGAAGAGTATACCCCCAGCTTTGATCTGACGGGGGTGTGACCCTCTCCGTCACCTTCGGTGACAGCTCCCCCAAAGGGGGAGCCCTTGGCAGGCCGGGTAGGCCCTGCTGTTCGCTTGGGCCCAATTGGGCGCAAAGCGCCGGGCCCTGTCCGAATGGGCAGCAACAGCGGAACAATGCTCTGATAAAGGGCGCTTGGCAAACAGCCGTGAATCTCAACCGCGGAGCCCGGTCGTTTCCGGACGCGAAAAACTTCGCTCGTCCAGCACGGCCACTACCGGCTCGCCAGTGGCTCCCCTACCAGGGGAGCTGGCGGGCGTAAGCCCGACTGAGAGGTTGTACGAAGAAAAAACTGCCCTCTGAGAACAGGCTGTCTGCGAAGCAGACTGAGAGGTTGGCCTCGCCCTTCGGGAGAGTTGGCACCGCCGACGGAGAGGGTTCGTCAAAACCGCCAAAAATCCCCGCTTATTTTCTCTTTTCATCCGCGGCATTTGCTTGCTATCTGCTTCGGGGTGCGGTATAATGGATACAACAATGTGTTCTCACATCGTTACGGTATAAAGCAACGACTTTTTAGGAGGAGCGTTATGGAACATTTCAACCCGATCCTTGGCAACGATACCACCGGCCAGAAATTCATCACCTGCGGCGAGATCATGCTGCGCCTGACCCCGCCGAACTACGAGAAGATCCGTATGGCATCCGGCTTTGAGGCCAGCTACGGCGGCAGCGAGGCCAACATTGCACTGGCACTGGCGAACCTTGGTGTGGACAGCACCTTCTTCAGCGTGGTGCCCAACAACAGTCTGGGCAAGAGCGCCGTGCGATGGCTGCGTTCCAACGACGTGCACTGCACCCCTATGATCCTGACCGAGCCGAACGAGACTCCTTCCAACCGTCTGGGTACTTATTATCTGGAGACCGGCTACGGCATCCGCCCGTCCAAGGTCATCTATGACCGCAAGCACAGTGCCATTACTGAGTACGATTTCTCTCAGGTGGATCTGGATGCTTTGCTGGACGGCTACGACTGGCTGCACCTGAGCGGCATCACCCCGGCACTGGCACCCAACTGCCGCACCCTCATTCTGGATATGCTCAAGGTCGCCAAAAACAAGGGCCTGACCGTCAGCTTCGACGGCAATTTCCGCTCCACCCTGTGGAGCTGGGAAGAAGCCCGCGATTTCTGCACCGAGTGCCTGCCCTATGTGGATGTGCTGCTTGGCATTGAGCCGTACCACCTGTGGAAGGATGAGAGCGACCACTCCAAGGGCGACTGGAAGGACGGCGTGCCTCTGCAGCCCAGCTATGAGCAGCAGGACGAGATTTTCCAGCACTTCATCGAGCGGTATCCCAACCTCAAGTGCATTGCCCGCCATGTGCGTTATGCGCACAGCGGCAGCGAGAACAGCCTGAAGGCCTTCATGTGGTACGATGGCCACACCTTCGAGAGCAAGCTGTTCACCTTTAATATCCTTGACCGCGTGGGCGGCGGCGATGCCTTTGCCAGCGGCCTGATCTACGCCATGCTGCACAACTACAGAGCCATGGATATGATCAACTTTGCGGTGGCAAGCAGTGCCATCAAGCACACCATCCACGGCGATGCCAACATCACCGATGATGTGAGCACTATCCGCAATCTGATGAACATGAACTACGATATCAAGCGTTGAGTTTCGCCTCAGCGCTTCCGTCTGCCGGGAACCGACCGCTGTACGTTGGTTTCCGGTTTTTTATGCCGTCAGCGTCACAAATTGACACCAATTTATCATTCTTCACTTGGTGTGCTGGTGGATGCCGCAAAGTAAGACAAGAAAAATAACGTTCCTCTGAACACAGCAGCGCCCGCCAGGAGATCTCCCGGCGGGCGCTGCTTATTTATTATTGTATCCAGAACGGTCCGCCTAAACCGAGGGCCGCGCTGCGCGCTTCTGGCGTTCCTTTTCCCTATACATCCGGTCGTCGGCTTCGCGGAGGAAGGCGGGCAGGTCTTCGACCAACGACTGCCAGAACGAGCCGATGGCTGCATCCACCTGATGGCGGACCAGTGCCGCCCGCAGAGCTTCCACCTGCTGTTCAAATGTTTCCTGCGTGACCGGGCAGCAGATGACCACGAACTCGTCCCCGCCGATGCGGCAGGCTTCACCGGGGAACACATCGTTCAGCGCATCAGCTGCACGGCAGATCAGGGCGTCGCCCGCTGCATGGCCGAAGCAGTCGTTGCAGCGCTTCAGGCCGTTGAGATCCATGTAAATGCCGCCCACCTGTTTCAGCGCGTTCTCCTTCCCTGCCTCCAGCAGCTCCATATACCGGTTGCGGTTGTCCAGCCCGGTCAGGGTATCCCGATAGCTCAGGCGATACAGCTTTTCCTGCACCTTTTTCTGTTCCAGACTGTTGGTGACGAAGAACTGGAGGGAGGACAGCAGCGTCGGGTCATGCGAATGTTCTCTGGGGTTATCGACGCCCAGAAAGCCGATGATGCGCGTTTCCCGCCGCAGTGGCACCGCCAGCAGGCGCTGCACATTCTGCCGCTGCATCATCGCGTACAGCTCCGTGCCTTTTATCTGCCCGACATCCTCCATGAAATAGATCCCGTCCCGTTCAAAGGCCTCCAGCCAGGAGGCAATGATCTCCACCGGAACTTTCTGCAAGTTGTCCTTTTCGGCGCTCACACCGTCCCGGACGAACTCGTGGGTGTTCACAGCGATGCCGTGGGCTGCGTTCAGCTCATAAACATAGCTGCGGTCTGCACAAAAATAATCATTGATGACGCCCAGCAGGTCATGGGTCGCCTTGTCCAGATCGTGCCCGCCGCCGGAGAGCTTCTCGACGCAGCGGTTCAGCACCGTGGCGATGTCCAGCTTTTCCGCCAGATGCGCCCGGCTCGTTTCCAGCCGGAGCATCTCTTCGTTCTGCTCCTTGATGGAGACCAGGAACATCAGGACCATTGCAACGCCGATGGCCAGATCGACCAGCGCCAGGCCATAGTGCACGATCTGGATCGAGATCGCGAGCAGCGGCAGCACCAGATAGGACCCCGTCGCCAGAAACATGCCCCGGCTGATGCGCGCCCGGTATTGCAGCAGCAGACTGCCGTCCAGCGCCATGGCCACCACCGGAACGATCATGGAAATGGGATACCCTGCAGTGCGGTGGTAGACATTGGACGCATCGAACGTATAGTACAGTCCGGTGAACTGCGATACGACCACCAGCGCAAGGCCCACACAGCAAATGACCCGCACCACCTTCACCCGCTTGAGGGCTGCGTTTTCTTCCGGCGTCAGGAGCATTGCGCAGATGTAATAGTGAAAAAGCAGCAGCGTCAGCTCCACGAGAAAAAAGTTGAAAAAATTGCTGATACGGACCATCCAGAACCCCAGCAGGTCCGGCCTGCCCCGGAACAGGTTCGTCATCGCATCGCAGAACAGCAGCACCGATGTCGAGACCTGCATCCGGTAGATCCAGCCTCGCTTCTCCGTCCGATAATTTTTTGTGATCCAGAAGTACAGACTCGACACCGCACAGAACAGACTGCCCCACAACAGCAGCACACTGTTTACGATCTCGCGACTCATCCGGTTTCCTCCTTTCGTGTAAATCATAAAATCTACCCTTATTGTACACTTTTTTTCTTATGATTGCAATCTGGGCGCAGAAAAAGGGCGTCCCACCCATGCACAGGCAGGACGCCCCTTCTTCAGAATCAAATCAGGACAGAATCATGCGGTCATTTGCAAACTCGCCGCCGCTGGCGATCTGGAACTTTGCCAGCAGGTCGGAGACGTGCAGGTTCTTCTTTTCCTCACCGGAAACATCATAGATGATATGGCCTTCGTACATCATGATCAGGCGGTTGCCATACTTAATGGCATCCTTCATGTTGTGGGTGATCATCATGGTGGTGAGATGGTTTTCCTCCACGATTTTGGCCGAGAGGGTCAGCACCTTGAGCGCGGTCTTGGGGTCCAGCGCAGCGGTGTGCTCGTCCAGCAGCAGGAGCTTGGGCTTGTTCATGGTAGCCATCAGCAGGGTCAGTGCCTGACGCTGACCGCCGGAAAGCAGGCCCACACGGGCCGTCAGGCGGTCTTCCAGACCCAGATCCAGCGTCTTGAGCAGTTCACGGTACTGCTCGCGCTCTGCTTTGGTAATGCCAATGCGCAGGGTGCGGGGCTTGCCGCGGCGTGCAGCCAGGGCAAGGTTCTCTTCGATCTGCATGGTGGCAGCAGTGCCGGTCATGGGGTCCTGAAACACGCGGCCGATGTAAGCGGCACGCTGATGCTCGCTCAGGCGGGTCACATCCACACCGTCAATAATGATCTTGCCTTCGTCCACCGGCCACACACCGGCAACTGCGTTCAGCATGGTGGATTTGCCTGCACCGTTGCCGCCGATCACGGTAACGAAATCGCCCTCGTTCAGCTTCAGGTTCAGGCCGTTCAGGGCAGTTTTCTGGTTGACCGTGCCAGCGTTAAAGGTCTTGGAAACATTCTGGATCTCAAGCATTTTTTGCATCCTCCTTTGCCTTCTTCACCGGCTTCGAGAAGTACTTGCCCTTCCAGTACGGCACGGCAAGGAAAACAGCCACCACAGAAGCGCTCAGCAGCTTGAGCAGGTTGGCATCGAAACCCAGAGTCAGCACCAGCTGGATGACAATGTAGTAGATGATGGCACCCAGAGAGACAGAAACCATCTTGAGTGCAAAGTTGTGGAAGATGCGGCTGAACAGAGCCTCGCCAATGATGACAGCAGCCAGACCAATGACGATCGCGCCACGGCCCATGCCGACATCTGCAAAGCCCTGATACTGGCTCAGCAGAGCGCCAGACAGCGCCACCAGACCGTTGGACACAGCCAGACCCAGCACGATATTGAAGTTAGTGTTGATGCCCTGCGCACGGGACATGGCGGGGTTAGAGCCGGTGGCACGGATGGCACAGCCCAGCTCGGTGCCGAAGAACCAGTACAGAATGCCGATCAGCACCGCTGTGACAATGATGATCATAACGATAGGGTTGTGGAGAGCGAACTCCTTGACCCAGCGCAGGGAGATCAACAGGTTGTACTTGTCCACGTTGATGGCCTGATTGGCCTTGCCCATGATTTTGAGGTTAATGGAATACAGCGAAAGCTGGGTCAGGATGCCGGCAAGGATGGCCGGAATGCCCATAAAGGTATGGAGCAGGCCGGTGACCAGACCAGTGGCAAGGCCCGCCAGCAGCGCCACGAAGAGCGCCGCCCAGACGTTCATACCGGACAGCAGGCACATGACGCACACTGCACCGCCGGTGCCAAAGGAGCCGTCCACGGTCAGATCGGCCACATCCAGAATACGGTAGGTCAGGTACACGCCAATGGCCATGATACCCCAGATAAGGCCCTGTGCACAGGCGCCGGGCAGCGCACCGGGCAGATTGGCAAGTCTAGCAAGCAGTTCCAAAATAAAACCTCCAAACGATACACTTTTTTCGTTCCCGCGTTCACACGGGAAAAGCGGAGAAGCGCGTTTTCCGCTCTCCTCCGCTGTATTTTATCCTGTTTTCCGCAGCAGCGGAGCCTTTGCTCTGCCGCCCGCTGTGCGGATCACCCCTCGATGGCCTCGTAGCCGTCGGGAACAGTCAGGCCCAGATCGTCGCAGATCGTCTTGTTGTACTTCTTGGTCACATCGGTGTACTCGATGGGCATGGTGGAGATATCAGCCTCGCCGTTCAGGATCTTCACTGCCATCTCACCAGTGGTGTAGCCCAGATCGTAGTAGCTGATGGAAAGGGTAGCCACGCCGCAGCCGGCGCAGATGCCCTCTTCGCCAGCGAACACGGGCTTCTTGGCCGGGCGGCAGATGCCGTCCACAATGCCGGTGTTTGCAGCAACAGTGTTATCGGTGGGCACATACAGTGCGTCGTTCTCGTCGGCAGCCTTCTGGCAGACAGAGGACAGGTCGTTGGAATCAGAGAAAGCGTACTGGGTAACGGTGACACCCTTTTCCTCCAGATACTTCTGGACCTCATCCACCTGATACTGGCTGTTTGCCTCAGCAGAGCAGTACAGCAGGCCAACCTTCTTGGCCTCCGGCATCCACTCCACGATCATCTCAGCCTGCTGATCCAGCGGGGCCAAATCAGAGGTGCCGGAAATGTTGCCGCCCACGGTGCCGTCGAAATCGGTCAGGCCCAGAGCCACACCGTACTCGGTAACAGAGGTGCCCAGCACCGGAATGCTGTCGGTAGCAGACTGTGCAGCCTGCAGAGCGGGCGTAGCATTGGCCATGATCAGATCCACACCAGAGGAAACGAAGCCGTTGGTGATGGTAGCGCAGGTAGCGGAATCGCCCTGTGCATTCTGGAAATCGAACTTCACGTTGTCGCCGAACTGCTCGGTCAGGGCGTCTTCAAAGCCCTGCGTAGCGGCATCCAAAGCGGCATGCTGCACCAACTGGCAGATGCCGATGGTATAGCTCTTGCCGTCAGCTGCGGCCGAAGCGGCCGTGGAAGCCACAGACGAAGCCGTGGAGGAGGCTGCGCTGGAGGCGGAACCGCCGCAGGCAGTCAGGGCAGCAGCTGCGCCGCAGGCAGCGGCAGCAGCCAGAAACGAACGACGAGTGATTTTACGCATAATGATTACTCCCTCAATTTCCGTTTCGCGGCCACAGGATGCCGCAGGAAAGCGTTTTCTCAAGCGGCTTTTCACGTCCGCTTTACACTCGTGAAGTATAGCACATTTCCTGCCCGAATACAATCCGTCCGCAGCCCAAGTTATCGATGGAAGTAATTTTATCGTTCGATTTTTTCGATGGATTCATCAAAACGCGCGTTCCTGCGCCGTTGCAGCGCGGACAGCTTTTCGAATTCCGCCTCCAGCCAGACGAGATTTTTCTCCAATTGGGGCAGAAACGGCTGCGTGATCTCATATTGATAATAGAGCGCCTGCCACAATTTCTGCTGCATCCGCCGGAGGAAGACCGGTTCAAAGAGCGCTTCCAGCGCCTCCACCCGGTCTTCCAACGCAAGGCAGGTCTGCGCCCAGCGCACATCGGTCTGTTCCCGGGCCGGGACATCGTAACGAGCAAGATAGTCCTCCACCCTTGCCTCGATCACCTGCCCGCCGCAGCCGGTTGGCTGCAGAAAATAGCTCACCTGTCCTTTCCTGCTGATCTCCTGCGCCAGCGGGTACAGAGCACACACCAGCGGTTCGGCATCGTGGATGGCGCAGTGGTCTCCCGTAAGGAAAGGGCAGTTGTTCCGGTTCTCCTTCACCGGGGCCAGACGCAGCACCGGCAAATGGCTCACCTGCCCAATGGACGCCTTGCAGAACGCCCGCGCCACCGTCCGCGTCGGCAGCCGCAGCCGCGCCGCGATCCGCCACAGATCGAATCCGGACAGCACGATGTCCTCCCGCCCCTGCAGCAATCCCCGCAGCCCGCGCAGGCAAACGAAAACGCCTCATCCCGCCCCAGCAGTGGCACTTCGCGGGTAAAATCCACCCGCCCGCAGAGGTCGATCTGACTTTGTTTGAGCATCCTGGTTCTCCTCACTTCCGGTTTGACGGCCCGCCGGGGCCGTACAGTTTTGATTGGACTTGCTTCCAGCTTACCGCACTTTTCCGGAAATTACAACCATTTTCATCCCCTTTCCTTCGCCGCCTCACAAAACTCCTTGACAAACTCTCCAAAAAGAGGTAAACTAACAGCGTCGCAAATCATCTTGTCAATATGGGCCTATAGCTCAGCTGGGAGTGCAAGCGTATCGCTTTTGTGCCCCACGGAGTTGTGGGCATTCAAATGGGGAGTATGTCGGTTGGTCGCCCAACCGCGTCACGCCCCTAAATATGGGCCTATAGCTCAGCTGGGAGTGCAAGCGTATCGCTTTTGTGCCCCACGGAGTTGTGGGCATTCAAATGGGGAGTATGTCGGTTGGTCGCCCAACCGCGTCACGCCCCTAAATATGGGCCTATAGCTCAGTTGGGAGAGCGTTCGGTTCGCATCCGAGAGGTCAAGGGTTCGAATCCCTCTAGGTCCACCAATTTGCCGCATCGTTTTGTACGATGCGGCGTTTTTTATGCCTGAAAAACTTTGGCAGACCGTGCCGGGCTCTGAACCCTGAAGTCGGATGCGAACCGGGCGGGGTCATCCATGTACTTTTTGAAAATCCATCGGTTTCACGCTTCTTTCTTTGCATTTTGCAGAGTGCTGCGGGCAAGTGCATCGCTTTTATGCCCCCTTCTCGGAAATTTCTTCAAAAATCTCCGCACCATCGTAGGTTGACACAGCCTTGAGCTGCTCCACTTGATTGAAGCTGGCGTTCAGCGTAATCGAGATCTCATAGTCTTTTCGGACGCGAATCTTCTTGATGAACTGCTGCAAAATGGCGCGGCGTTCATCGTGGTTGGCGGTGTCGTAAACATCCGCCCATGTAAATAGCTCGTTGCAGATGTAGTTGCTACGCTTTGCCGTTTTGGTGGCTTCTTCGTATTCTTCCTGTGCCTGCACGAGCTGCTTTTCCAGGGTTTCCAGTGCATCTTTTGCTTCGACCACCAGTGTGCCGAGCAGTTCTTTGTCCAAAGCACTTACGCCACGAATGACCAGAATGGTTTCGGCTTTCAGGTCGTCCAGCTCTTTCTGCTTGGCTTCCAAGTCTTTCTGGATTTTCTTGACCTTCTTCTGGATGCGAGCGGCATCGTTGGTCTTGACCGATTCCAGCAGCTTCTTCCGGGAAACCTCCCGGAACTGTGCGAAGATCTGCCGGACAACTTCTTCCACAATGGAATCCAGCTTGGAAACACCGTAGCCGGACTGCCCATCGCAGTCACCCGGATGCCGAATCTTATAAAAGCAGCTATACCGGGGCCGGACTTCTTTCACCGTATGCCCATCGGCGTAGGTGTGTGTCCGTCCGCTGCTGGTCAGGCTCAGGCGGTTGCCGCAGTGACCGCAGTAAACTAGCCCGGTCAACAGAGCTTTGGAACTGGTGCCCAGTGAAGTGCCGCCACGCTCACAGGTGCGTGCCTGCCGCAGTTCCTGTGCCTGCTCGAACAGCTCTGGTTCGATGATGCGGAGCTGCGGACACTCCGTCTCCACCGCACCGTTGATGAGGTACCCCGTGTATCCTTTATTCTTTATCATCCGAACGATGCTGGTGTTGGGGATATTTTTGTTGTTCCGTCCTACGACTCCCTGTTCATAAAGATAGTGGCTCAACTTCTGTGCGCCGTAGCCCTCGTAAACGTACTTGTGGAAAATCAGCCGGACGATCTCAGCTTCCGCTTCATCAATCACAAGGTCGCAGACTTCCTGATTCTTCTTGTTCACCCGGCCAAGGCGGACACGCTTGTAGCCAAAAGCCACGGTGCCGCCTGTATAGTGGCCTTCCCCGGTGAGCTGTTCCAGCCTTGTGCGGGTACGGACAGAGGTTTTCAGACTTTCGCCGGATGCCTGCCAGTAGCGGATGTAGTTCATCAGCTTGTCCACATGGGTGTCAAATCGCTGCTGTCCCTCGTTCACGCTCCAGACTTCGATGCCCTGCTTCGTGAACCATTCCACGATAAAGGGCGTTTCATCATCACGGCGACCGAGACGGTCAAACATGAACACCAGCAGGATGTCAAACTTGCCCTCCATCGCGGCCTGTTGGATTTTCTGGAGTTCATCACGGTCTTTGGCAGACTTCTTAAAGCCGGAAACGCCTTTCTCGGAAAACTCCTTGACGATCTCCCAGCCCTGACTTTCTGCAAAGTTGCGGCAGGCTTCTTTCTGCATGGGGATGTCGTCTTTCTCGACCTGTCCCTTTGTCGAAACACGGTATAAGGTATAGACACGTTTTTTCATTTCAATCTCTCTTTCTTTGAGTGAGAAAGGAAAAATCAAACGTGTTTCGTCCATATTTTGTTTTCAAGGTTCAGTTCGATTTTATCTTATCTCACGCATTCAAGGAACACAAGGATGTCAGGCAGCGGTGTGCCCTGCCGTGCGCAGGATGGTGGTTTGCAGCAGCTTCTGGATCGCATCCAGACAGTCCGTATCCGCAGACGCATAGGTGATCTTGACTTTGCAGCCTTTGACGGAAAGAGTTTCGGATTTAGCGGTGGTATCGCAGATAGCGTTCATAGGCCTCCTTTCTCCATACCCATTCGTTCAGATCGAGCTGATAGAGCAGCGCATAATTGAGCCGAATGAGTTCCGGGATGCTCAACCGCCCCATCGGGCGGATCAGCCGTCCCTTGCTGATAGTCTGGACAGATTCTGCCAAGATCATAGAGGGCTGTAAAAAAGCCCGATTACCGTCCACAAGAACGTGGGCTTGGTGATCGGGCTTCTTTGCAGTATTGGATGTAACAGGCGCAACAATGAGGTTGGGCGAATAGCAGTTTGCGGTGTTGTTCTGCACCACGACCACAGGGCGGATACCGCCCTGCTCGGAGCCAAGGTGCGGCTCCAGATTGGCGTAGTAAATATCACCGCGCAGAAACTTTCGGTTGACTGGAATCATGTTCATCACCGCTTGCAGGGCAAATTATGGGTACGGCCAGCACCGTTGTAGATGGACAGGATCTGTTTCATGTGGCGGTCTGCCACATTGCCAGTGTCGTTTTGTGCCAACCGGGTGATGGTCTTGGGATGCACTGTGCGCAGCCGGAGAATCAGCCGTTCCCGGCTGTATTCGCCCTGATACAGAGCCACAAAGCGAACCATGCCCTGCAGGATGCCCGACAGGAAGGAATCAGAATCGCCGCCCCACGCATCTACGAGAACACTCAGCATTTCATGGTAGAGGGCTGTGCCGTAGCTCTTGTAGATGTAGTAGGCCGAACGGATGCAGTAGATTTTCCATGGAGCGCGAATCCCATCCAGTGCAAACCGAATGCCTGTGTCCTCCGTTACCGAAACAAAATCGCAGGCGTTTTCTTCGTGTGCCACCAGTTTGGCACGAAGCTGTTCACCAGCGGTCAGTTCGCTGGAAATGCCTGTCTGCACAGCAAACAGCAGAGCTTCATGCTCTTTAGAAAGGCCGTAGAAGACCTTGCAGCGAATCGGGAGGTCACGCCCACCGTTGCACGTTTTCCGTGCCTCAATGGTGTTCTGACCATCAAAGACGAAGTAGCGGCCATCCCGGTAGCTGACTTTCGGCTCATTGGCGATGTACTCCGAAAAGTTTGCTGCAATTTTTGCAACCTTGCCCATGCGGAGCAGCCGCTGATATTCGGCGCAGGGGTTCAGCAGAACGCTGTCAACGTACCGCACCTCGAAGTTGCACTCCGGCAGGCTGGAAAGGTTCAGGTTAGAAAGCATCATAGCGTTTTCTCCTTTATTTTCAGAAGATACTGTACGGCATCTTCGGTCAAGTCATGAATGATCTTGCGGCAGTCCGAATCTTCAAAAACATCCGGGTATTCTTTGAAAATGCTATTCCAGCGGCGAATGAAGTCCTCTTTCGCACCCTGTACCTCGCACATCATCAGGGAGCCGTTTGCAACGGCCCGTTCCTGATAGCGATTGTCGATGGATGCTTTCAGAGAAGTTTTTTCTTCGGCAGTAAGCTGGCGTTGATGCCCTTGGATGCTTTTGCTGATTTCAGAAAGCGTTTGTTTTGAAGAAGATGTTTCGGCTTTTCGGGGCTGACGTTCCTGCTTTGGCTTCCGCAATTCTGCGAGAGCCGCAGGGATTTCTGCTTTTGGCGTTTTTGCCAAGGCGGTGATTTCTGCATCCGTTGCCTTGATGCGCCCGGTCAGGATTTCTTCTCTTGCACCGGGGACTGCATCTTCCGCAGCGTCTACGCCTTTGGCATACTTCTCTGCTCTCTTTACGGTAGCCGCCCCAACGCCGTTTTGTGCGGCAATGCGCTCACAGGTGGAGAGCTGCTTTGCCCTCAATGGATCATTTTGAACCATTGAGGTGAACCGTCCGTTCTCATCGTGTGCCCGCTCTTTGGAGCCGCCCCGTGCCAGCTTTTCGGATTCATACAGCTTGCCCATCAGAAACTTCTTTCGTTCTGGGTCAAGATTTCTGCGTCCAAGCTGGTTCTGGCAGATCCATGAAAGAGCCGCGTAACGGTTATCCAGTTCGATCTCCTGTATCTGGTAGGCGATGAACGGATGCTTCCGCAGGATGCGGTAGCGGGTATGCCCGTCCAGAATAAAGCCATTCCAGATGATAATGGGATTCAGCAGCCGCCCTTCGTGGAGAATATTCTGCTCAAGCTGTTGTTCTTCTTCAAAATTCAGGGGCGGGATCTTGCCTTGAAACTCCGGGTCGATCTTAAGCGCATTCAGATTCATCATCGAAATGGCCTCGCTTCACATACTGCCCAGCGTTCTTATCGGGCTGTACATAATAATCGAAACCATAGCGAATCTGGCAGTAGGTGCAGACATCCTTGATCTTCTGCTTAGGGTCTGCGCGCCGGACGCGAACGCCCTTTGCCCCCTGAAAGGAATCCAGACAAATCGGGCAGAGGGTAGTCAAGCTGGCTTCGTCTACGCAGTTGTTATAAAATCGACTCATATAGATTTCCTCCATATCGGTATTTTGATGGGAAATGTAAAACCACCAGCCGAGAAATCCTCAACTGGTGGTTTGAAAAATACTGTTTTTCTCCTATTTGTCCTCGACACCCCGGAGTTGGGAACTTTTCGGCGGCGGATTTGCACCGCTCCATTGGCATCTCAGCCACCCCGCCTTCTTTATGGCCGGGCCGCGAATTACGGAAGTTTCATTGTCTGGAAGTGCCGAAAAGCTGCTTCTTCAATTTTCAAGGTACACGGTACAGTTTCGGGTTTGTCGTCCCCTGTTAGGGGGGCTGCCCTTGCTGTGACCATAGTGTACCTGAAAACTGAAGTTCTCGTTAGGAACCAGTAGTTCCGGTTTTGCCATTTTCACCGGAACCAATCGTTCCGGTTTACAACAGTAAAGCGTTTGATCAAGCAGATTCGCCCAGCATTTCCAGCATAACAAGAATCCGCCGCTGCATTTCTTTCAGTTCTTTGCGGAGCATTTGCAGCTGATCTTGCAGTTCCTGCTCCCGCTGGGACGCAGACACACCTAAGACGATGTAGTCCAGCGAGGAGCCAAATCGCTCCCGCAGCTCCACAAAGAGGTCGACAGACGGAACTTTCTCACCCTTCTCCAGATTTCTCATGTAGCGGTCACTGATGTTCAGGTCGATGGCAAGCTGTTCTTGTGTCACTTCACGGTCTTTTCGGAGGTTTTGGATTCGTTCACCCGTTGCAGCAGGATCATAATACATCACTCCCTCCGTTTCTTCCGCCGGGAGTGGGCGGAGCTTCATCTCCCATGCCGGATACGGCCAGCACATGATTTTTCACCAACATGAAAATACGGTCGGCATCAGCACTATGATTTTTGGTGCGCTTTTTGACGTTGGAAACTTCCAGCAATCGAGACAGTCGGAAGTACCATGTGGTCATCTTGAACCACGGAAGCAAATAGGTCGATTTCATTATCAATAATCCTCCAGTTATTTTACGGAATGTGAGCATTCGGACAAAAAGGATCGTGGTGGCCCACGACACCTTGCCCTTAAAAGCGCAAAAACGCCAGCCTCCCATTGAGGGAAGCTGGCGCAGTACAGCATATCGGCACGATTGTGGGTGGTGAAGTAGAACAATTGTGCCGGTTTGTTGGCATTCTGGTCTACAGCAACAGACAGGCTTTTTTTGATGCGTTACCCCAATAAAAAATCACAGTTACCTCCACAAACGGCAACTGTGATCGAATAGCGCGTGAAATCGCCCGGACGAGTTACCGTTTTTTTATAACTCGACCGGGAAACGCAAAAATCGGCACAATAGGACAAAATCGCGGGAACGATGATGTTATACCGCTCTTTCCGCAAGAACGATACAATACTATTGAGGTGATGATGATGCCGAATGCGGATGCAATCGCTCTGGGGAAGCATATAAAGGCTGTCCGAAAAGCGATGAAAATGACACAAGAGCAACTGGCACTGAAAAGTAATGTTTCGGTGAAGTATATCGCCAATATTGAAAATGGAAAACAGAATCCTTCTTTTGACATTTTAAGTGCAATTCTCCATGTTCTGCCACTTTCCTTGGATTCGGTTATCAACCCGAACCTATCAGAAGCAGAGCATGAATGCCGAGAGTTGGAATCGATTTATCTTGCTTGTCCTCCAGAAATGCGAAAAACTCTGTTGGACGCCACAAGGTCACTTGCAATCCATTTGACAGAACTTTCAGAACAGAACAAAAACACCTAAGCCGCCAGAGTGGGACGTTACGACCCTCTCTGGCGTTCTCTTGTCCGAATACGCAATATTCTATCAGGCCACTCAATAAAAGCGCACGAAAAGCAAACGAATTACACAATAATTTTCTCGTAATCAGTCTCGTTGTGGATTTTGAACCTCTTTTTCAATGGCAAGATCATTTTCTAGCGTATCATATAGTTCTTGTGGGGTACGGCATAAGACTGCGTAGAAGTTGATAGGAGCACCCTCATTAAAAAGCCGTACATACCCCCATTGACATGGGAGAACCTCTAAATAGGATGCCGTTTGCAAAAAATCTTCAAACTCTCTCAGAACATCTTCGAAGGATTGCATCTTACCGCCTCCTAAAATCTTTTTTCTATATTTTAGAAAAGATTATTTCCGATTGCAAGGATGTCAATTTTTATCTATCCAGCTAACGATAAAAGCCATACTCAAGGTTTAAGTTACCCATTGAGTATGGCTTTTATCGTTATAAGGAATCTTTTTTCACTGAAATGTTCGGCATAAATTGGTAGCCGAGGTTGGAGATCGTTCGGATATAGACAGGTGCAGCTCTATCATCCTCGATTTTTTGCCGGATGCGTCCAACTGTATTGGTAACAGCAGTCAGGCAGCTTTCACTATCCTGATGCCACACGGCTTCAAATATCTGCTCTTTTGTAAACAATTGCCCCGGATGCCGTGCCATTAAACTTAAAACGCCATATTCGTAACGGCTCATGTACACTTCCTGTCCGTTTTTGAAAACACGACGGTGTTCTAAGTTTATTTCCAGACCGGGATAATTCAAAGTGTCTGGCGCAGCACGGTTCATTTCAATCCACTCAAAAATCGTCTGCTCTTGAGGAGGGCAGTGGCCCTTCGTGATACGAACAATAACTTCAATTTTTTGCATAGAATTCTTCTAGAATCTTTGGTGAACAACTTCTCACAGACATTTAATGCTCCGCATCGCATACGCTGAATTTTGTTAAGCAAGGCTCCATCCAGCCGCATTCTTTCGGATGTTGACAAACTCCTGATAAATGCCAGGCTGCTTCAAAAGTTCTTCGTGCGTGCCCTGCTGTGCAATCTGGCCGTTGTCAATGACCAAAATCTGATCGGCATTCTGGATGGTATTCAGACGGTGGGCGATTACGAGAATTGTCTTGCCCTTTACCAGTTCCGAGATGGCCTCCTGAATATAGCTTTCGTTATCAGTATCTACGCTTGCGGTAGCTTCATCCAAAATGATGATAGGGGCATCTTTCAAGATGCAGCGTGCAATCGAGATGCGCTGCTTTTCACCGCCGGAGAGTGTAGCACCGCCTTCACCAACTACGGTCTGGAATCCATCAGGCAACGCCATGATGAAATCATAGCAGCGGGCCTTCTTAGCAGCTGCATAGACTTCTTCCTCTGTGGCGTCCGGTTTGCCTATGCTGATATTGTTGTAAATGGTATCTTGGAATAAGTACACTCGCTGGAATACCATGCTGATCTGCTCCATCAGCTCTGCCAAAGGCACGTTCCGAATGTCCATACCTCTTATTATTATGCTGCCAGATTTTACATCCCAAAGCCGAGCCAGCAAATTGGCAATAGTAGACTTTCCGCTGCCAGAAGGTCCGACTAAAGCAGTCATAGAATCTTTCTTCATGGCAAAGCTGATATGATGCAGAACTTCTTTGTCCTGATAAGCAAATACAACATCGTTAAACTGAACTTCTGGCTGTCCCGGCTGTGCCTGTGCAGGAAGATGCTGCTTGCCCGTGTCGGGAAGTTCAGGCTCATTCAGGACTGCTTCAATGCGGTCAAGAGCTGCATTCATAACGGTAAGGCGAGATGCTTCCCCATAAAGAGCTTTCAGCGGTCCAAAGAGGTCAAACACAAACAGCAGAACACCAAGCACATAGGCCAGCGGAAGTGCGCCGCGCTGTTCCAATACAATCGACAAGCCGAAAATCGCCGCAATACCAATGCCGTAAAGGATATTCAGACTCATTGTCCATGGTGTCATTTTCTGCTCAAAAGCAAGGGAGGTGTTTCTGGAACGCTGGAAATTGTCAGTCAATTCTTCTGATTTTTCGCCCAGCAGGTTGTAGCTCTTGATGACGCCAATGCCCTCCACAAAGGATAGCACCGCATCGGTCAGCCGTTCGCTCTGCTCCTGCCGCTCTGCGGCTTCCCGCAGGGAAACCTTGTTCATTCCTTTTGACACCAGCCATGCCAGAACCGTGACGGCGGCAGCAATCAAACCAAGCTGTACGTTCAAATAAAACATGAATACCAGCAGAATCAAGGAGGACAGCAGATAGCCCATCATGTTGCCCAGCGTACTCATAGCGACTTCTTCAATGAATACCATATCCGTGCTAAGAACAGAGCTGATTTTGCCAATGTTGCCGGAAGTAAAATAGCCCATCGGAAGTTTCCGCAGATGGCTGCCCAGTTCCATGCGTTTATCCGCAAACATCAAATATCCTGCGGCACTTTGCAGGCTGTCGCTGAGGTAATGAACAAGCATTTGCACCAACACTGCTGCGGCAAGTCCAAGGCCGATATAAAGGCAAGTCTGGCTGGTCAGTGTGTCAGCTGCAAAGCGGCTTAAAACTACAAAGGCAAGAACGATTGGCATTTTTGACAAAATGGATTCCAAAAACGCACAAACGAATGCACCTTGAATACGGCCTTTATAACGGCCGGAGAGTTTCAAAATTCTTGAAAACATCGCAAACATTTAGGCTCCCTCCTTTGCAGTGTGTACTTTCCATTCGGCACTGTCCTGTGCGGCTTTCCACAATTTCTGATATTCAGGGCAGGAGCGAATCAAATCCTGATGCTTACCCGCTGCTACCAATTTTCCGTGGTCGATGACACAAATTTGATCGGCATTCATAATGGCGGGCAGTTTGTGAGCAATCACCACGAGGGTCTTGCCTTTTACAAGTTCTGCAATGGCTGCTTCCATCTTTTCTTCATTTTCGGGGTCAGCATAGGCTGTTGCTTCATCAAGAACTACAATGGGGGCATCCTTTAAGATTGCTCGCGCCAGAGAAATACGCTGACGCTGACCGCCGGAGAGCATTTTTCCGGCATCGCCTGCCATGGAGTGAATGCCCTGCGGAAGTTTTTCAATGAACTCCATGCACTGAGCTTTCTTTGCGGCCTCTATTACTTCTTCATCCGTTGCAGTCAACCGACCGAGCCGGATGTTTTCCAGCAGAGAAGTATTAAACAAATACTGATCCTGCGCCACATAGGAGATACGACTGTTCAATGCTTCAAGGCTCATATCGCAAAGTTTCTGTCCGCCGATGGAAATGCTGCCCTTTTGCGGGTCATAATAGTGAATCAGCAGTTTTGCCAAGGTACTCTTGCCGGAGCCAGATTCACCGACAAGAGCAGTTTTTTGTCCAGCCTTTGCCGTAAAGGAAATATCATGGAGAACTTCATCCTCAACCACCGCGGGCTTTCCATCCGGGCCGGGCTGTGTTGTCTGGTAAGCGAAAGAAACATGGTCGTAAGTAACGGTGTCATCTATTCCATGGAATCTATCATTCGTCTGCTGAAGTTCCGGCGCATCCAACACCTGCTCCAATGCGGAGATTTTATAGTTGAGCTGGGGCATGGTTGGCAGAAAGCCAAGAGATTTCAGCAGCGGCATACCGATACTCAAAGAAAGACACAGCACCAAAATCAAATTGGGCAGAGCCGACCAGCCGCAGAGGACAAACCATGCACCCACAGGCAGGGTCAGGATGATGGTACAAGGAAGCAGGCTGCTGTAAATCGCCATCCACGGCCATGCCGCCCTATACCATGCCAGTGTATAGTTCCGATAATCTGATATATCTTTGCGGAACCGTTCGTAAGAATCTGCGTCTTTATTGAAAACCTTGACGACTTCCATACCGTTGATGTACTCAATAATGGTATTGTTCATCTTTTGCCCGGCCATATAGTAAGGTCCCATTTTCTTCATACCAACGGAATACATCGTCATCATGGCAACTAAGCTAAGCGGAATGGATGCCAAAGATAACAGTGCCAGCTTCCAGTCTACAAAGAACATTGCCACATAAACTGCAATGGGAACCATCAGGTTGGCGATGCCCTCCGGCATAGAGTGTGCCAGCAGAACTTCCAGACTGTCTACATCGTCCACGAACAGCTTTTTCACGGTGCCAGTGCCTTTGTCCTGAATAACACCCAGCGGCAGTTTTTCAAACCGTTTTTGCAGAGCCGTCCGCAGGCGGAGTAGCGTGTCATAAGCTGCTTTATGAGAGAGATTCAGGCCCCAGCCATAGAAAAGAGCTTGCAGCACCAGACATACCAAGACCAGTATGACATGCTGGATGATAAAGGAAGCAGTGATTGCCTCCCCCATGACCAGCGGTGCAATTACCTGATATGCCAGCACAAAGGGAAAAACACCCAGCAGAACACTGACCAGTACAACGACCGTGGCCACATACATATTTTTCTTATATGGCCCTGCGTACTCAAAGATTTTTTTGAACATAAGCCCTCCTTATATTGAGCCGTACTGTCTGTGCTTCAAAAACAAGAGGCCGCCAAAGTAAAGCGGCCTCTTATCATTATCTTTCTGTCCAGTCAAGGCGGCCCTGACATTCATAATTTCTAAAATTCACTGGCGGATTCGGAAAAAATCCAAAACCTTTTTACTGCCGGATTCGTCCAATGGATAGCTTTCTTTTATTTGCCCTTTTTCCATATGGACTACATACGAACATCCCGCCATCACCAACTCCGGATCATGCGTAATAATAAGAAGCGTTTTGCCCTGATCCGCGAGTGACTTCAAACTCCGCGCAACTTCCCGCATATGTTTGAGATCAAGCCCGCTGGTTGGTTCGTCAAACACAATGATCTCCCGGTTACTCACAATGGCAGATGCGATCGCTACCCGCTGTTTTTGCCCGCCGGAAAGAGAAAGCGGGTGCCTGTCTTTATATTCCAGCAGATCAAACTGTTTAAGGATTTCATCTGCAACAGTTTCATCCTCGTTGTCCATGCTCAGAAGCACTTCATCCGTCACGCTTTCGGTAAATAGCTGATGGCTGGTATCCTGCATTACCATGTAGCAATGTTTGAGCCGGGCTTTCCAATCAAGGGTTTTCCCGTCAACCTGCAAAAGGCCACACTTCTTTTCCAGTCCGCAAATACAGCGGGCCAGAGTAGATTTTCCAGCGCCATTCAGGCCGATAATGGCAATCGTTTCTCCAACAGGCAGTTCAGCACTCGGAATATGGAGGCTTTCCGGTTCCCGCTTTTTATACGCAAAGCAGAAATTTTGAAATTCCATCAGTTTAGCTGTATGCGCCTGATACTGATTCGCGGGTTTCAACTTCGAGAGAGAAAACGGCCGCAGCCCCATTTCTTTTCGAGTGCTATCCGATAAACTGTCAAATTCAGCAGGCGTGTATTCCCGTTCAATCTCCCCATCTTTTACATACAGCACACGATCTGCAAGATCGTGAAGGTAGTAAAGGCGGTGTTCTGCAATCAGAATTGTTTTGCCCTGCTTTTTCCAGAGGCTCAAGACCTGCCGCAGGTCATCAATAGCAGCCATATCCAGATTAGAAGATGGTTCGTCAAGGACCATAATTCCCGGTAGCAATACACTTGATGAAGCACAGGCTATTTTTTGCTTTTCGCCCCCGGACAGAGCAAACACGCTTCGCCCCATCAAATCTTCAATATGATAATCGGAAACTGTACGGTCAATCCTTTTCAGGATATCTTCCTGGGGATAGCCTAAATTTTCACAGGCAAAGGCTAATTCACTATCCGTATCCACGTTGAAAAACTGACTTTTGGGATTCTGGAATACAGATCCCACCATAGCAGCCAAGTCATAAAGCGGCGTATCTGATACGCTTTTTCCGTCCAGAAGGACATCGCCCTCTAAATTACCTTCGTAATAATGAGGCACCAGCCCGTTTACCAAACGGGTAATCGTTGTTTTCCCGCAGCCGGATTCTCCCGTGAGTAAAACAAATTCCCCTGTGTTTATGGTGAGATTGACATTTCTAATCCCTCCGCCGCTGGACTCTTCACCATAAGAAAAAGAAACATTTTGAAAATCTATCATGGCAAAATCCCTCCTGCGGAAATTATCGGGGAAGCAATCGCCCAAACCACTACAAAGCAACAAAACAAGATCAGCACCACATCGGCAAAACTGAATTTAAGCTGGCAAATGTTTGTGCGTTTGACAGGAGCACCGAGGCCACGGGTAATTGCCGCGGCGGAAAGTTCCTCACCGATTTTCACGGAGCAGGTAATCATCGGGATCAGCTTATACTCCAATATTTTTGAAGGTTTTTTCCCTCCAAGTTTAATCCCACGCATTTTCATAGCGTCACTGATTGCTTCTGACTCCTGAAAGACAGTTGGAAAGAAGCGGAACATGACCGTTAAGGGGATCGTCACTTCTTTAGGCATATGGATTCTTTCCATGCCGGAAATCAATTCACTGACCGTTGTTGTTTTCACTGCATAGGCAGCAATCGCAACACTGGGAAGGATTCGGCAGAAGAATCCTGTTGTAAACAGAACGAGGAAATTCAATATTCCCGTAAGGTGCGGCAAAACATAAATTTGAACAGCATAAAAAGCAGAAAACACAGCAATATAGCCCACAGCTTTTGCACATTGTTTCGAGGTAAGCAGCAATATAGCCGGAACCGTACAAAGAACAAGGCGGATCAGCCCCATAGCTTCTCCGCCTGTTCCACCCATGACAAAAATGCTTATGATGAAGATGAGCAACAGTTTTGTACGCGGATCGAGCCGTAACCCTTGTTCTGTTTTTTTGCTGAGCAGAATTTCCCGCGCCATTATGCAATACCGGCACGCTGGAAGTGCTTTTTGCAAATGGCTTTCCCAATCACACCTCCGACAAGGCCAAACACAAAGCAGGCAACCAGCAGAATAGGCGCAATCCACATAGGCATATATGTATTAAGGGTAGCTGCATATTCAGCGCCGTATCCTTCAGTCAACATTACCATATAGCTTTCACGGTTCAGGAAAATGGGAGCAAAGTTGCCAAACACCCAGATGCTGAACACGCCGCAGGAAAAAACTGTGCTCTTTGCACTTTTGTAGTCCGCCTTTTTCAGGATCACGTCGGCCAACAGGCCGCCAACGAGACCAGTTACCATAGTAAGATAGCCGTTGCCGAAGAACACCATGATTAGGCCAATCAGGAAACCCATGATTGCAGTCATCCCGAATTTTTTAGCCTTTGTAACATACAGCATATAGGGGATGCCGCCAATCAAAGGGCACAGCACCGCCATCAGCGGAATAAAAACGGGGATAAAGCCAAGCATCGCCACCAGCATAACAATCACGACATAGATGACGGTGTAGATGCCGATAGTAATTAAATCTTTTCCCTCAAGCCGGGAACTTTTTTTCTGGGAACTCATACCAGTATCCTCCTTATCTCTGAGAAAATGAAAATGTGGTGTGGTTAGCTTCCTCTAATCACACCACATATAATAGCAATTTGCGCCCACGATTCCAACCCAAAACCAATTTTATTCTACCCAAAATCAGTATTTTTGCATTTATCCAATCGTAGCTTCTGCTTTATAGTTTTTCGGATTCACTCCGTATTTCCTTTTGAACGCCGCTGCGAAATTGCTCGCTTTTGAATATCCCACCAGTATAGCCACCTGGCTGACATTCAAATTACTTTCTAACAGCAGGCTTGCCGCCTTTTCTAACCGCTGGTCGATGACATACGCATGAACCGATGTTCCGAACAGGGAGGAAAAGCCCTTCGTCAATTTTGAAGTGCTGATATTGACCTGCCGCGCCAATTCCTCGCAGCTCGGAGCCAGGGCAAGCTGGCTGTCAATAATTCGCTTTGCCTCTATGATGGAATCCCGGTCACTTCTGGAAATTGCAACGTAGGTTGACGCGAGAATACTCAGCTCCAGGACCTCGCTCAAATATACCGACAACAACTCAAAGACCTTGCTTTCCAGAAACAGGTATCCCAACCCGCCGCGATATTGCGTGAAGTCTTGCAGCTCCGCAAAAATGTGTTCCATATAGGGCGTGATATTCACCTTTGATATGCCGTCCAATAATTTTTTCTGATAGACCTCGATCTCACCAGCCTCAAAGTAGTCATTCAGAATCTTATAGAAATAGGATAGAGGTATTTTCACATTTTTGAAAAGGAAATCGCTCTTTTTAGAATAGCACAGATATTCCATTTTCCCGTGGCCGCGATAAATACAGGATTCACCCTTTTGTATGCTGGCACTTTGCCGGTTGTCTGCAATATTCCAGGAAACGCCGTCATTGAAGCAGAACAGCATTTGTATGTATTCTTCACTGCTCACTCCCTGCACGTTCATATCCGAAAAGTAATTCATTCTCCAGTCTGAAACAACTGCTCCCTGTTTCGTGACGATCTGCGAAATCTGACCGGTTCCCATGTCTGTCGGAATATCTATGGTGATCGTCTGCGGTGAATTAGAGAGCAGATCACGATAAAGATTATTCATGTATTGATTTGTCATGTATGAGCGCCCTCCTTATGGTTAGCTAAAGCTAATAACAGTTTACAACACCAACCCGGAAAAGTCAATTTGTATTCCTTGTGTAGCCAGAGCCATGATGGATCACACCATGAATGGAGGTTCAGCCGTGGCCTTTTTCTGTTTTTCTTTGCGGATACAGCCATTTTACCCTTTCCAGATTGTAGTATTAGTAGAGGGAGAAATAGAAGGTAGGGTTTCGATAGACCAATTAAGCAAAGTCAATAGCACGTGTGGCTGATAAGAACAAAATCGAACGGTTTGTGTTCAGCATTCACTGCTTATAACTCTGCCATCGCTTACACCAAGTAAAGAACAAGGGCAGTGAAAGATGCCAAATTCAAATTTTTCGCATACCAAATAAGGCCCTGTGTTTGCTTCAGGGCTTGAATCTCTCAAAAACTTCAGGCTGCTTTTACAAATCCCTGTTCAACAGCATGCTGCTCTGGCGTTTTCAGTTCGAAGGGCTTCTGGTCACGCAAGACTGCAAAGATTATAAAGACCAGTTTGTGCATTGACGCTGCTTGAGCAACCTTTGCCGGTTTGTTTTTACATTTCTTTTCATAATAACTGAGCAGTACGGGGTTCGCTGCAGAGTCCTTTCTGCGCTTACAAATCGAATTAACCACTCCCATGTGAAGTGCAGCTCTTGCATAGGGAGAGCCACGTTTTGAGAGCTTGTTCTTTGTTCCTCTGAATGATCCGGATTGCCGCTCTGTTGGGTCTAAATCAAAATATGCTGCAAGCTGTTTCGGCTTCTTGAACAACGAGATATCTCCGATTTCTCCTAGTAAAAGGGCTGCCGAATGACTACCAATACCAGGGGTGCTTTGCAGTAAAGAAACGTTGTTTCGCATTTCTTTTATCTGAGCCATCAAATTATCTATTGCGGTTTCTATTTGAAGCACACTTTCGGACAATGTACGAAGCATTTGAATGGTACACACAATGAGTGTTTCATCGGCACATGAATGAATCCCCAATGTCTGCGCTTTTTGTGCTGCGGAGATTAGCAATCCGGCTTTCTTTTTAGCAAAACTATAACCAGACTTGCTTGCAGCAGCAATCACTTCAACCAGTTCTGATTCTTCCTCTACAAGCAAAATGGTCGGCGTTGGAAAACGTACAAGCACAGCGCAGGAAGTGACGCCTCCCACATCGGAAAAGACCTTATCATAGCCTGGAAAGGTCTGATCCAAAAGGGCTGTTAATCGGTTTTTATAACTCGAAACGTCGTTCAACAATTCCGCACGATGTCTGCAGAGCTGGCGTAGCGCACGCGTTGCCGTTTGAGGAATTTGGGAAGGACGCAATGTCTTTGTTCGATACATCATTGCCAGTTTGAAGGCATCCACACGATCGGTTTTCCTCTTTCTGATAGAGAAGTCCTTCATCGAATTGCTTTGAAGTGGATTCACCACGATCACGTCATATCCATGCTCTGAGAAAAATTGAAAGAGGATCAAATGGTAGTGTGAGGTGGACTCCATCACAATAACAGGCTTACTGAAAAAAAGCCGCTCAGCCTTTTGGAGTAGGGCGTTCGCTCGATTTATCGATGTTTCGTCGTGATAAATCTTTTCTTGCGCAAAGATTTTGTTGTCTGGCGACAAAATGCACATATCACTGAATTGTTTGCTGACATCAATTCCAGCTACCGGACAATAACTCATATACACCTCTCCTTTCAGGGCAGTTTCGCTTCTTCGCAAAAGTAACAGGCGCGTTGTTGACACGGGTAACGGTTGTGCCGACCCAACCAATCAAAACATTGAATCTTTTACGAAGCGAACGGACGGTCTACGCTGTTAGTAATTCCTGAATGGAAACCAAGCAAGCAGTTTTGCCACTTTCAGCCCCAGTTAGTACTTCAATATTACTATGTTTTGGAAATCGGCACAACCATATAACCGTCTTTGATGAAACTATTTTTGTTTCATCGATGACATTGTACCAGCAAGCAGGGCAAGTTGGTACCAACTTGCGATTTTTGAATCGGATTTTTCAAATCTAAATTCAAAATGCTTGTTGGGCTGTGCCCAAACCCCTTTATTCTGCATCGTGCCGATGCAGGCTGCGCGTTTTTTCAAAACGCTTCTATAACAAAAAGGACAGCCTAGGACTCTCCCACAAGGAAGAATCCTAGGCTGTCATCGTTTATCGGGACTGTGCTTTTTCGGTGGGGTTCTTTTCTTCGGCAAAGAACAAATCTACGTTACGCTGCGCACGAAGAAGTTCCTGCACCTCGTCTTTCGCTTTACGGTAATCCGGGTAGGCTGCTTTCTTCTCTGTCAGCAGCTTGGAATATTCTGCGTCCAGTTCTTTCACTTTGGGCAGCTTTTTCAGGCCAGATTCATTGAAAGCGGCTTTTGCGGCCTTGTGCAGTGTGATCTCCGCACGATGGCTTTCCAGAAACCGCTTGCTGTACCCGGCTTTGCGGTAGGCATCATAAACAGGCCGGGTCTTGGCATAGTTGACGATGTGCGCTTTCAGCACAGCAATTTCCGCCATCCGTGTTTCTGCTGCCTTGATTGAATCGCCCAGTTCGTGATAGCGAGCAGTAGCAGCGTTCACGCGCTCCTGCATTTCCGCTACGCTGCCGATTTTGTGCTCCTGCAAGAAAATCAGCGTCTTGGACATTTCTTTCAGATTATATTTTTTCGCCCACTGCGCATAGCCGCAGCTCTTTCCCTCGGCCAGCTTTGCCTGCACATCCACCAGAAGATTGAACGGTTTTTCTTTCACCGTCTGCTTCTGGCGCGGACGGTGTTCGGCTTTTCCAGCAATCACAGCTTTCAGTTCATCCTCGCTGTACCCAGCACCCAGCGTTTTGAAGCGGATGAACCGCTTCTGCCGTGCGCCCTTGACGGAAGTGTATTTTCCGCGTTTGACTTCATAGCCCTGCTGTTCCAGTTTTTGCAGAAAATCTTCGTAGCCTTTAGGCTTGCCGGCCAGAATGGTGTCGATCACGCTGCATAGACGGTCACGATTGCTTTCTTTGGGTGGATAGAGGGTACGTTTCTGCCGTTCCCGGTAGGGCTTTATTTCAATAACAGAGAGCTGATGCTCCAGACAAATCAAGTCGCTCAACCGCTGCACGGCCAGACCGGAAAAGAAAAAATCCCGGAATTTCCGGGTGCTGTCCAGTGCAGTGGAGTTGTAGATAATGTGGTTATGAATATGCTCCCGGTCTGTGTGGGTGGCAACGATAAAAGCGTATTTGCCCTTGGTAAACCGCATGGCAAGTTCATAGCCCACCTTGTTGGCTTCCTCGGCGGTGATCTCACCGGGTTTGAAAGACTGTCGAATTTGATAGGCGATGATGTCGCTTTTCTGTCTGCGCCCGGTAGCAAGTTCATACTGCCGCTTGGAAAGCATAAATTCTTCATCGACTGTCAGAGGGCTACACTCGTAGCAGCTTACCAGTTCACCTTGTTCGGTCTTATCTGGATTCTGCACATAGTCTGTGCGGCTTTTCAAGCAGGCCACAACGGTTTTCCCCTTATTTTTGTGCAGCGCAATCAAACGTGTTGCGGCCATGTCCACCACCTCCCACAGTTTTATCTTTATAATATGTAGCCCCACAGCCGAAGCCGCAGGGCAAAAAATCAGAGGTCAGCCAGCCGGGAAAGAATCTGCTTGCCAATATCAATCAGTTTATCCAACCGAGTGCGCAAATCCTCCAAATCGGCGGCATAGACCTGACCGTTTTCATTGGCGGCTTTGGCATACTGGTTGAGATTGTTGCTGCACATTTGCAGGAGATAGGCCATGCGGCGCAGCTCCTGCAAATCGAGATGCAAACAGTAGCCATCCAGTGCCATCTTGCGCAGATAAGAACCGATGCTTAAAATGCCGCTGGATTCCATCTTCTTCCGAATCCGTTCCAGCTCCTGCTTGCTGACCCGGAAATGGAGCTGCTGGTCGCGACGGTCGTTCACCGGGCATCACCATCCTTGTCGAGATAGCTCTTGAACGGCTTGACGATTTCTGTTTTGTCTGCCTTTTCTTCCAGAGCTGCCAGCACAGAGGGGCGGCGAGGTTCATCCTCCCTTTCTTCCTCATCCTGCTCCGGCTCATGGTGCTTTTCGTCCACATCTAACTGGGCATTCAGTTCGGCAAGACGAGCCGACTTTTCAGCCAGTTCTTCTTCCTGCGGGAACGGCTTTTCCACTTCGATCTGCGCCGCCGCTTGATGCTGTTTCAGCGTGGCCAGTTCATATTCAGCAGAAGTGATGCGTTCCGGGAAATCGTTCAGAGAATGATCCAGACGGATGATACAGCCAAGAGGGTCTTTGCCCAGTGCTACCGGGTATTTCCGCTGACCTTTCAAAAGAGCCTGATATTCGCTGTGGTAGGTGTCGAACCGCAACGACAGTTCAAAGCCGCGATAACTGCCGATCACTTTTTCCTCACTGTTAGGCAGCTCGGAGCAAGCGAGAAGAAGCCGTTCGCCTGCAGCCTTTTTGTCATCGTACACCATGCCCTTGATGGTCATGCCGCAGAATCCCTCTTGCACCTGTGGGTGTGCGGCGGCAAGTTCGGCATCCGATTTCACGCCAGCAATATAGGCGGTGGTTTCCTGAATGTCAGCCGGGAACTTTGTGAGCAGCTTATCTTCCAGACGGAACTTCTGGCTCTGATGGTCGGCTTTCAGCACCTTGAGCTTTGCGACCTGCACATCCAAATCCATCTTTTCCTTGATGAGCGGATTTCCTGCGCACAATGCCTTGATTTCTGCATACGAAAGAGCCTGTTCGTCCACATCATCGCAGGAGCGCATCGGAGATTTGGAGGTCATGATTTGGCTGATAAATTGCTGTTTATTCTCAAGGGTCTGGAACAAGTACGAATCAAACGTACCCTCCGTGACATAGTTATAAATCCGGACTTGCTTATTTTGGTTGCCCTGCCGGATAATGCGTCCATTGCGCTGGGTCATGTCGCTGGGCTTCCAGCCAACATCCAAGTGATGCACCGCCACAAGCCGCGATTGCACGTTCGTTCCTGCCCCCATTTTTGCCGTGCTTCCGAGCAGAATCCGCACATCGCCGGAGCGCACTTTGGAGAATAATGCAGCCTTTTTTGCTTCGGTATCGGCATCGTGGATGAACTCAATTTCGCTTTCCGGCACCCCGGCGGCAAGCAGCTTTGTGCGAATATCATCGTAGACATTGAAATTGCCATCATTCTTCGGTGTCGAGAGGTCGCAGAACAAAAGCTGTGTCAGCTTTTGCTCCTTGCCATCTTCCCAAATTTGCAGCACGTTCCGAACGCAGGCGTTCAGCTTGCTGTTGGGGTCATCGGGCAGCAAGGGATTCATCAGGCGAACATCCAGACCGATCTTTCGGCCATCGTTGGTGACACAGAGCATATTATCCTCGGACGCATCCACCGCGCCGGAGTGGATTTTCGCAGCGCGCTTGCTCAGTTCCTGCACCATTTCTTTCTGAATTTCGGACGGTTTCGCCACCACCGTCTCAAATTTTGCATCAGGCACCGGGAGATGAAGCTGGTCGCTGGTCTTGATATCTGCTGCTTCTTTGAACATCGCCATCAGTTCAGGCAAGTTGAAGAACTTCGCAAAACGAGTGCGTGCACGGTATCCGGTGCCTTCGGGCGCAAGTTCGATGGCAGTAGTAGTTTCACCAAAAGTAGAGGCCCAGCAGTCGAAGTGTGTCAGCCCTTTTTGCTGGAGCGTGCCATATTGCAGATAGCGCATGACCGTGTACAGCTCCGACATGGAGTTGCTCACGGGCGTTCCCGTAGCAAACACCACGCCGCGCCCACCTGTGATCTCATCCAAGTAGCGGCACTTTCCGAACATATCGCTCGATTTTTGCGCTTCACTTGTAGACAAACCAGCGACATTGCGCATTTTTGTCGTGAGGAAAAGGTTCTTGTAAAAATGGCTCTCATCCACAAAAAGCCTATCCACGCCCAACTGCTCAAAGGTGATAACATCATCCTTTCTCGCATCGGAGCGTAGCTTTTCCAACTTGATTTCCAGCGTTTTGCGTGTCTTTTCCATCTGCTTGATGCTGAAATTTTCGCCGGCAGTGGCTTTCAGTTCGTTGATGGCGGCAAGCGTTTCATCAATCTGCTCCTGAATAATGCGTTCTTGCCGCTCATAGGACAACGGGATGCGCTCAAACTGTGAATGACCGATGATGACCGCATCGTAGTCCCCAGTCGCAATTCTCGCACAGAATTTTTTGCGGTTGGCGGTTTCAAAGTCCTTTTTTTGAGCTACCAGCAGCTTGGCATTGGGGTATAGGTGCAAAAACTCTGCCGCCCATTGTTCCGTCAAATGGTTTGGCACGACAAAAAGACTTTTCTGACACAGGCCCAGACGTTTAGATTCCATTGCCGAAGCTGCCATCTCAAAACTTTTGCCGGCACCCACCTCGTGTGCAAGCAGCGTATTCCCACCATAAAGCACATGAGCGATGGCGTTACGCTGGTGTTCCCGGAGCGAAATTTCCGGGTTCATACCGACAAAATGGATGTGGGAACCATCGTATTCGCGCGGTCTGTTGCTGTTGAACAGTTCGTTGTACTGCTTCACCAGTGCAATGCGCCGCTGGGGGTCTTGCCAGATCCAGTTGGCGAAAGCATCTTTGATTACCTGCTGTTTCTGCTGCGCCAGCATGGTGTCCGTTTTGTTCAGGACGCGCTTCGGTCTGCCTTCTTCATCTTCAATGGCATCATAGATGCGCACATCTTTCAAGTTGAGCGTATCTTCCAGAATCTTGTAGGCATTGGCGCGGGATGTGCCATAGGTTTCGGTGGAGGTAATGTCGCCTCTGCCCATAGCCGACTTGCCCTCAATGCGCCATTCTGCGGTATAGGGAGAATATCTCACTTTAACTGCATGACGCAGATAGTAGGGAATCTGGAAAGTTTCTGCCATAAACTTTTGGATGATCTCCGGCGCAAGCCATGTTGCACCCAGACGTACATCAATCTCAGATGCTTCAAGGTCTTTCGGCTGCGCCTTTTCCAATGCGGTGACGTTGACTGCAAACTCCGGGTTGGTTTCGGCGGCAAGCTGTGCCATGCGCAGTTTTGCCCGGACATTGCCGGACAAGTATTCATCCGCCATTTGCCAGCCCGCTTCTGGGTCAGTAGGGTCTGTGCCGAGGTCTTTGAAAATTACGCCGGATAGTTCGCTGGTGATTCGCTCATAGTCGCCGGGAGTGCCGAGCAGCTCTGCCATATAGGGCAAATCCACCCGGCCACGCTCTCCGATGGAAATTGCAAGTGCTTCCGTGGGAGTGTCCACGCTGGTGACAGTACGTTCCGGGCGAATGGTGCGTTTGGTGAACATCGCCGCCTTGCTTTTGAGTTGCCCCTGATCGTCCAGATTTTCCAGAGAACACAGCAGATAGTAAGAAGAATCCTGCTCAAATAATCTGCCGTTTTTGCGGTCATTCAGCAAGCCGTATTTTGCAGAAAAGTCATCGTAGGCGGCATTCAGCTTTTCCTGCGTAGCCTGAATGTCGGCATCTGGGTAGTCGTTTAGCTGCTGGTCAATCAACTCATTGACGATCTGCCGCAACTCCACCATACCAGCTACACGGCCTTTGGCGTTGTCGGAAAGCTCCACCTGTGTCATAACAGAATTTTCGCGGTAATACACTTCACCGTCAACCACGGTGTAGGAGAAGTTCTTCACATCCGGGTCAGCAGGGAGAATGTGTCGCTCATTTTCTGCATCCGCAATATCTGGTGTTTCGACCTCAACTTCCGTGTACAGTCCCTCAATATGCTGCACCGCTTCTGCAAGCTGGTCTGCCAGCACTGCACCCTCAATGGGTGCAACGGTGAGTTCCTCCCGTCCGTACTGGGTGCTTTCGGTGGTCAGCTCGCCCAGCACCATCTCCGGGTGGTCTACGAAATACTGGTTGATGGCAAAGCCATCTTCTGTTTTGCCCAACTGCACCCAGTCCGGCTCGTGGTCGATGGGGCGGTCACGTTTTTGCAAAAAGATAATGTCGCTGACAACATCCGTGCCAGCGTTGGCACGGAAAGCGTTGTTGGGCAGACGAATGGCCCCCAGCAAATCGGCTCGTTCTGCCATGTGCTTGCGGGCAGAAGAATCTTTACTGTCCAGCGTGTAACGACTGGTAACAAACGCCACCACGCCGCCCGGACGCACTTGGTCGATGGCTTTCGCAAAGAAATAATTGTGGATGCTGAAGTTCAGCTTGTTATACGATTTGTCGTTGACTTTGTAATTGCCAAACGGTACGTTGCCGACCGCTAAATCGTAGAAATCCCGCCTATCCGTGGTTTCAAATCCGGCCACTTTGATGTTGGCCTCCGGGTACAGCTTTTGGGCAATCCGGCCCGTGATACTGTCCAGTTCCACGCCGTACAGCCGGCTGTCTGCCATGCTCTCGGGCAGCATTCCAAAGAAGTTGCCCACGCCCATACTAGGTTCCAGAATGTTACCGCTGTGGAAACCCATGCGCTCCACGGCATCGTAGATACTACGGATGACGGTAGGGCTGGTATAGTGGGCGTTCAGCACGGAGCTGCGGGCTGCGGCATACTCGTCCTCGGAGAGCAGCCCTTTCAGTTCCGTGTACTCTTTTGACCAGTTGCTCTTATCCGGGTCAAAGGCATCCGGCAGACCACCCCAGCCCACATACTGCGAAAGCACTTGCTGCTCCTCGGCGGTGGCTCCTCGGTGCTCCTGTTCCAGCTTGAACAGGGTGCGGATGGCTTCAATGTTCCGGGCATATTTCTGCTTTGCGCCGCCCTCGCCCAGATGGTCGTCCGTGATACGGAAGTTTCCGGCAGGCTCCGGCGCAGGTTCAGCATTCAGGGCTTCATCCAAGGCAGCGGCATCCGGGAAGGTCTGCCACTCGCCATTGACCTCCACAGAGATAGGCAACTTGTCCAGTTCCTCATCAGGTGTAGGTTCATCCCGCCGCAGACCGTCCTCGAATTGCTGCTTGTTGAGTACCTCGTTGCTCCACGAATAGCCCTGCGCACTGGTGTCGATGCGCACATCGGTTTCGCCAACATAGCCGATGGTTCCTTCAATCGTTCTGGTGGGAAGGTCTACTACAACTTCGTCCCCGACCTTATAGTCAACGGCCTTTTCGGGAGCAGCGTCAAGGGCCTCGTCCTGCTGTTCGTACAATTCCCGGACAACAGATAGCGGTTCTTCCCGAAAAATTGGCATCCGCAGGTCGGCCAGTGCCATATCCTGCAAGGAAACCTTGCCCTTATCAAAATCCACTCCGCCAATCCGAAATTTCCGGCCATCCATATTGATGATGGAGCCGATGGGCAGATAGTCCTCTTTGTGCAGATGTTTAGTCTGGTAATGAGTCCCATCTTCGTTCAATCCGGCAAGGTAAACATCATTGCCCGCAGACCACAATTCTTTTGACTTTCTTGCCCATAAGCTAGGTGGAAAGCCTGTGACCTGAACTTCGCCCAGTGCTGTTTCTCTCGTAAACAAAGCACTGTTGAGAACTTTTGCGACCTTGGCAGCATCTTCTCCATAGAACATAAAATTGCCACCAGCTTCAAATCCAACCAGAGTATCCGGGTGCTGCGCCTTTAATGCAGTGTATTCGGCTGCACTGGCGGCGTTCAGTTCAAGGGGAAAGTCGTTGACTCTTCTTTCTTTGTCCGACAGGTAGCGGTCAGACTGAATCATCAGGTGAATATATTTTTCGACCTGATTCCAGCGGAGAAGCACTTTCTGATGGTCGGGATAATGCTCAAACGTCAGCCCCTTGCTGTCATGGTCAAGCCAACCACTGCTTCCGTCCAGATAAGTGTGTGAAGAACCGCCGGGGCCATACGGTGCATATTCGTTGGCAAGAGCTTTTGCCCGGAGTTTTCGGTCAGGCTGCAACTGATAAATTTTCCATATCCGAAGTTTGCTGCCTTCAACATTGGAACCTCTCCGCAGCGCGTTTTCGATCTCAGCCTGTGACAAAGAGAAAGCGGAGGGCGATTTTTCGCTCTCCGCTTGGTCGATGGATTCAATTTGTTCAGCTTCGGTGGGAATGTGTGCATCGAAGAAACTTAGCTGTAAATCAGCTCGTTCATCACCAGTTCCTCGGCCTGTGCTTTCAGGCTGTTCATGTGCTGCACCCACTCCATCTGATACTGCTCCTTGTTCGGGGCCGGGTTCTGTTTCAGCAACTCCTGCATGGTCTGCCGCATCCGGCTCTCTGCGGTTTGCTCCACCTCCAACAGGTGCGGATGCAGAGTTCCCGACAGAAGCATCGTGTTGTACAGCACCGGGCGATGCTTCATCAGGTAAGTCCGGCGCAGTCGCCCGTACTTGCCCAGTGTTTTCTCCTGCCGGGGCAGGGTCAGGTTCGGGAGCTGATAATCCCCGATGGTCGAGTAGGTCACGTTCCTGCTGTTCATATTCATACTGGCTCCTTTCTACATTGCGGCGGCGGATTGTCGTCTTTACGGTTCTTTCGATGTTGCGCAGCACATCCCGGCTGCACTCGCTGACTGCGGTGCCCAACGCATACACGGCGGCAGGAGTGGAAAAGGAGAAGATGGCCTGAAAATCGTCCCGGTCAAAATGTCCTTCCGGCTCAAAACCGCATCGTTCAAGGACAGCATAGGTGATGCTGATTGCAGCGGCACTTTTGAACTGGAACTCCTGTCCGGCTTCATCATAATCCATCAGGAACGAGCCGTCAACGATGTCGAGAATGTCACCGCTGTTGTTATCCCAATAGGAATCCACCAGCTTGCCGCAAATGTCCGCGATCTGCTGGGTGATTCGTTCATGCCGGACACCGTATTCTCTGGCAAGCATTTCTGACACAGGCTGAACCAGATCAGGGCCGAGCTGCCACACCTCAGGGTCACGAGAATTGCGGCGCACCCCGGTATCGCTCACATCAAAAACATAGTGCAGACGCGGCACACTGCTGGACTGGTCTAACAAGGCGATGCCTTTGGAGCCGCGCCGGACATAGCGATTCATGCGATCATTCCAGAGGTCGAAGCTGGCGCAGGCGGTGGCATCAGGACGCTGGGCGTAAATCATGAGCTGGTCTGCATAGTTGTACTTGTACAGCCGGGATGCAGTGGTCAGGTAGTCCGACCAGTTTTCCCAATATCGGGTCAGTTCCTTTGCCGTTTGCTGGGCGAGGTTAAGGTATTCTTGCGTTTTGTTTGGCATTGCGTTCCTCCTTTCAGCTTCAGGGTATAAAAAGAGCGGGCAGCTCCAGCCACTGCCCGCTCAAAAACAAAAATCATTCGATTGTAGCTAAAATCCTTTTGGGAAGCCTGTCTGTGATCTCATCCTCAGTCGTCCAGAATATTGTGTTCTTTTGGGCAATATCAAAATGAAGTTTCACGTCTTTTTTACAGAGCTGAATTACAGGTTTACCAAGTCCCATTGCATACCCTTCTTCAAAATATGCACCATTATTTTGGTGAGTTAAATCGACAACAATAAACTTACTGTTTTTTATATATTTCAACAATTCGGGGGTTATGAAGTCGTTGTGCTCTACTTCATCAATAAAAATCGGATGATAGCCAGCAGTTTGGATGCCTTTTCTAATAGAATTACGCAACTTGAGAGTGTCGTCGCCGAATTTCATTGCAACAAGCACATCTTTTTGAGAATTTAGTTCAATTCTAATGTCATCAAGTCTTGAATATCCTTTTGGGGTTAATGTTATGGGACGCTTTCTTCCCGTATACGATGTAGGACTTTCAATATACTCTTGTTTGACAAGGCAGTTAACGATGTACTTTAGCTGCTCATTACGCAATTCTGTAGGACGTGGCATCCACCTATCATCAATGTACTCAAATTGTTCGACAAAGAAATTTGCATAAACTCTGTCATTTTCCAAGAGAACGGGACTCCCCCAATAAGGTGTATGAGACTCTATCCATTGCAAAATGAAATCGACTTTTTCAGAAAAACGTTTAGGATACCAATTTTCAACATCAAGAGGAGTCAAATGAACAGGATAGCCAAAGTTGGATTTGTTCGTTTCAAACTCGTGCTTTTTTTCGGCGCAGTATTCTTTTGAACGTGTTGAAAAATAGCGCAGATCATTTTGCGGGTAACCATTGTATGCCAAATAAACAGATAAGTGATTCCAATTAAAATCCTTAAAGGTAGAAACAGCAGGATAGAATTCTAATCGTCCACAGATGGGACAACTAAATACTCGTCTGTACTCTGTCAAATCTTCTATAACTTCTACTGAGGTTTGACATATGGGACAAGGCCCAGTTTTTGATGTTACACTCATTTATTCCTCCTTGGTTGAGTGGAAACTATTACTTTTATTTTAATTATACCGATTCTTCTTTATGTTGACAAGGTAATGACGAGAAATAGTATATAATTCCGCCCATAGGCGGTAAAAATCAGTTGAGCGGAAATTCCAGTTCGGCAAACTCGGCATCGGTCATAAGTTTCAGCTTTTCAATGACCTGTTCGGACAGTTCTCTCAGGGCAGTTTCATCAGGCATCAGGTAACACTGCATCAGCCGCAGCTCCTGCATCAAACCCAGCCGGGAGCCGGAATTGTAGAGCATCATCAGCATCAATTCTTCGCCATTAAAGTTCACGAGCATCCCTCACTTTCCGGCACCCAACGGGGCTGCACTCCGGGGCATCGCATTTTTCTTTTGCGTTAGCCAGTGAAGCCAGCCTTTCCAGCGTGGAAGGGCGATGGTTTGCGCCCAGTTCTTCGGCTTCGGCGGCTCTGTCCATGATAAAATCGTAGTCCTGTATCAGCCGCCGACCTTTTTCCATGTGATGTGCTTCCAGAATTTCTTCCCGGACTTCCTGAATCGTCAGCTCCGGCGCGTCAATCTGGCCGCTGTCCATCACAGAGTAATCGCTGTGATAGAGGGTGTAATCCCAGCCATCGTCACAGGACTGGATAGCAATATAGCCTTTTCCGCCCAGTTCCCATGCACCTACTTCATCCTGTGTCTGGATTTCCGGGTAATAGCTGGCTCCATTGCGCTCCATGACCTCTGCAAACTGGCAGATGTGGAACATATCACCCAGTCCACCAACATCAAAATGATACTCGTCCCAATGTTCCAGCCGTGTCGTGAAACTTCGGCCATCCGGGTAGTCCACCTGAATCACACCGCCATTGGGAACACGGTACAAATCCTTATAGCTGCTGTCGATGAGCCGCACATCATCCCTAGGAATGGACGGATCTTCCCAGATGCGCCGCTTACGGATGCCGGAATCCGGGATGTTGTCGAGGATTCTCACGCTTTCCAGTTGAATAGCCCTGCGGGGGTCATCGGATAGCTCAAAAAGGAACCAGTTCCGGGCGGCAGGAATGGCATTTCTGCCATCGGGCGGCAGATACTCAAAGGGAATCTGTCCCTTTTCCAACGGCAGCAGGGTCAGCTTGTCATAGGTGGCGTAGCCAACGCCGGAGGTGTTTTCCCGCAAATGCAGGTATTTTTCGTTATTCAGCAGATAAACAGCTTCGTCCAGCACACTCATCAGCGGCCACCCTCAAATTCCAGCGAAAACTTACTGCGACCGTCGGCTTCGGTGAACAGCAGGACGGTGGCGTTGTAAACCTTGCCCTTGGCACTCTTGCAGTCTTTCAGCCGGACACGGCCATCGCGCAACAGCTTGTCGGCTACATGAGCATCCAGCCGTTTGCCCAACCGCTTGAAGAAAGCATTGTCTTTCCACAGAATAAAGCGGCAGGGATTGGCTTCACAAAACCAGCCTTTTTCACGTTCCACAACAGATTTGCCACAGTTCGGACAGACACCAATCACTTTATTTTTCATAAGCGCACTCGCTCCTTTCACGGCCTCGGTGGTGTTTACCAGCGAGGAGATCATATCGTTGATTTCAGTCATAAAAGTTTCTGGCTCCATCTCGCCACGCTCCACGCGCAGCAGTTTTGTTTCCCAGTCAGCAGTCATGTCGGCGGACTGGATTTCTTCGGGCATTACGGTGATAAGGGCTTTACCTTTGTCGGTGGGCAGCAGCACCTTGGTTTTCTTGTCGCCCTTGCGCTCCAGAAAGCCTTTTGCCACCAGCTTTTCGATAATAGCCGCTCGTGTAGCCGGAGTTCCAATGCCCTGACGCTCTGCATCCTCTGGCATACTGTCCGCGCTAGCTGTTTCCATAGAGTGCAGCAGAGTATCCTCGGTGAAGTGTTTCGGAGGGGATGTCTGTCCCTCTTTCAGTTCAGCACCAGAAATGCCACACTCGCTTTGCTCCTGCACATCCGGCAGAGCAGCAGGCTCTTTCTTTTTGTCCAGCAGATCGTCCAGCATTTTGCGCTCAATGCCTTTCCAGCCCTCGTCCAAAACCACCTTGCCTTTTGCGGTAAATTCTTCCCCGGCGCAGATGGTGGTCAGGACGGTTTCTGCACAGCGGTGAGGTTCTCCCATGGCGCAGAGCAGACGTGCCGCAATCAGCCGCAGGACGCTCAGTTCCCCGGCGGGCAAAGCTGAAAAGTCGGCCTGTACCATGCTTGCAGTAGGCAGCAGCGCATGGTGGTCGCTGACCTTGCTGTTGTTGATTACCTGTTCTGCATGGACGGGTACAGCTTCCCCCACGGAAAAGGCTCCCGCAACAGCCGACACCAGCCCCGGCAGGGATGCTGCCATGTCTTCCGTCAGAAAGCGGCTGTCTGTTCGGGGATAAGTGATGAGTTTCTTTTCGTAAAGGCTCTGCGCATAGTTCAAGGTCTGCTGTGCAGTAAACCCCAGCAAACGGTTGGCATCCCGCTGGAGCGTCGTCAGATCATAGAGCTGCGGCGGCTTTTCGTTTTTTTCTTTGCGTTCTACTTTTTGCACCACCGTGCTGACCTCCTTTCGGCAGTTGGCAAGCAGAGTTTCCGCATCCTCTTTCTGCGAGAATCGCTTGCTGGACGCTGTGCCGTCGCCCTCAAATGCCAGCGAAACCGTGTAAAACTTCTCCGGGGTGAATGCAGCAATAGCTGCTTCTCGCTGCACGGCCATCGCCAGTGTAGGGGTCATAACACGCCCAACCGCCAAAGACCGACCATACAGGCATGAAAAGAGCCGGGAACAGTTGATGCCGACCATCCAATCGGCACGTTCCCGGCAGAGTGCAGCCTGATACAGTGCATCATATTCTGTTGACGGTTTCAGATTTGCAAAGCCCTCCCGGATGGCATTGTCCTCCATGCTGGACAGCCACAGCCGGGAAACAGGCTTTTTACACCCAGCCTGTTCGTAAACCAGTCGGAAAATCAGTTCGCCCTCACGCCCTGCATCTGTAGGATAGTTCTCGGAGGTGACTTTTCTGACTTTGTTACTCGATGGCATCCAATGGGCCGATAAAGCGGTAGAAAATCTGGATTTTCTGGACGTATTCGCCATCGACCTTTTCCGCTCTGGATACCAGAATCTTGTCAATCAGCTGATGCAGAATCTTATAGTTCAGTTCGGTGATACCAGCGTACTTGCTGACTTCATCAATAAAATCCTGAATCTTGTCCAGCTGATCGTGTTCAGCACGGCCTTCCCGCTCGTACTGCTCAATCTTCTCGGTCAGTTCAGCCTGTTCTTTGTCGTAGCGATCTGCAAGCATTTGAAAACGTTTCTCCGGGAGAAGTCCCTTTGATACGTCCTCATAAAGTTTTGCATACAGGTCTTCGATTTCTGCGATTCGTGCTTTACACTGCTTCAAATCCCGTTTGTGCTGCGCCCGGTCAGAGGACACCCGGAGGTGCATCTGATTTGCAATCTTCTTCACAAGGGCTTCCCGATTGCTCACAGCGGCCTTTGCGTGTGCCTGAATGTCCGCAAAGACAGCTTCATGCAGAACACGGGCTTCCAAATTATGCGAGTCACAGGCTTTCGCACCATATTTCCGATAAGTGCTGCAACAATAAAAGGTCTGATCCAGAACACTGTTACGTTTGCGCCTGTGCTCGACCTTGACTAACATCGTTCTGCCGCAGTCTGCACAGCGGACGATGCCTTTGAAGATATTGTCGTAGTCGGTCTTATCGCACATAAAACTACTGGAACGGCTGTAAAGGATTCGCTGCACGTTCTCCCAACGGTCTTGTGGGATGATTGCTTCATGTGTATTCGGAACGATAGCGCGTTCTTCAAACGGAATATAACGCCGCTTTTTGGATTTCATGGACACGGTGGGCTTGGCTTCGTAGATGATGTGTCCGGCGTAGACTGGGCTGTGCAGAACCTGACTGATATAGGCACTGTCCCAATCATACATCTTTTCATCATCAATAAAGCGGCCAAACATCTCTTTCTTGTAGTAACACGGCTTCAAGACTTTTTCATCGTGGAGCCGCTTGGCGATGCGGTGAAGCCCCAGCCCTTCCTCTGCCATTGAATAGATATACTCAACAACGGGGGCGGTGTTCGGGTCGATCACAAGGTGATTGTGGTCGGCAGGGTCTTTCTGGTAGCCAAACGGTGCGCCGCTGGAGATATACTTTCCACTTTTCTTGCGTGTCCGAAGGGCACTCTTGATCTTTCGGGAAGTGTCTTTGGCGTACATTTCATTGATGATGTTTCGGAACGGGGCAATATCCATCTGAGATTGCTCGTTGGAATCATAACCATCGTTGATTGCAATATAGCGGACACCGTGTTCAGGAAAGAAGATTTCCATATACGTTCCGGTTTCGATGTGGTTGCGTCCAAGTCGGGACTGGTCTTTGGTAATGACTGTTGCCACCTTTCCTTCCCGGATATCATCCAGAAGTTCCTGAAAGGCAGGGCGGTCAGAGTTCGTACCGCTGTAACCATCATCAACATAGTACTGGCAATTCCCGAAACCGTTGCGTGTGGCATACTCCATAAGCATTGACTTTTGAGTGCGGATGCTCAGGCTTTCGCTGTTTGAACCGTCATCTTTTGACAGTCGGCAGTATAAAGCAGTTACTTTTTTGTCCTTTTCCATGTGTACCTCCATAATGGAAAAGAGACCTCATCAATCACATTGTAGCGGATGCTGCGTGACGATGCAAGCCCTTTTCCGCAGTAAAACG
The DNA here is from genome assembly GCF_049532945.1 of Faecalibacterium prausnitzii. Taxonomy (GTDB): domain Bacteria; phylum Bacillota; class Clostridia; order Oscillospirales; family Ruminococcaceae; genus Faecalibacterium; species Faecalibacterium prausnitzii_N. Next base: position 2,524,541 of record NZ_CP186691.1, read on the forward strand.
TCCAATTAGCCAGCGGCGAGATACGATTCGGCAGTTTTACGAATTTCTTCTTCCACAAGCCGCTGAAAAAGCGTATTCATCGGCACATTGCCGATATAATGGCGTTCCACGATCAGGCGCACGGACTTCGGACTTCTCGGCGCACGTTTGCGTGTGGTGGGCTTCTTCTCAGATTTTTCTTTGTTCAAGGGCAGACCTCCTCATTCATGTGGTGCAAATACGGAAAGGAATGGATGGATTCTATTCGTTTTTCTCTTTTTGTTTTATTACGTTGGTTAGGTGAAAGTTTTCTTCGATACAGTCTTAAAGGCTGCTATACTGCATAGGAAAAATATCTTTTGCAGATGCCATTAAGAATCTGCATCACAGAATCGTGATTTTGGCGGTTCTTGAATCGTGAAAAACGCAGAACTATTCAACATTTGGAATTTTCACAAAGATGTGATTGGGCGAAGAAAACCGCGTTCGTCTGCGCTCAATCAATCCCGCAGCGTCCAATTCCTTAAGCGCACTGGAAACACTGACAGTGCTGCGCCCTAGCTGCTCAGCCAAAGAGCAAATCGTAAAAATGACAAACACGAATCCACGTTCATCTATCCAGAGATTTTTCTGCGAGAGTGTGGCACGGTCGAGTAGCAACACATAAGTCATTTTTGCAGTCTGACTCAGGTCAAGTTCCAAAAGGAAGCGTGGGTATGGGAGAAACGGCGGCAGCGGAGTTTGCGTGGTAAGATATTCTGAAATGTTGATCACCTCCAGCTGAAGCAGAAATCAGGAACAAAGAGTATGTAACGAGAATTGGAGGGTTCCAATTCTCCAGTCGCAGAAAAGCACGAAACAAGTGCTCAACTGCGTTAATAAGTTAAGGTCTCCCATATTGGTCCTCGACTTCCCTAGGAGTGGGGAATCGTCCGGCGGCGGGCTTGCACCGCACCATTGGCATTTCAGCCACCCCGTCTTCGTTATGACCGGGCTGCGAGTTACAGAAGTACCTTTTGTGAAGTACCGGACGATTGAACTATTCACTTGTCAAGGAACATATGGAAGATTTCTGGACTTTGACGGACGAAAAACATCCTTCTACTTGGTAGCCGATGAAAAAGGCCATTTCGTAGCATTGCAAGCAATTTTGTAAACAAAACGTCATAATAGTCCGAGAATGGTCTTGAAAAAGATGCCCTACACTTGGTAGGCATCGAGAACGCCTGTTTCGTAGCATTGGTGAGAAACTTGTAATTGAATTGTAATTCTTGAGACCAAATCTCCGCTTTTGAAAAAATCCTCTCAATAGGTAGGCAACGAAAACAGCCCAAAGACAACCATCTTTTTGAGAATTAACAAAAAGGTCACAAATGACCGGCTTTCAAAGAGGCGCTTCTACTATTAACAGAAAAAGTGGCCTAAAATGGGGGGTGTTGGAGAAAATTTCTGCCTTAAAAGTACGCCTCTACTCACTAGCCAGCGAGAATAGCCAAAAGCCAGCAAAAAACAAATGAATTATGTACTTCTGCCACTGATTGCAACGGCATATCGGTGACAGAAAGATCGTTTAGAGCGATTCTTCGCGGTTTGGGGTGGTAGAAATCGTTTTGTAGTTGGACTTTTTCTGCTGAAGCTGCTCCAGCTGTTTCAGCACCGATTCCTTCTCCGGGGGCTTGCCGCCCGGTGTGGAAAGCTGCTGCTTATTCAGCACCATGTCGATATACTTGCGGATATTTTTCAGGGCAGAGACATCCGGCTGCAAGGTTTCCAGTTTGGTACGCAGTTCTGCGCTGCCGGATTGCAGCGCAGAAAATTCGGCATCCAATGCCGAAAAATCTACCGCTGTGCTGCCGTTCAGTTTCATCAGAGTGCGGACAGCTTTATTAAAGGTGTCCAGCTCCTCTTTGTGCTGGGCGGCATAAGCGTCCTTGGTCAACTTGAAGTTCTTCTTGATAAAGGTGTCGTGGATGGGCTTCAGCTTGGCATGGGCGGCGGCAGCATCCTTGATCTGGGCGATTGCCCGCATACGGTTTTCGTTCTGCTTCAACTGCCTACGGAGAGGGGCGGCGGTCTGGTTCAGGTTAGAAATTGCGGTATCCAGATCCTCGATGGTGTTCAGAGAATGGGCTTTCAGATAGTCCACCGCCCGTTTGACTTCCTCAAAGTCTCGGACAGTGCATTTCAGTTTTGCCTTGCCAGACCAATCGCTGCGCTGCTCGTTGCGGAGGTTGAAGTAATCCACCAGCAGGTCGGACAGCATTGGCTCCTTGGCTTGTTCCAGTGCATCCAAAAGAATCTGCTTCTTTTCATTCAGGTCTGCGATCCAGCGTTGCAGCCCACGAATCGCACTGCGGATGGACTGCATCAGGCTATTGGCGGCGCGAATATCCCGGTTCAGGTTGCCGAGAAAAGTTTCCACTCCACGCTTTTCCATCTGGTGTGCGGCGGGACCGAGATGCACGGTCGGTATCTGCTGGATGCCCTGTCGCTCAAAGGAGCGCAGGTCAACACGTTCCGGGCGGCCAGCCGCTTCCAAATAGCGGTTGGTAATGGTCTCCCAGCCATGCCGCCAGACCTCGGCATACTTCTGGTCGTTCCAGTCCACCGTGTTTTCCTTGTGGCACTTCCAGTTGCCGGAAGCGAGCCGGATGCGCTCACCGTTCTCGTCAAGGTCGTACACCTTTCTGGCTTTCGGGAGCCACTTGCCGTGTTCATCTATTGCCCGGAGCGTCAGCAGAATGTGAGCGTGTGGGTTTCCATCTCCCTTGTCGTGGATGGCAAAGTCGGCAATCATCCCTTTGGAAACAAACTGCTCCTGACAAAACTCTTTTATCATGGACAAATACTGCTCCTTCGGCACCTCCACCGGGAACGCCAGCACGATGCGCCGGGCAAGCTGGGAGTTCCACTGGTTCTCCACAGCTTCTACGGCGTTCCAGAGGGTCGCCCGGTCTGCATATCCGGGCGGCGCATAGGATGGCAGCATGATCTCAGCGTGGACAAGCTCTTTCTTCTTGTTGTAGAATTTTGTTCTCTGGTCGTACTCGCTGAACAGCCGTTCGCCGCTTTGGTAAGCGGCCCCGGCAACAGCGGACTGCCCTTGGCTGCGCTTGACGATGGTAATTTTGAAATGCGGACACGGAATAGGCATCACCCCCAAACAAAAAGACCGCCCAGCAAGATTGCTCTTGGTGAACGGTCTGGAATTGTATTCGGTTTTGCTCGCCGCCTTAGAACGGAGTGCCATGCGCTTCGATCTCAGGCGGGAGCCGCAAAAGGATAGCTGCAAAGCAGCGCAAGGAAAATGCAGTTTTCCTTGGGATGGAATCGGGCTGGCGCACAAACGCCAGCTTCGATTTCATCGAGCCGTCTGCAAGACCGCAATTTCACCGGAACGGTGTATAATTGCGCCCTTTATTCTAAAGGGTGCGGAACGCTGCGGCTTTCGTGCAGGTCGTGAATCATCTTTGCAAGAGCCAGCGCAACTTCCGGCTGACGGAACGCAATTTTCAGCAGCTCCATCACCTGATCGTTGGTGAGTTCTTCCGGCGCAATCAGAAAACTTTCCAGCATTCCGGCACGGGTACACAGCCGATGCACACGGGCCTTGCGGGTCAGCTCCGGTATCTGGTGTTCCAGAATTTTCTCCCGGTGCTGGTAGTAGCGCAGCTGCTGTTCTGCTTTGGCTTTCTCGCTGCGGAGATAGGCGAGATCGGTTTTCGGTTGGGTCAATGGCATCACGCTCCTTTTCAAAAGTTGGTTGTATTCGACATTTTTATTGGTTCGTGGTACACTACACACAATCAATGTGAATAGAGGTGACTGCGTTGCTTGCGTTATATCTAAGTGTGCTTGATGATCGAAACTTTGAAGAAGATTTTACCGAGGTGTACAATACATACAAACGGCTGGTTTACCATACCGCTTACAAAATCATGGATGATTCGTATCTGGCAGAGGATGTGCTACAAGAGGTATTTTTGTACGTTGCAAAAAATTTTTCTAAAATTCATCGAGAAAACTGTCACGAACTCGCTGCTTATCTCGTTAGTTGTAGTAGAAGCCGTGCATATGATATGCTTCGCAAACAACGAGAAGAATTGCTGGAAGATGTCCCAAACGAACCAGATGCCGCTCCGGTGCCGGATGATGCAGCAGTTAGCACCGATAACATTGAACGTCTAACAGAACTGATTGGCCAAATGAAACCGATGTACCGTGATCCGCTACGCCTTTTGGCAATGGGATATACAAACCGTGAGATTGCAAAATCGCTGGGATTAACGGATGAAGTGGTACGAACACGGCTCTTTCGAGGACGAAAACTATTATGGAAGGAGATGAACAGCCATGAGTGAGCGGACAGACATTTCATTTGATGCGGCTTTGATGATGGCACTTCGTGCAGATGCGCAAAGAGAACTGGATTCGCTTCCAACGCCAAAGCAGTTTGAGGAAATCTACCCAGATACGTCCCAATGGGACGAACGAATGACAGAGGCCTTAAAGAAGAAAAAGCACCACCCAGTGTTGAAACGAGTACTAATTGCGGCATTGACACTCGTAATGCTGACGGTTGGTGCTCTTGCGGTCAGCGCTGATTTCCGCAGGGCAGTCTATACGATGATTCAAAAATTTCTGCCCATTGAGATGCAGCTGACTTATCAGGTGGATGGCGAACCGCTGGAGTGGCTCCCGGATGGATACAGCGACCATTATGTGCCGAACGGCTTTGAAATGGACGATGTGCAGAAATTTGAGCGAGCAGAAAACTTTTTACATGTTTACTCGTCAAAAGAAACAGAGGAAAGCTACACAGTCCGTTGCTCAATTATCCAGCCAGGGCAGCAGTCCCTGTTTGATAATGAGCATACAGTGTACGAAACCGTAAAGGTCGGAGAAGCAGATGGTGTACTTGGAACCAGTACGGATGAACATGGAAAGAATGTTTATACTCTAAGTTGGGAACATCGGGGGATTACACATACCGTTATGGGAAACATTCCATACGATGAGATTATGAAAATTGCGGAAGGTATCCGTTAAGAAAGCTGGACACTTGTGAGAGTTCACAAATGTCTGGCTTTCTTTTTGTCTGAACTTACAAAGATGGAAAATTTGAAAAATTTTCTCCTGAAAATTGAAACGAAGCGAATGCGAATTGCGTTGATTATACAAAGGCTCTTGATGGGAGCAAAAAAACGGAGGTGTATGTCTATGTCGAAAAAGCGTTTGTTGTCCATTGTTGTTTCAGCGGTGATTCTCTTGAGCTTTGCCTGCACCGCAATGGCCGCTGAAAAGTCTGAACGGTATGTAGGCGATAGTACGGTCAACGGATCTATTTACCAAACATACTATCAGGTTGATGCCCAGACTCGAACTGGAGTAAAGAAAATCAGCGTTTCAGGCGTTCTCTATGAAAAGGGGACAATTGGAACATGGCAAAAAGTAAGTAGCTGCTCAAACAGCAGCACGACCTCAACCTGCATGGTGAGCAGTAGCTTTAACACTAAGCCCGGAAAATCTTATAGGCTTGAGTATTCTGCGACCTTTAGCTATTCCGATGGACGGAGCGAAACCATTACCGGAAGTACCAGTAGATAAGTGGAGTTTGTTATATATTTCAGCAAGTTAGAAAGGTGTGAGGTAATTATAAAGGCGAGACCAACGCGAGTTATCCGATACCTAGCTATAGTCGCACTGTGCTTGCTTTTGGGCTTTATGCTTGGAAGAAAAAGCAAATATGAAAAACGAGATTATTTGAAACAATTCAAAATTGGAAAAGCAACATACTCTGAATCGTTGATATATGAGGCTTATGGCGGATTGCAAAATGATGGGATAATGTTAGCGGTATACTACGATGTGGATGCAGCCAAAATTATTCATCAACTCGATTCATGGGAGAAAATTAATGATTCTCCAACCATATCTTCTATATTAAAAAATGTGTCGTCATATTTTGGATTAGATTTTGTGATTCCTGAAATTGCAAGTGGAAATTTTTTTCTTTATGATAATAGTCAGCATAAGGAACTACGCTCGGAAGCCGAAATGAATACATTGCTTTTACATTCTGAAGATGTGAATTTTAGTCTCGTTGTCTGGGATGATGAGAAGCACACAATTTATATAGTAGAGTACAGAATTTAAGGAGGTTCGTTATGAAGAGGTTCGTATCATTAATTCTTTCAGTGTGTTTTTTGTTTTCGATAAATACTGTGTCTTATGCTGCTAACATAAGCAGCCGTAAAGCTAGCAATCCTGTTATTCAAAGCATGAATGATAAGTATCATGTTGATTTTTCGGGAATGTCGATAGATGAATTAAATAAGTTTATCGATAAGATGAAAGATGAAGATCAAACACGTGCATCTGGAAATTTGTTAAATAATACACAGCTTGCATGGTTGGCAGCTGCGCAAATTGCACGGGATAAGGGATATGAATGTGCGGCTCTTATGGTTGAATTCTCTGTATATAATATTGACTATTCTGAGAGTGTGACGGATTCTTCGACGCCATTGCTTGACAAGTTAAACACGACAACAGTTTTTAATAATTATAAAAACAAAGTACTTAATAGTGGCTTGAAAGATTTTAGTGGAGGAAGTTGGTCTTTTACAATTCAAAAGTCTGATAATGCAGATTTATTCTATGCATTGCATAGGGTAAGCACCTCTGGAACAGGCTTCATGATTGGTAATTCTATAATGTATTACTTGATTACCGTTCATGACACATTTGATTTTGCATATGACAACAACTATGACGACTTGTTTACTACTACAGTGAACAATTGGGCTTGGTTGTGCCAGCAGACGCATGTGTTGAATCCCATAGAGATAAATCTTAGCACGGCTATTGGATAAAAAATCAGTGGTATTTATTTTTTTGCGAAAGTAAAAGTTGAAATCTAAAATAAGGATGGCTCTAACGTATGAAAAATTTTACGGAGGTGTTTCCAATGCAGAGCAACTGATGTATAAGAAATCTTGTGTATACTCTAAAAGTAAAGAAGGAAAATTAAAATAGCTAGTGAAAAAATATCTCGTAGAATTTTTTTGAAAGCAAGTGGGATTGTGGCTCTTTCTTCAATGGAGCTTAACTCTGGGCTGACTGCTTTTGCAGATAATCAAAGTGATGGAAGCAAATCTCATATCGAGAGATACCATAGATACGATTTTGATACAAAAGAAGAATCTATAGAGGAAATTATAGTTGAAACCAATTCCTTCACGGATGGAGAGACAACTGCAGGCTATTTTCCAAATGGAAAGATTTCGGATATTGATCTATCCGATCTGTATGCGATTATCGGAAGCAATGATATCACTGTTGTTGATAATCCAACGGCAACACCATATTGTAGTACGGTATGCCTACAGATAACGACCAATAATGGAGGGACAAATTATGGTTCTGGATTTATGATTGGGCCTAATGCACTTGCAACAGCAGCACATAATCTATACAGTATAAAGGAAAAAGCCTACGTTAAGTCGGTAAATGTCGCACCTGCTCGATCTGATAATAGTAAACCTTTTGGAAGCGAAAATGTATCGGCAAGTTCGATGATTGTTAGTGATTCTTATCTTGCTGGAACAAGTTCGGAGGATTGGGCGATTATTACGCTCAAGAATAATTTAGGAACGAAAACGGGATGGCTTGGGTTACATTGGCAGTCTAGCAATTATTCATCATCACAGTTGGTGTATGCTTATGGCTATCCGAGCCAAATAAATGGTGCCGATGCGAGATATCGGATGTGTAAATCTTCTGGGTATATTAGAAGTCAGACTTCAAAATATCTCAAGGGCGATTGGGATTTGACAGGTGGCTTTAGTGGTGGTCCTCTTGTAGAATATATTTCTGGAGCTGGGTATGTAGCTATCGGAATCCATAAAGATGGAAGCACAATTGATGGTTCTTCATATCCAACTTCTTATACAGGGGCATTGAGAATAACACAATCGCTTTATACGCTGTTCCTTTCATACAGAGGTTGATAAAATGAAATGCAAACGGAAGATTATGGTTGGCATAGCATTTGTGGCAGTGGTTCTCTGCATTCTATTTCAATCGAATACATTCGGAAGAAAAAAATCGGAACTTATAATTGAAGAAGTTGACCTGAAGAACAATTGTATTTATGCGACTGCAAAAAATCAATTATATGATACGGATGACAATTATATAATTTATGGCGTATCAAACTACTTGAAAGGAAATCTTCAGTTGTCGTATCTTAAAGAAGGCGAAAGCATTCTTGTGATATCAAACGGTAAGGTGTTGCTATCAGATCCGTATCAATTTGATAAAATATACAGTATTCAACTGTTGCAATAGCGTTTCATTTTCTCAATAAATAATATAAGCTATTTACAGCTGCCTCCTCTGTTAAGTGGTGGTGCAGTGCTTATTCTCAATAACGATGCGATTGATGAAAATGATAGACCTTTTTGGAATTTAGAATTTTCTCAATAATCAAGCCCCCAAAATGGCAAACTTGAAATCATCGAGAGATACATAAAATATAGGGTTAAATCGACTTTCGTGTCGAAAAAACAAGTGCTAGAAATAGCAAAATCCATTGAATTTTAGAATGACATTTATAAGAAACCAGTAGATTTGCCTGATATTTGTGATTTCTTTGACCGTTGGGCCATTGATTTTGCACTACATTGATTTTGCACTACTATGAGCAAAGGAAAAACTTAAAATAAGCAAACAACCCGCCATTTGCAGCGACTGCAAGTAGCGGGTTGTTTGGCCTATTTAGAGGTTAGTCTTTCAGTTTGCCATGGTCACAGCCAAGTGAGAGATAATGCTCAATCTCACCACTCAGCACAAGCTGGACGCACTCCAAGGGCTTGTTGTATAGTAGCCAATCAAGTTCAGCTCGCTGTGCCGGGGTATTGCCGTATTCGTCCTCGATGGCAAGGCAGTCAATGGCAATGGCAGAGCCATCAGCGAACTGGGCTTCCGCTCGGTTGGTGTCCATATTATAGTGCCAAGAACGTGCTTTTTGAGAACTATTCTGGTCAAAAATTCGATTTTGTTTCATTTGAATGCCCTCTTTGATGCTTTTATGATTTAGTTTTTTGACGAGATGAGGTCTCTTTTTTCTTTCTCTTGAGTCACCCAACCGCACTATCCTGCATCCGTAGCACAGATCACGCTGTCCACATCCGGGCAGTGCATAAGTTTTTGCAGGATGCCAAACTGCTTTTTGGTGCTGGCAGACACGAGATACTGCCACTTCTGCGGCAGGATAGGCAGATCGGCTACATTCCATTTGACGTACTTTTCATCGTAGGTGCTGGGCGGAGCCAGTTCTACCAGATGGCCGATACACCAACTCACGATATAGCCGCTGCCCTCAAGGTAGCCATCCTGCCGCCCATGCACACCTAAGACTTTGGCATAAGACATGGCAACGGATGGCTTTTCGGTCACGATCAATTTTGCGATAAGAAATCCCTCCAATCTATTTCTGATTATGGTATGTAGGCGGCAACCGCCGCCTTAAAATCAGATAGGAGTTATATCCTGTTCCTCGGAAGTATCCTCATCGTCCGAATCATCCTCCGGGGGAATCTCGAAGTCGCCATTGTCCTCGGTGTAGTCTGCGTCCGGGTCAACAGCTTCTTTTTCAGCCTGTTTTTTCTGCTTCTGCTGGATGAAGAAATAGAAACCGCCGCCCGCTACCAGCGCGATCAGTGCCACGACACCGAGAAACGCCGCAGCATATTTTGTCACCTTGTTTTCTTTTGGAGCGTCTGCCGCTTTTTCCGCTTCCTCTGCGGCTTTCTTTGCTTCTTCCTCGGCTTTCAGCTTGTCCAGTTCAGCCTGCTTCGCCGCTTCTTTTTCAGCATTGTAGGTTTCTGCATCTTCTTCCTCCATCAGGGTCAAAAGGTCGCCTTCATCCACCAAATTCATGAAGTGAACGGTCTGCTGTCCTTTGGCATTGCGGTCGATTACCAGATAGAAGGTGGCACCCGACTTGCTCACCATCGTAATGAACTGCTGGCCGGAGCCGTCCGAATAATTGGTGTAGTAATCGTCCACCAGTGTCAGATTGCCTTCCGGGGTCAATGCGCCCGTTTCCTCATCCGTAATGGTGACAGCATCTTCTTCCTCCACGATTTCCGGCAAAACAGGTTCTTCTACCGGGGTGGTATCGCCCTCATAGGCGAAAGCAGGAGCGGCCATGCCGATGCACAGCACTGCCGATACCAGCAGTGCGCCGAATTTCTTAATCTTCATCATTGGTATCTTCCTCCTTTGCAAATACAGCACCGACCACGGCCAGCGCAGCCGGGTTCGGGGTGGCGTTGGCCGACTGCCGCAGCAGAGCAGCAAGCTGTTCCGGGCTGACCTTTGCACTACGCACCATTTCGTTTACCTCGGCGGCTTCGGCCTCCTGAATCCGCCGCTCCAGACTTTCGATGCGATTGTTGATCTTGATGCGCCGTTCCTTCTCTTTTTCGAGCATCGCTCGCAGTTTTTCCAGTTTTTCGCTCATAATAGAACCCTCCAATCATTTTGAAAGCCGTCCGAATCCGGCAAGATACTGTTGCCAGTAGGACGAGTGGATGTCAGCATATTTGATGGGGTCGCCAGCACTGACCATTTTTCCGTTACCGAGATATATTCCAACGTGGCTCATCCCCGGCGTATCATACGTTCCTTTGAAGAAAACTAAGTCACCGGGCTTTGCTTCGGCTTCGGAAATATGCTGGCTCTTCTGCCATAATCCGTTTGCGGTGGTGCGCCCAACATCATAACCAGCTTGATTGTAGACCCAGCAGACATAGCCGGAGCAGTCGAAGCCTGTTTCCGGGGTGGAGCCACCCCAAACATAGGGAGTGCCAACATATTTTTTGGCTTCCTCATAGATAGCGGCAAACTCCGTGTCAGTTAGAGCTTCCGCAGGAACCGTGTAGTCGATGCCGGGTGTGCCGGAGCCATCGGAGCCACCGGGCGGCAGACCGCCGTTGAACAGATAAGGCCGACCACCCAGCGTATCCTGAAAGATCTCATAGCGTTTCCACTGATCTTCGGTCAGCTCTTCCCGGATAACAACTTCCAGACCCTTGTTTTCCAGTTTGGTGTGGAAAATCTTGTACTCATACGGCACCTGTGTAGGAACCGGGATGCCCGCAGGACTAATGACCCATACGGTCTTGTACCGAATCTGCACTTCTACCCATGTGGTGAGCTTGTACTGCTTTTTGAAGATTTCCTTCAATTTGCCCTGCACTTCCGACCGGGTATAATCGTCATACAGAGTAGTCAGAAAGGAAGTGAGCTGCCACGGGTCATGCTCGATGGGGTCAAGATGGTACTGGTACTCGTTGTAGCCCGGATGGTCTTGCGGAGTGCGCTTGATTTTTTTGTCCAGTTCCTTTTCTAGCTTCTTGTAATCCTGTTCTGCACCGCGAATGTCCCTGTCCTCGGCAGAATAAATCGTCTGCCCGGATACTTGGGTACTGCCCGAAAAGAGGATGCCGCAGGAGGAAAAACCAGACATCACCATCAGGATGAGCAAAACAAAAACGCCCACGATCACAAGAACGTGCGCGTTACTCTTTGCGGCGGTCATAAGGCTGTTTACTGCCGAACCGACCACAGATTTTCCCTTGTCCACTACTCGTTTTACACCAGACCGTGCGGCAGATGCACCGCCGGATACGGCTTTTTTGCTTCCAACGGTCTGTGCCGCTGTGCCACCAGACCGGGCTGCGGCATAGTAGCTCTGTCGAATGTCATGTTTCTGCCGCCATCGGGAGAGCCAATTGGAACCACCCTCACGGGTACCGATACCGGAATCTCCTGCATTTTGTGATGCAGTTGGTTCTTGCGCAGAAGATTTTGCGGTTTTGGAGTTTTTCTTGCCCTGCACCTTGGCTTTCTTTTTCAGTTTCCGGGCATAGCGGCTCTTGGAAATATCGCGGACATTTCCAGCGGCCTTTTCACCCTCGCTCAACGCCTGCACACCGACATTATCTTCCTCATACTGGTCAATTTCCCGATGTACCGCAGTCCGGGCGGCATTGGCAGCGTACATCTCGCGCTTTTGCGCTTTGCTCAAACGGCTCAGTTCGTCCGGGGTCAGTTCTGCCTTGCCAAATCGCAAATGCTGGTTTTTTTCTGCGGCCTTGTCCGCATCGAGTTTCAGCTTCTTCTTTTTGGGCGTGGACTGCTCGACCTTCGCTTTCTTCGGGGAGAGCGTGTCTTTTTGGCTGACGTTTCCTCTTTGAAGTTCAGCTTCGGATTGCTCATTCCTTTTTGCCCTCCGAAACCTCACCCAGCTTCGTGGTCATGATGCGATACAGTTCCAAATCGGTGGGGAATCTGTCCACGAACGGGAGAATAACATTGCCGAAGAAAAGCAGTCCTTCACCTTCACCGGAGTGCGTCACATAGGAAAGCTGATGGGGCGAGATGTTGAGCTGCTTTGCGAGGATTTGACGGTCGCCAGCGGCCTGATTCAGCATGATTATCATATCGCTGTTCTCGAAAATATTCTCGACCTCACGCGAAGAAAGCAGGTCTTTGACGTTCTGCGTTAATCCAGTCGGCACTCCGCCCCATTTTCTGAACCGCTTCCAAATCTCCACAGAATAGGCCGCAGTCTGCTCCTCTTTTAAGAGGAGGTGCATCTCGTCCATATAATATCGGGTGGACTTTCCGCTACTACGATTGGCGGTCACACGGCCCCAGACCTGATCCTGCACGATGAGCATACCCAGCTTTTTCAGCTGCTTGCCCAGTTCTTTAATGTCATAACAGACGATTCTGTTATTGACGTTCACGTTGGTGCGGTGGTTGAAGATATTCAGACTGCCCTTGACGTAGATTTCCAGAGCAGCTGCAACATGATGGGCTTCTTTCTCGTCCTGCTGGAGCAGGGCGTTGTACAAGTCCTCCAGAATCGGCATATTCTCCGGGCAGGGGTCAGCAAAATATTTCCGATAAATCAGATGCACACAGCGGTCAATGACCGTCTTTTCCACCGGGAGCAGACCTTCCTTGCCGCCGACAACCAGTTCGCACAGAGAAAGAATAAAGTCCGCTTTCAGGGACAGCGGATTATCTTCTTCCGAATAGTTGGCGTTAATGTCCATCGGGTTGATGAACTGGGTGCTGTTGGGGCTGATTTTAATGACCTGTCCTTTCAGTCGGTTTACCAGTGGGGAATATTCGCCTTCGGGGTCGTTGATGATAATATCATCATCCGTCACCAGAAAGGCATTTGCGATTTCACGCTTTGCCGAGAAACTTTTGCCGGAGCCGGGAGTACCGAGGATAAGTCCATTCGGATTTTTCAGCTTCTTTCTGTCCACCATAATCAAATTGTTGGAGAGAGCATTCAAACCGTAGTACAGAGATTCTTTGCCGGACTGGTAAAGCTCCTGTGTGGTGAATGGAATGAAAATGGCCGTACTGCTGGTAGTAAGGCCGCGCTGAATCTCAATCTGATTATCGGCCAGCGGCAGAGAGGACATAAGCCCCTGTTCCTGCTGGTAATCCAAGCGGCACAGATTGCAGTTGTGCTTCTGTGCGATGGAGCTTGCCTGAAAGACATTGTTTTCCAGTTCCTGTTCGGTACGCCCGGTGTTCAGCACGAGGAATGTCACCAAAAACATTCGCTCGTTCTGGCTCTGCAATTCTTTCAGCAGGGCTTTTGCATCTCTGCCGTAGGTTGCCAAATCCGACGGAATGATGTCGATATCATACCCGGCGCGGATTGCCTTTTTCTGCTCCTCGATCTTGCTTCTATCAAGTTCAGTAATCGTGCGCTTGACCGTTTTAATGGCGCGGTTCTGGTCAACGCTCTGAATGTGCATGGTGACAATCTGGCTGGAATCCATATCCAAAAAATCTTTCAGAAGCTGGTCGCTGATGTCGGAGGCCGTGATGCTCAGAAAACTGGCGGCGCAGTAGATGCCGCCCATTTGGAACGTCCGGGAATTTTTGAAGGCGAAAGCAGTCGGTGCAATGGCATCTTTCACCGAAAGGCCGCTTTTCACGAGATCATTCCATTCAAAACGGAACTTCGATTCACCGTCCATGTGGAACATATCGTGCATGAGCTTGAGCCGTTCCGTACCATTCAGCGGCTTGGCCTGAACACCCAAACGGTGGAAGTTGTTGAGCAGATCGTTCTGCACATGGTCGAGCCGTGTTTTCACCTGACGCATACTCTCGCCCTCCACGCCAAAGGTGATGAACTTGGTCTTAGTCAGACCATTATTGCCCTTGGCAAGCTGCTGGCGTAGCATCAGCGAATACTCAGCCCGCACATCATCGAAACCGTCTTTCTGGAATGGAATGCGGATGCTTTTCTCGAATTCTGAACTGTCCGTTGCCATGTTCACAAAGGACAGCTCAAACTTGATAGAGCTGTCGAAGAAGTTGAGGAACGAACACCATTCCTCGAAAATCGCGTTTTTGTCCTCTTGTTGTGCCAGCTGATAGTTAATATCCTGATAGGCAATCGTCCGGGTGTAGTAGTTTGCCCTCACCCGGCAGGTTCCATCCTCAAACATCCGCTGCATGGGAATGGACTGCTGTGCCGTGTGAGGAATAGCGGGTTTCGGCGGCGTTTTCTTGCCGCCTTTATCGGTCTTTTTCCAAAACGGAATCATGGTTCATGCCTCCTTTCATGAGCAGCGCATAGTAATTTTCGGTCTTATAAGGCCGGATTTTCGGGCGCAGGAATCGCGCCCGGACATAATATGACAGCAGCTTTTCCAGCGGCTGTCCATTTTTCTCGTACATGCCGAGAAAAAAAGCCGGGAGCATAACTGCCATCATGCCAAGGGTAGCGGCAGAGTTGCCGCCGGAATCCCGGAGCAAAAAGAAAAGCGGCACTCCAATCAGTGCCGCCGTTCCGAAGCAGATGAGCTGCCGCTTTGTCAGGTTGAAAGCCACTTTTGACTTCACCTTGGTCAAATCGCGAGGAACAGAAATATACGCAGCCAATAAAGCACCCCCTTTAATGCGCTCCGAGAACAGATTTCGTCACGGAGCTGGTTTTGAACAGGCTGAAACAGAGCAAGACGGTGTAGCCAACAATGCCCCAGATCGAATTGATGGCATCGCCGGAAATCGCCACATTCTGAATCAACACGGCATAGATGGCCACGCAGATGAGGATGAGAAAGCCCTGAAATCCCAGCGCAAACAAGCATTTCAGATAGTTCTGTCCCATGTGGCTCTGTTCATGGTTGCCCCATGTTGCCATGGGAATCGGCGCAAGGCTCACCATACAGTAGATCTCAATCATGCGTCCGTACACAATGACGAAAATCACGATTGAGAGGATTCTCATGGTGATGCCGATGAAGAAGCTCTGCAAAAAAAGCCCGAAGAGTGGACCGACATCCATTTGCATCAGACTGGCTTCCAGCATTGACAGGCCGATTTCATTGACGCGAGTATTGCCCGCAATAATGCCGCTGGAATCGGACACGACTTTCTGCGTCAGGTCAAAGACTGCCATCACAATATCGAACGTGTTGGAGATGAACCATACTGAAACAGCGGTCTTGAAAATCCAGCGCATAATAAGTGCTGGCTCAAACTGCGCCATGTTGTTATGCTGGGTTATCATTTCAATCAGTTCGTAACAGGCGATAAATGTGAGGATAATGCCCGCAATCGGCAGAACCACATTCCGGGAGAGCGATTCGATCATCGCAAAAACGCGTGGTTCAAAGGCCGATGGCCGTGTGCCGACCTGTTGCGCAATGTCACCGACCTGCTCATTTACGGCATCGAACAGCCCGGACAGGTTTGACATGATGCCAGCCGTCAGGATACCCTTTATCCAATCGGCTATGGCTTTGAGAACGGTTTCCATTCAGCAGTCACCGTCCTTTAGGTGAAGTGGTTGATAAGGGTCTTGAGAAGGTTCAGAACAAAAATAATGTGGGTCAGAATCTGCATAATAGCACCGCCTTTCGTTGATGGGTGGATAGTCTTGCAGCAATTCACTTCCTATTATAATAGGGGCTGTTATCCACAGCGAGGATTGAAGCGATTGCGTATGTACAGGCGGAATAAATCCGCCCGCTGTTCTTAACCGAACAGGCCGCTCAGCAGAGGAATCAGGGTAATGCCGACCAGCGCGACACCGCCGCCAGCCATGAGCTGCTTCATACCCTGACTCTTTGCTTATGTGTGATAAAGAAGTAATAGAAGTGTAAAAAATTTTGCCGTTCCTATCCGGCACTTGCGCAGGGTGTCGGATAGGTCGGGCTTATTCTTCGGGCAAGTCAATCTTGCCGACAAAGCTATAATAAATATCAATGTCCTGCCTGCGGGTGCCGTTCTCGTCATAGCTGCACTCATGCACGACGATTTTCTCAATCATTTCCCGCAAGAGGGTGGGGGTCAATTCTTCAAAAGCAAGGTGCTTTCTCACAATCCCCATGAATTTCTCGGCGTTGACGGTGGCGGCCTGCGACTTGGAAAGTTCCTCCTGCAAAGCGGCAGCCCGGTCTTTCAGTTCCCGCTGCTCCTGCTCATAGTCCGCCGACAGCTCCATAAAACGCTCGTCATTGATTTTCCCGTTTACATTGTCCTCATACAGACGTTTGATATAGCGGGAAAGTTCTGCAATGCGGCTCTGCACCTGTTCAAGCTGCTTCGTGGCTGCGGCGGTCTTTCTCTTGCCGCCGATTTCGTTCTGCTGGATGAGCAGCTTTACAAAGCGGCTCTCATGCCTGGCGGCGTATTCCGTCACTTGCCGGAGATTGGAAAGCACACCCGCCGTCAAAAGGTCGGTTCGGATGAAGTGCGCCGTACAGTCGGCGGTGCGCTTCTTATAGCTGCCGCAGATGTAGCAATCCTGCTTTCTCTTGTCGGTCTGATACCGCTGCTGGTACATCACATGACCGCAGTCGGCGCAGAACAGCAAGCCGGAGAACAAGCCCACATCATCGTAGCGGTTGGGGCGTTTGCGCTGCTTGCGTAACTCCTGCACCCGTTCCCATGTTTCCGTGTCGATAATCGGCTCATGGTGATTTGGGAAGATAGCCTGCTTCTCGATGGGGTTCTCAACGCTGTGCTTGACCTTGTAAGAGGGCTTCTCCGTCTTGAAGTTCACAAGACAGCCTGTGTATTCCCGGTTTTCCAACAGATGAACAACGGTATTGGTCGCCCACTTACATTCATAGCCGGGGTGGTAGCGTCGGGTGCTGCCCGTCCTGCGGTATTCCAGCGTCCCCGGCGTGGGGATTTGCTGCTCCGTCAGCATACGGGCAATCTTGGTCGGGCCATTTCCCGCAAGGCAAAGCTGGTAAATCTGCCGGACAACCGGGGCGGCTTCCTCGTCAACGATATAGTTCTCGTCCTCGTCCATGAGGTAGCCGTACACGGGCTTGCTGGTAACAGGCTTACCGCTCATGCCTTTTGCTTTCTTAACTGCCTTGATTTTTTTGCTCGTATCTCTCACCATCCATTCGTTAAATAAGTTCCGCAGAGGGGTAAAATCATTGTCCATGCCGCCGTTTGCGCTGTCCACGTTGTCATTGACAGCGATAAAACGCACGCCCTTTTGAGGGAACAGCATTTCCGTGTAAAATCCCACCTGCAAGTAATTACGCCCCAGCCTGCTCATGTCCTTGACTATGACGGTGCCGACTTTCCCGGCTTCAATGTCTGCAAGCATGGCTTGAAATCCGGGTCTTTGGAAGTTCGCACCAGAATAACCGTCGTCGGTGTACCAGCAGAGATTGGTAAAGCCGTTCTGCTTGGCGTAGGTTTCCAAAATGCGCTTTTGGTTGGATATAGAGTTGCTTTCCCCTTGCAGTTCATCTTCATGGGATAATCTCGGATAAAGGGCGGTAATAAGGTTTTGGGTGGCTTGTCTTAACATAAAATCCTCCGTTTCCGACAGCCAGCCCCACTATTCCGTGGTTTCATTGTACCACGGAACAGGGGCGGCTGTACAGCGGTAAAAGTGATAAATCTGCTTCTTTACAGCTTGTCAAATCGCCTTTTTTTGTGTAGCAGCGGCTTCCGCTTCCAGTACCCTCGCCATCTTGTCGGCGGCGGTGCTGGTGGTGTCTTTCTTGAAAAAGCCGGACACGACAAGAACAGAGTTCCCCATGCGGATTTCCGTCACGCAGTCGGGGCGGCGGGTGGTACGGTGGTCGTGCTGCTTGATATTCTCCATAGGCAATACTCCTTTCATTCAGCCAGCAGTTTCTTCATGGTTTCCATTTTCCGCTTTGCGGTTTCCTGCCGGAAGTTGACGCCAGTAAAGCGTATCGGGACGCACATGGACAGCAGTCGGTCATAAATCCGGGAATGGGCCGTGTCTGTCGGCTTTTTCAACTCGTCCAGCGGGCGGTTGGTGGTGGCGATCAGCGGCTTGTTGCTGCGGTATCGGGTATCAATCACATGGAATACCTGTTCCAGTCCATAGTCGGTGCCACGCTCCATGCCGAAGTCGTCAATGATAAGCAGCGGATAGCGGCAAAGGCGGGAAATATACTCATTCCGGCCTGTAAAGCCGGGAGAGAGGTCGCCCAGGATAACGGCGAAGTTCGTCATATATACGGGGACTTCTTTCTCCATGAGGGCGTTTGCGATACATCCGGCAAGGTAGCTTTTCCCGTTGCCGACGTTCCCCCAGAACAGGCAGCCGATGTTTTCGGCCTGCATTTCTTCCCAATGCTCCGCATACCGCCGGGCAATCCCGGTCTGCGGGTTTCTGCCGTTGTCGTTCTCGAATGTCCATTGCTGCATGGCTGAGTCGGCAAAAGCCCTCTGTTTCAGATTTTCCACGGCTTCCACATGGCGGCGGTGTTCCTCGGCGGCCTGCCGCTGCTCACGGGCGGCTCTCTGGCAGTCGCACTCTGCCGGGTGGCGGTCACGGCCAAACAGCTCCTTACCCTCCGGGAAATAGGCTTCTTTCGGTGTCCGGCACTTGCCGCAGTAGAGCAGACCGTCCTCGCCGATATAGTCCTCCATCTCCGGGGCGGCGGTTGTCATGTTCTCCAAAATATCTTTGATTTCACTTGTCATAAGCTTTCTCCCTCCATACAGGTATAGTCGGGGATGCCCTGTTTTACGGCTCCCTTTTTGTCATTGGCCGCCCATCTGTGCAAGGCGGCGGCATAATTCTGGTAGGCTTTCCCGCTGGCGGCAAGGTAATGGCTCATTTCCTCAATCAGCCGTTCCAGCCTGTCCGGGTATTCTGCCTGTAACTCGTCATATTCGTCCTTTGACAGAAAAATATTCTCATATCGGCCATAAGCTGTGGGCGGCTCCCCACTCGCTCTCATTGTTTGGTTCTCTATTAAGTTGTTTATATTAGTTTTGTTAGGGGTCGGTTTTCCGACCGTCATAAGGTCGCTTTTCCGACTGTATGAGGGTCGCTTTTCCGGCCATCAGTTGGTCGGAAAACCGTACCACTGGGACAGGCGGCACTTTCACATAAAGCCGATTGGGTGCGGAGAAGCCCCGCCGTTCCCGTTCTAAAAGCCCGGCTGCGTCCAGTTCTTTCAAGGCTCCCTTGATGGCGGTACAACCCTTGTCCAGCATTTCCGCTATCTCCGCAACGGGGTAGACAATGAATATCCTGCCCTCGCCGTCCTGCCAGCCGTTCTTCTGTGACAGGGTGGAGCGGTCTAATAAAAGCGCATACAGCAGCTTGGCGGTCTGTGAAATCTCCATTTTCAGCAGGAAACGGGGGTATGGAAGATAGGCGGGCAGCGTGGTGTCTGCCCTGATATAATCAGCGATAGTATCACCTCCCTCTGTGTTGTGTCGTTTTTGGGCTTTGTCACGCATTAGGACGGCATTTCCGGGGGAAAGGATAAATGTATCGCATACCCTTTGACACCCACGAAAAAAGCCTTGATTTATGCGGGTTTGAAAGGCTCTAAAGCGTGACATTTCTGCCTTTGTTTCCGCTTTCTCTCGGCGGCTTTGCGTTTCTTCATGCACCCGGCGCAGCCGGGGCAGTATTTCCCCGGTTGGATTTGGGGACAAAGGCCGCCCCGCAGACCGCGCAGCGTTTCCGGCTCCCCCGGTACAAGAGGGCTGCGGCCAGCTCCCCGTCAAGGGGCAGGACAGCCACACGGAACCAGCGGCACATGAGGGAATAGGAAATGCTCTGGACGCACACGCAAGGCTCCCCGTCGTCTAACAGCAGGCAGTTCCCCTCGTCGTAGTTACAGCACTCATGCACAAGGCGGCGGGCTGCCTGGTGCTGGCGGTAGTCCATGCGGGACGGCTTATCGTTCATGGCTCTGCTCCTTTCTGCGGTGCGGCTCTTCCCGGCGCAAAATCTGGTCGATGTTCCGCTTGACGGTCTGCAACTCCCTGAACCGCTGCTTCTGTTCGTGATAGGTGTTGTACAGGCCGTCTTTCTCGGAGATAAGCTGCTCGATCTCGGCCTGCAACGCTTTTCGGCCGGGCAGCTTGGTAAGCCCCTGTGCCTTGAAATACCGGGCGGCGGCTTCGGCTATGATAAAATCGCTCTCGTTTGCCTGGCGGTATGCGGCGCGGGCTTTCTCGGATTTCTGCGCTTTCAGCCCCTCGCGGATGGGCTTGGTCTTGGCATAGGCAAGTACCTGTTGCCGCAACTCCCTTTTCCCTTGCAGCTTCGTTTCCAGTGCTTTCAGTTCGCCGCTGGTCTGGCGCATTTCCTGATAGGCGGTAGCAACGGCGGCTTCAAGCTGTTCCGGGAAGAAAAGCCGTACTGTTGGTAGATGGTCAGGGTCTTGGCGGCCTGTTTCAGATTGTGTATCTTCGCCCATCGTTCATAGCCTTTGCCCTTGCCCTCGGCCATCTTCTGCTCAATGTCCACAAGCCGCTGCACACTGTCCTGTCTGGGGTCGATTTTCCCTGTCTTTTCGCCCTGTAAGCGGCCTTTCCCGGCGTGTAGGTATTCGGGTATGGCTGCGGTCTGTTCGGCGGCTCTGGCGGCTTGGTGCTGCGGGGTGTAGCGAACCGTTACGCCCCTCTGGGCGTTCTGCTCCAAAAGGGCAAGGACGGCGGTACGGTCAAAATCATCCCCCAGCTTCCGGGCGGTAATGGGCTTGGTTCTGTCCGGCGTGAGATAGGACAGCCGCCCCCGGCTCTCCTTGACGGTCACACCCTCCCGCAACAGCAGAGAGGAAAACTCGTCAAAGCTGGCAGCGGTGGCAAGGGCTTTCCGTAGGGTCTGCCGCAGCTTCGCCTTGTCGGTTTCAAACTTGGTTTGCCGGGGCGTGATACCGCCTGCAATCATGGGGGCGTTCTGCTTGTCCAGTGCGGCCTGTCCCTTTTTCTGCGCCCAATATTCCCGGTCTGTGACACGGTTCTTGCTGCCGTTCAAGAGGTCGATTTGGTAAAGTCCTTCCCGGTGGCACATCTCCATGACTTCGGACTTGAAATATTGCATAGCTGCGTCTGTGCAGCGGTGCTTCATGCCGCATTTCGTGTCCGCTGGTCTGTCCATGTAGGGCAGAAGCGGGACAGCTTCAATCCGCAGGCTGTTAATGACGATATGCACATGGATGTTGCCGCTGTGGTTATGCCCGTCCGGGTGGGTGCAGACTAAGGCTTGGTGTCCGGGGAAATGCTCTTTACAGAACTGCTCGCCCAGCTCCTGCGCCCGGTCTACGGTCAAGCCGTTGTCTGTCCCGTCCCGTGGGTCAAAGCTGATGATATAGTGGTGGCTTTTCACATCTTCCCGTTTTTGGTTTTTCTCATAGCGGAGATTAGCCCGCATACAGGCAACAGCGAAATCCTCGCCGCCGCAGTTCAGCGTGGACAAGCGATAATCCTCACGGGGGATAAGCCTGCCGTTTTCATCAAGGACGGGCTTCATAGTAAATTCGTCATGCTCAAAGAGCAGGTATTGTTCGGCGGCTCCGTAGTCGGCGTTCTTAGAGCCTAAATGCTTGAGTGTTGCCAACGGCGTCACCTACTTTCTTTAGGACTTCATACTTGAGGGCGGCAAGGTCGGCGGCCGCTTCCCGCAATTCCTTTGCCATAGCCGGGTAGGGGCTATGCCACTCGTTGAGGGTGCGGGCAATCTGGTTGAGATTGCCGCCAATCCTGCCGTACTCGGCTGTGAGCTTCCCGACAGCGGAGAGCAGCTCGTCATTGACTGACGACACATGGAGTACGGGGCGTATGGTAGTGCGCCGGATGGCCTGCCGGATAAATTCGGACTGGCTCATACCATAAGGGGCAAGCCGGGCGGTAAAATCGGCGTATTCTTCATCGGTCAGCCGGGTTTTCACAACATGGCTGCGGTGGGGGGTGTTGTATCGCTTCGGCATGGGCTGTAAACCTCCTTTCACTTATCACAAAAAATGGGCTGGTCTGTTAGCTATTTTCGGGGCATTTCCTGTCTGCCGGACAGAAATATTTTTGCGGCGTAAGCCGCATAGCAGGGTTTGGGGAAGGCACTCCCCAACAAGTTTCCCGCGAGGGGCAAAACCGCAGAATTGCGGATTTTGGCACCGTGGTAGAAACTTGCTCTAAGTAAGCCGTAGATTTCCCCTTGCACTTACTACTCGTATAGCTGCCGCCTGTTTTGGCCGGATTTCTGCAAAAATCTTACGGCGTGGGGCGATTTTTACCCGCAGTTCTTTCTTTCCGCTAAAGATACATTTCAAAGGCCGCCAGCTACCCGCTTGCCGGGAATTTTCTCAAATTTTCCTTTGCCTTAGAAATACAGAAAATGCAGATTTGGCTACCGCCGCAGAAAATTTTTTGTTTCCGGCTTCACCTACCTACTACGGATGACTTTGCGATTTTGCCAAACGGATAAAGAAAAAAGCAGTAAATCTTTTTCAAGACTTACTGCTTTCGCTGGCCGCCGATGGGCGGTGGATATTCAGTTTTGAAAGTTCAGGTCAGGTTGGCCCGATGATGGATAGCACAATAAATTCCTGTTTTCCCTTTAAGGCATTGTGCATTTTTTCTATTTCTCTTGATGATTATTTTTTTCATAATCAATCAATGTACCTATAACAATTCCAATCAACATTCCGATACCTGCACAAATAGAAATAGCAAAAAGATTTTGCAAAAACGCCCATGCCAACACACCTATGCAACCACCGACAATAAATCCTGTTAATAAGCCAATAGTTAAGTATTTATTACTTTTCATATTGCTATATCTCCCCTAAAAGTATATTTGTCGTTGGTTCTATTATACTATGACCTGCTTCCTTTAGGAATAGATGAATTGTAAACTGGCTGGAGTGAAACCGCTAATGACAGCCAGTGTTTGTTCTTTGTTTATCGGTCAAAGCGAAATTTGAACAGGGCGGCAATGAGCTGTTGCTTTATATGTTCCTCAACTTCGGCGTTGACTTTCCCGTGTACTTTGGAACAGTAGCGGATATATCCGGCATAGTGGGAAAGAATGGTGTCGATTGCGTCCGGGTCGCCCTCACGGGCTTTGAGGATTGTTTCATAGGGGAGAAGTCTACTCATAGTCATTTCCCTCCATGAGCCGCCTTAACCGCTGCAAGGCAAGCTGGATATGCCGCCCCGCTGTGCTGCGTGACCGGCCAATACACGCGCCGATCACGCGCTGCGGCTGGCGCAGAAAGTAATAGCGCAGGATTTCTTCCCGCGTCTGCTCCGGCAAAAGGGCAAGGGCGGCGGCAAGCTCCGCATGATACAGAACGGCGGTCTGGCCGCAGGCGGTAAAAAGATATTCTTCAAGCTACTCCGGCTCGGCAAACTGGACAAACTTCTCGTTCATCAGATAGTCAAGGGAAACTTGCCGTTCCCACCTCCGGCGCAGCTTCAAGATTTTATCTATGGCTGCGTGACGAATGACTACCTTGCAAAAGGCATTGAATGTGTACTGGATATGCACCTTGTAGGCTTCATCTTCGGTCATGGAAATTCCCCTTTCTGAATAATAGTGCGGGGCGGTGGCACTTCTTGCTGTCGCCCCTTGATTGCCTACCAGCAAAGGCGGGCGGGGCTGTCAACGGCTGCGCAGATGCGCCGTTCATCTTGACCGTTGACTGGCTCGGCTGGGTTTGCTATTTACCCGACAAACTTGAATTTATTTTAAGCTATCACGTTTTACCTTCTTAAGCCTTACTATCATTACCATAGGAATTTCTTTGTTGGTTTTAAAACATTCTTCATAAAATCCATCAATGACAAATCCAGCTCTAAAACAAAGGTTAAAAATATCTTGTATGGAACGATGATAATAAATCTGCTCTTTCGGTTGCCCTTCAATCGCTATATCATAGTAACTGTGCGGTGTCATATATTTTTCAGTCAACGTGACAAAACAAGGGTGTTGCGTTGCAAAGACAAAAATTCCGCTTTCCTGCAACAGTTCATAAACAGCCATAAGAAGTGGTTCAATATCCGTAATATCCATAATTGCCATATTAGAAACTGCTTTCGTAAAGGCTCGATTTCTTTTTAATTCTAATATACTTTTTCTATCGGTCGCATCCGCCACACAAAATTCAATTTGTTTTGCATATTGTGATTGCCGTCTTTTAGCCAATTCTATCATTTTTTTGCTGTAATCAAAAGCGACAACCGAAGCGCCTCTTTGTGCAAGATACGAAGAATAATTTCCATTGCCACACGCAATATCCAAAATGTAATCCGCAGGATTAGGAGATAGAAGTTCCGTTACTTTGGGACGCACTACCTCTCTGTGAAATTCATTAGATTCGTCACCCATTGCATTATCCCAAAATTGTGCGTTCTCCTCCCAGATTTTTTTACTTTCCTCTGTTCCCATGTTCTCTCCCACTCCCCAAATTTGCTTTTTTGCTTCCATTAAATCTTCCTTACTATATTCCATTGTTACCCTCCATAACTTCTGATTGTTGCCGTCTTGACGATTATGTATCTTTACATTACCTTCTGAAACATATGGCGCACCTTGTCCAGGCGGCTGTTTGGACGGCGGGGCTGGATGACCGGCTGACCGACAGCGGCCTGATATCCTTTCAGCTCTGTAAGGCATACGCTCCGCCCGTTGGTGTAAAAGGCCAGATCAGTACGGTATGCCTGTATACAGCGGGCGGGAATCTCGCCAGTAAAGACAACTTCATCCTTTTTTACCTGGGCCGTTTCGATGGTGGCACAGTATTTCGGTGCATCATGATAAGCCCTGGAAAGGTATTCCTGGGGCGCATAGAGGATGAAGGAGAGATAAGGTTCCAGCAGCTGCGTCCCCGATTCCTTCAATGCCTGTTCCAATACAATCGGGGCCAATGAGCGGAAGTCCGCCGGCGTGCTGACCGGACTGTAATAAAGCCCGTATTCAAAGCAAATCTTACAGTCCGTTACGTTCCAGCCGAACAAGCCCTGCTCCAGCCCGTAACGGATACCATCCCTGACAGCGTTTTGAAAACTCTGGTTCAAGTATCCCAGCGAAACCCGGCTCTCGTATTGTACACCGGAGCCAAGCGAGAGTGGTGTAACAGACAGTCCTATGGATGCCCAAAACGGGTTGGGCGGCACCTCGATATGGATGGTGTGGCTGGCTGCTTTGAGCGGCCGCTCCATATAAATGACGGAGGGTTCCTTTACCACTGTTTCAAGCTTGTATTTTTCCGACAGCAAAGCGGAAACAACCTCCAACTGCACCCGGCCCAAAAAAGAAAGAATGATCTCATGGGTGATGGAATCCACTTCGCAACGCAAAAGCGGGTCAGTATCCGCAAGTTGCGTAAGAGCGTCCAGCAGCCGTTCTCTTTGCGCTGCCGTTTTCGGCGCAATCGTCGTCCGCAGCATGGGGAGGGGGTCCTCGCGCCACCTTTTACGAGGGAGCCGGGTTTGGTCCCCTAATACATCGTTTAACCTCACGCTGTCGCTGGGAAGGATAACAATTTCACCCTGATAAGCGGTGTCTGTCCGAACAATTTCCCCTTTGGATGGAATACGCATCTCTGTGATTTTCAGCTTTTCTCTCCCGGCCAGGGCCACCGTATCCCGCAGGCGCAGCGTTCCGCTGTATAACCGTAGATAGACACGCCGCTGGCCGCAATCGGTGTACTCAACCTTGAAAACGCTGCCGCATAGGGCGGCGCCCCCCTGTTCCCCAATCGGTTGGAACAGCCCTGTCACCGCATCCATCAACGGTTGAATGCCAAGGCCATTTTTGGCGCTGCCATGATAGACTGGGAACAGGGAGGCGTCTTGAACCCGCTGCTGTTCCTCCCGCGCAAGTTTTTCCCGGCTGATTGGTTCTCCTGCGATATACTTTTCCAATAATTCATCGTTATTTTCGATGACCGCATCCCATGCTTCTATGTCGGTATTTTCCTCCAGGACTATTTCCGGGGACAGCGACACCGTCTGCTTGATGATAATATCGGCGGAGAGCTTATCCCGAACAGACTGAACCACGCTCTGCAAATCAACGCCAGCCTGGTCGATCTTGTTGATAAAGATAACGGTGGGAATGTTCATTTTCCGCAGGGCATGGAACAGAATACGGGTCTGGGCCTGCACGCCATCTTTAGCGGAGATCACCAAGATGGCCCCATCTAAAACAGCCAAAGAGCGGTACACCTCCGCCAAAAAATCCATGTGGCCGGGCGTATCCACAATGTTAACTTTACATCTGTGCCACTGGAAGGAAGTGACTGCCGCTTGAATGGTAATCCCACGCTGCCGCTCCAAAAACATGGTGTCCGTCCTCGTTGTCCCTTTTTCGACGCTCCCCGGTTCTGAAATGGCTCCGCTGGCATATAGCAGGCTCTCCGTCAAGGTCGTCTTTCCAGCGTCTACATGGGCAAGAATTCCAATATTGATTATTTTCATGTGATTGTCCTCCCTTTACAGCCCCAAAGGGCATAAAAATCCCCAGCAGTAAAATACTTTTACCACTGGGGATTATAAGTTGCGGACATACACATATACAGCATACACCTGTTTGTGATTGCTGTTTTTGGGGATATGTCAAAATTGATAAGGCAAAAGTATTCTTAAATTGGGTACAAAAAACTAAGCCCCTACAAAAGGAGCTATCATAATCCTTTGTTCCCACTATTTGATTATAGTTTTATTTAAGAATACCTTGCCGCATATTTTTTACTCCTTTTCTGGTTTAAATCATTGTATCACATCAGTTTTAGGAAAGCAAGTACCTAAAAGAAATTTTTCTTCCCCTTATATGTAACAATCATACCGGCTTCCTAGCGTTCAGAATGTTTTCTGCTGTCTGCTGTGGTGTTTGGTTGGAATTGTCCAACCAAAAGCCGATCCGTGGTGTTGTCTGCATTTTACTAAATACAAATTCAATGTATACAGAAAGATATAAGGAGTGGGAGGGATTCCGCCGTAGTTGGCATTGTAGGAAAATCCAAAAGTTTAGATTTTCCCACAATGCTTATCTTTTGGTCTTTGGTTCGGAATAGTGTAGTGCTGGCGGTCTATCTCTTGTTTTCGGTTGCTTGCTTCCTTACCGTACATGAGCATTTGCGGCGGGGTTATCGCCGCCGTAACCCTCCATCAGGTTGACGGCACCCCAAACGCCGAGACCGGCACCCAGAGCGACAACCAGAGTCTGAAGAACTTCGATAGCAGAGTTAAAGAATTCCATAGTCGTTTCTCCTTTATAAATGAAAGTTGTAGACCGTTCGTACACACCTGAAGCCATAATAGTTGAGCCGCAAGCTGCGGTGGGAGTTGACTTGCTGGTGTACCTCTCTGGCCGGGTAAAAATAAAGCCGCCTACCGAATCAGTCAGACGGGAGCGAATCAGCGTCCACCACGATGAACTCATCACCGGGGTGGATTTTTTCTTTGCGGTTCAGATACTTTTCAATATCGAAGGTGTTTTTGGGGTCATAGTCGGAGGTCAGCCTGTAATTGGGGTGCTGGGTCAGGTCGTACTTGTCTGAAAGAAACGGTCTGACACCACGCAGTTGCAGGATGCACTTGCCGCCGTCCAGCACCGCAAGTTCGTCCCGGCTCAATAATTCGTGCCCCATCTTTTGGAACGTAGTGCCATAGCTGGGGCTGTTGCCACGGGTGTCCGAAGTGTTAAACGAATCAATTGTTTCTTTGCCCAGCATTTCGGACAGATCTTTCAGAGTGGTAGGCTCGCTGCCGCCCAGAAATATCTGGCTGTCCATGTTGCCTACGATGGTGTCCGCATTGTCCTTGTAGATAGCCTTTAGCTGGCTTCTCGCCTGCAAAACAAGGCAAGCTGAGATCTCACGGCTGCGGATAGTCGCCACCAGCTTTTCCAGATTGGGAATCTGCCCGATGTTGGCGCACTCGTCAATGAGACACCGCACATGGATGGGCAGTTTTCCACCGTATACATCATCCGCTTTATCGCACAAGAGGTTAAAAAGCTGGGTGTAAACCATCGAAATCAGGAAGTTGAAGGTGCTGTCCGTGTCCGACATAATGAGGAATAAGGCCGTTTTCTTATCGCCCAACGTGTCCAATTGCAGCTCATCGTACATGGTGAGGTCCCGCAGCTCCTGAATATCGAAGGGTGCAAGCCGTGCGCCACAGGAGATGAGGATAGATTTTGCAGTCTTACCAGAGACAAATTGTCAAGGACTTTTTAATCAAATTCACAAAAAAGGTGCCAGAAGCACCGTATGGCTCCTGACACCTCGTTTGATAGATTACATTTTTCTGTTCAGCAGGTCTTTGCAGAGATACGCATAGTCTGGCAGTTGGTTGATATATGGCTCCCAGCGCCGCTTGATTTCGGCCAATTCCAGCGGATCGGCTGCTTCCAGCGCGTGATCGTTGCCCGTCATATACAAAACATCCGTAGCAACATCATCCAAACATCTACCGCAGAGATCAGCGGCTGATTCGATTCTGATACCGGTATCCACATAGACTGGATTTACGCCAATCGTCAGCCAGACATAGCCTACCTTGTCCGACCAGAGCAGTTCAAAATCAGGGCTTTGCCGCAGATGTTCCGCAAAGACCTCCTTTACTCGTTCAATTTCATGCTTCTCTTTTTCTGTGTAAAGCATTTTCGTGTCCTCCTTGACAAAAATTTTGGTGCGTACCATCATCAGTTTAGCACAAGGCGGCTTCGTTTATCAGTCTGTCACATTTGCTGAATTTCATTTTTGAGCATACGCTTGATTTTATCGCTCATGGTTTCTGTGCTGGTATTGCTGAAATGGACATGAACCTTGTAGGTTGTCTTTCCGATTTTCTTTACCATCGCCGGCGTGTTTTCCGGCGCTCTGGACGCAGTAGCGGCGTCTGACACCTGCATAGTACAGGGTTCTTTGTTCATGGCGCTCCTTTCTCCGAACGGGTCTGTGCCGCCCGGTAAAAAATCAATCGTGCTTACTGTTTACAATGTCTTTTGCTGTCTGTCGGGTAGCACCGGCATTTTCTTCCCGGAAATTCTTCCCGTCAAAAAGAATCGGCGCACACCGTTCCAAAATACGGTCATAGATACGGGCGTGGGCCAGATCAGGCGGGTTTTTCAGCTCGGACAGTTTCAAGTTTGTTGTGATAATCATGGGCCTGCGGCTGCGGTAGCGGCTGTCGATGATGAAAAACATCTGCTCCATAGCATATTCGGTACTGCGCTCTACGCCCAGATCGTCAATGATAAGCAGGTCATACTCGTCAAAGCTGGCAATAAACTCCGACCTGTCCTCAGGGAACATCCCGGTCAGACGGTTCAGGATGGTGGGAAAGTTCGTCATCAGCACCGGCACATCCCGGTCAAGCAGGGCGTTGGCGATACAACCGGCGAAAAAGGACTTGCCGGTTCCCACATCCCCAAACAGAAGCAGGCCGGTGTTGTTCCTGTATGCCTCCTTCCAGTTCTCCACGTAGGCGCGGGCCTTGTCCATCAGAGGATTTTGGCCGTTGTCGTTGGCAAAGGTGTAGTCGTACAGATAACGGTCTTGCAAACCCTGTGCCTTTCGGCGTTTGATATGCTCCATGCGGCGCTGCCGTTCTTCAGCAGCCTTGCGCTGCTCCTCAGCCTCCCGCTGGCACTGGCAGATGCAGCGCGGCATAAAGTAGCCGGATTTCCCGAAGCATGGCACAACAGTCTGCCTCTGGCCGCCGCATTTCTTACAGTGGATGAGACCGTCTGCCGGGTCTATGTACTCGTCCCCAGCCAGTTCCACACCGGCGGCTGCCTTGTCGATCAGCGCCCGGATTTCTGCGGTAATCTCAATCATACAGTTTCATCCTCCTTTACGCTGTAATCCCGGTTGCGGGTGGGCGTGGCCGCCTTTTTCGCGTCCTCACCGGCCCAGCGCCGGATGGTGGCGGCATGGCTCTGATACCGCTTGCCGGTAGAGGCCATGTATTCGGACAGCTTTTCGATGTACTGGCCCCATACAGTGGGAAAACTGGCCTGCAAGCCTGCCAGTTCCTCGTCCGTCAGGAAAACATTCTGGTAACGGCCATAGGCGCGGGCGAAGCGTCCCTTCTCTATCTCTCTCTTTATCTCTATCTCTTTCTCTAACTCTATCTCTATCTCTGGTGGACGAATGTCGGACAAATGTCCGCCGTTTGTCTGGGGCGCAGAAAGAGCCTTATTTTGAAGCCTTGCAGCCCGCTTTCGCTCGGCCTCGGTAGAGGACTGGCCGATTAAAAGTTCGATGTTGCTCATGTAGAATGTGCCGCTGTCCAGCACTTCCACAAGACCCAGCTTCAAAAAGATCTGCAAGGCTCTCTCCACAGTGCCGATCTGCTGGCGGGTAATGGTGGCGATCATCTGCGCCGTGTAAGGAATGTCCTCGTCAAGTTGAAGCCGTCCACCATGTTTCAGCGATTTCAGATACAGCTTGAGCAGAATGTTGGAATACAGCACACCATCCTGCATACTTTCCAGCAGCACGATGGAATCATCGTCAAAATAGTTTTCTTTGAGTTTCAGGTAATAATATTTTCGGTTGTCTGACATAGGGTTCCTCCTTGGGGTTTCTCTTGGGATTCTGTACGCATTTTAAGGCCGTTTTAGGGGTCAGAGGATAAATCTATCAGCCTGCCTTTGACACCCTCGAAAAAATCCTTGATTTACAAGGGTTTTTCAGCCCCTAAAGCGTGACATTTCTCCCGTTGTTTCCGCTTGCGCTTTGCGGCGTTGATCCGCTTCATGCGTGCGGCACATTCCGGGCAGTATTTGGCCCGGTTGGAACCGGGGGTAAACAGCGCCCCGCATACGGCGCATTTCTTCGCATTCATCCGGTGGAACAGCGCCGTTTCCAGTTCCTTATCCTGCGGCAATACCGCCGCCCGAAACCACCTGCACAACAGGGAGTAGGAAATAGACTGGACACAGACACATTCCTCCCCATCGTCCAGGGCGATACAGTTTCCGTCGATGTAGTTACAGCACTCATGCACCAGCCTCCGCACTCTGCGGTACTGGCGGTAATCCATGACGGGGATAGGTTCAGACTTATTGTTCTTCATAAATGATTTCTTTCATAAAGCCGGTAACCTCCTCAAATGAATTTATTATTAAATATTCGTGCAAAGTATTGTTTTCTTCGTGCAAATGGCATATACTAAAAGTACCAGCAGAAAGGGGTTGATCGTATGGCTGGAAATACCACAAACATCAGTATCCGCATGGACGCAGATTTGAAAGCGCAGGCGGACGCACTGTTTACTGAACTTGGCATGAACCTGACTACGGCGTTTAACATCTTTGTGCGCCAGTCGCTTCGTGAAGGCGGCATTCCCTTTGAAGTAAGGCTGGAACAGCCGAACAAAGAAACGGTTGCTGCCATGCTGGAAGCGGAAAGGATTGCAAAAGACCCGTCTGTAAAGGGCTACAATGACCTTGACGAGTTGTTTGCTGACCTGAAAAGATGAAAGAAACCAAATATACCGTCAAGTACACGACCAGTTTCAAAAAAGACTACAAACGAGCCATCAAGCGTGGCTTGAAGATCGAACTGCTGGAGCAGGTCGTAGCGTTGCTGGCAATGGGCGAACCGCTGCCAGATAAGAACCGTGACCATGACCTGTCCGGCGATTGGGCAGACCATCGGGAATGTCACATTCTCCCGGACTGGCTGCTTGTCTACCGCATAGAAGATGATGTTCTGGTGCTGACGCTGGCCCGCACCGGCACACACAGCGACTTGTTCGGCAAATAAACCGACTGCCGCCGTATGGGGAAACCTGTACGGCGGTTTTTCTGTGCGCAAAAGGGTGTCGTGAAACGCGACGCACCTAAAAGGGGTACGCCAAAACGCGGTAGCCCTTACCGCTCCGGCTCCCGGTCGTGAGACTTGTCCCGTTCCTGTCTGGACAGCTGCTCGGCGGTTTTGCGGAGCCGTTCCACTGCTTTCAAATCCTCCCGCATGGCTTTCATGGCAAGCGTGTCCGTCTGCTTTCCAGCGGCCAGCTGGTTAATTTCCAGCTGCCATGCCTTTGGGGTGATTGCCTCGTCGCTGTCTTTCAATTCTTTCAGATACCGGGCCGCTGCGTCATACAGAATCAGTTCCCGGCTGTGGCGCTGTTCAAACTGTTCCCGTTTTTCTGGCTTTACTTTGGCAAGCTGCTTGTGGATGGACTTGTACTGGTTGTACTGTTCCCACATCTCCCCGCGCTCGGTAAGGGTAGTGATCCGGCGCTCGGCCTTGACGATCTTTCCGCGCAGGTCATAGTAACGGCTGTTCATATCAGCGATTTTTTCATGAAGCTGCTGCATAGACTGGATGCCGTTTGCCTGTAAAAAGCTGAATAGTGCAGCGCTTTCTTGCAAAGCCCGGATTTTGCCGGTGCGGGTGTCAGGCCGCTTGAGCTGCTGCTGGGCCTCCCACAAGTCAATCATGCTGGGCTGCTGGCCCTCCGGCTTTTCGGCTTCGGCCTTAGACCAGTTGTAAAGACGGGTAATGCGGGCTTTGATTTCTTTCAGCAGCTTGTTGTCGGCGGCGATCTGCCGGTTGAATTCTCCCTTGTCGGTGCGGATACCGCGCTTTTCCATTTGGCTGGCGGCTGGCCCCAGATGGACAGAGGGGATCTTATCAATGCCCTGCCGCTTGTAACTGCGGTGGTCAATACGCTCCGGTCTACCGGCAGATTCCAACGCCCGGTTGGTGCAGGCCGCCCATGCCGCCCGCCAAATCTCCACATTCCCTTTGTCGTTCCAGTCGGTGGTGTCCTCCCGGTGGTTCTTCCAGCCGCCTTTCCCGTCCGGGATACGCTGGCCGTTTTCGTCCAGGTCGTATGCCTTGCGGCACTTTGCGCCCCATGCGCCATTTTCTTTCAGGGGCCGGACGGTCAGCATGATATGAACATGGGGGTTGCCGGTTCCCTTATCGTGGATGGCGAAGTCGGCGCACATCCCCTTGTCCACAAAGTTGTCCTTCACATAGGCCCGGACAAGGGCAAGCTGCTGTTCTCTGGACAGTTCGCGGGGCAGAGCTGCTTCGATCTCGCGGGCAAGCTGGCTGTCCCTTGCTTTCTCGATTTGCTCCACGCTGTTCCAGAGGGTGGAGCGGTCTGCAAACTCTGGCGGGGCGTGGGCAGGCAGCATGATCTCCGCATGGACAATGCCGCCTTTCCGGGTGTAGTCGTGGGTCATTCCATCCCATTCATTTGTCAGCTTGGTTCCGCTGCGGTAAGCAGCTGCGGCAACAGCAGAACGGCCTGCGCTACGCTTGATGATACTGACGGGGATATGACAGAAATCTATGGGGAACACCTCCTTTCAGTGAGGGGATAACAGGCTCTGTGGAGCCGGACAAACGCAAAGCGGGTGTTTGGCTGTGCAGAGCGCACAAGGGGTTTGGGGAGCGTAGCGCCCCATCGCGCTCGGAGAGCGCAACAGCCCCCGGCAGGGCGCACAGCACCGGCAACGGTGTATAAGTGCGCCCTTGTAAACAAGGGACTTATGGCGTGTCCCCGGATTTTGGCAGGTTTGCAGTCAATTCCGCAGCCCCCGGAAGATGGGACAGGGTAATCAGAAATGCTTTGACCTCTGCGCCGGAAAGGTCAGGAGCCAACGGGAAAATCCCCTCCAAAACGGCTCCGCGCTCAATCAGGCGGCGGGTGCGAACCCTGCGTTCTTCGTTCCGCTGCTTGTTCTCCAAAATCTTCTTTCGGTTTTCAAGCTGCCGAATCTCCTTCAGGACTTTCTCCCGTTCTTCTTTTTGAGGGTGGGCTGTAATTTTTTCGTTCATGTTAGGCACCTCTTTTCTTTGGAAATACTCATAGATTGACCGCCCATTTCTGTCGAGCAAAGTACCGGCGCAGCCTCCGCAGTGCGGCATGGATGGATTTTCCCGCCTGTGATGGCGTGATACCCTCCATTGCGGCAATATCTTTCACTTTCATACCCAGCATATAGCGGGCATGGACACGGCGAGCCTGCATAGGCGGCAGGGAAGAAATGGCTTCGTACAATCGCCGTATCAATTCTTCGTATTCGGCTAATTCTTCTTTTTCTATCAGGTAGTCCTCCGGCGATGGCTGCGCCCAGCCGATGGCGGCATTTTCGATTCCATCGTTACAATCGAGGGAATAAAACGCCTTATACCGGAACATCTTGCGATCTCTGGCGGCCTCGGCTCTCTTGTCCAGAAGAAACGCTTCGACGATCTCATCGGACACCTCCACAAAAATGTCCTCTTTGCAAAATGGATAATATTGTTTGAGATTTATGGTCTGCATAGGCACGCCCTCACTCTGTTTGAAAAAGGTCATCATAGCAGCGGCGCATATTCCGCAGCCCCCGGTGGATGGCAACGCTGACCTTACTGCTATGGATACCCTCTCTCCGGGCGATTTCCGGCTGCTTGATACCGGCAATGTAGTAGGCGTGAACACGGCGGGCCTGTGTCGGAGTGGCATGAGCCAGAGCCGCAGGCAGAGCTGCAATCAGGTGCAGGCGGGTGGTCATTTCTTCTCGTTCCAGCAAAATATCTTCCGACGATCTGCTGTGTTCCAGTGCGTAATTTTCCAGCCAGCTGTATGCGTCCAGAGAGTAGTAGGCGCGGTGGTAGACTTTCCGACGCTCATAGTTCTCCATCTCCCGCTGGGCCTGATACATCGCTGCCCATACCTCGTCCGTAACATCCACAAACTCGTCATGCCGGTAGTGGGGATACATCCACCGCAGATTGATTGTTTTCATAGGCTTACCTCCTGAAAATCGGAGAGGCGGGCAGCTCGTCCGCTGTCCGCCCCTCGCTGAGATAAGGGAAATGATCCCTTTCACTTGGTAGCCAGAAAACAGGTCATTCGTTAAGCCTGTTCTCAAAGAAATTTATAAATTTTTTTCTGACCGCCTCTACACTTTGATAAACAGCCACTTTGGAGCAGCCGCACAGCACACCAATCTCTGCAAGGCTCAGTCCCTCAAGCGCATAGAGCAGGAACCGGCGGCGCTGGGCCTCAGTACAGGTGTCCAGAACAGCCATCAGCTCATGCAGCGTTTCCATGTGGCAAAGATATTCTTCCGGCGTTTCTCCGTAGGCTCCTACGCCTTCGGTGGTAATGATGTACTCGTCAAACTCCCGGCCATCCCAATGCCGCCGCTGCTCATGGAACAGGTTCTCCGTTTTGTGATCGGCCCGGTCAAGAAATTCATAGACTTCCAGCGTGACCTCCACGGTCACAGCTTGTCCGTTATAATTGATGGTAACTTCCATCTGCCTTTCCTCCATTCAGATTTTTTTGGTAAATCTGAATGAGGCGGCGGGGAGCGGCACCGGGGATAAAGTTCGGGCCATGCTGACCCGATGTTCCGGCTCCATAGAGACAAAAAAGCGCCCGGACAGCAGAAAGCTATTCGAGCGCAAAAACTCCAATATTCACTTGCAGAATGACAATTTTCGCACCGGCTGTCAGACGAGGCCAGTTCGGTGGCTGGGCTTTTTTTGACGATAATGCAAATATTGTCTGAATTTGTCGGCGGGCAAGTTCTTTCATAGCGGCTCCCTCCTAAAGCCGCCGTGTCAGCGTATAGGCATCACTCCTTTGTTGAGGGCATAAGGAACGGCGGCCTTGATTTTGTCAAAGCCGCCGTAGCAATAAATAAGCGTGGATAGTGTCTGTCGAACGACGGCTTTTTTTCTTTGCCGTCGCCCGGCAGATGGAATTAATATAGTTCTGGCACTTTCTTCTTGAAAGCAAATAGAGCCACTCCAAACGTAATGAATGCAACCAAAAGAATTTGTAGCAAGGACTCCTGATATGTTATATTTTTGCTGATAATGAGTTGCCGGAACACAATGACAACCAATGAAGTAACGATTGTAGCGGGAACAGATTTTCGTATCATGCCAATGATAAATGGCCAGAGCGATAGTACCGTGCATACAACTACTGTGGTTATTGCCATTGGTATCCATGTTTGAAGCATGGAGATTTGGAATGTTCCCTCCAGCATATCAAAAAATCTGTCCACAAGCACGATATAACCGCTGCAACAAATATATCCAATCGCCATTGAAATTGCCGTATAAACCATAATGATAATCAATTTGCTGGCAATCAATTTCATGCGGTTCAAAGGATAGGAAAACATAATCGTGATTGTCCGCTGACTATATTCTCCAATTACTAGACGTGCAGTTAAAACCGACGAGTACACAAGGAAAATAAAGGACATCAGCAAGCCAATAACAAGATATGTACTTTCAAATGTGTCTTTGGTTTGCTCCGGGTCTGTCATACTATCCCATAAAGATACGGTAATGAACAGTATGCTGAACAGAATTGCGGCAAACGTAAAAATTATATTTCGAGCAGTCCCAAATTTTTTCAATTCCAGTTTAATAAGGTGTGCCATTTTATTTTCCCTCCTCTGTGAGCTGAAAGAAATAATCTTCCAGAGTGTCCTGTTTACGCCCTAAGCTCTCTAAACCAACACCACTTTCAATGAGGGCTTTTGACAAAACTTTGCCAGAAATGTTCGAGTCATAAATCCGGATGAACTCTTGATCCAATACGCTAAAGTTTGTAATGTCCATCTGTTCCAATAAAGTTGCTGCATGGGCTACATCATCAACTTGTAGACTAATATACTCCGTTTGATGCTTATGGATTTCCTCAATGGGCAGTTCTGCCAGCAGGTTGCCATGTTGAATAATTCCAATCGTATCAGCAATTAGATCAACTTCGGATAGGATATGACTGGAAATAAAAATGGTCGTCTCATCTTCCTGATTAAGCCGCTGGAACAGGTTCCGCATTTCGCGGATACCTTCGGGGTCTAATGCGTTAATCGGTTCATCTAAAATTAGAAATTCTGGCTTTGCAAGGATAGCTCTTGCGATTGCTAACCGCTGTTTCATACCTAATGAGTAATGGCGGATTTGCTTTCCCTCTACATTTTGCAGGTCAACCATTTGCAGAACTTCATCAATGCGCTCTTTATTGGGAAATCCCATATAGTCGCAATGAAGCTCTAAGTTTTGGCGGGCCGTCATTTTCTCGTAAAAGTACGGATTTTCGATAATGGAACCCACCCGTTTGAAAACTTCATAACTTTGATCGGTGACTTTCTCACCAAAAAGCTGAACTTCTCCGGCTTCTGGCTGGATAAGGTTCAGGATCATTTTCATTACCGTACTTTTACCGGCACCGTTCGGCCCGACAAAGCCATAAATAGCCCCTTTGGGGACATGAATATTCACATCGTTTACAACGACATTTCCTTTGTAGGACTTTCGCAGCCCTACGGTTTCCATGATATAATCCACTTTGTATTCCTCCTGTACAGCTCCCATTATACAAAACAGACTTCTCTTTTCTCTGCCTGAAATCTAACTTTATTCTAACTTTTCAAAATGACTGAGAAAACCGTTTGCTCATTCTGTATGCTGTGAACCTGCAATTCTGCTCCTATCTGCATAGAAAGTTTCTTCGCAATCGCCAATCCCAGACCATTTCCTGATGATTTCGGGGCAGTCGTATAGTTTCTTATGAATATCTGTTTTTGCTGTTGTGGCGACATTCCTTTTCCGTGATCCTCTATTTCAATGACACTTTTGCCTTTTTTTGCTGTAAGACGCAGGGCAATATACTTTCCATCACCGCCATGCCGGATTGCATTGTCTATCAGGTTTTTCAAAATACGCTGCAAGGCGTCCCGGTCTGTGTCTGCATAAATCGGCGTAGCAGGTATCTGTATATCCACCTCAAATTGCTGCTTTTCAAGCAGATCATAATATTCCAAAATGGTGTCTTGGCATAATCTTGAAACATTCTCCTTTTGCAGTTTCAGAGGAAGATCGCCGGAAGCAATTTTGGACATTGTAAAATAGTCGTTTATCGTTGTTATCAAATCATCTGCTTTACGGTCAATTTTGGTAGCCATAGTATGAATGACCTCCGGCACAGATACATCATCCACTTTAGCAGCCAACATTTCACTGTTTCCTTTTAGCACAGTCAGAGGGGTACGAATATCATGTGAGATATTGGTAAGAACCTGTGCCATCGCCTTTTGTGCCTGTTCATATTCTGACTTCTTTTCATAGAAATTTTGAAGCAATGTGTTAATCGTAGCCCCTAATTTTTTCATGCAGGCATGATCGGTAGGGAGAAGAACAAAGCCATTTTCAGAAGTAATAGAAAGCGTTTCCAGTCGGTTACTGATATAGTTGATTTCTTTTTGCAATTTCCCATACTGTATTCTCTGCCAAATGCAGGTGAGTAGCAAAGCGGCTGAAAGCGCAGCAAACAGAACCCACATTTATTTATCCTCCATCTTGTAACCTATTCCCCATAAGGTCTTAATATAGGTTGTCGTATCTTCTTCACCGTTTTTTAGTTTCAGCCGCAGTCGATTGATATGAGTATTTAGTACATTTTCATTTCCGAAATATGGCTCTCTCCAAATGAGTTCGTATAAGCGTTCTTTTGAGAAAGCCTGTCCCGGATGGGTTGCCAGCAGATGCAAGATTTCAAATTCAATGGGCGTTAAATCTATCAAGGTTCCTTGGTGGCTAACAGTATGACTTATTGGGTCAATCTCTAAATCTTTTATCTTGACACCTGCATCGCTCGGTATGGCTTGATAGGTTCTGGCACGCCGAATATTGGCCTTAATTCTTGCAGTAAGCTCAATCAGAGAAAATGGCTTTACAACATAATCGTCGGCCCCCAAATTCAGCCCCAACGATTTATCGGTATCATTGTCCTTTGCGGTGATAATAATGATCGGGATCGTGCTGACCTGTCGAATAGTCTTAATAATCTCCATACCACTCATATCCGGCAGCATGAGGTCTATGAGTGCAAGAGAGTATTCATCGTAATTCTTAACAGTGTGAATGGCTGTTTTCCCCTCACTAAAAGGAAGCACTTGAAATTCTCCTGATAAATAGTCTTTCACCATGCTTCTGATTTCTTCGTCATCTTCAATCAATATAATCTTATTTTCCATTGCGATTGCTCCTTGCTTTTTTTGTTCTACCATCAATGGGCTTTTCTGTGTTCTTTGGAATTAGCCAGACAGTTCCCATTTTCACAGCGCCGGGAATACGGCCCGAAGAACAGTAATAATTTATCCAACGAGGAGTCACACCCCATTTTTCGCCAGCTTCCTTTAATGTCATATAGTCCATATTGCACCTCCAACTTTATCATTATAATTCGTTTTCTCGAATAGTACAAGGCAGGAAATAAGCAAAATTATACATGAAATCAGGCAGAGGCCGAAGCCTCTGCCTAAAAAACTAATTGTAAATCAGTTCATCCTGTATGATTTCCTCTGCCTGCGCTTTCAGCGTGTTCATCAGCCCCACCCAGCGCATAGGGTCACGGGCTTTCAGTTCTTCCGTGACACCCGCAGTCTCCATCATGTGAGGCAACATGGTGTCCACGCGCTCCTGCGCTGTCCGGTCAATCTCTAACAGGTGTGGATACAGCTTCTCGCTCATCAGCAGTTGGTTGTAGAGAATGGGGCGATGTTTCTTTAGGTAGGATTTTCTCATCCTGCCGTACTTGCCGATAGAAGTTTCCGGCTGTTCAGAAAGTTTTAGGTTGGGTATATCATAATCTCCACAACGAATGTAAGTCAACTTACTCATATTCATTCTCCTTTGCTCCATGATGATTAGACTGCTGCGCTGGTTGCTATGCTACCTTTGTGCGGTTCTTCTTTCGGCAGCTGCCCGACAGTAGAAAAAATACCTTTTTTCATATCCTCAGCCCGGATCAGGGCTTTCTTAGCGTCCATTTCCGCTTTTTTCTTCGCCTTGATTTTGTCCTCATAACGCTTCTGGGCACCGCTGGCTTTACGCTTCAAGTAGTTCTGATGAAGTTTGTCCTTGCGTTCTTCTTTTTTCCGCAATTCTTCCTGTTCCTCCGGGGTTAAAGGAACCGGCTGTAAGGATGGTGGGATATAGCGTCCTAAAAAATTGAAGTAGATTTCAATTTCCTGCGTGGTGTCCTGACTACCTTTTCTGGCTCGCTCATGGACAAGGATTTTATCGACAAACTCATTGAGCATGGTATTTGTCAGCTTGTCAAAATTCTCGTACTTATCAATCAGGGCTATAAATTTCTCCGCTGATTTCTGGCTTTGCTCGTAGCCGGTAACAGCCTTTTCCAGCTCCGCAATTTCAATCTCAAGTGCGTCCTGCTCTTTGGCATACTGTGCATCAAGCGCCCTATATCGTGCATCCGGCAGCTTGCCGAGGGCATTGTCCTCATAGATTTTGCAAATCAGTTTTTCCAGTTCTCCGGCTCTCTTTTGGGCAGCAGCCAGACGCCTGCGCTTTTTCGATATATCGGCACTCTGTTGAGCAACCTGCATCTCCTGAACAGTGTGAATAAATTCCGTCCGGTCATTTCTCGAATATTCAGCGATAGCCCGGAGCGTGTCGGAAACCAATGTCAGGACAGCACTCTCATTGATACGGTGTTGTGTAGGGCATAGTGTCCCACACGGAACTTTGGTATAATTGGAACAGGTATATTGAGAAACCCGCTTGCCGTTGTTAGTGCGGTGGACATACATCTTGCCGCCGCAATCGGCACAGTAGAGCAAGCCTGTGAGGGGAGCAGCTTCGCCCCAGCCG
Organism: Faecalibacterium prausnitzii; assembly: GCF_049532945.1. GTDB lineage: Bacteria > Bacillota > Clostridia > Oscillospirales > Ruminococcaceae > Faecalibacterium > Faecalibacterium prausnitzii_N. The sequence continues at coordinate 2,565,499 of NZ_CP186691.1, forward strand.
TTTGGATAACGCCGTACATTGCTGCGGATTTTCTGCGCCAAATCAAAGGTCTGCTGGTCGATAATGGCTTCGTGGGTATTCTCGAAAATCGTCCATTCGTCCTCCGGGACATAATGGCTTTTCTTGTCCTTAAAGTGCTTTCGGGTCTTGAAATTGACGGTATGCCCTAAATACTCTCGTTTTTTCAAAATGTTCACGATGGTAGATGATCCCCATCCATAGGGGTCTTTGACCGGCTTTGAACGGTTCACACCTTCGTTGAATCGGGCAAGGTGTACGACAGGAATTTCAATCCGGTCTGCGGACAACTTGCAAGCGATCTGATAAGGCCCATATCCCTCCAGCGTGAGGGAAAAGATACGGCGTACCACTTCGGCGGCTTCCTCATCTACCAGCCAATGTTCCCGCTTTTCATCCCACAAGTAGCCGTAAATCACAGTACCGGTCAGGTGCTTGCCACTCATGCCTTTTGACTTAAACACAGAGCGGATTTTCCGACTGGTATCACGGGCGTAAAATTCATTCATAATGTTGCGGAACGGGGTAAAATCGTCATCGCCTTTCAGACTGTCCACACCGTCGTTGATGGCAATCAGACGAACGCCTCGCTGCCGCAAAACCTCCATAACTTGACCGACCTTCAGATAGTCGCGTCCTAACCGGCTCATGTCCTTGATGACGATTGCCTCTACACGCCCTGCCTCCACTTCCTCCATCATCGCCAAAAATCCGGGGCGGTCAAAACGGGTGCCTGAGATACCATCATCGGTAAAGTGCGTAGGGTTTGGCAGCCCATTCCGGCGGGCAAAATCCTCTAACATCTGTTTTTGGTTGGATATGGAGTTGCTCTCGCCCTGTAACTCATCGTCCCGGCTCAGGCGCTCGTACAGTGGGGTAATTTTTTCATTTCTCATGGCTGTACCTCCTGAAACAAAAATGCTCTAAGTGATTGCTTCACTAACCATGACAAAATCATGATTAAGAAGTCACTTAGAGCATATATCACCTGCCGCCAGCTTATACAACTTATACTGTCTCCCTGCGAAACTGTTTGGCTTTGTCTTTGCCAAATCTTCAAACAGGAGGTCAACCGGGTTTTGATACTCCTCATCGTCCTCCAGAACCTGCATCGTGTTGAGCATTTCCAACAGGGTAGCAAAATTTTGTTCCTCGACAGGGGCTTCATAATACAGATAGGCGATAAGCGCAGTCAGCAAAAGACGTTCACTTTTTTCCCAGAAAGGGTCCCCGCCGGACCCTTCGCCCTTGGTGTTGGTCATCAGGGTCGTGACCAGTTTCAGAATGTCCTTTTCGCTGTGGACATAGGCGAAGGGGTTGTAGTGCATCGACTTTTTGAAGTTGATGGTGTTCAGGATTTTTACCTTGTAGCCATTCTTCAACATGGCCTGCCCACATTCGAGAACTATCGTTCCTTTCGGATCAGTGACCACATAGGAGCTGTGGCATTGCAGGAGATTCGGTTTCAGCCAAAAGCGCGTCTTACCGCTGCCAGAGCCACCGACTACCAACACATTTTTGTTTCGGGCGTTCTTGGGGTCAGGTGGGCGATTGCTCATCATCAGACGTTCCGTTTTTGTCAGGATGATGTTATCGGCAAACTTGGGAGCCTGAAAAGGCTCAATATCCTTGGCGGTGCCCCATCGTGCAGAGCCGTACTCCATTCCATGACGGTACTTCTTTGCATTTTTGCTCCGCAAATATACGGCGAGCCGTAACCCTGCGCCGCAGGAAAAGCCAATAAGCAAATCCAGCGGATGCAGACTGGGCAGAGGGTTTGCAAAGGCCAGCGGAATAGTTCCCATCATCGCCATAATTTTGTCGCCCAGCTCCTTACCCTCGGCCAGCCGCCATGCTTCACCGAAGTTTGTTGCCACCAGTCCAAGCAGGATATAGGGAAGATACAGCGCAAGCAGCTTCGTCAGCTTTTTTGTTGTCACAGCCCACGCTCCTGTTCCTTACGGCGCACCTTGCCGGGAAGTTCTGCTGCGGCTTGCACCAGCTCATGCAGCTTTTCCAGTACAGAGGGTCGCTTGGTTTTACTCAGAAGGGATGCGGAATATTCTTTGAAAGCCGCATTAAATGCCTCCACATCTGGGGCTTTGAAAAAGACCAGATACCGGGGCGGCATTTCAGAGTTGTCCTTGCGAATAGCATAGTCAATGCCATATTTTTTTGCATACCGTTCAAACCCACGGATATTTGTTTTGTCGATTTCCACACTGGAAACACCCCGATTCTGCCGCAGGAGCATTCGGACGCTCTGTTTGCCGCCAGCCATCTTCGCTTGCTGCTGTTGAATGGCAGCTTTTCCGGCATTAAGAATTGTCCGGGCGGTCAACTTTGTAGTAGACACCACGATGTTGAATGTTTTCTGCTCGACTTCTTCCTGCATTTTACCACCTCCCGTGCAGAAGTTTAGATTTAACGGTCATGTTCCGCTGGGGGCTTGATCACGACTTTATTCTCGGCAGACTTCACAGCATCGTCCGGGACAGGAATTACCAACAGGCGATTCCCCAATTTCAAAAAAGTTTCCGGCTGGTGAAATTGCTTCTCATACTTCTGTGCCAACTCCGGGGAAAGTGATGCAAAATCCTCCTCTCCCAACCCCACCACCAGAAAGGTTCCAGCAACAGCGTCGTACATCCGCCCATCCTCATCTCGCAAGGCACGGTTCAGGGGCAGTCCCGTCAGCTTTCCTTCATCGTTGTAAACGATGGCAACCGGATCATCGAAAGGGTAGCTTGCCGCAATGGTGCCACCGACAGCATCCTGAAAATCTTTCAGTTCCGTGCCGATGGTGGCTTTCTGCGGATACATACCGGGTTGAACCAGAAGAACCTCCATTTTTCTGCTTTCAGAAAGTTCCTGCTCACCAACAGTTTTGAAATCGACACCGACAAAATCTGCGGAGTCGAGAACATCGTCCTCATTATTCCACGCTTTCGTGACGATTTTCTCTGCTTCTTCCTGTAAAGCGGCTTCGACAGAAACCGTGCGCTGGAGCGTTTCTGTGATTTCTACATCAAACTTCTTCATGCACACCTCAGTCGATGCAGATGCAGGTCAGCTTGTCGCGGTCGATCATCAGAGTGACACTGCTGCTTTCCAGATATTTCTGGATGGCGTACATATCGCTCATCGTCAGGGATGCAAAATTCCCGTCATCATCGAAGCGATGGAAAATCACCGGGCCGACCAGATACCGCTTGCCCATCAGCTTAATGACCTGCTTGGGGTTGTAGCGGAAGCCCAGCGGTTCATCTTCGGAAATGCTGATGCCCTCATCTGCTTCATCGAAGCAGGGCAGGATATGCGGCGCATCGTCAGGCCGGATCACGGTCAAATCCAGAACGGGAGAAGTTGCTGCAAAGTATGGCTCTGCATTGCCAAGTTCGTTCTGCATGACCATGTGCATGAAAGAGAAGAAGCTGGACACTGTATCGTTGATATGGTCGATTTTCTTGCTCATGGTGCCGATGGTCTTTGCGGTATTGAAATCAATCGTATTGTTCATGGGCGTTACCTCCTGAATTTTTGCAAAAATAAAAGACCCAACCGGGTCTTATCGGTTCATGCGCTGTCAACGCTCATTGTCACGCTGACGCTTTTTCTGCCACGCATCCAAAAGCTGAATGATTTTTTCTTCCATTTGCCGGGGCGTATAACTGCGAGGAAAGTATTTGCGCAGAGTTTCGTTTTTGATGGTTACAGTGTCTTGCTCGCTTTTCTTTTCCTCGCCCATAATATCGACTACGGCTTCTGAAGTAAAATTGCCCTCCTGCGCCAGCTTCTTTATGCGCTTTGCCTGTGAGAATGAGGCGCATTTTGCGTGTCGTCCATTGCGTTTATCACTTCTTGCTGCTGTTCGTGCGAGAGATAGGACAGTTCAACCGCAGGATTGAACGATACTTTTTTCTCGTCTACCATATCCAGAAGTTCGGGGATGAGGTTTGTCAGACGAATAAATCGCTGGACTTGTCTGCCGCTTTCACCACTTTCTTTACCGATAAGATCGGCTGTTTCAAAATTCCCGACAACTTGTCGGGGATTTTCTTTTGGTGGTCTACCAGCAGTTCTTTTCATGGCATCCATCTTCATTTTGTACGCAAAAGCCCTTTCACTGGGCGAGATGTGTTCTCGCTGCAAGTTGGAATCGACCATTAAAATCGTGGCGGCATCATCGTCCATGTCACGCACAATGACGGGCAGCGTTTCCAGTCCAGCCATCTTTGCAGCGAACTGGCGGCGGTGGCCAGAGATAATCTCATATCCGTCACCATCCGGACACGGTCTTGCGATAAGCGGTGCCAGCACACCAAACTGGGCAATGCTTTCCACCGTCCGGGTCATGGCTTCATCGTCCACGACTTTGAAAGGATGGTTGGTGAACGGATGCAGCTCATCAATGGGAATCTGTTGCACCTGTTCGCGCTGCTCTTCCTGTCGCTTTTCCTCCGTAGTGAAAAGTTCATCTAGCCCTTTCAGAGCTAAGTTTCCGCTGTCTATCGGCATCGGCCAGCACCTCCTCGTATTATAAAAGAGTAGTATTTATAGACCGCTCTCCAGCGGTATGCTACACTGTATAGGATGCTGTGGATTGGTGAACACCTCCTACCGCAAAGACGGTTTGACAAAGGCTCCAACCACAGCTTCTTTGTTGAAATGTTAATCAGTTAGATACCGCCAGACGGTTTATTTAGAACGAGGTTACAACTGCAAAGAAGTCTGTGGTCCTAAGCAGCATTAAATACTATAGCGGAGGTATCAAAAGTGATCTGTGTTGGAATTGACGTTGCCAAAGATAAGCATGACTGCTGCATCCTTGATTCAGAAGGAACAACCCTCGCTGACTGCTTTACCATCCCCAACAACCTAGATGGGTTTAAAAGGCTGCTGCAAACGATTAAAGACTGTACTCAAAAATCAGACAAAATAAAAGTAGGGCTTGAGGCTACCGGACATTACAGCTGCAATATCCTTGGGTTTCTTCTTGACAACGACCTGCCCGTCTATGTCATGAATCCCTTGCATACCAACCTGTATCGAAAGAGCCTCAGTCTTCGCAAAACTAAAACCGATCGTGTGGATGCAAAAACGATTGCAACTATGCTATTGTCCGATGTAGACCTCAAGTCCTACACAGATACAGCATATCACAACGAAGAACTAAAGTCACTCACGAGATACCGATTTGATAAAGTTCAGGAACGCGCCAAACTAAAGCAGTCGGTGTCCAGATTGGTTACGATCCTGTTTCCAGAATTAGAACAGCTTGTTTCGTCTATCCACGGCACTTCAATCTATGCTCTTCTCAGTGAATATCCCGGTGCAAAGCAGATTTCAGAAGCTCATCTGACCAGATTGGCTAACATCCTCGTGACAACATCCAGAGGCCATTACCGAAAAGACCGAGCTACTCATATCCGAGATGCAGCCAGAACATCCATTGGTTCTGTTATGCCTGCTAAGTCTTTGGAATTAAAGCACACCATTAAGCTCATTCAAGAACTCACCTCCGAAATCAACGAAATAGAAGATGCCATTCGGAAAATCATGGATGAATTGAAACCGCCAATCCTTTCGATTCCCGGAATGGGATTTTATTCTGCTGCGATGATTCTTGCAGAGGTGGGGGATTTTTCAAATTTCAACTCTCCTGATAAAGTTTTGGCTTATGCCGGATGTTCTCCGTCCACATACCAGTCAGGAAAACTCACAAACTGCTATGCACACATGGAAAAGCGTGGCTCTCGTTATCTTCGATACGCTCTTTACACTGCAACCAAATACGTCTGTTACTGGAATCCTGTTTTTACTGAATACCTTACCAAAAAGCAAGCTGAAGGCAAGCACTACAATGTTGCCCTATCTCATGCCACAAAGAAACTCGTACGACTTATTTACGCTTTGCAGAAGTCCGGTAAAGCATATCTTGCCATCACTTGATTTTCTCCAGAGCTTGAGTTAAACCTAAGAACAACTTAGCTGGCGCAGCGAACCCTTGACAAACCGAAGCATTCAAATGCTATTCTGTTTTTGCGAGGGTTGGCTGGGCTTGCTTTGCTGTTCTCTCCGTCACCCTCGCTACTCCAAGGCCAGCATTTGAATGATGTTTGTCATGGGCAGCGGATGGTTGGCGGATTTTTTTATTTTAGGGCTTGACTTTTAATAGTTAGTCTTCGTCAGAGATTTGTAGGCTTCTGCCACTTTTCCTTTTGGGTCATAGGCAAAAATGCTTTTTCCTGCCGCACTGATTTCAGCGGCACGGACAGACCGGGGAATCGTCTGCTCGAATACATTGATCTTCCGGCCATAGCCTTGCCGGATTAAATTGTCGATCTGCTTTCCATAGGTGGTGCGGCTGTCCGTCATGGTGAGCAAAATACCCTCGATTTTTAATTTTGGGTTTATCTGCCGCCGCACTTTTCCAATCGTCTGCAAGAGCTGTTCCAGTCCTTTGGCAGAGAGGTACTGCGCTTGCATCGGAATCAACGTGGTATCTGCCGCAGCCAGCGCATTGACGGTGAGCATTCCCAGCGAAGGAGTGCAGTCCAGTAGAATATAATCGTACTCGCGTTTGGCACTGTCCAAGACTTGCTTCAGCATTTTTTCCCGGCTCATGGTATTGACAAGGGCAACTTCCAGCCCTGCCAGCTCAATGCTGGCCGGGATGAGGTCTACACCCTCTGCATGGTGCAGCACACCTTCACCGGGCGGAATGCACTGGTCGTTTATGGCTTTCTGCATCAGGGTCGAAAGAGTAACGGGCAGTTCGTCCGGCTTCTGCCAGCCCATACTAATGGTGAGTGAACCCTGCGGGTCAACATCCACCAGCAGAACTTTCTTCCCCTCCATAGCCAGACCGATGCCCAAATTTTCACAGGTGGTGGTTTTGGCCGTGCCGCCTTTTTGGTTGACGATGGCGATTGTGGTTGCTTTCTTTGCGATAATATCACCTCCCCGGAGAGCCACGCGCAAAGTCGTGGTTCGTTTTGTTCTGATAATAGAGATTCATGGTCGTGGGCGCATTGAACAGTGCTGCCAACAAATATTGCTTCATGTTTCGCACTGGGGAAGTGTTCTCTGCCAGACAGCCTAGCACGAAGCGGATATGGTCTGCGTTCAGCTTTTTCAGCCGACTGCGCACCACTTCGGTGGGCTTATCATCCCCGGCAATCCTCAACATCTTGCGTTTGGTGGAGCAGGTGTCCACAAGCAAGTCCACAATTTGATAGATGGTGTCCTCATCATCCGGGCAAAGCCGGAGCAGCAGTTCGACCTCCAATGCCTGATAAAAATAATCTTCGAGTTGTTCTCTGTCCGATTCATCCGGGAGGAAAGGATTGTTCCTCTCTGTTTTATTCTTATCAGTCTTATTAGATTGCGGTTTTGGCTGCACCTGAACTGCATTTTCAGCAGCACAAGAATTGCTGTTTGCGCAATTCTGTACTTGTGCTTTTGGCGGCAGTCCAGACGAAAAGTTCTTGACATAGATCAAGCTGGGTCTGCCCAGCCCTCGCCGTTTGCGCTCAATAAGATTGGCCTGTTCCAGTTCCCGGAACAGCTTGACCGCCTTGTGTTCGGCGCAGCAGAGAGATTCCTGCACTTCCCGGACAGTGTAGATGATATACACGCGCCCTTGCTCATCCAACCAGTTGTTCTTTGCGGAAAGGCTCATACGGTCAAGCAGGATGCCATACAGTGTTCGGGCGTCCGTGGAAAGCTGCCGGAAACGGCTGTCCTGAAAGAGTGCTTTCGGAATACGGAAGTAGGAAAACAGTTCGCCCGACTGCCCATAGAAGTAGTCGTAACTCATGGTATTAACGGATCATCAACTCACGGTCTGCGGCACCTTTCATATACATAGCTTCTGCGATGTCATCCATCACTCGGAACAGTGCATCGTCCAGTTCAAGATACTTCCGCCCCAGCTTTTCATCCAACAGCCGCCGGAACTCACGTTCGAGCTTGTCGTGTTCGCAAGCCACCCTCTGATAGCGAGGTGTCTTCATCAGCTCCGTCCATATTGGACGTACCATTTTGTCGTAGTAGTTCAGCATAAAGTCTTTATCCATGGGCATTCTCCTTTTGAAATGTTTTGTGGGTAAAAATAAAAGCGCAGCTTTCATTCTTTCCGAGTAGAAGTTGCGCTTTTACGGTACATCGTATTTTATTGTAAATTGAGATGCGATACATCTGAACCCCAAGTGAGTTACATCTCAAGGGCCTGTAGCTCACTTGTCCGCCAACCATATTACATCCCAAATCGCTTCCTTTTGAAAATCAGCGGATTGGAAACCACACTTGCGACCAAGAAAGGCCGTTGGGATGGCAGGTCGTTTTATATGGACGAATATACGTTGATTTTTCTTTTCTCACGGTGCATAAGGTGTGCACAAAAGCGAGACTGTTGGGAGAGCGTTCGGTTCGCATCCGAGAGGTCAAGGGTTCGAATCCCTCTAGGTCCACTTTTGGCAGCAGCGTAATTTTAACGCTGCTGCTTTTTCTTTTGCGTACACATAAGCCGCGCGCTGGCTTTGGGACCTGGAGGGATTCGAACAGCACGGCCCTGCGCAGCAGGGTAAGCAATCAGCCCAGTGCAACGGCGACGACCGCAGCCAGTGGCTGAAACAGGGAGGAGCTGTTGGGGCCGCGTTCTGATTTTTCAAAGCCCTGCCAAGGGGCTGCGGAAAAATCAGCTAACGCAGCCCGTTGCTGTTGCTTAGCCTGCGGGTCCCAATCAATAGGAATGTCTACCGGGGAGACTTTCGTTTTTGCCGCATCGTTTTGTACGATGCGGCGTTTTTTATGTCCAAAAAACTTTGGCAGACCGTGCCGGGCTCCGAACCCTGAAGTCGGATGCGAACCGGGCGGCTTTTTTCACAGGCGCAGACGGCGCTGCTTTTGCCGGATTCATCCCCGGGCGTCCTGCCGGGTGGTGTGGAAGTACTCCTTGGGGGTCATGCCGTACTCCTTTTTAAAGGCGCGGAAAAAGTGGTTGTAACCGCCAAAGCCGCTGGTCTTGTACACCTCGGTGATGGGCAGCCCCTGCTCGATGAGGGTGCAGCAGCGGTCTAACCGCGCCTTTACGATATAGCGGTGCACCGTCTGCCCGGTCTGGCGTTTGAATTCCCGGGCAATATGTTCCTGGGAGACGAAGAACTCCTTTTCCAGCCGCTCCAGCGTCAGTTCCTCGGTAAGGTGCGCCTGAATAAACAAAAACACCTCGTCCAGCATCAGGTGGTGGCGGCTGACCGATGCGGTGTGGAACTCCGCATGGATGCAGGCACGCAGCGCCAGCACCACAAACATCTGCAAAATACCGTGCTCGAACACCGCTGCACCGAACTGGGTGCGCTCCTGCGGGAGCATCAGCAGCTTCCGGGCAAGGTTTTTCAGCAGCATATAGATCTGGCTGTCCGGGCGCACAGCCACCTGCCGGAAGGGCACCACGTTGAAGCTTTTTTCAAGGTCGGTATCTGCGTCCGAAAGCTGCGCCAGCGTCTGGGGGGCAGCTGCACCCGAATAAGTTCCAGCGGGCCGTAAGCACCGGCGTATTCCAGTCTGCCGCCCTGACCGGGCTTGAAGATGATGAGATTCTGCTGCTGTGCGGGCAGCACCACCTCGCTGCACCGGAACACACCGCTGCCCCGCATGACCAGAAACAAATCATAATACGCGCCGGAATAAAATTCCCGGACGGCGCTCTGCTCAAAAAGATAACGCTTGGCTGTATAATTCACCAAAAAGTCCTCCATGAAACTGTCATGTGTAACAGATTGTTGTACACAACAGAAAAGTACATCTGTTATAATTGCATAATACATCAATTTGCGATAGTTTTCAATCATTTTTTGGATATGTATTGATGAAAAATTAACGTATAATGCAAACGTAGAAAAGAGACTTGTGTGAAAAGTCTCGTGGTTTCACTGTTTTTAAGGAGGATAAAACACAATGGACCAGAAAAAGACCATCCGACCCTTCTCCATGAAGGACAAGATCGGTTATACGCTGGGCGATCTGGGCTGCTGCTTCACCGAGCAGTACCGCGCCATGTATCTATCGATCTTCTACACCCTGATCCTGCAGGTCAACCCCTTCCACGTGGGTATCCTGCTGCTGATCACCAAGATCTGGGACGCCGTGAATGACCCCATCATCGGTGCCATCGTGGACTCCCGCAAGGCCACCAAGGGCGGCAAGTTCATCCCGTGGATCCGCGCCTTCTCCTTCCCCATGGCAGTGCTGTGCATCCTTGGCTTTGTCAATGTAGGCAATATCAACTACGGCCTGCGTCTGGCCTACATGTTCGTCACCTACGTTCTGTACGAGGCGCTGTACACCTGCGTCAACGTGCCCTTCGGTACTCTGTCCAGCGTGATGACCGATGATGTCAGCCAGCGCACCGCACTGTCCCGCTACCGCAGCCTTGGCGGCACCATCTTCATGACCGTTATGGTCATGATCGGCCCCCTGTTCCTGTATGTGGACAACCAGCCCGTGGCTGGCCGCTTCCTGATGCTGGCCTGCATCTGCGCTATGCTGGGTCTGCTGTGCCTGCAGATCACCTGCGTATGGTGCAAGGAGCGCGTGGAAGTGCCCGAGCGTCCGCAGGGCGAAAAGCTGAACTACCTGCATGTGCTCAAGGAGATCTCTCACAATAAGGCTCTGCTGGGCGTTATGTTCTTCAGCCTGACCGGCATGATCGGTGCTTCCGTGGTCAACGGTCTGAACACCTACCTGTATAAGGACTTCTTCGGCAACGTTAAAATTCAGGCTGTCTCCGGTATGCTGAGCGTGCTGTACGCTGTGCTGTCCTTTGCCATCACCCAGCCTCTGGCCAACAAGTTCGGCAAGAAGGAGTGGTGCTGCATGGGCGCTGGCTTTGCCGCCATCGTGTTCGGCATCCTGTTCTTCTTCCCCGTCCACAACCCTGTGATCTTCATCGTCATCAACGGTATCTGCTATCTGGGCGCTTCCGGCATGCAGGTGCTGATCTGGGCTATGGTCAACGACGCCATCGACTACCACGAGCTGCAGACCGGCGAGCGCAACGAGGGCATCGTTTACTCCACCTACTCCTTCTTCCGCAAGCTTGCAAGCGCCATTTCCGGCAGCCTGTCCAGCTTTGTGCTGGGTGCCATCGGCTACAACGTTACCGCAGGCGCTGTGCAGACCGCAGGCGTTGTGAACGCCATCTGGAAGAGCTACACCGGCGTCTACTTCCTGGGCTATGGCATTGCCGTTGCCATCCTGTTCTTCGTCTACCCCCTGACCAAGCAGAAGACTGCTGAGATGCTGACCGAGCTGAAGGCTCGCCGCGCCGCAAAGGAGAGCAAGTAAACCATGAAGATCTTACAGGTTCAGTTTAAAAACCGCAATGGCCACACCCTGCGCGGCATCGTGACCCTGCCCGACACCGAGGGCAAGGTACCCTTTGTGGTGCATCTGCACGGCTTTGCCGGCAGCTGCAGCGGCTACAAGTCCATGTACACCCATCTGTCCCGCGCTCTGGCAGCGCAGGGCATCGGCAGCGCCCGGTTCGATTTCTACGGCAACGGCGAGAGCGACGGCGAGTTCGAGGATATGAGCTTTGACGGCTTGCACACCGATGCACAGGATATCTTTGCATGGGCCGCTGAACAGCCCTATGTGGACAGCGAAAAGCTGTTCCTCTCCGGCCAGAGCATGGGCGGCTACATTGCCGCCTCCTGCGCACCGGTCATCCAGCCCCACGGCCTGATTTTGCTGTGCCCGGGCGCCGGGATGTGGTTCGGCTGCGCCCAGCGCGCCGACGGCATTATGCAGACCGGCAAGGACTACGCCGACATGGAGGGTCTGTGCTACAAGATGGCCTTTAACTACGAGATGGCAAAGCACCCCGACCCCTTTACCGAGGCCAAGGGCTACAACGGCCCGGTGCTGCTGCTGCGCGCCGACGATGACCGTCTGGTGGACGAGGGCACCTGCAACCGTTACGCACAGGTGTACACCGCACCCGATGTGGACACCATTGCAGGCGGCGGCCACAACTTTGCCACGCTGGCAGCCCGTGCCGCCGTGGAGGAAAAGACCGCAGCATTCATCAAAGCAAATCTGTAAAGCAAAGCGTATCTGCAAGGAGGATTTCGTATGCAAAACGTGATTCTGCAGCCCATCGAGGTGGGCGGACAGACCTTTAAAAACCGCATCATGTTCCCCCCGCTGACCACCGGCTACGAGAAAAACGGCATGATCAGCGAGCAGGACATGGGCTTCTACACCCGTCTGGCAAAGGGCGGTGTGGGTTACATCGTTATGGGCGATGTGGCACCCATCAACAGCTTTTCTCCCACCCCCAAGCTGTTTGACGACAGCCAGATCCCTGCCTTCAAGGCACTGGCCGACAGCGTACACGCCTACGGCACCAAGCTGGGCGTCCAGCTCTTCCACCCGGAGTACGACGTAGACGCCATCAACAGTCTGTTTATGCAGAAAAAGTTTGATGAGATGCGTCAGCGCCTGCATCACGACATGATGTTCTTCACCGATGAGGTCAGCGAGGAGATGCTGATGGCCATCATCGATAAGATGTGCGCCTGCGCAGTGCGTGCACAGAAGGCCGGTGTGGACGTCATCCAGATCCACGGCGACCGCCTGAACGGCTGCCTGTGCTCCACCCGCATGAACCACCGCACCGATAAGTTCGGCGGCAGTCTGGAGAACCGCGTCCGCTTTGCCCGCATGCTGACCCGCGCCATCCGCAAGGCTGTGCCGGATATGGTCATCGACTACAAGCTGTCCATCGTCACCCCGCAGCGCGGCAAGGGCGGCATTGACGAAGCCGACGCCGTGCAGTTTGCTCAGTGGCTGGTAGAGGACGGCGTGGATATGTTCCACGTTGCGCAGGCCAACCACACCGGCAACATGGCCGACACCATTCCTCCCATGGGCGTACAGCCCTACGGCTTCTTCGTCAAAATCGCCGGGGACATCAAAAAGGCCGTCAATGTGCCGGTCAGCGCCGTGGGTCGTATCGTGGATGCCGACATGGCTGCGCGTGTCATCGAGAGCGGCATGGCCGACATAGTTGCCATGGGTCGCCCGCTGCTGGCAGACCCCGACTGGGGCACCAAGATCGCTGCCGGGAAGGCCTGCGATATCCGCCGCTGCATCAGCTGCAACAAGGGCTGCACCGATGCCATCCAGAACCGTCAGTTCCTCTCCTGCGTGCTGAACGCGGAGAACGGCTACGAGAACACCCGCAGCATCCAGCCCGCAGCGCAGAAAAAGAAGATCGCCGTCCTCGGCGGCGGCCCTGCCGGTCTGGAAGCCGCCCGTGTGGCAGCGCTGCGCGGCCATGACGTGACCCTGTTTGAAAAGACCACCACTCTGGGCGGCCAGCTGAACATTGCCTGCGTACCTCCCCGCAAGGAGGAGATGCGCCGCGCCGCACAGGACCTGATCCACGCGGTCTGCAATGCCGGTGTGCACCTGTGCATGGGTCAGACCCGCACCGCAGAGCAGCTGAAGGATGCCGGTTTTGAGGCCGTCATCAACGCTGTGGGCGCACACAGCGCCGCACCCCGCATCCCCGGCATCGACAGCGTGAACGTGGCCGATGCATGGAAGGTTCTGGCCGGTGAACAGCAGGTGTACGGCACGGTTGCCGTCATCGGCGGCGGCATGGTGGGCTGCGAGACCGCAGAGTATCTGGCTGCCCGCGGCTGCAAGGTGTCCGTTATCGAGATGATGGACAAGATCGCCGCAGGCGAGAGCACCACCATTCTGCCCACCCTGCTGGAAAACTATAAGACCTATGGCGTGGAGCAGTACCCCAGCCACAAGGTCAAGGAGTTCCGTATGGACGCCGTCGTCTGCGAGAACAAGGACGGCGCAGAGGTGACCATCCCCTGCGATTACATCGTGCTGGCTATGGGCGCACGCTCCAACGAATTTGACGCTGCTGCGCTGGAAGCTGCCAGCATCCCGGTGTATTCCATTGGCGATGCCGCCGGCAAGGCTGCGGATATCTCCAACGCCATCCGCACCGGCTACGATACCGCCTGCCAGCTGTAAAACAAAAATATCGTTCTATTTGTGGGTCAGAAACGCCTGTGGTCGCTTCTGACCCACTTTTTTACCCTCTCAGGCAAAGCCGTCAGGGTTTTGCCTCGCCCTCTCAGGCGCTCCCGCACCAGCTCCCCCAAGGGGAGAGCGGACACGCCCGGAAACTTTACGGGTCAGCCGGGAACTGTACCGCCCCGCTTAAGCCTTCACCCACCGGGGGAAGGCTTAAGCGGGGCGCATTCAAAATCATCCCACATAAAAAGGCTGCTGCACAAAACCCTGTGCAGCAGCCTTAAATATTTTACGTTTACAACAGATCAGATGCTGAACTGCACGGCGCAGAAGGCGGCATAGATGCACAGCAGCGCAATGCCCTGCGGGCGGCTCAGCCTGCCCTTGAAGAGAGCGGGCAGGGTGAGCAGCAGCATCACGGCAAACATGACCGGGAACTCCAGCACCAGCGAGGCGTTCATGCCTGCGATGGTGGAGTTCTGCGGAATGCTAAAGGGTGCCACCGTGGCGGAAACACCGCTCACCAGCACCAGATTGAACACGTTTGCACCAATGACATTGCCCAGCGAAAGTGCACCGTGGCCCTTTGCCAGCGAGGTGATGGCCGTGACCAGCTCCGGCAGCGAGGTGCCCAGTGCCACAAAGGTGAGCGCGATCACCGACTCCGGCACGCCCAGTGCCTGTGCGATCAGGGTACCGTTATCCACCAGCAGGTTGGCACCCACGGCAATGAGCACCGCGCCCACGGCCAGCAGGCCCAGCTCCTTGGCAAAGGAGCCTTCCTCAGCCTGCTCTTCCTCTTCCGGGGCGGGGGCGTTCTTCATGGCCATCACGTTGCAGATGATATACGCTGCGAACATGGCCAGAAGGATCAGGCCCACCGGGCGGGAGAAGTAGCCGGTGGTGTAGGCCACACCGGCATAGAAGGCCGCTGCCACAAAGAAGAACAGCACCGGCGTGCGCAGGCTCTTGGGGTCTACCTTGCCCGGCTTCACCGCAATGGTGAGGGCCGCAATGAGCGATGCATTGCAGATGATCGAACCGATGGCGTTGCCATAGGCGATCTCGCCGTGGCCGGTAAAGGCCGAGGTGGTGGAGACCATCACCTCCGGCAGGGTGGTGCCGATGGACACCACGGTGGCACCGATGAGCAGCTCCGGCACACGGAAGCGGCGGGCAATGCCCGTGGCACCATCCACGAACCAGTCACCGCCCTTGATGAGGCACAGCAGGCCCACGATAAATAACAGAACAGGGATCAGCATAATATCTCTCCTTTTTAATAATAGCGGCAGAGGCACAAAAAAAGACCTTTATTACATCCTGCCCAGAAACGGGAAAGTGTAATAAAAGTCTCAAGCTTCTGGTACTGCATCGGGCATTTCTGCCGGGGGTGTCGCTGCAGCACAGCGCACCCGTTTTTCAACTAAAGTACGCCCCTTACTCCCTTTTATCCAGAGAATATTATACCTGTTTTCCAGCAAAAGCGCAAGGGGAAATATGGGATTTATTCTGCCTTGGTCACTTTTTTGGCGTTGGGGTAGCGTTCCTCCCTTCAATCTCGTTGGAAACAAAAAAGCGAGCGGCCTTTTCAGGTCACTCGCTTATGGAATCTATGGTAGTTTATTCGTGTTTTGCGGCAAACTTTTCTGCCATCTCCAGCAGACGGTCAAAGGTCTGCTTTTCTTCCGGCTATCAAGACCACTTTTTTGCGGGTTATGATTTTTTTAGAGCGATAGTTTATGACACTATCCCAGTTGACAACCATCGACAAACTGGAATTGTCTTACTTCTTGTCATTGAAGTAGATGATAAAAGCACCCATTACTGCAATAGCAATGAGCAATCCAAACTCAACCCAATTACCTAAAAGTTCAAGTCCTACGACCGTACCTAAATAACCAACAATCAATGTAACGATTGCTGCCAAAATCGCTTTACCCATATAATCACACTCCTTTGTCAAATTCCGATTGAGATTTCACCTGTTTTAAGAAATTTAATAACTGTTATATTTTATTATTAAATTCTTCGCAACCCCTTGAAAACACTGGATTTGTCGCAGGTGAGCTTTCCCTTATTATTTCCCTTGTGTTATATCGTCCCATCAGTGTTTATGCACTCTGATAAGGGCAAATACAAGGGCAAGAAAAATCTATAAGACAGTATAACACAAAATAAAAGTGACATGGTGAACTGATTGAAATGCTTCTTAATTTTTGCTACTACTGATTGATTAAATGATAAGGAGATGGGATACGATGAGAACAATATTTGCAGAATACAATCCACAGTGCAACAGCATTGATGTATATACTAATACGGGCTATATACTCCGTATTGATTGTTGGGAAGCAGAAAAAAATTTAAGAACCACACCTGGATCTGATTGTGCTTTGACATCGCTTGCAATCGATGAGCCATTAGAATATGCAAGGTTATATCTTGATGGGAATTTACAGATGTGGGTAGATGCTGAAGATTCATTAGAGTTATGATTATTCCAATCAAAATCTACTAGAATTTATTAAAAATTAGCTTCATAATTTTAAAAGGACAGCCCTATTGCTATGAGGCTGTCCTTAAAAATACAATAGATAAACCTAGATTATTCTTGCTACTATCTGATTGTTAAATTTTCTGTATTCCATATTGCAAATCTCCCTTTTCGCAATATTTTATTAGTATGAATGCCAGAATCGCTGAAAAAACACGTGCCAATACCGTACTCCACCATATCATAATCTGTCCACCAAATAAAGGTGGTAAAACAAGCATAAATATCAGCATCAATACTGGTTCAATGAATATAAGAATGTATGACAATCCACTTTTTTCAGTAGCATAAAATCCAGCTGTCGCTATTCTGGTAATCGCAACAAATGGTAATGACACTAAAAATATAGGTACAATTTTAGAAATCTCAATACTTACTTCATAAGAAGCTCCGAAAACCCCTCCAATATTTGCTCTGTTTACATACATGATAATTCCACCACAAACAGCAAGAATTATTGCAAAAATGTATGCCATTCTCTGAACTCCTCTCAGGCTTTCTTGATCCTTCTCACCATAAAAACGGCTCATTAAAGGTTGACTTCCATCACCTACGCCCTGCAATATGAGATATATGATACAGATAATATAGGATACACATGCATAAGTTGCAATAGCTTTTTCTCCCCCATAAGAAGCGGAGAATCGGTTTATAAACACCAATGAAATATTAGGAGTCAATGCTAGCCCAAATGGTGCAAGACCTACTCTGAATATAGCGCCACACATTTCTTTTACATTTTTTAAGGATACATACACATAAAACTTTTTATTATATAATGCGTATATGATTGCAATTGCTGCAGTCACACCCTGTCCGGCTATTGTAGCTGTGGCTGCACCTTTCATGCCCATTTCATATATCCATACAAAGATAAAATCCAGAACAATATTGGTTATGAATCCACCAACCATCGCAAACATTGACCAGAAAGAGTTTCCATAATTTCTAATGAATAGCATCATTCCAGTTCCAAGAATCTGCAATATTGCTCCAAGTGCTATAATTTTGATATAATCTGTCGCATTTGTTAATATAATTCCATCTGCTCCAAGCAATCCTAAAATTTTAGACGAAAAGGAGTAAATAATTATGGTACTGATAACACTTACTATTACAAGAAGCCACCAGCTTGTAGCAATAAATTCTTCTGCCCGTTTTCCTTTCTTTTCTGCTGCATTAATTGAGTAATAAACAGCTCCTCCCATACCAATTCCTGTTCCAAGAGCCTGAATCAAAGCCTCAATCGGATATGCAATATTAATAGCCGAAAGTCCAGCATCTCCTATGGTATTGCCTACAAAATATCCATCCACTATCGCATATATTCCTGATAATGCAAATGCTATAATAGATGGAATAACATATTTAAAAAATAATGATTTATGATTCATTTTTCTTACAATCTCCTTCCTTGAAAAGTCTGATAAACAGTTCTGTATTATCATTAAGACTTTCTATATTCTCTAATCCCATTTTTTCGATTACATATATTTCTTTTGAGTGCAGTTTTTCTATGATATCTTTCGTATATTCCATTCCTGATTCTGTGAGGCATATCAGCTTATTTCTCTTGTCTGAATCATCAGATACCATATTGATGTATCCTTTTTTCTGAAAATCTTTTAGTATCGTATTTACCGTTTGCTTAGGTATATTCCATTTTTCACTTATCATTTTCTGCGTGCATCTTCCATTACTTTCATAAAATGAATGCAAAGCAAAAACTCCATTTGAAGACAGTCCCTGATCCTTTGACCATTCCTCATACATTGCTGTACATTCTTTCCATAAAGCATAATATCGTTGCAACTGTATTATAATATTATTATCTTTTCTCATCTTTTTCCTCCTTAAATTAGTACGAATCCGGACTTTTATATTATAGTCCGAGTTCGTACTAATTGTCAAGATTTATTTATATACTTTTTCTTTATATAAACAATCAATAGTCCCTTACTAAGGACAAGAAGATTATGAAATTTCCCTGCCCTCTTTTAATAATATCCTCGTTCTTCCATCCAGTCTTTCACATAACATCTGATTCCAATATAAATAATATGCGACAGTAATAGCAATACAATAAGATTTATCGGATTAGCGTTTTTAATCCATTCTCCAAAGTAAATTACAACAGCTGTACTCGTTATCGCTACCACGATACTGATGATATCCCAACAATATTTCCGGTAGATTTTTCCTACCTGATAACCAATCCCGATTATCAGCCACCCGGTTATTACGAATAAAATTGCCATGACAGTACCGGCAATCAGCCAGTACACAATCCCGGAAAGAATACTGTTAGGTATTCCACTGCTTAACTGTCCGAAAGAGTCTGCACCTGTCACAAACTCCCGAAATAAACTTCCCATTCCTTTTCCTAACGCACCGAAAAAGACGATACAGTCGTTAAGGAAAACCGGCGAAAGAATCGCAGTAAACAGTGTTGTTGTTATGCTGTACCATGCCAGTAGAAACAAGATACTTTCATAACCAATCGTCATATTTTTATATTTCTTTTCTAACTGGCTTTTACGGCTATCGCATTTTTCTTTTGCTTTCCGGTAAGCAGTACGGTCACATTTTTCACATTTCTCATAAGGCACTTTTTTCTCAACAGCTACCTCTACCGTCTTTTGGTGTGTCTGTGCATAAAGTTTTTCCTGCTCTGCTTTTTCATACTTAAATTTCCATGCCACGGCTTCTGCGTCGGCTCTTTTCCTGCTGTCTGTCTCGCTGGTCAATCGTTCCTCTGTTTGCCTTAATCTTGTCCGCAATGCTTCGATATTCTCGGCTCTGTTTTCGCTGTTCAATTTCTCGTTCAAGGTCAGCGATTCGCTTAGCTGCCTGTTTAGTTCCTGGATTGTCTGGTCTTTCTGATCCAGTTCGTCCTGCATCTGTTCGGTCATCAGCAGAAGTTCTTCCACCTGCCCGACGTTCTCTAAGTTTCTGCATTCGCTCATCGATCTCCCTCGCTTTCTCTATCTGCTGTTTAAGGTCAGCAATTCGCTGTTCTGTTTCTGCAATAAGCTGTTCTCGTTGTTCAGCTTCTGCGTTAATTCCTGCCATTGCTGATTCTCGTTTTCCAACTGTTCGATTCTGGTTTTCTGTTGCTCGATCTGTGAGAGCAGTTCTTCTGTATCTGGCAAAAGATTTAGCAGCCTGGATAATTCGCTGTTTAAGCTTTTTAAACTCTGGTTCTGCTCCTGAAAAGACAGGAGCTGCCTGTCCCGTTCCTGCAATTCCTGTACCATCTCTGCCATAATATTCTGCTGTTCCTCGATCTGGTTTATCATTGTCTCCATCATGGGAATGACTTCCCGGCTTTCTTCTAATGTCACGCAATCGCTCCTTCCATTGTGTTAATGCACTGGATACTTTTCCAAAAGAAATCTGTATTTTATCCAGCAGTGCATTTTGTCTTTTTATGATCTGGTTTTCCTCTACTTTCCATGAAGTAGAGGATGTCTGTCCGTTTTGAAATTTCTCGTCAATTTTTCTGGCATCTGCGCCCTCATGGATCGTCGGTATCTCTAATTTTCCCTGCCTTGCATAAGAACGGTGGTCAATGTGATTTTCCGTTTTCAAATGTGCATTACAGACGTTTGCCCATTCGCTCCGCCATAGCTCACAATTTTTCGGATTGTTCCACCCGGTAGCATCGGTTAATACACGTTTCCACTGTTTGCGGTTCCTTGTCCCGACTTTCTGGACTCCATTTTCATCAAGTACGGGGATTCGGATTCCATGACGGTCAGGGTCCTTTTTATCCTGCCACCAGTCCGGATGGGATTCATCCACCACAATATTTCCATTTTCATCTCTGACAAACTCCCAATCCTTGATTTCTTTGTTACCCCATGAGTGGTCTGAATTGAATGGTCGCATCGTCACCAGTAAATGCACATGGGGATTACCATCTCCTTTATCGTGGATACTCCAATCCGCACACATTCCCTTATCTACAAAGGTCTTTTGAATATATTCAGTTGTATAATCAATCTGTTCCTGTCGGCTCCATTCTTTCGGAAGTGAGAACTCAAATGACCTGCCGAGTTGTGCATCTGAACTTTTTTCTATCCTCAAGACTTCATTCCATAAACGCTGCTTCTGAAAAGTAAGTTTGAATTTTTCCAGTGCAGCATTTTGGTTATCTGCCCTTTTATATCGGACAGATTTCTGGAACCGTCTGATATTTTCAGCAGGTACATTCTGCCATTCCTGTGGTGCATTTTCACACATCAGCAGGCTGGTATAAACGACTTCTTTTTTTGAAGTATAGTAGCTGATCCTGCCTGTTTCTTCATTTTTCATCACATCGCCATTGAGATAAGCAGACGCCGATATGATGGATTTTCCTTTGCTGCGTCCAACAATCTTTACTGTATAATGAAAAATCGCCATGCTCCGTTTCCCCCATTCTGCCGTATCCGGCTTTGATTTCCGGCAGGTAACGTTTTTCCTAAAAGAAAATGGTATCTGCCGGAGCACCCTCTGCGTAAGAGTGCCCTGTGCATAACAGCCTGCATGGAATGTGCCCCTCTGGCGAAGAGTGCCTCCTGCGGCATGAGCAGGTCTGGCTGAAAGCCCCGCCGACGGAACGAGCCCGGCAAGCGTAAGCACAGACCGGTTGCCACCTGTGGCAAACTTATACGGACGACCTCTGGTTGTCCATAAGTGCGCCCTTCATAAAAAAGCAATGAAGGGAATGGAAACTCCACTCCCTCCGGCATTACACTTCCTCCGTATTTGCAACTGGCTCTTTCTGCATTGCCTTTGAGAAGAATTTCCCATTTGCTTCCTGCCTTTTTAAGAAGCCGATCAGCTTTGGGATATCATCTTCCTCAATCGCAGAACCCAGTACCGATTCCACTGCACCGCCAATCTGGCAGAGCCTGTGTGTCCGTTTTTTGGTTTCCACATCTTTCTGACGTTTCTTCAGTTCCCGTTTCTGTGCTGCATACTGTTTTGCTTTCTCAAGGCTTTCCTGTTCTTTCTTTTCCAACTGGAGCATACGCTCCTCATAACTCTTTGTTGATCTTGCCATAAATATCATCGTCCTTTCTTTTTTTCCAAACATAAGTTTCCTGTTGTCTGTCAGACGAAGTACATGGTATAATCTGCTTGCGTGTAGGTATATCATGACTCCGGTCTGATAGAACCTTTGGCGGTTTCTTCGGGAACCGCTTTTTTAAGTTGAACCGTTTCTTGTGACTGCTTTCACATTTCCCTTATCCCTCAAGTCCCTGCCCTCGTTGGCTTCCATAAAAAGTTCCAGCATATCCGTTTTGATCAGGACTTTTCTCCCAACCTTCAATACCGGAAGTTTCTTCCACTCTACCAACTTTCGCAGGGTGTTCCTGCCAATTCCCGTATAATCAGCAGCTTCCTCAATAGATAAGGCAATCTTTCTTTGCGTCATATGACCACCTCCTTTCGAATTGCATTATGCAATTTCATTTGTGCTGTCAGTATAGCGTGTTTATATTGCTTTGTCAAGCATTATGAAATTTTGCTGCTTTTCTTAAAATTGCATATTGCAATATATTTTGTTGCGTGGTATAGTAATGACATACCGAAAAAGGAGGCACATCAGCATGAAAGATAAAGAACTACGCAAGCTGATCGGCAGCAGGGCAAAACAGCGCCGTCTGGAATTAAATCTGACACAGCCTTATGTCGCAGAGAAGATGGGAGTTACCGCTTCCACAATCCTGCGTTATGAGAATGGTTCGATTGACAATACCAAAAAGATGGTACTGGAAGGTCTTTCGGAAGCACTTCATGTATCGATTGAATGGCTCAAAGGGGAAACCGATGAATATGAAACTGATATTACGGATAAGAAAGAATTGCAGATTCGTGATGTGATGGGCGATATTCTTAAACAGTTACCTCTTGATCTTAATAAAACAGAAGACGCTTTTTCTAAAGACTTACTGCTGTTAATGTTAAAGCAATATGAACTGTTTCTGGATTCGTTTCAGTTCGCCTGTAAAAATTACAAAGGCAGTACTAAAGATGTGGACATTGCTAAAGTAATGGGATTTGAATCGAAAGATGAATATAATGAGATTATGTTTCTCAGGGAGATCACACATACTGTCAACGCATTTAACGATATGGCAGATGTTGTAAGGCTCTATTCAAAGAAACCGGAAGCGGCAGAACAAAGGCTTGCAAATCTTTTATCCGAAGTTATGTATGACGATTCTGAATCGGTATAGTAAGGCAACCGGAGTTGTGATACAATGAGCACAAGCGAGTCAGGCTGTTTACAGATTTGACGAGCGGCGAATTGGCTTATGGACTTGTCCATAAGATGCCTACACGCAAGAAGCATTTCAACAGTTCCGATTGTCTGATATCGAAAGGAGACATACGATTATGGCAAAAGGATCTGTTAGAAAAAAAGGAAAGAAATGGTACTATCGCTTCTATGTAGAGGACGCAAGCGGAAAAATGGTTCAGAAAGAATATGCCGGAACCGAAAGTAAAAGTGAGACGGAAAAGCTTCTCCGCAAGGCACTGGAAGACTACGAAGATAAGAAGTTTGTTGCAAAGGCAGATAATCTTACCGTAGGGGAACTTCTGGACATGTGGGCAGAAGAAGAACTGAAAACTGGGACACTCAGCAACGGTACAGTGGAAAATTATCTTGGTGCAATCCGATGTATCAAGAAACACCCGATTGCAGACCGAAAGCTGAAAACAGTTACTGCCGAACATTTACAGGGTTTCCTCGACCTGCTTACATTTGGTGGTGAGTTTCCAGATGGGAAAGTAAGAAAAGGATACAGCAAAGATTATATCCATTCTTTTTCCGCAGTGTTACAGCAGTCATTCCGTTTTGCAGTATTTCCAAAACAGTTAATCAGTTTCAATCCGATGCAATATATCAAGCTGAAACGACAGACAGAGGAAGTTGACCTCTTTTCTGATGATGAAGTGGAAGAAAGCACACAGCCGATTTCACACGAGGATTATGAGCGACTTATCAAGTATCTGGAAAAGAAAAACCCACCTGCCATTCTGCCGATTCAGATTGCGTATTATGCTGGACTCCGTATCGGGGAAACCTGTGGTCTTACATGGCAGGACATTAACCTTGAAGAACAATGCCTGACCATAAAACGCAGTATCCGCTACGACGGCATGAAACACAAAAACATTATTGGACCAACGAAACGGAAAAAAGTAAGAATTGTTGATTTTGGAGATACTCTGACTGAAATACTGAAAGCTACCAGAAAAGAGCAGCTCAAAAACCGGATGCAGTATAGCGAACTCTATCACCGCAATTACTACAAAGAAGTGCATGTGAAAAACAGGGTCTATTATGAATACTATCATCTTGACGGTACACAGGAAGTCCCGGCAGATTACAAAGAAATCTCCTTTGTCTGCCTGCGACCGGATGGCTCCCTGGAACTGCCGAGTACACTCGGCATTGTATGCAGATCAGTGTCAAAGAAACTGGAAGGATTTGAAGATTTCCATTTCCACCAGTTACGTCACACCTACACCAGCAATCTGCTTTCCAATGGGGCTGCACCGAAAGATGTACAGGAACTGTTAGGACACTCTGATGTCAGTACCACAATGAATATTTACGCTCACTCAACAAGAAAAGCAAAACGGGATTCCGCAAGACTTCTTGATAAAGTAGCGAGCAATGCTTAAATCAAAATTGGTTCACTGAACCAATTATTGATATGCAATGCGACAAAAATTCCCCTTATTTCCCTTGCGGATTCCGCATAAGGGCAAAAATAAGGGAAAATACATATCATTTCACTATTTAATGGGCTGAAAAGCCTGTAAAATAAGGAAAGTTCAGGAAATCTCTCCACAAATTCCGAGTTGTCGAGTTCAGTACATAACGAATCGCTGAAATCCAATTCAGACATCGTGTTGCACAAGTTGATTACATCTGCTTTTTTGAAACCAATTTGTTTGAACATTGAATTTGGCATAAGTCGAAACAACATATTCTGAAATTTCGATAGCTTTTTAGGCATCTTATATTGTGCTGCAATTAGCTCCGCTCAAACCCAAGATAGCGGGTGCCCTGAAAACTCAGCTTTCCAATGTCGCCCTCCACAAGCATTCCGTAGTCCGAACCACTTACGGTAAGCTCCATGCGGTCGCCGCTCTCTACCTGAAAGGTCACATAATAGGTCGTGAACGTATGCGCCATCGTATTGTCTGTATGGTGGCGAGAAACTTCCGTTCGCTTTGCCACAACCGTTGCCGGAACAGTCAGCCGCGGCGAATGGTTGTTTTTATTCCATGTGCTGATATTTCCGATGATGGTGTATAGGATCATGCCCATAACCACAAGGAACAGGATGGGAAACAGAATGCTGAACAGCATATCAATTCCAGCGTAAAACATCTTATTCCTCCCAAATTTCTTCCAGCAGGTCCTTTACATCGTCCAGAAAAGATTCTTCTCCGAGGGTGTTCACCTTGAAGAACACCGCTTGACTGCCTCATGCGGTGATGGCAGACAGCCGGATCGGACTGTCCGCATTCTGGAACATGGTCAGTGTCAGACTCAGGCGGTTGCCGCCCATCATGCTGTACCGTTCAAATACACGGACACTGCACCGGGCATCGCCCTCTTTGAAATCACTGCCTGCCTCTAAATCTTCCGACCAACTGCTGTCCGGGATTTCATTTTCCAGCTTCCGAAGCAGCTTGTCAAAGTTTTTGTTTCGGATGGTCTTTTCAAAGATTGCCATAATGGTTCCTCCGTTCTGACAATTAAAATTCAGTCCCTTATTTTTGATACGAGCAGAGCCACAGGAAAATTGCGGAGAAATCGCTTGAAGAGAGGAATTTTGTCTAATTTGATTATAGCATATCTTTTGGAAGAACAAAATACTTTATGTACGCCGCCCGCAGGCGGCAAAAATCAGTCCAGTGGAAATTCCAGTTCGGCAAACTCTGCATCGGTCAGCAGTTTCAGCTTTTCGATAACACCCTCCGACAGTTCCCGCAGGGCGGTTTCATCGGGAGGTATCTGGAAACTGATTTGCTTCCTCAGAGGTCAGCGGTTCGGTCCCGGTATTCTCCACAAAAAAAGCACCGTACTTCGTAGGAAGCATGGTGCTTTTCTTTTTGCTGAAGCCAGTTTTTTTGGTGGTGCATTGCTTCGCCTGCACCGTTTTCAGGCTTTTTGCAGGCGGTTCCGATACACCCTCAACGTTTGACGTTACACCGTTTTCAAAAAAGAATGTTTGCCGCCCGGTTCACAGGATATATTCCATCTGCCGTTCCTTCGTCTTCATGCCCATTTTTTCGTAGAAGTGCTCCGCCGAGGTGTTTCCTGCCCAGACGTTCAGCGTCACTTCATAGCAGCCTTGCTCTTTTGCCTGCTGCTTCACATATTCAAACAGGCTTTCTCCGATGTGCTGTCCCCGTGCCTGCTGGTCAACGCACAAATCGTCGATGAACAGTGACTTAAAGGGCACCATATTCGTGGAAAATGGCTGCTCGCGCATCTGACAGAAGGCGTAGCCCATGCACACATCCTCCTCGTTCACGGCAACGTAGACGGGTTTGTCCTCCTGCTTCAAAAGCTCTGCCAGCTCGCAGACCGTGTATTTGGTGGTGCCGGGAATAAAAACATCCGGTCGGATCTCTGCATGGATCTGCAATACCTGCCCCAGCAGCGCAAGAAGTCTGGGAATGTCTTTTTCCTCTGCCTTACGGATCTTCATTTCATTTTGCATCTTTCAGTGCGCTCTCCCCTGCTCGTTCTTGTTGATACGTTTCAATCCACGACCGGCACGTCCAGCCCGAATTCCAGCGGGCGGAAGCGGGGGCAGACGTTCTCGGTGATGCAGATGACCGATGCGGCCAGTCGGCTGCCGATTTCGCAGGACTCGGCCAGCGTTTTGCCGTAGGTCAGGCCGATGGTGGTGCCGGCAAAGAAGGCATCGCCTGCGCCGGTGGTGTCAATCACATCCACCTTCTTGGCCGGAACAATGCCGCAGTCCCCGTCCGCCTGGGCATAGACTGCGCCCTTGTCGCCCATGGTGACCACCATGCAGGGGATGTTTGCGCTCCGGACATTGGCCGCCAACACCCGGCACATCTCGTCCGGGGCCAGATGGCCGTAATCATCGGAGAACAGCAGCCCGGCTTCCTGCTGGTTGCACACAAAGCAATCGATCTGCTGCAGGAAATCCCGGCGCTCCATGGCAATACTCATGTTGGAGACCGCCGCGTACACTTTTTTGCCGTACTTTTTGGCGTAGCGCAGCGTCTGCTTGACGGTCTCCTTTTCGAGGTCCAGCTCCAGCGCGATGCTGTCGCAGTCCCGAAAGATCTCGTCTCCCTGCTCTTCCAGCAGCCCAATCAGCGGGGTGGTGTCCGGCCGCTTGGAAATGGCTGCATGCACATCGCCGTCGTTGTCAAAGATGGCCAGCCAGGTGCCCATGCCGTCCGGCACGCGCTGGATGTACTTGGTGTTCACCTTGTGGTTCTCCAGCTTGTTGATCACATCCTGTCCCATGCCGGTGTCGTCCACCAGACTGACAAAGGTAGGGCGCAGCTCTACATTGGCGATATCCTCCACCACGTTGCGGCTCACTCCGCCGTGTACCTGCTCCACACGCCCGGCGTTTCGTCCGCCGGGGATGTAAGTCGAAAGCGGATATCCCTTGATGTCCACAAAAACTGCGCCGATGACTACGATTCCCATACGAAAAAGTCCTTTCCGGATTTTACATTTATTTTTCATTATACACTATCTTCCGGCCGGAATCCATCGTTCTTCGGAAATTGTGCCATTTTCCGCGTCCAACATAAAAACAGGAGGCCCATCCCCAGGATGGACCTCCCATTTTTATGCTTCGCTCTGGCTCGGATGCGGTGTCGGCGGGGCTTTGGTGAAGAGCACCTTCAGCACCAGCGGAGTTGCCACACTGGACACCACGATCAGCAGGATCACAGCGGTAAAGTAGACCGAGTCCACCACGCCGACATCCAGGCCCTTCTGGGCCACGATCAGCGCCACCTCGCCGCGGGTCATCATGCCAACGCCGATCTTGAGGGAGTCGCCCCAGTTGAAGCGGCAGATCTTGGCCGCAAGGCCGCAGCCGATGATCTTGGTGATAAGTGCCACAATGACGAAGCAGACACAGAACAGGAAGATTTCCGGCGTCAGGCCGCTGATGTCGGTCTTCAAGCCGATGCTCGCGAAAAAGACCGGTGCGAACAGCACATAGTTGCTGATATCCACGCGGCGCTCCACGTAGGGGGCATCGTCCATGGTGCACAGAACGATACCGGCGATATAGGCACCGGTGATATCTGCAATGCCGAAGTATTCCTCGGCGATGTAGGCCATGGCAAAGCAGAACGCCATGCTCACGATGGTGATGCGCTGGGTGTGGGGATTGCGCTTGTCCAGCCATGTCATAGCAAAGTGAGCCACAACGCCCACGCCCACGGCAGTGGCAAAGAACAGCACCGTATTGATGAGCACCTTGCCCAGACCCGTGCCGGTGCCGGAGCTTGCGCCCAGCACGCAGGTGAGGACTACGATGCCGATGACATCATCGATGACGGCGGCACTGACGATGGTGGTGCCGAGAAAGCTCTTCAGGTGGCCCAGCTCCTGCAGGGTCGCCACCGTAATGGACACGCTGGTGGCGGTCATGATCGTGCCGATGAAAAGCGCCTTGTAAAACTCCGTGCTGCCCACGGCAGCAAACCCATAGAAGATGCTATAAAGGAGCGTGCCGCCCACCAGCGGAACGGCTACGCCCACGCAGGCGACCAGGGTGGCGATGGGGCCGGCCTTGATAAGTTCCTTCAGATTGGTGCCAAGGCCCGTGGTGAACATCAGCATGACCACGCCGATCTCCGCAAAGGTGGAGATGGCATCACTGGTCTGCACCAGATTCAGCACACAGGGGCCGATGATCAAACCGGCAAGGATCTCACCCACCACCTGCGGGGCCTTGCACTTGCGGGCCACCAGACCAAAGAACTTTGCGCTGAGGATGATGATTGCCAGGTTACGGAAAACCGAATACATTCAAATAACCTTCCTTTACTCAATTTTGCGTTTTTCACGCCCGGCAGGCCCGACCGCGCGTCCTGGCCTACCCTATTTTACATTATAACTTGTCGGCTTGTGAAAATCAAAACCATCCCGGCGAAAATCCGACTAAAGTTTAGCCGCAGACCCGTTTTATTTTCGTGCAGATTTTTTTGCCAGAATGCTTGACAAAGTGCAAAACACTTGCTATAATAAATTGCTGTCTGAACAGACACGCCGCACAGTCCTGTGAAACCGCAGGATCGTGTACCTTGGCCTCATAACCTTGAGGCCCTCAAGTCCAAAAGGAGGTGCTACAAAATGGCAAAGTACGAAACCATGCTGATTACCAGCGCCGCTCTCGACGAGGAGGCTACCGCCGCTCTGGTTGGTAAGTTCAAGTCCCTGATCGAGGCTAACGGTACGATCGATTCCATCGACGAGTGGGGCAAGCGCCGTCTGGCCTACCCCATCAACGACGAGGAGGAAGGCGTTTACACCGTGATCGACTTCACCAGCGAGCCCAGCTTCCCTGCTGAGCTGGACCGTGTGTACAAGATCACTGAAGGTGTTATGCGCAGCCTGATCATTGCTCACGAGGAGTAATTCTTCTGTGACAGAAAGGGAGACCGTAAAATGTTGAATGTTGTTGCCATCATGGGCCGTCTTGTGGCGGATCCCGAACTGCGCACCACCCAGCAGGGTACCAATGTGTGCAGCTTCCGCATTGCCTGTGACCGCAATTTTGCGCGTCAGGGCGAGCAGCGTCAGGCCGATTTCATCGATATCGTTGCATGGCGTCAGCAGGCAGAGTTTGTTTGCAAGTATTTCCAAAAGGGCAGTCTGATCGCCATTGAAGGCAGTCTTCAGACCCGCCAGTATCAGGATAAGAACGGCAACAACCGCACCGCTGTGGAAGTGGTAGCCAACAATATCAACTTTGCAGGCCCCAAAAACAGCAATGCAGGCGGCGGAGCAAATTATCAGAATCATCATTCTGCTCCCGCCTACCAGAACGCAGCGCCTGCCCGCCCGGCCGCTGTGGAGGCAGCTCCCAGCTACTCTGCCGGCAATGCAGACGACTTCGCCGTCATCGACGACAGCGACGACCTGCCGTTCTGACACGAAACGGTCAATCCGTTAAAAAATCCAATAGGAGGTAATAAGCAATGGCTTTTGAAAGAACCGAAGGCTCTCGCCCCGCACGCCCCATGCGTCGCGGCCGCAAGAAGGTTTGCAGCTTCTGTGTCGATCGTATCGACACCATCGATTACAAGGACGTGCCCCGTCTGCGTAAGTACGTCTCTGAGCGTGCAAAGATCATTCCCCGCCGTGTGACCGGCACCTGCGCTTATCATCAGCGCGCACTGACCATCGCCATCAAGCGTGCTCGTCACGTTGCTCTGATGCCCTACGTCAGTGACTAATCTTCAGAACTTTATCAACCCAGTTCAAAATAATCAGCAATCAGCAAAGCGTCTTCCCCGATGACAAAGGGAAGGCGCTTTTTGTTTGTATAAACTCCCCCAGTCACCTGCGGTGACAGCCCCCTCGGAGATGGGGCCTTTTTCCGCTCAGCGGTTCATCCCGATCCATTGTGTGCACCAACGGAGGACCGCCTCCCCTTCCTGCTCTGCCGTCAGGCCGTCGGTCTGCAAAAAGGTCGTGTCCTCCCGGTTCCGGAACCATTCCCGCTTCAGTGGCAGAAGCTGGTTCCGGTAATGTTCAAAGAATCCCCTTGTGCGCGCGGTATCCCCCTCTTTGCGGGTCCGCAGCGTCTCGTCGGACGCATCCAAAAACAAAATGTGCTCCGGCATACACCCTTGGGCCGCCGCCAGTTCCGGTGCCAATGCCCGCCGGAGCTCCTCCACACCCCAATCCAATCCTTTGCTTTTGGGATAGTGGAGCGTATAGAACACGATCTCCTCTGCGCCGAAATCCATCACGGTGCAGGGGTATTTTTGTGCTTCCTGCCACCGGCGCACCTCATTTTGCAGAAAGAGCCGCTGGATCTCCAGATAATCCGCATAGCAGTTTTTATCCAGCCCCCGGTGTTTCACTTCGGCGATGACCGCCGCGTTGTCCTCAAAGCAGACATGCAGCTGCGGGTCATGCGCTTGCAGATAGCGGGCCGCTGTGGTTTTCCCTACCGCCATGCAGCCCTGCAAGGATAAAATCATTGCTCTTCCCCTCCTTCGCTTTCCAGTATAGCACGAGAGGCCTTGGCACACAACACAGTTATCCGGGAATGTGCATCCAGCGGTCAAAAAGTTACAAAGCGGTACGGTTATCCCGGTCTATTTTGACTCGTTTCCGGGAATTTCTGAAATAAGTCATGGTTTTGACGTGGTTGCAAATCAAACTGCACAACGCCGAACCGATTCTTTGTACACATTTTACGAAATTGCTCCAACATGATTGATTTTTTGAACAAAATGTGCCATACTATAGTCACTGAAAACGTTCCCGACAACGTTCCCGATGGTTTTACAGAAAGTGAGGAGATGCGCCATGACGATCAAGGACATTGCCCGGATCAGCGGCTGCTCGGTAAGCACCATTTCTCGTGTCATCAACGACCGGCCCGATGTCCGGCCTGAGACCAAGGAGCATGTACTCAAGGTAATGCGGGAGGCCGGGTTCGTGCCCAACACCAATGCACGGCAGCTGAAGATCCAGCAGTCCCGCAGTCTGGTGTTCGTGGTCAAAGGCACCCGCAATCTCTTCTTCTCGGACTTCTTAGTCCAGCTGCAGCGGGCCGCCACCCTGTATGGCTACAATGGCATCGTTTCCTATTTGGATGAAAACGCCAACGAGATCGATGCCGCCG
Source organism: Faecalibacterium prausnitzii (assembly GCF_049532945.1). Classification (GTDB taxonomy): domain Bacteria; phylum Bacillota; class Clostridia; order Oscillospirales; family Ruminococcaceae; genus Faecalibacterium; species Faecalibacterium prausnitzii_N. The sequence continues at coordinate 2,597,035 of NZ_CP186691.1, forward strand.
AAAAGATCCTGCGGGAGATCAAGCCCAAAGGTATGATCTTTCTGGGCGGCAGCGTGAGCAACTTCCAGAATGGATTTTCCAACATCACCGTTCCTTCGGTGCTGGCCACCCTCGTTTCCCACGACCTGAGCTTCCCCAATCTGTCGATGGTCGGCGTGGACGACCGGGCGGCTGCCCGCACTGCGGTCGCCCACCTCATTGCACAGGGGCACAGCAAGATCGCTGTGCTGGGCGGCCCGGCCACAAGTTTCCCCAGCCGGATGCGCCGTTTGGGCGCACAGGACGCCATGGAGGATGCGGGCCTCGTCTTCGACAACAAGCTGTACGGCCTGTCCAACTACGATTTTGAGTCTGCCTATCACGCCGTGAACAGCCTGCTGGCCCGCCGGGCCGACTTCACCGCCCTGTTCGCCATGAGCGATGTGATTGCCTTAGGTGCCATCCGCGCGCTGGCGAGCGCCGGGCTGCGGGTGCCGGAGGATGTTTCGGTGATCGGCTTTGACGGCATCACGATGTCCCGTTACTGTGTGCCTGTTCTGACTACCGTTGTGCAGCCCAGTGAACAGATCTCGCTGCAGAGCATTGAGTTGCTGGTGCGGCAGATCGAGCACGGTGCACCGGCCCAGACCATCACCTTGCAGCCGGAGTTGCAGCAGGGCGAAAGCGTCTGCCCCTGCCGCCGCCGGTTTGAATCCGTTTAACTCCGCCCATCGGGGCGGTGCGATAGATAAGCAATCAATAAGAAGGAGAACTTATTATGAAGAAAATGATCACTCGTCGTAACTTCCTGAAGGCCGCTGGCGTTTCCGCCGCTGCTCTGGGTCTGGCTGCCTGCGGCGGCTCCTCCAGCAGCACCGCTTCCTCTGCTGCCGGTTCTACCGCTGCTTCCAGCACCGCTGCAAAGGCAGGCGGCAAGGTCTACTACCTGAACTTCAAGCCCGAGCAGGATCAGGATTGGCAGGATCTGGCCGCTGAGTACACCAAGGAGACCGGCGTGCCTGTGACCGTTGTCACCGCCGCTTCCGGCCAGTACGAGACCACCCTGATGAGCGAGATGGAGAAGAGCGAGGCTCCCACCCTGTTCCAGGTGAACGGCCCTGTGGGTCTGGCAAACTGGAAGGATTACTGCTACGATCTGTCCGGCAGCCAGCTGTACGGTGAGCTGACCAGCGATTCCTTCGCACTGAAGGATGGCGACGCTGTTACCAGCATCGCATATGTCATCGAGACCTACGGCATCATCTATAACAAGGAACTGCTGAGCGCCGCCGGCTACACGCAGGACGATATCAAGGGCTTTGCTGATCTGAAGAAGGTCGCTGACGATATTCAGGCACGCAAGGCTGAGCTGGGTGTGGACGGTGCTTTCACCTCCGCTGGCATGGACGGTTCTTCTGACTGGCGCTTCAAGACCCATCTGGCAAACCTGCCCATCTACTACGAGTACAAGGCAGACGGCATCGGCTCCACCGATGCCATCAAGGGCACCTATCTGGACAACTATAAGCAGATCTGGGATCTGTACATCACCGATTCCACCTGCGATCCTACCCTGCTGGCTTCCAAGACCGGCGACGACGCTGTGGCTGAGTTTGTGGGCAAGAAGGCTGTGTTCTACCAGAACGGCACTTGGGCTTACAATGACGTGAAGGATCTGGGCGACGACAACCTGGGTATGCTGCCCATCTACATCGGCGTGGATGGCGAGGAGAATCAGGGCCTGTGCACCGGTTCCGAGAACTTCTGGTGCGTGAACAACAATTCTTCTGATGCCGACATTCAGGCTACTCTGGACTTCCTGTACTGGTGTGTCACCTCTGAGACCGGCACCAGCGCGATGGCTGACAAGATGGGCTTCGTCATCCCCTTCAAGAAGGCTAAGGACTCCACCAACCCCCTGATCGGCATTGCAAACCAGTATGTGGCCGACGGCAAGACCAGTGTGGACTGGTGCTTCTCCACCATGCCTTCCGAGGAGTGGAAGAACGGCCTGGGCAGCGCTCTGACCGCTTACGCAGCAGGCACCGGCGACTGGGACGGCGTTGTGACCGCCTTCGTCGATGGCTGGGCTAAGGAATACAAGCTGGCAAACGGCTAAGCTCCTGATCGGTCTATAAAAAAGAACTGAACAGGGAGGCGGGCGAAGAAGTTCGCCCCGCCTCCCCTTTTTTGTTAACCACTCCGCATATAGGAGGTACATCATGCAAAAAGCCATCAGCAAATATTGGCCGGTGTTCGTGCTGCCCACGCTGCTCGCGTTCATCATCGGCTTTATCTGGCCCTTCATCTGGGGCATTTACCTTTCGTTCCAGCGGTTCACTACTGTTAGCAAGACCACCTTTGTGGGCATCCAGAACTACATCAACGTATTTCAGGATTCCACCTTCCTGCACGCCTTCGGCTTTACCGCAGCGTTCACTGTAGTATCCACCGTGCTCATCAACGTCTGCGCCTTTGCCATTGCGCTGGTGCTCACCCGCGGCATCCGCGGCACCAACATCTTCCGTACCGTCTACTTCATGCCCAACCTGATCGGCGGCATCCTGCTGGGCTACATCTGGCAGATCCTGCTCAACGGTGTGCTGGCCAACCTGCAGAAACCTCTGCTGGCGCTGGATGCCAAGGCCGGTTTCGTCGGTCTGGTCATCCTGATGTGCTGGCAGCAGATCGGCTACATGATGATCATTTACGTTGCCGGCCTGCAGAGCGTGCCCGGCGACCTGATCGAAGCCGCCAAGATCGACGGTGCCAACGACCGCGAGATCCTGTTCAAGATCAAAATTCCCATGGTCATGCCCAGCGTGACCATCTGCACCTTCCTGACCCTGACCAACAGCTTCAAACTGTTCGACCAGAACGTTGCCCTGACCGCAGGCGAACCCGCCAACGCCAGTGAAATGCTGGCCCTGAACATCTACAACACCTTCTATGGCCGTTCCGGTGCCCAGTGGAAGGGCATTGGTCAGGCGAAGGCTGTGGTGTTCTTCCTGATCGTCGTGGTCATTTCTCTGATCCAGCTCCACTTTACCCGTTCCAAGGAGGTGCAGCAGTAATGATCAAACGTAAACATATGTGGGACAATGCGCTCACCGTTATAATGACTCTGCTCTGCCTGCTGTGGGTCTACCCCATCGCCCTGATCTTCATCAACAGTCTGAAGAAGGAAGGCACCTTCACCACCTCCACCGTCTTCGCACTGCCCACCAAGGAGACCTTTGTCGGCCTGGAGAACTACACCTACGGCATCTTCAAGATGAACTTCCTTTCCAGCCTTGGCTACAGCCTTGTCATCACCGTTACCAGTGTGGCGCTGATCCTGCTGTGCTGCTCCATGACCGGTTGGTACCTCACCCGCGTGAACAATAAGCTGAGCAAGTTCATGAACCTGCTGATCGTGTTCTCCATGGTCGTGCCCTTCCAGATGGTCATGTTCACCCTGTCCAAGACCGCTGACCAGCTCAATCTGAACACCCCGTGGAACATCTGCATCATCTATCTGGGCTTCGGTGCCGGTCTGGCCGTGTTCATGTTCACCGGCTTCATGAAGAGCGTGCCCATGGAAATTGAGGAAGCGGCCATGATCGACGGCTGCAACCCCATTCAGATCTTCTTCAAGGTCGTATTCCCCATCCTCAAGCCCACCATGATCTCCACCGCCATCCTCGAGACTATGTGGGTGTGGAACGACTACCTGCTGCCCACTCTGGTGCTGGACATCAAGAAATACCGCACCATTCCCATGGCCATCCAGTACTTCCGCGGCGGCTACGGCCGTGTGGAGCTGGCTCCCATGATGGCCTGCATCATCATTGCCATTATCCCCATCATCATCCTGTACATGACCTGCCAGAAGTACATCATTGAGGGCGTTGTGGCAGGTGCTGTCAAGGGTTAAGAGGAGGGGTTTCACATGCGCGCAAGCGGTATCCTGATGCCCGTGTTCAGCCTGCCCGGTCCCTTCGGCATTGGCACTCTGGGGGCGGAGGCCTTTGCATTCGTGGATTTTCTGGCCCGCGCCAGACAGACCTACTGGCAGATCCTGCCCATCGGCCCCACCGGCTACGGCGACAGCCCTTATCAGAGCTTTTCCGCCTTTGCCGGTAACCCCTACTTCATTGACTACCGCCTGCTGGCCGAGGACGGCTGGCTCACCTCCGATGAGGTCCCCGCTCCGGTGCCGGTCGGCACCGTGGATTACGGTGCCTTGTACAACGAGCGGCCTGTGATCCTGAAACGGGCCGCAGACCGGCTTCTGGCCGAGCCCAGCAAAGCCTACACCGATTTCTGCGCCGCGCAGGACTTCTGGCTGGAGGATTACGCCCTATTCATGGCTCTGAAAGCTGAGCAGGGGCAGGCGGGTTTGGCCGACTGGCCCGACGCGCTGCGCACCCGTGAGCCTTCGGCTCTGGCCGCCGCCCGTGTGCGGCTGGCCGATGCGGTGGATTACTACAAGGCGGTGCAATTCTTCTTCTACACCCAGTGGAACGCCCTGAAGGCTTACGCCAACGGCAAGGGCGTCCGTCTGGTGGGCGATATTCCCATCTATGTCAGCCCGGATTCCAGCGATCTGTGGACCCACCCGGAACTGTTCCAGACCGATGGCCAGATGCACCTGACGCAGGTTGCCGGATGCCCGCCGGATGCCTTTGCAGCAGACGGCCAGCTGTGGGGCAACCCCCTGTATGACTGGCCCCGCCACGAGGCCGAGCACTTTGCGTGGTGGAAGCAGCGCATGAAGCACGCCACCTCCATTTACGATGTGGTGCGCATCGACCACTTCCGCGGCTTCGAGAGCTATTACTCCATTCCCGCCGGGAACAAAACGGCGGCGGGCGGTCACTGGGAAAAAGGCCCTGACCGCGATTTTATCAACGCCATGCACGAAAACCTTGGCGAGGGCGGCATCATTGCCGAGGATCTTGGCTACCTGACCCCGGAGGTCAAGGCCATGCTTTCCGCCAGCGGCTACCCGGGCATGAAGATCATGCAGTTTGCCTTTGACAGCCGGGAATCCGGCAATTACCTGCCCCACACCTACCACCGCAACAGCGTGGTGTACACCGGCACCCACGACAATGTGACCGCCGAAGGCTGGCGGGCGACTGCCAGCCCGGAGGATGTCCACTACGCCTGCCGGTATCTGCGCTGCGCCCCCAAAGACCTGACCGAAGCCATGATCGCGGCCTGCCTTTCCTGCGTGTCGGACATGGCCATCATCCCGATGGCGGACTGGCTCCACCTCGGTGCTGAAGCCCGCATCAACACTCCCAGCACCCAAGGCTCCAACTGGCAGTGGCGTCTGACCACGCCCCTGACGAGCCTACTGGCGGACCACATCGCCGATCTGACGGTCCTGTATGACCGGGCCCCGGCGGCAGAGTAAGCGTTTTTCTCCTTCTGATAGCTTCCCCATCCCGAACGGCGAGCCGTGCGGTGCCCTGCATTGTGGCACTGCATCTGGCCCGCCGTTCCTTTTTGGCACAAATTTCACACAACATTTTTTCACCAGGGTCTTGGGATGTGCGCTTTTGTTTTTCCGCTTCCCTGCGTTTGTTTTTTGAGTTTTGCTTTGAAACCGTTCACAAAACCCCCATAGCTTTCAAACCTTCGCTCTCTTGTTGTTTTTGGTGGAATATGCTATAATCCACTTAGTTTATGATCCGCTTTCCGGCGGTTCTGATGTACGAAAGGAGTTTTCCCGCCATGGAATATACCAGTTCGACTTCGCTGCATTTTCCGGCAGCCTATGCTCCCATCTCCGAGGATGAAATGATCTACATCGAGGGCGGTGCCGATGTCATCTCGCCGCAGCAGTTTACATACAACCTCGTCACCAACCTCATCCGCCTGCTGGGTCAGGCTGCCCTCACCGGTGCCGTCACCGGCCTCATCAACATGCGCAACGACGGCCTGACCGTCGGCGGTTCCATCAAGCATTACTGGGGCCGCCAGACCACCGTTGGCAAGGCTGCTACGGTGCTCTTCACCGGTTTTGCAGGCTATGCGGTCTACATTTATGCCGTCCAGCTCATCAACACCGCACTGGGCATTTACACCGACGTGAAGGACAACTACTACCACGATGGTTCTTCCACCGGCACCACCACGACCGACCCCACCGCAGCCTCCACGGCCGCGCTGACGGCGGCCTGATCCTTTGCCTGACCACCCGACTCTGACACAGAAAGGAGCTTTTCTATGAAAGAATTGCAGATGCCCGCTTCCTACGGACGCATCCCGGAAGCAGAGCAGTTTCAGATTGTTGGCGGCGGTGAGCTGGCCGATGCGTGGAATGACTTCACGGACCGGCTCCGTCTGGACGATCTCTTCTTCAGCGGCGGTGTGCTCTCGCTGTCCTTCTCATTCGTGCCGATGCTGCTGTTCCATGTGTTCCGCTCGGCCTACGACTTCGCAGAGAACACCTACAACAACCTCGTCAACTGGTTCGGCTTCCACGACGACACCCTGTCGGCACTGCAAAGCTACACCGACGATATGCGCCAGAAGCGCCAGGAGCGCGGGGTCTGAGCCTTCTCAGAGCCGCCTTCGGCGTCAGTTCACCCGTGCTGAACCTGTCCGTTTTCTATTCCAAAAGCAAAGTGCTCCGCTGTTTTTGGCAGCAGAGCACTTTCTTTTTTTGCACATTTCAGATGACGCGGACTGCCCCCTGCTCCCGCAGACGCAGAATGTAGCAGCTGCCCTTGCCGAAGACACCTTCCATGGCGTCGTGGTAAATCTGCACCAGCCGCTGCGGCACAAAGGCCTGAATGGTGCCTGCAAAGCCGCCGCCCTGCATCCGCCAGGCTCCCGTGCTGCCCTGCAGGATACTCTGGCTCAGCGCCAGTGCCACCGAAAGCCCCTGATGCCGCACATCGGTGCTGCAGTAGACGTTCTGGCACAGGGTGTAGGAGGCATGGCCGCTGGCCGCAATGGCCTTCAGAAAGACCGGAAAGTCCCCAGCCCGCAGCGCATCCCGCTGGACCAGTGCGCGGGCGTTCTCCTCAAAGTAGTGGGCGGCCCGCAGCACGGCACGGTCGCCGCAGGCAGTGCGCAGGCGGGGCAGCGCCGCCCAGAAGTCGGCCTCCCGCACCTGCCCCAGAACCTTAGCCCCCAACTGCGACGCCACCGCCTCCATCTCCTGCCGGATGGCTGCAAACTCACCGGTCAATTCGCTGTGGCTGCCGCGCGTATCGGTAACGCACAGGCTCATGCCCGGCGGCAGCAGGCCGTCGGCGTGGATCTTCTCGATGTCCGGCTGGGCCGGGTCGGCAAAATCCGCAAAGATAATGCCGCCCACTGCGCTGGTCAGCTGATCCAGCAGGCCGCTGGGCTTGCCAAAATAGATATTCTCCGCATACTGACAGATCTTTGCCAGTTCCGGCGTCGGCAGGCCGCAGCCGTACTCGCCGTTCAGGATGACGGCCATCCCCATCTCGAACGCTGCTGAGCTGGACAGGCCCGACCCCCGCAGCACATCGCTGGCGGTGTAGGCATCAAAACCATTCACGGCCCTGTCCCTGGCCCGGAAGCCCTCGGCAATGCCGCGGATCAGGCTGGCCGAGTGGGTGCTCTCCCCTTCCTGCGGCCCCTCCACGGTCAGGTCGATCACATCCAGCTTGTTGAACCCGCGGGATTTGACCCGGATGAAGCCGTCGTCACTGGGGGACGCCACAGCGATCAGGTCCAGCATCACAGCTGCCGCCAGGCCATAACCGTGCTGGTGGTCGGTGTGGTTGCCGCCCAGCTCTGCGCGGCCCGGTGCCGAATAAACCTGCACCTGCCTGCCCGGCCCAAAGTACAGCTCAAACTGTTCCAGCGCGTCCGCGTAGCGCTGCCGCTGCCGCGCCAACACCGCCGGGTCTGCTCCATACAGTGCGGCAAGTGCGGCGTCGCGCCCGCCTGCCAGGATCTCCCGTCTGAGCTGCATACTGGTCGCCATGGCTGTTCCTCCCCAAAGAAAACCCGCAGTCTGTTTGTAAAAGATAACTCTATTGTAATCGAAGCGTCCCCATTTTGCAATTTGATTTTGCAAAAAAACAAATTTTGGCGCGAAAGTCAAAGATTCGGATGTACTTTTGTTGAATTTGCAGGTTCAATTATGATATACTGGAGCTACGAATGCAGCGGATGGGAGGAGAGCCACATGGCAGACGTTTACAAACAGTCCTTCAAGCAGAATTACACCAACAACATCGAATTGTCCATCTTTAACTGCGGCCTGGAGCGGTGTGCTCCGGGCCAAACATGGGGGCCGGGTATCCGCGACCATTACCTGATCCATCTGGTACTTTCCGGCAAGGGAACCTTTGAGGTGGGCGGTCATACGTTTGAGGTGGTCCCCGGCGACCTCTTCTTTGCCCGGCCAAGCCAGCTGATCCGGTATACTGCCGATGAGCAGCAGCCTTGGGAGTACAGCTGGGTAGGCTTCAACGGTGCGTGTGCCCACAAACTGGCCGCGCAGCTCCCCTTTACAGACGAGCGCCCCGTCCACCACACCAGCGACCCCGAAGGGATGCGGACGGCCCTGACCAACATTTATTCCTCCCGCGGGCTGCAGCCGCAGGATGAAGCCGCCATGGTGGGCTACCTTTATCTCTTCATCGCTTCTCTGATGAAGGAGACCAGCGCTGGCAAACCGCACACGGCTTCCTCTTCCAGCCAGTATGTGCTCAACGCCATCAAGTACATCCAGTTCAATTATTCACACGATATTTCCATTGATGATGTGGCAAAAAGCGTAGGTGTCTCCCGCAGTCACCTGTACCGCGTGTTCATGCTGAACGTAGGCAAAAGCCCCATCGATTATCTTACCGAATACCGCATCAACGAAGCCTGCAAGCTGCTGCGCGCAGGCAACCTTTCCATTGCCGAGGTCGCGGTGTCGGTAGGCTTCTTTGACCAGTTCTATTTCTCACGGGTATTCAAGCGCGCCAAGGGCGTGCCGCCCAGCAAGTATCTGGCGTCCCAGACCGACGCCCCCGAAGCCTCGGAATAACCCCACCACAAAAGGAGAATCCCCATGCCCTTACAGAAAAATCAGGTGCTGACCCTGACCATCGAGCGGCTTTCCAACGACGGAAGCGGCGTGGCACACTCGCCGGACGGCGAGGCCGTGTTCGTGCCCGGCACTGCCCCCGGCGACGAAGCCGACATCCGCATCGTCAAGGACTGCGGCCGCTATGCCTTCGGCATTCTGGACACCCTGCGCACCCCCTCGCCGGACCGCATCCCTGTAGACTGCGCCGTGGCAGGCCCCTGCGGCGGCTGCAGCCTGCGGCATCTGGACTATGCTGCCGAGCTGCGCGCCAAGCAGGAAAACGTCGTCGATGCGTTCCGCCGCATCGGCGGGCTGGATGTGCCGGTGCTGGACGCCCTCCCCTCCCCCGAAGTGAACCGCTACCGCAATAAGGTGCAGTTCCCGGTGGGCGTGGACAAAAGCGGCAAGCCCTGTATCGGCTTCTACGCCGGGCGCACCCATCGCATCGTCCCCTGCCCGGACTGCAAGCTCCAGCCCGGCATCCTGAACGACATCGGCAACGCACTGTGCAGCTTTTTCGGTGCACACGGCATCCAGCCCTACGATGAGGCTTCCGGCAAGGGCCTGGTGCGGCACATCTTCCTGCGCCGGGGTGCGCACAGCGGCCAGATCATGGTCTGCCTTGTCTGCACCCGCGCAAAGCTCCCCCACAGCGCCGAACTCGTCGAGCAGCTGACCGCACAGTTCCCGGACATTGCCACCGTCCTCGTGAACGTCAACCCCAAGAACACCAACGTCATTCTGGGCACAGAGACCCACACCCTCTGCGGCCCCGGCTTCATCGAGGACACCCTGTGCGGTGTTCCGGTGCAGCTTGGCCCGCTTTCCTTCTATCAGGTCAATACCCTTGCTGCCGAGCATCTTTACGGCATTGCCGCCCAGTATGCTCAGCTTACCCCGGACGACCTGCTGCTGGACCTCTACTGCGGCATGGGCACCATCGGCCTTTCGATGGTGGACCGCTGCCGTTCGCTCATCGGCGTGGAGATCGTCCCCGAAGCCATCGACAGCGCCAAGGCCAACGCGGCCCGCATGGGCGAAGCCGTCGCCGCCAGAAGCCGCTTCTTCTGCGCCGACGCGGGCAAAGCCGCATCTCAGCTCGCCGCCGAGGGCCTCCACCCCGACGTCATCGTCCTCGACCCGCCCCGCAAGGGCTGCGACGAAGCCACCCTTTCCGCTGTCGTGCGCATGTCTCCCCGCCGGGTGGTCTACGTCAGCTGCAACCCCGCCACCGCCGCAAGAGATGCCAAGTGGCTGGAAACACAAGGCTACCGCACCGAGAAGGTCCAGCCGGTGGATCTGTTTCCGAGGACGAAGCATGTCGAAGCGGTTCTCCTTTTGACCAAACTCAATGTCGAGCGGCACATCGAAGTGGACGTCAGCATGGATGAACTGGATGTGACTGCTGCAGAAAGCAAGGCGACTTACAACGAGATTCGGGATTATGTGTGGGAACACCATCAGTTGAAGGTATCCAATCTCTATATCGCACAGGTGAAGCAGAAACGCGGCATTATTGAGCGAGAGAATTACCATAAAGCGAAAAATGAAAATGCGAAGCAGCCCAAGTGTCCGAAGGAAAAAGAGGATGCGATTGTGGAAGCATTAAAGCATTTTCAGATGATTTGATTTACAGTATGTCCGTCTGATTTTCAGGCGGGCATTTTCTTTTGTTGGAATATGGTGTTTCTATTTTTATCGTGGTACAATAGATGCAAGAATCATTTTTCAGGAAAAGCAGTCTTCCGTCCAATTTATGGTACACCCATTGTTGTAAAATCAGGATGTCCACCTATCACAAAAAACAAGGAGCAACGTATGCCAAACGATAAGATCACCGCCGTAGGTGCCAACATTGCCGAAAAAGCCGCCATGATCTGGAACGTAGCCGATATGCTGCGTGGGCCGTTCAAGCCCCACGAGTACGGTCTGGTCATTCTGCCCATGACCGTGGTGAAGCGGTTCCACGACTGCCTGCTGCCCACCCATCAGGCAGTGCTGGACACCTACGAAAAGGTGAAAAAGCTGCAGGTCATCGACGGCTTTTTGCAGAAGGCCTCCGGCTACCAGTTCTATAACACCAGCCGCTTCACCTTCGAGACCCTGCTGGCAGACCCGGACAACATTGAGTCCAACTTCCGGGATTACCTGTCCGGCTTTTCTGCCAACGCACAGGATGTGCTGGCAAAGTTCGACTTTGACAACATCATCAAGCGGATGGTAGAGAGCAACACCCTCTACCTCGTTATCAAGGAGTTCGGCTCTGAGAAGGGCTATCTCGGCCCGGACAAGATCAGCGCCGTGGACTGCGGCTACATCTTTGAGGACCTGGTGCGACGGTTCTCCGAGAGCTTTGGGGAGGAAGCCGGAGCCCACTTCACCAGCCGGGATATCATCTATCTGATGACCGACCTGCTGCTGTCCGAAGCCGACCTCGACACCAGCAGCATGACCGTTTACGATATGGCCATGGGCACCAGCCAGATGCTCAGCTGCATGGAGGAGCGCATCCACGAGCTGAACAGCGACATTGAGGTGACCTGCTTCGGGCAGGAGTTCAATCCCTCCACCTTCGCCATTGCCAAGGCAGACATGATGATCCGGGGCGGCGACCCCAACAATATGCGGTTCGGTGATACTCTGTCGGAGGATCAATTTCCCGGATTCACCTTCCAGTACATCATCTCCAACCCGCCCTTCGGCATTGACTGGAAGCGGGAGCAGAAGGCGGTGGAAGCCGAGGCCGCCCGCGGCGAGATGGGGCGTTTTGCCCCCGGTCTGCCCAAGATCAGCGATGGGCAGCAGCTTTTTGTGCTGAACGGTCTTGCCAAGCTGGCAAACAAGGGCAGGATGGCCATTATCCAGAACGGCTCTCCCCTGTTCAGCGGCGACGCCGGCAGCGGGCCCAGCAACATCCGGCAGTATATTCTGGAAAACGACTGGCTGGACTGCATCATCCAGCTTTCCACCGATATGTTCATGAACACCGGCATCTCCACCTACATCTGGGTGCTCAGCAAGGATAAGCCCGCCCACCGTGCGGGCAAGGTGCAGCTTATTGACGCCAGCCACTGCTTCGAGCCACGCCGCAAGAGCATCGGCACCAAGCGCAACGACATCACCGATGCCTGCCGGAAACTGATCGTCACCGCCTACGGCGAATTTGCCAACGGCAAGGTGTACGGCGACAAAAACGGCATCTACTGCGAGAGCAAGGTGTTCGAGAGCGTGGAGTTCGGTTACAACAAAATCGTTGTGGAATGCCCCCAGCGGGACGAAGCAGGCAACATCCTCCTGAAGCGCGGCAAGCCTGTGCCGGACACCAGCCTGCGGGACACCGAAAATGTGCCGCTGGTGCAGGATATTGACGCCTACTTTGCCCGCGAAGTTCTGCCCTACGCCCCCGACGCATGGATCGACCACAGCAAGACCAAGGTGGGCTACGAGATCCCCATGACCCGCTATTTCTACGAGTATCAGGCACCGGAAACCGTGGAGGATATCGTGACGCGCATCACCGCACTGGAACAGGATATCTCCGCCGGGCTGGCAGAGTTGTTCCATAAGGAGGGCTAATTTATATGTTTTTCTTAGGAAAAAACAAACATTCTGTAAATGAAAAGCCAATACACCAAAGTATGATTAAAGTTCGTGGAGGATTCAGTGAACAAATAGGCTTTAATACTTGTACAACTCAAATTCAACTCAACGAATTTGATAGTAGAACTCGGACACTTATTGGAAATCATCTATATAATGTTCTTTGTACTGTTTTTTCTCAAGCCCGTTCCATTGGTATTCGTTGCTATCGTGATTTTTACGATGCTCCAAGTAAAGAAATGGGCAGTGATTTTTACAAAGACATTCTATCTGAAGTTATGAATGTACCGGTTCATCTTCCCTCTAACGCATATTATGAATGGGAGAAAAATTATGACACCATTGTAAAGATTATCTCTGATGCTCCTTACAATGAAGTATTAGACCTTGTCTGGTATATATGCCACTGGATATCAGACCATATAACAGCAACTGATGTAATGCACACCATCTATGAATCTTTTAATACACTATTTGAACGAGAATATGTAGGTTATCGCTTTGTAGCTGGAAAGATTGTTCCTATTACAGACGAAAATGAAGCGAAAGAAATTGAACAAGCCTGCCATACTCCTTTTGACGGTGCCCGCACCCAACTTCAAAAGGCTCTTGGTTTTCTATCTGACAGAGAACATCCTGATTACAAAAACTGCGTAAAAGAAAGCATTAGTGCAGTAGAATCTGTTTGCAAGGTGCTTGCTAACGATCCAAAAGCCGAATTAGGTAAAGCCTTAAAATCTTTAATATCAAATGGCATGAATATTCATGGCAGTCTAAAATCTGCTATTTTGGCTTTATATGGCTATGCTTCTGATGAAGGTGGTATTCGTCATGCTGAGCGTGAAACTGAAAGTACTGTTACATTTGAAGAAGCTAAATTCATGATGGTTACTTGCAGTGCAATCGTCAACTATCTGGTTGCAGAATACGGAAAGCATGGTGCTGGAAATGCGTAAAATGAAAGACAGCGGCATTGAATGGATTGGGGAGATTCCGGAGGGGTGGGAAATCAGTAAAGTTTCATATTTCTACGAAGTTCAATTAGGAAAAATGCTCCAACCCCAAAAGAAATCCGAAACAGACACAGAAGAAAAGTATCTGTGTGCTGCTAATGTTGGAAAGAACAGTTTGTCCCTTGATACGCTTAAAACCATGTGGTTTTCCCAAACTGAAAAGCATCAATTTGATTTAAGAGAGGGAGATTTACTCGTAGTCGAAGGCGGAGATGTTGCAAGCTGTGCTATCATTGAAACTCCTGTTCGAAACCTATTCTTTCAAAACGCCTTACATCGCGTTCGTCCTTTGCATAATGAAAGCGTTGCGTTCTTGCGGTACTGGCTTATGACTGCAAAATCATACGGCTATATTGATCTCATTTGCAACAAGGCAACGATAGCTCATTTCTCAAAAGAAAAATTCATCGCATTGCCAATTCCCGTAATACCTCAAGATATTCAATCCAAGATTGTTTCTTTTCTTGATTTGGAGTGCAAGCAAATTGACGATTTGCTGTCCAAATCCCGTTCCAGCATTGAAGAATACAAAAAACTCAAGCAGGCAGTTATTACGCAAGCTGTTACCAAAGGCGTGCGCGGTGAGCGGGAGATGAAAGAAAGCGGGGTTGAGTGGATCGGGGAAATCAATCATAGATTTTCACTCATTAAACTAAAATACATCTGTTCTATCTTAGACCAATACCGAAAGCCTATTTCTGCTGATAAGCGCAGTCAATCTGGTTCCGTTCTCTATGATTATTATGGAGCATCCGGTGCCATCGATAAAATTGATGATTACACGATTGACGATCATGTCATGTTGATTGGTGAAGATGGTGCAAATCTACGAATGCGTAATTTGCCGTTAATGTACGAAGTCAATGGTAAAGCATGGATCAACAATCATGCACACATCCTCAAACCAACCGAACGAGTTGATTTTTATTATTTGTTCTATGCTCTTGAAGGGTTGGATATCAACCCTTATATTACCGGTTCTGCACAGCCTAAACTCAGTCAAGAGAATTTACAAAACATTTGGGTTCCACTCCCCAGTCTTGAAGAGCAGCAGGAGATTGCAACCTATATCCGTTCTAAGTGCGCCGAAATTGACAGGCTGATTGCGAAAAAAGAACAGTTGGTGAAGGAACTGGAAAGCTATAAGAAAAGTTTGATTTATGAGGTTGTAACGGGGAAGAGGGAGGTGTAAACTATGCTAACTAGTGAACACGACTATGAAGAATGGTTTCAGAAATATTTAGGCGATGTTGAATCTCCCCTCGATTCCATTCCAGAAGAAAGTCCTTATACCAACACTCCAAAACCTTTTAGTCAACGAAAAATGATTTTCTGGTGTACAGTTCTAGTTACACTCTTTCTCCTTCTGTCATTTATTTGCTCATATTTCTACGAACGTTTTAGTTTTTGGTTCTTGAACTGGCTCAGTAATTTATCCATGAGTTTTTCCATTGGCTTAGTCGCCAGTATTGTCCTGTTAATATTCACCACGATAAAAGACAGAAACGCAGCTTTTTATTCAGATATTATTCCAGATTTAGAGCGCAAATACAAAAATATGCACGATGCCTATTTCCAATACTGCAATAAAGTCAGCATATACTTTCAACAAGAAAGATTTGAGGATTGTTTTGACGCTTGGCATTTTGTTTCCAATACATCCTTTGTCATCCTCAATTTTCTTGAATATTTAGACAAAATTCTTCCATATCGTCCTAAATGTTTCACGTTTACACTATCCGATATTGAACAAGCTGAACGCGCTATTTCTGATGCCGATAATCAAATCAAAAAGGAATGCTCCATTGATTTTTATGTATCAAAAGAAACTCTTGACACTTGTGAAAAAGCAATCTATCCGGCATTTACTGCCCTAATGATACTTCAGGGGCTTATAGAAGAATTCAAGCAAAGTAGATATCAATTACAGTATGGCAAAAAGAATGTCTTTAAAATCAAAAATCTTCGCAATTGAAAAGGAGGTCTAACCATGCCCCTCAACACCACCGAAAAGCAGTTTGAATCGGACATTGCAGCGGCGCTGCTCTCCCCTGCCGGGGGCTACACCCGCAACGGGGATTGCTACGACCCCAAGCTGGGGCTGTTTGTGGATACCCTGATCCGCTTTGTGCAAAAGACCCAGCCCAACGAGTGGGCATTTTTTGAAAAGCAGAACCCGGTAAACCCGGTGCGGAAGTTCTGCACGGCCTTTAACAATGCCTGCGATGCGGATGGGCTGCTTTCGGTGCTGCGGCATGGGTTCAAGCACCGGGGACGGCGGTTCCGGGTGTGCTATTTTCAGCCGGAGTCCGCGCTGAACCAGAAGGACGCCCAGCGCTACGCCCAAAACGAGATCACCTGCAACCGGCAGTGGTTCTACTCTGACACCACCCACAACTCGGTGGACATGGCGCTGGCAGTAAACGGCATCCCGGTGTTCGCCTTTGAGCTGAAGAACCAGTTCACCGGGCAGACCGTGGAGAACGCCAAGCAGCAGTGGATGCACGACCGGGACCCGCGGGAGGTGTGTTTCCAGTTCAATAAGCGCATTCTGGGCTACTTTTGCGTAGACCTGACCGAGGTGTGGATGGCCACCCGGCTGGCAGGCAAGGACACACGCTTTCTGCCCTTCAATCAGGGCTCCAACGGTGCCGGGCGTGACGGCGGCGCAGGCAACCCGCCCAACCCCAACGGCTACCTTACCGCCTACCTCTGGGAAGAAGTGTTCCAGAAGGACAGCATGATGGACATCCTGCAAAAGTTCATGAGCCTGCAGGATGGCAAGACCCTGATTTTTCCCCGGTACCATCAGCTGGACGTGGTGCGCAAGCTGGTGGCAGATGTGCGGCAGAAGGGTGCCGGGCAGCACTATCTCATCCAGCACAGCGCCGGGTCGGGCAAGTCCAACTCCATTGCATGGACAGCGTACCGGCTGGCTTCCCTGTTCAACACCGAGAACAAGCCGGTGTTTGCCAGCGTCATCGTGGTGACTGACCGCACCGTGCTGGACGCACAGCTGCAGGAGACCATCTCCGGCTTCGACCATACGCTGGGTGCGGTGGAGGCCATCGGCGAGGACAAAAACTCCGGCGACCTGCGGGATGCCATCAACAACGGCGCACGCATCATCATCACCACGCTGCAAAAGTTCCCGGTCATCTACACCGAGGTGAACAAGACCGCCGGGAAGAACTATGCCGTTATCATCGACGAAGCGCACTCCTCCCAGACCGGCACCTCCGCTTTAAAGCTGAAAGCAGCCCTTGCCGACACCGAGGATGCGCTGCGGGAATATGCCGAGCTGGAAGGCAAAGCGGAGGACGAGATCGACCCGGAGGATGCACTGGTGAAGGAGTTGACCTCCCACGGACGGCACAAGAACCTGTCCTTCTTTGCCTTTACCGCCACCCCAAAAGCCGCTACGCTGGAACTGTTCGGCACCGAGTACCCGGACGGCAGCCACCACCCCTTCCACATTTACAGTATGCGGCAGGCCATTGAAGAAGGGTTCATTCTGGATGTGCTGCAAAACTACATGACCTATTCCACCTGCTTCAAGATCGCCAAGACCATCCCGGACAACCCCGACCTGCCCGCCAGCCGGGCGGCGAAGCTCATCCGCAAGTATGAAGAGCTGCACCCCTACAACATCAGCCAGAAGGCAAAGATCATTGTAGAGACCTTCCGGGAGACCACCAGCCACAAGATCGGCGGGCGGGGCAAGATGATGGTAGTCACCTCCTCCCGGCTGGCGGCGGTGCGGTACTTTCACGAGGTCAAGCGCTACATTGCCGAGCAGGGCTATGACGATGTGCAGATCTTAGCGGCGTTTTCCGGTGCCGTACCGGACGGCGGCGTGGAGTACACGGAGCAGTCCCTAAACGTCCGCGCCGATGGCAGCCACATTGCAGAGAGCCAGACCAAAAAGGAGTTCCATAACAACTTCAATGTGCTGATCGTGGCAGAAAAATACCAGACCGGTTTTGACGAACCGCTGCTCCACACCATGATCGTGGACAAAAAGCTGAAGGGCGTCAAGGCGGTGCAGACCCTCTCCCGCCTGAACCGCACCTGCCCCGGCAAAACCGACACCTTTGTGCTGGATTTTGTGAACAAGGCAGAGGACATCCGGGAGGCATTTCAGCCCTTTTATCAGGAGACGTTTCTGGAGCAGGAGGTCAACACCGACCTCATTTACAAGACCCAGAAGGAGCTGCGGAGCTTTGCCGTCTATTCCGATGCAGACGTGGAAGCCTTTGCTAAGGAGTATTTCCGCAGCACCAAGCAGGATAAAAACGCCGTGGGCCGCATGAGCAGCGTCTTGAAGCCGGTGGCAGACCGCTACAACCAGAAAACGCAGGCCGAGCGGTACCAGTTCCGCCGCCTGCTGCGCAGCCTTGTCAAGTGGTACGGCTACGTTTCGCAGGTGGCACGGATGTTCGATGAAGAGCTGCACAAGGAGAACGTATTCTGCGCTTACCTGCTCAAACTGCTGCCGCCGGACGAGGTCTCTCCGCTGGATCTGGAGGGCAAATTGCAGCTGGAGTATTACAAGCTGCAAAAGACCTTTGCCGGTGCCATCGAGCTGGAACACGCCAAAGGCGTCTACGAGCCGGTCACCCAGAAGGGTGCTCTCGGCCACGACCCCAAGGAGCCGCTGGACGAGATCATTTTGAAGATCAACGAGAAGTTCAAGGGCGAGTTCACCAACGCCGACCGGGTGCTGCTTACTGCCCTGCATGACCGTCTGCTGGCCGACCCGAAGCTGGCAAAGCTGGCGCGCAGCTCCGACCCGCAGATCTTTACCGAGAGCATCTTCCCCAAGGCTTTTGATACTGCCGCACAGGACAGCTATCTCGAAGCGCAGGACACCTTCTCTTCCTTGTTTGAGGACACCAGCAAGTATAAGGCTATTATGTCGGCATTGGCAGAGTGGCTGTATGGGGAATTCCGCAAGAAGTAAAACAGTTTTCCCTTTTTGTTTGCTTAAAACAGCCTGCATCCACGGGATGTAGTTCAAGGGTTTGGGTGTTCCCAACAAGCGTTTTGCAAAGCAAAATAAGCAGATGTATATACGTCTGCATTGCTTGCTGACACTGCGTACCGTAAAGCTCCCGTTTCAATCTTCACGAGTGATTTTTCTTGGAAGAAGTCCCGCCGAAGAACATCTGCCCGGCATTATACAAGCGAGGGAATGTATAAAAAAGAAGAACCCCATCTCTGAGGAGCAGCATTATCTATGTGAAATCGGTCTGGAAAAGATGTCCTATCGGTCTTCCTGGCTCTTCAAATCCTATATGGAGGAAAGCCACACACACATCGCAATTACGGCCTATTATAATATGGACGAGACTTTTCTTCATTCTCACACTGCAGCATGGGGAAATCTATGGGATTGCCGTGCCGCACTTCGCAAGTTGGTATCCTCCGTCTATCTGGAAAGCGATTTGAACCTTCCATTCGGAAAAAACGGAAAATTCTTATTCCAACTTGGGTATACTCCTGTTGTGTCCGACATGAAGAAAATCGTTCAGAAAACTGCCGCATTGTCTTTCCCCAAATGGGCGTTAGCCGTATGGGATATGGATACTGCAACATTATATATGGTCAAATACGACAGATGTCATTGATTTTCTTTGTTTATCTGTGATACCATTCGTTACGAGACCAACGGCGTTGCTATCTTCGCCTATGGTGGAGACTCCGGCACTCAAAGAAATTTTCCGAAAAACACAACGAGGTGACCATTTTTGAAACGTCGAACTTTTCTTGTCTGCACCGCTGCACTTTTTTGCGGTGCGCTTCTGGCAGGAGGCTGCACTCAAAAAACTTCTCAGCCCGTCCTTCAGCAAATTGAATACTCCAATTTGGCAGATTCGGATACACAAGCTCTTCTTTCCAAGCTTTTGCAGGATGCCGGCGTATCCGACCTGCGGATACAGACCTTCTTTGATCATGTGCAAAAGTTCAACAATGCTGTGGACCCGGCATGGCTCACCACAGGGTTTGAAAATGCCAAGCCTTCGGATCTGAAATACGATCCTTACTCCATGCAGGACGCATGGACGGAAAAATATGACACCTTCCCCGGCTGGAACTGTCGGATCACTGCTTGTGGGCTGTTCGGTGATTTTATCACTGTCACGGGCAAGGCAGACCTTGACTCAGCCGAGGACACCCTGTTTATGGACTATGAAACACTGGATTCCGATCCAGAATCCCTTTGCGGCGACGAACGGCAAAAGTTTGATGCGCTTTTTGCCCCGGTTAAAACCACTAATACGACCGATATTCCTACCCATTTGAAAACGATTCAGCAGGAATGGAAGAAACGCGGTCTCTCCTTCGTAGAAGATGATAAGATCCGTCTCGTCTCCGTAGTCCTGCACGATCAGTTCTCTGAAACGGACAATTCTCTTATGATCGGTCATGTCGGCGTTATGCTTCCCACATCGGATGCGGTATATTTCGTCGAAAAGGTCGCTTTTCAGGAGCCGTATCGCTTGTTGAAGTTCAAAAATCGGACCGAGTTGAGCGATTATCTGATGCTGAAATACGACAACTCGTGGGGACAGGATACTGCCCACACCTTTATTATGGAAAATTCAGACCTGATGGACGGCTGGCGCATTCTTGACGAACAGAAAGACGCAAGCTGAAAGTATATTATTCGTTGGAAGCCGTTCGGTCTGACAGGTCATTCGCCCTCTGATGCCAAAAGGACGCTGCAACCTCTCACCCAGAGGCGGCAGCGTCCTTTTTATATCGGAATATTTTGTTCGCAGGGGAACTCTGGGCTTATGACAGGGTATGTATAATGTGCAGAGCCATATCAGCATTTTCTTTGTCCACAAACACCTCTGTGACATACTGCGGTTTTATGCCGAGGGTTCCAATTCTTGCTTGATCAAATGTGTTATGCCGATTGACATCTTTGGATTTACAATAGAATTTAATTCCAGCTGCCGCCAACGCATCCGTGATGCGATTGCATTGGTAAGGGTCAGAAACTGTTGCAACTAGCGATTTGAAAAAATGCTCTAACATAAAGAGACCTCCTTGTATACACTCTAATCTCGTACAAAGCCATCCGGCACATAATGGTCGCTGTATCCATTCGGGAGCTGTTCCAATAGCCGTTCCATGCAAAGTTCCTGCTCTGCCATGATGGATTCATCCGTTGGGTCGTAGACTTGTTGGCTGTGGATCGCATTTTTTATCGGCATGGTTCTACTCTCCTTATTTATAAGGAATCTTTCTCATTTTTCAGTAGATTCTTCCAGATTCTTTCGGTACTGTGCCGGACTGACACCATACTCTTTCTTGAATACCCGGCTAAAATAGAGTGGGTTATCATACCCTACGATCTCTGCAATTTCTCCAATATTGTATTCGGTGTTCTCCAATAAGCTTTGTGCATTTACCATCCGAAGGGACAGGATGTATTGTGCAGGGCTTATTTTCATGTACAGCTTAAAATTACGGATAAACCAGTTCGTACTGATATGCAGCGATTCTGCGTAATCGTCCACACTGACCTTTGTATTATAATTCTCGTTAAAGTAGGCAACGGCGGCTTCGATTTCTTCCGGGATGCTTGTAGTTGTTTTTTCGCTTTCCTGCTGTTGCCTGCTTACTAAAAGCAGAATGATGTTGAAGAGAGAAGCAATATAGTCTTCATAGCCATATTCACATTGTTGCAGTTCCCGGATGATCTTTCGGAACAGCATTTTGTAATCCGGCAGTGTGCCGCTGTAAAAAACGTGCTTGTCCAATGGTATTCCGTGATAGTTCAGGATGTTTTTGACATCGTATCCTGTAAAGTGAATCCAGAACACCTCTGGATGATCTTCTACATAGTAGACATACTTCTGGATTTCTTTCGGCTGATAAAGCACCATGTGTCCAGAAGTCACCACTTCCTCAACACCATCGAACCAGAAGTGTGCTTTACCAGATGCCACATAGAGGATTTGATAGTCTCTGCGACCCTTTGCCCAAAAAGTAGGTAGCTTAGGGCGTTTTTTCAAGCGATAAGTGCCGCAGCTGCCTACGACCAGCGGCTTTGAGTAGTCTTTGAAATCCAAACGGGAGTTGTTCAAATATCCTGAGTTGAAATACATCCCTGCGTCCTCCTCATCTTCAGAGATTTTACAGCGATTTGGTAAATGTTCTATCAAAAAATTACAAACTCTTTGATTTTGTGCATATTCTGTTCCATCTTGTCTATATCTTTTCGTTCCATTAGATTCTATAATATTTTCAGACGGAACGCAAGAGATTTGGGCAACTTGCGTAATGAGAATTCCAGTCTGAAGTGCGCAGCAGATTGGTCGCGCCCACACAAAACAAGCAAGATGGGAGAAAGCACAATGACTGAGAAACGTTATCTAAAGTGGTATAATAAAATCGGCTATGGTTCAGGCGATATTGCAGGCAACGTGGTGTATGCATTCCTGTCCTCCTTCGTTATGATCTATCTGACCAACACCGTTGGCCTGAACCCCGGTATTGTCGGCACTCTGATTGCAGTTTCCAAACTGCTGGACGGTGTGACGGACATTTTCTTTGGTTCTTTGATTGACAAAACGCATTCTAAGATGGGCAAAGCCCGTCCTTGGATGCTGTACGGCTACATTGGCTGTGCCATTACGCTGGTGGCAATTTTCGCCATCCCGACCAATCTGGGACAGTTTGCACAGTACGCATGGTTTCTGATCGCATATACTCTGCTGAACGCTGTATTCTACACTGCCAACAACATTGCTTACTCTGCACTGACTGCTCTCGTCACGAAGAACAGTGCCGAACAGGTCGAGATGGGTTCTTGGCGTTTCATGTTCGCCTTTGCCACCAGCCTGCTCATCCAGTCTATCACGCTGGGTGCTGTTACGGCATTGGGCGGTGGTGCTGCCGGTTGGCGCACTGTTGCAATCATCTACGCCATCATCGGTCTGCTTGTCAACACCCTCTCCGTTTTCTCCGTGAAGGAACTGCCGGAAGGCGAATTGGTGGATACCACCAACAAAAAGGAAATCGAGCAGGACGAAAAGTACAATCTGGTTCAGGCTGCAAAGCTGCTTGCTGGTAACAAATATTATATGATGATCTGCGTCACCTACATTTTGCAGCAGATCTACGGTGCCATGATCAGCATGGGCACCTACTATGCAACCTACATCCTTGGCAACCAGAATCTGTTCGGTGTATTCTCTTGGGCAATCAACATTCCTCTGATCATCGCACTGGTGTTCACCCCGACCTTGGTTGCAAAGTGGAATGGAATGTATAAGCTGAATGTAATGAGCTATACTCTGGCAACGATTTCTCGTGCACTGGTTGCTGTAGCTGGTTACATGGGCAGCGGCAATGTGACCTTGATGCTGCTCTTTACTGCAATCGCAGCTCTTGGTCAGGGTCCTTGGCAGGGCGATATGAACGCTGTGATTGCTGCTTGCTCTGAGTATACTTGGCTGACGAAGCATAAGCGCGTGGATGGCACGATGTACTCCTGCACTTCTCTCGGTGTGAAGCTGGGCGGCGGTCTGGGTACTGCCATCACCGGCTGGCTGCTGGCTGCAAGCCATTTCGATAGTGCGCTGGCTGTCCAGCCCGAATCCTGCATCTCGATGCTGAAGATCATGTATCTGGTGATTCCGTTTGCTCTGGATGCCATCATCACCTTCATTCTGTCTCATCTGAAAGTTGAAGAAGCAAATGAAAAACTGCGTGCAGCAGTCTGATAACAAGTCATTATCATTTCTCCTTCATCTGCTGTTCCCCGGAGGAATCCAGCGATTCCTCCGGGGAGGCTGGAGAAATATTATAAAATTATAAAAGGTAAATGAGGAAATACTATGGCTGCATTTGATTTTGCAAAAGTAAAAGACCCCACCTTTTTCAAGGAAAACGTGCTGAATGCTCATGCAAGTTTCCGTACTTACGCTTCCCGCGAAGAATATCGGACAGGCTCCTCTTCTTTGGCGCTGAAGCTGGACGGTATCTGGAAATTCGCCTACGCAAAGAACTACACCAGTGCCATCCCCGGCTTTGAAAAGACAGATTACGATTGCAGCGGCTGGGATGACATTCATGTTCCGGCACACATCCAGATGGAGGGCTACGACATTCCCCAGTACGCGAATATTCAGTATCCGTGGGATGGCCGTGAAGAAGTACAGCCGGGTGAGATCCCGCAGCGGTTCAATCCGGTGGCAAGCTATGTAAAATACTTCGAGCTGCCGGAATCCATGCAGGGCAAGCCCGTCCACATCGAGTTCGAGGGTGTGGAAAGCGGCATGGCTCTTTGGCTGAACGGGTCTTATGTGGGTTACACCGAGGACAGCTTCTCCGCACACGCATTCGACCTGACTCCCTATCTCCAGCCGGGCGTGAACAAACTTGCCGTGCAGGTGTTCAAGTGGACTTCCTCCAGCTGGTGCGAAGATCAGGACTTCTTCCGCTTCTCCGGCATCTTCCGCAGCGTGTGGCTGTACGCCATCCCCACCGTGCATCTGGAAGATATATCCGTCAAAACGCTGTTTGCCGGGGATGATTTTACTCATTCCACACTGGAAGTTGCATTGCAGGTGGAGGGTAAGGGCGCAGCCCGTCTGACCCTGCGCCGCAGTGAACTGGAAGTGTTCTCCGAAAAAATCGCACTGAACGGCGGCTCTGCTCTGTTCAGCCATGCGGTGGAGAACCCCCACCTGTGGAGTGCAGAGGACCCGGCTCTGTATGAACTGGAAATCGAGCTGCTGGACGATGCAGGCCATCCGGCAGAGGTGACCGGGCAGAAAGTCGGTTTCCGCAAGTTCGAGCTGAAGAACAATCGGATGCTGCTCAACGGCAAGCGCATCGTGTTCAAGGGTGCCAACCGTCATGATTTCAGCTCCATTACGGGTCGTGCTGTGGGCGTACACACCCATGAGGAACTGCTTCGGGATATCATCACCATGAAGCAGAACAACATCAATGCCATCCGTACCAGCCATTACCAGAATCAGGATGCACTGTACGACCTGTGCGACGAGTATGGTCTGTATCTGATCGCAGAGAACAATCTGGAATCCCATGGCACATGGGATATTCATCAGGCTGGCATTCGCGGCATCGAGGGCGTTTTGCCCAATGATAAGCCGGAGTGGAAAGCTGTCTTGTTTGACCGCATGAATTCCACTTACCAGCGTGACAAAAATCATCCTGCTGTTCTGATCTGGTCTCTGGGCAACGAATCGTTTGGCGGTGAGACCCTGCTCCAGATGGCAGAGATGGTCCGCCGCTTTGATGACACCCGTCTGGTGCATTACGAAGGTGTGGTCAATGATCCCCGCTTCCTCGAAACCACCGATATCGAGAGCCACATGTACAGCACGGTGAAGGACATTAAAGAGTATCTGGCACAGGGCGATAAGCGGCCTTATATCGAGTGCGAATATTCTCATGCTATGGGCAACTCCAACGGTGCTTTGCACAAGTACACGGAACTTGCCGACCAGAAGAACTGCGGCTATCAGGGCGGCTTCATCTGGGATTATATCGACCAGTCCATCTGGAAAAAAGACCGCTACGGCAAGTGGTTCCAAGCCTACGGCGGCGACTTCGGTGAGCGTCCTACCGACTATAATTTCAGCGGAAACGGCATTGCCTATGGTGGTGACCGTGCTCCTTCTCCCAAGATGCAGGAGGTCAAGTTCTGCTATCAGAACATCGCCGTTTCCATCGACAACTCTGGCTTTGAAGTCTGGAACAAGAACCTGTTCACCTCTACGGATGCTTTCGACTGCGTTGCACTGCTGCATCGTGATGGAAAGCTGTATCAGCAGCAGAAACTGACCAATATTGATGTTGCTCCCGAAGAGCGTTCCAGCTTCCCGCTGCCGTTTATGGTCCCTGCGCTCCCCGGTGAATATGCAGTGACCATCAGCTTCCGTTTGAAGGAGGACACCAGCTGGGCAAAGAAAGGTCATGAAGTCGCCTTTGGACAGGGTGTGATCGCTGTGGTTCGTTCCATTCCCAGCAAGAAGGTCACGCCGTTTACCGTTACGCACGGTACACACAACATCGGTGTCCGGGGTGAGAATTTCGATGTTTTGTTCTCCGATCTGAACGGCGGCCTGACTTCCTACCGCTATGCCGGCAAGGAGATGATTCAGGAGATCCCCCGGCCCAACTTCTGGCGCGCTCCCACCGACAACGACTGCGGCAACAACATGGGCGGCGTTCGCGGTCAGTGGAAGCTGGCAAGCCTGTACGCTACCGCCAAGGGCATCGGCAAGGAGATCCCGTCTGTTCATGGCGGCACCATCCTCCAGAACCCCACCTGCGAGGTGGAAGCCGACAGCGTGGTCGTGACCTATCTCTATAACCTCCAGACCAGCCCCGCAGCAGAGTGCAGCCTGCAGTACCGCGTGTTCGGTGATGGCCGCATCCAGACCACCCTGCACTATGACCCGGTGGAAGGACTTGCAGCAATGCCGGAGTTCGGCGTACTGTTCAAGATCGACGCTGACTACGACACGGTGGAGTGGTACGGAAACGGCCCTGCGGAGACCTACTGGGATCGTCAGCATGGTGCAAAGCTGGGCATTTACCAGAACAAGGTCGCAGACAACATGGCACAGTACCTTGTGCCGCAGGAGTGCGGTGCAAAGACCGCTGTGCGCTGGGCAAAGGTAGTGGACCGCAAGGGTCGCGGGCTGCTGTTTACCGCAGATGCCGCAAAGCCCATGTTCTTCTCTGCGCTGCCCTACACTCCCCATGAAATGGAGAGTGCCAAGCATCCTTACGAGCTGCCCCCGGTCCATTACACGGTCATCCGTGCTATGGGCGAGCAGATGGGCGTTGGCGGCGATGACAGCTGGGGTGCCAATGTCCACCCGGAGTATATTCCTGATGTAACCAAGCCTGTGGAGTTCACCTTTACGTTCCGTGGCATCTGATGATTGCCCGCAAACGTATTTGCAAGGGTCTGGACATCAGCGTAGAAGACCTTTTCATAGATAAAAGCGCAACGGTTGATATGAATACTGCCGCATTGCACCCTGAATATGGACTGTTCGCACCGAGCAACGGGCCGTCACCTCCGGGTGATGTATGAAACGTAGCACCAAATAGCCGGGCAACAGCTCAATTGAGAGATTTTCGCTTGAGAATCCCTCAGTCGGCTGTTGTCCGGCTATTTTTTATAGCTTCAGATAAGCCCGCTCCCGAAAAGGAGCAGGTTTTATGTTTGCCCTCTTTTCATGGCTACCCCAAGCGGCGAAATATCCGTAGTATCTCCCAATTTTCGATATTTCACGTTTTATCGAAAATTGGGAGGTTACACATGGACTCTCGCATTCTTCACTACGAGTTTGTCACTGGTGAAAGTGTCAATATTACTGTTTCTGCCGAGATTGCGGAGGTTATCTACGATTCCCACCGCATGGAACACGCCAGCAACGAGCGTTCACGCTATCTCCATGTTCAGGAATCCATTCGGCAGAGTGCGGTCCAGTTGTTCAGCGAGGCGTTTTCGGCCTGAAAATTGGACGGAACGGCACTAATTAGACCAGATAAAATCTTTGGCATTGTGGTCAAAATTGTGGTCAAAACCAAATGAGGCCAGCCTATAAACAAAAAAATCCAACGATTTCTAACGTGAAATCGTTGGATTTATGGTCCAGCAGAGCTGGACAAATCCGAACTTGTCGGGGCACGGCCCCTCCATCTTGCTTGCGCAAGACCGTTCTGTTGCTCAAAAGCCCCACTGGGGCTTTCGTTGCTTCGCAAACGCAAACTTTTTTCTCCGCAATCAGCCGTCAAAGCGTCCTCAAAACGGACGGTTTGGGTGCCATCCTTGTAGTTGAACGTGATCAGCATCCGGTCATCGTACAGGAAAATGGCATTGACAAAAATTTCAATCAACGCTTTTCGTTGCTTTTTCTGCGAGATATCGAACTTTCTAAATTTCATCAGCCAGAATCGGATGAAATCCTCATTGAAGCTAGGCTTCTTCAACTTTTCGTCTGCGATTTTTGCAGTCAGCTCATCTTTCTGGATTTCCAGTGCTTCCAGACGCTCTTTCGTTGTCCGGGTGTACAAGCCGTCCTCGATCGCCTTCATCAGGTTGTCCAGCTTTTTGTTAACCTCTCGCAGTTGCTTTTCCAGCAGCGGGATCGTGGTGTTCTCCTGATTCTGGACATCCATGACCAGTTGAACGATCTTGTCGATCACCGCATCGTCCTGAATCAGCTTCATGGTCTCCCGGACGACCAGATCTTCCAGCCAATCCTTCTGCACGGTCTTTTTGTTGCAGCCCTTGCGCCGCTTGACGTTGGCGTATTTATAATAATAGTAGGTGCGTCCGGTGGCACTGGTTCCGCTTTCGCCAAACATCAGCGCACCGCATTTGCCGCAGAACAGCTTGGTGGTCAGCAGATATTCCTCGTCTGCCTTGCCACAGGCAGGGGCACGCTTGTTCTTATCCAGACGCTTCTGCACCCGGTCAAACAGGTCTTTCGGAACAATAACCGGAATCGCTCCCGGCACAACGATATCCCGGAAAGACAATTCTCCAATGTACCGGCGGTTCTTCAGCATGGTATTCACGCTGCTGTGGGTCATTTTGCCGCCCAGCATATTGCGGACACCCTTGTCGTTGAGAAAGTTTACGATCTCCACCATTTTATCGCCGTTGTCATACCTCTGAAAGGCTTCCAGCACTAACGGCGAGGTCAGCGGGTCAAGATGATAAAACTTGTCATCGTCGATTTTATAGCCAATGGTTCCCGTACCGCCGGTGCACTTCCCTTTCAGAGCGTTCTCAGTTTGACCACGGATCACCTTTTCGGACAACTCTGCCGAATAATATTCTGCCATGCCTTCCAGTAGCGTTTCCACCAGAATGCCCTGTGAACCCTCAGCAATGGGTTCCATAACGGAAATCAGGTGGACACCGTTCTTTTTCAGGATCATCTTGTAATTTGCGCTATCAAAACGGTTTCGGGCAAAGCGGTCAAATTTCCAGACGAGAACAACATCAAACAGCTTCTTGCCGCTGTCTTTGATCATCTGCTGGAACTCCGGGCGATTGTCTGTTTTGGCGGAGAATGCACGATCAATGTAGTGTTTGATGACCGTGATACCGTTTTTTCCGCATAGGCCGTGCATTCCCGAATCTGTCCTTCGATGGATTCTTCGCGCTGGTTATCCGATGAATAGCGGGCGTAAATTACGGCGGTCATAGGCTCACTTCCTTTTTCTTATCGAACAGACGGGTAGCTTTTTGCATACTTGTAAATCTGCCGTGCACAGTCAAGGCTCATTTTGCTGGAATCGTTGTGTTTGAGCCATGCATTCACATTGCCCGGATTCAGCTTCAAGTCTGTGTAAAGGCGATAATTCGTCAGTTTCTTTTTTTCTTGGAGCTCCAATACCCGGCGATGGATTAGCTCTTTTGTATCATTGTCTGCAAGGACGGCATCCCGCACCGAACAATAGCTGCGCCAAACCTTCAAATAGCCTTCCGGCAGTTCATGGGACTGGTTTTCTAAAAGCAGCAGCATTTGCGCCAGCGAGTAGCGGTTGGAAAGCTGCTCATATTCCGCAGCAACAGCACTATTTGCGGTATAGCGGAGCAACAAATCCACTTTATCAAAGGTCAGCGTATAGAGAAACAGCGGTTCTTTCAGGCGAGGATTCTCGCTCAGACAATCTGCCAGCTTATGGACGCTTGCCGTCTGCACCCCGGCAAGCTCTGCCACATACTGCTTCAAAAAGCCTTCGAATGTCAGCTTTCGCATGGTCTCCACCTCTCCACATACTCCTGATAGCGGATATAAAAATCCCGATATCGCCAGTCGTTCAAGATGCTGGCTTTCAGTTCATCTTCATCCGTTGCAAGGTGTTCCAGCAAGGCCCAATCCAAAGAGTTCCGCACAGCTTCGCTCTCTACGTCTACCTTGTCGGTGTCCCGGAAAGAGCAGAGCTTTGCAATCACTAAGTCTTCCAGACTGGGTGTGTAGAACTGCACCTTTGTGCCACCAAAGGGCAGCGGCTGCAGCCGGTCTTGGAAGTTGTACGGAAAATTGTCGATATAGGCTTCCACATCGGTGTTGATGTCGTACTTACCGAGCAAGCTGTACAGTTCTTTTGGAACGCTCAAGGCATCAATATCATGGGTAGCGCGGGTCAGCTTGCCCAACAAAATAAACGCACTGCCACCCACAATCACCATCTGATAGCGGTCGTTATTGTCGATCATCAGGTCTGCGTCTTCGTCCAGACGTTCCAGACGCTTGCGGAGGTCATCTAAAATCATCTTTCCCATAAAACAACCTTTCGTATTTTCAATAATAGTATTTTCTAAAATTATTTTACAGGAAGGAAATCTGATTGTCAAGCACAAATCAACGACATTTCATACAATTCATACTACCATGTTGTCAGTCCACATCTCACACTGGCTAATGACCGTGCTGATTGCCGTATCATAATCTTCCGGTGGATACTTATATTTTTTCAGCAAGTGCTTCACCATCTTACGCATACTCGCACGGGCAGTTTCTTTTTTCTGCCAGTCTATCGTCCGATTTTTGCGCAGCATTTCCGTAAGTTCTCTGGTCAAGTCAATCAATTCATTATTTTGATAGAAGTCCTTTATGTTTTCCGGCTTTGTCAGAGCATCGTAAAAAGCCAGTTCTTCCTGCGTCAAGCCCAGCTTTTTACCGTTGTTATACAGTTCTGTAATCTCCTGTGCCGTTTTCAGAAGTTCCTTGATGACCTCCTCGTTTGTAATCAAGCCATTGTAGTAAGAGTTCATCAACTGTGTAATCTTTTCTGAAAACTTCTGAGACTGCACAACATTTGTCCGTTTATACAGTGAAACTTGCTCTGCCATAAGTTTTTTCAAAATTTCTACGGCAATGTTCTTTTCCTTCATTTTTGAAATTTCATCCAACACCGCCGGGTCAAACAGGCTGATATTTTCATCCGCCTGCTTGCTGTCAAACAAGCTGATAACGCCTTGGCTCTGGATACTCGCCTTTAGCAACTCATTGATTTGAGCATTGATTTCTTTCAAAGAAAGTGTCTTGCCGCCACTCCCACCATAGGTGATCTTCACCACCGTAGAACGGACTGCTTCCATATAGGCCGCTTCATGTCGCTCCTGCTCCGTGGTCATGCTAGAGCACAGAGAGTGCGACTGTTTCAGCAGCAGAGCTTCTCGCAGGAACAGATCTTTGCGCTTGGGTGCTTTTGCGTCCAGAACAAAGTTTACGCCGCCAGTGACCAGCTTTGCCATCATCAACGGAGAACCGCCAATAAATCCGCTGAAATCAAAGCCGTGCAACAAATCTTTGCACACCTGAAGCTTTTCCTGAAACTTTGGATAAGCAACTTTGGCAATGTCCATATCGCCATATCGGGACTGGTCACGCTTGGTATACTCCTTCATAGCGGCTTTGAGGGCAGATGCAATGCCAACGTAATCTACAATCAAGCCGCCCTCTTTGTCCTTAAACACGCGGTTGACACGCGCGATGGCCTGCATCAGATTGTATCCGTGCATTGGCTTGTAAACATACATCGTAGCCAGTGAAGGCACATCAAAACCTGTCAACCACATATCCACAACAATGGCAATCTTCATCGGGTCATCGTTGTCTTTGAATTTCCGGGCAAGTTCTTCTTTGTGAGATTTTGTACCGATGATTTCCTTCCAATCCTCCGGGTCATTGTTGCCACCCGTCATAACTACGCCGATTTTTTCGTTCCATGTCGGGCGCAGCTCCAGAAGTTTTCGATAAATCTTCATCGCAATCGGGCGCGAATACGCCACGATCATCGCCTTGCCCGTCAAAAGATTAGCGCGGTACTTTTCGTAATGGTTGACAATATCTTCGCACAGGGATTGAATGGTAGAATCTGCCCCCAGCACACTCTCCATCTGCCCCAGCATCTTTTTGCTTTTTTCAATCGTTGCAGCGTCCGATTGCTGTTCCAGCGCATCGTAGGTCGCATCAATCAAGGCCAGCGTATTTTGGTCGAGGTGGAGTTTGATAACACGGCTCTCGTAGTAAACCGGACGCGTTGCACCATCTTCCACCGCCTGTGTCATATCGTAAACATCGATATAATCACCAAAAACTTCACGCGTATTTCTATCTTTTGCCGAAATCGGCGTTCCCGTAAAGCCTATGTAGGTTGCATTCGGCAGGGCATCATGGATGATTCGGGCATTTCCAATCACTGTATGTGCTTCTTTTTCACCCTGTTCATTTTCTTTGATGACAATTTTCTCATCAAAACCATATTGTCCGCGATGGGCTTCATCGGCCATCACCACAATATTCCGCCGTTCGGAGAGCGGCTTCTCGCCACGCTCGAACTTGAACATCGTGGTGAAGATGATGCCGTTTGCTTCTCGGCCATCCAGCAGCTTGCTTAGATTTTCCTTGCTGGTTGCCTGTACAGGTGTCTGGCGCAAAAACGGCGCGCACCTGGCGAACTGCGTGTAGAGCTGATCGTCAAGGTCAATGCGGTCCGTCATCACAACGATGGTGGGGCTATCCAAAGCTTCTTGCAGTAAATGGGCGTAGAATACCATCGACAGCGATTTCCCGCTGCCCTGCGTATGCCAGAACACACCACCCTTGCCATCCGTTTTAGTGGCAATCTTGGCCTTTTCGATAGCTTTTCGCACTGCAAAATACTGGTGGTATCCAGCCAAAATTTTAATCGGCTTCTGCCCATCGCCGGAAAACAGGATAAAATTTTTCAGAATATCTAGCAACCGGGCTTTCTGGAACATCCCCTCATAGAAGGTATCAAACTGCGCATACGCCGTATTTTCGTAATCGCCATCCTTTGTTTTCCACTCCATAAAACGGTCAAGTCCAGAAGTGATTGTTCCCGCCTTATTGGTCGAAAGGTCGCTGATTACGCAGATTGCATTATAATAGAACATCGAAGGGATGTCCTTCATGTAGTTCCGAATCTGGTTGTATGCGTTTTCTGCGCCCACTTCGTCCTTGGAAGGACTTTTCAGTTCCATCAAAACCAGCGGCAAGCCATTGATAAACAAAATAATATCCGGGCGGCGGTTGTTTCCATTTTCCACGAAGGTATACTGGTTTACCACATAGAAATCATTTTTGTCTGCATCTGCATAATCAATCAGCTTTACTACCGAAGACCGTTCTTCACCCTTGACTGCATATTTGACAGTGATGCCGTTTTGCAGATAGTCCATAAAAATAATATTCTTCTGCAATAGGCTTCCTGCATCAAAATCATTCAGTTTCAGGATGGCTTCATCAATTGCCACAGCCGGAAGGCTGCGATTCAGCCGCACCAGACAATCCCGCAAAACATCGTCCAGTAGCGGGCGGCTGTAATCCGTCCGGTTCATATCAGGAGCATAAATGTGGGTGTAGTCCATGTTCTCAAACAATTCGATTATGGCTTGTTCAAAGGTGTCTTCATTGAAAAGCATATTCTTTCTCCACCAATAAATCAATCTTGATTTTTTTCGAGCTCTTTTGTGATGGCATCAACTATATCGTCAATGATTGACTTTGACACAGTTTTTGCCATAGGGCGTTCCATCGATGAATATTTCTGTAAGGTATCTGCTAAGGCTTTTCGTGCCTTACTCTGCCCAATTTCTTTGTTGTACCAATCAGGAATCAAGCTTTCCTGAACTGCAACATAACATTCATCAAAAAGAATCGGATTGATTTTCTTTTTCAAAATGTCTCTAACGATTTGACTATCTTCGACATGTGGTGTTTTCTCCAGTGTTGCAGTATCACCATTCATTGAAGCCACATCAAACATTTCAAATGGCTCATCTTGTAGGGATGGCATGTTTACATGAACATCTTTTATATACGCCATTTGGTGTTCCAATTCAGGGAATAAGCTTCCTTCGTTTATATTGTAAAAATCCAACTCCCTTAGAATGTGCTCTTTTGATTCTGCCGGGATCCTAAAGCTGAATTCATCAAATTCGTCCCGAACATTTTTATAGGCTCTTTTTATAATGTATTCTCCAGCCCCCTCTCCTGCGATCTGAATATTATATTGTCCGCAGATCAAGAATGAGCCATTTTGCCTTTTCAAACGTTCGTTATTAAGATTTGATAAAACAAAATAGTTGTTCTGAATGATTTCAATGATACTCTTATATCCATTTTTTCTGCAATTGACCGCATCAGCTTTTGAATAGATGCCTTCCTTCTGAAGCTTGTCGAGTAACGTTTCCAACTTGAAGTTTCCTGTTATCTTTTCTGTTGCCAAATAGGACAGAACCTTAATCTCGTCATCGTCATACGATTTTCCATACTCCTGCTTAAAATAAACGCGTCCGTCTGTTGGCGGCAACAACACAGTCTTCCCATCTGAAATCGATATATCTTGATTGGTCTGGCACGCAAAAAACAGAGCAACCAATGGATTTTCTGTAACATCCAATAGTCTTGTTGGCAGTCCGTAATGCTGCAACTTTGCAAGCTTTTCAAACGCCGTTATCGTATCGCCGAAGTCTCTTGGGTTCCGTATGTACGCAGCACGAATCATATCATACTCGTGCGCCAACATTCCGTTACGAAATATTCCCGGCATAACATTCCAATCATAGCTGGCTTGTCCTCGAAAGAAATAATGCTTCGCGCTCTCTTCGGGTTCCACATTAGCCATTTCATTCTTTATCAGCGAAATTCCGTCCAAATAGCCATTCAGATCCCAGACAACCCAACTGTCATGGCTACTGGTTCGTGTTTTGTCCGAATTATCCATATTATCCCTTCATTTCTTTTATAAACGATAATTTAGCGGCTTAAAGCTGAATACTCGCGATATCAATTGCGCCAGACATTAGTTTAGGTAACAGACTATCTCTTAGCATAGCAAGTGAATGATTTTGCTCTTCCAAGATTTTTTGTTGCGCAAAGATTGGCGCACAGAAACTATTAAATTGGTCAAGTGTGTTCCGATCAGGAATGATGGCGGGGATATTCTTCATGGCACTTCCTGAAATTTCTTTGAATGTCGAGCCTGATGCTGCACTCTCAATAACCGGAAGACTGTGTTTCAAGAAAAAGTATACAAACGCTGTTCCAATTTCCGAGTAAGGTATAACAGACTTAAAGCCTTGATTGGTTGTAACTTCATTAGATGCAATTGCAATATATCCGATGGGAGCACGTGATGAAAACAATACTGTACCTTTGGGCATGACTGTTGCACTGCTGTTCTTCAAACCAAGTTCTGTGATATCATTTTCGCCATGAGATATGAATTTGGACTTGTTGATAGATAAATCTTTTGGCGTTATCCACGCAATACCATTATTGGTATAGTATTCAGGCTTGGTTTTTGAAGGCGTACTACCGCCCACAACAGTTCCAAGGTCACTTATTGTGCTGATTTGCCACATGGGATTTGCATTGTTGATAAATAATTCTTGAAAATAGGTGGCGGCTTGCTGCTCTAAATTATCGTTTATCGCTTTATTTACTGCGATTTTCTTGTCTATCGTTGATAAAACAGATGCAATCTTCTGCTGTGTTTCAAAATCTGGAAAACGAACAATTTCTTTGTGCACAGTGTTTCGGTTGATTCCAGGAACTGCACTTGCTGATGCAAATTTTTTCCATTCAAGTGTCTTCAAAAAATAGTACACGAATTTTTCATCGTTTTCATGAAAATTTTCCACGTACAGAGTTGTGTTTAATGGCCAAAAAGATGTTTCTGCAAAAAAAACTTCTCCGATCGTTCCATATCGTCCTGTAATTACTCCCGGTGCTTCAACCATTGCTTCATTATGTGTTCCCGTTACACCGGAAGAGGAAAAGATTGGAATCTCGCCATTTTTCCTCTTTTGCTGGGGCAAGTCATATCCTCTTTTCAGGGTAACAAATTCTCCAAGCTCATCTATTTTCCATATTGCCATGTTTGTACCTCAACCAATAAATTTCCTATGTGCCAATTTCACATTTTGTTGTTTTACCATTGCATAGTGCATCGTTGTGTCAATTTTCTGGTGTCCTAAAAGCTGCTGCACCTGTTCAATCGGCATTCCCTTGTCAATTGCTGATGTTGCCAATGTACGCCGGAACTTGTGCGGGTGCACCTTATTTAGCTTTAATCGCCGCCCCAATTCACGAAGCATCGTTTCCACACCACCGATCATCAATCGTTCGTGCGGCTCTTTCAGCGTCACAAAGAGTGCTGGATTGCTATCTGACCGTTCATCCAGATAATTTTGAAGGTGGATCTTCGTCCGTGCGTCAAAGTATACCAATCGTTCCTTGTTGCCCTTACCAAATACAACACATTCGCGCTCGTTGAAATTGATATCCTCCCGATTAAGTGTCACCAATTCCCCGACACGCATTCCAGAAGATGCCAGCAAATCAATAATCGCCAAATCTCGTACTGTTGAACAGTTGTCACGCATCAGCTCCAACGCTTCATCCGTATACGTTTCCTTGATGATTTTCGCAGTTTTTACTTTGTGAATCCTACGAACAGGGCTTTTCACAATAAAATCTTCATCTTCCAGCCACGAGAAGAAACTGGAAAGAATACGCCGGATATTATCAATCGTAACTTTGCTCGACCGCCGCCGTGTTTGATAATCCATCAGATATTTTCGCAAATCATCCGTTGTAATTTGCTGCGGTGATTTTCCCACACCATTCAGCATCGCTGCAATAGTTTTTGAATAATAGGTCAATGTTTTCTCGGAACAGCCCTCTATCCGTTTTGCCGTAATAAACGCTACTGCCGAATCTTGTTCCTCAGCCTTTGGCTGTTCTTCACCCATTTCAATTGTGACACCTTGAAATGACGCTTCCAGCACTGCTTTCAAATGCAGCAACTGTTCGTTATTGAGATACGGCAGCATTTTTCGCTGTATCTCGTTGATAATCTGATTTTTCATCGCCGTATCTCCTTATTACGATTTCAGAGAACGGCGGCAGTGGCAGTTTCTCCATAGAATCTCCCGCCACTGGTGAGAGTTATTAAAATTATGATAAACGATAATTTAGAGCAGCAAGCCGCCGCATTGTTTTCAAGCCTCTATAATCGATCAAATACTGAGGTTAGATACACCGATTTAATACAAATACTCGGCGGTGGAACCCCCAAGACAGGCGAAACCGCGTATTGGAACGGTAATATTGCTTTCTTTACTCCAAAAGATGTTGGCACACCATATACATTTATCACAGAAAAGACTATTACAGAAGAGGGACTTTCACATTGCAATAGCCGACTATATCCTGTGAATACAGTTTTCGTTACGGCAAGAGGTACTGTTGGCAAAGTTGGTCTGTCCGGAATTCCGATGGCTATGAATCAATCCTGTTATGCACTTGTCGGCAAGGAAACACATCAGCTTCTTGTCTATTTTTACACCCTCAAAGCTGTTGATAGACTTAAGCATAAAGCAAGTGGAGCTGTATTTGATGCGATTACCACTAGAGATTTTGATTCAGAGCAAATCATGAAGCTATCTGATGATGATGCTAAAGCGTTTCTCTGTGTTGCAGAGCCAATGTTTCAGGAGATGCTTAACAATAGCATCGAAAACTTGCGGCTTTCAACACTACGGGATTTCCTGTTGCCCAAGCTAATGTCTGGTGAGATTGACGTCTCTTCCGTTCAGCTCTAAGCTGCTAAATTATCGTTTAACTCCTGATTATTCTCAATCTTTCTTTGAATTGTGGTGATAATCTCGACCACACGTTTCTGAATACTCAGTTCAGGTAGCGTAACTTCGATTTGTTGAAAAGTTGAAGACGGTCTTGCCAGTGCAGGGACACCAACCTGTGAGGCATTGCTAAGAAGTTTATACTGCCCTATCGGAGTGTGAAAGTAATAGACAAGATATTCAGGCAAAACTTTATCATTGCATCTAACCCTAAACTGAGATTGCGAAATCACATACCGGTCATATCTTGAATCTTGCGGAATAAAAACTATCTGTCCAAGCGTTCCTCTATGTGTTATTACAATATCTCCGCGATGTGCATTCGCTTTGTTAAGAGAATCAGCTTTTTCCTCTGTGACATAGCGGAACGCCTTTTCAGACAAAGAAAAGCCCTCAAGATTGCTGCCATTTAAGACAGGCACTCCACTGTCCACAAAACAAGATACTTTAATATTTGAGCCAAATGGACCCATCGCAATTTCATCAATTAGGTCGGCAACGCGATACGTTTCATAACTCATACCCAATCGCCCCCAACTTCTCCTTAATTTCTGCTTCCAGCTTATGTGACTGCTTGAACAAATCCGAAAGTTCAGAAGTCAGCCGAGCCATTTTTTCTTCAAACGATTCACCATCATCTTCCTGTTCCTCAACACCAACATAACGACCCGGCGTTAAAATATAATCCTGCTCTGCAATTTTCTCCGTATCAACAACTGCGCAGAAACCTTTTACATCTTCCAGTGTACCACTAACATAAGCATTGTAGGTATCGGCAATCTTTTTAATATCCTCATCGGCTAGTTCCCGCAACTTACGGCTCACCATAACGCCCATCTTCCGGGCATCAATAAACAGCGTTTTACCAGCCTGTTTCTTGCGCTTGGAGATAAACCAAAGCGAAACCGGAATCTGTGTGGTATAGAAAAGCTGTGTCGGCATGGCAATGATGCAATCCACAAGGTCAGCATTCACAATATTTTTGCGGATGTCACCTTCACCGCTAGACTGAGAGGAAAGAGAACCATTTGCAAGCACCATACCCATGCGGCCGCCCGGTGCAAGATGATAAATCATGTGCTGAAGCCATGCAAAGTTCGCGTTGCTTGCAGGCGGCATACCATACTGCCAGCGTACATCATCTTTGAGCTGCTCTGCGCCCCAATTCGACAGGTTAAAAGGGGGATTCGCCATAATATAGTCTGCCCGCATGGTCGGATGCTGATCATCGAGGAATGTGTCTGCTGCATACTTGCCAAGGTCGGGTTCAATGCCACGAATGGCAAGGTTCATCTGTGCCAGTTTCCATGTGGTCGGGTTGGAATCCTGTCCATAAATCGAGATATCGTTGATATTTCCACTATGGTTCTCTACAAATTTTGCAGACTGAACAAACATACCACCACTGCCGCAGCAAGGGTCATACACTCGTCCCTTAAACGGTTGCAGCACTTCTACCAGCGTCCGCACAACGCAGGACGGCGTAAAGAACTCGCCGCCGCGCTTGCCTTCCTGTTCTGCAAACATAGACAGGCAGTATTCATAAGTGCGTCCCAGAATATCCTTTTCGCTGCCATGTTCAATCATTTTGATGTTCGTAAACAGGTCAACGACTTCGCCCAACCGACGTTTATCCAGTTCCGGACGCGCAAAATTCTTTGGCAGAATATCTTTTAGGCGCGCGTTTTCTTTTTCGATAGCGCGCATTGCATCGTCAATTACCTGACCGATTTCCGGGTCATGTGCCTTTGCAGAAACATCGCTCCAACGCGCACCAGCAGGCACAAAGAAGATTCCCTCCGATGTGTACTCGTCACGATCTTCCTCAAAACCATCACCATCTGCAACTAACTGATTGTACTTTTCTTCAAAACGATCCGAAATATATTTCAAGAAAATCAGACCAAGAACAACGCCCTTATACTCCGAAGCATCCATGTTGCCCCGAAGTACACAGGCCGCATTCCAAATCTGTTTTTCAAATCCAATGTCGGCGGTGTTTTTCTCTGCCATAGCTCAGTACCTCCGTTTTGCTCAACAAATTCTGACTTGAGTATAACACAGATAGCTCGATTTTCCAATTTGTGCGCATAAATTCTTTGCAAGATGCTTCAATTTCCAGTAGATAAGTCCTACTATTACCGCTTTAGCACAATAAATTTTACAAAACCATCTTGACGCACCCTGCAAACCATGATATTCTCTGTCACAAATCCCACCGTCTTTGTGGATTGGTTTGAAGCCACCCACAAAATGTGGTCGTGTTCATTTTGAACACTGCCTCACCGTGGATTATCCCTGAAAGATTTACCGCCCCGCAACACACCCGATTCATTTTGCCGCCGATTCACCCGACAAAATTTTCGCCTGTCTTGCAGGGTGGTATTTTTCTTTACGGGAGTTGTACCTTGAAAATTTCATGAGCCGACCGAACGTGATACCGACTTTCCGTCAACGCCGCTGCACAAACAGGGGCAGGAACTTCGTTCGGAGCAAACGGTGATCAACATACACGAGCAGCGGAACTCTCTACTTATTTTTGCGTCTTAACAATTCGGAAACAATCACTGAAAATACGTTTTGAGCGCAGCGGTAGAGGGCAAGAACCGTCCCGTGGCCACAAATTTTCAATTCTTGAAAATTTTCTGTCCATCCGGGACTTCACTTCTACAATGCGTCTGCATTTCCGAAGTGATCTTGTTGGGGCGTGCCTGCCCCAAACCCTGCTCATGGTTCGCACCTGACGGTGCGAACAGCAACGGCGTGTCGTGCTTACATAACTTCACCGAGGAGTTATCGAACAGACAGGAGGTACAATGACCAAAACGAATGTTCAATCGACCCCTAGCAATTCCCAGCACCACGACACGCCGAACATCAAAACGCACGTCATCAAGTTCCGGGTAACGGAAAATGAAAAACTGGAACTCGAATGTACTGCAAAACTCCTGAATCTCTCCCTCTCCACTTTTATCCGCCGTGCCATCCACAATGTCAAGATCGAGAAAACAGTCATCGTTGCCGACGGCGGAGAAGAAGCCTTGACCGCCGTTTCCACCCTGCTTGCTCAGTGCAGCAAGGTGGGCACCAACCTCAACCAGCTTGCAAGGCACTTCAACTCCGGCGGTGCAGACACCGAGCAGATTCGAGCGAAAATCCTTGACGAACTTGCAGACCTGACCGCATTCCGGCTCAGCGCCGAGAAAGTTCTGGGTGAACTGTATGGCAACGCTCAAGCATATCGCCTCTAAGAACTCGGACTACACCGCCATTGAAGCGTACCTGATCTACCAACACGATGAGTTCACCGGAAAGCAGCTTCTGGATGAACAGGGCAAGCCGAAGCTGCGGGAATCCTACCTGCTCGACACCCTTGAGTGCGGTGATTTCTCATTTGCAACGGCCTGTCTGCTGGCAAACCGCAAGTATGGTAAGAACACCCAGCATGGTGATATTAAAAGCCACCAGTATATCATCAGCTTTGACCCCAGAGATGCAGCCGACAACGGGCTGACCATGGAAAAGGCACAGGCCCTTGGTCTGAAATTCTGCGAAGAAAACTTTCCCGGTCATCCCGCCATCGTCTGCACTCACCCCGATGGGCACAACCATTCGGGAAACATCCATGTCCACATCGTGATCGGCAGCATCCGAATGCGAGAAGTGGAACGCAAGCCCTATATGCAGAAGCCCCGCGACTGGCGTGAGGGTATGAAGCACTCCAGCACTGCCCAGACCATGCGGCACTTGCGTGTCGAGGTCATGGAGTTGTGCGAAGGTGCCGGACTGTACCAGATCGACCTGCTCAACGGCTCGAAAGAGCGCGTAAGCGAAGCTGAGTATTGGGCAAGGCGGCGTGGGCAGCAGAAGCTCGACCTTGCAAACGCAGCCTTTGCCGCAGCCGGACAACCACCCCAGCAGAAGAAGTTTGAAACCGTAAAGGACATCTTGCGGAAACAGATTTCTTCGGTGCTGTACCGTGCTACCAGCTTTGAGGATTTTTCCGACAGGCTCATGCAGCAGTATAGCATCACCGTCAAGGAAAGTCGCGGATGCCTAAGTTATCTGCCTGCTGGAAGAACAAAGTTCATCCGAGCGAAACATCTCGGTGACAAGTTCGATAAGGCAGCAGTGCTTGCCACGTTGCAGGCAAAAGCCGAACGCAAGCCCACGGCGCAGTTCAAGCAGGATACCATCGGGAAACTGATCGACATCCAGTCGAGGATGACCGAGGACAAGGGCATCGGCTATAAGCGTTGGCTCACGAAACACAATCTCAAAGTTATGGCACAAGCCGTGAAGCTTCTGCAGGAAAAGGGCTTGACCGACGAGGACGCCCTGAACCAGCGCATCGCTGAACTGGAAACCAAGTATCACGACTCGCTGGCGGTGGTGAAAGACCTCGAAACCCGCATGGCAGAAAACAAGAATCTGCGCAGTCACGCTACTGCCTACAAGCAGTACCGACCGCTCGCGCAGAAACGGAAAGCTGCCAAACGACCCGCAGCCTTTGAAGAACAGCACCGTGCAGAGCTGACAGCATACCGGGCAGCAGCAGCCTATTTCAAGGCAAACGACATCACCAAGCTGCCCAGCCCGAAGAAGCTGGAAGCCGAGTATGCGCAGCTGGCATCCGAAAAGGCACAGTTCTACGAGCAGTACAAGGAAGCCAAGAACGAGCTGCTCAAGCTGAAAACCGCAAAGCAGAATGTTGCGTCCTTTTTCCGGGAGGAAGAACCGGCGCAGCAGGAGAGATAAAGGAGTGTGCGTATGATCAATCTGAAAATCGACCCGGAGTTCCAGTCTCAGATTCCGCCTCTGACCGATGATGAATTCAAGCAGCTTGAAGAAAACATCCTCAAGGAAGGCAAGCTGCTCTCTCCTTTGATCGTCTGGAACAACACCCTCGTTGACGGCCACAATCGTTATGCAATTCTCCAGAAGCACCCGGAGATTTGCTTTTCCACCATGCCGCTCCGATTTGAAAGCAGAGAAGAAGTCCTCGCATGGATCTGCAAGAATCAGCTGGGGCGGCGCAACCTTACACCGGAGCAGAAGAAGTTCCTCATTGGAAAACAGTACAGTGTGGAGCATCGGAAGCCCGGTGGAAACGGCAACAACCAGCACACGGCTGCTGCCAAGAAAACCGCCCCGGAGGAATTGTGTCAATTTGACACAATTCCTCCCACTGCCACAGACGCAAGCGTTCGTAAGCAGATTGCAGAGCGGAACAATGTCAGCGAATCCTACGTTGCCCGTTCTGAAAAGTTCATGCGGGGCGTGGAGATCATGGAGCAGATGATGCCCGGTACAAAAGAAAAGATCCTGTCCGGGCAATTCAAAGTCCGTGATGCTG
Source organism: Faecalibacterium prausnitzii (assembly GCF_049532945.1). Lineage (GTDB taxonomy): Bacteria > Bacillota > Clostridia > Oscillospirales > Ruminococcaceae > Faecalibacterium > Faecalibacterium prausnitzii_N. The sequence continues at coordinate 2,639,748 of NZ_CP186691.1, forward strand.
ATATGCACCGCCTTGCCAGAGCCGATTTTCCGAACCGCAAGCAGATTGTGCACGAGATTCTGCACCCGGAAGACCGTCCCGCTCCGCAATCGAGCTACTCACACTACTCTGGAATCAACTACTCCGCGCTGGAAGTCGCCGTCCGGCGGATTCAGCAGGACTTTGATTTTTTGATGAGATACTTGCCTAAGCTACCGGACGATTCCTACGCCAAAACTGAAACGCTAAAAATCCTCAAGCAGCACAAGGCGTATATGGCACAGTTTGAAGAAATGCTGAATGATGAAGAAATCGCATAACGACAGGCACTTGTAAGCCATCAACGAGCCACCAGCCGCAAGTGCAGGGCGGAAAGCATCCGCGCCCTTGCGCCTGATAAAAATTGGAACTTTGATTTTCTCGCCCGACTTTGCTGCGGTGGGACGATCAAAGGAGCGTGCGTTTGAACAAAAAGAAAAAGTCCACAAACACTTCCCCTTATCCCGATGAAGTCATCGACCGTCTGGCACGGGCATTCTACCCGGCCATCCTTGCCTGCTGGAACAGCGAGGAAGGACAGCGGGAGTTTGCCGCATGGCAGGCGGAGCAGGCTCATCATGCAAACAACGAAAAACAGGAAGTTCCCGCTTGCTGGGTATCCGTAAAACAGTTTTCGAAAAATGACACGGCAACTGCCTGTCAGGATTGGTTACGGAGTACCCGGCTAGGCCGAGGAAGCATCAAGTCCCATGTCCGCACCGTTAAGGTGTTGGGTATGGGGCTTTTTGCATTTCAGGAACGTATACACCTCTGGAAAGGTGTAACACACTAGACTTTGTACCAAAGTCGTGTGCCAAGGGTGCTGCGCCCCTTTGGAATCCCTGCTTACATCGCCTGTGGGCGATGTAGATTCGCCGCACAGAAAGCTCTCACAAAAGGCACACCCGGCTGTCTGCGGCGAGGAGAAGGCACTTCTGCGGAAGTGTAATAACCCACTATGACACTTTCATCCCTGTGGTCTGCAAAGTGTAGTGGGCTCTCCGAGGGGGAACGGCTGTATAGAGTGCGTTTCGGGCAAATCGCCGCATACGTGTATACGGAAGATGGGTACGCACGTACGCAGTAAATCGGCCAAGTTCTCCCATGTAGAGGGTGTAATTTCGATAAAGAACGTGGTATAATTGACTCAACAAATCGATTTGTGGAGGCGATTATTTATGAAAAAAGAAACCAAGAAATCTATCTTATTCTATGCAGCTTCTGCTCTGTTATATATGGCTTCACTTATTAGCTTCATAAGTGGAAATGATAATTCTATGGCTGTTGTATGGTTGTGTCTTGGTTCATCATTTCTTTGCCTTGGCTCGACGCATCTTTGTTTAGGTTTGTCTCGTAAGAAAAAGGGAAACGACAAAACCGATGCAAGCAATAAATAAATTCCTAGTATATCGCACTCACTCCTAAGCAGGGTTTGGGGCAGGCACGCCCCAACAAGAAGCTGTCCCAAAGTGGCAAGAATTTTCAAGAATTGAAAATTTGTGGCCACGGGACGATTCTTGCTCTCACGAAAACCCATACTTTTTGAAAATCCGCTTTTCGCAGCCAAAGGAGGATGCACCATGAAAAAAGAGATCGAAGCCTTCGTCAACGCAGCCAACGAGCAGGAGTTGGAAGCCGCATGGAATAACCTCTCGGCAGAGGAACAGCGAGTTTTCGAGCAGCTCATGGAGGAAGACTCACCCGAAGATGCACTGGCATTTTTTGCCCAGCTGTATGACGATGCCCCGAAGGAGCAAGCCAGCGAAACCGTAAGCATCTCCGAAAACGAAATCTATTTCAAGCGGCAGCCCTTGACCGAAGAGCAGAAGAAGCACGGCTCCTATGTAGATGAGAACGGCAATCTCCATGTCAAGAACCTGTCTGCATTCTGGATTCCTGAACTGACCACCACGGAGAAAGTCGGTCACACCACCTACACCGTGACCGGCAGCTATGAGGGCAAGGAATCCTTTTTGAAGAAACTGGAGCGCATTGTTGCCAAGAACGCCCAGCAAAAATTTGAAGATGAGGGTGCAGACGAATGACAACTGCGTCCAATTCTGCTATACTTGATCCGGTAACCAATCCTGTACTGACAGTTGCTCCACAGAATAAGGAGGACACAACAATGTCTGGAGCAACGAATAAAATCACCGCACTTTACTGCCGACTGTCGCAAGAGGACGCACGGCTCGGCGAAAGCCTGTCCATTGAGAACCAGAAGGTCATCCTTCTGGAATACGCCAAAAAGAACCACTTCCCGAACCCGGTGTTCTTTGTGGATGATGGCTACTCCGGCACGAACTATGACCGTCCCGGCTTTCAGAGTATGCTGGTCGAGATCGAAGCAGGGCGTGTAGGAATCGTTATCACGAAGGATTTGTCCCGACTGGGGCGCAATTCTGCCTTGACTGGTCTGTACACCAACTTCACCTTTCCCCAGTATGGCGTTCGCTACATCGCCATTAACGACAACTACGACACCATTGACCCGAACAGCGTAAACAACGATTTTGCGGGCATTAAGAACTGGTTCAACGAGTTTTACGCCCGCGATACCAGCCGCAAGATTCGGGCCGTTCAGAAGGCCAAGGGAGAGCGTGGAGTACCGCTGACGGTTAATGTTCCGTACGGCTATGTAAAAGACCCGGAGAACCCGAAGCATTGGCTTGTTGACCCGGAAGCGGCTGCGATTGTGAAGCGCATCTTCTCCATGTGCATGGAGGGACGTGGGCCGACCCAAATTGCGAACCAACTGTGGGCAGATAAAGTTCTGACTCCTACCGCCTACAAGTTGAGCCATGGCCGGAGCACAAACGCACCTGCCCCGGAAGACCCTTATCGCTGGGATAAAAGAGCAGTAAGTTTGATTCTGGAACGCCGGGAGTACACTGGCTGCACAGTCAACTTCAAGACCTATACTAACTCTATCTGGGATAAAAAGAGACATCTGAATCCTGTGGAAAATCAGGCTATCTTCCCGGATACACATGAGCGCATTATTGACGATGATGTGTTTGAAAAGGTTCAGGAGATTCGCAGCCAGCGTCACCGTATGACCCGAACAGGCAAGAGCAGCATTTTCTCCGGTATGGTCTACTGCGCTGACTGCGGTTCCAAGATGCAATATGGTTCGTCCAATAACAGGGACTTCAGTCAAGACTTCTTTGATTGCTCTCTGCACAAGAAGAACGGGAGCAAGTGCAAGGGACATTTCATCCGGGTAAAGGTTCTGGAAGGACGTGTGCTGAGTCATGTTCAGCGGGTGACGGACTACATTCTCCGTCATGAAAACTACTTCCGCAAGGTCATGGAGGAGCAGCTTCGTGTGGAAAGCAGCGAAAAGCTGACCGTCCTGAAGAAGCAGCTTGCCCGGAATGAGAAGCGGATTGTAGACCTCAAACGGCTGTTCATGAAAATCTACGAGGACAACGCCAATGGAAAGCTGAGCGATGACCGCTTCGACATGATGAGCCAGAGCTACGATGCCGAACAGAAGCAGCTGGAAGAGGAATCCCTCTCTATCCAACAGGAAATCGAAGTACAGGAACAGCAAATCGAGAATATTGAAAAATTCGTCCAGAAAGCGCACAAGTACGTTCATATTGAAGAACTCACTCCCTATGCTCTCCGTGAACTGGTGTCGGCTATCTATGTAGATGCCCCGGATAAGTCCAGCGGAAAGCGGGTGCAGCACATCCATATCAAGTACGACGGGCTGGGGTACATCCCTCTGGATGAACTGGAAGCAAAAGAAAAGGCGTGACCGAAGTCACGCCAAATCTTCCCCATTTAGGGAACTTTTGCAAATACTGTTTTATGGGAACTCTGCTCTGGGGAGCTCCCTGCTGTACATATCGCTGTTGTCTGTGGCTTTTGGCAGGGTGCGTCCGGGTGGGCGCACCCTGTTTTTCCATTTATTGACTCACTACGGCTTTCCCATTTAACCTTGTAAAATCTTCTATCCTATGATATATTGAACACATAGAAGTAATAGGAGGTATCTCAAATGGGAAAATGCGTTTACGTTGACAATTCTAATGTTTGGATTGAGGGTAAATACCATTCTGCCGTTTCTAAGGGTATGGTTGCAGATGTTTATGAAGCACATGATAACAGAATTTGTGACATGCCGTGGGCTTACGACTTTGGTAAATTGCTTAATATTGTTTGTGATGGTGATATCTCCGATATTAAGAGAGCTGTTTTATACGGTTCTAGGCCTACAGATAACGACAGTCTTTGGAATGCTGCTAAAAAAGTAGGATTTGAAGTTTTCACACCCCCTCGTAATGCGAGCAATAAAGAAAAGCGTGTTGACACAGGTTTTGATAAAGAAGTCTTGAAAGATTTATATAAGGGCGTAATTGGGCCTGATGATGAAATTATTCTGGTTGTTGGAGATAGCGATCATCATCCCGTAGCAGAAGCTATTCTTGAGGAGGGGAAGCAATATACTCTTGCATTTTGGGATAATGCTTCAGAACTAATGAAGAACGACTGTAAAAAGTTTATATCGCTAAATCCTCATATCAAGGATTTAGAATGCAAATAAAGAACTTTTTTCGCGAAGGACTAAGATAAAAAGAGAACCCCGGAACTATTTAAGCAAACTTGACGCTAAAAGGTTCCGGGGTTTATTCAATTCTTTTCAGGAAATCATTTTGCAGTAGCCACTATTTTGTTAATCTTCTAATTCGCGACTTCCTAATACTCCTTTCAAATATTCCTCCGGATCGCCATTCAGAATCAAATCGGCATAGCCCAGTGGGTCATTGTAGATGAGGTAATCCAGTTCTGACCTCTGCGCCATGGTCACATTCAACGCATCCTCGACCCCGGTGCAGTCGATGGAAATTTTTCTTCCATCCCGGAGCAGCAGCTCCACGCATCCGGTGTCCATGTTGAAATGGCAAGCTCTTGCATCGTACTTCACGTTCATGTCCTCCTGAAATCATGTTGTGGCTTATGTCGGTCAATCTATGATTTCGGATTTCATCTTCCACGGACACCCATATTGAGTTTTCCGAAGAAAACAAATAATCCGAACCCATCTCCTATCGGAAACAAGTTCGGATTATTTTTGTTTGGTCCGAGTGGCGAGAATCGAACTCACGGCCTCTTGAACCCCATTCAAGCGCGCTACCAAAACTGCGCTACACCCGGATATCGACCGCCGCTTCCCTACCGAAGCGTGGCGACATGAGATATTATACGCGAATCACGGGTGTTTGTCAACAGTTTTTTGAAGATTTTTTATATTTTTGTAAAATCCTCTGGAGTACGTTCTTTCTTTTTTGATTTCTTTGCGGCGGGCGCGTTCTGTGCTGCCTCGGCCTCCTGCTGGCGCAGCAGCTTATCCTTTTCCAGCAGCGGCTTGAGATATTGGCCCGTGAAGCTGCCCTCTGCTTCGGCCACCTGCTCCGGGGTGCCCTCTGCGATGACCAGGCCGCCTGCGCTACCGCCTTCAGGGCCAAGGTCAATGATATGGTCGGCGCACTTGATAAGATCCAGATTGTGCTCGATGACAATAACCGTGTTGCCCGCATCTACCAGCTTCTGCAGCACCTCGATCAGGCGGTGCACATCTGCAATATGCAGGCCGGTAGTAGGCTCGTCCAGAATATACACGGTCTTGCCAGTGCTGCGGCGGGCCAACTCATTGGCCAGCTTCACGCGCTGTGCTTCGCCGCCGGAAAGGGTGGTGGCGCTCTGGCCCAGTGTTACATAATCAAGACCCACGTCCAGCAGGGTCTGCAGTTTGCGGGCGATTTTGGGCTGGTTGGAAAAGAATACCACTGCTTCCTCCACGGTCATGTTCAGCACATCGGAGATGGTCTTTTCCTTATACTTCACTTCCAGCGTTTCGCGGTTGTAACGCGCCCCCTTGCATACCTCGCAGGGCACGTACACATCCGGCAGGAAGTGCATCTCGATCTGCAGAATACCGTTGCCCTCACAGGCTTCGCAGCGGCCGCCCTTGACATTAAAACTGAAACGCCCCGGGCCGTAACCGCGCATTTTGGCATCCTGTGTCTGGGAGAATACCGTGCGGATATCATTGAACACACCGGTATAAGTGGCCGGATTGGAGCGCGGCGTACGGCCAATGGGCTGCTGGTCGATACCGATGACCTTATCCACAAATTCCAGCCCTTCTACCCCATCGCATTTGCCTGCGCGGGAACGCGCACCGTTCAGCTCGCAGGCAAGCGTCTTATACAGAATTTCGTTGATGAGGCTGGACTTGCCGGAGCCGGAAATGCCGGTAACGCAAATAAACTCTCCCAGCGGGAATTTCACGTCGATATTGTGCAGGTTATTTTCCCGTGCACCCCGTACAGTAAGGTAATTGCCGTTGCCGGTGCGGCGGGTCTGCGGTACGGCAATGCGTTTGCGGCCGGAGAGATAATCGCCGGTGATGCTGCGCTTTGCCTTGCAGATGTCCTTCACGCTGCCAGCGGCTACGATCTCACCGCCATGCACGCCTGCGCCCGGGCCTACATCCACGATATAATCCGCGCTGCGCATGGTATCTTCATCGTGCTCCACCACAATGACTGTGTTGCCGAGGTCGCGGAGATTTTTCAGGGTGGCAATGAGCTTGTCGTTATCGCGCTGATGCAAGCCGATGGACGGCTCGTCCAGCACATAGAGCACGCCGGAAAGCGCACTGCCGATTTGAGTGGTCAGGCGGATGCGCTGGCTCTCGCCGCCGGAAAGAGTGCCTGCTGAGCGGGCCAGCGTGAGATAATCCAGACCCACGCTCTGCAAAAACTGCAGGCGGTTCCGGATCTCCTTCATGATCTGGCCGCCGATCTGCTTCTGTTTTTCGGTCAGGTTCGGTTCGTTCTCGGCAATGAATTTCAGCTCGTCCCGGATGGACATTTCGCAGAAATCGCTGATGTTCTTATCCCCGATGGTCACAGCCAGCACCACGGGTTTCAGGCGCTTTCCGTGGCAGTCCGGGCACTCCACGCCGGACATGAAGCTGCCGATTTCTTCCTTCATCCACTCGCTGTTGGTCTCGCGGAAGCGGCGCTCAAGGTTCTCCACGATGCCCTCGAAGGTATTATAATACACACCGCTTCCGAACTCATTCGTGCGATGCATCTCAATTTTTTCGCCATTGGTTCCGTACAGCAACGCATTGACAGCTTCGGTGCTCATCTCTTTGATGGGCGTATCCAGCGTAAAGCCGTACTTTTTGCCAAGGCCAAGGTAATACATTTCGGATACAGACCCCTCGGCATAGTACCAGCCGCTGGCCTTGATGGCACCCTCACGGATGGAAAGGTTCCGGTTGGGCAGGATGCGTTCCTCGTCCACTCGCATAAAAGTGCCAAGGCCGGTACACTTTTCGCAGGCTCCCAGCGGGTTATTGAAGGAGAAGAGCCGGGGTGACAGGTCGCTGATGGAAATGCCGTGCTCCGGGCAGGCAAAGTTCTGGCTGAAGGTCATACAATCGCCGCCGATCACGTCCACTTCGGCGATGCCGCCGGTAAGCGCCAGCGCGGTTTCCAGCGAATCTGCCAGACGGCCCCGGATGCCCTTGCGCATGGCAAGGCGGTCCACCACGATTTCCACCGTATGCTTGATGTTCTTTTCCAGCTTGATCTCTTCGTCAAGATCATACAGGTTGCCGTCGATCTTCACACGAGCATAGCCACCGCGGCGGGCAGCATCCAGCTCTTTCTGCTGGGTGCCTTTGCGCTGGCGCACCACAGGAGCCAGCACCTGAAACTTCGCACCTTCGTCCAGTTTGAGTACCGCGTCCACCATTTCGTCCACGGTCTGCTGGCTGATCACCCGCCCGCACACCGGGCAGTGGGGCACGCCCACGCGGGCGTACAGAAGTCGCAGATAATCGTAGATCTCCGTCACGGTGCCCACGGTGGAACGCGGGTTGTGGCTGGTGGTTTTCTGGTCGATGGAAATTGCCGGTGACAGACCGGTGATCTCATCCACATCGGGCTTGTCCATGCGGCCCAAAAACATGCGTGCGTAGCTGGAAAGGCTTTCCACATAGCGGCGCTGGCCGTCGGCATAGATGGTGTCGAACGCAAGGCTCGACTTGCCCGAACCGGAAAGGCCGGTCATGACGATCAGCTTTTCCCTCGGGAGGGTCAGGTTAACATTTTTCAGGTTGTGCTCGCGGGCACCTTTGATGACGATTTTATCGTTTGCCAAGGTATTTTCTCCCTTTTCGTTGTGTCTGTGAATGATTCTGTTTGCGCTCCGTTTCTGCCGCAGAGTCCACCGTCGGGTTCTCGCCCCGGCGCAGTCGGTCGATCTGGTCACGCAGGAAGGCCGCGTGTTCAAACTCCAGCAGCTTCGCCGCTTCCTTCATCTCACGGGTCAGGCGCTCGATGGCGGCCTCCCGCTCCATCCTGCCCATGCGGCGGGTGTTCAGCTTAGCGTTCTCCGCTTTATCGCTGATCTCGATGCTGTCTGCAATGGCCTTGACGATGGTTTTTGGCACGATGCCATGTTCTTTATTGTAGGCCATCTGGATGGCGCGGCGGCGCTCGGTCTCGGTGATGGCGCGGTCCATGCTGTCGGTGACGACATCTGCGTACATGATGACAAGGCCCTCGGCATTGCGGGCCGCGCGGCCAATGGTCTGGATCAGGCTGGTCTCGCTGCGCAGAAAGCCCTCTTTGTCGGCATCCAGAATGGCCACAAGGCTCACCTCGGGCAGGTCAAGACCCTCGCGCAGCAGGTTGATGCCCACCACAACATCAATGGAGCCAAGGCGCAGGTCCTTGATGATCTCCATGCGCTCAAAGGTGTCCACCTCGTGGTGCATATACTTGACTTTGATGCCCTGTTCGGTAAGGTAGTCGGTCAGGTCTTCAGCCATTTTCTTGGTCAGCGTGGTCACGAGAACGCGTTCGTGCCGCTGGATACGGGTATTGATCTCGCCCAACAGATCTACCACCTGCCCTTCCACCGGGCGAACCGAAATGAGCGGGTCCAAAAGGCCGGTGGGCCGGATGACCTGCTGCGCCACCTGCGTGCTGTTCTGCCGCTCGTAGTCGCCGGGCGTAGCCGAAACGAAGATCATCTGGTTCAGCTTGGACTCCACTTCCTCGAACTTGAGCGGGCGGTTATCGAAGGCGGACGGCAGGCGGAAGCCGTACTCCACCAGCGTTTTTTTGCGGGCATAGTCGCCGCCGTACATGGCGCGCACCTGCGGCAGGGTAACATGGCTCTCGTCCACAAACAGCAGAAAATCATCCGGGAAATAATCCAGCAGAGTGGTGGGCATACTGCCCGGCGCACGGCCCGAAAGCACCGCCGAATAGTTCTCGATGCCTTTGCACATGCCCACCTCGTTGAGCATCTCAATGTCGTAATTGGTGCGCTGGGCAATGCGCTGCGCCTCGATCAGCTTGCCCTCGGCGGTGAACTGCTTCACCTGCGCGTCGCACTCGGCGCGGATCTTTTCCAGCGCTACCGCCTTCTTCTCGGCGCTGACGATATAGTGGCTGGCCGGGAAGATGGCTACATGCTTGACTACATTCTGTTTGGCCCCGGTGAGAGGGTTGAACTCCGTGATGCGGTCGATCTCGTCCCCAAAAAATTCCACCCGGATAGCAAGCTCGCTCATATAGGCAAGGTAGATGTCCACGATATCGCCGTGCACACGGAACTTGTTGCGTACAAAATTCACGTCGTTGCGCTCATATTGCAGAGTAACCAGCTTCTGGCACAGCGCATCGCGCTCCATCTGCATGCCGGGGCGCAGGCTGATGACCATGCTGCGGTAGTCGATGGGGTCGCCCAGCGAGTAGATGCAGGAAACCGATGCTACAATGATCACGTCCCGCCGCTCCGAAAGCGCCGCCGTGGCCGAATGGCGCAGGCGGTCGATCTCATCGTTGATGGCGCTGTCCTTTTCAATATAGGTATCCGTGCTGGGGATATAGGCTTCCGGCTGGTAATAATCGTAGTAGGAGACGAAATACTCCACCGCGTTGTTGGGGAAAAACGACCGGAACTCGGTGCACAGCTGGGCCGCCAGCGTTTTGTTGTGGGCCAGAACCAGCGTGGGCCGGTTGCATTTTGCAATAACATTTGCCATGGTAAAGGTCTTTCCGCTGCCGGTAACACCCAGCAGGGTCTGGCAGCGGTCGCCCCGCTCCACACCCTCCACAAGCTGCTGGATGGCCTGCGGCTGGTCGCCCGTCGGGGCATAGTCCGAGACCAGATGGAAGGTTTCATCTGCCATGCCGCTCTCTCCTTTCGATTGTCATGGAACCACAAATAGTTGTGCTTTTCGTGTTCAGTATAGCACAACTATTTTATAAAGTAAACAAGAAGTTTTTTGAACAGAGCAGGACATCGGGCAGTCTCCCCGCAAGTGAGACGGGGATTCCATACCCCGCCCTATTGCCTTCGGCAACAGGGTCCCACCCGTCGGACACTTGCTTGGGAGACCACCCGACATCCTGCCAGCTGCCCCTGCCGCACGAGGGGAGTTTTCCTGCATCTCAGTACGGCCTTAACATCTCCCCGGTCGCAAGGTCGTAGAACGGCAGGCGGTTTGCGTCCCGCATGGAGAAATACTCCGTCTCGGTCAGGATGATGTGGTCCCGCAGAAGAACATGGACGAGCCCCAGCGCCCGGACGATGTTCTCGGTGGCCTGGATGTCCTCCCGCGAGGGCAGCGCCACGCCGTTTGGGTGGTTGTGGCAGAGCACGACCCGGTCGGTGCCGCCCTTCAAGGCTGCCGCCACCACGTCTTTGATGGCAAGGCTCACCCGGTCGCTGGTGCCGTCCTTGAGCCAGAGCGTCGCCCGGACCCGGCTGCGGCTGTCCAGCGCCAGCAGAAGGGCGCGCTCCTGCGCGGCCCCGGCAAACAGGCCCATCAGGTGTTCCGCCAGCTGTTCCGTCGTCTTCAGGCAGCCGTTTCTGCCGGTGCGACACTGGGTATAGTATCGGCAGACATCGGGCATCAGATGCAGCATCCGGGCCGTGGCCGGGCCAACGCCCTCCACCGTCATCAGGTCTTCTTCCGAGGCATCCAGCACCCCGGCAAAATCACCGAAGCGGTCGATGAGCTCGTGGGCCATCCGGTTCGTGTTCTTCCGCGCGTTGGTGATGTACAGCAGGCATTCCAGCGCCTCGTGCGGTTCCAGGCTGGAAAAGCCGTTCTCTGCCACTCGGCTGCGCATCCGCCTGCGGTGCCCGGTATGGATCTTTGAATCTTCCGCCATAAGTCGGCTCCTTTCGCGCGCTTTCTCCTCTTAATAGTACCCGATTTTCTGCAAAACACAAGGGCCCGGCCTAAATTTTCGCGTTGACTTCAGAAAACGAGTAGTTTATTATAGGGATATCGCATCCATGCGCGGCCCATCCGCGCTTCAACATGAGGAACAGAACAAGAATGAAACAATATACCGCAACCGCCAACGACGACGGCGTTCGTCTTTCCCGCTTTGTGCAGAGCGTGACCCGCGATTTTCCCACCAGCCTTTTGTACAAGAGCTTCCGCAATAAGCGCGTGAAGGTAAACGGAAAAAAGGCGTGCCGGAGTACCGCATTCAGGCAGGCGACCTGATCGAGCTGTACATCAACGACGAGTTTTTCCCGCCGGAAGGGGCGAAGCCCGCACCGAAAGCCCCCAAAAAGCAGCCCAATCAGCCCAAGGTCAATATCATTTATGAGGACGAAAACATTGCTGTGCTGTACAAACCCACCCACCTTTTGTGCCACAGTGACCGCACCGGCGATGCGAACCTTGTGGATGCTTTTACCCAGTATCTGGCCGAAAAAGGCGAGTACGACCCCCACGGCGAGAACCGGTTCAAGCCCGGCATTTGCAACCGGCTGGACCGCGGCACCGAGGGCCTTGTGATCGCCGCCAAGAGCTACACCGCCCTGCGGGACATGAACGAGATCATCCGCACTGACCTACTCAAAAAGGAGTACTACACCATCACGGTGGGTATCCCGCAGTCCGGGCGGTTCACCGCATGGTGGGAGCACGACGAGAAGAACAACAAGGTAAGCATCCATGCACACCAGTCGCAGGACGAGCGCCGCAAGCAGATCATTACGGACGTGGACGTACTGCGCACCGCCGGGCCGTTCGCCCTGTGCAAGATCGGCCTTGTCACCGGCCGCACCCACCAGATCCGCGCCCACCTCGCCTACCTCGGCAAGCCGGTTCTGGGCGACATCAAGTACGGCAACCGCAAGATGAACGAGCGCACCGGCACCAAAACGCAGGCCCTGTGCGCTGTGCGGGTCACTTTCCTTGATATTCCCGAGGAAAACACCCTGCATTATCTCTCCGGCAAGGTCGTCAAGCTGAAGGACCCCCAGATCGTAAAGCAGTTCGACGCGCTGGATCGGAGCAAAGAATAAAAGGAGACTCTCCATGGAAAACCTGAACGCCTATTTCAAAAGTGTCATCGACCAGGACACCGCATCGGTCGTCCTGTGTGACCTGAACCATACCATCGTCTACATGAACCCTGCCGCCATCCGCAATTACGCCAAGCACGGCGGCGCGGCGCTCATCGGCCGCAGCCTGCTCCACTGCCACAATGCCAGCTCGAACAGCCGCATTCAGGAAGTCGTGGACTGGTTCGCGGCCAGCCCGGAGCACAATATCATCTACACCTATCACAACGAAAAGCAGAACAAGGACGTCTACATGGTCGCCCTGCGGGACGCCGACGGCACCCTCATCGGCTACTACGAAAAGCACGAGTTCCGCAGCCCGGAGACGATGGAGCGGTACGCCTTTTAAGAGAAAGCGAGCATTGCCATGCAGAAGATCGACCGTTCCACCTGGCCCCGCGCGGAAAAGTTCGGCTTTTTCTCGGCGGTGTCCCAACCGTTTTACAGTGTCACCTTCCGGGTGGACGTAACGAATCTCCACGCCTACACCAAGCAGCGCGGGCTCTCGTTTTACTATGCGCTCGTGTATCTCGCGACGAACGCCGTCAATGCCGTGGAGAACTTCCGCTATACCATCCGGGACGGCGAGGTCTGGCTGCTGGATAAGCGCATCCCCAGCCTGACCGACCTGAAGCCCGGCAGTGAGCAGTTCCACATCGTCACACTGCCGCAGGAAGAAACGCTGGAGCAGTTCTGCGCCGCTGCCAAGGCCCGCAGCGAGGCACAGGCCCACTTCCTCGACCAGGACGACAAAGAGCTGGATGCCCTCATCTATTTTTCCTGCACCCCCTGGTTCGACCTCACGGCCCTGACCAACGAGCGCGATTTTGACCGCGACGACAACATCCCCCGCATCGCTTGGGGAAAGTACGTCCCGGACGGCGCAGGCCGCGAGACGCTGGGGATGTCGGTAGAGGTGAATCACCGCTTCCTCGATGGCATCCACCTCGGCAGATTCTACCAGACGCTTCAGGCGTCCATCGACGCGCTGGAGCCGTGAAAAAGGAGGCTGCGTATGTACCCCACCCGTGAAGAAGCCATTGCCTTGCTGGCGGAGGCCGAGCCGCACACCCCCGGTCCCTGGGGCGACCACAGCCGCACCGCCGCCCACTGCGCAGAGAAGATCGCCGCAGCCGTCGGGCTGGACCCGGACAAGGCGTTCGTGCTGGGCCTGCTGCACGACATTGGCCGCCGCTACGGCAAGCGGCACCTCGGCCATGTATCGGACGGCTACATCTATATGATGGAGCTGGGCTATGACGAAGTGGCCCGTGTCTGCATGAGCCACTCGTTCAACGACCAATCCCTTGCCAGCTATGTCGGCCACAGGGACACCACACCCGAAGAAACGGCCCTTATTGAGCGGGAGCTCGCCACCATGGTCTACGACGACTACGACCGGCTCATTCAGCTCTGCGACTCACTGGCGGATGCGACCGGCGTCGTGGATATCGAGGAGCGGATGGCTGATGTCAAGCGCCGCTACGGCGATTACCCCCAGAACAAATGGGACATGAACCTTGCCCTGAAAGCCCATTTTGAGCAGCTTGCCGGGCGCAGCATTTATGATGTTGTGGAAAAGGACAGCTACCGTCCTTCCACGTAAGACAAAAGCCACGCTTTCGCGTGGCTTTTGCTGTTTTTTCTTATCGGTCCCACTTATCGCACAGGGCATTGATCTGGTCGGCAAACTTGGCAAGGTCTTTGTTTGCGCCGCCCTCGTTGTGCTCGATGACCCGCAGCAGGCGCTTGCCGGCGCTGACCAGCCGCTGGAAAACCGTGGCGGCGCGGCTGGCACCCTCACTGGTCCGACACTCGACCCGCACTCTGGTGCCCTCCTGCAGGCAGACGGCTCCCTCGGCTCCGATGGCCCACTGTGCGCCGTTGTAGGGTGCGCAGGCAGTGAAGCCTTCGTCGGTGAGGGTCTGGGCGAAGATGTTCTCCACCTCGTCGTCGCCGTGGACGATGAAGACCCGCTTGGGCTTGGGCGAAAAGGCGTTGATCCACGCCAGTAGGCCGTTTTTGTCCGCGTGGCCGGACAGACCGGTCAGCTGGCAGATCTCCGCCCGCACCTCGATGGCCTCGCCGAACAGTTTGACATCGGTAGCACCTTCAATGAGGGTGCGGCCCAGCGTGCCCACCGCCTGATAGCCCACGAACAGAATGGTGCACTCCGGCCGCCACAGATTGTGCTTGAGGTGGTGGCGGATGCGGCCTGCCTCGCACATACCGCTGGCCGAGAGGATGACCTTTGGCACGCGGTCTGCATTGATCATGCGGGATTCATCACTGGTCACGCTGACCCGCAGGCCGGGGCACTGGATGGGGTCGATGCCCTGGGCCAGCAGGGCGCGGGTCGCCTCATCAAAACAGTCCGGGTCGGTATCTTTAAAGATGCGGGTCGCCTCGATGGCAAGCGGGCTGTCAATGTACACCGGGAAGTTGCCGTGCCCCTTCACAAGGCCCTTTTCCTTGATCTCACGGATAAAGTAGAGCATCTCCTGCGTGCGGCCCACCGCAAAGCTGGGAATGACCACATTGCCGCCCCGGTCAAAGGTGCGCTGCAATATTCTGGCCAGTTCGCCGATGTAATCCGGGCGGGGGCCGTGGAGCCGGTCGCCGTAGGTGGACTCCATCACCACATAATCGGCATCGGTCAAATAGGTCGGGTCCTTGATGAGGGGCTGGTTCTGGTTGCCGATGTCGCCGGAGAAGACGAGCTTGGTGGTGGTGCCGTTCTCCGTCACCCAGATCGCAATGCTGGCCGAGCCAAGCAGATGGCCCACATCCACGAACTCGATCACAAGGCCGGGGGCCAGTTCCAGTTTCGTGTTGTAATCCACGCCCCGGAACAGCTTCATGGCTGCTTCAGCATCCTGCACAGTATACATCGGTTCCACCGGTTCTGCGCCAGAGCGCTGGCCCTTGCGGTTTTTCCACTCCGCTTCAAATTCCTGAATATGGGCCGAGTCCCGCAGCATGATGCCGCACAGCTCCACCGTGGGGTTCGTGGCATAGATCTTGCCGCGGAAGCCGTTGCGCACCAGCAGCGGCAGCATACCGGTATGGTCGATGTGTGCATGGGTGGCCAGCACCCAGTCGATCTCGCCGGGTGCCACCGGGATGGGCTGGTTCTCGTATACGTCCTTGCCCTGCTCCATGCCGCAGTCGATCAAAAAGCGCTGCCCAGCCGCTTCGATCAAAGTGCAGCTGCCGGTGACCTCATGGTTCGCGCCCAGAAATGTGATCTTCATAAAAACACCTCCGGCTTTATTTCTTCTGTATCCTTAGTATAGCATATTCTAAAGGTACACGCCGCACAAATCGCATGGCTTTTCTCAGGCATTTTGCCGAAAGGTTGAAAAATTTTTTATACAATCTTGACAAACCACCCCTTCCTGTTATAAACTTAAACTTGTATGACGTTCGTTCGTATTTTATGAGTTTTAATAATAGAGAGGTTGAATTTTATGGTTCGTAACGATTTGCGCAACGTTGCCATTATCGCTCACGTTGACCACGGCAAGACCACCCTGGTGGACGCAATGCTGCGTCAGAGCGGCGCATTCCGCGATAATCAGGTCGTGGCTGAGCGCGTCATGGACAGCGGCGATATCGAGCGTGAGCGTGGCATTACCATTCTGGCCAAGAACTGCTCCTGCACCTACAAGGGTGTCAAGATCAATATTGTCGATACTCCGGGCCATGCCGACTTTGGCGGCGAGGTGGAGCGCGTGCTGAAGATGGTCAACGGCGTTCTGCTGCTGGTGGATGCCGCCGAGGGCTGCATGCCCCAGACCCGTTTTGTGCTGCAGAAGGCTCTGCAGCAGAACCTGAGTCTGGTGGTGGCCATCAACAAGATCGACCGCCCCGATGCCCGCATCAAGGAAGTCATCGACGAAGTTCTGTACCTGCTGATGGATCTGGGCGCTACCGATGAGCAGCTGGACTGCCCCATGCTGTTCTGCTGCGGCCGTGATGGCACCGCAAGCCTGGACCCGGATGTGCCCGGCACCGACCTGATCCCCCTGTTCGATACTCTGCTGAGCACCATCAAGCCGCCTGAGGGCGACCCCGAGGCTCCCTTCCAGATGCTGGTGTCCTCTGTGGACTATAACGACTTCGTGGGCCGCATCGGCATTGGCCGCATCCAGAACGGCGTTGCCAAGGTGGGCGAGGAAGTTGTCGTCTGTGACTGGCACAATCAGGATCTGAAGATGCGCGGCCGTCTGACCAAGCTGTACGACTTCCAGGCCAATGGCCGTCAGCCGTGCGATAACATCACCGCCGGCGATATCGTGGCATTCTCCGGCCTGCCCGACGTTACCATCGGCAATACCCTGTGCAGCCCCTCCAATGTGGAGCCGCTGCCCTTCGTGAAGATCAACGACCCCACCGTGGAAATGACCTTCTCCGTCAATGACAGCCCGCTGGCCGGCCGCGAGGGTAAGTATGTTACCAGCCGTCAGATCCGTGACCGTCTGCAGAAGGAGCTGCTGAAGGATGTCGCTTTGAAGGTGGAGGATTCCGCCACTACCGATTCCTTCCGCGTTATGGGCCGTGGTGAGATGCACCTGTCCATCCTGATCGAGACCATGCGCCGTGAAGGTTATGAGCTGCAGGTCTCTCCCCCGCACGTTCTGACCAAGGTCATCGACGGCAAGACCTATGAGCCTATGGAGCATGTCGTCATCGATGTGCCCACCCAGTATCAGGGCGCTGTCATGACCGGTCTGGGCCAGCGCAAGGCTATCCTGCAGCAGATGGAATCTCTGGGCACCGACCGCGTACGTCTGGAGTTCCGTATGCCCAGCCGCGGCCTGTTCGGCTACCGCAACCAGTTCCTGACCGATACCCACGGCGAAGGCATCATCAACCAGATTTTCGACGGTTACGATGTCTGGGCTGGCATGATTGCCAACCGCTCCACCGGTTCTCTGGTCAGCTTTGAGACCGGCGAGGCTGTCACCTACGGTCTGTTCAATGCTCAGCAGCGCGGCACCCTTCTGGTGGGCGCTGGTGAAAAGGTCTACGAAGGCATGGTCATTGGCTACACCGCTTCCGGCGAGGATGTGGATGTCAACGTTTGCAAGACCAAGCACCTGACCAACACCCGTGCATCCGGCTCCGATGATGCTCTGCGCCTGATCCCCATTAGCAAGCTCAGCCTGGAAGGCTGCCTGGAATTCTTGGCACAGGACGAGCTGCTGGAGGTCACTCCTGAAAATCTGCGCATCCGCAAGCAGATCCTGAACCACGAGCAGCGCATGAAGGCCAAGAGCAAGCTGAAATAAGCGCTCCCCTTCTTCCATTCCAAAACAGCTCAACGGCACCGCAAGCCCCACGGCCTGCGGTGCCGTTTTTTGTGTTTGTCTGCCTTTCTATCGCAATTTTCAAAAATAGTGCCAATCAAAACGGCATCTTTGCGATATGCAGTTTGCGGATGTTGCTTGTGCATTAAAAACGCAAACTGCTATATTTGCAAACCGGCTCCATTCTCTGTATAATAAAGAAAACTCCATCTCACTGCGGCGCTGTGCCGCGTGAAAGACACAAACAGGGAGGTTTTGTTATGAACGACATCATTCAGGCCATGGAGACCCGCCGGAGCATCCGGCAGTTCAAGCCCGACATGCCCCGCAAGGAAGATCTTCAGCAGATCATCGAGGCCGGTCTTTACGCCGCCAACGGCAGAGGCCGACAGGGCGCGATCATTCTGGCCGTGACCAACAGGGAGTTGCGCGACAGGCTCTCCGCCCTGAACCGCGAGATCGGCGGCTTCCCGGAAGGCAAAGACCCCTTCTACGGTGCCCCGGCGGTCCTCATCGTGCTGGCAGACAAGAGCTGCCCCACCGGCATCTACGACGGCAGCCTTGTCATGGGCAACCTGATGCTGGCCGCACACGCGCTGGGCCTGGGCAGTATCTGGATCCACCGCGCCAAGGAGGAGTTCGAGCGCCCGGAGTACAAGCAGCTGCTCAAAGACCTCGGCGTCGAGGGCGAGTGGGAAGGCATCGGCCACTGCGTCGTCGGTACCATCGACGGCGAAGCCCCGCAGCCCGCACCCCGCCGGGACGGCCGGGTGTTCTGGGCCGAATAAACAGGCGCAAAAAAGGAACGGCATACCAGACGGTGTGCCGTTCCTTTTTGTGCTTAATTTGCCGCGTAGGCGCTGCCCTGCGTCCAGGCATTGGCAGCCGAATACTTTGCGTGGTTGCGCAGGTAGGTGACCCATGCGCCGTAGCCGTTGCCTGCCGAGAAATGGATGCCGTCCGGAGCGGCCAACACCTCTTTCAGGTTGCCCTCGCCGTCGGCAAGGGTCTCCCACAGGTCAAGGTAAACGCATCCCTTGTCCGCTGCCAGCAGGGCCAGCTGCTCATTGACCGAGCGGATGACGTCCGACACAAGGCCGGGCTTTTCCGCCGCAGCGGCCGGGCGCACCGGCGGGATAGACTGCACGTAGATCACGCAGTCCTCGCCCAAAGCCTCGCGCAGCATATCCAGCATCTGGCCATAGTAGGCAAGGAAGCGGTCCGAAGCGCCCAGCGTGGTGAGGGTGTTAGTGCCCAGCAGGATATACAGCTTCTTGGGCCGGGCAGCGGCCAGCACATCCAGCGCTACCTCCTGCCCGCGGGTGGGGCTTTTGACTGCGCTGCGGTTCACAATGGCATCCGGGCCAACGCCGGTATAGCCGCAGATGAGTGCCCCGTCCAGATTGATCTGGTAATCCGAGAAGCCCACCGTCAGACTGTCGCCCAGAAAGGCTGCGTCCGCAAAGTAGCTCAAGTCCACCTGCCCGCAGCTGGGCTGGCGGATGGTGCTGCTGTCGTGCGCCTTGACCGTGTAGCCGCCCGCCGTCTGCCGGGCCGGGCCGAAGGTCTCCAGCGTCACGGCCGCGGCTCCGGAGTCCGCCGTGCTGCCCGCGCTGCCGGAGTCCGCGGCGGTCTCCCCGCTCTCCCCCGCTGTGCTGTCGGCCGCTTCGCCCTGCATGGGCAGCGGTGCCAGAATGTTCTCGGCAATGCCGCTGGAAGTCGCAGTCTGCGGCTGCTCGCTCTCCTTTGAACCGTTTTCCAGAATGGCCGTCACGGCCAGCGAGAGCAGCAGAATGGCTGCAATGACCCCTGCCAGCCGCAGCCCGGTCCCTGCACGGCTGCGCCTGGCGCGGCCATGCGCCGAATGATATTCGTGTGAAATTCCCATCGTCGTTCCCCTTGCCTTTTTTATATTTACGGGTAGTATCCCTCAAAAATTGCATCGCATTCCGGGATCGCACCGTTTTTTGTGCCATATGACCATTATTTTATCATAATTTTTTTGCCTGTGCAACCAATTAGGTCTTGCATACAACAGGCAAATGGTTTACAATAGAAGAGTAGCAGGAATTGTGCCGTTTTCATTGAAGTGCTTGCACATCCTGCATTCTTTTTGTACGACTTGCGGCGAATGGCTGCGCTTGTTCCGGGAGCAGTGCAGGGCACCCGAAACAGTTTCAAAACGCAGCCGTCCGTTTTGCGGGACGTAACCGTTTTTTTGGATAAGAAGGAGGTTCTCATGGCGAAAAACGTCATCATCGGCCAGAGCGGCGGCCCTACCGCCGTGATCAACTCCAGTCTGGCAGGCGTGTACAAAGCCGCCTGCAGCCTGGGTGCAGACAAGGTGTACGGTATGAAATACGGCATCGAAGGTCTGCTCAAGGAAGAAATGCTGGAGCTGAACGTCCTGCTGGACGACCGCATGAGCATTGAACTGCTCAAGCGCACGCCTTCCAGCTACCTTGGCAGCTGCCGTTACAAGCTGCCGGACCCGGATGTGGACTCCACACCCTTCATCAAACTGTTCACCCTGTTTGACAAGTACGACATCTGCGCGGTGTTCTACATTGGCGGTAACGACTCCATGGACACCATCGCAAAGCTTTCCCGCTACGGTGAGCGCGTGGGCAGCAGCGTGCGGTTCATCGGTGTGCCCAAAACCATCGACAACGACCTGTGCCTGACCGACCACACCCCCGGCTACGGCTCTGCCGCCAAGTACATTGCCACTATTTTAAAGGAAGTCATCCGGGATTCCTCCGTGTATGACATCCGCAGCGTGACCGTGGCCGAGATCATGGGCCGCCATGCGGGCTGGCTTGCCGGTGCGGCCTGCCTTGCGGGCGGCGACGACTGCGAAGGCCCGGATCTGATCCTGCTGCCGGAGGTGCCCTTCGATCAGGACAAGTTCCTTGCCAAGGTGGACGAGCTGCAGCGCCGCAAGTCCAATGTGATCATTGCGGCCAGCGAGGGCGTAAAGACCGCCGACGGCACCTATCTATGCGATCTGGTGTCCACCGCAGGCCAGCTGGATGCCTTTGGCCACAAGGCCGTGCTCAGCGGCACCAGCCGTTATCTCTCCGACCTCATCCACGACAAGCTGAACTGCAAGAGCCGTGCCATCGAGTTTTCCACCCTGCAGCGCTGCGCCAGCCATCTGGCCAGCCGCACGGATGTGAACGAAGCCTACGCTGTGGGCGGTGCCGCAGCAGCCGCCGCCTTTGCGGGCGAGACCGGCCGCATGATCGCGCTCAAGCGCATTTCCGCTTATCCCTACCAGTGCATCACCGAGTCGGTGGATGTGCAGCAGGTGGCAAACCTTGAAAAGAAGGTGCCGCTGGACTGGATCAGCCCCGACGGGATGCAGGTGACTGCTGCCTTTGAGGAGTATGCCCGCCCGCTGATCCTGGACGAGGTAACCCCCGTCTATGTCAACGGCACCCCGCGCCACATCCGTCTGTAATCCCTTTTCCCGCGTCTGTTTTCGTGCATCCTGCACGTAATATTATATTGCCGAAACAGAAAAACAAAAAAGGAGAAATCATCATGGGTAAAAATGCAATCGTTGGTCAGTCTGGCGGTCCTACTTCCGTCATCAATGCAAGCCTTGCAGGCGTATTTGAAAGCTGCAAGAACCGCGGCGCAGAGATCGTTTACGGTATGTGCAATGGCGTTGCCGGTTTGCTGGAGGAGCGGGTGGTGGATCTTTCCACCGTGCTGACGGACGATCTGGACATCGAGCTGCTCAAGCGCACCCCGTCCAGCTTCCTCGGCAGCTGCCGCTACAAGCTGCCGGACTGGCATGAGGACGAGACCGTCTACAAAAAGCTGTTCGCCATTCTGGAAAAGCTGAACATCGGCTACTTCTTCTACATCGGCGGCAACGACTCCATGGACACCATCGGCAAGCTGGCCGAGTACGGCGAACGCATCCAGAGCGACATCCGCTTTATGGGTGTGCCCAAGACCATCGACAACGACCTGATGGTCACCGACCACACCCCCGGCTACGGCTCTGCTGCCAAGTACATCGGCGTGGTGATGAAGGAGATCATCCGCGATGCCACCGTGTACGGCACCAAGTACGTCACCGTGGTGGAGATCATGGGCCGCAACGCCGGCTGGCTGACCGCTGCCGCCGCTCTGGCAAAGAGTGACGACTGCGAAGGTGTAGACATGATCTGCCTGCCCGAAGTGCCCTTCAATGTGGAACACTTCATTGAGAAGGTGCGCGTGATGCAGGAGAAGAAGCCCAGCATCGTGATCGCCGTTTCCGAAGGCGTGAAGCTGGAAGATGGCCGCTACGTCTGTGAGCTGGCCGACGATGTGCACGCAGTGGACGCTTTCGGCCATAAGGCCCTGACCGGCACCGCACGGTATCTGGCAAATGTGGTGGCCCGCAATCTGGACACAAAGACCCGCTGCATCGAGCTTTCCACCCTGCAGCGCTGCGCAGGCCATCTGACCAGCCGCACCGACATCACCGAAGCCTATCAGGTGGGCGGTGCTGCCGCCAAGGCTGCCTTTGAGGGCGTTACCGGCCAGATGGTGGCCCTGAAGCGCATCTCCAACAGCCCGTACCAGTGCACCACCGAGCTGCACCCCATCAGCGAAGTTGCAAACCTCGAAAAGAAGGTGCCGCTGAGCTGGATGAACGCCAACCACACCCAGATGACCGATGAGTTCCTGGCTTATGCCCGCCCGCTGATCCAGGCCGAGCTGACCCCGCTGTACATTGCCGGTCTGCCCCACCACATCTACATGAAGAATCAGAAGTGATCTCTCCTGCATTGATTTTTCTCAAGGCATGATAAAAGCCCGTCCGAGTTTTAGGCCCGGACGGGCTTTTTGCATTTCGGTATTTTCCGCTTTAGAACATCAGACCGCCGCGCCGACTTTGGGTGCGCCGCCTGCGATTTCCTCTGCCGTCAGAGGCTTTGCCTCCACCGGGGCATTCAGGCGCTCCTTGGCCACTGCCAGCATCAGCTTGATGCGGTTTTCCTGATTGACCTTGGTGGCGCTGGGGTCGTAATCGATGGGGGTGATGTTGGCACTGGGGTACAGGGCGCGGATCTTATTCACCATACCCTTGCCCACGATGTGGTTGGGCAGGCAGCCGAAGGGCTGGGCGCACACGATATTGCCGTAGCCGCCCTGCACCAGCTCGATCATCTCGGCAGTCAGCAGCCAGCCCTCGCCCATCTTGGCACCCAGCGAAATGATGCCCTTGGGCTTTTCCACCAGCTCCTTGAAGGGGCCGGGGGCGTAGAAGCCTGCGTCGGCCTCAGCCTTGAGCATGGCGCGCTCGATGCCGTCCAGCCAGTTCAGGAACTGGTCAATGCCGATCTTCACAGCCAGCTTGCCGCCGTACAGTACATGATCCTCGCCCATGTTGAAGGCACAGTACTGCACAAAGCCCATCAGGCCCGGGAAGTTCACCTCGCAGTCCTGACTTTCCAGAAACTTCTGCAGGTCATTGTTGCCCAGCGGGCTGTACTTGACGTAAATTTCGCCAACCACGCCCACCTTGACCTTGGGCACCCGGGTAACGGGGATGGCAGCAAAGTCCTTTGCGATGAGGGGGAAGGTGTGCTTCATCTCCTTGGAGGTGTAGCCCTTGCCTGCCAGCAGCACGCGGCCCAAGCGTTCCACCCACAGGTCTACCATCTTATCGGCAGCCCCCTTCTCGTTCTCGTAAGGTGCCACCTGATTGCGCAAAGCGCACAGCATATCGCCGTAGAAGATGCAGGCCAGCGCACGGCGGGCCAGCGGCAGGGTCATCTGGAAGCCGCTGTCCTTTTCCAGACCCGAGAAGTTCAGGCTGGCCACCGGGATCTGCGGATAGCCTGCCTTGACCAGTGCCTTGCGCAGCAGATGAATGTAGTTGGAGGCACGGCAGCCACCGCCGGTCTGGGTGATGAGCAGGGCGGTGTGATCCAGATCATACTTGCCGCTGTTCAGCGCATCCAGAAACTGACCGATGACCAGCAGAGCCGGGTAGCAGGTGTCGTTGTGGACGTATTTCAGGCCCAGCTGTGCCACGGCACTGCCGCAGTTGCCCAGAATTTCGCACTTGTAGCCGTCGTAACGCAGGGCGTACTCCAGCAGGCGGAACTGGGTAATGGCCATGTTGGGGATGAGGATGGTATGGGTCTTCTTCATCTCCGGGGTAAATTTGGGATAATTGTATTCCATAGGTTCCTCCTATGTTGCTTTCTTAAAAAGCTTTTTGCTCTATCTCTATTTTATTCTGCCTTTTCTGCGGCCACCTCGTCCCGCTCGTCCAGAGCAGCAAACAGACTGCGCAGGCGGATATTCACGGCACCCAGATTGGTGATCTCGTCGATCTTGAGCTGGGTGTAGAGCTTGCCGCCCTCCTGCAGAATTTCGCGGGTCTCGTCGGTGGTGATGGCATCCACGCCGCAGCCGAAGGACACCAGCTGCACCAGATCCATATCCTTCTGGGTGGTGCAGTACTTGGCGGCGGCATACAGGCGGCTGTGGTAGGTCCACTGGTTCAGCACACTGGTAGGGAACTTCTGCACCCGGTTGGAAATGCTGTCCTCGGTAACAACGGCAGCACCGTGGCGGGTGATGAGGCGGTCGATGCCGTGGTTCACCTCGGGGTCCACATGGTAGGGGCGGCCTGCCAGCACGATGATGCGCTTGCCCTGACGGCGGGCTTCATCGATGATCTCGCTGCCCTTCACGCGGATCTTTGCCATGTGGGACTCGTATTCCGCATAGGCGGCATCCGCTGCGGCCTGCACTTCCTTCTCGGAGATACCGCCAAAGTACTTGGGCAGGATGTTCTTTGCCATCTTGTGCACAAAGTCCTTAGGGCGGTGGATGCCCACATAGTCATAGATGAACTTGGTGCCCTCCAGCTCCGGGCAGTTGCCTGCCAGAACCTCGGGGTAGTAGGCCACCACCGGGCAGTTATAGTGGTTGTCGCCCAGTCCCTCGTCCACATTGTAGGTCAGGCAGGGGTAGAAAATAGCGTCCAGCTGCATCTGGCTCAGGGCCTTGATGTGGCCGTGGCTCAGCTTTGCCGGGAAGCAGGCGGTATCGCTGGGGATAGTAGCCTGACCGGCGAGGTACAGGCCGCGGCTGGACACTGGGCTGGTGTGCACGGCAAAGCCAAGCTTTGTCCAGAAGGTGTGCCAGAACGGCAGCATCTCATACATATTCAGGCAGAGCGGGATGCCGATGGAGCCGCGCTTGCCGGCCACCGGCTTGTACTCGGCCAGAAGCTGCTGCTTGTAGGCGTAGAGGTTCAGGCTGTCGTCGGCGCTCTTGCCGGTCACGGGCTTATCGCAGCGGTTGCCGGAGATGTACTTGCGGCCATCCGCAAAGGTGTTGACGGTGAGCTGGCAGTGGTTGCCGCAGCCGCCGCACTTGACGCTGACCACCTTCTGGTCGAAGCTCTTCAGCTCCTCCAGCGTCATCACGGAGGAAGTCTCTCTGTGGTTCCTGGCGCTCTGGCGCAGGCCGAACAGAGCCGCACCGTAAGCGCCCATCAAGCCGGCAATGTCCGGGCGGATGACCTCCACGCCCATCTCCTTTTCAAAGGCGCGCAGCACGGCTTCATTATAAAAGGTACCGCCCTGCACCACGATCTTGCGGCCCAGCTCTTCCGGGCTGGATGCGCGGATGACCTTGTACAGTGCGTTCTTGACCACGCTGATGGACAGACCAGCCGAGATGTTCTCGATGCTTGCGCCGTCCTTCTGGGCCTGCTTGACCGAGCTGTTCATGAACACGGTGCAGCGGCTGCCCAGATCCACCGGGCGGTCTGCAAACAGGCCAAGGCTTGCAAATTTCTTCACGTCATAGCCCAGTGCCTGTGCAAAGGTCTGCAGAAAGCTGCCGCAGCCGGAGGAACATGCTTCGTTCAGGAAGATGTTGCTGATGGCACCATCTTCGATCTTGAAGCACTTCATATCCTGACCGCCGATGTCGATGATGAAATCCACATCCGGCATAAAGTATTTTGCAGCGGTAAAGTGCGCCACCGTTTCCACCAGACCGTAATCGCAGCGGAATGCGTTCTTCACCAGCTCTTCGCCGTAGCCGGTGGTGGTCACGCTGGCCACCTGCAGGCCCGGGTGCTCCTTGTAAATTTTGAGCAGCTGCTCCCGGATGAGGGGCAGCGGGTTGCCCAGATTCGGCTGATAGTTGGTGTAGAGGATCTGGCTCTTCTCGTCCACCACCACCAGCTTGACGGTGGTGGAACCGGAGTCGATGCCGATATGCACCGGGCCGCACTGCGCGCTGAACGGCACACGCGGCACACTGTGGGACATGTGGCGGGCGTGGAAGGCCTCGTATTCTTCCTTGCTGGCGAACAGCGGCGGCTCGCTGGCATAGGTGGCAGTGGCAGCGTACCGATCCAGCGCATCGGCCACCTCAGACAGAACGAAAGCCTTGTCGGCATAGAGGGCAGCGCCCAGTGCCACATACAGCAGGCTGTTCTCCGGGCAGGTGCCAGTCACGTTCAGCGCCTCGTCAAAGCTCTTGCGCAGCACACTGCTGAAGGTGAGCGGGCCGCCCAGATACAGGATATTGCCCTTGATGGGACGGCCCTGTGCAAGGCCTGCAATGGTCTGGTTGACCACAGCCTTATAAATGCTGGCAGCAATGTCCTCGGTACGGGCACCCTGATTGATCAGGGGCTGCACGTCGCTCTTGGCAAACACGCCGCAGCGGGACGCAATGGTGTAGGTGCGCTGTGCGTTCTCTGCTGCCTTGTTCATCTCGTCGGCACCCATTTTCAGCAGGGTGGCCATCTGGTCGATGAAGGCACCGGTGCCGCCGGCACAGCTGCCGTTCATGCGCACCTCGGTACCGTTGGTCAGAAACAGGATCTTGGCATCCTCACCGCCCAGCTCGATCACGCAGTCGGTGGCAGGCACAAAGCGCTTGACCGCCACGCGGGTGGAGAATACCTCCTGCACAAAGGGCACGCCGCAGCTGTCGGCCAGACCCATGCCCGCCGAACCGGAAATGCTCAGCAGCGCCTTCTGACCGTGCAGCTGCTCGGCATCGATGCGGCGCAGCAGCTCCTGCGCCTTTTCCAGAATATGGCTGTAATGCCGTTCGTATGTAGAATACAGCAGCGCATCATGTTCATCCAGCACCACACACTTGATGGTGGTACTGCCGATGTCAAGACCTACTCTCACGTTTTTCTTTCCTCCTGAAGGAACTTCCTGCCAGTTTTCGGGCAGGGCCGCTCTGCCATGCTCTGCCCGAAAAGTAGTTCGTTAGCGAATCATCTGCAGGACTCGCATACAGTTGTATTATACTCAAAAATGCGAAAACAATCAATTAGTGTTCCCCATTTTACACAGAAAAAATAGTATTTTCCGCTCAAAAAGTTAAACATTTTGTTAATTTCACGGAACTTTCGGCCGCATTTTTCCATAAAACAGCTAAGATTCTTTACTGAGAGTGGATTTTGGCAGACAAAACGCGCTGCGCATCGGTGGGCAGTCCATCCCGCCCGATGCGCAGCGCGTTCATAATCACATTGCAAGATATTCTTCTACCGCCTTGTCCAGCAGCCGCCCCAGGACGGCTTTGGAATCTGCGGTCAATTCCCTGAGTGCCTGCGGGTGAGCAGATACAGCTCGCGGCGGAGCTGATGCTGCAGCGCGGTGGTGCTGTGTTCGTCCGGGTGGGACGGCTGCGAGCGGAACTCGACCGTCGTTTCGATGGGGAACGGCCGGGTGGGCAGCGGCAGTGTCAGCTCTGCCCGGACACCCTGCGGTGTGCGGGGCAGCAGGGCAAGCTCCCAGCCCAGCTGGCGGCAATACCGGCGGCAGAGCAGCAGCCCCGCCTGCGCACCGCCCAGAAAGCGGCGGCGGTTTTCGAGCCAGCCCTCCCCTTCCGGCAGGCCGCAGCCATCGTCCTCGATGGTCAGGCGGATGTCCTGCCCGGTCTGCCGCAGGCACACCTGGATGTTCCCGCCGGGCGCGGCGGCACGCAGGGCGTTCGAAAGCAGGTGAAAGCAGATCTGTTCGGCCATTTCCCGGTCGCCCCAGACAAGGCACTGCTCCAGCCCGCCGCAGTCTACGGTGAGCTTCGTGCTGCTCTGGGCGTCGATCTCGCCGCGCAGCCCTTCCAGCTGCGCCAGCAGGCGGCACAGGTCCACCGGCCGCTTCTGCACCGGTTCCTCCGGAGCCGAAAGCTCCATCAACTCCCGGAACGTCCGTTCCAGCCGGGCTGTTTCCTGCTCCATGTCCTCCAGCGCCTGAGCCGTGCGGGCATCCTTCAGCGGCTGCAAGTGCATCTGTAAATATTCCCGGTTCTGTTCCAGCAGGCGCAGTGAGTGCAGAAACGCTGTTTCCAACTGTTTTTGCGGAAATCCCGCTTCGTCCTGCCTGCACATATCCACCGTTCCTCCTTACCGCTGTTCCCGCACGATGATGCCGCGCCGCAGCACGGTCTGCTGCAGCGAGTAGACCAGCCTGCCGGTGGTGACTTTGAGCCCGGTCAGGCCGTTTTCCGCCTTGAAGTGCTCCCATTCCACCGGGTGCCGTGTCTCCAGCCCTTCGACCAGACGGCGCAGGCCGCTGTCCACAGCGGCCACCGTGATGTGATATTGTTCCGCGACGCCCTGCAAAATTTCTTTGCGAAGCGCCAGTTTTCCATCGGCTGAACAGGCGATCTGTACCGCCAGCGTGAGGTATTCGCAATTGGTGTCCGGCTGCGGGAGCTTCCACAGCTCGTACAGGTGGGTGCAGAACCGCTCGATCTGCATCGAGTTCCGGCCGGGGACGCCCAGCAGCCCCCGCAGAAGATCCCGCAGATGGTCGTGCCCGACGCCGTAAAAGCGGCTGCCCGGCTGCAGGTGGGCGGCGGTGATGTCGTCGGCCCAGCCGTCGCCCTGCAACAGGAGCGGCGGGTGGCTGGGCAGGCGGTTGAGCTTTTCGAGGAAGGTCAGGCTGTCCATATCCTCCAGCTGGCTGCTCAGCACCAGCACATCAAAGCACCGCTCCTGCCGCAGCGCCTGCAGGACAGGCTCCCCGCTCTGGAAGCAGGTGCATCGGATGATGGTGCTCTGCTCTTCCAGATAAAACTTCCGGATGCGGAGTTCCCGGTCGTCGTAGCTCATCAGAGCGACGCGCAGGTTCTCCGCATCCCGCTCACCGGGCACCTGCGGCACCTCCGTTCTGCTCTGCTTCCAGCACCGGGAGCCAGTCTGCGATCACATCGCCCCAGATCTCTGGCTACACGGCATTTTCACACAGATATTGCAGCAGCCGGTAGCCTGCCTCCGGATGCAGCGGAACAAACTCGCTGACCTGCTGTTCCCGCTCGCCCTTCCGGTCCAGCGTCAGGTGGCAGCCGCCTTCTGACGCATCCAGCGCGTAGACCAGCGTATACGCGGCCTGATAGCCCTTGATCGACGAGAACTGCCGGATCAACGGGGCATACGTTCGTTCCATAAAAGACTCCTCCTTGCTGCTGTGGTTGCCATAATCTTCCGGTCTATGGCTTTTCATTCCTATTTTATAGAGCAGCACAGAGAGATGCAATCCCCTAAAAAGCGTCAAAATGTGTCGTTTTGGTGTTTGCTCTGCCCGGTTCACCTCGCGTTTTTCGCCAGAGAAAAGCCGATGGAAACTGCTTTTCTTTGTCAAGGATACCACCTTTTCCGCCCAAAAGCAAGGGACCGTAATTTTCTCTTATCTTCCAGAACTTCCCCTGTCGGGAGCCGTCGGGATGCCACGATTTGTTCACATTTTTCTGATAAAATAAAGTGATATTTTTGTTCCGGCGGCTTTGGCACTCCCCTCAGCCGTGTTTGCAGAAAGGCAGAATCCATGCTTCAACTCAAAAAGATCCACAAGCAGTACAAGACCGGCGACCTGGTCCAGACAGCCCTTGACAAGGTCAGCCTGAATCTCCGCGACTGCGAGTTCGTCGCCATTCTCGGCCCCAGCGGTTCCGGTAAGACCACCCTGCTGAACGTCATTGGCGGTCTGGACCGCTACGACAGCGGTGATCTGATCATCAACGGCATCTCCACCAAAAAATATACCGACCGCGACTGGGACTCTTACCGCAACCACACCATTGGCTTTGTGTTCCAGAGCTATAACCTCATCCCACACCAGACAGTGCTTTCCAATGTGGAGCTGGCGCTGACCATCTCCGGCATTTCCGGTGCCGAGCGCCGCAGCCGGGCCACCAAGGCGCTGGAGCAGGTAGGTCTGGGCGACCAGCTGCACAAGCACCCCAGCGAAATGTCCGGCGGCCAGATGCAGCGTGTGGCCATTGCCCGCGCACTGGTCAATAACCCCGACATCCTGCTGGCCGACGAGCCGACCGGCGCACTGGACAGCGACACCAGCATTCAGGTGATGGAGCTGCTGAAGGAGGTGGCCAAAGACCGCCTTGTGGTCATGGTCACCCATAACCCGGAGCTGGCCCACCAGTACGCCACCCGCATCGTCCAGCTGAAGGACGGCGTCATCCGCTCCGACACCGACCCCTTCGAGCCGGACGCCGCCCAGCTTGCCCCGCCGGTGCACAAGAGCATGGGCCGCTCGTCCATGTCTCCCCTCACCTCGCTGAGCCTGAGCTTCAACAACCTGCTCACCAAAAAGACCCGCACCCTGCTCACCGCATTTGCGGGTTCCATCGGCATCATCGGCATTGCGCTCATCATCTCCCTGTCGGCAGGCGTCAACCAGTATATCGACGATACCGAACGCTCCACCCTTTCGGAATATCCGCTGCAAATTCTCAGCAGCGGCATGGACCTGACCTCGATGCTCACCTCCGGCTCGCCGACGTCCGCTTCCGGCACGACCGCCGAGGAAGGGATGGTCCCGGTGCGGCAGCTCATCACCCAGATGGTGGCGGGCATCACCTCCAACGACCTGAAGTCCCTCAAGACCTATCTCGAAAGCGACGACTGCACCATTGCCGAGGATGCCACCTCCATCGAGTATTCTTATAATGTGCAGCCCCAGATCTACCGGGAAGACGCCGATGGCTCCATCCGTCAGGTGAACCCGGATTCCTCCCTCTCCAGCCTGGGCATCAGCTCCACAAGCTCCACCAACAGCATGATGTCCTCCATGATGAACACCAGCGTGTTCTATCAGCTGCCCGAAAGCGATGAACTCTACAACTCCCAGTACGAGGTCAAGGCGGGCCGCTGGCCGGAGAAGTACAACGAATGCGTTGCCGTGCTGGGTGCCGACGGCACCATCACCGACTATGCGCTGTACGCCCTCGGCCTGCGGGACAGCGCTGAGCTGGACAAGATGATCCAGCAGTTCGCCCAGAACCAGAACGTCGATGTTCCCACCGACTTCAAGACCTATCGGTACAGCGATTTCATCGGCATCCAGTTCAAACTGGTCAACGCGGCCGACCGCTATCTGCGCGACGACGACCACAACGCCTGGGTGGACAAATCCGACGACAAGGACTTTATGAAGAGCCTTGTCGCATCCAGCGAGACCCTGACCGTGGTGGGCGTCGTGCAGCCCAAAGAGGATGCCTCTGCTTCCATGCTGTCCTCCGGCATCGCCTATCCGGCCGCCCTCACCCAGCACGTCATCGCCACCGCAGCCGACTCCCAGATGGTCCAAGACCAGCTGGCCTCCCCTGCCATCAATGTGATGAACGGCGAACCCTTCGGCACCGAAGACGCTTCCGCCTTTGATATGAGCAGCCTGTTCCGCATCGACACCGACATGCTCAAGAGCGCCTTCCAGTTCGACACCAGCAAGCTGAATTTCGACCTCAGCGGTGCATTCGATTTGGACAACGGTTCGGTCGATCTCGGCTCGCTGCTCGACCCCGACGATTTCCAGCTGGATCTGGACCTGACCGAAACGCCTGATCTGGACATGAGCACCCTGACCGACCTCTTTGCCAACATGGACCTTTCCGTCTCCGAAGACAAGATGCAGGAGCTGGCCCAGAAGGTTCTGGTCGGCTACAAGGACTATGTCATCGGGAACGGCATCCTGAACCTGAACAAGATCAGCTTCTCCCAGTACCTCAAGAGCGATGCCTTCAAGACCCTGATGAACGACGCCATGGGCGAACTGTTCGACCAGGACGCCCTGCAGGCCCAGTTCTCGGAGGCCATGCAGACGGCGATGTCCACCCTCATGGAAAGCTACTCGTCGCAGATCTCCGAGACGCTGCAAACCCAGCTGGGCAGCGCGATGCAGACGGCCATGACCAAGCTGATGACCCAGATGAGCCAGAACATCCAGAGTCAGATGCAGCAGAGCTTTTCCCAGCTGGGCAGCCAGATGGAGAGCGCGCTGAAGATCGACGCTGCTGCTTTCCAGAAGGCCATCCAGTTCAACATGAGCGAGGACGACCTGACCGACCTGATGAAGTCGGCCATGCTCTCCTCCACCGCCACCTATGACAGCAACCTGCAGACGCTGGGCTATGCCGACCTCGACGCCCCCAGCCAGATCAAGATCTATCCGCAGGACTTTGACCACAAGGCGTCCGTCGTGGCCAAGCTCGACGCCTATAACGACAACATGCGGTCCCAGGGCGCGGACGACAAGGTCATCCAGTACACCGACGTCGTCGGCACCCTGATGACCTCCGTGACCGAGATCATCAACATGATCTCCAACATGCTGGTCGCCTTCGTCTCCATCTCGCTGGCGGTTTCTTCCATCATGATCGGTGTCATCACCTATATCAGCGTGCTGGAACGCCGCAAGGAGATCGGTATTCTGCGTGCCATCGGTGCATCCAAGCACAATGTCTCCGAGGTGTTCAATGCCGAAACCTTCATTATCGGAATGTGCTCCGGCGTGATCGGCGTCGTGCTGAGCGAGATCCTGCTGATCCCCGGCAACATGCTCATCCAGAAGATCTCCAACGGCACCAACGTGGTCGCCCGCCTGCCGCTGAACGCAGCCCTTGTGCTGATCGTTCTGGCCACCGTGCTGACCATCCTCGGCGGCTTCATCCCCGCCAAGGGCGCTTCCCGTTCCGACCCCGTCAAGGCCCTGCGGTCGGAATAAGCCGCTGAAAAAGAAAGACCCTCTCCGTCATTGCTTCGCAATGCCACCTCTCCCGATGGGCGAGGTCTTGTGCTGTATTTTACGGCACAAGAAAAGCTCCCCCTTTCGGGGGAGCTGGTGAACGAAGTGAAGCTGAGAGGGTTTTCTATTTTACCACTCAGTGTCGTCGGCCCCATCCGCACCCACGGTGGTGGCGACTTTGGCGCGACGGAACATGCTTTCCACCACGGCGCAGTACTTATCGGCCAGACAGACGATGACTGCTTCGCGGCAGGTGGGCACATGACGGAAGGTCAGCGGCCACATGTGGCTCTGGATGATGTCCTGCTCCTTCTTCGTGATGTGGAAGTAGTGCTCCGCATTCACGCAGGCCGAGCCGGGGTGCGAAAAGCCGTGCATCTCAAACAGGCGGCGGATGCCACGGAAGCTGTTCGTCTTGTGCCAGTCGTACAGATAAAAATCATGCAGCAGGGCACCCACTGCCAGCGAGGTCTCGTCAGCGTGCAGATGCAGACGGCGGTTGAGCCAGAAGCTCACCAGCGCCACATTCTTGCAATGCTGGTAGGTGGTGACAGAGCCGTGCTGGATGTACTCCCGCATCTCCTGCACTTTGGGATGGTGGTCGTACTGTTCCAGAATGGTGTAAAGCTGCTCACGTTCAGTCTGAGAAAGCTGCATTGCTTGGGGTCCCTTTCCTCTTAAAAATCAACATCAGGAGCGGAGCTGGACCGGATTGGAATTGCCGAAGTTCTCGGCGCTGCTGGGGTTCTCGCGCTTCAGGCTCATGTCCACCAGATACTGCCGGCTGCCGTCGCCCATGGCGTCCAGCTCCGCGAGCTTGGCCTTGGCGGACTCCACATCCGGGTACCACTGGATCAGGAAGAAATTTTCTTCCTCTACACCGTAGTACAGCCACTGGCCGTCGGCACGCAGCCAGTCGTCCAGATGATCCACTTCTTCGCCGTCCGGCAGGCCAAGGCCTTCTTCGGCATAAAGGTTTTCCGGTTCCACCTGCAGCATTTCGATCACCTGAATGGCGCTCTGAAGATATTCATCCTGCGAGATGCTCTTGTCGGAGAGCTCCCAGCCCGTCAGGAATGCCTGCATCATCAGGTTCTTGACAGAAATTTCCGGCCGCATTGCCATAAATGTTCCCTCTTCCTTCCGGGCGGTATGCCCGGCGTTTGTTTTCGCTGACCAGTATACGCTAAAATTTGTTGCAGGTCAACTATTTTTTCATGAATTTTTTGTAGAACTGTACAAATCCAGTTTATTCCAGATGGAAGTCGAAGGTGTCGTTCAGCCATTCCACCGCCAGCTGCACCCAATGGGCGCGGTGGGCACTGGCGGCATCCACCTCTGCGGTGGAGATGCTGGTGCCGTGGACCCCCTTCTCAAACAGATGCGCCTCACAGGGGACATGGTTCTTCCGCAGCGCTGCAAGGAGGAGCAGGGTGTTTTCCACCGGGACGGTGGCGTCCTCCATCGTGTGCCAGACGAAGACCGGCGGCGTATCCGGCGTGATCTTCCCTTCCAGCCCAAATCTCTGGTGCTCCGCCCGGTCTTCGCTGCCCGAAAGCTGCACGAAACTGCCCCGGTGGGCATACTCCCCCGCCGTGATGACCGGATAAGCCAGCAGCACGGCATCCGGCTTCCGGCTGCGGTCTGCCGCCTCGCCGGGGCAGTCGAGCACAGCACCGGAAAGGGCCAGGTGGCCGCCCGCTGAAAAGCCGCACACGGCGATCCGGTCCGGCAGGATGCCCCAACGTTCTGCGTTCTGCCGCAGCAGCCCGATGGCCGCGCGGAGCTGGCGCAGCGGCTGGTGATCCCGTGCCCCCTCGCCCACGCTGTAGGTCAGCACAGCGGTGTGGTACCCCGCCGCCGCAAACTGCAGCGCCACCGGGTCGCCCTCGCGGGCACTCACATGGGTATAGCCGCCGCCGGGCACCACCAGCACCAGCGGACGGCGCAGCGCGTTCGGCATGGCCGGGTCCGGGCTGCGCAGATAAAGTTCCAGCTTCCCTCCACCGGGAAGCGCACACATTTCAAACTGCATCGAAGTCATCCTTTCCAACTTTGGCGGGACTATTATAATGGGTTTGGAGCCGGAATGCAAAGAGAACCGCAAACATTTCTGAACTTTTTATGAAAGCCCTTGATTTTTGATGCGAAGCGGTGTATATTAGCACTCGAAAGTTACGAGTGCTAAGCCGTCATCCCGAACTCCGGCTTTCTGGCACCGAATCTGAACAAAAGAGGTTTTGCATTATGGCTAAGAAAGAATTTCAGGCTGAAAGCAAAAAGCTGATGGATATGATGATCAACTCCATCTACACCAATAAGGAAATTTTCCTGCGCGAGCTGATCTCCAACGCATCGGATGCCATCGATAAGCTCTATTATAAGAGCCTGACCGATCCTTCTGTGGGCATGAACAAGGGCGATTTCCGCATCCTCATCACCCGCGATAAGGAGAACCGCATCCTGACCATTGAGGATAACGGCATCGGCATGACCAAAGAGGAACTTGAGCAGAATCTGGGCACCATTGCTCACTCCGGTTCTCTGGATTTCAAGAAGGACAACAAGGACGAGAACATCGATATCATCGGCCAGTTTGGTGTCGGCTTCTACTCTTCCTTCATGGTAGCCGATAAAGTCACCGTCATTTCCAAGGCTTATGGCTCGGATGAAGCATGGCAGTGGGAGTCCTCCGGTGTGGACGGCTACGAAATGACCCCCGCCCAGAAGGACACCGCAGGCACCCAGATCATCCTGCACATCAAGCCGGATACTGAGACGGACCACTACGACAACTTCCTCGATGAGTACGGCATCGTGGCCATCGTGAAGAAGTACAGCGACTATGTGCGCTATCCCATCCAGATGGAGCGCCAGCACGAGCGCCAGAAGCCGGAACCCGATCCCAAGCCGGAGGACTATAAGCCCGAATGGGAGACTTACACCGAGCTGGAAACTCTGAACAGCATGGTGCCCATCTGGAAAAAGCAGAAGAGCGAAGTGACCGACGAGGAGTACGCGAACTTCTATAAGGAAAAGTTTGGCGATTATACCGACCCCGCCCGCGTCATCGTCAGCCGCACCGAGGGCACTGCAAATTATAATGCCCTGCTGTTCGTGCCCAGCCACCGTCCCTACGACTTCTACACCAAGGATTATGAAAAGGGTCTGGCCCTGTACGCATCCGGCGTGCTCATCATGGAGAAGTGCGCCGACCTGCTGCCCGATTACTTCAGCTTCGTCAAGGGCATTGTGGACAGTCAGGATCTGAGCCTGAACATCAGCCGCGAGATGCTGCAGAAGGACAACCAGCTCAAGCTGATCCACAACGCTCTGGAAAAAAAGATCAAGAACGAGCTGCACGCCATGCTGGCCAATGACCGCGAGAAGTACGAGGAATTCTGGAAAGAGTTCGGCCGTCAGATCAAGTTCGGTGCTTACTCCGACTACGGCATGCACGCCGAGCTGCTGCGCGACCTGCTGCTGTTCTGGTCTGCCAAGGAGCAGAAGATGGTCACTCTGCAGGAGTATGTAGACAAGATGCCCGCTGAGCAGAAGTATATCTACTTCGCTGCCGGTGATTCTACCGACCGTCTGGCAAAGCTGCCCGCCGCTGAACTGGTCATGGATAAGGGCTATGACGTCCTGCTGCTGACCGAGGATGTGGATGAGTTCTGCCTGCAGATCCTGCGCACCTATCCCCGCAAGGATGCCGAAGGCAAGGACGGCACCGTGGAGTTCAAGAATGTCAACAGCGGTGATCTGGGCCTTGAGACCGAGGAAGAGAAGAAGGCCGCCGAGGACGCTACCGCTGAGAACAAGAACCTGTTCGATGCCATGAAGGACGCACTGGACGGCAAGGTGAAAGAGGTCAAGGTCTCTACCCGCCTGAAGGATCACCCTGTGTGCCTGAGTGCTGACGGCCCGCTGTCCATTGAGATGGAAAAAGTGCTGTCCAAGCAGCCCGGCAGCGAAGGCGTAAAGAGCGATAAGGTTCTGGAACTGAATGTCAACCACCCCGTGTTTGCCGTGCTCAAGGCCGCACAGGAGGCCGGTGACACCGACAAGCTCAAGAAGTACAGTGCTCTGCTGTACGCACAGGCTCAGCTGATCGAAGGCCTGCCGGTGGATGATCCCGCCGCGTATGCCGAAGCTGTTTGCAGCCTGATGAAATAAGGCTTTTACTCCCAGATAAATTATCCCTTAACAAAAGAGCCGTGTTCCGCTATAATAAGGTGGAACACGGTTCTTTTCATTTTAGGAGGAATTTGCCCCATGGAGCCAAAACGCAGCAACCATTTCCTTGCCCATCTCCCCACCATCCTTCTGCTGGTGCTGTTCGCCATGTCGCCGTGGCTGGGCATCCTGTTCTTCATCCTGCGCGCCATCGACCGGGATGCCGAGAAAAAGGAGCAGACCAACGCCGACCCCGCCCGCGACGGCCACGCAGAGGACGCCCGCACCGCACAGAGCGCCACCCCCGGCCAGCGCAGCGAGATGGCCTCCGACCAGGATATCCCCACTGCCGAGCAGAAGAGCGCCAAGCAGTGGCACAAGACCCTCACCACCCTGTGCACCATCTTCGGTGCCATCTTCCTGCTGGTGGGCATCGGCGACCTGGCCGATGCCATGGAGGAACTCTGGGGCCATGAGACCGACTGGGGTGAGCTGCTGACGGCGCTGGCCCAGACCATCGGCGGCGGCGCAGCCCTTTTCACCGGCCTGCGGATGGACCGCGCCCGCAAGCTGGAACGCAAGCTCGACAAGATCGTCGGCGACCGGGACAACATCGCGCTGGGCGAGTTGTTCGCGGCGGTCGGCATCGACGCAGTCCGTGGCCGCGCTGCGGTGGAACACGCCATCGACCACGGCTATTTCGGGGCCGATGCCTACATCGACTACCGCACCGACACCCTTGTCGTGCGCGGAGCCGCACCCCAGCCGCCCAAGGCCCCGCAGCCGGAGCCGGAAGCGGAACCGGAAGACCTGTACGCCTCCCTTCAGCAGCAGCTGCGCCGCGCCAACGATGCCATCCCGGACCCCGTGATGACCACCAAGATCAGCCGTCTGGAAGCGGTCAGTGCCCGCATCTTTGCTCTGGCCAAGAAAGACCCGGATAAAAAAGCCCAGCTGCAGAAATTCATGGACTACTATCTGCCCACCGCCCTCAAGCTGCTGAACACCTACGCCCAGCCTTCCTGCGCAGGATGTGCAGGGGGAAAACATCGCCGATGCCAAAAAGAACATCGAGCGCAGCATGGACCTGCTGGTGACCGCCTTTGAAAATCAGCTGGACAAGCTGTTCCAGTCCGACGCACTGGACGTTTCGGCAGATGTGGCCGCACTGGAAGGGATGCTGAATCTCGACGGCCTCACCGGCCCGGACTTCCACTGACCAGCTGGCAAAATCCAATCCTCCATATCGGAACTCTGGCCCTGATTGACCCGCAGCCGACCGTTCTTTGTGGGTTGTGGCCAATGCTTTTCCGGTTTGGAGGATTTTTTCAGCTCTGTTGCAGGAATTTCTGCACAAATTTCGTGCCGGATTTTCTGGCAACTTTTCATCCAGATGCAACAATAACACATGGTCTTTTGGGCACAGATTCTTTATTATAGGAGTATCGAAAGATCCACCACGGCCCGCCGCATGGGCTGTGACGAAGTTTGCACGATTTGTTCAGAGGAGGAACTCGCCATGATGAAATCCGTTTCTGTCTGGAAGCAGGAGCTGGCAGGCGGCGCCCACACCGAGCGTCTGGCCTCGCTGTACTGCTGCGCCCCCGAACAGACCCCCGCACAGGCAGCCCGCTACGCTGCTGTGCTGGACGGGCTGGAAAAGACGTTTGGTGCCCACACCGAGGCCGGGCTGTACAGTGCCCCCGGCCGCACCGAGATCGGCGGCAACCACACCGACCACCAGCATGGCCGCGTGCTGGCCGGCAGCGTGAATATTGATATGATCGCTGCCGCCGCGCCCAACACCCTGAACCAGCTGCGCGTGCAGAGCGAAGGCTACGACCTGTGTGTGATCGGCCTTGATGACCTTGCTGCCCGCAAGGAAGAGGAAAACACCAGCGCCGCCATCCTGCGCGGCGAGTGCAAGGCCTTCCAGGAGCGCGGGGCCAGCCTCTCCGGTCTGGATGTGTACATTTCCTCCAACGTGCCCAAGGGCAGCGGCGTTTCTTCCTCCGCCGCCTTTGAAGTGCTGATCGGCGTGATCCTGAATGACTGCTTCATGACCGATAAAGTCTCCCCCATCGAGATCGCGCAGATCGGCCAGTGGGCAGAGAACGTCTACTTTGGCAAGCCCTGCGGCCTGATGGATCAAATGGCTTCCAGCGTGGGCAACATCATTACCATCGACTTTGCCGATCCGGCCCACCCCGTGGTCGAGCCTGTACAGGTCGATTTCTCCAAGGCAGGCCTTGCCCTGTGCATTCTGGATTCCTGCGCAGATCATGCCGACCTGACCGACGAATATGCCGCGGTGCCCGCCGAGTGCCGCGCCGTGGCTGCTGTGTGCGGCGGCGAAGTGCTGCGGGATGTGCCGTTTGAGACCTTCCTTGCAAAGCTTCCGGAGTGCCGCAAGCAGTGCGGCGACCGCGCCGTTCTGCGCGCTTTCCACGTCTACGCCGACAACGACCGGGTCGCAAAGCAGGTGGACGCCCTCCGCGCGGACGACTTCGAGACCTTCCTTGCGCTGGTCACCGAGTCCGGTCTGAGCAGCTGGGAGTATCTGCAGAACGTGATCCCCGCCGGTTACAAGGAGCATCAGGAGATGGGCGTGACCATTGCAGCTGCCAAGCATTATCTGAACGGCAAGGGCGCTGTGCGCGTGCACGGCGGCGGCTTCGCAGGCACCGTGCAGGCCTTTGTACCGCTGACCCGGCTCGATTCCTTCAAGGCTGAGATGGAGGCCATCCTCGGCAAGGGCCGCTGCCACATCCTCTCCATCCGCCCGGAAGGAGGCGCAGTGCTGTGATCTCCACCGCCATTCAGCAGCTTGTGAATTACGGGCTGGACACCGGTCTTATCCTGCCCGATGATGAAATTTACATCCGCAACCAGCTGCTTATGACCATGCAGCTGGACGACTTTACCGCGCCGGAGGACGAGGTGTGCTATACCGATCTGGAAAGCATCCTCAAAACGCTGGTAGATGATGCCGTTGCCCGCGGTGTGTGCGAGGACAACTCCACCGCCCGCGACCTGTTCGACACAAAGCTCATGGGCGTATTGACCCCGCGGCCCAGCATCGTGCGCGCCAATTTCGAGGAACGCTACGAAAGCGAAGGCCCGCAGGCCGCGACCGACTGGTTCTATAAATTCAGTCAGGACACCGATTATATCCGCCGCTACCGCATCAAGCGCGACCTGAAATGGGTCACCAAGACCCCCTACGGCGATCTGGATATCACCATCAACCTCTCGAAGCCCGAAAAAGACCCCAAGGCCATTGCCGCCGCCAAACTGGCTCCCCAGAGCGCCTACCCCAAGTGCCAGCTCTGCGCCGAGAACGAAGGCTATGCAGGCCGCATGAACCACCCCGCCCGCGAGAATCACCGCATCATCCCTCTCACCATCAACGACAGCGCTTGGAACCTGCAGTACAGCCCCTACGTCTACTACAACGAGCACTGCATCGTGTTCAACAACCAGCACACTCCCATGAAGATCGAGCGTGCTACCTTCCGCAAGCTGCTGGATTTCGTGGGCCTGTTCCCCCACTATTTCGTAGGCAGCAACGCCGACCTGCCCATCGTGGGCGGCAGTATTCTCAGCCACGACCATTTCCAGGGCGGCCACTATGAATTCGCTATGGCAAAGGCTCCCGTCGAGAAAAAGTGGGTCTTCCCCGGTTTTGAGGATGTGGATGCCGGTATCGTGCACTGGCCCATGAGCTGCATCCGCCTGACCAGCGAGGATGATGCCCGTCTTGTGGAGCTGGCCGATAAAATTCTGACCGCATGGCGCGGCTACTCGGACGAAAAATGCTTCATCTTTGCCGAGACCGACGGCGAGCCACATAACACCATCACCCCCATTGCCCGGATGCGGGACGGCAAGTATCAGCTGGATCTGGTGCTGCGCAACAACATCACCACCCCGGAGCATCCGCTGGGCGTGTTCCATCCCCATGCAAAGCTGCATCACATCAAAAAGGAAAACATCGGCCTGATCGAGGTCATGGGCCTTGCCGTGCTGCCCAGCCGCCTGAAAAAGGAGCTGTTTGAGCTGGCCGACCTGCTGACCGCGCATGTGCCCACGGCCGACTACCCCGAAGCCCTGCAAAAACACGCTGCCTGGGCCGAGGATATTCTTGCCCGTCACCCGGAACTGAACGGCGACACCGTGCACCTCATCCTGCAGGACGAGGTGGGCCATGTGTTCGC
Source organism: Faecalibacterium prausnitzii (assembly GCF_049532945.1). Taxonomy (GTDB): domain Bacteria; phylum Bacillota; class Clostridia; order Oscillospirales; family Ruminococcaceae; genus Faecalibacterium; species Faecalibacterium prausnitzii_N. The sequence continues at coordinate 2,680,932 of NZ_CP186691.1, forward strand.
TCAGGTATTGGCCGATGCCGGTGTCTATAAAATGGACGAGGCTGGCCGCGCAGGCTTTGTGCGGTTCCTCGAATCCGTAAAGTGACCTGTTGTTCCTGAACAAGACCCGTCAGCAGTTTCTGTTGACGGGTCTTGTTGATGGACCATTCCGGCAGCTGTATCAAAGGAGGTTTTTCATGCCCTATACATTAGAAGTTTGTGTTGACAGCACCGCCAGTGCCCTTGCGGCCCAGCGCGGCGGAGCCGACCGGCTGGAGCTCTGCGCCGACCTGATCGTGGGCGGTACAACGCCCAGCCTTGCGCTGGTGCGTCAGGTCAAGGAGACCACCGGCCTGCCCGTCCGCGCCCTGCTCCGCCCCCGCTTCGGTGATTTCTGCTACGACCGCTGGGAGCTGGCGCAGATGAAAGAATCTGCCGCCGCACTCGTCGCCGCCGGGGCAGACGGCATCGTGACCGGTGTGCTGACCCCGGACGGTGCGCTGGATGCAGAGGCCCTGCGCCCCATCTACGAGGCCGCCCGCGAAGCCGCTGCCAAAGCGGGCCGCCCCGTTGCGCTCACCCTCCACCGCGCCTTTGACGTCTGCCGCGACCCCTTCGCGGCGCTGGACACGGCCTGTGCTCTGGGGCTTTCCACCATTCTGACCAGCGGCCAGGCCGCCAGCGCCCCCGCCGGGGCACCCCTGCTCCGGCAGCTTGTGGACTGCGCCGCCGGGCGCATCGAGATTCTGGTGGGCGCAGGCGTCTCCCCGGCCAACCTCCCTGCACTGACCAAACAGACCGGTGCGCACAGCTTCCACCTTTCCGGCAAGCAGGTGCTGCAAAGCCGCATGACCTTCCGCCGGGAAGGCGTCCCTATGGGCCTGCCCGGCTTCTCCGAGTTCGAGCTGTGGCAGACGAGCGAAGAGACCATCCGGAAGGCGCGCAACGTTCTGGATACGCTCTGACGAAAAAAATCCCGCCAAATGGCGGGATTTTTTTGCTGTATGGAACGGAAATCTCAGACCTTGCGCCGCAGCAGGCTCATGGGCGGCAGCTCCGGCGTGGGAATGGTGTATTTTTCCATGGCATGGGGCGTGGACTCTACCTTCTCCCCCGCCTCGTTCCGGATCCACTCAGGGTTCAGCGGAATGCTGCGGCCATCCGGGCAGAGGGCTTCCAGAGTGTCGCCCAGGCTCCACTTGCCGCGCTGCTGGCAGGAGGCAACGCCGTTCTCCCAGCCGTCCACCGTGCCCACAAACTCCCACTCGCGGATGTAAGTAGCGCTGTCGGTGGCCTGTCTGGCCTGCTCGCGGCCAAAGTAGAAGCCCGGCGAGTAGTGGCGGTGGCTGGTACGGGTAAGCTCGGCCAGCACCTCGTCCGGCAACTCAAAGTTGTCGTTGAGCGGGTCGGCCAGATAAGCGTCCAGCGCCCTGCGGTAGGCGGCGGTAACGCTTGCCACATAGTAGAAGGTCTTGGCACGGCCCTCGATCTTCAGGCTGTCCACACCGGCCTTGCAGATCAGATCAAGGAAAGGCGCGGTGCACATATCATTGGCGTTGAGGATGTAGCTGCCGTTCTCGTTCTCGCCGATCTCGTACAGCTGGCCCGGACGGGTCTCCTCGCTGAGATAGTATTTCCAGCGGCAGGGCTGGGCACACTGGCCGCGGTTCGCGTCGCGGCCCGCCATGTAGTTGGAAAGCAGGCATCGGCCCGAAACGCTCATGCACATAGCACCGTGCACAAAGGCTTCGATCTCCAGCTCCGGCGGTGTCTTATCCCGGATGGTGGCAATGTCCTGCAAGGTCAGCTCACGGGCCAGCACCACGCGCTTTGCGCCCATGTTGTAGGCGGCGCGGGCCGCAGCCCAGTTGGTGATGCCTGTCTGGGTGGACATGTGCACATCGATGTCCGGTGCAAAGGTCTTGCAGGCATCCAGCACACCAAGGTCTGCCACGATAAAGGCATCCACGCCCGCTGCGGCCGCGCTCCGGATGGCGTCCGGCAGGCGGTCGGCTTCCTCGTTGGTGGGCAGGGTGTTCATGGTCAGGTAGACCTTGCGGCCGCGGGCGTGAGCGTAGATGACACCCTCGGCCAGCTGTTCCGGCGTAAAGTTGGCCGGAGCAGACCGCATTCCAAATTCAGGCAGGCCGCAGTAAACGGCATCGGCACCGTAGTTGATGGCATAGCGCAGGCGTTCCAGATCGCCTGCCGGGGCCAGCAGTTCCGGGATCTGTAACATAATCATTCTCCTAAACGAGCTTACCCTCTCCCAAAGGGAGCGCCCCTGGCAAACCGGTCAACCATTGCGTTTTCCGTCAGCACAAGGGCTTCGCTCTCATTTTTTTGCCGCGATCGAGCGGTTCACATCCGCTGCCTTCTGGCAGTTGGTCTGATGCTCCGCATAGGTGCGGGCGTAGTAATACTGGCCGCTGAGGTCGGTCACGAAGAAGTAGCAGTCTTGGACCTCCGCATCGGGCTGGGGGGCCAGTGCAGCCCGGATGGCGGCCAGACCGGGGTTCGAGATCGGCCCGGCAGGCAGGCCGGTGCAGGTATAGGTGTCGTAGGCATTGCGGATGTTTTCGGGGATCTTCTCCCAGCCGCCATAGTAGGGTGCCACCCAGTTCCAGAGGTAATTGTTGTCACTGTCGCTCTGGATATAGCTGGAGGTGTTGCTCTGCAGCTTGGGGTAGGGCGAGCCTTCTGCCAGACGGTTGCGGAATACCTGTGCCACATTGTTGTCCTGGTCGTTTCCGGCCTCCTCCTGCACGAAGGAAGCCAGCGTGATGACCTCCGAAAGGCTCAGGCCCTGCTGGTCCAGCTCCTTGTACATCGCGTCGGTGAACTGCTGGTCAAAATGCGAATAGAACGTTGCAACGTAGTTGTGCACCGTATCATCCGCGAGGAATTCGTAGGTTTCCGGGAAGAGATAGCCCTCGCACTTCATAAAGCGGTCCGGCGCGTCGGCATCGTCCGGCACGTACTGCCAGAAGGTGTATTCGCTGAAATCGCCAGTGTTGGCCTCTTCGAGAAACTCCTTTGCGGTGCACAGCCCGGCCTGTTCCATCTTCTGCGCGATGGCGATGGCTGTCGTACCCTCCGGGAAGGTCAGGCGGACGCTCTCCGCCTTGGCATATTCAGAAAGCGCCTCGATGAGCGCATCGTAGGAGCTGCCGGGTTCCAGCGAAAATTCGCCATACTGGAGCTTCGCCGCCGCGTCTTTGTGGCCGACGTACCAGCGGAACAGCTGCGGAAACCGGATGACGCCCGCTTCCTTCAGCTGCCGGGCAATGGTGCTCACACCGCTGCCCTGCGCGATCTCCACGGTCACGGCGCCCTGCCGGGTGCCGCCGTCGATCTCGCGCTTTGCCAGCAGGAATGCGCCGCCCGCCGCCGCCAGCACGAGCACCAGCAGCACGAGCAGGATCTTCAGCGCACCGCCTTTTTTGCGGGGTCTGGTATGGTTAGTTGCCATCTGCATGTTCCTTTCAGTCCAACATCAGCCGCATATAGCTCTCGCTCACATCAAAGGGTTCGGCATCAAAGCGGATCATGCCGTAGTCCTGCCGGGTGCCCTCGCCGAGGAACAGCGGCTGGGATGCGCCCACGGTAATGACCGCCTTTTCCACAATGACTTCCTTTTCGCGGGCGGCTTCCATCAAAATCTCTGCGGCGCGGTCGCCGGTGGCCATCATCTCCACAAAGTAAAGCGTATCCTCCTTGCGGAAATAAATACCATAGCCGTGGGCGCTGGAAACGATGGTGGCACCGGAGGAGTACAGATCTCCCAGCACCACGGCCATGCGCTCCGGGGTCAGCTGCACGGTATCGGGCCAGAAGCGCTCCCGCAGCTCACACAGCTTTTTGGCGGTGACGGAGTCAAACTCCGCCTGGCTCCACAGGTTGCGCTCCACCTCGCGGGGAAGACAGCGCAGGGCGAAGGCCCACTGGAAGCCCTTATCCTGCAATAGCGCCGCCTGCTCATTCCCGCTGGGCACAACGACCACGAACCCGGCCCCTTTCAGTTTCTGCTGGGTGCACAGGTGATCTACCAGGCCCGCCAGGATCAGGCTGCCCTGCCCGGTCAGGCCGTACAGGCAGCAGCCGGGCCGCCCCTGCAGCGAGACCGGCACTGCCATGGCCACGGCCTCAATGTGGTCATTTTCCTCCGCTACATAGACATTCTGCTCCCCGGCAAAGCGCTCGATGGCGTTGGTGAGGAAGGTTTCGTCCTCCCCATGTTCGCGCTGCCACAGCGCCAGGATCTCCGCCCGGTCGGACGGCTGCATCAAACGGTACATAAAAACACCTACCTCCTACGCATGGGTATCCCTGCGCCTGCCCGGCACAGGTCGATTGTGCGTTATTCCGCAAGGGCCGCGTCCACCCGCCGGCGGACCTCCTGCCCGATCTCTTCAATGCTGCGCATCCCGTCCCCGCAGGTGCAGGGCACAGTCTGCCAGCCCAGGTGAGCGGCACAGAACTCAGCCGCTCTGCGGCTGCGGGCAAGATACTCGGTATCCTTCTCGTGCACATCCTTCCTGCTCTCGTCGCCGTGGTAACGCTGGGTCATAAGCTTCTGGCTCACGGCGGGGTCTACCTGTAAGTAGATCACGCAGTCCGGTGCGGGCAGACCCAGCAGATGGAACTCGTAATCGAACAGCCAGTGCAGAAACTGCTCCCATTCTTCCGGCGGCAGCTTGGAGCACTGGTGCACCGCGTTGGAGGTGGTGTAGCGGTCGGCAATGACGATGCCGCCATTCTCGTAAAAACTGCCCCAGTCCTTTTTGTAGCTGGCATAGCGGTCCACCGCATAAAAGCTCGATGCTGCGTATGCGTTCACGTCGTCGGGTCTCGCGCCGAACTGCCCGGCCAGATACATCCGGACCAGCGCGCTCGAATCGCTGGCATAATTCGGGAAGGTGATCTCCCGCACCAGCCTGCCCTCGGCGGCCAGTGCTGCGGCCAGACGCTTCGCCTGCGTGGCCTTGCCGCTGCCGTCCAGTCCTTCCAGCACGATGAGTTTTCCGTGGCTCATACGGGTTCCCCCTTCAAAGCGGCGTACTGCGCCCGCACCTCAGCGGTTTTCCCGCAGCACATTTTTCCCTCCGGGCAGGGGCCGGATACACAGGCCGGGCCGGACTTTGCAAAGATATGCGGTGCCACCGGGTACACCAGCTCAAACATTTTTTCGGCCAGCTCCCGGATCTCCCACTGGGCGCGGTTGCAGCAGCGCAGGTGGAAAAAGTTCTGCAGGCTGCGGGCATTCATGGTGACCACCATCTTGGTCTCGCAGGCGTTGGGCAGTACAAAGCGGGCATCCTCGTTGGCCTGCTTGCTGGCCTTGGCGCGGGCCTGCTTTTCCGGCATTCCTTCAGCCATCAGGCGGGCGGTGTGGCCTTCTTCCAGCTTGTGGGCAAGGTCGAGGTAGCGCTTTGCGTCCTCTTCCATGCTGGCAAGGAAAGCTTCCTTTGCTTCCGGGATGGCTTCGATCTCGGGCGGTACCACATAGCGGAAATCGTCCAGCCGCACATAGCGCTGGCTCTGCACACTGAAGGATGCAATGCGGTGGCGGGTGATCTGCGCCAGCAAAGTGCGGCTGACCCCCTCGATGCCAAAGGTGAAGCTGGCATGTTCAATGGGGCTGGCATGGCCCAGATCGCTGAGCATGGTCAGGAACTTCGCGGTCTTTTCCTCGGTCAGGCCGTCCAGCAGGTCGGTGATGTGGGCATCGGAATAGCAGAGCTTTGCCGCTGCAGCCACCACCTTTTCCGGTTCCGGGGTATGTGCGATCAAACGAACAGTCATCATAAGTGTGTTATTCCTCCGCAGTGATTTTGGTCAGGGGCGCAAAATTGGCCATGGTCTTTTTGATGCCCACCTTTTCAAAGTTGATCTCCACGATCTGATCTCCGGCGGCAGGCTTGACCTTGAGCACCTTGCCGCGGCCAAACACTTTATGCTCTACGATATCCCCCGGCTCGTAGTGTTTCGGGGTGCTGGCGGCAGGCTTTGCCGCCGGTGCCCCGGTGAACTGCACCGGTTTCGCCGGAGCCTTGGGGGCTGCGGCGCGGCCATAACCGGAGCCAAAACCGCCCGAACGGCTGCGGCTGTCCATGCTGGCGGACCCGGACGCGCCCCGCCCGGCATAGTCAGACCCAAAGCCCCGGCTGCCGCCGTTGTATTCGGCATTCAGGTAGCCGGAGCGGCTGCCGGAACCGGAACCGCCGGAACGGTCCGGCCCCAGCCGGAGGCACCGGAGTAGCCCGATGCGCCGCCCGGCACGGTATCGCTGTAAGCCGATCCCCAGCCGCCCAGCTGAGAGCGGCGCTCCAGCACCGGGCTGCGGGTCTCCTCGATATACTCCGGCTCGATCTCCCGCAAAAAGCGGCTCGGTTCGTTGCGCTGGGTGCGGCCATACAGCATCCGGGAAACGCTGTTGGAGATATACAGCTCCTTCTTGGCGCGGGTGATGCCCACGTAGGCAAGGCGGCGCTCCTCTTCCAGATCAGCCTCGGAATACTTGCTCATCTCGCTGGGGAACACGCCCTCCTCCATGCCAATCAGGAACACATACGGAAATTCCAGACCCTTGGCGGAGTGGATGGTCATGAGCACCACCTGATCGGCGCTCTCGTTATAGCTGTCGATATCGCTGATGAGGGCGATATCTTCCAGATAGCCTTCCAGCGTGGCTTCCTCACCGTGCTGGTCGCAGTAGTTCTTGACGTTGTTCACCAGCTGACCAAGGTTCTGCAGGCGGTCAGCCGCATCCTCGTGGCCCTTGGCGATCTCCTGTTCGAGCATGGCCTTGTACCCGCTCAGCTCAATGACGTCAGACGCGAACTCATCCAGCGTCCGTGTTTCCAGCGACTCCTGCAATTTCTCGTAGATCTGCCAGAATTTCAGGATCGGCATGATGGAGCGGGCCAGCCGCGCGTACTGGTCGGCGTGGCTGATGATCTCCAGCATACTCGTGTTCTCCTGCGCGGCAAGGTCTGCGATGACCTCGATGGTCGTGTTGCCGATTTTCCGCGCCGGTTCGTTGATGATGCGGCGCAGGCGCACATCATCGCGGGGGTTCGCCACGATGGACATGTAGGAATGGATATCCTTGACCTCTTTGCGGTCGTTGAAGCGCTGGCCGCCCACGATCTTGTGGGGGATGCCTGCACGGGTAAAGTAGCTTTCGATGGGGGCCGATTGGGCGTTCATGCGGTAGAGGATGGCGTGGTCGGCCAGATGTCCGCCCTCTTTCAGGTGCTGGCCGATCACATCCGCGATGTGGCTGGCCTCGTCCTGCTCGTTCTCGGCGGTGTACACCTGCACCTTATCGCCCTCGCCATTGCTGGTCCACAGGGTCTTGCCCTTGCGCTCGGTGTTGTGCTGAATGACACAGTTCGCAGCGTTCAGGATATTGGACGTAGAGCGGTAATTTTGTTCCAGACGGATGGTCTTGGTGCCCGGGTAAATGCGCTCGAAATTAAGGATGTTCTCAATGGTAGCGCCGCGGAAGCGGTAGATGCTCTGGTCATCATCGCCCACCACGCAGATGTTCTTTTCCGGGCCGGTGAGGAGGCTCACCAGACGGAACTGCGCCACACTGGTGTCCTGATACTCGTCCACCAGCAGATAGCGGTATTTGTTCTGGTAGAAATCCCGCACATCCTTGTGCTCGGCCAGCAGCTGCACAGTCTGGTAGATCAGGTCGTCAAAGTCGAATGCTCCGGCTTCCTTCAGGCGCTTTTCGTAGGCCGCGTAGATGCGGGCCGTCAGCGCGCCTTTGGTATCTTTTGCGGGGCTGGCAAGGGCCTGTTCCGGGCTGACCAGCTGATCCTTCCAGCGGCTCATCTGGTTGATCGCAGCCTTGATGGGCAGGAACTTATCGTCCACATTCAGGTCTTTGTAGACAGCCTTCATCACGCGCTGGGAATCATCGGTATCGTAGATGGTAAAGCTGCGCGGGTAGCCGATCTCCTCCGCCCAGCGGCGCAGGATGCGTACACAGGCCGAGTGGAAGGTGGAAGCGAACACTTCGTCGCCCTCCTCGCCGCCCAGCATCCGGCGCAGACGTTCCTTCAGCTCCCCTGCTGCCTTGTTGGTAAAGGTGATGGCCATCACGTTCCAGCTGCGCACAGCGTTCTGGCGCAGCATCCCGTCCAGCCAGGAAGGGGCATCGGTGTTCGTCATGATGGCCATCCGCAGCGCCTTGACGTCGTCCTCGGTCACTTCGCGGGGCACCCACTGGGAGCCGTGCGCCGCACCAAAGCGGATGAGGTTTGCAATGCGGTTTACCAGCACGGTGGTCTTGCCGCTGCCTGCACCAGCAAGGATGAGCAGCGGGCCATCGGTGGTAAACACTGCCTGCCGCTGCATATCGTTCAGGCGGCCAAACTGTTTTTCGATATAGGTATCGCGCAGAGCGCAAAATTCCTGCCTGAGATCAATTGCCATTGTTTCACCTGTTCTTTAAGCTATTTTCCATGAATCACTAAGATATAGTATATCACATTTCATCCCTATTGCACAGAGTTTACCGCATAAAAAACCGCCCATCTGCGGCGCAGTGCCGACAGATGGGCGGTTTGGAATCTTCAATTTGCCAAAGCAGGGCTTAGCTGAAAATGTTGATCAGGATACCAGCAGCAACGGCAGAGCCGATAACACCGGCCACGTTGGGACCCATTGCGTGCATCAGCAGGAAGTTGGAGGGATTCTCGCTCTGACCAACCTTCTGGGAAACGCGAGCGGCCATAGGCACAGCGGAAACGCCTGCGGAACCGATCAGCGGATTCACCTGACCGCCGGTCAGCACATACATCAGCTTGCCGAACAGCACACCAGCGGCAGTGCCGAAGGAGAATGCGATCAGGCCCAGCACGATGATGAACAGGGTGCGGGTGTTCAGGAAGGTGTTTGCAGAGGTGGTGCAGCCAACGGACAGTGCCAGGAAGATGGTGATGATGTTCATCAGCTCATTGCCGGCAGTCTTCTGGATGCGATCCACCACGCCGCACTCCTTCATCAGGTTGCCCAGCATCAGCATACCCACCAGAACGGCGGCATCCGGAACGATCAGGGAAACGATGATGGTGACCATGATGGGGAAGATGACCCTCTCGGTCTTGGAGACGGTGCGCAGCTGCTTCATCACGACGGTACGTTCCTTCTTGGTGGTCAGTGCCTTCATGATGGGCGGCTGGATAACAGGCACCAGCGCCATGTAACTGTAGGCCGCCACAGCGATGGAGCCCAGCAGCTCAGGAGCCAGACGGGAGGTAACGAAGATAGCGGTAGGACCGTCTGCACCGCCGATGATGGCGATAGCAGCGGACTGCTTCTGGGTGAAGTCCACCAGACCGGTAGCGGTCAGCAGGCGAGCGCCCATGTAAGTACCGAAGATGCCGAACTGAGCGGCAGCGCCCAGCAGCAGGCTCTTGGGGTTGGAGATCAGGGGTGCGAAGTCGGTCATGGTGCCGATGCCCAGGAAGATCAGCGGCGGGTAGATGCCCAGCTTAACGCCCATGTAGAGCATATCGGCCAGACCACCGTTGTTCAGGATCTCCACCCACATGGGGTGTTCCAGACCGTCACCGACGAAATATTGCATGTGGATAACGCCGCTTCCGGGCAGGTTTGCCAGGATCATGCCGAATGCCATGGGCAGCAGGATCAGCGGCTCAAACTCTTTGACGATGGCCAGGTACAGCAAAAAGCAGCCCACGCAGATCATAACTGCGTACAGGTAGCCGCCCGGCTCGCCAAACTTCGCAAAGCCGGAGCTTTGGAAAATACCGACCAGAGTATCAATAAACTGTGTCATGCTCTTCCTCCTCTGTTAAAACGGTGCGGTGGTGTCGTTTACACCCGCATTGCCCCAGCCGTTCTTGCTGCGGCGCACAGCCTTGAGGGTGTACTTGCCGTTGCCCATTGCATGGATTGCTGCCATAATGGCGGCGATCACATCACCGGGAATGCCCTCTTCCACCACAGGAGCAGGAGCAACAGCCTGCTGAACAGGTGCGGCCGGCTTTGCAGCGGGAGCCTTGGGTGCAGCCTTTGCTGCTGCCTTCCTGACATTCATGCCGTCGAAGATCTTGCCCTCCAGCGTGATGATCGCCATCAGCAGGACAAGGATGGCAAACACCAATACGATACCGGTAATGGTGATAACCACATCAGAACCCAGATTCATGTTCTTCCTCCTAGTCATTTATTCTTCTGCGGCCAAAGCGCATGGCTCCGCCCGCAAAAACCGATTTGAAAATATTATACAATATTTTCCGGCCCGATTCAACAACGATGAACAAAAAATATCGCAATTTTTTCAAAGCCGTGAAGTACGTCTTTTCGCTCAGCGGCGGCCGATGCGGGGAGTCGCGTCCGTAAAGCCGGTCTCCAGCCGGTCGCGCACGCTCAGGCTCATGGCAGTGCCCAGTGCCACACAGTTGACGGGATCGGGCGAGACCTCCACGTTGACCTTGAGTTCCTGGCTCAGGTACTCGGTAAGGCCGTGCAGCTGTGCACCGCCGCCGGTCAGCATGACACCATTGCGGAAGATATCGCCTGCCAGTTCCGGAGGGGTCTTTTCCAGCACCTGATGGGCCGCGGTGCCGATCTGCTCGCTGAGCATCATGACCGGGTCGTACAGGTCGTCAGTGGAAACATTCACACGCACCGGCAGGCCGGTGAGCAGGCTGCGGCCCTTGATCTCCATGGTCTCGTGGAAATCAGTCTTCTGGGGGCAGCAGGCCACGTTCTTTTTCAGCTCTTCGGCGGTGCGCTGGCCAATGGCAACGCTGTACTTGTTGCGCACGAACTTGAGGATCTCTTCGTCGTAGTGGTTGCCGGCCACGCGCACGCTGGTGGCCTTGACCTTGCCGCCCAGAGAAAGCACTGCAATATCGGTGGTGCCGCCGCCGATATCAATGATCATGCGGCCCTCCGGCTGGGTGATGTCGATGCCGGAACCAAGGGCAGCGGCAATGGGTTCGTCGATCAGGTACACCTGACGGGCACCAGCGGCCACCACAGCCTCCACCACAGCATCGCTTTCAATGCCGGTAATGGCGGCGGGCACACAGACGGCCACGCGGGGCTTGACCATGTGGGAGCTGTACACCTGCTTGACAAAACGGCAGATCAGCTCACGGGTCATGGTGTGGTCGCTGATCACACCGTCCTTCAGCGGGAAGATGGCAGAAATATAGTTCGGGGTGCGGCCCACCATAGCAAGGGCCTTATCGCCTGCTTCCAGCACGGTCTTCTTGCGGGTATCCATTGCCACAACGCTGGGCTGGTTGAGCACAACGCCCTTGCCCTCCTGCGCAATGATAATGGTAGTGGTACCAAGATCGATACCGATATCGTTCTGTGCCATAATACGAAGATCCTTTCTCTGCTTTCCCTGTTCCTATCTGAATGCCGGGCTCCCCGGCCGGGTAATCAAACACATTATAGTATAACATAACCGTGCGGAAAAGTACACCCGCGTTCTTGCACGAAACGGCGGCATCCTGCGTCATTCCTCAAGTTTCTGCTGTTCAGCGGGCAGGGCTTGCTGCAGCAGGATGCACAGGCCGCTGTAGCGCAGGTTCTGGCGGATGTTGCCCATCATGCGGTTCACAACGTCCCTGCGGCCCGCCACGATGCACAGCTTCCGTGCACGGGTAACGCCGGTGTAGAACAGGTTGCGGTAGCACAGCCGCGGCGGCACCTGCGCCACCGGCAGGATCACCGCCGGGAACTCGCTGCCCTGACTTTTGTGTACCGTGATGGCATAGGCGATCTCCAGCTCGCCCAGGTTCTCTGCCGGGTAGACCAGCCGCTTGTCATCCATGCGCACCACCATGGAGCGATCCCGCGTGTTGATGCTCTCCACAATGCCGATGTCGCCATTGTAGGCACCCACGCCCTGCTCCCCGCCAATGCGGTTCCAGATGATCTCGTAATTATTGCGCACCTGCATCACCTTATCGCCCACGCGGAACACCCGGGCGGCGCTTTGCAGCTGGGGCTTGCCCGTCTGTTCCGGGTTCAGCAGGTTCTGCAGTTCCACATTCAGTGCCTGTGTGCCGGTAGGGCCAAGCTTGGTGGGGCACAGCACCTGAATGTCCCGGATCGGATCGAAGCCGTAGCTGCGCGGCAGGCGGGTGGTGACCAGATCACAAACCAACCGCTGGGCCGCATCGCCGTCTGATTCCAAAAAGAAGAAGTCGTCGGTCTTACCACCCTTCTGCAGCGGTTCACCTGAGATGATGTGGTGGGCGTTCTCCACGATCAGGCTGCGCTTTGCCTGCCGGAAGATCTCGTTCAGGCACACGGTGGGCACCAGCCCGGAGCGGATGATCTCGCCCAGAATATTGCCGGGGCCGACGCTGGGCAGCTGGTCGGCATCACCTACCATGATAATGCGGCAGCTGTAGCGCAGCGCTGCGATCAGGGCCTGAAACAGCTTCACATCCACCATGCTCATTTCGTCCAGAATGACCACATCGCACTTGAGCAGGTTCTTGTCGTTGTGGATAAAGCTGACCACGCCGCCGGTGTAGTCCACCTCCAAAAGACGGTGGATGGTGCTGGCCTTGCGGCCGGTCAGCTCACTCAGCCGTTTAGCCGCGCGGCCGGTGGGCGCACACAGGGCCACCCGTTCCGCCTGATCTTCCAGCAGCTGCAGAATGGCGTTGACGGTGGTGGTCTTGCCGGTGCCGGGGCCGCCGGTGAGCACAAGGCAGTTCTCGGTCATGGCTTTGCGGATGGCTTCCTTCTGCAGGGGCGCATAGGCAAAGCCCTGCGTCAGCTCCAATATCTGGATGTTCTTGTCCAGATCGCGGACGGTCTGCTTCTCCCGCTTGGCCAGCAGGGCCAGCCGGTCGGCGATGTCCTGTTCGGCGGCCAGCAGGTCGGGCAGGTAGATGTAGGGTGTGCCCTCAAACATCCGGACGCTGAGTTCGTCCGTTTCGATGCACTGGTCCAGCGCTTTGGCCAGCTTTTCCGGCGGCTGATGGATAAAATTGGATGCCGTTTCCAGCAGCTGGGTGCGCGGCAGGCAGGTGTGGCCGTTGCCCGCGTTGTGGCGCAGGGTGCGCAGCAGGGCCGCTTCCAGCCGCTGGGCGCAGTCGCCTTCCATGTGGTAATACTGGGCAATGCTGTCCGCGTGGCGGAAATCCAGCTGCAGCGGTTCGCCGCAGAGCAGATAGGGATTTGCCGCAATGGCCTGCATGGCCCCGGGGCCGAAGGTGCGGAACACCTCCATCGCGCGGCGCGGGCTGATCTCGAACTGCGCCAGATAGGCGATCAGCTCCCGCATGCCGAACATCCGCTTGAACTCCTGCTGGATGCGGTCGGCCTTGTCCGCCGAGATGCCGGAGATGGTGGTCAGCTGGGCCGGGTCGTTCGCAATGATCTCCAGTGCCTGTGCCCCGAACTTGTCGAGGATCTTCGTGGCCGTGCGGGCCCCGATGTACGGCAGTGACCGGCTGGCAAGGAAGGCGTACACCGCTTCCAGATCCTTGGGCATGTCGGTCTCGCACTCCTGTGCGTGGAACTGGCGGCCATAGGTGGCGTGGTTCTCGTAGCGGCCGCGGCAGACCACGCTTTCGCCCGCGTGCAGTTCACCCACAATGCCGCACACCACCGTGACCACACCGCCGCCGGAGATTTCAAAGACGGTGTAGCCGTTGTCGGTGTTCTCGTAGATGATGTCCTCCACGGTGCCCTCGATCTGTTCCAGTTCCTGCTCCATCGGCTCCACCGCCCTTTCTGTGGCATAATTATAATCAGTATAATATAAAAAGAAGCGTTTTGCAATGCAGTCATCGCAAAACGCTTCTTTTGAGTCTTACAGGTTTGCGTGAGGCACCAGCTTTTCCTTTTTCAGGCGGCGGTACACCACGATGTAGGCCGGGATCAAGAAGAAGCAGGCAAAGAACCATGCCACCGGGCTTGCGATGCAGGCCGCAAAGTAGCCCCACAGCGGCACGAACCAGAAGCCCACCATGGCGCGGGCGATCATCTCGGCCACACCGGCAAACATGGCAAGGCCGGAGAAGCCCAGACCCTGAATGGTGTAGCGGTAGATAATGAGCACCGCCAGCGGGATGTAGAATACGCTGTTCCAGAAGATGAAGCTCTGGGCATTGGCCATGATGGCGGTCTCGCTGGCATCCAGGAACAGGCCGATGAGCAGCTTATCCGTCACGCGCAGGATGAGGAAGGACGCAATGCTGTATACGCAGCCGATGCCGAGGGCGGTGTACACACCCCGGTCCACACGGTTCAGGTCCTTTGCGCCCATATTCTGGCTGGCATAGGTGGTCATGGCGGTGCCGATACTCTCCAGCGGCACGCACAGGAACTGCGCCGCCTTGCCGCCGGCGGTCTGCGCGGCCACGATGTCGCTGCCCAGACCGTTCACCGCACCCTGCAGCACCACGCTGCCAATGGCCGTAATGCTGCATTGCAGGCCCATGGGAATGCCCATGCTGCACAGCTTTGCGCAGTGGGTCAGGCTGAAACAGCCCTCTTCCCTGCTCCAGCGCAGCTCCGGGTAGTGGCGCAGGATGTACAAAAGACTGCCCAGACCCGCCACGGCCTGACTGACCACAGTGGCAAATGCCGCACCGAATGCCCCCATATGGAACATGATGATGCACACCAGATCCAGCCCAATGTTCAAAAAGCTTGCCACCAGCAGGAAATACAGCGGGCGCTTGCTGTCGCCCAGTGCACGCATCAGGGCGCTGGTCACATTATAAAGCAGAGTGAAGGGGATGCCTGCAAAAATGGTGCGGATATAGATATCCGCAAGGTCGATGATGTTTTCCGGGGTGTTCGTCCACACCAGCACCGAGCGGGTCAGCGCCACAGTGACAATGGTCAGCACCACCGCAAAGAAGATGGAAAGCCACACGGTGTTGGCAGTGTAGCGGCGCATCTCCTTGTAGTCCTTTGCGCCGAAAGTCCACGAGATGGGGATGGAAAAACCGCAGGCGATGCCGTTCACAAAACCCAGCACCAGATAGTTCAAACCGCCCACGCTGCCCACAGCGGCCAGCGCTTCCACGCCCACAAAGCGGCCCACGATGATGGTATCGGCCAGATTGTAGAACTGCTGGAACAGGCTGCCCAGCATCAGCGGCACCGCAAACGCAAGGATCAGCTTGAGCGGACTGCCTTGGGTCATATCCTTTGTCATGTCAGTGCCCTCCTTTGGGGGTCATCAAAAGCAACAAAACCGATTTTTTTCCGACAAAAACGCCCTGCCGGAAAAAGGGCAGGACGTTGTGGTTTTCACGAATGTGATTATATCAGATTGCGGTAATTTTTCAAGAGTCTCCTTTTGATAAGCTTCAACAAAGATTCATCATAAAAATTAGTGATTCTGCTCATATCTCAGCGAGTCAGCTGGCGGTAGACCCGGACAGCATCTTCGATATGGTAAGGCTCGGTGCCGTGGTTCCCCTTCGCACCCGCCGTGACGAGAATGTACCGTTTTCCCTTCACCTGTGCGGCACTGGCCAGACAAAGCCCCGCCGCGCTGGTGTAGCCGGTTTTGCCGCCCAGGAACTGCCCCCTCCACAGGGAGACATCGCCCAGCTCTGCCCAGAAAGTGCTCGTCATTGTAAAGCCCTCCGGATGCAGGTCCGTCGCCGGGACGGCATAGCGCCCGGCGCTCAGGATGGCACGGAAGGTCTCATTCTGCATCGCAGCCCGCAGCAGCCGGGCCATATCCCGCACGGTGGAGACATGCTCCGGGTCGTGCAGGCCGGTGGGGTTGCAGAAGTGGGTGGAACGCATCCCCAGCTCTGCCGCCTTTTGGTTCATCAACTCCACAAAGGCTTCCTCCGAACCGCTCACTTCCCGCGCCAGCGCCTCACAGCACTCCGCGCCGGAGGGCAGGAGCGCACCGTATAACAGGTCCCGCACGGTGGCCGTCTCACCGGGCCGAAACCCCGCCATCGATGCGCCCTCGGCCCGCAATTCCGGGAAGATGTCCTCCGGCAGCGTCACCGGCTGTTCCAGGTCTGGGTTTGCCTCAAGGGCCAGAAGAGCCGTCATCACTTTGGTCATCGAGGCCGGGTAGATGCTCACATCCCCCTCTTTTTCTGCCACTGCCTCTCCGCTGCCGGCATCCACCAGAATGGCATACGGGCTGACCAGCCCCTCCAGATGGACCGTCCGGGGCCATATCAGCAACAGCGCCAGCAGAGCCAGCAAGATCAAAAACAGACACCGCCGTGCCCGGCGGTTCCGCACAGAACGCTTCCGTTTCATCGAGTTCCACATCCTTTCACTCCATAAAACGGTCGTCCAGGCGATTTTCCTGCATGGAGTGCAAAACCGCCCCCGGAAAGGCAACCTCTCCGGGGGCAGATGTGGTCATTTTTTCTTCGGTGCACCAAATTCATACTTCCGTGCCGGAACGATGATTGCAAATGCCATGCTCACCAAATATACCAACCAGATCATCAGGCAAAGTTCTTTTCCAACCATCTTCCCTGCCCATGTGCCAAGCGCAAGCAATAACGGCATTGCCACCGCCGTCACGACCGTCCAAATACGTCCCCATCTTAAAATGACCGGCCAATTCCGGTTGTTAAAATAGACCCCCGGAATATTCATTCGGAAAATCCCTTGTGTAACGTAGTTGATACGGTTTTCATCATAGTAACCCGGAAGCACTTCCTCTGTAAAGAAAAAGTACGCCCCGAAAAGGAATCCAAAACCGCAGCTCATCCACAGCAGCATTTGCATCTTTTCTTCCATCCACCCCAGATTCCAGACCATCAGTGCTTCTACCGCACCCAGCACGTTGCAGGCGAGATACACCGGCAGATATTTCTTCACCCGTTCCTGTTTCACTTCCGCCGGTTCCGTTGGGAGGGTCAGTGCCTTTTTCACCAGCACTTCCACCTCGTCGGCCGGGATGGCCGCTTCTTCCAGCCGCCGCCCCTCCAACAATTCTGTCACCGAGACGCCCAGCAGTTCGGCCAGCGGCAGCAGCAGCGAAACGTCCGGCACACTCAGGCCCGTCTCCCTTAATTAAAGATATTGTTGGGTAAAAAAGAAAGGTCAGTCGATTTTGCCGATGAAGCGGTAGTAGATTTCTACTTCCTGCTCACGGCTTCCGTCCTCGCCCTTGACAGCTTCGTGGACGGTTATTTTTTCAATTAGAGTGTTCAGAAGTTCGGCGGTCAGCTCCACAGGGTTGACATACTGTTTCATCAGGGCAATCCACTTTTCAGCATCCGCTGCGGTCTGTACGGCGGCTTCCATCGTTTCGTGAAGCTGTCTTATTTTTGTTTCAAGCTCCTTTTGCTCGTTCTGGTACTTCTCGGACAGCATATTGAAGTTATACTCGGTTATGCGTCCGGCAGACCAGTCCTCATACATTTTAGCAAACAGCCCGTCAACCTCGGCTTTACGCTTCTCTGCCTTTTTCAGCTCCGCAGCCTGCTTTTTCTTCGCAGAGTTTCTTTCCCTGTCGCTGGCATTGAGCAGGCGTTTCAGCAGCTTGTCCTCGTCTTTCTGTGCCAGCATAGACCAGTATTGCAGTCTTGCAAGCACATAGGCATACAGTACATCATAGCGGATATAGTGCATGGAACACTGGCGTAATCCCTGCCCGTTCTTGCTGCAATGGTAGTACCCGTATGGGTTCTTATTCTGCTTGTTTTCCCCATAGGCTAAAGACCATCCGCAGTCTGCACATTTTATCAATCCTGCGAAAATCTGTGTCGTACCGTTTCTGCGTTTCCTGCGTCTGCTTGCAATCAGCTCCTGAACTTTTTGGAACACTTCTTCAGAAATGATGGCTTCGTGGGTATTTTCCACACGATACCATTCTTCCTGCGGCTTCCGCACCTTTTTCTTGTTCTTGAATGAAATGTTGCTCTGCTTGTTGTGAATGCTGTGACCGATGTAGGTTTCCTCTTTCAAAATGCTCTTGACCTGTGCTATCGTCCACGCATAGGCTTTTTCTGCGGGCGCACCGGCGTAGATATTGGCGAAAGTCCCGTATCTTTCATAGTTCAGCCAGCCGGGGGTAGGTACTTTTTCCTCCACCAGAATCCGTGTAATGCTGGCGGCTCCACGCCCGTGTACAGCAAGGTCAAAAATCTTCTCTACAATCCAGCGTGTTTCCGGGTCGATCAGAAGATGACCTTTTTTGTCCGGGTCTTTTACATAGCCCAGCGGTGCATAGGCTCCATAGTGTGCGCCATTGGCAAATCTTGTGTGCATGGCAGCCTTGACCTTTTTGCTGGTCTGTCGGGCGTGCATTTCATTCAGGATGTTTAAGAACGGTGCAAGCTCGCTTTCTCCGTTGATGGTGTCCACATTGTCATTGATGGCAATGTAGCGTACTCCCTTGCTGGGGAAATAGATTTCCGTGTACTGACCGGTCAGGATATAGTTTCTTCCCAGACGGGATAAGTCCTTTGTGACAACGCAGTTGATTTTCCCGTCTTCGATGTCATCAATCATCCTTTGGAAACTTGGACGCTCGAAATTTGTCCCACTCCATCCGTCGTCAATGTACTCGTCTACAACGGTCAGCCCATGCTCTGCGGCATACTGTCTAAGCATCATGCGCTGGGTCTGGATACTGCCGCTTTCCCCCTGTAATTCATCGTCACGGCTCAATCTCAAATATAGTGCAGTGTTATAAATCGTTGTATTGTATGGTTGTTTCACGGTTAAAAATCCTCCTTCTAAAAGAAACAACCCACGCTTATACAATACTCGCTGGTACAAGTATATCATAAGCGTGGGCTGATTGACAGTCGTTATTCCGTATTTTTTCAGGAAGCGGCGGCAGCGTGCTGGATCACATCTTCCAGCAGGCTGTCAAGCGGCTTCCCATCCTGTGCGAAATGCTCCGATACCTTGATACGGACTTTCCCCATGACAAAATACTGGGTGCCGTCTTTTTCGGTAAGCAGGGTGCCGCTGTTTTTGTTATTGCTCTCGTTTTTGCTTTTTGCCATAGGCAGTTACCTCCATAAATGAAATATGCCCGACAAGGGAATGTCAGACAGGTGTACAGCCGCAGACTGTCTCCGTGTCAACCAAACCGTGTCAACCGGCAGAAAAGACTTTGAAAACAATCCATAGGCGCTCTATTATTACTTTTTACTTTTTCTTTGATTTCTTGGTTGACATGGTTGACAAAGGAGAGAAATGCCCCAAATATCAGGCTTTTCCCCGTCAACCGGCTGTCAACCAAAGCGTCAACCAAACTGTCAACCGGTGGCTTTTCAGAATGGAAGTTCCATTTGCCGGGCTTCTTCTTCCGTGATTTCCTGAAAACCGTCCCCCTCCGGCGGAGCTTGGTTGACACGCTCCCAGCCTTTTTGAGAACCGTATTTCTTATACCGCTTCGGGCTTTTGTAGGCTACCCAGCCCTGTATGATGCCGCCCGCAATGCCGGTATTCATAATCTCGCAGATTGCCCGTGTCTCCCAGTCTGCCGGGGAATTTAAGTTCCCCAGCGCTTCCTCATAAAGCTGCTTGGAACATACCCTGTCGCCGGTGTAGTCCTCCAAATAGGCGTAGATCATGCCGGCCTGTGTGTCTTCCTGCATAAAGTCCTGCTGGTGGGCGTTCAGGTATCGGTTCATTTCCATGCTGAATGACAGCTTATACTTCCCACTGCGATAAACCGTCATGGCTTCCGCCCACATCTGTTCGATATACGCCCTCGCCGCCGCTTCATCGTCCAGTATGTGAACCTCCGCCCGTTCCGGGTACACCGTCACGGGGAGAAAGCGCCGGTTGCCGGTGCGGTCACGGGGCAAAAAGTCCTGCCGGTTGGTCGTCCCTCCAAATACACATTGCCGCAGCCGGTCTGCCGGATGTGTCTCATAGGGGACTTTGTAGGTCTCTTTCTGTCTGCTCAAAAAGGACTTGATTTCCTCAATACTCTTTGCATTGGCTGTGGCTATCATCTCCGACATCTCGATTATCCAATGCCCTTGCATTTTGCGGTACACATTTTCATCATCCAGCTTTTTCAAATCGTCTGAAAACCATTCGTCCCTGCCTGCCAGCAGCCGGAAAAAGGTAGATTTCCCGGCTCCCTGACCACCAACCAGACAGAGCATGACCTCAAACTTGCTCCCCGGTCTGAATACCCGCCGGATGGCTCCCATCAGGAACAGTTTCAAGGCTTCATAGGTGTATTCGTCCGTATCGGCTCCCAGAAAGTGATGCAGGGCGTAACGGATGCGCTCTGTGCCGTCCCATTGCAGGCTGTTCAGGTAATCCCTGACTGGATGGTAGCGGTTTTCATTGGCAACAATCTTGATGGCGCTCTGCACCTTTTTCTCGCTGGTAAGCCCGTAATTTTCTTCCAGATACAAAAGCAGGTAGTTCATGTCCATGTCGGTCAGCGTGGTACTGGTGCGCTCCCAGCCCAGCGGCTTCACAATGTCAATCTGCTCCGTCAAAAGGTTCAGGCGCAGCGCCCCGCGAAACAGAGGGTCACGCTGGAACACCGTCAGGCAGTTTCGGATGCTGTTCTTCACGCCGCCTTTCTGCGTCCCCTCTAATGTTTCCCGGATTTCTGCCGGTGTCTGCGCCGGTTCCATTGTGTCCATCGTCCTTTTGACCGCTTCCTGCGTTTCCGGCGGCAAGCTCTGAAATTCGCTGTTCAAGCCGCAACACCTCCTTTCCCTGTGCGGCGATCAATGCCGCTTTTTCTTCTATTTCTCCGTATAACAAAATATCCAAAAGGTATTCTGTGTAGCTTATCCTCTGCAACGCTTCCACAAAAAGAGGATGCCAGATGGCATCCTGCGGCTGTGGGGCGTGTGCTGTTTTCCAATGCTCCAGCAGGCGCAGATAATCGCATAGCACCCGGAAACAATACCGTTCCGTTTCCTGAAATCTCTGCTCCGCTGATTTTTGTCGGGGCTGTGACCTGTTGTGACGCTTCCTATCTGGCGGCGCATTGCCGGATTTCTCATAGGAAACGCCGAAGTCCTCCGCAAGCCTGACCGCAGCTTCCCGTTTCCCCAATCCATGCAGCAAAGCGGCAAAGTCGATCACATCCCCGGAAGCCCCGCAGCCGAAGCAGTAAAAGCGGCTGTCCACTTTCATGCTGGGCGTGCGGTCATTGTGGAATGGACAGCAGACCATGCCGTTTCTCCCCACCCGGATTCCATAGAATGAAGCAGCCTGCCGGGTGGTAACAGACTGTTTCACCGCTTCAAATACATTCAAATGCTCCCTCCATAAAAATACTGGTAGCGGTAAAGCTGCCGGTTATATCATAGCTCCATCTCATGTTTCTTTCTCTGTACTGCCTGTGGCTGCTCCCTCCGGCGCAGTGCGGTATCTACGGCGTTCTGCACCTGCCGTAGCCGTATGACTTCCTCCCGGAGTGGCTTGTGCTGCGGAGACAGTTCGGCATACTCTGTTTTTAACTGTGCGTATTCCTGTTTCCATGCTTTCAGGGCAATGGGTTTTCCGTCCAGTTTTTCTTTCAAAATACGGCGGGCGGCATAAAACAGCCGTAACTCCGCATCGTGGGATGTTTCAAATTTCTCCCTCTGTTTCTTAAACTTGATATTGTTCAATTCCGTATGAACAGGTTTTAGCCGCTGGTAATTCTCGCCCTCCCGTATCAATTCCTGCAATTCCTTTATCCGGGCAGATTTCTTTTTCATGGAGTCGCTTAACGCTTCAAATTCTTCGTTGACAGAGGAAAGACGCTCCTGCAAATCCTCTAATGTGAGCAGCTTGTTTTCCGTCAGATAATTGACGGCTTCGGCAAACTGCTTTAAGTTTCCGGTTCTGGCTTTATTGCTCCATGCCCCTGCGTTGCGCTGGTTGTAATAAGCGATCAACAGGTCGGCAAGGCTCGGTGTCTGCGGTTTGGAAAGTTCTTCTTTTACCTCTGCCATCCAGACAAACAGGGCTTTGATCTTCTTCCTCACATCCTGCATGAGCCGGTTGGTGGCTTTAATCCAGCGGTTCAGTTCCCCTTTCTCGGTGCGGATGCCCTTTGCTTCCATCTGCCGGACATTAGCTCCCTCGTGGACAGTAGGTATCAGGTCAAGCCCCTGCCGCACATAGGAACGGTGGTCGATACGCACATCCAGCCCTTTTTCCTCAAATTTTGTATTAACGGCAGCCGCCCACTGCTCCCGCCAGTGTTCCAGCGTTTCCGGCTCATGCCAGTCTGTTGTATGGACAGCGTTAAACATATAATCGCCGTTTTTATCCCGGATTCGGTTTCCATCTTCATCAAGAAGATATTCCCGACGCTGTTTTTGTCCCCATGTGCCATCCGGGTTCAAAGGCCGCATGGTTGTCATCACATGAAAATGCGGGTTAGGGATGCCGCCGTCCTCTTTCTCCGGGCTGTGAAAAGCAAGGTCGGCAATCATGCCTTTTGTCACAAACTGCTCCTGTACGAACTTCCTCGCCAGCTCCATGTTTTCTTCCAGCGTCAATTCATTCTGCATGGCAATATCAAAGGAATAGGCAAGCTGTGCTTTTGGATGTTTCTCGCAGTTCTCCACAGCATTCCAGAGGGTCGCCCGGTCAAGATATATTTCCGGCGCATGGGGCGGCAGCATGATTTCCGAAGCGATCACGCCGCCCTTTTTGGTGTAGTCGCTGACTTCTCCATAGTAGCTGCTGTAAAGACGCTCCCCGGCTCGATAGGCTGCGCTGGCAATGGCGCTCTGACCGGCGCTGCGCTTGATCTGTGCGATTGAAAAATGATAAAGTGCTATCCTTAGTCACCGCCTTTCTCCTGCCCGGAAATACGGGCGTGGTTCTCTGTGGCAGACCGGATGAAATGCTCCGCCTGCGGCAGATTCAAAATGCTTTCCATGAGGGAATAAAATTCCGCTTCGGATAGCTCCTTTGTCTGTGGTGCAATGCTCTCAATAGCTGCCCCACGGGTAATCAGCCGGTGCGTCCTCTGTTTCCGGGAACCGCTTTCCAGATACGCCTGCCGGTTTTTCAAACGCTGCATTTTCCGTTTTTCCTGTTCCAGCAGGACAGTGGTTTTTTCATATTCCTGCTTCAACTGTTCCAAAGATTTTTCCATGTTCTCACATCCTTTGCTGATAAGATAAAGAAAGACCATCCGCAGACAGTCCGTGTGTCAGTGCTTCTATAAAACCCGATGAAAAGGGAAAACCGCAGAGCGGATTTCTCTTTGCGGCGGGTACACAGGGGATAGCCGCTTTAGCGGCGCAAGGGGGTGTAGCCACCTTGTCGGAGCGAAGCGAACGCAGACCTCGGATTGCTGATTTTATCAGCGGCAGAGGTAAGCTCCGCAGGACGCACGATACATGGTCTTTAGACTATGTATAGAAGTGCGCCCTTAGTTCCTAAGGGATTTTGCCGTTTCCGGCAGTCTTGTCCTTTTTCTTGGAACGCTTGGAAAGATACTTCGGGCAGTCAACCACAACCGCCCGGAAGCTCTGTTTACATTCGTGCTGGCATTTCCGGCACAGTTCGTTGTAAGTGATACGGCTGCGGTCATTTAAGAAGAAAGACCATTCCAACCGCCGCTTGTTACTCATTCTTGCCATAACCGGCTCCTTTCTCCGTTTCTATCTGATGTACGCAGATAGGCTGTTTTGATGTAGCGTCTCGGTATCATTTTTAAGTTTTTTTCCCTCTGTATGCCCCTTTGGAAAGTGCGGCAGTATTGCAAGTCAGGGAATGATACCTCACGCTTATTTGTCGCTTCCCGGTACGGTTTCGGAGCCTTTTGCCATCCATTCAAAGAAAGCAATTTTGCTGACCTTGATAAGTCTGCCCCTGCGGAACGCTGGAAAGCCGGGTGTGTGTACCAGCTCATAGGCGCTCGCTCTTGAAATTCCCATAATCCGCTGAATGTCCGCCACATCCAGAACCAGCGGTAAATCCTCGTAGCTGTTCAATCTCTTTTTATCGTTCATTCTGTTCCTCCCATAAATCAAATAGGTTAAAATGCTTCCTGTTGCCGTTCTCCCCAAAAGCCGTTTTCCTGCCCCATTCCTGCGGTGTTTCCCTGCATTGGTGCGCCGAATGCGTCACTTCTCCTGCCGGTCATATCCCTTTTGGACGGTCATTCACTTGTCAAGGTACTGTGTGGCACGAAATTACCAACTGCAATCATCATAGCGGACTATCCTTGACAAAACAATACTTCTGCGATACCATGAGTGTAACGGATATAACTGAATTATATAATTACCATAAACAAAGGCAGGGGATAGGGATGGAGAATCAGTTTATACGGCATGAGCCATGTTTTGAGAGGATTTTGTTTGTCCTGACGCTGGACAGGAAGAAAATGAAAGAGCGGATTTTGATTGGGGAAGAACAGCAGATCCGCTTCCGGCTGAACGGGAGCCAAAACGCAGAGGTGCTTTGTGATATGACACGCCCACTGGGAACTTTTTTGATAAACTTTGAGCATGACACGGACAGAGATTGGAACTTATATGGGCTTTCTCCGCTGCGGCAAGCCCTCCACTCCAACAGATGGAAACAGCCGGAGCTGGAGCAGGCGGCAAGCGAATTTCTCTGGGGAAAATATCTTAGCAACGATCCTCTGAAAATGTATGTAGCGTTCCGTATCTGGAACAGCTATCTGCTTGCCAGAGAACCCCGTGACCGTAACGCTGCCTGTGACCGCTTCATGGATAAAATGAGCAGCCTGACCGGGGTATTCCATAACGAAACCATGAGCTTTGACAGGGAGACAGGAAAACCGAAACATTTTCAAGCTGGCAGCCTTTATTTCAAAGGCGCACCGTCAGAAGATACCCGGCTTGACCTCTGGTTCCCGGACAACCGGCGCACAGAAGAATGTGTGTCTGCCTATGCGTCCCTCTACCCGTTGATTACCTATTATCTGAACAGGCTGAATGACTGGGGGCTTTGCTTCCGGCGGTGCAAGGTTTGTGGAAAATATTTTCTGGCAAAGAGCCAGCGGTATGAGCTGTGCAGCGACAAGTGCCGAAAAGCACAGGCGCTTCAAAACAAGCGGGAATTTGACGAGAGGTCAAGAGAAAATAACTATGACCTGCTTTATAAAAATGAATGCCAGAACTGGCGCAACAAAATAAACCGGGTAAAAAATACCGCAGGCTTTCCGGCTGACCGTCTGGAAAAAATACAGGCTTCCTTTTCCGACTTTAAGAAAGAAGCCTTACAGAGAAAAAAGGCTGTAAAAACAGGAACGGCCAGCCCGAAAGAATTTACGGACTGGCTGTATCAGCAGAGTAATGTAATTGTTGAGCTGACCGAGATATGAAAAACTTTCTATCGTCAATTTCGCATTATTGCAATAACAGATTGCTTCTTCCATGAATGGTAATATTATCATCAAACTTTTGGAAGAACTATAAATGTCCGAGGTGCCTTTGATTTCGACAGAAAAACAGGCTGAATTGTTACAACGCTCGGACATTTCAAAAATTTTTTTGAGAAATGGCGGAAAAAGCGGGGCAGCACACGCCGCCCCGCCGATCCCATACGATTATTCCATTGCCCGCATTTGTTCAATCAGGGATTGTTTTTTCTGTCTGCGGATTGTCCATACAGACAAGATCAGTTCCATTCCGAATAATACCAGAATGAACAATCCCATTTCCAAAACTGGGAATTTGTAAGGTACTACATTTCCGCCAAAAGTAGCTATACTTATTTCTCTACTTGCAACAATAGAAATAGGAAATCCGACAATCAGGATTGCCAATGTTGCAAAGAACGCATAGCACAGACCCTCGCATATATTCATTTTGCATAACTGTTTTTGTGTCAGACCAATGGAACGCAAAACACTGTTTTCCTGTTTTCTGGACATCTGATTAGAGAGGGTCGTATTGATGAGGTTGATAACGCCAAAGAGGAACACCAACCATGAAAGAACCTGCATACTACCAAACACCGCAGAATTTTGTGATTTTTCAGCCGCAATCGCTGTATCTATTTCATCTAAAGCAAGGTTACTGTGTTCGGCTACAATATTTTTCAGTTCAGCTTTTACAGTTTCAGCTTTTTTCGGATTGCTTACAATGCTCCATGAGTAATCAAAGGTAGTAATTTCCGGGTACAGTTCGTAGAATAAATCTTTTGGAGCAAAGAAAACAGAGCCATCTGTATGAGCGCGTCCATGCCCGAAAATCACAGGCATTTTTGAAAGGGAAAACACTCCCGATATTGTAACAGGGATGGACTGCTTACCATCCATTGAAGAAAATTTAACGGTGGAACCGACGCCCATATCTTCAAAATACGCTACAATCTGGTCGTGAATTACGATACTATGAGAATCTGTCGGCATCGTTCCCTCTGTCAATGCAGCCTCAACCATAGCATAGTTCTGGTCGGTCAGCGTATCACATATTCCTGAATTTTGGTTAGCATCTGTTTTAATGCTGGTATGGAGCGATTGTCTGGCTACGATTATATCCGTAACACCATCAACAGATAAAACTTCCTGCTTTAGTTCCTCGTTTAGCGGATTACCTTTTACTAACATTTCTTCCGATAGATCTTGGAGATATATTTTGTAATCGCTGTCAGGAAAATATAATCTCGCAATTTGTTCTGGTGAGCGCACTAAAACAATGGAAGATACCACCATCAGCAAAATTCCGCCGATACTCAAAGATGCTACAATACTGATTGTCTTTTTGCGGTCACGCTTAAAATTCGCAATTCCCATTGAAACAGGATTGAGCTTGATATTCTTTTTCCGGCTGCGGATGTCCTTTTGCACCGGGGTAAAACGGACGGCTTCAATGGGGGAAATCCCTGCCGCGATTTTCACCGGCTTACGGATGGAAATAGACACCATGATCCAACTGCTTATGAGTGTCAGGGAAACCATAACGACATAGGAAACAGCGTTAAATCCCTTGGAAAACAGAAGAAAACCGCAGCATACGCCCAGCACTGTACCAACCAAAATTCCGATACTGCCGAGTTTGCGTCCCTCCCGCTTTACAATCCGCTTGATTTGCTTTGGCGTTGCACCAATCGTCCGAAGCTGTCCGTAGCTCCTGATTTTGTCATTGATGGAGATACGGAAGATACTCTGAATCACAATATAGCCGCCGATCAGAACAATAACAATCACACCAACAATCGGTAAAAAATCAAAGGATTTAGAAGCATAAGCAAAATACTTGTTGTTCATGCTGGGATTAGGAAGCTGATATTCCTCTGCAATCTCCCTGCAATAAGAGGTTATCAGTTCCTCGCCCAACTGGTCGCTGTTTTTGAAATGGACATAGGCGCGATACCCAGCCGGATCAAACCCTTTCCATTCTGTCAGGGCAGCTTTGGAAAGAATGATCGCGCAGGTATTCGCTTCTTTTTCATTTACGCTGTCCATAATGCCGGTAACGACATAATCACCATGAAAACTCTCGGTATCTAAGGTCACACTGTCCCCGATCTTGGCATTGTTTCCATAGGTGGAGAGAAAGTATTCGCTTACGACAACTTCATTTGCTTTTTGGGGCAGATTCCCCTCCAATAGCTTCATTTGGTCGCGCCCAATCTCCATCATTTCTGCGTCATTATATACATAAGAGGCATGATAGCCCTGTTCCGAAAGTTCCTCACCGAGCATATAGTAGCCGCCTACGCGCTCAAACTCCGGCAGTCCTTTCAGGGTTTCAATGTCGTTTTCCTCTACGCCCAGCCAGACCGCCTCATAAGTATCGACAACCTGATTGCGCTGCATTTGTGTCAGGGAAGTAGCTACAATTCCCGTAAAGCAGATCAGAAATGCCGCCAGCGCAACGGCGATCACTACCATCAGATTCCGGCGCTTCTCGCTTTGCAAACTTTTCTTTGCCAGCTTCTTTGTAATGGCGCTGGTATCATTTTCAAAAGGCCATGTCATAGCCTGCCACCTCCTTATTCCACAATCTTGCCATCCTCAATGCGGACAATCCGATCTGCAAGGCGGGCAATGTCGTTGTTGTGGGTAATCATCACAACAGTTTGCCGGAACTCCGCACTGGTACGCTTGATAAGCCCCAGCACCTCGGCGCTGGTCTTGCTGTCAAGGTTGCCAGTCGGCTCGTCGGCCAGCACAATAGCCGGTTTGGTAATCAGGGCGCGGGCGATAGCCACACGCTGCTGCTGTCCGCCGGAAAGATTGTTCGGCATATTTTTCAGTTTATCTTCCAGCCCCAGCAGGTGAACGATCTCGTCCAAAAACTTCTGATCCACCGTGTCCCCGTCCAGCTCCACCGGCAGGACGATGTTCTCATACACATTCAGGATAGGAACAAGGTTATAGTTCTGGAAGATAAATCCAATGTTGCGGCGGCGGAAGATGGTAAGCTGTTCGTCGTTCTTCTTTGCCAGTTCTTCGCCTCGGACGATCACAGTTCCGCTGGTGGGGGTGTCCAGCCCGCCCATCATGTGAAGCAGGGTGGACTTGCCGCTGCCGGAGGTTCCCACAACGGCCACAAACTCGCCGTCCTCCACGGAGAAGTTCACGCCGTCAAGGGCGCGGGTAATGTTCGTCTCTGTGCCGTAATACTTTTTCAGGTCGATAGTCTGTAAAATACTCATAAAATTCAATCCTTTCTTTGTTTGTTGTAAATGCGGAACGCTGCCGCGCCGGTGGCCGCCAACTGTACCAGAATCAGCCCAGCGAACAGGCCGAAGCTCTCATAGTAGAACAGTTCATCCCAAAACAGGAGAACATCACAGAGAGCAGTCAAGGCAACCGTCCAGCGGATGTGCCGGGCCAGCCATTGCCGGAACACCAGCACAAGGACAGCGGGCGGGACGATCAGCAGCGCCAGATTCAAAATCAATGTCGGGGTCAGTTCCATTGCGTCGCCTCCTCGCTTTTGTTGATAAGGCTATTGTAAAACCCAAATGTCCGCGAAATGTTACAGCGGCCAAAAAATTTCATTGAAAATCGGGGTGAAATGTTACAACACTCGGACATTTCAAAAAATTCACGGCGGACAGCCGGAAATGGTCGTCCGCCGAATCATACTACACAATCTTTTAGATAGATTGATTGTGAAATAATTTCAATCCAATCACCACATCTATCATAAGTTCCACAATGAGAATTATACTAATGGCAACATTAAAATTACATAGGTTATATAATCCGATATAGATTTCACAAGTAAGAAATACAACTTGCAGACACAAATTTAAGTATGTCACTAAATGCTCGTTAGTTCTATTCCACAATCTAAACAGGAACATTGTAAAAATAGGTTTTCCCGTAAAAGCAAAAAGCACTGACAATACCGGCACCAAAAATACATAGTAAGAATCTACTGCATTGCTGGGGGATGTACCTACCCATTGAATTGCTATTTTATCAGGAACAACGAAAAATAAAACAATAGATAAAATAACATTGATTATTAAGATGATTGTTGTTGCTTTGCAAAAATTGATTTTTTTCATGGTGTTTTCTCCTGTTATAAGTGTGCTTTATTTAGTCGGCAACATAATGGAAAATTCCGAACCCTTGCCCGGCTCCGAAACCACTTTGATATAGCCGCCCTGCCGTGTTACGATCTCGCGGGCCAGATACAGGCCAATGCCCACGCCCTGCTGTTCGTGTACTTCTTCCTCACGATAGAAGCGCCGGAAGATGGCGGCCTGATTGCTTTCGGAAATGCCCTTGCCGGTGTCGGCTACTTTGATTTCCACATACATTTCCCACAGCACCACAGACACAGCGATTTTCCCGCCTGCCGGGGTGTACTTCACCGCATTGTCCAGCAGGTTAAAGAGGGCTTCCGATGTCCACTTGCTGTCATGGGAAACGGTCAAATCCTCCGGGCAGTCCACGGACACGGCGATTTCCTTTTTCTCCGCTGCATACACGATCCCACTCATGGCCTGTGCCACGGTATCAAAGAGGCGGCCCGGTTTCTTGTCCAACTGGATCACGCCTGTTTCCAGACGGGAGGTTTTCACAAGGGCCTGAAAGAGAAAGTCCAGCTTATCCGTCTGGCTGCGGATTCCCCGGATAAAGTCGGTGCGCTCTGCCTCGGCCATAGGCTTTTCCAGCAGGGTGTCCGTCGCCATTTTCAGATTGCTTACCGGCGTTTTCACCTGATGGGAAATATCCGATACAAGGGTCTGTAACTCCTGCCGTTCCTCGTCCACCCGGCGGCGGTTCTCCTGCATGATCTGGTAGAGCCTTGCCAGACGGTGCCCAATTCTGGCAAGCTGGGTTTCGCTGTCCTCTGGGCGCTGGGGCGCTTCATTCCCGGCGATCATGTGGTCTAAGGTCTGGCACAGGTCAGCGGTAAACTGCGACAGCCGCTTTCCAAACGCCTGCGTCAGTACGAAAATCCCCACAAGGGCACACAGCAGCAGCGCCCCGCCTGTCAGCAGCACCGCCGTCTGTTTTGTCACAAAAAACAGGACTATGGTGATCCCGGACATGGAGAGGACAAGCCCTATTGCCACCCGGCCAAACAGCCGCTTTACCGAGAGGTTTTGAACCTTCATTTTGCCTCGCCTCCCGTCCATTGATAGCCCATGCCGTAAACAGTCTTGATGTAGGGTGCGCCGCCGTCGGATTCGATCTTGCTGCGAATCCGGCTGATGGAGGTTGTCAGGGTGTGTTCGTCTACAAACCTCTCGTCTATATCCCACAGCTTTTCCAAAAGCTGCCCACGGGTCAGCACTTGCCGGGGATTTTTACGAAACAGGTTCAGCATTTTGTACTCCATCGGGGATAGGGTCAGGGGCTTGCCGTTTAGGGAAGCCGTCTGCTCCGAGAAGTCCAGAAACAGCCGTCCGTCATCGTAAATGTCCTTAGCCGGTTTGTGGTGTTCCAGCATGGCGAACATGGCTTTGATCTTCCGCTGCAAGGCCCCGATTACAAAGGGCTTTGTGATGTAGTCCACCGCGCCCACCTCATAGCCCCGTATCTGGTCGCTCTCCTGATCGTTGGCGGTCAGGAATATTACGATGGTGTCCGGGTGCTGGGGCTTTATCAGCTTGCACAGTTCAAAACCGTTCCCGTCCGGCAGGTTGATGTCCAGCAGCACTAAATCAAATTCCCGCTGGCGGATGGCTTCGGCTGCGGTTCTGGCATTTAGGGCAGAAGTCACGCCGTAGCCGTCTGCGGTCAGGTTATAGTCTAACATCTTATTCAAAAAACTGTCGTCCTCGACAATTAAAATCTGCTCCATATTCTCACTTCCTTTGCTTTTTGCAGATAGTATAACAGGCAAATGTCCGAGAATTGTTACAAGGACAAATATATTTATCATTTTACAGCTTTTTTATGTGTACTGCAATTTTATAAAAGAAAGGACAGCAGTATCATCAAATTGCTGTCCTTGCGGTTTATTATAGCTGGTAGTGTATAAGCGTGGGTTCATCATATTTGGTGTGGTATCTTTAACTATGGGAAACTCCCCGCTCCCATTTACTGACTGCCTTGTCCGAGACATACAGCTTCTCGGCCAAGTCCTTCTGCGTCCAGCCCTTTTCCCGCCGCAGCTGCGCCAGGAACGCCCCGAACGCCTGCTTGTTTAGTTCGAAGTTCTGCTCCATCGTGTCGTCCTCCCCTGTCCGGTCTTGTTGGCTCCAGTGTAGCAGAAATTCCGCAGACCCGCAACCGACCAGCAGTAGAATCCGCGCACCTGCGCAAAACCGCCCCCGGAAAGGCAACTTCTCCGGGGGCAGATGCGGTCATTCTTTTATGATCTTGTCCAGCACATCTTTCAGCGGCAGGTCGATACCCTGTGCGGCGTATATCGTTGCGATCATCAGCTCATCGGCATCCACACAGGAAAAATCCAGCCGATAGCCTGCGTTCTGCGCCAGCTGGGCCAGAAACACACGCTGTGTCCGCCCATTCCCTTCCCGGAACGGATGCAGCTCATTGGTCCGTTCATAGAGGTCCAGAAGCTCCTCTGCAAAACGTTCCCGCGAAAGACCGCAGAAGAAGTGTTCTTTTCTCACCCGCGCAAAAACCGCCTCGCCAACGCGCGGCAGTTCTTCTGCCGGGCAGAACTGCGTCCCCTTCTTGGAGATATTGATGGTCCGCACCTGCCCCGCCCAATCATACAGCTCCCCAAACAGATGTTTGTGGATTGCTCTGTAATGCGCAAAATCGAAGCTGTCACACAAAGGTGCCTCTTCCCACTGGATCGCCTTTGCCGTCACAAGCGCAGCCTCGACCGCATCCAGCTCGCTCTGACTGCGCAGATCGAATTTGTTGACCAGAACCGTTGTTCCCGGATAGCAGCCGCTTTCCGTT
Source organism: Faecalibacterium prausnitzii (assembly GCF_049532945.1). Lineage (GTDB taxonomy): Bacteria > Bacillota > Clostridia > Oscillospirales > Ruminococcaceae > Faecalibacterium > Faecalibacterium prausnitzii_N. The sequence continues at coordinate 2,713,150 of NZ_CP186691.1, forward strand.
GCATCAATGGTATATCCCATGCTTCACCTCCGGGCTGGCCGGTCCTGCCCACGCTGCCGGTTCAGGATCTCCTGCACAAGGGTCGCCGTATCGATTCGTCCTTCCAGATAGCGCACACAATCGCGCTCCGTCTGTTTGGAGACCGGAAGCCCCTCCATCCGCGCAGACGCCACCGCATTGCGCATAGCCTGTTCTCGTTTTGTCGTCATACCGGAACTCCCTCCTTCCTGTTCGAATCTATTATAGCAAAACAGCCCCCGGAAAGGCAACCTCTCCGGGGGCAGATGCGGTCATTCAGAATAGTGGGCGAGGAACTGCTTCGTGCGCTCCTCCTGCGGGTGCTCAATGAGTTGCTTGGCGGGGCCTTCCTCCACCACCACGCCGCCGTCCATGAACATGATGCGGTCGGCCACATCACGGGCAAAGTGCATCTCGTGGGTGACGATGATCATGGTGGTCTTGCGGTCGGCAAGGTCGCGCAGGACGCGCAGCACCTCGCCGGTCAGCTCCGGGTCGAGGGCCGAGGTCGGCTCGTCGAAGCAAAGGATGTCCGGGTGCAGAGCCAGTGCGCGGGCAATGGCCACGCGCTGCTGCTGACCGCCGGAAAGCTGGTGCGGGTAGTGGCCTGCCCGGGCAGAAAGGCCCATCTGGGCCAGAAGTTCCTGTGCCTGCTGTTCCAGCTCGGCATGGATGGCCTTTTTGTTGGCCTTGTAGTCCGGGCGCTCCTTCGCCAGCAGTTCACCCGCCAGCATTACGTTCTGCAGGGCGGTGTACTGCGGGAAGAGGTTGAAGTTCTGAAATACCAGACCAAAGTGCAGCCGCTTTTTGCGGATCTCGCTTTCCCGTTGGGTGGCGGGGTCGGCAGCATCCCACATGGTCTCGCCGTTCACCTTGATGATGCCGGTGTCCGGCCGTTCCAGAAAGTTCAGGCAGCGCAGCAGGGTGGTCTTACCGGAGCCGGACGAGCCGATGATCGCCAGCGCTTCGCCCTGTTCCAGCGTGAGTGAGATATCCTTGAGTACTTTGGTATCGCCAAAGTTTTTGCCGATGCCGGAGGCTTCAAGCAGTGCCATGATCCAATTTCCTCCCTTTCATCAGCGGAAATAATCCAGTTTCTTTTCGGCCCAGCCAAACAGCAGGGTGAGTGCGCCCACGAACACCAGGAAGAAGATGGCAGTGGAGAACAGCGGCCAGATCAAGCCCTTTGCGCTGTACTCCTTGGCCATCATGATGATCTCCTTGTTGGCAATGGTATTTGCCAGCGAGGTATCCTTGACGAGGGTGATCACCTCATTGCCCATGGGGGCCAGAATGCGCTTGACCACCTGCAGCAGCGTCACCTTGAAGAAGATCTGGGTCTTGGTCATGCCCAGCACCTGACCGGCCTCGGTCTGGCCCTTGGGAACGGCTTCGATGCCGCCGCGGTAGATCTCGGAGAAGTAGCAGGCGTAATTGATGGCAAAAGCCACCACCGCCGCCACCATGCGTCCGCCGGAGCCGGAGGGCCACGGGTTATTCATGCCCAGCAGGCCGGGGCCAAGGTAGATCACGATGATCTGCAGCATCAGCGGCGTGCCGCGGATGACCCACACAAAGGTCTTTACCGCGCCGGAAAGCGGCTTACACCGGCTCATGGAGCCGAAAGCCACCACCAGACCCAGCGGCAGCGCAAACAGCAGGGTCAGAGCGAACAGCTCACAGTTGAGCAGAAACGCGCCGGAAAGGCGACTCAGAATCACAGACACAAGAACACACCCATCAATCCGTTTTTTGAACTTCTTCCGTCACCTTCGGTGACAGCTCCCTCAATGAGGGAGCCTCACGCATATCGGCAACAAAAAGCCTCCCTCACCGAGGGAGGTGGCATCGCGCAGCGATGACGGAAGGAGTAATTACATTCTTATAGAACTCAGTCGGCCAGAGCCAGATCGTACTTGTCGGCCAGAGCCTGCATGGTGCCGTCAGCCTTCAGCTCGTCAAAGGCGGCATCCACAGCTGCGGCGGTATCGCTGCCCTTGCGGAAGGCCACGCCGTACTCTTCAGCGTTCAGCTCGTCCACGATCTTCAGGCTTGCATAGTCGGTGCCCTCACCGATCATGGCGTTGGCCAGAGTCAGATCCAGCACAGCGGCATCAGCAGTGCCTGCGGCAACTTCCATCAGGCAGTCGGTCTGCACGCTCTTGGAGACGTAATCGGCCTGTGCAAGGTTCTCGTCGCCCTCAATGGCGGCTTCACCGGCAGAGCCAGCCTCGGCAACCACGGTCTTGCCCACCAGATCCGCAGTGGAGCTGTAGTCGGTGCCGTCCTTCACGACCACGACCTGTGCGTTCTTGGCGTAGGCCTTGGTGGTTGCGGCGTTGGCCATGATGTCATCGGTCAGGGTCATACCGTTCCAGATGCAGTCGATGCTCTTGGCATCCAGCTCCACCACCTTGGTATCCCAGTTGATCTCCACGAACTCCGGCTCGACTCCCAGCTTTTCGCACACGGCAGTTGCCAGCTCGGTATCAAAACCGGTAAAGTTGCCGTCGGCATCGGTGTAGTTCATCGGCTCATAGACGGTGTAGCCAATGACCATCTTGCCCTTGCCTTGAATGTAGGCCAGGTCGCTGTCGGCCGAAGCGGATGCAGCAGAGCCTGCCGCAGAGCCGGAAGCCGAAGCAGCCGCAGACGTGGATGCGGCCCCGCCGCAGGCTGCCAGACTGAGTGCCATCGCACCCGCCACAAACATCGAAAGGAATCGTTTCATTCTCATCCCAAAGTCCTCCTCTAGCGCCCTTGTTTTATCGCTTTACCATGATAAAGAGCTAAACTGTGCATCTAGGATACCGCATTTGGCACGATTTTGCAAGGGGGAAGGCCGATTTTTCGCACAATGCCGGAATACGTTCTCTTTCCGGTGTGCTTTCTGTGCGAATCGCGCAAACAGAAAGAGCCTTTCCCTTCCGGAAAAAGCTCTTGTGAAGTGCTTTGCAGCGTTATTTGGTTCGCATCGCGTCCAGCGCGGCCTTTTGGAGGTCGGTCACCGAGATGGTGCACAGCGCCATCAGGTCGGCGTCCGAGCCGTCTGCCGGGATGGCGGCGACCTCCGCACGGGTCTTTCCTTTGAGGTAGCCGCAAAAGCCCTCGCTGTGCTCGTACCATTCCTTATTTAAGGAGGAAGCGCCCCGCATCCCGTAGCTGTCGCCCAGTTCCACCTTGGTCTCCACCTTGTCCGGCGCAGTGATGCCGCCATCGGACGCCACCGTCAGGGCCGGTTCAGCCATGTCTGCCACGGCGCTGGTCACACGGCCCTCGGCGTCCAGCGTCAGGGCCACAAGGCTGATGTCGATTTCCGCGTTGACGTCCCGGTCATCGGTCGCAGTCACATCCGAAGAGCCATTCACCGCCTCCACGCCCAGCGACACCCGGTCGCCTTTGGCCGCGCCCAGCCCCCTGGCATTGGTGCAGGCCTTGACCACCGCGTCGCGGTAACGGTCCACCGCGATGGTGCAGCCGGCCAGCAGGTCAGCGTCTGTGGGCTTGCCGTCGTTGTCCAGTTTCAGCAGGGACACCTGCTCCGGCGTCCTGCCGGTCAGGTAGTCCGCGAAGGCATCCGCCTGTTCCGCCCAGCCTTTTTTCAGCGAAGAGGCCTCTGCCAGCGGGTAGTCCGCCCCTTTCTGCCGCTTGGTCCGGTAATCTGTGGGCAGGTGCACCGCGCCGGTGCCGTCGGCCCCGATGGTCGTTTCCAGCTCATCCAGCTCCACGTCTGCGATCTTGCCGTCGCCATCCAGCAGCACTGCCGCAGCCGCCAGCCGGATGCTCCCGGTGCGGTCTTCGTCTTCCGTTTCCACGACGACACCGAGGCCGGTCTTCCAGGCGGCGGTCGTCTGCGAGGCCGCGCCGCTCCCGCTCATGCTTCCAGAGCCGGACGACCCGGCGTTCGGTTTTCCGCAGGCGGCCAGCAGCAGGGCTGCTGCCAGCACACAGCCCCAAAGAGCCTTGCTTTTTTTCATAGATACGCTCCCTTTCCCGATGGGTTTGGAAGTAGTATATCCGGCAGGGCCCTTCTTATTCGTCAGTAGTTTTCCCCTCTCCGTCTCGCTTCGCTCGCCATCAGGCGTTGACGGAGAGGGTTTTACAGCAGCGGGCTCAGCAGCCGCAGGATGCTGTCCAGCAGGGTACCCGGCAGAGAAGTCCGGCAGTCGGAAAGCTGCACCTCCCGGCACTGCGGCAGCGTGGCCCGTACATCGTCCCGCAGGGCGATGACCTGACTGTTGCTGTAAAGCAGCGCCCCGCACTCAAAGTGCAAAAACAAACTGCGGTAGTCCATGTTGATGCTGCCCACTACGGCCAGATGGTCGTCACTGACGTAGCATTTTGCATGGAGGAAGCCGGGGGTGTACTCGTAGATGCGGACGCCCGCCCGGAGGAGCGGCAGATAGTACGACCGGCTCAGCCGGAACACCAGCTTTTTGTCCGGGATGCCCGGCAGCACCAGCCGGATGTCCACCCCGCGCTTGGCCGCGTTTTTCAGTGCGTCCAGCATTTCCTCGCCCACGGCAAGGTAGGGCGTGTAGATATAAACATACCGCTGTGCCTGCGCAAGGATGTTCAGGTACACCGTCTCGGCCATCGGTTCCTCGTCCAGCGGGCTGTCCGCGTAGGGCTGCACGATGCCGTCCGAACTTTCCGGCAGGTGGGTCGGCGCAAAGGGTGCGTAGTCCGTCTCCTGCGGGCGGAAGGCGTTCCAGAAGTTGAGGAAGATGACGGTAAAATTCCAGACCGCCGCCCCTTCCAGCCGGATGGCGGCGTCCTTCCAGTAGCCAAAGCGCTGCTCCGCATTGATATACTCATCTGCCAGATTCACGCCGCCGGTGTAGGCCACCGTACCGTCAATGACTACGATCTTGCGGTGGTCGCGGTGGTTCATCACCAGCGAGAGCAGCGGCATCACCGGGTTGAACGGGATGCAGCGGATATGGCTGCGCTCCATCCGGATGACGAAGTCGCTGGGCAGACCCAGCAGACTGCCAAAATCATCGTAGATCAGGCGCACATCCACGCCCTCGGCGGCTTTCCGCTTGAGGATGGCCTCGATGCCGTCCCACATCGTGCCCGACTTTACAATGAAGAATTCAAGAAAGATAAATTTTTCCGCCCGTTCCAGGTCTTCCAGAAGCCTGGGATACATGGCCTCGCCGCAGGGGAAATAGTGAGTGGCGGTGTGCTTCCACGCCGGGTAGGGGCCGTAGGTCTCCACGTAATGGCTCAGGTTTTTCTCCACGCGGTCCAGCGTGTCGGTCTGGTCCGGCCGGGGCGTAAGATCGGCCATGTGGGCCTGCTCCACCTTCCGCATCCGGGTGCGGAGCCCCTTGGCCGGAGCCTTGTTGCCAAAGGCCAGATACAGCGCACCGCCCAGCAGCGGCAGCAGGCCGATGAGGACGATCCAGCCGATCTTATAGGCACTGTTCTCGTCTTTCCGGACGAGGTAGAGCACGATGACGATGCTCAGCGCCTTGAGCAGGCCGTTCAGCCAGACCCGGCCCGCCGTAAAGGCCCAGAACGCCCAGAGCAGCCACAGCAGCTGCAATGCCACCAACACCACCGTGATGGTGACGCGGTTCAGAATGCGGCTGAAAAATTTAACGATCGGCAGTCTGAACACGCTGTACCTCCCCCGCCGCTGCGCGGCCCTTTAAGATGGAGTTAGTATAGCGCGGTCCGGGTGATTTTTCAAGCCTCTCCGTCCTCGTATCCGATCAGAAGGCCGCCCTGCTCAGCGTAGTAGCTGCACAGGCCGCCGCACTCCGTCACCACGACTCTGGCCCCCTCAAAGACGGCCTCGATCATGTGCTTCAGGCGCTCGGCAGCGGCAGGGTTGCCGCAGTGGGAGATGTTCACCTTGCCGTTGGTGTAGCCGTGCTCCTTGAGCTCCAGCACGATGCGCTCCAGTGCACCGTGCTCGCCGCGGGTCTTGCACAGCACCTCCAGTTCGCCGCTCTCACTGGCCTGACCAATGACCCGGATGCCCAGCATCCGTGCCACAGCGGCAACAGCAGGCTTCACACGGCCATTGCGGGCCAGATTGGCCAGCGATTCCAGCGAAAACAGCAGATGTGTGTGCTTGTGGTAGCGCAGCATCTCTTCACAGACGGCGTCAAACTCCTTGCCGGCAGCCAGTTCATCCCGCAGATGCTCGGCCAGCAGGACCTGCTCCGGCCCGGCGGACAGGCTGTCCAGAACAAAGACCCGCTTGCCGGGGTTCTCCTGCTGGTATTCCTCCGCCGCCAGCTGGGCCGCATTGCAGCTGCCCGACAGCGTACCGGTGATGGTGATGGCGTACACCTCATCGGCTCCCTCGTAAGCAGCCAGCCAGTCGCCGACGTTGGGGCAGGAAGTCGAGGTCTTTCCTTTATAGGTGCGCAGGGTCGTGGCCATGCCCACCGCATCCAGCGTGCCGTCATCGTGGTATTCCTCGTGATCGGTGATGATCTTCAGGGGCACACAGGCAAAATCCACGCCATCCAGTGCATACAGGCTTGCGGCAGAATCCACAACGATCCGGGTCTTCATAAGCAGTATCTCCATTCCAGCGGCAAAATCCGCCGCATTTTTCATGTTGTCGAAGCTATGATATCAGTTTTTCAAAAACCTGTCAACCGTTTCTTGGAAATCTTCAAAAAGTTTTCATAAGACGGTTGACCCTGCCGGAAAAATACGCTATACTATCCGCATGAACAATGAATCCAACCGCCGCATAGCGGCCTGCGCCGTGGATTTTGCCCTGCCGCGGTACGCAGAACTGCCTTCCGTCGGGCTGTATCTCGACCAGACCGTCCAGTACGTCAATGGGTATTTTCGTGCATTTCCAGGGGTGGAGCTCACGGCTTCCATGGTGAGCAACTACGTCAAGAAAGGGATCATCGGCCACCCCATCAAGAAAAAATACACCCGTGAGCAGCTGGCCGGCCTGATCTACATCGTCGTCTCCAAAACGGTGCTCTCGATGGAAAACATCGACACCCTCTTCAAAATGCAGCGCCAGCACTACTCTGCCGCGCAGGCCTACGACTATTTCTGCGAGGAAGTGGAAAACTGCCTGCCCTATGTGTTCGGCCTGACCCACACCATCCGGGATCTGGCCGCGGACGCCGGAGAGGAGAAGCTGTTGCTCCGCAGCACCATCATCGCCGCCGTCAACAAGATGTTTCTTGACTGCGCATTTGCCGTCATGCACCAGGAGCAGGCTCTCTGGCCGGACATCCTGGCGGATCTGGCGTAAGACATGCAAAAGAAAAAGCCACGCTTTCGCGTGGCTTTTTTGCTTATCGGTAAGATTTAGGTGTCCTGCAATTCCCCGCGGCTTGCGGCCTTGAGGTATGCGAAGATGAAACCGTCCAGATCGCCGTCCATCACGGCATCCACATTGCCGGTCTCGTAGTTGGTGCGGTGATCCTTGACCATGGTGTAGGGCATGAACACATAGCTGCGGATCTGATGACCCCATGCGATCTCGTTCTGCACGCCCTTGATGTCGTCGATCTTATCCATGTGCTGCTGCTTTGCGATCTGATACAGCTTTGCCTTCAGCATTTCCATGGCGTAGTCACGGTTCTGGAACTGGCTGCGCTGGGTCTGGCAGCTGACCACGACGCCGGTGGGCTTGTGGATCAGACGCACAGCGGAAGAGGTCTTGTTGATGTGCTGGCCGCCGGCACCGGAGGAACGGTACACCTGCATCTCAATGTCCTCGGGGCGGATATCCACCTGAATGGTGTTATCCAGCTCGGGCATCACTTCCAGCGAAGCAAAGCTGGTCTGGCGGCGGGCGTTGGCGTCAAAGGGCGACACGCGCACCAGACGGTGCACACCGTTCTCACTCTTGAGCAGGCCGTAGGCGTTGGCACCCTTCACCATCATGGAGGCGCTCTTCATGCCGGCTTCATCACCGTCCTGATAATCCAGGACCTCCACGGTCATGCCGTGGTTGGAAGCCCACTTATTGTACATGCGGTACAGCATTTCGGCCCAGTCCTGTGCCTCGGTGCCGCCGGTACCGGCATGGAAGGTCAGGATGGCGTTGCTGTGGTCGTACTCACCGTTCAGCATGGTCATCAGCTGCAGCTCATCCACTGCCTTGCCCACAGCGTTCACAGACTCCTCTGCTTCGGGGATCATGGCGGGGTCGTATTCTTCATCCAGCATTTCCAGCATGGTCTCGGCATCATCGTACAGGCCCTGCAGCTTTTCAAAGCGGCTCAGCTTGCCCTTCAGGTCGCCCACCTCGTCAAAGACCTTCTTGCTCAGGTCTGCATCATCATAAAAGCCGGGGCGGCTCATGGTGTGCTCCAGTTCCTGCACGCGCTTGCGGGAGGCATCAATGGCAAGGGCTTCTTCCAAGTCCTTGACCGCCTTGCCGTAATCGGCAAGCTGCACCTTCAGTTCGTCAATCGTGATCATTCTCAATATCCTCTCAAAAATAAGAAGTATCGCCCTTATTTCTCATGGGTCCATCGCGCTTTGCATTCTGGCAAACACAAAAGCCGGCCGCCAGGGGTTCTCCCTGCGGGAGAGCTGGCATCGCGCAGCGATGGCTGAGAGGGCTACAAAAAGACACAGTTTATACACAGATACTTCATTAGTATACCGAGAATCTATGCTAAAGTAAAGGGGTAAATGGATTATCCTGCTGGAATTTTGAAGATTTTCACCTTTTCTTTTCTCCGGGATGGGAGTATAATAGCATCAAGTACCATTTATGGGAGGAAGTTATGCCGAAATATTATGGCTGTCCCTGCGAAGGCTGCGGCAGACCGCTGGCGCTGACCGATGATATCGTGGTCTGCCCGGACTGCGGCGCACCCTATCACCGCGAGTGCTACGAAAAGCTTGGCCGCTGCATCCACAGCCCGGCTCATGCCGCCGGATACGAATGGAAGTTCCCGTATCAGGAATCCGAGCTGTGCACCTGCCCTGCCTGCGGCGAACGCACCCTGCGCACCGAAGAGCGCTGCCGCTGCTGCGGTGCCGTTCTTCCGCCGGAAGGGGCCGAAGAGCCTGCCGACCGCACGGCCGGCCCCGGCGAGGGCAATTTTGATTATTCCAGCCTGTACCGCCAGTATCAGGAGACCGGCTCCATGCCCCAGGACCCCATGCGGCAGGCCTATGAGGCCGCCTTTGGCAAGGACGAGATGCTGGACGGCATCCCCTGCAAGGACTGGGCCAGCTACATCGGCCCTGCGTCCCCCGCCTACCTGAGCACCTACTGCCGGATGCAGCTGGCGCACAGCAAGATCTCCATGAGTTTTTCGGCACTGCTGTTCGGGCCGTTCTATTTCTTTTACCGCAAGGCATGGAAGCCCGCGTTCGGCTTTCTGGCAGCTGAGTTGCTGCTGGCCGTGCCCACCCTGCTGCAGCTGATGCAGCTCACCGGCAGCACCATGGCCCCCGCTCTGAGCGATTCCACGATGGTCATACTGGCCCGCCTGTGCTCGGCCCTGAGCTTTTTGCTCATGGTCGTGCGCGGCATGTACGGCAAGTGGCTTTACCGCAAGAGCGCGGCAGACCGCATCCGGAAGATCCGCTCCGAATTCCCGGACGAAGCCCAGCGCAAGGCCGTTCTGGCCGCACAGGGCGGCGTCAGCTTTGCGGCGGTGTTCGGCTGCTTTTTGCTGCTGATGGTCATCGGCAGCGCCAGCACCCTGCTGCTGGGCCCCAATGTGGACGCCCTGCTCAATCTGGTCTACGGCTGATGCACCCAGCCTGCGATAGTTCTACGAAGGAGTTTTGAATCATGAAGAAAGTCACCAAAGCCGTCATCCCTGCCGCCGGTCTTGGCACCCGCGTGCTGCCCGCCACCAAAGCCATGCCCAAGGGCATGCTGCCCATCGTGGACAAGCCCGCCATCCAGTATCTGGTGGAAGAGGCCGTCCGTTCCGGCATCACCGATATCCTCATCATTCTGGGCCGCAACCAGAGCATCATCGAGGATCACTTCGACCGCAGCCCTGAGCTGGAAGAAAAGCTGGCAAAGCCCGGCAAGGAAAAGGCGCTGGAAGAGTGCCTTGGCATCGCCAACATGGCAAACATCCTCTTTGTGCGCCAGAAGCAGACCCTGGGCCTTGGCCACGCCGTGAGCATGGCAAAAGCCTTTACCGGCGACGATCCCTTCGTTGTCATCTACGGCGATGACGTAATCTGGGGCGAGGACCCGGTGTGTGCTCAGCTGATCCGCGCCTACGAGGAGTTCGGCCGCCCGGCGGCAGGCGTTTCCGCAGTGCCATGGGAAGATGTGAGCCGGTACTGCAGCCTGAAGACCACCCCCATCCACGACAACTATTTCTTTGTGGACGACATGATCGAGAAGCCCAAGAAGGGACAGGAGTTCAGCAACTACTCCATTCTGGGACGCGTGCTGCTGACCCCGGAGATCTACGAGATCCTTGCCCACACCAAGCCCGGCGCAGGCGGCGAGATCCAGCTGACCGATGCCATGGCCGAGTATGCCCGCACCCGCGGCGGCATGACGGCCGTAGAGTTCACCGGCAAGCACTACGACATGGGCAACAAGCTCAAGGTGGTAGAGGCACAGGTGGAGCTGGCCCTGCAGCATCCGGAGATCGGCGAAGAATTCCGCGCTTACCTGAAGGAGTTCTGCAAGACACTGTAACGCATCTGCACAAAAATCCCCTTCCGCATGGTCCTGCCGCGCGGAAGGGGATCTTTTGCTTTACCGGCTCCTGTGCCGGGAGGTCTTTTCAAATTTCAGGCCCGGCTTTGCCCCGGACGCCTTGCGGCGTTTTTGGGGGCGCAGGGCGTAGAAGTAGCCGAACCCCGTGCCGCATAAGCCGCCCACAATGTGCATGAAGTTTGCTACATTGTCGTGCACAAAAATGATATCGTACACCTGCTGACCAAAGTACAGCGCTGCAACCAGCAGCATGGTGACCGGGATGCCGCCGGAGAAGCCCGCCAGCGACGAAAGCATGATAAGCATGAACACGATGCCGGACGCGCCCAGCAGGGCCGTGCGGGGGAAGAGTGCGCATTGCAGCACACCGGACACCAGCGCCGTGAAGACGATGCCCTCCAGCAGCGGGATGCTGCCGTATTTTTCCTCCATCGGTGGGCCGATGACGAGGAGCAGGAGCATGTTATTCAGAAAGTGGTCCCAGCTGGCATGGCCCAGCACATGGCCGAACAGCCGGATGTAGAACAGCGGGTCCTTCAGCGAGGAGCGGTAGACACAGAACAGATGCATCGTCGTCCACCCGTCCGTCCACTGGTCGAGGAACAGCACCAGAAGTGACAGCAGGAAAAATGTGAGGATCACCGGGGAGTTGTACTGCAGCTGCAACGTAAATTTGGCACGTTTCGTAATGGCTTCATCCTTTCGCGGCCCGCGGAGGCCGGGCATTTTTTACTTCCGGCAGGGTCGGCACCCTGCATTTCCGTTCGTTTCCTCTTTGCCGAATGTTTGAGAAAAGCGTTTTCAGTATATCATGTTTTTCCGTTCCCGAAAAGCCCCGCCCCGGCATTTTTTGCGTCCGGGCAGGCAGCATTTTTTGCCCGGCCCCTGTGCACTGCGCATTGACAACGCTCCGCAACTCCGCTACACTATGGGTATCGAATATCCCGGCATCTGCGGGGCAGAAGATCCCCCGCAAAAACGAAAGAAGGTCTCCCTTTTGGCAACGGAAGCAAAGCTCCGGCAGCTGGCAGAAAGCGGCTGTCCGGTCTACTATTTTTATTCCAGTGAACGGTATCTGGTGCGGCAGGCCGTGGCGGCTGCCGTGCGGCTGCTCTCGGCCGACAGCGACGAAGAAGCCACCGTGCTGGACGGTGCCGCCCCGGAGCTGGAACAGCTCATCATGGCGGCGGGCACCATCTCATTTTTTGGTACCCGGCGTGTGGTGGTCCTGCCCGAACTGGACCCCGCCGCCTACAGCGACAAAGATCTGGATGCGCTGTGCGAAACGCTTTCCAGTCTGGAAAATGCTGTGGTGGTGCTGGGCAGCGTGTTTCCCTTGGAGCGCGGCAAGCTCAAGACCGGCAAACGGGCGCAGAAGCTCACCGCTGCCTGCAAAAAGCTCGGCTATGCCGAAGAGCTGGCCAAACCCAAGCCCTATGAACTCAAGGTGATGATGATCGAGCGGGCCAAAGCGCAGGGTGCTACCCTGCCCGAAGGCGCCGCCACTGCCCTGCTGGAACGCTGCGGCGAGGACCCCTTCCTGCTGGAAAACGAGGTGGACAAACTCTGCGCCCTCTCTGGCTACCAGACCGTCACTGCGGCCATGGTGGCTGAGATGGGCACCGTGAGCCTGGAGGCTGATGTCTTCGAGATGACCCGGATGATCACAGCCAAAAACGCCACCGGGGCCTGCAAAAAATTACAGGCTCTGCTCCGGCTGCAGCAGGAGCCCATTGCCATTACAGCGGCCATGATCGGCAGCTATGTGGATCTGTACCGGGTCAAGCTGGGCAGCGCCAGACGCAAGAGCTACAGCACGGTATTCAAGGATTTTGGCTATAAGGGCAGTGATTACCGGCTCAAGCGGTCGGCCGAGACCGCCAGCCACTACACCCTCGGCCAGCTGGAAGCCTGCTTGCAGGTCCTGCTGGATCTGGACAGATCATTGAAAAGCCAGCCCGTAGACGCGGAGGTACTACTGGAAGCAGCTCTCTGCCGTCTGGCGCTGGCGGGGAGCGGACGATGAGTGAACGAGAACTTCTCCACACCGACCGGGTGCTGGTGGTGGAAGGCAAATACGATGCGGCCCGCCTTTCCCACCTGACGGACGCGCTGATCCTTCTGACCGACGGATTCGGCATTTATAAGGATAAAAAGCGCCAGCAGCTGTTCAAGGCGCTGGCGCAGAAAAACGGCCTGATCCTGCTCACGGATTCGGACGCAGCAGGCTTCCGCATCCGCACCTACATCACCAATCTGGTGGGAGAAAAGAATGTGGTTCAGGCTTATGTGCCCGCGATCCACGGCAAGGAAAAGCGCAAGGAGCAGCCCGGCAAGGAGGGCCTGCTGGGGGTCGAGGGCGTGGACGATGCCATCGTGCTGCAGGCGCTCAAAGACGCCCTCGGTGCCGAGGCTGGTGCAGCTGCCCCCGCCCGGAGGGCCGGGCCATCACCTATACCGACCTCTACGAGTGGGGGATTTCCGGCAGGCCGGGCAGCGCCGAGCGGAAATATGCGCTGCTCAACGCCCTGGGCCTGCCGCCGCGTCTTTCCAAAAAGGAGCTGGTGGAAGCGCTGAACCGCCTGTACCGGTTCGAGGAATTGGATGCGTTCCAGGCGGCGTTTTTCGCCTCGGTGTGAAAGCACTCCGCGATGAAGGTCAAAATTTTTACCGGCATCCGCCCCACCCTTCCCGCAGAAGTTCCAGCGCATGAGTTTCCAGACGGGAAACATAGCTGCGGCTGATGTCCAGCAGTTTTGCAGTTTCCAGCTGGGTCAGCGGCGGCTGGCCGGAAAGACCATACCGCAGCAGGATCAGCTTCCGTTCCCGCGCCGGAAGCCCTTCGATGAGCTGCCGCAGCCGCCGGGCCTCGTCTTGTTGCTCACAGCTGTCCTCCATGCAGAAGCTGTCCTGCAGCACGTCCGAGAGGGTCAGCGCCGTGTCGTCCTTGCCCGCCTCCAGCGTTTCCTGCAACGACACGGTGGTCCCGCTTTTCCGCTCCCTCCGGAAGTGCATCCGAAGCTCATTTGCTATCCTCTCCCCAACGAACGTTCCATGAGAAAGCACCTGTGTTGGGCTTTTCTTATCGGCCGGGCTTCTGGTGTTCCTTGGGCTTATAGGTACCCTTGGTGGTATCAATGACTGCCTGATACAGTTCCAGCTTCTGCCATGTGGGGCAGTTCAGACGGTCGATTTTTTCGATCACATAGTTGGCGTGGGCGGTTGCGACCCGTTTTCCGAGTTCGTCCCATCCCTCTTTCGTTTTGGGGTAATGTACCACCACTTCAATGGGGGCACTCTTTCGCATGGCTCACTCACCTCCGGTTACATCGCTATCACCTCATTTTTACGGGTTACTGGTTGTCCGCTATTCGCTGTGGTTTCCGCTCAGAACGTTCAGAGCCAGACTGACCAGCAAAGCCATATCAATGCGGAGCATTTCAGCCTTGCTGGCATAGCCCATAAAGCGTTCGATGCGGGATTTATCGATCGTGAAGATCTGCTCCAGAAGAATCATGGACGGTTCTTCAAAGGCCGGGTTGGAATCCACCAGCACATGGGTGGGCTGGTTTTTCTTCTTTTCCGTCCGGGTGGTAACAGTTGCAACGATCAATGTAGGCGAATGACGGTTTCCAATGTTGTTCTGCAGAACTACCACAGGGCGTTTCCCGCCCTGTTCCGAGCCGATACGCGGCTCCATGTCTGCATAGTAGATGTCCCCCCCCTGAGATATCTCCAATTGTTCGGTAACATAAAATCAACCTCCTTCTTTTTATGTAAGAAACAGCCGGCGCAGGCTGGTGCCAGCGACGGCTGTCGTTCAGGAGGTAGAATGAAATCGTCAGTTTTTCAGCGGCAGGCTCGATCTACGGCTGGCACCGTTATAGAGGCGGAGAATCTGCCGCATATGACGGTTAGCAGAGCTGCCGGTATCCTTCTGCGCCAGTTGGGTGATGGTCTTGGGGTGGGTCCGTGCCAACTGCTGCACCAGACGCTCCCGGTCGTATTCGCCCTCATAGACGGAGATAAAACGAGTCACGCCCCGGATCACCCCGGCAAGGTAGGCATCCACATTGCCCCTCCACGCCTCGTTGATGATGTTCAACATCTCAATGTAGCGTTCCCTGCCGTACTGCTTGTAGAGTTCGTATGCTGTTTCGATGCAATAGATCTTCCAGGCTGCCCGGATGCCGTCGTAGGCAAACTCCACACCGGTATCTACGGTGGCTCTCACAAAGTGGATCGCATCCGGGTTTCTTGCCACCAGATTGGCACGCAGCCGTTCGCCCGCCGTCAGGCAGCTGGAAATGCCGGTCTGCAGCGCAAAGAGCGTTGCCTCGTCCTCCTTGCTCAGACCAAGGAAAACCTTGCAGCGGATGGGCAGGTCCTTACCGCCGTTGCAGGCCCGACGTGCCTCCACCGTGTTCTGACCATCAAAAACGTAATAGCGGCCATCCCGGAAACTGACCTTCGGATCATTTGCAATGTACTCCGAGAAGTTCTCCGCAATGGATGCCACCTTCTCCGTGTGCAGAAGGCGCTGGTATTCCATGCAGGGGAAGAGCAATGCGCTGTTCACGATCTGGTAGGTAAAGGTGCATTCGGGCAGGGTGCTGAGGTTCAGGTTGGAATTCAACATATTTACATCTCCTTTACAGTGTTCAGGTAGGTCGTCATTCGGTCGATCAGTGCAGAAACTTCTTCCCTGCTGGTTTCATTGGATAAAACATCCGGGTAGTTCTGAAAAACAACGCCCCATCGGAACATAAAATCCTCTGCTGCGCCTTGCAGCTCGCACAGCATGATGGAACCACTTTTTGCAATGCGGTCTCGGTACCGGCTGTCCACCGATGCCTTCAACCGTACCATGTCCTCCTCCGAGAGATGGCGCTTGTGTCCCTGTATCTTCTGAAGAAAACTTGGTGGTCCGTTGCTGGCAGGTTCGATTTCCTCTTCCGGTGGGGAGGGTGTCACCGGCTCCCGTGCTGCGGGTTCCTCGTTCCGCGGAGGTTCCGGCGGTTCCGGAGGTTTCGGCGGCGCAGGCTTTGGCGGCGGACGCTCCGGCTTCAATCTGGAAAGCAATGCCTCGTTCCGTTTGTCTTTTCCTTTCCGAAGCTCCTCCAAAATGGCCGGACGTTCTTCCTTGGGGATCGCAGGCAAAGCAGCGATCTGTGCATCCGTTGCCTTGATGCGCCCGGTCAGAATCTCCTCCTGTGCTCCGGGCACTGCTTCCTCAGCGGCATCTATACCCCGCGAGTATTTTTCGGCACGTCGCACCGTCTTTTCTCCAACGCCGTGCTCGGAAGCAATGCGTTCACAAGTACGTTTTTCCGAAACGATGTGGTCATTTTGACCACATCGTTTTACAGGATTGCAATTTCCGGGCTGCCCGCCCACTGCCAGCTTTGTCGATTCGTACTCTTTGCCCAGAAGGAATTTCTTCCGTTCCGGGCTGAGGTTCCGGCGGCCAAGCTGATTTTTGCAGATCCATGCAAGGGCTTCGTACCTGTTTGCAAGCTGAATCTCCTCCACTTCGTACTTGATGAAGCCATGCTTTTTCAGGATGCGGTAGCGGGTGTGCCCATCCAGAATGTAGCCATTCCACACGATGATGGGGTTCAGGAGCCTGCCCTCTGTAATGATGTTCTGCTCAAGCTGCTGCTCTTCCTCGAATTGCAGCGGCGGGATCTTGCTTTGGAACTCCGGGTCGATCTTAAGATGGCTCAGTTTCACGGTATTCCCTCCTTCCGGTCATTTTCGGGCTGCGGACAACGGGCAAAACGTAATAGTCAAACCCGTAGCGTGTCTGGCAATAGGTGCAGACATCCTTGTTTACCTGTCTGGGGTTTGCCCTGCGGAGCTGAACGGTTTTTGCACTTTGAAAGGCTCCCCGGCAGACCGCACACAGGGTCGTCAGTGTGGATTCGTCCACCTGTCTGATATTTCTGCGGTTCATTTGCATACTCCTTTTCGCTGATATATAAAAAACGCCGTCCGGGTTCCCCCTGAACGGCGTTTGGAAAAGGTTTTGTATGGTCTCTCTTAATTTGCCCCGGCACCCCTGAGAAAGGGAAACATTCAGGCGGTGGATTTGCACCACTCCATTGGCCTCTCGGCCACCCCGCCTTCTTTATGGCCGGGCCGCGAATTACGGAAGTTTCATTGTCTGGAAGTACCTGAAGCTGCATATTCAATTTTCAAGGTTCGTCGGCTCCGGTTTCCTCTCCCTCTCGGGCCCGGTCCGTTTCCGTGACATAATTGTATCGTATTTTCGCAGAAAAGTTTATGGACTCGTAGTCCAAGTTACCCGCCCTCTTAGTCCATGTATTGTATACAACGCCCTCGAAAACGCAAAAAAAATCCCGCCTAAAAGCAAAACCTTCGCTTTGCCCTCAGACGGGATGTCTTTCTATGCGACTTCTAAAACGCAACGTATTTTCTTCTTTGAAATACCAAACGAACATTGCCGGCATATCCAAGATACGTTTTACCCGCCCTGCAATTTCCCTTATAATAGCACCGCAGTCTTGAAACGGCTGCAACATTCCCATATCACAAAGGAGGCTTTCCGGTATGGGACAACGGCAAAGTGAGATCATCAAAAATCACATGGAAGTCTACTGGCACGACTATGCGTCGGCCAGCAAGGGCGTCCCCATTACCGAGGCAGGGCTTGTGGAAAAAGCCTCCGTCATTGGACGCACCGGGCTGATGCTGCTGGAATGCGGCACCGGCGCATGGCGTGTCCGAAGCTCCATGAACACCCTTTCGCGGGAGCTGGGAGTCACAACAACAGCGGACATCGGCCTGTTGTCCATTGAGTTCACCTGCTTTGACGGTGACCAGTGTTATACCCAGTCACTCTGTCTGACAAATACGGGCGTGAATACCTCCCGGCTGAACCGACTGGAGCATTTCGTCAACGACTTCGACCGGGAAGGAAAATTTATGACCGGCGAAGAACTGCACAGCCACCTCGATGAGATCGAGCGCATCCACGGCTTGTATTCGCCCATCGCACTGGGCTTTGCAGCTGCACTGGCCTGCAGCTGCTTCACCTTTCTGCTGGGCGGCGGCATTGTGGAAATGCTGTGTGCCTTCTGCGGTGCAGGCATCGGCAACTTTGTACGATGCAAGCTGACAAAGCACCATTTCACCCTGTTTCTGGGCATTACGGCATCGGTCTGTTCAGCAAGCCTCGTGTATGCCATCCTGCTGAAGCTGGCAGAGGTGCTGTTTGCCGTATCGGCGCAGCACGAGGCGGGGTATATCTGCTCCATGCTCTTCATCATTCCGGGCTTTCCGTTCATTACCAGCGGCATCGACCTTGCCAAGCTGGATATGCGCTCCGGGCTGGAACGTCTGGCCTACGCCGTCCTCATCATTCTGGTGGCAACCATGACGGCTTGGATCATGGCACTGCTGCTGCATTTGCAGCCGGTGCAGTTCCCTGCCCTGAGCCTGACACTCCCGGAAGAGATCGTGTTCCGGCTGCTGGCAAGTTTTGGCGGTGTGTTCGGCTTTTCGCTCATGTTCAACAGTCCCCGGAACCTGGCAGTCTGCGCCGCCCTTATCGGTGCGGTAACGAACACGTTCCGGCTGGAGCTGGTGAGCCTTGCGGGCTTTCCGCCCGCTGTTGCAGCGTTTCTGGGCGCACTGCTGTCCGGACTGCTGGCCTCCTGCCTGAAGAGCGCCGCCGGTTATCCCCGCATCTCCGTCACCGTGCCGTCCATCGTTATCATGGTACCGGGACTGTATTTCTACCGTGCCATCTATAATCTGGGCATCCTGTCTCTGATGGACTCCGCCACATGGTTTGCAGATGCCATTCTCATCATCGTGGCACTGCCGTTAGGGCTGATCTTCGCCCGTATTGTCACTGACAAGACTTTCCGTTATTGCACCTGATGTGCAGCATTTCCATTCTCTCATATAAGGCAAAACGCAGCGAATCTTTTAACGGTTCGCTGCGTTTTGTTTTGCTGTGATGCACTTATAAAAGGAGTTCGTTTACAGGGCGTTTACTCGCCGTAAACGATCTTGGTAGCAGTTTCCACATGGCGTTCCAGCCGGTCGGCAAAGTGTTCCAGCGGCAGAAAAACGCCAAGTTCATCGTAGCGGGTTCCTCCGTCCTTGAGCGTATCCTGTCCATAGTAGACCACGGAACGGGGCAGTGCGTGCTGCAGTTTCATCTGGATATCCCAGACGGTGGAGTAGGCCTCCGCTTCCGTTACCTTCTGCTTCACGGTGTCCGGCAGTTCGTAGATCAGCAGCAGCCCCAAATGCTGGTTGTAGTGGTACTCCACCACATCCATCGAGCCTTCGTCGTAGCCGTGATACTTGCAGTAGCCGCTGGCAAGGTACATTTTTACCTTTTCCTGCTTCTGGAACACCCGGATGAACCGGTCGTATACTTTGCTGCTCACGGCAACTTTGTTGTTCGGCAAAAGAACGCCGGCATCATCCGTCAGGATCACCGGGTTCGGCTGACCATCGGCGTTGAATTTGAACGGGATCAGGGCAGCGTTCCGTAGCAGGTCAAACATACTGTGCTGGCAGATCGCCATCAGAAAGGCAGACAGATCCTTGTTCTCGTAGGCATTGAACAGTGCTGCGGCAAACTGCTGTGCACTCACGGCCGGCGCATCCAGTACGTCTGCCATGTCCAGCGAGTCGTTGAAGGTATCCATCAGGCGGTGGCAGGCTTCTGGATTTTTCAGGATCTCCCCGAACAGTGCCTCTGCCTTTTCTTCTCTTGGAAATATCGTTGCCATCAAAAAGACCCTCTTTCTGTTTATTTCCAGCTACCTATTATAGATTCATAATGCCACACTGTGAAATACTGCTTTCATATTGCTGCTATATGCAGAACACTTTTTACACATTTTCCAAGTGCCCGGATAATGGACACTGCAATCATGAAATTGCACGAGGGAAATCGAAAAGTATATAAGTTGGTTTGAACGGAGGCAGTTCCTATGTCTGAGGTCAAAAAGGTCGTGCTGGCCTATTCCGGCGGTCTGGATACTTCCATTATCATCCCATGGCTGAAAGAGCATTACAACAACTGCGAGGTCATTGCAGTGTGCGGCAATGTGGGCCAGAAGGGCGAGCTGGAAGGTCTGGAAGAGCGCGCCAAGGCAAGCGGTGCTTCCAAGCTGTACGTAGAAGATCTGACCGATGAATTTGTGGAGGATTACGTCATCCCCACCATGCAGGCCGGGGCCGATTACGAGGGCTATCTGCTGGGCACCAGCTTTGCACGACCCATTCTGGCAAAGCGTGTGGTGGAGATCGCCCGTGCCGAGGGTGCAGATGCCGTGTGCCACGGCAGCACTGGCAAGGGCAACGATCAGGTGCGCTTTGAACTGGCCATCATGCACTTTGCACCGGACCTGAAGATCATCACTCCGTGGCGTGAGTGGGATATCCAGAGCCGTGACGAAGAGATCGACTATGCCGAGGCACATCACATCCCGCTGAAGATCAACCGCGAGACCAACTACTCCAAGGATAAGAACCTGTGGCACCTGAGCCATGAGGGCCTTGACCTTGAGGACCCGGGCAACGAGCCGCAGTACGATAAGCCGGGCTTTTTGGAGCTGGGTGTCAGCCCCAAGACCGCACCGGACAAGTCCGAGTTCGTGGAGCTGGCATTTGAAAAGGGCGTGCCGGTGAGCCTGAACGGCGAAAAGATGAAGCCCGCCGTCCTCATTGCCAAGCTGAATGAGATCGGCGGCCGCAATGGCATCGGCCTGTACGATGTGGTGGAGAACCGTCTGGTGGGCATGAAGAGCCGCGGTGTGTACGAGACGCCCGGCGGTACCATTCTCTATAAGGCTCATGAGGTGCTGGAAACTCTGACTCTGGATAAGCTCACTGCCCACAAAAAGCGCGAGCTGGCCATCACATTTGGTGAACTGGTCTATGACGGCCAGTGGTTCAGCCCCCTGCGCAAAGCTCTGAGTGCCTTCGTCACCTCCACGCAGGAAAACGTTACCGGTAAGGTGCGTCTGGAGTTGTACAAGGGCAACATGATCAATGCCGGTGTCTGGTCTCCGTATTCCCTCTACCGTGAGGACATTGCAACTTTTGCTGCCGGCGGCGACTACAAGCAGAGTGATGCTACCGGTTTTATCAGCATCTATGGTCTGCCCACCAAGGTACAGGCTATTGTAAACAGCGAAAAAAAAGGAGAATGAAGTAGTTTATAGCAGTTTGTGTTTTTAATGCACAAGCATCGCTTGTGGTTTACTCTGCGAATCAAAAAGGGAGTTCTGTCGCGGACAAATGTCCGGGCAGAACTCCCTTTGCCTTTTGCTTTGAGCATAAAAATGCTCTATGCCAGCCTTCTGAAACACGTTTTTTCTCTGGATTCTCTTGACGATGTCCCTCCAATGGAGTAGGATGGTGCTGCAAAAACGAATTGCAAAAGAGGAGATCTAAATGCAAATCAGCCTTTTATTGATGCAGCAGATTGCGCAGCTGTTCCTGATCCTGCTGATGGGATATGCCGTTGTGAAAACCGGCTTGTTGAAGGCATCGGACAGTAAGGTGCTGTCTGTGGTCTTTGTCTATCTGGTCATGCCTTGTGTCGTTCTGAACGCCTTTCAGATCAAGGATACACCGGAGATCCGCACCGGGCTGCTTTATTCCATGGGCATCGCCGTTGGAATGCACGTTGTATTTCTGCTTCTGAATGCGCTGTTCCGCAAAGCTCTCAAGCTGGACGCCGTGGAGCAGGTCAATATCATTTACAGCAATGCCGCCGCGCTGGTCATTCCCATCGTGCAGGCCCTGCTGGGGGAGGAATATGTTGTCTACTCCTGCGCCTTTGTCATTGTACAGCTGGTGCTGCTCTGGACCCATGCCAGTGCCTGCCTGCAGGGCTCTGCACAGCTGGAATGGCGCAAGCTCCTTACCAATGTCAACCTGATTGCCATTGCAGCCGGTGCACTGCTGTACCTGCTGCACATCTCGCTGCCTGCCCCGATCACCAGCACACTGAGCAGTGTCGGCAATATGATCGGCCCCATGGGAATGCTGCTGGCAGGCATGGCCATTGCGGAAGTCCCCCTCAAAAAGGTTTTCTGCACCCCGCGCAACTATCTGCCGGTATTTCTGCGTCTGCTGGGTGTTCCGCTGGTCATCGTTCTGCTGCTTTGGGCAGTTCACGCATCCCTTTGGATACCGGACGGCAAGAACATCCTGATGACGGTCTACCTTGCCGCCATCACCCCTGCCTGTGCTACTGTTACCTCCATGGCTCAGCTCTATGACCGCGATGCTTCTCATTCCAGTGCGATCTATGTCCTGAGCACGCTGCTTTCCATCCTGACCATGCCGCTGATGATCGGGTCGTTTGAGCTGTTGCTCTGAAATACGAAGAAAGGCCGTCCGGCACCGCAGCAGGGCAGCCTTTACAATTACAAGGATGTGTCTCTATGAAACTACTCAAACAATTCATTCAGCAGGAAACGGTCCTCACCGCAGCCGCTGTGCTGGCCGTTGTCTCCGCCTTCTTTGTTCTGCCGGATGCGCAGTATCTCGGCTACATCGACCTGCGCACGCTGGCGATTTTGTTTTCCCTGATGACGGTCATGGCCGGGCTGCGGCGGCAGGGCTTTTTTGATGGACTGGGCCGGGCATTGCTGTCCCGTACCCACAGCACCTTTCAGCTGACGCTGGTACTGGTCGGGCTGTGCTTTTTCGGAAGCATGTTCATCACCAACGATGTTTCCCTGCTGACCTTCGTTCCCTTTACGTTCGTGGTCCTGAGCCGTCTGGGAGCGGATGTCCGCCGCGCTCTTCTGATCCCGGTGGTCTGTATGCAGACCATTGCGGCAAACCTTGGCAGTATGCTGACCCCCATCGGCAACCCGCAGAACCTCTATCTTTACGGAAAAAGCGGCATGAGCATCGGGGGATTTGTTCTTCTTATGCTGCCCTACACCCTGGTCTCTCTGCTCCTGCTGCTGGCTTGGGCAGCGCTGGTCTGCCGGAAAGCCTCTGACGCCCTCTCCGTGGACGAGCTTGTTTCTTCTTCTGCATCTCAGGGAGATCAGAAGATCATCCTGCTGTATCTGGTTCTGTTTGCCGTCTGCCTGCTGTCCGTGATCCGGGTGTTGCCTTATGGCATTGCCTTTGTCGCTGTACTCGTCTGCGTTCTTTTTGCAGACCCGCACACCTTACGGGCAGTGGACTATTCCCTGCTTCTGACCTTTGTGGCTTTTTTCATCTTCATTGGCAATCTGGGGCGCATTCCGGCCTTTTCCGGCTGGCTGCAGGAGTTTCTGACCGGCCGGGAAGTTCTTGTGGCGGTTCTTGCTTCGCAGGTCACCAGTAATGTTCCCGCCGCCCTGCTGCTGTCCGGGTTCACGGCAGAGACACAAGCCCTTATCATCGGCACCAATCTCGGAGGTCTTGGCACTTTGATCGCATCCATGGCCAGTCTTATTTCCTACCGGCAGATCGCACGGGAGCTGCCACAGGGGAAGAAGCGGTATTTTGGGCTGTTCACCCTGTCCAACCTGATCTTCCTTGCGATCCTGCTGGGTGTGTGGTTTTTGCTCCGCTGAGCGTGGCAGATGACTTATGGTTTTTCTATAAAGCTAAAAAAGGGGAGTTCCGTCACGGACGAAGGTCCGGGCAGAACTCCCTTTGGTTTTATCATATGCACCAGCGGATAAACAGTTTTGTTTTTCTTTCTTCATTGCACCGCCTCTCCTCACACTGTCCCGTTTGCTTTGGTCGGCTCCGGGTACTTAATCAGGTCATACAGCTTGCCATATGTGCCAAGATCATGCGTTTCGGCAAGTTCCATACCCAGATGCACATATTTGTCGCACTTGCTTTTTGCATCCGTTTCCAGGATCACCGGCACGCCCAGCCGGTCGCCCTCGGCAAAGGCAAGGTCCAGCACCTTTCGCATATAGCCCTGCCCCTGATACTGCTCCCGCACACAGACAAGTCCAACGAAGATGTAGGGCTTCTTTTCCTTGTCCATGCGGTCTTGCAGGGAGGCCCCGCCCCGCTTGATGGCAATACCAAATTGCAGAAGGCGTTTCAGGGTGGAGTTGTACAGCATTCCACAGGCGATGGGCCACATGGTCTTGAGGCCCATCTTCTCCTTCGGCAGCTTATAGGCGATATAGCCCTCGCCCCGCTCGTTGGTGGTATGTAGAAAACCGCCCCGCAGCACCCCGCGCACATAAGCGCAGATATAGTTTGCCGTGGCTTCTTTCCCGGAAAAGGCAGCGGACATTCCTGTTTCCTCTTCATAGTCATAATAGCCGAAGGTATGGCCAATACCGTAAATTTCTTCCTCTGTTATCGACTTGACAAGCATCGTCCGTTACCCTTTCTTTTTGTACCCGCAGTCGCAGTAGGGCCCGCTGGAAGCAAGGGTATACTGCCGCACAAAATTTGTCACACCGCCTGCTTCGCTCATGGTGTAGTCCAGATGGCACAAAGCAGGGGTCAGGTCGTACAGCCCCAGTTCCTTCATCAGCACACAGATGCCGCATTTTGTAAAGCGTCCCTCGTAGCCGCTGCCATCCGGGTATTCGTAAAATCCCATGTTCCACGAGTAGGGGTTGCGGTCGGCGGCTTTCAGGGCGGCAATATCCTTTGGGGTGAACTTGCTTTTTCCGCTTTTGCGGCAGAACCACTGCATGGGCTTTGTCATCATGGATCTTGCGTAGTAATCCGTCAGCCTGTCCACCTCTGGGCGTTGCGGCATGGAGAGGATGAACGCGCCGAGCATTGCGCAGTTGACGATGTTCATCTTGAAGCGGTCCGCTTTTTCAAACTCCGGCAGCCTGCGAATGATCTGCCGGTATTGCGGCTTTGCCTTTTTCGTGATGGCTCTTGCGGTGGCTGCATCATAGCCCAGCACCGCGGTCAGCTGCTTTTGAAAGGAGCCTGAAAACAGCACCCACATTCCAAAGGGCATTCCGGCATATTTCATTGTCTGTCTCCAAATCCGATCTTCACAATCTGCATTTTCATCCCGTTGTCCCCGACCTTTGCGAGGAATCGGAAAAAGCCGCTGACAGAAGGATCTTTCAAATCGTTGTAGCCCATCATATAGCCCCTGCTTGTCACTTGCAAGCGGTTGTCCCACTCGCCAATCTCCTTGGGAGCGTCCGAAACCGCGAAATATGCTCCCACATCCTTGATTTTCGCCGTCCTGAGCCACGTTTTGGCGATCATCTTTACCGCCGTGCGGTTGGCGGCATCGAACACCAGCACCCCGCCGGGAAAAGCATCTGCCATCCCCTGCACCAGCGCCTTGACCTGCTCCGTCAGGAAGTAATAGAACACCCCGGAGGCAAAGAACACCGCCCCGCCGGAGGCATCGATCTTGTCAAGCCATGCGGGGTCTTTCAGGTCGCAGGGGATGTTTTGCTCCCGCTCCCCGGCGGTCAGAAGCTGCTGCCGCAAGGCAATCACATCCGGAAAGTCCAGATTGTAGATCTTGCATCTGCCGTTGTCGCAGGCTCTGCCGGTGTTATCCAGCCCGCAGCCCAGATTGACTACCGCCGCACAGGGGTGCGTTTTCAGGTATGCCTGCACCTCAAAGGCAAGGTCATTCTGCCGCATGGCGACCTCCAGCGCACCGAACCGCTGCATCAGGCTGCGGGAGTTTTCCTCTGCCTGCGAAAAATCGTAGTCGATCTGGTCGAGCAACCGAACCGCTGTTTCGTCTTGGTAAAGGTTCGGATACAGCTCGGTACACAGCTTCCGGGAATACAGCGGGAGGATCAGCGTCTCCTGCACGGTGTTTTTCTCGATTTTGTATTTCATATCGGGTCCTCTCACTTTCTGATAAACGGCAGCTTCGGCATACCGTCATGCGCAGCGATAAATGCCAGCATTTCAGCAAAGCCCTTCGGATCACGAATCTGATATTGCATGTGGTCGTATCCCTCAAAGACGGGATAATGGCCGCAGGGATAGGCTTCTATCACCGCTTGACGGTATTTGAAATGATCTTCTATGCTGCCAAACTCGAAATAGAGATGCTTTTGCAGTTCTTCGGAAAGTGCTGGAAAGGGTTTATCCTCCAGGCTGTCCAGAATCTGTCGCCGCAAATTTGTGTAGGTCAGATTTTTCCCTGCGGCTATAAAATACGGCTTTATGGAATCATCGTCACACCACAGGATCTTTTTCAATGTGCCGCCCTTTGACCAGTACAGGCTCTTGATGGCCAGATACAGAAACGGTGTCATCATGCGGCGCGTACCTTTTCCGATTTGTGCAAACTGCCCGCCGTCAAAGAAAACATGTCCGATGGGCAGCTTCGTGCCTGTTAAAAAAGCCATGGCAAGGTCGGCACCGATTGAGGAAGCCACAACCAGTTCAAGGCGTTCCACTCCCTGCGATTTCAGATATGCTTCCACCTGACGAATCTCGTCTGCCTTGCTGACATATTTCTGCCCTTTGCAGTACACGGTGGAGGTAGGTAAAATACAGAAATACCGATCCTGTAAATAGTTTGCAACCGGTTCGCTGCTCTCCCCCGTCACGCCCATTGCGTGAAAAAACAAAACAGCGGGAGCATTCCGATTTCCCAATGTCTTAAACTTCATTGTCTCTCCTTTCCTCAGTGAATAAAAGCCGTCATAAGGACCGCCAGCACCATCGCTATGGCTGCCATACCTACCGTACCGAAAATCCATTTTTTCTGTTTGTCTTTTGCAGTAATGTAGGGCTTCAGATCCTCCGTTCCGGGAATCGTCCATGCGTTCGTGTGCCCCACCCAATAGCTGTCAACCAACAGGCGGTCCATGAGATTCATAACGGACAAGATGACGAGTAACTGCCAGAAACCCTGAACAAAGCCCTTTGCACCGTTTATTCCATAGACACAGACCAGCACATAGCCGATATAGCCGGGAATGCAGACTGCTTTGAAAAGTAGAGAATTTCGCTTGATTTTCTCGTGTGTTGTAAGTCCCAGCGTAATGCACCGCTCCTGCACCTCCGGGCTGTAAAGATGCACCATCCCAACAGCCCCTTTGCGGATTCCCACAGCGCAGACCAGAACCAGCAAAGCCCCCAGCCCAAGACATTCCAGAATCACCTGTAAAAGCATTACTTATTCCTCCTGTATCCGTTTTCATCCCGGTATTCGGGATGTTCCTTTACGTATGGATCCTTATCGCCGCAGATGGTATAGTCGCATCGGCAGCCGTCCACGCAGGTGGTCGTCCGCACGAGCTTGGCATGGAGCAGTTCCATGGACGCATAGTCCGCATTGCACAGGGCGGGCATAATGTCCGCAAATCCGAACCGCTTGGCAAATTCCGCCGCCGGACACGCCGTAAATTCATAATAGATGGGCTTGCTGTTTTCGTAAGGCGCAACATCCATCTCGTAATCATGCCATGTGTCACAGTGCTTTTGGGCGGTGCTGAATGCCCGATACATCAGCTTTTTCCAGAATGGCTTGTTGATGTCAACGAATCGCAGCTTCCGGAAGGACGGCAGGATCAGATTTTCTTCGATCTCTTCCATTTCGCGGAATGTGATCACATCCCGGCACACATCGTAAAAGCACATGATGACGATGCAGTCGTAGGTGCCGCCTACGCCGTTGTGAAAATTCTTTTTACCGCCGAGGTCGGTGCGCCACTTGGAAAGAAGCTCTGCGTATCTCAGCTGCACCTGCTCCCAGACCGCCTCGCGCTCCACCTCCGGATAGTGCAGAGTGATTTTCGCCAGAATTTCCTTTTTGCAGGGTTTGGAATATAGCACATGGCAGCTACGGTCAATTTGTAATTCGCTGTCCTTCATCTTCCCACGCCTTTCAGAAAACCGCTCTTTGCATTTTCTTCGGTGTCGTCCGATTCGTCGTAGGCATCATAGGGTGCCGATGGGTCGTGTACTCGTTTTTTGAATGGTGAACAGCTCTTGTCTTTGTGGGCAAACGCAAAGGCAAAATTGTCCGTCCATCCCGTGTGACCGGTGATGAAATATGGATGCAGCCCACGTGCGCGCAGTTTCCGCTCCAGCTCCGCCAGTGACTGCACAGCCAGCTTATTGTCCTCCGCCAGCGAGGAAATG
The DNA here is from genome assembly GCF_049532945.1 of Faecalibacterium prausnitzii. GTDB lineage: Bacteria > Bacillota > Clostridia > Oscillospirales > Ruminococcaceae > Faecalibacterium > Faecalibacterium prausnitzii_N. Next base: position 2,740,892 of record NZ_CP186691.1, read on the forward strand.
AAGCTGTAGCCGCCGTCCGCGCCAAACCACAGCGTGTCGCCGGTAAAAAGGTACTTATCGTCAATGAGGTAGACCATATGCCCCCAGGTGTGACCGGGAACAAGGAAGCATTCGATTTTGATGCCGTCAATGTCGAAAACCTCGCCGTCATGCAGCAGCACCTTTTCGTTGTTGATCGTGACCTGCGGCAATTTATAGAGATGATAGATGACTTTTCGCCGCACCTCGCCGGTGAGATACCGGTTCTCGATCTCACCGATGTACAGATTCGCATTTCGGAACAGCTCTGGACTGTCTGCTTCCACCGCACCCACATGGTCGGTGTCCTGATGGGTGATAAGGATATGGTGTATCGACTTCGGATCAATCCCAAGCCAGCCCATTTTTTCGGCAAGGCGGTCGTAGTTATATCCCGCATCGACCATAATGGTCGTATCGCCTTTGCGGTAGAAGAAGATGTTCGCCACCCATTCGCGCACGCAGGCAACATTCTCGTCGATCCAGCCGGTGTTCAATGGCTTGAAGATTTCCTTGCCCCGGTACATGCGGCTCATTGCTTTTCTCTGAAATTCCGTTGCCTTTTTCGACATGATCGCACCTCATTTCTGTGCCGTAACGCACAGCCAGCCTTTTTTATTTTTGTGGCTCTGGATCTGACAGAATCCTGCTTGTTCCAGATACGCTTTCAGTGCAGTGTCCGTATAGATGGTCATGCCATCAATGATCTGCGTCCATTTGTCGTCTTTTGTCGTTTCGCCGTTTGCTTCGTTACAGATGAAAAAGATTCCGCCGGGCTTCAGCACTCGATAAACCTCTCTGAAATTCTGTGCAAGCTCCGGCCAGAAATAGACCGTTTCAAAGGCGGTCACCACATCAAACTGCTCCGCTTCAAACGGAAGCTCTGCCACACTTGCCTGTTGCACGGTACACCGTCCTGCCGCAATGGCTCTGGCATTGACTTTTCGCGCTTTTTCCACGCTGACGGCTGAGTAGTCGATGCCCTGCACCCTGCCTTTGGGGCACAGTTTCAACAGCGTTTTAATGTTCGCTCCACCGCCGCAGCCGCAGTCCAGCACCATGGCATCCGGGGCAGGCTGTAAAAAACTCAGCCCCCATTCTGCCATTGCGCTGTGTCCAAGGTTCATCATAGCAACCATGATCTTCCCGCCAAGGCCTACGGGCTTGCGGGTGTTTTCAAAAAAGGACATAACGCCACCCTCTTTCTGTTTACCGTTCACATTGCAATACTATTTACCAGATGCGCCCACTGCACCGGATGACAGGCCAGCAATTCCTCGTGCTGCAAGTTCTGCTCATGGAGAACAGGATGTGCAAAATGCTGCTGATACCGGGCACGGTATTTTTTGCCCATCTTCAGGGCGTAAAAGATATGGATCTCGGTACCGGGCACATGGATCTTATCCGGCAGCGGGGTAATAAGATCGGAGTAGAACTGGTTTTTGCAGCTCTGCATGGTCACATAAGGGCGGGCATCGCCAAACATTTTCAGAAAAGCCTTGACATAATCCCCCGACTCTCTGGCACGCTGATCCAGACGCTTTTGGAGAAATTTCGCCTTAATCTTTCCATCCCGCACCACAGGGTAGATCAATGGCAGCAGAAAATCCGTTTGCAAGCTTGCCGTCAGCGGCGACGCCTGATCCAAATCGGAGCTACCCAGAATGCCGTAGTCCATGTGGATGTTCTGCCGCGCCGCCAGCAGCCCCACAAACGAGCCGCCCAGAGAGCAGCCGTAGGCCGCCCGGATGCGACCGCCGCAGTGGTTCTTGAGGTAGGCCTCGATCTTTTCGGTCTCCTCCAGCATGGTGGGAAATTCGGTCTGTTCAGTCTCATCAAAGCCATCGTAGCTGACGCACAGCACCCGGAAGCTGTCAGCCAGAAGCGGGATCACCGCACCGAAATTGCTTTTCCAATGGCAACAGGTGCCCGGCAGCAGCAACAGCACTGGGGCATCCTCTGCACCAAAATGGTAGATCTTCATCGTGATACGCTCCTTCTCTATTTATTTTCCACCTGTAAATAGAAGAGATATATTTCTTCGTATAGGGCAGAGTTACGAGTTAGATAAAGCTAACTTTCAGTCTTATAAAAAGCCGCTTCTCAGCGGTCCTTCTGCCAAAATAATACGCCCTTCCGTCTCCTCTGTCAAGAAATTTAGGAATTTTCGGAGATTTTGAAAGAGATTTCGCTTCCGTCCCCAAACCGTCACCCCAGTGCCACATCCAGCACCATCATCACGCTGAAGCCCACCGCGAAAAACACCGTGCCAACGTTGGAGTGCTGTCCCTGCGACATTTCCGGGATCAGTTCCTCCACCACCACATACAGCATGGCACCGGCTGCAAAGCTGAGCAGATAGGGCAAAGCAGGCACCACGATGCCTGCCGCCAGAATCGTCAACACTGCCCCGATGGGCTCTACGATGCCGGACAGCACGCCGCCCCAGAATGCCCGGCCTTTTTTCATTCCTTCCGCCCGCAGTGGCATGGAGATGATGGCACCTTCCGGGAAGTTCTGAATGGCAATGCCAAGAGAAAGTGCCAGCGCCCCGGCGGCGGTGATCTGAGCAGTTCCGGCAAGGTATCCGGCATAGACTACGCCCACTGCCATACCCTCCGGGATGTTGTGCAGCGTCACCGCCAGAACCATCATGGTGGTGCGCTGGAGCTGGCTTTTTGGCCCTTCGGCCTGCAAACTGTTCTGGTGCAGATGCGGGATGAGATGGTCCAGCAGCAGCAAAAACAGGATGCCCAGCCAAAAGCCCACCGCCGCCGGGAAAAACGCCAGCCTGTCCAGATCTGCGGCCTGCTCCATAGCCGGGATCAGCAAGCTCCATACCGATGCCGCCACCATCACTCCGGCGGCAAAGCCGGTGAGGGCGCGCTGGATGCGGTCACGCAGAGAGTTTTTCAAAAAGAACACACAGCCCGCCCCAAGGCTTGTACCTAGAAATGGAATCAGGATCCCCCAGAACGCGTCTTGCATGATGTAGTACCTCCTTGCAGTTAAATGTAACTAACCGTACAAGCAGTATACTGCGCTCCGGCAAAAAGGTCAAGGGCTTTGCGGTATAGAGGATGCAGATCGTTTCCTGCATCGAAAAATTCACCTCTGCAAACTTTCCGGTTTCTACTTGACAACGCCCGGTGGGAGTGCTATTTTTACTTCGAGAATTTGTTTTGCCTAACCATCTGAGGGGTTTTTCCCCTGCATTTTTTTGCATCATTTGTTAGGTAAAGCTAACTGTTTTTTTAAAACTGAGATAGAGGTGTGTTACCATGAGATTAAAAAAAGTATTTGCAGGTGCACTTGCGGCCGCTATGCTGGTATGCGCTGTGGCAGTCCCGGCCTTCGCTGCGGAAGAGGTGGAACAGGAAAACTGCCTGACCTCCAGCTATGTCCAGATGAACATCCCCTACGCCGACTTCTACAAGGCTGCCGGTGTGGACAACGCATCTGAGATCGACGCTGTGACCAGCGCCACCAGGAACAAGACCCGTGCAGGCAACCTTGCCGCCGGTTCCTACCACGTCAACGCAGATGGCACCGACATCACCGGCGTTTCCTTCCCGGTCAAGGTGCTGACCCCGTGGGCGCTGAAGAATGCAAAGCAGGTCACCGATGCCGACAGCTACGACATTACCGTTACCCTGAAGGGCAAGGAATCCACCACCACCTACACCGGCGCAGATGCCTTGTTTGAGAACGAGAGCTACGCTTACTACAAGCTCAGTGAGACCCCTGCCTACTACATCACCGCATGGTATAACCTGCTGAGCGGCAAGTGGGAGTTTGGCAAGGTCCACGCTACCGAGACCACCGTAGAGGGCACCACTGTAGAGCTGAATACCAACGGTCACCATGCCACCTACGAGATGAAAATCTCCGGTTTTGATCTGGACTACAAGGCCAACAAGGTCTACGGCGTAGTTCTGACCACCGCCGATGGCAGTGAGTACGGCCTGCATCATGTGACCAACATCTGGCATGGTACCAAGCTGGGCTTCAATGCCGATGATCCTTACTTTGCATCCATCATCGGCAAAACGATTACTCAGATCACCTTCTACGCCGCCGACGGCGTGTATGTCCTGCCGGTCAATGTGGCGCTGTGAATACACGGGAAACTGCCTAATTTATTGTAAAATATAACACAAAACGGCAAGGTCGCTTGGCATCAGGCGGCCTTGCTTTTCCGTGTCAGGAGGAGTTGGAATGAACAAAAAACGATGCCATACACTGCTGTCGCTGGTGCAGCTTCTCCCGACGGTGGCGGCAGCGGCAGCTGTACTTTTTGCCCTGCCCCGCACCGTTCCGGTGCTGGCCGCCGTGCCGGAAAAGCTGACAACCGTGGTGGAGCAGCCTGTGGAAGCCGCTTCCTCCGAAGCGGAGGAAGAAACCCTGCCCAAGCTGCCCTATGCCGACGGCGTTTACGTCGGCTCTTCCCGGGGCTACGGCGGTGCCGTCCGAGTACAGGTCACCATGGAAAACGGCAGCATCACGGAGGTGGAGATCTTGGACGCATCCCACGAGACCAAGCAGTTTCTGCGGCGTGCCAAGCGGCTTTTGACCACCGTGGTGGAGACTCAGAGCTGGAAGGTGGATGCCGTTTCCGAGGCCACCTATACCAGCCGGGGCATTCTGGGCGCAGTGCAGAACGCCCTGACCGGCGAGGTGGTCAACAATCCCCTGCCGCCCCAGCCAAAGCCCGCTGCAACGCTTGTGGTGGAGGAATTTACGGCTCCCTCCATCTACTTGGACGGCATCTACACTGCCGAAGCCATGGGCTTTGATGGGCAGATCACAGTGCAGGTCACGGTGGCAGAGGATAAAATTACCGATATCACGATCCTGAGCGCCGAGGACGAGGAGGAATATCTCTCCCGGGCAAAACAGGTCATCCCCGCCATTCTGGAGGGACAAAGCCCCAACGTGGATACTGTTTCCGGCGCCACCTACTCCTCCACCGGAATTCTGAACGCAGTCAAGCTGGCACTGGCAAAGGCCGCTGTTGCCCCGGCAGAGAAAACCGCTCCGGAGCAGACTGCATCGGAAGAGACGGCAGAGGAAACCGCACCGTCTGAAGCAGCAGAGCCCGGGGAAACGCCGGTCACCGCGCCCACCGTGGAGGTGGTGCAGCCGGAGGAAAAGAGCGCCGTTCCCGTGTGGCTCAAGGAAGTATGGCAGCAACTTTTCCCTGCAGATGCACCGGCATCCTCTGAACCGGAACCGGCATCTTCTGAGGAAGTGCTGCCGACATCCGAGCCGGCACTGCCGCCGGAAGAGACCGGGATTGAATCTGAAACGGAAGGAGCAGCAGAATGAAATACAAAAATTTTCTCCTCCGGGCGGTGAACCTGCTGCTCATTTTGGGGGTACTGTGGCAATACCAGCAGGTGGCGCTGATCCGGGCGGCAGCGGTAAGCCAGCGCAAGCAGGAAATTGCCGAAGTTGAAGCCTACAATTCGTGGCCGGGTTTTCCGGGGTAAAACAGATCTTTCTGCACATTGGTGCAGGCGAGGTGCTCTCTGTGGACAGCTTCACACTTTCCCTGCTGGGGCTGTGCGGCTTCACCCTGCTTTTCGACCGTTTTTTCTGTGGGTACGCCTGCGCCTTCGGCAGCTTGGGCGATGCCGTCTGGGCGCTTTCCGGGCTTATTCAAAAAAAGCTGTTCCACCGCAAAAAGCAGCTCCGTCTGCCGGAGCGGGCGGTGCTTTTGGGGCAGAAGGTCAAATATCTGCTGCTGGCATGGCTGGTAGCACTGTATGTGACCCGGCAGGAAAAGATGCTGACCGGCGCAAGCCCGTGGGAGGTGTTTTCCCGCCTGACGGCTCTGCATCTGCCGCCGGAGGGCTTTGGTGTGGGCATCGGGCTGCTTGTGCTCATTTTGCTGGGTATGGCGGTGCAGCCCTGGTTCTTCTGTCAGTTCCTCTGCCCCATGGGAGCGGTGTTTGCCCTGCTGCCGGTGCTGCCATTTGCGCGGCTGCACCGGCAGAGCGACGGCTGCATCCCGGGCTGCAATGCCTGTAAACAGCAGTGCCCGGTGTGCCTGAAGCTGGAGGAAACCAGCCTGCGCAGCGGGGAATGCATCGCCTGTGAAGCCTGCGTTGGCACCTGCCCCAAGCAGAACATCCACCGGTGGGATACCACCTTGTGCAAGCGTCTATGGCTGCCGGTGCTGGGTAAAGTGTTGCTCTTCTTCCTGCTGGGCTGCTGGCTGGGCTTTTGCCGATTCATCTGAACAAAAAGGAGGCTGCTGCGCAGTATTTGTGCAGCAGCCTCCTTTTGGCTGGGAGATCTATCATTTCGATACGCCGGAGCATCTGCGGACGCTCCGGCGTACCATTTTTACAGGGAAGACTTCTGCTCCAACAGGTCTGTCATACTGCGCAGGCTGATGCCAAGGGTGGAAAGGTTATGCAGCATGGCGCTGGTGGCAGGGGGAAAGGACATTTTCCCACTTCTCCGCTCTTATTCGGTAATAGCCCAGACCCGTGCGGGCAGACCAGTTGCACCTTCAATGCGGGGATAAGAAACAATGACCACCGCACCGGCAGGCTGCACTTTATCCAGATTTGCAAGTACCTCCACCTGCAGCTTGTCGTTGTCCAGAACATAGCGCTCGCAGGCAAGGTCACCCTTTTCCTCCGCCACCGCAGAGGAATCGGTATCCAGCGTTTCGTGGCCGTTGGCGGCGGCATTGCGCACCTTGTAGATATACTCCAATGCTTCCAGCGACCAGCCGGGAGCATTTTCTTTGCCCTCTGCGTCGATGCCGGACAGCGCATCCATATCCGGCCACTTCTTGTACCAGTCGCTGCGCAGAGCCACCAACGCACCATCCGGGATAGGACCGTACTTTGCTTCATAGGCCTTGATGTCCTCCACTGTCACAGCGTAGCGAGGGTCTTTCTTGGCCTGCTCAGAAATATCAATGACCACCAGCGGGAAAATCAGGTCGTTCACATCATACTTTTCGGACAGCGCTTTGCCCTTGATGAAGTGACCTGGGAAGTCGATATGGGTACCGAACTGTCCGGGGAATTTGAAGGTCTGGATCAGGCATTCCAGTTCCGGCTTGCCCCAGTCCCACACGGTCTTTGCCAGCTCCACAGAGCCTTCCGGGATGCCGGACCAGTAGGGGCTTTCGTTGTTCAGCGAGTGAGAAAGCTCCACCCAGCGATATTTTTTAGCATTCTTCAGTGCGTTCCACAGTTTATAATCAGCCATTGTCGGTTCTCCTTTTATTGTGACGATGTATGTTCGGGCACTTCTCCCAGACAACGGCATCTTCCTGTTTTTTCTCAGTCTGTCTGCCGGGAATTTGTCTGGGAGCAGCGCATTCGCCCGGGTAGTCTGTGCCGGGCATCTGCTGTATGTTTCATCTGTCTGCGCTCCCTTCCTTGTGTTGGGGATAGTATAAACCCATTTTCGCACCATGTCAATAGGTTTATTCTTTCAAAGACTTCCCGGGCAAACGACAGGTCAGCAAACCGTTCGCCCTTGCAATAACGTTTCGTCATCCCCTTTCCCTTTTATCGCAGCTCTTCCAGCAGGGCGGTGCACCCCTCCAGCACATCCTGCCATGGCAAACAGACAAGATCTTCTTCATCTTACTCTCCCAGCACCTCGCCCAGTGCCAGAACAGCGTTGCGGACGCACTCCGGGCACGGGCACAGCGGTGCGCCGTTCTCTATCCCCTTCAGATCCTTGCAGATGGTAGCACCGCACTTTTCCTGAAAGTTTTGCAGCAGTTCCTTAGAAATGCGGGGTGTGCCCTTGCCGTCGGTGACGATGCCCGCCACCATCACAGCGCCGATCAGTGCGCCGCAGGTGCTCTCCATGCAGCCCATGCCGGCGGCATAGCCTGCGCCCAGCTTCATCAGGGTGTCGGCATCCACCGGCAGCTTGTCCTCAAATGCCTTCAGCACCGCCTGTGCACAGTTGCACTGTCCAGTAGCTTTCCATGCGGCAGCCTGTGCCGCCCGTTCTTCGATGTTCATTTTACAGTCCTCTTTCTTTGATGAATCGTAGTTTATTCGACATTATCATAAAATTCCTGTAACACTGTTGCCAATTCCTCCGGAGATTCTATGTTTGCTTCATGACCTGCTTTCAGAAGTTCATGGAAGTGGGAATCGCTCAAATAACTGGCAAGTTCCTTTGAGGCTTTTTTGTTTGCGTTGTCCTTTTCCCCACAAACGATCAATGCCGGACAGGACACCTTACATAATGAATCCCTGAAATCCAATTCCGTCATCGTACCGCACAAGCTGATCACATCTGCTTTCTTGAATCCAAATTGCTTGAACATTGTATTCGGCATAAAGCGAAACAGCATATTCTGGAACTTCAATAGCTTTTCAGGCATTTTATATTGTGCTGCAATTAGCACCAGTGCCTTTACTTTATTCGGATGGTCTATCGCATAATTAAGTGCCAGAACAGCACCCAAGGAAAGCCCGCACAAGACGATTTCATCATGTTCCTTATCACACTCTCCTGAGAATGCAGCATACAGTTCCCCATAAGTGGCCGCTTTGTCCTCCAGCATCTCTGCCAAACTCAAGCAGACGCTGCTGTCCGAGACCTTCGTTTCTTTTATTACTCTGTCCCAACTGTCTGGTTTTTGTCCCAACCCATGTAAGTACAAAAACTTCATCTAATTTCCGCTCTCCTTCACACGTCCTGCTGCTTCTTTTCCAGTGCTTCAAAGTGATACCGGGGCTTGCCTTTGCTCTTTTTGCCGTACTCGATGGCTTCTTTGGGGCAATAGCAGATGCACGCCATACAGTGGGTGCAGTTTTTGCCCCAGACCGGCTTGCCGTTTTCCAGACGGATGTTGTTCAGAGGGCACAACTCCACGCACTTACCGCAGCCGATGCAGGCATCCGTTACCCGGAAGGCATCCGCTTTTACAAAAAAGCGATAGAACACCGGGTTCACCGGGCCGCTCATAAAGCAGTCGTAGAGGTTCTCTCTCGGCGGAGGAAATTCCTGCCCGGCCTTGAGCTGCGCCAGCACCTTCTGAAGCGCAGGCTCTGCCTGCTCCACGATGCTCCGTGCCTGCTCCTTTTGGGGTGCATTGAACATGGCAATGTAGTTTTCCGGCATGATGATCTGGGCTGTGCCCATATACTGCAGCTGCTTTTGCACTGCAAGCTGCCGGTTATAGCCTGCCGCATTGCCAATTTCGCTGCCGCAATCCATCACAAACCAGATACGCTCTGCCCCGGTCAGCTCGGTCTTGCCCAGCCACTCCGACACCACCCGGGGGATACGCCATGCGTAGGTAGGCGTGACCAGCACCACGTCACGCCCGGTCTGCACCGGGGCGGTATCCTCTGCCTTGATGCAGGCGTTCAGGTCGTAAAGCGGCATCTCCAACCCTTCGGCAATGCGCCGCGCCAGATACCGGCTGTTGCCGGTTCCCGTAAAATAAAGTACCATGGCTGCTCCCTCATTTTGTGTTTTTCAGTTACCTGTCTGCCCAGCAAGCTGGATTTTTTCACTTCTTCGTCTTAGGCGCAATAAGCAACATGACTGTCACAAGAATATATAAACCATACAGTAACCAAGTAATGGTATTGTTCCAAGGAAAACTCATTTCTGGATGGTTCAATGCAAACACTATAAATGCAATAGCTATAATCAGCATTATTAAACCGAGAATCCTTGATATACGCTTTTTCATGCAAAGCACTTCCTTGTCAAACTGGAAGTTAGCGATTTCTTTTCCCGGTATTCTCTGTCCCACGGATTTCCTCATGATAGAAATAATCCACGATTACCGGATGTCCCTGCGGGACTCTTCCATAAGGCATTTCATTATCCACAAAGGGACAATCATACTTCTTAGCCATTTCCGCGGCTTTTACTTCAAGTGCTTCAAAGTAGCTGCGGTTATGCTTGTTATAGATCTCGTCGTAAAGTGGTACAAGATCAGGATGTTTTTCGGCGATATAATCAATAATTGTCTTTTTGAAACCGCCTCGAAGATTGAGATTTTCGAGCCAGAACAGATCGCACTGATCCTTTACCCGCTCAAAGATTGCTTCAAAATCCGTGATACCGGGAAATACCGGGGATACAAAACAGACTGTACGGATACCTGCTTCATATACCTGCTTCATAGCAGCGATACGCCGCTCAATGCTCGAAGCAGAGTCCATATCGTTCTTGAAATTTTCATCCAGTGTGTTGATCGACCATGAAACGGTTACTCGTCCAAGCTTCTTCAGCAGATCAATATCTCGTACCACAAGATCAGACTTTGTGCAGATCAGAACATCTGCGTCACTGCCGATCAGCTGCTCCAGAAGTTTTCTGGTATTCCCAAATTGCTCCTCCTGTGGATTGTAGCCATCCGTCACAGAACCGATGACCACACGCTGTCCGGCATATTTCTTCGGATTTTTAATTTCGGGCCAATGCTTCACATCAAGGAATGTGCCCCATTCTTCCGTGTGCCCGGTAAAGCGCTTCATAAAAGAAGCATAGCAATACTTGCAGGCGTGTGTACAGCCCACATAGGGATTGACCGAGTAACCGCCTACCGGCAGACTAGACTTCGTCATAATGTTCTTTGTTTCCACCTCACGAATGAGGATTCCATTTATTACTTCTTCCATGATTTCTGTACCTCTAACACTTTATTAAATTCTTCCGGCATTTCCTGAATCATATTTTCATCCCCTATGATAGGGACAAGGTCTTCCTTCATAAACACCGGAATGCCGAGCTTATGTGCCTGGTCCGCCAGAGACCATGCCCATTCCGGCTCCGTATGAATCTTCCTGCTCTGAGCTCCGGTCATGGTGCCGACAACGATCCAATTGATTCCGGAAAGGTCAACTGTGCCGGGATCGTCGAATAACGGCTCAAAGGTAACATGGTAATGTTTTGCTCTGACGTTTTTCCGAAGGGCGTCAATACGCCACAGTTCTGCTTTCCTCGTCACCGTAACGCCAAACCATGCGTTTTCCAGATCAGTATCAAAATCCAGCAGATCGGGGCGCTTGGTCAGAAACAGAAACTGATGCTGTGGATTTTCACGGATCTTTGCAAATACCTCGTCTCTCCATTCCGGCTTCCATCCGGAGAGATCGCTCATGCCGGTAAGGAGAAAGTTCTGCGGACGTTTCTTTTCCATCATCTTGAGCTTACCCGGAAAGAATTCAGGGTCAGCGAAGTCATCCATCATATGCCAGCGTTTCACGTTGTTGCGGGCATAGCAATATGTACACCCCACTGTGCAGCCAATGACGATATTCATGTTTTGAATCTGCTCTTTGATACAAATACTCATGATTCCTGCCAACCCTCAAGATTCTTTCTGATACGGTCGAGGTATTCCTCAAACTGGGCAATTTCTTCTTCTGAAAAATCTTTGTAGTAAATACTTCCCATCTCGTCAGATACAGAATCGTACTCGCCCTTTAAGGAATGTGCTTTCTCAGTCAGAAACAAGAGTGTTTTCCTTTTATCCGTTTCAGACGGAACACGGCTTATCAGCCCTTGATTTTCCATTCTTTCCAGCATCGTCGTAAGAGATGTTATCGCTAATCCGCATTTAGTCGAGAGTGACCTGATTGAAATACCATCCTTCTGCCACAGCACATAAAGAATACGCCCTTGGGCTCCATTAAACGCATCAATATTCTTTTCACTGAGAATCTTCTCGAAAATCCGGTCTCCAAGCTGTTTTATTTTGGTGACAAGAAATCCTCCATTCATTTCCATACAAAAGCTCCTATATAGTAGTTTATTAAAAACATACTATATAGGAGTTTTATTGTCAAGAGTTTATATGTCTTAATAGGTAAATTCCGTTTTCTCAATTCTCCAAACTGGAATTTGTTATTCTCCTATGGAGGCACCGCTATCGTCTTTAAGGCCACAAATTGCAATTATACCATTATTTTTATAACTTACAACGAGAGTAGTGTCATTCCCAAGTTTCCAACATGCAGTGCTGTTTTCACTGGTATCAGGCTTCCCCCATACCTCTCTAAGCTGGTCAATATGGTACCCTGGCAAAAGGCTATTAACATCGGCTTCACTCATTTCTGCGATTGCCGTCAGAGTGGGAAGATTGTCGTTGCTTTTGCGATTGTAGTATCCATAAAACCATGCCGATACACATATCGCGAGAACCAAAATGATTACAGCCATAACAGATAGCTTCTTTTTCATACAATCACACTCCTTTGTCAAATTCCGAGTTGCCGCTCTCCGTATGCCATAGTCTCCGCACGCAAAAAGCCCTTTGCGGCAAGGTGTGTGCTTACACCTCACCCGCAAACTTCATGCCCCAGCTCATGCGGGTGTCGTACATCAGGCGGGTCAAGGCAAGGCTATCCTGCGGGGTGTAGCGGTCGCTGCCGGTACGTCCCAGCTTGACGCAGCGGCTTGCTTCCCGGATCTCATACTCAAAGCCGTTGATGTCCACCGGGCAGCGGATGACCTCCGGCTCTTTGCCCTCCACTTCCAGCGTCATGGTCTCGGCGTGCTGGAAATCCGGCAGAAAGATTCTGCCCTTGGTGCCAACGATGCGGGCGTTGCGCTCCAACTCCTGCCCGATGGTCTGGACAGACTCTGCCATGCAGCCGCCGGGGTAGGTCAGCGCAAGGCGGCTGTAATCGTCGGTGCCGTACTCGTTGATGTGGACCTCTTTGGTTTCCACCTTCTCCGGGTCCTGTCCGGTGAGGATGCGCAGAAAGCCCAGATTATAGATGCCGATATCCAGCAGCGCACCGCCGCCCAGACCGGAATCAAACTTGCGGTCCTTCCGGGCACCGGAGGCAACAAAGCCGTACTGACAGGTGATCTGCTTCAGCTCCCCGATGGTGCCAGTCGCAAGAATCTCGCGCAGGCGGTCGTACAGCGGCAGCAGCCAGATCCAGAATGCCTCCATGAGAAAGAGGTGCTTTTCCTCTGCCAGACGGTACAACTGTTGAGCCTGCTCCGGGCTGATGGTAAAGGGCTTTTCGCACAAAACATGCTTGCCCTGCTCCAAGCAGAGCTTGCAGTTTTCGTAGTGCAGGGTGTTGGGGGTGGCGATATAGATGGCCTCCACCTCCGGGTCGGCGGCAAGGGCTTCGTAGGAGTCATAGCAGCAGGGAATGCCGTACTGCTGCGCAAACGCCTGTGCGCTTTCCATGTGCCGTGACCCCACGGCAACAAGCTGCTCCCTCTCTGCGCCCATCTGTTCCACCGTAGACGCAAACTTTTTGGCAATGGTGCCGGTCGCTAAAATTCCCCACTTCATAACGGTACCTCCCATTTTATGGCTTTGGGTCCAGTATACCATGATTTTCCCTTGTGGAAAAGCTTCCGAAAAACAAAAATGTCCCCGGAGGGCTTGTTCCAACTCTCCGGGGACAGATTCTATGCACCGGTATCTTTCATCTTGTTCCAAACATTCTCATCCATTATAATAAAGACAGAAAGAAGGTGCCAACATGAAACATCGCATTGTGACGGCTGCGCAGATGAAGGAAATTGAACGAGCCGGGGATGCCCACGGTCTGCCCTATCTGCAAATGATGGAAAACGCCGGGCTGACGGCTTACGCTGAACTGCAAAAGCAGTTCCCACATCCCGGCAGGCTGCTGGTGGTCTGCGGAAAGGGCAACAACGGCGGCGATGGGTTCGTGATTGCCCGCGCCGCCGCAAAAGATGGCTGGAATGTGACCGTTCTTCTGGCCGAGGGCGAGCCAAAAACCGCTGACGCCATCCGCAACTTTGAGCGTCTGCACTCCCTGCCAGTGCACATCTGCGCCGACGGTTCCGTACTGGAAACCCAGCGCTTTGATGCTGCTGTGGATGCCCTCTACGGCACCGGGTTCCATGGTGAGCTGCGGCCTTCCGGCCTTGCTGCCTGCGGGCTGATGCGCCGTCTGCACAAGAGCGGTGCCTTTGTGCTGGCCGTAGACCTGCCCAGCGGCATCCATACGGACACCGGCGAGGTTGCCGAGGGCGCTGCCCATGCAGATCTGACCGTAACCTTCGACAGCTATAAGCCTTTGCATATCGCAGAAACTTCTGCGCCGCTGTGCGGAAAGATCGTCTGTGCCGACATTGGCATCCGGGATGAATGGCACCCGGAGTTTTGACGAGGGCTTGCCGCTGCGGAAAAGCACCTGCACGCAAAAGCCCCCGGCAGCTTTCAAGGCACGCCGGGGTTCGTTTTTGTCATTCTGCTGCAAAATGTCTGCACTTTCTTGGCAGAACGCAGAAAATGCGGAAACCGCTTGATTTAGCTCGGTTTCCGCACTAGAATGGAAACCAGAAAAGCAAGCACAGTTTCCACAAGGAGGACGCTCATGCAGGAAAAGCTCGATGCGCTGGTGCGCACACAGGCGATGCAGTTATTCCGTCAACAGGGGCTGCATTTCACCATGCAGCAGGTAGCAGAGCCGCTGCACATCAGCAAAAAAACCATCTACACCGTTTACCCCTCCAAGGAGGCCCTTCTGCTGGACATGGTAGACCACGCCTTTGCGGACATCCACCGCTGCAAGCAGGAAATTCTGGCAGGCAGCGGTACTTTGCAGGAAAAGCTGCGGGCAGTCATCATTGCCATGCCGACGGAATACGCCGCGCTGGACCTGCGGCAGATGAAGGAGCTGGACGAGAAATACCCGGTGGTGGCGGCGCGGGTGCGCAGTCAGTTGGAAAACGGGTGGGAGCCCACCATGGCGCTGCTGGAACAGGCTGTGGCAGAGGGAGTCATGCGTCCGGTGTCCCTGCCGGTGCTGCGGCAGATGATCACCGCATCCATCGAGAGCTTTCTGGCAGACCGCAGTCTGGCAGAAAGCGGGGTGCAGTATGTGGCTGTGCTGGAAGAAATGATCTCGATTTTACTGGAAGGAGTGCTGCTGCGATGAAACACAGCTTTTGCGAGGACTGGGAGTTTACACGACACTGGACGGAAGCCTTTGGCAAGGGGCTGCCTGTACCAAAACAACAAGCCGTTCGCTTGCCCCATACCTGCCGGGAGGTGCCGCTGCACTATGCCTCTCCGGCCGATTACGAGATGGTCTGCGGCTACCGCAAGCGGTTCCGGGTGCCGCCGGTACAGGCTGCGCCCCGGCTGTTTGTCCGCTTTGACGGAGCTGCTCATCAGGCGGTGGTGCGGGTCAACGGCAGGGTTGCCGGGCAGCATCGGGGCGGCTATACCGGCTTTACGGTGGAGATCACCGACCTTGTAGATCGGGAGGGTGAAAATCTGTTGACCGTGCAGCTGGACACCAGAGAAGACCCGGCTATCCCGCCCTTTGGCTTTGTCATCGACTACCTGACCTACGGCGGGCTGTACCGGGAGGTCTGGCTGGAGGCCACGGCAGAAAGCCGCCTGACCGACCTGTTCATCTACACCCCCACCCTGCAAGAGGCTGTGGTGCAGTGGACGGCAGAGCTTACACCCGCAGCCGTGGCGGTCCGCATCCGGCTGGAGACCGCAGACGGCACCCTGCTGGCAGAGCAGACCGCACAGGCGGCAGAAACCGGGAAGATGCAGTTTTCCGTCCCGGACGCACAGCCGTGGGATACCGAGCACCCGGTTTTGCATCATGCCACGGCAGAGCTTTTGAACGCAGCCGGACAGCCCATCGACCGCAAACAGGTGACGTTTGGCTTCCGCACCGCAGAGTTCCGGGCGGATGGCTTCTACCTCAACGGCAAAAAGACCTTTCTGCGGGGTCTGAACCGACACCAGAGCTACCCTTACATCGGCTACGCCGCACCGGAAAGCCTGCAGCGGGAGGATGCCCGCATTTTGCGGGAGGAACTGCACTGCACCGCCGTGCGCACCAGCCACTACCCTCAAAGTCCGTATTTTCTGGATGAGTGCGACCGCCGGGGTCTGCTGGTATTCACCGAGCTGCCGGGCTGGCAGCACATCGGGGATGACAACTGGAAGGACGCCGCCTGCGAGATGCTGCGGGAGATGCTCCTGCAAAACCGCAGCCACCCCAGCATTATCCTGTGGGGCGTGCGCATCAACGAGAGCGTGGACGACGATGCCTTTTACACCCGCACCAACGAGATTGCCCATCAGCTGGACCCAAGCCGTGCCACTTCCGGCGTGCGGTATCTGGAAAAGAGCCATCTGCTGGAGGATGTCTATGCCTACAACGATTTTTCCCACAACGGCGTAACGCCCGGTGCAAAGCCCAAAAAGGACGTGACCCCGGATATGGGCAAGGCGCTGCTCATCTCGGAGTGCAACGGTCACATGTACCCCACAAAAGCCTTTGACGATGGTCCCCATCGACAGGAACACGCCCTGCGGCATGTCCGGGTTCAGAATGCCGCTTACGGCAGCGGGGAACACGCCGGGTGCTTTGGCTGGTGTATGTTCGACTACCAGACCCATAAAGATTTCGGCTCCGGAGACCGAATCTGCTACCACGGTGTGCTGGACAGCTTCCGCAACCCCAAATTGGCGGCAGCAGTCTATGCCAGTCAGGGTGACGCTGACCCGGTGCTGGCGGTCAGCTCCTCCATGGACATCGGCGATAACCCCGCCGGGCAGCTGGGCACAGCCTATGTTTTCAGCAATGCCCAGCAGGTAAAGCTGTACAAAAACGATGTGTTTGTCACCGCACTGCGCCAAAGCGAGTGGACGGCCCTACCGCATCCGCCCTTTGTGATGGACGATCCCATTGGCGAGCTGCTGGAAACGCAGGAGCACTTTTCTTCCTCCAAGGCAGCCGCTGTGCGGGACTGCCTGCTGGCTGCCGGGAAATATGGCTTGGCGGGACTGCCGCTTGCCTACAAGGTCAAATTCGGCTGGTGTATGCTACACTACAAAATGAGCTTTGAAGATGGCGTGGCGCTTTACGGCAAATATGTGGGCAACTGGGGCGGCGAAGCTACCCGCTGGCGGTTCGATGCCGTGCAGGACGGCAACGTGGTGCGCAGCGTGACCCTTTGCCCCAGTGCAAAGCTGCACTTGGAAGTCAAGGTCAGCCGGACGGCGCTTCGGGAAAAAGATACTTACGATATGGCGGCTGTCCGGGTGCGCATTCTGGACGAGAATGGCACCCCTGCCCCCTACGCACAGTTCCCGGTGCAGTTTGCGGTGGAGGGCAGCGCCGCCCTTGTGGGCCCGCAGACCACCGTGGCAGAAGGCGGCATGACCGGTACTTATCTGCGCACCGTGGGTATGGCCGGAGAAGCCCTGCTGACCGTTTCTGCCCCGCAGACCCAGCCCGTTGCGGTGCGGTTCACCATTGAAAAGGAGGACGCTGTATGGAACTGACCCTGAAACAGAAAACCGCATTTGGTATTGGTGCCGTGGGCAAGGATATGGTATATGCCCTGTCGGCTTCTTACGTCATGTATTATTATCAGGATGTGCTGGGGCTTTCGGCCAGCTTTGTGGGCGTCGTGCTCATGGCGGCCCGGTTCTTTGATGCCTTCAACGACCCCTTTATGGGGGTTCTGGTGGCAAAGACCCGCACCCGCTGGGGACGTTTCCGTCCGTGGATCTTTTCCGGCACGCTGCTCAATGCACTGGTACTCTATGCCCTGTTTGCTGCCCCGGTGCTGGACGAAGCGGTGCTGATGGTCTACTTCAGCGTGGTGTACATCCTGTGGGGCGTCACCTATACCATGATGGATATTCCGTACTGGTCCATGATCCCGGCCGTGACCCGCACCCCAAAAGACCGGGAGAACCTCTCCATGGTGGGGCGTACCTGTGCAGGCGTTGGTTCGGCTCTTATCGCCATGTTCACCATGCTGCTGGTGGGAGCCCTTGGCGGCGACAGCGAGCGCGCTGGCTTCCGCTGGGTAGCATTGATCGTAGCGGTAATTTTTGCAGTGACAGAGCTGGTGTGCTGCATTTCCATGAAAGAAACCACCCCCAGTGAGATGAAGACCGCCACCGTAAAGGAGATGTTCTCCGCCCTGTTCCGCAACGATCAGGCTATGGTAGTGGTGGGCAGCATCGTGCTGATCAACTCGGCACTGTACCTTACCTCCAACTTCATCATCTATTTCTTCAAGTACGACCTTGGCGGTGCAGGCTGG
The DNA here is from genome assembly GCF_049532945.1 of Faecalibacterium prausnitzii. Taxonomy (GTDB): domain Bacteria; phylum Bacillota; class Clostridia; order Oscillospirales; family Ruminococcaceae; genus Faecalibacterium; species Faecalibacterium prausnitzii_N. The sequence goes on from NZ_CP186691.1 coordinate 2,758,955, forward strand.
AAAGCCACCTACACCCTGTTTTCCACCGTGGGCGGTGCGGCTCAAATTCTGGGCATGATGGTGCTTTACCCGCTGCTGCGCAAAAAACTCAGCAGCACGCAGGTATTTCAGCTCAGCCTTGTGCTGGCGCTGTGCGGCTACGGCACGCTGCTGGTGTTCTGCCTGACCGGCCTGTCCCACGGCCTTGCCCTGCTGTGCATTCCGGGCGTGGTGGTGTTCGCCTGCAACGGAATGCTGACCGTGCTGACCACCCTGTTCCTTTCCAACAGCGTGGATTACGGTCAGCTCAAGACCGGACGCCGGGAGGAGAGCGTTATCTTTTCCATGCAGACCTTTGTGGTCAAGGCTGCCTCCGGCGTGGCGGTATTCCTGACCGGCATCGGGCTGGACCTCATCGGTCTTGTGGGCAACACGGAGGAGACCGGCCCGGTGGCAGTACAAAGCGCCGGAACCCTGCTGGGTCTGCGCCTGATGATGACCGTTCTGCCCATGCTGGTGCTGGCAGGTGCGCTGGTGCTGTTCCGCCGCAAGTTCGTTCTGACCGATGCCCGCGCTGCCGAGATCAGCGCACAGCTCCACGGGGAGGAAACGCACCATGACTGAAACGCTGCACTGGTACGCGGAAACTTCCGGCGGCGTACAGACAGGCAACTGCACGGTCACGGAGAATGGCGGTGCGCTGCATCTGACGGCAGACCTGCCCGCCGGGACGCTGAAGGCGGTGCGTGCCGAGATGCCGTGGACGATGGAAGCAAACGAGCGTCTGTTCATGAACGGCTACCAGACATGGACCTACAGCCCGGAGCTGGACCGGAACGGCAAGCTGCGTGGCACCGACCACATCCCCGGCTTTCTGCGCAAAAAATACGCCTTTGACCGCTACGGCGATTATCATTTTGCGCCTTATGGGCATCAAAAGGGGCAAAGCCACGGCTTTTCCTACTGCTATTTCCGCAAGGGCAAGCAGTTCCGGCTGGTGGCATCGCTGGACGAGAAGCCGGGCTACACCATCCTCCGCTACGACAGCGGCAAAGCCCTGCTGACGCTGGAACGGGACTGCGCCGGGGTGGAGCATCCCGGCGGCAGTTTTCCACTCCTTGACCTGTTTTTTGCCGAGGGCGGCGAGACTGAGGTGTTTGACGGCTGGTTTCAGGCTATGGGCATCAAGCCCCGGACTGAAAAGAAGCTGGCAGGCTATTCCAGTTGGTACAACCGCTATCAGGACATCACCGAGGACACCATCCGGGAGGACCTGACCGGCTGCCGCAGCCTGCTTTGCCCGGAAGACCTGTTCCAGATCGACGATGGCTGGGAGCCGAAGGTGGGCGACTGGCTGGAAACGGATGCGCAGAAATTCCCCCACGGGCTGAAAGGCATGGTGGAGGAAATTCACGCCGCCGGATTTCAGGCTGGGCTATGGCTTGCACCCTTTGTGTGCGAAAAGGACTCTGCCCTTTTCCGACAGCACCCGGACTGGCTGCTGAAGGTGAACGGTGCACCGTGGTGCTGCGGCAGCAACTGGAGCAGTTTCTATGCGCTGGATATCGACAACCCGGCGGTGCTGGACTATCTGCGCCGGGTGTTTGACCGGGTGCTGAACGACTGGGGCTTCGACCTTGTCAAGCTGGATTTTCTGTACGGTGCTGCCCCCTTTGGCAACGCCCGCGAGAGCCGGGCAGCCCGGATGTACCGTGCTATGGAGCTTTTGCGCACATGGTGCGGGCAAAAGCAGATTCTCGGCTGCGGCGTACCGGTGATGCCGGCTTTCGGGCTGGTGGATTACTGCCGTGTCAGCTGTGACGTAGGGCTGGACTGGGACGATGTGTGGTATATGCGCCTGTTCCACCGGGAGCGGGTGTCCACAAAGCAGGCCATCAACAACACGGTGTTCCGGCGTCAGCTCAATGGCCGTGCCTATGGCAGCAACCCGGATGTGTTCTTCCTCCGGGAGGAAAACTGCAAGTTGACGGCAGAGCAAAAACGCACCCTTGCCACGGTCAATGCCCTGCTGGGCAATGTGTTCCTTACCTCGGATATGCCGTCCCGCTACACAGAGGCGCAGCGGGCAGAGTACCGCCGTCTGCGCACCCTCTTTGAGCACGCCACGCAGGTGCAGGCAGAAGCGGAAAACGACCGTCTCTATATCCGGTATCTGCTGGACGGAACTCCACAAAAATTATGTTTCGACCTGTTCTGACAGTGCGAACAAACCACAACAAAACCACACCCGCCCGTGTACTGTACTTTGCACACAATACGCAGGCGGGTGTTTTGCTGTTCTTCCGGTACTCTCTGTCGGCAAGCGCAGTATCTTCCTCCAACCTGCGCCGACGCTCTGCCAATTCTCTGTGCCAACGGTCAAACTGGTAGCTTTCATCGTTCTGTGCTACATAGTGGTCGTCAATGTACTCCTCCACCGAGGCGAACAGCTTCCGGCTCACGGCCAGCGAGTCCCGGTCGTAAAGCACCAAATACACGGTCAGGTCGTGCTCCATGACGTACTGTGTGATGGTGTCCACCGCAATGCGGAGGGCCTGTTCTTTGGGGTAGCCATAGTTCCCGCTGGACAGCAGCGGGAAAGCCACGCTTTCGCAGTGGTACTTTGCGGCTAATTTCAGTGCAGAGTGGTAGGCACTGGCTAATTGTTCTGCTTCGCCGAACCTGCCGCCGTGCCACGCTGGGCAGACTGCATGGAAAACATATTTTGCGGGCAGACCGAACGCCGGGGTACACACGGCCCTGCCCAAATCGCAGCGGCCGATGGCTTCACAGGAAGCGGTCAGCTCCTGCTCCCCTGCCGCCTGATAGATGGCGCGGCTGGTGCCGCTGCCCTGCAAAAGGTTCCGGTTGGCCGGGTTGACAATGGCATCCGCCGCCACTTTGGCGATGTCGTTGCGGATCATCAGAAACGGCATGGTAGTTCCTCCACAAAGCGTAGTTGCATAAAATACACTCGTAAGTTGGTTTCTTGCGAGTATCATACTTCATCCTCTGCACAAGGTCAAGCAGAACATTTTCAACACTGCATCGATCCTCTGGTTGCACGCAAAAAACAGGCTCCTGCAAGCGTTTAACCACTGGCAGGAGCCTGTTTATTTCTTAAAGTTTCGTCATCCACAGACCATGCAGGTTGCAGTAGGCGTAGACCGCCACCGGCTTTTCGCTGCCCAGCTCAAACACCGCCTTGGGTGCCTGCCCGGGGGTAAGATAGCGGAGCTGTCCGCCGTTTTCGGTCTCCACAAAGATCCACTGGATGTGGTGCACATCCACCATGGGGTGCTCCACCGCGCCCACCGTGACCGTGAGGGTACTGCCGGAAAGCTCTGCCACCGGCAGATGCTTTTCGCCGCTGGCTTCCACCGTGTTGGGGAGCAGCTCCTTCATTTTTTCGCCGCAGCAGACCAGCGGAACGCCTGCGTTGTGGATGGTGGTGACCAGGTTGCCACAGTGCTCACAGATATAAAACTTTGCCTTCATATTCAAATCCTCCATCGGAATGTTGTTGGTGTTTCCTGTGGCTATATGATAACATTTCCTAGTTATATTTTCTGTGACTGGATCACGTAAGACAGCTTCTCACTTATCGGCAATAAATCTCAATGGCTTTCTGCGCAAATTCTGCCGTACCCTCTCCCCCGGCAGCGTTGATGTTCTCCGTAAACTCGCCGCCGGCACCATACATCTGTCCAAGTTGATGCAGAATGGGCTTCGTGCAGGTATAGTAATTCTCGGTGATAAACTCCTGCAGCTTCTTCACCTGTGCCTGTACTGTGGGGTCTGCCGGTTCTCTGGTTTGCAGCGTTCCGAATGCCGCTACAAGCCTCATCAACTGCTCGTTGATGCTGCCGGATTCCTTCTGCGTCCGCCGGGCGTTTTTTGCCTCAAATTCCTGATACTCTGTGGTTTTGCCCCACTCTTTCTTTGCACGTTCTGCGTATTCCCTGATCTTCTGTGTGTCAAATGCGTTGAAATCCATAACATTTCCTCCTGTTGTCCGAATCTTCTCCGCAAGAGCGATCAACTTTTCCAGATGCTGCTTTTTCAATGTCAGAAGTGTGATCTGCTGTTCCAGTGCTTTTTCCCGGTCAAACTCCGGGTTTTTCAGAATTTTTCGGATATCCTCCAGTGAAAATTCCAGTTCCCGGAACAATAAGATCTGCTGCAAACGTTCCAGTGCAGTATCATCATACAGGCGATATCCCGCCTGCGTTCGATGCGCCGGATGCAGCAGACCGATTTTATCGTAATATTGCAGGGTCCGGATGCTCACTCCGGTCCGCTTGCTCACTTCGTTCACTGTCATCATCTTGCTATCCTCCCTTGCGACAGCCACAGTATACGCTATGACGCTGCGTCAGGGTCAAGTGCTTTTTAGTTTTTTCCGCCGTTTACCACAAGCAGCTCTGCACCGTGGGGCTGCCCTCAGCTTCCCATGCCGAGGAGCACCAGCACGACCACCACCGCAATGGCGATGAGGCAGCCGCAGCCGCTGCCGTCTCCGCCACTGCCACCGCCATTGTTGTGGCCGCCGCCACCGCCGCCGGACGAGCCGCCGAAGTTGCGGTTGAAGGCCGTCATGTACTGGGCATAGCCCGTGTCACCTTTGCCAAAATAGCCGTAATCATCGTTTGCCATTGTATTTTCCTCCATCCGAAGTGTGTTTTGCTTCTCTTTCTGAGCCTATTCTATCAGGAGCGTTGTCCCATAAAAATCCCTTTCAGAAAATTAGTCCATCTCTTTCCAGCGCCTTTACCAGTAATACTCTGCGGCATGAGCAACGAAAAATGTCTCCGTGTCACCGGCACAGTAAGGGCGAATACCCGCAGGGAACGACAAAGCAGCCATTGCATGAATCAGCTTCACTTTTGGCGTGAGCCGGATGAAAAACCAGAAGGGTCGTTTTTCTTGACTTCGATCCGGCAGAAGAGTATACTCCGTGGCAGTGAAATATTCGGCTATGACGAGAAAAAGTACCCGGAAGGAATGCTGCAGAGAGCTGCCGGTTGGTGCAAGGCAGTGCAGGGCATCCGTGGGAAGATCCTCTCCGAGCTTTCCGGCTGAATGGACGGTGTGCGCCCCAGTAAGCAGGAACGGCAGGCCCCCGTTATCACGGGCCGCGCGTTGTTGGACGTGCACTGAGTGGTCAGCGTTGTGCTGGCAATAAGAGTGGTACCGCAGAGGATATTACACGCCTTTGTCTCTTACAGACCGTAGGGGACAAGGGCGTTTTTGTTTGCGGGAAAGCCATTTTCCGGATGTTTCATTGCCTTTGCATCCGCAAAAATAAGTGTTTTGAAAAAGGAGATTTCATCATGAAAACACTGGAAAAAGTAAGCGACTTTGTGGGCAAGTACATGGCCGCCATCGTTATTGTGGTGGCCGCGGGTGCCCTGTTCTTCCCCGGCCCGTTCAGCGTGGTAAAGACGGCGTGGGTCAATAACCTGCTGGGCATCGTGATGTTCGGCATGGGCCTTACCCTGAAGCCGGAGGACTTCAAGGTGGTGTTCAGCCGTCCGAAGGATGTGATCGTGGGCTGCGTTGCACAGTTTACCCTCATGCCGTTTCTGGCATGGGCGCTCACGCAGGTGTTCCACCTGCCCACCGAGCTGGCCATTGGCGTGATCCTGGTTGGCACCTGCCCCGGCGGAACCTCTTCCAACGTGATGACCTACCTTTCCAAGGGCGACGTTGCACTGTCCGTTGGCATGACCGCTGTTTCCACCGTGCTGGCTCCGCTCCTCACCCCGCTGCTCACCCTGCTGTACGCTGGCCAGCGTGTTGACGTGAACCCCATGAGCATGTTCATGTCCATCGTCAAGGTGGTGCTGGTGCCCATCGCACTGGGCTTTGTGGTCAATCACTTCTTCCATAAATTCACCGAGGAAGCCGTCCGCGTGCTGCCTTTGGTCTCAACTACCGCCATCGTGCTGATCATCTGCGCCGTGGTCTCCGCCAACAGCGCCAAGATCATGACCAGCGGTCTGCTGATCCTTGTGGTGGTCATCCTGCACAACGTGCTGGGCTACCTCACCGGCTTTGGCGTGGGCAAGCTGCTCAAGCTGGACTCCACCAAGTGCCGCGCGATCTCCATCGAGGTGGGTATGCAGAACTCCGGCCTTGCAACCAGTCTGGCCGCCGCACACTTTGCACAGTATCCGCTGGCTACCATCCCCGGCGCTGTGTTCTCCGTGTGGCATAACATTTCCGGTGCGATCCTCGCCAACTTCTTTGCCCGCACAGCAGAGAAGAAGGACTGAGTTACTACATACCATAAGGGGCTGCTGCACAAGGTCTGTTCCCTGTGCAGCAGCCCTTTTTTCAGTACAAAATTCTGGAGACGTGATGTTCCTGCTTGCCCAGATAGCCGTCACCGTCCGGGCGAGGGCGGGCGAGCCGCCGAAGTTGCGGTTGAAGGCCGTCATGTACTGGGCATAGCCCGTGTCACCTTTGCCAAAATAGCCGTAATCATCGTTTGCCATTGTATTTTCCTCCATCCGAAGTGTGTTTTGCTTCTTCTGAGGTTATTTTATCGAAAGAACTGTCCCATAAATATCTCTTTCAACATTTCTTGTCATCTCATTCTTCCCCGATGCCCAGATACACATCAATGTCCATGATACCCTCCCCGCTGACCTCCACCAGATCTTCAAAGGGCACCACGGTGTCGCCCACCTGCAAGGTGCGGAACACCGGGTCGATGCGGTCTGCTTTTCCGGTCAGGGTGAGGTAGCTGCCCACCGCCGGAACCTCCGGATGGGCGGTATCCTCCTTGAAGTACCGCACCGTGATGGTCATGCCCTTGGTGACCTGCATCAGCCGATCGGACAGAGCCGACATTTCTTCCTCGGTCAAAATGCGCTTGGTCACCCGCTCGGTGCGCTGCTTTTCTGCGGCAAGCTGCTCGTCATAGCCCCGCAGCGGAGAGAAGGGCGAGAAGATCTTGGCACGGTTCTGAAGGGTCATGCGGGGGTGCTTGCGGAGGGATTCTTCGGTCTGGGGGCGTTCCATCTCTAGGATGTTCCCGTACTTTTGGGCGGTCTCCCGCCCGATTTTGCTATTTTTGTAGTTTTCCATCTGAACCTCCCGCCGAACCTCCCGCCGAACCTCCTGCACTATGCCCGCCGATTTGTGCGTTGCGCTGTCGCATGGTAGCACCCTCTTCGTAGCTGCTGGCTTTCAGCACGGCGTTTTTGCCGTACTTGTTCTTGATACCCAGCATGGCTTGCTGGAGTTTTTTTCTCCTTTTCCAGCTTCTTGGTGTCGGTGAAAAAGTCCACCTGATAGAAGCCCTCGTCCGGCGTGACCTTGTTGGCATTGATGGTAATGCGCCGCACCGTCAGCGCCGGGTCGGTGATGCGCTCAAACAGCTTTGCGCTTTCGTTGATGAGGGTGCTGCCCAGATTGGTGGGCGCATCAAACCGGACGGTGCCGTGGGCTGCCTTGGGGATGGTTCTGCCGTAGCGGTCGGTCTGGGTCAGACCACGATAACCGCCCTTGTCCACATTCTCCCGGTCGTAGCCTATCTCCAAGGTGATGGATTCCGTCACCAGCTTCTTTTCGGTGAGCCGGAACATCAAGATTTCTGCCATTTCCCGGACAATGAGTTTTGCTTTATCATACGGATAAGGAGTGGAAAGCACCTGTCCCTCGCTGATGCTGTTGGTGCTGGGCTTGTAGCTTTTGATCTCAGCCATACCGCAGGGTTCGTAGCCCCATGCGTGGTCAATAAGGATTTCTGCATCTACGCCGAAAATCTCATACAGTCGATCTTCTCCATGGATGGAAAACCGTGCCAAATCCCCCATGGTGTAGATACCGTGGGCTTCCAGTCGCTTGACGGTGCCGGGGCCAGTCATCCAGAAATCCGTCAGAGGGCGGTGGTTCCACAGCAGATACCGGTAAGACTGCTCGTCCAGCTCTGCAACGCGGACACCATCTTTGTCCGCCGGGATATGCTTTGCCACAATATCCATGGCCAGCTTTGCAAGGTAGAGGTTGGTGCCGATGCCTGCCGTTGCGGTGATACCGGTGTTGTACAGCACCTCCCGCACCATGGTCATGGCAAGCTCGTGGGCGCTCATGTGGTAGTAGGGCAGATATCCCGTCACATCAATGAAAACCTCGTCGATGGAGTAGGGGTAGATATCCGCCGGGGACACATATTTGAGGTAGGTCTTGTAGATTTGAGTGGAAACGTCCAGATACCGCTGCATCCGGGGCGGCGCAACGATGTAGCTCAACCCCAGTGCAGGGTCTGCGTTCAGGGCATTGGCATCAAAAGAGGTTCTGGCAAAGTGGTATTTTCCATCCTCTCCCCGGACTGCCTTTTTCTGCCGGATGGCAGTTTGCAGCCGCTGAGCGTTGACCTCTTTCACCCGCTGAACGGCTTCAAACAGCCGTGCTCTGCCGGGTATCTTGTAGGCCTTCAGGGAGGGCGACACCGCAAGGCAGATGGTCTTTTCGGTGCGGGAGGCATCTGCCACCACGAGATTGGTGGTCAGGGGGTCCAGATGGCGGTCTACGCACTCCACCGAGGCATAGAAACTTTTCAGGTCGATTGCCAGATAGGTGCGCGGCGCTGCCATACTTCAGCCCTCCTCTGTGTTATTTGGTTTCCACCTCCACGAACCATCTGCCGAACCGGGATGGAAACCGTGGGTCGGAACGCTCGAAAAACAGGTGCCGCTCCTGCCCTTTTACCATTACAGTATAACAGTCGCCGGGCATATCGGCAATGGTATTTGCGGGGCGAAAGTCCCGCACTTGCTCGATGGGATACGTCCGGCCATCGCCCCATGTGATCTGCCGGGGCTGCATATAGCCGGTTGCGTCAAAATCAGAGTTCACCTTCACATAGACCTTTTCTGTTTTACGGCGGCAGTTCCGATTCATTCCTCACAGCTCCTTTGCAAAATCCACAACTATTTATCTTATTATAATAAATCTTTACGCTGTTTTCAAGAGAAAGCACAACAATTGTTAGCGATGCAAAAAAATACAGCTATATTTCAGTGTGAAGCCTGAATATAGCTGTATTTTTTTCTTTATGGATGATTTAATTGTTCTCCTCAAAGTTCTCTACCTGTTCCATGACCTTTTTGAGAACTTCGGGGCTGTACTGTGGAGGATAGCCGTTTTTTACAAGGCAGATTTTGATCTCCAGCTTCAACTGATTGCGGACGTTCTGATTGTTCAGCCAGTCAGCAAACGAAGATTTGGTGTCGATAATCTCTTTGACCTTTTGCGCCAGAGCCTTGCACTTGTCGTTGATGACAGCACCATCAACCTCTTTATCGGTTCCGTATTCAAAATCATACTGGTCCCGCAGGGCAAGGAGAATAAAGATAAAGAAAGGAAATTTTTTGTTTAACCATTCTCACTATTATTTGATTTAGTGATTTTTTTCTTCTTTGGAGAAACCAGTTTGTGACCGGAATAAATGGACATGCCCATACAAAGCAATGAAGAATAGGCAAAGTATTTATGCGCAGTCATAGATTTTTTGATTCCAGAATAAATGCATCCCAACATACAGAAAAGTGCGCCTAAGGACCAGTATTTATGTGATTTCATGATTTGATACCTCCTTTGATTTAACTGATTCAATTATAACGTTTTTTTACGAAAATGCAAGCATTACCGGGAACGCTTTCATGTGGATGCTGTGACTGCCGCTACGGTCATGATCGGTGGGCATTACGAACAAGGCTCACATGTAGCATTCGACTCCGAATATCAGCCGACACACATATGAGGACGGAAAATGTAGCAGCTTTTGAAAAAATTGTTTTTTTCTGCTCAAAGTGCTACAATCGGAATATACCGAATACAAAGGTAGGAAAGCTCCCATGCAAGGAATGTGACTTCGTCACAGAAGAAAATCATAGATTTGCTACAATAAAAGCAGAAAAACAGGAAGGAGTATCCACCATGAAAGAAACGAAATACGCAGGAACTCAAACCGAAAAAAACCTGATGGCTGCCTTTGCCGATGAGTCCGAGGCACGCAACAAGTACACCTATTTTGCATCCAAGGCCAAGAAGGAAGGCTTTGAGCAGATCGCGGCACTGTTCCTCAAAACCGCTGATAATGAGAAGGAACACGCCAAGCTGTGGTTCAAAGAACTGAACGGCATTGGCGACACCGCAGAAAACCTTCTCTCCGCCGCTGAGGGTGAGAACTACGAGTGGACGGATATGTACGACGGCTTTGCCAAAACAGCCGATGAGGAAGGTTTCCATGCGCTGGCCCAGCGTTTCCGCCTGGTCGCCGCCATTGAAAAGCACCACGAGGAGCGCTACCGTGCCCTGCTGCACAATGTGGAGATGGCGGAGGTCTTCGCCAAGAGCGAGGTCAAGGTGTGGGAGTGCCGCAACTGCGGTCACATCGTCGTGGGCGAGAAGGCCCCGGAGGTTTGCCCCACCTGCAACCATCCCCAGAGCTATTTTGAAATTCACGCAGAAAACTATTAAAGAAAGAAAAGGAGAATTATCATGGAGCAGAAGTTTTACATTTGCAAGCATTGCGGTAACATCATTGCCAAAGTTAAGGACGTAGGCGTCCCTGTCGTCTGCTGCGGCGAGCCGATGAGCGAGATCGTTCCCGGCACCACCGACGCCGCCGTGGAGAAGCACGTTCCTGTCTGGACGGTGGAAAACGGCATCGTCCATGTCAAGGTCGGCTCCGTAGAGCACCCCATGCTGCCGGAGCACTACATCGAATGGGTATCTCTCCAGACCAAGCAGGGCAATCAGCGTAAGGAACTGCATCCCGGCGAAAAGCCGGAGGTCTGCTTCGCTCTCTGCGAGGGCGATGAGGTCGAGGCGGTCTACGCCTACTGCAACCTCCACAGTCTGTGGAAAGCGTAATTCACCTTCTTAAAATCCGGTGCTCCAAAAGCACCGGATTTTTTTATCAATGTAACCTTGTCACAGAAAAAGACTTTGTCCTGCGGTAAAATGGAGCATCTACTGCACATCCTAACTTAATATGCACTGAATAAAAGAAAAAGCCTTATATTTCAATCCATAGAGGCCAATCTGTTGTATAATTGGAGCAAGAGAACTGGCAAAAATCCAGCAAAAACCTTGTACCTGGAGGGCAGCTGTGTATCGTTACAGCAATGGCCAGATCAGCTTGGCAGATTAATCGAGTATCTAATGCAGCAGGAGACCATCCTCCGGAAATGTGAGGCAGTGCTGGATCTATCGTCCGTGTATGAGAAAATGGTGCAGTTGTGCAGCAAAGAAGATAGTCGTCCGTCCCTCGCCCCAGCGTTCATCGTAAAGTACCTGCTGGTGAGTTTCCTGTACAGCAAACCATCGAACTGGCAGATCAGGCAGCGCACCCCTTCACCTCAAAGCTAACGAAGCTGATGAACTGCACGCTGCCACCAGCCTTCAGTACCTCCATCACAACTGCGACGTGGACGTTCAGTGCCGCCTCCCTGTCCTTTCTTCGTCAGGCCAGGCTTTTTTCGCAATAGTGGCGACGAATTCGTTCTTGCTGTTTTTCGTTTGAAAAGAGCCTTATGGCCTTGGCGCTCTCCGGTCGTGGGTGGCGTAGTAGGCTCGCTTATTTTCGTACATGCAATAGTCGGCCTTGTCCAGCAGCGTTTGCATGATGCAGCCTTCATAATCGGCGGAGATCGCCCAACCGTAGGCGTAGCTGAGAGGAAGCTGATTGCCGTCACGGTTTGCAGCGTCGGCTTCCCTGCGCAGACTGTCCAGTATGCCCTCCACCTCCTGCCGGTCCGTATGGTAAATGACCGCCATAAATTCGTCGCCGCCGTATCTGCCCACGAAATGCTTTTCCGGGATCACCCGGCGTAAAAGCCGGGCAAAGCTCAGGATCAGTTGATCACCCGCCGAATGACCCCTCGTATCGTTGACGGTTTTCAGATTGTTCAGGTCAAATATGACGCAGGCCGTAGACTCCCGGAGAATTTCCCTGTTGTTGAGAAGCTCCTCGCAGGAGCCTTTGTTGGGCAGGCCGGTATGGATGTCGATGTATGCCTTCTGCTCCAGCAGTTGGTTTTTCCGGGCCATTTTCAGTGCCATGGCGGTCTGGAGCATGATCAGGATCACCAGGCACAGCATATCCAGTGCCGAGAGGATCTCAATAGTGCGGATCTTCATGGCGATCTTTTCTGAATAGTGTTCCGCGGCAGACACCGTTTCGTCCGCCATTTCAAAATAGGTCTCGCTCATGGCAACGATTTGGGTGTTCTCATATCCACGCTGTCTGGCCGCCGCGACCTCCGCCTTGAGCCGCTCCCAGTAGGCACGCTGGCTGTCCAGCCTTTCCTGATAGGCCGCGTCCTTGAGCTTTACCAATTCGTAGTGCCCTTCTCCGGATGTCAGATTGCTTAAGATATCGTCTAAATACGCGATCAACTCATCGTTTCGGGTGCCTGTGATCTCCAGCTTTACCGCCCGCTGCGTGTCTCCGCGCACCAGCCCGGCATAATTGATGACGCGGGCCGTGCCCTTCAGGTTGCCGATCTCGACCATCATCAGAGCGACAAAGATCACCAAAATCAGCACAAGGCAGCTTTGCAGGATGCTGATGAGATTTTTGCGATCTATTTTTACATTTCCTTTTATCATAATGACCTCGATCACGGAACGACCATGATATTCTTTATTGCGAATCAGTCTTGATGAATACTTTACTCTGTAACGCACATCATGTCAATAACAATGGAAATTTTTCTACTGTCTCCCAAGAATGATCGGCATGAATAAAATGAAAAGCACGCACTTTATTGCTTGTTTCGGTTGGATGGCTTAGGCTTGTCAGGAATCGCCTCATCCGCCTTGGATGGGCGACCCCTGCGAGCCCCAACCAATTTCTCCGCTTTCTGGTTTTCAGGCATAGTCTTTTCTGCTTTCGGCGGACTGCCACGGCACAGCTTTTTGGCTTCTATAATTGTAAGGAACATGGCTTTTCGCTGAATGGAAAGCGAAGCTGACCCGGGCTGGGGCGGTCTGTATGAAAGCAATATTTTTTTTGAAATAATCTTGACAAAATTTATCAAGATTGATATGATAGTATTAACAAGCAAGCGAAAAGAGGATGTGGAGCATGATCATCACCAAAGAGACGGACTACGCGCTGCGCATTTTGCGGGTGCTGCTGGACGGGGAGAAGCATTCGGTGGCCGAGATGTCGGAAACGGAATTGATCCCCAATCAGTTTGCCTACCAGATTCTGCGCAAGCTCTCCGCCGGCAATTTGGTGCGGGTGAGCCGCGGCGCTCTCGGCGGCTGCGCGCTGTCCTGCGATCTGGACGCGACCTCCCTCTACGATCTCATGGGGGTCGTGGGGGAGCGGGGCATCCTGTGCGCCTGCATGGAGCCGGGATATAAATGCCGCTGGCAGGACAAGCATGGGCGGTGCACCATCCACTGTCAGCTGGCGGCCTTGCAGCAAAAGCAGGACGAGGCGTTCCGTGCCGTGAGCCTGCGCAGGCTGCTGACCGGCGGATCCGATCCCCAAGATACAAGCAAGCTGTAAAATTTTAAAAGGAGGTACCCGTATGCTGTTTCAAACCACGTCGGCGCACGAAGAGCTGCGCGCGAAGATCCGGAGTTTTGCGGAGGAGGAGATCAAGCCCCTCGCATTTTTAATGGATCAGAACAACGAGTTTCCCGAGGAGGCTGTCAAGAAGCTGGGTAAGCTGGGCTGGATGGGCATTCCCTACCCCAAGGAGTACGGCGGTGCCGGTCTTGATGCTCTGAGCTACGCCATCGCGGTGGAGGAGCTGGCCCGTGTGGACGGCGGCACGGGCGTAATCCTCTCCGCCCACGTCTCCCTCGGCTCATGGCCCATTTTCGCCTATGGCACCGAGGAGCAGAAGAAGAAATATCTGGTTCCGCTGGCCAAGGGCGAGAAGATCGGCGCCTTCGGCCTTACGGAGACCAACGCCGGATCCGACGCCGGCGGCACGGAGACCACGGCGCTGGATAAGGGGGACTACTACCTCCTCAACGGCGGCAAGATCTTCATTACCAACGCCCCTAAGGCGGACACCTATGTGGTTTTCGCCGTCACCACGCCGGACATCGGCACCCGGGGTATCTCCGCTTTCATCGTGGAGAAGGGCTGGAAGGGCTTTGAGTTCGGCGACCACTATGACAAGATGGGTATTCGCTCCTCCTCCACGGCGGAGCTGATCTTCAACAACGTGAAGGTTCCCAAGGAAAACCTATTGGGCAAGGAGGGCGAGGGCTTCAAGATTGCCATGTCCACGCTGGACGGCGGACGCATCGGCATCGCCGCGCAGGCGCTGGGCATCGCCCAGGGCGCGTTTGAGCACGCGTTGAGCTATTCCAAGGAGCGCGTCCAATTCGGCAAGCCCATCGCGGCCCAGCAGAGCATCGCCTTCAAGCTGGCGGATATGGCAACCAAGCTGCGCTGCGCCCGGTTCCTCATCTACTCCGCGGCGGAGCTGAAGGAGCAGCACGCGCCTTACGGCATGGAGTCCGCCATGGCGAAGATGTACGCCTCGGACATCGCGCTGGAGGTCACCAACGATGCCTTGCAGATCCACGGCGGCAGCGGCTACCTCAAGGGCATGGAGGTGGAACGGGCCTACCGCGACGCCAAGATCACCACCCTCTACGAGGGCACTAATGAGATCCAGCGGGTGGTCATCGCCTCTCATCTGTTGGGCAGGCTGGGCAAGAGCTCCGGCGGCGAGAGCCGTTCGGCGGCCAAGAAACCCGCGCCCATCACGGGCATTCGCAAAAAGACCATCTTCCGGGAGGGGGATGCTGCCCAGCAGGTGGCCGACCTTGTGGCGGCGCTGAAGAAGGATGGTCACGACTTCTCCGTGGGCATTCCTATGGATACGCCCATCCCGCAGGCGGAGCGGGTGGTCTCCGCGGGCAAGGGCATCGGGGAGAAAAAGAACATGAAACTGGTAGAGTCGCTGGCCAAGGCCGCCGGCGCGGCCATCGGTTCTTCCCGCCCTGTGGCGGAGACTCTCAAATATCTGCCGCTGAACCGCTATGTGGGTATGTCCGGTCAGAAGTTCACCGGCAATCTGTACATCGCCTGCGGCATCTCCGGCGCATCCCAGCACCTTAAGGGCATCAAGGACGCCTCCACCATCGTGGCCATCAATAAGAACGGTAACGCGCCTATCTTCAAGAACTGCGACTACGGCATCGTGGGCGATGTGGAGGAGATCCTGCCCCTGCTCACTGCCGCGCTGGATAGCGGCGAAAAGCTGCCCGCGCCGCCCATGGTAAAGATGAAGCGGCCCACGCCGCCGAAGCCCGCTCCCATCGGCGACCGCTACGTCTGCAGCGGCTGCGGCTACGAGTATGTGCCGGAGTTGGGCGACGAGGACGGCGAGATCGCGCCCGGTACGCTCTTTGAGCAGCTTCCCGCCGAGTGGGTGTGTCCCGAGTGCGCGGAGACGAAGGATCAATTTGTAAAGGCTTGAGGCCGTGAAGGAGGCAAGATAAGATGTATTGCGTGCGTAAAGTAACGAACGACCTCTACTGGGTGGGCGCCAACGACCATCGCCTGGCCCTGTTTGAAAACTGCTTTCCCATTCCCCGGGGCGTAAGCTACAACGCCTACTGCCTGCTGGATGAAAAGACGGTGCTCTTTGACACGGTGGACTGGTCTGCCTGCCGCCAGCTTTTGGAAAATCTGGCGTATGTGCTGGATGGCCGCGAGCTGGACTACCTGCTGGTCAACCATCTGGAGCCGGATCACGCCGCCTGCATCGAGGAGATCCTGCTACGCCATCCCAAGGTGAAACTGATCTCCAACGAGAAGGCATTCATGCTCATGCGGCAGTTCGGCTTCCATGTGGACGGACATGAGTGCATCGAGGTGAAGGAGGGCGACACCTTCTCCTTCGGCAAGCACACCGTCACCTTTGTGGGCGCGCCTATGGTTCACTGGCCGGAGGCCATGGTGACCCTCGACGTCACCGACGGCGTCCTCTTTTCCGCCGACGCCTTCGGCACCTTCGGCGCGCTGGACGGCAAGCTGTTCGCCGACGAGGTGGACTTCGAGCGGGACTGGCTGGACGACGCCCGCCGCTACCTCACCAACATCGTGGGCAAGTACGGCCCCCACATCCAGCTCCTGCTGAAAAAGGCCGGCGGCGTTTTGGATCAGATCAAGTACATCTGCCCGCTCCACGGCCCCGTGTGGCGCAAGGATCTGGGCTGGTTCATCGAAAAGTACGACACATGGAGCCGCTATGCCCCTGAAACCCAGGGCGTGCTCATCGTCTACGCCTCTATGTATGGCAACACGGAGAACGCGGCGCAGGCTCTGGCGACGTCGCTCTGCGATAAGGGCATGAGCAAGGTGGCGATGTACGATGTGTCCTCCACTCATGTCTCCCAGCTGATCTCCGAGGCGTTTAAGTACAGTCACATTGTCCTGGCCTCTGTGACCTACAACCTCGGCATCTACCCTGCCATGCATGACTTCCTCATGGATATGAAGGCACTGAATCTGCAAAACCGCACCTTTGCCATCATTGAAAACGGCTCATGGGCGGTGAAGTCCGGTGACCTCATGCAGAAATTCGTCAACAATGAGCTTAAGAACATGACGGTGCTCAACGAGCGGCTCAGCCTCGCCTCGTCCATGGGCACGGACAAGCGCACTGAGCTGGAAGCACTGGCGGACGCCATTCTGGAATCTATGAAGTAACTGGCAGGAAAGCCAAAACCAAGACAACAGACAACAAACAGCCCCGCCGCGTCGGCTGCAGAAAAACCGGCTTTCAAAAATAGAGCGGGCAAGCGTGATACTGCGCTTGCCCGCTCTTTTCCCAAAAGGACATGAGAAGTGACCGGAGAAGATGAGAGGATCGAAATGGAGATCAGAAAACGAAACGGGGAGTCTGTTCCCTTTCAACAGGAGAAAATTTTCAACGCCATGAAAAAGGCGTTTGACGGACAGGGCAAGGAGATCGGGAGCAGAGAGATGGATGAGATCCTCGCCACCGTTCTCAACAATCTCTCCGTCACAGTGCCGCTCACCGTGGAACGTGTGCAGGACGAGGTGGAGCGAACGCTCATGGAGTGCGGACACTATGAGGTGGCCAAGGCGTACATCCTCTACCGCGAAAAGCGGTCTGCGCTGCGCCGTGTCCGGCATACCATCGCGCGGACGGTGGGGGATGACTCGCTTGACGAGGTGCTGCGCCGCATCCAGATGGATTTTACCGAGGAAGTCTACTCCCTCGCGGCGCTTCAAATGAAGTTTGAGAGTTTCTGTCGTCTGGGCATGACGGAGGATGAGCGGGCTGAGGCACTGACCAAGGCGGCGGTAGAGCTGACTACGGCAGAGGCACCCAAGTGGGAGTTCATCGCGGCGCGGCTTCTGAACCACTCCTTTCGCTGTCGCAACGCACAGGAATGGGAGGGGCGCGGCGTCTGCGACCTCTATGGCAAGCTTCGCTATCTGACGGATAAGGGACTCTACGGTGACTATATCCTTGCCCACTATACCCACGAGGAGATTGCCATGGCGGAGGACTTTCTCTGCCCGGAACGGGACGAGCTGTTCACCTACTCCGGCCTTGACCTGCTGCTCAAACGCTATGTGATCCAGTCACGCAGCCGCGTGCCGCTGGAAACACCGCAGGAGATGTTTTTGGGTATCGCGCTGCATCTTGCTATGAACGAAGGCTCTGACCGCATGGGGTGGGTAAAACGCTTTTACGATATGCTCAGCCGTATGGAGGTCACAATGGCGACACCTACCATGTCCAACGCACGAAAGCCCTACCATCAGCTTTCAAGCTGCTTTGTGGACACTGTGCCGGACAGTCTGGACGGCATCTACCGCTCGCTGGACAACTTCGCAAAGGTCTCTAAATTCGGCGGTGGAATGGGGATGTACTTCGGTAAGGTGCGCGCTGCAGGCAGCACCATCCGCGGCTTTCAAGGGGCGGCAGGCGGTGTTATCCGCTGGATCCGGCTGGTCAACGACACCGCCGTGGCGGTGGATCAGTTGGGGATGCGGCAGGGCGCTGTGGCGGTTTACTTAGACGCATGGCACCGGGATCTGCCGGAATTCCTTCAACTGCGCACCAATAACGGCGACGACCGCATGAAGGCACATGATGTGTTTCCCGCCGTGTGCTATCCGGATCTATTCTGGCGACTGGCGGAGGAGAACATAGACGCGCCGTGGCATCTCATGTGTCCGCATGAGATCCTCACGGTCAAGGGCTACGCACTGGAGGATTACTGGGGTACAGAATGGGAGAAGCGGTATCTGGACTGCGTCAATGACCCGCGCATCGAAAAGCGCAGCGTCACCGTCAAGGACATCGTGCGGCTGGTGCTTCGCTCGGCAGTGGAGACCGGCACACCCTTCGCTTTCAATCGCGACAGTGTAAATCATATGAACCCAAACGGCCACACGGGAATGATCTATTGCTCCAATCTCTGTACGGAGATCGCGCAGAACATGGCACCCATCGAGCACATCAGCACTGAGGTGCACACGGAGAACGGCGACACAATTGTGGTGACGGCCACACGCCCAGGTGAGTTTGTGGTCTGCAATCTGGCGAGTCTGTCTCTCGGTAATCTGCCGGTGGAGGACGAGGCCTATATGGAACGCACGGTGGAAACGGCCATCCGCGCACTGGATAATGTGATCGACCTCAACTTCTACCCGTTGGAATACGCGCGGCTTACCAATCAGAAGTACCGCAGCATCGGCCTGGGCGTCAGCGGCTACCACCACATGCTGGCAAAGCGCGGCATCCACTGGGAGAGCGATGAGCACCTTGCCTTCACCGACGCAGTGTTCGAGCTCATCAACTACGCCGCTGTCAAGGCGGACACAGCTCTGGCACTGGAAAAGGGTCGTTACGCGCTCTTTGAGGGCAGCGACTGGCAGACTGGCGCGTATTTTGAAAAGCGGGGTTATACCTCCGAAAAGTGGCGGGCGCTTGCGAAAACGGTGGCGGTGCAGGGAATGCGCAACGCCTATCTGCTGGCGGTCGCACCGACCTCCAGCACATCTATCCTCTCCGGCACGTCGGCGGGCATAGATCCAATTATGAAGAAATTCTTTTTAGAGGAAAAAAAGGGCAGCATGCTGCCCCGCGTTGCTCCGGAGCTTTCTATGGACACATGGTGGTACTATAAGGCAGCGCATCTGATCGACCAAAGCTGGTCGGTACGCGCCGCGGGCCTTCGCCAGAGACATATTGACCAGGCGCAGAGCATGAATCTCTATATCACCAACGACTATTCCATGCGTCAGGTGCTCAGACTGTATTTGGAGGCGTGGAGGGCCGGCGTCAAGACCATTTACTATGTCCGCAGCAAGGCCCTTGAGGTCGAGGCCTGCGAAAGCTGCTCGTCATAAGGAGGATAGCATGACGGAACTGAAGAAAAAGCCCCTCTTTAACCCGGAGGGCGACCCTGATGTGCGCCTGCGGCGCATGATCGGCGGCAATACCACCAACCTCAATGACTTCAACAATATGAAGTACGCTTGGGTCAGCGACTGGTACCGGCAGGCCATGAACAACTTTTGGATCCCTGAGGAGATCAATCTCTCGCAGGATGTGAAGGACTATCCCCGCCTGCTGTCAGCCGAGCGCAGCGCCTACGATAAAATTCTGAGTTTTCTTGTCTTTTTGGACTCCATTCAGACAGCGAACCTGCCTAATATCGGCGCCTACATTACCGCCAACGAGGTCAATCTCTGCCTGTCCATTCAGGCGTTTCAGGAGTGTGTCCACTCACAGAGCTACAGCTATATGCTCGACACCATCTGTTCCCCCGTGGAGCGCAATGACATCCTCTACCAATGGAAAACGGACGAGCATCTGCTGCGCCGCAACACCTTCATTGGGGACTGCTACAACGAGTTTCAGGAGCGGAAGGACGCTTCCACGCTGCTGCGCGTGATGATGGCAAACTATATTTTGGAGGGCATCTATTTTTACAGCGGCTTTATGTTCTTCTACAATCTCTCCCGAAACGGGAAGATGCCCGGCTCGGCGCAGGAGATTCGCTACATAAACCGCGATGAGAACACGCACTTGTGGCTGTTCCGCAATATCATCACGGAGCTGCAAAAGGAGCAGCCGGAGTTGTTCACCGCCGAGAGCGTACAAGCGCTGCGCGAGATGATGCGTGAGGGCGTGGAGCAGGAGATCGCATGGGGGCATTATGTGATCGGCGACGACATCCCGGGGCTGAACCGGCAGATGATCAGCGATTACATCCGCTATCTCGGCAACCTCCGCTGGACGAGCCTTGGCTATCCCGCATTGTATCCAGGCTTTGAGAGCGAACCGGAGAGCATGGAATGGGTCAGCCAGTACGCCGACGCCAACATGGTCAAGACCGATTTCTTTGAGGCACGCAGTACCGCCTACGCCAAGAGCACCGCACTGATAGACGATTTATAAGAAAACCAAAGACATCAGAATAGGAGATACTACTATGAATTACAGCGCTATGATTCAAAATCGCAGATCCGTTCGCGCATTCCGCGAAAAGGAAGTTCCGAGCGAGGCTATCGGCCAGCTCCGATCCTACTATGAAAAGACCTGCCCCCGTCTTGTCCCGGAGATTGCAACGGAGTTGATCGTCTTGGACAAGGATGCACAGCCGGCGCTGGAGAGCTCAGCGGGCTATAATCAATTTCTCATCGGAGCACCGCACTACCTGCTCCTTATGTCTGCCTCGCATTCCTATGCGGCCATCAACGCCGGCTACATGATGGAAGATCTCGTCCTCAAGCTGACTGAGTTGGACATTGACACCTGCTGGATGACCTTCACCGACAGCGACAAAATCAAAAAGGCACTGTCTCTCGCCACCCCGTTAGAGGTGGCGGCAATCGTTGCCTTTGGCTACGGGGAAAAGACCGCAAAAAAGCTGCGGCTGAATATCCTAAGTATGTCTCAGATCGATGTGCGGGCCGAGCAGCAGTACTACGCGCCCAAAAAGGGCGTGCACGATTTGGTTCACATGGGGAGCTGGAGCAACAAGTCTGGGCTTGACGAGATGATGGACTTCTACGACGATATGCTCTGGCAGTCCTTCTACGCCGCTTCGCTCTCCCCCAGCTATCTCAACCGTCAGCCCTATGGCTTCCTTGTGCAGGATCACAGCATCTATTTGGTGCAGCAGGAGGATGCCTACACCGATAATTTGGATGCCGCATTGGATCTCGGTATTGTCATGCTCCACTTCTCCGCCGTCGCCTCCCAGTGGGCGGGGCAGGTACGCTGGGAACTTTCACCTGCTGCGCCCGACGGCCTGCCGGAAGGACTTCGCTCCGCTGCGGTGTACCACATGTAACGACTCTGGGGGAAGCAAGGCAACGGTAAAATGCGCGACCGTCGATCTGCGGTTAAGCGTATGTTCCATTAGAAAAGAAGAACCTATCAGTCAGAGTCTGAGTAAGGAAAATAGGAGGTATTTTTTATATGGCTACCGTCATCTCAGGTTGAGGTCACGATGTGGTGTGGGGCGAGACCGGAGTCTTGAGAATACCCAAACAAAGGAAAGGAGCTGGCAGATATGGCAGCTATGAACATGAATCAGGAGCAGTTTGAGCAGGCGATCCGGAAGGAAAAGCCCGTTTTGGTGGATTTCTGGGCGCCCTGGTGCGGCTACTGCCGGAGGATCGGCTCCGCGTATGAGAAGATCGGAGAGGAATACGCGGACAGCCTCGCCGTCGGCAAGATCAACATTGACGAGGAGCCGCGGCTGGCGGGGGCCGAGGGGATCGAGGACATCCCAACTCTGGTGCTGTACCGGAACGGAAAGGCCGTGGATTCCATCACCGCGCCCGGCTCAAAGGCAGAAATCGACCGTTTCATTCAGGAAGCCTTGGCGAAATAACGGAGGGTTTAGATATGAACAACAATCATGTTTATGATATGCTCGTGGTGGGGGGCGGACCGGGCGGCTACACCGCCGCCCTGTACGCGGCACGGGCGGGGCTGGACACCATCGTGCTGGAAAAACTGTCCGCCGGAGGGCAGATGGCCCTGACCGAGCAGATCGACAACTATCCCGGCTTTGAGGACGGGATAGACGGCTTCTCTCTGGCGGAGAAGATGCAAAAGCAGGCGGAGCGCTTCGGGGCACGCAGCGAATACGCAGAAGTCCTCCGCATGGATCTGACGGCGGTTCCCAAGCTCGTGGAGACCAGCGAGGGGATCTTTCTGGGGAAAACCGTGGTGCTGGCCACCGGTGCGAACCCCAGAACGCTGGGCGTGGCCAGAGAGTCGGAACTGGTGGGCCGAGGCGTGGCCTACTGCGCCGCCTGCGACGGGATGTTTTACAAGGGCAAAACGGTGGTCGTGGTGGGCGGCGGCAATTCCGCCGCGGCAGATGCCCTCCTTCTCAGCCGCGTGGCGAAAAAAGTGATCCTCGTCCACCGCAGAGACACCCTGCGGGCCACCAAGATCTATCACGAGCCGCTGGCACAGGCCGAAAACGTGGAATTCCGTTGGAACAGCGTCGTTTCCGCGCTGCTTTCCGGGGACAGGCTGACCGGCGTCCGCCTGCGGGACACCGTCACCGGTGAGGAAAGCGTGGTGGACTGCGACGGCGTATTTGTCAGCGTGGGCCGACAGCCCGCCACGGCGCTGGCGGTGGGTCAACTGGAGCTGGACGGCGGCGGCTATATCGTGGCCGGAGAGACCACGGAAACCAGTATTCCCGGCGTTTACGCCGTGGGCGACGTGCGGACGAAGCCCCTCCGTCAGGTGGTCACCGCCGTGGCGGACGGCGCGGTGGCAGTTCACATGGCGGAGAAATATATCGCGGAAAACCGATAAGGGAGGTAGATTCAAAAAGCCATGTTTAAGGTCAGGCCGGATACGACCGCAGCGGGAATGCCGACATATCTGCAAGGCAAACTGCCAGAGTGATGGCAGATAAGATAACCCATGTAAGATCGGGAGATGTGTTGTCTCTCCATATCCAGTCCACACAACAGTGAGCAACTGAACACAAAACACAGCCACAGATGTACTCTGCGGCTGTGTTTTTATGCGTAGTATAGCTGCTTCTTCCATCTGCAAAACCCCGACGCTCCGTGGCTGACGGGGTTATCCGCACTTGCCAATACGCCCAAAGAGGGCTCCTTAACGCGCAGAAGGAAAGGGACGGTCAGTCTCCGGCGTTTTGAGAAGGAAATGGCTTTTGTGAAAGTCGAGCAGGCCCTCATCCCGCATTTTTCCAAGCTCTACAGACAGCCCGCTGCGCTCCACACCGAGGTAATCCGCAAGCTGCTGCCTTGAAAACGGAATGTCGAACTCATAGACGCTGCGCCGCTGGGCCTCGGCGGAAAAATAGGACATTAGCTTTGCACGCGTCGTGCGCTGGGCCATGTGGGTGAGCTTTTCGTTGAGCCGCAGGTTCTTCTCTGCCAGTTCGTCCAGCAGGTTGCGGATGATCCGGCTGTGGTGGGAGCAGGCGGAGGGGCACACGCTCAAAACGCGCCTTATGTGCAGAAACATCACCGTCACCGCGCTCTCCGCCTCTACGCTCACGTTCAGCACCGCTCCCGGCGCGCAGGCGAATACCTCCGCGAAGGTCTGCCCCGGCCCGGTCTTAGAGAGGATGTTGCGGTTTCCCCAGATATCCTCCTGCACGATGAGGGTACTGCCCGCCAGCACGAGACCCACCTCCTCCACCTGCTCCCCGGCGCGGAGCAGGCGTGAGCCTTTGGGGAAGGTGTCGATCCTCGCCCCAAGGTAGGAGAGCATGACGGCAAGCTCATCATCGGAAATGCCGGAGAAAAGCGCCGCCGTATGAAGTACCGGAAAAAATTCTTTCATAAAAAGTTCTCTTTCGTTGAAAATTCAACTGACTTATTGCTCTTAGTATAGTACAATGAACGCACAAAAGCAACAGGAGGATCGAACATGAAACGACGGATCATTGAAATCGATCAGGATAAACGCCCCGTATTTTGACGGCGCACGGCTCCTGATCGCCGCCGACTGCACCGCCTATGCCTACGCCGCTTTCCACGAGCGGTTCATCAAGGGACACATCACCCTGGTGGGCTGTCCTAAGCTAGACGACGTGGGTAAGGATTCCTTTGAAGAGGTGTGAGCTTTCTGCAAGAGAGGCAAAGACTATGAGTTATGAGAACTGGAAGGACAAAATCGGAACATTTGAAGTGATGGACGTGCGGGGCAAAAAGATGGACTTCTTCCCCGCATTGAAGGCAAAGGCTGCCGCGCTGAAAAACGGCGAAGGACTGCATATCATCCAGACCTTCGAGCCTGTCCCCCTGTACCCGGTGCTGGCCCTTATGGGCTTTGAGCATCACACGGAGAAGGTAAGCGGCAGCGAATATCACATCTGGTTTTATCGAGTGAAGAAAGGAGAATAACCGCATGAGCTACGAAAACTGGAAGAATAAGGCGCAGGGGTTTCAGACCGTGGATGTGCGCCATATACAGGGCAGCTTCTTTGAAGGGCTGAAGAAAAGAGCTGAGGCGTTGGAGGTGGGCGAAGGATTACACATCATCCAGACCTTTGAGCCGCATCCACTGTACGTTGTCATGGAGGGCTTGGGCTACGAGCACCACACCGAGCGGCGGAGTGAGGCGGAGTTCCATGTCTGGTTCTGCCGTGTGGAGAAGAAGGAAGGCGACAACTCCGCTCCCTTCAAGCCGCTGGCTCTTTTGAACTATCCCATGATCGATGAAAAGCTGGGGCAGATCGCCGTGGATTTTTGGGAGACCACATGGCAGAGCGAGAAGCGCGTACTGCCCTATGAAACGCGGCTGCTGCTGTCCCTGACCAACGCTGTCGGTGCGGGCCGGATGAGGCAGGCGGCGCGGGAGCTGGTAAAGGCATATATCCACGGTGTGGAGAGTGCCGCGTTGGACGACGTGTTCGAGCTGCTGGCATGGAATCAGGGCATCGGCTTTTTCAGCAGCGAGATCGGCCCCTCGGCGCTGTTCCAGGCGTACAAGCTCATTAAAAACGGTGAGAAACAGGGCAAGTCCCGGGAGGATATCTGCAGTGCGCTGCGCGAGAAATTCGGGGAGAAGAACCCAGAGATGCAGGTCTTGAACAGATGATAAGGAGTTGTTTTGTATTATGACCATTCAAACGGTAACAGATGCCATCCGCTATGTAGGGGTGGATGATAACACATTGGCACTCTTTGAAAACCAGTACTCTGTCCAGCCTATGGGAGTGAGCTACAACTCCTATGTCATTCTGGATGAGAAGATTGCCGTGATGGACAGCGTGGACGCACGGGCAGCGGAAGAATGGCTTTCCAATGTGGCGCGGGTGTTGGAGGGGCGCAGCCCCGACTATCTTGTGGTTACACACATGGAGCCGGATCATTCCGGCAGCCTCATGCGGCTGGCACAAAAGTACCCGGAGATGAAGATCGTGGGAAACGCGAAAACATTTACCCTGATCAAGCAGTTCTTCGGCACAGGTGCATTGTCGGAAGACCGTATGCTGGAGGTTGGCGAAAGAGATACGCTTTCCTTGGGTTTGCACCGGCTGCGCTTTCTGCTGGCGCCGATGGTACACTGGCCGGAGGTGATGACGGCGTATGAGGAAACGGAAAAAATCCTGTTCTCGGCGGATGCCTTCGGACGCTTTGGCTCACTGGAACGGACTGCCCGTGCCCCCTGGGTGCCGCAGGCCCGACGGTATTATTACAATATTATCGGGAAATATGGCGCACAGGTGCAGGCTCTGCTGAAAAAAATCTCCGCGCTGGAGATCAAAACGATCTGCCCGCTCCATGGCCCCATGCTCACAGAAGACTTGGGGGAGTACCTGCGGCTCTATGATCTCTGGTCACAATGGAAACCGGAAGAACCGGAGGGCATCCTGATCGCTCACGCATCCATCCATGGAAATACTGCCCATGCGGCGAAGACCCTCAAGGGTAAATTAGAGAAAAAAGGCGTACAGGTCAACATATGTGATCTCACTGTGACAGATCTTTCCTACGCTGTTGCCAGTGCGTTCTACTGCGGGAAGTTGGTTTTAGCCAGCTCCACCTATGACGGAGGACTGTTTCCGCCCATGAGGGAGTTTTTGGAACATTTACGGACAAAGGGATTCCGAAACCGCCGGGTTGGCCTTATTGAAGACGGCTCTTGGGCACCTGCTGCCGCGCGGCTGATGCGCACCAAATTGGAGGAGATGAAGGATATCCACCTTTACGAAACGGTAGTGTCTCTGCGTGGTGCATTGAACCAAACCAGCGAAGCGCAGATGGACGCTCTGGTGGCTGAGCTCTGCGCGGAGTAGGCGGCGAGTCTGGCTTCGTCCGGCCGCCCGATGCCTCAAAAGCAAAACATCGTCGCTGATTTATTTAGACAACAATATGGCGTTGAGTGATGCCAAAGCTTTGAAAATGGATCGAAGCGCAGCCGCAGAGAATATCTGCGGCTGCGCTTTTTGCATTTTGACCATGGTGCAAACGGATGGCTTTGACCGTTACCCTCGATTTCTAAGGAGACACGAAGTGTGCTACATGGAAGCGTAGTGGCACTTTGAATCCTTTCCGAGAGGCACAATGCGGCAAAAAATAAAGAAGAGATAAGGGCAACGGCTATGAAAGAACGAAAGACCTTCTGGGACAAAAATGCCGGTCGTTACGACCGCTTTATGCGAAAGGATCGGGCGGCATACGAAGAGATGTATAAGCTGATCCGACCGGTGGTGAAAGCCAAAACGGTGCTGGAGCTGGCGACCGGCACGGGACTGATTGCAAAGCACATTGTGAACGCGGCAGCGCACATCGAGGCGACGGATGCCTCCGCAGAGATGATTGCAGAGGCCAAGCGTGATAACCACTCTGCCAAGCTGCACTTTTCCGTGCAGGATATGTTCCGCCTTCCCTATGCGGATAAGTCCTTTGATGTGGTGATCGTGTCCAATGCGCTGCACATCGTGCTGCAGCCGGAAAAAGCCCTACAAGAAATCAAGCGGGTGCTGAAAGAGGACGGCGTGCTCATCGCGCCGACCTTCACCCACGCGGGAAACTCGTTTTCCGGCAAGGTCAAGGCATCTTTCATGAAGCTGGCAGGCTTCCCTCTCCACAGCAGATGGACGAGCGAGGAATACCTGCGTTTCCTGCGGCAAAACGGCTGGACGGTGCGGAAAAGCGCTGTCCTGAAAGCTTCGTTCCCGCTGACCTATGCCGAGTGTGTAAAAATGGAGGTGTGATATGGATCTCAACGGCTTGAAGCGCTGCAACGACTGCTTCGGCCATGCGGCGGGCGACGCCCTGATCTGCCGTGCAGCTGACGCGCTGAACGATGTGTTCCCCGGTGAAGCCTGCCGCATCGGCGGGGACGAGTTCGTGGTCATCTGCTGCCCGGTCACGCAGGAAAAATTTGAACAGCAGGTGGAAGCTCTGCGGGCGGCACTGGTCCGCCATCAGGTGGATGCAGCCATCGGCTCGTTCTGGCAGTCGTTGGTCGAAGACCTGCCCGCCTTCCTCCGCGAAGCCGACGACCGGATGTACAGGGAAAAGGAACGCCAGAAGCGCGCAGCGCGGCCCTCGGTTTAGGCGGACCGTTCTGGATCCAATAGCATACAATAAACAGCGCCCGCCGGGAAATCTCCCGGCGGGCGCTGCTGTGTTCAGAGGAACGTTATTTTTCTTGCCTTACTTTGCGGCATCCACCAGCACACCAACGTAGCCGGCAGTATCCACCAGCGTGGCACCGGAAACGGCGTCCACAGCCTTTTCATCTTTGCTCAGAGCCTCGGCGTCGGCAATGCTCATGCCGTTCACGTGGTTCTGGATGGCGTCGTAGTTGGCATCCAGCGAAACGGTGGAACCAGCCTTTTCGGCCATCATCTTGCTGTAGTAATCGGCGTTGACCCGCTTGGACATCAGCACCTTGCCCTCGGCGTAGCCTGCGCCGAAGTCAGAATCGGAGTTGGGCACGCCGACGACCCCGGCGTCCGAACCGGCAAACTGGAACTCGTCAATGTAGCTCAGCACGATGGTGTCCCCGGCGGTGGCGACAGCGCCGGAGGTGAAGCACTTGGTGCCGTGTGCGGCCCCATAGACCACATTCAGCTTCAGGTCCTCGGAGCTGCCGTTGAACTCCACGGCCTGCGTGGTCTGGGCGTTTTTGGCGGCATCCACGATGGCGGAGAGATAACCGGCGGTATCCACCAGCGTTGCGCCGGAGACGGCGTCCACAGCCTCGGCACCCTTGGCGGCCACATCCTCCAGCTCGGAGATGGTCTTGCCGACAGCAAAGTTCTGGATGGCATCGAAGTTTGCGTCCAGAGCGACCGTGGAGCCGCCCTTTTCGGCCATCATCTTGCTGTAATAATCAGCGTTGGCCCGCTTGGACATCAGCACCTTGCCCTCGGCGTAGCCTGCGGCAAAGTCGGAGTCGGAGTTGGGCACAGCGGTCACGCCTGCATCGGCGCTGGTGAACTGGAAATCGTCGAGGTAGGCGGCGAGGATGACGTCATCCTTCACCACAGCCACCGCTTCGGTGAAGCACTTGGTGCCGTGGGCGGCAGCATAGGCCTGACCGATTTGGATGCCGCCTTCCACCGGGACGATGGCGGCGGGCTCAGCGGGGGCTGCGGCAGCAGAGTCGGCGGGAGCCTCTTCGGCCAGCTCCACACCCAGTGCGGCGGCAACAGCCTTCCGGACGGCCTTGGTGGTCACCGTGGCACCGGCAACGCCGTCGATGGCGGGACCGTTGGCGGCCACGACCTGCTTGGACAGCTCTTCCAGTGCAGCGCCGCCGATGCTTTCGGTCTCCTGTGCACCTTCCAGCTTGCAGTCGGTAACAGTGCCGTTGGCATCCACGGTCAGGGTGGCGGTGACAGCACCGCCAAAGCCGTCGGCAGAGCCGGTCTTAGTCACACCGGCAGCGGTGGAGCTGCTGCTGCCGCCGCAGGCGGCCAGAGAGACGCCAACAACGAGGCTCATGGCCACGGCAGCGCTCAGTTTGCGGATGATCTCCTGTTTCATGGGTCTTTCCTCCAGAGAAAAATCGGTTTGTGTTCGGTCCCCAGAAAATGTCATATCTTTTCAAGGATGTTTACAAAAGATAACATATTTTGTGAGGTGCTGTCAAGAGATTTTAGCACATACTTCGTGAAGAATGATAAATTGGTGTCAATTTGTGACGCTGACGGTATACGAAGCGAACGGACGGTCTACGCTGTTAGTAATTCCTGAATGGAAACCAAGCAAGCAGTTTTGCCACTTTCAGCCCCAGTTAGTACTTCAATATTACTATGTTTTGGAAATCGGCACAACCATATAACCGTCTTTGATGAAACTATTTTTGTTTCATCGATGACATTGTACCAGCAAGCAGGGCGCTCGTATATACAAACGCTATTTTGCGTTGCAAAATGCTTGTTGAGGAATGCCCCAAGCCCCTTTAATCTGCATTTTCCAATGCAGGCTGCGCATCCCTTCGGGACGCTTTTTACCCGGTGATGTGCTCTGGGTCGTTCAAAACTTGCATGAGGTGAGAAGCGGCTTCTGCAAGAGAATCGTACTTCATCTGTTCAGGAACAGGCGCATCCAGAAGCGAAACGCCCCACACCTGCATACAGTCCGCAAGTTCTTTCTGTGGCTGCAATGCCGCCACCTTACGCACATCCGGGGTGGTTTCTACATCCAGAACGTAGGCTGCGGAGTATTTTCCGTTTCGGTCTTCCGTCAACTGCACCATGGAGTAGTGCTCATTCCAAAAGTGACAGAAGCGAACCCTGCCACCGATGTTCTCCATTTCGATACACAGTTCTTCTTCGCCGCTCCATTGGGCTGCATTTTGTCAAGATAAAAAATCAAGATGTTGCTGCAAATTTAAAAATTGCCAGCTTTCGCTTCTTTTTGGATGATTTTTCGCATTTGAGAATCCAATGTGCTCTTTGCATTCGGGTTGAAAAAGATGTTGACGTTGTAAGTTGTGTTTCTGACTCGCATGGTCAACAGTCCGTCAGCGGGGCGATGTTCGGTCAATGTGATAGTTTTGCTCATTTGCGCTTCTCCTTTTACAATGTGTGTTCGCTTTCTTTTGGCTGGGTCTGTGATTTTTTCTGTTCAAGTGCTGCCTTGCTATCGTTCAACTTCTTCAGCACCGATTCCTTCTCCGAGGTCTTGCCGCCCGGTGCAGAAAGCTGCTGCTTATTCAGCACCATGTCAATATACTTGCGGATATTTTTCAGGGCAAAGACGTCCGGTTGCAAGGTTTCCAGTTTGGTGCGCAGCTCTGCGCTGCTGGATTGCAGCGCAGAAAATTCGGCATCCAATGCCGAAAAGTCCACCGCGGTGCTGCCGTTCAGCTTCATCAGGGTGCGGACGGCTTTGTTGAATGATTCCAACTCGTCCTTGTGCTGGGCGGCATAAGCGTCCTTGGTCAGCTTGAAGTTCTTCTTGATAAAGGTATCATGGACAGGTTTCAGCTTGGCATGGATGGCAGCAGCGTCCTTGATCTGGGCGATTGCCCGCATACGGTCTTCGTTCTGCTTCAACTGCCTGCGGAGAGGGGCAGCTGTCTGGTTCAGGTTAGAAATTGCAGTGTCCAAATCCTCGATGGTGTTCAGAGAATGGGTTTTCAGGTAGTCCACAGCCCGTTTGACTTCCTCAAAGTCCCGGACAGCGCATTTCAGTTTTGCCTTGCCAGACCACTCGCTGCGCTGCTCGTTGCGGAGATTGAAGTAGTCCACCAGCAAGTCGGACAGCGTGGGTTCCTTTGCTTTTTCCAGAGCATCCAGAAGAAGCTGCTTCTTTTCAGTCAGGTCTGCGATCCAGTGTTGCAAACCACGGATGGCGCTGCGGATGGACAGCATCAGGCTGTTGGCGGCTCGAATATCCCGGTTCAGGTTGCCGAGAAAGGTTTCCACTCCACGCTTTTCCATCTGGTGTGCAGCAGGGCCGAGATGCACGGTCGGTATCTGCTGGATGCCCTGTCGTTCAAAGGAGCGCAAGTCAACACGTTCCGGTCTGCCAGCTGCTTCCAGATAGCGGTTGGTGATGGTTTCCCAACCATGCCGCCAGACCTCTGCATACTTCTGGTCGTTCCAGTCCACCGTGTTTTCCTTATGGCACTTCCAGTTGCCGGAAGCGAGCCGGATGCGCTCGTCGTTCTCGTCAAGGTCGTACACCTTTCTGGCTTTCGGCAACCACTTGCCGTGTTCGTCCATTGCCCGGAGCGTCAGCAGAATGTGGGCGTGTGGGTTGCCATCGCCCTTGTCGTGGATGGCAAAGTCAGCAATCATCCCTTTGGAAACAAACTGCTCCTGACAAAATTCCTTTATCATGGAGAGATACTGTTCTTTCGGCACCTCCACTGGGAACGCCAGCACGATGCGCCGTGCAAGCTGGGAGTTCCACTGGTTCTCCACGGCTTCTACGGCGTTCCAGAGGTTTTGCCTGTCTGCAAATCCGGGCGGCGCATGGGACGGCAGCATGATCTCGGCGTGGACAAGCTCTTTCTTCTTGTTGTAGAATTTTGTTTTCTGGTCGTACTCGCTGAACAGCCGTTCGCCGCTCTGGTAAGCGGCCCCGGCAACAGCGGACTGTCCTTGGCTGCGCTTGACGATGGTGATTTTGAAATGCGGACACGGAATAGGCATCACCCCCTGATGACATTTGAATCGTTCTCTTGTAAAAATCACGGAATTATGGTACTATTATTTTGGATAAGTAAGCAGAAAGCTGGTGAGCCAATGTCGGAAAGAAAATCACAACAGGAACTGGATTTTGAACGGAAACATGAAGAAGATTTGCAGCGGTTGCGTGGATTGCGGTTGATTGATGATGATTTCATGGCTGCGGTGTTTGAAGAGCGTGCTTGTGCTGAGTTCCTTTTGCAGATCATCTTGAAACGTGATGACTTGACCGTTAAAGAGGTTCATGGCCAGTACAGCATTAAAAATCTGCAAGGCCGTTCCGTTCGTTTGGATATTTTGGCGGTAGATCGGGAAAACCGTGCATATAATATTGAGGTGCAGCGCAGTGACCGTGGTGCGAGTGAAAAACGTGCACGGTATAACAGTAGTCTGTTGGATGCAAACCTGACTGATGCGGGCGATGATTACGATGCGCTGAACGAAACATACGTTATCTTTATCACGGAAAATGACGTATTAAAGGCAGGCCTTCCAATTTATCATGTTGACCGTACAGTTCGGGAAACTGGAACGGCTTTCAACGATCAGGCGCACATCGTTTATGTGAACTCACAAATCAAGGACGAGACCGCATTAGGAAAACTGATGCACGACTTTTTCTGTACCAACTCGAAGGATATGAATTATTCCATTTTGGCACAGAGGGTTCGTTATTTTAAAGAAGACACGAAGGGAGTGGCAGCTATGTGCAGAGCTATGGAAAAGATGCGGGATGAAACCGAGCATGAAACATCGGTCAAACACGCATTGGCAATGTTGGCAGATGGTGTGCCTTGTGAAAAGGTGGCAAAGTACACCGACCTTTCAATTGAGGAAGTCCGGGCATTAGCTGAAAAGAAATCTGCCTAACAAAAAGATAAGCCGATTGGAAATGTTTCTGTTTCCAATCGGCTTTTTCTATGCGTGTTTTATGGTAGCGGGCAAAAGGACAGCTGCAAAGCAGCGCAAGGAAAATGCAGTTTTTCTTGGGATGGAATCGGGCTGGCGCATAAACGCCAGCTTCGATTTCATCGAGCCGTCTGCAAGACCGCAATTTCACCGGAACGGTGTATAATTGCGCCCTTTATTCTAAAGGGTTTTGAACGTTGCTGCGTTCGTGAACATCATGCACCATCTTTGCAAGAGCCAGCACGACTTCCGGTTGACGGAACGAGATCTTCAAAAGCTCCATCACCTGATCGTCGGTCAGTTCTCCCGGACAGACCAAAAAGCTTTCCAGCATTCCGGCACGAGTGCAAAGGCGATGCACACGCTCTCTCCGGTTCAGCTTTGACATCTGACGTTCAAGGATTTTCTCCCGGTGCTGGCAAGAGCGCAACTTCTGCGCGGCTTTGGCTTTTTCGCTGCGGAGATAGGCAAGGTCTGTTTTGGGTTGGGTCATGGCATCGCTCTCCTTTTTCAAAAGTTTTTATTCGGTTACAAACATTTTATAATTCATATTTACCGCCTTGTATTCTTTGAGATAACGAATATAATACGTCTAGGAGGTGTGAGCATGAAAATCTTCATTATAGAAGATGAACCGGCAATCCGCGAGGAACTTGTTCAGCTTCTTCAAAAGTACGGCTACCAATGCGACAGCAGCGATGATTTTCACCACATTGTGCAAGCTGCTCTTTCATCAGGGGCTAACTTGATTCTCTTAGACATCAATCTGCCCTATCAGGATGGTTTCCAAGTATGCAGAGAAATCCGACAGAAATCCAATCTTCCTATCATTGTACTTACCAGCAGAAACAGCGATTTTGACGAGTTGATGAGCTTGAACATCGGCGCAGATGATTATATTGCAAAGCCGTACAATGCACAGATTCTTTTGGCGCGAATCCAAAAACTTCTGGCTCGGACCTATGAAGTACAGGACAACATCGTTCTCACGCACAAAGGCTTGACCTTAAATTTGCTCAAGGCGGAAATCAGCTATCAAGGGAACAAAAAATCACTTACCAAAAATGAACTTGGGATTTTGCGCCTGCTTATGGTGAACAAGGGCAACATTATTCCCCGTGATGCTATTATTGATGAACTCTGGCAGAGTGAACAATTTATAGACGAAAACACATTGAATGTCAACATCGTTCGGTTACGGAAAGCACTGGCCGAAATCGGTCTGCCGGACTATCTGGAAACGAAACGTGGTTTAGGGTATTGCGTATGAAGTTATCCGAGTATCTGCTTGACCATATCTTTTCCCTGATTTGTATGCTGGTGGCTGCACTCGTGCTGCTTGCGCTCCTCTGGCTGATTGAAACACCTGCTGTGTTTATTCTGTTTGCCGAGGTGATTTTACTTGCAGCGTACAGTACAGCGCTGCTGTATGATTTTTTCCGCAAGCAGAGATTTTATAATCTGCTTCAAAGAATGACAGAGCAGATGGACATAAAAACACTTTTAGGTGAGTTAATGGTGCCGCCTCATTTTTTAGAGGGGCAGATTTTGGTGGACGTTCTGCGGTGCTGCAACAAATATCAGAACGACCAGCTTGCCTGTGCAGAACAGGAGAACCGTGAATATCGGGAATACCTTGATTCATGGGTGCATGAAATCAAAACGCCTATCACCTCTGCCCGGCTGATCGTTGAAAATGAAAAAAATCCCACCACACTGCGAATTGACGATGAACTGCGGAAAATTGATGCTTATGTGGAGCAGGTGCTATATTACGCCCGCAGTACCGATGTGGAAAAGGACTTTAAGGTTGAGAAAACCACCTTGCAGGCATTGGTGTACGCTGCGCTAAAAACGTACTCAAAGCCGTTGATTCAGGTCGGTGGAAAGCCGGTTCTAAAGGAACTGGATATTCCCGTGGCCGCAGACAGCAAGAGCTGCACCTTTGTGATCGGACAGATTCTGTCCAACGCCATCAAATATCGGAAAGATAATTTACAAGTTGAATTTTCGGCCAGAGCAGAGAAAAACACAGTATCTCTTTTCATTTCCGATAATGGCATTGGTATTCCTGCTGCTGACTTGCCGCGCGTGTTCGACAAAGGCTTTACCGGTGAAAACGGCCGCCGTTATTCCAAATCGACCGGCATTGGTTTGTACTTGAGCCAAAGGCTATGTCGAAAAATGAATATCTCACTTTCTATTTCCAGCGTTCCGGGACAGGGAACGACTGTGACGATGGTTTTTCCTACGGAAAGCTATTTGCAGGCGGCGGGGCTGTAAAGCCTCGCTTTTTTCAACCTTACATTTTGGTAATACAAATGTAATCCAATTTAATGGCATCGGAAAATTCCTTGTGGTAGAGTAAAAGCACAAAAGCAAAGCGCTTTTGAGAAAGGAGCCTGACCTATGGGCGATACGATCTTACGGGTGGATGACATCCAAAAATTTTACGGTAACAAAGGCAACCTGACAAAAGCCATCGACCACATTTCTTTTTCTGTTCGCAAAGGAGAATTTCTCGGCATCATGGGTGCTTCCGGCTCTGGCAAAACCACCTTGCTGAACTGCATTTCCACGATTGATACCGTCACCAGCGGTCATATCTATGTAGAGGAAAAGGATATCACGATGCTGCATAGAGCACAGCTTGCAGATTTCCGTGGAAAAAAGCTGGGGTTTATTTTCCAGAATTTCAATCTTCTGGACACCTTGACCGCCTATGAAAATATTTCTCTGGCCCTTTCCATCGCAGGTGCCAAACCCAGTGAAATAGAGCAGCGTATTCCACAGATTGCCCAAGCGCTGAACATTCAGGATGTATTGGGTAAATATCCCTATCAGATGTCTGGCGGTCAGCAGCAGAGAGTAGCTGCCGCAAGAGCGATGGTGACAAATCCCGCCATCGTACTGGCAGATGAGCCGACCGGCGCACTGGATTCCAATTCTTCCCGAATGTTGTTGACAATGTTGACTGAATTGAACGAGCGGCTTTCAGCAACGATTCTCATGGTAACTCATGACGCTTTTTCTGCCAGCTATTGCAATCGCATTTTGTTTATCAAAGATGGGCAGGTGTTCAACGAACTGCATCGTGGGACGGATACGCGCAAAGAATTTTTTACAAAAATTCTGGAAGTAGTTTCCGTCTTGGGAGGTGAACAGAGTGAACACATGTAAGCTGATTTTCCGAAATGTGTGCAAGAACATTCGTGACTATCTGATTTACTTTCTTACGCTGACCCTTTCGGTCAGTTTGTTCTATGCGTTCAATTCCATTTCTGACCAGCCGGCTTTTTCCAATATGGGCATGACCGGCACGCTCTTATATCGTCAGCTCGGCATTATGCTTTCTACGCTTTCCACTATGATTGCGGTTGTTCTGGCTTTCCTAATTCTTTATGCCAATCAATTTTTATTGAAACGCCGCAAAAAGGAATTAGGCGTGTATATGATGCTCGGCATGAAAAAATGGCGTATTTCCCGGTTGTTTGCAGGCGAAACGCTTTGTGTTGGCATCATTGCGCTGGGCACAGGATTGCTTTTGGGCTTTTTCTTTTCGCAAGGTTTTTCTTTAATTGCATTGCGGCTTTTTGCAATCAATCTTGAAAAGTTTCGGATCGTGTTTTCAGCCGGAGCGCTTCGCCAAACCGTGTTGTGTTTCACAATCATCTTTTTTATCGTCATGCTTTTCAATATTCGGTCTGTCACCAATGTTAAATTGATTGACCTATTGACGGACGGCAGAAAAAACGAAAGTATGCAGACTGAAAACCGTATCTTGCCGGTTTGTCTATTCCTGCTCTCGCTGCTTTGCATCGGAATTTCTGCCGCACTGTTCAACAAAAACGGGATTCTGCCATCGCATGAAAATAATCTGTTCCAGTTGGCAGCGGCGGCATTGGTCGCGGGAACTTTTCTGCTGTTCTACTCGCTGTCAGCCGTTTTCATGCAAGCAGCAAGTGCAAGGAAATGCTTTTACCTGAAGGGTCTGAATACGTTCCTTGTCCGTCAGATTGGCAGCAAAATCCGAACCAATTATCTTGTGGTAACGGTTGTATGCGGATTGCTGACCATCACGATCTGCGCCGTGTCGATTGGCGCAAGCACAGCGCTTGCTATGAACAAAATGTCCCAATCTGCAACGCCCTATGATTTGAACGTGCTTTCCAATGTTTCTGTTGATGGGGACAGCGATATTGCTGCCTATCTCGCTGCACACGATATTACCATAAGCAACTACGCCAAAGCTACAGAGCAAATCAGTGTTTACGAGGCCGATATAACCTACTCTGAACTATTTGAAGGACAGAAAGTCAAATTTTGGCCGATTGATGAAAAAGTTCCTGACAGCAAGGTTTCCGTAATCTCCATTTCGGACTTGAATCGTGCCTTAGCCATGCAGAACAAAGCACCCATCACGCTGAACGATGGCCAATACCTGTTGAACTGCAATTACAATGGAACGTATCAGTATGTTGCTGCTGCATTGCAGAGCCACCCGGAAATCACGGTTGGCGGGGCGACTTTACAGCGTGCAGAAGATAAAGTTTTGCAGGAAACATACATTATGACGTCGGTTGGCAACAATGACCGCGGCACCTTGATCGTTCCCGATTCCGTCACCGCATCTCTTGAAAAAGATGTAAATGCGCTTTTGGTGCAATATGAGCCCAATGCAGATTCCAATGAAATTTTGCAAAAGATGATTCCGATTGGATTGGATAGTACACACGGCTATCGGTATGCCGAAAAGAACATGATGTATGAGACGTTCTACGGCCTTGATGCCTTGGTGAGCTTCCTTTGCTGCTATATCGGGTTGGTCTTTTTGCTGATTTGCGCCGCACTTCTAGCATTAAAACAGCTTACCGAAACGACCGACAATGTGTATCGTTATGGCTTGCTGCAAAAGCTGGGGGCAGGCCGCAGGCAAATCGATCATACGCTTTTTGTGCAGACAGCCGTGTTCTTTGCCATTCCGCTAGTCGTCGCTGGCGTGTATTCTGCTTTTCTGATTGGCAAAGCAATGGCTGTGGTGGAAGAATTTATGAACATCCATATCGCAACAAATATCGGACTGACAATCGTTCTTTTTCTGCTTGTCTACGGAAGTTATTTCCTTGCAACGTATCTTTCCTGTAAACGTATTGTCACAGAACAGCGAGAATTGGAGGTCTAAACTATGTTGCCCGAAAATGTAAACTGGAATGCCGTATTGCAAAGCATCACCGACACATGGCTCCCTTTAATTGGTATGGTCGCCGCAATTATTTTAGTTGCCATAATCGTCCATGTAGCACAAAAGAATAAAAAGTAAAAACACCTGCCGCACGACGGCAAAAGAAAAAAAGCCGTCGTACAGCAGACATATCCGCGCGCCCATTTTGAACCGGCGGCTCAATTTTCAGAGCCGCCGCTTCTTTGTGTTTACACAAACCAATGATGACTTGCAGGGATACGGTAGCCGATTGGAGATTATTTTACCATAGCAGATCGGTTATCGCTTTCAGGAGCCCCGCATCGGCTGGATAGCCAGCGCAGCACCCCGCACCTGATACGTCACCCCACCCGCTTCGCCCCTTGCCTTCCGCTGGCACACCTCCGGGTGCTGCGTTGCAAGGGCATCAAGCTGTTTCTGCAAGTCAGGATTCAGCGTGAACACGCTGTAAGTCCCGTCCTCGCTGGCGTAGATCATGGTCTCCAGCTTAAACATCGTCAATCAGTTCTCCCTCCTCGGATTTGTCAAAGATGGTCGGTCCCCAGTCCTCGTCCTCCTCGATGTCCCGTGACATTTTCTGCATCATGGCGTAATGCTCCATCTCGGAACGGACGAAGTAGAACATCTGGTCGTACCAGTCTGCCAGCGTTTCGTCCTCCAGCTTCCGGCAGAAGTCAAGCACCAGCTTGTTCTGGTCGGGGTCAACCGTCAGCCCGGCAACTCCGCACAGCCGCTTGCGGGTCAACTCCAGATCAGCGCAGCCATAGGTGTAGAGCAGCTTCTTTTCTTCAAACGTCAGCTTCATAGGCTTGTTCCTCCGTATTAAAAAAGGGCCTGCCCTGTGCAGACCCGATGTAACAAAAAAGACTGCCGTGCGTTGTGCAGGGCGGTCAGAGATGCGACATTGTATCAGACAAAAATCAGCTCAGACTTGATGATCTCCTCGGCACGGTTGCGGATGCTGTTCATTCGGCGCACCCATTCCAGTTGATCGGCGGCTTTCAGTGCTTCGGTCACGCCCTCAGCTTCCTGCATCTGCCGGACGGTCAATGCAAGCTGCTCCTCGGTCTGTTTGTCCAGCTTGGCAAGGTAGCTATCCAGCTCCCCGGACAGGAGCAGTTGATTGTACCGGACGGGATGATGTTCTTTCAGGTACATCTTATGTAGGCGACCCCACCGCCCGGTGGGGTGCTCTGCCGGGGCTGCTGGCAGTCAGGTTCGGCAGATAGTGGTCGTTGACAAGGGTGTAGTCCAGACCGTTAGCGTTGTCATGGATGGATTTCTTCAGTTCGTTCATGCGGATTCTCCTTTCATTTCTTCAGATGGTTCAAATTGAATGGGGACTGTATCAGCAGACTCCTGTTGAGCCAGCTTTTTATTTTGGGCATACTTGCGGCATCGTTCACGGCCTTTCTGCAAGAGGGCTTCATACTCTGCTGCCGCCTGTGGATCAGTTTTAGCAGCTTCACGCAGAGCGGCACGTTTCTTTTTGCGGTTTTCCCAGGCAGTTTTCTGATATTTCTTACGCTTGGCAAGTTGCTGTTCTGTAAGATTTTTCTTGTCGCCGCGACTAATCTCAATTTGACTAGGAAACGTATCACCGATAAAATTGAAGTAGATGTCGATTTGCTGCTGACGGTAGATCGTCCGTCCGCCAGATGCGGAATGAATCACCACTTTTTCTACCAGTTCGTACAGCATTTCATCTGTCAGCGTTTCACATTCCTTGTATTTCCGAATCAGTTTGATAAAGCGTTTCAGATCAACTTTCGTTGTTTCAACGACGTCCAGTTCTTTCTTCAACTCGGCAATGCGAGCTTCGCAGACAGTTTGTTCCTCATCATATTGCGCCATCAAACGCTGATACTGTCGTTCGGGGATTTTTCCTAAGACGCTGTTTTCATATAGGCTCCGAATCAAAGCGTCCAACTCGTTCATTCTTTTTTGAACTGAATGCAGTTCTTTTTTACTCTCGGAAGATACCTGTGTGTTTTGGTTTTCCCATGCAGCTTGAAGCTGCTCGGCAAATTCATCCTCATTTTCAATAATTTCTTTTGTCATCGCTTTGATTGCATTGAGAATAGCGGTTTCAATGGTTGAGGTCTTGATAAAATGGGATGTGCAGGAAACGTACATATTACGGTATTTGCTGCACTGCCATGAAGAATCCGAATCATACACCACATCAGAATCCCGATGTTTAGATTCGGGGCTGGAAAAGCTCATTCGGGAGCCACAGTCGGCGCAGAATACCATTCCGGCTAACCGGTGCGAGTATGTTCCACTCGGAAGTTTTTTCGGATTCCTCTTGCGCAGACGCTGTGCTTGATCCCATGTTTCTTGGTCGATGATAGCCTCATGAGTGTTTTTGAATACGATCCTTTCTTCCATGGTTGCAGCACGGCGCTTTTTTAGCTTGAAGTTTTCACGGATACTTTTACATAGCACTGTATGGCCGAGGTATTCCTGCCGGTCAAGAATATAGGTCAAGGTGGTCGTATTCCACCGATAGGGGTCGTGGTACGAATGGTTTCGGGCAGCTTCGGGATGATGCCGTTCTTCGTATGCAGACGGAATCAGCACTTTTTCGTCCGAAAGCGTCTGACCGATTTGCGCAAGACTGGCACCGCTGGCTGCCATATCGAAGATCCTGCGGACAACGGAAGCTGCTTCCTCATCTACGTGAAGGGTTTGCTTATCACCGGGAACCCGCTTATAACCGTAGGGAATACTGCCGCTGCACCGTTTGCCATCCTGCATCCGCGATTTGAAAACGGCACGGATTTTATTGCTGGTGTCCTTAGCGTACCACTCGTTCATGATATTCAGGAAAGGGGTAAAGTCATTGTCCGTGGGATTGGCACTATCCACATTGTTATTGATGGCGATAAACCGAACGCCCTTTGAAGGAAACTGAATTTCTGTGTAAAATCCAACTTCCAGATAATTGCGTCCGAAACGGCTCATGTCCTTTACAATGACAGTTGCAATGTGCCCGGCTTCGATTTCGGCAATCATGGACTGGAAGCCGGGACGGTTAAAATTCGTTCCACTGTATCCATCGTCCGTAAAATGCTGGATGTTGTTAAAGCCGTTTTTGCGAGCGTAATCTTCCAGATACTTTTTCTGATTCAAAATGCTGTTAGATTCACCTTGCAGCTCATCATCTCTGGAAAGCCTTTCGTACAGTGCCGTGATTTTTCCTTGGTTGGATTTTGCCATAGTTTCACCTTCTTTTATTTTTAGTGGGAATACGATATGTAACAAAGATACGATACTTTTCTGATTTTGTAAACGCATCTTTGCTTTATCCTCAATAATTATAACCCTTCGGGTCAGTGACCACATAGGAACTGTGACATTGTAAAAGGTTGGGCTTGAGCCAAAACCGGGTCTTGCCGCTGCCGGAGCCGCCGACCACCAGCACGTTTTTGTTCCGGGCGTTCTTGGGGTCAGGTGGGCGATTGCTCATCATCAGCCGTTCCGTTTTGGTCAGGATGATATTGTCCTCAAACTTCGGAGCCATGAACGGCTCAATGTCCTTGGGCGTCCCCCACCGGGCAGAGCCGTACTCCATGCCATGCCGGTACTTCTTGGCGTTTTTTCCACGCAAATAGACCGCCAGCCGTAGCCCTGCACCGCAGCACAAACCTACCAGCAGATCCAGTGGGTGCAGGCTTGGCAGCGGGTTTGCAAACGTCATCGGGATGATGCCCATCATGGACATGATCTTATCACCCAGCTCCTTACCCTCGGCCAGCCGCCATGCCTCGCCAAGATTGGTTGCTACCAGCCCCAGCAGGAGATAGGGCAGATACAGTGCCAGCAGCTTTGTCAGCTTTTTCGTGGTCACAGTCCGCGCTCCTGTTCCTTGTGCCGGACTTTGCCGGGGAGTTCTGCCGCTGCCTGCACCAGTTCCTGCAATCGTGCCAGCACCGAGGGGCGTTTGTCCTTGTTCAGCAGGGATGCCGAATACTCCTTGAATGCCGAGTTGAATGCTTCTGCGTCCGGTGCTTTGAAAAAGACCAGATACCGGGGCGGCACCTCGGAGGTGTCCTTGCGGATGGCATAGTCGATGCCGTACTTTTTGGCATAACGTTCCAGACCACGGATGCCGGTCTTGCTGATCTCCACGCTGGACACGCCCCGGTTTTGCCGCAACAGGGTGCGGACGCTTTGCTTGCCTTGGGATGCTTTGGACTGGTACAGCCGAAACGCCGCTTTTACTGCCCGCAGGACGGTCCGGGCGGACAGCTTTGTGGTGGAGATCATAATGTTGAATGTTTTCTGTTCGATTTCTTCCTGCACTGCCATCACCTCCCGTGCAGCAGGGTGATTTTAGCGGTCATGCTCTGCCGGAGGCTTGGTGCGGGGCTTTTCTGCCGGAGATTCATCAGGCACCGGCAGCACCAGCAGACGGTTGCCCAGCTTCAGAAAGGCTTCCGGCTGATGAAAAAGCTGCTCGTACTTCTGCGCCATCTCCGGGGGCAGGGATGCAAAATCCTCCTCGCCCAGACCCACCACCAGAAAAGTCCCGGCAACGGCATCGTACATCTGCCCGTTTTCATCCCGCAGGGCACGGTTCAACGGCAGACCCATGAGCTTGCCGTCGTCGTTGTAAACGATGGCAACCGGGTCATCGGCAAAGGGGTAGCTTGCGCCGATGGAGCCGCCCACCGCCTGTTGCAAGGCTTTCAGGTCGTTGTCAATCTCGACCTGCTGCGGATGCTGTCCCGGCGCAATTTTCAGCACTGACAGAGTGTTTTCTTCCATGTGAATCCTCCTTTCCGTTCAGTCCGATTTCGTCGCTTCGTGCCGCCTGCATCAGAGCCGCCACAAAGAAGCCGAAAAAGACACCCGCTTCAAAAAAAGCGAAACCGATAAAAAAGTTCAGCATGGCACACCTCAGTCAATGCAGATGCAGGTCAGCTTCTGCCCATCTGCCATCAGGGTGGTGCTGTGATCTTCCAGATAGGTCTGAAAGCGATAAATATCCTCCACCGTCAGGGACACAATGGTGCTGTGCCCATCGGTGCGGTAGAAGATGACCGGACCGGTCAGGTACCGCTTGCCTGCCAGCTTGAGGACCTGCGCCGGATTGTAGCTGATAAACAGCGGCGCACCCTTCACGGCGATCAGGGCATCTTCCTCGTCGAAACAGGGAAGAATGGAAGGAGCATCCTCCTCCATGATAATGGTCAGCTCCATGTCCGGGCCGATGGCGGCAAGGTAGACATTCTCGCTTGCCATTTCGGTCAAGCAGGATGTCGCCTGTTTCAGCATGGACAGGATGTTCACGTCTACCGTGATCTGCGGGGCGTGAGTTGCTGAGTGAAAAGGAATCGTATTGTTCATGGGCGTTACCTCCTGAATTTTTGCAAAAATAAAAGACCCAACCGGGTCTTACGTTCATCGTTCTGCTTCCTGCTTACGCTTTTTCAGCTTGGCTTGCTGCCGTTGCTGTTGCCACGCATCCAAAAGCTGAATGATTTTTTCTTCCATTTGCCGGGGCGTGTAACTGCGCGGAAAGTATTTGCGCAGGATGTCGTTTTTGATAGTTACGGTGTCCTGCTCACTCTTCTTTTCCTGCCCCAAAATATCAAACGCCTTTTCATAGGTGAACTCACCGCACTGCGCCATCTTCTTTAGTTGCTGAGCCTGCGATACAGATGGGGCATTTTGGGTACCATCCATGGCTTCTAAAAAATCCCGCTGTTGTCTTTCGTCCAGATAGGACAGCTCCACAGCGGGATTGAAGGAGATCTTCTTTTGATCTACGAGGTCGAGCATTTCCGGGATGAGGTTGGTCAGGCGGATATAACGTCGAACTGTATCACCGCTTATGCCTTGGTCTTTGGCAACTGCATCATCGCTGCGGAACTTCGCCGCAACTTGCGGCGAAGTTAAATCCGACCTAGCACCTTGATTTTTTAGAGCTTCCAGCTTCATTTTGTAGGCAAAAGCCCGTTCACTGGGCAGGATGTTCTCACGTTGGAGATTGCTGTCCACCATCAATATCACGGCAGCATCGTCCGACATCTGCCGCACAATGACCGGCAGCGTGTCCAGCCCGGCAAG
This sequence comes from Faecalibacterium prausnitzii, assembly GCF_049532945.1. Taxonomy (GTDB): domain Bacteria; phylum Bacillota; class Clostridia; order Oscillospirales; family Ruminococcaceae; genus Faecalibacterium; species Faecalibacterium prausnitzii_N. The sequence goes on from NZ_CP186691.1 coordinate 2,802,804, forward strand.
TTTAGCCGCATACTGACGGCGGTGCCCGGAGATGATCTCATAGCCGTCACCGTCTGGGCGAGGGCGGGCAATCAGCGGAGCCAGCACACCGTACTGTGCGATGCTCTCCACCGTCCGGGTCATGGCTTCATCGTCCAGCACCTTGAAGGGGTGGTTGGTGAAGGGGTGCAGGTCGTCAATGGGAATCTGCTGCACCTGTTCCCGTTGCTCCTCCTGTCGGTTTTCCTCGGTGGAAAACAGGTCATCTAGCCCTTTCAGCGCTAAGTTTCCGTTGTCGATCGGCATCCGCCTGCACCTCCTTTGCGAGAGATTTGTAGGCTTCTGCCACCTTGCCCTTGGGGTCATAGGCAAAGATGCTTTTGCCTGCCGCACTGATTTCAGCCGCACGAACGGAGCGGGGAATGGTCTGGTCAAACACCTTCAGGTGCTTCCCGTATGCCTGACGAATTAGATTGCTGATCTGTTTTCCGTAGTTGGTGCGGTTGTCGGTCATGGTCAGCAAGATACCCTCGATTTTCAGCTTCGGGTTGATCTGCCGCCGAACCTTCTGCACGGTCTGCAAAAGTTGCTCCAAGCCTTTTGCAGACAGGTATTGTGCCTGCACAGGAATCAAAGCAGCGTCTGCCGCCGCCAGTGCGTTGATCGTCAGCATCCCCAACGAGGGCATACAGTCCAGCAAAATAAAATCGTACTCCCGTTTGGCACTGTCCAGCACCTGCTTGAGCATCTTCTCCCGGTTCATACTGTTCACGAGGGCTACTTCCAGTCCTGCCAGTTCGATGTTTGCCGGGATCAGGTCAATGCCCTCCGCATGGTGCAGAACGCCCTCACCGGGCTGAATGGGCTGGTCGTTCATGGCTTTTTGCATCAGGGTAGAGAGGGTAGTGGGCAGTTCATCGGGCTGCTGCCAGCCCATGCTGATGGTCAAAGACCCCTGCGGGTCGGTGTCCACCAACAGGACTTTCTTGCCCTCCATTGCCAGTCCAATGCCTAAGTTCTCACAGGTGGTGCTTTTCCCCACACCGCCTTTTTGATTGGTGACTGCGATAATCGTAGCTTTCTTTGCGATAACATCACCCCGCTTTCGGTGAACCGCGCGCAAAGTCGTGGTTCGTCTTGTTCTGATAGTAGAGGTTCATGGTGGTGGGCGCATTGTAGAGCATCGCCAGCAGATACTGCTTCATGTTTCGCACCGGGGCGGTGTTTTCTGCCAGAGAATCCAGCACAAAACGGATGTGGTCGGCATTCAGTTTTTTCAGCCGACTGTGTACCACCTCGGTGGGCTTATCGTCTCCGGCGATCCGCAACATCTTGCGTTTGGTGGAACAGGTGTCCACAAGCAAGTCCACGATCTGATAGATGGTGTCCTCATCATCCGGGCAGAGCCGGAGCAGAAGGTCTACCTCCAAAGACTGCGAAAAATATTCTTCCAGTCGTGTGCGCTCATCCGCACCGTCCCCTTTCTCGGAAAAGAAAGGGTCAGTCTCACTCATTTCAATATTATTCCACTCAGTCTTATTTCCTCGTGATTTTGCCGTTTCCTGCTGCGCTGAATCCGCGGCACCGGAACCGTTCTTTTCACGATTCCGGAAACGCGGGTCTGCAAAGTTTTTGACGTAGATGAGGTTCGGCTTTCCCAAGCCCCGGCGTTTCCGTTCAACAAGTCCGGCGTTTTCCAGCTCACGAAAGAGCTTCGTTGCCTTGTTATCGGCACAGCCAAGCGCATCCATAACCTCCTGTATGGGAAAAATGATATACACCCTTCCCTGCTCATCCAGCCATCCGTTTTTCACCGACAGCCCCATGCGGTCCAGCAGGATGCCGTACAGCGTTTTGGCATCGGTGGACAGGTCCTTGAATTTTATGTCCCGGAATAAAATTTGGGGCACCCGGAAATACGAGAACATCTCGCCCGACTGCCCATAGAAATAGTCAAACATCCTGACTTCTCCGCTTGTTCTGCCTTGTCACATCCTTGACACCTCCGTTCGTAGTATGATGAAATATGTATGACTATCGTTATTTTTCTTTACAAAGATGGCCTGCCATGCTACAATAGCCGCATCTACGGCCACCGGACAACAGGAAAAGAGTATCTCATGGCCAAAACTGCTGACACCATTGCCATCTATTCCCGCAAGTCCCGCTATACCGGCAAGGGCGAAAGTATCGGAAATCAGATCGACCTCTGCCGCGAATATATCCGCACTCACTACGGCGATGCCGCCGCGGAACATGCCGTTGTCTTTGAGGACGAGGGCTTTTCCGGCGGCAACCTGAACCGCCCGGATTTCAAAAAGATGATGACTGCGGCCAAGGACCGGAAATTCAAGGCCATCGTGGTCTACCGTTTGGACCGCATCAGCCGCAACATCAGCGACTTTTCCAGCCTGATTGAAGAACTGGGACGGCTGGGCATCGACTTCGTGTCCATCCGGGAGAGCTTTGATACTTCCAGCCCCATGGGACGTGCCATGATGTACATCGCATCGGTGTTCAGTCAACTGGAGCGGGAGACCATTGCAGAGCGCATCCGGGATAATATGCACGAACTGGCAAAGACCGGGCGCTGGTTGGGCGGCACCACCCCCACGGGATACGCCTCCGAGAGCGTCAAGAGCATCACGGTGGACGGCAAGACAAAAAAAGCTTGCAAGCTGAAGCTGCTGCCGGATGAGGCAGAGATCATCTACAAAATTTTCGACCTCTATGAGCAGTACGATTCCCTGACCATGACCGAGACCGAGCTGCTGCGGCAGGGCATCAAAACAAAAATGGGCGTTCTTTCACCCGGTTTTCCATCAAGTTTATTTTGCAGAATCCTGTCTACCTGATTGCAGACAAGGACGCCTATCAGTATTTTGTGGACAACGAAGCGGAGCTGTTCGCCCCGGAGTCCGATTTTGACGGCGTGCGGGGCGTGCTTGCTTACAACCGCAGCGATCAGGAAAAGGGGCGTGCCACCGTCTACAATCCCATCAGCGAGTGGATCGTTTCAGTGGGCGAACACCCCGGCATCATTTCCTCCAACCGGTGGATCCGGGTGCAGGAATCGCTGGAGCGGAACAAATCCAAGTCCTACCACGCATCCCGCGGCAACGAGGCGCTGCTGACCGGTCTGCTGTGGTGCTCCTGCGGCAGCCGGATGTACCCCAAGGTCACCGGGCGCAAAACGGCAGACGGGCGGGTGGTTTTTCCCTATATGTGCAAGCTGAAGGAGCGCAGCCGCCGGGAGCTTTGCAGCGTGTCCAACGCCAACGGCAATCTGTTGGATGCCGCCATCTGTGAACAGGTCAAGCACCTTGCCGACCATTCCAGCGACTTTATGAAACAGTTGGAAAAAGCACGGAACGCCCACGCGGGCAATCGCTCCGAGTGTGAGACCAAGCTTTCTGCCCTGCGCAAGGAGCAAGCCGAGACGCAGCGGAAGATCACCTCCTTGATTGATTCGCTGACAGATTTCGGCGACAGTACCGCCGCCGTCCATCTGAAAAAGCGCATCGAGGAGCTGAACGGTCAGGATGCCGCCCTGAGCTCCCGCATCCGGGAGCTGGAAAGCCTTACGGACGAAGGCGTTCTGGCAGGGATGGAATTTGACCTGATGCGTCAACTGCTGACTGTGTTCCACGACAACATCGACGATATGACCGTGACCCAGAAACGTGCCGCCATCCGCACGGTGGTGCGCAAGGTGGTGTGGGACGGCAAGGTGGCGCATGTGGTGCTCTTCGGCTCACCGGAGGATGAGATCGACTGGACCACCTTCCCGGTAGACCCGGAAGAGGACGAGAATGCCCCTGAGGGCGGTGGAGATGGTTCCGATTCTCCATCCGGCGTTCGCTCGGGTGAGGATAGCATTTTCAATGCACCGGCTGGCGTAGGTGGAAAAGCGTGCCCGACGGTCAGAGTCGAAAGTATCCACCGCTTTCATCAGGCCGATGGTGCCGATGGAAATAAGGTCGTCCTGATCGCCGGGCAGGGCGTAGTATTTTTTCGCCACATGCACCACCAGCCGCAGATTGTGCCGGATGAGCGTTTCCCGCGCCGTGGGGTCGCCCGCCCGCAGGGCCGCAAAGGTCTCGACCTCTTCCCGTGCGCTCAGGGGCTTGGGGAAGCTCCCCGCTTCCAGATGAAGCGCCAGAACCAGAAACTTTGTGGCAAAAAATTGCAGCAGAGTCAACAACATACAACGCACCTCCCAAACTATGGTCCTCCTACACTGTATGAGCGGGGACAAACGGTTCAGAAGTTGTCTGCCTGCTGCACTTTCCTGTATCCTGTTCTTGCTGCGATCTGATTCATTGCAGTTTCAGCTTACAACAAAAAATGAGATAAGCAATCCCTTTCGGGGAAGTCTATCTCATTTTGATCTTGTCAATATCCGTTGACAGATATTGGCTCTTTGCGTTCCCTGTGTCAACTTTTATTGTACAACACCACTTTTCAACGACCCGGTTCCATGTTACAATAAGAAAAAACGAAATCGGGTGATCTTTTGGATTTTTATGGTACCATCGGCCCGGCCTGCGCACAGCCGGCGATCTTGCAGCACATGGTGGAAGCCGGCATGACCGGCATCCGCATGAATCTTTCCCACGGGCCGCTGGCGGCGCACACCGACTGGCTGGCCATGATCCGCGCAGCCGGCATCCGCCAGCTGCTGATCGACCTGCAGGGGCCGGAACTGCGCATCGGCACACTGACCCAGCCCCTTGTGCTGGAACCGGGGCAGAGCCTCCGGCTGGGGCAAGGGGGTGTTCCCTGCCCGGCGGCGCTGGTGCAGGCGGCCCGGCCTGGCCAAAACCTCCTGCTGGACGACGGCAGGCTCCTTGTGCAGGTTGCCGGAGCCGACGGCGCGGCCCTGCAGTGTACCGTGGTGCGCGGCGGCACCCTGCAGAGCCGCAAAAGCCTTGCGGCGCCGGGGCTGGCGGTAGCCTCCCCCACGTTGACGGAGGCAGACCTGCAAAACCTGCAGCTGGCGGGAGCCTGCGGCGTTACCGGGGTGATGCTGCCCTTCGTGCGGGGGGCCGAGGACATCCGCACCCTGCGCCGGGCGCTGGAACAGGCCGGGGCCGGGCAGATCCGCATTTTTGCCAAGATCGAGAGCCTTGCGGGGGTGCAGGCCCTGCCGGAGTTCCTGCCTCTTGTGGATGAGGTGGTGATCGCCCGCGGAGACCTTGGCAATGCCATGCCGCTGTGGGAGCTGCCCCGCTGCCAGAAGCAGCTTTCCTCCGCCTGCCGGGCTGCAGGCGTGCCCTTTATGGTAGTGACCCAGATGCTGGACAGCATGTGCACCCGCGCGGTGCCCACCCGTGCCGAGGTGAGTGACATTTACAACGCCGTGCTGGACGGCGCGGCCAGCGTGATGCTGACCGGTGAGACTGCCGCGGGGCAATACCCGGTGGAGGCTATGGAGTATCTTGTGCGCACTGCCCGCACTGCCTTGGAATAACCAGGATGAAACGGTTGTTTTCTCTATGATCGGTGGTTCCTGCAAAGATTATACCGCATTCGCCACCAGGGTGGCAATGAGCCAGCCGCCTGCTCTTTACACAAACGGATTGTAGAACCGCCCGAACCGGATGGTCACGGTGAGGCTGAGGAGCAGCAGAAGCACCCCGACACCCAGCGCGATGAGATCGCAGCGGACGAAAGGCCGCTGGGTGTACCAGGTGCGCTTGTTCATTTTGCCAAAGCCGCGCAGCTCCATCGCGTTGGAGATGGTGTCGATGCGGTTCAGGCTGGTCAGGATGAGCGGCAGCAGGATGTTGACGGAGTTTTTGAGCCGCTTGAAGAAGGGTTCCTTTCTGCCAAGCTCCACACCGCGGGCCTGCTGGGCCTGGCTGATGCTGTGGTAGTCGCGCTGGATGTCCGGAATGTACCGCAGCGCAATGGCCACCGAGTAGCCCACCTTGTACGAAATGCCGATGCTGTTCAGGCTGGCCGCAAACTCGCTGGGGTCGGTGGCCGAGATGAACAGGATGGCCACGGGCAGGGCCACGAAATACTTGAGCGAGATGTTGCACATATAAAACAGCTGCTCGGCCGTCAGGTCATACCGCCAGAACAGGTGGCAGAGCACCGTGCGGGTGCCGTACAGCGTCGTGCCCTGGTCGGGGTCGAACAGGAAGATGAACAGGTTGTTCAGCAGCAGGAACACCAGCATGAACACCAGCATGAACCGCACCTCGCGGAACCTGATCCGGCTCAACTTGAACGCGGCCAGGCTGACCGCCAGCAGCACCAGCAGAACCCAGGTGTTGTAGGTGATCATGCTGGCAAAGGTGAACAGCAGAAAGAACGCCAGCTTGGTGGTACCGGTGAGCTTGTGAATGACGCTCTCCCGCGGGAGATAATTCAAAACAGTTTTAGCGGCCATGTTCCCGCACCTCCCGGTCCTGCGCGATGAAGCGCTCCACAAATTCCTGCGCGGGCGCAATGCCGCAGCGGTTGGCCAGCGTGTAGAGGCTGGTCTCCTTCAGTGCGGCCTGCTGGATGAGGGCGGGGTCGCACAGAACGCCCGCCGGGCTGCGGTCCGCGATGAGTTCACCGTCGCAGAAGACCAGCGCCCGCTGGGTGTATTCGAGCATCAGGTGCATGTCGTGGGTGATCATCACGACCGTGACGCCCTGGGCGTTCAGCCCCCGCAGGAACTCCATGATGTCGGTGTAATGGCGGAAATCCTGGCCCGCCGTAGGCTCGTCCAGCAGGATAAGCTCCGGGTCCAGCGCCAGTACGCTGGCGATGGTGACACGCTTTTTCTGGCCGAAGCTCAGCGCCGATACTGGCCAGTTCCGGAAGGGATACAGCCCGCAGATCTTGAGCGTCTGTTCCACCTTTTCCCGGATCTGCGCTTCGGTCAGGCCGGAGCGCTGCAGTCCCAGTGCCACTTCGTCGTAGATCATGGTCTTGGAGATCATCTGATTGGGGTTCTGCATCACATAGCCGATGTGCTGGGCACGGCGGCGGATGTTCTCCTCAGCCAGCGATCTGCCGTTGAGGAAGATCTCGCCCGCATCCGGCGTCTCGAACCCGCAGATGAGCTTGGACAGCGTGGATTTGCCCGCGCCGTTCCGGCCCACGATGCTGACCATCTCCCCTTTGCCGATGGAGAAGCGGACATTCTTCAGGGTCGCCTGCCCCTTCTGATAGCCAAAGCTCAGGTCCCGCACTTCCAGCAGCGGTTCCGGGGCCGGGGCCGCTTCCGGCTGCGGATAGGCGGTGAACCAGTTTCGCAGGGCCGTGGTGTCGGCTTCGTTCAGGACGAGGCTGTCCACATGCGACGGGTGCTTTTCCGGGGTAATGTCCACGCCCGCATACCGCAGAGCGGTCAGGTAGAGCGGCTCCCGGATGCCGTTTTCGGTCAGCAGGGAGGTGGAAAGCAGCGCGTCCGGGCGGAGGTCAGCCAGAATTCTGCCCTCATTCACGAGGACGATGCGGTCCACGCTCCGCCAGAGGACATCCTCCAGCCGATGCTCGATGATGAGCACGGTGGTGTCGGTCTTTTTCTGGATCTCGTCGATGAGCTCCATGGTCTGCTTGCCGGTGGCCGGGTCCAGGTTGGCCAGCGGCTCGTCGAAGAGCAGGATCTTGACCTGATCCACCATAACGCCCGCCAGACTGACCCGCTGCTTCTGCCCACCGGAAAGCTCATGCGGTGCATAGCCGAGGTGGTTCTCGATGCCCACCAGCTCCGCAGCGCGGCGGGTGATGGTGTGCATCTCCTCCTGCGGCATACAGCTGTTTTCCAGCGCAAAGGCGATGTCCTCGCCCACGGTCAGGCCAATGAACTGGCCATCCGGGTCCTGCAATACCGTGCCCACATGGGCCGACAGCTCAAAGATGCTGCTGTGCGGCGCATCCACGCCGTCCACGGTCAGGGTTCCGGTGCACACGCCGGGGTTCGAAAAGGGGTTCAGGCCGTTGATGCAGCCTGCCAGCGTACTTTTGCCGCTGCCGGACGGGCCTGCGATGAGCACACGCTCCCCCGGATAGATGTCCAGGTCGATGCCGGTCAGCGTGGGACGCTTCTGGGCGCGGTACTGGAACGAGAAATCTCGGAACGAGATGATGGGTTCGTTACGTTCTGCCATGGGCAAATTACCTCAGCTGTTCAAACAAAAAGCCTTTCCTCCGGCGGATGGCCGAGGGAAAGGCTGCGGGTTCCATCCAGAGTCGCTCCGGCCGGGATCACTCCTGGTCGAGAGAGCCCTTCTTGGCGATGGTCCTGGTGTAGGCCAGCACCAGCAGGCCGCCCACCACCACAGCGGTGATGATGTTGGACACAGCGGCAAAGGCACCCTGCGCAAAGACCTTCTTGACCGGCTCGGCGTAGATCAGGATATCCAGCACCGGGGCCACCACGATCCAGGCCAGCAGATGGGCTGCAATGTTGGCGACCGTAAAGGCGGCCATCTTCTTTTTGCCAAACTCGCCCTCCTGCAGGTCCAGCTTTTTGGCGAACAGGCCCACCACAACGCCCACAAAGGCCGAAGCGATGACCCAGCTCCACCACGGGCTGCCGCCCCAGGACAGGTCGATCAGGGTGTGGCCGATGAAGCCGATCAGACCGCCGACCACCGGGCCGTACATCGCGGCCAGCAGGGCCAGAACGGCGTACTGCAGGCTGATGTTGGTGTTGGGCACCGGGCTGGGAATGGCCACGAACCGGCCCAGAACAAAGAACAGGGCTGCGCCGATGCCGACGGCGACCACTGGTTTGATGCTGTTGTTGTTTTTCATATTCTTTCGCTCCTCTTTTTTGCACCGCAGTGTGCGGCATTTTTTTCAAGGCATTGTCAGTATACGACAAGCCGGGAACCCTTGTCAATGGACAAACAACTCTCTTTGCAGAAAAACCGCCGGTTTTGCCGTTTCAGCGGGAGCTTTGGGGCTGCGGCACCAGTTTGCAGACCAGCCAGACCATCACCGGCGTCAGCGGGAGCCACACCAGTGTGCACAGCAGGTTGAACAGGGTGTGGGCGTTGGCGATCTGCCGCGCCAGCACTTCCAGCTCCGGTCCCTTGGGCGAGACGGCCTCCACCAGTCTTGTCATCCAGGGCAGGGCCAGCAGGCAGACCACGCTGCCCGACAGGTTGAAGCAGCAGTGCGCTGCCGCCGTCCGCCGGGCATCCGTAGGCTGACCCACCGCCGCCAGCACCGCCGTAATGGTCGTGCCGATGTTGTCCCCCAGCAAAATGGGCAGGGCACCGGCCAGCCCCAGCACACTGTGGATGCCGTCCGGCCCGGCCTGCTGTGCGGCCCGCTGCAGCACCGCGATGGTGGCCGAGCTGCTCTGCACCGCCAGCGTCATCCCGGTGCCCAGCAGCAGCCCCAGCAGCGGCGTATGCCGCACCTGCGTCATCCAGCGGAGGAAGACCGGGTGTTCGGCCAGCGGAGCCATCGCGCCGGACAAAACCTCGATGCCGTCGAACAGCAGGCCGAACGAAAACACCGCCAGCCCCAGCTGCCGCGTCCGCTCCCGCCGGGCCAGCAGCCAGACCAGCACCCCCGCAAACAGGATGGGGAACACCCAGTCCGCCAGCCGGAATGCCACCAGCTGGGCTGTCATGGTGGTGCCCACATTGGCCCCGAACACCACGGCCACGGCCTGCGGCAGCTCCATCAGCCCGGCGCTGACGAACCCGATGACCATCACCGTGGTGGCCGAGCTGCTCTGCAGCACCGCCGTAACCAGCAGCCCCGCCAGCGCCCCGGTGAGCGGTGTGCGGGTGATGCGGCGCAGGAATCCCCGCATCCGCTCCCCTGCCGCCTGCTGCAACGCCCGGCTCATGTTCTCCATCCCAAACAAAAACAGCGCCAGCCCACCGGCCAGCCCGAATGCCGCCCGAACGCCTTCCCCCATGTGTCGTCCTCCTCTCGGTGTGGATAACACAAAAATACTCGCCTTCCGGTGGGAAAGCGAGTACATTTTGCAAGGGAGCCGGTCATTTGTCCGTCCGGACGCAGCGCAGGGCATACCGCGCCTGCCCGCCCGTGGTGCAGGTAAACAGCTCTCTGCAAGTCTTGCTCTTTGGGGAGGAGTTCTTAGTTCTTGCTGGTCAGCTTGAAGCCGTTCAGGGTGTGGATGGTGGTCACGATGACATTGACGTTGTTGACGATGGAGCTGCCAGCAGAGAAGACGCGGGCGATGTAGTTGAACAGGGTGCCAACGTTCAGGAAGATCTTCCAGGCCTCGGTATCGGTGATCGAGCCACCGTTCAGGTAGACCATCTCGTTCTCGTCGATCTCGGCAAAAGCAGCGGGCATCTTGATTTCGTTCATAACAGGGATTCCTCTCTTTCAAACATTCGATTCGTTTTTGTGTTTCAGCAATGCAGGCCGACTCAGCCGTGCATCGCAACCAGTGTCACGACCAGGACCGTCGTTCCGACGATCAGGATCTCGCCCAGGTGGTCCTCCAGCCGGAAGGTGCTGGCGGGCTGTTCGGCTGCCTCCGGCTCCGGCTTCGCGGTGGACTCGCCCGACACAGGCGTCCAGTGGGCATACAGGGTCTGCCCATCTTCCTGGAACTCGTACTCAGCCGGCTTGATCTTATCGCCGCCCACAAGATCCGTATACCAGCCATCGAAGAGGTAGCCTTCCATGGTGGGGGTGGGCAGTCTGGAGATCCGGTAGTTCTCCGTGCCATCCGAAGTTTTGATGCGGTAGACGAAGACGTACTCCGGGGTGCCGATGCCGCCCTGCCGCTCCAGATAGATGGTGTAATAGTTGGGGTTGTCCGCAAATGCCAGCGGCGTCACGCAACAGAACATTGCCAGCGTCACCACACCGAGCATCAGCCGCTTCAGGAATTGCTTCATCGTTGCTGCCTCACTTTCCAGTCTTGCCGGTGCCGGGCAGCACCCTGCGCCGGAACCAGGGAGATTCCACGCCCTTCCGGGCAGACTTTCTCTATATAGGTTATACGATAAACTCAGCGTTTTGTCAATCGGAACTGCGCAATTTTCGCATTTTCGTGTTTTCCGAAACCGCAGCCCCGCACCGTGCTGCGGCATCAGGGCGCTGTGAGCAGGGAAACCACGGCACCAGCGCAGGGTCTTCGGCAGAATGCCGCCTGCCAGGTGATGTGTTCCGGCTCCACCGGCTCAAAATAGCAGGAGGAACACGCCGCAGCCACACCTTCTGCCTCGTCTGCACTCCCGCGCACCGTGCAGAACACCGCCGTCGGGCCGTCGGCCCCGCCAATGACAGCGATGGCCGCATCCCCTTCCCCCTGCGGTTCCAGTCCATACTTCTTTTCCAACGCTGCCCGTTCGGGCGGCAGATTCCGGGGTCGGCGGCGCGGGTGGTCCCCCTCAGCGCAGTCGGAGAGGAAGAAATTTTCGGCAGCCGGGGTCAGGCGGTAGGTCATCATACAGAAGCGGTTGGGCCACTCCCAGCCATCACAGTCCGGAAGTTCCAGCGTTTCCGACCGGACATCCAATGCAGTCAGCTGATAGGTCTGTGCGTTTCCCGGTTCGTGCAGCGTCACCGACCCGCCCACCGCAGGGGTCCGGAACCGTTCCGCCGGGTGTTGTTCCAGTTCCGCTTCCAGCCGCACCTCCAGGGCACGGAAGCGCTTCGGGCAGCTCTTCCGGCTCCGGGTCGCCCAGGGGTAGCTTTCCCGCCAGAACTTCCAGACCGTCGTTTCATCCAGCCCATAATGCCGCAGGAACGCTGCGCCTGTATCATCGCCGGCCATCTCTCCCGGCAGATAGCCCGCCCCGCAGCCATCTCTGGAATGCAGCCGCATCCCATTCAGTTCTAGCTCCGCACAGAACCCCACATTCAACGGGTTTTCCTGTTCCATCTGCTGTTCCTCGGCTCTGGTCAGGGTGCGGCTGCATTCGCCGTCTTCGGTCAGGCCCCATTTTTCCATATAGGCCCGCAGTTCTTCCTGCGGCACCTCCATCGCAAAGTCCACGACCAATCCCTGTCGGCACCGGTAGACCGCCGGAATGCGCCACTTGTACCCATGCCATTCAAATTCGCGGTCCACGCGCAGTTCCTCGCCGGGGTCGTTTCCCTCCTGTGTTCCCCAGAAATTTTTCCCAAAGCAGACCTTCCAGCGGCGGTGTTCGTGTCTCATGGCAGTTGTCCCCTTCCGTTTTTCTCTATTTTAACACCATTTCATCGGCCCCGCAATTTCTTTGCGAATTTTTGCCAGCTTCCAGCCGCCTGCCCCTACACAAACGGCGGCGGTTGTGCTATGATAAGGCTGAAAAATCGGTTTGGCACTGCCAACCCATGAAGAAGGTGTCGTTCATGTCTGATCTGCTTGAGACCCTGCGGCAGGAGGGCGTCGATCCCGCGCTGCTCGCCGCTGTGGAAGAATACCGCGCAGCCCACCCGCTGGCCGAAGCTCTGCGCCCCCGCATCCCGGTGTCGGCCTTTACCTATTATGGTAAGGACGTCTGGGAGCAGGCGCTGGCGGCGCTGCTCTGCGGCGAAAACCTGCTGCTGGCAGGCGGAAAAGCCACCGGCAAAAACGTGCTGGCCGAAAACCTTGCCGCCGCCTTTGGCCGTCCCGCATGGGACATCTCCTTCCATGTAAACATGGATGCAGCATCCCTCATCGGCATGGACACTTTTGCGGACGGTCAGGTGGTGTTCCGGCCCGGCCCGGTATACCGCTGCGCCCAGTGCGGCGGCTTTGGTGTGCTGGATGAGATCAACATGGCCAAAAACGAAGCGCTGGCCGTGCTGCACGCGGTGCTGGACTTCCGCCGCGCCATCGATGTGCCCGGCTACGACCGCATCCCGCTGGCGGAGGAGACCCGCTTTATCGCCACCATGAACTACGGTTATGCCGGCACTCGTGAGCTGAACGAGGCCCTCACCTCCCGTTTCGTGGTCATCCAGATGCCCACCATTACGCAGGACGATCTGGAAAAGCTGCTCCGTGCCCAGTTCCCCGACCTGCACGCAAACTATGTCCACCAGTTCGCCCTGCTGTTCCTTGACCTGCAGAAAAAATGCGACAGTGCAGAAATTTCCACCAAGGCGCTGGATCTGCGCGGTATGCTGGATGCCCTGCGGCTGATCCGGCGCGGCATCCCGGCAGGCGCGGCACTGGATATGGGCATCACCAACAAGGCCTTTGACTCCTATGAGCAGGGCCTGATCCGTGACGTCATCGCCGCCCGCATCCCGGCGCAGCTCACTGCCGCAAAGCTGTTCCGCTGATGGAAGCCCAGAGTTACACCGCGCAGGAGCGGCGTGCGGCCAATCAGGTCTGGGCTGCTGCAGGAGCCTATGGCTTTGAGCCGTTGTTTCTGGCCCGCTATACCGACGGCACCACCGATTTTTACATGAACTGCATCGTGGGCCTGGTGCACAAATATTACGGCGACGATCTCATCCGGAGCCTGTTCGGGCTTTGGGATGGCGACATCCGGGAGGCCGAACTCGACGACCTGACCTGGCTCTACCTCGAAAGCGCAGCCTATCGGCTGGAGCTGCCCCGCCGCCCGGTTCTGGAAGCGCTGCGCCATGCCCATGCAGATTACTTTTTTGCGATTCAATACAAGCTCTCCCGTCAGGAGTGGATGGCAAAAAATCAGCTGGTCTACACCATGCAGGCCGCACGCTGGCGGCGTGTGCTGGGCCGCACCGACCCGGTGATGACCCCTTACGAGTCCGGCCTTGCCGCCGCGCTGGCCCCGCAGACGCCGCCGGAACCGGCTGCGCTGAAACCGGCCCTGCTGGCCCTCTTTGCCCGCGCGAAGCTATTTGACGGCACCGTGCACAAAAAGGCCGCGCTGCACCTGCATCTCGAAGGGCTTCTGGCTTCGCTTGCCACCAAAACGCTCCCCACCCAGATGATCAAAACGGACCGCGTCATGGTCGAGCACTCCAGCGCGGTGGATGCCGCAGGCAGCGGCGGGCTGGCGGTGGACAAGCGGCTGGCCCGCATCACCCTCCGGCAGAACGCCGCCGAAGACCGCGCCTACATCGAAAGCTGCTTCGGCCGCTCTCTCTACCCACCGGAACGGCTGCGCAAGGCTGAGCAGGAGCTTTGCGTGGGCGACCATCTGGGGTGCCATTTGTGGTTCAGCGCCGGTGTGCCAAGCCCGGAGCAGGCCCCCACCCCGGAGGCAAAACATCTGGCTGAGCAGGCCGAACTTCAGGCCGACCGCAACCGCGCTTATTACGCCAAAAATCGGGAACTGCACCGCAGTGTGGTGCTGCGGCTCACCGAGCAGATCCGCAACTGCATCCTTGTGCACCAGCAGCCCCATGCGCGGGTGGCCCGCAGCGGCAGTCTGGACCCCGTGCGGGTCTGGCGGGCCCCTGTGCTGGACGACGCCCGCGTCTTCCGCTGCGCTGAGGAGGAGAACCAGCCCGCCTTCACCGTGGACCTGCTGCTGGATGCGTCGGCCTCCCGCCTGCACTGTCAGGAGGTCATCGCAGCGCAGGGCGTCATCCTTGCCGAGAGCCTGACCGCCTGCGGCATCCCTGTGCGGGTCAGCTGCTTTTCCAGCCTGCGGGGCTACACCGTACTGCGTGTGCTCAAAGGCTTTGCAGACAAAAACCTGCAAAACATCAACCGATATTTTGCTTCCGGCTGGAACCGTGACGGCCTTGCCCTGCGGGCAGCAGGCGATCTTTTGCGGTTTGCGCCCGGTCCTGCGCCGCGGCATCTGCTCATCGTGCTGACGGACGCTTCGCCCAACGACAGCCGCCGTGTGCCGCCCTCTTCGGAAAACCCGCTGGGGCACGACTACGGTGGGGCTTTCGGTGTGGACGATGCCGCTGCCGAGGTGCGCACCCTTCGCCGCAAGGGGCTGCGGGTCTCCGCTGTCTTCATGGGCGAGGACCGCTCCATCCCCGATGCCGAGCGCATCTACGGCAAAAACATGGCCCGTATCCGCGGCATGGACCAACTGGCCCGCGCGGCCGGGCGGCTGATCCAGAACGAGATCCGTGAACTGGGCGATTGACTCCTCGCACCAAAAGACCGGGACTGCATGTTTGCGGCTCCGGTCTTTTGTTTACAACCATAGTGTTTACCCTTTCCCCCAATGTGCAAAAATATTTTTGCAATCTTCAAACTTTTAGTTGTAATTTGTGACAACTTATGCTATAATACAGCCAGAAAAGAACGAATCAATGGTTGTACGAGGAAGGAGACCCGCTATGGATGCCAATCGTTACTTCGAGCAGATGCACCAGGTCATGTCCGCACAGAAGCGCGATTTCTCGTTGATTTTGAGCGTAAAGGTGCAGGACCTTGGCGGCGCGGATGCTTACATCGAGCTGCGCCGGAACGCATCCGGCCGCGCACGGGTCTTCTATTCCACCATGGGTCGCCGCTACCTGAACTTCCAGCTGTTCCGCAAGGGCTGGCAGCTGTGCCACAACGCATCCGGCGAAATGACCGGCCGTTTTCCCACCAAAGCGGACGCCCTGTTGGACGCAGCGGACTTTTCCGCCTGCATCCGGGACGATGCCTTTGACCCGGCCCGCACGGAATTTCTCGTGAACCAGCTCCGACTTCTTTCG
Organism: Faecalibacterium prausnitzii; assembly: GCF_049532945.1. Classification (GTDB taxonomy): domain Bacteria; phylum Bacillota; class Clostridia; order Oscillospirales; family Ruminococcaceae; genus Faecalibacterium; species Faecalibacterium prausnitzii_N. The sequence goes on from NZ_CP186691.1 coordinate 2,818,311, forward strand.
GACACCTCCTGCCCTTCCCTGCCGCAGTCGGCCCGCGATGGGGCACTCATCACCGTGGACAGCTATGTGGGCCGTGGCGGACACTGGTGCTATTGGAGCACACAGGCCGCTGACTGCCTGCCTCTCGCTGCGCTGCTTTGCTGGCTGGGTGATTTTCTGGCCGGGAGCGAGCGCCGCACCCTGCAAAACTGCCCGCAGGCCATGGAGCTGGCCGCGCAGTGGCAGGCGGAGCTTTGCTCGCCCTTCACCTGCCCGGCGGACGCTGTCCGTTCTCCTGCCCAGCGCCCGGCCCCGCGCCGCGCTGCCCCTGCCGCGCAGAACCCCCACTGGCAGAGCATCCTGGCGGTGCTGGCCACCGTATGACAATCGTGCCCCGCTCTCTGGAAAACCAGAGGGCGGGGCACTTTTTTCAATATTCGATCCCCTGCCGGGCGGCGATGCCCTTCTGGTAGGGGTGGCGGCAGCACTTCATCTCGGTGCTGTAATCCGCCGCATCCAGCATCCACTGCGGCGCAGCATGGGCAGTAAGCACGCATTCCTGCTCATCCGGCCGGTGCAGAACCGCCGACTGAAGCAGCTCTTTGTCCACCATATCCAGTTCCCATGCGGAACCGGCCTCATCCAGAAGAAGCAGATCGGCCGGCTGGGCCATAGCAGCCCGGAGGTTCTCATTTTGCAGCGCCCGCGTAGCCGCCTTTTCCGCTTCGTTCATCTGGAACACGAATTTCTGCCCCGCCTTGCCGCGGTACACCTTTGCACCCAGCTGTTCCAGCAGCGGCACCTCGCCGCTTTTGCCGCCTTTGAGGAACTGCAGGATCACCACCCGCTTTCCGCTGCCCAATGCGCGCAGCGCAAGGCCCATGGCAGCGGTGGTCTTGCCCTTTCCATCGCCCCAATAGAGATGCAGCAATCCGCGCTCCATCATGCGTTTTCCTCCGTGTACTGGACGGTTTTCACCACGTGCAGGATGTGTTCCGCCTTCCAGTCGCAGGCGTCCAGCACAAAGCCGCCCGCGTTGGGCCCGCACCATGCGTGGAAGGTCTTGTGCGGCACCGCGAACCGCTCCATGGCGGCCATCTGGGTGCCGCCGTGGGCCAGAATGACCAGCCGCTCTTCGCCGTCGGCAAGTGCCTTGTCCACCAGAGCGGCAAACGCCGCGCAGACGCGGTCACAGAAATCGCTCTTCCGCTCCCCGTCCGGGTGAGCGCTGGCTTCGTTCTGCCGGACCCACTCCAGATACTCCGGGTCCTGCTCCACACGGACGAACTTCTGCCCCTCGAACCGGCCGAAGTTCATCTCCTTCAGCCCCTCCACCGGCACCAATTTTGCATCCGGAAAGAGGATCTTTGCCGTCTGCGACGTGCGCTGCAGCGGCGTCACGTAGACGACCTCCGGGGAAAAGTCCGCCCGCCGCAGCTGGGCCGCGCTTTCGGGCGAAAGCGGGATGTCCCGCTGGCCCTGATACCGTTTCTGGGCGTTGTATTCAGTTCTGCCATGGCGCAGCAGATAGATCCACATGGTGTTGTCTCCTTTTTCATCCTTTTGCCGCCCCATTATAGCCGATTTCCGCAAAAGATACAAGCCGCCCACGGTTCATTCTTCCCCCGCCTGCCACAGCATTCTTTTTGGTTTGCAATATCCAACCACGCGTATCCGTATGACATGCCCGTGCGCCTTTTGTCAAGCGCAAAAAAGCACCCGCCGCAGGATGTGCAGCAGGTGCCAGAAATTTGACCGTTCTTATTCGTACAGGGGGAACGCCTTGGTGAGCGCCAGAACGCGGGCTGAGATGTCGTCCCGCTTCTCGTCGTAGTGCCAGATGCAATCGGCGATGCAGTCGGCGATCACCTTCATCTCGGCCACGCCCATGCCGCGGGTGGTAACAGCCGGGGTGCCCAGACGCACGCCAGAAGTCACGAACGGGCTGCGGGTCTCGCCGGGGACAGTGTTCTTATTGGCGGTGATGTGCACGCTGTCCAGACGTGCTTCCAGCTCCTTGCCGGTGCACTCCTCGTCACGCAGGTCGATCAGCATGAGGTGGTTGTCGGTGCCGCCGGATACCAGCTTGACACCGCGTGCCTGCAGCTCTGCTGCCAGAGCCTGTGCATTCTCCACGATCTTGCGGGCATATTCCTTGAACTCCGGCTTCAGTGCTTCACCAAAGCAGACAGCTTTTGCGGCGATCACATGCTCCAGCGGGCCGCCCTGGGTGCCGGGGAACACGGCAGAATTGATGCGCTTTGCAAGAATGGGATTGTTGGTCAGGATCAGACCGCCGCGGGGGCCGCGCAGGGTCTTGTGGGTGGTGGTGGTCACAACATCAGCATACGGCACAGGGCTCTGGTGATAGCCGCCTGCCACCAGACCGGCAATGTGGGCCATATCCACCATCAGATATGCACCATAGCCGTGGGCGATCTCAGCGATCTTCTCAAAATCGATGGCACGGGGATATGCAGATGCACCGGCCACGATCAGCTTGGGGCGCACCTTTTTAACCTGCTTTTCCAGCTCAGCATAGTCGATCACGCCATCGGCATTGACACCGTAAGAGACAAAGTTATAGTTCTTGCCGGACATGTTCACCGGAGAACCGTGGGTCAGATGGCCGCCCTGAGACAGATCCATGCCCATGACAGTATCGCCCAGATCCAGCAGAGCAAAATAAACTGCCAGATTGGCCTGTGCACCGGAGTGGGGCTGAACATTGGCATATTTTGCGCCGAACAGCTTGCAGGCACGCTCGATGGCAATGTTCTCCACCTCGTCCACATAGACACAGCCGCCATAGTAGCGCTTGCCGGGCAGGCCCTCGGCGTACTTGTTGGTCAGCACTGTGCCCATCGCAGCCATCACGGCGGGCGAAACGATGTTCTCGCTGGCGATCAGCTCGATGTTCTCCCGCTGACGGGTCAGCTCGCGGCCCATCGCCGCAGCCAGCTCTGGGTCAGCCTTGCCCACCAGACCGATGGTGTTCATCATTTCATCGTACATTTTTACTACCCCTCTCTGACAGATCGTTCCGGGCAGAGCGGCTCCGAAGTGAGCCTTGCTCCCCTCCTCTTTATGATAACAAAATCAACCCCGATGCGCAACCATATTTTCGCCTAAACCCTTGCTTTTTTTGCGGCCAGCGTTTATTATATCTGTGTGAAAATCCGTTCCCGCGTTTGTGCAACTTTTCAGAATCGACCCACACAAACTCCGACGAAAACGAGGGAGGAAACCGCAGATGGATCATTCCATGCAAAAAGCAGCCCAGCGCAAAGTGGGCATTGCCGCACGGCGGGCGCTTTCCGCCGCCGCACGTTCTGCCGCAGACGCCGCGCTGTGCCGCCGCATCGCAGCACTGAACTGCTTTCAGAACGCCCGGACGCTCCTTGCCTATGCCGCATTCGGCGGGGAGGCAGACCTGTCCGCTTTGCTGGCGGAGGCGGTGCAGCAGGGCAAGACCGTCGCCTACCCCATCTGCGGCGCGGACTTCACCCTGACGGCCGCTGTGCCCGGCCCGGACGGCTGGGAGATGGGACAGTACGGCATCCGCACCCCCATCCCGGAACGGGCGCAGCTGCTCCCGCCCGAAGCGCTTGACCTGGTGCTGGTGCCCTGCACGGCCTTTGATGCCGCCTGCCGCCGCGTCGGGATGGGAAAAGGCTACTATGACCGCTACCTGCCCCGCTGCCGGAACGCTGTACTGCTCGGCACCGCCTTTGAGGCGCAGCGGGTGGAGCAGGCCGCTGTGGACGCGCACGACCAGCGGCTGGACGGATTTGTAACAGAGGAGAGGATCTATCGTGGAACTGATGAATTTGAGCTGTGAGGCGTTTTTAGAAGACCTTGCCGGCAGCGCCCCGGCACCGGGCGGCGGCGGGGCCGCAGCTCTGGTGGGTGCCGCCGGTGCCGCCCTTGGCAATATGGTCGGCAGCCTGACCGTCGGCAAGAAAAAATATGCCGCCGTGGAGGCGGACATCCTCATCCTGAACCGCCGTGCCGCCGCCCTCCGCAAGCGGCTGGAAGGGCTGGTACAGGCCGACGCCGACGCCTTTACACCGCTGGCCGCAGCCTACAAGCTGCCCAAAGAGACCCCGGAGCAGCAGGCCCACAAAGCCGCTGTGCTGGAGGCCGCGCTGGAAGGGGCCTGTGCTGTGCCGCTGGAGATCATGTCCGCCTGCTGTGAGGGCATCACGCTGGCGGCGGAATACGCCGAAAAAGGCAGTGTGATGGCCGTATCGGATGCCGGGTGCGCTGCGCTGTTCTGCAAAGCCGCCCTGCAGGCCGCCGGGCTCAATGTCTCCATCAACACCCGGCTGATGGCCGACAACGCCCGCGCCACCGCCCTGAATACACAGGCCGACGCCATGCTGGCGGAGTTTGTGCCGCAGGCCGACCAGATCTACGAGAAACTCACACATTCATCGAGGGGGTAATTCTGATGGCAACGATTTTGAAGGGCGCACCCGTTGTAGCCGCTATGAACGAAGCAAACGCCGCCCGCTGCGCTGCAATGCGGGAAAAGGACGTCGTACCCACGCTGGCCGTGGTGCGTGTGGGTGCCCGCCCGGACGACCTTTCCTACGAAAAAGGCGTCCTGACCCGCTGCAGCAAGGTGGGCGTCGCCGTAAAGCAGTTCCTTCTGCCCGAAGATGCTGCACAGGACGCGCTTCTGGAGGTCATCCGGAAGATCAACGCAGACCCGTCCATCCACGGCTGTCTGCTCTTCCGCCCTCTGCCCAGGCAGTTCGATGACCGCGCCGTCCGCGCAGCGCTGGCTCCGGAAAAGGACATTGACGGCATCACGGACGATTCTCTGGCCGGTGTGTTCACTAATACCGATCTCGGCTATGCTCCCTGCACCGCGCAGGCCTGCCTTGAGATCCTGAAGTATTACAACATTCCGCTTTCCGGCAGGCGCGCTGTCGTAGTGGGCCGCAGCCTTGTGGTAGGCAAGCCCGCAGCCATGATGCTGGACCGCGAGAACGCCACCGTGACCATCTGCAATTCCCGCACGCAGAACCTGCCCGCCATCTGCAAAGAGGCCGACATCGCGGTCGTTGCCATGGGGCGGCAGGGCTTCATCGGCAGCGACTGCCTGCGCGAAGGCCAGGTCGTGGTCGATGTGGGCATCCATGTCAACGCAGAGGGAAAGCTCTGCGGCGACGTCCGCTTTGACGAGGCAGAACCCCTCGTCGAGGCCATTACCCCGGTACCCGGCGGCGTGGGCACCGTGACCACCTCCGTGCTGGTCGGCCATGTGGTGGATGCCGCAGAAAAAACGCTGTGACAAACGATAGCAATTCAACTTTTAATGCAACAGCGGTGAATTGCATATCGCAAAGATGCCGTTTGAATGTTGCACGAATTTCTTAACTTGCGATAAAATTTGCGATAAACGATTTTTGGAAGGAATATAATCATGTCGAAAGATGAATATTTGATCACAGATCCACCCCTTAAAGCGCTGACTGTTTTTGCGATGCCGATGATCCTTGGAAGCTTTTTTCAACAAGTATATAATATGGCCGATTCCATAATAGTTGGTCAATTTGTTGGCTCCTCGGCACTTGCGGCTGTTGGTGCTTGTGCTGCACTGACCAATGTTTTTATTTGTGTGGCGCTTGGTGCTGGCGTGGGCGCAGGTGTGCTTGTAAGCCGCTATTTTGGTGCAAAAAATTATGGTAAAATGAAAACCATTGTGTCAACGTCCCTGATCAGCTTTTTGATCTTAAGCGTTGTCCTTGGTGTCTTTGGCTTTTGCTTTTCCCATTTCATGATGAGCGGATTACAGACCCCTGCCGATATATTGGAAGAAGCAGTATTGTATCTGCGTGTCTACTTTGTGGGTTTCCCATTTCTATTCATGTACAACATTCTTTCCACCATGTTCACTTCCATCGGTGAATCCAAAATTCCGTTGGGACTGCTGATATTCTCATCTATCCTGAATATTTTTATGGATCTCTGGATGGTGGCCGGTCTTGGTCTGGGGGTGTTTGGTGCAGCCCTTGCGACCTTGATCGCACAAGGAATTTCTGCCGTGTTTTCGTTTTTGATCTTTCTGTCTCGGATGCGGCAATACAAGAGCTCCTTTAGCAGGTTCGACCGGCAGGAGCTGTATTCCACGCTTCGCATTGCGGTACCATCGGTTTTGCAGCAGTCCACAGTGTCTATCGGTATGATGATCGTGCAGGCAGTGGTAAATCCCTTCGGCACACAGGCACTTGCCGGGTATGCGGCAACGATGCGGGTAGAAAATGTTTTTTCGCTGATCTTCGTATCCATCGGCAATGCAGTTTCGCCGTTTGTATCCCAGAATCTTGGCGCAAAGAAAATTGAGCGTATCAAAAAAGGGTATCATGCTGCACTGGTGTTGGATCTATGCTTTGCAGTTCTTGCTTTCGTGGTCATTGAAACACTGCACACACAGATTTCCTCGTTGTTCTTGGGAAAAGACGGAACCGCGTTGGCCTATCAGGTGTCCGGTGATTATATGAGATGGCTTGGTTACTTTTTCATCTTCATGGGCATCAAGATGGCAACGGATGGCGTTCTTCGCGGACTTGGAATCATGCGGCCGTTTCTTATTGCAAATATGGTAAACCTTGCAATCCGCTTGTCTGTTGCTTTGATTTGTGCACCGCGTTTTGGCATTGCTTTTGTTTGGCTTGCAGTCCCGGCAGGTTGGCTTGCAAACTTCCTTATTTCCTATGCGGCGCTCAGAAGATCGTGGCCAGAGGATAAAGCGGCGGTATCTCAATGATTTCATGCAGTGGAGAGGTGCTTTTCCTGCGTAAATTCAAGGCACGAACGCTGGATGCTCTTCTGACTGCTCAGGCTGGTTCAAATCTTGTGATGATTTGCACTATCGCAATTTTCAAAAAGAGTGCCTCTCAACACAGCATATTTGCCTTTGCAGGGTACGAAAAAAGGCGCTCGGTGAGTGTTCACCAAGCGCCTTTGCTTTCGATGCTTAAAGTATAGCGTTTTTTTCGTTCGCTTTCAATCTGAAAATTGCAACAACTTTTTCCGCGCAGATTTCCGTGTTTTGTAAAGCTGTACAAAGTCAGACCTTTATTTTTGTCGATTACCGGGTCAGCAGCAGAAGCCAGGCCGAAGCCACCGCCTGCAGGATGAGCCAGCGGGCCACCACCTGCTCGTCGCTCCAGCCCTTATTCTTGCGGGCGTGGTCGTGCAGAGGGGTGCGGGTGTTCTTGAGGATGGAAATGTGCAAAAAGCGCTTCAGGCTGATCTTCAGGATGCCCAGACTGCCATCCACGATAAAGACCAGCGCCGCCAGCAGGAAGGAGAACGGGTGGCTGCTCTTGAGCGCCAGCACCGCGAGGAAGAAGCCCATTGCGCGGCTGCCGGCATCGCCCATCAGCAGGCTGGACGGCTTAGCATTCATCCACAGGTAGGCCAGCAGTGCGCCGATGAAGACGATGGCGGCAGTGCTGTAGTCCCCCAGTTCCTCGCCGTAAGCCAGCAGGAAGGTGCCGATGCTGACCACCGCCAGGCTGGCCGACAGGCCGTCCACACCGTCGGTGCAGTTGACGACGTTGATGCTGGCCCAGATGAGGACGACGATGAGCACGAGGTAGAGCGGATACGGGATGGCAAAGCTCCACTGCAAAAAGTTCACGGTGGTGCTGTTGAAGTTCAGGTAGGTCACACCCGCCACAATGGCGATGACGAGGTCGATGAGGCCTTTTTTGTATTCGTTCCAGGCCACCTCGGAGGCATCGTCAAAATAGCCAGAGAGCATGGAGGCGATGAGCAGCACGGTATAGATGATATACTCGGTGCGCAGCGGTACCACCGCCAGCGTGACCAGCGCGATGCAGAGCACGAAGATGAGGCCGGAGCCGCGGGCCTTGCCTTTGGAAAGCTCGCCGTTCACCGCAAATGCGCGGCCATGGTCGTGGGGGAGCTTCTCCCGGAAGACCGAATCCATCAGCGCCGTCAGCGCAAAAGCCAGTAAAAATCCCAGCGCGTCCACGGTGCGCTGACTGCCCGATAACAGTTGGAGCATACGATTTTCCTCTTTCCCGGAGCAGCACACAGCGCCGCTCCTGTTGTTTCACTCATAGGTAAGGAAAGTGTATCACGCCCGGCTGAAAAAATCAATCTCCTGCGCACAAAACACGCCGGTTTGACATTTTTCATTCTTCCTTATATAATAGGTATACTCTGTCCCCCTGTACGGGGCATTTTTTATGCGAACAGGAGAAGCCATGACACTTTCACTCGAACAGCTCTCCTCCCGGATGCGCCGGGGGAGGACATCCCCTTGCGGGAAACAGCGCAGGTCGTGCTGGCGCTGAGCGTCCCTTCCATTTTGCAGCAGATGGTCGTCACCGCCATGGAATACATCGACGCCGCCATGGTGGGCCACATCGGGGCCGAAGCCACGGCCGCCATCGGCATCGTCAGTTCCAGCACGTGGCTGCTCCACGGCATCCTGGTGGGGCTGTACACTGCTTTTTCCATCCAGATCGCGCAGTATCTCGGCGCCGACCGCCAGGCCGACGCACGCGGTGTGCTGCGGCAGGCCATGCTCTTCAACCTCATCCTGGGTCTGGCGGCGGCAGGGTTCGGCATTGGCATCAGCCGCTTTCTGCCCGGATGGCTGGGTGCCGACCCTTCCCTGCAGGCGGATGCTTCGGCCTACTTTGCCATCTGGTCGGCCGCCCTCCCCTTCACCATGGCCATGGGCATGTACGCCGCCATGCTCCGTGCCACCGGCGACGCCCTGACGCCCGGCCTCATCAGCGTCCTCGTCTGCGGGCTGGACGTCGTGTTCAACTTTTTCCTCATCAACCCCACCCGGACGCTGCCCCTCTTCGGCACCCGCGTCACCGTCTGGGGTGCCGGGCTGGGCGTTCCGGGTGCGGCGCTGGGCACCGCCCTTTCCAACGTAATCGGCGGGCTGCTGGCGCTGGCCATCCTGCTGCTGCGAGACGGCCCGCTGTGCATCCGCAAGCCCGGCTCCTGGAAGATCACCCGCGCCTGCCTGCTCAACCTCTGGCGGGTGGGTGCCCCGCTGGCCGCAGAGCGCGCAGCCCTCTCCTCGGCGCAGGTGGTGCTGGTGCGCATCGTGTCGGGGCTGGGCACGGTGGCCATCGCCGCCAACAGCCTCGGCGTCAGCGCCGAGGGGCTGTGCTACATGGCCGGTTACGGCATCCAGGATGCCGCCATCGCCCTCATCGGGCAGGCTGTGGGTGCCAACCGGAAGGACATGGCCAGGCGGTTCGCCTGGCTATGCACCGGCATGGGCATAGGCATCATGGCGCTGTCCGGCATGGGGCTGTGGGTGTTTGCCCCGGCGCTGATGGGCATCTTCACCGCTGACGCCGCCGTCATCGCGCTGGGTGCGCGGGTGCTGCGCATTGAAGCACTGGCCGAACCGATGTTCGGTGCCAGTATCGTTGCCAGCGGTGCCATGCAGGGTGCCGGAGACAGCACGGGATGCTTTGTGCTGAACCTTGTCAGCATGTGGGGCATCCGGCTCACGCTGGCCTCCTTCTTTGCGCCCCGGTTCGGGCTGGCGGGCGTGTGGGGCTCCATGTGCTGTGAGCTCTGCATCCGCGGCCTGCTCTTCCTCTTCCGCCTTTCCCGCGGCAAGTGGCTGGAAAAGGGAGCCTTAACCTAAAAAAGACCCTCTCCGGCATTGCGAAGCAATGTGAACTGCACCCCATTTGTTAGACAGTATGGTATACTGTTTAGGAAATGGGGTGTTTTTGTATGCCAAAGGGACAACGAAAGTACAACGGAACGCAGAAGGTAGAAATCATTAAACGAATCCACAGAGAAAACCTGAGCTTTAAGGGAGCGTCCAGAGAATATGGCATTTCGGACCGTACACTCAGGGACTGGGAGCGCATTTATTGGGAGGAAGGAGAAGAAGCACTTCTGTTAGAGCGTCGAGGACGAGCCTGTGCCGCCAGTGGGACGCAGAAAGGTCGGAAGCCAAAGCTGGATAAGCAAGTAGAAGAAGATCTTATTGCAGAAAATCAGCGGCTTCGGATGGAAATCGACTACTTAAAAAAATTGAATGCCTTGGTGCTGGAAGAGGAACGCCAAAACAGAAAGCACAAGTAGTTCAGGAACTAAGGCAGAAATACCCTCTGAAAGCACTGCTGCAACTTGCCGGACTTCCTCGCAGCACGTTCTACTACTATCTGCACCAGTCTCAGAATCCTGCCAAATACCAGATGGTAAAGGAACAGATTGTTATAATCTTCAACGAGAACAAAAAACGATACGGATACCGCAGAATCACAAAAGAACTGCATAACAACGATATTTGTGTGAACCACAAGACGGTTCGGAAACTCATGAAGCAGCTTGGTTTAGTCTGTCAGATTCGTGCAAAAAGGAAGTACAGTTCTTACAAAGGCGAAGTTGGAGAAGTAGCTCCAAACCTGCTGGAACGGCATTTCAAGACAGACCAGCCGAATCGGAAATGGGTCACAGATGTTACCGAGTTCAAAGTGAACGACCAGCAACTCTACCTGTCTCCAATTCTTGATTTGTTCAATGGCGAAGTTGTCAGCTACAATCTGAGCCGCCATCCGAACTTTAAGCAAATCACGGATATGCTGGAAGGTGCTTTTCAAAAGCTGCCGGACAAGGTTGACAATCTGACTCTGCATTCGGATCAGGGCTGGCAATACCAGATGAAGTCCTACCAGAATCTACTGAAAGCAAAAGGAATTACGCAAAGTATGTCTCGGAAAGCCACTTGTCTGGACAATGCTGTTGCCGAGAACTTCTTCGGACTGCTCAAGACGGAGCTGTTCTATCTGGAAAAATTTGATTCCATTGACCAGCTCGAAAAGGCTATTGTCGATTACATCGACTATTACAACAATCGCCGAATCAAATTAAAACTAAACGGTCTGAGCCCTGTACAGTACAGGATTCAGACCGTTGGAGCTGCTTAATTCAATTTTTGTCTAACTTTTTGGGTTCATTTCAATGACGGAGAGGGTCTTTTCCTTTTTTACTTTCTGCCGTGCAGGATGGGAGACAGCGGCTTGTAGATCAGCATGCACAGCACTGCATCCAGCAGGCCTTTGACCAGCGTGAAGGGCATATTGAAGATGACAAGGCACTTGATGAGGCTGTCTGCAGAAGGCAGGATGGCCTGATACATGCCGAGGATGGCTTCCAGCGGCATGTGGTAGAACTGCACATAGGCCGGATAGGTGATGAAGTAGTTGGACGGTACGCTGAACACAGCCATGGCCGCTGCACCGATCAGCGCACCGAGGATGGCCGTTTTGCGGCTCTTGCGGTGCTTGTAAATGCAGCCCGCCGTGACCGAGAAAACCGCACCCAGCATGAAGTTGCACAGCTCGCCCACGCATGCAGTGGAAGTGCCCTTGATAACGATGTGCAGCAGGTTCTTCATAAAGCTGATGACCACACCGTACACCGGGCCGAGAGCAAAGGCACCCAGCAGAGCCGGCAGGTCAGAAAAGTCCATCTTGACGAAGGACGGAATGAGCATCGGAATGGGAAACTCAATGAACATCAGGATAAAGGCCACCGCGCTGAGCATGGCGGCTACGGTCAAGTTGTGGGTCGTGTTTCTTTTCATGGTAATTTCCTCCCGTGGGGGCGCATCGCCCCGCTCAATTGAACTGGAAAGCCCTTTTCGCGCCGTACCGGAACCGGGAAGACAACCAAAAACGCGCCCCGCCGCAGCAAACACTGCAACAGGGCGCGTAGACAACGATTTGCCTGCCGTTTCTTGCATCCGGACTATACCGTTGGTCCCGGAGTTGCACCGGGTCAGCACCCTTGCGGGTGGTCGCGGACTTTACCGCCAGTGGGGAATCTCACCCCGCCCTGAAACGAACTTTCTGGGCAGAGTATAACGCGCCGGGCTGCACTTGTCAACCCCCAATTTCGGTTGCCCTTTCCGCGCGCTTTATGGTATACTGAGGCGTAATATTTTATTTCCGAGGAGTTTTTGCCATGATCTTTTCCATCCGCGATCTCGCGTTCGAGATCGGTTCCCTCTATCTGGAAGGCTGGCTTGCCCTGGCGGCGCGCTGCGTCTGTGCGCTGCTGCTCTTTGCCGCCGGGGCGCTGGTCTCCCTGCTGCTGCACAGGAAGCTCTTCCCCATCCTGCAGGCCCGCAGCTGGCATTTTGCCGCCACCCCCATCCTGCTGCGCAGTCTGGATCGCCCGCTGGAACGGATGGCCGTCTTCACCGGCCTCTACCTCGCGCTGACCAGCCTGCCGTGGGCCATCACCGGCCTGCCCAGATTCCTGCTCGTGGCCTACAAGGTCGTGATGAGCTTTCTGTTCTGCGAGGGTCTGTACCAAGCCTCGGATCTGGCCGACCTGCTGCTGGCTTCCTGCAGCCCGGAGATCCGCTCCAACAAGACCCTGCTCGCCCTGCTGAACACGACCTACAAGGTGCTGGTGGTCGTGCTCGGCGTTGCCACCATCGCGCAGGTCATCGGCTTTCCCATCGGCAGCATTGTCGCCGGTGCCGGTCTGGTTGGTCTGACCATCTCGCTGGCCGCACAGGAAAGCGCCAGCAACCTGTTTTCCGGCATCGTGATTCTGCTGGACAAGCCCTTCTCGGTGGGCGACTGGATCACTGTGGGCGATGTGGAAGGCGAAGTGATCGACATCAACTTCCGTTCCACCCGCATCCGTGCCATGGACAAAACGGTCAGCATCGTCACCAACAGTAAGATCTGCTCTTCCACCGTGCAGAACGCCGCCCTGCGCACCATGCGGCCCTACAAGTTCAATCTGGGTGTCACCTATAGCACCACCCGCCCGAAGCTGGAACAGCTGATGAAAGACTTGCAGACCATGCTGGACGCAAGCCCTTACACCAACAAGGGTACCAACATCGTACAGCTTGCAAACTTTGGCGATTCCAGCATCAACATTCTGGTCTCCGCCTACCTGCTGACCAACGCCTATGCGGAATTTTTGCAGAGCAGAACGACCTGAACCTGAACATTATGGACATCATGCAGGCCGACGGTGTGGATTTTGCGTTCCCCTCCACCAGCGTGTATATCGAAAAGTCCGGCTCCTGAGCTGCACCCTTCCGCTCCCTCTCACGAGGGAGTTTTTTGTTTGCAGGCAGATGGAGTTTTCGTGCATTGCACTCACAAGGCCACATCCAGTGCCATCATCAGTGCGAAGCCCAGCACCACACTGATGACCCCGGCAGGCTCATCGGCCTCCACGGCTTCGGGGATCATCTCTTGCGCCGTCACGCAGACCATGCACCCGGCGGCAGCGCTCATCAGCCAGGGCAGAGCGGCCTGCACCCAGCCCGCCAGGGCCAATGCCAGCAGCGCCCCCAGCGGCTCCACCAGCCCGGAGGCCAGCCCAGCCCCGAACGCCCGCTTCCGGCTCTCCCCGTTTTGCAATAGCGGCAGGCTGACCGCCGCGCCCTCCGGAATGTTCTGCAGCCCGATGCCCAGCGCCAGAGCCAGCGCGCCACTCATGGCGTCCGCCTCCCCGGACAGCGCCAGCGCAGCCGCCAGACCCACCACCATACCCTCGGGCAGGTTGTGCAATGTTACAGCCAGCACCATACGTCCGCCGTGCCCGGCCCCGGCACCTGTCAGCAGCGTCCCCGCCGCCTGTTCCAGCCGCAGCAGGCCCACTGCTCCGATGACCAGCCCCGCCGTGGGCGGGAGCCACGCAGGCAGCGGCCCCTCCTCTGCCCGCTGGACGGCCGGCAGCAGCAGGCTCCACACACTGGCCGCCAGCATGATGCCCGCTGCCATGCCGCAGAGCATCCGCCGCGTCTTCGGCTCCTGCGTCGGCCGCATCAGAAAGACACCGGCCGCCCCCACCGTCGTGCAGCAGGCTGGCAGCAGCAGGACCGCCGCCAACAGAAAAAAGATCCCGTTCAAAACGCATTCCCCCTTCCCGCCGTTCTATGCAGGAAAGAGGAATGTGGTGAACGGGATCGTCCCTGTTTCAGAAGGGATCGTCGTCTTCTGCGTCGGCATCGCCGCACGCTCCGTCATCGTCCGAGGCGAACGCGCTGTCCGTATCTTCGCCGCCGAAATTGCGGTCGAACGCGGTCATATACTGTGCATAGCCCTCATCCCCGGTGCCAAAGTAACCAAAATCAAAGTCTTTCATCGCGGTGTCCTCCTGCTGTTGTTTCTGTCCCGAACAGGTCTTTCCTATTCTGTTTTCCATTATACACTTTTGCCGTCCCATAAATCGGATATTCAAACTAGGATTCTGCACCGTTGGTGCAGCGGCTTTTGTACGTCCTTCTTTTGCCTGGTTTTGCAGATTTTGTGAAAATGACAGTCTGCTAAAAAAGCCTTGACTTTTGGGCAATATTTCTAACAAATGTGTGGATTTTCCTTTGTGAATGCAATCTTTGCCGAAAAGCCCTTGATTTTTTTGACAAACGGACTAGAATATCATTTTGCAGAACGACCCCGCCTGTGAGGGGTCGGCTGTGAATTTTTTGGATCGTAAGGAGATTTTAGATATGAAACTCAAGAATGTTTGTGTTGCTGTTGTTGCTCTGGCTCTGGCTGTTGGCATGACCGCTTGCGGCGGCTCTTCTTCCACTGCCGCTTCTTCTACCGCAGAGTCTGCGGCTTCTTCCGTTGCTTCGGTCTCTGCTTCCTCTGAGGCAGCTTCCAGCGAAGCCGCATCCTCTGAAGCTGCATCTTCTGAGGCCGCTTCTTCTGAGGCCGCTTCCAGCGAGGCCGCTTCCTCTGTGGCTGCTTCTTCCACTGCCGCCTAAGTTCTGATCTTGTCCCATTGCAAATAGCGGAATGCCGCCCCACAGGTGAGAGCCTGCGGGGCGGCATTCTGTTTTTTATTGAAACTTCTCCCGAATGGGTCAGACGCCCCAGAACAGGATGCCCAACCCTGCTGCCAGAACGATCATTCCGATCGGCGAGGGGGCTTTTTTTATTACCTTTTTGTAGGCGAAGTGCACCGCCCACAAAAGGGCAAACACCGCCGCCGACCGGGCCGAAACGGAGACCCCGCCGCCCACGGTCGTGAAGCCCGCCAGCGTGGAGAGCGCCATGGTCAGGGCCGTGGCCAGGATCATTGCCACCACGCAGGGCCGCACCCCGGAGAGGAAAGCTTCCACTCCTGCATACTTCATCAGGTTTTGCAGCACTGCCGCGATGAGCAGAATGATCACAAAAGACGGCAGCACCACCCCCAGCGTGGCGAAAAACGCACCCAGCAGCCCTCCTTGCGAGGAGCCGATGAAGGTGGCCATATTGATGGCCAGCGGGCCGGGTGTGGATTCCGACACGGCAATGAAGCTCAAAAAATCGCTCTCGGTCAGCCAGCCATGCGAAAGCACAGTCTCCCGCACCAGCGAGATCATCCCGTAGCCGCCGCCAAAGGACAGCGCACCGATCATGAGAAAGTTCAGGAACAGCTGCACATAGATCATCTTCCCGCACCCGCTTTCTTCACAAGATAGAGCAGAACCCCCGCTGCCCCGCTGAGCAGGATGTAGTAGATGGACGAAAACGACACCGCCGCCACCGAACAGCCCACCATGGCCGCGATGACTGCCGCCAGAATGCAGACGTTGAACGCATTCCGTTCCAGCTGGCGCAGCATCTTCAGCCCCGCCGAGAGGATGAGGTAGATGACGCAGACCTGGATGCCCCGGAACGCATGGGCCACCACCGTCAGGCTCAGAAAGCGGTCAAAAAACAGCGAGATGCAGTAGATGACCACAAAGGACGGGATGCAGACGGCCACCGTGGAAGCTGCCGCTCCGGCGGTGCCGTCGATCTTATAGCCGATGTAGGTGGCGCTGTTCACCGCCACGGGGCCGGGCGTAGACTCGGCGATGGCGACCATATCCAGAAATTCCTCTCTGGACACCCACTGCTTTTCCTCGACGAATTCGTGCTCCAGCAGGGCGACCATGGCATAGCCGCCGCCAAAGGTAAACGCGCCGATCTTCAGGAATGTCCAGAACAGGGTCGAAATCTTTTTCATTCCGGTTCCCTCCCAAAAATGAATCGTTTGTTTGTTCCATGTCTCCTTACTATATCGCCCTGCCGCCCTCCTGTCAAGAATCGCCCCGCCCGCAGAGATTGGATCTCCGTGCAGAAAGCGGCGCAGCTCTTCTCTTTCTCCGCGCGGCATGGTATACTGAACACAGACACCTGATGTTACAGAAAAGAGGTCTTATTTCATGAAAACCGCATTGACGATTGCCGGCAGCGATTCCAGCGGCGGTGCTGGCATCCAGGCCGATATCAAAACCATGACTGCAAACGGCGTGTACGCCATGAGCGCCATTACCGCACTGACTGCCCAGAACACCACAGGTGTGACCGGCATTTTTGAGACGACGCCGGAGTTTCTGGCCGCTCAGCTGGACGCCGTGTTCACCGACATCTACCCGGATGCCGTCAAGATCGGCATGGTATCCTCGGCACCGCTCATCCGCACCATCGCCGAGCGGCTGCGCTTCTATGAGGCAAAACACATCGTGGTGGACCCGGTGATGGTTGCCACCTCCGGCTCCAAGCTGCTGCGGGACGATGCCGTGCAGGCACTGACCGAAAAGCTGCTGCCCATGGCAGAGGTGGTCACCCCCAACATTCCGGAGGCTGAGATCCTTTCCGGCCTGCCCATCACCGACGCCGCCGGGATGGAAGCCGCCGCCCGGAAGATCAGCGAGCAGTACGGCTGTTCCGTCCTCTGCAAGGGCGGCCACCAGATCAATGATGCCGACGACCTTCTGTGGCGGGACGGCTGCGGCAAATGGTTCCGCGGCAAGCGCATTGCAAACCCCAATACCCACGGCACCGGCTGCACCCTATCCAGCGCCATTGCGTCCAATCTGGCAAAGGGCTATGACCTCGACTCCTCGGTCGAGCGGGCCAAGGAATACATTTCCGGCTGTCTTTCTGCCATGCTGGATCTGGGCCATGGCTCCGGCCCCATGAACCACATGCACAAGCTCTTCCTCGATTAAACGGCACGAAGCCCCCGTCTCTGCACCGCAGGGATGGGGGCTTCGGTCTGCGTTATTTTGCCCAGGTGACCGCCTCGCTGCCGGTATAGTCGAACCGGCCGTCGTTCTTTTCTTCCAGTGCCTTGATCATGTGGTAGGTGTATTCGTTGTACGGCGTCGGGATGCCCAGCTCTGCACCCATCCGCATCAGGGCACCGGAGAACATGTCGATCTCGGTGTGGCGTCCGGCGTCCAGATCCTGCAATGTGGAGTAGCGGGCCGTGGGCGGCACGGCACTGCCCCGCCCGGCAGCGGCATCGGCGATGCGCAGGTCGATGCCTTTGGCCGCTGCAATGGCTTCCAGCTCCCGGCGCAGACCGTCGCTGATGGCCTGCATGTGTACGCTGTCCCGGTAGCAGCCCACGCCCGCGCCCAGGATGGCCTGGGGCAGGTTGTTGCAGACGTTCAGGCGGAACTTGGCCCACATCTCTTCCCGGATGTGCTCTGTGACCCGGTAGTGGATGCCGCTCCCCTCGAACAGTTCCACGATGGCCTGCACCCGCTCGCTCTGGAACGGTGCCTCCTGTTCACCGAAGATGATGCCCAGCGTGGCGTCCGGGTCAAAGTGGAAACCGTCGGCCTCCTTATGAGACGCCACCTTGATGAGCGAGCGGATGACATGCGCATCCCCCACCTCAGCAGCGATGCGCTCCTCACTGTCCACGCCGTTCATCAGGCTCATGACCACCGTGTGCTCTCCCACGGCCTTCCGGATGCTGTCCATTGCGCCGGGCAGCGCACCGTATTTCAGGCAGACCACGAGAAAGTCCACCCCGTGGGCCTCCTCCGGTGCCCAGACCTCCGGGCGGTAGGTCCTGCCGTTGATGCCAATGCCGTTTGCCTTCAGCCGCGCGGCGCGTTCGCCCTCGGCCAGCACCCCCAGCCGGATGCCCGGCTTTTCGGCCAGACCCCAGATCACATACGAACCCACGGCACCGGCTCCCAGCACCGCCACAGTTTGCATCTTCATTCTTCGTTCCCCCTCGTTTTGTATTGCGCTTTCATTCTAGCACGAAGCCGCGCCTCTTTGCAAGATGCTGCCCTGCCGGATATTCTTTTGGGGGCGGGCCTGCTCTGTTTTCCTTGCAAAGTGCCGTCCGCTCCTCTATAATAAAATCTCAAGCTGTCGATTTCAAAAAAGGAGAAGTACCATGGAACATTGGCACCGCAGCGGGCAGGCCCTGCTCAACGAAATTTCATCCACCCGGCTCCCCGCCAGCCAGCTGGCCGTCTGGTCTATCGGCCAGTGCGGGTTCATTTTCAAGTACGAGGACACCGTCGTCTGCATCGACCCGGTGCTCAGCGACCTGACCGGCCCCAGCGGCTCCCGCCGCTGCTACCCAGCTCCCTTTGCACCGGAGGCACTGCGGGCAGACCTCGTGCTCTGCACCCACGGCCACGCCGACCACATGGCAAAAGATACCCTGTGCGGGCTGGCCCGGCATCCCGCCGCCCGGTTCGTTCTGCCCGCCGGGTGCTCTGCCCTCGCCGCCGAATACGGCATCCCTGCAGACCGCATCACAACGGTGCAGGAAGGTTCCATCCTGCCGCTGGGCGGGGTCACCGTCCGGGCCTTTTCCGCCGCCCACCCGGAGCACATTCTGGATGCGGGCGACCCCGGCATGGCGCTGGGGTATCAGCTTACCTTCGGCGGCTTTACGGTCGTGCACCTGGGCGACACCTACCTGACGCCCCATCTGTACGAAACGCTGCGGGCGCTCCCCCGCCCCGACCTGCTGCTGGCCCCCATCAACGGGCAGGACTTCTTCCGCACCCAGCGCAACTGCATCGGCAATCTGGAAGCCGAGGAGGCCGCTCAGCTGGCCGTCCGGCTGGGCGCGGCCTGCACCATCCCCACCCATTACGACATGGTGCAGGGCAACACCGTGGACCCGCTGCGGTTCGCTGCGGCCCTGCGTCAGCTGGACCCCGCCGCCTGTTTCGCCCTGCCTGCGCTGGGCGAGCGGCTGCTCTTCCAGGCCGATGCAGGCCGGAAGGACAGCAGTGTTTTCTCCTGCCCGCCGCCGTCCTCGTCCATCCAGCGGTAGTCTGTTCTACGGGTGAGAAGGCCCTGATAGCGCACACCGTCCGGTCTGGCCATCGACGCCAGCAGCCAGTCCACCTCCAGCGGCTGGGCAAACCGCACCGTGCCGCTTAGGGTCACAAACGACTGCCCCTCGATGGTGAACCGCACTGCACAGCCGGTCTGTGTGCGCAGGACTTCCAGCGACGCCGTGTCGGTCCGGAGCGTTTGGGTCGTATTCGCAGCCAGCCGAGCTGCCCGGACGGTCTGCTCTGCACGGAGAGTGTAAGGCTCCTGCGGGTCCATCCGCAGGTCGATGAGCGCTTCCACCGTCCGGATGCTCCGGCGTTCCAGCGCCGTCTCCACGGCCCTCCGGGTGGTCTGCCCGCCCCGGTAGAGCACGACGGCCCGGTCGTTCTGCGAGAGGACGACCGCCGGAGCCATTTTACTGCCCACCAGTTCTACGCGGACCACATCCCGGCTGAAGGCGTTTCCGGCCCCGATGGCCAGCGCCGCTGTGAGCAGCACAGCGGGCACCGCCGCCCGCAGCCGGATGTTCCAGTGCCAGGCCAGCCCCAGCAGCGCAGCCAGCAGCAGGCAGACGAGCGCCGCGTAGGCCGTATTAAAATAGATCTGCGCACCCGGCCAGCCGGACACCCACAGGGCCCAGTGGTCGAGCAGGTCCACCAGAACTTCTGCCCCGAACGCCGTGGCCCGGTGCAGCGGCTCCAGCGCCGGGGCCAGCCCAGTGAGTGCTGCCGCCAGCCCCAGCAAGAGGATCGGTTCGACCAGCCAGAGCACGGCCACGCTGGAGACCAGCGCATACAGGCTGGTGCTCAGGCCCCGCAGCACCAGCACCGGAAAGGTCGCCATACAGGCACAGCCGGAGACGCAGAGCGTCTCCCACACCGCTGCCCCTGCTGCCGCAGACAGTTTGCAAGGACTCCGCCGCGTTTGCCGGCGGTTTTTTTGTTGCGGCGGCGTTTTTCTTCCCACCGCTCTGCACTGCGGCGGGCCAGTGCGGCACCCGCCAGTGTCCCCAGCACCGCCGCAAACGAAAGTTCAAAGCCGATATCGCACACTGCATAGCTGTTGCCTGCGGTCATCAGCACACCCGCCACGCCGAGAGAGGTCAGCGCATCCGCCGGGCCGTAAACCCAGACGCCCAGCGCGCTGATCCACACGGCTGCCCCGGCCCGGAGGACGGACGGCGTGAAGCTGGTCACTCCCACCAGCAGCACTGCCATCCCGGCCCGAAGCAGAGCATTCCGGCGGCAACTGGCGTAGCTGCGAAGTTTTCTGCGTTTCAGTCGGAACCGGGCCAGTACACTTCCGCAGAGGATGGAGACGTGCATTCCGCTGACGACCAGCACATGGGAAAGCCCAGCCCCGCGGTACGCATTCCGGAGGCGGGTGGAGAGATGGGAGCGGTCACCCGTGACCATTGCGGCCAGAACACCCGCCGGGTCCTCCGCCATGCCGCGCCGCAGCGCAGCGCTCAACCGGCTTTGCAGGCGGGCCGTCCGGGCGCGGAACGAGCGGCTTTCTCCCAGACGTTCCAGCTTGGTGCCCCCGGCAAGCTCCGCATTCAGCGCAATGCCGTCGGCATAGGCGGAACGCTGTTCTCCTTCCGGCAGTGCTTCCAGCGCAAAGGTCCCGCGCACCCGCTCCCCGGCGCTGCATCTCGGCAGGGCGGCGCATTCCACGCGGAAGTCCGCTGCTTCGCCGTCCACCGTTTCCACACGGAGAACGGCATCCACGACGCCCGGATAAAAGGAGGTGCGGACCTGCTCCACCTCGGCGGTCAGCGTGACAGAGGTGCCGTCATAGGCGGTCTGCAGGGCGTTCAGCCGGGCGTGGGTGCGCAGCACCGCCCCCAGGCCCAGCACGGCCCCTGCCAGCAGCAGAATGCCGCCCAGTTTCAGGGGCTTTCGGCCCAGCACAGCGGCAAGGAGCCCGCAAACAAAAATTGCCGCAAGCAGCGGCAAAAGCCATGCTTGCGGCAAAAAGGCGCACACCAACTCCACCCCCAGCGCACCGGCGCAAAAGAGGCAGAGCGGGCGTCTCATGATTTAGTGCAGGAAGAGGGGCAGCGGCTCCAGGAAGATGATATCCTTGCGCTCAGCTGCATCGCCCTCGGCCAGAACAGCGGCCTGGCCCACAATGGTGCACTGGGTCTGCTCAGCCAGCGCGTCCAGAGCCTTGAGCGAACCGCCAGTGGAAATGACATCGTCCACCACCAGAACGCGCTTGCCGCTCATCTTGTCCAGCTCCTTGCGGTCGATGACCAGCTTCTGCTTGCCTGCGGTGGTAATGGACTGATCCTCCACCACCACGGGGTCGGTCATATACAGCTTTTCGCCCTTGCGTGCGCAGACGTAGGGCTTGCCGCTCTGGCGGCTCATCTCGTGTGCCAGAGGGATGCCCTTGGCCTCGGCGGTCAGCAGGATATCAAAATCCGGGCACTTCTTCAGCAGTTCAGCGGCAGCAGCCACGGTCAGCTCGGCATCACCCAGCATGATAAAAGCAGCAATGTCCATGTGGTCATTCACCTTGCAGATGGTCAGCTCACGGGTCAGGCCTGCAACGTGCAGAGTATAGGTCTCAGCCATAACAATTCCCCTTCTCTTTGTAGTTCCGTTTGGTTTTGGCTCAGACAGGCAGCTTTTCGCCGCCCAGAACATGGAAATGCAGATGTTTCACGGTCTGGCCTGCGTCCTCGCCAACATTGGAAATGACGCGGTAGCCGTTGTTCAGGCCCTGCTCCGCAGCCAGCTTTGCGATCACTGCAAAGATATGGCCCAGCAGTGCGCCGTCCTCTTCGGTCAGCGCAGCGGCAGAGACAATGTGCTTTTTGGGCACCACCAGAAAGTGCACCTTGGCCTGCGGGTTGATGTCGTAAAACGCCACCACCTGCTCGTCCTCGTACAGCTTCTTGGAGGGGATTTTCCCCTCCGCGATCATACAGAACAGACAATCTTCCATGGGAAACAACTCCTTCCTGATATTTTATAAACGTCCCCGCCCTCTCAGGCCGCTTTGCGTCCAGCTCTCCCAAAGAGAGAGCCCTTGGCAAAACCATAAACTTTGGCAGCGCGTCAGCGCTGACGGAGAGGGCGAACCCGTTTTCTTATTCGCCCAGAGCCTTCTTGACGATGGCGCCGACAGCAGCCAGAGCTTCGTCGATCTTGGTCTCATCCTTCAGGCCGGCCATTGCAAAGTCCGGCTTGCCGCCGCCCTTGCCGCCGGCAATGGCAGCGATCTCCTTGACCAGAGCACCGGCCTTCAGGCCCTTTTCCTGTGCCTGTTTGGTCACAGTGACAGCCATGGTGATCTTATCCTCAGCCTTGCCCACCAGAACCGCCACAGCGGGCTTCACAGCCTTGTCGCGGACGGTATCGCACATGCCGCGCAGGGTGTCGCCGGTGGTGCCGGTGAAGTATGCAGAAGCGATCTTCACGCCGCCGATCTCTTCGGCATTGTCAAACAGGCTGGTCACCTTGGAAGCGGCGACCTGTGCCTTGATCTCTTCCAGCTCCTTGGCCAGAGCCTTGTTCTCAGCCATCACGGCCTCGGCACGGACGGGCAGAGCGGTCACGTTGTTTGCCTTCAGGGTGTTTGCCACGGTATGCAGCATAGCCTCCTGCAGGTTTGCACGGATCAGCAGGTTGCGGCCGGTGACAGCCTCGATGCGGCGGATGCCCGCAGCAACGGAGGCCTCGCTCACGATCTTGAAGCCGCCGATCTGGGCGGTATTCTTCACGTGGGTGCCGCCGCAGAACTCGGTAGACCAGCCCTCGATGTCCACAACACGCACGACCTTGCCGTACTTTTCGCCGAACAGAGCCATTGCACCCAGCTTCTTGGCTTCCTCAATGGGCATTTCCCGGACGGTGACGTTCATGGACTCGTAGATTTTATCGTTCACGATCTTCTGCACGCGGGCCAGCTCCTCGGGAGTGACAGCGCTGAAGTGGGTAAAGTCGAAGTGAGTGATCTCTGCATCCTGATAGGAGCCTGCCTGATGGACGTGGTCGCCCAGCACTTCACGCAGAGCTGCCTGCAGCAGATGGGTGGCGGTGTGGTTGCGGGCAATTGCCATGCGGTATTCCTTATCCACCTGAGCGGTCAGGTGGTCGCCCACCTTCACGATGCCGCTCTCCAGCACGCAGGTGTGGACGTAGTAGCCCTTGGGGGTCTTCTTCACATCCAGCACGCGCAGGCTACAGTCGGCGCTGTTCAGCATGCCGTGGTCCGCAGCCTGACCGCCCATCTCAGCGTAGAAGGGGGTCTTATCCAGAACCACCAGCACGCCGTCCTTTGCTTCCTCATCAGTAGCAATGGCGTCGGTCAGGGTCTCCTCGTCGCTCAGGGCGACCACGACACCGGTGTCGTTCAGGGTCTCGTAGCCGGTAAAGACGGTGGGCTCTGCATTCAGCGCACCGAACAGATCCTCGCTCCAGCCGGAGATGTTCTTCTTCAGGCGCTCCGCACGGGCACGCTCCTTCTGCTTGGTCATTTCGGCGTGGAAGCCTTCCTCGTCGATCTCAATGCCCTGCTCTGCAGCGATCTCCTTGGTCAGATCCAGCGGGAAGCCGAAGGTATCGTTCAGCTTGAACACATCCAGGCCCTTCAGCAGATGCTCATGTGCCTTTTCCAGACCATCGATCATGTTGTTCAGGATGTTCATGCCGGCATCAATGGTGCGGGCAAAGTTTGCCTCCTCGGTGCCGATGACCTTCTTGATATAAGCATCGTGCTCGCGCAGCTCGGGGTATGCGGTCTCGCTGGACTGGATGACAGTCTCCACCAGCTCCACCAGGAACGGGCGGGTGATGCCCAGCATACGGCCATGGCGGGCAGCACGGCGCAGCAGGCGGCGCAGCACATAGCCGCGGCCCTCGTTGGAAGGCAGGATGCCATCGGACACCATGAAGGTGCAGCTGCGGATGTGGTCGGTGATGACACGGATGGAGATATCGGTCTTATCGG
The DNA here is from genome assembly GCF_049532945.1 of Faecalibacterium prausnitzii. Taxonomy (GTDB): domain Bacteria; phylum Bacillota; class Clostridia; order Oscillospirales; family Ruminococcaceae; genus Faecalibacterium; species Faecalibacterium prausnitzii_N. The sequence goes on from NZ_CP186691.1 coordinate 2,842,343, forward strand.
TCTTGTCGTCCTCGCCGTAGGTCTTGTTGGCAATGTGCTCTACATGGTGCAGCACGCTCTGCACGGTGTCAACCTCAAACAGGTTGCCCACGCCCTGCATCACGCAGGCCAGACGCTCCAGACCCATGCCGGTATCAATGTTGGGGCGTGCCAGACGCTCGTAGTGGCCCTTGCCGTCGGCATCGAACTGACTGAACACCAGATTCCAGATCTCCATATAGCGGTCGCAGTCGCAGCCCACGCCGCAGGTCGGCTTGCCGCAGCCGTACTCGGGGCCGCGGTCAAAGTAGATCTCGGAGCAGGGGCCGCACGGGCCGGAGCCATGCTCCCAGAAGTTGTCTTCCTTACCCAGACGCACCATGTGGTCGGGGGCGATGCCCACCTTCTTGGTCCAGATATCGTAAGCCTCGTCGTCCTCTTCGTACACAGAGATGTGCAGGCGGTCCTTCGGAATGGCCATCCACTCGTCAGAAGTCAGGAACTCCCATGCCCAGGGAATGACCTCCTCTTTGAAGTAATCCTGGAAGGAGAAGTTGCCCAGCATTTCAAAGAAGGTGCCATGACGGGCAGTGATACCCACGCGCTCGATATCCGGGGTGCGGATGCACTTCTGGCAGGTGGTCACGCGGTGACGGGGCGGCTCTTCCTGAGCCAGAAACCACTTTTTCATGGGGGCCATGCCGCTGTTGATCAGCAGCAGGCTGGGGTCGTTCTTGGGCACCAGCGGGAAGCTGTCCAGACGCAGGTGGCCCTTGCTCTCAAAGAAGCTCAGGTACTTTTCACGCAGTTCATTCAAACCGGTCCATTGCATAACTGTATCTCTCCTCGTGGTTTTTCCGGCGTCCTCCTCCGGACGCAGTATTTTTATGACAGGCGAAAACAAAAACAGCCTCCGCCCCAACAAAGGGACGAAGGCTGTGTGAAAGCTCCGTGGTACCACCCAAATTGCAGGAGACTCTGCCCCCTGCCGCTTTCGGCGCGTTAACGCTGCGCTGCGTCCGACTTGTGTCGCCGGAAGCTCCGGGGCGGCTTGAAAAACCCTCTGCCGGAACGCCTTGCAGCCCGAAGCGGGCGTTCTCTCTGGGCGGCATCGTCTGTTTTTCTGACCCCATCATTGCCATCTGTCATAATCTGTTTTTCCACACAAACGGGCAAATCTCCCCTTTGCGCTCAATTCAGATTATAGCATGGTTGCGGCATTTGTCAAGCCCCTCTCAGGCGCTTTCGCGCCAGCTCTCCCAAAGGGAGAGCCCTTGGCAGGTCGGGCAGGCTGTACGCAACCCGGAGCATGCCGGGCTTCGCGTTCCCTTACGGCACCCAGATGCGGTGCACTTCCACGATTTTGCCCTCCTGTACTACAAGGGTCGTATTGTACACCGTCCAGTTATCGGGGTCTGCATTGATCGCTGCTGCCACCGCATCCGCACCCGTAGTCTCCACGGCTTCGGCCTGCGGGTCGGCAGAACTGTCCTTCAGCACTACATCCTCTGCCAGACTCAGTTCTGTTTCACCGACTTCATAGTAAACCGGATAGTCATCAAATGTTATGGTACGGTAATACTCCGAACCATCCATTAAAATCAGGTCCAGACCACCCTCCTGTTCGATTCCACCGTTGATCGTTACAGTATGATACTGATCGTTCTTCTCGATGCTGGTCACTTCCACTTCGGCATACTGATTTCCCGTCATATATTCTACGTGGAGCCGAATTTTATCGCCTACTTTCAGCGCATCGATGTCAGCTTTCTCGTAGGCATCATAGCTGTAGATTCGGGCTGTGACGGTTCCGTCCTTGACCTCAGAAGCAATATCCGCCGAAACGAATGTGATCGTGTCCGGTGTTTTCGTCACGTCTTCTATGGTAAAACTGCCGACAGGTTCCACAACGCCTTCTTCCTGCACACGGGACGAAGCGGGCACAGCACTGTTCGAAGCCGCCGGGCTGCTGGCCGTAGAAGCGGACGCCCCGCAGCCTGCCAGCCCTACGCCGACAGCCAGAGCCGCAGCAAGCATCCATACTTTATAATAGAATCTCATACGAACCCCTTCTTTCTGTGCATCCGATGATACACGCTTTTCACAAAAAAGCAACCCGGAATTTTTCCGTTCCGCTCGCTTGACGGAACGGCCCGGTTCCGCTACAATAAAAACGATTCAAAGACGCATTCTATTTCAAGATAGAGAGGAATTTCCCGTGAAAATTTTAAAAGTAAAGTGTCTTGCCCCTACCCGGCTGGACAATTACCTGATGCAGCAGTACCCGGCACTGAACCCGGGCCGCCTGAACAAGGCCCTGCGGGAGAACAAGATCAAGCTGAACGGCAAAAAGCAGCCCCTTTCCACCCGCGTGATGGCCGGTGATGAGATCAAGCTGTTCATTCTGGATGAAGTTCTGGATGCGGACCGCCGTGTGGACGGCCCGGCGTGGAAGAACGCCCGCGGCCCGGCACAGGTGGTCTACGACTGCCCGCAGATCGTCATTGTGAACAAGCCCGCCGGTCTTGCCGTGGATGGCCCGGAGGACGACACGCTGCTGAACCGCACCCTGCTCTACCTGAACCAGCAGGGCGAGTACAAGGAGAACGACCTGTACACCCCGGCGCTGTGCCACCGGCTGGACACCGGCACCAGCGGCCTTGTCATCGTTGCCAAGACCCCGGAGGCCGAAGAGCTGTTCCTTGCAGCCATCAAGAACCGCGAAGTGAAAAAGACCTACCTCTGCGTCACCTTCGGCCGTCCGATGCCGCCGGATGCCACTCTGGGCGGCTATCTGCTCAAGGACGCGGACCGCGGCATCGTGAAGATCGTGGAAGAAAAGCAGCCTGGTGCCAAGGAAGTGGAGACCCGGTACGAGACCATCGCCGTCTCTGGCCGTCTGGCCCTGCTGAAGGTGCAGCTGATCACCGGCCGCACCCATCAGATCCGCGCACACATGGCCAGCATCGGCTGTCCCATTCTGGGCGACAGCAAATACGGCAACAACACCGCCAACCGCGAGCTGAAGCTCAAGTATCAGGCCCTGTGCGCATGGGAGCTTGCCCTCCCCCGCTTCACCCAGCCCGACTTCGCCGACCTTTCCGGTAAAGTCTTCCGTGCCCCGAAACCGTGGTACTACCAGCAGGTGCTGGATGGGACGCTGAAATAATACGCGAATCTGCGGCAGCGCCGCAAATCAACAAACCCCTGAAAAATCGGAACGAGATCTTCACGCCGCAGGCGGGAATCTCCCGATTTTTCAGGGGTTTGTCTACTTCTCTCCCTTTAGATGCGCACCATCTCGCGGGTGATCTCGCTGATGGAGTGTGCCCCGCACATCTGCATCGTATCAGCCAGTTCCCCGGCGATCTTGTCGATGTAGCACTTCACGCCTTCCTCGCCGCCGCCATACACAGCCGTGACGAACGGGCGGCAAATCAGCACGCCGTCTGCTCCCAGTGCCAGTGCTTTGAACACATCCACACCGGTGCGGATGCCGCCGTCCACCAGGATCTTCACGCCGGTGCCCTTGAGGGCTGCTGCGATCTCCGGCAGCACCTCGGCAGTGGCCGGGCACTGATCCAGCACGCGGCCGCCGTGGTTGGACACCACGATAGCAGCCGCGCCGGCTTCCTTTGCCTTCCGTGCGCCCTTAACGGTCATAACGCCCTTGACGATAAAGGGACGGCCTGCCAGTGCAACGATCTCCTTCAGCTCTGCCACGCTCTTGCTGCCTGCGGGCGGAGTCATGTTCTTCAGGAAGGGCAGACCGGCTGCGTCCACATCCATGGCCACGGCAAAGCAGCCGCTGGCCTTGGCCTCGGCCATCTTTTCCTTAATGGTATCAATGTTCCAGGGCTTGATGGTGGGCACGCCGCAGCCGTTTGCTGCGCCAATGGCCTTGGTGGCCATCTCCATAACGGTGGGGTTGGTGCCGTCGCCGGTAAAGGCAGCGATGCCGTTCTCTGCACAGGCGCGCACCAGCACATCATTATAGGTCATATCGGTATAGGCTTCGGAGTAGTGCAGGTTCACAGCACCCACCGGGCCTGCAAAGAACGGGGAAGCTCTTGCCAAACAGCTCAATATGGGTGTCCGGGGTGCCTCCCTCGCACAGGGTGTCCATGTTCACGCGGATCTCGGCCCACTTATTATAATTGCGGATGGCCGTATCGCCCACGCCCTTGGCACCGGGGCCGGGGATCTGGTTTTTGCAGGCCACGCCGTTGCACACCGGGCAGGCCTTGCAATACTTGCCGATGTTCTGCCGAGCATTGCTCAAAACGTCTGAATAATTCATTGTGATCGTCCTCCTATTTACATTCCAATCCCCGCGGAATTTCCCATTCCGCGCACTCTCTGCCCTCATCATAGTCCCGTTTGGGGCTTGCGTCAAGAGGATTTATCGGGCAGCGGCATTTCCTTCAGAATTTCTTCTTCGAGCCTGTGTCATTTTTTGATTTTCTGAAATTTTTTCAAAAAAATCCTTGACAAAAGTGCTTCTTTCAGGTATTATAGTGGAGCGCTGAGGGCCACGGCCCAAAACGCAGAACCGAATATGGAAAGATGGCTGAGTTGGTCTAAGGCGCACGACTGGAAATCGTGTAACGTGTCAAAAGCGTTCTGGGGTTCGAATCCCCATCTTTCCGCCAAAATGCCCGGAACCGATGGTTCCGGGTTTTTGTTTTATCGGTCAGCGGGCCTGCCCTCTTCGTCCGCTTCGCAGACAGTTCTCCCAAAGGGAGAGTCCCTGGCAGACCGGGCAATTCCCCGCTTTTTACAAAGGCAGCCGGACTCCGTGTTCGCGGGCAGCGGCTGCAAACAATGAGGCAGTTGAATATGCGTGTTGTGATCGCCATGCCGCGGATGAGCACCGACCCGGAGCCGACCGTGGCACAATCCAAATACATTGAAAGTCTGGCCCGCGCCGGAGCCGGGATGCGCTGGGTCGAGCTGAGCGACCCCGAACAGGCGATGCAGGACGCCCTGACCTGCGACGGCCTGCTGCTGCCCGGCGGCGGCGACATGGACCCGAAGTTCTACGGGCAGGCGCGCATCCCCGCCTGCGGCGAGCCGAATCTTCTCCGCGATGCAGCCGAGCCGCTGCTGCTGCGCGCCTTTCTGGCCGCAGACAAACCAGTGCTGGGCATCTGCCGGGGCATCCAGGTCATGAATGCCGTGCTGGGCGGCGACCTGTATCAGGACATCAAGCCCTTCGAACATCTGCCGCACAACGACCACTGGGCCAAAGTCCACACCGTCACCGTCCGCCGGGGCACCCTGCTTTCCCGCATTTTGTGGCAGGACACCGTGCTCGTCAACAGCCAGCACCATCAGGCCGTGGACCGGGTCGCCCCCGGCTTCACCCTCGCCGCGCTGAGCGAGGACGGCATCGTGGAGGCCATCGAAAAGCCGGACGCAAGGTTCTGCCTCGGCGTCCAGTGGCACCCGGAGTGGCTCAGCGATGCAGACCCCGCCATGCAGAGCCTGTTCGATGCGTTCGTGAACGCCTGCTCGAAATAAAGGAGGTTTTTCCATGACTGCTCCCAAAAGCAACAAGCGGGGCCGTGCCGCCCTCGTGGTGATTCTCTGCCTGCTGGCGCTCTGCCTGGCGGCAGGCGGCACGGTGTACGGTCTGCTGTCTCGCAAGGTCAAGGCCATTCAGGCCGGGGCGGACTTCGATTTCCGCTACACCGTTACCTCCACAGCCTCCCGGACGCCTGCGCTGTACGGGGTGCTGGAACAGGTCGGGGCCACGCAGGGCACTGTCTCCGGCCAGTATGCGCCCGGCAGATTTCAGTTCACGCTGACCTCCCAGAAGAACCGTTCCGCCTTCACGCGGGTGTACATCGACGCGAACGAGACGCTGTACGACGCCGGGCAGCTCTACACCTACCTGCGCGGAGAGATTGTGGCTGCGGCCCCTCTGGCCGGGCTGGTGCTGCCCAACTGGTCCATGGGCAGCTACATCTCCCAGACCCAGCTGGCTTCCCTGCTGGGCGTGGAGCTTTCCGCCGTGGAGATGCAGGACATGACGAACCTGACGCTGGGGCTTGGAGCCCTGCAAAAGGTCACACCCGCCGGGGCGCTGGACGGCTACACCTACTACCAGCTGCCCGCCGGGGAGACCGACCTCACCTGCATCGTCGGTCTGCCGCTGAAGGAATTGTTCTCCGGCACGACGCCGCTCCACATCCTGCTGACCATTCCTGAACACGAAGTGCGCATCTCGCTCAGCGGCACCGTCACCGCCGCTGAGACTGCCGTGGTGGCCCCCACCTCCCGGATGAGCGACGCCGATGTGGACAACTTCGTCCAGCTCCGTCAGGCACTGGAGAAATTTGCAGAAGTGCTTCAGAAAGCAGCCTCTTAAACAGCAAGAGCTGCTGCACCCGCCGTGCAGCAGCTCTTGCTTTCTTTTTATCGGTCCAGGATGCGGCCATCGGTGGAGAAGGTGACTACATTCCACGGGATGAACTTTCCGCTGTTCTTCAGAGCAGTGATGGCAGCGTGCTCCAGCCCGCCGCAGCAGGGCACCTCCATGCGCAGCACCGTCACGCTCCGGATGTCGTTCTGGGAGAGGATGGCCGTCAGCTTTTCGCTGTAATCCACAGCATCCAGCTTCGGGCAGCCGATGAGGGTGATCCTGCCCTGCATGAACTCCTGATGGATGTTCGCATAGGCATAGGCGGTGCAGTCGGCGGCGATCAGCAGCTTGGCACCGTCAAAGTAGGGCGCGTTCACCGGCACCAGCTTGATCTGGCAAGGCCACTGTGCCAGCTGGGAGGGCATCGCGGCACCTGCCGCAGAGGCCGGGGCCGGTTTGCGGTCGAACTGGTGCATCTGGTGGCCGGGGCAGCCGGAGTGTGCCGGGGCAGCAGCGGCAGCGGCCTTTTTCTGCTTGTTTTCCAGCACAGCCTGCTCGTCATAAGCGGCGGCTTCGCGCTCGGTAAAGGTGATGGCACCGGTGGGGCATCCGGGCAGGCAGTCGCCAAAGCCGTCGCAGTAGTCGTCCCGCATCAGCTTGGCCTTGCCGTTCACAAGGCCGATGGCACCCTCGTGGCAGGCGGTGACGCAGGCACCGCAGCCGTTGCATTTTTCTTCGTCTATATGAATGATTTTCCGAATCATAAGGGAATCCTCCTTGCTTTTTCTGTGCACAGTATACTATAATGACAGCAAAGATTCGGTTGTTGTAACCACAAAGAGGGATTTTTATGGATTATCACTCGATTTTTCTGTTTCAGGGCCTGACCGAGGCCGACATCGACCAGATGGAACGCAGCCGCTGCCTGCGGCGGAAAGCCTTTGCCCGCCGCCAGACCATCTTCTGCACCGGCGACACCGTGCATGAGATCGGCATCGTGCTGCGGGGTGCCGTCCACATCGAAAGCATCGACCTCTGGGGCAGCAAGAGCATCCTCAGCGAGGTGGGCGAGGGGCAGGCCTTTGCCGAGACCTATGCGTTCTGCGGAGAGCCGCTGATGGTAGACGTCCTCGCGGCGGCAGACTGCGAGGTGCTGTTTCTGGACACGTCTGCCCTTTCCCGCCCCCACGCCGAACACAGCTGGCAGGACCGCCTGCTGCGGAATCTGCTCCGTGTCTCCATGAAAAAGAACCTTGCCCTCTCCCGCCGCATCCTCTGCACCGCCCCCAAGACCGTGCGGGGGCGGCTACTGACCTACCTGTCCGGTCAGGCCGTTCAGGCGGGCGGCATGGAGTTCGACCTCCCCTTCAACCGCCAGCAGATGGCCGACTACCTCAATCTGGACCGCAGCGCCCTCTCCAAAGAGCTGTGCAAAATGCGGGACGAAGGGCTGCTCACCTTCCGCAAGAACCACTTCGTGCTTCGGCAGCTACCGGAGCTGCTGTGAGTGCCAGGTACAGAAAACGCGCAGAGCCGCTTCCCCCGCTTCGGGAAGCACGCTCTGCGCGTTTGTATGATGTTCGGTCTTACTGGCCCATGTCCGCGTGTTCCTGAAGCCACTTGGCACCTTCGCCTTTGCCGGTCACCTGACTGTAGGTCACGTTCGTCAGCTCTTTGATCATCGCATCTTTTTCTTCTTTGTACTCTTTTTCCGCAGCATCTGCAATGCTCTGGTCGTAGCCATTTTCCCGCAGGTATTGGCGCAGCTCCGTGACGATCTCCTGGAACTCCTTGTCGCATTCGCTCTGCAGTTTGGTCAATTCCATCGTCTTCCCCAGCACGATAGAGACCTTCAACGCCAGATTCCGTTCTTCTACGGGGTGTTCCATATATTCACTATACGCACTGCTTGCGGTCTGATACAGTTTTTTGCTGCTGCGTTTTTGCAGGCTCCGGAGCTGCCACACATACGCATTGATCTTTGCATCCGTGGTCTCCGTTGTATGCGAGCTGCTAGACGAGGCCGAGGCCGATGTCGAAGACGACGCTGCATGAGACGACGCCGCATGGGACGAAGCCGCCGAATGCGCTGCGGACTTCGAAGAAGCGGCGTAGCTCGAAGCCGCCGACGAAGCCGCCGAATGCGCTGTGGGCTTCGAAGAAGCGGCGTGGCTCGAAGCCGCCGACGAAACGGCTGCTTCGGACGTGAACGCACTTGCGTCCCCGCTCTCTACGCTGCTGTCCGCTTCCTCCGAGGATGCGTCCGGCTCCTCTTCCGGCTGCGGCTCCGGCACACTGGCTGAGGCTGCGGCACTGGCCGCACTGGACACCGGCACTTCCGCCTGCGCTTCCGAGCTGCTGGCCGCAGCGCTGGCTGTAACCTCGTCGGTGGGGTCTGCGTTTGCGATGTGCAGTCCGAGCGGCACCGCTGCAACGAGAAGCAGCGCAAGGGCTGCGATCAGTTGTTTTGTGTTCTTCTGCATCTTCTATCAGACGCTCCCTTCCTCTGGAATTCCCGCAGGAGGCTGCAGAGTCTCTCAAGCATACCATTTCACACCCCTGAACACAACCCCTAAATCGTGAAATTTCTGTTTGATTTTCGTTTTGGGCCGGTCTGCCCGGCGTCCGGCGGCGGCCGAACGCGGAACGCTCCCGTTTGCGTCAGGCCTGCTGAATGGCTTCCACCAGCTCCAGCTCTTCGCCGCAGTACCGGGCATAGAGCGGCTGGACCAGTGTGCGGAATGCTTCCAGTTCCTCCTCTGAGAGGGTGATCTCCCGGCAGCCGGCGGCCAGCACACTTTGGCGGGCGCGGGCCTCTTCCTCGGTCCAGAGCTGGCGCTCATACTGAGCGGACTCTCTGGCGCACTGCCGGAGGATGGTCTGATATTCCTCCGGCAGCTGGGCCCAGGTGCGGCCGGAAGCCAGCTGCACCTCCGGTACGCGGCTGTGCTCATCCACGGTATAATACGGAGCGACCTTGTAATGGTCCATCCGGTAGTATGCGGGCCAGTTATTCTCGGCTGCGTCGATCTTCCCGGTCTGGAAGGCCGAATAGACATCGCTGTAAGCAAAAGTCACCGGCTGTGACCCCAGCAGCTTCATCATATCCAGGACGATCTGGCTGTCCTGCACACGGACGGTCGTTCCGGCCAGGTCGTTCAGGCTGCGGATGGGCTGCTTCGCATAAAACGAGCGGGCACCCGCGTCGTACCAGCTCAGGCCCACAAGCTCCCGCCGGGTGAACTCCTGCAAAAATTCCTCGCCCAGTGCCCCATCCAGCACGCGCCACATGTGGTCGGCATCCCGGTAGAGATACGGCAGCAGCAGCACATTCAGCTTGGGCAGGTCGTCTGCCGCAATGGCCAGCGAGAGGCGGGCAAAATCCACCCCGCCCAGTGCGAGCTGCTCCCAGATCTCCTGTTCCGTGCCGTATTCGGCATCGCTGTGCACCTGGATAACCACCCTGCCGCCGGTGCGCTCCTGCACGAGCTGCGCAAAGCGCTCCGCTCCCTGGGTGGTGGGGTATCCGGCCGGCTGATTGTCTGCATAGGTCAGCACAAACTCCGGCGTGACCGGTTCCGTCTTCTCTGCGCCGCAGCCTGCCAGCAGCCCTGCCAGACAGAGGGCCAGAAATGCGCGTCGCTCCATCTCCTATCACCTCGGTCTTTAGTATAATACAGCCCGGCCTGCCGATGCAAGAGCAAAGAGAAAGGCGGCACCCGAATTGCAGATGGGTGCCGCCTTTCTCCATTCGGAGAAGATATGAAATGAGATGAGTGAAATGCGCGTTTACGCCAGACCGGTCAGCTGCGGCAGAGCCATGGACACGGCCGGGAAGTAGGTGACCAGCAGCAGGCCGCCGATGATGGCCACATAGTACATAAGCATGTACGGCATGACCTTGGAAAGCGAGGTGCGGCCCACCTTGATGCCCACGAACAGGGCGTTGCCCACAGGCGGGGTGATGTTGCCGATGCACAGGTTATACACGAGGATCAGACCGAACTGGATGGTGCTCATGCCAAAGCTCTGGCAGATGGGCAGGAACAGCGGGGTGAAGATGAGGATGGCCGGGGTCACATCCATAAAGGTGCCGGACACCAGCAGGATCACGTTCATGATGAGCAGGATGATGTACTTGTTGCTGGTCAGGCTCAGCAGGGCTGCTGCAACCGCATCCGGGATCTGCAAAAAGGCCATGACCCAGCCCAGAATGTTGGAAACACCCACAAGGAACACCACCATGCCGGACATCTTGGCAGAGTCCACGATGATCTTCCACAGGCTCTTCAGGTTGATGGAGCGGTAGCAGAAAGCAAGGATCAGAGCATAGGCAACGGCAATGGCAGAGCCTTCGGTGGCAGAGAACACACCGCCGATGATGCCGCCGATGACCACGATGATCAGGGACAGGGAAGGCAGAGCGCGCAGGGTGCAGATGCCGAGATTTTTCCAGTCAAACTTACCGGGGGTGCCTTTATAGCCCAGCTTGACCGCCAGCAGCACGCCCACCACGCAGCAACACAGCGCCCAGATGATGCCGGGAATGTAACCGGCCATGAACAGCGCAGCCACAGAGGTGCCGCCGGATGCCAGAGAGTAGGTAATCAGGGCGTTGGACGGCGGGATCAGCAAACCGGAGCAGGAGGAAGCGGCATTGGTGGCAGCGGTCACGGCGGGGTCGTAGCCCTGCTCCTCGGCACCGTCGCGGATCATGGAGCCAACAGCAGCCGCCGCAGCGGAAGCAGAGCCGGAGATGGCGCCGAACAGAGCGTTGGTGCCGATGTTGGTCACCAGCAGTGCGCCGGGCATCTTGCCCAGAATGGCCATGACGAAATCCACCAGACGTTTGGCGATGCCGCCCTGATTCATGATGTTGCCGGCCAGAATAAAGAACGGGATGGCAGTCAGACTGAACTTGCTCATGCCCACAAAGGTGCGCTGGGCAGCGGTCAGCACGGCAACGTTCAGGTCAATGGAAGAAAGGATGGCAGTCAGGGAAGAGACTGCAATGGCGTACGAGATGGGCACGCCGAGGAACAGCAGCACCAGCAGCACTGCCAGAATTACGAGTAACGCTTGAATTGCCACAGCTTAGTCCTCCTTATTTTCCTTGTCGGCATCGGCAGCCATTTCGGCTTCCACCTTTGCAAAGTCTGCATCTTCCGGGGTATCCAGACAGATGGAGCCGTTGGCGATGCCGATAATGTTCAGCACGGAATACACCAGAATGATCACGCCGCAGATGGGCATGACCCAGTAGAACACGCCCACGGCAACGCCCAGCGAGGAGGTCTGCTGTCCCATAGCCAGCTGGGACACCTGAAAACCGCCGAACACCAGAATGGTCGCAGAGAAGATGAAGGCGATGACCTCAGCAAAGATGTGGAACGCCTTGCGCATGGTGGGGTTGAACCGGTCCACCAGCACGGGAATGTTCATGTGGCCGCGCTCGCCAGAGACGATGGTGGCCCCCAGCATGGTGCTCCAGCCGAACAGATAACCCACCAGCTCTTCCGACCATGTGGAGGGAGAGTTGAAGATATAACGTACGATGACCTGATAGGTGGTCAGCACCACCATGACCGTCATGCTCAGACCTGCCAGCAGGTTGAGCACCTTGTTCAGGGTATTTCTCAGTTTTTCCATGATGCTCCTCCTCAGTCCGCAGTGTGGGCAGCGTTGTGCTGCTGGATCAGGTCATAAATGGGCTGCAATTCCGGGTTTGCTGCCAGCACGGAATCGTGCAGGGGGGCCATAGCCTCCTGAAACGGTGCAGTGTCCGGGTAAATAAAGTTGACGTGCTGCTCATTCTCGGCCTTATCTTTCGCCTCAGCCACAGCATCCTCCCAAGCATCCTGCTCGGTGCGCTTCACGATCTGGAAACCCTCTTCAAAGATCGCGCGCTCCTCGTCGCTGAGTTCGTTCAGGAAAGCGTAGTTTGCAACCAGCAGGTCCGGCACCATCTGGTGCATATCGTAGGAGTAATACTTGCAGATATCGCCGTGACCGTTATCGGTCAGAGCCAGCTCGTTGTTCTCGGCACCGTCCAGAATACCGGCCTGCAAGGCGGTGTACACATCGCCGAAGCCCATGGGCGTAGCGGTGCCGCCCAGCAGACGCATCATTTCCACGTTGGTGGGCGACTGCTGTACGCGGATCTTCAGACCCTTCAGGTCGGAGGGCTGGTTGATGGGGGTCTTGATGGTGTAGAAGTTGCGGGTGCCGGCATCCAGCCATGCCACCGTTTCCAGACCGGCCTTGGAAGTGGTCTTGAAAATGGGGTCCGTCACCTCGGGGTCGTCCATCGCCTCGTGGTAGGCTTCTACGCTGGAGAACAGGTAAGGCAGGTTGAAGATTTGGTATTTGGCGCTGAAGGTCTCCATGATGGCAGTGGATGCCACTACAAAGTCGATGGCACCGGTCTGGGTCAGCTGCACCATTTCGGTCTGGGAGCCCAGCAACTCGCTGGGGTACACCTCCACGCGGTACTTATCGCCCAGCTTCTCGTTGATGTAGTTGGCAAAGGCTTCCAGTCCAAGATGATCCGGGTGGGTCTGGGACTGCACATGGCCGATGCGCACGATCTTGCGGTCATCCTGCTCGCCGCCGCTGCAGCCCGTCAGCATCAGGCCGCCGGACATTGCCGCTGCGCCCATCAGCGACAGAAACGTTCTTCTCTTCATGGATCGAATCCTCCCTTTTCGTTCGGTTTTCCTTTTCTCTTTGCAAAATAATTCTAACAACTCGTTCATTTTTGCGAAACCGGATTATTTTGTGAAACGCAGTACGATTTTGTCTTTGTTGTATCCAAGTACAATTTTCTTCTCTCTCAGACGAAAGAAACTGGACAACTTCCTCTTTTTTCATGGCGTTTTGTCTGCGCTGGGGGGACAGCAAAAAAGCCCCCCTCAACGAGGGAGGCAGGGCAGGGCAGCGCACAGGGAAGGCGGAAGAATTCACTCCCCTTTTACCGCCTGTTCGGCGGCCGCCAGACGGTATTCCGAAGGGGTCTGGCCGGTCAGGCGCTTGAACACCCTTGTAAAATAGTTGGCGTCGCTGTAGCCGCAGGCGGCGCTGATATCCTTCAGGTTCAACCGGCTGTCGGTCATCAGCTGCCGGGCCTTCTGCACCCGGAACTCGTTGAGGTAGGTGGAGAAGTTTACCTTAAAGCACTGCTTGAACAACTTGCAGAAGTAGGCGTCCGAGTAGCGCAGCGCAGCGGCGGCATCCTGCATGGAGATATCCTCCCGGTAGTGGTTTTCGATGAACGCATACATCTCAGACCGGATGACGGCCGTGCGCACATCGTCCACCTCTTCTTTCAGTGTGGGGACCTCTGCCCTTGGCCGGGCCATATGGGCCACCGGAGACGACACCTGCCGGATGGCATCCTCCACCGCGAATACCAGTTCCTGCTCGTTGTAAGGCTTGAGCAGATAGTCCAGCGCGCGGACCGAAATGGCCTGCCGGGCATAGGCAAATTTATCATAGCCGGTGAGAAACAGGATGCCGCAGTTCTTATCTGTCTCCCGGATCCTGCGGGCCACTTCCAGCCCGGTCAGGCCCGGCATCTCGATGTCCAGGATGACCAGCTGCGGGGCCTCCTGCTCGAACAGTTCCATGGCCTCGCGGCCGTTCCGGGCCTCAAACAGCAGGATAAGGTCTCCCAGATATTTTTGCAGCGTCTTGCACAGGACCTTCCGCTCAATGAGTTCATCTTCTGCCACCAGCACCTTGCACTTCATGCGTGTTCCTCCTTCTGCTCCTGGGTCGTTTGCGGGATCTCGAACCGGATGACCGTTCCATGCCCGGCCCGGCTGTTGATCTTCATCGCACCGTCCGGGTAGAGCATCGCGATCCGCCGGGAAATATTCCCAAGACCGATGCTCCTGCCGGTCTGCTCGCTCTGCCGGATCTTTTCCTGCAGGGCGGCAAGCTCCGCTTCCGTCATGCCTTTGCCATTGTCGGCCACTGTGACCAGCAGGCGGTTTCCCTCCTGCCAGACCCGCAGCAGGATGCGCCCGCCCTCCTCACAGGCCTTCAGCCCGTGGCCAAAGGCGTTTTCAATGATGGGCTGCAAGGTGAAAGAGGGCAGCCGCACCGCCGACGGGTCCACCTCGATCTTCTTTTCCACAGTGATGCGTCCATCGAACCGCATCTGCTGCAAATAAATGTAATCCTCCAGCCCGTCCAGTTCCTCCTCCAGCGTGATCTGCTGACGCTTGGTGCGCAGGTTGTGCCGGAACAAACTGCCCAGATGCACGATCATCTGGTCGGTGGTGGAAGCATCCTCCAGCCGCGCCATGCAGGAGATCATGTTCAGGGTGTTGAACAGAAAATGCGGATTCACCTGACTTTTGAGCACCTCCAGCCGGGTGTGCTCCAGATCCTTTTCCAGTGCAAGGTTCCGCACCTCTTCCCGGTGGAGGGCGGTCTGGGCCGCAAGATAGTCGGCCATGGCGTGCTTCATCTGGTTGAAGGTTCCCGTCAGCCGCCCCACCTCGTCGCTGGTCCGGACGGGCAGGTCTTCGCCCGAAAAATCGTTCTGTGCAATGCTGCGGGAAGCCTGCGCCAGCCGCAGCAGCGGGGCCACCACGGTGGAGCGCAGCAGCCGGATGACAACGGCCATCAGCACCACCGACGCCGCCAGCAGCCCGGCGTAGAGCCAGGGCAGCCGTTTCAGAAAGAGCGCGCGTTCTTTATAAATGAGGTTCTGCTGTTCCAGCGTGGCCTGTGTCAGACGTAGCGCATACTCGGCAAGGTAGTCCTGCGCGCCCATCACCTCGTACATCGCGTCGACATAGTCCGGCGCGGTCTCCGGAAGCTGCCAAAAGGCATCCCGCTGCTGCTGATAGCCCGCATAGCCCTGCTTCAGGTTCCAGGTACGGGCGTAGCGTTCCTCCCCGATGACGCCGCAGTCGAAGGGCAGCGCGTCCAGGCTCTGCTCCGCAGCCGCGCAGGCTGCCGTGTAATCCTGCGCGTTCTCCTGCGAGGGTTCCCGGACGTAGCGTTCAAAGGCTCTGGCCTCGGCCTTGATGGCGTCCTGCACGGTGTAGCAGGCCGCGTTGTCTTCCAGCAGCGCGTCGAAAGAGTTCAGAGTCCACTGCCCCACCGCTGTGGCCGCCCCCACGCCCACCACGGCTGCCAGGAACAGCGCGGCCAGCCAGCCCGCGACCTTGGTGCGCAGCGAGATGCCATGCGGCTCTGTGTGCATCGTTCTCCCCTGCCTTTCCCCTGTTTTTCTTTAGTATACCGACTCTGCCGCCAAAGTGCAACCAAAAAGAACCGCCGTCTGCTCAAACGAATCCAAAAGCAGACGGCGGTTTTCAAAAGAGAAGAGAGAAGGACAGTTTTCAGGGGGTCAACGGGCCAGCAGGATGGCTGCGGTCACTTCTTTTGCGTCCGTGCTCAGGTCAAAGTCGCCGCCGTCCTGCAGGGCGAAGCGGATCTCGTACACCTTCTGCGCGCGGAGACGGCCGGAGGCATTTTCCAGCGACCAGCTGCCCGTAAAGGCGTGATACTGCCCGTCGGTGCCCTTGGCGTAGAGCTTGTAGTCGGAGGCCTTGCCGGTCAGGCCGTTGACCCGGATGGCGGCAATGGTCTGGGGGTGGAGGTTGTCGAAGGTGACGGTGTGCAGCCAGGTCGCCGGGGTGCCCTGCCCGCCTGCTGCGGCAAATTCTGCCGCCGAAACGACGGTGCGGCGGGTCTTATCCAGGTCCACCTTGCGGTAGGGCATCTCCGGCAGGTAGACGAAGCGGTCCTGCAGACGGAGCAGCTCCTTGTAGCCGGTGGGGCAGTACAGCTTGTTGCCGTCCCGCCCGGCATACATGCCGATGGCCATGTTGTTGTAGCCGTACAGCGACGCGACGTCCACGGTGAGGGCGGTCTTTCCCGTCTCAAAATCCAGCACGATGTACTGCCACATGCCGCTGTCCACATCCTGCACGAAGCCGTAAATATAACCGGTAGCCGTGGAGAGCTTCATCATGGAGGTGTCGCTGAGGTCGTCGCGGCACCAGACGCTCTTCATGGTCCAGCCGTCGTCGGTCCGGATGGTATCCACCCGCTCGATGCCGGGCATGATCATGCTGTTGCCCTTCATCAGCCAGTTGCGATCGTAGATGTTCTCGTAGCTCTGGATGGAGGAATCGTTGTCGGGTTTGGCGAGGTTCGGGCTGCCGGCGCCGAACCAGTTGCAGACGATGGTGCTGATGGTGCCGATGCCGTGGTCGTAGACGATGGCGGAGTTTTCCACCGAGACCGGCATATTGGCGGGCAGCTCGTCGATGACGGGCAGGCTGGCCACGATGGTACCGGTGTGGATATCCAGCGCCAGCAGGCTCACGGTGTCCAGATTGTCGGTGAAGAAGACCAGGTCCCGGCTGAGGGAGGGCGAGCAGCCGCTGCCCCAGGCCAGACCGCCGCCGGTGGTGGCGTCGCCCTCATGGCTGTCCTTGGCACCCACGCTGTTGTAGCCGGTGTGCCAGACGACCTCCACACCATTGTTGGCCCGCAGCAGGTAGCAGGCCAGGTTCGTCAGGATGACTGCACCCTCCTTGCAGGCGGCGATGCCGTTTTCGGCACCTTCCCCGGCGATGGGCGCATAGACGTGGACTTCGTGGTCGAGGTCGGCCGTGCCTCCCGCCAGGATGGCCTCGATGGCGGCATGGGAGACATAGCCCATCGCGCCCTGCTGGCCCCGACTGGGGTAGATGCGGAAACCGCCCGTCACGAACCAGAGGTTGCCCTCGTAGTCAAAGACAACGGAAAGGAGCTTCTGGTCCAGCGTTCTGCCCAGCACCTTTTCGGCTGCGGCCTTGATATCGATGTCCAGCACCTTTTCGAACACCGGCAGCGGGGTGCCGTTCTCATCGGCGGCACGGAGCATCAGGACGTGGTTGTGGCTGGTGGGGCAGACGATGAGGTTCCGCCCGTCCACGAACGAATAGGAGCTCTGGATGACATACCCGCCGCCGTCGTGCTTGGTGGGCGAGAAGAAGCCCCGCGTGGTCACCTCTTCCGCATCCAGGTCCCGGATGGCGAGACCGCCCAGGAACGGGCTGATGGGGTTGTCGAAATTGTCAAAGAAGATGGCCGGAGAGGCATTGGGGTTGACCTTTTCCATCGCCACATTGACTTCCGGGCAGATGCCGATGGGCAGAACGGCATCTGTGGAGTCGGTGTTGTAGCAGTCGTGGTGGATGTTGGACTCGCTGAAGCCCATAAAGGGGTTGGCATCCACGACCTTGGCGGTCAGAGGCTTGGGCGGAAGGGCGGTCTCCGCCTTGCTGCCCAGCAGTCCGGTCAACAGGCTGTTGGTCTCCTCCGCATGGGCGGCAGGTGCAAGGCCGCAGGCCAGCAGGGTGAATGCAGATGCGCTGAGAAAGCTACGTCGTGTCATTTTCATCGTGTTGATCCTCCAATTTTCCATTGATGCGTTGTCGATTCGTTATAAATTCAGGAGCACATTGGCTCGGAAGACGTTGTTCTTCGTTTCTACGGTCAAATCGCCATTGTACTTGCGGACGGCGGTCTCGATGGAGACCAGCCCGATGCCGATCCCCTCGTGCTTGGTAGAGTGCAGAACGCCGCCCTGCTTTTTCAGCACGCCGTCATAGCGGTTCTCCACCATCAGGCCCATCATGGCCGGGCTGAGCATCCGGGCCAGCACCTTGATCTGCCGTTCTTCCGGCGGCAGCTTCTGGCTGGCATGGAGCGCATTTTCCAGCAGGTTGCCAAGAATGGTGCACAGGTCGGCCTCCGGCAGGGGCAGGAGCTTGGGCAGTTCCAGCTTCCATTCGATGGGCACCCCCTTCTGCCGGGCCTCGTAGTCGTAGTGGCCGGCAAGCGCATCCACCGCAGCGTTGACGCACAAGGTGGGTCTGGCATCGCTGAGTTTGCTCTCGTACTGGCTCAGGTAGCTTTTCAGTTCATCCAGCCGCCCGGCCTCGGTCAGGCCGGAGATCACATGCAGGTGCTGGCGGAAATCGTGCCGCAGGTGGCGGGTCTGTTCCAGATAGCTGCGCAGCTCCATATAGCGGCGGGACTCCACGGCCAACAGCTGGTTTTCGCGGTCCAGCTGGGAGCTGCGGGCATACTCCTTTGCCACGCGGTACATCTCGTACAGCAGCAGAAAGATGCCCAGCAGCGAGATGCTCACTGCCAGCACCGCGATGATCATGATCCGGTTGAGCAGGACGACCGACGGGTCCAGCGGGACGCAGAAGATGAGGAAGGCCGCATAGATGGCCGGCAGCGGCCATGCCGACTCCCAGAAGGCTTCGCCGTGGTACTCCTGCAAGAGCCATGCGCTCCACCGGACGGCTGTGAAATGGAAGAGGACACTCAGCACCGCCGAGAGCCCCAGTGCCAGCAGCGCTGTGGAGACCAGATTGGCCTCCTGCTGGTTGCCGGTCTCGGCGCGGGCGTTCAGCACCACGGCCATCAGCGAACAGACCGCCAGCATGACAGCGGAGATCGAGAACAGGAAGGCCGTCTGGCCGACGGTCACTCCCTCCGTCCGCCATCGCAGCAGCCGGAACGAGACGATGAGGATGGGGAGCAGGAAAACGTTGCTGGGCAGTTCAAAGATCGTGCACAGCGCTGCACACCCAAGGCACAGTGCCGTGAGGGCACCGCCCGCGATCCAGCAGGTCGTTTTGGGGTCCTTCAGGTGGTCCTGCAGCGGGGCCAGGCAGAGATAGGCCCCCGGATACAACAATGCAAATTCGAGAAAGTAGCGTCCGAACAACACAGCATCCACGGCGTTTTTCTCCTCTCAGAACTCCCGCTGCATGTGGCGGAATTGATATTGTGTGAATTGTGCAAACAGGCTGTTTTTATCCTTCAGGCGGACGGGCAGCCGGGCACCGTCCAGCATTTCAATGCAGTCGCCCTCAAACCGCAGCACCTTATCCATGTTCAGCAGCAGGCCCCGGTTGCAGACAAGAAAGTTCTCCTGCGTCTTCAGCTGCTGCTCCACCTGCGCAAAGGTGGCAGCGGCCCGGCATTCGCCGTCGTCGGACACGATCCGGACGAAGTGGTTCTGGGATTCCGCATACAGGATCTTATTCAGCGGCAGCCGCACGATCTGCCGGGCAATGCGCACCTCCAGCTCCGGCTGCTGGCGGCACAGCACCCGCCGCAGCTCCCCTGCCAGCTGCTCAAACTTTTCTTCCTTATAAGGCTTGAGCAGATAATCGAATGGATGTACCGGAAAGGCATCCCACACGTACTCCGGCGAGGATGTCACAAACACGATGAGGAGATGCGGGTCCTTTTCCCGCAGCAGCCGGGCCGTCCCGATGCCGTTCGTGCCCTCCATGCAGATGTCCAGAAACACCACGGCATACGGCCCGGCGGCGGCTCTGTGCAAAAATGCGTCGCCGCTCTCGTACAGGTCGCAGACGACAGGATCTCCCCACGCCTGCCGCAGCAGCCGCTCCAGCTGCTGGGCTTCAAACTTCTGGTCTTCAACAATCGCGATCCGCAGCTCCATCGCTACGCTCCCCCCTTGCAACTTGATTGTACCACATTTTTCCGCCCCCTGCACCTGCCTTTCACGCACGAAACACCCCCTTTCACGCAGAATTGCCCCATCTGCGCCGCCAAAGCGTGTCGGAAAACACCGAATCCGCCTGGTCTGCCCGGTTCCTGCCGCTTTCTCTATAATCTGTATTTTTTCATTCCTTTTTTCACATTTTTTCAAAAAAGGATTGACAGCGCGAAACCGGCATGATAAAATCACATTTGATTTTGAGAGACAAAGCATAGCAGAGTCTTTTCAAAGCAATTTACCATGGACCGCCCAGCGGGGCTAAGGCCATACGGACAGCCGGGTCCACTGCCGACCGGCGGCACAGCCGCCATTATTGATTGAGCTTAGCAGCTCAAATTTTATAAGTTGGTTCCTTTACAACCATGAAATTGCGCAGTCAGTGTGCAGACTTGTGAAACGGTCAATAAAGAGCAGTAAAAGCAGAATTGCTATATAGACTCTCATAATCCCGTCTTTTGGATCCTGCACACCGTCCGGCTCCGGCTCGCCGCCGGGGGCTTTGTGCGCACATTCAAACGCTTTTTGCAAAGCGCAGGTCTGCACCTTTGGGTGTTGGTCCTGCGCTTTTTTGTTTGCATCGGGATCAGGGACGGAGGAAAAACATGAGTGAGAACCGAACACGGTTCCGGCTGAACCAGAACCGTGCGCCCATCTATGAAGCGCTGGAACAGTTCCGCAAAATGCGGGTGGTGCCCTTTGATGTGCCCGGCCACAAGCGAGGCCGCGGCAACCCGGAGCTGACCGCCTTTCTGGGCCAGCAGTGCGTGGGCGTGGATGTGAACAGCATGAAGCCGCTGGATAATCTCTGCCACCCGGTATCGGTCATCCGGGAAGCAGAAGAGCTGGCCGCAGATGCCTTTGGCGCTGCCCACGCGTTCCTCATGGTGGGCGGCACCACCAGCAGTGTGCAGAGCATGGTGCTTACCGCCTGCAAGCGCGGTGATGAGATCATTCTGCCCCGCAATGTGCACCGCAGTGTGCTGAACGCACTGGTACTGTGCGGCGCGGTGCCGGTGTATGTGAACCCCGAGGTGGACAAGCGCCTTGGCATCTCGCTGGGCATGAAGCGGGAACAGGTGGAAAAGGCCATTAAAGAGCATCCGAATGCTGTGGCTGTGCTGGTGAATAACCCCACCTACTACGGCATCTGCTCTGACCTGCGCGCCATCGTAAAAATGGCCCACGATGCCGGGATGCTCTGCCTTGCGGACGAAGCCCACGGCACCCACTTCTACTTTGGCGGCGGCCTGCCGGTGTCTGCCATGGCGGCAGGGGCTGATATGGCATCCGTCTCCATGCACAAGAGCGGCGGCAGTTTAACGCAGTCCAGCCTGCTGCTCATCGGCCCCAATGTGCACCCGGGCTATGTGCGGCAGATCATCAACCTGACCCAGACCACCTCCGGCAGCTACCTGCTCATGTCCAGTCTGGATATCTCCCGCCGCAACCTTGCGCAGCGCGGGCGGCAGGTATTCCACCAAGTGGCCGACATGGCCGAGTATGCCCGCGAGGAGATCAACGCCGTGGGCGGCTACTACGCCTTTGGCAAGGAGCTGTGCAACGGCGACTCCGTTTTTGACTTTGATACCACCAAGCTCAGCGTCCACACGCTGGATATCGGCCTTGCAGGCATTGAGGTGTACGACATCCTGCGCGATGAGTACGACATCCAGATCGAGTTCGGCGACATTGGCAACATTCTGGCCTATCTTTCCATCGGCGACCGCCCGCAGGAGGTGGAGCGTCTGGTCAGCGCGCTGGCCGAGATCAAGCGCCGCTACCAGACCGATGGCTCCGGCCTGCTGAGCCAGGAATACATCGACCCCGTTGTGGCCGCCAGCCCGCAGGAAGCGTTCTATGCGCCCAAAAAGAGCCTGCCGCTCCGGGAGACCGAGGGCATGGTGTGCAGCGAGTTCGTCATGTGCTACCCGCCGGGCATTCCCATTCTGGCCCCGGGCGAGCGCATCACCAAGGAAATTTTGAACTACATCGAGTACGCCAAGGCCAAGGGCTGCAGCATGACCGGCCCCGAGGACCCGGACATCGAGCGGCTGAACGTTCTGGCATAAGGAGGGAATGCAGATGGAATTTTGGTTTTCTGAGTTTCACACCCCGGACGTGAAGCACAGCATCCGGGTGAACAAACAGCTCTACTCCAAGCAGAGCGATTACCAGCGCATCGATATTTTTGAAACGCCGGAGTTTGGCCGGGTGCTCACATTGGACGGCAATGTGATGCTGACCGAGCGCGACGAATTCATCTATGACGAGATGATCGTGCATGTGCCCATGGCGGTGCACAAGCAGGCAAAAGACATCCTTGTCATCGGTGCCGGTGACGGCGGCGTGGTGCGGGAGCTGACCCGCTACGACCGGGTGGAGCGCATCGACCTTGTGGAGATGGACCCGCAGGTGGTGGAAGCCTGCCGCGCCTTCCTGCCCAGCAACGCCTGCCGTATGGATGACCGCCGGGTGCACATCTATTTTGAGAACGCCCTCAAGTATATCCGCCGCTGCGAGGAGGAGTACGACCTCATCATCGTGGACTCCTCCGATCCCTTCGGCCCATCCGAGGGTCTGTTCACCCGCGAGTTCTACGGCAGCTGCTTCAATGCCCTGAAAGCGGACGGCATCATGGTGAACCAGCAGGGCAGCCCCTTCTATGCCGAGGATGCCAGCGCCATGCAGCGCAGCCACAAGCGCATTGCGTCCACCTTCCCCATCAGCCGAGTGTATCAGGCACACATTCCCACCTTTGCGGCTGGGTACTGGCTGTTCGGCTTTGCCAGCAAAAAGTATCATCCCATCGATGATCTAGATGCAGACGCATGGAAGGCGCTGAACATGCGCACCCGCTATTACACCGCCCGGCTGCATGTCGGCGCATTTTACCTGCCGGCATTCCTTGAGGAAATGCTGCGGGAAGTGGAGGAACACTGATGCAACCCAACATTGAAAACTTCATCGGCTGTGACAGCAGCTACCGCGCCGCCAGCATCGTGCTGTACGGTGCGCCCTACGATTCCACCACCAGCTACCGCCCGGGCGCACGGTTCGGCCCGGCGGCCATCCGACACGAAAGCTATGGTCTGGAGACCTACAGCCCCTACCAGAATGCCGACCTGACCGATTTTGACATCTTCGACAGCGGCGATCTGGAGCTGTGCTTCGGCTCCAGCGAGAGCGCCCTTGCGGACATCGAAGCCCGCGCAGAGGAGATCCTGCAGGACGGCAAGTTCCCGTTGCTGCTGGGCGGTGAACATCTGGTGACGCTGGGTGCCGTGCGGGCTGCTGTGAAGAAATATCCGGATCTGCACATCGTGCACTTTGATGCCCACGCCGACCTGCGGGACGACTACCTTGGTGCAAAGCTGAGCCACGCCTGCGTGCTGCGCCGCTGCCATGAGCTGGTGGGCGACGGCCGCATCCATCAGTTCTGCATCCGCAGCGGCGACCGCGCCGAGTTCGAGTTTGCAGCCCAGCACACCGAGATGCACAAATTCGATTTTACCGGCCTTGCTGAGCTGACGGAACAGCTGTGCGAGAGCAAGGTGCCCGTCTACCTGACCATCGACCTCGACTGTCTGGACCCCTCCTGCTTCCCCGGCACCGGCACGCCCGAAGCCGGCGGCGTGAGCTTTTTGCAGCTGCTGGATGCCATCCGCACCGTGACGAAAGCCAACATCGTAGCCGCAGACCTCAACGAGCTGGCTCCCACGCTGGATACCACCGGCGTTTCCACCGCCACCGCCTGCAAGGTGCTGCGCGAAACGCTGATCGCGCTGGACAAGGGCTGGCCCGGCTTTCAGGTCTGACCGAATTTGCACACATTGACATAAAGGAGAAAAATCATGAGCAAAGTTCTGATCATCGGCTGCGGCGGCGTGGCCTCCGTTGCCATCCACAAGTGCTGTCAGGTGCCCGAGGTGTTCACCGAGATCTGCATCGCCAGCCGTACCAAGTCCAAGTGCGACAAGCTGGCTGCAGAATTGGCCCCCAAAACCGCTACCAAGATCACCACCGCACAGGTGGATGCCGACAAGGTGGACGAAGTGATCGCCCTCATCAAGGCTTATCGGCCCGACCTCGTGATGAACATTGCCCTGCCCTATCAGGACCTGACCATCATGGATGCCTGCCTTGCCTGCGGCGTAAACTACATGGACACCGCCAACTACGAGCCGGAGAACACCGACGACCCGGAGTGGCGTGCCATCTACGAGAAGCGCTGCAAGGAAGCAGGCTTCTCCGCCTACTTTGATTACAGCTGGCAGTGGGCCTACGCAAAGAAGTTTGAGGAAGCCGGCCTGACCGCCCTGCTGGGCAGCGGCTTCGACCCGGGCGTGACCCAGGCTTACTGCGCCTACGCCAAAAAGCACGAGTTCGACACCATTGACACCATTGATATTCTGGACTGCAACGGCGGCGACCACGGCTATGCCTTTGCCACCAACTTTAACCCGGAGATCAACCTGCGCGAGGTGTCCGCTCCCGGCAGCTACTGGGAGAACGGCCACTGGGTGGAGATCCCGGCTATGAGCATCAAGCGGGAATACAACTTCGATCAGGTGGGCGACAAGGATATGTACCTGCTGCACCACGAGGAGATCGAGTCCCTTGCCAAGAACATCCCGGAGGCAAAGCGCATCCGCTTCTTCATGACCTTTGGCCAGAGCTATCTCGACCACATGCGCTGTCTGGAGGATGTGGGCATGCTGTCCACCACCCCGGTCAACTTCAACGGGCAGGAGATCGTGCCCATCCAGTTCCTGAAAGCGCTTCTGCCGGACCCCGCCAGCCTCGGCCCCCGCACCAAGGGCAAGACCAACATCGGCTGCATCTTCACCGGCAAGAAGGACGGCAAGGAAAAGACCTACTATATTTATAATGTGTGCGACCATCAGGAGTGCTACAAGGAGGTCGGCTCTCAGGCCATCAGCTACACCACCGGCGTACCGGCCATGTGCGGCGCACTGATGCTGCTCACCGGCAAGTGGACCACCAAGGGCGTGCACACTGTGGAAGAGTTTGATCCGGACCCGTATCTGGACGCTCTGGACAAGTACGGCCTGCCCCGTTCCGAGAGCCACAGCCCGGCGCTGGTGGACTGATGCGGCTGGCCGATACCCGCCCGCCCTTTGCCGGGCTGGCGAACCTCTCCGAGACCGCGCTGTCTGCCCTGCCCACCCCCTGCTACCTGCTGGACGAAGGGCAGCTGCGCCGCAACGGCGAACTTCTGCTGGGGGTGCAGCAGCGCACCGGCTGCAAAATTCTGCTGGCGCAGAAGGCTTTTTCCAACTTTAATGTTTACCCGGTGCTGGCTCCTTATCTGGCGGGCACCGAGGCCAGCGGCCTGTACGAGAGCCGCCTTGGCAAAGAAGAGCTGCCGGAAAAAGAGAACCATGTGTTCTGCGCGGCCTACCGGGCAGACGAGTTCGCGGAGCTGCTGCAGTACGCCGACCACATCGTGTTCAATTCGCCCAGCCAGCTGGCAAAGTTTGGCCCGGCAGCAAAGGCGGCGGGCAAGAGCGTGGGCCTGCGGCTGAACCCGGAGTGCTCCACGCAGGAAGGCCATGCAATTTACGACCCCTGCGCCCCGGGCAGCCGCCTTGGCACCACCCGCGCCCAGTGGGATGCCGCCGTGCAGGCAGACCCGGCCCTGCCCGAATTACTGGACGGACTGCACTTCCACACCCTGTGCGAGCAGGATGCCGATGCACTGGCCCTGACGCTGGCGGCGGTGGAAGACCGCAAAGTTCGGGGATCTTCTGCCCCGGATGAAGTGGCTCAACTTTGGCGGCGGGCACCATATCACCCGCCCCGGCTATGACCTGCCCACGCTGGAGCGCTGCATCACCGAGACGCAGACGAAGTACGGCGTGCAGGTGTATCTGGAGCCGGGCGAAGCATGGGCGCTGAACGCCGGATATCTTGTTACCACTGTGCTGGATACTTTGCAAAATGGCGAGACGAGCCTTGCCATTCTGGACATGTCTGCGGCCTGCCACATCCCGGATGTGATCGAGATGCCCTACCGCCCGCCGCTGCTGGATGCCGGGGACCCCGGCGAAAGGGCCGTCACCTTCCGGCTCGGCGGACCGACCTGCCTGGCCGGGGATATCATCGGCGACTACAGCTTCGACGCTCCCCTCACCGAGGGCGACCGTCTCCTCTTCGGCGATATGGCCATCTACACCACCTGCAAGAACAACACCTTCAACGGGATGCCGCTGCCGCCCATCTGGGCAATGGACGAAAACGGCACCTGCCGGGAGCTGGTGAAGTTCGGCTACAGCGATTTCAAGATGCGGGTGGGAAATAGCAAAAAATAAAATATCCCGCATTCAAATGCGCCCCTTCCCTGTGGCAGACCACATCGGAAGGGGCGCGTGGTTTATGATGGAGCTCACATAACAAAAACACCCTTCCCTCTGCGGAAACCCGCAAAAGGAAGGGTGTTGAACTCGTTATCCTGTTGTCGTACCAATCACAGCATGTTCGTACCAACAAAGCCAATACTAGCTGTCATTCAGCACGGCACCTCAAGCACTTTTGAGCGTAGAGCTGTGATTAGCAGTTCTCAGCGAAGTACTTAATGGTACGGACCATCTGAGAGGTGTAGGAGTTCTCGTTGTCGTACCAAAACCGGCTTGTTCGTACCACGATTATATCACGTTTCAGCGTCATTTGCAAGTTTTTTCGTGATTTTTTGTTTTAGCATTATTCTATACATTTTACTTCTTTTTACGTGCATATGATTTTCGCATAGTATCGTGCACTCCTCGGAGCGTCCGGGACCGGGGCTTCCGCCGGGGCGTTTGCCCTGCCCAGATGCGCTCCTCAGAGTGGGTGTGATGAGGGGTTGGATGAGGGGTTGATGGACGGAATTGAGTGATAGGTTTCCTCTGATTTGAAGAATACTTTTGAAGTGATTGAAGCTGTTTTGATGTGCTGACGGATTCGATTACTTCTTATCTGTGATGTTCATTACTGTTTATTTGCTCAGTCCCTACTTTGCCTGTGCTCTCCCCTGCTACCTCTTTTGCTGAAATTTCACCGGAAGTGATTTTGGACCATGGAATAAAAACAGGCACACTGTTGTTTGATATGAAATATTTTTCTATTATAAAACCGCATGGATGAGATTTTGTAACCACACCCACACGGTTTAGAATTTTGAAAAGTTTATTTCAGTTTTTCAAGGATCTCGTCCGCACTCATCCCGCTGGCCAGCAGCTTTTTCAGCACATCCTCTGCTTCAGCTTTCTTTGCAGATTCCGCTGCTTTGGTTTCAGCTTTGACCTTTTTAGCTTCGATTCTGACGATATCCTTGTCGATAGATTTCAGCTCTGCCTTCTTGGTTTTCAGGTCGGCTTTCAGCGCATCAATATTCGCAGTGATGGATGCAATTTCGGCGGCAGCGGCTTCCTTTGCGGCCTGCTTTTCGGCAATCTGTGCAGCAAAGTCAACGGTTGCTTTTGCGGTCTTGGGCTTGTTCTTGCTTCCTTTGGGACGGGGCATAAGGGACACCTCCATTCAGTATTTATAAGGCAAGTATAGCATTACAAACATTGAATGGCAAGCAATTTATATCGGCAAAATATGCGTTAGACAACGTATCCCTTGGCCTTGATGACCTCCGCGACCTGAGAGACATACTTCTGGCAGGTATCATGGTCAGGTGCTTCCACCATAACACGAACAACCGGCTCAGTGCCGGACTCACGAACCAGAATACGGCCAGTATCGCCCAGTGCCTCAGCAACCTTAGACACAGCTTCCTGCACCGCCAGATCACTCTGTGCAGCCTTCTTATCGGTCACACGAACATTCTCCAACACCTGCGGATAGATCTTCAGCGGTGCCGCCAACTCGCTCATCGGCTTCTTCTTAGCCAGCATGACTTCCATCATCTTCAGACTGGTTAAGATACCATCGCCGGTGCTTGCATACTTGCTGAAAATGATATGACCGCTCTGCTCACCACCGATACGACAGCCGTTCTTCGCCATGTACTCGTATACGTACTTGTCACCCACAGCAGTCTTGGCGTAACCGATACCTTGCTCATCAAACGCTTTGTACAGACCAAAGTTGGACATGACAGTCGTAACCACAGTATTGGTCAGCAGCTTGCCACGCTCTTTCATATAGCAGCCATAGATATACAGGATATGGTCACCAGTGATGACATTACCCTTCTCGTCCACGCACAGGCAGCGGTCGGCGTCACCATCGAAGGCAAAACCAACATCCAGACCCTTCTCCACAACAAACTTCTGCAGACCCTCAATATGCGTAGAGCCGGCATTATTGTTGATGTTTAGACCGTTCGGCTTATTGTTTATGACATAGGTGTCAGCACCCAGCGCATCGAAAACGCTTTTAGCGATGTTCCAAGAACTTCCGTTGGCGCAGTCCAGGCCAACCTTGACACCCTTGAAGGAATAGATACCAAGGCTGATCAGATAGCCCATGTAGCGGTTGCGGCCGGACACATAGTCCACCGTGCAGCCAATGTGTTCCCTGTGAGCGAAAGGCAGCTCCGGCCAGTCCTTATCGAACACATGGAGCTTTCCGTCGATGTAGTCCTCTACCAGCAACAGGATCTCCTCGGGCATTTTCTCGCCATAGCAGTCGATCAGTTTGATGCCGTTATCGTAGTAGGGATTATGGCTGGCAGAAATCATGATGCCACAGTCGAAGTCGTCCACGCGGGCGATGTAGGCCACACTGGGCGTAGTAGTGACGTGCAGCAGATAGGCGTCTGCGCCGGAAGCAGTCAGACCAGCAACCAAGCTATACTCGAACATATAGGAGCTGCGGCGAGTGTCCTTGCCAATGACGATGCGTGCAGGCTCGTTGTTGCCGTTGCGCGCGCGCAGTGCATTGTAATACCAGCCAAGGAAGCGACCTACTTTATAGGCATGATCTGCTGTTAATGTAATTCCGGCTTCACCACGAAAACCATCTGTTCCAAAATACTTTCCCATATTTTATTACCTCTCTTATGCTTCTTTCTCTATCTTAAAAGGGCAAACTTTTAAACATTGATAACAGCAAATACATTTACTTTCATCTATCTGCGGATACTCAAAGCCTTCTCCATCCTCTACCATAGATATAGCCGCTTTTGGACAAATCGAATAACAGGCTGTGCATCCACAGCATTCTTCTTTTCGTTTATATAGTACCGGAAGTTCTTTCATTGATTTTACTCCTGACAATTAAATACGAAACACAAAGATTAGTCCATATTCTTCGTTGTGCTTATACTCTCTCCCCCCCGATTGCTCTGAGGGCGGATTTAATTGTATTCTTGATTTTTCTTTTTACTCTACTTTTAAATGTTACTTTTATTGGAGAAGCATACTTCTTTTCAAGCTCTTCAAATTCCATAGCGTCCATATCCTCAAAAAAAGTGTCTCTCTGCGACGGTCTACAGCAAGACTTATATTCTGCCGGATTACTTTTCACACCATCTTCATAAGCTACTTCTTTCAGCTTCAGCTTACTACTGATAGTTTCAAACTCCTTCATTCCTTTATCTGTGCGAATTAAAATAAGTGACGTACCGTTTCCATCATTCATTTCGGGAGCCACATCATTAATTCCCCAAAAATCCGCAATAGTCAAATCTGCCATTTTCACCTTTTTTGCAGCACAGTCGTAGCACGAAGGCCGGAGACAGTAATTCCTCAGAAACATTTGCATATAAGGGTCTTTATCTTTTGAAATATACAACTGTTTTGCTTCGCCCTGTGGAAGTTCTGCCAGAACTTCTTTCATACCAAAGTCCGTCCAACTATCATCTTTACAGCGGAAATTGATACCCTTCAGTTTACCACCGTTTTTCTTTTCCTGGTATTCTGCATATTTTTTCCATAGAGCTGGTGATGGTGTACCATGACAAATCACATCCACACAAAGTAGATTATCATATTCTTTTCCTAAGAAGTTCTTCAGCCCGTTCACCTGACAGCCCGTTCCGCTGAAAAGAACAAGTTTACCGGCTAGTAGATCATCTTTAATCTGCTTATATGTATTCCCAACTTTAGCCTGCAAATACTTTGACCCACGAAGCCATACAAGCCCCGCCATATCCGTTACTCGCGCAAATTCCGCCGAATAACAATCATCCGACATTTTCACACCATATACGGTTCCGTTCTGAGAGAGGACATTTTCTGCAAGCAAAGAAAAAACGGCACCAGAGGAACTGCTGAGGCGCGCATCTTGATTCACATTATATCCCGCATATACTTTTTTTGGCTTCACCTCATAATCTCCTTTCATTCATTTTACTCTCGCATCCCCAATTTTGTTAAAACACTCCGTAATTTTCCTTTTGTCATCTTATTTACCAATAAAAGCGAATCTGTAAATTCTATTCTTTTATAGTACGCAAACAAATAAATCAAATTGGGAAGTACAACACAAATTGCTCCCCTAATAACAAGTGTTGTTATCAATCCAGCATTTACCTTCGTGCAAATAAAATAAGTGATAGTACAACTAATTAAAATGATGAAGCAGTAATACAACAGATTTTTTAAATAGCCGACCAAATACTTCTTTTCAAAAATTACTGTAAAGAGGTTATGTAAAAGCCACGGCATTCCAACGCAAACAATTGCTAGAACAGTAGAAATAAGAATGCCGTACAAACCTATAAATTGCACAAGTATAAGGTTTAAAGCCAAATTGGTTAATGCTGCAACTAATGGTCTAAACCTATCCTCATGCCACATTCCAGAAGCATCTTTATATGTATTAAACAAAGAATTTAACTGTCGTACAAAAAAGTAAACCACAAAGCAAATCACTGCCGAGGATGAAAGCATTAAATCTTTACCAACCCACAACTCCATAAAAGGTTGATAAAGACAGAGCAAACAAACAGCACAAAAACCAGCACCCCAACATATTATAAACGTAAACTTATTTAAATCTTTATAGTTCTTCCCTTTCGTTTCTACAACAATACTATTTCCAATTCCAGCTGTACAAGCAGAAAACACAACTGTTATCAATCCCGTTATTGCGTTTAAGATGTAAAAATAGTTTTGGTAGATTGCTAACGCTGTAAGTCCCAAAAAAGAAGAAATGACTATGGTATCCGCAGAGTCGTATATAATACCTCCAATTTTTGACGTAAACAAATCCTTGATTCTGTTATTGATTGCTTTCTTTTCTTCAGTAGCAATTTGACCTTTTGGTTTAAATTGCGGATATATTCTATCTGCACACATAGCAGTAGCAATATTTGTTAATGCCTGCGTTGCCAATAGAACAATAACATAAAGATAATAGTCTTTAAACAACCATAAAACCAATAACTGCAATGCGTACTGTATAGTGCTGGTTACAAGTGAAACTTTGCTTACAATATCTACTCTTTGATGCGCTTGTAAAATGCAATTTTTATACGCATATAGCCAATAGGATAATACTGTAGCACCAAGATTCAGAAGATAAAGTAGATAAATATTAAGATTATCTGGAACATCTCCAGAAATCAGCTTTGGGATAAATGGTGTTAAAGCGCAGCCGATAACAGCAATAACAAGGCCAATAATCCTGTAATAAGTTTTATACAATTTCATCAATGCACAAATTGTTGCGTTGTCATCCTCAGCTATCGGCTTATACATACTATATATCATAGCAGAACCAACACCAAGTTCTGCTAAATTCAGCACCTGAAGAATAGATGTAAAAAGCGAATTCAATCCAAGATACTGAACGCCCATGAGATAAATCATGGCGGTGCGCATTAAAAACGGTACAATAATCTGATATGCCTTTAAAATCACGCCAAATATTATATTTCTTGTTGCATTTTTTGTTCTCTCAATTTTTGCCACTTTTAAGTCCTCTTACATTTAATCAGTAAGAGCATCCTTCAAAAAGTCAAATGACTTCCTACGCTCTTCTTCCAGTATCCTATCAACATTTACATAATTGATTTCTGTTTCACAATTTAAATCGCCACATTCAGTCAATCGATTTTTTGCACCTGTCAACTCGGCAAGTGACTCGATTCTAGAGTTCATATTCAAACCAGGTCTATTGAATGTAACAAATTTCTTATGAAATATAATTGAAAATACTGTTGCATGGAAAGAATCTGTGAGAACCTCTTCAGCATTTCTAATCAAATATAGGAATTCTGAAGGTCCAATAGGAAGTTCCTTTCCGTTTTTTTGAACTGATCGAACATCGAAAATCTCATATTTTTCTTTTAACTGTTTGATTTTTTCTTCGAATCGATCCGTTTTATCACCTAAAGCATAAACAAAAATATATTTGCCTTTTGGTCTACACAACGATTTTTTCTCAACCTTCATCCAATCTTCTTCATCAAGTAGCAATGTCGGATCTAATACCACTGTTGCATCTCTGCCTGATAATTTCTTGACAATAATCGCTCCCTGATGTTCTCTCACGGAAATTGACTTGAACGATTTTAGGTATTCAGCATATTCTATTTCTTTCTTCTCAGGAATTATGCTCACACCAAAACTCGCAGCATAAGAGATTTTTTGATCATTTTTTGCAAAAGTTAAGAAATCGCATTCTCCCCCGCAAAAGCGTAGTAAGGATTCCAGACCTGATCGCTTCCAACCACAAAATAGTCAAACTCTTCTGCCAACCCATTGGGATAATCGTCCTTTCCCAATATAATATCTGAAAAATCAATATTCACATCAAACTGGCGGAATTTTGCGGCCTTTGTTTGCAAAATGTTCTGGGCCATACGTTTCGCACATGAGGTTACCGTCCTAGATTCATGAACCCTATGCAATGTTTTTACAGAGCAGTTAAGTGATTTCAAAATTTCCTGTAGCGCATAGTTCTGCAGCCGATTCCCATAGTTCAAAGATTCAATCGTAACAATAGCAACTTTTTTCATTTTTCTGCCCATATCAGTTTGATTTTCGAACTCTCTCTAGCATCAAAAAAGCAAATTTCCACCGATTTTTCAAAAGAAAAAGCTCGATCTTATCTGCTTTAGACGCGGTTCCTATTTTGCGGTACTTATCAAGAAAGTCATAATATTCACTTGCCAAAAACGAATCGATATAATTCAACTGTGCCTCTAGTTTTGGAGCATTTTTGCTTACAACTGAACGTATACTGGCTAACGCAATTGAACCGATCATCTGCTCGATTTTTTTCTTATCTGCGCCATTGTAGAGATTCTTTTCTTGGTAGAGCTTTAAAAAGATAGAATCCATCATCCGCCTTCTTTGTAGCTCATATGGATTAAAGCTCGATGAAAGGCTTCCGTTGCCTCTCTTAAAATATCGATACAATGGTATATCCGTTCCTTCAATTGTTTCTGCCACCATGAACATCTCACAGTTGAATAAAAAATCTTCTCCAAGACGAACATCTTCCCTAAAATAAATATTATTTTGTTTTAGAAAATCCAATCGATACCATTTATTCCATAAATAATGCAAATATACAGCTTTGCTTTCCACTGTAAGATTTTTTAAAACACTTTGTATCGTCGTTTCACCTTGATCAGGCACAGTCAATGTTTGAATAGCTTCATTATTTTGATTTACCACATCCGCTATAGCTGTGATTGCACAACTCTTTGATACTTTTGCTTTTTCAAACATTGCAGACAGCGCATTTTCCTCTACTAGATCATCCGAATCCACAAACTGCACGAACACACCACTCGCTTTTTTCAAAGCGTAATTTCTGGCTTTTGACGGACCACCGTTCGGAACATGATATGTTTTTACAGCTTCATTTTCCATCGACAGCCTATCACATAAAGCTGCGCTCCCATCCGTAGAACCATCGTCAATAAGAAGAATTTCATAATCCGAAAACTGCTGATTCAAAATACTATTGACGCAGTCTTCAAGATACTTTTCTGCATTGTACACCGGGATAATCACACTTAAATAGATCATTTTTACTCCCAAAGTTTGAGCACCTTTAAAATTTTGCGTTTCACTCTAAAGCGTGTTCCACCATAAATTGTATATTTTTTGAGTGCATGCTCAAATCCATTATTGTGATAGTCCTTCCAAAACGCATCGTAAAACTTTGGTTTATGAGCAGGACGCGTCATATTACAACTTACAGCTTTTTCTGTATCTGTTTCAAAAAGATTTATTGGAGCCTGTTTTAACAGAGCCTCCCCCTTTTCTGTATGTGTAATAATAAGTGAGCATCCTACATTATCATCTTTAAAGTTTGGATGGCATTTCTCAACACCCCAAAAATCGGCGATTGTTAAATCTGCCGGTCTTTTTACTATCTCACTGTACTTACAGTCATAGCAGCACTCTCGTAAAGCAATATGTGAATACATCACCTCAGCCCAATAATTTTCGTGAACAATACACCCATTGTGAAACTGATAAGTTTCACAATGGGTATGCCATCCGGCATACCCATTGTCTCTGAAATTCAAAGACAACAGGCTGCTATTATGAATGTTTTCTAGTCTTTTTAGGTTTTCTTTATAAAGTCCCGGACTCGGAACACCATGGCATATTAAGTCCACTGTTGTTAACCCGACCGTATTGATACGACGTGTCTGAAGATAATGAAGCAGTCCATCGATTATGCAGGATGTCCCAGAATACAAGACCTCTTTGCCCGCAAGCAAATCTCTTGCACATTCCGTGAAAGTTCTTTCAACATTACTCTGCACATACTTGCTCCCCTGAAGCAATGCAATTTCACTCAAGTCAACAATTCTCTTCTGTTTTACCTCAAAATCCTTATCGATTGCAGCTCCATATACAGTTCCTTTCCTTTTTAGAACTACTTCAGCGAGCGCAGCGAATGCACCGCCAGATTGGCTTTTTTCCCGCACATTGTTATTCTCGTGTATTCCTCCCCATCCTTTTATTTCATGGACTGGAACATTTTCTAATGCTGTATAGCACGGACACGCTTTCTCACACAGCCCACATTGGATACATTTTCCTTGATTCACAACTGGATAGGAAAAGCCACGTTCGTCTACAGCTAACGAAATAGCATCCCGAGGACAAATATTCAAACAGGAAAGACATCCACTACAGGGTATTTTTGCAGAATTGATCATTGTGCACCTATCCTCTCCACTCATAATCTCCAACATTCAGCAAGTCAGATTTTTGGATTCCTGTACAACTGCAATCATCATTGCAATCGCCATAATGTAAAAGAAAAATTCGTTTGCGTCATATATTCCGTTTCCGGAATATCCATAAATTACAAACCATATCTGCACAAAGATAGCATACAAAGAAACCCGAACTGATGTAGAATCTAGTTGCTTTCGGTATTTCAAATATTCAACGCATGACCATATAAGTGCATAGAAAAAAAATGAAACGAGAATTAATGTTCCAACCAATCCAGTCTCTGAGATGAGACCATAGTATATATTATGGGTAAGATATTTTCCCGCCCATAACTCAGATCGATAAAAGCTACCCGTATAAACAGCAAATGTTGCAAATCCTGTTCCAAAAAGTTTATGTGAAAGGAATATGCTCATTGCCACCTTCCACATTCCACTTCTTCCACTTGTGCGAGTAAACTCATCCCCTCCAGCGTTAAGTTGCACAGTACGTGTCACTAACTCTCGGATGGGTGGAAATACATTATAAAGAATCAACAGTGACACACCTAACACTACAGCTATTTTGGCTGCTTTCTGTGTTTTATGCCTATCACTTGTAATTAGGTACATTCCTACCAGACATAAAATAGCTAGCAAAGAAAATGTCCGCTTTCCGCTGACAAACACACATGTTAATGATAGTAAATATCCAATCATGTTGACAAAGTTTTTGCGATTTTCAAAATAGTCAATAACGAATATAATGCAAGCAATTGACATCATCATGCCAACGGCCTGATAATCCCCCAGTAGACCTCCAGATTTTTTCCCGGTCAGAATGGTCATAAGTAATGCTGAGAGTCCCGCAATCCAGCTATATCCTTTAAACAATGAAATTATAATATCATAGACTTTTACATGCGTCAGCAATATAAGAAAAATCGTATAAACGCAATATCGTCTTGCATAAATCAGTGTTAGACCCTTATCAAAGGAAAAACGGCTTTGAAAAATCAGAAAAGTCGCGAATGCTCCCAGCAACCATACGAGAATCCGATTTGTACGATTTACTACAACCTCTCTCCCCAGCCTCTTAAAGACACATGTGGAACACATTACGAGAACCATAATAAGCATCATATTCGTAACATATCCCAAGATGGGAGTGTTTCCACAAAATGTACATAGCAAAGTAAGAATAACAAAAATTTTTGTTGTCAGATTAAGTTTTTTGAACTGAGGCCACCAGCGCAGTCTGATTTTCATTTTCTCTTCCTCGATCTACGATTCTCTTTAGATAATCCTTTGATCTTTCAATATGCGTATTAAGTTTTTCACCGATCTCGCTATACTTCACTTGATCGTATACTTCTTCTTTTAGTTCGAACACGTCATCTAATCCACACATTTTTATCAGTGAAGTAAGCCGCTCATTCAATTCTGGGTAAGCCTTCTTCAAAATTGGAATCAGCTTTCGATTATATATAATCGAAAATGCCGCAGCATGGAAAGAGTCTGTGACAACATATTCCGCCGATCGAATTGCCGAAACAAACTCCTGCGGTCCCATGTCACGAATTATCTTTCCTTTTACGGGGCATCGCCAACTTGCTGGCACACACACAATCGGAAGTCCTGTTTTCTCAGAGAGTCTTTTGGCTTCATCATAAACAGATGACTCATGAAGGCAGTATACAAAAATATATGGTTTAGCACTTTTAGACTCTTTCGCAATTCGATTCCACTGCTCAACTTTCAGCAAAAACACCGGGTCAACTACAACTTCTGGTATCTTCCCAAGTTTTTCACACAATTCTACCGCTGTGCTGTCTTCTCTTACTGATAGAAACTCGAAACGTTTCAATTCATCGCGACAGTCCACTGCTGTATCTTTATACAATTCCTTTTTTCCAACACTTGCGGCATAGGAAGCCCTTTTAGTATAGTCAGTGAAATTCAAAAAAAACGCTTTATCATGTCCTGTAAGATCAAGATTCCAAACCTGATCACTTCCAGTTATTATCATCGAGAAATCTTTTTCAATTTCACTCAGATCCTCTAATGTGTAACACGGGGCTGTTACACTGATATATTTTTTTTGGAACTGGCGAAATTTGTGCTCTCTGATAGCCTGCATCGGAAAATGCAAAATATCTGATGCCAAACTCTTACCTGTTAGCGGAGTATGAATCAATTTATACGACTCTTCAAGTTTTTTACACCGATAATCAATAACACTTGCTTTTTCACCTATATCCTCTATAGCGCATTGCAACGCATAAGATTGTAGTGCTGCTCCGCAATTTATTGCTCGATGAAACGTAATTGTTGCAATCATATTTTTTATTCCTTTGATATCCCAAAGATAGCTCTTTTAAATCTTAGCAACTTTCTATATGTGCTAATTCCAAATGCTTTCTTTATTTTGCTTTGTATTTTTCTTTTTTTCAACTGCTTATCCGTCATCCAGCTAGACGCATAGTGATGAACGGAAAGTGTTTTCGATGTAATATCATATTCGTGTGTATTCACATCAAATCCACAGAACAATTCTGACGGATAGATTATCATATCCTGTATTTTCTGATAATCGTCCTTTATTTCATATCCCTTTTTCAAGAGTATCTCTTTTACTCTTGTATTGATTGTGGCCTCTGCAGTCAACTTTCCATCATGAAACCCATCATATTTATAAGACTTCAACACCATTTGGCTTAACCAATGCCCACAAGGAAGTGCAATAATCAATCCCGGTGCAACAATTCCGTTATTATCAACTGCCGTAAAAGGCGACTCAAAATACTTAGCGGGAATTTCTTTTAGAATTTCAACATCTGTGTCCAAATACAATCCGCCAAATCGATTTAAAATGTCAAACCTTGCATAATCTGAAACAAACGCCCATTTTTTTGCAGCATATGCCTGTTCTACATATTCACAACAATGAACATCATAGTTGTTTTCATTCCACTCTTTGATTTCCCAGTCAGGCATATACTTTTTCCAAGATGTAATGCACTTTGTAACAATCTCAGGCTTGGGATTATTTCCAAACCAAAAATAGTGAATCACTTTAGGTATATTGTTCATACGGCTTTATCCTTCTATTCGCTCTGCATAATTTTTATATGTTGATTAAGCTTCTTAGGAGTAAATCAATCCTTTATCATTTTTGCCGGCACCCTCCGCATTTCATAGGGTGGAATATTTCTTGTCGCTACACTTCCAGCTGCAATAATTGCCCCTTCATGGATATGAACACCTTTCAATATAGTGCTGTTACAGCCAATTCAGACAACATTATCAATTACAAC
This sequence comes from Faecalibacterium prausnitzii, assembly GCF_049532945.1. Classification (GTDB taxonomy): domain Bacteria; phylum Bacillota; class Clostridia; order Oscillospirales; family Ruminococcaceae; genus Faecalibacterium; species Faecalibacterium prausnitzii_N. The sequence continues at coordinate 2,880,652 of NZ_CP186691.1, forward strand.
GTCCTGATCACAATCCAATGGCTTTTCACTTTCTTTTATAGAGTTGATACTTCATCCGACAACATTTGTCGGATGATTTCCTGTGATTATTGTTACTCCGGGGTCAAAGATGACATTATCTCCAATGTGTATTTTTGCTCGTGTTATCCAAAATAACGCTCGTGGTCCAATCTCGGTATGGTTTCCTACCGCAATATTATTTAACGGCTTAAGTTCACATCCTGCGCCAATTTTCACCATTTCTCCGCAAGAAGAAAAGCCTTTTTCATCCCCGGCTCAATTAATAACTTGTTGAATCCTCTTCGAAAAATGTCCAGAATTCTATATCCTAATTTCATGCTTGTGCATCATACAGTTTCTCAACTGCATCAATATGACTCTTTAATGAATACTCTTCGGCAATAATTCTCGCACTGTTTTCGGATAACTTGTTTGCTAAATTACTATTTTTGAGAATCTTAATAATTGCCGCCGCCATTCCTTCAACATCTCCTGGGATAAAAGTAAATCCATTTATATTGTTTCTCACAATTGAAGGAATTCCACCAACATTAGATGCAACAATAGGCAACCCGCATCCCATTGCTTCTAAAATTGACATTGGCATAGCTTCTGAATATGATGGCAGAAAAAACACCTTTGCTCTCTCTAGCCATTCCTTCTTTTTCTCACCTTCTATCCATCCTAAAAATTTAAAATGATTTATATTTACAAGCTTTCCAAGCTTTTCGAGTTCTCCCACTCCACCCAAAATAAACTGAGCATCTGGTACCTCTCGTAAAACTATCTCTGAAATTCGGGGCATATCGAAACACCCTTTTTTTTCTGTAACAAAGCCAAGGAACAATACAATATTTTCGTTTCTGTTCTTGTAGTTGTGTATTGCTGATGTTTCTAAGATGCCATAGTTCTCAATAACAGCTACTTGCTTATCAGGAACGATTTGTTTTAGATTTTCCTCTGCTGATTCGTTCAAGACAATAAATATATCACATTTTTCGTATGTTTTCTGAATCATCCGTTTCTTGTAGTTAGGAGCTTTAAAATAGAACTCGTCATAGTATGATCCATGAATATGGTTTACAATTTTAAGGTTGAACAATCTCCCGAGGTCTATAAAGAATTTCTTCCTATAAAAACTGCCGCCGAAGGAAGAATGAATATGGATAATATCTGCTCTCCAAAAAATCAAAGCATATAAATACTTAAAAATCGACTTTAAATATATTGCAACTTTTTTTATTATCTTTCCATCACAATAGGTTTCTATAAATCGCACATCGTAATCTTCTGTCAATTGAGAATTCTGATAGCCATTGACTACAGCTGTAATCCCGCCCTTGGCCGTAAAGCTCGGAACCACCATGCAGACTTTTTTTTTCATCTTTTTTCAACCTTCTCTTTTATCAGATAAAAAATAAATTTTGAATTTGTTTCTGCATACCGCTTAAACAATCTCTTTGGTTCCTTGCTCCAGCGATACAACCATTCTAAGCTGTGATCCTGCATCCACTGCGGTGCACGCGGAATCACTCCAGAAATAACATTAAATGCTCCACCGACAGCTATCCAAACGGCATTTGTTTTTTTACTAAGTTTCGCACAAAATTTTTCTTGACGTGGTGCACCGAGTGCAACCCATACAAAGTCCGCCTTCGATTCGTTGATTCTATCGCACAGTTCCGTTTCTTCTTGTATCGTCAACGGCCTAAACAACGATGGCTCACAGCCGACAATAGATAATTGCGGATAATTCACTTTTAAGTATTCGAGTAGTGCATTCAGATTTTCTTGCGTTGTTCCATAAAAATAGTGACGAGCATCACTTTTTTCTGTAGTAGCAATCACTTGCTCCATAAAATCAGGACCGGTCACTCGCCCCATTTCCGAATACCCGCGACGAACTCCAACGCTAGATAAGGGTTTTCCGTCTGGCAAAGTCATAAATGAATTGTTTTGAACCGCTTGATAGTCCAAATTCTCATGTGCTGTTACAGTAGTATGAACATTACATGCGCAAACATATCCTCCTCTTGCTTTGTCCATGTTTTCTAACAAATATTGAATTGCGGTTTCTTTGTTAACAGCCGAAATTTCAACACCTAATATATTTACTCGTCGCATAGCATTCTCACTTTGTAACTCAGTATTTTCTCCACACCATCTTATTGACCACATTCACATATCCCTGAATGATGCGAACCACCTTCATGGACACGGTTTCGTCCACATAGTCGGGGCAGGGCTTACCCAGAACGCCCTTCTGTTTCATTTCAATCGCCATATCGGTGGCGTTGAGCAGTTCCCGAGTGGTAATACCAGCCAAAATGAAGTCACCGGCTTCCAGCGCCTCAGGGCGTTCCGTACTGGTACGGATGCACACGGCGGCGATGGGATGACCAATGGACAGATAGAAGCTGCTCTCCTCGGGCAGAGTGCCAGAGTCGGAGACGATTGCTAAAGCGTTCATTTGCAGCTTGTTGTAGTCGTTGAAGCCCAGCGGCTCATTGACCCGGACACGAGGGTCAAGCTGGAAGCCGCTCTGTTCCAGACGGTGCTTGCTTCTGGGATGGCAGGAGTACAGGATGGGCATATCGTACTTCTCTGCCAGAGCGTTGATAGCGGTAAACAGGCTCAGGAAGTTCTTTTCGGAATCGATGTTTTCTTCCCGGTGGGCGGACAGCAAAATGTACTTATCCTTTTCCAGTCCCAGACGTTCCAGCACATCGCTCTTCTGGATCTTCTCCAGATTCATGTGCAGCACTTCTGCCATGGGAGAGCCGGTCTGGTAGGTACGCTCCTTGGGCAGGCCGGTATCCGCCAGATACTTCCGGGCGAACTCGGAATAGCACATATTCACATCAGAGATCACATCAACGATACGGCGGTTGGTCTCTTCCGGCAGGCACTCGTCCTTGCAGCGGTTGCCTGCCTCCATGTGAAACAGAGGGATATGCAACCGCTTTGCGCTGATTGCAGACAGGCAGGAGTTGGTATCACCCAGCACCAGATAGCCCTCCGGCTGCAATTCAGACAGAAGCTCATAGCTGCGGCCCATGATATTTCCGCAGGTTACGCCTAAATTCTCGCCCACCACGGGAACCAGAATGTCAGGGCCATACTCCCCGAAGGTGTTCTTCAGTTCAAAGTCTTCCCAGAAAACGGTGGAGAGGTTTCTGTCCCAGTTCTGGTTGTAGTACACCACGCAGCAGTCAAAATATTCCCGGCAGCGTTTGATAACCGCAGCCAGACGGATGATCTCCGGACGGGTACCGCAGCCAATCATGACCTTGGTGCGCCCGTCGTTTTTCCATGTAAAATTGTGTTCCATAAAAATCTCCTATCGACAACCAGTATCCTCTCTTACACCGGCTCGAAGAAGGTGTCCGGGTGGTTCGGGTTGAAGATCTCGTTGCAAGTCATCACGGTTACCAGATTTTCCGTTTCCGACAGGTTGATGATGTTGTGGGTCCAGCCCGGAATCATATGGACGGCCTCGATCTTGTCCCCAGAAACCTCAAACTCCACCGTTTCTCCGGTGTTGATGTTCCGTTCCTGAATCAAGCCGTGCCCAGCCACCACAATGAACAGTTCCCACTTGGAGTTGTGCCAGTGCTGTCCTTTCGTGATGCCGGGCTTCGAGATGTTGACGCTCACCTGTCCACAGTCAGCGGTATGAACCAATTCCGTGAAAGAACCACGGTTGTCCACGTTCATCTTCAGGGCATACTTGAACTTGTCCGTCGGCAGATAGGTCAGGTACAGGGAATACAACTTCTTAGCAAAGGAACCGTCTGGCATCTTGGGCATCATAAGCGTACTCGGCTGCGCCTTGAACTCCTGCAGCAGATCTACGATCTCGCCCAGTGTTACCTTGTGTGTCACAGGGACGCAGCAGTAACGACCATCTGCTTGCAGAACAGTCTCCACACCGTCAAATTCACAGTGCTGCTCCTTGCCTTCCAGCAGGTCGAACATCCCTTCTACCAGGTCATCGATGTACAGCAGTTCCAACTCGGTACTGCGGTCATTAACGGTGAAGGGCTCGTCATTGGCAACCGCCCAGCAGAAGGTGCTGACGGCGCTGTTGTACTTGGGGCGGCTGTGGCCCATCAGGTTCACAAAACGGTAGATGGCAACCTTAGCCCCGGTCTCCTGAGCATACTGGAAGAATAGTTCCTCGCCAGCCTTCTTGCTGCGTCCGTACTCGCTGTTGCCGAAACGACCAGCCAGCGTGGCTTGAATGGAAGAAGACAGCATGATGGTTGCCTTGTTGTTGTGCTTTTTCAGGCAGTTCAGCAGGTCGGATGCAAAGCCGAAGTTTCCCTTCATGAAGTCTTCCGGGTTCTCCGGGCGATTCACGCCTGCCAGATTGAATACGAAGTCTGCTTTCTGGCAGTATTCGTCCAGCTCCTCCGGGGTGGAGTCCAAATCGTACTCGTAGATTTCTTTAATATCCAATGCCGGGCGAGTCTTGTTTTTCCCATCCCGGATGTTTTTCAGGTTGTTGCACAGGGCGGTTCCCACCATGCCCTTGGCACCTGTGACTAGAATGTTCATTCTCTCACCTCTTAGTGTACTGCGGTGCAGTCCGGAATATCTGCGCCGTCCGGCACAGTTGCATGATTGCAGATGGTGCAGTTGCTGCCAATGCGGGTAAAGTTGCCCACGGTCGCACCAGTGCGGATCACACTGTTAGTGTAAATCAGGGCGTAATCCCCTACCGCTGCATCACAGTGGACTTCCGTTCCGGCATTCAGCAAAACACCGTTTCCGACAGAGGCTCCATTTTGGATACAAGCGTTTTGCAGCACCACACAGCCACAGCCGACTTCAGCAAACGGACTGACATAGGCACTGGGAGCAACGATGTTTGGGAACGCATAACCAAGTAATTTTCCTTTCTCATACACCTGTGCCCGGAACTGATTGTTGCCGATGCCGACCACCAGCAAACTGTACTCTTTCCGCAGCTCCGGCAAATCGGCGAGGCCACCAACCACTGGAATGCCACAGATCTCAGCACCCACAGACTGTCCATCATCCACAAAAGCACAATCGTATTGGAGCATCGCCTGCTCCGCCACCATGCGCCCGAAACCACCGGCTCCAACCAGCAGCAGCTTTTCTTTAGACATTCGGGATACCCTTCAGTGCGTTCTGGACATACTCGGTGGTCAGAATCTTCTTGACAGTGCCTTCCACATCCAGTCGCTCGGTGTTGTGGCTGGTGTAAGACTCGTCCGCCATGGTATGTACCTCGCCCTTGACCACGAACTTATCGTAGTTCAGGTCACGGTTGTCAGCGGCAACACGGAAGTAATGACCCATATCCTGGCTGCGCAGACGCTCCTCACGGGTCATCAGGGTCTCGAACAGCTTCTCGCCGTGACGGGTGCCGATGATGTTCGTACCGGTATCGCCGAACAGCTGCTGGACTGCCTTTGCCAGATCGCCGATGGTGGAAGCGTCAGCCTTCTGGATGAACAGGTCGCCGGGGTTGGCGTGCTGGAAGGCGAACATCACCAGATCCACAGCCTCGTCCAGGTTCATCAGGAAGCGGGTCATGTTGGGGTCGGTGATGGTGATGGGGCTGCCAGCCTTGATCTGGTCAATGAACAGAGGGATGACAGAGCCACGGCTGCACATAACGTTGCCATAACGGGTGCAGCAGATGGTGGTGCCACCACGCTCAGCAGCTACACGGGCATTGGCGTAGATGACGTGCTCCATCATAGCCTTAGAGATGCCCATAGCGTTAATGGGGTAAGCTGCCTTATCGGTGGACAGGCAGACAACACGCTTGACACCGGCATCAATGGCGGCGTGCAGGACGTTATCGGTACCGATGATGTTGGTCTGAACGGCCTGCATGGGGAAGAACTCGCAGGAAGGAACCTGCTTCAATGCAGCGGCATGGAAAATGTAGTCAACACCGGGCATTGCGTCACGGATGGACTGGGGATTGCGGACATCGCCGATGTAGAACTTCACCTTTTTGGCGTTCTCCGGGTGCTTGGCCTGAAGCTCGTGACGCATATCATCCTGCTTCTTCTCATCACGAGAGAAGATACGAATCTCCTTCAGGTCAGAATCCAAGAAGTGCTTCAGAACGGTAGAACCAAAAGAACCAGTACCACCAGTGATCATAAGTGTTGCGTTATCAAATGCAGACATTTTTATACTCCTCCATAACATTTCTTTTAAATTTCAATCTATGTTACACATCCTTTTGGATGGTAAAACCAATCTATTGTGACTTTCTTGTCATTTCCTCAGTGCATATTTATTTGCCATGTTTATCCACCTCCTCACCCAAGTGTTAAGTTGTTGAATAGCCCTGTTTCCGCGCAGTCGCTATATTGAAATTCCAATTTTTGTAGCAATCACATAAATATAGCTATCGTTCTTTTTGTGACATCTCATTATCGTATAGCAGACCTCAATCCTGGCTCCAACTGATTTCGTCCTCCAATTCTTCGTCCCTATTGTCACTGCGGCAACGACAAGATAAACATCTTTTTTAAATCTATTTCCTTATGGACAAAAGCAAACAAACCCACGGCGGGTCGCATAAAGGCAATCCACCGTAGGCTTGAACTCTCCTTCAATCTTTATTTGTTGCTCCTTTTTGTGGGTCAAAACAGAGCTTCCAAAAGCCACCTACATATAGCCCTCAGGATTTCCCACTTCTTGCAGTTTTTCAACAAATAAAACTTTTGAAGGACAACTCAAGCCGTCAAAACCCTTTAGTTATCGTAGTTTTTCTTGGTTGACCCTATTATATCTCTAGCCCCAGTTCCAGCCACAGCGATTTTTAAATCCTTAAAATCTCTCATGACTATTTTCTCCTCTTTTTCTGTTTCCTCTTACTTCGAGAACACACTTTTCACATACTCATAGCTGTTAAAATCGCCAACGTCATACCGTTTACCCGGCATGATGTAAGCGTGCATCGGTGTCTGCTTGCTCAGCCATGCGGCAAAGCTACCCGGTGCATCATAGCCACAGCCATTATTCAATGCTTCCTGAATCCGCTTTACATCACAGGCACGATAGCAGTAGAACGGCGGCACAGCCAGATTTCCTTTCGGCTCTTTCGGCTTTTCCTCATAGCTGGTAATCAGGTCATTGCCATCCAACGTGATGATTGCCGTTTTCTGCTGCTTTTTCAGTTCATTTTCCTCATGGCACATCACACAGGAAGTATTCTTTTTCTTTGCAAACTCCACAAACTTGGAAAGACTGAAATTCAGCACATTGTCGCCAGCCATAACCAGCAAATCATCCGCCAGATTCAGCTTTTCCACCGCCAGCTGGATGTCCTTAACTGCGCCCAATCTGCTCTCATTGGTGCTGGTGCCATCGTCGATCACAGTAATCTCATAAGGCCGAGTTTTAACTTTCTCGTTCTTCCAGTCCTCAAAATGCTGTGCGAACTTGTGGTTAGAAATCACCACGAACTCATTAATGTCAGTGGTATCCACTAAATCATCTACCAGCCAGTCAAGGATGGACTTCTCGCCCACTTTCAGGAGCGGCTTCGGGAAATTCTCGGTCAGTGGATAGAGCCGTGTAGCGTAGCCCGCTGCCAAAATTAAGCATTTCATCTATATGTGCTCCCCTCTCACAACTCAACGCCATCTGCGCTCTAACACAGATGGAAACTATACTTTCCATCCAATGCCGGGAACGCTTTCAGATACTCTGCTGTGACCTTTGCTTCAATATCTTCGGCCTTGTCTGGGTCAATCAGCGCCATGCAGCAGCCTTTGAATCCCGCACCGGAGAAGCGGCCACCGTAGATGCCATCGGTATCAGCCATGATTTCATACAGTTTTTTCAGTTCATCACAGCCACATTCATAGCTGTAAATAGATGATTTTCCGCTTTCAAAAACAAGCTGACCGTACCTCTCCAAATCACCTTTACGCCACAGTTCTGCACCCTTTTCGGCACGAGCTAACTCGCTGTAATAGTGTTCTGCGCGTCTACGCCACAATTCTAGCAGACGATCTTTATAGGCTTCAAATACTTCGAAAGGCACATCCCGAAGCCGGGTATTTGCAAAGGTGTCATAGTCCATCCCTGCATAGCCCATTAGTGCATAGGCCGCTGCCTTGCACTCATCCTGCCGCAGATTGTACTTAGAGTTTTTCAAAGAACGCTCCAAGCCAGAGAAGAAGATTGCTACCTTATAAGACTTCATTTTCTCACTGGTGGGGATCAGTTCATAACTATCGTCTTTCGTGTCAAGGTATAGCAAGTGATTTTTCTTAGAAAGTACCTCGCAACTCTGGTCGAGTTTTCCGCAGGAGACACCAACATACTGGTTTTCCGCCGCCTTTGCCGTGAGAATCATCTCCATCGGCTCCAGATGGATGCCGTTCACCTTACACAATGCAGACAAAAAGCAAATAATGACCGAAGCCGACGAGGACAAACCGCCAATCGGCAGGCTACCCTCGATGATGCCAGACAGCCCAACTTTCAGGCGGTACTTTTCTCCCAGCATCTTTGCCGCACCACGCAGATAAATGCAGTTATCAGTATTAACGTCCTACTGCACAAAACACGATTTCCAGAGTAAAATACGGCGCATATTTATGCAAAAGCGATTATATTTGTATGTATATTCAACTCCACCATAGACCATCAGACCTCAACTGATTTTGTTGAGTAGACATTTCTGCACTCTACATACTTAAAAGAAGTAGCCTTTTCAGCATTTCGTATGCTTTTTATTGACCTTTTACAACAATCCTACTTCAGCAAACTGCATTGGCCGCACATTTGTGGGCGCAGCAATGACGACAAAATCCACATCGGCGTATACGGCCTTCACGTCCAGCGTTGCTATCAAGGTTAGCACTTTCGAATGTTGATCCTCACTCCCCATGCCCCAGCAGGCACACCTTGAACGTCTTAAAGATGATCTTCCAATCCACCCAGAAACTGCGCTCCTTGACATACTTCACGTCCAGATCCATCCACTCTTCAAAAGAGAGGTCGTTGCGGTGCGGGGCGATCTGCCAATAGCAGCTCAGGCCGGGTGTCACATACAGGCGCTGCTTTTCGTAGTCGCCGTACTGCTCCACCTCGCGAGGAAGTGCCGGGCGGGGACCAACGATACTCATATCACCCTTCAGGATATTCCACAGCTGGGGCAGCTCATCGATACTGGTCTTGCGGATAAACTTGCCCACGCGTGTAATGCGGGGGTCGTCCTTGATCTTGAACACAGGGCCATCCATCTCGTTCTGGTCCAGCAGATCGTCCAGTTTTGCCTCTGCGTTGGGGCACATGGAGCGGAACTTATAGAACTTGAAGGGTTTTCCGTTGCGCCCAATACGCTCCTGCGAGAAAATCGGGCCAGCGGATGGGTCATCTACCACAATAGCAATCGCTGTAATCAACATAACAGGTGACAGCACTACCAGCGCCACCGACGACAGAACAATATCCTGCACACGACGGACGAACCAGTACAGCCGATGGGCATGCAGATTCTTTTTTCGGTCAATTTCAACTTTCTTCTCAATTCCAGTCGTATTCGTAGCCATTTTTTCTCCTCACATAAATTCGCGTTTGTTTCTAAATTTCTTGTTTTAGCATGCTTTTGCCGTAACGGTTTCGGCTTGTATCGCCTGCTCAGATGGGCGCTTCAAATTGCTTTTCTCCCACCGCATCCCGATTTCATCCAGCTTTTCTATGCGTTCCTCTGTCAGAACAGCGCAGCTTTTTTCAGGATTCTGGCGGGTATACCGCTGCCGTTTGACCCAATTCCCAAGGTTGTAACCGCTCGGCGACACATATTCTGCCGGGACGTTCAGGTTGCCGTGGGCATCAAAGTAGCGCTTCGCCTCCTGATAGCCTTCATTCCACTGGCGGTCATTGCGATTGCCCCAGTACATTCCGATCCGGTTGAGCCGTTCGACCTGCTCGTCCGTCAGCTTTCCTTTCGGGTACGCCCATTGCTGGCTTGCGACCCATTGTCCCAGCCGTTCACCAGCCGCTGTCACATAGGAACGCGGGATATTCAGGTTGCCGTTTTCCTCGTAGTAGGCTGCAGCCAGCGCATAAGCCTTTTCCCACTTGGAATCGAAAATGTTCCACACCATGCCGATCTCATCCAGCTGTGCGATGCGTTCTTCCTTCAGGCGTCCATTCAGCTTCTGCTGCCGGGTCTTGATGATCCACTGTCCCAAGGGATAGCCGTCTGGGTCTACATATTTTCCGGGCACCATCAGGTTTCCGTAGGTGTCGTGGTATTTCTTTGCGACCTCAAAGCCGCGTTGCCACGCGATTTCCTTCCGGTTGCCCCAAACCATGCCAATGCTGTCCAGCCGTGCGATCTGCTGCTCGGTCAGATTTCCTTGGATCTGCCCCTCGCGCACCCGGCGCTGAGTCACTAGCCACACCCCAAGGCTCAGACCGCCGGGCGTGGTGTACAATTTCGGGACGTTCAGGTTGCCGTGTTCCGCATAGTAGATGCTGGCCTCAGAGAAATAGTGCTCCCAACTGGAAGAAAGGCTTGCCTGCAACTGCTCGAACAGTACCCGGCAGTCGTGCACCTGTTCGATGACCTCGAACCGCTCGGTGACGATTTTATCGCCTTCGCCATTGGCGTAGAGCCGATGGACTGCCTCCTGCATCTCGCTTTGCAGACCGGAAATGCTGGTCAGACCTTCGAAATTATTGACAACATCCAGGATAAGTGGTGTCGTATTATCCCCTGCGGTCAAAGCGCGGCCAATCTGCTGCTTGTAGATGATGGGCGAAATCGTTGGTCGGAACAGGATCACGCCAGAAATGCCTTCTACATGGACGCCCTCGTTAAGCATATCGATACAGAACAGCAATTTCAGTCTATTGCTCGTATCCGTCTTGAAGTCCGCAAACGCCTTGTCCGTATTCGGGTCATCCGAGTAGGCCTGATACACCACCACGTCCGGGTTGACCCCGGCGAACCACTCCGGCACATGGGATACCATTTCGTCCATATGCTCCTTGTTGGCGCAGAACACGATGTACTTACCGGACTTATTCGTGATATGATGGGCAAAGACCTTGTCCAGACCGTCTGCTTGTTCCAAAGCGCGGCGCAGGGCGTCCAGATATTTCTGATTCACATCCTGAATGCCCGGTGTTCGCAGATTATCTACCCGCGCCTGATACTTTGCAAGTGCTTTCTGGTACTGGTAGACCGTGGTCACATATTTCGGGGCAGGCAAAATACCCATGACGACTGCTTCGCCAAGGGTCATGTTGCTCGCAACACGGCTATCAAAAAGTTCTTCAGCCATGTCACGGTTATTATCCAGATATCGGATGTTTGTTGCCGTCAGCCCCAGAAACTTTGCATCCGGGCATAACTTTAATAAAGCCACCGTGCTTTCGCCCCAACATTCAGCACCAGCACGGTGGAATTCATCGAATATAATATAGGCAGGCTTCTGCGCTGCTATTTCGTCCAGCTGTGCCTGCGTGCAACACATCAGTTTGGCGTAGGTATAAAAGTGAATGTTTGCCAACGGAAAATCCGGGTCGTTCCTTTTCAGGCTTTCCAGCTGTGTCTTGAAGATATATTCACTGGGAGAAAGCCAGATTACAACCTTCTCCGGGTTGTCCTCGATCAGCTTGAACGCAATGTAGCTCTTTCCGGTGCCGGTGGGATGGACAATGGCAGCCTTGCCATACTGTTCCATCATCCGGACTGCCGCACGATACGCTTTCTCATTGTGCTCAAACAGGCGCAATGCCATACAACTCGCCCCCCCCCGCAAATCAGAGGTATCCTCTATAGTGATAATGGAGGAACAGTGAAGAAATTATGCGCCACTACGTCATATTTTGTGTGTCCCTGCCCCTCATGGACACCTGATGGGAGAATATTCGGTTCATCTCCCGGCGCTTTCGGGTCAGATCAGAGTGCACATAACGCTGTAAGGTGATGTTGGCATTGGCGTGTCCCAACAGCTCGCTGAGGGTCTTTACATCGCACCCCGCCTGCAGGCAGGTGGTCGCAAAGGTGTGGCGCAGTGCGTGCGGACGTACTTGCCGGACAGTCGCCTGTTTCAGATATACCTTGATGCTTTTCCGGTAACACCGGGGTTCGGTGGGCTTAGACTCGTTTCCAGATAGAAACCATGTAGCATTACTGGTATTTCCACGCAGCTTTTTCAGCATCATAAGCAGCTGTTTCGGAATTGGAATTTCCCGGCACGACGTGCGGGTTTTCGGCGTTTGGATGACTACCTTTGTATGCCCGTTTCCGCAGGAAATTCGGCAGACCGTTCGGCTGATTTTCAATGTGCCGAGTTTCAGGTCGAAATCGCCCCATTGCAGGCCGCAGATCTCGCCAATACGCAGCCCCAATTCCAGCCCCAGCAATAAGCCGATTTTGCGAGGCGTGGGGTTCTCCTGTACATATCGATAAAGCCGCTGCTGTTCCGCCGGGGAGAGCGGCGCAGAAATTTTGTCGATCGCTTTCGGCAGTGCCACTTCCAGCTCCATCGGACGGATTAGGCGTAAATGTGCGGCATACTTGCAGATACGGCGCAACATGGAGAGACATTCTCGTGCAGAAGAGTTCCCCAGCGGCTTGTGTGAGGAATCTATCGGCGTGATGATCTGCTGCATGGCCTGTTCCAGAAAGCTCTCTTCAAAGGATGCAACAGGCATTTTGCTCAAAACAGGGAGAAGATACTTGTGCAGTGTGTACGAATAATGCGCGTATGTTGATTCTTTTATGCCGTTTTTCAGGGAGTGCAGCCACACTTCGGCCAATGCCTCAAAGGTCAGGTCGGATTCTTTCAGGTTGTAGAAGCCCGCCTCTGCTTTTTTCTGGATCAGCACCCGTTTGACCTCTGCGTAGACCGTACCGTAAACGTAGCCCCACTGAATTTTGCCTTCTGATGTGCGTGCCTTGATGTACCGGCCTTCCCACCGACCATCCTTGCGTTTGCGAATATTTTCTCCCCGTCGTGCCATTGTTGTCTCCTTCTATAGCTTAGACACCCATCTGACCACTTATTTTGTCCGCCTACGTTTTCAACTGGATTTTTCATGCAGAATTGGGCAATTTGCAAAAAAGTTTCAATTCCTGCGATTTTTTTCTGAGGTCATGTGGGGTACATTTGTGAAGATTTCTATTGAATTCCAGATATAACCATGATAAAATAATAGGAGAATTCAAACAACAACATCAAAAGGTCGGTATCCTCCATTATCACTGTGGGGGATACTTTTTTGTTTTGTCGATCCGTATGCTCTCTTGCAATTACGCAGCTGCGTATAGCAAACAGCACAAGCTCCTGTACCCTTGCTATCACGCTGGCAGCGTTCTTTTCCTGTGCCCTGTTTGATGAATCGGAGCAGGCGATCCACGAAAACATCTCTTTTTTGCATAACAAAAAAGCACCGGAACCTTCCGTATCCTTTGGATCCGTGGAAAGCTCCGATGCCCTTTTTCAGTTCTGCGTTTATAACACCCTCAAGCACACCGTCAGCAGTTTCCCGGTGGAGACAAACGTGTGAAGACGGGCCGGATGTGAGGGGATAAAAAGAAAAGCAGCCCAAAACCTTTCGGTTTCGAGCTGCTTGCTATGCCGGTGGTGGGGGTCTCCCGCGCACTGAGCAACAGCCCGCAGGGCTGATTGCTCCCCTGCTGTGCAGGGTCGTGCTGTTCGACCCGCTCACACGCCGCAGATAAAAAGGAAGCCCCCCAGACAAGCTGGAGGGCTTCCTTTTTATGCCGGTGGTGGGGGTCGAACCCACACGTGTTATTAGCACAAGGGATTTTGAGTCCCCCTCGTCTGCCATTCCGACACACCGGCTGATTCCATACAGAACAGTGATATTATAATCTATTTCTGCCGCAAAATCAAGCCGGAAAAATATTTTTTTCCAAAACGGCCCAATCTCTGGTCAGCTTTGGGTTTTTCGTGTATACTGAATGCACCATTCCGGGGAGAGTTCCCCGATCAAAAGGAGGATCTATGGATTCACTGCTTTCTGCTCCTGCGACGGCTGCACAGCGCCAGCGGGACCGCTTGCTGGGCGCGCTGATCGGGCTGGCGCGCGCCACCGTCAATGAACCGAAGACCGAAGACACCGACCACGTTCTGGCCGCCGGGCTGCGGCAGGCGGCCAGGGCAGATGCCGCCGAGGACGCTCTGCGCCGGATGCAGGACATCGTCGAGACCGAGAAGCACCGGGTCGCACCCAACTGCGCCACCTGCACCATGCGCTGCGGCAACACCGACAACTACGACCTGGCCCGGCTGTGGGATGCACCGGAGGAGCTTCGCACCCTGAAGCTGCGGCTCCTGGCTGCGCTGTTCACACTTGCCCAGCGGCGCAGCACCGACCGTATCCGGAAGGAGATCTGTGACGATCTATTTGTCCTGGCGGAAGATTGGGATTCTTCGCTGCTTTCCCCCATCGTCCGCCGTGCCGAAGAGCTATGCAAAGAGTAATTCTTTTTCAGATTCTTACGCAGATTCTTGCTGAAATCAGACCTATTTTCGAAAAACCTCTTTACAAATGATTCCGAAGTCACTATTATATAATTATATGTGACCGTTTGAAATCGATTCTTTTCATTGGGGTCCTCCAGCGCTGTATACAGCGCAGATATTTTTGAGAAAGAAGGTTGAATCCATGTCTGAGAAAAAAAACGTTGTCTCCACCGCCGCAGACGCTCCTGCTGTGGAAAAGACTGCGCGTAAGACGGCCAAAGCGGACAAGGCCGCCAAAACCACTGCCAAGACCGGCAAAACGGCGCATCGCGGCCGTCCGCCGCTGGCACCGGAAGTCTACGTTGAGCACGGCGGCAAGCAGTACAACATCACTGACCTGGTAGACCGTGCCAAGGCCGATTACCGCGCTACCCACAAGGTTGGCGTGCAGTCCTGCAAGGTGTATATCAAGCCCGAAGAGGAAGCTGCTTACTACGTCGTGAACAAAGTCAGCGGCAAGCTCCCTCTCTGAGCGGCTGTGTCCCATCCGTTCCCACAACTGTGATGGCTCCACTGTGAAACAACAAAGCGGCATCGGAACTGCATCCGGTGCCGCTTTTGTGTTTGTTTTTTACAGCTTACAGCGCGTACAGCTCTGTGTACTTTCGGGTCAGGTAATCGAGGTACACCTGCGGGTCAAGGGTGCCGCAGGCATTCCGGACCACGTCGGCCGGTTCCAGCAGCTGGCCGTACTGGTGCACATGCTCCCGCAGCCAGCCGGTCACGCCGGAGAGGTCGCCCTTTGCCACCTGCCCGAACACATCGAACGCCTGCTCCATCCTGCGGAGCATCTGCGCGCCGTAGGCATTGCCCAGCGCATACGACGGGAAGTAGCCGAAGGAGCCGCCGGACCAGTGGCTGTCCTGCAGGCAGCCCTCCCGGTCATTGGGGACCTCCACGCCCAGATATTCCCGATACAGGCGGGCCCACTCGGCCGGGATTTCCTCTGCCCGCAGCGTACCGCCGATGAGCTGTTTTTCGATCTCGTACCGCACCATAATATGCAGGCAGTAGGTCAGCTCGTCCGACTCGGTGCGGATGAGGCTCGGCTCCACCTTGTTCACGGCCCGGTAGAACTGCTCGACGCTCACCCCGCCCAGCTGCTCCGGGAAGAACGCCTGCACCCTGGGGTAGATGGCCTCAAGGAACGCGCGGGAACGACCGATGAGGTTCTCGTAAAAGCGGGACTGGCTCTCGTGGACGCCCATACTGACGCCGCCGGCCAGGCAGGTGTACTGCAAGTCATCCCGGATACCCAGCTCGTACAGCGCATGGCCGCCCTCGTGGAGAACAGAGTACATCGACGAGGCCACGTTGTGCAGGTCGTAATGGGTGGTGATGCGGACATCCTTGTTGTTGAACTCCAGCGTGAAGGGATGCTCGGTCTCGCCAAGGCCGCAGTGGCCACGGTCGATGCCCATGACCTCCATGATGTAGTCAGCAAAGGCCTTCTGCCGCTCCACCGGATATTCCAGATGCAGGAAGCTGTCATCGACCTGGGGCTTCTCGCTGATGGCCCGGACAAGCGGCACGATGCCATCCCGCAGCGTCTCAAAGAAGGCGTCCAGCTGCCGGGTGTCCACCCCGCGCTCATACTCGTTCAGCAAGGCGTCGTAGGGAGCCTTGGCTGCATCGTAGTAGCCCGCAAATTTCCGGTTGTAATCCACAAGCTCCTGCAAAACGGGGCAGAACGAAGCAAAATCATCGTTCTCCTTGGCCTTGTGCCAGACATCGCTGGCGCGGTTGGTCAGTTCGGTGTAGGCCATATACTCGTCCGCCGGGATGCGAGCCAGTTTCCCGCTCTCGCGGCGCAGCAGCTCCACCTCGCGCTTGTGGAGAGCATCGAGCGAGCCGGACGCCGCAGCCAGTTCGTCCAGCAGACGCTTCGTCTCCGGGTCGGTCATCAGCTTCTGGTGCTCTCCGGCCAGGATGCCGAGAGCCACGCCCCGGCCCTCGGCGGTATTCTTCGGGGCCACCGTCACGGCGTCCAGATAGAGGGAATTCTCCGCGCAGGCATAGGCGTAGAGTTTCTTTTGCAATGCGTCAAGGCGGGCCAGTTGTTCTGTTTGTGCCATAGGGCTTCTCCTTTTTCATTCTTCCGTCGGGAAGGCGGGATTTTTCCAGAAAAATTTGTGCCGGGCCTGCGGGTCCGGGTCCGGGATCTCGAACACATAGCGCTCGGTAGCGTTGATCACGGTGGTCTTGCCGCGGGTGCACACGCGCGGCAGCTTTGCATCATAGTTCAGGTGCACATGGCCGTGCACGAACCACCTGGGCTGGTATTCTTCCAGCAGGTCGTTGAAGCAGTCGAACCCCTTGTGGGCCTTGTCAAAGCCATCGTTCAGGCCGCCTGCCGGGGCATGGGTGAGCAGCAGGTCGATGCCGCCCACATGATGGGCCTTGCGCCAGAGTTTGCGCACACGGCGGCGCATCTCCCGCTCGGTGTACTGGTAGGCATCTTCGTCCCGGTTGTAGCGGATGCTGCCGCCCAGTCCCATAATGCGCAGCCCTTTCCAGACGTAGACCTCATCGTCCACGCAGATGCAGCCGCCCGGCTCATCGTGGCGGTAGCTGCCGTCGTGGTTGCCGTGGACATACAAGATGGGCGCAGCCGTAAAGTTCGTAAGATATTCCAGATACTTCTGCGGCAGATCCCCGCAGGAAAGGATCAGGTCGATCCCCTGCAGCCGCTCCCGTGTGCAGTAATCCCACAGTGCTTTGGAGGGGGTATCCGAAATCGCAAGTATCTTCACGTCCGCAATGCTCCGTTCTGTTGAATTTTTTGCTCGTTACAGCGGCATCCCTTTCAGGCTGCCCAGACCATTGATCTCCATCAGGCCGCGCGTTTTGACATTGAGGTCCTCGTAGAGCGGCAGTGCGCCTTCCACGCATTCGCCCAGCCAGTCCATTTCCATCAGCTCTTTGGGCGTGTAGGTATCCCCCTGCGGCACCATTTTCACATGCCCCTGCGCATACAGCCCGCCCGACGGGAAGATGGCCAGTTCATGCTTGCGCAGGTTCTCCTCGATGATGTTCAGCAGCTGGCGGGTGCCGCCGGCCAGCTCTTCATAATAGTCCACCCGCTCGGCATCGCTCTGCAGGCCCCACCAGTAGTTGACTGCCTTGCCGCTGGCCTCGCTGCCCCAGGTGCCATTGAAGATCGAACGGATGATGCCGATGTAGAAAGTCTCCCATTTCCACACCGGCAGCGCCACCGGCTTCAGGCTGCCGTCCGGCAGGCGGCGGCAGAGGCCGAAGTCGCGGTCGCTGTCCGCCGGTTCATTGCTGCTGCGGGCGTAGAGCAGGGTGATATCCTCCCGGTCGGAGAAATCCAGCGGCTGGCCCTCCACCGGCACACAGGCCCAGCGGAGCACCACATGGCCGTCCGGCCGGACGGCCCGCATCCCGCGCGCATAGGCGTTTACTGCCGCCGGGATGCCGTACACCGGGTTTGCCGCCACATAGCCCACGCGGTCGGTCTTGGTCAGCACACCGGCCAGCATTCCCAGCAGATAGGTCACTTCATACATGCGGGGATAGTAGGTGCGCACCAGCGGATGCGGCGCGTTGAGCGAGCAGTTCAGGATGCGGGTCTTGGGGTGCTGGGCCGCCACCTTCAGGCAGGCAGGCCGCATCCGGATGCTGGTGGTGAACACCACATCCGCATTGTCGTGGGCCACCTCTTCCAGGATCTGTTCCGCATCCACCTCCGGGGACACGTTTTCCCGGTTGGTGATGACGAGCCGGTCGCCAAATTCCGCCTTGAGGGCCTCGATGCCCTTGTCGTGGGCGCGCACCCATGCGCTCGTTTTGGCGTCGTATTCGTGCAGGAAGACCACCTTGAGCTGGCTGGGCTTCTGGCTGAAGATGTTCAGCTTGCTCAGCAGCGGCTCGCTGGCGGAGTTCGGCTCCAGCGAGAGCGTTACCGCGTGGGGCTCGGTCAGGATCCTGATCTCATCCCACAGCTTGGAGAGGTTCTCCCGCACCTGCGCCGGGGTGGACTGGCAGGCGTCCGAATAGCGGTAGACCGAAAGGTAGACCAGCAGGGCGTCACCCGGCGTCAGGTCCAGCGCCGAACCACCCAGCGCATAGAACTGCTGGCTGAACATGGTGTAGAGCGACGAAAAATTCAGCCGGTCGTCGTCCGTCCAGGCTTCGCCCGACGCCTTGCAGACCAAAGTCTGCAATTTTGCATAGCCGCCCAGTTTGGAGAAGCGCACGTTGTTCACCTTGGAGAGCTTATAAAAATCCAGAAATTCGTAGTAGATCTTATTTTCCAGCGTATCGTTCCGGGCCGGGATGAGCCGGGTCACGGTGCCGGGGACGGTGACAGCCTCATAATATTTGAGGACGGACACCCGCTTGTTGCCTTCCTGCACATAGAATTTGTTCAGGAACTCGTAGGCGATGATGGGGGTGTGGATGCCCTCTTCCAGATGTGCATCGCAGAGGTTTGACCACTTGCCTGCAAACTCGGTGTCCGGCTCCAGCAGGGGCATAAAGTTCGGTGCAAAGGCGGTGTGACGGCCGCTGGTCTTTGTGCCGACGATGCTTTCCGCCGGGATCTCCACAAGGCCCAGCGGCTCCTGCGCCACGATGTCCACACCGTTCAGGATCTCATCCAGGACTTTCAGATACGGCGACTGGCCGCGCGCCACACAGGCACGGTAAGCACGCTGGCCCGCACGCAGCGCATTTCTGTAATCTTCTATCATAGCAAGACTCCTTCCAGGGAAATGAAGGGTTTCTTCCACTCTTTGGAGCATACACGGCTCCAAGCACAGTATACCATGAAATTTGGATTTGTGGGAGATTTTCTCCCCGAAGGAGTTGATTTCAGTCAAATTTTCAGGTACGATAGAAAAGAAGATCGTATTTTGAGAGGTAACGACTATGCAAACGGAACAGCTTCCCCGTCTGGAAGCAGGCGAATATCCCGGCGGCATCTGGTATTACGAGCCGCATACATATCAGCCTTACCGTTACGTACTGGGCCGCGTTGGCACCCACCCGCTGGTATGCATTGGCATCAACCCCAGCACCGCCCAGCCCGGCGCACTGGACCCCACCCTGAAAAGTGTGGAGCGTCTTGCCGCCGCCAACGGCTTTGACAGCTGGATCATGTTCAACGTGTATCCCCAGCGCGCCACCGACCCTAACGATATGGACCGTGTGCCAGACCGCGCCCTGTGTGACGAAAACCTGCGCTGGCTCAAAGCCGTTCTGGCCCAGACCGAACCCACCATGTGGGCAGCGTGGGGCACGCTGATCGAAAAGCGGGACTATCTGCCCGGCCTCATGCGGGAGATGGTGGCCCTGACGCGGGAGCGGGAGATCCCGTGGGTCACCTTTGGCAGGCGCAGCAAAAAGGGCCACCCCCACCACCCGCTGTACCTGCGCAAGGATTCCACCCCGGAACCCTTTGATGTGGAAAATTATCTGGACACCTGTTTCTGACCAAGGGAGGCCTGCACCATGACACCGGAACGCTATCAGAAGATCCTGCACTGGCTGAACGCCCACCCGGCGGCAAAGCGGCTCGTCATCCTGCTGAACCACTGGCTCCCGGCGGTGCCGTTCGTCTGCTACCCGGTGCTGCTGGTGCTGCTGAACCTCCAGTGGTTCCGGCTGCTGCGGGGCGGGCTGGACCAGACCGCCCTCGATTTTATGCAGTGCATCGCCCGCGCCATTCTGGTGCCGGGGTTCGTTTTTCTGGGCGGCACCCTGCTGCGCAAAAAGCTCAACTTTCCCCGCCCGTATGAGCAGCCCGGCTTCACCCCGCTGGTGGAAAAGGAGACCCACGGCCAGTCCTTCCCATCCCGCCACGCGCTGAGCGCTTCCGTGCTGGCGGCCGTGTGGCTCTCTTTTTATCCGGCGGTCGGCGGCGTCATGGTCGCTGTCACCGTGGCCATCTGTGTGCTGCGGGTGCTGGCCGGGGTGCATTTCCCGCGCGATGTCATCGCCGGTGCCCTGCTCGGTTTTTCTCTTGGCATCGTCGGAATGCGGCTGCTCTGAGAGCTGCTCGACCCGCCCGGCCGAAAAATTTCAAAAAAATCCACTTTTTTGCTTGACAGAACCCGATGGGTATGGTATTATACTTCTCGCAGCCCGCCTCCGACGGTGGCCTGCCCAAGATAAGGAACCCAATGGGATTACAACGTGCGCCCGTAGCTCAGGTGGATAGAGCAACTGCCTTCTAAGCAGTGGGCCGGGGGTTCGAGTCCCTTCGGGCGCATCTATGTGGTGCCCATAGCGTAGTCGGTTAACGCGCCAGATTGTGGATCTGGAGACCGTGGGTTCGAGTCCCACAAGGCACCCTCTCATCAAAAAGACCAAGAATCAAATGATTCTTGGTCTTTTTTCTTTCATGTTTCTCTGTGGGACTCGAACAGGGCGGCGGTGCGTAAGCACCGTAAGCGATCAGCCCTGCGGGCTGTCGCTTAGCCCGCGGGTCCTAGACCATTAGGAATGTCTACCGTGGCCCCACGTTAGTTGCCTTATGGGACTCGAACAGCACGGCCCCGCCAGCGGCGGGGTAACAAACAGCCCAGTGGGCTGTTGGTTAGTGCGCGGGTCCTGGACCATTAGGAATGTCTACCGTGGCTCCACGTTGGATGCCTTGTGGGACTCGAACAGCACGGCCCCGCGTTTCTCTGCTTCCACCGTTCCAAAACGACCCCAGCCGCAGCACAGAAGCCCCCACTTCTGCGCTGCGGCTGGTTTTTTCAGCTGTTGAGCTGCTTCATGATCTCCCCGACTTCTTTGCTGCTGTAGCCTTCCTTCAGCAGCTCCGTCCGGATGGCGGCATCGCTCCGGCCCTGGCTGCGCAGGCGGGCGGCGGTGTAGGGCACCGCCGTGCTGCCCAGCACACCGCTCTTGCCCACGTTCAGGTTCCCGCTGCCCGGACCCGACGTGCCCGAAGCCCCCGCTGCTGCCGCTCTCTGGGCCGCGGCCGCGCTGGCTTTCTGGGCCTGCTGGGCCGCCTTGGACTGCTTGAGGGCCCATTCGCCCTTGGCGATGTTCAGTTTTTCGCTGGTCACCTGATTATTGAACTGCTGCTGGCGGAGCTTGTCCTGATACTGCTGCTGCGCAAAGTCGTTGTCGTACTTCTGCTGCGCCTGCGCGTTCTGGACCTGCTTTTCCTGCATCTGCTGGTTCCAGGCCGTATCCGCACGGTCTGCCTCATAGGCACGGTTGTTCGCGTAGATGTTGTACCCGGTGTTCACGAGCGACCCCGCCAGCGAGCCGAGGCCCGTGGTGCCGGAGAGCGCGATCTGCACCGCGTCGCCGATGAGGCCCAGCACCGTGACCGCATTGTTGAACCGCTGCTGCTTCTGGGCAGCGGCCTCCTGCTCCTGCGCGGCGTAGTTGCCATACAGGGTGTCCAGACGGCTCAGGTAGTCCTGATACTGGCCGTAGTCCTGCTGATAGGCCGTGTTGTAGGCGTTGCCCAGCTGTTCCAGCCGGGTGTAATAGTCCGAAAGTTTCTGCTGATACAGCCCCTGCGCGTTCTGCTCCTGTGTGTTGAGCTGGTCCAGCTGGGAGACCAGTGCATCGCCGCCGCTGTCGTAGGTGTCCAGCGCCAGCTGATACAGCGTCGGGATGGCCTGATTCAGCGCCCCGATCTGCTGCTGGTAGGCCTGCTGGGCCACGCTGGCCGCATAGCTGGAGCCGTAGCCGCCCGTCAGCGCAGCGGCCTGTGCGGCAGCATCGGCGCTGGCGTTGTGAGCGTTCTGGGTGTACGCCTGCGCATACTGCTGGTACAGCGGGTCCTGCGCGTAGTTGTAGTGGAACGCTCTCCGCGCGTTCAGGTCGTTCAGGGTGCGGTCGATCTGGTCCTGATACCGGCTCTGGTAGTCGCCGGGGGCAGCGCTCTGCTGCGCTTTCAGGGCCGCTTCTGCTTCCGTCACCTGCTCAGAGGGCTGATACCCCGCCGACGCCAGTGCATCCTGCACCTCCTGGCGGCTGTTCAGCCCCTCGGTGGAGTAGTTCTTTTTCTTGTCGCTTGCCATAGAGTCTCCTTTCTCACTGCAGTTTCCGCAGCTTGGCCCCCAGCTCGTCCGAGACGTTCTCAACGTCCAGATTGCTCAGCACATACTGCAGCTGTTCCTGCATCTGGTACAGGTAGCTGCGCAGGGCACGGGCATCCTCCGGGTCCATGTTCTCGCTGAGCTTGGGCAGGCCCAGCTTGCTCAGGCCCGAAATGCTTGCCATCCTGTCATGCCTCCTGTTCCATAAGTCTGCCCCGCGCCGTCGCAAGGGTGCGCGCCAGACTGCGCAGGGTGATCTGCCCTTTGCCGGTCAGCCGCAGCCGGAACATGCCGCAGCGGCGGGGCGCAAGGTGCAGGTCGAACCGCTTCTGCTTCCCGGCCACGGCCCATTGTGCCAGCTTCTCCCAGGGGCCGTCGTCGTAGCAGATCGCCAGCTCCACGGTACTGGCACATACGGCATCCATCTGGAGCGTCAGCCGGGAGAGATACCGGTCCTCGGCCTCGTCCATCCCGAACGCACCCGTGATGAGTTCAAAGTCCACCGTTTCCTCCACGCCCTCGGTGGTCTTCCAGTCCCGTTCACGGCTGGGGTCGGCGGCCCAGATGTCGTGCCCATCCCAGAGGTAGAGCTGCCCGCCGGTGCTGGCCATGGCGTAGGAGCAGCCGTCTTCCTCCTGCCAGAGTCCCCGCTCGGTGTCGTAGACGAGGAGCCGCTCTTCGAGCGCATCTCCTTCCCGGCCGCTGTCCCGCGCCAGATAGAGGTAATAGCGACCATCCAGCGCACTGCCCACCGCCGCCTGCACGTTGGAGAGCCGGGCCGTGTTCAGTTTTTCGGACACCTTGGTGGGGATGCTCCCGTCCCATGCCATCACACCGTCCGGCGAAAGATAATAGAGCGTCTCGTTCAGCACACACAGGCTGCGCGCCGCGTTTTTGGCAACGCCCCGGCAGCGCAGCGAGGTGAGCTGAAAATCCGAAGGCTTGGAGCCATAGAGCTTGTGCAGTGTGTTCTCCTTAAAGAACAGCGCATAGCCCATGCATGTGGCCGCGCCGGTAAACGCACCATCACTGCCCACCGTCACTGCGTAGCTGTCTGCCGCAATGCCCCGGTAGGAAAACCAGTTGGTGGGGTCGCCCAGCTTGCAGCCGTAGATGACGTTCTCATTCTGCGCGCAGCCCCATACCCGGTTGTCGCACTCGGTAACGTAGTCCAGATCCGGCACGCGGCGTTCCAGCCGGAAGGCATCGGTGTTCCCTTCCATCGTTGCGCCTTTGCCGTCGATGCCGGTCCAGCGGAACATCTCCCGGCCCTTGGTCAGGGTCCCGTAAAAATAATCGCCGCCCGGCTCGGCCTGCACCTGCACCCAGTCGTCGCCGCGCGCCGTGACGATGCGGTCTCCTTTCAGCTCCTTCCAGTGCAGATCATCGCCGTCCTCCACGCCGCTCACCGTCACGGTATCCCAGACGGCAAAGTCTTTCCCGATGCCGCCCGCCTCGATCCGGCACCACTTCAGCTCGATGGCCGACCAGTTGCCCGAAGCCTCGTTGTAGACTTCCAGCATACTTTCGCTGCTGTACGGCTTCTGGATGTTGTTCACCTTGAGGAACAGCTGCCCGTCCGCCGGATTTTCCGGCTCCTTTGTACCCTTGCCGGAAACGGTATAGGTCTTGCCGGACGCATCGCAGGGGGTCAGCACCACATCGGCACCGCCGCTGTCCCACACGGCGCCGAGCTTCGTCACCGAACGGTCCCGCGTGTCAAAGGCGATCTTATCCGGGAAGATGATGACCCTGGTGCCCATGCCCATCATCTTCTTTTTGCTGTCCGCCACCGCGTTCCAGAAAAACTCGGCCTCCTGCGGGGTCTCATCCGAGTTGTAGATGAGGTTCTTCCCCGCCGCTACCAGCAGACCGTTCAGGTGGTAGATGCCGTTCATCTGCACGACGCTCCGCAGCCTGCGGCGGGGGATGCGGGTGCTCAGCGCCGGGAAATCCCGGCTGCTGAAATTTTTGCTGCTGCCCGCCTCGGCCTCGTTGCAGCTGTACGTCTCATTCAGGCCGCCAAAGGCCCGCAGCAGGGTGCGGCTGGTCGCTGCCGCCGCACGGCTCGTTCCGCTCATCGCGTCCACCTCCTCACCAGCGCCACTGCGCCCAGCAGCGGGGCGGGTGCTTCTGCCGCAGCCAGACGGCCAGTTCGTTCAACAGACCGCTGCACTGAGCCTGCTCCCCGACGTAGCGGTCGGTCTCCCCAAGGGCCGCATCGATGCGGGCGCACAGAACGTGCGGATACAGCGCATCAAAGGGCACCGGCACCAGCAGTACCGTATCGTCGGGCAGCGCCTCCCCGCTCCACGCGAGGTCGGCCCCTGCGGCGGCGTATTCGTCGGTCCCGCTCTTCTCAAACAGCTGCTGGCGCAGCAGCGCATCTTCTTCGCAGAGCCAGCGGCGGCAGGTCTCGTCCGAGATCTTGCATCCCGGCCGCAGCTCCCGTGCGCGCGCCAATGCCTGTTCTACCGTCATTGCAAAACTCCTTTCGTTTTTGAAAAAAGCCCGGCAGGGCGATGTTCCCGGCCGGGCCGCTGTTTTCTCAGGTCACTGGGCCGCGTTTTCGGCTGCCGCAATGCGGGCGGCGGTCAGCTCATCCTGCATCTGGCTGTGCTCCAGCACCTCGGCCACTTCGGGCGGCACTTCCACCTCCACGCCGCGGCGGATCTTATAGTTCACACCGTTCACGCTGACGAACAGATCGCCCTTGTAGCGGCTGTTATCCTTGAACAGCTTAATGCGCACTGCCTTTTTCTCGCTCATCGTTTCTCCTTTCTGCCCTCCGTCCGCAGGGCCTGCCTGTTTTTGTGTCTTGCGTTTTTCTCGTCCCGCAGGGCCAGAACCAGCCCGCCAAAGAAGAGGGTCAGTTCGCCGCCGCATTGGCCGAGTAGCTGGACACGCTCTCGATGCGGATCATGTACTGCTCCACCAGACGCTCTGCCGCACGCATGCCCTTCCAGCCCACGGAAGCGCGCTGGTTCAGCGGGTCGTCGCCGTAGCCCAGCTGCTTGACGATGTGCTCCAGACCGCCGCCTTCCAGCTCGGTCACACCGTAGGCGTGGGCACCCAGCACCAGCGTGCCGAACACAGCCAGACCGTCCGGGCAGGTGGAATCCTTCCAGATCTTGGCCTCGCTGGTCTCGATGAAGCGGATGTTGCCCAGCTTGCCGATCTCGCCGCGGAACATGGTGTCCGGGTCGGCGTACTTGTGCACCTCAATGAACTCCTTGCTGGTCTTCAGGTCGTAGGCAGCGTAGGGGTGGATGATGGCAATGTAGCTGTCGCCAATGGGGTCGGCGTTCATCGCGCCCAGCTGTGCCGCCGCCTGAAAGAACAGCTTCGGGGTCAGGGTGCAGGTCTTGTCCAGTGCCTTGCGGCTGGCAACGGCAGTCTCGGTGCCGCCTGCGGCCAGCTTGGGCGCATAGATCACATTGGTGCCGCCCGCCAGCACATCGCGGGTAATGCTGTCCATGGTGCGGCCTGCCTGACTTGCCAGCACACGGGTGGCCTGCACCACATTGTTGTCAATGGCGGTCATCTGCAGCACGTCGGTCAGCGGAGTCCAGCCGCCGTACTGGTGCAGATCGCTGGTGATGGTGGTCACATTCAGTGCCTGACCGTTCGGGGTCACGCCCTCGGTCAGCGGAGTGGATGCCTTGGGCAGGCTGTCGTACTTGCGGAACTCAATGGTCTTGCCGCCGTTCTGGGGCACAGGGTAGTAGTCCGCAAACTGGTCGTGCACCAGACGCGGCTCTGCCTGATCGATGAGGCGCTTCTCGTAGAAGGTCTTCATCTCGGCGGTCATGGTGCCGGAGGTATTGTTCCGCGCGGCGGAAGGGTCGGCGAACAGCTGGAGGTCAAACTTCATTGCAGTGTCGTTCATACGGTTTTCCTTTCTTTCTTGCGGTGTAACATACGGACTTCTTCGATTCGCGCTCCCCTGCCAGAGGAGCTGCGTTCAGAACGTGATAACTTCCCCATGGAGGGCCTTGCGTTCCAGTGCTTCTCGCTGGGCGCGGGTCATGCGGGAAACATCCGCCCCGGTCACGGCGGCGCTGCCGGGGCGGGTGCCGTTCTCTGCCGGGCGGGACGCCCGCTGCCGGATGCGCTCCACGACGCCCTGCTCCACGGCGTGGGCGGTCTGGCGCAGCGCGTCCTCGTAGTGGGCCAGACGGTACGCATCCCGCACCCTCATGCCGGGCAGCTGCATCAGGCGGCGCATCTCCGGGTGCTGCAGCTCCGCTTTCAGCGAGAACTCCGGCACCACCTGCCGCAGCGCTGCCTCTTCGGCTGCCCAGCGGCTGTGCAGGGCGGCCACGGCCTGTCGGCCCGGCAGATGCTCCGGCAGCGGCGGGCGGGGCGGTTCCGGGGTGGGACAGGGTGCTTCCGGGCCAGGGTTTGTCTTCGGGATTTCCTCCTTCGGGGTCTCCGGCGGCGCTGCCTCCTCCCGGCCCGGCTTCAGGGTGCCGGAGGCGATGGCCTGCCGGGACTGTGCCTCGCTCAGGGCCGGGGCGCTCCCTGCGCCGCCGGTCTCGCTGCCGCCCTCTGCGAACAATTGCAGGTCCATCATGGCCGCTTCGCCCCGGCGGCTCAGGTCTGCAAAGCGGAGGTTGTCCGGGTAGCGCTCAGCCAGCAGGGCAAACCCGGCCTTGGCCAGCTCAAAAGCACCCTCTACCCACGGCTCCTGCGGGGCGGCGGCGGTCACGGCCAGCCGGGGGCCTTTCGGCTCATCCCAGGCATCGCTGCGGGCGGTCTTTTCCCCTGCCAGCAGGCTCACCAGAGCCTGCATCAGGGTGCTGGCACCGGCGCAGACGATGTCCTGCCCGGCGGGGGCATAGCCCGCGTGGCCGGACGCTTCCAGCCGCAGGGTCAGGCCCTCCGGGCCGTCCAGTTCACTGTAGATCACACGGATCATCGGTTCTCCTTTCCAAGGCCCATGGCATCTGCCGCGGCCTTTGTGCTCAAATTGTCTGCGGGGCCGGTCACAGCGGCCTTCCCCGGCTGTTCCTGCGCCGTCAACCGGCTCTGCAAAACGGCCAGCTGCATGGCCAGCGTCCCGTTCTGCCGCACCCTCTGACGCACCTTCTCAATGCCTTCAAAGTCCATCATTTCCAGCGCTGCCAGAGCCGCATCGACGTTGGCCGGGGCAAAGAAGCCCAGCTGATAGCACTCCTTGGCCGTCTCGTTCTGGGAAAGACGGCTGAAGGTGCTCTTCTTGGCGGCGCTCACCACGATGTCAAAGATCGGCTCCCGGCTGCCCAGTTCCACGCCGCCCACGCTGCCGACCGGCTGCGGGCGGAGCGCAGCCCCGGAAAAGGGCACGAACTCGTTCTGGCCTGTGGCCCCCACGATGCGGAATACCCGCTGCTCGTCGTAGAACTGGCGCATCAGCTCGATGATGAGATAGCACTGCTTTGCAAAAGCACGGTAGGCGCTCTTGAGCATATCGCGGCTGAGTTTGCTGCCTGCCTCCTGCAAGGCCGCAATGGCGCTGGCTGCGGTCACGCCTCCGGCAGTGCCGCCCTGCGTCATGTCCCGGTTGCCGCTGATCTCCTTCAGCTCTTCAATGCGGCTCTGGCGGTAACTCAGGCTGTTGCCCTGCAGGCCCGCCGTCTGCAGCGGACGAAAACTGTCGTCGTTGAGCCGTCCCACCACATGCACGATGTCCCGGCTGAAATCGGCCAGCTCTTCCTCGTTGACCCCTGCCGTGTCGCTGAGCACATACCGCTGCTTTGCACTCAGCAGCACGTTCTCGTCCATGGCATGGTTCATCTTGTCAATGGCCGTCTGGCAGTCCTTCATCACATCGATGTAGCCAAAGCCCGCCGGGCTGTCCTCCTCCACGAACAGCGGGTCAAATACAAAGGGGTACTGCCCGTGGTCATACAGGCCGCTTTCTGCCAGCGCCGGGTCGTTCTGGCTGGCGTACAGCACCACGCCGTTGCAGAACTTGCAGTAGTGCAGCAGCACCCGGCCCTCGGCGTCCGGCTTTTTGTAGTACCAGTCCACCACCACGCTCTTTTCGGTGGTGTCCAGCCCGCCGTCGTGGAGGAACCGGGGCACATCCAGCACACTGGCGCTGTGGCCCTTGAGCTGGGGCCAGCGGGTCTCCAGCTGTCTGGTGTTCTCCATCCGCAGCGAGAAAAAGTTCGGCGATGCCTGAATATCCGCCACGCCCGGCTCCCAGTAGAGCATCAGCAGATTCATGGGCCGGATGGCGATCTCGCCCAGGCCGCCGTGCGCTTCCGGGTCCCAGAAGACGCCCTTGACGCCGGTGCCCTGTTTGAGCTTGCGCCACCAGCAGTCGCTGTACACCTGCTCGTAGTCGGCCTGTTCCAGCACCACCGGCAGGATGCTCGAAAGCACCCGCGCAGTCTGTTCGTCGTCTGCCGCGCGGGGCAGCACGTTCGGTTCCGGGTAGTTGTCCATGGCATCGGCGTGCTTGTTGGCAATGCTGTTGAACAGCCACCCGCTGGAAGGCTGGGCCTTGCCGGGCATCATGGGGTTCTGGTAGTTCTTCCAATGGCCCATGCGGAACCACAGCTCGTTATCCACCAGCCGTTTGTCGAGCGTTGCCTTGCCTGCCTTGTACTTTTGCAGAACAGCCGCCGCCTCGGCGACCTCCTCCGGCCCGATGGGCAGTTTTTCTTCCACGATATCCAAAATCTACTCCTTTCTAAATCCGATAAAACCTCGCCTGCCGGTGCAGTTCCAGCGGGTCGTCCTCCACCGGCGGGCGGGCCGTGCGCTGGGGCGGCGAGATGGGGTGTTCCATCAGCACATAGCGGCACTCGTCGTAAATGTGATCCTCCTGCCGGGTGTCGATGTCCTCCACGTTGCTTTCGTCGTACACAAGGTTCGGGATCGTGCGGATAAAGTGCTTGCAGGTATTGAACACCTGAAACATGGGCCGCCCCTCTCCGTCAAACGCCAGCCGGTAGTGGAACTGCATCTTGCCCGCAAGCCGGGTGTTGTCGCCGGGGGACCAGCGCAGGAAGTTCGGGCTGCGCTCCATCATAGCGGCAATGCTCTCGCCGCGGCTCTCATCAAAGATGGCCGGATCGGCAATGCCGTGGATCACCCTGCCGCGCAAAAGCGGGTCGTTCTGCTCTGCCTCCCGGATGCGCCGGGCCTGTTCCACCGGGTCGATGCGCAGGCCCTCGTTCGGCCTGCCGGTGCAGCCGTACAGCTCCTTGATGCGGTACAGCCGCCCCTCCTCGTCCGCTGCGTACCACCCCACCGAGAACGGCTTGGAAAAGCCAAAGTCGAACCCGCGGTAGAGCTGCCAGTGCTTCGGGATGGTGAACGGTGCGATCACATGGGTCCAGCGCTGGTCTTCGTAGTGGGCCGGGTCGTTGCGCCATTCGGTAAACACCTGCCCGGAAAAGCTGTCCCAGCTGCCGTAGAGCAGCGCCTGCTTTTCCGCTTCCGGCATACTGGCAAGGCTTGCAAGGTAGCCGGGGTCGTTTGCCAGCAGGGCGGGGTTATCAAAAATGCTGGAAGGGATGAACACCCGCGAGCGCTGCAGCTTCTGTTCGGTGCCGTCCGGCAGCTTTATCGTGTATTCCTCGGTGATAGGCGTGCCGGGTGGTGCGGGCGTGATGAACCGTGCCTTCACCCACCCGTGGCCGATGCCGCCGGGATTGGTGGTGGCCCGCATGTACACCCGGGTGCCCGGGCCGGTGGGACGGTTGCGGCTCATCATGTAGCTGTACTCTTCCCATTCAAAGTGGGTCAGCTCGTCAAAGCCGATAAAATCGAAGGCCTTGCCCTGATAATTGGTACGGTCCTTGGTGTACTGCATGGAGCCAAAGTAAATTTTTGCCCCGCTGGGGAAGTTCCACACATGGGCCGTGGCGTTGTACTGTGCCTGCGGGAACGCCCTGTGGTAGTACACCTGGCTCTTGTCCACCAGATCGGAAAGCTGCGGGTAGGTCTTGCGCAGGATCAGCGCCCGGTAGTGCGGAATGTGCACCTGCCGCAGCGCTTCGATCACCAGCGCGTCGCTCTTGCCGCCGCCTGCTGCACCGCCGTAGAGAGCCTCCGGCTCCGGTCTGCGCATGAACTCCCTCTGCCGGGGCTGGGGCCGCCAGACGACTGGCGCATTCGTTCCTGTCTTCATACATCCTCCACCGTCGGCAGCAGCACCACGCCGCACTCCCGGCCCTCTGCATCCGCGCCCTGTTCGTTCAGCGCCTTGGCCACAGCAGCCAGGTCTTTGAGCACCGCAGTGGCTTCCTTCAGGCCCTTCATGGTCCCGGCCGCCTCTGCACCGTCGCGGCGGGCCGCTTTCTGGCGGGTGTTCAGTTCCTTCACCTCCTGCGCCAGCATCGTGCTCAGCGTGTCCGTGGCGCGGTGCAGGTTGTCCAGCCCCTTGCCCGCCGAAGGTCGTATCTTCTGCGCCATTCGGTTCATTTCACATCCTTTCGTTTTGGTTTGTCAACATAATACCACCAATAATCTTTTCGCAACAGTGCAACCTTTTGCAGGCCCGCTCTGTAATTTTTCAAATCCGTTTTCCATTCCGTACAATCTCGCCGTGTAAAAATCCCCCTGTCCGCGTTCTTTTTCCGCAAACAGGGGGAGCTGCCCTCAATTTTTTAAGGAAAAGCATAAAAATGGGCTGGCGTATCGTTTTCCAATGGTTTATACTATATCTAAAATTCGTTCCATTCCGACCTTCGGAGGTTTTTTATGGTACACCCCGATCAGCTGCCTGCGCAGCTTGCCCGCAGGTTCCGGCCCGAATGGCGGCTCGTGTTTTTCTCCGCCTTCGGGTTCGGCCTGCTCGCGCACTTTTATAAAATGGCCAACTGGCTCCCCAACTGGGATTCCCTCGTCTTCCGGTACGATGCCCAGCAGATGCTGCAATATGGCCGCTATTTTCTCTCGCTGGCCTGCGGGCTCAGCTCCTATTACGACCTACCATGGCTGAACCTGCTGCTGGGCTTGTTGTTCCTGGCTGGTTCGGCGGTCTGCGTGGCGGCGCTGCTGCACCTGAAAAAGCCGGTGGCGCTGGTGCTGACCGGGGCTTTGATCGCGGCCTTCCCCACCGTCACATCCACCTTTGCCTATGAATACGTCGCCGACGGCTACTGTCTGGCCATGCTGGCCGCCTGCCTCAGCGCGCTTCTGCTCACCCGGCCGGGCTGGCGTTCCTTCTTCGCGGGGGCAGCCTGCCTGTGGTTCTCCGTGGGCATCTATCAGGCTTATCTGACCGTCACCATCACCCTGCTTCTGGTCTGGCTGCTGGACGATCTGCTCTTTCACCGCCGCAGCGCTGCCGCGTCCCTCCGCAGTGCGGGGCGGTTTCTGGCAGGCGGTGTGCTGGCCGGAGCGGTCTATGCTGTGGCCCTGCAGCTGGTTCTGGCTTTTTCCGGCACCGCTCTGTCCGACTATCAGGGCATCGACACCGTCGGTTCGCTCCATTTCTGGTCGGCTCTGCATGGCTGCATCACCCGCTTCTTCCGCTTCTTCTTTGACCTGCACAACGGCCTCACGGTCTGGTTTGTGCTCAACGTTCTGGTCTTTGCCCTGCTGGCCGTTTTCCTGCTGACCGCCCTCGTACAGCAGGCCCTTTGGCACGACCCGGCCCGCTTTTGGCTCCTGCTCGTCTATCTGGCCGCACTGCCGCTGGGGGCCGCGGCCCTCTATTTCCTCAACCCCTGCGTCGATTACCACAACCTGATGACCATGGGCTACGCCGCCTTTTATCTGAGCTTCGTGCTGTTCTACGAGCGGCTGGACGGTCTCTCGCCGCGCGCTTCCGCGCTCCGGAGCTGGGCCATCCTCCTCGTGGGCGGGGCCATCGTCTTTTACTGCATCGTGCTGGCCAATGTCTGCTATCACCTGTCCCAGATGAGCTATGAGCGCTCCTACGGCACCCTTCTGCGCATTGCAGACCGCATCGAGCAGCTGGACGGCGCGGACGCCTGCACCCAAATCGCCGTCATCGGCCACCTGCCCGATTCCAGGGCTTACTCCGCCGACCTCTCCCCGGAAATGACCGGCTACACGGCCGGCCTCATCCTCCGCGCGGATGATCCGACGGTGGGCCAGAGCGTCCTCACGGCTGCATTGAACGACTACTGCTCCACCGACTACACCTTTGCCACCCGCGCAGAAAAGCAACAGCTCCTTACACTGGACGAAGTCCGTCAGATGCCCCTTTGGCCGCAGACCGGTTCGGTCGCAGTCGTAGGCGATACCATCGTCATCCGGGCGGGAGAGGGGATCGATGCAGATGACTGAACTTCCCATCCTCTATTTTCACGCCGATGACTATGGCATGACCGCCCACGGCGACGCCCTCATCCGGGACTGCCAAACTCACGGCTGCCTGAACAGCGTCAGCATCGTGCCCAACGGTTCGCTGGAAGAAGCCGTCGCCGCGCTGCGCCCTTCCGGGCTGAAGCTGGCCGTCCACCTCAATCTGGTGGAGGGCAAAGCCCTTTCTCCCGCTGCGGAGATCCCGCTGCTTGTCCGGCCGGACGGCAGCTTCTGCAACTCCTTCACCGGGCTGCTGCACCTCTCGCTGACGCCCCGGCGCAGGGCCTTTGCCGCCCAGCTCTACCGGGAACTGGAGCGTCAGCTCCTCGCCTATGCCGCCCTCTTCCCCGCCGGGACGCCCCTGCGCATCGACAGCCACCAGCACACCCACATGATCCCGCTGGTCTTCCGGACGCTGCTGCAGGTCCTCGCCGACCACCATCTCCCGGTCGAGCATCTGCGCATCCCGGCCGAGCCGCTGTCGCCCTTTGTCGGCTGTCCCCGGCTCTGGGGCAGCTATTCCGCCGTCAATGCCGTCAAGCAGGCTGTGCTGAACGGCTGCTGGCTGCTCGACCGCCCCGCATTCCGCCGCAGCGGCATCCCCACGGCCCTGTTCTGCGGCATCCTCTTCTCCGGCCACATGGACGCCGACCGCGTCCGGGCCGTGCTGCCGCAGTACCTCCGTCTGGCGCAGAAACGCGGCCAGCCGGTCGAACTGCTCTTCCACCCCGGCGGCGTGGAGCCGGGCGGGCCCTTCTTTGACCCGCAGAAGACCGATTTTCACCCCTTCTACCTGTCCGAGGGCCGGGCGGTCGAGGCCCATGCCCTGCACACCCTCAGCCGAAAGGAGGTCGAGCACCTTGGCCGCTGAACCGCTTCTCTCCGTCATCCTCCCCGCCCACAACGAGGCGGAGAACATCCCCAAAATGGCCCGGCGGCTGGCCGAGGTCCTCACCGCCGCCCACATCCGCTATGAGGTGCTCTTCGTCAACGATGGCTCCACCGACAACAGCTGGGACGTCATCCGCCAGACGGCGCAGGCGTACCCGCAGGTGCGGGGCATCCGGTTCTCCCGCGCTTTCGGCAAGGAAGCAGCTCTATACGCCGGGCTGCAGGCCGCCCGCGGCAACTGCTGCGTCACGCTGGACTGTGACTTGCAGCACCCCGTGGAAACGATCCCCGAAATGTACCGGCTCTGGACCCAGGGCATCGAGGTCGTGGAGGGCGTCAAGCGCGAGCGCGGCACCGAAAGCGCCGCCCACCGCACCGCCGCCCGCTGGTTCTATGGGCTCATCAGCAAGGCGGCCAAGACCGACCTGCGCAGCAGCTCCGACTTCAAGCTGCTGGACCGCAAGGCCGTGCTCGTCCTGCTGAATCTGCCGGAGCGGAACACCTTCTACCGCGCCCTCTCGGCGTGGGTAGGCTTCCGCACAGCGCGGGTGGAGTTCGACGTCCAGCCCCGCACTGCCGGGCAGAGCAGCTGGTCTACCTTCAGTCTCATCCGCTACGCCATTTCCAGCCTGGCGTCCTTCACGTCGGCCCCGCTCTACCTCGTTATCCTGATGGGCTTTCTGATGTTGATTGCCACCCTTCTGGTGGGCGGTGAGGCGTTGTTCCGCTATTTTGCAGGCGAAGCGCTCGAAGGTTTCACCACGGTCATCCTGCTGCAGCTCTTCACCGGCACACTGCTCATGTTCAGCCTCGGCATCATCGGCTACTACCTCGCCAAGATCTACGACGAAGTCAAACGCCGCCCCCGCTATGTCATCGCCGAAACGCTGGACGACACTCCGTAAAAAAGCAAAGATCCCCGGTCAGCCGGGCCGCTCTCCGTTCAGAGCGTTCCAGCCGCCGGGGGATCTCTTCTTTTATCTTGTGTTACAGCGTCTCGATGCGGTCGAACAGGCCCGTTGCGCCTTCCACAGCATCCTTGCTGCCAAAAGCCACGCGGGTACCGTGCTGCATCGCGGTGCCCAGCTCTGCGGCCATGGCCTTCAGCGCGGCAGCGTCTACGCTGCACAGGGCCTTGCGGTCTGCCGCCATCATTTCATCAGTGATGCCGCAAAAATACCGGCGGTCGAGGTCCCGCGCCTCTGCGCTGGGCTTCATGGGCTTGTCCATCTCGGAGACGGTGCCCACGATGGAATCCGTCAGGTCCTTTTCGGTGTACGCGCGGGCGGCCAGTTCCGCCGGGCCATTTGCAAAGGTCTCGTAGCTCTCGGCCAGATGCGGGTCACGGTAGGTATACAGATACTCCGTCTCGGCGCGGGTCACCATGCCGGTGCCGTAAGCGCCGCCCACCTCGCGGATGTTGTGCCACAGGTATTCGTAGCTCATCACGCGGGCCAGCACCCGGCGCTCCGGCTTCCGCTCCTGCGGCCAGGTCAGGATGTCGTAGTTCACACCGCCGTCAATGATAAACGCTTCGTTCACCGGAGCCGTCAGCGCCTGGGTGTAGGGCCGGGCGGGCGAACGCATCCCCTCGGCAAAGGCACTGCCGGGCAGCAGGGCTTCCAGCTGCTTCCGGGCGTCCTCGCTGCCGTGCAGACTGACGGTCAGGGCTGCGTGGTGCAACACCTTTTCCCGCACGGCTTCCAGCTTCCGGCCCAGGTCGGCCCAGTCAGCCTGTTCCAGCAGCGCGCACAGGAAGTGATACCCTGTCACGCCGCTGCATGCCTCGCTCAGCGCATACTCCACCGAATAGTGGCTCCCGGCGCGCACGGCGGCGTACTGGTTGCCCATCTGGATGAACTGCTGTTCCATGTTCAACTTCTGCTGGCTCAGCACACGGGCGAAGGCCGCTTCGGCCTTTGCGCCGGTCAGCCGGGTCTCATACAGCCATTCGCCGCCCAGCTCCACAGCCTTTTCCAGACTGCGTTCCAGCAGGCTCATGTTCAGGGTGAGCTTTGCGTGGCAGGGGTTCCCCGCCTGCCGCCCGGTCCAGAAGCTGATGCAGGCCTGGCTGTCGCCCAGCCATGTGCTGCGCAGAGTGTTCAGCTCGCGGGCCGTGTGGCGCGGAGTGTCCAGCTCGTCCAGCACATCGGTCAGCAGGTCCAGATACTGCACTTCTTCGGTGGTCAGCCCGCCGAGGTCGTAGTAGATGTTCAGATACAAACTGCCCTTGGAAGGATGGTGCAGCAGCTCCGCACCGGCCACGCTGCCCACAGCGCCCTCGGCGCTGGGGCTGCCCTCGCCCAGGTCTGCCACCGTCAGCGGATGGTCCAGTGCCAGCTTGCCGTCGGTACGGGCCGGGGCTGCATCGGGTTCTTCCGCCTTGGGCAGGGTCGGCACCTGAATGACCTGCACCGGCGCAGCCGCGAACAGCTCCCGCAGCAGGTCGTTGAACCAGCCGGAGGCCATCTTCTCCCGCAGGGCAGCGAAGAGCTGGTTCGTGTGGAGCAGCAGGGTCGGGTCCCCGGCGTGGAGCCAGCCGGTCGCTGCATGGATGGCATCCAGCACGCCGTCTGGCAGGGTGCCCGGGCGCTCCAGCGATGCAAACTCTGCTGCGTTCAGACTGGCCAGCAGCAGGTCTTCCGGGATGCCCTCGGCCAGGATGTCGTCCACGGCGCTCCGGACCCCGGCCGCAAACCGGCCTGCGGTCTCTTCGGTGGCACCGCGCAGCACCAGTTCCAGCACCGGCTGCAGGGTGCTGTCGTCAAAGCCAATGTCAATATCTGCGCCCAGCTTTTCGGCCAGCAGCGCCGCCTTCAGCGGCGACTGGTTCGACCCCAGCAGGGCATCCAGCAGGATCTCCACGCCCAGCTGCCGCTCCCGGTCTGCAAAGGCACCGGTGTACCATGCCAGAGCACACTGCACCTCGTCCGGCTCCGGGTTTTCGGTATAGTACGGAATGTTCACGCAGACGCCCGGCTGCTCATCCTGCAGCGTCAGTCTGGGCTGGCTGGTGCCCTTGGGCATCCTGCTCAGGTAGTGTTCATCCAGGAAGGCCAGTTTTTCGGCCATATCCATCCTGCCGTACAGGGTCACACAGCAGTTGTCGGCGCTGTAGTGGCGGTGATATACCCGCTTATACTTTTCATAGGTCAGCGCCGGGATGCTGGCCGGGTCGCCGCCGGAAACAAAGCCGTAGGCCGTATCCGGGAACATGGCCCGTTCCAGTGCATTTTCCAACTGAGCATCCGGTGCAGCCAGAGCGCCCTGCATCTCGTTGTACACCACTCCG
The DNA here is from genome assembly GCF_049532945.1 of Faecalibacterium prausnitzii. Taxonomy (GTDB): domain Bacteria; phylum Bacillota; class Clostridia; order Oscillospirales; family Ruminococcaceae; genus Faecalibacterium; species Faecalibacterium prausnitzii_N. The sequence goes on from NZ_CP186691.1 coordinate 2,917,662, forward strand.
CTCACGGTGCCGTCGGCACTGCGGTGCCAGCCCTCCTGCTCAAACACGCTCTTGTCCACCATGGCCAGCGGGCAGAACACCGCGTTCAGGTAGACATCCATCAGGTTTTTGAAGTCGGTCTCATTGGGCGTAGCGAACGGGTAGACCGTCTTATCCGGGAAGGTCATCGCATTCAGGAAAGATGCCATGCTGCTTTTGAGCAGCTGCAAGAACGGCGAGGTCACCGGGTATTTTTCGCTGCCTGCCAGCACCGAGTGCTCCAGAATGTGGAACACGCCGGTGTCATCGGACGGGAAGGTGCCAAAGCCGATGCCAAACGCCTTGTTGATATCCTCATTTTCCACCAGCAGCACCGTAGCACCGCTCACATCGTGGGTAAGCACGGTCAGGGTTCCGTGCTGTTCAGGGCAGTCCTCGGTACGCACGAGGGTATAACCGGGATATTGCTTCATTGGGATTCTCCTTTTTCAAATGGATTTTTGTTTATTGTATCACGGTGCGCTGTAAGACGCAACAAACAATCCGGAGATGTTCTCTTTTGCGTGCGGCCAGCCAATAAAAATCGGCTCTGCTAAAAAATCGGAAAAGCGTCTGCGCCGACTGGCGCACCGCCCGATTTTTTGGCAGAGCCTTCTTCTTTGGGATTATCAAGGGCGAGCAGCCCTTGATTCGTGCCTCCCGTCCTTGCCGCGCTGAACACGCGGCATTTGCTTCGCAAACCGGTCTGCGGCTTAAAAGCCCCACTGGGGCTTTCATGGCTTCGCCACCGCCGAGCTTCTCAAAGCGGCTTTTCTGGTTCTCTTTTGGCGCGCAAAAGAGTACATTACTCCGTAATAACTCCCTCTTTGTAGGACACCCGGAACAGCACAAAGCCCACAATAAACAGCACGATCAGCGAGCCGACGCCCACATTGGCGCTGCCGGTCAGCTGGCTGCCCACGCTCACGATCATGGTGCCAAGGAAGGACGCGCCCTTGCCGCAGATGTCGAACAGGCCAAAGTATTCGCCGGATTTTTCAGCCGGGATGATCTTGGCAAAGTGGCTGCGGCTCAGTGCCTGCACGCCGCCCTGGAACATGCCCACCAGCACGGCCAGTACCCAGAACTGCCACTGACTGGTCAGGAAGAAGGCGAACACCGCAATGCCGGTGTAGGCTGCGATGCAGACCGGGATGAGGGTGGTAGACGGATACTTCGCCGACAGCCGCCCGAAGATCAGCGCCGAAGGGAAGGCTACGATCTGCGTTACCAGCAGGGCCAGCAAAAGGCCGGTGGTCTCCAGCCCCAGTGCCGTGCCGTAGGCGGTGGCCATATCGATGATGGTATACACGCCGTCGATGTAGCAGAAGAAGGCCAGCAGGAACCAGAACACCTGCTTATCCTCGCGCAGATGCTTGAGGGTGTGGCCGATGCGCACAAAGCTCTGCCGGATGGCGTGCTGCTCCACCTCCACATAATGCAGCTGCCGGTAGGTTTTCAGCAGGGGCAGGGTCATTGCCAGCCACCACGCCGCTGTGATGAAGAGCGCGATGTTCAGCGCCGTCATCTGGCTCAGGCCGATGGCCCCGCTGCCCAGCACCAGCGCCAGACACACCACAAAGGGCACGCAGCTGCCAATGTAGCCCCATGCATACCCGCGGGAGGAGACTACGTCCATCCGGTCCGGGGTGGTCACATCGCCCAGCATGGAATCGTAGAACACCAGACTGCCCGAAAAGCCGATCTTTGCAAGGATGAAGATGATCAGGAACGGCAGCCATGTAGTGGCAAGGCCCATAGCACAGCAGCCTGCCACGCCCACGAACAGGCAGAGGATGAAGATGGGCTTTTTGAAGCCCCGCGTATCGGCCAGTGTGCCGAGGATGGGGCTCAGCACCGCCGTGATGATGGTCACAGCCGAGGCCGCATAGCCCCAGTATGCCAGATAGTCCACTGAGCTCAGGCCGCCTTCTTCCGCCAGAGCGTTGAAAAAGATGGGGATGAGCGTCGCCACCAGCAGCACAAAGGCTGAGTTGCCGACATCGTATAAGATCCACGCGCGTTCCAGCCCGGTCGGGCTGAATTTTTTGTTTTGTTCCATAGTCCCTCTCAATTCTCTCCAAAGGTGTGCTGGTAAGCCGCATCCAGCGGCGCATCGGTGTCCAGCCCGGCCACGTACTCGTTGATGAGCCGCACCGCCAGCGGGATGGCGCTCTGGTACAGCGCATCCAGCCGCTTGCCGCTCTCCACGCACTTCGGGTTCGGCTGCGGGTTCGCCACCAGCCCGTGCATGAACTCCCACTTGCCCGCTGCCCGGATGGCCGTCAGCACCACCCAGCGCTTGACCGGGTTCGAAGCCAGCAGCATCTTGTGTACGAAGACCATGCCGGTCATGGCCTGATAGACCTCATCCACCGTGACGCCCTCATAGAAGGGAGCCACCACATTCGCCCAGATGCGGCTGGGCTGGATATGGCTGGCCGTCAGGTCGTGCAGCGGGTCGCGGCCCTCCCGGCGCAGCAGCATGTTGTCAAACTCGGTCTCGATCTCGCAGTGGGTCACGCCGCTGGTGCGGACGTACTGCTCCACATACGGGTGGCAGGTGCTGTCCAGCGCAAAGTGGCAGATGTACCCCAGCGCATACACCAGCGCGGCATCCCGGTTTTTGGCGTTCCGGATCACGCCGCGCGCCCGCTCAAAAAAGACGGTGCCCGGCTGCTCGTGCATCGCATTGCCCAGCCGGTTCACCGGGTTGGACTGCAGCGCCTTATAGTAGAACAGCAGGTCCGGCCCATGAAGGCCTATATCGTACAGCGCACGGTACGGCTCGATCTTCTTCTGGAGCGTTTCCGGCAGCTGGGTCAGAACATCCGCGCCAAAGCAGCGGTGTGCATAGGTTGAAGGCATAAAAACTCCCCCTCATAAACTTTCATACAAAGTCAGTATACCAGAAACCGTTTCGTCTTACTACCCTTTCGGGTGTTATTTTGGTAAAATATTTGAGATATTTTGAATTTTTCTGCAAAACAAAAAGACTGCCGCACCTTTCCACGCTCCGGGCACCGCCTCTGCGATGCCGGAATGAGGAATGCAGCAGTCTTTGTTTGCGTTGTGGGTTTACTTCTCGTACCCCTTGGGCAGCTCGTTCTTGGGGTCGCGGTCCATCAGGGTGCGGACGGCTTCCGCCGCGCCCATGCCCTCCTTCACGATGGCGTTCACCGTCTGCACAATGGGCATTTCCACCTGATACCGCTCCGCCAGTTCCAGCGCGGCAGGCAGGGCATTGATGCCCTCCACCACCATGCCGACCTCCTTCACGGCCTGCTCCGGGCTTTTGCCCTTGCCGATCAGAATGCCCGCACGATTGTTGCGGCTGTGCATACTGGTCGCCGTCACGATCAGGTCGCCGATACCGGCCAGACCCGCAAAGGTGTGGATGTTGCAGCCCATGGCCACGCCCAGCCGGGCGATCTCGGCAATGCCGCGGGTGATGAGGGCTGCGCGGGCGTTGTCGCCGTAGCCAAGGCCGGTGGAGATGCCAACACCCAGCGCAATCACATTCTTCAGCGCGCCGCTCAGCTCCACGCCCTTGATGTCGGCGTTGGTGTAGACGCGCATGACGCTGTTGGAGAACACCTCCTGCACGAACTGTGCCGCCTCCACATCCGGGCAGGCCGAAACGATGGTGGTGGGCAGATCCAGCGCCACCTCTTCGGCGTGGGTGGGACCGGAGAGCGCTACCAGGTGCACCTTCTTCGGGCCGCCCTCCCGGCCCAGCTCATCGGCCAGAACCTCCGTCATGGTGTACAGGGTGTCCGGCTCGATGCCCTTGGCCACATCCACGATGATCTGCCCCTCGGCCACATAGGGCCGGGCCTTGGCCGTGGTGGAGCGCACAAATACCGACGGCACTGCAAACAGCAGCACATCCTTGCCGGTGCACACTTCCTCAATGCTCTTGGTAAACTGCAGCTCTTCCGGGATCTTCATGCCCGGCAGATTGGGGTGCACGCGGGTGCTCGACAGGTCGTCGATCTCCTTTTCGATGGCAGACCAGACCAGCACATCATTGCCGCTGACACACAGCATCCGTGCCAGAGCCATGCCCCAGGTACCTGCACCCAGGATACCGATTTTCCGTTTCGTCACGTTCAAATCCTCCGAATCTGCCGCGCGGCTTTCGTCGCGGGCCTGTTGTGCGCCGCAGTGGGCGGCTCGTCTGGTCTCATTGTACACGAAACCGCCTGCAACGTCAACTCCTTGCCAGACTGCACAAAGTTAGCGCGTGTTTCCCCGCGATTTTAGGAATAACAGGGGATTTGTCCAAACGAATTGCGCCGATTGGAAAAACATGTTATAGTATTCTGGTAGGAATTATAGGATATTCCCTGCCCGAACGCTCCTTTTCAAATCTCTCATCAAACCTCCGCAGGTTCTTTTTTTCAGATAAGGAAGTTTTTTCAAATGCTCGAAGCCATTCTTTCCAACCGCACGGCCAGCGTTTTGTGGGAAGCGCTGCCCCGTATCCTTACGGCAGGCCTTACCATGACCATCCCGCTGACCCTCATCTCCTTCAGCCTTGCCATGGTGCTGGCCGTGGTGGTGGCGCTGGTGCAGTACGCCAATGTGCCGGTGCTGCGGCAGATCGCACGGTTCTACATCTGGGTCATCCGCGGCACGCCGCTGCTGGTGCAGCTGTTCATCATCTTTTATGGTCTGCCCAGCGTGGGCATCATGCTGGACGCTTTCCCTGCTGCGGTCATCGCCTTTGCCTTCAACGAGGGTGCCTACTGTGCCGAGACCATGCGCGGTGCACTGGAAAGCGTGCCGCAGGGCCAGCTGGAAGCCGGTTACTGCGTGGGCATGAGCTGGTGGCAGATCATGCGCCGCATCGTGCTGCCGCAGGCCCTGCGCACCGCAGTGCCCGCCCTCTCCAACTCGCTCATCGGCATGATCAAGGACACCTCGCTGGCGTCCAACATCACGGTGGCCGAGCTGTTCATGGCCGGTCAGCGCGTGGCCGCCCGCACCTACATCTTCCTGCCCATCTACTGTGAGGTGGCCGTGGTGTATCTGCTGTTCTGCACGGTCATTACCAAGCTGCAGGCACTGCTGGAGCGTCGGCTCAACGCCCACGGCTTCCAGTAAGAAAGGAGTGTGGCAACCATGTCCATGTTAGAGATCAAAAACGTCCACAAATCCTTTTTCACCTACACAAAGCCCCGCCTGCAGGCAGGCATCTTCCACCGGCCCGGTGCACGCAAAGTGACCAGCGAGCTGCAGGTGCTGCGCGGCGTGGACCTGACCGTGGAAAAGGGCGATGTAGTGGCCATCCTCGGCCCCTCCGGCTCCGGCAAGACCACCCTGCTGCGCTGTCTGAACTTTCTGGAGACTGCCGACGCAGGCCAGCTCACCTTTGACGGTGAGACGTTCGACCTTGCCCAGGCCAGCCGCGCCGACATTGCCCGGCTGCGCAAAAAGACGGCCTTTGTGTTCCAGAGCTACAATCTGTTCCGCAACAAGACTGCCCTGCAGAACGTGACCGAGGGCCTCATCATTGCCCGCAAAATGCCCAAAGAGCAGGCGGATGCCGTTGGCATGAAGATGCTGGAAAAGGTGGGCCTTGCCGACCGAGCCGACTACTATCCGCGCCAGCTTTCCGGCGGCCAGCAGCAGCGCGTGGCCATTGCCCGGGCACTGGCCTCCGACCCGGAGATCATCTATTTTGACGAGCCGACTTCGGCCCTTGACCCGGAGCTGACTGGCGAAGTGCTGGCCGTGATGCGGCAGCTGGCCGAAGAGGGCATGACCATGCTGGTGGTCACCCACGAGATGGGCTTTGCCCGCAATGTTTCCTCCAAGACCGTTTTCATGGAGAACGGCGTGGTAGTGGAGCAGGCTCCCTCGCATGAGTTTTTCGCCAACCCCAAAGAGGAGCGCACCCGCGAATTTTTGCGGAAGATCTCGCAGCACGCATAATTTATCGCAAGTTTCAAAAATAGTGCCCTATTAAAACGGCATATTTGCGATATGCAGTTTGCGGATGTTGCTTGTGCATTAAAAACGCAAACTGCTATATTCTATTTGATTCTCTTACTTTCGAAAGGATATGATACCATGAAACGCAGAACCTTTATTTCTCTTATGAGCGTCATGGCCGCTGCCGGCGTGCTGACTCTGTCCGGCTGCTCTTCCAACGCGTCCAGTTCGAACAGCAATTCGAGTTCCAAGAGCGAATCCGCTGAGGCTGCTGACCAGCTTGCCGCCATCCAGTCCAGCGGCAAGCTGATCGTTGCCCTGGAAGGCGCATGGCAGCCCTGGAGCTACCACGACGAATCCGATACTCTGGTGGGCTACGATGTGGAAGTCTCCCGCGCCATTGCCGAAAAGCTGGGCGTGGAGCCGGAGTACGTGGAAAGCGACTGGGACAGCCTGTTTGCCGGTCTGGACGCAGGCCGCTACGACATCGTGTGCAACGGCGTGGAAGTGACCGATGAGCGCGCCAAGACCTATGATTTCACCGAGCCCTACGGCTACATCCACACTGCCCTTGCCGTCAAGAAGGACAACGACACCATCCAGACCTTCGAAGACCTGAAGGGCAAGACCACCGCCAACAGCCTTGCTTCCACCTACATGGAACTGGCCGAGAGCTACGGTGCCACCGTACAGGGCATCGACACGCTGGAAGAGACCATCCAGCTGCTCACCGCAGGCCGCATCGACGCCACCCTGAACGCCGATGTCTCCTTCTACGATTACCTGAACGTCCACCCGGATGCAGATTTCAAGCTGGTGGCCCAGACCGAGGATGCATCCCACGTTGCCATTCCTCTGCGCAAGGGTGATGCCAGCGCTACCCTGCTGGATGCCATCAACACCGCCATCGATGATCTGCGTGCCGACGGCACCCTGAAGGAGCTGAGCGAAAAATATTTCGGTCAAGATATCTCTTCTGAAAACTAACTTTTCTTCACCAAGCAAAAATCGGACGGCCATTTCGGTCGTCCGATTTTTTGTTAGGTGTGAAAATACTCGTAAATGGTCTGCGCCAACAGCGGCCCCACACCGGGCGTATTCTCCAGCGCTGCGGTGCTGGCTTCCCGCACCGCTGCCACGCTTTTGAACTGGGCCATCAGCGCCTTGGCCGTTTTGGGGCCGATGCCGGGGATCTCCGTCAGGGTGGAGGAATAACTCTTCTGCTTCATCTGCTGCTTGCGGTAGGCATTGGCAAAGCGGTGGGTCTCGTCCTGAATGGCCGTGATAAAGGTAAAGGTGCCCCGGTTCATATTGATGGCAATTTCCCGGCCGTCGCTGTCCACAATGGCGCGGGTGCGGTGGTGGTCGTCCTTCACCATGCCGTAGAGCGGCACATCCGCCAGCTTGGTGCCCGCCAGCGCCGCTTTGGCCGCACTGACTTGGCCCTTGCCGCCGTCCATCAGCAGCAGGTCCGGCTTCTCGCCGAAGTAATCCTCGCTGGCCTGCCCATGGGCGGCCAGCTCATGAACCCGTTCGTAGGCCGCCGCCCGCCGGGAGACAGTCTCTGCCAGTGATGCATAGTCGTCAGTGCCCGCCACCGTCTTCATCTTGAACTTGCGGTAGCCCGCCTTGTAGGGCTTGCCGTCCTTGAAGGTGACCATGCCGCACACGCTGGAGCCATCGCCCCAGTTGGAGATGTCGTAGCTCTCAATGGCCCGGGGCGGCTTTGCAAGGCCCAGCACCTGCGCCAGCTCGTCCAGCAGCTTTTCCTCCCGGGCATAGCGGCCGCTCTCCCGGGCAAGACGCTCTACCGCGTTGGTGTGGGCCATCTCCACCAGATGGGCCTTATCGCCCCGCTGGGGCACATATAGCTGCACCTCACTGCCGCGCTTTTCGTTCAGCGCCTGCTGCAAAGCGTCGCTGTCCGGCGGCAGCTCGTCCACCGCAATGATCTTGGGGATCTGTTCGTCATCCAGATAATACCGGGGCAGAAATTCCTCCCGCACGGCGGCAATGTCCGAGGTATCGTGGAACAAAAACTCCCGCTTATCGGTCAGCCGTCCGTCCCGGAAGCGCAGCACCGCCGCACACACGCTGTCCGGCGTGCCTGCCAGCGCCACCACATCCATCTCCACATCCGGGTCCACAATGACCTTCTGCCCGGCGCTCACCTTGGTGATGGCTGCGATCTGGTCCCGCAGCAGCGCCGCCGTCTCAAATTCCAGCCGGTCCGAGGCCTCCTGCATCCGCTCGTTGAGGATCTTCAGGATGTCCTTTTTGCCGTAGCGGATCAGGTGCACGGCGCTCTTGACGGCCTGATTGTAGTTTTCGCAGCTGATCCTGCCACTGCACACCGCCATACACTTGCCGATGTGTGCATTCAGGCAGGGGCGTCCTTTGCCGATCTCCTGCGGGAAGCGCTTATTGCACCTTGGCAGCAGAAAGGCATCCATGGCGGTTTCTGCCATCTGCCGCGCCGCAAAGCTGGAGGTATAGGGGCCGATATACTCGGCATCGTCCTCCTCCTTTTGCAGCACGAAGGAGAGTCTGGGCCATGGCTCCTTTGTCACCTTGATATAGCTGTAGCCTTTATCATCCTTGAGCAGGATGTTATACTTCGGCGTGTGGGCCTTGATCTGGCTGGCTTCCAGCACCAGCGCTTCAAACTCGCTCTGGCAGACGATCACGTCAAAGGCATAGGCATGGGCGATCATCTGGCTGACCTTGTTGTCATGGGGCACGCCCTCGCGGAAGTACTGGCTCACCCGGATGCGCAGCCGCTTTGCCTTGCCAATATAAATGATGGTGTCCGTCTTATCCCGGATGATATAAACGCCGGGCAGCAGCGGCAGCATACAGGCTTTCTGATACAGTTCAGCTTTGGTCATGGATTCTCCTTGAAAAACAAAAAGCGGCAGGTTCCCCCGCCGCTCCATTTATAGACACAAATTACTCAGCAAAACCGGACTCCACCAGCTTGATCAGGCCGTCAACAGCAGCCTGCTCATCAGCGCCGTCAGCGATGATGCGGATGGTGGTACCGCCCACGATGCCCAGAGACAGAACGCCCAGCAGGCTCTTTGCGTTCACGCGGCGTTCTTCCTTCTCGACCCAGATGGAAGACTTGAACTCGTTAGCCTTCTGGATGAAGAAGGTAGCCGGACGAGCGTGCAGACCAACCTGATTTTCAACGGTAACTTCTTTCACGTACATAGTAAAGCGCTCCTATCTAATATCGTTTTGGGTATAGAATCTGTATCCTGTGCCTGTTGCGTTACGACTATTTTAGCGCAAGTCGAAACGGTTGTACAGCCCCCCGGCGCATTTTTGGCGGTTTTCCCAATGATAATGGGGGCTTTTTTCGCCATTTATACAAAGATACCAAAATTATTCCCCTGTCATTGGCGGGGTAATACAAAAGTTTTCAACATTTTTTCGACTGTCGGCGGACATTTGCAGGCTTCGGCAGCTTTTTCATCCCTCGTACCGCATCTTGAGCAGGCGGCTCTCCACGGCCACATCCTCAAATTTTTCCGGGTCGAACACCAGCTCGATGCCCTCGATGGCCCAGCCCATCCGGCGGTAAAGGGCCAGTGCACGGGTATTGGTATCCAGCACAGTTAGCTCCGGGTGGGGCCATTCAGGCAGCTTTTTGCGGGCAAAGTCCAGCATCTTCATACCGATGCCCTTTCCGCGTGCCGCAGCGCTCACGAACAGGTGCTCGACCTGGCCGGTCTTGTGGTTCACACTGACCATGCCGTCCGCCACATCCTTCGTGTAGTGCAGGTAGCAGGCCCAGCCGTCCTTCTTTTCCTGTTTCAACTGCTCCAGGAACACTTCCGGCGTCAGCGTTTCCAGGTATTCCGCCGTCCAGCCGTCAGCACAGACGGTTTTCCGTCCCTCGGCAAAGAGCTGTGCAGCGGCCCGGAACTGCTCTTCGGTCTTCACCAGCCGGACATTCTCGCCGCGCTTCCACTTGGGCAGCTCGGTCACAGGGTGGGTCTCACACCACTTCTCGTACAGCTCCGGGCGGCGCAGGCGGGTGCGCTCCCGGCTCTGTTCCCCGCGCCATGCATCGATCTTCTGGTGGTCGCCGCCCAGCAGCACCTGCGGCACGGCGCGGCCTTCCCACACCTCGGGGCGGGTGTACTGGGGATACTCCAGCAGGCCGTCCCAGTAGCTTTCTTCCTCGTAGCCCTTCTGCTCAGCCAGCACGCCGGGCTTCAGGCGCAGCACACTGTCCGCCACCACAAGGCTGGCCAACTCGCCGCCGGTGAGGATGTAGTCACCGATGGAGATCTCTTCATCCGCAAAAGCATCGATCACACGCTCGTCGATGCCCTCATAGTGGCCGCATACCAGTGTCAGATTATCGTACTGGGCCAGCCGCTTTGCGTGTTCCTCGGTGTAGCGCTGGCCGCCTGCCGTCAGGAACACGATATGCGGGGCCGGACGGCCCTGTGAAGCCACTTCCTGCTGCACAGCACGCAGGCAGTCTGCGATGGGCTGAGCGTACAGCACCATGCCGCAGCCGCCGCCGTAGGGGTAATCGTCGGTCTGCTTCTGTTTGTTCAGGGTGTAGTCCCGGATCTGGTGGCAGTGGGTCTCAATAAAGCCCTTCTTTGCCGCACGCCCGATGATGCTGGCATCCAGCACCTGCTGGCACATTTCCGGGAACAGGGTCACGATGTCCACACGCATTCCCATGGCTCACTCTTCCTCCCGTTCGCTGTCAAAGTCATCGTCCAGCAGGCCCGGAATGGGGGTGACGAGGAGATAGCCCTCCGGCGGGTTGCGCTCTTTCAGAAAAGCATCCACGCCCGGGAACATGTATTCCTTGCCGTTCGGTGCTTTGACGGTGTAGATATCCTGTGCACCGGGGTGATCCACGCTGGTCACAACGCCGTACACCCTGCCGGTGTCGGCATCCCGCACTTCGCACCCGATCAGGTCGGCCACATACCAGCGGCCTGCGGGCAGGGTGGCATCATTACGGTCAAAGTAGAACACCTGCCCCCGCAGCGCACGGGCAGCATCCATATCGTCCACGCCTTCCAGCTGCAGCAGAGCCATCTGGCCCTGTGCGCGGATGGACACGATCTTATAGGCCCTGCCGCCCTGTGCCGAGGGGTACAGCCTGCCCACCTTTTTGAGAAAATTCACGCCGTCGCACCAAAGCTCCAGCTTCATTTCGCCGCGCACGCCGTGGGTGGTAACAACTTTTCCCGCTTCCAGATATTGCTGCATAATCTTGCTCCTATAATCAAAAAGGCCCCTTGCCGCAAGGGCAAAGGGCCTGTAGGGTGCTCAGTCGATCTCAACAAGGACCTTTTCATCGACCCGCACAGCAGCCGCGCGCATCACCACACGAATGGCTTTTGCGATCCGGCCCTGCTTGCCGATGACACGGCCCATATCTCCCTCTGCCACGCTCAGGTGGTAGACGATGGTGCCGTCCTCGCGAGGCTCGTCCACCGTGACCTTAACGGCTTCCTTGTCCTCCACGAGACCGCGGGCAACTGCCAGCAACAGCTCCTGCATGAGTCAGCCCTCCCCTACTTACAGAACGTTGGACTTCTTCAGCAGGACGCGAACGGTATCAGTGGGCTGTGCGCCGTTGGCGATCCACTGCTTTGCCTTCTCAGCGTCGATCTTAATCTCGGAAGGCTCCTTGTTGGGATCGTAGGTGCCGATCTCTTCGATGAAACGGCCGTCACGGGGGAAGCGGCTGTCAGCAACAACAACACGATAGAAGGGAGCCTTCTTGGCGCCAACGCGGCGCAGACGAATCTTAACTGCCATGGTAAATATCCTCCAAAAATTGTTTTGTGCGGCCCTTGCGGGCGCATGTTGATTATATTGTACAAACCCGCAAGGGGGTTGTATCACAAAAATTATTTCAGTCCGCGGAAGGCATTGGGGTTGCCCATCATGCCGCCCAGGCGGCGGGCAAAGCCCTTGGGGCTTTTCTTGAACTGCTTCATCATCTTCTGCATCATCTCAAACTGCTTGAGCAGCTTGTTCACGTCGGCCACGGTGGTACCGCTGCCTGCTGCAATGCGGCGCTTGCGCTTTGGGTTGATGATGGAGGGCTTCTCGCGTTCTTCCTTGGTCATGGAATAGATCATGGCCTCGATGCGGTCGAACGCCTTTTCATCGACCTGACTGGGATCGATGCCGCTGCCGCCGGGCAGCATGCTCAGCATCGCGCCTGCACCGCCCATCTTGCGGATCTGTGCGAACTGGTCCAGCATGTCATTCATGTCGAACTTGTTCTCCATCATCCGCTTGGCGGTCTCTTCGGCAGCCTTTTCGTCTGCCGTCTCCTGTGCGCGCTCGATCAGGCTCAGCACATCGCCCATGCCAAGGATGCGGCTTGCCATGCGGTCGGGATGGAACACATCCAGATCGTCCAGCTTTTCGCCGGTGCCCTGGAACTTGATGGGCTTCCCGGTGACGGCCAGCACCGAAAGTGCCGCACCGCCGCGGGTATCGCCATCGGTCTTGGTGAGGATGATGCCGTCGATGCTCACCTTCTCGTTAAAGGTCTTGGCAACGTTCACGGCATCCTGACCGGCCATGGCATCCACCACCAGCAGGGTCTCGTCCACAGGAACGGCTTCCTTGATGTCCACCAGCTCCTGCATGAGCACATCGTCGATCTGCAGACGACCGGCGGTATCCAGAATCACGATGTCATTGCCGTAATCCTTGGCGTGTGCCAGCGCCTTTTTGGCGATGACCGGCGGCTTTTCGCCGTCCAACGTAAAGACCGGTGCGCCCGCCTGTTTGCCCACCACCTGCAGCTGATCGATGGCCGCAGGGCGGTAAATATCGCAGGCCACCAGCATGGGGCGGCGGCCCTGTTTGATAAAGTACTTTGCCAGCTTTGCGGCGTGGGTGGTTTTACCGTTGCCCTGCAGGCCGCAGAGCATGATGATCGTCTGGCCCTTGTTCTTGATGTTCAGGCGGGCCGCTTCGCTGCCGCCCATCAGGGTAACCAGCTCTTCGTTGACGATCTTGACCACCTGCTGTGCCGGGGTCAGGCTTTCCATGACCTCCTGACCCATGGCGCGCTCGGACACCTTTGCACAGAAGTCCTTGGCAACCTTATAGTTGACATCGGCTTCCAGCAGGGCCATGCGCACCTCACGCATCGCGGCCTTGATATCTGCCTCGGTCAGCTTGCCGTGACCGCGCAGCTTTTTGAACACACCGGCAAGGCGGTCGGTAAGGGATTCAAATGCCATTGTACGGTGCTCCTCTCAGAATGATCTGAGCATCAGCTCTCGTTGACCTCGTCCATGGACCGGATGATCCCCAGCATCTTGGTCAAAGTGGCTGCATACTCGGTGGTGGTAAGTTTCGCGTAGGGGCCGGTGCACTCGAACCGTGCATCGATCACCATTTGCTCCAGCTCTTCCAGCTTCTGCTGCACGCGGCGGTAACGCGCCGCAAAGCCGACCTTTTCCTCCAGCTCCTTCAGCGCGTTCTCGCCATGCTTGATGGCATCCCGCGCACCCTGACGGGTGATGCCGAAGTTCTCGCCGATCTCGCTCAGCGAAAGGTCATCGTTGTAATACTGGCGCAGCATTTCGCGCTGTTTCTCGGTGAGCACCTCGCCGTAAAAGTCCAGCAGATAGCCCATTTCCAGATCTTTTGCCATTGTGCGTTTCTGCCCTGACCTTCCATCGTTTGTAAAGTTTTTTTGCTTTACATACGGAGTATAGCAGACTGTTCGCCCCTTGTCAAGGCTTTTCTTCATCACTCTGCCAGATTTTTTCGCGGATTTTCTCCATTTTTGCCAAAGTGCAGCTTGACGCCCCGCCCGCTTTGCGTTAGGATTATTATAATGTATCCCACCGAAGGAGGAATTTCGTGGCCATTTATCCGAACTTTTACCAGACCCTGCTGCCCTGCCCCATCGTGGAGCTGCGCGGCTATGCTGCCGCCTGCGGGCTGAAGGGACGGCTGTATGCCTATCTGGACTTTGCAGGCCCCACCGGCACGGCCCGGGACGGCCTTGCCGAAGGGATGCTGGCCCTTGCAGCAGAGCAGCATGCGCTGGCCCCCGGCCAGCCCATCATCGAAGCTTCCACCGGTGCCTTTGCGGCGGCACTGACTCTGGCCAGCCGCACCGCCGGACACCCCATCGTGATCGCCATGCCGGAAGATGCCCCCGCCCTGCGGCAGGAGTATCTGCTCCGCCTCGGTGCCCAGATTTTGCACTCCCCGGCCCGGAACGGTCTGGCCGGTGCGCGGGCGCTGGCCGAGAGCAAAGCTGCGGAGAACGGCTGGTACTATATGAACTGGCTCGCCAACGACAACAACCCCGAATACCACCGCCGCGTCACCGGCCCCGCCATCGCCAAAGCCATCGCGCGGGAGGGCAGGAGCCTTGTGGACAGCGTCGTGGTCAGCGTGGGCAGCGCAGGCACCATCACCGGCGTGGGCGAAACGCTCAAAGCCTGGACGAACGACGTCCGGATGGTGGCGGTCGAGCCGTTTGAGAGCCAGGCCCTCAGCGGCGGGTTCACGGGCGGCCACGGCATCCCGGAGATGGGCTTCGGCTTCATTCCCAAAAATTACAATGCCTACGTGGTGGACAACGTCGCCGCCGTCACCCGCTCCGACGCCGCCCGCGCCGCACAGAAGGTCCTCATCACCGATGCCATCCCCGCTTCGCTCAGCGCCGGTGCCGCCCTCCACGCCGCTGCGCAGCTGCTGGCCAAGGGCACCAGCCGTTCGGCCCTCGTCATCCTCAGCGGACGGCAGAACCTGAATTTTTGATTCCAACAGAAAAGAGCATCTACCATGACAAAAGATATGACCACCGGCAGCATCACACCGCTGCTGGTGAACTTCACCATTCCCCTCGTGCTGGGCAACCTGTTCCAGCTCACCTACAACGCCGCCGACAGCATCATCGTGGGCAAGTTCGTGGGCGAGGAAGCTCTTGCCGCCGTCGGCACCTCCAACCCGCTCATGACTCTGGCCATCCTTTTTATCAACGGCATGTGTCTGGGTGCCGGCATTCTGGTCAGTACCGCATTCGGTGCCGGTGATACCCAGCTGATGGAGCGTCAGGTGTCCACCACCGCCATTGCAGGCACCGTGTTCTCGCTGGCATTCTCGCTGGTCTGCATCCTGCTGGCGAATCCCCTGCTGCGGCTGCTCCAGGTCCCGGAAGAGATCCTTCCCATCGCGGTGAACTACCTGCGCATCGTGTTTGCAGGCCTGATCTTCACCTTCTTCTATAACTTCCTTGCCGCCACCATGCGTGCACTGGGCGACAGCAAGAGTGCCCTGTATTTCCTGATGATCAGCTCTGTGCTGAACATCGGCGGCGACCTGTTCTTTGTTGAGGTTCTGGCCTGGGGCTCGGAAGGCTGTGCGCTTTCCACCGTCCTCAGCGAAGCCGCCTGCTGTGCGCTCTGCCTCGTCTATATCCGCTGGAAGATCCCCGTCCTGCAGCTTGGCCGCCGCTGGCTCATTTTTGACAGCTCCCTGCTGAAAAAGACCGTCAGCTACGGCTGGGCCAGCGCCATGCAGCAAGCCACCGTGCAGCTTGGCAAGATCGCGGTGCAGGCCATCGTGAACACCATGGGTGTCAACGCTATGGCTGCCTTTACCGCTGCTTCCCGCATTGACGACTTTGCCTATACCCCGCAGCAGAACATCGGCCACGCCATGACCACCCTCATGGCGCAGAACCGGGGTGCCGGGAAAAAGGACCGCGTCCGCAAGGGCTTCTTCTGCGGCCTGAAGATCGAAGCCGTCTACGCCGTCTGCATCACGATCCTCTGCTACGTCTGCGCCGAACCCATCATCCGCCTCTTCGCAGACCAACCCGAAGTCGTGGAGCTTGGTGTCCGCTTTCTGCGGCTCGTCTCCCTGTTCTACCTGATGCCTGCCCTCACCAACGGTGTGCAAGGCGGCTTCCGCGGCCTGGGCGACCTGAAGATCACCCTCAACAGCAGTATGCTCAACATGGCAGGCCGTGTGGCCGCTGCCGCCGTTTTCGTCCTCATCCTCCACATGGACATCGAGGCGCTGCCCTACAGCTACGCCGTCGGCTGGGTCCTCATGCTCCTCTACGAAGTGCCCGCCCTCGTGCGCTGCCTGAAGGACGGGACGTTGTAAAACCAGACCCTTTTCCGGACGCTAAAAAGGGAGGCCTCCTTCGCAGGAAGCCTCCCTTTTGGTTTGCGTTTGATCAGCCGCGCTTTGCCAGCAGAGCCTCGATCTTCTTGATGGGGTCAATGATGCTGGAAACAGACATGTCGTGGTTCAGAGCCACCACAAAGTAGGCAGCGTACTTGGAAACATCCACATCCACATACCAGTCGCGGGTGAGCAGCTCAGGCATACGGTAGGTCAGGTTGGTGCCCACAACATAGGTCAGCTTGCCCTCGGCCACAGCCTTGTCGAACTTCTCCAGACCGCTGGTGAACAGGGGGAAGGTGGCGTTGGCGATGATGTTGGCAGCGCCGCGCTCCTTCAGGTTGCTGGCGACCTCCAGCATGCTCTCGCCGGAAGCAATGATATCGTCCGCGATGAAGACGGTCTTGCCTTCCACGCTCTCGCCCAGATACTCGTGGGCAACGATGGGGTTACGGCCATTCACCACGCGGGTGTAATCGCGGCGCTTGTAGAACATGCCCAGATTGCAGCCCAGCACACTGGAGAAGTACATGTTGCGGTTCATGGCGCCCTCGTCCGGGCTGACCACGGTAAACTTGCTCTTATCAAAGGAGAGGTCCGGGTCCTTCTTCAGCAGGCTCTTCAGCACCTGATAGGTGGGCATTGCGTTATCAAAGCTCATCAGCGGCACAGCGTTCTGCACGCGGGGGTCATGAGCATCAAAGGTGATGATGTTGCGCACACCCATGGTCTGCAGCTCCTGCAGGGCCACAGCGCAGTCCAGACTTTCGTGCACCACACGGCGATGCTGACGGCCGCCGTACAAGCTGGGCATAATAACCGACACACGGTGTGCCTTGCCGGCCACTGCCTGGATCAGGCGCTTCAGGTTGGCGAAGTGATCGTCCGGAGACATGTGGTTCTCGTAGTTGAACAGCTTGTAGGTCACACTGTAGTTGCCGGGATCGACCACGATGAAGATATCGTCGCCGCGCACCGACTCCTTCACCAGACCCTTGGCATCGCCACTCTGGAAGCGGGGGCAGTCGCAGGGGATGATGAAGCTATCCTTCTCCACACCGGCAGACTTTGCCCACTCGACAAGGTGTCTGTCGATCAGGCCGGTCAGTTCCTCTGCACCGGGGCAGGCCAGCAGACGCAGATCTGCAACGCTGGGCTCCTGAAAAAATGCCATCGGGTTAACTTCGTTAGACATTGTTACAACTCCTTCATGTTCCTTAAACCAAGCCGACAACAGGACCGCTGAAGTCCATATCTGTTTCTATTCTATCACAAAATCTCCGTTTCGACACCAAAAAATTCCCCCATGAGCGGATTTTCTGCGCCTTGCACAGCTGTTATTCCAAAATCCGTAGGACTCTGTGAGTTTTTTACAAAAACCACAGTTTTTTCATACAAACCCGCCTTCTTCGACACAAAAAATAGTCCGGGGCCTCTCCCAGCGGAAAGGTCCCGGACCGTTTTTTCAGTTTCTTATGCCGATCACAGCGCTGCCACAGCGGCCTTCAGTTCATCCACGCGGTCGGTGTTCTCCCACTTCACGCCCAGATCCTCGCGGCCCATGTGGCCGTATGCGGCCAGCTTGCGGTAGATGGGCTTGCGCAGGTCGAGTTCGCGGATGATGGCGGCGGGGGTCAGGTCGAACACCTTTTCCACAGCCTGCTCGATCTTCTCATCCGAGACGGTGCCGGTGCCAAAGGTATCCACCATGATGGACACAGGCTTTGCCACGCCAATGGCATACGCCACCTGCACTTCGCACTGCTTGGCCAGACCTGCAGCCACGATGTTCTTTGCCACCCAGCGGGTCGCATAGGCAGCGCTGCGGTCCACCTTGCTGGGGTCCTTGCCGGAGAAGGCACCGCCGCCGTGACGGGCATAGCCGCCGTAGGTGTCCACGATGATCTTGCGGCCGGTCAGGCCGGTGTCACCCTGCGGGCCGCCCACAACGAAGCGGCCGGTGGGGTTGATGTAATACTTGGTGTTCTCGTCCAGCAGCTCGGCAGGGATGGTGGCCTTGATGACCTTCTCCATCACATCGGCGCGCAGCTGTTCCATGCTGACGCTGTCGCTGTGCTGGCTGGAGATGACCACAGCATCCACACGCACGGGCTTGTTGTTCTCATCGTACTCCACAGTGACCTGGCTCTTGCCATCCGGACGCAGATAGTCCATCTCGCCGTTCTTGCGCACCTCGGTCAGGCGCTTTGCCAGCTTGTGGGCAAGGCTGATGGGCATAGGCATCAGCTCCGGGGTCTCATCGCAGGCATAGCCGAACATCATGCCCTGATCGCCTGCACCGCCCACCTGATCGTTGGTGCCCAGTGCGATGTCGGGGCTCTGGCCGTCGATGTTGGAGATGACGGCACAGGTGTCGGCATCAAAGCCGAACTTTGCGCGGGTGTAGCCGATATCTGCCACCACCTCGCGGACGACCTTCTGGAAATCCACATAGCAGTTGGTGGTGATCTCGCCCATGATGTGCACAAGGCCGGTGGATGCACAGGTCTCGCAGGCCACGCGGGCATTGGGGTCGTGGGTCAGGATTTCGTCCAGAATGGCATCCGAGATCTGGTCGCAGATCTTGTCGGGATGTCCTTCGGTGACGGACTCAGAAGTAAACAGGTGTCTTGCCATAAAAGTTGTCCTCCATAAAATGTGGTGATCCATTCACAGCTTCCTACACGGCATCAAGATTTTTTGCGCAAACAAAAACGCTCAGAACCGAAGCTCTGAGCGTTGCACTCTTATCTCTCGGTTTCCCGCAGGATTTGGCACCTTGCGCTCACGCGCAGGTTGTCGGGCTTCACAGGGCCTGTCCCCTCAGCCGCTCTTGATAAGTCGGTATTCAGTTGTTTTCTGCGTAATATCTTATCATCTCTTCGTCGAAATGTCAAGAACAGTCTGACTCTTTTTATACAACATTCCAAAATTGATTAAGAAGACCGGTTTGAGCAACAAAAGCACAGCTTTCGCTGTGCTTTTGTTGAAAAAACTCAGTAACCCTTTGCCTGCTCGCCGTTCAGAATTTTGACAGCGCGGGAGGTGCCCAGACGGTCAGCACCCAGCGCAAGGAAGGTCTCCATGTCCTCCACGGTAGAAATGCCGCCGGCAGCCTTGACCTTGCAGCGGCCATGCACGCCCTTGACCATCAGCTCCACATCGTGGAAGTTTGCGCCTGCGGTGGAGAAGCCGGTGCTGGTCTTGATGTAGTCCGCGCCTGCCTCGCAGACGATATCGCACATCTTTTCCTTTTCCTCGTCGGTCAGCAGGCAGGTCTCGATGATGACCTTCAGGACCTTGTCGCCCACCGCCTGCTTCACGGCGCGGATGTCCTCGCGCACGGCATCGTACTCCTTGTTCTTCAGGCGGCCGATGTTGATGACCATATCCACCTCGGCGGCACCATTCTCAATGGCAGTCTTGGCTTCAAACGCCTTGCTGGCGGTATCCATGGCACCCAGAGGGAAGCCCACCACGCAGCATACCGGGATGCGGCCCGCCATATACTCCACCGCCTGCTTGACGTAGCAGGTGTTGATGCAGATGGATGCGGTGTGGTTTGCAATGGCTTCGTCACACAGGGTCTGGATCTGGGGCCAGGTGGCCTCCGGCTTCAGCAGGGTGTGATCGACATGGGAGAGAATTTCTTCACGAGTCATGTTTTTTTCTCCTTTTTTACTTGCTGGCACGGCGCACCTTTGCCATGCCGACAGCACTCAGGGCAATTGCAGTTGCTGAGACCGTTGCACCAATGATGCCCAGCACCAGACCGGAGACCAGAAATGCAAAACCTTTCAGACCACGCTTCATAAAACCGTACCTCCTAAAGTGTTGATGATTTGTAAAACCCTCTCAGTCATCTCGCATACGCTCGATGCCAGCTCCCCCGAATGGGGGAGCTTTATGCTCGGAGGAGAAGTTTTTCTTCTCCTGCAAAAAAAGCTCGCCCTTCGGGAGAGCTGTCGCCGTCAAGCGACTGAGAGGGTTCTGCTTACTTTTTCTTAAAAATGATCAGCTTGCTGAACACATAGTTCAGCACGATCACCAGTACATTGGAAAAGACCTTCACGGCAAGGCCCCACAGTGCCTGCGCATTGTAGCGGCTGGTAACGAAGATCGCCGTGGGGCCGTCTGCACCGCCGATGACGGCAATAGCGGCAGAACCATCCGTGACCCCCGCCGGTGTGCCTGCATAGGAGGCTGCCATCTGGATGGCCGTATCCGGGCCAAGCCAGTGGGCCACCACGCTCAGCACCCCCTGCATCAGCTCGTCCATCAGCGCTGCACCCTGCGCAGCCAGCAGATTGCCCAGCACCAGCATAATTGCAGTGTCCAGCAGCATTGTACCCAGACGACAGGTGACGAATGCACCAAATTCTCTCGCCATGGCCTTGCCCTGCGTTTTGCTGCGGAACACAAAGGCGCGGTTGGTGCAGTAGGCAAACAGGATGCAGATGATGTTATCCAGCACATTGCCCCAGCTGTTGGCGGCTGTATAGCCAAACAGCTTGTTGAACAGCGCATACAGCACAATGTTCAGCAGAGTGGTCAGCACACCAAAGATGAGATAGGAAAGCACTTCCCAGTGTTTTTTGATCCAGTGTATCATAAAACTCACGTTTCCTCAACCGCAGGGCCTGCCTGCGAGGGGATAAAAAACAGCCCCGCCGCCGTTTTCCCGGCAACGGGGCTGTTGATCGCATTGTGTCAGAAGCTTTTCTTCCGAACGAAAGGCTGATTACTCAGCGTCGTCGTTCAGCAGGGCCTTCATAGACAGGCTGATGCGCTTCTTGTCGAAGTCGACATCCAGCAGCTTCACATCGACCATATCGCCGACCTTCAGTACGTCAGAGACCTTCTCAACGCGGTCATTGCTGATCTCGCTGATGTGGACCAGACCATCAACACCCGGCAGGATGCGGACGAATGCACCGAACTTGGTCAGGGAGACGACCGGAGCATGGAAGGTGCTGCCGATGGGGTAGTTGTTCTTCAGCTGCTCCCAGGGGTTGTCCTCGGCCTTCTTGTAGCCCAGAGAGACCTTGTGGTTCTCGGTGTCGATGTCCTTCACATACACTTCGATGGTGTCACCAACGGAGACGACCTCGGAAGGATGCTTGATGCGGTTCCAGCTCAGCTCGCTGATGTGGCACAGACCGTCCACACCGCCGATATCGACGAATGCACCGTAAGAAGTCAGGCTCTTGACAACGCCGGTGTAGGTCTTGCCCACCTCAACGTTTGCCCAGAACTCTTCACGCTTTGCCTTGTTCTGCTCGGCGGTCACCTTGTTGATGCTGCCGACGATCTTGCGGCCGGAGCACTCGGTGACAACCAGCTGAACGTGCTGGCCAACCAGAGCGGTGTAGTCCTCATCACGGCGCATAGTAGCCTGAGAACGAGGAACGAACACCTTGACGCCCTTGACGTTGACCACAACGCCGCCCTTGTTGAACTCGGTGACGTCGCCCTCGACGACCTCGCCGGACTCAGCGGCCTTAGCGATCTCTTCCATGCCCTTGCGAGATGCGAGCTTCTTGCGGGAGAGCTGGATGACGCCATCCTGATCCATAACCTTCTCGACGATGAGGTCCAGCTCATCGCCAACCTTCACCAGGTCTTCGACCTTGGCGGAGGAATCATCGGTCAGCTCGCTCAGCTTGACAAAGCCGGTCTGCTTCGCTCCGATATCCACCTGGATCTCGTTGGCAGAGATGCTGGTCACGATTCCTTTCACAATACTGCCTGCATGAACACGCTTTTCCTCGGATGCATTCAGCATCTCCTCAAAGCTCATGCTGTCATTGATTTCTGCGCTCATACTGTTAAGTACCTCCTCAATAATAGACGATGGCGTTGAAGCCCCGGCTGTCACGCCCGCCACTTTAACATCTGCAAACCATTCCGGCCGAAGTTCGCTCGCTGTCTCGACCGTTACGGCACGCGTGTGTTTTGCGGCGACCTGTACCAGCTTTTGGGTATTGGAAGAATGATGACCGCCAATGACAACAATGATGTCGCATTTTTGGCTGAGGTCTTCCGCTTCCTGTTGCCTCGCCCACGTCGCATTACATATTGTATCAAAAATTCGGGCGTTTGTATAGGCTTTTTTGAGAAACTCCGAACTTTCTTGCCATTTTGTAACCTGAAATGTGGTCTGTGCAACTGCAAACAGGGGTTTTTGCGGGTCAGAGGGGCCTTTCCATGCCTTCAACTCGGCCAGATCGGCAAAAACGAACACCTCTCCGCGGGTGTGGCCCACGATCCCCTGCACCTCCGGATGGGTCTTGTCGCCTGCCACCAGCAGCACTGCGCCCTCGGCCTCCGCCCTGGCGGCGATGTTCTGGATCTTCTTCACAAAGGGGCAGGTCGCGTCGTGGTAGACCAGGGCGCGCTGCTCCAGCGTGTCGTAAATGCTGCGGGGCACGCCGTGGCTGCGGATGACCACCTCGTACCCGGCGGGGATGTCATCCACCGTGTCGGCCACCAGCGCCCCCCGGCGCTCCATATCGGCCACAGCCTGCGGGTTGTGGATGAGCGGCCCCAGCGTTGCCACCTTGTGGCCCCCATCCAGCAGGTTATACGTCAGGTCCACCGCCCGCTTGACACCAAAGCAGAACCCCGCCGTCTTCGCCAAACGAATCTCCATGTTATCCTCCTGTCTTGATCGGCCTTACCCTCTCCGTCATCGCCTGCGCGATGCCACCTCCCCCAAAGTGGGAGGTTTTGGCAATTCTCGATAAAGTTTATCGTTCGATTAAAAGCTCTCCCCTAGGGAGAGCTGGCGCGAAGCGCCTGAGAGGGTAAGCCTGTGCACTCAAGCCTGCTGCCCAAGTTCTTCCCATGCGTCCAGAAGCGCCTGCTTGTTGGCCCGCAGGGTCTTCAGGTCGCGGCGGCTCTCCATGGCAAACTGCTCTGCAGGCATCGGCTCGCCGTAGACGACCTTCACCTTGCAGAACAGCTTCATCCTGCCGTCCGGTGTGTCGTAAAGGATGCGCACCGGCACCACGTCCACCGCCGCCTGCGCCGCAATGACGAACAGTCCGCTCTTGGGCGGCAGAAGCTTCCCGTCCTTTTCGCGGGTGCCCTCCGGGAAGATGAGCAGTGTGCCGCCGTTCCGGCAGGCCTCCACCGTCTGGTCGATCACATCCAGCTCTTCGCGGGTGCCGCGCACACACAGCGCCCCCATCCAGCGGAAGAACCATGTGAGCAGGGCGTTGATCTCGAACAGTTCCTTCTTGGCAAAGACCACCATCCGCCGCCCCCAGAACCGGGTGATGACCACGAACACCGGGTCGATGGCGGAGACATGGTTCGGTGCGATGATGCAGCCGTTCGTCCGGACTTTCTTCAGATTCTCCCGGCCGATGCACTCCACCCGGAACCCGATGTGGAACACGATCCACGCCAGCGGGAGCAAAATATAATAGAGTACCATTGCGCTCCTCTCAGACCTTGGATGCGATGATCTGTTTCATGGCATCCAGGCTCTGCTCAAAGTTGAGCTCAGAGGTGTCCAGCAGAACGGCGTCGTCGGCCTGCTTCAGCGGGGCAGCCTCGCGGTGGGTGTCCTGATAATCGCGCTGTTTCACATCTTCCAGCACCTTTTCAAAGGAGATGTCCACGCCCTTCTCCTGATACTCTTTCCACCTGCGTGTGGCGCGGGCTTCCGGCGTGGCGGTGAGGAAGATCTTCACCGTGGCATCCGGCAGCACCACCGTGCCGATGTCGCGGCCGTCCATCAGAACGTTCTGGGTCCGGGTCATATCGCGCTGCTGATCCAGCAAAAAGGCGCGGACTGCCGGGTTGGCCCCCACAGCCGAAGCCGCCATGCCCACCTCATCGGTGCGGATGAGCCGGCTGACGTCCTCCCCGTTCAGGTAGATGTGCTGTTCGCCGTCCACCGAATCCAGCCGCAGCGAGATCTCCGGCAGCAGTGCATTGACGGCCTCGTTGTCCTTGGGGTCCTTGCCTGCGCGCAGGGCATACAGGCCGATGGCGCGGTACATGGCACCGGTATCCACATAAATATAGCCCATTTCAGCCGCCAAACGGCGTGCCAGCGTAGATTTGCCTGCACCTGCAGGCCCGTCGATCGCAACAGAAATCATGTGTATGTCTCCTTCTATATAAATTATAAATTATTTGCAAAACTCTGTGCGGTGCAGAAGGCGATCTGCAGGTTGTAGCCGCCGGTATAGGCATCCACATCCAGCACTTCGCCCGCAAAATACAGGCCCAGCGCCTTTTTGCTCTGCATGGTTTTGGGGTCCACCTCCCGCACGGACACGCCGCCGCTGGTGATCACCGCGTGGGCCAGATCGCCCCGGGCATCAATGGACACCCGCCAGTGCTTCATCAGCTGCACCAGCTCCCTCTTCTGCTCCCGGGTGATCTGGTTTGCCTTGGTAGCCGGGTCGATGCCCCAGCGCGCCACCATCACCGGCTGCATACTGGACGGCAAAAGCTTTACCAGCGCGCCCTGCGCCGCATGGTTTGCCAGCAGGGCAAAATCCCGCGTGATGCGGTCATAAAGCTGCTCCTCGCTGAGAGCGGGCTTGAGGTCGATCTCCGCATGATACTTGTGTTTTTTCATGTCGCCCAGATGGCTGGATGCGCTCAAAGTCAGCGGGCCGCTGATGCCAAAATGAGTGAACAGCATTTCGCCCTGCTCGTCAAAAATGGCCTTGCTGTCCTCGAACAGGGTCAGGGTGACGTTTTTCAGCGCCAAGCCCATCATCTTTTTGCAGTCCGCGTCATGGCTCACAAGACTGACCAGACTGGGCACCGGCTCGATGAGGGTGTGCCCGGCCTGCTGGGCCAGTTTGTAGCCGTCGCCGGTAGAGCCGGTGGTGGGGTAGCTCACGCCGCCGGTGGCCACCAGCACGGCATCCGCCCGGTACTCCCGGCCGGAGGTGCCCCGCACCCCGACGCAGCGGCAGGCCGCACCGGGCTTTTTCTTTTTGGGGTGGCGCGGGTTTTCCGGCACCGCAGGGGCAGCCTCCTCAACCGGGGCCAGCGGCTCCAGCAGCAGTTTTTGGGCCCCGTCGCGGACGATGCGGGCCTCCTCGGCGTAGCGCAGCAGCGCCTGCCGGATCTCCTCGGCCTTGTCAGATACCGGGAACACCCGGCGGCCGCGCTCCACCTTTAGCTCCACGCCAAGGCCCTCGAACAGTTCCATGGTCTTTGCCGGTGGAAAGGCCCCCAGCGACGAATACAGAAAGCGCGGGTTCGTGCGCACATGGCGCAGAAACTCCTCTGCCGGGCAGTCGTTGGTCACATTGCAGCGGCCCTTGCCGGTGACAAGGATCTTCTGGCCGGGCTTGTCCATGTGTTCCAGCACCGTCACCTGATGCCCCTGCCGCACGGCGGCACCCGCCGCCATCAGCCCGGCCGCACCGCCGCCCACGATCAACACCTTTGCCATCCTGCTTCCTCCTGCGTTCACGCTCTGTCGAAACTTGTTCTATTGTATCATACCAGAATCGGCTTCCAAATGCAATCGCTTCCCAGCCCGGAACTGCTGGAAATCCCCACACAAAAAAGCCCGCCGGGGGCTTTTTCCCTCCGGCGGGCCGCTGATTCAGTTCCTGCACGCTGCGGGGTCCAGATAGCTGTCGCCCTGCTTCACTTCCAGATGCAGGTGGCTCTCCTCGGCGCACTCGCAGCTCACGCTGCCCACGGTGCCGAGCACCTGCCCGGCCGACACGGTGTCGCCCTCTTTCACCTTGGGGCTGGCCACACCGCAGAGCCGCCAGACACGGCCTGCGCTGTCCTTCACGGCCACGACCGGCCCCCAGCTGCCATCGGCACCAGCGAGCACCACGCTGCCGTCCACCGGGGAAGGAACTGCTTCGCCTTCGCGGGCTGCATAGTCGATGCCGTTGTGGGTGCGCCAGTCGCCAAGGGTGCTGCTGTACACCAGCTCATCGCCGCTGTAGGCGTTCAAGACCCTGCCCGAGACGGGCTGCGTGGAGGCAGGCGCAGCTGAACTGCTGGCAGGCGAGGATGCGCCCTGCAGTGCGGAGGGTTCGTGCACCAAACCAGAGCCAGACGCCTGCCCAGACGAGGCAGCAGACGACGTTGAAGACCCGGCTTTGGGGGCCGGGTCGGCCTTGGGGACATTGGCCACACTGTTTGCGGCGGGCGTAGTAGGCTGCTGCCATTCGGGATATTCCTCCTCCGGGATGATCGTCAGGTCTTCGTCGATGCCGGGCAAGGTCGAAGTGCTGTCCGGCTCGTTCAGGCCGTCAAGGTTCTCCTTCAGCTCGTCCCGGACGGTTCGCACGGCCCAGACGCCCGCCGCAGCCGCGGCCACCAGACAGGCCAGCAGCGCCAGCGCAAACCCCTTGTCCCGCAGAAATCTTTTGAGTTGTTCCATGGTTCGTTACTCCAATCATCGTTTGTGTACGGTCCAAATTCTGATTGTAGTGTGCGATGGCTGCGCAGGGTTTATTCAGTTGTTCTTATAAAAAATAAGGGATGTGCCCGGCGGGCACATCCCTTATTTTTTAGGATCGTCAGTTGCGGCGGCGGCTGTTCATGCCCAGCAGGCGCACAACATACAGGAAGATGTTGATGAAGTCCAGATACAACGTCAGTGCGCCGTAGATGGAAGCTTTTTCCGCCATTTCGGCGTCGGCAGCGTAATAGCTGTACATCTGCTGCAGTTTCTGGGTATCATAGGCGGTCAGCAACATGAACACCACCAGGCCGATGCCGCAGTAGAGCACCGAGCCGCCAAAACCGAAGCCGAACAGCATGCCCACAAAGCCGGTGATGAGCATGGCCACCAGTGCCATCATCAGGCGGGGGCCCCAGCCGGTCAGGTCTTTATGGGTGGTGGTGCCGTAGACCGCCATCAGGCCGAAGTACAGCGAAGTGGCAAGGAAGGCTAAGATCAGCGTCCCCACCGAGAAGGCGAGGAAGTAGTAGCTCAGCACCATGCCGTTGAGCAGTGCATACCCGAAGAAGGTCGCCCTTGCCCCCTGCACCGACATGGTCTGTACACGAGAGCTGAGCACGAACACGAGGGCCAGCTCAGCGATGGTGAGCACAAGGTAAAGCGAATCGACCAGATACAGCAGCGGAGTTGTCGCGGTGATATAGGCCATTGCAAAGGTGATGAGCAGCCCGCTGGCCATCCAGCGATAGGTGCGGTTCATATAGTCCGATGCGCTCATCGTAGGCTCCGCATAGCCGCGGTTATAATTTCTGTAATCCATGGTAAGGTCCTCCCATCTTGTTCCGGAGCCTTGCTCCGGTCTACGGAATATAGTATACTGCATAGAAATGAACGTTTCATGAAAAAGGCTGTGATATTGTATGTCTCTTGGGCTTTATTTACACATTCCGTACTGTTTTTCCAAATGCAGATACTGCGATTTCTATTCCGCACCCGGCCAGCGGGGCGTCCCCTCGGCATACGTGGACGCCCTGCTGCGGGAGCTGCACCGCTTTTCGCCGGATGCTCCGCTCCGCCCGGACACCCTTTATTTTGGCGGCGGTACGCCCAGCCTGCTGGCCCCGGAGGATGCCGCCCGGCTGATCGCGGCAGCGTCTCCCCGCCCCGGTGCCGAGGTCACGCTGGAAGCCAACCCGGAAACGGTCACCGAAGCATCGCTCTGCGCCTTCCGGGAAGCCGGCATCAACCGCATCTCCTTCGGCGTCCAGTCTGCGCGGGACAGCCAGCTGAAAACGCTGGGCCGCCCCCACACGGCCCGGCAGGCGCGGGCGGCATTCGCAGCCGCGCGGCGGGCAGGCTTCGAGAACATCAGCGGCGACATCATGCTGGCACTGCCGCACTACACCGAAGCCGAGTTTGACGAAACGCTGGAACTGATCGAGGGTGGTGGGGCTACCCATATTTCGGCATATCTGCTGAAGATCGAGCCGGACTCCGCGTTTGGCCGGCATCCGCCGGAGGGGCTGCCCTCCCCGGACGAAGCGGCGGACTTTTATCTCTACGCCGTCGAGCAGCTGGAACACCACGGCTACAAACAGTACGAGATCTCCAACTTTGCAAAGCCCGGCTATGAGGGCAGACACAACCTCATTTACTGGGACTGCGGCGACTATCTGGGCCTTGGCCCGGCGGCGCACTCCTGCATGGGCGGCAGACGGTTCTACTACCCGCCGGACACCGCCGCTTTCCTGAACGATGCCGCCGCCCCGGTGATGGACGGCAGCTGCGGCGCAGAGGACTACCTTATTTTACAGCTGCGTCTGCGCAAGGGGCTGGACCTGGTAGAGTACAAGACCCGCTTCGGGAAGGAATTTTCCACGTCGCAGCTTGCCTTTGTCAAAAACTGCGTCAAGAACGGCTATGCGTCCTTCGACGGCCGCACCCTTGCGCTGACCCCCGCCGGGCTGATCGTGCAAAACAGCATCCTGGCAGAATTGTTATAATTCCATCACCCGCCACCCCAGCTCCTGAATGGCCTCCTGATCGTGGGTGGCCAGCAGAACGACCTTTTCGCCGCAGCGCTCCTTCAGCAGCGCTGCGGCTTTTTCATGGTGTCGGGGTCCATGCCAGTGAACGGCTCGTCCAGCAGCAGGGTGTCGCTCTCGGCCCAGAGTGCCCGCAGCAGGGCCGCACGGCGTTTCTGCCCGCCGGACAGCTTTCGTGCCGGGAGCGAGAGGGCGGCTTTATCCAATCCAATCTGTAAAAAGTCGTTGTGGATCTGCTCTCTGTATTTCGTTTTCCCATCCGGGAGCACCAGTTCCACGTTCTGGATGGCGTTCAGCTGCGGGCAGAGCCGGTCTTCCTGAAAGACAGCCCCCACCTTCCCCACGCCGGTCACGGTGCCGGAGGTAGGCACTTCCAGCCCCATAAGGATGCGGAGCAGGGTCGTTTTGCCCCACCCGCTGGGTGCCCAGAGGATGACCGGGCCGGTAACGGTCAGGTCCAGCGCTTCGAAGAGCGTTTTTTCTCCGAAGCGTTTTGTCAGGTTCGAAATTTCCAGTTTGTATTGCATTTTACACACCCTCTTCCCCCAGCACACGGGCCACGGCTCTGTCCAGCAGGGCCAGGAACAGCTTTTCAAACCCGGCGCTGAGCAGGATGATCACAAACGTCCATGCGAACAGCTCCCCGGTGGAAAGGGTGATCTTGGCCCGGTAGAGTGCATCGCCGATGCTGCCATTGGGCAGGCCGATCACCTCAGCGGCAACGCCGCTCTTCCAGCAGATGCCAAGGGCCACGCTGCATCCCTGCCGGAAGGCCGGCAGCACCGCAGGCAGCCACACCGCCCGCAGCCGTCGGCCCAGCGGAAGGCGAAACACCTTCGTCATCTCCAACAGCTGTGGGTCTGCGCTCTGGATGCCGGTGCGCACCGCACCGTACAGCACGGGCAGCACCATTAAAAAGCTGATGAGCACCGAAAGCGATGCCCCCCGCACCCACACCAGCGCCAGAATGATAAAGCTTGCCACCGGCGTGGCTTTGACCAGCTGCAGCACCGGCGCGAGCAGGGCTTCCACCCACGCCCAGCGCCCGGCGGCCACGGCCAGCACCACACTGGACACCGCCCCTAGCCCGAAGCCCAGCAGGATGCGCCCGGCACTGAAGCCAATGCGCTGCCAGAATTCCGCCTGGGGCAGCAGTTCCAGCAGGGTGCCCAGCGTCTGCACCGGTGACACCAGAAAGACCTCCTGCCCCACGGCCATGGCCGCAGCCTGCCAGACCGCCAGCCAGAATCCCGCCGCCGCCCACTTTTCCAGGCGGCTTTTTTTCGTTTGTTTCATTGCGTTCGTCCGCTCCTTCCCGTTCCCTGTTTTTTCTTTTATAAGATAGCATATCATGTGATAGAATACAATTCTTCACCTTTCTTTTTCTTGACGTGAGGAGTTTTCGCTTCTATACTGTAAAGTAGTTCATCGGGCATCCCGCCCGGAAAGGAGGCCCTCCCCCATGCAGAAGCTCCCCGTCAGGCAGCGCCTGCTCCTCGGTTTTACGCTGTTTTCGATGTTCTTCGGAGCCGGAAACCTGATCTTTCCGCCCCATCTCGGCGCACAGGCCGGTTCCAACTTCTGGCCTGCCTTTACCGGGTTCGCCGTCAGCGCCATCGGCCTGCCCATCGCAGGCGTGGTGGCCGTGGCCAGAGCGGGCGGGTTCGACCAGCTTGCCAGCCGGGTCCACCCGAAATTTTCCCTCGTGTTCACCATTCTGGTCTATCTCTCCATCGGGCCATGCCTCGCCATCCCCCGCACAGCCAGCACCTCGTTCCAGATGCTGGTGCCTCTGGTGGGCGGCGGGCGCGGTCTGCAGCTGGGCTACTCCATCGTTTTCTTTGCGGCGGCGTTCCTCGTGGCGCTCCATCCGGAAAAGCTTACCGACTGGCTGGGCCGCATCCTCTGCCCGGCCCTCATCGCGCTGATCTTCGTCCTGTTCGCGGGCTGTCTGCTCCACCCGGTGGCCGCGCAGTACGGCTTCCCTGCCGCCGCCTATGCCCGCCTGCCTGCATTCGAAGGCATTCTGGGCGGCTACCAGACCATGGACGCCCTCGCGGGGCTGAACTTCGGGGCCGTCCTCGCGATCAACATCCAGGCCCTCGGCGTCACTGAGGAAAACGCCATCCGTCAGAACACCATCCGGGCGGGCTTCCTCGCGGGTGGGCTGATGCTGGTGGTCTACGCCATGCTGGGCCATGTGGGCGCGCTGACCGGTGCCGCCGCGCCGGACTGCACCACCGGTGCCGAAGTCCTCTCTGCCCTTGCCAGTGCCCTGTTCGGCCGGGCCGGGCAGCTGCTCTTAGCGGCCATCTTCCTCATCGCATGCTTCAACACCTGCGTGGGCCTAATCGCCTGTGTGGGGCAGTATTTCCACCTCCTGCTCCCCCGCATCCCCTACCCGGCTCTCGCGGGCTTTTTCGCCGCCGCCAGTATGCTCATCTCCAACATCGGGCTGGCGGGCATCATCCGGCTGTCCACCCCGGTTCTGGGCGCACTGTATCCGGCAGCCATCGTGCTCATCGCGCTGTCGTTCCTGCCCAAAGCGTTCCAGAAACGGAGCGTCTACGTCTGCACCGTCACACTGACGGCCATGCAGAGCGTCCTTGCGGCCCTGCCGTTCACCGCCGCCTTCGTCGCCGCCCTGCCGCTGGGGGCCTATGGCTTCGGCTGGGTCGTCCCGGCAGCGGCGGGGCTTCTGGTCGGGTTCCTGTTCCCATGAAAAAGTGCCGTGCGGCTGCACGGCACTTTTTTATGGAAGTCCTGTTTACTTCAGCGAGTTGACCAGGCGCTGGAATGCCTTCTGCACACGCTTGGCCACCGTGGCCTCGGTGTAGTAGAAGGTTGCATCCGGCAGCTTGCCGCCCACGGCGGCGGGCGAAGCGTCATAGAGCACCTGCAGATAGGCATTGACGTCTGCCTTCATCTCGTCGCCGATGCGGTAGACGATGTTGCAGTTGGGCAGGGCCTTCTTGGCAATGGCCGCCTTGGCCACAACACCCTGCTCCTCGCACAGAGCGGCAGTGCCGTCCAGATCGGTGTTGGCAGCTTCCACGCTCTTCTGGTAGTCCTTCAGGAAGTTGATGACCTCCTCCGGGTGCTCCTCTGCGTAGGCGGTGCGCACCACGGTCACGCCGGTGATGAGCTGGGTATCCGCGACCTTGTTCCATTCCTCGGTCAGGTCCAGCACGACGCGCAGGCTGCTGTCCTTCATCTGGGCGGCAGTCACATAGGGCTGGGGCAGCACAGCGATGGCGTCCTTCTTCGTGGCAGCCATCTGGGCAGTCACCTCAGATGCCTCGCTGTAATATTCGATCTTCACATCCTTGTCCGGGTCGATGCCGTTGGCCTTCAGAAGATAGCGCAGCACGTACTCCGGCGTGGTGCCCTTGCCGGTGGACAGGATGGTACGGCCCTTCAGGTCTGCAAAGCGGTGGACGGTGTCGCCCTTTTCCACTACGTACAGCACGCCCAACGTGTTGACGGCCATGACCTGGATGCCGCCGCTGGTCTTCTGGTAAAGGGTTGCGGCGAGGTTGGCCGGGATGGCGGCGATGTCCACTTCGCCCTTGATGAGCTTGGGCACGATCTCATCGGCAGCGCCGTAAAGCTGCAGGTCGTAGTTCTGGGAAGCTGTTCCGTTCTTTTCCATGGCCAGCAGATTCACCAGACCCATGGTGGTGGGGCCTTTCAGGCCGGCCACCCGGACGGTGGTGTTCGTCTTGGCCGATGCCCCGCAGGCCAGCATCCCGACGAGCAGTGCCGCCGACAGCAGCAGGGATGTCAGTTTTTTCATCATTGTGTTGTTCCTTCCTCTCTTGATCTGTTCCAATCGTGAACAAATTTGCAAATTTTTCGAAAAACATTTGCTTTACAGGCTCAAGTTTACTATAATAGAGCCAAAAATACCGTTGCACGCGCAACGGAATCGCCAGTGGGCGGTGAGGGCCCGGAGAAAACCTCACAGGACGGCTATGGAAAACATTCTTCCTTTGTTACGATCGACCTCTCTTTTCACCGGCATCGAAGACGACGCGCTCCGCGTTCTGCTGAGCGAGCTGGGTGCGGTGATCCGCAGCTACGGCAAGGGCGAAGCCCTGGTGCAGGCGGGGATGCCCAACCGCCGGGTGGGCATCGTGCTCACCGGCAGCATCGAAGCCTACCGCCCTGCGCCGGGCGGGGCCCGTGTGCCCATCACCCGGATGGGGCCGGGCGGCGTGTTCGGCGATGTGCTGAGCGGTTCCAGTCTGGACAGCCCCGTCACCGTGGTGGCAGCTTCCAGCTGCGAGGTGCTGCTCTTCCCCTATGAGCGGCTGCTCCTCTCGGACGGCAGCGCCGCCCACCAGCAGGCGCTGCAGAACCTTGTGCGCACCATCAGCGATAAATATTTTTCCCTCTCCCGCCGCATCGACCTGCTGGTGCTCAAAAGCCTGCGGGCCAAAGTGTGCGCCTATCTGCTCAGTGAAGCCGAGCGGGCTGGCAACCTGACCTTCAGCATCCCGTTCTCCCGCATCCAGCTGGCAGATTACCTGAACTGCGACCGCAGCGCCCTCTCCCGCGAGCTGAGCCAGATGCAGCGGGACGGCCTGCTGGACACCTACCGTTCCAGCTTCAAGCTGCTGCAGCCGGATGCGCTGCGGCAGATGGTGCTCTGACGGCCCGTTCCTGCGTACAATCCATAAAACGAGGTAACATTTCATGTCCAAACCCATTCTCTGGATCGTCATCCCCTGTTACAATGAGGAAAAGGTCCTGCCCATCACGGCCCCGATGTTTTTGCAGAAGCTCCAGTCGCTGGCCGAAAAGGGCCTTGTGAGCGAGAAGAGCCGGGTGCTGTTCGTGAACGACGGCTCCCGCGATTCCACCTGGGAGCTCATCTGCCGGTTCGCAAAGGAAGATGAACACTTCATCGGCATTTCCCAGAGCCGCAACCGCGGCCACCAGAACGCCGTGCTGGCAGGCTTGATGGAGGCACTGCACAGCGGCAACTGCGATGTTACCATTTCCATCGACTGTGATGGTCAGGACGACATCAACGCCATGGACGAGATGGTTAAAAAGTATCTGGACGGTGCCGAGGTGGTCTACGGCGTGCGCAGCCGCCGCGATACAGACACCTTCTTCAAGCGCTTCACCGCCGAGGGCTTTTACCATGTGATGAACGCTCTGGGCGCAGACATCGTGTTCAACCACGCAGACTACCGCCTCATCAGCACCCGTGTGCTGGAAAGCTTTGCCGACTACAGGGAAGTGAACATTTTCCTGCGCGGCATGGTGCCGCTGGTTGGCTTCAAGAGCGAGGTAGTCACCTACGAGCGTCACGAACGCCTTGCCGGTGAGAGCCACTACCCCCTGAGCAAGATGCTGGCACTGGCCTTTGACGGCATCACCAGCCTTTCCAACAAGCCCATCCGCCTTATTACCGGATCTGGCATCGCCGTGAGCCTGGTCGGCTTTATCGGAGTCATCTGGGCCATCGTGTGCGCCGCCATGGGCAGCAGTGTGGCCGGCTGGGCCTCCATCGTGTGCATCGTCTGCTTCATGAGCGGCGTGCAGCTGGTGTGCTTAGGCGTGATCGGCGAGTATATCGGCAAAATTTATATGGAGACGAAAGCCCGTCCGCGCTACATCATCAGCGAGCGCACCTGGGCACCCTACGAAAGGAAGTATCACGGATGAGCAAACAGAGCTGGCGGGGCAGCACCCTGCTGAACCCGGAACCGCCAGTATTGGTGTCCTGCGGCGGGCTGGAAAAGCCCAATCTCATCACCATCGGCTGGACGGGCACCATCTGCACCCAGCCCAGCATGGTGTCCATCAGCGTTCGGCCGGAGCGCTACAGCCACCACCTCATTCAGGAAAGCGGGCAGTTTGCCATCAATCTGCCCACCGAAGCGCTGGTGCGTTCGGTGGACTGGTGCGGCGTAAAAAGCGGCCGTGATGTGGATAAATTTGCCGCCTGCGGCCTGCATTCTGCCCCCGGCAGCGTGCTGACCGACTGCCCCATTCTGGAAGAAAGCCCGGTCAATCTCGAATGCCGGGTCACGCAGGTCATTTCACTGGGCAGCCATGACCTCTTTCTGGCAGAGGTCGTAGCCTGCGATGTGGACGAAAGCCTGCTGGACGAAAACGGCAAGCTGTGTCTCGAAAAGGCAAAGCTCATCGTCTACAGCCACGGCGACTATCTGGCACTGGGCAAAAAGCTGGGCACCTTTGGCTACAGCGTGCGCAAGAAGAAAACGCGGCGGAAATAACTCCCGCCGCACTTGACAAAAACGATAAAACGCACTATACTAAAATCAAAGAAGGCACTGCGACAAGCGGTTGACCTCTTGCTATCAGGTTAGTTCAAAAATTGAACCGTCGCCTTTGCCGAGGTGGCGGTTCAGCGTTTTTTCACGATAATGGTGATCGTAAATTCACCAATATGGAATGTAATACGCATTGCCTCACCCCCTTTCGGGAAGTGTAGGCCAACCGCCTGCCGTATGTGCAGTGCCTTGCTACCTAAGCAGCAGATTTAGTATAGCATAGATTTCGACAAGATGCAACAAAAGCGGGAAACACGGAAGCGTTTCCCGCTTTTGTTTATTGTTCCAGCAATTCGGTCAGGCAGCGCACCGTCCGGCCATGATTTCCGGTCACGGTCTCGGCGTGGAGCAGGCTGCTCAGAACGCTTTCCTCCACGCATTCTGCCACCGCGCGGAAGAGCGGGTTGATGGCGTCATCGTGGAGGATGGCCATGGGCAGGATGGCCGTGTCGGCGTAATGCGGCATCCGGTTGGCCGTGGTAAAGGCGATCACGATCTCGCCGCTGCCGTTGCCGCAGTAGGAGCCGGTGCGGGACAGGCCCACCAGCGCCCGGTGGCAGAGCCGCCGCAGCTGGCGCTCGCTGAGCGGGATGTCCGTAGCCAACACCGTGATGATGGAGCCTTTGTCCTCATGGGGCGGGATCTTCGCATCCAGCAGTGTCTGGATGGGCGTCCCCGCCACGACGAGGTCATCGAAAACGGCATGGTTCGAGAGGACGAGCGCACCGATGGTGTAGGTCTTCCCGTCCAGCTCCACCTGCCGGGATGCCGACCCGATGCCGCCTTTCAGGCCGTGGCAGCGCATCCCGCGCCCGGCTCCGACGGCACCTTCGGCAAAGTCGGCCCGGCAGTCGGCCAACGCGGCAAAGACATGCTCTTCGGTCACATGCAGGCCCCGGATGTCGTTCAGGCCGCTGTCGTTGCACTCGCAGACGACCGGGTTCACGCTGCCGGTGGTCTCGCAGATGTCCGGATTACGCTGCAGCATATACTTCACCAGTGCCGTCTCCACGGTGCCCACACTGAGGGTATTGGTGAACAGGATCGGCGTTTCCAGCGTCCCCAGCTCGTCGATCTGGACCAGGCCGGTCGTCTTGCCGAAGCCGTTGATGACATGGCTGGCCGCCAGCACCTTATCGTGGAACACATCGCCCGGATGCGGCAGCAGGGCCGTCACGCCGGTCTGGACATTGCCGTCCGCCAGTGTGCAGTGCCCCACCGTCACGCCCGGCACATCGCTGATCTTGTTCCGGGGGCCGTGCGGCAGTCTGCCGACCCGGAAGCCCCATTTGTTCGTTTCGATTCCCATTGCAGCATCCTCCTTTGGACCAGTGCTTTTATTTTTCGTGTTTCACCCGCTCCATGGCCCCCAGGTCATACGGCGTGTTCTGGTAGACATAGTAGTTCAGCCAGTTCTCATACAGCAGGTGGGCGTGGGCACGCCAGCGGAACAGCGGCGGCTGCTCCGGATCGTCGCCGGGGTAGTAGTTCTTCGGAATGGCGATGGGCAGGCCCTTTGCCACATCCCGCTTGTACTCTGAATCCAGCGTGTATTTGTCATATTCCGGGTGGCCGGTGACAAAGATCTGCCGTCCGTTCTCGGTGCTCATGAGGAAAGGCCCGGCCGCATCGCTCTCGGCAAGGATGCGCAAAGCCTTACAGTTGTCCACATCCTCGCGGCTGATGCCGGTGTGGCGGCTGTGGGGCGCATAGAACACCTCGTCAAAGCCGCGCACCAGCGGGTTCGACGGGCGGGTGACCCGGTGCTCGAACACGCCGAACATCTTTTCCGGCAGCAGCTGCTTGTGCACGCCGTAGTGGTAGTACAGGCCAGCCTGTGCACCCCAGCACACATGCAGGGTGGAGTAGACATTCGTCTCGCTGAAGTCCATGATCTCGCACAGCTCCGGCCAGTAATCCACCTGCTCAAAGTCCATGGTCTCCACCGGTGCGCCGGTGATGATCATGCCGTCGTAGCGGTTGTTCTTCACTTCATCGAAGGTCTTGTAAAAGGCCTCCAGATGCGCCGTGGAGACATGGGTCGCCGCATGGCTGGCCGTCTGCAGCAGGGTCATGTGCACCTGCAGGGGGGTATTTGCCAGCAGACGGGCGATCTGGGTCTCGGTGGTGATCTTGGTGGGCATCAGGTTCAGGATCAGGATTTCCAGCGGGCGGATGTGCTGGGCAAGGGCGCGCTCACGATGCATGACGAAGACATTTTCCTCATAGAGGGCGTCGTAGGCGGGGAGCGTTTTGGGGATGATCAGGGGCATGACGATTTCTCCTTCGGGATCAGATTTTGTCGAGTGCCTGTGCAATATCTGCGATGAGGTCTTCGCTGCTTTCCAGACCGCAGCTCATGCGCACCAGCTCTGCGGGCACACCGGCGGCTTTCAGCTGCTCATCGTTCATCTGGCGGTGGGTGCTGGATGCAGGGTTCAGGCAGCAGGTGCGGGCATCGGCCACATGGGTCTCGATGGCTGCCAGACGCAGAGACTTCATAAAGATGCTGGCGGCTTCGCGTCCGCCGGCCAGGCCGAAGGACACCACGCCGCAGCTGCCATTCGGCAGATACTTCTCCGCCAGTGCATGGTACGGGCTGGACTCCAGGCCGCAATAGTTCACATAGGCCACCTTGGGATGGCTTTCGAGGAACTCTGCCACAGCCATGCCGTTGGCGCAGTGGCGCTGCATCCGGACATGCAGGCTTTCCAGACCGAGGTTCAGCATGTAGGCGTTCATGGGCGACTGCATGGAGCCAAAGTCACGCATCAGCTGCGCGGTAGCCTTGGTGATAAAGGCACCCTCTTTGCCGAAACGCTCGGCGTAGGTGATGCCGTGGTAGCTGTCGTCCGGGGTGCACAGGCCGGGGAACTTCTCGGCATGGGCCATCCAGTCGAACTTGCCACCGTCCACGATGGCACCGCCCAGCACCGCGCCATGACCGTCCATGTACTTGGTGGTGGAGTGGGTCACGATATCCGCGCCCCACTCAAAGGGGCGGCAGTTGACCGGCGTGGGAAAGGTGTTGTCCACGATCAGCGGCACCCCGTGGGCGTGAGCAGCCTTGGCAAACTTCTCAATGTCCAGCACGGTCAGGGCCGGGTTTGCGATGGTCTCGCCGAACACCACCTTGGTGTTGGGCTGGAATGCGGCGTTCAATTCTTCCTCGGTGCACAGCGGATCAACAAAGGTGGCATCGATTCCCATCTTCTTCATGGTGACGGAGATCAGGTTGAAGGTGCCGCCGTAGATGGTACTGGATGCCACGATGTGGTCGCCTGCTTCGCAGAGATTGAACAGGGCAAAGAAGTTTGCAGCCTGACCGCTGCTGGTCAGCATTGCGGCCGTGCCGCCTTCCAGCTCGCAGATCTTCTTAGCCACAAGGTCGCAGGTGGGGTTCTGCAGACGGGAATAGAAGTAGCCGTCAGCTTCCAGATCGAACAGCTTGCCCATGTCCTCGCTGGTGGCATACTTGAAGGTGGTGGACTGGATAATGGGGATCTGGCGGGGTTCGCCGTTGCCGGGGGTGTAACCGCCCTGCACACAGATGGTATCGCGATTCAACTACATACTCCTTTACTGGGTTTGTCCATATAGCACAATTCCCCGCAGGAGTGCTGCAGCCTCCGGCGGGGAATTGAAACGTTAAATTTTAGTTCCCGTTCGGGGGCAAAATGAGGAGAGGACTCCTTCCGTCAAAGCCTTTCGGCTTTGGCAATACCGGAAAGTTTTCCTCTTCGCCAGAGACTCCCTCTCCGAGGGAGCTGGCGCACGAAGTGCGACTGAAGGAGTTACTTCCGCAGCCGCTTATCGCTTCTGGTGGCCCAAGCAGTGCCCAAAGTCTGGAACACCTGAACCATCAGCACCAGCAAAATGACACACACGATCATGATATCGGTCTGGTAGCGGTAATAGCCGTAGGACAAAGCGATCTTGCCCAGACCGCCGCCGCCAATGACACCGGACATGGCCGAGTAGCCCAGAATGGTGGTCAGTGCGGTGGTCATGCTGGAGATCAGGCCGGGCAGGCATTCCGGGATCATCACCTTGGTAATGATCTGGAACGGCGTTGCGCCCATGCTCTGGGCCGCTTCCACCACGCCCTCGTCCAGCTCGCGCAGGCTGGTCTCCACCAGACGCGCCACGAACGGGAAGGCTGCCACCACCAGCGGAACGATGGTGGCTTTGGTACCCACCGTGGTACCCACGATGGCACGGGTAAGCGGGAATACACAGATCATCAGGATCAGGAACGGAACACTGCGCAGGATGTTGATAACGATGTTGAGAATGTGCATCAGCCAGCCGGGCAGCGGCAGAATGCCGTCCTTATCACCGGCCACCAGCAGCACACCCAGCGGCAGGCCCAGCACCAGCGCAAACGCGGTGGAAAGGACCGTTACGTAAAATGTCTCCCAGATGGCAAAGCCGTAATCTGCAATACTCATTCGCCGGTCACCTCCTCTACCGTAATGCCGGGCTGGGCGCGCATATAGGCCGCAGCCTGCTTTGCCTGCTCCACATCAGTGGGCAGCTTGAGCAGCATGGAGCCGTAGCACTGGCCGCTCAGATCACGGGTATCGGCGCTGAGTACCGACACCAGAATGCCTTTTTCTGCGGCAAGGCTTGCCACCAGCGGCTTTGCCGTGGACGAACCGTTGAAGGTGACGCGCACCACATGGTCGTCCGGTGCAAAGCTGGACAGATCCCGTGCGGCGCTGCCGCCGTTGGGTGCCACCAGACGCTTTGCTGCGGGCGTTTTGGGGTTCGAGAAGATCTCCTGCACGGAGCCTTCCTCCACCACGACGCCGCCGTCCAGAATGGCAACGTGATCGCAGATCTCTTCCACAACACTCATCTGATGGGTGATGACCACCACCGTGATGCCCAGCTTCTTGTTGATGTCCTTGATCAGGGTCAGGATAGCATGGGTGGTGTTGGGGTCCAGTGCGCTGGTGGCTTCATCGCAGAGCAGAACTTTGGGGTCCGTTGCCAGTGCGCGGGCAATGGCAATGCGCTGCTTCTGGCCGCCGGACAGCTGTGCCGGGTAGGCGTTGGCCTTATCGGGCAGGCCCACCACTTCCAGCAGCTCTCTGGCACGCTTTTCGGCATCCGCCTTTTTCACACCGGCCAGCTCCATGGGGAAGCAGATGTTCTTCAGACAGCTGCGCTGCATCAGCAGATTGAACTGCTGGAAGATCATGGTGATATCGCGGCGGCGGGCGCGCAGCTCGGCAGGCGAAAGCGTTTCCATCTCCACGCCGTCAATGACGACGCTGCCCTCGGTGGGGCGCTCCAGCAGGTTGATGCAGCGCACCAGCGTGGATTTGCCCGCACCGGACATGCCGATGATGCCATAAATGGAACCATCCGGGATGGTGAGGTTGATGTCCTTCAGCGCATTCACCGCGCCGTCCTTCATCTGGAAGGTCTTGGAAAGATGTTTGATCTCGATCACAGAAATGCTCCTTTGAATCAGACGGAGAGCTTAGCCCTCGATGGGAGACAGGTCGCTCTGCTTGCCGCCGTAGATGCCCATAGGCTCCACGTGGATGCCGGCAACCGTCACCAGATGGGTGCCGTGCTCTGCATTGAAGTCGTCCAGATACGGCTGATGCTGGAAATAGTTGGTATCGCACTGGCCGTCCTCAACGATGTTGTTGGGAATGATGTAGTCGTCGTATTCCTGAATATCCAGCGTGATGCCCTTTTCGGCCAGGATGTCCTTGCAGATCTCCAGAACCTCGCAGTGAGGAGCCGGAGTAGCAGCGCAGCTGACGGTCTCGCCGTTCAGTGCATCGTAGTCGATGGAGGAGTCATAGCCGTCGGTGGGGTTCTCCACAACGGACACCACAGCGCCCTTGTAGTTTTCATCCATGAAGTCCTTCACCTTCTGGCTCTGCAGAGCAGCGGCCAGAGCCTTGATCTTCGGCTCTTCCTGATTGCCGTCCTTGCAGACCAGAATATTGACGTAAGCAGAGGTGCCGTCCTCCATTGCCAGAGCATCGGTCATGGGGTCCAGACCAGCGGAGATGGCGTAGTTGGAGTTGATGACGGCGTAGTCCTCGTCCTGCAGGACGTTGGGCACCTGAGCAGCCTCGACCTCATCGACGGAAACATTCAGAGGGTTCTCCTCGATGTCCTTTGCGGTTGCGGTCAGGCCTGCATCAGCCTTCAGCTTAAAGAAGCCGTTCTTCTCCAGCAGGGTCAGGGCGCGTGCCTCGTTGGTGGTGTCGTTGGGCACAGCCACGCTGATCTTATCCAGCTTCTTGACCACCTCGGAAGAGGCGGCAGCGGAAGAAGCGGTGCTGCTTGCGGTGGAAGAAGAACCGCCGCATGCGGTCAGGGCAGCTGCAGCAGCTGCAGCTCCGGTAACTTTCAGAAAATCACGACGCGAAATCTTAGACATAATGTTTTCCCTCTCTTGTTGTTCCATCATTTTTTTGCACTGCGCAGCACATTTTTCTGCGCCTTGTGCAGCCGAAAGCACGAAAAAAGCGCCTCCGTCCTCGGCGGGCAACTGCCCACAAGGACGAAAGCGCATAAAACTTCCGTGGTACCACCTTGGTTTACCGCACCCTTGCGGGCACAGCCTCAATGCTGCGGCAGCGGCTTCCTCCTCCCACTGCTTACAGCCGGACGCTGTAACGGGCGCATCCCGTTGCGAACTTAGCGCTCATGCACCTCGCCCGCACAGCTCCGAGACCATTTTCAGCTTCCTGTTTCCTGCCCTTTTCCATCGCCCGGGCTTTCTGGTAAGGATCAATGCGAAGGCCTACTCTTCTC
The DNA here is from genome assembly GCF_049532945.1 of Faecalibacterium prausnitzii. GTDB lineage: Bacteria > Bacillota > Clostridia > Oscillospirales > Ruminococcaceae > Faecalibacterium > Faecalibacterium prausnitzii_N. The sequence goes on from NZ_CP186691.1 coordinate 2,959,337, forward strand.
TTCACAGCCATTTTTGTGATATTGGCTTTATTCTAATCCCCTTTTCGGCATTTGTCAACCCTTTCAACGAAGTTTTTTGGTAGGGAATACCCTCTCAGGCCGCTTTGCGTCCAGCTCTCCCAAAAGGAGAGCCCTTGGCAGGCCGGGTAGACCTGCGCACTGCCGCCTGCGGCTCCCGAACGGCCGGGCCCTGTCCTCATTGCCAGCAGCCGTTTGCCTGAGCAGCAAGGCCCGTCGCCTTCCGGCAGCATGGGCCTGTGCAGTCAGCACGGCCAAGACCGGTTCGCCAGTGGCTCGCCCTGCGGGAGAGCTGGCAACGCCAAAGGCGTTGACTGAGAGGGCAAGACATGCTATCTTATAAATCAAGAACGTATGCCCTTTGCGGCACAGTAAGGAGAGACGCAATGAACGGCAGGGAATTGTATCCCGACGCAGAACTGCGCCGCCGCATCATGGATTTTATCATGGCGGCGGGCCAGACATTGCTGGAAAACGGTGCCGAGGTGTTCCGGGTGGAGCAGACCATGGAGATCATGGCCCGGTCATTCCACCTGCGGGAGTTCCACGTTTATGTGCTGACCAACGGCATCTTTGCCAGTGCGGGCACCGCCGAGATCAGCGAGGTGCGCAACGTGCCCAGCCGTACCACCCATCTGAGCCGAGTGGCTGCGGTGAACCAGCTGTCCCGTCAGATCGCAGAGGGCAGCGTGACCACCATCGACGAAGCCGAGAGCCGCCTGGTGCAGGCGCAGAGCATTCCCTTCCCGAAGGGCCGGGTGCAGCTTCTGGCCGGGCTTTCGGGCGCGTTCTGCTTTGCGCTGATCTTCGGCGGCACGCTGCGGGCCGCGCTGGTCGCTGCGGTGGCGGGCTGTGCAGCCAACGCCTATCTGCTGTTCTGCGGGCGGCACCCCATAGGCGGCGGGTTCCGCACCATCTCCACCGCTTCGCTCATCACCATCCTCTGCATTCTGGGCTGCCACCTGCTCCACACCGAGGCCAGCCACGCCATCATCGGTTCGCTGATGATCCTGACGCCGGGCATCGCGTTCACCATGGGCATCCGGGATTTCGTGCAAGGCGACTACCTTTCCGGCACCATCCGCATGATCGATGCACTGCTCATTGCGGCCAGCATTGCCATTGGCACCGGTCTGGTGCTGGGGGCCTATGCCGCATGGACGGGGGTGGTGGCCGCATGACAGAACTTCTGTTGACGAGTGAGCAGATGGGCCAGCTGGCGGCGCAGTTCTTCATTGCAGGGGTCGGCACCCTGTGCTTTGCCGTTCTCTTCGCCTCCCCTAAGCGCACCCTGCCCTACTGCGGCCTTGTCGGCGCGATGGGCTGGTTCATTTACGAGCTGGCCGTCCTCTTCGGGCTGGAAAGCTTTACCGCCTCGCTGCTGGCCGTCATCCCGCTGACGCTGCTGGCCCGCATCTTCGCCATCGTGCTCAAAACGCCGGTCACCATCTTTCTGCTGTCCGGCATCTTCCCGCTGGTGCCCGGCGCGGGCATCTACTACACCGCCTACTATTTTATACAGGGCAACAACGCTCTGGCTCTGGCCAACGGCATCTCGACGTTCAAGATCGCCGTGGCCCTTGCCATCGGCATCGCGCTGGTGCTGGGGCTTCCGCTGCCCCGCTTCAAGACCCGCCCCAAGAAATGAACAAAAACGCTCCGGCACAATGCCGGAGCGTTTTTGTTCATCAGGAGAGCAGCAGCAGCTGTGCGCCGCCTGCCATGTTCAGCTGGAAGAACGCCTTCTGGCCGTTCTCACTGTAACTGACCTGCACCGGGGTCTTGCTTCCATCGGCATGGACCTGCTGCAGGGTGTACCCCTGCACCGCAGAAGCCGGAAGCTCAATGTTCGCCGTGACGTCCGAGTCCATCACACGGGCATCGGTGACGACCGTGTTGCTCTTGACCTTGCCGCACTTGGTGCAGACGACCTTGTTCATGCAGGTCTGGTAATAGAAGGCCACCGTCATGATCTTCGGGCCGTCCTGCAGGCTGCCCTCATAGATTTCGAGGTTGGAGAAGTTCGAGAAGGTGTTCTTCACCTTGGTCAGGCGCTGTACGGGGTCTTTTCTGCCCTCTTTGCCGCAGTGCGGGCAGAGGGTGAAGGTCTTTCCATCCAGCGTGAAGTCGGTAGGCACACAGTCCTCACGATACTCCACGAAGGTCTTCCACTCGTGCTCGTTCTCCTTGCACTCCTTCCGGGCCGGTTCCTCTGCAACGCCGGATACAGCCCCGCCCACCAGGATGCAGACAGAAAGCCCCAGCATGGCGAGCGTTTTCAGGATTCGTTTTCTCATAGCAGTTCCTTTCTCCCTGCCGGTCTGGCAGAGCTGCGCGGTGAAATGCGGTCTGTTTTTCGCTTTCACGCTGTTTTTTGTGCCTTCATTATACCATTTGGTGGAAAACGCTGTCAATTGTTCCTTTTTAACCGGTGCTTGCGCAGGCGGGCCGTTCGCGCTATACTGTTCTCAGAACGATCGAAAGGAGACGCTCTCATGTCTGTTATGGATACTCTTGTCAGCCGCCGCACCTACCGCCGCTTTGCACAGAAAGCTGTTCCGCAGGATGTGGTGGATGATATCGTCGAGGCCGTCCGCCTGTCCTCCTGCGGAGCCAACCGTCAGGCTGTGCGTCTGGTGGTGGTGAACAAGCCCGAGGCGGTGGCAAAGGTGCAGCCGCTGGTCAAGTGGGCTGCCTATCTGCCGCCGGAGCAGGGCACGCCCAAAGCCGACGAGCTGCCCACCCTGTATGTGGCCGTGGTGCAGGACACTTCCATCCCCGGCGACCTTGCCACCGATACCGGCATCGCCCTTGCCAACATGACCCTTGCCGCATGGGACAAAGGCGTGGGCAGCTGCATCATGGGCGCGATCAACAAGCCTGCCCTCACCGAACTGCTCCACATCAAGGAGCCGGAAAAGCTGGCATTCATGGTGGCGTTCGGCTACCCCACCCACGAAGCCCACATCGTCCCCCTGACCGGGGAGACCGGCGTGAAGTATTATCTGGACGGCCAGAAGGACTACTGTGTGCCGAAGCGGAGTGCTGAGGAGATCGCACGGTATTTGTAAGGTCTCTCTTCGTACAACCTCTCCGTCGAGCCTGCCGGCTCGGAGCCATGACAGAGAGGTTTTTGCATATATTCATTCATTTTCCCGGTATGATTGCATAAGTGTTCTCAAAACGGTTTCATTTTTATCGAATTTTTGCACAACGCTTGACTTTTTTATTTGTGCAATCTATACTAGACCCGTTCTCTGATGTTTCGATGAATCGCATCGCCGCAGAGAGATGAAAGATTATACAATCAATCGAGGAGTGTTTGAATATGAAAAAGATCTCTCGTCGCAGCTTTCTGGCAGCTGCCGGTCTGTCCGTTGCCGCTCTGGCTCTGACCGCCTGCGGTGGTTCTTCCGCAAGCACCGCTTCCTCCGTGGCAAGCTCTGCTGCCGCTTCTTCTGAGGCTGCTTCCACCAGCGCTGCCGCTGGCGAGCTGACCACCGTTGAGGCCGGCAAGCTGACCATGGCTACCAACGCTGCCTTCCCTCCGTATGAGATGACCACCGATGCGGGCGAGTTTGAGGGCATCGACATCGAGACTGCTCAGGCCATCGCTGACAAGCTGGGTCTGGAGCTGCAGATCGATGATATGGACTTTGACGCCGCTCTGCTGAGCGTGCAGCAGGGTAAGGCCGATATCGTCATGGCCGGCGTTACCGTTACCGACGAGCGCAAGGCTGTGATGGACTTCTCCGACAGCTACGCTACCGGCATCCAGTCCATCATCGTTCCCGAAGGCTCCGATATCGCCTCTCCGGATGATCTGGCAGGCAAGAAGATCGGCACCCAGCGCGGCACCACCGGCTACATCTACTGCTCCGATGACTTCGGCGATGACGCCGTGGTGGCTTACGACGACGGTCTGACCGCTGTGCAGGCTCTGAACAATGGTCAGGTGGATGCCGTTGTCATCGACAACGCTCCCGCCCAGGAGTTCATTGCTGCCAACCCCGGCCTGAAGATCCTGGATACCAGCTACGCCGAGGAAGATTACGCCATTGGTATGGCAAAGGGTTCTTCTCTGGAAGATGCCGTCAACGCCGCTCTGGAAGAGCTGAAGGCTGACGGCACCCTGCAGTCCATCGTGGACAAGTACATCACCGCTGAATAATCAGCTGGCTGATAACGGAACCACGGGGAGGCAGCCCCCAACTGGGGCACCTCCCCTTTTTTGGAAAAATAAGGTTACAAAATTCTAACAAAACAGGAAAGTGAGGATGCGAATGGCTGCTCAATACGAACTGCTCAAAGAGCTGCTCAACAGCGGCACCAAGCTGAACTTCGGGCAGGAGTTCTTCTTCAAATTTTATCAGGCCTTCATCCTGAAAGACCGCTGGACGCAGTACATCAACGGCGTGGGCACCACCCTGCTGGTCACTGCCATTGCGCTGGCACTGGGCATCGTGCTGGGCAGCGTGGTGGCACTGGTGCGTGTGGCACACGATCAGCAGCGCCCCGGCCGCAGAAACCCGGTGTTGGGCTTCTTCAACATCATCTGCGAAATTTACACCACCATCATCCGCGGCACGCCCATGATGGTGCAGCTGCTCATCATGAGCATGGTCATCTTTGCCAACAGCCGCAACTTTACCATGGTGGGTGCGCTGGCACTGGGCATCAACTCCGGTGCCTATGTTTCGGAGATCATCCGCGGCGGCCTGATGGCCGTTGACCCCGGCCAGATGGAGGCCGGACGTAGCCTTGGCCTGAACTACATGACCACCATGGTGGTCATCATCATCCCGCAGGCCATCCGTGCGGTGCTGCCCGCACTGGGCAACGAGTTCATCGTCCTGCTGAAGGATACCTCCCTGATCACGGTCATCGGCGGCAAGGAGCTGCTGTACGCCGCGCAGGGCATCATGAACCGCACCTACGAACCCATGTTCCCGTTGTGCGGCGTTGCACTTGTTTATTTGATTCTCGTCATGCTGTTCACCCGTCTGCTGGCAAAGTTTGAGAGGAGGCTGGCTCAAAGTGACCGATAAAATTCTGGAAGTCCGCGGCCTGACAAAAACCTACGGCGGCGAAAAGAAGCCGGGCGCAAAGCTGCCCACCCCCACTCTGGACGTGCTGAAGGGCATCGACATCGACATCTACCGCGGCGACGTGGTGTGCCTGATTGGACCCTCCGGCTGCGGCAAGTCCACCTTTCTGCGGTGCCTGAACCGCCTGGAGATCCCCACCGGCGGCTCCATCAAGTTTGAGGGCGTCGAGATCGATGACAGCCACATTGATGCCGTCCGCCAGAAGATGGGCATGGTGTTCCAGCACTTCAACCTCTTCCCCCACCTGACTGTGAAGAAAAATCTGGACCTGGCCCCCACCCTGCTGAAGCTGAAGAACCAGCAGGAAGCTGACAAGCGCGCCGAAGAGCTGCTGGCCCGCGTGGGCCTGGCCGACAAGGCCGATGCCTACCCCAAGAGCCTTTCCGGCGGCCAGCAGCAGCGTATTGCCATTGCCCGTGCCCTTGCCATGGACCCGGACGTGATCCTGTTCGACGAGCCCACCAGCGCCCTCGACCCCGAAATGGTGGGCGAGGTTCTGGAACTGATGAAGGAGCTGGCCCACACCGGCATCACCATGCTGGTGGTCACCCACGAGATGGGCTTCGCCCGCGAGGTGTCCAACCGCGTCATCTTCATCGACGACGGCAAGATCCAGGAGGACGAGCCGCCGCAGGAGCTGTTCACGAATCCGAAGCATCCCAGACTGAAAGCATTCCTTTCCAAGATGCTGTAATATCGCTTCCAACAAAAAAATCTCCGCGCAGATGCGCGGAGATTTTTTTGTTTCCTGCTGCCTGCTCAGGCATTCAGCACCGATTTTCCCGTCAGGGGGTCCGGAATGCCCAGCAGGGCCAGAATGATGGCCATGCGGATATACACACCATTGTGCACTTGATCAAAGTAGGCGGCACGCGGGTCGTCATCCACATCCTTTTTGATCTCGTCGATGCGGGGCAGCGGATGCAGCACCGGCATATCAGCCGGAGCCTGCTCCAGCAGCTTTGCATTCAGGGAGTAGCAGCCCTTCAACCGGAGGTATTCTTCCTCGTTGAAAAAGCGCTCCTGCTGGATACGAGTCATGTAGAGGACATCGAGGGTGGGCAGCTCGGCTTCGAGGTCGGCGGTCTCCTTGTAGGTCTGGTGGAGCGGCGTCAGGGTCTCGTCCTTAACGTACTGCGGTAGGCGCAGATCTTCCGGCGAGATGAACACGAACCGGTTGCCCTCAAACTGGCTCAGCGCAGCGGTCAGGGAGTGGACCGTGCGGCCAAACTTGAGGTCGCCGCAGAAGCCGATAGTCAAATGATCCAGCCGCCCCTTGCGCTGGCGGATCGTCATGAGGTCGATCATGGTCTGGCTGGGATGCGCGTGCCCACCGTCGCCTGCATTGATCACCGGCACACGTGCAGAAAGGGATGCCCGCAGCGGTGCGCCCTCTTTGGGGTGGCGCATGGCGATCACATCGGCGTAGTTGCTCACCACACGGGCGGTGTCCTCCACCGTCTCGCCCTTGCTGGCGGAAGAAAGCTGTGCCCCTGCAAAGCCCAGTGTCTTGCCGCCCAGCCGCAGCATGGCCGATTCAAACGAAAGGCGGGTGCGGGTGGAAGGCTCATAGAACAGCGTTGCCAGAATGCGCCCATCGCACAGGTGGGCATAGGGTGCCGGGTCGGCCTCCATCCGGTCGGCAAGATCCAGAAGGGCCAGCTGCTCTTCCAGAGAAAAGCTGTTGGGCTCAATAAAGTGTCTCACAGCCATGCTCCTTTCAGCACGAACTTCTCGCGCTCGGCTCCGGTGGAGACGAACTGGATCTCATGGCCCAGCTGCTTTTCCAGAAATTCCACGTAAGCCTTGGCCTCTTTGGGCAGCTCATCCCAGCTCTTGCAGCCGGAGATATCCTTGTTCCAGCCGGGCAGCATAGTGACCACCGGCTCTACACGGTCAAGGTCGGACAGCGGGTCGAAGCTGGGGACTTGCACGCCATCCAATGTGTAACCGGTGATCACCGGGATCTCTTTCATGCTGCTGAGCACATCCAGCTTCGTCAGGGCGATCTTGTCTGCGCCCTGACAGGTAAGGCCGTAGCGGCTGGCCACACAGTCGAAGGGGCCGACACGGCGCGGACGGCCGGTGGCTGCACCATACTCGCCGCCTGCCTTGCGCAGCTGTTCATTCCAGTCCTCGCTCATGGCGTTCTCGGCGGCAAAGGGGCCTGCACCCACGCAGGTGGAGTAGGCTTTCAGCACGCCCACCACATGGTCAAGACGGCAGTTCGGAATGCCTGCGCCCAGCGGCGCATAGGCTGCCAGCGTGTTGGAGCTGGAAGTGAACGGGAAGATACCATAATCGATATCGCGCATGGCACCCAGCTGGGCTTCCAGCACGATGCGCTTGCCGCTGTCGTGAGCCTGCTGCAAAAAGGCGCCCACGTCGCAGATGAACGGTGCGAATCGCTCGGCCTGGGTCCTGCACCAGTCCAGCAGCGCGTCATAGGACATCTTTTCCTGATGATAGCAGCCACCCAGCTCCAGATTCTTGGATTCCAGGATCATGTGCAGGCGGTCCTGCACGCGCTTTTCGTCCAGATGCAGCAGATCGCCCAGACGCAGGGTCTTTTTGCGGTATTTGTCGCTGTAGGCGTAGGCAATGCCGCGGCGGGTAGAACCAAAGGCCGCACCCTTCTGGGCAAGGCGGTCCTCTTCCAAGCCGTCCTGCACCTTGTGCCACGGCATGGAGATGGTGGCCTTGTCGGAGAGCTTCAGATTTTTGGGGCCGATCTCCACGCCGCGGGCCTCGATGGCCTGCATCTCGTTCGAGAGGTGGTCGAGGTCGATGACCATACCGGTGCCCAGCACACAGGTGACATCCGGGTGCAGGATGCCGGAGGGCAGCAGGTTCAGGATGAACTTGCCCTGCTCCGTTACAACGGTGTGGCCGGCATTGTTGCCGCCCTGATAGCGGGCAACAACATCGGCATGTTCGGCTAACAGATCGATGACGCGGCCCTTGCCCTCATCGCCCCAATTGATACCAGTAACTGCGGTAAGCATAATTTGTTATAACCTTCTTTTTGTTGTTCTCAATGGTCTGCGCTCTGGTGGGCAGACCGTAGTTTTTTCAGATTTCCTCTTGCAATTTTTGATTGCGGTGTTATTATACTAGCAAGTAGAGAATGTGTAAAAAGTATCCTGCACATGGCTGCAATATGATTTTTACATAGAGGAGGGTAACATCTCATGTATGTGGACTGGGAATATTACAAAATCTTTTATTATGTCGCGAAATATCAGAATTTCACCAAAGCCGCGCGGGTGCTGGGCAACAACCAGCCCAACATCACCCACTCGATGAACCGGCTGGAAAGCCAGCTGAATTGTGTACTGTTCATCCGCTCCAACCGCGGCGTTACCCTTACCCCGGAGGGTGAACTGCTTTACTCCCGCATTGCATCTGCGGCGGTGCAGATTCAGGATGCAGAAGAAGAGCTGAGCGCCAGCGCCACGCTGGAACACGGTGCGATCAGCATCAGCGCTACCGAAACTGCGCTGAACATCTACCTTGCAGAAAAGCTGCGCGCCTTCCACACGGACTATCCCGGCATCCGCCTGCGCATCTCCAACCACTCCACGCCGCAGGCTTTGCAGGCCGTGAAAAACGGCGAGGTGGATTTTGCCATCATCACCACCCCTGCCGAGGTGGAAAGCGGCCTGAAAATGGTGGAGCTGAAGCCTTTTTATGAGGTGCTTGTGGGCGGCAGGACCTTTACTGCCCTTTCCAGCCAGAACCTTTCGCTGAAGGAGCTGAACAATTATCCGCTGATCTCCCTGAGCGACGAAAGCATGACCCGCGCCTTTTACCGGCAGTTCTTCCTCGACCACGACGCAGTGCTCCGGCCCGACACCGAGGCCGCTACCACCGACCAGATGCTCACGCTGGTCAAAAGCGAGCTGGGCCTTGCCTTTGTGCCGGAATCCATGGCGGCCGAGCCGCTGGCGCGGGGCGAGATCGTCCAGCTCCATCTGCGGGAGATCATCCCCCAGCGCTCCATCTGCCTGGTCTACGACCACCACCGCCCGCTGAACACCGCTGCGCGCAAGTTCCAGAAGCTGCTGACCAGCCCGGAAGAGACGCATTGAAAAAATGCACCCGCACTCTTTTGTTCCCGGAACGCAAAAAAGCCCCAGAAACACAAAAACCCGCCTGGCAGCGGGCTTTTGTGTATAGAGGGGTGGGAAAGTATATAAAGTTGGGAATCGCATTTTCAGTGGCAGGAGCACAGCATTCTTGCCGTTTGCCCCCTGCGATATGTATTATACCCCTTTTTGTTTTCTTGTCAAACAAAATTTTCCGGTTTTGCTTTAAATTAAGTCTTTACTTTTTCGATAAAACTTTATATAATTAACGCAGTCAGATTTTTTCTGCTTCTTTTCGATGTTTGTGCTATTTTTACAACAATAAAACTTTACTTTCAAAAAATTTTATACAATCCAACATATTTTCAAAAAGGAGTATTCCCCATGGATGATCTGGATCGTAAGATTCTCTCCCTGCTGGCAAAGAACGCACGGATGCCGGTCAAGGAGATTGCCGAGCAGGTATCGCTGACCAGTCCTGCTGTTTCCAGCCGCATTCACAAGCTTGAAACGGATGGCATCATCAGCGGCTACACCGTCACCCTGAACCGCCCCGCTGACCGGATGTATGTGGATGCCCTCATCAGCCTGTCCGTGACGCCCAGCCACCGGGACGAGCTGGTGGAACTGATGCAGAACAGCAAGGAAGTGCTGCAGTGCTACCACGTCACGGGTGCATACACCTTCCTTGTCAAGGTGAGCTGCGGCAGCATGCCCCAGCTGGAACACCTGATCCTGCAGTTCCAGAAGCTGGGCACCACCAGCACCCAGATCATCCTTTCCACGCCGGTGAACCACGGCGAGCTGGAAGCAATGATGCTGTAAGACCACCCATCCCATAAAATATTTCATCCACCGCCGAGGCAGAATGCAATTTTTTGCCCCGGCGGTTCGTATATCCGGTACAAGGCCCTTCCGCCGCCCGCATAGATCGGCGCGGGGCGGGCATCCTAATGATACGCGCGGGGACTCCCCGCACACTGTTTGCAATGAAAGGAATCCAGCCTATGAAGTCCATGACCAAACGCCTCCTCGCCGCCCTGCTGGCTGTGGCCGCTCTGTTCGCTCTGGCGGGCTGCAGCAAGTCCGACAAGGCCGACGCTGCCCCCAAAGACTATACGAAGATCATCCACGATGCCCGCACCGACGAGGACAACGAATACGATATGATCTTCTCCCCCGGCGAAGACGGCAAGTTCACCGCCCAGTACGGCTACAGCGACAGCTATGACGCCACCCAGCTGGACGAAGAGATCCGCAATATGCTGCTCCCCCTGCTGAACCTCGAAGAGGACATGTACACCGACTTTGCTGCCTCTGTTTCCTCCATGATGGTGCGCAGCTACGCCGTTGCCATCGTAAAGCCCGCCGAGGGCAAGACCGATGCCGTGAAGCAGGCGCTGCAGGATTTCGTCACCCATGAGCAGATGTCCATGGAGCACTATCTGGAAGACCAGTACCAGATTGCCAAGGCAGCCAAAGTGGAAGTCCTGCCCTCCGGTGAGGTCGTACTCGTCTGCTGCGAGAACAGCGACGCCGTCCTGTCCGCCATCAAAACGGCGCTGGCCGCATAAGCTCCTCCGCCTTCCCGCTTTCACCGCGCTCTGTTTTGGGGGCGCGGTGTTTTATTTTCTTCCGCAAAACGGGTCAAATGGGCACTCTGTGCAAAAAGTTTTTTCAAAATCCCTCCAAATCACTTTCCAAAAGTGGTTTTTTGATGTATTCTATTCCTATCCGCTGTGTGTCTGCCACGCAGACGGAACGCTAAAAACGAAAGAGGGGTGCGCACAGATATGCTGAAATATCTCGCAAAACGCATCGGGCGCTCCATTCTGACCCTGTTCGTCATTGTGACGCTGGTGTTCTGCCTGCTGCGGCTCATGCCGGTGGAAGGCTACTTTGCAAACTACGAAAAAATGACCGAGGCACAGATCCAGGCCGGGCTGCAGTCCATGGGCCTGCTGGATCCGCTTCCGGTGCAGATCGGGCGGTTCTGGTGGAATGCACTGCACGGCGACCTCGGCGTCAGCCATATCTATAAGGTCAACGCGCCTGTGACCGGCATCCTGGCCAAAAAGCTGCCCATCTCGGTGCAGATGGGTGTTTTCTCCATGCTGCTGAGTCTGGTCGTCGGCATCCCGATGGGCCTGTTCATGGGCCGGTTCAAGAACCGCTGGCCGGATAAGCTGGGCACGGCATTCATCGTGCTCATTCAGGCGGTGCCTGCGGCAGTATACTTTTTGTATATCCAGATGTACGGCACCACCGCCATGGGCGTGGGCCTGCTGTTCGATGCCGCCAACTGGCGCTATTGGGTGCTGCCGGTGTGCAGCATGAGCCTTGCAAACCTTGCGTTCTACGCCATGTGGCTGCGCCGCTATATGGTGGACGAGAGCAACAAGGACTACGTCAAGCTGGCCCGCGCCAAGGGCGTGAGCGAGAACAATATCGCCCTGCACCACGTATTCCGCAACGCCATGGTGCCGCTGGTGCAATACATTCCCTCCGCATTCCTGAACACCGTCGTCGGCTCCATCTACATCGAAAGCCTGTACAGCATCCCGGGCATGGGCGGCCTGCTGGTCACCTGTGTGCAGCGCCACGACAACACCATGGTGCAGGGCATCGTGCTGCTGTACGCCTGCGTGGGCATCATCGGCCTGATTTTGGGCGATGTGCTCATGGTGCTCATTGACCCCCGCATCAACTTTGGCAAGAAAGAAGGTGGACGCTGATGCTCTCTTTTCTGAAACGCGAAAAATCGAAGCAGCTGGAGGATCAGCTGAATGCTGCTCAGGCACAGCGCCGCACCGGCTGGGAAAATCTGCCGGAGGATGAGCTGTTCACCCCCGCCGGGTTCAGTGAGGAACAGGCCGAAGCCACCGCCAGCTCCAACTACAGCTACTGGGGCAGCACCTTCCGTGCCTTTTTCAAGAACAAGTTCGCCGTGGCCCTGCTGATCGCGCTGGTGGTCGTGGTTGCCTTTGCCTTCATCCAGCCCCACCTGCCCGGTCAGGCAGACCCGAACCTGTGCGCCGTGGACCCTGTGACCGGCATCCAGTACCGCAACATCGCCCCCGGGCAGGACGGCTTTATCTGGGGTTCCAACTCCATCGGTCAGGACCTGTGGGCACGCATCTGGGCCGGTGCACGCACCAGTCTGACTATCGCCTTCTTCGTGGCCCTCATCGAAGCTGTGGTGGGCATTACCGCCGGTGTGCTGTGGGGCTATGTGCGCGGGCTGGACTTTGTGTTCACCGAGCTGTACAACATCTTCGATAACATTCCCACCGCCATCGTGCTGATCCTGATCTCCTACGTGGCTTCCCCCAGCATCCAGACGCTGATTCTGGGCATGTCGCTCACGGGCTGGATCGAAATGGCACGCTTCATCCGCAACCAGATCCTCATCATCCGCGACCGGGATTATAATGTGGCTTCCCGCTGCATCGGCACGCCCACCATCCGCATCGTGCTGCGCAACCTGCTGCCCTACCTCGTCTCGGTCATCATGCTTCGCATGGCCCTCACCATCCCGGAAGCCATTGGCAACGAGGTGTTCATCACCTACATCGGTCTGGGCCTGTCCGTGGAGACCCCCTCGCTGGGCAACCTGGTCAACGACGGCCGCAAGGTGATGATGCAGGCCGGGCTGCGCTATCAGCTGCTGTACCCCACCCTCATCCTGAGCTTTGTTACCATTGCGTTCTATCTGATCGGCAACGCCTTCTCGGATGCTGCCGATCCGAAGAACCATCTGCAGTAAGGAGGGACAGAAGATGGAAAAGAATCAGCTGATCCTTTCAGTCAAGGATTTGAACATCCAGTTCAACCTGCGTGGAAAAGTGCTGCACGCCATCCGTGGCATCGATCTTGACCTCTATCAGGGAGAGGTACTTGCCATCGTAGGCGAGAGCGGCTCCGGCAAGAGCGTTTTTACCAAGAGCTTCATGGGCCTGCTGGATGCCAACGGCTCCATTACCAGCGGCACCATCGACTACTTTGGTGCCGACGACGGAAAGCCCATCCGCCTGTCTGACCTGAAAAAGGAAAAGGACTGGCTGCGGGTACGCGGCCGCGAGATCGCCATGGTCATGCAGGACCCCATGACCAGCCTGAACCCGCTGAAGACCATCGGGGCACAGATCATGGAAGCCGTTGCCCTGCATCAGGGCCTGCGCGGCAAGGCCGCCAGAGAGAAGACGCTGGAATACCTGCGGGATGTGGGCATCTCTGACCCGGAGGTCCGCTTCGGCCAGTACCCGCACGAGTTCTCCGGCGGCATGCGCCAGCGTGTGGTCATTGCCATTGCGGTGGCCTGCAGCCCCAAGATCCTGATCTGCGACGAGCCTACCACCGCACTGGACGTGACCATTCAAGCCCAGATTTTGCAGCTTTTGAAGGAGATGCGGTTCAAGTACGATCTGACCATCGTCATGATCACCCACGATCTGGGCGTTGTGGCAAACATTGCAGACCGCGTGGCTGTGATGTACGCAGGCGACATTGTGGAGATCGGCACTGCTGACGAAATTTATTACGATCCCCGCCACCCCTACACATGGGCACTGCTTTCCAGTATGCCCCAGATGGGCGTGAAGGGCGAGGACCTGTTCAACATCGTGGGCACACCGCCAAACTTGTTTGCGGAAATTCGCGGCGATGCTTTTGCACCCCGCAACCCGCAGGCACTGAAGATCGATTTTGTCAAGCGCCCGCCTTACTTTGAGGTAACGCCCACCCACAAGGCCAAAACATGGCTGCTGGACCCCCGGGCACCCAAGATCGAGCCGCCGCTGGCGGTCCGCCTGCTGAAAGAGGAGGGGATGTAAAATGGCAGAGGAACGTGAAACGCTTCTGGAGGTCAAAGACCTCGAAGTGACCTATGGTTCCGGCAAAAAAGCCTACCGCGCCGTGAACCGCGCCAATTTCAAGATCTACAAGGGCGAGACGTTCGGCCTGGTGGGCGAGTCCGGTTCCGGCAAGACCACCATTGGCCGCGCCATCCTGCGCATTCTGCCCACCTCCGGCGGTGACATCCTTTATAAAGGCCAGAAGATCAACGGCAGAATTTCCCGCCAGCTGGACAGGCAGATCATCAAAGAGATCCAGATGATCTTTCAGGACCCGCAGTCCTCGCTGAACGAGCGCGCCAAGGTGAGCTACATCGTGGGCGAAGGCCTGCAGAACGTCCGGCCTGATCTTTCCACCGCCCAGCAGGAGGAAAAGGTGCGTCAGGCTCTGCTGGACGTGGGTCTGCTGCCGGAATTTGCCTCCCGCTTCCCGCACGAATTTTCCGGCGGACAGCGCCAGCGCATCGGCATTGCCCGGGCCCTGATCGTGGAGCCGGAGTTCATCGTTGCCGATGAGCCCATCAGCGCACTGGATATGTCCATCCGTGCACAGGTGCTGAACCTGCTGCGCCGCCTGCAGAAGGAACGCGGCATCACCTACCTGTTCATCGCCCACGATCTTTCCGTGATGCGCTACATCTCCGACCGCATCGCCGTCATCCACAAGGGCCGCATCGTGGAGCTGGCCGAAGCTGAAGAGTTGACAGCTCACGCCATCCACCCCTATACCCGCAGCCTGCTTTCCGCCATTCCCATGCCGGACCCCCGCCGGGAGCGGCAGAAAAAGCTGCTGGTGTACGACCCCGCCATGCACGATTACACCGCCGAGCCCCCGCAGTGGCAGGAGCTGCGGCCCAATCACTTCGTACTCTGCAATGCGACCGAAGCTGCACAGTGGATTCGCGAATCGTAAACTCCCTCAAATTTTTTAGGCTTTTTTCAGCATTGTTCACCCTTTGTTTCTTGACTTTTGCCGGTGGCTTTACTACAATAGCAGGGAACGCATTGCACAATTTTTAACAAAAGGATAGGTTTTATGACAACGACCAGCAATGTTCTCTATGCGTCACAGGCTCGCCCGTGGCTCAAATATTATGACCCCAATTACATCGACCAGCCGATGCCGGAGTGTTCTGCTTTCGACTTTGTCCGGCAGCAGAACAAAAACCGCCTGTCGGAAACGGCCCTTGAATATTATGGCCGGAAGTTCACCTATGCAGACTTCATCGTGAACACCAAGAAGACCGCTGCTGCCTTCCGGGCGGCGGGCGTCCGAAAGGGTGATATCATCACCGTGGTCAGCGTGATGACCCCGGAGGTCATCTATGCGTTCTACGCCGCCGACCGCATCGGCGCGACCCTGAATCTGGTGGACCCCCGGTACAGCGCCGACGGCATCCATGAGTACATCGAGGAAGTGGATTCTCATCTGCTGATCTGCCTGAACGTGGTGTATGACCGCTGCCGTCAGGCCGCCCGGCGCACCCATGTGGAGCGGGTCATCGTGCTTTCCCCGGCCGACTCGCTGCCCCTGCCGCTGGCCATCGGCTACAAGATCTCCAACCCCGACCGCAACAAGTACGACTCCAATGCCCTGATGTGGAAGCAGTTCATCGCAAATGGGCAGGACGCCAGCACCGCCGGTGAGCCCTATGACCCGGACCATGCCTGCGTGGTGGTGCACACCGGCGGCACCACCGGTTCGCCCAAGGGCGTTATGCTGACAGACCGGAACTTCAACGCCCTTGCCCAGCAGTTTGCTGCATGGCATGCCCTGTTCCGGAAGGGGCAGACGCTCATGAACGTCATGCCTCCGTTCATTGCCTACGGCTATGCCTGCGGCGTGCACATGCCGCTGGTCATGGGCCTGCATGTCGTCATCATCCCCAATCTGGACCCCGACAAGCTCGGCAGCCTTCTGTTGAAGCACAAGCCCGAGCACATGTTCGGCGTTCCGGCCCACTACCAGCAGATGGCCGCTGACCCCAAGCTGAAAAACAAGGATCTCTCCTTCATCCGCAACTATGCCGCCGGCGGCGATGCCATCTCCATCGGCGCAGAAAAGACGGTGAACGACTTCCTTGCTGCCCACAACGTGGAGTATCCGCTGGCCAAGGGCTACGGCATGACCGAGGTCGCCTCTGCCGCTACCGTTGCCGCCGGCAACGTGACCAAGCCCGGCAGCGTGGGCATTCCCATGCTGAACACCCTTGTGTCGGTGTTCGAGCCGGGCACCACCAAAGAGCTGCCCATCGGTGAACGGGGCGAACTGTGCATCTGCAGCCCCTCCATGATGAAGGGCTACTACGGCAAGCCCGAAGAGACCGCGAACATCCTGCGCACCCACGAAGACGGCACGGTGTGGGCACACACCGGCGATGTCGGCTACATGGACGAGGACGGCTTTGTGTATCTGGATTCCCGCATCAAGCGCATGATCATCCGTCACGATGGCTTCAAGGTGTTCCCGTCCATGATCGAGAACGTCATCAGCCGCCACCCGGCCGTGCATCAGTGCTCGGTGGTGGGCTGCACCGATAAGGACCATGTGCAGGGCCGCCTGCCCTTCGTCTACGTGGTGCTGAAGCCGGAGGCCGCTGCTTCCGCCAAAAAGCGCCAGATCATCAAGGAGCTGCGCCAGATGTGCGCCGAGGAGCTGCCCGAATACGTCCAGCCCGTGGGCTACAAGTTCCTCGACGCCATGCCCATGACCCCTGTGGGCAAGTTCGATTACCGCAAGCTCGAAACGGAGATCACCTCCCGCGATTACTGATAGAAAGGAAGTCCCTGTCCCCATGAAGAAAAAACTCATCAGCCTTGCCCTTTCGGCGGCTATGCTCTTTGCCGGGTTCAGCATCTCTGCCTTTGCAGAAGAGCCGCTGACCGGGTCTGAACCCGAACCCGCTGCCGCGGAGGCTGTGGAAGAAGAGGAGAACTCCCTCTTCCGCAAGCCCGCCGCAGAACAGAAGCCTGAGACCACCGAGGGCGAAGCAGCCGACGAAACGGCGGAACCCGAAGAGGAAAAGCAGCCCCTGTATGTTGCACTGGGCGATAGCATCTGCGCCGGTGTCGGCCTGACCAGCGTACAGTACGCCCACAACCTGATGGGTGTGGACGTCTCCTACAACTTCAAGGGCTACCCGGATACCTGCTATGTGGGCCAGGTCGCCCAGACCCTCGGTCTGGACCGCCAGCACGCGATCAATCTGGGCCTGCCCGGCCTGATGAGCGCCGACCTCGTCGAGCTGGTCAAGACCGGCAAGATGAGCGAGATGAACACGCTCTCCGGCTGCCAGTACGATTATCCGGAGATCCTGGAGTACCTCAAGGAGGCCGACATCATCTCCATCCAGATGGGTTCCAATGACGCCTTCGTGCCCACGGTCGTTGCCATCGGCAACGCCACCAACTGGAAGAGCGAAGACCTCGCCTCCATCGTGCTGAGCGGCAACCTGCGCAGCAAGGACCCGGAGACCAGGGCCGCCTTCCAGGCCAGCATGAAGAAGCTCAGGCTCACCAAAAGCGAAACGGACGCGGTGTGGAACCTCGTCACCTCCGGCATGAACAAGATCTGCACCGACGCCTACCCCGTCAGCACCGCGAACATCCGCTCCGTTGTCGAGACCGTCCGCGCACTGAACCCGGACGCAAAGATCCTGCTCATCGGTGCCACCAACCCCGTTCCCCTGCTGCCCAGCTGGAGCAATTATTTCAACAAGCTCAACAAGTTCCAGAAGCAGCTCGCCGAAGTCTATGACATCGACTACGTGGCGGTGCCCTACGCTCAGACGGAGCTGGACGGCCACCCCACCGTCTCCGGCCACAAGTACATTGCCAAAAAGATCGTGAAGGCCATCCAGAACGGCTGATCCCGAACATAAAAAACTCCCCGAACCGTGACGTTCGGGGAGTTTTTTCATGCCGTTCTTCAGCTCAGCCGGCCACTTTCCACCGAGAAGCTCACATCGGCTGCGGCCATCGTGGACTTGCGGTGCGACACCAGCAGAACGGTCTTTTCCCTGCATTCGTCTCGCACAGCCTTGAGGATCACGCCCTCATTCAGGCTGTCCAGATTGGAGGTAGGCTCGTCCAGCAGCAGGAAGGGTGCATCATGCAGGAAGGCACGCGCCACACCGATGCGCTGGCGCTCGCCGCCGGAAAGTGCACCGCCCAGCTCACCCACCGGGGTATCATAGCCCTTGGGCAGGCTGTGGATAAAGCCGTCCAGTGCAGCCTTTTTGCAGGCTGCTTCCACCTCTTCCCGGGTGGCATCCCGCTTTGCAATGCGGATGTTGTTCTCAATGGTATCGTCGAACAGCTCGGTCTCCTGCGTCACAAGGCTTTCCTGTTCGCGCAGGGCGGCGGTGTTCACGCGGCGGATATCCTCTGCGCCAAAGCGGATGCTGCCGCTGGATACATCCCAGAAGCGCATCAGCAGCCGCAGGAAGGTAGACTTTCCGCTGCCGGAGCGGCCGGTGATGCCCACGATCTTCCGTTTGGGGATGGTCAGGCTCAGGTCGTGCAGGACTTCCTCATCCGCGTAAGCGAAGCGGACCTTCCGGGCCTCGGCACCGGCAAAGGCCGTGTCGGCCCCATCGGTCACATCGGCGGTGACGGGCTGTTCGTCCAGCAGGTCCAGCACGCGGTCTGCGCTGGCGAACACCTGCGTCAGGCTGGCACCAAGGTTTGCCAGCGCCACCACCGGGCCAAAGGAGCTCAGTGCAGCCAGCGTACAGACCAGCACCCCATCGGCATCCAGCGCGCCGTTCTGGTACAGCTGGAGGCTGACCCCCAGCACGGCCAGGACGGTCAACAGGATGAGGGTATTGGTGGCACCCACCGTCACGCCCTCGCGGTATTTCATCGCCTTCTGCTTTTCGCCCAGCATCTCACTGTGGGCCGTGATGCCCTCGGCGCGGGCTGCGGTGTCCTGATACTGCAGGGTGTCCTTCAGGCCGCGCAGGCTTTCCAGCACATAGCTGTTGGTATCGGCGAGGGTCTGGCGGTAGGCGCGGGCGGCTTTGTCACCGCGTCTGGCCGACCAGACGGGCAGGGCCACGCCCACCAGCAGATAGCCCGCCAGCAGCACCAGCGCAGGCAGCAGATGATACCGGGCCGTGAAGCAGGTCATGCCGACAACGCAGACCACCGCGATGCAGATGGGCGAAATGGTGTGGGCATAGAACACCTCCAGCGCCTCGATGTCGGCGGTGATGAGCGAGATCAGGTCACCGCGGTCACGGCCTTCCAGCTTTGCAGGGGTCAGACGGCGGAGCGCCCCAAAGACCCGATCGCGGATCAGGGCCAGCAGCTTGAAGGCGATATAGTGATTGGACGCCTGCTCTGCGTAACGCAGAACGCCGCGCAGCAGCGCAAACACCAGAATGCAGGCAAAAATGGTGCTCACCGAAGAGATGGGTCTTTTCAGCCCGGCGGCAGCCAGCAGGCCGAAGCCACCGAAGATGGTAATGAAGGTGGCGCAGAAGTGGCCTGCCACCCCCATCACGATCGCTGCCAGCATCACAGGCAGCATCGGCCGGACCAGCACGATCAGCCGCCGGACGATCGCAAACGGACTGCGTTTTTTCGGTGCGTTCATGCGCTCACCTCCCCAAGGTCTTCCAGCTGTTTCTGGGCGTTGTACAGGCGGCTGTAGACGCCGCCTTCGGCCAGCAGGGCCTCGTGTTTTCCCTGCTCGGCGATGCGGCCGCCGTCCATGACGTAGATGCAGTCGCTGTGCACCACGTTTGCCAGACGGTGGGAGATCAGGATGATCGTCTTTTTCCCGGCAAGGCTGTGGATGGCCTGCATGATGTCGTTCTCGCTCTCGGCATCCACATTGGAAGTGGCTTCGTCGAAGAGGTAGATGGGCGTATCATGCAGCAGGGCCCGCGCCATGGCAAGGCGCTGGCGCTGGCCGCCGGACAGGTTTGAGCCGCCCTCATGCAGCGGGGTGTCCAGCCCCTGCTGACTGCGGCAAAACGCGGCAAGGTTCACCTCTTCCAGCGCGGCCCAAAGTGCAGCGTCGTCGGCAGCGGGCGCTGCCATCCGCAGGTTGGAACCGACCGTTCCCCTGAAGATGGCCGCATTGTGCGGCACGACCGTCAAGGTGCGCAGGCGGCTCTCTTCCCGGAGCATCTGCACCGGCACGCCGCCCAGCGTCACGCTGCCGGTATAGCCGGTGCGGCTGCCGGACAGCAGCGCCG
Organism: Faecalibacterium prausnitzii; assembly: GCF_049532945.1. Lineage (GTDB taxonomy): Bacteria > Bacillota > Clostridia > Oscillospirales > Ruminococcaceae > Faecalibacterium > Faecalibacterium prausnitzii_N. Next base: position 2,979,610 of record NZ_CP186691.1, read on the forward strand.
CAATGGTGCTTTTGCCGCAGCCACTCTCACCCACCAGCGAGACAAAGCTGCCCTGCGGAATGGTAAAGGAGACATCGTTCAGGATGGTACGGTCCTTCTCGTAGCCAAAGGTGACATGCTCAAGCTTCAGGGTGGTATCCTCCCCTGCCTCCTGTGTGCCGTCGGCAGGCTCGTCCGCCGCCAGCAGACGGAAGATCTTCTCTGCCGAAGCGGCACCGTTCATGGCAATGTGGAAGTAGCTGCCCAGCAGCCGCAGCGGCAGGAAAAAGTCCGCCGCCAGCAGCACGATGGTCAGCGCCGCTGTCAGGGTGATCTGCCCTTTGGCAAACGCCGCCACCGCGCTGATGATGCCAAGGCCCGCACCGCCGTAAGCCATCAGGTCCATCAGTGTCACCGAGTTCAGCTGCATGGTGAGCACCTTCATGGTGATCCTGCGGAAGCGCTCGGCCTGCGCATTCATCTGCTCGTGCTTCCAGCCGTCGGCCTGATAAATTTTCAGGGTGGTCAGGCCCTGAATGTTCTCCAGGAAGCTGTCGCCAAGGGTGGTGTATTCGCCCCAGTAGTTCGCCAGCAGCTTTTTGGCAAACTTCTGTACTGCCACAATGGACATGGGGATCAGCGGCACGCAGCACAGCAGGATGATGGCCGACCGTGCGTGCACACCCACCAGCAGCACAAACAGGGTAACGGGTGCCAGCAGGCTGTAAAACAGCTGCGGCAGGTATTTTGCAAAGTAGGTGTCGATCTGCTCCACACCTTCGCTGGCCAGCATGACGGCCTCACTGGTGGCGACGGTCTCGCTGTAACCCGCGCCCAGGCGTGTGAGTTTTTCGTAAATCTTGCTGCGCAGGGTGCGCTTGACATCCTTGGAGGCGCAGTCGCTCATGCTGGATGCCAGCAGGGTGAAGACATACCGCAGCGGGATGGTGAACAGGCAGAGCACAAAGTCCTGCCGCAGCATCTCGTGGGTCAGCCCGCCCGCAAAGACGGCTCCCACCAGCTGGGCAATGGCCCGCACAAAGATCACGTTGCACAGCATCCCCAGCCATTGGAAAGCCACGTTCGCGCCCACAAAGCGCATGGCACCCCGGTCAAAGGAGATCAGCTTTTTGTTGATCACGATACCGTCTCCGTTTCTTCGCTGGCGTCCGGGCCGAACATGCGGTCGTATGCGCCGGTAAAGGCCCGCTCCGGCAGTGCCGAGGTCAGGGCCAGCGCGGCCGTGCAGCGCTCCTCCTCGGTCAGGTCGATCTTCACGGGCGGGAAGTTTGCAAGCACCGTTTCCAGCTGTTCCTTCACTGCTCTGGCCACAAAGATGCCGCGGTCGGTCAGGTAGATCTTGCCGTAGTGCTCCTTTACGATCATGCCGCGCTCCATGAGCAGATTCATGATACGCACCACCGAGGGCTTGGTCACGCCAAGCTTTTCGGCAATGCTGCGGGAGCTGATATCCAGATGGGTCTGTGAGACTTCGTAGATCGCCAGCAGATAGCGCAGATGTGCCGGTGTCAGTTCCATGCTTATCACACTCTTTTCATCGGGATTTTCAGCCTCTCCGGCACGGCAGCGCATTGCCGGAAAGTTCTGGAGATGTTATCCAAAGCTAACTTTTATTTTTCTAAAAAAGGGCGCGGGCCGATTTGCTTTTCGACCCGCGCCCTGCGGTTTCCTCAGTGACAGCCGCCGTTGCAGTGCCCGCAATCACCGGAGCACCCGCCGCAGCCGCCGCCATGCTTGTGGGAGTGCCATGTGATCCAGCCCACACCGCCAAACACGATCGCAGCCACGATAATGGTCGGCAGATTGAAGTTTGCTGCCAGAAATTCCATCATAACAATGCACTCCTCTCAAAACAGAACCAATTTACTTGTTTGCCGTGAGCTTCTTGGTGTCGATGCTGACCTCATTGATGCCCGTGTACTTGTTGGGACGGACCAGCAGGTAGATGAAGGCCACCAGAACAACAGCAGCCACGATGGTGAAGAAGTTGAAGCCGACCTCACCAGTGATGATGCCGCCCAGCTGGTAAACCACCAGAGCTGCGCAGTAAGCCAGAGCACACATGTAACCAATGGCGATGGCCGTCCACTTGCCGTTGTTCATCTCGCGCTTGATGGCGCCCATAGCAGCGAAGCAGGGAGCGCACAGCAGGTTGAAGATCATGAAGGCGTAAGCCGACAGAGCGGTGTAGTCCTGCGCAACAGCAGCCCAGATCTCATCGCCGTTCTCAGACAGCTCGCCGCCGAAGTGATACAGAACACCGAAGGTACCAACCACGTTCTCCTTTGCGATCAGGCCGGAGACGGAAGCGACGGTTGCACGCCAGTTGCCGAAGCCCAGAGGTGCAAAGATCCATGCGACCTTGGTAGCGATAGCAGCCAGCACGGAGTTGTCCTGATCCTCGACCATACCGAAGGCACCGTTCTCGAAGCCGAAGCCCTGCAGGAACCACAGCACAACGGTAGCGGCCAGAATGACGGAGCCTGCGCGCTTGATGAAGGACCAGCCGCGCTCCCAGGTTGCACGGAACACGTTGCCCCATGCAGGCACATGGTAAGCGGGCAGCTCCATCACGAAGGGAGCGGGATCACCTGCGAAGAGCTTGGTCTTCTTCAGGATCACGCCGGAGCAGATGATGGCAGCCATGCCAATGAAGTAAGCAGAGACAGCCACCAGAGAAGAACCGCCGAACATCGCACCTGCGATGAGGCCGATGATGGGCATCTTTGCGCCGCAGGGGATGAAGCAGGTGGTCATGATGGTCATGCGGCGGTCGCGCTCGTTCTCGATGGTACGGGAAGCCATAACACCGGGCACGCCGCAGCCGGTACCGACCAGCACGGGGATGAAGCTTTTACCGGACAGGCCGAACTTGCGGAAGATACGGTCCATGATGAAGGCGACACGGGACATATAGCCCACATCCTCCAGAATGGACAGCAGGAAGAACAGCACCAGCATCTGGGGAACGAAGCCCAGAACTGCGCCGACACCGGCAACAATGCCGTCCATGATCAGGCCGTACAGCCAGCCTGCCACGCCGATGCTCTCCAGCAAGCCGCCCAGAGCACCCGGCACGATCTCACCGAACAGGACATCGTTGGTCCAGTCGGTGGCAAAGGTACCAATGGCCCAGCCGCCGTCTGCAATGGAGGTGCCCATGGACAGGGAGTACATCAGGAACATGACCAGTGCGAAGATGGGCAGAGCCAGAATACGGTTGGTCACGATCTGGTCGATCTTATCGGAAACGGTCAGGTGCTCCACGCGGGCCTTCTTCTTAACAGCTTTGCCCACGACGGTGTTGATATATGCATAGCGCTGGTTGGTGATGATGCTCTCAGCGTCATCGTCCATCTCAGCTTCGCAGTCCTTGATGTGCTGGTCGATGTGGTCGATCAGGCTCTTGTCGAGCTTCAGCTCGTCCATGACCTTCTCGTCGCGCTCGAACAGCTTGACGGCATACCAGCGCAGGAAGCGGTCATCCACCTTGCCCTGAATGGACTCTTCGATGTGGGCAATGGCGTGCTCCACGCTGCCGGTGAACACATGGGGCAGCTCAGCAGCCTTGGTAGCCTTTGCAGCAGCCACAGCAGCCTTTGCAGCAGCCTCGGTGCCCTCGCCCTTCAGTGCGCTGATCTCCACCGCCTGACAGCCCAGCTCTGCGCTCAGCTTCTTCAGGTCGATCTTATCGCCGTTCTTGCGCACCAGATCGATCATGTTCACAGCCATGACCACCGGGATGCCCAGCTCGATCAGCTGGGTGGTCAGGTACAGGTTACGCTCAATGTTGGTACCATCGATGATGTTCAGGATGGCATCGGGCTTCTCCTTGACCAGATAAGTACGGGAAACCACTTCTTCCAGCGTGTACGGAGACAGCGAGTAGATACCGGGCAGATCCTGAATGATAACATCCTTATCGCCCTTCAGCTTGCCTTCCTTCTTTTCCACCGTAACGCCGGGCCAGTTGCCGACATACTGGTTGGAGCCGGTCAGATTGTTGAACAGGGTCGTTTTACCGCAGTTCGGGTTGCCGGCAAGTGCAATTTTAATGCTCATTGCTTAATCCTTCCTCCCTTTGGGATCAGACTACTTCGATCATTTCAGCATCGGCCTTGCGCACGCTCAGCTCGTAGTTGCGCACGGTCAGCTCCATGGGGTCGCCCAGAGGTGCCACCTTACGGACATAGATCTCAACACCCTTGGTGATTCCCATGTCCATGATGCGGCGCTTGACCGGGCCTTCACCGTGCAGGCGTGCCACGGTGGCCGTTTCGCCGACCTTGACGTCTTTCAAAGTCTTCATGTAAATCCTCCTCTGCTTGTCTTTATAGAGAGACTATTCCAGTTTCGGAGCAGCTCCCAAACAGCGCTGCCGCTGTTTAGCCGATCAGAATGCGGTTGGCCATCGTCTTGTCCAGCGCGATGCGGCTCTCCTTGACCTGAATGATCAGGTTGCCTGCGATCTCGTTGACGACCGTTACCTCACTGTCCACCACAAAACCCAGCTCTGCCAGATGCAGCCGGATCTCGTCCTTGCCGGTGATCTTTTTGATGGTGACGGTCTCCCCTGCTTTTGCCATTGTCAAAGGCATCATCTTTCGTCCACTCCCTTATGTCACAATGTTTCACATCCCGCACAGCGTTCTGTGAGGTTCCTCCGGTCGGGGGAAGTTTCGACGCCGGTTAGTCAGTCGCGACTATCAGCATAGATAGTTTACGCCCACTAACCTTTTATGTCAATAGTTTTTTCATAATTAAAAGTTAGTTCGTAGGAACAAACAGATTGTTTCTTCCTGTTTTGTTCAATTTTTGCTATTTTGAACAAGAACGATCGCAAACATTCCAGCCGTTCGTGTTTCTTCAGAGCGTCAGGTTTTCTCTCCGCAATCAACGTACCACCGTCCATCCGACGCACTTGCCCGGATATGACACAGCCGCGTGGTACAGTGGTCAGTCTGCACCGCGCGGCCGCGTGTCAAAAGGAGGATTTCTTTCCTGCCAGTGCGTGGACACCAGCAGGTGCCAGGATAAAAAGAGAGTATTGGTAGGAAATGTCAGTTTCAGGCCGCCACGGCAAGGCGGAGAATGGGCGTTCCGCTGTGGAACAGCCGCAGGTATACTCTGGTGCACTTGTTCAGCTGGGCAAACAGGCGCTCGGCAGCATCGCGGTCGCCGTAGGACTTCCAGCAGCCGCAGCAGGTAAAGTTGCGGCCCTGATTCTCGATGAAGCCCACCACATCGGTGAGCGGGTAACCCAGAAATACGCCGATCTCATGCGGAAATTCTGCCTCGCAGCACAACCGCCGCGACAGCTGCCGCAGCAGCGGTTCGCAGTCGTCCGCCCCTTCGGGCAGACGGTAGCCTTCCTGCACCAGAAATGCGCGGACATTCTCATCCGAAAGCACTTCGCGCAGGCGGTTCTCCCGGTAGACATAGACCAGATACCGGTGGGTGCGGGTGCAGCCCTTGAGAACCCGGACCCGGAGGCCCTTCTCACCCAGCCGCGCGTTCCAGCCGCGCACCCGCTCGGCAAGGTCTTTGCAGTCCTGCGTCTCATAGCGGAAGAGCCCGGCGGCTTTCAGGCCTGCCAGCACCGGCGAGCACTGTTCGATCATCACGGTCTCAAAATTACGCTCCATGGCCGGTTTTCCTCCGTTGCTTGGTTTAAGAAAAGCATTCCCGCTGTGCATCCAGACTATGCAGAGCTTCGCGGTTAGATTTATCTAACCTCAAGCTCAAAAAGAACGCGGTTCCTGTTGCGGACCGCCTTGTAGTTAGTTATTTCTAACGTAGCATTATCTTACCATAGCTTCGGAGAGGTGTCAAGGGTTTTTGAAAAGTTTTTCGTTTTCTCTTTTTGCGCCGCGCCCTCTTCCCCGCCTGCCGGGACGGGGATTTCATTGAAAAGTGTCGAAAAGCATGGTATAATATTTTTATCGCTGGAAACAGCGAGGAAAAAGCGCTGCACATACGGCAGGCGGTTCGGCCTCTCACTTCCCGAAAGGGGGTGAGCTGATGCCTATTACTTTGACGTTTCACCTGTTTGGACTCACGTTCACACTGCGAATCAAAAAGTAAAACCGCCACCTCGGCCAAGGTGACGGTTTTCAGAAACCTAATTCCTTAAAAGAGGTCAACCGCTTGTCGCAGTGCCTTTTCTATTTGTAGTATAGTCAATTTTTTACGATTTGTCAAGAACGCAACTTTTCAGGAGGTCTTTATGTATTTTATTCCTTTTGAAACCGCCCGGCTGCGCCTGCGCCCGCAGGAGGCCAAAGATGCCGGTTTTGCGCTCTGTATCTGGGGCGATCCTATTACCGGAAAATACCTGACCGATCCAGCACTGGACACCATCGACAATCTCAATGAGTATATGGAACTTCTGCGGCATCTGAATGACAACGCTGACTGCTACTATGTCATCGCAGAGGATAAAGTCACCGGCCAAGCCATCGGCACCTGCTGCGCCGTCATTAAGGAAAACGGACGCTGCTGGGATATCGGGTACTGCATCCATCCTACTTGCTGGCGAAAGGGCTACGCCAAGGAAATGGTCGGTGCACTGGTCGATTTTGGCATCCAGAACGGCGTCAAGACATTTCTTGCCGATGTCGCCGCTGACAATGCCGGTTCCTGCGGTGTAATGTGCTCACTGGGCTTTGCTCCTTCCGAAAATGGAACCTTCCGCCGCAGCGGAACGAAAACAGAATACAAAAATCTGACCTTCAGAAAAGACCTATGAATATGACTTCTCTCACCCAGACCATCGTCTCCCTATTGGCTGCCCACCCGGAGCGGCCCGTGCTCATCGCGCTGGATGGCCGCTGCGGCAGCGGCAAAACGACGCTGGCGGCACAGCTGGCAGAACAGTTTCCGGGCAGCGCCGTCTTCCATACCGACGACTACTATCTTCCCCCGGCACAGCGCATCCCGAACTGGGTCGAAACGCCCTGCGCCAATATGGACCTTGACCGCCTGCGGGAAGAAGTGCTCGTTCCGGCACAGGCCGGGGCCGCGGTGCACAGCCGGGCGTACTCCTGCCGGGAGGGTGCCTATCTGCCGGAGCAGTGCGTGCCGCCCGCACCGCTCTATATACTGGAGGGCAGCTACAGCCACCACCCGATTCTTGCAGGCTTTTATGACCTCAAAGTGTTCGTCACCTGTTCCAAAGAAGAGCAGGCCCGCCGTTTGCAGGCGCGGGAAGGCGAACGCTACGAAAACTTTGTCCGTCGGTGGATTCCTCTGGAAGAGGCCTACTTTGCGCAGTGCCGCATCGAAGCGCAGGCTGACCTCCTCTGGGATACTACAAATTTATGAAGTTTTTGAAAATTTGCGGCGACTTTTCCTGCCAACCTGTGGGAATTATGGTATAGTTATATTGGAATAAACTTGATTTTCCAAGGCAAGGAGAAGCATTATGGAACACTTCGTGGAATTTGAAAATGTTTCCAAATACTACCAGACCGGCAGTGTGAAGATCGCCGCCGCAGACCACCTGAATTTCTATGTGGATAAGGGCGAGTTCTGCATCATCGTGGGGCCTTCCGGCGCAGGTAAGACCACCCTGCTGAACATCCTTGGCGGCATGGACAGCTGCGACGATGGAAACGTCTGGCTGGACGGGCAGGATGTAAGTCGGTTCTCCGAGAAAGAGCTGACCCAATACCGGCGGTATGACGTCGGATTCGTCTTCCAGTTCTACAACCTTGTGCAGAACCTGACCGCACTGGAGAATGTGGAGCTGGCCAGCGAGATCTGCCGCGACCCGCTGGACCCCAAAGAGACCCTGCGCGGTGTGGGTCTGGGAGAGCGGCTGAACAACTTCCCGGCCCAGCTTTCCGGCGGCGAGCAGCAGCGGGTGTCCATTGCCCGCGCACTGGCCAAAAATCCCAAGCTTCTGCTCTGCGACGAGCCCACCGGTGCACTGGATTACAAGACCGGCAAGCAGGTGCTGGCCCTTTTGCAGGATACCTGCCGCCGCACCGGCCGCACGGTGATCGTTATTACCCACAACACCGCCCTGACGGCGATGGCAGACCGCATCATTCAGGTGCGCAGCGGCAAGATCGTCTCCAATCAGGTCAACGAGCACCCTGTGCCGGTGCAGGAGATTGAGTGGTGAGAGCTGTGCTGAAAAGTTATCGTAAAAACATCCTGCGGGATCTCAGGGGCAACCTGAGCCGGTTTTTGTCCCTGTTCGGCATCGTAGCGCTGGGCGTGATGATGCTGACCGGCCTGATGAGTTTTGCGCCCAGCATGCGCATCGCCGGGCAGAAATACTACGTGCAGCAGAACGTGTTCGACCTCCGCGTCCTCTCCACCCTCGGCCTTTCCGAGGACGACATCGACGCCATTGCCGCGACCGAGGGCGTCACAGCAGTCCAGCCGGTGAAGTATCTGGACGCCGAGGGCCGCTGGTCCAGCACCGACCAGCCCGCCGTCCTACGCATCCAGCAGCTCCCGGCAGACCCCGATGCCGACACGGCCGAGAATCTGAACCGCCCGCTGCTGCTGGCAGGCCGGATGCCCGAAGCTGCCGACGAATGCGTCGTGCATGTCATGGGCCACGGGGCAGAGATCCCCATCGGCACCACGCTGACCCTGCCGGACGGCACCGATGGCCTCGCCCGCACCTCTTATACCGTGGTGGGGCAGGTGCAGGACCCGCAGCATTTTTCCTCCGACCAGGAGACTTCCACCGCCGGCGACGGCGTTCTGGACGCCATCGTCTACGTCTCGGACGGTCAGCTGACTGCCGATTATTACACTGTCTGTTATATCAAGGCCGAAAACGCCGACCAGTATGGCAATTATTCCGATGAATACCAGGCAGCCGTGGACGCCGTCGCCGACCGGCTGACCGCCATCAGCGGCGCACAGTGCACGGCCCGCCGGGAAGCCCTCATCGACGACGCCACTGCCAAACTGGCCGATGCCAAGCAGACCTACGACGAGCAAAAAGCCGAGGCCGAACGCCAGTTTGCACAGGCCGAGCAGAAGCTCGACGAGGCCGAAGCCCAGCTCACCGCCGCCAAAGCGCAGCTGGAACAGGGCGAAGCAGAGTATACCTCCGGCAAAGCGCAGCTGGCCCAGCAGAAAGCCGCCCTGCCCGACACCATGCAGAGCGGTGCGGACAAGGTGCTGGACGGCGAGGAGCAGATCTTGGAATTTGAAGACCAGCTCCAGCAGATCGAACTTCTGGTGAACCTGAAAAAGGTGGCCGACCCGCTGCTGGGCTATGCCGAAACGGCTCTGCACAACGCACAGAAAGCGCTGGACGAAGCGGAACCTGCCGATGAAGAGTACACCGAGCTGCGGGATGCCCTCGCCAAGGCACAGGCCGCCTACGACAGCATCTACGCCCAGCTCAACGGCTACCAGCAGCAGCTGGACGCGGGCAAGCGCCAGATGTATGCACAGGGGCTGATCTCTTCGTCCAGCCTTTCCAATACGGAACTCGTCACCGAGGCCAAAGCCGCTTTGCGGAAGATGAAGCTGGAACTGATGCAGGGCCAGCTGGGGCTTTCCACCGGCACCGCCTCTGCCTATTCCGCCTTTGCCGCCGCCGAACAGCAGCTCGCCGATGCCCGCACCCGGCTGGATGACGGCTGGGCTGAATACGATACCGGCAAAGAGCAGCTGGACGCCTCCCGCACCGAATACGCAGCGCAGAAAGCCGAGGCGGAGCAGAAGCTCGCTGACGGCCAGAAGCAGATCGACGATGCCGAAGAACAGATCTCTGACATCCAGAACGGCGAGTGGTACGTCCTCGACCGGAACAGCACCATGAGCTTTGTCACCTTTGAGCAGTATGCCGACCGCATGGATGCCATTGCACGGGTGTTCCCGGTGTTCTTCTTCCTGGTGGCGGCGCTGGTGGCCACTACTACTATGACCCGCATGGTGGACGAGAACCGCCTGCAGCTGGGTACTCTGAAAGCTCTGGGTTACTCCAACACAGCCATTGCGGGCAAGTACCTGTTCTACGGCCTGGCCTCCAGCATCCTGGGCAGCATCCTGGGCATGGCGGTGGGCTTCGTCGTCTTCCCCACCATCATCTGGCAGGCCTATCAGACCATGGTGTTCTGCCTGCCCACCTTCACCCTGCAATTCTACCCCGGCATGGCTGCGGGAAGCGTCCTGCTCAGTGCGGCCGTCATCGGCATCACCACCTGGGAGGCCTGCCGCGCCAGCCTGCGCGAGAAGACCGCCGCCCTGCTCCTGCCCCGGGCCCCGGTGGCAGGCAAGCGCATCTTTTTGGAGTACATCACCCCGCTGTGGCAGCACATGAGCTTCTCCCAAAAGACCACAGCCCGCAACCTGTTCCGCTACAAAAAGCGCTTCTTCATGACAGTGCTGGGCGTGGCAGGCTGCACGGCGCTGCTGCTGATCGGTTTTGGCATTCAGGATTCCATCCTGCCCATGCTCAACCGCCAGACCACCGAGCTGAACCACAGCGACCTGACCATCTCGTACAGCGACGCCAGAGCCTTTTCCGTGGAACACGGTCTGGGCGATGTGCTGGATTCCAGCGCCGATGTGACCAGCTGGGGCCGTTTCTACAACAAGAGCGTGACCATCTACAATGCCAGCGGCGACAAGCAGACCGTAAGCATCGTGACGGCAGAAGACGAGAGCCAGATGACCGAATACTTCACCTTCCGCACCCGGCAGGGGCACAAGGCCATCCCCTTTGACGACAGCAGTGCCATCCTGACCGAGAAGACCGCCGAGAGCCTGGGCCTTGCGGTGGGCGACACCTTTGAGGTGGAGACCAGCGACGGCAGCCGCAAAACGCTGACCCTGACCGGCATCACCGAGAACTACGTCTTCACCCGGCTGTACCTCTCGCAGGCGCAGCTCCGGACGCTGACGGGCGGCACCCTGCCGGAGTGGAACACCGTTTACGGCCAGACCGACTGCCCCACCTCGGACGACCGCAACACCCTGCGCACCGACCTGCTGGCCCGCAATTACGTCAGCGGCGTCTCCTTCATGGAGGACACGACCGAAATGTTCGACAACCTCATCGGCTGCCTGAACTATGTGGTCATCCTGATCATCGTGTGCGCGGCGGCGCTGGCGGCGGTGGTGCTGTACAACCTGATCAGTGTCAACCTTGCCGAGCGCAAAAAGGAGCTTGCCACCATCAAGGTGCTGGGCTTCTATGACAAAGAAGTGTACCGCTACATCTTCCGCGAGATCGACCTGCTGGCCCTCATCGGGTCGCTGGCGGGCCTTGCGCTGGGCGTGCCGCTGCACCGGTTCATCGTCCTGACCGTGGAAATGGATCAGCTCATGTTCATCCGCACCATTGCACCCCGCAGCTACCTGTTCAGCGTAACCCTCACCCTCTTCTTCACCGTCGTCGTCTGCCGCCTCATGCGCCGCCATGTCCGGAACATCAGCATGGTGGAAAGCATGAAAGCACCGGAATAAGAAAGCCTCTCCGCAAAAAACTCCCCTCGGCCGTGGATGGCTGAGGGGAGTTTTTGTAGTTTGTCAGGTTCTTGCCAGCACCGGCAGCGCGGCGATCTCATCCTGCAGCTCTCTGGCCTGGGTCTTTGTGAGCTTTTTGCAGGAGACCATCCGGTCCAGCACCACCTGCGAGCGCTTGAGCGCCAGCTCCGGGCTGGAATGCGGCGAGTAGGCGGACGGCGCATTGGGCAGGCCCGCCAGCAGGACGCATTCGGCGGAGGTCAGCTCCGCAGGCGTCTTGCCGAAGTAGCCTTCCGCCGCCTCGGCGATGCCGTAGCATCCGCTGCCGAAATAGATCGTATTCACGTACATCTCAAAGATCTGCTGCTTGGAGCAGTGCTTTTCGATGTCCAGCGCCGCGAAAAGTTCCGCCGCCTTGCGGGCAAAGTGCTTCTCCTGCGTGAAGTAGATATTCTTTGCCAGCTGCTGGGTCAGGGTGCTGCCACCCTCGGCCAGCGAGTGGGTGCGCAGGTCTGTCCACAGCGCCCGGACGATGGCCACCGGGTCCACGCCGTGGTGCAGCTCGAACCGGCTGTCTTCCACGGCGATGACCGCGTCGATGTAGGTTTGGGGGATGGCATCGCAGGTGGTAAATCCGGGGCGGGCCGAGAGGGTCTCGTACAGCTGCGCCGCCGGGAGTTCGGGCTGGGTGCCACGGTAGAGTTTCCAGCCCTGTACCCCCAGCACAGTCCCCGCCGCAGCCAGCACCAGCAGTGCCAGCAGCAGCGCCCAGCACAGCAGCCGTTTGAGGAGATCCTTCAGTGTCCGCATCGCGTTCGCTCCTTTCACCTTCTGAATGGTATAATCCTACCCGATTTCACCGTTCTTTTCAAGCAGATTTTGTGAACATTCCGCCGCAGACCGCTCAGGCCCGGACATCGCCTCTGCGCAGCAGAAGATGCGCCAGCAGAAAGAACACCACCAGCCACCCCAGACAGCTGGCTGCAAACAGCCCGTAGCTGCCAGCCAGAGCATCCGCACTTTTGTTGGAGTTCATACCGAGCTGCATCAGGGAATAGGGCCACAACAACCCATGACCCTTGGAGCTGATAAAGATGCCGGTAATGCCGCCCAGCAGCCCCAGAAAAATGGGCACGGCAAAGCTGCGGATGACCATGGCCAGCACCAGCTGCGCGGCAATGACGGCCAGTGCGCCCAGCAACCCTCGCAGCAGAAAGAGCGGCAGCCGAACCGGCGGCCAGCCGGGCAGATGGGCAAATACCTTGCCGCAGAACACAAACAGCGCGAACACAAAGCCGTGGGTCAGCAGCGCCAGCTTTGTCACCACCGCAAACTTTGCTGCAAACAGGTCCAGCGGCGGTACGGGGCTTGCCATGATCAGGTTCCAGTTGTGCCCCAGATGTTCCAGCCGCCACAAGTAAGCAGCATAGGTGGCTACCATGGCAGGGAAGAAGAGCATGGAATAAAACAGGGTGTGCTGGGTCCACAGGCTATACCAGCCGTCGGTGAGGATCTCAAGATTTTGCAGATAATTGAACGTGCCATAGGTGGCGGAAAGAATGGGCAGCACAAAGAACATGGCCCAGATGGGGGATGCGTGGAGTTTGCGGTTCTCCGCAAGAATACAGCGTTTCAGCATGGTTTTATACCTCCTCGTCCTGTACCTTACGCCACGCAAGGGCAAACAGCACAGCGCCCAGCGCAAGGGTGAAGGCCAGCAGCCCCCAGTTGAAGGGGCGGGTGCCGTAGGTGACGGTGTGGGTGGCCTTGTCCCAGTTCGCCACTTCGTAGGCGCTCAGAGGGATGTAGTACCCAAAGGGCACAAAATAACTGGCAAGCGGCGGCATAAAAGCAGAGAACAGCCCCACCAGCGCCCCTACGATGCCCACGCAGAGCGCCGGCAGGGGATTGCCCACCCACAGCATCAGCAGAAATTCTCCAAAGAAGAGCATTGCGTCCACAGCCAGCGTACAGACGAACAGATAGACCAGCTGCCCAGTGGGAAAGGCTTCGGTATAACCATGAATGCGCCCCAGCACCGGAACACAGGCCAGCTCCAGCACCGTGACCAGCAGAACTTCCAGCACTCCAAAGACCGCTTTGCCTGCAAACAGACTGCGTCGGCTTTGCAGGGTGTAGAGCAGCTTGGCGGTGTTGCCTTTGATCTCCATATCCCACAGCCGGGAGGCCAGAACTGCCATCATCACCGGCATCAGAATGGCCTCAATGACGGGCAGGCTGTAAAGCAGGGCGCTGTAACCGTTGGCAAGCTCCTCCGGGTCTGCCGGGGCAAGGCCGCCCACCCACAGCACGACGATGCCGGGGATGAGCAGGCAGAGGGCAAGGTCGTGCCGACGGTGGGCTTTTTGCAGTTCTGCACGGAAAGCTTCCATCTTACGCCACCTCCCCGCTGTTCTGGGTCAGGCTGAGGAAGGTATCCTCAAGGCTCTTTGTCTGGGCCGTCAGCCCCACGACACCTGCCCCGCGTTCGGCAAGCGCACAGACCAGTGCCGCCAGCGCGGCATCGTCCTGCGGCGGCAGCAGAACGACGTCCGGCTCCTCCGTCCGGGCTGCTGCCTGCATCCCCTGCTCGTTCAGCACGGCAAGGGCCTTTGACACATCCAGCACCCGCAGCAGGATGCCACCCCGGCTGTGTTTTTGCAGCTGCTGCAAAGAACCCTCGAACAGCAGTTTGCCGTGGTTCAGGATGCCCACCTGATCCACCATCTGCTCGATCTCGCCCAGCAGGTGGCTGGAGATCAGCACGGTGGCTCCGGTGGTCTGTGGCATGGCGGCGATGAGGCTGCGCATCTCCTGAATGCCCGCCGGGTCCAGACCGTTGGTGGGTTCATCTAAAATCAGCAGTTTCGGGCTGCCCAGCAGCGCCATGGCAATGCCCAGCCGCTGCTTCATGCCAAGGGAATATTGTCCCACCTTCCGGTCAGCGTCTTTGGTCAGGTGTACGATGTCCAGCACCCGGTCGATGTCCTTCCGGTCCACGGCTTTCAAGTCGGCCACAATGGCCAGATTCTCCTGCGCCGTCAGGTGGAGATAGCCGGAGGGGGATTCGATCAGACTGCCGGTCTGCCGCAGCAGAGCAATGCGGTTCGATTCGTTCAGGGTGTGCCCCAGCAGCTCCACACTGCCGCCGGTGGGGTGCACAAGCCCCAGCAGCATCTTCATGGTGGTGGATTTGCCCGCACCGTTGGGGCCTAAAAAGCCGTAGACACAGCCCTCCGGGACGGTCAGGTTCAAATGGTCCACCACCGGGTGACCATGGTAGCTTTTGCAAAGGTCGTGCGTTTCGATCACAGATTTCATGCTATCCGCTCCTTTTCGTGCTTCCTGTTGTTCGGAACACGTTCAGGATACACCCACTGCCTTAATCCACCCGGAAGCCGAGCTTAATTTGGCCTTAAATTTTCGGCAAAGCGCTGCTCTGCCGGGCTATTTGTGGTATAGTGAAGAAAAAACGCACAAAGGAACACGAACGCTATGACTTCCATCTATGATGCCGAACTTCTTCTGGTGGACGACAACCCGGACCTGCTCCGCCTGCTCTGCGAACAGCTGAGCGGGGCCGGGTATCACCACATCCGCACCGCAGCCACCTGTGCCGCTGCGCGGGCTGCCTTCGACGCCGCACCGCCCCACTTGATGGTGCTGGACATCAACCTGCCGGACGGCGACGGGTTTTCGCTGTTCCGGGCGCTGCGGGCAAAAGCGGATGTCCCGGCGCTGTTCCTCTCCGCACGGGATGCCGATGCCGACCGTTTGTTCGGGCTGGGCCTTGGCGCAGACGATTATCTGACCAAACCCTTCCTCATGCAGGAGCTGCTCTTGCGGGTACAGCACATTTTGCAGCGGGTCTACCGCACCGAGCTGGCGCGGGGCGCTTCGCAGCAGCTGACACTGGGGGACCGTATCGTCCAGCTCAACGATGCGCTGGTCCAGCTTCCGGACGGTTCCGCCCTGCCCCTGACCGCCACTGAACTGGCTCTGCTGCGCAAGCTGGCCGAGAATCGGGGCCACATCGTGACCTATGACGCCCTGTGCGAAGCCGTCTGGGGCGCGGATTACTACGGCTGTGAAAACAGTTTGAACGTCCACATCCGCCACCTGCGCGAAAAGCTGGAGCCCCTGCCCGGCAGGCCGCAGTTTCTGCGCACCGTGCGGGGCATCGGCTACAAACTGGCCGGGGAGGTACGCTCATGAAAACCTTTTCGCGCCTTCTCCGGCGGTATCTGCTGGCGGCGGTGGGCATCGTGCTGCTGATGTTCGTGCTGGGCACCAGCGTTTTGGGCTGGGTGCTCTGGCGGGAAGGGCAGCGCCCCCAGCGGGAATACTCTTACAGCAACATTGCCGATTCCATGGTGCAGACTGCCGACGGCCTTGCCTTCGGCCCGCAGCACACCCCGAAGAATGGATGGACGGCTACTCCTGGGCCATGGTGCTGGACGCCGACGGCCGGGTGATCTGGAGCTATGCACTGCCCCGGACGCTCGACCGCCGCTACACTACCAGCGATGTGGCCCGGTTCTCGCGCTGGTATCTGGACGACTACCCGGTCTTCTGCTGGACGGAGGACTACGGGCTGTTCGTGGCCGGTACGGAGCCGGGCAGCATGTGGAAGTACACGGCCTACGCCTCGCCGGGGATGCTGACCGACGTTGCCGGGTTCCTCCTCCCCTGCCTGCTTGGGATGCTGGCGGCCGGACTGGCCGTCTGCTTTCTGCTCAGCTGGCGGGGTGCCAGAGAACTGCTGGCCCTTGCCCGGCGGGACAATGCCCGCACCCAGTGGATCGCGGGCGTCAGCCACGATGTGCGCACCCCGCTGGCGCTGATCTTAGGCTGGGCCGAACAGCTGGAGCAGGATGCAGCCCTGCCCGCCCCGGCACGGCAGAAAGCCGGTGGCATCCGCACCCAGAGCGAGCGGCTGCGCACCCTCATCGACGATCTGAACCTGACCAGCAAGCTCCAATATGGAGCCCAGCCCCTCCGGCGGGAACTGCTGACCGTCGGCCCGCTGCTGCGTCAGCTGGTGGCCCAGTTCTGCGACAGCCCCCTGGCCGACCAGTGCGACCTCTCGCTGACCCAGACCCTCGATGCCGAACAGGCCCAAATCTCTGCTGACCCCGCCCTTCTGGGGCGGCTGGTGGAAAACCTGCTCAGCAACAGCGTCCGGCACAACCCGCAGCCGGTGACCGTCTGCCTGTGTGCCGAGGTCCGCAGCCGTCAGCTCTGCCTGACCTTCACCGACGACGGCGTCGGCTACCCGCCCGCCGTGCTGGCCGCGCTCAAAGAGCCGGAATCCTCTGAGGATGCTCCCCACATCCTCGGCCTGCATGTCGTGGAGCAGATCGCCGCCGCTCACGGCGGAACTGCCGTGTTCGAACAGAACTACCCCCATGGAGCCAGAGCGGTCATCCGCCTCCCGCTGGGGGAGCTGGCGCGAAGCACCTGAGAGGGCAGACCTCACCGTTTCAGCTTCTCTTCGATCTTCTCCTTCTCCAGCCCCTCGCCAATGACGATGAGCACATCCTGCCCATTGGGAATGCCCGCAGCGGTCAGGCCGTCGGCGGTAGCGTTCAGCTCCACCCAGCCGCCTGCATCCCGCACGAAGCCCTTCACCCGCAGCACATGGCCGCAGGCGGGGTCGGTGAACAGCGACGGGATGTTCCGTTCCAGCTGCTCCCGCGGCAGGCCCAATTCCAGAAAATAGGCCGAACCAAAGGCCCTGTGCTCGTCAAAATGCAGCTTTTCGCAGCTGGCCTGCCGATAGCCGCAGCAGTCGAGGGCCGCGAAGTCGGCATCCGTCAGGTCGGCCCAGTCTTTGGTCAGAAACTCGCCGGGCTGGAAGCTCCGGCTGCACTTGCAGGCGGTCAATGCACGGCGCAGATGTTCCTGTGCGGCCTGCATGTCCGCAGCGTCGGCCAACTGGCTCCGGCTGAACACCACCCTCCCTGCGTTGGCCGCCTCGGACGCCAGGATATAATCGGCCTGCGCCGAGAGGGTCTCCGGCAACAGCGCATCCACTATGGCGATTACATTGCCGATGTGATACCAGCGGTCCAGCGGGTCGTCCCGCAGCACATCAAAAAACTCGTCCACATCAAAGATGCCGCTGGGTTCCACCACCACCCGGTCGAACCCGCGCATGGCCATGGCAATGAGCTTGGTGCGCATCCGGCGCTGGTGGGTGTCGCAGTCGCATCCGCCGCTGATGGTCTCAAGGTCGCAGTTCGGGCCAAGAAGGTCCTGCACCAGCATGGCATCCACGTTCACTGCGCCGAAGTCGTTTTCCAGAATGCAGACATTGTGGCCCTGTGCCACCAGATACCGGACATACCGACGCAGAAAGGTGGTTTTGCCTGCGCCCAGAAAGCCGGTGATAAGGTCTACCTGTACCATCGTTGTCCCCTCCGCTGTTTTGATTTCAGGGTCAGTATACTATAACCGGCAAAAACAAGCAAGGGGAAGGCGCATGGCCCTCCCCTTGTCTGGTCCTTATAGAAACTCTACACTTCCATCCTCGATGTGGTACATACCGATTCAGCGGCCCACCGGATCGCGGCCAAAAAAGACGCCGGTGCAGCGCACTGCATCAGCGTCCGGAGGATTCTTTTCTCTTATGCGTGGTTGAAGCCCTTGCCGAAGACCTCGGTGGTGCTCAGCATGGACATGAAGGCGTTCAGATGCTCTTTGTGGATGAACTCCTGCAACTGGTCGGCCTCGTGGCGGGTGAGGGTGGTGTAGATAATGTAGTGGGGCTTATCGGTGTAGGCACCGAAGCAGGGCGTATAGGTCGCGCCGCGCATCAGCTTGCGCATGACGAAATCGCAGATGGGTTTCTTTTCATCACAGACGATGAGGATGGCCTTGCACATCTTGATCTTTTCCAGCACAGCGTCGATGACCAGCGATTTGACCGTCAGACCTACGAAGGAATAGAGTGCCGTGTACAGGTCGAAGACGAAGCAGGCTGCGATGACCATGAACAGGTCGGTGATGAACAGCGCGACCGCGATACTGTGGATGTGGGTGTATTTTTCCACGATGAGGGCGATGATGTCGGTGCCGCCGGACGATGCGCCCACATTGAACAGCAGTGCCGAGGCGATGGCCGGCAGCGCAATGGCGAAGAGCAGGTCCAGCATGGGCTGGTCGGACAGCGGGCCGCTGAGGGGGCAAATCTTTTCAAAAACCATCAGCTCCACCGACATCACAAAGGTCGCATAGCCCGTGGTCATGGCGAACTCTTTGCCCAGAAAGATGAGGCCCACCACCAGCAGCACGAGGTTCGCCGCCGAGGAGAAAGCTGAGGCCGACATCGGGGTCAGCTTGGCCACCAGAGCCGCCGTACCGGTCACGCCGCCAAAGACGAAGTTGTTGGGGAATTTGAAGAAGTACACGCCCACCGACATGATGGAGATGCTCAGTGTGATGAGGACGTACTGCTTGACGTACTTCATCACTTTTTCCCGCTGGGTCATTTCCGCAGATGTTTCCATAAACTCTCTTTTCCTTTTTCCTAATCAACCAAACAGTTTTTTCGTATTGTGGATATAGACCGACAGCACCAGCCCGACGCAGATATACAGCATCAACACCGAGCTGCCGCCCGCAGAATAGAAGGGCAGGGTGACGCCGATGACCGGCAGCACCCGCAGGTTCATGCCTACATTCACGGCGATCTGCGCCATCAGAGCACCGCCGATGCCGGCGCAGATATAGCTGCCCAGCAGGTCCTCGCTGCGCGCACCGGTGGGAAAGGTCTTGATGACGATGGCGAACAGCACCCCCAGCACCACACAGCAGCCCGCAAAGCCAATGACATTGCCCATCCAGCTGAGAATAAAGTCGTTGTGGGCATTGGGCACGCTGTAGTACCGGCCGCTGAACAGGCCGTTGCCGAAGATGCCGCCGGAGCCGATGGCGATCTCGCCGCGCTGCTGCTGGTAGATGATGTTTTTCCAAGTGGCTTCGTTGGGTGCCCAGCCGGTGGAATTCTCCGGGTCGATAACGGCCAGAATGCGGTACCACTGGTAGCCCTTGCCGATCTTATCGCTGAAAAAGGCAAACGCCGCCGCCACGGCCACAGCTGCTGCCGAAATGGCACCGATGATATACTTCCAGCTCAGGCCCGCTGCAAACATCATGCAGCAGCCGATGATGGCGTAGATGATGGCGGTGCCGTCGTCGCCCTGAATGTGGATGATAAGGATGGGCACGGCCAGATGCAGCAGAAGCTTTACCAGCTCCTTTGGCTCGTTGATGCGGCTGCGCACATTGTTCAGGTGCATGGCAAAGGTAAGGATAAAGCTGATCTTTGCCAGCTCCGTGGGCTGGAAGGTAAAGCCGCCCAGCTTGTACCAGGAGTAGTTGTCGGTGTCACCGGCGTTGAAGCCGATGGTCAGCGGGCCGATGGCCACATTGCGGATGAACAGCGTGGGCAGCACCAGACCCCATGTCAGGGCTACATGCACCGGCCACACCTTGACAAGGCTGCGGTAGTCGATGCAGGAGAGCAGCAGCGCGATCACGATGCCAAGCACCGCCGCACCGGCCTGCACCAGCGCGCGGCGGTAATCGCCGATGCCGGTGATCTGGCCCGTAAGCTCATCCACGGCAAATCCATTGCCCTGTTTCGCCGCCCAGGACGACAGTGCCACACAGGCCATTACGCTGCTGAAGATGCACAGCAGCAGATAGATCTTATCCGTTCGTTTAAAATATTGTCGAATGCTTTCCAAAGAAGCACCGCCCTTTCGTGTTCCAGCAGGGGGAGCTTTTTTCCGCTGCTCCCCCATTTTAGTGTATTATACAGCAATGCGTGATTCTGCGCAAGACGGGGCGTATTTTTCACAGATTTTTCGTGCGGCTGTGACAGCTTTGCAAAATCCTGCCGACCGGCCTTGACAAAGCGAAACAGACCCTCTACAATGGACGTGGAAGCCCTGCCGATGGGCAGGCCCTCTGGAGGACTTTTTGCATGAAAGCACCCGTTCAACGATTTTTATCTGCGCTCTGCGCATTGAGCTTTTTGCTCGCTGCCCTCTTCCCCACTGCCGCGCTGGCAGCCGGGGCAGACGACCTGGCCGTTTCCAACACCCTGACCCGCGAGGATGCGGCCCAGATGCAGGAGGCGGACAGCGCCGTTGCGGCCCTGACGGACAGCGGCGATTTTGCTGCGCTCTCCCGCGCCGAGCGCTTTGCCGCCGCACAGGCCCAGCTCCAGCAGCTGGCGGAACAGGGCCTTGTTTCGGTGCGCTCGATCTACATAGACGAAGCGAACGGCATGGTCAGTTTCTCCTACAGCTGCGGTGTGCAGGGCGGCATCCTCGTGGATGACCCGGAAGAGGAAAACGCCGCCGTGACCCTCTCCCAGACGCCCTCGGCCGATCTGCAGGAGATGTCCAATGCCCCCCGCGGAAATCTTGGCTCGGCCATGATCTACTATGCCTTCGACAACACGGTCAACAGCTCCCGCTATCCTTATTACTCTTATATGAAAGGCTTCTGGACGGCCATGGGGCTGAACACCCGTATCGACACGATGGTCACAGTGGCAGACCTGCGCAGGATGGGCCGTTACGACCTGTGCATCCTGAGCACCCACGGCGCGTACTACACCTACGCACGCGGCCTGTTCCGGCAGCTGCGCACCGAACCGGTCATCCTGCTGACGGAGGAATCCAGCATGACGCGGGACCTTTTCTATGGCTTTGACCTGCTGGCCCACCGGGTCATCAAGATCAACGGCCGATACTGCGTCACGGCGGGCTTCTTCAAGAATGCCTACCGCTTCGGCCAGCTGAAGGACACCCTCGTCTACTCCGAGACCTGCGAGTTCCTGGGTGTGGACGACAGCATCGACCTCTCGATGGCAAACGCCCTGCTGGCAGGCGGAGCCTCCGCTGTGGTGGGCTATGTGAACAATGTCTACTCGGTGTATTCCCGCAGTATGCTGTGGGACACGGTCAACCACCTCATCCTGGGGCAGAGCATCGGGCAGGCCGTAGCACACGCGCAGGCGACCTATGGCACAGACGACCTCGTCTGGTACAACGCGCAGGGTGGCAAGCGCCCCCATGCGGCGGCGGCCTACACCATGCTGCTGGGCGATGCCGACGCGGCCCTGCCCAGCATCGAAGAGCCTGCCGACGAGACGCCCATGCAGCAGGCCGCGTAAGCGTTGCACTTTGAGGCGATTTATAGTATACTGGGGGATGGCAGAAATCTGCCATCCTCTTTTCAAACCCCTCAGTCCCGCCTTCGGTCCGCCGGGGCGGATTGAGCCTCCAGATGGGAGTGCATCTTATGTCTCAATTCATCACGACTTCGCGGGAGGAGACCGTGGCACTGGGCAGGCGGCTGGCCGCTGCCCTGCCGGACGGCTCCCTCATCGCGTTCACCGGCGGGCTGGGCGCGGGCAAGACCGCCTTTACCGAGGGCCTTGCCGAGGGCCTTGGCTGCACCGACCCGGTGTCCAGCCCAACCTTTGCCATTGTGAACTACTACCGCGGCCCGCGCCCGTTCGCACATTTTGACCTGTACCGTATTTCCACTGAGAACGACCTGTGTGCTGCAGGCTTTTACGATTATTTGGATCAGGGGGCCATTGTGGCAGCAGAGTGGAGCGAGAACTTTGCAGACCTGCTGGCACTGGAAAACCCCATCCGCATCCACATCGAGCGGCTGGACGATACCACCCGCCGCATCACCATCGAGGGGGTCGAACTATGAACATTTTAGCCGTGGACACCGCCGGAAAGACCGTCGGCGTGGCCCTGATGCAGGGCGACCGCCTGCTGTATGAGTGCTATCTGGATGCCGGGATGACCCACAGCGAAACGCTGATGCCCCTCATCGACGGCTGCCTCAGGCTCTGCGGCCTGACCTGCAGGGACATCGACCTGTTCGGCGTCAATGCCGGCCCCGGCAGTTTTACCGGGCTGCGCATCGGTCTGGCGGCGGTCAAGGGTCTGGCCTTCCCGCGGGAAACGCTGTGCGCACCGGTCTCCACGCTGGAAGCACTGGCCGCAGCCCACACGGGCGAGGGCACCGTGCTGTGCGCACTGGATGCCCGCCGTGCGCAGGTATACAGTGCCGCGTTCGACCTTGCCACCCACAGCCGCCTGCTGGAAGACGATGCCCGGGCGGTGGCAGATCTGGCCGATTTTGTAGAAAATTGCAAAAAGCCCCTGTTTTTTGTTGGTGATGGCGCATCTCTGTGCTATAATAAATACGGCAATGTTCCGGGTGTGCTCTGTGTGCCGCCTGCCCTGCGGGGCGGGCGGGCCGCAGCCGTTGCGCTGGTGGCAAAGCAGATGGCCGAGCGGGGCGAAGCCGTCCTGCCCGAAGCCCTTCTGCCGGACTACCACCGCCTGAGTCAGGCCGAGCGGGAGCGCGCAGAGCGCCTTGCCGCCGAAGCCGCCCAGAACATCAAAACGGATAATGGAAAGGACTAAGACCATGGCAAAACCCATTGCACTGGCCGCTGACCACGGCGGATTTGAACTGAAAGAAGCTGTCAAGGCGCATCTGAAGGAGCTGGGGCTGGAATACATTGATTTTGGCACCCATAGCACCGACAGCGTGGATTACCCCGATATGGCCGTGCCCGCCTGCGATGCAGTTGTGAGCGGCGAGTGCAGCAAGGCACTGCTGTTCTGCGGCACCGGCGTGGGCATCAGCATGGCAGCAAACAAGATCAAGGGCATTCGTGCCTGCTGCTGCTCTGACAGCTTCAGCTGCGAGTATACCCGCCGCCACAACGATGCCAATGCTCTGTGCATGGGTGGCCGCGTGGTCGGCCCCGGCCTTGCCTGCCAGCTGGTGGATCTCTTCCTGAATACGGAGTTTGAGGGCGGCCGCCATCAGCGCCGCATCGACAAGCTGACCGCACTGGAGAACCGCTGATCATGGCGAAGCGTATGCGGAGCTGTTTTAAATCGTAATCTTGGACCCGATAGAGTTATCTATTTAAAATAAGGAGCGTGGTTTTTATGACCCCGATGATCGTTGAGCATCCGCTGCTGCAGCACAAGCTGAGCATTCTGCGCAACAAGCAGACCGGCACCAAGGAGTTCCGTGACCTCGTTGGCGAGATCGCAACCCTGCTGTGCTACGAAGCGACCCGTGACCTGCCTCTGGAAGAGGTGGAGATCGAAACACCCATCACCATGGCAAAGACTAAGGTGCTGGCTGGCCGCAAGCTGGCTCTGGTGCCCATCCTGCGCGCAGGCATGGGTATGCTGGACGGTATGCTGACCCTGCTGCCCGCTGCAAAGGTGGGCTTCATCGGCCTGTACCGCGACGAGGAGACCCTGCAGCCCGTGGAGTACTTCTGCAAGCTGCCGCAGGACATTGCAGAGCGTGATGTTCTGGTTCTGGACCCGATGCTGGCCACCGGCGGCAGCGCCATTGATGCCATCACCCAGATCAAGAAGCATGGCGCAAAGCGCATCAAGTTCATCGGCCTGATCGCCGCTCCCGAAGGCATCAAGGCCCTGCACGAGGCACACCCTGATGTGGATATCTACCTCGGTGCAGAGGATGACCACCTGAACGAGAACGGCTATATCGTTCCCGGTCTGGGCGACGCAGGCGACCGCATCTACGGCACCAAGTAATCTCAACCGAACGAAAAATGGCTGTGCAGCCCGGCTGCACAGCCATTTTTTGTTGTTTATCTGCCGCGGCCACCGCCGCCGCCATGGAACGAACCGCCGCCCGCGTGGAAGCTCCCGCCGCCGCCAAAACTGCCGCCGGAGCGTCCGCCGCCCATGCCGCCGCCAAAGGAACCTCCGCCGAAGCCGCCGCCCCCACGGGGAGGACGCGGCCCGCCGCCGCGCGGCGGGCGGGGGCCTCTGGGGCCGCGCGGGCCGCCGGGGCCCCAGTCGTCATACGGAGGTCTGCGGCGGCGCCGGCTGCCCAGACCGTAGCCCAGACCAAAGCCGAAGAAGGGGCCGAAACCGCCACCGCCCATGCCATGCCGGATGCCGCTGAAGATCACCTTCAGGGCAAACAGGATGATCAGAACGGACAGAAGCGTCACGAAGGGCGATTGATAGGATGCCGCCGGGGCATCGTAATAGGAATCATTGTAACTGCCCGTATTGCCATTGCCCACCGTGCCGGTGCTGCCGGTCGTGCCACTCAGGGTCACGCCGTAGATGTCGGCAATGGTGCTGGCCACATTCTGGGCACAGGTGGTCACGGCGGCGTCATAGTCGCCCGCCGCAAAGCTGTCCTCCATGGTCTGAGCGAGGGCACTGGCCTGACTTTCCAGCGTGGTGTTGCGGAAGCCGTCGCCTGTCGCCAGATAATAGTCGCCGTCCGCATACTGCTGGGACTGCATCACCAGCAGGATCAGCACACCGTTGTTGTTGCTGGAGCTGCCCAGCCCCCAGGCGTTGGCGGCCTGCACGGCGTAGTCCTCGGTGGAGACGCTGCCCGTGTACTCCACGGTCAGCACACCGATCTGTGCCCCGCTGCACTGTTCGGTCAGCTGGGCGTTGAGGTTCTCGATCGTCGTGGTGGTGCTGTCGCTCAGGACATTGGCATCGTCCACGACGCACTGGTCGCTGGGCAGGCTGGGCAGCTGGGCCTTGGCCGCAAAGGCAGCAGGCACCAGCGCCGTGACGCCGACCGTCAGAACCAGCAGCACGGCGCACAGCCGGGAAGCAAATCGTTTCATTGTTTTCATGCGAAGGGTTCAACCTCCTTTACACCGAACAGGCTTTTCAGCACACTGGCCGGAAAGCCGCCGGTGTCCTTCTGATACGCGTAGACCTTTTCGTTATAGGTCAGGTTGCCGATGATGGTAGCCGCACTGTTGAACTGGCCGTACTGCCCCTGCACTGCGCCCATCTTCATGGGATCTGCGGCCTGCTCCTGCAGCTTTGCGTAGAGCTGATCGATGGCCGCGCCCAGGGCGGCATCGGCCTGATACAGCGCATGCATCGTGCTACCCTGATAATAGGGCAGCGAGGTGAGTGCCTGACTTTTGCCGCCGTTCTGCACGGCTTCCAGACAGGCGGTAAAATCGCTCAGCGCGCTCTGTGCGGCCTGCACCTCGGCGTTGTCGGCCCCCAGCGTATTGACACCGGTGGTGAGGATGTTCGCCGCCGTGTTGGCGCGGGTGGTCAGCTCTTCGCTCAGGGTGTAGCCGCCATCGGCTGAAACGCCGACGGTGTACCACTTGGCGGCTTCGTTGGCCTTGGCCTTGAGCTTGGCGCTGCCAAAGCCCAAAAAGGCCGCCAGCATCACCACCACGCTCAGCGCAAGGGCCGCGCCCTGGGTGCGCAGTGCCGCCGGAAGGGCCGTTTCCAGCCCGGCCAGCTTCTGTTGTGCCGGGGTCAGGCGGGCCGTTTCGGTCTTCGGTGCCGCCTCGCGGTAGCTGCCCGCGTCAAAACCGCCGGGATTTTGATTCTGGTTTCTGGAAAAATCTGCGTTTGCCATCTCAGCTCCGGATCTCCATCATTTTTGCTTTCAGTTCGTCCTCGATGCGGTTCAGCTCCTGCTCGGCGGCAGCACGCTTTGCGCGGCCCTCGCTCTGGATCTTGTTCAGCTCGTCCAGCGTCTCGATCAGGCTCTTGTTGGTCTGCTGCAGGGTCTCGATGTCCACCACACCGCGCTGGCTCTCCTTTGCGGTCTCGATGGTACCCATCTTCAGGGCCTCGGCGTTCTTCTTGAGCAGGTCGTTGGTCATGTCGGTCACGGCACGTTCGGCCTGCATGGCCTGCTGGCTGTGGGCCAGACCCAGTGCCAGCACCATCTGGTTCTTCCACAGGGGGATGGTGTTGACGATGGTAGACTGGATCTTCTCTGCCATCATGGTATTGTTGTTCTGCAAAAGGCGGATCTGCGGCCCCATCTGCAGGCTGATGTTGCGGGTCAGCTCCAGATCATAGAGCTTCTTCTCAAAGCGTTCGCACTGGTCGGCCAGATCACGAGCCGCCTGTGCATCCTCCGGCAGGCCGGAAGCCTTGGCCTTGTCCATGGCCTGCTGCAGCTCGTTTGCGCGCACATCGGCCAGCTTCTTTTTGCCGGCCAGGATATACATGCTCAGCTCCTTGAAGTAGGCCATGTTCAGATCATACATCTTATCCAGCATGGCGATGTCCTTGAGCAGCTGCACCTGATGGCCCTCCAGCATGGACTGGATCTTTTCCACGTTGGTCTCGGCCTTGTTGTACTTCATCTTCATGGCATCCAGCTGGTCGCCCTTCTTCTTGAAGAAGCCCAGAATGCCCTTTTTCTCCTCCTCACCGGCATCAAAGCTCTTCAGCTCACCGATCAGGCTGGTGATCATATCGCCCACTTCGCCCAGATCCTTGGTGGACACCTTGGAGAGCGCAGCCTCGGAGAAATCGCCGATCTTCTTCTGACAGGCGGAGCCGTACTGCAGCACCTGCTGGCTGTTGGTAATATCGATCTTTTCCGCGAAGGAATCCACCATCGCCTGCTCCTCCGGGGTCAGCCGGACTTCCGGTGCGGCGGGGGCGGGGGCTTCCTTCTTCTCCTCCACCGGCGCAGCAGCGGGAGCGGGGTCCAGCGTCAGGGTGGGTACTGCGGGTGCATCGAGGTCAAAATTCAGGGTATTGTTATCAGCCATTGTTGATTCCGTCCTTTCCAGTTCCAACAGCGCCTGCCGCACGGCGGCCTGCGCCGGTCTTCCGTTATAAGCCCTGGCCCTTGAGCATGTTCTGCAGCACCGTGATATCTGCAGAAAGGTCCATGCTCTCGGCGGCGTACAGGGCATCCAGCTGGTTTTCAAACGCCGTGGCAATGGAAGCAGCATTGTGCTCCACTTCCGCGCGGATGGAAGCGGCGTTCTCGCCCTTGACGCCCTGTCGGGCCAGCTTTGCATACTGCTGCAGAACGTTCACCGCATCCGGCAGGTAATAGTTTGCGAACCGACGCACCTGTTTGGCCTTGGCGGGGCAGGCCTCCACCGTCTCCACGATGGAGCGGCCCGCCTTTTCCATGCGGGTCATCGCCGCCGAGAGGTTCGGGTCCGGCAGGGCCTCGTTCAGGGCGTGGAGAGTATCCAGCTGCTTCTGCATCCCGGTGAGCATCGCGTCCACATCCTCCACACCGGTGTGGAAAGGCACTTCGTGCTCCACCACCCGGGGCGGGCAGATTTTTTTTGCCACGCCGAACGCCGCGCAGGCACCGCCCAGCGCCGCCAGAAGCGCCCACAGCTTATACACCGGCAGTACCGCGCAGAGCACCACGAACACCAGCGCCGCCGCATACCACGGCAGAACGCTGGGCTTTCTGGTGCGGATGATCTTGCTCATGTTTCGAACTCCTTGTCCGGGAGCCTGCGGCTCCCTGTATGGTTCCATAATAAAGCCTTTTGGGAAAAACGCAAGCGTTTCACGAATAATTTACAGCTTTGAAATCAAGATTTATTATTTAGCCACGGTCCCAGCGCTTCGCCCCAGATCTCTTTCAGCTGGTCGGGGCGGCAGGCAGCGTTTGCCGGGCTGGTGCTGGGCAGCTTGACTGCCGGGATGCCGCTGATGGGTTCCAGATAGTTGGTATAAATCTTATAGGCCGTCGCCCCATTGCAGAACACCGCCTCGATGGGCGCTTTTGCCAGCAGCCCTGCGATGTCGTTGGGGACCACATCCCGGATGGACGCATCCGACGCCCCGGTGATGGTGCAGCGTTCCAGCGTGTCCCAGAGGGCCAGCCCATGGCGCAGGATGATTTGCTTTTTGGCTTCAATGTCCTCACGGGCAGGCACCGGCTCCCCGGTCAGCGCGGCCAGCATGGGCCAGAAGCGGTTCTGCGGGTGGCCGTAGTAAAAGGCCATCTCCCGGCTTTTGGGGCTGGGCCAGGTACCGAGGATGAGGGCGCGGCTGTGCTCGTTGTAGACCGGCGCAAAGCTCATTCCGCCACGCCTGCCTTTTCCATCGCGTCCCAGGCCGAGCCGAGGTCGCGGCCGGAGGGCACAGCCTTCGGGCCATCGAACCAGAGTTCCTCGATGAGAGCGGCCAGGCCGTCCTCCCGCACATCGCCAATGATGCGGTCGGCGGCAGCCTTTGCGTCCGGCGTGCCGTTTGCCATGCAGCAGCCAAGGCCCGCTGCCTTCAGCATGGCCACATCGTTGGCAGAATCGCCTGCCGCCACGGCATCGGCCAGTGTCAGACCCATTTTTTCGCACAGGTCGGCAAGGCCAACGCCTTTGTCCATTCCACCGCGCACAATGTCGTAGTAGCACCAGCCGTCTCGGCCGACGCCGCCCGTCTGCATAAAGTGCAGGCCCAGGTGGCCGAACTTTTCGTGGAAGCGGGCCAGCTCCTGCGGCGGCATGACCACGAAGGCCGCGTGGGGCATATCGATCAGGTGGCGGTCCTGGTCCTCACCATCCAGGCAGGCCAGGCCGCTTTTCGGCAGGGAATCGTAGAAGCTCTTCAGCGCATCGTACTCGCAGTAGGCGTAGCAGGCATCCCTGAAATTGAACTGCAGCGGATAGTTATAATCCTCGCAGAAATCCACGAGGGCGTACATCTCCTCGTTGGTCAGCGGATGTTCGGCCACGACGGTGCCGTTTTTGTCCACCACACAGGCACCGTTGCAGGTGATGGCATAATCGAACCGGATGCCGCCCAGCTGCTCTTTGTTGACGACGCAGTATCCGCGCCCGGTGCTGAGCACAAATCTGCCGCCTGCGGCCTGCAGCTTTTTCACGGCCCGGACCACCGCCGGGTGGGGCTTCGGCTCCCCGAAGGGGACCAGCGTGTTATCGAAATCACTTGCCAGAAGTTGATATTGCATGGTGTTCTCCCTTGCTTTTATAATATGTTCCAGTATACCACAAAAAGCCGCCCTGAGCAATTTCAGGACGGCAGATCAAATAATAAATCCGGCTCAGCCCGCCAGCGCGACCACGAGCTGGATGCCCACGCCCACGGCAGCGCCGGAGGCCCAGGTCAGGCCGGTGATGAACAGGTTCTGCTTCCACGAAGGATTGGTGCGCCACAGCACCGCAAGGCCCACGCCTGCACCAGTGCAAAGGCCCGCCACCAGACTGGAAAAGCGCAGAGCACCCTCCACATACAGCTGGGTCAGCAGCACGCTGGCGGCGCAGTTGGGGATCAGGCCCACCAGTGCGGCCACTACCGGCTGGAAGAAGCCCATGCTGCCCAGAAGGTCTGCAAACACATCTTCGCCCACGCCTTCCACGATCAGGCCGAACACCAGACTGAACGCAAAAATGAACACAAAAATCTCCAGCGTGTGGCGGAGCGCGGCCTGCCAGATGGGGCGTTCATGCCCCTCCTCGTCATCGTGGGTCTCGTGGCAGTCGATCTCATCGGCGCTGCCGGTGTAGCCGCCGCGCAGCGATTTGGGCAGCACGCCGCGCAGCACAAAATCCAGCACAAAGCCCACCACAATGGCGTATACCACCTTGATGACCATGAGCACAGCCAGCTTATCCCAGTAGGCCGGCATGGATACCAGCAGCGGGATGGCTTCGTCGCTGGTGGCAAGGTAGACGGCCATCAGGGTGCCCAGCGTGATGACGCGGGAGGAGTAGAAGTTGGACGCAATGGCCGAAAAGCCGCACTGCGGCACACAGCCCAGCAGCGACGCCGGGATAGCCCCCCAGCGGCCGCTGCGTTCCAGCACGGCCTCGATCTTCTCGCCGTGGCGGTGCTCAACGTATTCAATGAACAGATAAGCCAGAAACAGGAAGGGCAGCATCTTGGCGGTATCCACCAGGCTCTCGCCCAAAATATCCAAAAACAGTTCCATACGGGGTTCTCCTTGCACCGGAACGGCGCTTCATTTTAGTAAATTGCAAATTGGTTGCATTTTCGTGCAAGGGAGATTATACATGGTTTCGGCGCAAATTGCAAGAGGAATTTGCAATTTATTTGCAAATTTGTTTTTACCCTCTCCGTCATTGCTTCGCAATGCCACCTCCCCCGAAGGGGGAGGTTTTTTCCGCGCTTTTTTATAGAGCAAAAGCTCCCCCTTTCGGGGGAGCTGTCGAGCGTATGCGAGACTGAGAGGGTTTACCCCTTCAGAGGCACGAAGCCGACGAGGTCCTTGACCACCTCGCCGCCGATGATCAGGCCGGCCACCGAGGGTACAAAGGCATTGGAGCCCGGCACCGAACGGCGCTGGGTGCACTTGCGCTGGGTGCCCGGAGGGCAGATGCAATGATTCTTGCAGCTGATGGCGTCATCCTCGATGGGGGTCATGGCAGGCTCCTTGGAGTAGACCACCTTCAGGTGCTTGATCCTGCGCTTGCGGCACTCGGTGCGCATCACCTTGGCCAGCGGGCAGACCGAGGTCTTGTAGATATCGGTCACTTCAAAGCGGGTCGGGTCCATCTTGTTGCCTGCGCCCATGGAGCAGATGATGGGGGTGCCTGCCTCCTTGCACTTCATCACCAGCGCCAGCTTGCCGGTGACGGTGTCAATGGCATCCACCACATAGTCGTACTGGGTAAAGTCGAACTGGTCCTGCGTCTCCGGGGTAAAGAAGGTCTTGTAGGTCGTGACCTTGATGTTGGGGTCGATCTCGTGGATGCGCTGCGCAGCCACATCTACCTTATATTGCCCTACCGTGCTGCGGGTGGCGATGATCTGGCGGTTGAGGTTGGTCAGGCAGACTTTATCGTCATCGATCAGATCCAGTGCCCCCACGCCGCTGCGCGCCAGCGCTTCCACCGTGTAGCCGCCCACGCCGCCGATGCCGAACACCGCCACGCGGGAATTGTGCAGTTTTTCCATAGCTTCCGCGCCCAGCAGCAACTGCGTGCGGGAATACTGATTTTGCATATCGATACTCTCCACTTCTCTGGTCCTGCCGCGCCTGCCCGGCGCAGCCGGTTTTCGGTTGCTTCATCATGCGCTCCCACCGGGGAGCGGGTCACTTTTCCACCCGCACGATGGTGCCGCCGCCCAGGACCACATCGCCCTGATACAGCACCACGGCCTGACCGGGCGTAGGTGCGCGCTGGGGCTGGTCAAATTCCAGCCGGAAGCCGCACTCCGCCGGGTAGACGGTGGCGGCCTGCTCCACCTGATGGTACCGGGTGCGGGCTGTGACCCGCAGCGGCCCGGTCAGCTCCGGAATGGCGATCCAGTTCACCTCGTCCGCATACACGATGCGGTCGAACAGGCTTTTCTCCGGGCCGACCGTGACGGTGTTTGCCTGCATGTCCTTGCCGCAGACGTACACAGGTGCCCCCATGGCAAGGCCCAGCCCCTTGCGCTGGCCGATGGTATACCGCACGGCCCCCTTGTGGGTGCCCACTTTGCGGCCCGCCTCGTCGAGGAAATCGCCTGCCGGGTAGTGCTTGCCGGTGAAATCTTCCATGAACTTTTCGTAGTCGCCATCCGGCACGAAGCAGATGTCCTGACTGTCGTGCTTGCGGGCATTGACAAATTTGTGCTGCTCCGCGATCTCGCGCACCTCAGTCTTGTGCAGGCCGCCCAGCGGCAGACGGATATGCGCCAGCTGCTCCTGAGTGAGGTTGTAGAGCACGTAGCTCTGGTCCTTGCCCTCGTCCAGCCCCTTTTTGAGCAGGAAACGGCCGGTGGCCTCGTCCTGCTCCACCCGGGCATAGTGGCCCGTGACCACATACTCCATGCCGTGTGCCCGGGCCCAGTCCAGCAGATGGCGGAACTTCATATATTTATTGCAGTCAATGCAGGGGTTCGGCGTGCCGCCCGCCTCATACACGCGGACGAATTTTTCAATGATCTGTTCCCGGAAGTCGGCCGTGAAATCCAGCACCTCGTACGGGATATCCATGGCATACGCCACCTCTGCCGCGTCCTCGATGTCCTTTTCCGAGCAGCAGGTGTGAAAGCCGGACTGTCCCAGCGTTTCGTTGCGGGTGAGCCGCATGGTGATGCCGGTGCAGTCATAGCCTGCCTGCTGCATGAGCCATGCCGCCACCGAGCTGTCCACGCCGCCGCTCATGGCAATGAGCGCACCGGGGCGGTTTGCATTCTGTGTTTCTGTCATTTTGTTCCTCATGTTATAACATACAAAAGCAGTAGTATTATACTACCGCACGTCCGTTCGCTTGTCAAGACGCAGCGATCTGCGCCGCTGCGGCCAGAAGCGCCGCTTTCTCATTGGGGAGCTGCTCGGTGAGCACCTGTTCCAGCAGAGCGTCCAGCACCCGGCGCAGCCCCGGCCCCGGCCGGATGCCTGCATCCATCAGGTCGCGGCCATTCACAGCCAGCTGGCTGACGCGGCAGCAGGCACCGTCCGCTTCCAACTGACGGGCCAGCTCGGCTTGCACAGCAAACTCCGCCACCCGGTCCGGCGCGATTGCCCCACAGAGCGCATCCAACTGCTCTACCATGTGCAGACCATACTTTCCCAGAAGGCGCTTCGTCTGAATCCGTGTCTCTTCCAAAGGAGAGTCGGAAGTTCTTCCGAAGACCGTCCGGTGGGTGGGGCCCTGTTGCCGCAGGCAATGGGGCGGGCAATGGAATGGCCCGATTCGTGTCTGAGGAAGAAGCTCCCGACTCTCCCCCACCAGCGTCGCCACCGTGCCGGTCAGGGCGTTGGAACACTTGAGCCGCCTGAGCGCCGCTCTTGCACCGGCTTCGCCCAGCGGGCACAGCAGTGCAGCCAGCCGGACCGGGACGTGTTCCATGCCCGGTTCCAGCGCGTCAAGGATGCGTCGGCTTTCCGGAAGCTCTGCCGCATCCAGTTCCGGGAAGATGACCGCCAGCACCTCCGCTTCCAGATAGGCCCCCGGTGCCGGAGCTGCCAGCAGACGGCTCAGCTCCTCCGCGATGCGCTCTTCGGACACGCAGTCCAGATGGCGGCAGAGCGCTCTGGCCGCCTGCCCGGTGGCCGGGTCGATGGCAAAGCCGAACCGGGCCGCGAACCGGTAGAGCCGCAGAATGCGCAGGGCGTCTTCCTCGAACCGGCGCTGCGGCTCCCCCACCGCCCGCACGATGCCGGCGGCAAGGTCGCTCTGCCCGCCGAACGGGTCGATGAGCCCTTCTTCGGCGTTATAAGCCATGGCGTTGATGGTGAAATCCCGCCGGGCCAGGTCTTCTTTCACATCCGGCACAAAGGCGACGTGGTCCGGGTGGCGGCCGTCGGAATACGCCCCCTCGGTGCGGAAGGTCGTGATCTCGTACAGCTCCCCGCCGTGTTTGACGGTCACGGTGCCGTGCTGCAATCCCGTCGGGATGCAGTGCGCTTTCCCGAACAACTCCAGCACCTGTTCGGGGGTCGCGCTGGTGCAGAGGTCCCAGTCGTGCGGGGTCTGGCCGAGCAGACTGTCCCGCACACAGCCGCCCACCGCATAGGCGGCATGGCCCGCCGCATGGAGGCGCGTCAGCAAGGCCGCTGCACCGGGGTCCAGCGGGAAGGAAATGGTCTCAGCTGTCATGAAGGTTCCTCGTCGTATCGCAAAATGATCTGTTGTCCGTCCACGCCGCATTCCACCGCCGGGAAGGCCGCTTCCGCCGCCGGGCGGGCTGCTTCCGGGTCGGTGATGATGGGCGAATAGTGCATGAGCCAGAGCCGCCGCACCCCGGCTCGCGCCGCCAGTTCAGCGTCCTGCCGGAAGGTGCTGTGCCCATACTGTTTCGCCTGGGCCTGCTGCGCATCGTCCGGGTAGGTGGCATCGCAGAGAAGCAGGTCGGCATCCTGTGCGGCCTGTTCCAGCGCGGCGCAGGGGGCCGTATCGCCGGAGAACACGAACCGCAGCCCTCTGCGGGGTGCGCCCAGCACCTGTCCGGGTGCAATGGCCGTCCCATCTTCCAGAGTGACCGGCCCCCCGCGCTGCAACATGCTCCACTGCTGTACCGGCACCCCCAGCGCTCTGGCTCTGGCTGGGTCAAAGCGGCCTGCACGGGGCAGCTCCAGCCGGTAGCCCCGGCTGGGGACCCGGTGCTTCGTCCGGAAGGGCAGCAGTTCGGCCCCCACCGGCCAGCCGGGGGCCAGCGCGTCCAGCCGGACGGGGTCGGTGCCCAGCGGCACAGCCCGGATGGCATAGGGCTGGGGGCCGGCCAGGGTGCGGATGGCGCCCCAGACCGGCTCCATCCCCTCGGCCGGGCCAAAGATCGTCAGCGGCCGGGTGCGGCCCTGACAGCCCAGCGTTTGCAGCAGGCCGGGCAGGCCGAAGAGATGGTCGCCATGGTAGTGGGTCAGGCAGATGGCGTCCAGCTTCATCAGGTTGACCCCGGCGCGGCGGGCAGCGGTCTGGGTGCCCTCGCCGCAGTCCCACAGCAGGCCGTGGCCGCCGCAGGCAGCAAACGCCGCCGAGAGTGCCCGGTCCGGCAGTGGCATGGTAGCCGCAGTGCCCAGCAGTGTGATGGTCAGCATAAAAAGTCCTCCGTATCGTTCCCCTTTAGTGTACCACACTTCGCCCCGGTGCACAATCGGCGCAGCGGGTGCATAGGCTGGGGCAGATGATGTTCCGGAAAGGAGGATGCGCCATGCAGCGCAAGCAAGGTCCCCGCAGGTCTTCCCACGCTCCCCGTCTGGTGCTGCTGTTGCTCTTCGCCCTGGTGCTGGCCGTGGCGGGCGGGCTGTTCAGCTGCGCGTTCCAGCCCATGATGGCCGCCCGCGGGACGATGCTGTTCCTGCCGGGGGTGTAAAAAAATTTTCGTGAAATTTCGGATCTTCTCTTGACTCCGGCAACGAGATCTGACCGCATGAAAATAAGCCGCACCTGCGAAGGCGCGGCTTATTTTTATGCTCAGGAAAGCCGATTCAGCCGGACGGCCACATACGGGTCCGGGAGCTTGAGCTCGTCGGCCAGGTCCTCTTCGGTGTCGTATTTGTCCCCGGCCAGGCCGACGACCACACTGCACACCGCGTATCGGCCGCTGGGCGAAAGGGCGGTGATCTTTGCCTCTCCGTCGGCCACAGCCGTCACGACGCCGTTGGTGTCCACCGTGGCAACGCCCGGATTGCTGGTGACCCAGGTGATGGGCACACTGCCGCCGCTCTCCACGGCCACCGTGGCGCACAGGGCCTCCTGACTGCCCACCGTCTTGAGCAGCAGGTCTGCCTTGTTCAGTGTGACCTTGCCGACCTCGGATGTGACCGTGACGGCGCACCGCAGCGCCTGCCCGTTGGAAGCAAAAGCCGTGATGGTGGCACTGCCCGGCTTCTGGGCCGTCACGACGCCTTTGTCATCGACCGAGGCGATGTTGGGGTCGCTGCTGCGCCACTGGTACACATAAATAAAGGAATGGTCGCTGTTGGTCAGCGTGAGCTGCTTTGCGGGGTGCAGGACATCGTACTGCTGCACCAGTTCCAGACTGGTCTCGCTGAGGGTGGGTTTCTGCGCCTCGGCCTCCTCCCCCTTGCGGGTGACGGTGACTTCGCAGGCGGCGCGGTCGCCGTGGTCCGAGATGGCGGTGATGGTGGCCTTGCCCACACTGCGGGCCGTCACCTTGCCGTCACCGTCCACGGTGGCCACACTGGGGTTGCTGCTCATCCAGACGATGAAGTAATAATCGCTCTGCCCGCCGGTGTAAAGGTAGGCCTTGGGGCGCGGATCGTCCGCCGTGATCTCCAGCTCCATCTCGGTCACTTCCAGCGCGAGCTTTGCGGAACTGTTTTCCGCGCGGGGTGCTGCCTGCGCCGCCAGCGGCGAGAGGGTCAGCGTTGCCCCCAACAACAGGGCACAGAGCGCCCGTCCCATCGGGTGAAAAGAATGTCTCATAGGGTCGAACGTCCCTCCTTTTTCGCTTCAAAGAATTGGCGTGCCGCACACAGGTACTTTTTCCGCGTCATGATCGTTCTCACTTTCGTTTCATTGTACACAGGATGCAAATTCTTTTCAAGCCGTTCGCCCTAAGAGTTCACAATTCGAGTCTCTTTTTGTGGAAACGCATAGTTTTTTGCAGCAAAAACTGTGCAAAAAATCCCATCCGGACCGTGTCTTTATGCCGGTTCCTCCGTGTAATATTGGGCCTGTGCGTTCCACAGCTCATAGTATTTTCCGGCGGGGTCGGCCAGCAGGCGCTCGTGGGTGCCTTGCTGGATGACCTCGCCGTGGTCGAAGACGGCGATCTCATCGCAGAACTTGCAGGAGGACAGCCGGTGGCTGATGTAGATGGCCGTTTTGTCCCCCGCGATCTCGTTGAATTTGGCGTAGATCTCCGCCTCGGCCACGGGGTCGAGCGCGGCGGTGGGTTCATCCAGGATGATGAAGGGCGCATCCTTGTACAAAGCCCGCGCGATGGCGATCTTCTGTGCCTCGCCGCCGGAGACGGTCACGCCGTTCTCGTCCAGCTCCTGATACAGCGCCGTGTCCAGCCCCTGCGGCATCGCCGCCAGCCGTTCCCCGAAGCCCGCCTTTTGCAGGCAGTCGGTCACGCGGGCGGCATCGTATCCGGTGCAGGCCGCGACATTCTGGCCCAGCGGGAGGGCCAGCAGCCGGAAATCCTGAAAGACGACCGAGAAGATGTCCATGTACTCGTCGTAGCGGTACTTCCGGATGTCGATCCCGTTCAACAGGATGACTCCCTCGGTGGGGTCGTACAGGCGGCAGAGCAGCTTGATGAAGGTCGTTTTG
Source organism: Faecalibacterium prausnitzii (assembly GCF_049532945.1). Taxonomy (GTDB): domain Bacteria; phylum Bacillota; class Clostridia; order Oscillospirales; family Ruminococcaceae; genus Faecalibacterium; species Faecalibacterium prausnitzii_N. The sequence continues at coordinate 3,016,598 of NZ_CP186691.1, forward strand.
CCGCTGCCGTTCATCCCCACCACGGCCAGCCGCCCGCCGACCTTGAACTTCATGTTCAGGTGGCGCAGGGCGTACTGCGCACTGCCGGGGTAGCGGAAGGAGACATCCCGGAACTCCACCGTATACTGGCGGTCGCTCCGCTTTTCGGTGGTCAGGCTGCCCTGATACATGTTGTTTGGCAGGTCGAGGTAATCGAAGATGTTTTTCATATAGACGCCGTTGATCTCCATCTCGGCCAGCATGTTCACAAGGGTGACGACGCCCTGGAACAGGTTGGCGGCCGCACCGAGGTACTGCGTCACGGCATCCAGACCGAACGCCCCACCGCAGGCCTTGAGGCAGACAAAGAGATAGACCAGCCCCATCAGCAGCGCTGACACTGCCGAGGAGGCCGACCGGAAGATCCCCATCGCGCCCCGGCGCAGCCTCGCGAAGGCATCCCACAGACCCACCATATAGCCGCTGACCACATTCTGATACTGGTCGTACATCCGCAGGTCGGGGGCGTTCTTCGGCTCTTCCGGCAGGGTGAGCTGGACATGGAACATCCGGTTGCCCAGCTTCCCGGACTCCTGCAGCAGCGGCATATATCTGGCCGCCTGCCCCGCGAACACGGGCGACAGGCAGGCGGTGCAGACCATCACGGCCCAGAACGCCGCCAGAAACAGCGGGTGCCCCAGAAAGGCCAGCCGCCCATCCGGCACCGCCGCGGTGAACAGCCCCCAGCAGAGCACCACGCCGCCCAGGATCTGGAACAGTGCCGTGGCGATCTTTTCCACCAGCAAAATGCAGATCGTGCCGCCCGCACCCGATAGCCTGGCGTCCTGCTGGATCTGGCTGTACATGTCATAGACCCGCTGGCTGTCCTCATCCACATAGTCGAGGGACATCTGCTTGTCCATATACGTTCGGGTCTGCCGCCTCCATAGGTCGTCCGTTTCTGCTTCCTTCCAGTGGAACGCCGCCGTGCGCAGAAGGGTCAGCACGGCGGTCGTGCCCAGGGTCCAGAGCACCCAGACCATCAGCCGGTGCGGGTCCCGCCCGCCGGACAGTTCGCCCACCAGCTGGGCCGACAGCCAGACCGTGGCATAAGGGCTCAGCGCCGTGAGGGCGGCACTGGCAAAGGTGGCATAGAAAAACTTCGGCGACAGCTTCCAGAAGATGTTCCACTCCCGCCAGGCGTACCGGCACCCCTGCCGGATGGTGATTGTTTTGTTCGATGCGCTCATGCTTCGTTCTCCTCCCGGTAATACTGGCTCTGCACCTCAAACAGGTCGGCGTAGCCGCCGCCCCGTTTCAGCAGCTCTTCGTGGGTGCCCTCCTCGGCCACCCGGCCGTCCTTCAGATAGAGGATGCGGTCGCAGAAGCGGGTGGAGGCCAGCCGGTGCGAGATGAACAGGCTGGTCTTGCCTGCCGTCATCTCGTTGTATTTCTGGTAGATGTCGTTCTCGGCGATGGGGTCGAGCGCGGCGGTCGGTTCATCCAGCACCAGCACAGGCGCATCCTTGTACAGCGCACGGGCCAGCATCAGCCGCTGGGTCTGCCCGCCGGACAGCTCGATGCCGTCTTCGTAGACCTCCCGGCCGATCTGCGTTTCCAGCTGTTTGGGCAGGCTCTGCACCTTTTCGGTCAGGCCCGCTTCGTCCAGGCAGTGCCAGACGCGGGCCTCGTCGATGCCGGTGCGGCACTGGGCCACGTTCTCGGCCACGGTGGCCGACAGGACCGAGAAATCCTGGAACACCGCCGCGAACAGCTTGTAATAATCCCGGCGGTTATACGGGCGGATGTCCTGCCCATTGAGCAGGACGCGGCCCTCGGTGGGGTCGAGGAAGCCGCAGAGCAGCTTGACCAGCGTGGTCTTGCCCGCACCGTTCAGGCCCACGATGGCGAGGTTCTCGCCGGGGCGGACGGTCAGGTCGAGCTTGTGGATGGTGTCCTTCTCCGCGCCGGGGTACCGGTAGCTGACCCCTTCGAGCCGCAGCTCATAGGGGGTGTCCAGCCGCTTTTTCAGCTGGAGGCCGTCCTCAAAGCGGAACGGTTCCGGATATTCGAGAAATTCCCGCACGGTGGAGATGTCGAGACACTGCTTGTGCAGTTTTGCAAACTTTTCCAGAATGCCGCTGACCCACTGGGCAAAGCCAGTGGCCGCGCCGAAATAGAGCAGGAATTGCGAGACCGGCAGGCCCTGTTCCAGTGTCAGCCAGATCAGGTAGGCATAGGCCGCGCCGTTGCGCACCAGCAGCAGGGCCAGGTCGATGACATTGGCCCAGAGGTAGGCCGTCTCCCGCCGGAGCAGGAAGCCGTGGTAGAGCCGCATCGTGCTCTCCCAGAGTTCTTCCACCCACTCCCGCAGGCCGAAGATACGGATATCCTTGCCGTACTGCCGGTCGGTGGCGACCTTCTGCACGTAGGCCAGCCGCTTCACATACCCGGCTTCCTCCTCGCGGTGGCGGTAGCCCCACTCGTTGATCCGCCGGGACGCCAGATAGCTGACGACCGATGTGGCGCAGACCAGCAGGCAGAGCCAGGCGTTCAGGCCGGACAACAGCAGCAGGTAGGCTCCGAAGCCGAAGAGGTTGGTCAGGATCTCGCCCCAGCTCACCCAGAATGCTTCGACGGATTCATTGTTGGTGCTCCCGGCCCGGTCGGCCTTGGCGCTCAGATCCAGGAAGCGCTTGTCCAGCAGGTTCGGGTAGGAGGTGCCGGCCCGCTTGCGGGCCGAGAGGTCCAGGATATCGACCCGGACGTTCATTTTTCCAAAGAGATTCAGTTCGCTCAGGTAACTTTGCAGGAAGGTCAGTGCGACCAGCAGCACGGAAAAACCGCCAATGACCGCCAGCAGACGGCCCAGCGCCATTCCCTGTTCCAGCACCCGGAGCACCGCCGGGGCAAACAGCAGCTCCGCGATGGTCCTGCCTGCCGTGACCAGCGCCAGCGAGAGGCCGACCGTGAACACCGTCCAATGTCTGCCCCGCCATGCCACGCCCAGCATATAGGCCGTGATCTGCCAGAGGTCGTATTTTGGTTTTTGCTTCGTTTTGTTCGTTCCCGTTTCCATGTGGGATTCCCCTTTCGTTCGTCTGGGCCTATCCTACCACAAAAAATCGTCCCCGGCACAGATCGGGGACGAACGGTTCATTTTGGGGGATGAAATGCAATGGTTTCCTTGGTACAACCTCTCAGTCTCGCTGACGCTCGCCAGCTCCCCCGAAGGGGGAGCCACTGGAGAAACCGAACACGTTGCAGGGACTGCCAAAGCCTCTCCTACAAGGAGAGGTGGCAATGCGAAGCATTGACGGAGAGGTTGTACGAAGTTCCATTTTTACATTTGCGGAATCAAGATCTCCGTCGTGAAGGCTCCATCCTCACTGTTGCGGCTGAGGTAGCCGTCCAGTTTTTCGACGATGGCATCGATGCGCACCAGCCCGAAGCCGTGGCCCTCGCCCTTGGTGGTGGCGAACCGCCCGGCAAGTTTTGTCTGCTTCTGGCTGGCCGTGAAGTTGGTGAACGAGATGTAGAGCTGGGTGCCCTTCATATCCAGATACACCCGGATGAGGCGTTCGGCTTCGGGCAGAGCGGCGCTGGCATCCATGGCGTTGTCGAACAGGTTGCCGAGGATGCAGCAGAGGTCCAGCTCGCTCATCTTCAGCCGGACCGGGATGTGGGCGTCGATCTGCACCGGGATGTTCCGGCTCTTCGCGAGGGAGATCTTGCTGTTGAGGATGGCATCTGCCATGGCATTGCCCGTCTTGACCGCAAGGTCCACGGTGTTCAGGTCGGTGTCCAGCTGGTCAAGGTAGGCCCGGATGCCTTCCAGATCCCCCTGCGCCGCCAGGACCTTCATGGTCTGGATGTGGCCGCGGTAATCGTGCCGCCAGCCCCGCATCTGGCGGTACATGTTGTCCACCTCTTTGTAGTGCGTCTCGATGAGCTCCCGCTGGTAGGCTTCGATGCGGTGATCCAAAAGCCTTGAAAAAAGTTTCAGCATCTGTTTTCCCTTCCTCTGCCTCATGTCCTCTCGATGATGGCCCGGTTCAGCGGCTCATAGCTGCCGCGCGGCAGGGGCAGCACTGTGCCGTCCGCCAGAACGACCTCCTTTTTGGTCACGCGGCGGATCTGCCTCAGGTTCAGGATCATCCCCCGCCCCACCCGGAAGAACTGCTCGTCCAGCTCTGCCTCGAACTCAGCCAGCGTCCGCTTGAGGGTATAGTCCTGCCTGGCGTGGACGGTCACATAGTTCTGGTGCACGTCCAGATACCGCACCTCATACAGCGGCAGACGGATCATCTCGCCGGAACGTTCGAGGTTCAGGCAGCGCTCGTTCCGGCGGTGCTTCTCCCACGCGCGGTCGAGCACGGCACAGAGCTTTTCGGGGCGGACCGGCTTCATCAGGTAATGGAGCGCGGCCACATCGTAGCCCTCGGCGATGTAATCCGAGTAGCCGGTGATGAAGACGATCTGCACGGCTTCGTTCTCCTGCCGGACCGTTTTGGCCAGCGTGACACCGTCTGCGCCGGGCATTTCCACATCCAGCAGTAATAAATCAAAGTTTTTATCCTCTGCGTAGCAGAACAGAAACTGTTCCGCCGAGGAAAATGCCCGGCATTCCAGCGCGACGCCCCGCTGCTCTGCCCAGTGCGCCACGATGCCGCGCACATAGTCCGCATCCGCTGCGCTGTCGTCGCACACCGCTGCCCGATACGCCATCCTGTTCTCTCCCCTCTGTTATCTTTTTTCCGATTATGACACATTTCCGGTGGGATTGCAACAAAAAAGAGGCTGCGAACCTCCCTTCGTCATCGCTTGCGCGATGACACCTCCCTCAAAGAGGGAGGCTTTTCCGGCCTACCGCCACGCCAAGGCTCCCTCTCCGAGGGAGCTGGCACGGCAGCGCCGTGACTGGGGGAGTATCGCAGCCTCTTGGGCTGGTTCTTAGTAGTTGTGCTTCTTCAGCTCAAAATAGCTCTGGGGATGTGCGCAGACGGGGCACTTGAGGGGTGCAGACTTGCCGATGTAAGTGTAACCGCAGTTCCTGCACTGCCAGACCTGCTGCTCCTCGCGGGCAAAGACCTTGTTGTTTTTCAGGTTTTCGGCCAGCGCACGGTAGCGTTCCTCGTGCTCCTTCTCGATCTGTGCCACCATGGTGAACAGTGCTGCGATCTGAGGGAAGCCCTCTTCTTTGGCCTCCTTGGCCATGCGGGGGTACATCTCGGTCCACTCGTCGTGCTCACCGCCTGCTGCCATGTCCAGACAAGTCAGGGTATCGGGGATGGAGCCGCCATGCAGGGCCTTAAACCAGATCTTTGCGTGCTCCTTCTCATTGCCGGCGGTCTCCTCAAAGATCGCGGCCAGCTGCTCGTAGCCTTCTTTTTTTGCCATGCTGGCAAAGAAGGTGTACTTGTTGCGTGCCTGGCTCTCGCCTGCAAACGCTTCCATCAGATTTTTCTCGGTTTTGGTACCCTTCAGTTCCATAATCCATGCTCTCCTTTATTGTTGTGTGTATGTGTTCACCTCCGGCTGCAGCCGGGGCGTTCCTTCTGAGAGTATTATAGCAGAATTTGAACTCAAAATAAAGAATAATTCCTATTTATTTTAAGAATAATTTTCAGTTAGTGCTGCTTCAGCGCGCAGACAGCCAGGCTGAGGGCGCTCCACGCGGCCTGATACATCAGCACAGCGGCAACGGACAGGGTGCCGATGCTGCCCGCATAGGTCAGCAGCACACCGATGGCCACCGAGAACCAGACCGACACCAGCTGCACCGTGGTGGCAGCCGTCTCAGCGTTCTGGGCCTGCTCGGCGGCGCGGAGACCGCCGATGAGGCTGACGAAGCCCTCATCGTGCAGCATACAGCAGCGGGCTGCGTTCTCCGGCTGCGCCGGGGCGGCGTTCAGGGCGTCGCACTGATCCTGTTCCAGCAGGGTGATCATGCCCTCCGGCAGATGGTAGGCGTCTGTGATGTGCTTGGCGGTCAGGCTGGGGTCTTTGCAGGTGACCAGCAGGCGGATGTTCTCCTTTTGCAGCACTTCCAGCCCGCGGGCCGCATTCCGCCCGCCTGTGGAGCGCAGCACGAACATGGCGTGAAGGTTGCCCGAAACCGCCAGATACAAGATCTGCAAGGTCCCATGCTGGGAGTGCTCTTCCTCGTACTCCGTTTCGGGCACGGGGACGCCCTCCTTTTCCATATAGGCGCGGTTGCCGATCAGGACACGGTTGTTATCGCACCAGGCCGCAAAGCCGAGACCGTAGTGGATCTCCAGATCCTTGACTGGGAACAGGATGTCTGTGCGTTCCTCAACGATCTGGCGGAACAGACCGCGCAGGGTCTCGCAGCTCTGGTTCAGGATGCTGGCCGCGTACAGGATGGCGCGGTCGATGCGGCCGCCCTTGAAGATGCGGATATCCTCCAGATTCACGCTGTCCGCGGTGAAAAGCTCGTCGGCGTCCACCTGCACGGTGTCCACGCCGCCCAGTTCTTCGATCGCGGCCCAGCCGGGAATGACCGCGCCGGCAGCGGCGGCGCTCTTTTGCAGCCGCAGGGTGGCCAGACCGGCCACCAGCGTGGAGGAGAGCGGAGCGCCCATGCAGAGCATGGCGGTCATGGCCGCAGCCATGCCGTTGAGTCCGCCGCCGAACAGCAGGAACGCCAGACCGCTGAGCACCGCAGCCCCCAGCAGGATGTACGACGTCTTGCGGGCGCGGCGCTCACTGGTGCGCTCGCCAAAGCTCTGTTCCAGCAGGGCGTCGTCCCACTGGACCGGGCGACTGAGCAGGACCCAGGGGTCCTTTTCGTCCAGACTGCGGGCAAGCATCCGGATCAGGTCCTTGTCCTTGACCCGGAACGCCCCCTGCAGCCCGGCCGGGTCTTTGGTGGCCAGGTCGTAGCCGTTTTTCACAGCGGCCAGCTGCACCCGGCTGCCCAGCAGGGCCATGAACAGCCCCAGCGCCGCGATGCCGGACAGCAGCGTCCAGCTGGACGTCTGGTAGCTCCTGGCATTGAGCAGGGCGATGGCGGCTTCCAGCGCAGCACCGCAGGCGGCCAGCGCAGGCATGGTGTCCGCACTGGGGCGGCGGTCTTTTTTCAGGCCGCTCAGACCGTCCCGCAGGACGGGGTAGGCCACGGCCAGCGCCGCAGCCAGCACCAGCAGGTTGGCGGCGTAGAATGCCGCCGGAGCGACGACCGGGTCCAGCGAGGCAATGGGTGCCAGCAGGCCCGCCGCCGTCAGCCCGAAGTGGAGCAGCACCACAGCCAGGATGCCGCTGAGCACACAGCGCAGCGTGAGTTCTGCGCTCATCTTATGCAGTTTCTCGCCCACGGTTTCGGGGGTAGATTCTTCGGCAGGCTCTGCGGCAGCTTCCTCTGCCGGGGCCGCAGGCGTCTCGGCTGCGGATGCGTCGCCGGGCGCGGCTTTTGCAGCCGCTTCCTCAGGCTGGGCAGCTTCGGCGGGCGCGGCATCCGGTGCGGAGACCGGCGCTTCCGGCTCCTCCTCAAGGCCCACCAACGGGATGCTCATGCTGTCATCCATGCTGGGCGGCGTCTCCCGCGTGGGGGCCGCAGGCGCGGTTTCGTCGTCGCCTTCCCCAAAGAAGCGGAAGGGCTGTGTCGGCTCCGGTCGGGCCTCTTCCGGCTCCGGCCTGCAGGTCCGGTCCTCGGCGAAGACCATCTTCGGCAGGGCCGCGCGGGCCTTTTCCTCGGCCTCCAATGCGGCGGTCTCGACGCCCAGCACCTCCTGCGGGGCGGGCGTGTCCGCTTCGGGCCGGGCCGGTTTCGGGGCCGGGAAGAGCAGGGCCTTGAGTTCCTGCATCTCGGCATGTTCCTTCTGCTCCTGCGGGGTCAGCGGGCCGCGCACATAGTTCTTCTCATATTTCGGCTGCTGCGGCTGCGGGGCGGGCTGCTTCTCGGCAGCAGGCTTCCGCTCGGCCGGGGTGGCCGGGGCAGGCTGCACCGGCGGTTCCGGCTCCTCTGCCACAAAGAAGTCTGCGGCCAGCTCCAGATCGGCCTTCGGCTCCGCGGCCTCGTCTTCCCCGCCCAGCCGAATCTCACCCGTCGGCGGAAGTTCCTGCGGCATGGCAGGCTTTTCGGAGGCAGGCTCTGCCTCCTCCTTGGCGCGGCCCAGGATGCGGCCCAGGATGCTGCTTTGGGTCTTCTGCTTTGCAGGCTCCTGCTTTTCGTCGTCCCGGTGTTTCATCTCATCGGGCACCTGCGCCACACTGGTGCTGAAAAAGGTGCGGAATTTTTCTTCCTTGGCTGCGAGGTCCTCCGGGTTCGTTTTTTCAAAGCCGTTTTTACGGGCATCATTCTTCGCCATTCGTTGTACCTCCCTGCTCAATCTCTGCGGAGCAGTCCGCGTTTATTCGCCTGCGCGCTGGGACTGGATCTCGTACAGAATAATGCCCGCAGCCACCGACACGTTGTAGCTGTCCACACCGGTGCCCGGTGCTGCCATATCCAGCCGCACCACACCGTCGCACAGCTTTTTCACCAGCTGCGAAACACCGCTGCCCTCGCTGCCCAGCACCAGTGCAATGGGGCCGGTCAGGTTGTTCCTGCGCAGAGACACGCCGTCCATATCGGCGCAGTAGACGAACACACCCTGCTCCTTCAGGCGGCGGATGGTCTCGCCGATGTTGGCCACACGAGCCACCGGCAGGCGTTCTGCGGCACCTGCGCTGGACTTGATGACGGTAGGCGTGACCGATGCGCCGCCGCGCTTTGGGATCACGATGCCATGCGCACCGCACAGCAGAGCACTGCGCATCACGGCCCCCAGATTGTGCGGGTCTTCAATGCCATCGCTCAGAACGAGGAAGGGCGGCTCCCCCTTCGCCTTGGCTGCTGCCATCAGGTCGTCTACCGTCACATATTCGATCTCGCTGGCAAATGCCGCCACACCCTGATGGCTCTCGGTGCCGGTCATCAGGCGCAGCTTGTTGGGGTGGACCCGCTTGACGGTGGCCCCGGCCTCCTTGGCCATGGCGGTGAAGTACGCCGCCACAGCGGGGGCCATGCCCTCGGCCAGCAGCACTGTATCCACGCCGGAGCCGCTCTTGAGCAGCTCGGTCACAGGGTTCTTGCCGTAGACCAGGCTCTCATTCTTCGGCGTGTCCTCCGCAGCGCGGCGGGGGCGGCGCGGCATTTTCTGTTCGTCCATTGTGTTCTCCTTCCATTTATCGAAAAGGGACAGGCCCTTTTTGTTTCACTGTTTACGAAATTCGACAGATTGTCATAGTAAAGTATAACATAACCGCTCCGCCTTTGCCATAGGATTCCCCTTTTTTCCCACCTGAATTTTGTCCCGGTCGGCAGCGGGCTGCGCCCTTGTCATTTTATTGGTATATTTTTTTCGGCAAAAGTTTTCCACATTCGAGTCCATATACACTTTGTAAAACGGGCCTTTCTTTTCCACATGTTGAAAACTCCGTTGAAAGTGTTCAAAAATCAAGCATCTGCGCCCACTTTCCGGGTGGAATTCCACACTTTCCACCGGGTTTTCAACCGTGAGGAAATTTTTCGTGCAGAAGCCGCCGTACTTTTTGTAGAATACAAGTCGGAAATATGACAATTTTTTGAACGTCTCGTTCCCGCATTTTGCCACAATCTCCAACATCATTTTGACGAACGGGAAACCATGTTGAAAATTTGGATTGATTTTATAGTTTGTTTGGGGTATACTAACCTTACAGGTTCGTTAAGGGATACGCAAAGTCGCATTCTCAAACGACTTTTCACCCCAATAATATGAATTTGCGGAGGTAATGAATAATGTTGGTAAATGCAACCGAAATGCTGATCAAAGCACGTGATGGCCACTACGGTGTGCCTCAGTTCAACATCAACAATCTGGAGTGGACCAAGTCCGTTCTGACCGCCTGCGAGGAAATGAAGAGCCCTGTGATTCTGGGTGTTTCCGAGGGTGCCGGCAAGTACATGACCGGTTTCAAGACCGTCGCTGCCATGGTCAGCGCAATGGTCGATTCCATGGGCATCACCGTTCCTGTTGCCCTGCATCTGGATCACGGCACCTATGAGGGCTGCAAGGCCTGCATCGAGGCCGGCTTCTCTTCCATCATGTTCGATGGCAGCCACTACTCCATCGAGGAGAATGTGGAAAAGACCAAGGAGCTGGTTGCTCTGGCACACGCTAAGGGCTTGAGCATCGAGGCCGAGGTCGGTTCCATCGGCGGTGTCGAGGACGGCGTTGTGGGTGCCGGCGAGATCGCAGACCCCGAAGAGTGCGCAAAGATCACCGCTCTGGGCATCGACTTCCTGGCTGCCGGCATCGGCAACATCCACGGTGTCTACCCGGCAAACTGGAAGGGTCTGGACTTCGAGGCTCTGGACCGCATCCACAAGGCCACCAATAACATCCCTCTGGTCCTGCACGGCGGCACCGGCATCCCCGACGAGATGATCGCTAAGGCCATCAGCCTGGGCGTTTCCAAGATCAACATCAACACCGAGTGCCAGCTGGTGTTTGCTGAGGCCACCCGCAAGTACATCGAAGAGGGCAAGGATCAGCAGGGCAAGGGCTTCGACCCCCGCAAGCTGCTGGCTCCCGGCGCAAAGGCCATCGAGGCCAAGTGCAAGGAGAAGATCGAGCTGTTCGGTTGCGCAGGCAAGGGCTAAATCCTCTCGCTCCACCAAAGAACAACACAGCGGCCCCGCAACGTTGGAATCTCCAACGCGGCGGGGCCGTTTTTTCTGTATGCCGTTATTGGGAGATGCGGTAATGCCCCACGATGTCCGCTCGCTTTTACACCCGTTCTTCCAACCGGGCATCTTTTCCATAACGGTCAAACCGGAGCCACAGAAAGGCCGCACCGATCAGCAGATTCGCGATGGTATAGGGCCAGACCGGAATGCGGATAAAAACGATCGACCCAAGCGCCAGACGCAGGAGTTTGCCGATCTCATAAAGCACCAGAATATAGAGTACCATAAATGCCACTGCCTTCACCTGATGCTTTCTCGGCGGAAATCCGACCTTCTCCATTGCGCTCCGATAGAGGTAATAAACTCCAAGCACACAAAGACACAGCTGCAACAGAGACGCCAGCGTAACGTCGATTTTGAAATCCGGCACGACCGCCAGAATTGAGGGTGTCATCACCAGTGAGGCGACACCGTATCCCCAAAAGCAAAGCATAGAGATCTCATAGATCAGAAAATCGGGCCAACGCAGCGGCTTCATGCTCGGCTTCACCTCATTTACAAAGGTTTCGGCGTCCGTAATAAACTGGAACAGCTCGCAGCCCTCTTCATTGGCGCGCATCGCGATATCGATCAGATCGCTCTGGACGACTTCTACGCCACAGATGTCGAATGTGACACTGCGCAGATAGGCGATCACTTCTTTGAGCTGTTCCTGGCTTTTTTCAGTCAGCATTTTTGTACGCATCCGGTTTGCTTTTCGCAGTGCAAAATACTTATTCATCTGGCTCCTCCTTAAAAATTTTTTCCACCAGCTGGCAGAGCTGGCTCCAATCCTGCCGAAACTCAAAAAGCGCCTGCCGCCCTTCCTCCGTTACAACGTAATATTTCCGACTTGGCCCCTTGGGGGAAGGTCTGCGTTCTACTGTGACCTTTCCCTGTTGTTCCAACCGCAGCAGCAGCGGATACAGTGTGCTTTCGCTCAGGTCTGAAAAACCGACCTGTTTCAGATTCATCACGATCTCATAGCCATAGGTCGGCTCTCTGCTGATGAGTTTTAGAACGCAGAACTCCAAAACACCCTTGAGAAGCTGTGTGTTGTTTTCCACCGGGGACTCCTCCTTTCTGCTATTTTGTATTACGTAGTAGCTTGTCTACATTGTATTACATAGTAGTGTTTCTGTCAAGCCCTGCTGCATTCGCATTTCTGCTAAAGATCATACCGCATTTTTGTGCAACAAAAAACGCCCTAAGATTTCTCTTAGAGCGTTTCGATCAAGTCGGCGACTACCTATTTTCACGCGCCGTTTCCAGCGAACTATCTTCGGCACAAGTGAGCTTAACTTCTGTGTTCGGAATGGGAACAGGTGGAACCTCACCGTCATCGACACCGACCGATCTGACTGAACCAGTATAACATGGTCTACTGTTTGTCCAGTGTTTCTTAGAAGGACGTGCCTTCAAAACTGAATAATCACTGCTCACATTTTTTCGTTGACTCTCAGAGTCTCAAGCGAATTGTGGTCAAGCCCTCGACCTATTAGTACACGCTTGCTGAATGGATCGCTCCACTTACACATCGTGCCTATCAACCTTGTAGTCTTCAAGGGGTCTTACCTGATCAAATCAGTGGGATATCTTATCTTTGGGTCGGCTTCACGCTTAGATGCTTTCAGCGTTTATCCGATCCGTACATAGTTGCCCAGCTATGCTCTTGGCAGAACAACTGGTGCGCCAGAGGTACGTCCGCTCCGGTCCTCTCGTACTAGGAACAGCTCCCATCAAATATCCTGCGCCCACGACAGATAGGGACCGAACTGTCTCACGACGTTCTGAACCCAGCTCGCGTACCGCTTTAATTGGCGAACAGCCAAACCCTTGGGACCGAATACAGCCCCAGGATGCGATGAGCCGACATCGAGGTGCCAAACCTCCCCGTCGATGTGGACTCTTGGGGGAGATCAGCCTGTTATCCCCAGGGTAACTTTTATCCGTTGAGCGATGGCATTTCCACTCACATACCACCGGATCACTAACTCCAACTTTCGTTACTGCTCGACCCGTCAGTCTCGCAGTTAGGCTCGCTTCTGCGTTTGCACTCTTTTGCTTGATTTCCGTTCAAGCTGAGCGAACCTTTGAACGCCTCCGTTACTCTTTAGGAGGCGACCGCCCCAGTCAAACTGCCCACCTAACAATGTCCCCCGCCTTGATTCAAAGGCGCAGGTTAGAATTCCAATATCGCAAGGATGGTATCCCAACGTCCTCTCCATGACCGCCAAAGCGATCACTTCCCTGAGTCCCATCTATCCTGTGCATGCAACATCGAAACCCAATATTAGGCTACAGTAAAGCTCCATGGGGTCTTTCCGTCTTGTCGCGGGTAACCGGCATCTTCACCGGTACTACAATTTCGCCGGGCGGGCTGTTGAGACAGTGCCCAAATCATTACGCCTTTCATGCGGGTCAGAACTTACCTGACAAGGAATTTCGCTACCTTAGGACCGTTATAGTTACGGCCGCCGTTCACTGGGGCTTCGATTCAATGCTTGCACATCTCCTCTTAACCTTCCAGCACCGGGCAGGCGTCAGCTCGTATACGTCATCTTTCGATTTAGCACAAACCTGTGTTTTTGGTAAACAGTTGCTTGGGCCGATTCTCTGCGGCTGCATTGCTGCAGCACCCCTTCTCCCGAAGTTACGGGGTCAATTTGCCGAGTTCCTTAACAACCCTTCTCCCGTTGGCCTTAGAATCTTCTTCCTACCTACCTGTGTCGGTTTGCGGTACGGGCACCGCAGAAATACACACAGCTTTTCTCGCCATCTTCCATCCCGGACTTCGGTACTAATTTCCCTCGATCGCTACCGGAACCAACACCCGGCTCCGAGACTTCATATGTGTCCCTGTGTTTAACTCTTTTGGTGGTGACGGAATCTCTACCGTCTGTGCATCGGCTACGCCGTTAGGCCTCACCTTAGCTCCCGACTGACCTGGAGCGGACGAACCTTCCTCCAGAAACCTGAGGCTTTCGGCCATGCAGATTCTCACTGCATTCGCGCTACTCATTCCGGCATTCTCACTTCTATACACTCCACAGCCGCTTGCGCTACTGTTTCACCGCGTATACAACGCTCCCCTACCCAATACATTGCTGTATTGCCTAAGCTTCGGTGTCAGGTTTAGCCCCGTTAAATTCTCCGCGCAAAGACGCTCGACCAGTGAGCTATTACGCACTCTTTGAATGAGTGGCTGCTTCTGAGCCAACATCCTGGTTGTCTACGTATCTTCACATCGTTTTCCACTTAACCTGACTTTGGGACCTTAGCTGTAGATCTGGGCTGTTTCCCTTTTGACAATGACATTTATCTGACACTGTCTGACTCCCAAGCATCAATACTCTGGCATTCTGAGTTTGATAAGCTTCGCTAACCTCTCGGCCGCTAGGCTATTCAGTGCTTTACCTCCAGGTATCTAACTTGAGGCTAGTCCTAAAACTATTTCGGGGAGAACCAGCTATCTCCGGGTTCGATTGGAATTTCTCCGCTACCCACAGTTCATCCGCCGCCTTTTCAACGGAGGTCGGTTCGGTCCTCCATGGAATTTTACTTCCACTTCAACCTGACCATGGGTAGGTCACCCGGTTTCGGGCCCATTATATGCAACTTAACGCCCTTTTCAAACTCGCTTTCGCTTCGGCTCCAGACCTTAAGTCCTTAACCTTGCTGCATACAATCGCTCGCCGGACCGTTCTACAAAAAGTACCCTATCACACATTGACGTGCTCTAGGTGCTTGTAGGCACAGGGTTTCAGGTTCTTTTTCACTCCCCTCCCGGGGTGCTTTTCACCTTTCCTTCACAGTACTATACGCTATCGGTCACTGGGTAGTATTTAGGGTTAGAGGGTGGTCCCCCCGTATTCCGACCAGGTTTCACGTGTCTGGCCGTACTCTGGAATTCGCTCGGCTCTTGTCGTTTTCACCTACGTGGTTCTCACACTCTCTGACCGGCCTTCCCATGCCGTTCGGTTAACAACTTAAGTCCTAAATGCGCTCCGTACCCCGAAAGTATTTCTACTCTCGGTTTGCCCTCTTCCGCGTTCGCTCGCCACTACTTACGGAATCTCGTTTGATGTCTCTTCCTCGCCCTACTTAGATGTTTCAGTTCAGGCGGTTCCCTCGATATACCTATTTTGAAGTTCAGCAGATCGTACCTGAGTATGAACCCAGGTGAGTTTCCTCATTCAGAGATCTCCGGATCAATGCTTATTTGCAGCTCCCCGAAGCTTATCGCAGCTTATCACGTCTTTCATCGGCTCCCAGTGCCAAGGCATTCGCCCTGCGCCCTTGTTCGCTTGACCTTTCAAACGTTCTCTTGGAACATTTGGTATCCTCTTGATTCTCTCTTGCCAACGAAGATTATTGTTACCCTTCCTTTTGAAATTGCAATATTTCTTAAAAAGAACTTACTATAATCTTTGTTTCGCAGTTATTATTCAGTTTTCAAGGTACGTCTTTGAGTGTCCTTTTCAGGGCCCTCAAAATCGAACAATATCTACTCTACTTGTCTTTGTTACCTGTCCGAAAGATCTCCATCTTCGATGTCGCTCTTTCTGCCTGACTCCTTAGAAAGGAGGTGATCCAGC
Organism: Faecalibacterium prausnitzii; assembly: GCF_049532945.1. Classification (GTDB taxonomy): domain Bacteria; phylum Bacillota; class Clostridia; order Oscillospirales; family Ruminococcaceae; genus Faecalibacterium; species Faecalibacterium prausnitzii_N. The sequence goes on from NZ_CP186691.1 coordinate 3,031,889, forward strand.
CGCAGGTTCTCCTACGGCTACCTTGTTACGACTTCACCCCAATCACCAGTTTTACCTTCGGCGGCGTCCTCCTTGCGGTTAGACTACCGACTTCGGGTCCCCCCGGCTCTCATGGTGTGACGGGCGGTGTGTACAAGGCCCGGGAACGTATTCACCGTGGCATGCTGATCCACGATTACTAGCAATTCCGACTTCGTGCAGGCGAGTTGCAGCCTGCAGTCCGAACTGGGACGTTGTTTCTGAGTTTTGCTCCACCTCGCGGTCTTGCTTCTCTTTGTTTAACGCCATTGTAGTACGTGTGTAGCCCAAGTCATAAAGGGCATGATGATTTGACGTCATCCCCACCTTCCTCCGTTTTGTCAACGGCAGTCTGGCCAGAGTCCTCTTGCGTAGTAACTGACCATAAGGGTTGCGCTCGTTGCGGGACTTAACCCAACATCTCACGACACGAGCTGACGACAACCATGCACCACCTGTCTCCTTGCTCCGAAGAGAAAACATATTTCTATGCCTGTCAAGGGATGTCAAGACTTGGTAAGGTTCTTCGCGTTGCGTCGAATTAAACCACATACTCCACTGCTTGTGCGGGCCCCCGTCAATTCCTTTGAGTTTCAACCTTGCGGTCGTACTCCCCAGGTGGATTACTTATTGTGTTAACTGCGGCACTGAAGGGGTCAATCCTCCAACACCTAGTAATCATCGTTTACGGTGTGGACTACCAGGGTATCTAATCCTGTTTGCTACCCACACTTTCGAGCCTCAGCGTCAGTTGGTGCCCAGTAGGCCGCCTTCGCCACTGGTGTTCCTCCCGATATCTACGCATTCCACCGCTACACCGGGAATTCCGCCTACCTCTGCACTACTCAAGAAAAACAGTTTTGAAAGCAGTTTATGGGTTGAGCCCATAGATTTCACTTCCAACTTGTCTTCCCGCCTGCGCTCCCTTTACACCCAGTAATTCCGGACAACGCTTGTGACCTACGTTTTACCGCGGCTGCTGGCACGTAGTTAGCCGTCACTTCCTTGTTGGGTACCGTCATTATCTTCCCCAACAACAGGAGTTTACAATCCGAAGACCTTCTTCCTCCACGCGGCGTTGCTGCATCAGGGTTTCCCCCATTGTGCAATATTCCCCACTGCTGCCTCCCGTAGGAGTCTGGGCCGTGTCTCAGTCCCAATGTGGCCGTTCAACCTCTCAGTCCGGCTACCGATCGTTGCCTTGGTGGGCCATTACCTCACCAACTAGCTAATCGGACGCGAGGCCATCTCAAAGCGGATTGCTCCTTTTCCCCCTGCTCGATGCCGAGCCGTGGGCTTATGCGGTATTAGCAGTCGTTTCCAACTGTTGTCCCCCTCTTTGAGGCAGGTTCCTCACGCGTTACTCACCCGTTCGCCACTCGCTCGAGAAAGCAAGCTCTCTCTCGCTCGTTCGACTTGCATGTGTTAGGCGCGCCGCCAGCGTTCGTCCTGAGCCAGGATCAAACTCTTTATAAATGATATTTATCACTTAAAAGTGTTAAATCTTGTTCGCTCAGCACGCAATCGCTTGCGTCCTGTGTGAATTACTTTTGGAATTGTTTTTAGTGTTTTTCCAAACACTTAAAAGGTTCCTTACAAGTTTTTCGATATTGTTCAATTTTCAAGGTCCTGTGCGCCTCAGCCTTGCGGCTGACGACCTGTTTATTTTACCACCGAAGTGGTTTTTTGTCAAGTACTTTTTTCGAAGCGTTTCGAACGTTTTGAACGTGGACTGCTTCCGATTTCTCAGAACAAACTGGAACTTTTCAGCGTCTATTGGTTCTTTTCAAGGGCTTCCTGCTGAGGCTTCGGAAGTCATTCTTTTGCCTCAGCGCTTGGCGCTCAAGTATAATACCATACACTGGGGTAGATGTCAACACTTTTTTACAAGTTTTTTCAAAAAACTTCAAATTGCTGCGTCCGGATCAGATCGGTCCTTTTTTTCGCTGCCAATGTGCTGCTGTTTCAAGCTTTCTTCCTATTATATAGAAAAGCTCCACGCCTGGCATCGAAGGATGCAGACATGGAGCCTGGATTCAGCTTTTCTCTTCCTGTTTCATCTCGCGCAACGTGAGCCAGACCGCTGCTGCCAGCACCGGCAGCAGCCCGATCAGACCAATGGGCGTGGGGCCCAGCACATTATAATAGGCATCTGCCGGGTAGGTCAGCACCGTGAACAATGCCGCAACTGCATTGAATGCGCCGTGTGCGATGGACGGAACCCAGATGCACCCGGTCTTTTCATAGAGAAGATCCAGCAGACTGTTCATGGCAAAGCAGAACACGCACCATACCACAAGGCCCAGCACAGGCGCGCCCAGATAATCCGTGCCGTACTCATAACCCACCAGCAGCATCAGCGGCCAGTGCCAGACACCCCAGATCACGCCGCCCAGCAGGCGGCCGTTGAGCAGGCCGAGCTGCTTCTTCAGGTGAGGCATCATATACCCGCGCCAGCCGGCTTCCTCGCCCACGGCAAAGAACATATTGATGAGCGGACCCAGCGTCACGGCAAGCAGGCCGGTCTGCAACATGTAGCTGGCATTGGATACCCCCAGCTGGCTTTTCAAAGTCTGAGCGTCCATCTCGCCGCCGTAGGCCGCTGCCAGCCAGCTGCCGGAGAGGTCCAGTCGATGCGGGAACACCGCAAAGTAGAGCACTGCGGCCAGCACCGTAAATACCGCCGGGCCGAACCACGCCGCCAGCCAGTAGCGGCGCTTGCCCTGCACCTTCCAGACGATGCCGGTGGGCTGATGCAGATAGACTTTTTTCGCCGCAAGCACGGCCGCCAGAGGGCAGAACATGCTCACGGACAGCAGCGCACGGTATACCGCAGCATTGCCCTGAAGGAGCTGCATGCTTGCATACACCTGACACAGCCATGCCAGACCAAATGCCGTTAAAAAGTAGATTCCAAAACCCTGTTTTTCTCTGCTGCTCATACGAACTTCACCGCCGTTCCATAAGCAATGACCTCTGCCGCGCCCTGCATGACGCTGGCGGAAGCGTAGCGCATCCCTACAACTGCATCCGCTCCAAGGGCCTCTGCATCCTTGACCATGCGTCCTGTGGCGATCTGCCGGGCTTCGGTGAGCATATCCGCGTAGTCGGTCACTTCACCGCCCACCAGCGTGCGGAACCCCGCCATCAGATCGTGGCCCAGATTGCGGCTCTGCACCGTGCTGCCGCGCACCACGCCCAGCGCTTCCAGCTTTTTGCCGGGCACCTCGTTAATAGTTACGATAAGCATCTTCTTCTCCCTTCCTGATCTCTCGGATCCGGTCTGCCAAAACCTTCAGCGTACCAAGGATGCAGCCCGCCGGGATGCCGAACAGCAGCACCAGCAGCGGCAGCGGCGGCATATCCTGCAGGTCCATCCAGATGGTCCACCCGATAATGCCCATGGTCAGCAGCATGATCGCGGTAAACAGACTTGCGCCCACCAGCGCCCCTTTGATGCGCTCGCCTTTTCGGTCTGTGCGTTCAATGTTCACAAAGGTCACTCCCTGTTCCTCCCGTGCAGCAAGGCGCGCAAGCGTCTGCTCCACATCCAGTTCACTGAGGCTGCCGGGTTCCCGCTGCAATCGCTCGCAGAAGCTGATGGCTTCGTCGAGGTCGGTGCGGCGGGCGCACAGACGTTCCATCTGGCGGGCCATGCCGTCGGCAAGGGTGCATTCCCCTTCCAGCATTTCCCGGATCTCGGCCAGCGGCACATCCAGCTTGCGCAGCAGCTTGATGCGGCGCAGGCGTTCCACGTCCGCCTGCGAGTAGCTGCGGTAGCCGTTGCCCGGCTCGCGGCTGGGGGTAATGAGCCCCTCCTCCTCGTAAAAGCGGATGTTCTTTTTGGTCACGCCCACAGCGGCTTCCACTTCGTTGATCTTCATGGCTCCGGTGCCTCCTTACGTGCCTATGTTACACCTTCCAGAAAGGGGAAGGTCAAGGGGTTTCAGCAAAAAAGTCTTCCCCTCGCCGAGAGAAAGACTTTTTGCGCTTAAAAATAGCACTTGATCTGGAACCGGTCGGCGCTGTCCTGCTTTTTCTCCACCACGATGTGCTCATGGTTGAAGTCGAAGTGCACCGGGGTGCACAGGTCGGTATTGCGGGTCAAGCGCAGCAGTTCCTGCACCCGCTTTTTCTCCTCCGGCACATAGAACAGGTAGCTCACGCCCTCCTTTTTGGCACGGCCGGTGCGGCCGATGCGGTGGGTGTAATGTTCGTTCTCACTGGGCACATCGTAGTTGATCACGGCATCCACATCCGAAACATCGATGCCGCGGGCGGCAACGTCGGTGGCTACCAGAATGGCCAGCTTGCCGTCCCGGAAGTTCTGCATGATCTGGTTGCGCTCCTTCTGGGAGAGGTCGCCGTGGAGGCAGTCCACCGAGAAACCCAGCCGTGCCAGCTGGTTGGCCAGAGTGGCAGTGTTGAACTTGGTATCGCAGAACACCATCACCCGCTTGTAGTTCTCACCAATGATGATCTGTGCAAGGTCGGAAAGCTTGTTGCGGCCGGAGGTCTCCAGCATATACTGGGTGATCTTGGGCTGGCTTTCTTCCTTGGGCTGAACGGTGATCTCCTCGGCGTTGTGCTGGTACAGCCAGCCGATGTCCATTACCTCGCGGCTGATGGTGGCCGAGAACATGGAAAGGGACTTGCGGGCCTTCATCATTTCAATGATATGCCGCACATCCTTATAGAAGCCCATGTTCAGCATTTCGTCGGCCTCGTCCAGCACGATCTGGGTCACATGGGAGATATCAATGGAATGGTGCTTGTAGTGGTCCATCAGACGGCCCGGCGTTGCCACCACGATCTGGCAGCCCTCGGCAAGGCGCTTTGCCTGCTTTTCCATGTTGGCACCGCCGTACACGCAGGCAACTGCAACGCCCGGCATAAAGGCCGTGAGGGCGGTCAGCTCGTCGGCGATCTGCTGGGCCAGCTCCCGGGTGGGGGCCAGAATGACCGCCTGCGGCACCTTTTGGGCCGGGTCGATCTGCTCCGCCACCGGGATGCCGAAGGCACAGGTCTTGCCGGTGCCGGTGGGGGCTTTTGCGATCACGTCATAGCCCGCCATCATGACGGGGATGGTCTTTTCCTGAATTTCGGTCATTTCGGCAAAGCCCATGCGCTCCACGGCCTTGTGGATGGCATCGCTGCACTGCAACTCACTGTAAAGCATGATCCTTCTCCATTCCGTTCCGATTTTCTTACAGTATAGCATGAAATGCCGCACTTGTCAGTAACAAAAAGAGCCATGCCCCCATTTGGGAGCACAGCTCTTGGATGCAGATCTCTGTTGCAGGGATCAGGCAGTCTCTTCGACGCTCTTGTCAGCGGCACGGCCTGCTTCCAGCTTCTGCTTGAAGCGGCCGCTGGCCTTGAAGCCGGGGATGGAGGTGGACTCCAGACGGCTGGAAACCTTGGTCTTGGGGTTGGTGTAGGCCTTGGGCTTGCGGGGACGCATCTCAAAACGGCCAAAGCCTGCGATGGTCACCTTCTCGTCTGCGCGCAGGCAGTCGGCGATCTGGTCAAACATTGCATCCATCGTGGTCTCGACCTGTGCTTCGGTGAAGCCGGTCTTGCGTGCCACAGTCTCGATCATCTGGGAACGGGTCATGTATCTATATCCTCCTGGAGTGTCCAAAAGTAACGTCTTTTGGCAAATTTTGCGTTGTTGAGTATAACATAATTCACACACTGTTTGCGACAGATTGCGCACAAAACGTCATTTATTGCGCACGAACTTATGTAATCTCTCTCCGTCCTTCACAAATACAGCGCCCGCTGTTTTGGCGGGCGCTGCAAAAAAGCATTTTACGGGTAATTCGTGAGGTAATTATTTGCGGTGATACAGGGTGGCAATATCCACCAGCGGGATATTTTCCAGACTGTGATCACTGCGCAGGCAGTCCACCAGAGCGTTGGCGGTATCCACTGCGGTGATGCAGGGGATGCTCAGCTCCACAGCCTTGCGGCGCAGGCGCACGGAGTCGCGCTTGGGGTCACGGCCCTTAGCGCTGGTAGAGAACACATAATCCACCAGACCGCTCTGCAGCAGGTCCACGATGTTGGGCGACTCGCCGGACATATTGCGCACCTCGTTGCAGGGCACCATGTGCTTGTTGAGCCATGCGCAGGTGCCGGAGGTACCGTACAGCTTGTAGCCCATGCTCTTGAGCTTCCATGCGATATCCACGAACTCCGGCTTGTCGCTGTCCTTCACGGTGAAGATGCAGCAGCTTGCAGGGCCGGGGGTCTTGAAGGTGTAGCCCGCGCCGATAAGGCCCTTGAGCAGGGCATCGTGGTAGTTGGGGGCAATGCCCAGCACTTCGCCGGTGGACTTCATCTCGGGACCGAACTGGGTATCCACACCGTGCAGCTTTTCAAAGCTGAACACAGGCACCTTGACGGCCACATAAGGTGCGTTGGGGTGCAGGCCGGTGCCGTAGCCCATATCTGCCAGCTTTTCGCCCAGACAACAGCGCACTGCCAGATCCACCATGGGCACGCCGGTGACCTTGGAGATATACGGCACGGTACGGGAGGAACGGGGGTTCACCTCAATAACGTACACCTTGCCATTGGAAACTGCGTACTGCACGTTCACCAGACCGTTGACATGCAGCTCGCGGGCAAAGCGGCCGGTGTAATCCACCATGGTGTCGATCTCGGCCTGAGTCAGGTGCTGTGCCGGGTAGACACAGATGGAGTCGCCGGAGTGCACGCCGGTGCGCTCCACCTGCTCCATAATGCCGGGGATCAGGAAGTTTTCGCCGTCGCAGATGGCATCCACTTCGCACTCGGTGCCCAGAATATACTTATCCAGCAGCACAGGGTGATCCATGTCCACATGCTTGGTGATAACGCCCATGTACTCGATCACGTCCGCCTTGGTGTAGGCCACGATCATGTTCTGACCGCCCAGCACGTAGGAGGGACGCATCAGCACCGGCAGGCCGATCTCGTCGGCGGCAGCCAGAGCCTCGTCCAGATTAAAGACAGTGCGGCCCGGTGCGCGGGGGATCCTGCAACGCTCCAGCAGCTCGTCGAAGCGCTCACGGTCCTCTGCTTCATCGATGGCATCTGCCGGGGTGCCCAGAATGGGCAGGCCGATCTCGTCCATGTGCTTTGCCAGCTTGATGGCGGTCTGGCCGCCGAACTGCACCACGCAGGCATCCGGCTTCTCGGTGGCGATGATGTTGTCCACGCTCTCCGGGTTCAGCGGGTCAAAGTACAGACGGTCGCCGGTGTCAAAGTCGGTGGAGACGGTCTCGGGGTTGTTGTTTACAAGGATGGCTTCGCAGCCGTGCTTCTTCAGGGTCCACACACAGTGCACCGAGCAGTAGTCGAACTCGATGCCCTGACCGATGCGGATGGGGCCGGAACCAAAGACCAGAACCTTCTTTTTCTTGGGCTCGCCCTTGGCAGATGCTTCGGCTTCCTTCTCGGCAATGAACTCAGCAGCTTCGTTGTCGCCGTCGTAGGTGGAGTAGAAGTAAGGGGTGTTGGCCGAGAACTCGGCAGCGCAGGTATCCACCATCTTGAAACCGGCGCGGTAGTTCTCCACAGGCAGGGTGTCCACCTGTGCCAGACGCTTGATGGTCTTATCCTGGAAGCCGTACTTCTTGGCAGTCTTGTACTGCTCTTCGGTCAGCACGCCGTTGCACTTGGCAAGACCCTTTTCCAGATTTGCCAGATGCTGCATCTTGTCCAGGAACCACCAGTCGATCTTGGTGATGCGGTAGATGGTCTGGTGGTCGATGCCGCGCTTGAGGGCCTCGTACACGCAGAACACGCGTTCGGCATCCTGAACATGCATGTGGGCCACGATCTCGTCATCGGTCAGCTCCTCAAAGGGCTTGTGGGTCAGGGTGTCCATACCCAGCTCAATGGAGGAGACCGCCTTCATCATGGCAGCCTCGAAACTGTTGCCAATGCTCATCACCTCGCCGGTGGCCATCATCTGGGTGCCCAGAGACTTGTCGGCGTAGACGAACTTATCAAAGGGCCACTTCGGATACTTGACCACGATGTAGTCCAGCGCAGGCTCAAAGCAGGCGCAGGTCTTGCCGGTGACGTCGTTGGTGATCTCGTCCAGCGTGTAGCCAATGGCGATCTTGGTAGCCACCTTGGCAATGGGATAGCCTGTGGCCTTGGAGGCCAGTGCGGAAGAGCGGGACACACGGGGGTTGACCTCGATGACCGCATAATCAAAGCTGTCCGGCTTCAGGGCGAACTGGCAGTTGCAGCCGCCCTCGATGCCCAGCTCGGTGATGATATCCAGAGCAGCGGTGCGCAGCATCTGGTATTCGTGGTCGGTCAGGGTCTGGGAGGGAGCCACGACCACCGAGTCGCCGGTGTGGATGCCCACAGGGTCCAGGTTCTCCATGTTACACACGGTGATCACGTTGCCCTTGTGGTCGCGCATGACCTCATACTCGATCTCTTTCCAGCCGGCGATGCACTTTTCCACAAGGATCTGATGGATGGGGGAAAGGCGCAGGCCGTTGGTGCCGATCTCGATGAGCTTTTCGCGGGTCTCGCAGATGCCGCCGCCAGTGCCGCCCATGGTAAAGGCCGGGCGCACGATGACCGGGTAGCCGATGCGGTCGGCGCAGGCCAGAGCGTCCTGCAGCGTCTCCACCACCTCAGAGGGGATGATGGGCTGGTGCAGCTTTTCCATGGTCTCCTTGAACAGCTCGCGGTCCTCGGCCCGGTCGATGGTCTCGGGCTTGCAGGCCAGCAGACGGATGCCGGTGCGGTCCAGATAGCCGGAGCGGGCCAGCTCCATGGACAGGTTCAGGCCCATCTGGCCGCCGAGGTTCGGCAGCACGGAGTCCGGCTTTTCGATGTCCAGAATGCGCTCCACGACTTCCAGCGTCATGGGCTCGATGTAAACATGGTCGGCCACATCCGGGTCGGTCATGATGGTTGCGGGGTTGGAGTTCAGCAGAACGGTCTCGATGCCCTCTGCCTTCAGGGCGCGGCAGGCCTGCGTGCCGGAGTAGTCGAACTCCGCAGCCTGACCAATGATGATGGGGCCGGAGCCAATGACCAGCACCTTCTTGATTCTAGGGTCCTTCGGCATTTCAGCGTGCCTCCTTTTTTGCTGCTTTGACGTTGTTCAGGAAGCGGTCGAACAGAAACTCGGTATCCTTGGGGCCGCCGTTTGCTTCCGGGTGGAACTGTACGGTAAAGCAGTTCCACTTCTTGTACTTGATGCCCTCACAGGTGCCGTCGTTGGCGTTCACCTGTGCCACCTCGCCCATCTCGGCGGGCAGCTCGTCGCCCACCACAGCATAGCCGTGGTTCTGGCTGGTGATGAAGGTGCGGCCGGACTCAAAGTCTGTCACGGGCTGGTTGGCACCGCGGTGGCCGTACTTGAGCTTCATGGTCTTGGCACCGGCTGCCAGAGCGGACAGCTGGTGGCCCAGACAGATGCCGAAGGTGGGGATATTCAGCTCAAAGATGTGCTTGAGGTTCTCGATGACCTCCACGGGTTCCGCCGGGTCGCCGGGACCATTGGACAGCATGATGCCGTCCGGATTCAGAGCGGCCACTTCCTCGGCGGTGGCGAAGGCGGGCATGACTGTCACCTTGCAGCCGCGCTTGACAAGGCAGCGCACGATGTTGCGCTTGCAGCCGTAGTGCATCAGCACGATATGGATCTCGCCCTTCTCGTTGAAGACTTCGGGCGCTGCGCAGGTGACGTTCTTGACCGCATCGGTCACGGCATAGGCGCGGATGGTCTCCAGCAGCTTGTCCGTCTCGGCCTTGTTGGCCGGGTCGGCGGGGTCGAAGGTGGTCAGGATGGCACCGTTCATCACACCGCTCTCGCGGATGATGCGGGTCAGGTGGCGGGTGTCGATGCCCTCAATGCCGATGGTGTTGTTCTTTTTCAAAAAGCTGTCCAGCGTTTCCTCGCAGCGCCAGTTGGAGGGGGTGGTGCAGGCCTCGCGCACGATGTAGCCCTTTGCCCAGATGCGGTCGGACTCCATGTCGTCTTTATTCATGCCGTAGTTGCCGATAAGGGGGTAGGTCTGGGTGATGATCTGGCCATAGTAGCTGGGGTCGGTCAGGGTCTCCTGAAAGCCCACCATGCCGGTGGCAAAGACCACCTCGCCCACGGTGACGCCCTCGGCACCCACCGACTGGCCGGCAAAGACCATGCCATTTGCCAAAAGAAGATATGCGTTCATATTTTCCTCGTTTCAACACATTACAGGGTCTGCTTTGCTTCCTGCTTCATCTTGCGGCTGCCCAGATGCACCAGCGGCAGCTTGCCTTCCTTGCAGATGGGGCACTCTTCCGGTGCGTAGTTGGGCAGATCCAGCTTGAGGGCGCTTGCCACGATGGGAATGGGAGACGGAGCCTCGGGCTTGGTGCGGTCCACCACGCAGGTGATGCCCACGCAGATGCCGCCGTTCTCTTCGATCACGCGCTTGGTCTCCAGAGAGGAGATACCGGTGGTGACCACGTCCTCAGCGATGAGACACTTCTCACCCGGGTGGATGGCGAAGCGCTTCAGGGTCATCACATTGTCCACGCGCTCGGTAAAGATGGCGCGCTTGCCGGTCTGGCGGGCCAGCTCGTAGGCGTACACGATGCCGCCCATGGCCGGGCCGACGATCACATCCACGTCCATTTCCTTGACCTTATCTGCCACGATCTTCATCACCTCGGCGCAGCGGTCGGGGTACTGCTGCAGATAAGCCATCTGGCAGTATGCGCTGGAATGGCGGCCGGAGGACAGCAGGAAGTGGCCTTCCAGGAACGCGTCACAGCTCTTCAGGATCTCAAGTGCTTCACTCATTGTACTTCTCCCTCTCTTTTATAAAAATGTCTTTTGAACGGTATTGTACCACGCTTTTGCGTGATTTGCAAATTTATGCAACAGCTTTGTTTTTATGCGTATAAATCAGTATTTTGCTGGTATATCAATTGGATTATTCAGCATTCCGGGCACATCCGCGGATCTCGTCCAGCGTTTTCACGCCGTTCTTGTCCATCCATGCGGCCATCTCGTCCGCAATGGTCTCCATGGCGCGGGGGTTGGCAAAGTTTGCGGCACCCACCTGCACCGCCGCAGCACCGGCCATGATGAACTCCAGTGCGTCACGGCCCGTGGCGATGCCGCCCAGACCCACCACCGGGATGTTCACAGCGCCCACGGCCTGCCACACCATGCGCAGGGCAATGGGCCGCACCGCCGGGCCGGACAGGCCCGCAAAGATGTTGTTGAACACCGGGCGGCGCTTTTCCAGATCGATGGCGCAGGCCTGGAAGGTGTTGGTCAGGCTGATGGCATCCGCACCGGCGGCTTCCACGGCCTTGCACATCTCAGGGATGTTCTCGGCCTGCGGGCTCAGCTTGACCATCAGGGGCTTTTTGCAGGCAGCGCGCACCATGCGCACCACCTCACCGGCAGCTTCGGCTTTCACGCCGTAGGCCATGCCGCCCACCTTGACGTTTGGGCAGGAGATGTTCAGCTCCACGATGTCCACTGCGCTGTCGCTCAGCATCGCGGCACCTTCCACATACTCTTCCTCACTGTGGCCGCCAAGGTTGGCAATGGCCACCGTGCCGTACTTCTGCTTCAGTTCCAGCATCTCGGGCAGCTCCACGTCAATGAAGTGCTGCACGCCGGGGTTCTGCAGGCCGATGCTGTTGATGAGGCCGGAGGGGGTCTCCCACAGGCGCTCGCCCTTGTTGCCGTACTGGCCGTGCAGGGTCAGGCCCTTGCCGGAGATGCCGCCGATCTTGGAAAAGTCTGCCAGCTCTTCGTACTCCACACCGTAGCCCACAGTGCCGGATGCGCCGATGACCGGGCTGTTCATCACAAAGCCCAGCAGGTTGGTTTTCAGGTCAGCCATCAGAAGAACACCTCCGTTGCATCAAATACCGGGCCGTTCTTGCACACGCTCTTGCCCTCGCCGCCCCTGGTCTCGCAGGTGCAGCCAAGGCAGGCACCGATGCCGCAGGCCATCTTCTTTTCCATGCTCACAAAGCAGGGGGTGCCCTTCTCGGCACACAGGCGGGCGGCGTTCTTCATCATGACCGTGGGGCCGCACACCAGCACCACATCGTAGTCGGCGGGGTCGTACAGCTGGGTGACAAAGCCGTGGAAGCCCACTGCGCCGGTGTCGGTGGACACCTTGACAAGGTTTGCGATCTCGCGGTACTCCTCCATGCAGTAGGGGGCATCCCGGAAGCCGAAGAACACATCCGGCTTCACACCTGCCGCTGCCAGTTCACGGGTGAGCTGGAACATGGGCGCGGTGCCGATGCCGCCGCCCACCACAGCGATCTTTTTGTACTTGCTCAGGATGTCCGGCACATCAAAGCCGTTGCCCATAGGGCCGGTGAGCTGGAAGGTATCCTTCATTTTGAGCTGCGCGATCTTTTCAGTGCCCTCGCCCACCACCTGATACAGAAACTCGATGGTGCTGCTGTCCGGGTTCCAGCGGTGCACGCTGATGGGCCGGGACAGGAAGGGGGCTTCGTCTGCGCCCCATGCACGCAGGGTAAAGAACTGGCCTGCGTGGGGTGCGTGATCGCGGTCCGGCCAGACCACCGTCAGCAGGCGGATGTCCGGGGCAATGACCTCATTGCGCAGAACAGTGGCTTCACAGCAGGCTGCACGCATGAGCAATGGCCTCCTTCATATTCACACATTCGTTGTAAGCGGCTTCGTCAAAGGCAGTGCCCGGCTGCTTCTTATAGGCCAGCAGGATGCCGCGGCTGGAGTTGACCACGCCGCCGTTGCCCTTGGTGAGGTACTGGGCAATGTCCTCGGCCTTGCCGCCCTGTGCGCCGTAGCCGGGGATCAGGAAGAAGCTGTCCTGATACTTTGCACGGATCTCGGTGGCCTCCTCGATGTGGGTGCCGCCGATGACCAGACCGATGGAGGAGTAGCCGTGCTCGCCCATGTAGTCCTTGCCCAGAGCGTTCAGCTTGTCGCCCACCAGATCGTAGACGTGGCGGCCGTCGGCCAGCTTCTCATACTCAAAGTCCTTGGCACCGCCGTTGGAGGTGCGGCAGAGCACGAACATGCCCTTGCCCTGCTTTTCGGCGTAGGGCAGGTAGGGGCTGATGGAGTCCAGACCCATATAGGGTGCCAGCGTGACAAAATCACTCTCGAAATCGCCGGTAAAGTGACCCATGGCGTACATCTCGGCGGTCTTGGCAATGTCGCCGCGCTTGATGTCGGCAATCACCGGCACACCGGCCTCGCGCACCGCCTTCAGGGTGTCGGCGTAGGCCTTCATGCCCTCAAGGCCCAGAGACTCGTAGTAAGCGATCTGCACCTTGTAGCAGCCTGCCACGGCCTTGGTGGCGTCGATGAGCTTCCTGTTGAAGCGCACGATGTTTTCGCCGCGGGACAGGGTGCTGTCCACAAAATCGGCGGGCAGGTAGCTGAAGTCGGTGTCCAGACCCACGCACACCGGGCCGCGGGCTTCCACTGCTTCGTAAAGCTTATCCATGTTGGTCATTGTGGGTTCCTCCTGTTTGCTCTCTTATCGATTCTTATCTTATATAGTATTGCTTTTTCAATCCTCTGCCTGATAGGTCAGCTTGCCGCCCTTGATGGTGGCGCACACCTTGCCGTACAGTTCAGCGCCGTCGAACGGGGTGTTGTGAGATTTGGAGTGCAGCTTGTCCTTATCCACGGTGTAGGGGGTATCCAGATCCACCAGCACAAAGTCCGCGTCGTAGCCCGGCTCCAGCTGACCCTTGGCAAGGCCCAGGATCTCGGCAGGGCGGGTGCTCATCAGGTGCACCAGCACTTCCAGCGGCAGGCCTTCCTGCTTGCAGAGCTTGGTGTAGCAGACGCCGAAAGCGGTCTCGCTGCCCACCATACCGGCCATGCCCTTGAGCTTGTCCTCTTCGGAGTGGGGCGCGTGGTCGGTTGCAATGGCATCCACGATGCCGGTGCGGATGCCGTCCACCAGCGCCTGCACATCGTCGGCGGTGCGGATGGGCGGGTTCACACGGTAATCGCAGGTATCATTGGTGAACCACAGGTGGTGCGGGGTCACCTCGCAGGTGACGGGTGCCCCCCGCAGCTTTGCCATCTGGATGGCATCCAGCGCACCGCGAGTGGACACGTGGCACATGTGCAGCTTGGTCTGGTAGTATTCGCTCAGCCAGCAGTTGCGCACCGTCTCGATATCCTCAGCCAGACGGTAGTCCCACGGGCTGATCTCCATATCCTCGGCGTGGCTCATCACGGTGATATCCTTCTGGGTGCAGATGGCGAAAGCCTTTGCCATGGTGGCATTGTCCTGCACGCCGTGGCCGTCCTCGGTGATGAACTTCACACCGGCAGGCAGGGTCTTGAGGTGGTCGATGCTCACACCGTCAAAGTTCTCGGTGATGGAGACGGTCTGGTTCACATCGCACAGGCCTACTTCGGCAGCCTTCTGCTCCACCATGAACGCCTGTGCCGCAGAAGAGCACACCGGCTTTGTGTTGGGCATCAGGTTCACGAAGGTGTAACCGCCGGCAGCTGCGGCGCGGCTGCCGGTCTCGATGTCCTCCTTGTACTCAAAGCCCGGGGTGCGCCAGTGGCAGTGCAGATCCACAAAGGCGGGCAGCACGGTCAGCCCGCCGGCATCAATGACCGTTTCGTTCTCCCCGGCCAGTGCCTCCAGCTCCTGGCCGACCGCCGCGATCTTTCCGTCCCTGACGAACAGCTCCACGGGGCGTCCTTCCGTGTTGACAGCGTTTACAAGCAGCATGGTACGATACCTCCCTGTTTTTGGTGTGCGCTCGATTGGGCAAAAAAAAGAACTTTTCCTCAAATGGAAAAGTTCGAATTACGCAAAAAAGGAAACACGGAACCCACTGCAAAAAAGGCAGCAAACTGATTTTCCAGTTTTGCGTTCATTTTTGACAGCATGTCGGCGTCTCCTTTGTTCGTGCATTTTGTTTCGTTATATTTTAGCATAGAAGCGCGAAATGTGTCAATGCTTCCGGGCTTTTTTCTTTGTAAAAAGGTTTCGGGCCGAACTCAGCAAATTTTAGCTACTCTACCGAAAAACCAAAATCCCCCCTCCGAACCGGAAATTTGAGGCCGCAATTCCTAGCAAAACACTGTACATTAAAGTTCAGATGTGTTATCATAATACTCAAACGAGAGAGCCGCCGCGGGCGGCATTGGAAAAGGGAGGGTTTCCCACATGGGTTTGTTGGAGGACGCGCGGAACATCCAGCGCAAGGACCCCGCTGCACGCAACGTGCTGGAGGTCATTTTGCTGTATCCGGGCTTTCACATTCTGGTGTATCACCGCATTGCGCACTGGCTGTATGAGCGCGGGCACTTTTTTCTGGCGCGATGGGTCAGCCAGCGCGGCCGGCATAAGACCGGCATCGAGATCCACCCCGGTGCCACCATCGGCAGATGCCTGTTTATCGACCACGGCATGGGCATCGTGTTCGGTGAGACCTGCGAGATCGGGGACAACTGCACCATCTACCACGGTGTCACTCTGGGCGGCACCGGCAAGGACACCGGCAAGCGCCACCCCACTCTGGGCAACAACGTGCTGATCGGTGCAGGCACCAAGGTCCTTGGCCCGGTGTATATCGGGGACAACTCCCGCATCGGCGCAGGCAGCGTGGTGCTGCGCAATCTGCCTGCCAACTGCACCGCTGTGGGCGTGCCCGCCGAGGTGGTGCGCATCAACAACAAGGCCGTGAACCCGGCGGACGATCTGGACCAGCAGGATCTGCCCGATGTGGTCGCCCAACGCATCACCGACCTCGACCGCCGCATCAGCGCCATGGAGAAGGCCGCGCAGGGCGATGTGCCGCCGACCATCCACGACATCCGGAAACGCAGCCCGAAATGACCGGCATCCTGCCGCAGCAAAAAACATCCTGACCGGATTCGTCCGGTCAGGATGTTTTTTCCGTCAAGATGTGTTTTCAAGCGCTGACATGGGAACTCATTCCGCACGGCGGCGGGCTTTGTCCGCATACCCCTGATCGTGCCGTTTCAGCTCCCAGAATGTGAGCCGTGTCATCAGATACAGCGGCACCCGGAACCGGAAAAAGAACAGTGGGACATAGCGCTTCCGGTTGTTCCAAAATTCCTTGAGGGGCGCTTTCGAAAGGTGCCGGAGCGTCGGGCAGTCGTCGATCATCTTCCGCCAAGCGCGCCAGGCCTGGATCGGGCCATCCGGATTTGCGGGGTTGAAATAGCACTTGTCCAACAGACGAACATACGTCTTCATGAGCCAGATATCGTAGGCCGCCCAGAAGTCTGCGTCCTTCTTTTCCCGCTGGCCGAATTCCACGACCCGCTGATCGACTGTATCCAGATAGCCCGGCAGCCGCTTGTCGTGAATATGGCACATGGAGTCCGGACGCAGCCGATAATAGTAAAGGTCTTTGTCCAGAAGCCCCACGGAATGCGCCCGCTCCAGCAGGTTCAGGTTCCAGATCATGTCTTCGCACTGCTTCAGGCTCTCATCAAAATAGAGATGGTTCTCTTCCAGAAAGTCTCTCCGCACCAGTTCGATCCAGCAGGCTCCGAAATAATACGGCACGGCGCGGTGATATTCATCCAGCAGACCGAGCTGCAGCGCGTTCAGCAGTTCTCGCCCGCCGGTGCGGTAGGTTCCCGTGCGAAGCGGGCTGGGCTGCGGCAGCGGCTGTCCTTCCGGATACGGCATATAGCTGAAGGCGATCAGGTCCACTGCATCGCTCGCGACCGCCATGACCGATTCCAGCAGATCCGATTTCCACAGATCATCCGAATCCACACAGATGATCCACTCCCCGCTTGCTGCCCGCAGGCCCGTGTTCCGCGCCGCAGGCAGACCCCGGTTCTCCTGATGGATCACCCGGATACGCGGGTCTTTTTTCGCATACTCTTCGCAGATCATCGGGCAGCGGTCCGGCGAACCATCGTCCACAAGAATGATCTCGACATTCTCATACGGTTGTTCCAGAATGCTGTCCACACAGGTTTGAAGATAGGCTTCCACCTTGTAGACCGGAACGATGACGCTGACCAGCGGCTGCTTCGCACACTTTGTTTTCATCCGCATTTCCTCCAGAGCTTTTCCGCTCTTATTTTAACATGCGGCCTCCCCTGTTTCAAGAAGTTTGAAAAAAGTCCGCTCAACCGATCCCGGAACAAAGTTCCTTTACTTTCTGGGCCGCAGCCGCCACGAGCTGGCTGACGGGCTGATCCGGCACACCGACCACGTAGTTCTCGCAGTGGTTGATGGGCACGAGCACCCTCTTGGCCCCGCTCTGGCAGACCGCAGCCGCCATGGCGGGCGTGATCTCGCCCAGCAGTGCATCCGCAACGACGATGCCGATGGGCCCCACGATGATATCCGCGCTGCGGCAGTTCACCACCACGGCGTTCTCGCCGGTGGCGGCACGCGGGGCACCGGCCTTGCGCATGGCGTTTGCCGCCAGACTGTTGGTGCCCACCGCAGTCAGTTCTGCCTCCGGGCAGGCCGCTGCCAGGGCAGACACCAGCTGCCGGCCCAGACCGCCGCCCTGCCCGTCGATGACGAGCACATTCATCGGCTGCATCAGAAGTCGATCTCCTCAAGGCGCAGCAGCGCGATGATATAGATCTTCACGGCTTCCAGCAGCTTGTCGATGGGTGCCGCTTCGTTTGCACCGTGCATCGGGCCGCCGAACTCCGGCAGCGGCAGGTCCACATGCTCGGGGCCAAAGCTGACCGCATAGGGGAAGTGGCGGGCATAGGTGCCGCCGCCCATGGTGAAGGGCTTGGCGTTCTCGCCGGTCACTTCGTTGTAGGTGTTGATGCAGGCCTTGATGGCAGGGGTGTCGGCCCCGATGTAGAACGGCTCCGCGCTCTCGACGTTTTCGAGGGAAGCACCCTCGCCGATGGCCGCACGGATCTGCTCTGCCATCCGGTCGCCGGTGGTGCAGGTGGGATAGCGGCTGTCCAGCGTCTGCACGAATCGGCCCTCCCGCATGAAGATGCGGCCGCCAATCACGGTCAGCGGGCCAAAGGGGCCGTCGGCACAGGCGACACCGATGCCCTCACCGGCCGTGGAAGAGTGCAGCTTTTTCAGCGCTTCCAGATAGGCGCGCTCGGTCTCATTGCACAGGCCATTGTCCAGCAGGTAGTTCACCACCAGACCAATGGCGTTCACGGTGCCCTGCGGCATGGCTGCGTGGCCGGACTTGCCCCAGCCGCGGATGCGCACGCCGTCGCCTTCCGGCTCCAGCGTGATGTTCGGGGCATTCTTCAGCTTGGAGATGTCGGTCCTGACCAGCGCGCTTGCACGGTCGGGCACGGCGTTGTTTGCCACACCGCCCACGAAATCCTTGATCTCACCGTTGCAGACCGGGCTGACCAGCTCAGCGCCGAAGTGTCCCTTCTCGCCGTTGCACACCGGGAACTCGGCATCCGGGGTGAAGCAGAAGACCGGGGCCGGGTAATGCTTGAGGTAATACTTCACATCGGCCATGCTGGTCTCCTCGTTGTCGCCGACGAGGGCGCGGATGGGGTACTTGAGCGAATAGCCCTGCTCCTTGAGGAACTTCAGGGCATACAGAATGGTGATCATGGGGCCTTTGTCGTCGGCCACACCGCGGCCGATGAGCCAGTCGTCCCGGACCTCCATCTGGAACGGGTCGGCCGTCCAGCCGTTGCCCACGGGCACCACGTCCACATGGCAGATGGTCGCCAGATACTTTTCAGGGTCCTTGCCGGCCAGCTCTGCATAGCCGATGTAGTTTTCGCAGTTGCGGGTGGCAAAGCCCATGCCCGCAGCCAGCTCCAGCGTCTTGTCCAGCGCTGCGCGTGCACCCTGGCCAAAGGGTGCGCCCTCTGCGGGGGTGCTCTCCACACTGTTGATGGAAACAAGTGCCTCAATATCCTTGAGCCACTGCTCCTTGTTCGCCGCAATGAATGCGTCGATCTTCTGGTTCAAAGCCTGATCCATGGTTGGTTCGTCCTTTCTTTTGTCTTAACAGACACATTGCTGTTTATTCTAACACATTTCGCGCAAGATTGCCATCCCGGCAGCCGCCGTCATACCGCAAACAGGCTGCTGGCCGCGCCCAGAACGCCCATGCTGGCCAGACCCATGATGATGCCCGCCAGCAGCACGCCGCCCATGCAGGCCTTGACCACGTCCTTGAACTTCATATCCAGGATCGAGCCCGCCAGCGTCCCGGTCCACGCGCCGGTGCCCGGCAGCGGGATACCCACGAACAGCAGCAGCGCCACGGTCAGACCTTTGCCGGCCTTCTCTTCCAGCTTGCGGCCGCCTTTTTCGCCCTTGACGATGCAGAACTTGCAGATGGGCCCGATAAGGGGCTTGTGGTAGCCCCAGATCAGGAATTTGCGTGCAAACAGATAGATGAACGGCACCGGCAGCATATTGCCAAGCACACAGATGACGTAGGTGGGCAGCACCGGCAGGCCCAGACCCAGGCCGATGGGGATGGCACCGCGCAGCTCCACCACGGGCACCATCGAGACGAAGAAGACGAGCAGATAGTTCTTGAGCATGGATACTCTCCTTTGTTGATTCAAAATGAATGGAATCTCACAGGTCAATGTCCAGCTCCACCGGGCAGTGGTCTGAGCCGAAGATCTCGTTGTGGATCTCCGCCGCGCGGATCTTATCGGCAATGCGGCGGGACACGATGAAGTAATCGATGCGCCAGCCCGCATTCTTCTCGCGGGCGTGGAAGCGGTAGCTCCACCAGCTGTACTTCACCTCGTCCGGGTGCAGCACGCGGAAGCTGTCGGCAAAACCTGCGTCCAGCAGTTCGGTCATTTTGCCGCGCTCCTGATCGGTAAAGCCTGCGCTCATGTGGTTGGTCTTGTCGTTCTTGATGTCCTGTTCGGTGTGGGCAACATTCAGATCGCCGCACAGGATCACCGGCTTTTTTGCGTCCAGTGCCAGCAGGTAGGCACGGAAGGCATCCTCCCACTCCATGCGGTAGTCCAGACGCTTCAGCCCGTCCTGACTGTTGGGGGTATAGCAGTTCACCAGCCAGAACCCCGGGTATTCCAGCGTGAGCACACGGCCCTCGTGGTCGTGCTGCTCAATGCCGATGCCGGTGGTCACGGACAGCGGCTGCTCACGGCACCAGCAGGCCGTGCCGGAGTAGCCCTTCTTCTCGGCAGAATAGGTATACTCGGTGTAGCCATCCGGCGCAAAATCCGCCTGACCGGGCTGCATCTTGGTCTCCTGCACCGAAAAGATATCGGCATCCAGAGCCGCAAAGCTCTCGGCAAAGCCATGGGTCAGGCAGGCGCGCAGGCCGTTGACGTTCCAGCTGATCAGTTTCATCACATCGCTCCTTTGATGTTATGCCTGATATTTGGTTTTCCATACACCGCTGCGGAAGCGGGCGGCAAAACAGGTCACACGGCAGACCCAGTCCACCACCATGGCGATCCAGACACCGACCGCGCCCAGCCCCATCCGGACACAGATGAGGTAGCTGAAGCCCAGCCGCCACACCGCCATGCTCAGGATGGACACGATCATGGTGAACTTCACATCGTTGGCTGCACGCAGGGCGTTGGGCAGCACGAAGGAGGTCGGCCACAGGAACAACGCGCAGCCCGCATGGATCTGTACCAGCAGGATGGCCAGTTCCATGGTCTCACCGGAAAGTTCATAGATGCCCACCAGCGGCTTCACGAACAGCAGGATCGCGCCATTGGAAAGGCTCATGGTAAGGTACGCCCAGAGCAGCAGCTTGCGGGTATAATAAACAGCCTGCTCGTCGTCCCGCGCACCGATGCAGCGGCCCACCACCGTGATCATAGCAAGGCTGAGGGCCTTGCCGGGGATCACGCCCATGCCGTCCAGATTGTTTGCCACGGCGTTTGCTGCGATCTGCACTGTGCCGAAGGTGGAGATCATGCTCACCACCAGAATGCGTCCGGCCTCGAACAGGCTGTTCTCAAAGGCGGACGGGATGCCGATGCCCAGAATGCGCCGGGACAGCCCGGCATCCAGCCGCAGCGTTTTGGGGATGCTCAGCACATTGCCGGTCTCCTTATGATAGCACTTGCGCAGGATAAGGGCCGCTGCCACCACACGAGACAGCACGCTGGGCCATGCAACACCGTCTACGCCCATTTTAAATCCGAAGATGCACACTGCGTTGCCCACAATGTTGATCACGTTCATCAAAAAGCTGATCTGCATGGAGATCTTGGAGTTGCCCATGCTGCGGAACAGTGCCGCACCGCCGTTATACAGTGCCAGAAACGGATAGCTGAGGGCGATCACCTTCAGGTAGCGCACACCGGCGTCCAGTACGTCGGCTTCGATCGAGCCATAAAACAGGCGGATCATGGGCCGGGCCATCACAAAGCAGACGACGCCCACCGCCGCGCCGAACAGGCCGCTGAGCAGGATGAGCTGACCGGCGCTGGCATCCGCATGCTTCTGCTCCCTGGCCCCCAGATACTGGCTTACCACCACTGCGCCGCCAGTGGCCAGCGCCGCAAACAGCACGATGATGAGGTTGTTGATCATGTCCACAAGGCTGACACCGGAAATGGCCGCTTCGCCGCAGCGGGACACCATCATGGTATCGGCCATACCCACGGTCACTTCCAGCAGCTGCTCCACCAGCAGCGGGCCGGTCAGCAGCAGCAGTTCCTTTTGTGTGAACAGCGGCTTCCGCCCTCCGAACCGGATTTTTTCTTTGGTGATCGTTCGTTCCATAGAGTTCCTCACGTTTCGTTTTCCGGGCCGCCGGGCGCAAAAAGGCCCGGCTCCCCTCCTGCCGTCTTTGCAGGCCGCAATGCCGCATTTTAACATGCTTGTATTCATCTTAACACACCCGGTTTCGGTTGTAAAGAATCCATCTGCGGATTTTGCAGATTCTTTTCCTACCCACGTGTTTTTGCGGATGTTCCCGGCCCTAGGGGAGCTTGTTTTATCAGTTTTGCCGAGAATGTTCTGCCAATTTTGTGCGTTGTGACAAAATATCAGATTTTTGTTCGATTTCCAGAACTTTTTTCAAAAAACCTCTTGCATTTTGCTTCGAAAAGTGCTATCTTGTATCCAACAAGAGCAGCAGTGGGATACAACGACTGCGACGAGCTTTGCCCCCACGGCTCTTGTGTTCATCCTTCTAATTTATATTGCTATTTTCTTCATTTACCTTCTTATCATTTACCCTGTCCTGTACGGGACAGAAAAAGCGCTTCCCCAACCTGCATGGGGAAGCGCTTTTTCGTACCCTCTCCGTCAACGCATTCGCGTTGCCAGCTCTCCCAAAGGGAGAGCCCTTGGCAGGCTGGGCAACCCCCTGCTGAACGCTGAACGTTTTCGAATCCCGTAAACGAAAGTGCTCCGCTGTCAAGACCAGCGGCATCTACACGATAGCTCTAACAAAAGAGCGTTTTTGCAGATGCTGTGAATCGAAACAGCGGAGCACTCTATTTTATGGTTTCGAGAAACTCTGTTCATTCAGCACGATCAAAACCGGCTCGCCAGTGGCTCCCCCTCTGGGGGAGCTGGCGCGTCAGCGACTGAGAGGGCATATCTTCCGAAAGGCTTCCCGCACCTCACCGGAGAAGTACAGCGTCCCCAGCGCACAGACGGGGCCGGTGCCGCCCAGCTCCACCGCGCGGGCCACTCCGGCTTCGATGGACGGGGCAGGCTCCGCCGTGCCGCCCCGCACCCGGATGTGTTCTGCCAGCGTTTCGGCAGGCATGGCGCGCGGCGTGTGCGCCGCCACCGTGACGAACCGGTTTGCCAGCGGGAGCAGAAGCTCCAGCATCTGGTCCACATCCTTGTCTGCCATGATGCTGACCAGAAAAACGAACTTCTGCCCGGGGAAGCGGTCTCTCAGGCTCTGCACCGTGGCACGCATTCCGTGGGCGTTGTGGCTGCCGTCCAGCAGGAAAGCAGGCGTGTGCCGCAGCAGCTCGAACCGGCCCGGCCAGCGGACGCTCTCCAGCCCCTGCCGGATGGCCTCCTCCGGGATGTTCCAGCCCTTTTCCCGCAGTACCCTCAACACCGTGATGGCGACGGCGGCATTCCGGGGCTGGTAGCTGCCAATGAGAGGCAGGCGCACCCCGTTCAAGCCGTCGAAGTCAAAGGTCACTTCGTCCAGGTCGCCGCCTTCCACGGTCAGCTTCGAAAAATCGACCACATGGAGCGGGGCGTTCTGCTCTGCCGCCGTGCGGGCGATGACGGCGTCGGCCTCCGGCACGCCGCCGTAGCTCACCACCGGGCACTCTTCCTTGATGATCCCCGCCTTGGCGGCGGCAATGTCCGCAAGGGTGGGGCCAAGCTCCTTCACATGATCCATGCCCAGTGCCGTGATGACTGCGCACTCCGGGGCATCAATGACGTTGGTGGAATCCAGCGTGCCGCCAAGGCCCACCTCCAGCACCACGATCTCACATTTCTGCTGGGCAAAATAGAGCATCCCCAGCGCCGTGATGATCTCAAACTCGGTGGGCACATCTTCCATGGCATCGGCGGCGGGCCGGATCGTTTCCACCAGGCGCACCAGTTCCTCGTCGCTGATCTGCACGCCGTTGATCTGAATGCGCTCGTTGAAGCGGTTGATGAAGGGCGAGGTGTACAGGCCCACCCGATAGCCCGCGGCCTGCAGGCAGGACGCCATCATGGCGGCGGTGCTGCCCTTGCCGTTGGTGCCTGCAACATGCACGAATCTGAGCTGTTTGTGCGGGTCGCCCAGTGCGGCCAGCAGGGTGCGGGTGCGCGTCAGGCCGGGCTTGTGGCCGGCCCACTGGACCGCATGGATGTATTCCATTGCTTCTTCGTAGTTCATGATGCCACGTTCCTTCAGAGAGACCCTCTCCATCTATGCAGACAGAGAGGGTCTGGTTTATGCTTTTTTATGCTTTTCGGACCAGAGCGGTCAGCGCCTTGTTTTCCAGCAGGATGCGGACGAGGAGGGTATTCACCACGCTCAGCACCAGCGCGTTGGGGATGCGGGCAGCCAGCAGCGCCCACTGGTAGCCGTAGAAGAGGTGGAGGGCCAGCGAATTGATGACCACAGAGCCCACCAGATGGCCTGCCAGAATGCTGATCTGCAGCCGCAGGCCCAGGCGCATCTCATGCAGAGACCGGTACAGCAGACCGGACACCAGACCCACCGAACCGGCTCCCAGCGTGATGAGCGGGTTGATGGAATAGCCGGACAGGGTGCCGCCGATCATGTCGGCCAGTGCGCCCACGACAAAACCGCCCGCCGGGCCGAACCAGACCGCTGCCAGGTGGGTGGGCAGAGCGCCCAGGTTGAACCGCAGGAATCCGGTGGACACCGTGAACACGCGGGCAAAGATGATGCTCATGGCCGTGAGCAGGGCCAGCATCGTCAGGGTACGAACGGACAATTTGGAATGATTCATCGTTGATCCTCCATTCCGGATGATGCAGGAGAAGACAAAACGCCCTCCCTGTGACAAACCGCACAAAGGAGGGCGTGAATCCAACAACTTTCACTTCCGGGCGGGACGCAAGCCGTCTCGCCTGCACCCAAGTCCATGCAGCAGCGGGATGCAGACCATGCACCGCGGGTACACCTTCGTCCACAGCACAACTCCCCGTTGATGCGGCACTTAACGCACATGGTCTTACTCTGTTGATACTGCTATTATATGCCTTTTTTCGGGCGGTTTCAATCGCACCTCTGCCACAGATTTCACAATTTGAGGCATTCTTTTTTAGAAGTTCTGCCCAAATGTCATTCTTCTTGCCTGCGTTGCTTTTGGTCGAAGTTTGTGATATCCTGTAAGTGCCGCTCCACTCCGGCCCATTTTCATGGAAAGGAGGTGAATCTCATGGAGTACGTAATTTCCTTTGCGCTGTCCGTCGCAGCAAGCGTAGTCGCTTACTACGTCTGCAAGTGGCTTGACGAGCAGTTCTTTGTGAACGGCAAGCACTAACCCCTCAGCAAACAGGAAGCCCCTCGGTATTCGCAGTACCGAGGGGCTTCTTGCTTTTTGTGAATCTCATGGAGATTCAATTTCCTTTGCACTTTTATTATACGCGCCTGTGATGAAAAGTCAAGTCATTCACGGTTTTCTTTGACTGTCAGCGCAAAACGTGATAAGATGGAACAAACTTGATACAGAAAGGACGTATCCGTCTATGAAATTCCATGAGATGACTTACACCCGCCCGGACATCGGTGCCCTGCTGGCCCGGTGCAAAGAGCTGGCCGCCAAAGCCGAATCCGCTGCCTCCGGCGAAGCGCTGGTCGCGGTCTACTACGAGCAGAGCGAAGCCTTTGCGGAGTACAACACCGCCGCGAACCTTGCCAACATCCACTACACCTGCGACACCCGCGACGCTTACTGGAAGGCTGAGCAGGACTTCTTTGATGCCAACGGCCCCGCCGTGACCAACGCCAGCGTGGAGATCAGCCGCGCTTTCCTTGCGAACCCGCATGTGGATGCCCTGACCGAAAAATTCGGCACCACCTGCGTGGCCGGCATGAAGAATGCCGTCCTCAGCATGGACGACCGCACCGTGGAGCTGCAGCAGCAGTTCAATGCTCTGGTGAGCCGCTACCAGCAGATCTACGGCGGTGCGCTGGTGGAGCTGGACGGCAAACAGCTCACCATCCCGCAGCTGGGCCCTTACAAGGAGGATCTGGACCCTGCCGTGCGCCGCGCCGCCTACGAGGCCGAGGCCGGTTACTTTGACGCCCATCGTGCCGAGCTGGACGAGCTGTACGGCGAGATCGTGAAGAACCTGAATGCACAGGCCCGGGTGATGGGCTACCACGACTACAGCGAGCTCTCCTACGTCCGCATGAACCGCATCGGCTACGGCCCGGAGGAGATCCGGAAATTCCGCGATCAGGTGGCAAACGATGTGGTGCCCCAGCTGCAAAAGGTCATCGAGCTGCGCAAAAAGCGCACCGGCATCGAGCACCTGACCTTCACCGACCTGCCGGTCTCCTTCCGGGACGGCAACCCCAGGCCCATCGAGGGCTACGACGCCCGGATGGCCGCTTCCCGCACCATGTACCATGAGCTTAGCCCGGAAACCGCCGAGTTCATCGACTTTATGCAGGACAACGAGCTGTTCGATGTGGAGAGCCGCCCCGGCAAGATGTCCGGCGGCTACATGACCAGCCTGCCCAGCTACAAGGCCCCCTTCATTTTTGCCAACTGGAACAACACCTCCGGCGATGTGGACGTGCTGACCCACGAGTGCGGCCACGCCTTTGAGGGCTATGTGGCCGAGCGTGATCCCGAAGTGCCCGCCGATCTGGAATGTCCCGGCATGGAGAGCGCCGAGATCCACTCCATGGCCATGGAGTTCCTGACCGCACCGTGGCATCATCTGCTGTTTGGCAAGGACACCGACAAATACGCCCTGCTGCACGCCGAGGACAGCTTCCTCTTCCTGGCCTATGGCTGCATCGTGGATGAATTCCAGCACCGGATGTACCAGAACCCGGATCTGACCCCCGATGAACGCAATGCCGAGTGGCTCAAGCTGGAAAAGAAGTACCGCCCGTGGATCGATTTTGACAATCTGCCCTTCTATGGCCGCGGTGCAGGCTGGCAGCGTCAGCTGCACATTTATGAGTGCCCCTTCTACTATATCGACTACTGCCTGTCTACCATGGCCGCACTGCAGTTCTTCCTGCTGAGCCTTGACGACCACAAGGACGCATGGGAGCGCTACCTGCGCCTTGTGCGCCGTGCAGGCATGGCCAGCTACGCGGAACTGTGCGAGACGGCCGGTCTGAAGGTTCCCTTCACCGATGGTTCCATCAAGGCCATCGCCGAGGAAATGGAGCAGTGGATCGCCGCCCATCAGGTCTGAGCGAAACCGAACGAAACCTCTTGAGTTCCCGCGCGAGTTTTGCTATGATTAGAAAAAATGGAGCTGCCCCACGCGGGCATCAGAAGGTGTGCCCCTACTGCCAGAGCGAGATCTCTATCAAGGCAGTGCGCTGCCCCCACTGCACCAGTAAGCTGGAGGGCTTCCCGGAGATCAACGACTGACCTGTTTTTCAAGATGCAAAAACGACCCCCTCCATCCAGTCGGATGGAGGGGGTCATGCTTTCCCGTCTTACAGCACAATAAACGTGCAGGTCGCAGAAGGCAGAACGAGTTCGCCCGCCGGAGCTGCTGCCGGGGTGATCTCCGGCAGCGCATTGCCTTCGCCCAGGACCAGCGCCTTGCCGTTGCAGAGCATGGTCTGGGAGCGCAGGGTCTCGGCGGAGAGCTGGTAGACCTCCGCTTCCTTCGGCAGGGTGACGGTGGTGGTCTCCGTCAGGCTGTTGTTGATGACCAGATACGCCTTGCCCGGCTTGCCGTCCGCACGAGAGTGGGCGTAGACGTGCGCACCCTCGCGGATAGGCTCTGCGGCGTCGTAGACGGTGGTGCCCATCAGACGGTTCCAGAGCAGCACCGCGAAGTAGTTGGGGCGCGGGTCAAAGACTTCGGGCTTCAGATAACCGTAGTCACTGGAGGCCAGGGTGTTGTGGAAGATGATGCCTCTGGTCACGACCGAGAAGCTGCCCAGCTCGTTCAGGGTGCGGAAGACATCCAGATAGGTGGAAGCCCAGGTGTCGCCGCCGCCGCCCGCGTCGCCTGCTTCGGTGACCCACATCTCGCCGCCGGGGCAGTAAATGTCCCGCTTTTCGGCGTGGAACTTTGCCATGTTGGAAGCGACCGCCAGATACTCTTCGGTGTGTGCCTTGTCGGCTTTCCAGTGAGCAAACGGCATCACAGGCTCCAAACGCTCGGACACGCCATTGTAATAGTGGTAGCTGTAAACGTCCAGCTTCTCCTGGGCACCCTTCATCAGGTCGTCGGTCGAGCACTGGGGCAGGATGTCGCCGACTCCGCCGCCCTGTGCCTTCTCGCCGTGCTTCTTCAGCACACCTTCGGTGGAGCAGGGGCCGACAAAGGAACAGTCGGGGTAGTTCTCATGCAGCCAGCGGATGAAGATGTCCTGATCGCGGACATACTGCTCGGTAGTGTAGCCCTTGGGGCAGCCGGACATAGCCAGCAGGTTGGGCTCGTTGACGAACTCCGCCGCATCGATGGCCTTGCCGTACTCCTTGCTCAGGGCAAAGATCTGCTCTGCCTGGCTGGGGTTCCAGGGCTCGTCGGCGTGGTGCAGACCCTCACAGTCAGCCACCGAGATCAGGAGCTTTGCGCCGATGTCTTTGCAGAAATCCAGCACACCGAGCCACTGCTCGCGGGTCAGGATGGCGTTGTAGCCCTCCGGGACGACACCGTTCGTATGGCCGTCGAAGTCGTAATAGGTCTTGGTGGACCAGGTGCCGGACACGCGCACCCAGGCCGGGCCGATCTCTTTGGCCAGCTTGCGCAGCTTCTTGTCGGAGAGGTCGATGGGGTCATAATACTGCATCAGGTCGGTGCTTGCGGTCGCGTTGCCGAGGAAGCCGCCCTTGAGGACGAACGGCTCTGTACCCGCGATCTGAGCGGGGGTGTAGGCCTTCCAGAAGGTACCGCCGGTAACTTCGGTCATCTCGACGTTGTAGGAGACCAGCCGCTCGTTGCCAACGTGCAGCTCGCGCAGGGAGCCGGGATTCAGGTTCACGAATTGTGCCATGGGAATTTCTCCTTTTCTCAAATTTTTTGTCTGCATCCATAATACCATTTTTTCGGCCAGACCATGAGGACGATTTCGTGATAAAACCGTAAAATATTTCAATTTTGAAGAAACGAGCTGTACAAGACACAGTCTTGGCAAAACACAAGAAACTTACAAAGCGAGCCTCTTCTTTACCTTTCCGGCGGTTCCGCCCCAAAGGTTTTACCCACTCTTTTCCCGGCCATGGTTTCGGGCGGCGGGATAAAACGGTAGAATGAAACCGTTCCCAGAGAGTATGCGAAGACAGGTCCGGGAGGACCGAAAAGAGAGGATAAATGCTATGAAAGAGAGCAAGATCACCCGCCGCAATTTCCTGAAGGTCGGTGCTGTGGCATCGGCTGCCGGTCTGTTGAGCGCTGCCCCCGTGGCCGCCAGCGCAGCCGCACCGGCTGCCTCTGCTGCTGAGGAGGAGAACTGCATCCTCGGCCTGACCAAAAAGCCCAAGTATGTTTTCCTGTTCATCGGCGACGGCATGGGCACTGCCCAGATCCAGTCCGCACGTTTTTATAAAGGCACCACCGAGAATAACGGTGCCGTCACCGAGGGCGAGCTGAGCTTCACATCCTTCCCCGAAGTCGGCAGTGTGACTACCTACGACAGCACTTCTTTCTGCCCGGACTCCGCTTCCACCGCAACCTCCATCGCCACTGGCCACAAGACCGAGAGCGGTGTCATCAATATGTGCCCCTGGACCCGCGATGTGCCCTATGAGACCATTGCCGAAAAGCTGCACGCCCAGAAGGGCTACAAGGTGGGCGTCATCTCCTCGGTCAACATCGACCACGCCACTCCCGCCGCCTTCTACGCCCATCAGAAGACCCGCAAGAACTACTACCAGATCGGCGTAGAGCTGGCAAACTCCGGCTTTGAATACTTTGCCGGCGGCGAGTTCCAGAAGGTGAACGGCGACGGCACCGGCCCCAACAACCACGAGGTGGCTGCTCAGGCCGGATACAATGTCGTCACCACGCAGGCGGGTGCTGCTGCACTGACCGCAGGCGCAGGCAAGACCCTGATCATTGCCGAAAATCTGGCCGACGGCAAGGCCATGAACTACGCCATGGACGCTGCTGCAGGCGAGTGGCAGCTGACCGACTACGTGAAAAAGGGTATCGAGCTGCTGGATAACCCCAAGGGTTTCTTCCTGATGACCGAGAGCGGTAAGATCGACTGGGCCTGCCATGCAAACGATGCCGCTGCTTCCATCCACGATGTGCTGGAGATGAGCAACGCCGTGCAGGCAGCTGTGGAGTTCCAGAACAAGCACCCCAACGAGACCCTGATCCTTGTCACCGCCGACCACGAGACCGGCGGCATGGCCATCGGCTACAAGACCACCAACTACGACACCTTCCTGACGAACCTGACCCACCAGAAGATGTCCTACGCAAAGTTTGATTCTACCTATGTGCAGGGCTATGTGGCGAACAAGACCCCGTTCGAGGCAGCCATGGCCGACGTCAAGGCAAACTTCGGTCTGACCCTGCCCAGCGACCCGGATGCCGCCAGCGCCGGCAAGCTGCTGCTGACCGACTACGAGGTGGCAAATCTCCGCACGGCCTACGAGCGGACGCTGGAAGTCGGCGCTTCTTCCCAGAGCAAGATGAGCCAGCAGGACTATGAGCTGTACGGTACCTATATCCCGTTCAGCATGGCAATCTGCCACACCATCAACCACAAGTCCGGTATGGATCATACCACCTACGCCCACACCGGTGCCATGGTGAACGTCTACGCCAACGGCGTGGGTGCGGAGAAGTTCGGCGGCGTGTTCGACAACACCGAGATCTATCACAAGCTCGCTGAACTGACCGGCGTGCAGTAACCGCCCCACAAGAAAAGCTCCGTCCCGTTTCGCTGAGGCAGCGAGGGGGACGGAGCTTTTTTCGATTTCAGATGGGGCGCAGCCTCATCCCATTACTTGTTGTAGACCTCTTCCTTCAGCAGGCCCTCGCTCCTGGCGACACAGATGCTGGCGACGGCATCGCCGACGACGTTCAGCGAGGTGACGAGCATCTCGATGGGGCGGTTGATGGCCAGAATGAGGGAGTAGGCCAGCAGAGCGCCGTCGTTGACGAAGCCCACGCCGGACAGGATGGTGAAGAGGATGACGGCACCTGCACCGGGAGCAGCCGGGGTGCCCACCGAGGCCAGCAGAGCCAGCAGGGCCACGACCACCAGCTGGCCGGGGGTGACTGTATAACCGGCGCAGCCCGCGATGAAGACGGTGGCGATGACCTGCATGATGGCGGTGCCATCCATGTTGATGGTCATGCCCAGAGGCAGCACAAAGGAAGCGATGCTCTCATCCACGCCGAACTCCTCCTCGCAGACCTTGATGTTCAGGGGCAGGGTGGCGGCGCTGGACGAAGTCGAGAAACCGAACACGGCCACATTGGCGATCTTGCGGATGAAGGTGATGGGGTTCAGCTTGGCACCCAGAGCGATCACCAGCGGGTAGGCCACCACCAGAAAGACCAGCAGCAGGATCACCGTGACCACCACATAGACCAGTGCCGGCTTGAGGTAGTTGATGCCGTAGATGGCAAAGGTGCGGGTGAGCAGCACGAAGACGGCAAAGGGAGCAAATTTGCTGACAATGAAGTTCAGGAAGACGACCACCACGTCATTCACCTCGCCCAGCAGGCGGCGCAGGGTGGCGGTGCGGCTCTCGCCCAGCGCATTCATGCTCAGGCCGGTGGCCACTGCCAGGAAGACGGCGCTCAGGACTGCACCATTGCTGCCAAAGGCCGTGATGATGTTGGAGGGGATGATGTTCAGCACCACGTTCAGCGGGTTGGAGCCGGTGGAGCCGGTGGCCTCGGTCAGGCCCTCGATGTGGGTGTTGAACAGCCCCATCGAGAAGGTGATGTAGCCCACGCTGCTGGCCAGCAGCAAAGCCAGGAAAGAGCACAGCAGGAACCAGAACAGGGTCTTGGCCGAGATGCGCCCCATGGTGCGGGTGTCGGCAATGCTGCCGATGGCCAGCGCGATGGAGGTGAACACCATCGGGACGATGACCAGCTGCAGCGCCTTAATAAAGAGCTGGCCAATGATATAGAAGATGCCGAAGGAGCGCTCTGCGCCCTCTGCGGTGATATCCTGGAACAGGAGATCGTTGATCGTGGTCCAGATCTCACTCTTCCCGCCGGAGATGAGGCTCTCGCGCAGGAACATGAAGGCGAGGCCCGCCGCCAGGCCGCAGACCAGCGAAATGGCCATTCGTTTTGCTAAAGACATACCAGGTTTTTTCGTTTCCATAATACCTTTCCTCACAATCCTTGGTGATACCGGGCCCAGGCCCGCACTTTGTCTATCCTATCATAAGCTGTTCCCCGCTTCAAGAAAAAAACAGACCAAATGCGGCATTTTCTTTCAATAGTCATACTTTTAAGGCGCTGACTGCAAAAAAACACCCGGAAGAAGCTCTTCCGGGTGGGAACACTTATGCCTTGAACTTGAGCAGCGGCACACCGATGGCGGTGTCGCCGGAGGCCACGACCGACATTTCGGACAGGTCATCGCCGTTGGTCACGATGATGGCGGTAGCGGTGGGATGGCCTGCGGCGCGGATGGCGTCCAGATCCACCTTCAGCAGCGGGGTGCCGGCCTTGACCTTGGAGCCTTCCTTCGTCAGAGAGGTGAAGCCCTTGCCCTGCATCTCCACAGTGTCCATGCCAACATGGATCAGGATCTCAATGCCGTCCTCGCTGGTCAGGCCCACGGCGTGCAGGCTTTCGGGTACCTGCGTGACGGTGCCGTCAAACGGAGCATACACGGTCTTGCCGGTGGGCTCGATGCCGCAGCCGCCGCCCAGAATGGCCGATGCGAACGTCTCGTCCGGCAGCTCCTCCAGCGGGATGACCTTGCCTGCCAGCGGCATCATCACCGTCTTCTTTTCGCCCTTGAATTTCGTCTCGGCTGCACCCTTGCCGCCGAACAGCTTATCAAAAAAGCCCATATCATTACCCTTCTTTCTGCGCTGCACACAGCGCGACCTTCATCTGAATAAAGATATCATACTGTGCCGGAAATTGCAATCCGCATCCTGCACAAAGAGACGGGCCGATGTTTGACACTTACAGCAGGGCCAGCAGGCCGTCGATCTCCTCCATGCGGGTGGCCCAGCTGGTGGCAATGCGCATCACGGTGTGGGTGTCGTCGTACTTCTCCCAGAAGCCGAATTTGGCCTTGCCCTCCAGCGCCGCCAGCTGCTCGTTGGAGAAAACGATGAAGATCTGGTTGGTGGGCGAATCCAGGAAGAAGCGGTAACCCTTGTCGGCCAGCCCCTGCTTCAGGGCGTTGGCCGTGGCGATGGCGTTCCGGCTGATGCGGGTGTACAGGTCATCGGTGAACAGCACATCGAACTGCAGGCCCATCAGACGGCCCTTGGCAAGCAGCGCGCCCTGTTGCTTGACCATAGTCATAAAATGCGCCGGCGCCCCATGAGGGAAGACCACGGCCTCGCCGCACAGCGCGCCCACCTTGGTGCCGCCGATGTAGAACACATCCGCCAGCCGGGCCAGGTCGGGCAGGGTGACGTCCGTGCCCTCCGCCGCCAGACCGTAGCCCAGGCGTGCGCCATCCATGAACAGGGGCATGTGGTACTCCTGACACACAGCGTGCAGCTCTTCCAGCTCAGCCTTGGTGTACAGGGTGCCGTACTCGGACGGGTGAGAGATATATACCATGCCGGGGAACACCATGTGGTCGTGGTTTCCGTCTGCGTAGAAGGTGGCGCAGAAGTCGCGGACGTCGGCAGCGTCCAGCTTGCCGTTCTTGTGGGGCAGGCCCAGCACCTTGTGGCCGGTGTACTCGATGGCCCCGGCCTCGTGGCCGTTGACATGGCCCGTGGAAGCTGCCACGACCCCTTCCCACCGGTGCAGCATGGACGCAATGACGATGGCGTTGGTCTGGGTGCCGCCGGAGATGAAGGTCACGTCTGCATCCGGGCAGCCGCAGGCAGCGCAGATCTTTGCTTTGGCGCTGGCGCAGTAGGGGTCGGTGCCATAGCCGGGCACCTTTTCAAAGTTGGTCTCGGCCAGCTTTTGCAGGATGGCAGGGTGTGCACCCTCACAGTAGTCGTTCTCAAAGTAAAACATCGTGTTCTGCATCCTCTCTATAATAGGTAACTTTATGATATGCTTTTGCAGCGGAAATGTCAAACAGCAAAACCCGGCCCGCGCTCGCACCGTTCCGCTTTTTGTGCTATGATCGGGGCAGGCTCTGCGGCATTCGGCACCTGTTCCCGACTCCTTTGCTGTTTCTTAGCCGCCGGTGTGGTATACTTTGAACACCGAACGAATATCCATCCGAAAGGAGACATTTCTATGAGATCTTCCACCCGCAGGCACGATGCGCTGGTGATGCTGTCCGGCATCGCGTCGGCCTTTCTGGTGGTGTCCGGCATTCAGGTGCTCAGCGGACGGATCGACGGCGTGGCCTCCATGGTCTTCGTACTGGCCGTCTTTCTCATCTCGATGTATACCGATGGTTATCTGTGGGGTCTGGCCGCCTCGCTGCTGTGTGTGCTGGCGGTCAACTTTGCCTTTCGCTCGCCCTACTTTGCCTTCAACTTTACCCTGTCGGAAAACCTGTTCTCCGGCCTTGTGATGCTGGTGGTGTCCATCATGACCAGCACCCTCACCACCCGCATCAAAAAGCAGGAACAGCTGCGTATGGAAAGCGAGAAGGAGAAGATGCGTGCAAACCTTCTGCGCGCGGTTTCTCACGATCTGCGCACCCCGCTCACCTCCATCTACGGTGCCTGCTCCACTGTGATCGAAAATTATGACTCGCTGGCCAAAGAGCAGAAGTTAAAGCTTCTCGGCGAAGTCTGTTCGGACGCCCAGTGGCTCAACCGGATGGTGGAGAACCTGCTGTCAGTCACCCGGTTCGACACCGGCACCGTCTCGGTGCAGAAGACCCCCACCGTGCTGGAAGAGCTGATCGACACCGTGCTGGTGCGGTTCCAGAAGCACTATCCGGACGTGAACGTCACGGTAGACCTGCCCGACAGCTTCGTGGTCATCCCGATGGACTCCATGCTCATCCAGCAGGTGCTGATGAACCTGCTGGAAAATGCCGCTCTGCACGCCGAGGGCATGACCAAGCTGACCCTCCGGGTCTTTACGCTGGGCGACCACGCCATCTTTGAAGTCTCGGATGACGGCTGCGGCATCCCCAGAGAACGGCTGAAAGGGCTGTTCACCCGGATGCTGCCCGCCGACGACACGGCCAGCCCCGGCAAGCACGGCATGGGCATCGGCCTTTCGGTGTGTGCGGCCATCATCAAGGCGCACGGCGGCGAGATCAAGGCCGAGAGCCGTCTGGGTGAGGGAACGACCATCCGCTTCTGGCTGGAGACCGAATCCACGGACGAATCCACTGATCTGGAGGAAAACATCTGAAATGAGCAACAACAAATTCAAGATCCTCATCGTTGAAGACGAACCCACCATCTGCAGCTTCATCTATACCCTGCTGGACACCAACGGCTACAAGACCTATGTGGCCCCCACCTGTGAGCTGGGCAAATCCATCTTCACCTCCTACCTGCCCGACCTCATTATCCTGGATCTGGGCCTGCCGGACCGGGACGGCCTCGAGCTCATCCACTATGTGCGCCAGAAATTCATGACGCCCATCATCGTGCTCTCGGCCCGCACCGACGAGATGGATAAGATCGAAGCGCTGGATCTGGGTGCCAATGATTACATCACCAAGCCCTTCAGCACCGGCGAACTGCTGGCCCGCGTGCGCGCTGCCCTGCGGCTGAACCGCTTCAGCTCCAACCCCACCGGCGTCTTTCAGGCGCAGGACCTGCTCATCCAGTACGAGCGGCGCAAGGTCTATGTGGGCGGGGAGGAGATCAAGCTGACCCAGACCGAATACAACATCGTGGCATTCCTTTCCCAGCACGCGGGCCGCGTGATGACCTATGCGGCCATCGTCAAGGCCATCTGGGGCGATACCGACATCGGCAGCACCAAAAAGCTGCAGGTGAACATGGCCAATATCCGCAAAAAGCTGGGCAGCCGCCCCGGCCACAACAACTACATCATGAACGAACTCGGCGTAGGCTACCGGATGATCGATGCCGACCATGACGGCCCGGACGCCCCCGCCGACCATGAGGAGAACGCATGACGCTTGCTCTGATCCTGTTTGCTTTCACCTACTGCCTGATGCTGGCCCTGCCCCGCTTCCGGCCCTTTGCGGCCCTTGGCGGAGCCGGGGCCTTTTTGCTTCTGGGGCCGCTGAGCGGCGCTTTCCGGTTTGTTTTTGATTACAAACTGTAGTCCGGTTGAAAATCCACCTAGGGATAGGCATTTCTAACTACGGTACGTAAAAAGTTTACACCGATTAACATTTTGAAAATCCCTTGAAAATTCCAAAATCCGTGCTACAATATCCGCAGAAACAGCAAGGCTGTTCGGTTTTTTCGCCCCATCCGGGGCTTACAATAACATGGATAAAGGTAGGAAAACGATTATGGTAGATGTGAAAAAGATCGCACTGTTCGTCGGCGGCGTTGTGTTTGGTTCGGCAGGCTTCAAGCTGCTGTCCAGCAAGGATGCCAAGAAGGTCTACACCCAGACCACCGCTGCTGTGCTGCGCATGAAGGACTCCACCATGGAGACCGTCAGCAAGGTGCAGGAGCAGGCCGGTGACATTCTGGCCGATGCAAAGGCCATCAACGAGGCCCGCGCCGCCAAGGCAGAGGCCGCCGTCATCGAGGACGAAGCCGCAGAGGCTGCTGCCGCCGAGGACGCTGAATAATTTTTGAGCGCTTGAGCCGCCTGCGGGCGGCTCTTTCTATTGAGGAAGGTATAACGTAACCATGAAATGCACCATTTTACATGAGGGCCGGGGCCGGATGCGCGTGCATGTCTGCAACGTGCGGATGACCCTGCACCGTGCCGATGTGCTGGAAGCATATCTGAACCACCATGATGCCATCGAGAAGGCCACCGTCTACGAACGGACCGGCGATGTGGTCCTGTATTACCGCGGCAGACGCGCCGATGCAGTCCAGGCGCTGAGCCGCTACAAATTCGACCAGCCGGAGCTGGACGCCCTTGTCACCACCGCCGACAGCCGGAAGCTCAATCAGGAGTATCAGGAGAAGATGTGCGACCTCGTGGCGGGCCACTTCTTCCGCAAGCTGTTCCTGCCCGCACCCATCCGCGCTGCCTACACAGTCTGGCGCTCCATCGCTTTTGTCTGGAAAGGGGTCCGGTGCCTGCTCCACCGCAGGCTGGAAGTGGAGGTGCTGGACGCTTTGTCCATCGGCGTCTCGCTGCTGCGCGGCGACTTTGGCACCGCAGGCTCCGTGATGTTCCTACTGAACCTCGGTTCTCTGCTGGAAGAGTGGACCCGCAAGAAGAGTCTGGACGATCTGGCCCGCAGCATGGCCCTGAACGTGGACAAGGTGTGGGTGCGCAGCCAAGGCACCGAAGTGCTGGTGCCTCTGACCAAAGTACGCTCCGGCGATGAGGTGGTCGTGCGCAGCGGCAACATGATCCCGCTGGACGGCACCGTACTGGAAGGCGAAGCCATGGTGAATCAGGCTGCCCTGACCGGCGAAGCCATGCCGGTGCGCAAGGCAGAGGGCTCCACCCTCTATGCCGGCACCGTTGTGGAGGAGGGCGAATGTGTCTTTATCGCCAAGGCTGAGGGCGGTTCCAACCGCTACGATAAGATCGTGGCCATGATCGAGGAATCCGAAAAGCTCAAGTCCAGCACCGAGAACCGTGCGCTGGTGCTGGCCGACAAGCTGGTGCCATGGTGTCTGGGCGCAACGGTGGTCACCTACCTGCTCACCCGCAACGCCACCCGCGCCATCTCCTGCCTGATGGTGGATTTCTCCTGCGCGCTCAAGCTCTCCATGCCGCTGGCCGTCCTCTCCGCCATGCGCGAGTGCGGCAGCTATCACATCACCGTCAAGGGCGGCAAGTATCTGGAAGCCCTGTCCAAGGCCGACACTATCGTGTTCGACAAGACCGGCACCCTCACCCGTGCCACCCCGCAGGTAGTGGAGGTCGTGCCCTTCTCCGGCTGCAACGAGCGCGAAGTTCTGCAGCTGGCCGCATGTCTGGAAGAGCACTTCCCCCATTCCATGGCCAACGCCGTGGTGCGTGCCGCCAAAGAGCGCGGCATTTCCCATGAGGAGATGCACTCCGAGGTGGAGTACATCGTGGCCCACGGCATTGCAAGCCGCGTAGGTGGCGAACGGGTGGTCATCGGCAGCCACCACTTCGTCTTTGAGGATGAAAAGTGTACCATCCCCACAGCCGAGCAGCAGAAGTTCGATGCCCTCAAGCCCGCGTATTCGCACCTGTACATGGCTGCCAGCGGGCAGCTGGTGGGCGTGATCTGCATTTCCGACCCGCTGCGCCCGGAAGCTGCGGCTGTGCTGAACGGTCTGCGTGCGCTGGGCATCCGGAACACCGTCATGATGACCGGCGACAGCGAACGCACCGCTGCCGCCATTGCAAAGCAGGTGGGCGTGGACCGCTTCTTTGCCGAGGTGCTGCCCGAGGACAAGGCAAACTTTGTCCAGCAGGCCAAGGCCGAGGGCCACACCGTGGTGATGATCGGCGACGGCATCAACGACTCCCCCGCCCTGTCCGCTGCCGACATTGGCATTGCCATCAACTCCGGCGCTGCCATCGCCCGCGAGATCGCAGACGTGACCATCAAGGCCGACAGCCTGGAGGAGCTGGTGGCCCTCAAGGCCATCGCCAATGCGCTGCAGCACCGTGTCAGCTCGAACTACCGCTTCGTGCTCACCTTCAACTCGGCCCTCATCGCGCTGGGTGCTCTGGGCATCCTGCAGCCGGCCTCCTCTGCCATGCTGCATAATCTCTCCACCATCGGCATCAGCCTCCGGAGCATGACGAACCTCATCCAGAAGCCTTCTTCTGCACCGCAGCTCGAAGGCTGACCGCCAGCCAACAGCAAAGCCCCCTGCACATACCGCGTGCAGGGGGCTTTGTGTTTCTATTGAAAGAGGAAGAACTTACAGAATGTCGATGTACTCACCGGCCAGCGCCTTGTTCATGCTGCGCACGGCACAGAACTTGCCGCACATGCTGCAGGTGTCGCTGTGGTCGTCCTCCGGCAGGCGGGCATCGCGGATGGCCTTTGCGGTCTCCGGGTCCAGTGCGCAGGCGAACTGTGCATCCCAGTCCAGCACACGGCGGGCATCGCCCATCTTATCGTCGATGTCCCGGGCGTGGGGGATGCCCTTGGCGATATCGGCGGCGTGGGCAGCGATCTTGGAGGCCACGATGCCCTGCTTCACATCGTCCACATTGGGCAGAGCCAGATGCTCGGCGGGGGTCACATAGCACAGGAAAGCTGCACCGCTGGCTGCAGCCACAGCGCCGCCGATGGCAGCGGTGATGTGGTCGTAACCGGGGGCGATATCGGTGACGAGGGGTCCCAGCACATAGAAGGGTGCGCCCATGCAGATGCTCTTCTGCACCTCCATGTTGGCAGCCACCTGATTCAGGGGCACATGGCCGGGGCCTTCCACCATCACCTGCACGTTGTGTGCCCATGCGCGCTTGGTCAACTCGCCCAGACGCACCAGCTCCTCGATCTGGCACACATCGGTGGCGTCAGCCAGACAGCCGGGACGGCAGGCATCGCCCAGCGAGATGGTCACATCGTGCTCGGCACAGATCTCGCAGATCTCGTCAAAGTGCTCGTAGAAGGGGTTCTCGTTGCCGGTCATGCTCATCCATGCAAACACCAGAGAGCCGCCGCGGCTGACAATGTTCATCTTGCGCTTGTGCTTGCGGATCTGCTCGATGGTCTTGCGGGTGATGCCGCAGTGCAGGGTGACAAAGTCCACACCGTCCTCTGCATGCAGGCGCACCACATCGATGAAGTCCTGTGCGGTCAGCTCAGCCAGATCGCGCTGGTAGTGGATGACCGAATCGTACACCGGCACGGTGCCGATCATCACCGGGCACTCGTGGGTCAGCTTCTGACGGAAGGGCTGGGTGTTGCCGTGGCTGGAAAGGTCCATAATGGCTTCGGCACCCATGTTGACGGCGCTCATCACCTTCTGCATCTCCACGTTGTAGTCCTTGCAGTCGCGGGAGACGCCAAGGTTCACGTTGATCTTGGTGCGCAGCATGGAGCCGACGCCCTCGGGGTTCAGGCACTCGTGGTGCTTGTTGGCCGGAATGGCTACCTTGCCCTCGGCCACCCACTGGCGGATCTCCTCGGTGGTGCGGCACTCCTTCTGGGCGACGATCTCCATTTCCTTGGTCACGATGCCCTTGCGGGCCGCGTCCATCTGTGTGGTGTAATTCTGCATCTTGTTACCTCCAGTTTGACAAGTCGATACGCTCTTGCTCTTTTTTCTATCGTTACGAAAGAGCCGGACTTCGCCCATCAAACGGGTGGTTTCCGGCGCCTCCGCAGACAAACCCTGCGGTGTTCATGTCAAAACTCCTTTGCATGAAGTCTGTTCCGGCAGAAGGTGGTGCCCCCGGTCTGCCGATAACTCCCCCAGTCACCTTGCGGTGACAGCCCCCTCGGGGAGGGGGCCTCATTGCCTCCCCGACGCGAAAGCCTCCCTCTTTGAGGGAGGTGGCATCGCGCA
Organism: Faecalibacterium prausnitzii; assembly: GCF_049532945.1. Taxonomy (GTDB): domain Bacteria; phylum Bacillota; class Clostridia; order Oscillospirales; family Ruminococcaceae; genus Faecalibacterium; species Faecalibacterium prausnitzii_N. The sequence goes on from NZ_CP186691.1 coordinate 3,072,141, forward strand.
GCGATGACGGAAGGAGTTATAATTGTTCTACCAATGCTCTCAATTCCCTGCACTCGGCCTCGATGTCCTTAGCCGCGAAGATGGCGCTGACCAGCGCCACACCGGCCTCGCCGCAGTGGGCAAGGCTGAGCAGGTTCTGCTTATGGATGCCGCCGATGGCGACCACCGGGATGGGGACCGCCGCGCAGATGTCCCGCAGCGTCTCTTTGGGCAGGGCGGTCACATTCGTCTTGGTGGCGGTCGCAAACATAGCCCCGCAGCCCAGATAGTCCGCACCGGCCTCCACAGCGGCTCTGGCTTCGGCCACATTGTGGGCCGACACGCCGATGATGGCCTCCGGGCCAAGGATGCGCCGGGCTTCGGCGGGGTCCATGTCCTCCTGCCCCAGATGCACACCGTCGGCCCCGCACTGCCTGGCCAGCGCCACGTTGTCGTTCAGAATGAACGGCACACCGTACCGTTTGCAGAGGGCGGAGATCTCCAGCGCCTCTGCCAGAATGGCCGCGTCGCCCAGATCTTTTTCCCGCAGCTGCACACAAGTGGCCCCGCCCTTCAGGGCAGCTTCCACCTGCTGGGGCAGGGTCTGTTCGCCCACCCAGGCGCGGTCGGTCACGGCATAGAGCCGCAGCATCTCAGCAGTACAGTTCATCGTTTGCTCCTTGGTCAAGTTGTTCGCCGGTCAGGTTGGACACGGCATCCATCAGATACATGCGCAGCGTTCCGGTGCCCTCTTCGCCGGTCAGGCGGGCAGCGGCAGTCTCGCCGCAAAGGCCCATCGCACAGACGGCGGCCGCCGCCGCGGCCAGCGGGCGGTCGGGGTTGGCCCCCACGAAAGCCGCCGTCAGGACCGACAGCATACAGCCCGCCCCGGTCACCCGCCGCAGCAGCGGAGTGCCGTTGCGGAGGATGTGGGTCGTCTTCCCGTCCGTCACGATGTCCTCGGCCCCGGTCACTGCCGCGACGCAGCGGTGCTGCGCGGCAAACTGCTCAGCCCGCGGCCGCAGGGCCTCCGGCGGCAGGGTCTTGCCGGCATCCACCCCGCGCGAGACCTGCGCAAGCCCGCTCAGCGCCTGCAACTCCGAGGCGTTGCACCGCAGCACGGTGACGGGCACTTCCCGCAGCACCTCGGCCGCGATGCTCTGGCGGAACTGCGATGCGCCCACGCCCACCGGGTCAAAGACCACCGGCAGGCCCAGCCGGGCGGCGGTGCGGCCCGCTTTGACCATGGCCTCGGCTTTGCGGGGGTTCGGGGTGCCCAGACTCAGGCAGAGAGCCCGGCTCAGCGCCGTGATCTCCTCCACCTCCTCCGGGTCATCCGCCATGATGGGCGACGCCCCGGCCGCCAGCACCATGTTGGCGCAGTCGTTGGCGCTGACGAGATTCGAGATGCAGTGGACGAGGGGCGAGGTTTCCCGCACCCGGTCGAAAAGAGCTCCAAACGCTGTCACGGTGCCCTCCTCAGCTCAGGCTGTTCTGCATGGAGCGCAGTGCGCCGGAGCGCTGCAGCGCGGCCAGCAGCACACCTGCAATGACCGCACCGCCTGCGGTCGAGACGAGGAACGGCACGATGTAGGCATAGAACGCGATGTCGCCAGCGCTCTTGCCCATGAGGAAGATGGCCACCGGGTAAGCGCACAGACCGCCCAGAATGCTGGTGCCGAACACCTCGCCCACCATGGTGGCAAGGATGTTTTTGGTCTTATGGTACACAAGGCCGCACAGCAGTGCGCCGAACATGCTGCCGGGGAAGGCCATCAGGCTGCCCAGACCCAGCAGGTTGCGCAGCAGCGAGGCCACAAAGGCCACGCCGATGCCGTAGTAGGGGCCCAGCAGCACAGCGCACAGGATGTTGACCATGTGCTGCACCGGGGCGCATTTGCTGCCGAACATGGGGAAGCTGAATACGCTGCCCACCACGCACAGAGCGCACAGCATGCCGGCCAGCGCCAGCTTTTTCGTAGAGAGTGCTTTCATGAGGATTCCTCCTATTGCAAAGCGGTCGAGACTTTCTGGTCTCCTCTCACGCCGGAACACGGCTTCCCATCGCGTCGATTCAAGGCCCAGGGCGCTCCCCCTCGGCCCGGAGCCGCCCACAAGGCGGCTGCGGCAGAAAACAAAAACAGGAGCTCCCTCTGCGGAAGCCCCTGTGAAAACGCATCGTGATGACTTCCTACGGCGGCATTATCCGCATCAGGTAAAAGGGTCGAAGTTTGGGCACTTCCTCTCAGCCTGCTTCACAAGCTCCCCTGTATTTTGTTGTCGGGAGTATTCTACACCCATCGTGCCAAAATTGCAAGAGGCAGTTTCCTTTTGCAGTGCTTCTGTGCTATACTAGGAATCGTTCCGCAACCGAAACCACTTCAAAGGAGATTTGGAATATGGGTCTTGTAAAAGCTGCAATGAACGCGGCCTCCGGCGTGATGGCCGACCAGTGGAAAGAGTTTTTCTATTGCGATGCCCTCCCGGCCGAAGTGCTGGCCGTCAAGGGGCAGAAGCGCACCGACCGCCGCTCTGCCAACAAGCACGGCAATGAGAACATCATCTCCGACGGCTCCGTCGTGGCCGTGGCAGAGGGCCAGTGCGCCCTGATCGTGGAGCAGGGCAAGGTGGTAGAGCTGTGCGCCGAGCCGGGCGAGTACACCTACAGCACCGGCACCCAGCCCTCCCTGCTCAGCGGCGGGCTGAAGGACATCGACGGCGTCTTTGCCGAGATGGGCAAGCGGTTCGGCTTTGGCGGGCAGGCCGCCGCCGACCAGCGCATCTACTACATCAACACCAAGGAGCTGGTGGGCAACAAGTACGGCACCCCCAACCCGGTGCCCTTCCGGGTGGTGGACCAGCGCGCCGGCATCGACCTCGACATCGCCATCCGCTGCTTTGGCGAGTACAGCTACCGCATCGTCAACCCCATCCTGTTTTACACCAACGTCTGCGGAAATGTGGAAAACGCCTACACCCGCGACGCGCTGGACGGTCAGCTCAAGACCGAGCTGATGACCGCCCTGCAGCCTGCTTTTGCCCGCATCAGCGAGCAGGGCATCCGCTACTCCTCCCTGCCCGCCCACACCACCGAGCTGGCTGACGCCCTCAACCAGGCCCTCAGCGCCAAGTGGAGCAAGCTGCGCGGCATCGAGATCGTCTCGCTGGGCGTATCCGGCGTCAAGGCCAGCGAAGAAGACGAACAGATGATCAAGGACCTGCAGCGCAGTGCCGCCTTCATGGACCCCACCCGCGCCGCCGCCCATCTGGTGGGCGCACAGGCCGCTGCCATGCAGGCGGCTGCTTCCAACACCGCTGCCGGCCCGGCCATGGCCTTCATGGGGGTCAATCAGGCGGCAGCAGCAGGCGGTGTCAACGCCCAGACCCTCTACCAGATGGGGGCCCAGCAGCCCGCAACGCCGACCGCCCCGGCATCTGGCTGGGCCTGCGCCTGCGGCCAGAGCGGCAACACCGGCAAGTTCTGCACCGCCTGCGGCAAGCCCCGGCCCGAAGCGCCCACTGTCTGGGTGTGCAGCTGCGGCGCAAAGAACAGCGGCAAATTCTGTTCCGAGTGCGGCAAGCCAAAGCCCGCTGGCAAGTGCCCGAACTGCGGCTTCACCCCTGCCGACCCGACCCACCCGCCGAAGTTCTGCCCGGAATGCGGCAGCCCCTTCGGTGCATGAGAGAGGCATCCTGAATGGCTGATAAAGTAACGAATTACCAATGCCCGGCCTGCACCGGCCCGCTGCATTTCGACAGCGCCACCGGCAAGCTCGTCTGCGACTACTGCGGCTCGGCGTATGAGGTGGCAGACATCGAGGCGCAGTACGCGGCCAAGCAGAAAAAGGCCGACTCCGCCGCCGAGGCAGACCAGAAAAAGGCAGCGCGGCGCAAAGCGTCTGCTCCCGTCTGGGATGAGATGGAAGCTGCCAGCCTGACCAGCTACACCTGCACCACCTGCGGGGCTGAGCTTGTCTGCGACGCCACCACCGCCGCCACCAACTGCCCCTACTGCGGCAACCCCACCGTGCTGGGCGGCAAGCTCTCCGGCAAACTCAAGCCGGAGTACATCCTGCCCTTCAAGCTGGACAAGAATGCCGCCATCGCCCAGCTGACCCACTACTATAAAGGCAAAGCCTTTCTGCCCAAGGCGTTCAAGAGCCAGAACCACATCGCTGAGCTGCAGGGCGTCTACGTCCCCTTCTGGCTCTACGATGCCGAGGCCGATGCGCGGGGCAGCTACGAGGGCCTGACGACCGAGAGCCACCGCGAGGGCGACTACAACGTGACCACCACCCAGCACTACGACGTCCGGCGCGAGGGCACCGCCGTCTTCACCCGCGTTCCGGTGGACGGCTCCAGCAAGATGCCCAACGCCCACATGGACGCCATTGAGCCGTTTGATTACAGCGAACTGAAGCCCTTTTCCACTGCGTATCTGCCGGGCTTTCTGGCCGACCGCTACGACGAGGACTCCGACGCCTGCGCCGAGCGGGCCCGCACCCGGATGCTGAACTCCACGGCCCAGGCCCTGCACGAGACCACCCACGGCTATTCGGAGGTCAACACCCTGCACGAGGACATCAACCTCGGCAAGCTCAAGGCGCATTACGCCCTGCTGCCGGTCTGGATGCTCCACACCCGCTGGAAGGACAACGACTTTCTCTTCGCGATGAACGGCCAAACCGGGCGGCTCATCGGCGACCTGCCTGTGGACAAAGCCAAAGTGGCCGCGTGGTTCGCCGCCATCAGCCTGCCGCTGATGGCCTTTCTCACCTGGCTGCTCTACTTATAAGGAGGTGCGCAGAATGAATCCTCACACCCATTGCCTGCGCAGCCTCTGCGCATTCCTTGCCGCTCTGATCCTTGCGGCCTGTCTCGCCTGCCCGGCACTGGCCGACGCGCCCCTTGTGCGGGATGAGTACGGCCTGTTCGACGCCGACACCCTCGCCCAGCTGGAATCCAGCGCCGAGGACGCTTCCGCCGGGCATGACTGCGACGTCTATTTCCTCACGGTGGACAGCATCGGCGACACCGACCAGCGCGCCTATGCCAAGAACTATTATGTGCAGAACGACCTTGGCTCCGGCAGCGGAAAAAGCGGCATCCTATTCATGATCGCCCTCGGCTCCCGCAAGTACGTCACCATCACTTACGGCGGGGGCGTCACCGCCTTTACCGACTACCGCATCGAGCAGCTGGAAGACGAGGTCGTGCCCCTGCTGTCGGACGGCGACTACGCCGACGCTGCCCAGACCTACATCGACCTCTGCGCCAGCACACTGGACTTCTACGCCGAGAACGGCGAGCCGCTGGACTACGACAACGACCCGGACGGCGGCCTCGGCCTGATCGGCATCCTCATCGTGGTGGGCATCCCGATGCTCATCGCCGCCGTGGTCTGCGGCATCCTGTACAGCCGGATGAAGACGGCCCAGCTCAAGACCGAGGCCGACGACTACATCGGTGCCGGGCTCAAGCTGCGGGTCAAGACCGACCGCTACACCCACACCGACCGCGTCGAGGTCTACGACCCGCCCCAGCCCGAAAGCGACTCCGGCGGTTCCACCACCGACAGCGACGGCTTCGGCGGCTCGTCGGGCGGTTCCTTCTGAAAACAAAAAAGGTGTTGCTGCAAGAAATTCGCAGCAACACCTTTTTTATTGTTCGTTGAGTTCCGCCGCCTCCAGCGCCGGGTCCACAGGGTCGTGCAGGGCGATCTGATAGCGGCAGATCACCCGATTGGCGCGGTAATCATACACGATGCCCTGAAAAACGGCGCACTGCGTCTCGTTCAATCCGTTCACCCCGCGTTATCTGCCAGATAATCTGCCACGTCCGCGATGGTCACAAAGTTGCGCAGCTCCTTTTCAGGGATGCGCAGGCCGAAGGTCTCCTCGAGGTCTGCCACAATGGTCAGGATCTCCATTGAGGACAGATCCAGATCGTCCATCAGGACGCTGTCTTCGTTCACGTCCTCCGGGCTGATCTCTGCCACGTCCTCCAGGACCGCGAGGATCTGGGACACGATTTCTGCTCTTTGCATCAAAAAATCTTCCTTTCCATGATGGATTTCAGCGTCGCAGCGCAAGGGGATGCCCCGCGCGGCCCGGTTTTCCCATTCTGGTCCCGGCCTGTACCGACGTCATGCAGTTTTATAATACCCGTTTTTCAGGGGAATTGCAATATTTCGCCATACAGCTTTACAGATTTTCTACAAATGCGCTCTTACTTACGCAGCAGTTTTCCCATGGCGTTGCGGGGCAGCGGCTCTGCGGTGCACTCCACTGCGCTCATACGCTTGTACAGCGGCAGGGTGCGGTTCAGCTCGGTGACGAAGGCGCGGACGGTCTGCTCCTTGTCCGGCTCGCAGCAGATGACGGCACCGATCTTCTTGCCCATCTCCTTGACGACGCACTCCTTGATGTCGGTGCACTTGCCCAGCAGCTTTTCCAGCTCTTCGGGGCTGACGTTCTCGCCGCTGTCCAGAATGATGAGGTTCTTCTTGCGGCCGGTCAGGAAATAGTAGCCGTCCTCGTCCTTGCGGGCCAGATCGCCAGTGTGGAACCAGCCGTCCGCGTCAATGACCTCGGCGGTGGCCTCCGGGTCCTTGTAGTAGCCCAGCATGACGACATCACCGCGGACGCAGATCTCACCGGTCTCATCCAGCTTGATCTCGCAGAAGCCGTCCGGCTTGCCCAGAGCGCGCAGGTGCTCGCCCTCCTGCGCAATGTTCAGCAGGCCATAGCCGGCCAGCTCGGTCATGGAGTAGCACTGATTGATGTAGAAGCCGTGGGCGATGAGGTAGCTCAGGATCTCCGGGTCGAGGATGGCAGAAGAGCAGCTCAGGTTCCACAGGCCGTTCAGCTTGTCCTGATTGCCGCGGCGGATCTCGTTGTAGATCATCTCCACCAGCACCGGCGGGGTGGACATGGCGTCGCTGTGCATCATGGACATATCGCGGCGCACGTCGCGCGGGTCCGCACAGAGGTTCAGGGTCCAGCCATGGATGCCGTAGGCGAAGTAGCAGATGAAGCCGGACAGGTGGAACATGGGCACCAGCGTGAAGTGGCTGAAGGGCTTGTCCATATCCTTCGGGGCCAGTTCCTGGGCCTTTCTCATAACGGCCGCCTGGCCAGCAACATACATCCGCACGGCGCTGAAGTAGTTCTTCTCGCTCAGCATCACGCCCTTGCTGCGGCCCGTAGTGCCGGAGGTGAACATCAGGACCATCAGGGCGTTGGTGTCGATGCGGTTGGCCAGCTCGGCCGGGGTGCTGCCCTCATAGGCGTTCATGGGGCGGAGCTTGTCGCCGTAGGCGGCCTTGAGCTCGTCGGCATAGCCGTAGTCGATGCCGTCGGTAAAGATGAGGGCAGGCTCGCTCAGGCCCAGCTCATACTCCAGCTCCGGCCAGGTCTTTTTCTGGTTCAGGGTCACGATGACGGCACTGGCCATCACAGCGCCGAAGGTCACCACACCGTACTCGTAGTTGGTGCGGCTCAGGATGACGATGCGCTGGCCCTTTACATCGGCAACATTTGCCTGCAGATAGCTGGTCATCTTGCGGATGTCCTCCACGAACTGGCCGTAGGTCTTCTCCTGCACGGTCTTGGTGGCGTCGTCCACCCAGCGGAATGCCGGGCGCTCGGCGTATTTTTCCTGCATGGCAACGATCATATCATAGACCGTCCTCGGCATGTCTTTTTCAGCAACAACGGCGCAGCACTCTTCTCTGGTCATATTTTATACACTCCTTGTTTGTTTGGCGTTTTTTCCAATGAATCCCGCTTTTTGGCAAAGTTTGGGTGCTATGGTTCTCAGTATACCGCATTCCGGAACTAAATGCAAGTTTTAGTTGCACAAATATGCAATATAAACTTGCATCCAACTTGTGCAGACAGATGGGATTTGCTCCCATTCATTGCGCAGGGGCAGCGGGTGTGGTACACTTTTTCTGCACCGGGAGGGCTTTTTGCAGGCTGTCCGTCTTTGATTGACAGAACCTCAAAAAAGCATTATACTTATTTATAACGATTTTGTAACTTTTAACATCTTGCGCCCGAATTCGGCATCTGCCACTCCCCCGGTGATCTCGGCGCAAAGGAGGGCATTTCATGGAGGGTACCAAACCCCGCACAGCCAATTCATTGGGCATGTTTGATTTTCTCAAGGGCATCGGAATGCTGACCATCGTGTTCGCGCACTCCGCCGAGCTGTATCCGGTGGGTGCCACGACGACCATCACGCCCATGACCTTTTATCTGTTCGCCTACCGGGAGTCACTGATGGCGGCGTTCTACATCGCCAGCGGCTACGGCTTCCGCAAGCGCTCTATCCACAAGTGCATCCACCAGCAGCTCAAAAGCCTGCTCAAACCCTACCTTTATACCGGGCTTGCCACGACGTTCTTCCATTTTCTCATCCACTATCTCACCTTCGGCTCGGTCGAGGGCGCTGCCCAGAGACCCTCAAGGTCTTCGGCGGTTTTGCGCTGGGCCTACCCCATACCTCCATCTACGCCGGGCAGACCTTCTTCTCCTGCGGGCCGATGTGGTATCTGCTGGCGCTGATGGTAGGCTGGGTGCTGCTGGATGTGATCCTGAACATCTTCCCCGAACCATACATACCCTGGGCCGTGCTGGGCACCATGTTGTTGGGCTGGGGCATCTGCATCACCTGGGAGGTCCCCTTCTGCATCGGCCAGGGCATGGTCACGGTTCCGGCGCTCTACGTTGGGTATCTGGCCAAGCAGCACAAGATCTTCGACAGGCCCCTGTCCTGGAAGCTCAAGCTCGGCATGATCGCCTCGGCGCTGGCTGTTGCGGGCCTTGTGCTGGCCACCCAGAGCACCGACTGCGTCTCGATGGCCGAATGGACCTTCGGCCCCGTGAGCATCCTGCTGGATGTGATGACCGGTCTGGGTATGCTGTCGCTGCTGCTCTTCTTCCAGCGCCATGTGGACAATTTCATCACCCACGGCGTACAGGCCATCGGCCAGCGGTCGCTGTACATCTTCTGCATCCACACCGTGGAGCTCACCGCCATCCCCTGGTATCTGATGGCGCAGAAGTTTGCGGGCCGGGAGGCTCTGGGCCTTGTGACCCACTTTGCGGTGTCCATGGGTTCGATCCTGCTGATCTGCGAGCTGCTGCTCCGCCGCCGCGACTGGAAGCTCCAGCGCACCGCTGCCCGGAATGCGGCCGCCCGACGTGCGGACCCGGTACAGCGGCGTTATGCGGCCCGACACTGAATTTTTGCGGGGTCTCCCCGCTGAAGTGAATTTATATATGATGAGGAGAATCCGGTTATGAACAACGAAGCTCCTGCCTCTACGGCTGCCCTGCAGGCCCGCATCGCGGACCTCGAGCAGCAGCTCAAGCTCTCGGACGAGGGCGTCTCCCGTCTGGCAGAACGCTGCCTTGGGCTGGAACAGGAAGTGCAGTCCTACCTTGCGGCCCATCCCCAGAACGAGAAGCACACCGACTCCCCCGCTCTGCTGCAGCCCACCCTCTATTTTGATGCGGGCTTCGGCTTTTCGGAGAAAGACACCCTCACCGCCCCGGACTACGAGGTGGACGAGCTGACGGGTGTCGTCATCGCGACCTTTGAGCTGCCCGTGACCGCCCGCGCCCTGCGGCTTGATCCGGGCGAACTGCCCTGCTGCATCACCAATCTGAGCTTTTCGGACGACCGGGTGCTCTGCCGCCCGGTCAACGGCCTGACTCTGCCCAGCGACAGCACTCTCTTCCTTGACCGCGACCCCAACTATCTGCTGGACGGTGTGACCCATTTCCCCGCCGGGATGAAGCTGGGCGTCTCCTACCATTACTGCCCGCTGGAAACGCTGGCCGACAAGCCGCTCTTCAACACCGTGCTGGAGGGCCTCCAGTTCTACCAGAAGACCAGAGACAGCGAGGCCCAGCACATCGCCGTTCTCAACGACCAGATCGCCGCACAGCAGCAGGCCATTGCCGCGCTGCAGCAGCAGATTAGCGAACTGCACCAGAAGAACGCCGAGGCAGAAACCCGCCGTCAGGCCTACGAGACTTCGCTGGAAGGCGTCCTGAACAGCAGCAGCTGGAGGCTGACACGGCCCCTGCGCCGCCTGCTGGGGCTGTTCCGCCACTGAGCCGGGAGGGACGCGCATGTACAACAGTTACACTTCCCTGCAGCGGGAACAGCTGGCAAAGCAGACCTACACTGACACCCAGAGCACCTATCTGCTCGTCTATGCGCCGCTGCGCAGCCGCGTTCTGGCGCAGGCTCTGCAGGACCAGCTCCACCGCAAATTCCGTCTGGTGGACCATCTGGCCGGAGAGCTGACCGACGCGGTGGCCGGTGTGCTCCTCGTCAGTGAGGACGTTGCCTGTCTCTCCACCACCCTGACCTATTTCGCCCAGGCCCTGCGGGACGGCGCAGACTACGCCGTCTGCAACGCAGTCTTCGGCTTTTCGGGGCAGACGGCCCTCTACCAGAGCCATGGGCATCTGGCCGAGAACAAGTTTGCTCTCGTCAGCCGCAGCCTGCTGGCCCGCTGCCGCGCCGCCGCGCGGGATCCCGAAAGCGTCACTGAGCTGCTGGCTTTGGCCGCGCAGCTCTGCGAGGCTCCGGTCTGCATCCCGCAGGCCCTGCTCCACTACGAGCGGGACATCTGCGCCGAGGATGCCTATTCCGCCTCCGGCAAGCGGGCCTTCGTCATGAGCCATGTGCTGGACATGACCGGTGCCCCCATCGTGCTGGTCAGCGCCGTGCCGGTGCTCCGCAGCATGGGCTACGAGGTCGTGGTCCTCGGCCCGGACGATTCCGGCTCGCTCCAGCTCTTTGTGGATGCCGGAGCCGCCGTCATCACCCGCGCGGGCTGCACCTCCTCGAACACCCTCTGGGGGCTGGCGCTCTGCGCCGACTTCGTGCTAGCCAACACCGTGGTCGAGGCCCGCGTTATCCGCGCCCTGAGCAACGCGCCGGTGCCGGTGCTCTGGTGGCTCCACGATGCCTTTGCGGGCTACCCCCACATCGCGCACCAGATCCCCAAGCACATTGCGCCCAATGTGCAGCTCTACTCGGTCGGCAAACACGCTGCCGCCGCCATGCACTCGGTCCGCCCCCAGTTCGACATCCGCCCCCTCATCTACGGCCTGCCGGACTATGCCGCTGAGGATTTCCCCCGCTGCGATTTGGGCTACCCCGCCGACAAGCCCCTCTTCGCCACGGTCGGCTCGTTCGAGCGCCGAAAGGGGCAGGACATCTTCTGCAAGGCCATCCGCCTGCTGCCCGACGCCGTGCGGGAAAAAGCAACCTTCCTCTTCGTGGGCAAAGCTGCCGACCAGGAGATGATGGACGCCGTCCGCACCCTGACCACCGAACACCCGGCCAACGTCTTCTACTGCAAGCGGCTCAGCCGGGATGAGATCAAGAATCTGATGGAGCAGTGCACCTGCCTCGTCTGCGCCTCCCGCGACGACCCAATGCCCACTTTCGTCACCGAGGGCCTCATCTTTGGCAAACCCTCCATCGTGTCGGAACACACCGGCACTGCCGGTCTCATCACCGAAGGGGTAGATGGTTTCACCTACCCGGACGACGACCCGGAAAAGCTGGCCTCCATTCTGGAGTGGGCCATCCTCCACCCGGAGAAGCTCGCTGCCATGCGGGCCGACTGCCGCAGGCTCTATGAGAAGCACTACTCCAAGCAGTCCTTCGCCGACACTCTCACCGCTGCAGTGAAAGAGCTGACCGAAGGGCATTAACGTTTTATTTGTGATTCACTTTTCCTTCGTACAACCTCTCCGTCATTGCTTCGCAATGCCACCTTCCCTTGTAGGGGAGGCTTTGGCAGTCCTCGCAAAGTCAATGGTTTCGCCAGAGGCTCCCCTACCAGGGGAGCCTCTGGCGAGCGTGAGCGAGACTGAGAGGTTGTACGAAGGATTTTTTATCACTTCGCTCAAATTGACGAGAAAAATTTCGTACAAGTTCACAAACCGCTCCGGCTGCTGTGGTATACTGCAACCAACGATCTCGAAAGGAGCCTTCTCTGATGGACCAGTCCACCCCGCAGCAGCCGTCCCGCAAAAAAACGATCCTCTCGCTCACCGTTCTGGTGGTGCTCACCGGCATCGTCTTCTGGATCTTCCAGCGCCACTGGGCCGAGATCTCTGCCGCGCTGGCACAGCTGCGCTTCTGGCAGGTGTTGCTCGTGCTGGCCGTGGGCCTGACCTACCCGGTGCTGGAAGGTCTGGTCAGCTGGGTCATCATCCGCAGCCGGATGCCCGGTTTCACCGTGCGACAGGCGCTGGAATCGTCGTTCATGGGCACCTTCGGCAACGTCATCTGCCTGGGTGCCGGTGCCATGCCGATGCAGTCCTACTACCTCTACCGCTGCGGCCTGCCGGTTGGCCCGGGCGTGGGCCTGATGACCCTGCAGTACGTGTTCCACAAAACCACCGTGCTGCTGTATGCCACGGTGATGCTGCTGTTTCAGCACAGATGGCTTGCCGCCAACACCACCGGTGTGATGAATTATCTGCCCATGGCCTATGCCGTGGTGGCCGTCATCATCGTAGCGCTGGTGCTGGTCTGTGTATCGCCCCTCATCCAGCGGCTGGCCCGCTGGGCGTTGGGCTACCTGCCCAGGACTGACTCCTGGCAGACCCGCCGGGAAAAATGGCTGGAGCAGCTGGACACCCTCGGCACCGAGAGCCGCCACCTCCTCGCCGACAAGGGCCGCTGCATCCAGATCTTCGCGCTGCACACCCTCAAGCTCTTTCTGATGTACACCTTGCCGTATCTCTGCATCCGGTTCATGGGCCTGCCCTGCGGCCTCAGCTTCTGGCAGGTGCAGCTGCTCGCCAGCCTGATGCTCTTCCTCTCCAACGCCCTGCCCAACGTGGCCGGTATGGGTTCCATCGAGACGGCTTTTCTCCTCGTCTTCGGCTCCTTCATGACCCGCGGCGAGGCCATGAGCACCCTGATGCTCTTCCGCATCGCCAGCTACTACTTCGTTTTCGGCTTTTCCGCCGTGGCCTCCCTCTTCGCCCAGAAACATCTGGACCAGATGGATGCACAGAAATAGACCGTTACAAACAAAAATCGGGGCACACAGGTGGTCAAGCTGTGCGTCCCGTTTTTTGTTTTCTGTTTTCGCAAAGGCCGCTGTACCAGAGCCGCCTTTGCCGCGCAGGAGGGGCGGAGCAAACCAGAATGCCGCACCCTGCCAAAAGAAAAAGTGAGTATGGAATGGAGGAATCGGAACCCTTTGCAGAGGGTCTCGCAGCCTTGGTTAGATTTAACTAACCTTGCCGTGACAACAGGATACCATAGTTTGTCATGCCTGTCAAGCCCCGATTTGAAATTTTTTTGCGGAAAAAGCTTTTTCTCCAAAAATTGGACACTTGCACTAAGAAACCTTTCCCGCCTTTGTGTAAAATCCATCCGTTCCCTCTTGCTTTTTGAAAAAAACACTGATATTATATTCTTAAGGCTGCTGGGTGTCTGCATCTGCCTGCGCCTTGCAGCTCATTCGTACGCCCCCAGAAAACCGCCGAGAAGCGGTTTTTCAAAGGCTCATTAGTTAGATTATGCTAACCATTGAGAAAATGGTAAAGAGCAAGGAGGTTCCAATGATCAATTTTGAACAGTGGGAAGGCTTTGAGGGCCGCATCTGGAAAGAAGAAGTCAATGTGCGCGACTTCATCCAGAAGAACTACACCCCGTATGACGGCGACGAAAGCTTTCTGGCCGGCCCCACCGAGGCGACCGACAAGCTGTGGGGGGCCCTGCAGAAGCTGCAGAAGGCCGAGCGCGCCAAGGGCGGCGTGCTGGATATGGAGACCGAAGTGGTCAGCAGCCTGACTGCTTACGGCCCCGGCTATATCGACGAAAGCCTGAAGGATCTGGAGCAGATCGTGGGTCTGCAGACCGACAAGCCCCTCAAGCGCGCCTTCATGCCCTACGGCGGCATCAAGATGGCAGAGCAGGCCTGCACCACCTACGGCTACCAGCCCAGCGCCGAGCTGCACAAGATCTTTACCGATTATACCCGCACCCACAATCAGGCTGTGTTTGATGCCTACACCCCTGAGATGAAGGCGGCCCGCCACACCCACATCATCACCGGCCTGCCGGACACCTACGGCCGCGGCCGCATCGTGGGCGACTACCGCCGCGTGGCCCTGTACGGCATCGATGCACTGATCAAGTTCAAGCAGGAGGACTTTGCCAACTGCGGCGACGGCACCATGACCGACGACGTGATCCGCCTGCGCGAGGAAATCGCCCGCCAGATCAGTGCCCTGAAGGGCATGAAGAAGATGGCCGAGGCCTACGGCTATGATATCTCTCAGCCCGCAAAGAACGCCAAGGAGGCCTGCCAGTGGCTGTATTTCGGGTATCTGGCCGCCATCAAGACCCAGAACGGCGCTGCCATGAGCGTGGGCCGCATCTCCACCTTCCTGGATATCTATATCCAGCGCGATCTGGACAACGGCATCCTGACCGAGACCCAGGCTCAGGAGCTGATCGACCACATGGTCATGAAGTTCCGCATGGTCAAGTTTGCCCGCATCCCCAGCTACAACCAGCTGTTCTCCGGCGACCCCGTGTGGGCAACGCTGGAAGTGGGCGGCATCGGCATGGATGGCCGCAGCATGGTCACCAAGAACTGCTACCGCTTCCTGCACACGCTGGAAAACATGGGCCCCGCACCGGAGCCGAACCTGACCGTTCTGTACTCCTCCGCCCTGCCGGAGAGCTTCAAGAAATATGCCGCCAAGGTGTCCATCGATACCAGCTCTGTCCAGTACGAGAATGACGACGTGATGAAGCCCGTGTGGGGCGATGATTACTCCATCTGCTGCTGCGTGTCTGCCACCCAGACCGGCAAGGAGATGCAGTTCTTCGGTGCCCGCGCCAACCTTGCCAAGTGCCTGCTGTACGCCATCAACGGCGGTGTGGACGAGAAGAGCCACGAGCAGTGCGGCCCCAACTATGCCCCCATCACCAGCGAGTACCTGAACTACGACGAGGTGCTGCCCAAGTATGTCCAGATGCTGGACTGGCTGGCTGGCCTGTACGTCAATGTGCTGAACCTGATCCAGTATATGCACGACAAATACTACTATGAGGAAGCCGAGATGGCCCTTATCGACACCGACGTGCGCCGCACCTTTGCCACCGGCATTGCAGGCTTCTCCCACGTCATCGACTCCCTGAGCGCCATCAAGTACGCCAAGGTCAAGGTAGTGCGTGACGAGAGCGGCCTTGCCACCGGCTTTGAGACCGAGGGCGACTTCCCCAAGTACGGCAACGACGATGACCGCGCCGACGAGATCGGCGTGTGGCTGCTGCGCACCTTCCTGGAGATGATCAAGAAGCGCCACACCTACCGCAACTCTGAGGCTACCACCTCTATCCTGACCATCACCTCCAACGTGGTGTACGGCAAGTACACCGGCGCGCTGCCCGACGGCCGTGCCGCATTCACCCCGTTTGCTCCCGGTGCAAACCCCAGCTACGGCGCAGAGCAGAACGGCCTGCTGGCTTCCCTGAACTCGGTGGCAAAGCTGCCCTACCACTGGGCACTGGACGGCATCTCCAACACCCAGACCATCAACCCGGACGCTCTGGGCCACAGCGAAGGCGAGCGGGTGGAGAATCTGGTACAGGTCATGGACGGCTACTTCGATCAGGGCGCACACCACCTGAACGTGAACGTCTTTGGCAAGGAGAAGCTGCTGGATGCCATGGAGCACCCCGAGAAGGAGGAGTACGCCAACTTCACCATCCGCGTCTCCGGCTACGCCGTCAAGTTCATCGACCTGACCCGCGAGCAGCAGATGGACGTTATCTCCCGCACCTGCCATGCAGCCCTGTAACCCCATCGGCTATGTCCACTCGCTGGAATCTTTCGGCTCTGTGGACGGCCCCGGTGTGCGCTTTGTGGTGTTTTTGCAGGGGTGTGCCCTGCGGTGCAAATACTGCCACAACCCGGAAACGTGGGCTGCGGAGGGCGGCGAGGAATGGACGGCAGAAAAGCTGTTCCAGCGGGTCTACCGCTACCGCAACTACTGGGGCAAAAAGGGCGGCATCACGGTCAGCGGCGGCGAGCCGCTGCGCCAGATGGAGTTCCTGACGGCATTCTTCGAGCTGGCCCGCTCCAAAGGCGTGCACACGGCTCTGGATACCGCCGGGCAGCCCTTCCGGCCCGATGACCCGGATTATCTGGCCGGTTTCGACCGGCTGATGAAGTCCACCAGTCTGGTCATTCTCGACCTGAAGGAGATCGACCCGGAACGCCACCGGCAGCTCACCGGCAAAGACAATGCCAACATCCTTGCGATGGCGCGGCATATTTCTGACCTCGGCATCCCGCTGTGGATCCGGCATGTGCTGGTGCCCGGCCTGACCGACGACGAAGAGGGCCTGCGCAGGACCGCAGACTTCATCCGCAGCCTGAAAACGGTGCAGCGGGTGGAGGTGCTGCCCTACCACACGCTGGGCCTGTTCAAGTGGCAGAAGCTGGGCATCCCTTATCCACTGCCGGACGCCGTGCCGCCCACTGCGGAACAGGTCCGCCGGGCTGAGGACCTGCTGGAGGTCCGGAGATACCCCGGCTAACGGTCCTCTCTGAATCAAACCACCCCCGCCCTTCGGCGCGTTGCAGCGCTCTGAGGGGCGGGGGTGTTGTTTTCAGGCCTTTTCCGCACACCAAAACAGCCACCGCACCAAACGTGCAGTGGCTGTTCGTGTTTCAGTCCGCGGCTTCGCCTTCCGCAGCTTCATATTCTGCAACGCTGTCGTTTTCTTCCTCCAGCAGTGCGGTGGCTTCGGTCTGTCTGGTCATCTGATCCGCAGACCAGTCCAGCTGGACTTCGCCGTTCAGCGTCAGGGTGTAGCTGCACCCCGGCTTCACGCTCCCGCTGTTCAGGTCTTCTTCCGCGTTCCCTGCGGTGCCGTCGTAGAAGAAGGTCACAGAAGCAGGCCGTGCTGCCTGTTTCTGGATGATGTCGGTCAGCTTCCGGCAGTCCATGGCAAACGCCGCCTTCTTCTCATAGGGGCCGAACAGTTCGATGTTCAGCTGCAATGTGCCAAGGCCGCTGTTGAGTTCCGCTGCGGCAGCGTCCACCGTCTCGGCATCGCCGTAGTAGTTTTGCAGCCAGGCGGAAAGGTTCCGCAGTTCGATCTCCGGAGCTTCTTTATCAATGGCATGGTACAGCCCCTCTTCGTATTCAGCGGTGATCCTGGTCACCCGCATTTCGTTTTCGGGGCCGAAGCGGTCCAGCATCATGGGCAGTGCCCCCACGCACAGGCAGACGACCATCAGCAGCAGGCAGTAGAAGACGGACAGGAAATCGTACTTCCACTTTTCCGGCTTCGCTGCAAAGTAGAGCACCTCGCCGCCCAGCAGGATCAGCCCTGCCGCCGGGGCGATCTTGAGAGCCAGCTCCCAGTTGAACTGCGGCACAAAATAATAGCAGAGGAAGAACACGCCCACCGCCATCAGGCCGAAGCCCAGCGTAAAGCTGCCCACCCGGCGCACCGGAACTTTCTCGGTCTTATTCGATTCCATCGTTGCCCTCCGTGGTGTCGCCGGTCTCCATCTCCCCGGCAGCCGCTTCGTCATCCTCTGCGCTCCTGCGGTTGATGCTGTTCAGGATGGCCTGCACATTCACCTTTTTGGGGGCAGGCTGGTATTCGGTGAAGTCCTCTTCCGCCGATTCGGTCTTCGGGGCGCTCTTTTTTGCGGTCCTGGGGCCTTTGACCAGCCAGATGCCGCAGACGATGAGCACGACGCAGACCAGAACTTCCGGCAGCTGATCCATCACCAGATAGAGCGCCCGGAAGATCGGGCTCTCCTTGCCCCAGCGCCAGAGCAGGTCGCCAAGGGTGTTCATGATGATGTTCTGATAGGCCATCATGCCACCGCATGCGATGAGCAGCCAGCCCAGCAGCTTGTGCCGTTCGGCCATCAGCTGTTCCAGACGCCGGTCCCTCATGTCAAAGTGGATGAGATAATCGTCCGCCGGTGCAGCGTCCAGACCGATCTGCGCCCGCAGATTGAAGGTGTCGAAAAAGCTGTACATATAAAGAATGGGTACGCCGATATAAAAGATTGAGATCCCCATCCAGGCACTCAAGGCGATGGACAGGCAGAACATCGTGATGATCGACAGGCCGCGCTTCATATAGCCCTGATACATCTCACCTGCGCCCGGAATCAGCGCAAACAACAGGGTCAAAATTCCGTTCTTTTTCATAAGTGGATTCCCTCATTTCTCAAGTATTTGGGGTCGTGCGGGGGCTGTTCGTTACGCCATCCAGCAGTTTTTGCAGCGGTCTGGGGAGCTTGCCCGCGCTCTCGCGGTCGGCCCTCGTTTCCACCGGCTTGCCGAGCGGTTCCGGCTTCTGCGGCTCCGGTTCGGCATCCTGGCTCTGGGCAGGAGGAAGGATGGTGTTCAGCTCACTTCCCAGCCGGGTGATCCGCCCCAGGTTCCCGGCTTTCCACATCGACAGGGCCAGCACCGCCGCCACGCTGGCCACGGCCACCCGGCCATAGGTGTTCTGCATCAGCCGCACCCAGATGGTGCTCATCACGGTGCCGCGCATCGACCGGGGCGGCGTTTCCAGCGCATCTGCCGTCAGCAGAGCGGTGTAGCGCTCCATGCATTTATCGCAGTAGGATAAATGCTCTGCCGTCTCCAGCCTCCCCAATTCATCCAGCTGCCCCGCCGTCAGGGCGCGGAGGCCCTCGTCCGTCAGGCATCCATCATCCCGAAACCATTCCATCTTCGCTCCTCCTTTCCTGGCGGATCGTTTCCGCCAGCATCTTTTTTGCCCGGTAGATCTGTGCTTCCACCGTCTTCTGCGGCCGCCCGCAGAGGGCAGCGGCTTCGGCAGCGGTGTGCTGTTCCAGCAGCACCAGACGGCAAGGCGTTCTGTAGGGCTCCCGCAGGTCCAGGATCATGGCGGTGAGCTCTTCCTCGCCCAGAGCATCCAGCACCTGCTGTTCCGGCTGGGTGCCGGGCGGCGCACCTTCCAGCGCCAGCACATCGTCGCCGGGAATGTTCACCCTGCGCACCCATGCGCTGCGCAGATAGTCCTTTGCCTTGTTGGCAGCGATGCGTGCCAGCCACTGTTTTTCAAACCCGGACGGGCAGCGGTCAATGGCCCGCCATGCCGCCAGAAAGGTCTCCTGCGTCAGGTCCTGCGCATCGCCGGCATCCGGCACCAGCTGGTGGCAGACCGTATATACGAGCGACTGGTATTTCTGCACCATCGCGCTGAATTCCAGTGTGGTCAACGGTCCGCAGGACCTCCTTTCTGCAATGTCCGGGGCGGTTTTGCTGCCCCTCTGTCTCTTCATACGAAACAGGCCGAACGTTTCCTGCAAAAGATCCAAAATTTTTTCTGCCTGCCGCCCTACTGGCAAAGCAGGAAGCGTTCTGTTATAATGATACTATCACAAAAACCGCAGGAGGAAAAGCCGATGGCCTCAAATACGAAGCAGGCATTGCTGCAGGCACTTTCCGCTGCCGGGGGCAGCTACGTTTCCGGCCAGCAGCTGGCCGAGACCCTCGGCGTGAGCCGCGCTGCCGTGCACAAGGCCGCTGCGGCCCTCACGGCCCAAGGGTACGCGCTGGAAGCTGCGCCCCGCCGGGGCTACCGGCTGGCAGGCGGCGACCCGTTCTGTGCCGAGGCCGTGGGCAGCTACCCTGCGCCCATCTACCTCTACGACAGCCTCGAAAGCTCCAACCTGACGGCCAAGCAGCTGGCGCTGACCGGTGCCCCGCACGGGACGCTGGTGCTCACCAGCCACCAGCAGGCCGGGCGCGGGCGGATGGGCCGGGTCTTCGAAAGCCCTGCCGGCAAGGGCGTTTACCTTTCGCTGCTGCTCCGCCCGGACCTTTCCGCCGCCGATGCCCAGACCGTGACCATCGGGGCCGCTGTCGCTGTGGCGCGAGCCGTGAAGGCCCTCTGCGGGCTGGAGCTTGCCGTCAAGTGGGTCAACGACCTGTACTATCAGGGCAGAAAGGTCTGCGGCATCCTGACCGAAGCGGGGACCGACCTCGAGAGCGGACAGCTGGAATGGCTGGTGGTGGGCATCGGGCTGAACCTTACCTCCACCGCTGCCGACTGGCCGGAGGAGCTGGCCCGCAAAGCCGGGAGCCTGTACCCCGGCGGGCCTGCCCCGGTGAGCCGAGCCGCACTGGCCGGGGCCATTGCCCGGGAGCTGCTGGCCCTCTGCCCGGACTTTTCGTGCCTCGACGAATACCGCGCCCGGTGCTTTGTGCCCGGCCACTGGGTGACGGTCTGCACCAACCGCGAGACCTACGCCGCCAAAGCCCTGTTCATCGACGGCTGCGGCCAGCTCGTCGTCGAGCGCGAGAACGGCCGCACCGTTGCCCTGCGCCACGGCGAGGTCAGCATCCGCCCCGCCCGCACGACCTGAACCGGGCCTGAAAGCAGGGGATTCTTCCACCAAAAACTTTTTTCAAAAAAGCGCTTGACATTTCCGGTTTCCATGGTATAATAACTATCGTTCCGAGCAACACAGCTCACGAACTAAAACAGAATATGCGGATATGGCGGAATTGGCAGACGCGTTAGATTCAGGTTCTAATCGGGGCAACTCGGTGGAGGTTCAAGTCCTCTTATCCGCACTCTCAAACGACAGCTTTCAAAAAGGCTGTCGTTTTTTCTTTTGCGTCCGTCCTTTTGGAAACGCTCTGCTATGCGGATAAGAGGACTTGAACAGCACGGCCCCACCGCAGGCGGGGCAACAAAAGCCCCAGTGGGGCTTTTGTTAGTGCGCGGTTCCCAACCCGTAGGAATGTCTACCGGGAGGACTGCCGTTAAAGCAGAAAATCCGAACCTTTTCTCGATAGGAGAAGGGTTCGGATTTTTCGTTTTCTTCGGAAAGCAGAATGAAGGCTCTTTCCAAACGGCTGTGTGTCCAAAGCCTTATCAAAAAAGACGTGTAACGAAAGTCACAACTGTAAAGGTGCCGCAAGGCGGAAAGGACACAAACATGAAGTACGATGCAAGAGCTTGCCATTTCAACATGGACACCGGGTGCGTGGAACTGCTGCTCCGGGATGGGAGAAAGATTTCCATTGACTGTACCGGGGTCGAGGATGCACTGGACGTGACCATGGCGCAGAGGTCGGAGTTGGATTACCTCATCTATAATGACCCGCTGGGCTATGCGGATTTGATTCTGAACGGTGACCCGGAGGAATACTTGAAAAACGTAACCGGGAGCCACGGGCTGGAAATCTAACAAACGCCGGACATCACCATTTTTGAGCTGGTGTTGTCCAGCATTTTTTTGGAGACCATCCCAATAGTTGCGTAAACCTCCGGAGAGGTGTAAATTTGAACCGACCCATAAAAAGTAGACAATAGACAAAAAGCCTCCCCGTGTAGGGTAATAGAACTACACGAGGAGGTTTTGCTATGTCCGGAAAATACGTAAATCGCTATGCCTCGCACGCCTCCCGGAGAGCAGGCAGCAGCTCATCCAGCCGCCCGTCCAGTCCGAAGGACTTCTCTTTGATATTGTCCGCAATGTAGATCTCCCCCAGATTGATGGTCACATAAGTGGCATTTGGCTCGCCGGCCACCAGGCGCATCTTCCATGAATTTTATATATCTTCAAAAGATTTTGAGCAATAGTAGAATCTTTTGAAGAATACTAGTCTCATCTCATTCTTACTGCTTCAAATAGGCCAGCAGGGCTTCCGCCGATGCCTTGGCCCCGCCCAGGCTCCGCATATCCTCGCTGAAGGCGTGGGCCGTCTCCTTATAAGAAGGTTCGATCAGCAGCTTGAAGATAGCTGCTTTCAGTCCCTCGCTGGTGATGGCGTTTTTATCCGGAAAGGCGCAGCCAAGGCCCAGCTTCTCGATCTGGCGGGCGGTGATAGCCTGTTCTTCCATCTGGGGAATGGCGATCATGGGCACGCCGTAGTAGATGGCCTCGCCGGTGCCGCCCATGCCGGCGTGGGTGATGAACACCGACGCCTGGGACAGGATATCCAGCTGGGGTACCATCTGACCGACTTCTACGTTGGCGGGGATGTCCTTCAGGCTGGCGGGGTCGATGGAGCCGAGCGCGGCAAAGACGTTGATGTCCAGGTCCCGCACTGCGTCAAACAGGATGGGGTAATACTCGGGCCAGTTGTTGAAGGCAGTGCCAAGGGAGGAATACAGCAGGGGTTTGCCGTTGTCGGGGGCCTTCCAGCTGCCGAAGGCGGTCCGCTTGCCGATCTGTACCCCGGTGAACACGAAACTGTCATCGAAAGTCTCGTAATTGGGAACCAACTTTTTCTGCATCATGACCAGGTTGAAGTCCCCGTGGCCGTCGAAGATTTCCTTGACGGTCAGCAGGCGGCAGCCATATTTTTCGGCATAGGTCTGGGCCAACTGCGCTGCGGCTTTGCGCAGAGGGTGGTCCGGCGGGCAGTTCTCGAACCCGGCGGCTACCGAGTAGCTGTCGTTGGAGGGGTAGCTGGTGTAGAGCATGACGTTGGCAACCTTGAGGTTGTCCGCCGCGATTGTGCCGGCAATGCCCGCAAAGTCGTGGACGACAGCGTCGGGTTTGTCGTTTTTCAGGGTGTCCAGCACAGTGTCGATGTAGGCTCCTGCCTCGTTTAAGAACAGGAAGGGCACCGCGGCGGCCACTCCGCCGTCATCCTCTTTCTTTTCGCCGTCCTCATTATGCTTGTCGTTTTCCGCCATCCAGGAGGGTACGGCGACGAACTTTGCCCCGGTGGGCTCGATGATAGTGCGGAAGGCTTCAGTGGTGAAATAAGTCACCCGGACGCCTTTCTTCACCAGTTCGGTGACGAGGGCCAGGGTAGGATTGATGTGCCCGAAGGCGCCCAGCGATACGAATGCGATATGCATACAAAAACTCCTTTCAAACAACAAAACAGCCATGCAGGCAGCGCAGGACGTTGCCCGCACGGCTGCGGGGAAAATAGGTGATGGCTTATTCTGTCAGGCCGTTGTTGGTGATCACTTTTTGATACCAGTAGAAACTGTCCTTTTTCACCCGGGCGCACTGCTTGGGATCGGTCTCGGTGCGGTCCACGTAGACTAAGCCGTACCGTTTGGCAAAGCCCTGGTGGCTGGACACCACGTCTACAAAGCTCCAGGGGCAATAGCCGAACACCGGCAGTCCCTCGTCAATCATGATGGCCAGCTGTTCGATGTGCTCTTTGAGGTATTCGATGCGGTAGGGATCATGGATCTGGCCGTCCGGGCCCAGTGTTTCGCTATAGGCCATGCCGTTTTCGGTGACGATCATGGGCAGACGGTAGCGATTATAGACCTTGCGCATCCCAATATGCAGGCCCATCGGGTCAATGCCCTTATCCATCCACTCGGTTTTGCGCAGGTGGGGATTATCACAGATGTCGAAGGCGTCCGACACCCAGAAGGGCGGCTGGTCGTAGTTGACGGGACCCTCCTTGACTTTGGCGCAAATGCTGAAATAGTAGTTGATGCCGATGAAGTCGGGAGTCGAGGCTTTCAGCACGGCTGCATCTCCGGGCAGCGTCTGGGGGTAAAGTCCATGACTCTTTAAGTAGCTGGCCACATAGGGTGGATATTCGCCCCGGACACTCAGATCGAGCAGGTAGAACTCCATCAGTTCTTCGGCGTTCTCGGCGGCCAGAACATCCTCGCTGCGGCTGGACTGGGGATAGACCACCTGGATAGCACACACCGGGCCGATTTGGGCTTCCGGGTCGATCTGCCGCAGCAGCGAAATAGCCCGGTGCTCGGCCAGCGAGACATGATAGCTCATCTGGTAGATGTTCTGCAGGTTCTTCTGCTTGTCCTGCTCAAAGTTGCCGTTCATGATGCCGGCGGCGGTGGCGATGAGCTGTTCGTTCACTGTGACCCACCGCTTGACGCGGCCCTTGAAGTGGGTAAAGCAGACCTCGGCGTATTTCAGATAGGCGTCGATCATCTTGCGGTCGAGCCAGCCGCCGAAGGCGTCCACCAGCGCCTGCGGACACTCGAAGTGATAGAGAGTAACGAACGGTTCGATTCCTTTTTCCAACAGATAGTCGATGAGCCTGTCGTAAAAGGCCAGCCCCTCGGGGTTGGGGGTGCAGGTGGCATCCGGCATGATGCGGCTCCAGGCAAAGCCCATCCGGTAGACCTTCAGGCCCAGCTCGGCCATCAGGTCCACGTCCTCTTTCCAGTGGTGGTAATGGTCTGCGGCCACTTTGTTGTCGGCGATGCCGGGGCGGCGTGCCCCCAGGTCGGTGGTGGCAACGCCCTTGCCGCCTTCGTTGTAACCGCCCTCTACCTGAAAGGCGCTGGTAGACGCGCCCCAGAGGAAATTGGTGGGGAAAATCATTTGTTTTGTCAAGTCGATAACACCAGCCTTTTTGATTTTATGGTATCACGCAGTCAAACGCTCTCCAAATCTTTTTGGGAAAAGCCAAACAGATAAGTCAGAACAGCTGCCACGATCAGAGAAGCAAAGGAGGCTACCACGCCAACCACAATGTTGGCATTGGTACCACCCACATAGCCCAGCAGAGACAGGAAGTTGGCGGAGGTCATTGCATATCCCTTGAGGTCGAATATGCCGGCGATGGCGCCGCCCACAAAGCCGCCAACGGCCATCGTTACAAAGCAACGGGTAAAGCGGAAGCAGATGCCATACAGAGTGGGCTCGGTGACGCCGCCCAGAATGCCAGAAGCGAAGGCTGCAAAGGAGGTGCTGCGGTCATCCTTGTTTTTCAGGCGGAGCGCTGCGCCCAGAGCCACACCGAAGCATGCCCAAGTCGCAAAGTTGCCCGCATTCATGGGGCCGCTGATGATGCCGGTCTCGAAGAAATCGGCCATCATGGGCATCATCAGAGCCAGGTGCATACCGCTCATAACCAGGAACTCCCACAGAGCGGCGATGACAGCCACGCCGAACCAGCCGGTGGTCATGCCAAACCAGGCAAGACCGCCGCTGATGGCATTACCCACAATGGTACCCAGAGGTGCCAGCAGGCAGAGGATAAAGGGCATGGAAATAATCAGGCTGAAGAACGGGGTAAAAACGCTCGTCAGCAGGTCGGGCATGAACTTTTTGACAAGTTTATAAATCAGGCAGAACAGGGGCACCGACAGCATAACAGGCAGAACAGTCTGGGCGTAATTGGTCACGGTAGCAGGAATGCCAAAGACCGTGAACGTTTGACCGTTGGTGGCAAAAGCCGCGAAATCGGGCACCATTAGAACACTGCCGATGAAAGAACCCAGCATACCGTTGACACCCAGCTGTTTGGCGGCATTGTAACCCACCAGAATAGGCATAAAGTAAAACGCCGCATCGTACAAGAAATCAAACAGGATATATAAGTTGCTTTCCAGGGTGTACAGTCCCAACAAGTCGGGGCCAAAGATAGAGTTGACAGCACGGAACAAGCCTCCGGCCAGCAGCACCGGGATCATGGGGGTCATACAGCCTGCCAGATAGCCCATGATATTCTTACCCACCTGCTTGGGGGTCAGCTTCCGCTTGGTGATGGCGGCATCCTGGGCGGCAGCAGCATCATCCTTGACGGCGGCGCTGGCGCTGATGCCTGCCAGCTTGCACAGTTCCTCATACACTTTCGGAACATTGGTGCCGATCACGATCTGGTACTGCTGGCCGCCGCGCACAACACCCAGCACACCGGAAATCTTTTTCACCTCATCGTCTTTGGGAAGGTTGTCGTCTTTCAGATACAGGCGCAGGCGTGTCATGCAATGGGTGGCATCCTTGAGATTGGCCGCTCCACCTACTGCCGCCAGAACCTGCTCGGCGATCTTTTTATTGTCTGCCATACTGATTCCTCCTATTTTTAAGTCAAATCGTCGTAAGTGACGAGCTGAACATCCTGCCCCGCCAGCCAGGCGCGTACCTCAGGCCGGCAGAGCATAGCAGTTTCTCGTAACCGGGTGGTCGTCATGCTGGAATGGTCCAGCAGATAGGCATCGATATAGCCCGGATGGAAGACCATCAAGTCACACCCGCCCTCGTGAGCATTTGCCACCGCGTCCTGCACGCCCGTAAAGGGGGCGGTCTCGTATGCCTTAAAATCTCTTGGCATATAGGCGTACACTTTGGTGTGGCGGAAGGTTACTGCCTCGCCGGGACGGCCCATCGCAAAGTAGGGCAGGCCGTGCCGCTGGGCAACGATTTCCAATCCCTGAAAGAAATTGGCGCTGGCCACTGCGTGTCCCTCAAAATAGCTCGGTTCGCGGCCGGTCAAGGCTTTGAACTGGCGATACTGGGCTTCGATCTCCTCGATCGCCTCGTCCAGCACCACAAAGTCACGGCCTTCTTTGGCGGCCTCTCGGTAGGCGCGGCTGGGTTTGAACTCTCCTTCCGGCGTACAGAGGCTGGGGATGCGAGCGGGGTCAGTCAACGGCCGGCCCACACAAATGTTGGTGTGCTGCCCTAGACAAAGCTGGCGGCCATACAGCAGCCCCAGTCCGTGGACAGCTGCGGGCATATTGGTCATCACCCCCACTGAGCGCACCAGTCCGGCTGCTACCGCCGCCGCAATGCCGCAGTTGATGCCTTCAGAGTAGCCAAGGTCATCAGCACGGATGAGTAATCGTTTCATGGTTTTGTCCTCTACAAAGAAAAAGTTACAGTTTTTGCTTTTGGTTCTTGCTTCATTTGTTTCAATACCAAGGTTTTCACGACTGGCCAGTCTGATTTCCTCTTTGCACTAAAATTATAACATGATTGGAACTTGATTTGGTTGCAAATACAAGTGCGCCATTTCAGATTGGTAGCGCATGTTTCAATTTCTGAAAAGCGAAAAACTTTTTTATCGTTTTTTGTGCGCTTTGACAAAACAAAAAGGCCGCAGGGCGGTTAACCCTCGCGGCCTTGCTGTATTTTTTGCTATGCTTTACTGGAACGCTTTATCGTATGCCTGCATATAGCCCATGACGATCAGGTCGTTGGCCATGAGGGCTGCATATTTGCCCACGTCGTTGCGGTTGGTGGTGCCGCATTGCAGGATGAAATCGGCGGTGTTCAAATAGGGGCTGGCAAGGTTCTGGGTGATGACCAGAACCTTGCAGCCGCTGGAAATGATTGCGTTACAGATATCCGGGTAACGAGTCGGATAGCTACCGCCCACGCTGCAAATGATGGCAAAGTCGTTTTCGGTCAGGCTGCGGGCGCACTCCAGCTGAGCGGCATAATCCATGAACAGCTCGACATAGCGGCCCATAATCATCATTTTACTTTGGAAGTAGTGGCCGATGTCCCACAAAAAGTGGTGGGAGAAATAGGCCGCCTTGCCGCAGCCGTGCAACACCCGCACAATGTCGGGGATGACTTCGGCGTTTTCAGGCGTGATGGTAGCATAGATGTTGCTGATCAGCGCGTCTCGATAGAAACCGATGGCCATTTCCTGATTGTTGTGCAGCATGGTGTAGAACTGTCGGGAATAGTCGGTCCTCATGGTGAAGTCCTGCTCCAGCCAGGCCTGGAACGCTTTGAAACTGTCCATCCCCAGAAAGCGGCAAAACCGTGAGATGGACGCCTTGGAGGTATAGCACAGGTTCGCGATCTGGCCGAGAGTCATCCCTTTGAGCTGGGGGTAATGCTTGAGCAGAGTCACTGCGATATCATAGTTTGCGTCCCGTTCGGGTGTGGTGCTCACAAAACTGAGCAGCCTGTCTGCCAGAGAACCCATCGCTCTTGCTTCGCTCATCGCTGCTGCCTCCCCTCGCCTTCTCAAAGTGTTTTTATTGTATCATATTTGACAGCGAAATGTCAAAGAAGCGTATTGTTTTGAAAGAAAGTCATACCAAAAATAACGGCGGGCAGCCGAACATCTGCCTTTGGTGTACAAGAACAGGTAGTGTTCAAAAAGAACACCACCAGACGGCACTCAAAAGCTTTGCAATAGGACACAAAATATGGTATATATTATACGAAATGCAATACGGTTACATCCATCCCCATCCAGAGCGAAGGGAGGCCCTCCTATGACCGCTGTAATCTACGCCCGCTATTCCAGCGACAATCAGCGCGAAGAATCCGTCGAAGACCAGATCCGGGAATGCACGGCGTATGCCGAAAAGAATGGCATTATGCAGATTTGATTCTAAACGGCGAGCCGGAAGAATATTTGAAAAATACGGCTGGGAGCCGTGGGTTAGAAGATTAAGGACAAAATAAAAAACAGGATGCGCCCTGCGGACGCACCCTGCAAAAGACCACAGACGATAGCGATATGTACAACAGGGAGTTCCCCAGAGCAGAGTTCCCATAAAACAGTATTTGCAAAAGTTCCCTAAATGGGGAAGATTTGGCGTGACTTCGGTCACGCCTTTTCTTTTGCTTCCAGTTCATCCAGAGGGATGTACCCCAGCCCGTCGTACTTGATATGGATGTGCTGCACCCGCTTTCCGCTGGACTTATCCGGGGCATCTACATAGATAGCCGACACCAGTTCACGGAGAGCATAGGGAGTGAGTTCTTCAATATGAACGTACTTGTGCGCTTTCTGGACGAATTTTTCAATATTCTCGATTTGCTGTTCCTGTACTTCGATTTCCTGTTGGATAGAGAGGGATTCCTCTTCCAGCTGCTTCTGTTCGGCATCGTAGCTCTGGCTCATCATGTCGAAGCGGTCATCGCTCAGCTTTCCATTGGCGTTGTCCTCGTAGATTTTCATGAACAGCCGTTTGAGGTCTACAATCCGCTTCTCATTCCGGGCAAGCTGCTTCTTCAGGACGGTCAGCTTTTCGCTGCTTTCCACACGAAGCTGCTCCTCCATGACCTTGCGGAAGTAGTTTTCATGACGGAGAATGTAGTCCGTCACCCGCTGAACATGACTCAGCACACGTCCTTCCAGAACCTTTACCCGGATGAAATGTCCCTTGCACTTGCTCCCGTTCTTCTTGTGCAGAGAGCAATCAAAGAAGTCTTGACTGAAGTCCCTGTTATTGGACGAACCATATTGCATCTTGGAACCGCAGTCAGCGCAGTAGACCATACCGGAGAAAATGCTGCTCTTGCCTGTTCGGGTCATACGGTGACGCTGGCTGCGAATCTCCTGAACCTTTTCAAACACATCATCGTCAATAATGCGCTCATGTGTATCCGGGAAGATAGCCTGATTTTCCACAGGATTCAGATGTCTCTTTTTATCCCAGATAGAGTTAGTATAGGTCTTGAAGTTGACTGTGCAGCCAGTGTACTCCCGGCGTTCCAGAATCAAACTTACTGCTCTTTTATCCCAGCGATAAGGGTCTTCCGGGGCAGGTGCGTTTGTGCTCCGGCCATGGCTCAACTTGTAGGCGGTAGGAGTCAGAACTTTATCTGCCCACAGTTGGTTCGCAATTTGGGTCGGCCCACGTCCCTCCATGCACATGGAGAAGATGCGCTTCACAATCGCAGCCGCTTCCGGGTCAACAAGCCAATGCTTCGGGTTCTCCGGGTCTTTTACATAGCCGTACGGAACATTAACCGTCAGCGGTACTCCACGCTCTCCCTTGGCCTTCTGAACGGCCCGAATCTTGCGGCTGGTATCGCGGGCGTAAAACTCGTTGAACCAGTTCTTAATGCCCGCAAAATCGTTGTTTACGCTGTTCGGGTCAATGGTGTCGTAGTTGTCGTTAATGGCGATGTAGCGAACGCCATACTGGGGAAAGGTGAAGTTGGTGTACAGACCAGTCAAGGCAGAATTGCGCCCCAGTCGGGACAAATCCTTCGTGATAACGATTCCTACACGCCCTGCTTCGATCTCGACCAGCATACTCTGAAAGCCGGGACGGTCATAGTTCGTGCCGGAGTAGCCATCATCCACAAAGAACACCGGGTTCGGGAAGTGGTTCTTTTTGGCGTATTCCAGAAGGATGACCTTCTGGTTCTCAATGGACAGGCTTTCGCCGAGCCGTGCGTCCTCTTGCGACAGTCGGCAGTAAAGTGCGGTGATTTTATTCGTTGCTCCAGACATTGTTGTGTCCTCCTTATTCTGTGGAGCAACTGTCAGTACAGGATTGGTTACCGGATCAAGTATAGCAGAATTGGACGCAGTTGTCATTCGTCTGCACCCTCATCTTCAAATTTTTGCTGGGCGTTCTTGGCAACAATGCGCTCCAGTTTCTTCAAAAAGGATTCCTTGCCCTCATAGCTGCCGGTCACGGTGTAGGTGGTGTGACCGACTTTCTCCGTGGTGGTCAGTTCAGGAATCCAGAATGCAGACAGGTTCTTGACATGGAGATTGCCGTTCTCATCTACATAGGAGCCGTGCTTCTTCTGCTCTTCGGTCAAGGGCTGCCGCTTGAAATAGATTTCGTTTTCGGAGATGCTTACGGTTTCGCTGGCTTGCTCCTTCGGGGCATCGTCATACAGCTGGGCAAAAAATGCCAGTGCATCTTCGGGTGAGTCTTCCTCCATGAGCTGCTCGAAAACTCGCTGTTCCTCTGCCGAGAGGTTATTCCATGCGGCTTCCAACTCCTGCTCGTTGGCTGCGTTGACGAAGGCTTCGATCTCTTTTTTCATGGTGCATCCTCCTTTGGCTGCGAAAAGCGGATTTTCAAAAAGTATGGGTTTTCGTGAGAGCAAGAATCGTCCCGTGGCCACAAATTTTCAATTCTTGAAAATTCTTGCCACTTTGGGACAGCTTCTTGTTGGGGCGTGCCTGCCCCAAACCCTGCTTAGGAGTGAGTGCGATATACTAGGAATTTATTTATTGCTTGCATCGGTTTTGTCGTTTCCCTTTTTCTTACGAGACAAACCTAAACAAAGATGCGTCGAGCCAAGGCAAAGAAATGATGAACCAAGACACAACCATACAACAGCCATAGAATTATCATTTCCACTTATGAAGCTAATAAGTGAAGCCATATATAACAGAGCAGAAGCTGCATAGAATAAGATAGATTTCTTGGTTTCTTTTTTCATAAATAATCGCCTCCACAAATCGATTTGTTGAGTCAATTATACCACGTTCTTTATCGAAATTACACCCTCTACATGGGAGAACTTGGCCGATTTACTGCGTACGTGCGTACCCATCTTCCGTATACACGTATGCGGCGATTTGCCCGAAACGCACTCTATACAGCCGTTCCCCCTCGGAGAGCCCACTACACTTTGCAGACCACAGGGATGAAAGTGTCATAGTGGGTTATTACACTTCCGCAGAA
The DNA here is from genome assembly GCF_049532945.1 of Faecalibacterium prausnitzii. Taxonomy (GTDB): domain Bacteria; phylum Bacillota; class Clostridia; order Oscillospirales; family Ruminococcaceae; genus Faecalibacterium; species Faecalibacterium prausnitzii_N. The sequence goes on from NZ_CP186691.1 coordinate 3,103,293, forward strand.
GTGCCTTCTCCTCGCCGCAGACAGCCGGGTGTGCCTTTTGTGAGAGCTTTCTGTGCGGCGAATCTACATCGCCCACAGGCGATGTAAGCAGGGATTCCAAAGGGGCGCAGCACCCTTGGCACACGACTTTGGTACAAAGTCTAGTGTGTTACACCTTTCCAGAGGTGTATACGTTCCTGAAATGCAAAAAGCCCCATACCCAACACCTTAACGGTGCGGACATGGGACTTGATGCTTCCTCGGCCTAGCCGGGTACTCCGTAACCAATCCTGACAGGCAGTTGCCGTGTCATTTTTCGAAAACTGTTTTACGGATACCCAGCAAGCGGGAACTTCCTGTTTTTCTTTGTTTGCGTGATGAGCCTGTTCCGCCTGCCACGCGGCAAATTCTCTTTGTCCTACCTCGCTGTTCCAGCAGGCAAGGATGGCCGGGTAGAATGCCCGTGCCAGACGGTCGATGACTTCATCGGGATAGGGGGAAGTGTTTGTGGACTTTTTCTTTTTGTTCAAACGCACGCTCCTTTGATCGTCCCACCGCAGCAAAGTCGGGCGAGAAAATCAAAGTTCCAATTTTTATCAGGCGCAAGGGCGCGGATGCTTTCCGCCCTGCACTTGCGGCTGGGGGCTCGTTGATGGCTTACAGGTGTCTGCTGTTATGCGGTCTTTTCTTCTTCAAGGGCTTCTGCAAGAGCCTTTTCCAGATAGGTTTCGATTTCAGTCAGGTAGTTAGCAGGTCTCTGCATTGCGAAGCGGAGAACCTTTTGCTTTTCCGGGTCAGTGAAATAGCTGGGATTGTTTTTGAGCGTTTTCTTCCATGAGTTTTTCATCATTTCGGTCGCACGGCTCAAGGATTTGTAAACCTTCATAAACTCGTCCGGTACATGATAGCACCGGAATTCTTCTGTTTGTGGTGTGGGCATGGGAACGGGTTCTGCTTTTTCAGGTTCAAATTCTGCACTGGCAGATTCCAACACTTCCAATGCCTCTGGATGCAGGATTTGAGCAAGGACATCTGAACGATGCTCGGCACTTACCTGCACGAGTTTGGACATTTCTTCGTTGGTAAACTTCACTTCGCCGGAAAAGACTTTCTGCTTGATGCCGGGAGAGAGGTTGTCTGCGATGTCGATGCCTCGTGTATAGTGGCTGGCGCGGAGAACGGAGGCGCGGCTGACACCGTTTTCCTCTGCGATCCGGTCACAGGTTTTCTTTCCAGAGTGGTGGTTATCACCGTGATCACCACCACTTTTCTTTGCTAAAGTGTACTGATTACCCCGAAAGATTTTTGCAGCTTTCTTTTCAGCTTCATACTGTTTCCCAAGCAGATAGCGTTTCTGTTCGGGGCTCAGGTTTCGCCGTCCCAACTGATTCCGGCAAATCCACGCAATGGTTTCTTCGCGGTTCTCAAATTGGAGCGGCGTAGTGGAAAAATAAATCTCAGGATGCTTCTGGAGAATGGCATAACGGTTGTGGCCGTCAACAAGGGTGTTGTTCCAAACGATCAAAGGAGAGAGCAGCTTGCCTTCCTTGAGGATGTTTTCTTCAAGCTGCTTAAATTCATCATCGGTCAGAGGAGGAATCTGAGACTGGAACTCCGGGTCGATTTTCAGATTGATCATACGCACACTCCTTTATCTCTCCTGCTGCGCCGGTTCTTCCTCCCGGAAAAAGGACGCAACATTCTGCTTTGCGGTTTTCAGCTTGAGCAGTTCGTTCTTGGCTTCCTTGTACTGCTCGTAGAACTGTGCCTTTTCGGATGCCAGCTGCGCATACTCGGCTTCCAGTTTCTTCGGGCTGGGCAGCTTGGTGATGTTGCTTGCCTTGAAATAGGCTGCTGCCGCCCGGTACGCTGTCAGCTCTGCACGATGCCGCTCCTCAAAGGCTGCGGGTCGCTTGGCGGTCTTTAACTGCTGTGCGACGCTCTTGGCACTGGCATAGGCTGTGACATGATAGCGCAGCTCTTTGTTGGTTTTCATGCGGCCTTCGAGGTCTTTCACCACCGCCAGCGAGTCGTGATACTTGGTTTCCAGTTCGGCGATGCGCTGGTTCAGATCATCCTCGTTGAGCAGACCTTTCTCCTGCAAAAGAATCAAGGTCTGCGCCATGGCTTTGAGGTTGTGCTTCTTCGCCCAACATTCGTAGCCAATGCTCTTGCCTTCGGTCAGCTTTGCCTGAATATCGATCAGCTTTGCAAGGTTGGTCGGTTTGGACTGTACCTTGGGTTTGCGTTCGGCGTTTGCCTGCAACGTGGCAAGCACTGCCGCCTTATCGAACTTGTCACCGAGATGTTTCGCTCGGATAAACTTCGTTCTGCCAGCGGGCAGATAGCTCAGACACCCACGGCTTTCCTTGACGGTGATGCTATACTGCTGCATGAGCCTGTCGGAAAAATCCTCAAAGCTGGTAGCACGGTACAGCACCGAAGAAATCTGTTTCCGCAAAGTGTCTTTCACGGTTTCAAACTTCTTCTGCTTGGGCGGCTGTCCGGTTGCGGCGAGGCCTGCGTTTTCACGGTCAAGTTTCAACTGGCCGCGCCTGCGCGCCCAATACTCCGCTTCGCTTACGCGCTCCTTCGAGCCGTTGAGCAGGTCGATCTGGTACAGTCCGGCACCTTCGCACAGCTCCATGACCTCGACACGCAAGTGCCGCATGGTCTGGGCAGTGCTGGAGTGCTTCATACCCTCACGCCAATCGCGGGGCTTCTGCATATAGGGCTTACGCTCCACTTCTCGTGTTCGGACGCTGCCGATCACGATGTGGACATGGATGTTTCCCGAATGGTTGTGCCCATCGGGGTGAGTGCAGACGATGGCGGGATGACCGGGGAAGTTTTCTTCGCAGAATTTCAGGCCAAGTGCCTGTGCCTTTTCCATGGTCAAGCCGTTGTCGGCTGCATCTCGTGGGTCAAAGCTGATGATATATTGATGGCTCTTAATATCACCATGCTGGGTGTTCTTGCCATACTTGCGGTTTGCCAGCAGACAGGCCGTTGCAAACGAGAAATCACCGCACTCAAGGGTGTCGAGTAGGTAGGATTCCCGCAGCTTCGGTCTGCCTTGTTCATCCAGAAGTTGCTTTCCGGTGAACGCATCGTGCTGGTAAACGAGGTACGCTTCGATGGCGGTGTAGTCCGAGTTTTTAGAGGCGATATGCTTGAGCGTTGCCATACAGTTCACCCAGAACTTTCTCGGCGTGCAGCCGAAATGCGGTCAGGTCTGCAAGTTCGTCAAGGAGTTTCGCCCGGATCTGCTCGGTGTCTGCACCGCCGGAATTGAAGTGCCTTGCAAGCTGGTTGAGGTTGCTGCCCACCTTGCTGCACTGGGCAAGCAAGGTGGAAACAGCGGTCAGGGTTTCTTCTCCGCCGCCTGCAACGATGACCGTTTTCTCGATCTTGACGTTGTGGATGGCGCGGCGGATGAAGGTGGAGAGGGAGAGATTCAGGAGTTTGCAAGTGAGTTCCAGTGACGCTTTTTCCTCCGCTGCCACACGGAACTTGATGACGTGCGTTTTGCTGTTCGGCGTGTCGTGGTGCTGGGAATTGCTAGGGGTCGATTGAACATTCGTTTTGGTCATTGTACCTCCTGTCTGTTCGATAACTCCTCGGTGAAGTTATGTAAGCACGACACGCCGTTCCATTCGTGCCGTAAGGCACGAATGATGAGCAGGGTTTGGGGCAGGCACGCCCCAACAAGATCACTTCGGAAATGCAGACGCATTGAAGAAGTGAAGTCCCGGTGGAGCACAACATTTTCAAGAATTGAAAATTTGTGGCCACGGGACGGTTCTTGCTTATCGCTTTTTCGTCCAAAACAAAAATACAGATTTCAAACTGGATCCCGGTTTCCAAAGCTGGGAGTGCAGGTGCCAATAGAAGTGTCTCCTATTGCGGGGTCGCCGCTTGCACCGAATCTGCGTTCCTGCCCCTGTGTTGCAGCGGCGTTGTCCGGCTCGCCCGCATTTTGTGCGGGGTCGTGGAGCGGTATCCAGATCCAGACGGCTTGTGCAGTTTTCAAAGTGCGGGTATGAAGAATTGCAGGCCGGTGGTCCGGCTGCAAATTCTCTCGGAATATAAAGAAAACCGCCCCGCAAGGGACCAAAGGATTTTGTCGGGGATAAGCGGCGGCAAAATGGTTCGGTGTGGTTGCGGAGCGGCAGAGAAAGCTATGACGCTTTATTTCGATAAAGTGGTTTGACTTGTAATAAATGGTAGCATAAGAGTAGGATGCTGTCAAGTAAAAGCGGAAGAAATTAGATGAAGCATCAAAAAGTCAATGGCGGTTTTATAAACAGAGCACAAAAATATGATGTGTTTTAACGGGCCTATGCTTCATAAATTTTCCCCATTGGACGCGATGACGTCCCGGTACCACCAGCCGGAATCCTTGACGGTGCGCTTCAAGGTGGGGTAGTCCACATAAATCAGGCCGTAGCGACAGCTGTAGCCTGCCGCCCACTCGAAGTTGTCGAACAAGCTCCACACCGAGTAGCCGATCACTGGGATGCCATCATCAATGGCATGGGCCATCTCCAAAAGATACCGGTGCAGAAAGTCGATGCGCTGGGGATCGTGGACCTTGCCATCCAGCATGACGAAGTCCAGCCCTGAATAGCCGCTTTCGGTGATGAGGATGGGCAGGTGGTACCGCTCGAACCAGAACTTGCTGGCGTAGTAGAGCACCTTGGGGGTGATGTTCCAGGCGGCAGCGGTCTGGGGGCTGCCCTGGTAGGCGTAGGTGTCGTATTTTGACGGGTCGGGCACCAAGTCCACCGTGCCCTGGTAGCAGTTGTAGGCGTAGAAGTCCAGGGGCTGGCTCACCAGGGCCCACTCCGCATCGCTCATGGGGTACAGTATATCACCAAATTTTTCTTTGGCCCATGCAGGATACCGGCCTAAAAACACAGGGTCGGCCCACCAGGTGTTGGACATGATGTAGCCGGGGTAGTCGCTGAGGGACTTCTGCCGGGCCTTTTCCACTTCCTCAGGGCTGTCATCTTTGGGCAGACAGCAGTCACCGGTGGGGGCCATCCCGACCTTGGCGCCAGGGCAGTTTTTCCGCAGGACCTGCACCGCCCGGCCATGGGCCAGCAGGATGTTCTTGGTCACCGCCATCATGGCGGCATCGCCGTTGTGCTCAAAGGGTGCGTGGACGCCCGCCATCAGACCCAGCCCGCAGAACATCTGGGGCTCATTGAAGGTGATCCAGTAGTTCACCTGGCCGCTGAGGGCCTTGGAAATCACCTCCACATAGGCCGCGAACCACTCCACGATTTCAGGGTTCTTCCATCCGCCCTTGCGGTAAAGGGCGGTGGGTAGATCCCAGTGGTAGAGGGTCACCAGGGGCTGGATGCCGTTTTGCAGCAGCTCATCGCAGAGGTCCTGGTAAAATTTGACGCCGGCTTCGTTGACCTTGCCCGCGCCCTCGGGCAGGACGCGGGGCCAGCTGATGGAAAAGCGGTAGGCTTTCAGGCCCATCTGTTTCATCAGGGCCACATCCTCCCGCCAGCGGTGGTAAAAATCAATGGAGGTATCGGCGTTCTCGCTGTGGGCAATGCGGCCGGTGCCGTCGTGGACCAGAGTGTCCCAGATGGACTCGCCCTTGCCGTCGGCATTCCAGCCGCCCTCGATCTGGGTGGCTGCAGTGGAGGCGCTCCACAAAAAGTTTTCAGGGAATTTGGACATATAAACCTCTTTCTTGAGTTCCCCTCCTGTATGCCCCGCCCTGTGCGGTGCAGAGCGGGGCACCCGGCAGAGGGCAGGAAATGTCTTACTTGCGTAGGAAAGCCATCAGTGCCTCAGCCGAGGCCTTGGCCCCGCCCAGGCTGCGCATATCCTCGCTGCAGGCGCGGGCGGTGGCCTTGTAGGAGGGCTCGGTCAGCAGCTTGAGAATGGCTGCCTTCAGGCTCTCGCTGGTGATGGCGTTTTTATCCAGGAAGGCGCAGCCCAGTCCCAGCTTTTCGATCTGCCGGGCAGTGATAGCCTGTTCCTCCATCTGGGGGATGGCGATCATGGGCACGCCGTAGTAGATGGCCTCGCCGGTGCCGCCCATGCCGGCGTGGGTGATGAACACCGACGCCTGGGAGAGGATGTCCAGCTGGGGCACCATCTGGCCCACCTCCACGTTGGCGGGGATGTCTTTCAGGCTGGCCGGGTCGATGGAGCCCAGGGCCGCAAAGACGTTGATATCCAAGTCTCGTACCGCGTCGAACAGAATGGGATAATACTCGGGCCAGTTGTTGAAGGCGGTGCCCAGGGACGAATACAGCAGCGGCTTGCCGTTGTCGGGGGCCTTCCAGCTGCCGAAGGCGGTCCGCTTGCCGATCTGCACCCCGGTGAACACAAAACTGTCATCGAAGGTCTCGTAGTTTGGTACCAGTTTTTTCTGCATCATGACCAGGTTGAAGTCCCCGTGACCGTCGAAGATCTCCTTGACGGTCATCAGGCGGCAGCCGTATTTTTCGGCGTAACTTTGAGCCAGCTGGGCCGCGGCCTGGCGCAAGGGATGGTCTGCCGGGACGTTCTCGAAGCCGGCGGCCACCGAGTAGCTGGCGTTGGAGGGATAGCTGGTGTAGAGCATGACGTTGGGCACCTTGAGACTGTCGGCGGCGATAGTCCCTGCGATGCCCGCAAAGTCATGGACGATGGCGTCGGGCTTGTCGTTTTTCAGGGTGTCCAGCACCGTGTCGATGTAGGCCCCAGCCTCGTTCAAAAAGAGGAAGGGCACCGCGGCGGCCACCCCGCCGTCATCCTCTTTCTTCTCGCCGCCTTCATTGTGCTTGTCGTTCTCGGCCATCCAGGAGGGGACGGGGACGAACTTTGCCCCGGTGGGCTCAATGATGCGGCGGAAGGCCTCGGTGGTGAAGTAGGTCACCCGCACTCCCCGCTTCACCAGTTCGGTGACCAGGGCCAGGGTGGGGTTGATGTGGCCAAAAGCGCCCAAAGATACAAACGCGATGTGCATAAAAACAAGCTCTCCTTTTTTGATCACAATGTACAGGCAAGGGCTTTGTGGATTTTGGATTTGCTGTACACCAGGTTGGCGGCCTTGCCATCGGAGCGGCGGAAAGTAGTATCCATCTTTTTAGCGATAGTTGCTTTCATTCCCATAAAAGAGAAGGGCACGTCATCGGTATCGCCTGCCAATACCTGATCACACAGCTCAATCATCTCATCTAGGAGGGTAACGGGCAGCTCGGGCCCATGATGGGAGACAAAGATCCGATCGTACCGGCCTGTCAGGCGGTCCCGCACTTGGACGACCGTTTCCCTGTACGCCTCCACTGGGGCGGCCTCCGGTCCAAAGAGGAAAGTAAAATTGTTGTAGCAGTCTCCCGTAATCAGGAGCCTGTCCTCCTCCACAAGGAAAGCAGTGCTGCCCGCGGTGTGCCCGGGGAAAGCCACCGCCTGCACATGCACCTCGCCCAAATCAAAAATCATGCCGTCGGTCAGCTCGGCAAAGTCCTTGTTTGGGTCAGCCTCCACAAAGCTGCCAGCGGTCAGTTCCTCATAGCGATCCCTCAGATTGCCCTTCAGGTAGCCCTGGCGGTCAGCCAGACTGCACTGGCTGCGATAAAGTGCCTGGTCGGCGCTATTGAGATAGACCTTGCCAAACTCCGTTGCGCCGGGGGCGTGGTCGATATGCCCATGGGTCAGCAGGACAGTGAGGGGCAGGCTGGTCAGATTTTCTACAAAAGCCCGCAGATGTCCTACTCCCAAGCCCGCATCAATCAGGATGGCCCGCTGTCGGCCAATGACGAGGTAGAGGTTTTCTTTGCTGGGACTTTCGATCCAAAGAACATGGACGGAAACTGGCTGGGAACGATAATACATAGTGTATCTCCTTATTAAAAGGCAGCCATACAGGCAGCGCATGGCGTCGCCCGTATAGCTGCGGGGAAAAGAGGGAACGTTCAGTTCTGCTCAGATTCGATGGCGAGCTTTTCGGCTTCCAGATTCTTCTTGTCCTGCATCTTAACAAAGGGCATGAAAATCAGTAGGTCAATTACGCACAGGACTACTTCCATCGCTGCGATGGCTGCGCTGCCGTTGAGGATGCCGGTAGCAATCATGGGGAAGTTGAATACCGTCACGCCGGCATAGCGTGGCACAATGCCAATGGCACAGGCTGCATAGCCCAGGATGAAATTCAGCGCAGGGGTAATCACCCAGGGAACCACAATGGTTGGGTTGAGCACAACAGGAGCGCCGAAGATCAATGGCTCAGAGATGCCGAAGAAAGCAGGAGCTACTGAAATCTTGCCCACCGTCTTAAGCTGGCTAGATTTGGCAAACAGTAGCAGGGCTAAGGCAAAAGCGGGATAAACGGTTGCAATGGTGGTGCTGTAGGAAAAGGCCATACCGATGATGTTGGGTACAGCCTGCCCGGCAGCATAGGCAGCTTGGTTAGCCCCATCCAGCCCAAACATAATGGGGGCGGTCATACTAGACAGGAAACCAGGGTGGATGCCGAAGAACCACAGCACCTGGGTCAACAGGTTGATGATAGTCAAAGTAAAGAGGTTCTCGCCCACGATGGCGTTGAGGGGCATTTGCAGAATGTTGTACAGGCAGTCGAAGGCGTTTCCCCAAGGGGTCAGCGCAAACAGACCACGCAGCACCAGAGCCATCAATGCGATGACCAGACCGGGAATCAGAGAGACAAAAGTATTGGAAACGTATTCCGGCGTGCCCGCTGGCATTTTGATAACGATTTTGGCGTCCACAATTGCCTTATAGACCGAGATGGTCAGCAGAGCGACGAGGATGCCCAGAATCATGCCCTGGGTGCCCATGTAAGTGAAGGAAAGAACCGCTGTGCCGTTGGCGTCGACAGCGGTGGGCAGCAGCGTCACATAGACAATCAGAGCAAGGATGGGTGCGATCTTGCTGTGGACTTCCTTTTTGTCGGCAAAGACGCTGGCGACGCCATAGGTAAAGTAGAGGCCCAGCATATTGGTGGTAGCTCCCACCAACGCAGTCAGCAGGGTGCTGATACCGGTAGATTGGATAAAGTTCTGCCAAAAATCCACCGGCAGGCCTGAAAACAGACTGGCGAAGGAACCGATGATGATTACCGGCAGAAACGTCATGATGCCCTGTGAAATGCTTTGCAGGTAGATATTCCCGTTGACGACGTCGCTGAATGCCGCCATCCGGTCGGTCATGCTCTTTTTCTCTGCCATGGCTTACACCTCCTCGCCCATCAATTTGCGGGCAGCTTTTAGAACGGCGGCACCGTTCATCATTCCATAGTCCTTCATCTCAATGGCGGCTACTGGCACGTCGGGACAATCCTTCTGCACCTGGGGCAGCTTGTGCTTAACTTGGGGCCCAATCAGGATGCAGTCAGCATCGGTGCCCACTTCCTTGGCGGCTGCCAGAGAATAGGCGTTGATGGTGCATTCATAGCCTGCCTTGGCGGCGGCCTCCCGCATCTTAGCCACCATCAAGCTGGTGGACATCCCATTGCTGCACATCAAAACAATCTTTTTCATACAAAATTCCTCCTTATTTTTACCAGACCGGAATGGCTGGCGATTTTCCTCTTTACTGCTTTTTTTGCTCCAGCGCCTCTTCCAGCGCGTCGATCCGCTTGTAGAGTGCGATCATCTCCTCCACCATTGTTTTGGTGAGCTCGGCGCTCATCAGCTGATCCTCGGCGTGGGCCAGCACCAGCCGGACGGTGGTCTCAACGCCCTGGCCCTCGGCCTCGATCATGGCGGCGTGGGCATGGTGCCCCTGGATGAAATACCCGTCCGCCTCCTTGAACAGCTTTTCAGCTTCGTCGTACTTGCCCTCTTTTGCTTTGTAGAGGGCCTCCATAAAGGTGCTCTTGGCACCGCCGGCGGCGGTGATCAGCTCAAACACCTGCATTTCTTCCTGTTCGGTCATTTCAGCCATAGGTGGTTCCTCCTTTTAATCCAGGTCCTCGCCGTTCGAGGCGATGACCTTTTTGTACCAGTAAAACGAATCCTTGCGCCGGCGCTCCAAAGTGCCGCTGCCGTCATTGTCCCGGTCTACATAGATGAAGCCGTACCGCTTTTTCATCTCGCCGGTGCCGGCGCTGATCAGGTCGATGCAGCCCCAGGGGGTGTAGCCCATCAGGGGGATGCCGTCCTCCTCCACCGCGGCCTTGAAGGCCTGGATGTGCTGGCGCAGGTAGTCAATGCGGTAGCTGTCGTGGATGCTTCCGTCCGCTTCCACCGTGTCCGTAGCGCCCAAGCCGTTTTCCACAATAAAGAGGGGCTTCTGGTAGCGCTCGTAGAGCAGCCGCATGGTCAGCCGCAGGCCCATGGGATCCACCTGCCAGCCCCACTCACTGGAGGGCAGGTAGGGGTTGACCACCCCGGCCACCACATTGCCCTTGGCCCTGCCCGCCTCGGTGGGGCGGCCGGCCTGGACCATCGACATATAATAGCTGAACCCGATGTAATCCACCGTCCCCCTGCGCAGCAGGTCGTCATCCCCTGGCTCTTTCTGGATGGTGATCCCGGCGCGCTCCAGCTTTTTCAGCAGGCGCTGGGGATATTCCCCGCGGGACTGCACGTCGGCGAAGGCCAGCATGGTGGCCATCATATCGTCGGCGGCCTTGGCGTCCAGGGGGTGGCAGGTCTCGGGGTAGACCACTCCAAAGAGGGTCATGCAGCCGATCTTGTTCTCGGTGTCAATCTTGTGGCCCAGCAGCACCGCTTTGGCGCTGGCTACAAACTGGTGATGGGCCGCTTGGTAGATCACCTGCATCCGGTTTTCGTCCGGGCGAATGTCCAGACCCGCCGGGTTCCAAGGACCGAACTCGATGGCGTTGATCTCATTGAAGGTCATCCAGTATTTGACCTTACCCTTGTATTCGTTGAAGATGACCCGGCAATAGTTCTCGAAGAAATCCACTAGCCGCCGGTCCCGCCAGGCACCGTATTTTTTCACCAGACCGTAGGGCATTTCGTAATGGCTGATGGTCACCACCGGCTCGATGCCGTATTTGTGCAGCTCGTCAAACAGGTCGTGATAGAACCGCACCCCCGCTGGGTTAGGTTCGGACTCGTCCCCCTGGGGAAAGAGGCGGCTCCAGGCGATGGACGTGCGGAAGCACTTGAAGCCCATCTCGGCAAAAAGTTTGACGTCCTCTTTATAGCGGTGGTAGAAGTCGATGCCCATGTGGTTGGGGTAGTATTCGCCGGGGATGACGCCATCGGTGATCCGGCGCTTGGTGTGGGCGTCACCCGCCGTCATCACATCCGCCACGCTCAGGCCCTTGCCGTCTTCATTGTAAGCGCCCTCGCACTGGTTGGCGGCTACTGCGCCGCCCCATAGAAAGTTGTCGGGCAAAGCCATTTGGATTCCTCCTTTTACTCTAAAAGCAGTTTCATGAAATGTTCGTACTCCTGTTTGGCGATGATGCGCTTGACCCGTACCCGGTCGCTGATCAGCGAGCTGGTCAGCTGGTAAAACTTTTGGGCCTGGGCTGAAGCGGAATCGTAAATGGCCGCTAAGATCACCAGCTGTACCGTATTGGCGGACCAGCGGATGGGTTTGTCCAGGATGGCCACACAGACCACATTCTCTTTTACGAAGCACTCCTCCGGGTGTGGGATGGCCACGTTGTTGCCAAAATCGGTGCCGCCCATCTGCTCCCGGGCCAGTACCGAAGCGCAGAACTCTTCCTCCGGCATGGGGTAGACCTGCGCCATCTGGTGACAGATCTGGCGCAGCGCTTCCTCCCGGGTCCCGGCCTGGATATGGGGGAAGAACAGTTCCTGCCGGTAATACCGACGGAGAAAGTCCACGCTGCCTTGTTCCAGCTTTCGGCGCACTTGGGGGATATCGCTCTCATCCAAAAAGTTGCTGATCTCGTAAATAGGGATCTTGGCCGCGGTGTGCAGCGGCACCGTCGTGAATACATAGTCGGTGTCGTGCAGGTCGTACTGTTCAAATTCATACATACTGCATACATCCAACCGGTTGATATAGACCTCAAATTCATTGCGGAACCGAAAGGCCAGAAACCGGCTGCTGGATTTGCCTGTCATGCAGACCAGCAGGATGTTTTTCTTTTCGATGTTTTCCTTGAGGGATTCCAGCGCCATTTCCAGAATGATAGCAAAGTAGCCGGTCTCATCTTCAGGAATTTTGCGCTGATAAAACTGCTCCAACTCCACCATCGCCCGCTGGGCTATGGCAAAAGCAAAGGGATAGTTTTGCTTGACTTCATCCAAAATGGGGTTTGGCATCGGGATGCCGTACATCATGCGGATATGAAAGGTGGCCAGGTGGTTGTACAGCGCAATGCGGACATTCAGATTCTCTCTGAAGTTCAGGTTGTATACCCGCTGAATGCAGTCCAGCAGCAAAGCACTGAGCTCATTGACCGCTTTCGTCACCACGGGGTTGGCCTGCAATTTGGATTCGTCCCCCAAAATGCGCCGCCCCGCAATAAAAACGGCAATGTACATCATCTCAGCCTGTGTGTCTGCGATTTCGACCTCCACTTCCCGGAGCTTTTGCACCAGCGTTTGTGCCACGCTGTACTCCTGGGTGTTTCGGACCCGCAGCTGTTGGTTTTCCGGCGCTTGCCGGATCACATTGCCTTCCCTTCCCCGCAGGCAGGCGATATACAGATAGGAGACGATGTTCTGGAAAGCGGCTTCGGAGAATTTGATCCTCTGCCGCAGTATCACATCCAACAGCACTTCGCCGATGCGCGGGGTCAGTTTGGTCTTTGCCCTTTCTTCAGCGTAGCAGGATTGCATCAGGTAGTCCATGCAGCACTTGCGTTTATCAAACTCGCTGCCGGTGACTCGCATCCCATAGTGGGGCTTGCGCTCGATGGTCAGGTTATAGTGCCCGAGGGCAAATTCCACCTGCCGCAGCTCATTGGAGAGGGTTTTAGTGGAGACCCAGAGAGTTTCACTTAGCGTTTCGATCTTGTGATAGTTTTCGTCCCGCAGGAACAGCGCCAGCAGGTAGTGGAAACGGTCCTCCACCGTGTTGGGGACGGCCTCCTGCATCCGGGCGTGCTCATCCTTCAGCCAAATCTGGTACTTCTGTCTGTCCTGCACCACCAGACGGTAACCATAGCGTTGCCGAGATTCGATGGTCGCGCCGTTGCGCTCCAGTTCCTCCCGCAGCTCCTGGACCCGTGTTCGGACGGTACGGTCGCTGATCCCACAGTGGCCGGCCAATGCCTGGGAGGGCACATATTCACTTTCTGACAGGCCTTCCAGCAAATCGGCCAACTTGGCGTCCAGCATAGCGTATCACTGACCGTCCTTTCCCAAAAATTCCCTGACCCGGCCCGTAAATGTCATGGGCTCCACCTGGTTTTGCCGCATCCAATCCCTGAGGGCGTCGCTGCACAGGAAGGCCGTCTCCATGGGCCGGATGAGGGTGTAGGAGGAATGGTCCAGCAGGTACTGGTCCAGATAACCAGGGTGGAACACCAGCACGGAGCACTCTTTGTCCGTCAGTTTGGCTTCATCCCCGAAGATATACTTGCACGGATCATAGAGTCCCTTTTCATCCAGGTGGTAGAAGGATGCGCACTGGATGCCGTGCTCTTTCGACCACTGGGGATCCACCGGGTCACAGTAGAGCAGGCCATTGCGGGCCGCTACATTTTTCAGCCCCTGAAAGAAGTTGGGGGACATGACGGCGTGCCCCTCAAAATAGGCGGGGTCCTTGCCGGTGATCGCGCGGAACCGGTCCAGCTGTGCCTGAATCTCCAGCTCCACCTCCTCCAAGACAATGGTGTCCTGTTTGCGGGCGCGTATCTCACGGCTGGTGCAGAAGTTACCGTCGCTCCCCACCAAAGAGGGAATCCTGGCCGGGTCGCTCAAAGGTCTGCCCACGCAGATGTTGGTATGCTGGCCCACCTCCACGCCGGTATCCCGAACCATCTCATATCCGGCGGCCGCCTGAGGCATATTGGGCATCAGGCCGGTGCAGGTGATAGGGCCGTCCTTGACGGCACGGTAGATACCGCAGTTGACCCCTTCGCTGAAGCCCAGGTCATCGGCCCGAAAAATGATCTTCATGTTGCTTCGCTCCTTTCCGGGCGTTTCGTTTTTGACAATATTAGTGTAACAGCTCTACAAAGGATTGTCCATGAATGGTTTTGCCGCAATCTATGCGGAAATCGACTTCTTCCGATGAATCTTTTTGGGTAAGTTGCACATCGCCTGACTGGACAGTTTGTGATAAATGCAAAATTGGGATGTAACAATCCGTCTCTACAGCAAAACCGAAAGAACGACCTTTTAAAGATCTTCTTGCAAAATAATACAAAATATGATATAAATTATACGAAATAAAATTCCGCCAAACCTATCTGAAGGGAGGTCCTGCTATGACTGCCGTCATCTACGCCCGCTATTCCAGTGATAACCAGCGCGAAGAATCCATCGAAGGCCAGATTCGTGAATGCACGGCCTATGCCGAAAAGAATGACATCACTATCGTCAAGCACTACATTGACCGCGCCATCTCTGCCAAGACGGATAATCGCCCTCAATTCCAACAGATGATAAAGGACAGCGACAAGAAGCTGTTTGATATTGTTCTGGTCTGGAAACTTGACCGCTTTGCCCGGAATCGCTACGACAGTGCCCGGTATAAGACCCAGCTGAAGAAGAACGGTGTCAAGCTTATGTCTGCCACCGAGATCATTTCGGATGGCCCGGAAGGTATCATTCTGGAATCGGTTCTGGAAGGTTATGCCGAGTATTACTCCGCTGATCTGTCCGAAAAGGTCATTCGCGGCATGACGGAAAACGCCCTGAAAGGCAAATTTTCTGGCGGTGCTATCCCTTTCGGCTACACCATCAACGCAGACCGCCGCTTTGAAATCGACCCACTCACAGCTCCCTTTGTAGCTGAAGCTTTCCAGCGGTACAATGACGGACAGACGATGCGGGAGATTCGGGATTGGCTCAATGAAAAGGGCATCAAGAATAAGCGCGGTGGGCCAATGACTTTCAATGTCATCCAGCACATGCTGAGCAACCGCCGATATATCGGCGAGTTGAAGTACCGGGACGTCCTGATTCCCGATGCGATTCCACCTATCGTGTCCGTAGAGCTTTTCAACGATGTACAGGAGAAGATGTTGAAAAACAAGAAAGCCCCTGCCCGTAGAAAGGCAGAGGATGACTACCTGCTCACCACCAAGCTGTTCTGCGGCTACTGTGGGGCACTGATGTTTGGCGAAAGCGGTACAAGTCGGACGGGAGAAGTTCACCGCTATTATAAATGTGCTACCGCAAAAAAGCAGAAGGGCTGCAAGAAGAAAACTGTCCGTAAACAGTGGCTGGAAGATCTTGTGGTTAACCAGACCATGCAGCTTGTAAAAGACGATGCCGCTATGGAGTCCATCATCGCCAAGGTGATGGAACTGCAAAACAAGGAAAACACCAACATTCCTCTTTATGAAAAGCAGCTCCGGGATGCGGAATCGGGTATCCAGAATATGCTGAATGCGATTCAGGCTGGAATCCTGACCAGTTCCACCAAGGAGCGGTTGGAGCAACTGGAAGAAACCAAGCGTGAGCTTGAAGCCCGCATTGCAGAAGAAAAGCTGGCAAAGCCCAAGGTCACGGAGGAGTTCATTCGCTTTTGGCTGCTGCGGTTCCGTAAACTCAACATGAATCAGAAAGACCAGCGGCAGGCACTGGTGGACACGTTCATCAATTCGATTTACCTGTACGATGATAAGGTTTTGATAACCTTCAACTATAAAGAAGGGACACAGACCGTGACTTTTGGAGAAGCGACGGAAGTTGCATCCGAGGGAAATGGTTCGGATTTGGATTGCATTCCTGCACTCTTAAACGACAGCTTTCAAAAAAGGCTGTCGTTTTTCTTTTTGTATCCGCCCTTTTGGAAACACTGTTCTATGCGGATAAGAGGACTTGAACAGCACGGCCCCACCGCAGGCGGGGCAACAAAAGCCCCAGTGGGGCTTTTGTTAGTGCGCGGTTCCCAACCTGTAGGAATGTCTACCGGGAGGACTGCCGCTGATTTATTTTTCCTTGCGCTCTGCTATACGGATAAGAGGACTTGAACAACGACGACCGCTGCCTGCACTTACTTGCCCGGATGCCGGATGCGGCAGTCATCCGGTTCCCAAGGGGATGGCATCGCGGCCTTCTCCCCCGGTTACGGCACAAAGAACTGCTCCATGTTGACGTGTTCCATCCGCAGCAGTTTTTCCTTTTTGTCGATGCCGCCCGCATAGCCAGTCAGGCTGCCGTTCGTTCCGACGACCCGGTGGCATGGGATGAGGATCGCGATCCGATTGTGCCCGACGGCACCGCCCACTGCCTGTGCAGACATGCGGAGCCTTCCCTGCTTTTCCGCCAGCTGTTTTGCCAGCGCACCGTAGGTCGTGGTCTGGCCGTAGGGGATCTGCAGCAGCAGCTCCCACACCGCCTGCCGGAAAGGCGACCCCATGGGATGGAGCGGCGGGGTGAAACCCGGCTCCCGGCCGCTGAAATAGACCTCCAGCCAGCGTTCTGCCTGCTGCAGGATGGGCGTTTTCTGCGCTGTGTGTTCCGGGTCCAGACCCTCGGCAAAATACGGTTCGCCGTCGAACCAAAGCCCTGTCAGGCCCACATCATCTGCCGCCAGCAGAATGCCGCCCAGCGGGGAATCGAAATGCAGTGTGTACATCATAGCGGATACCTCTTGCCGGTTCTCTTTTTGATGCCCTGATTATACCATGCTTTTCCCCGCAGGGGGAAGGGAATTTTCCCAACAAAAACGGGAGGCCGCCCCAGTCGTTCGACAGAGGCGGCCTCCCGGCCTTTTATTCGGTTTTACTGTGCGCTTGCGTAGTTGGCTGCGCTCTCACCGGCGATGCGGCCAAAGACCACAAAGTCGGCCACGGCGGTGCCGCCCAGACGGTTTGCACCGTGCACACCGCCAGTGACCTCACCTGCTGCAAACAGGCCAGGGATCACAGTGCCGTCCTCCTTGAGGACTTCGGTGTTGGTGTTGATGGTCAGGCCGCCCATGGTGTGGTGCACACCAGCAGTGACCTTGATTGCATAGTACGGAGCAGTATCCAGCGGGTTTGCAAAGCTGGTGCGGCCAAAGTCGGGGTCATTCTTGGCCTCAACATAGCCGTTCCAAGTCTTCATGGTCTCGGCAAAAGCAGCCTCATCAACGCCCATTGCCTTGCCCAGCTCCTCGTAGGTCTCGCCGGTCACGGTATAGCCCTTCTTGATGTAGCCCTGAATGACGCTGGAAGCATCGACCATAGCCTGATCGACCACCAGCCAGCTGTAGCTGCCGGTCTGAGCGATCTCAGCAGCAGAGACCACGTCACGGGTGCCCACTTCGTCGATGAAGCGCTTGCCCTCGGCGTTGATCAGCACAGCGCCGTCGCCGCGCAGACCCTCGGTGATCAGGGCAGCGGTGTTGGCCTCAACGGTGGGGTGGATCTGGATCTGGTCCATATCCACGGTGCCAGCGCCGATGGCGGTGGCCATCTCAATGCCCTGACCCTGAGCGCCGGCAGCGTTGGTGGTCATGAAGCCTGCCAGTTCGGGCTTGTACTGGGTGACCATATCGAGGTTGGCACCGAAACCGCCGGTGGCCAGAACGACGCTCTTGGCGTTGACGACGACGGTATTGCCGTCCTTATCGGTACCGGAAACGCCCAC
This sequence comes from Faecalibacterium prausnitzii, assembly GCF_049532945.1. Lineage (GTDB taxonomy): Bacteria > Bacillota > Clostridia > Oscillospirales > Ruminococcaceae > Faecalibacterium > Faecalibacterium prausnitzii_N. The sequence goes on from NZ_CP186691.1 coordinate 3,120,947, forward strand.
GGCTGCGCCGTTGGCATCGGTCAGGATGGTATCGACGGTGGTGTTCAGCACGATGTCGATGCCGCGCTTCTCACAGTTCTCCTCCAGCAGGGGGATCATGTAAGCGCCCACGGAGACGACCTTGCCCTCTTCGTCCACAGGGCGATGGATGCGCTTGACGGATGCACCGCCAAAGCTGGAAACGCTGTGCAGGGTGATGCCGTGCTCGTCCAGCCAGTCGATGGCATCAGCAGAGTTGGCGCACAGGGTCTCCACCAGAGCAGGGTCGTTGATGCCCTTGCCGCCGATCATGGTGTCCAGCTCCATCAGCTCAACAGAGTCGAAGTAGCCGGTGGGGTTCTTCTGGTACTCTGCCCACTGCTCAGAGACGGTCTTTGCCAGAGCGGTGATGGTCTCGTTGTCAGCGTACTTTTCAGCAGCGGTCTTCAGGGTCTTTTCGACACCGGCAGACTCGCCGAACTCGTTCTCATCCTGATACACGGTCTTGCCGGCGTTCATGCCGCCGGTAGCGCGCACAGAGTTGCCGCCCACCATGGCCTGGCTCTCCACGATCACAACGCTCTTGCCCTCGGCAGCAGCGGTGATGGCAGCGGTCATGCCTGCGCCGCCTGCACCGATGACGACGACGTCGGCATCATAGCTGACGGTCTCGCCGTTGGCGGTCTTGTCTGCCTTGGCCATGTAATCGTCGGGGTTCAGGCCGGCCTCGGTCAGTGCGGCCTTGGCAGCCTCCACGAACGCATTGGAGGTGATGGTCGCACCACTGATGCTGTCGAGGTTGATGGTGTTGCCTTCCACGACTTCGCCGGGGAACTGCTCAATGACCACCGAGCCAATGCCGGAGGTTTCCTCGTCGCCCTTGGCGGTGCAGTCGGTAATGACGTTGTCCGTCAGGGTCAGGGTGACGGACACCTCGCCCATGCCCTTGGCCGTGCCGGTAAAGCTGCCGGACACGCCGCCTGCTGCGCTGGTGGAGGATGCGCTGCCGCCGCATGCGGTCAGGAACATCGCACCTGCCAGGAGCAGCGAAGCCAGAACGTTCTTTTTCTTCATGGATACTTCTCCTTGATCTTGATTCATTTCTTCTCGCAGACCGGCACGATTGGCCAGCCACCCCGATATGATACCAGATAAACAATCATTTCACAATCTTTTTGAGTGGAAAAAATCGGTTTGTAACCTTTTTGTGATAAGTTTGTGACAAATGCTCCGTTTTTCTCAACTTCGAGGATGTGCTGCATGCTGCTGCACCATGCGCAGACGAAAATAAAACAGCCCCTGTGGGTTTGCACACGAGAGCTGTCAGATGGGTGGGCGCGGGTGGATTGCGCGAGCCGCGCTGTTTTTGCGCTGTCTTCTGCGACGTCGCCG